>OY762654.1:0-2948783 GCA_963666205.1 Synergistales bacterium
TCCAGTAATATCAATCAACTATACCACCATGTTATGGATGACCGTTTTATTTATTCAGATAATGCTGGTCGGATTATCCATTGCCAAACCTTATTTATTATGGAGATGTACTATATTTTTCCCTCTAATTGATTTCAATCAGATAATACATATTTGAAGAAATTACACGAAACCATTTTTATTTTGTTGTTTTGAGGTAAGACTTTTTAAAGCCCTTATGCAGAAGATTGTTATCTTTTAGGGAGCAGGAGTATCAATTTAACACTACTGCTCTGCATGAAGGAATTCATTCACAGAGATTGTGGTCATCGTTTGACAATTATCAATATTTAGGACATTATAGACAACGAAAATCGACAGAATCATTGCCAGGAGGGGGGAGGCATATGACATTATCTGTTGGTGCAATACATTCCTTTCGGCTTATTCCTAGCGCATGGTTTTCCCTTTCATATTTTGCATCGTTTTCTGAATCTTACATTCCCATCTGGCTTTGGACGTGTCCCCTTCCAAAGGGATGTCGCAAGCGCCCGCCTGCATGAAACCCTACTTCTATATTAATAATGTAGCTTATTTCTTCTTCATTAAGTTGTAATATTATAACTAAAAGGAGGCACGTGCATGGACAGTAACCGTGTTGACGTGGCTGTCATTGGTGGTGGTGTGCATGGGTGTTCCACTGCTTATCACCTGGCTAAAAAGGGATTCAAGACAGCTTTATTTGAAAGAGATTACATTTCTTCCGGATCAAGCGGAAGAAGCGCAGCCGGATTAAGATATCAGTTTGGAACCGAGGTAAATATTCTACTCGCTCAGTACAACATGAAATGCCTTAAAACATTGGGGGAGGATCTCAATTATCCGGGTGATCTGGAATATGATCCGGCCGGATACCTCTGGATAGCATATTCGGAATCTCAGTTAGACCAACTTGAGAAAAATGTTAAGCTGCAGAATGAACTTGGTACGAGAGGTTCCAGGGTTCTTACAGTAAAGGGAATTCAAGAGGTTGCTCCTTTTCTGAACACTGAAGGAATGCTTGGCGCTAGTTTTAACCAGGAAGATGGTCATATAAATCCCCATACGCTATGTTTTGCCTATGCAGATGCTGCAAAAGCCCTCGGAGTAGAGATCAACAAACATACCACAGTCACAGGACTTATTAGCAAAGGTGGACATGTAGCTGGAATTCATACTGACAAGGGCGACTGGGAGGCAAATGCAGTGGTATGTTGTGCCGGAGCCTGGACTCAGAACATCGGACGGTGGGTAGACTTGGACATCCCTGTCATTCCTGAGCGACATCAGATCCTTATTACCGAACCGGTGGAGCGGATGAAACACCCCATGACCCTCTGTCTTGATGATGGAAGTTACTGGAAACAGTGCCCTAACGGAACTTTTATGTTAGGAGTGGGCAGAGAAGAGATTAAAGATACTTCCTACTACGCAAGCTGGGATTATCTGGAAGCTGCTACAGAACGCATTCTTCCGAAGATGCCTATATTGAAACAGATCCGAGTTGTACGACAGTGGACAGGTCCTTATGGAAATACACCAGATTTCCAGGCTATTGTTGGAGCAACTCCTGTAGAAGGTTTCTATGTTGATTGTGGGTGGAGCGGTCATGGCCTTCAATTCGCTCCCTCGATCGGACGGATCATGGCAGAAATTGTGAATGGCGAAAAACCTTTTATCGACGTTTCCATGTTCAGGTACAGTCGTTTCGAAGAAGGGGACCTTTTCTTCGAACCCGCTTGCATCTAGGAGGTGCAGATAATGTCTATTAAACTCATCAAGGATCATCCTATCCTTGATTTTCGTCATGAAGAGAAAAAAATGGTAACTTTCACCTTTGATGACAAGGAAATGAAAGGATTCGAAGATGATCCTATCGCTGCGGCCCTTCACGCTAATGGCATTCAGGTCTATCGAATTACACCTAAAACAGAACGTCCTCGGGGCTTCTTCTGCGCCATAGGGAAGTGTTCATCCTGTTTCATGATCGTTGATGGCGTCCCTAACGTGCGTACATGTGTCACACCCCTTAAGGCCGGAATGAAGGTTGAAACCCAGAAGGGCAGGGGTGTCCTTAGGTCGGTGGAAGGAGGGGACCGTTAACTATGCAGACTACAGAGGTACTTGTTATCGGAGGTGGACCTGCTGGACTTTCTGCGGCTCTTGAAGCAGCTTCGCATGGTGCAGATGTTACTGTTCTGGACAGCGACCTGAAGCTTGGTGGCCAACTTATAAAGCAGACCCATAAGTTCTTCGGTTCCAAAGCAGAATATGCGGGTACTCGCGGATTTGAGATCGCTAATTTTCTGTTTGATGAAATTGAGAAGTATAAGACCCTGGGCAAATTGAAGGTCTTTACTAATACTACAGCTACCGGGTATTACAAAGAGGACGGCGTAGTGAGCTACATGGTGGGCGAGGAGAAGTACGAACGTATCAAGCCGAAGAAACTTGTTTTAGCTACTGGAGCCCAGGAACGCCTTATCCCTTTTGTGAACAATGATATGCCAGGTGTCTATGGAGCAGGTGCTATTCAGACACTTATGAATGTTTACGGCATAGTCCCGGGAGAGAAAGTGCTCATGATCGGAGCTGGAAATATAGGTCTTATAGTGAGTTATCAACTAATGCAGGCCGGTATCAAGATCGCCGGGATTGTTGAAGCTATGCCCAGGATAGGAGGTTACTGGGTCCATGCAGCCAAGATCCGTCGTCTTGGAGTACCCATCTACCTGAAGCACACGATCAGGGAGGCCCTTGGAAATACTGTAGTGGAGGGGGCCCTGATCCAGGAGGTCGATGACCGTTTCCAGCCTTTGGGTGATCCCCGGCACATTGAGTGTGATACCATTTGTCTTGCAGTGGGACTTACCCCTACATGTGAACTCCTGTGGTCGGCTGGATGTGAAATGAAGTTTGTCCCCCAGCTTTGCGGGTACGTAGCAAGGAGGGATCCCATGATGCGTACTTCCCATCCAGATATCTGGGTCGCTGGAGATGCGGCCGGGATTGAAGAAGCCTCTGCTGCGATGGTCGAAGGTCGCATAGCCGGTCTTAGTGCTACAGCTTCACTGAATTATCTATCCCAGGAAACTTTCTATGATCGATCTGCGGAGTATCACAAGCGCCTTGAGAGTCTCAGGGCAGGAGAAGTAGGCGAAAAGATCAGGAGCGGACTTTGCTGTGTCTGCTGTGAACACTGGGGGTAGACTAAAATGACCGATGTGGAAAAACTCTTTAACAGCGGTGTACTCACAGTTGAACGTATAGAGACAGTTAAACCGCCAAAGGATCTCTGGGAGATAAAGAGAAATGGCCTTGTAATAATAGAATGCCCCCAGCGTATCCCTTGCAATCCATGCTATGAAAGCTGTCCCACTGGAGCGATACTTCCTTTTGAAGATATCAATGATATTCCTCTCGTTGATTACACCAAATGCATTGGTTGCGGACGATGTGTAGCGAAGTGTCCTGGCCTTGCATGTTTTGTGGCAGACCTGACCTGGGGTACCGAGAATCAAGCTCTGATGAAGCTTCCCTACGAAATGTTGCCAAAACCTGAGCCTGGAGATGACGTGGTCTGCCTTGACCGGGTTGGTAGTGAGGTTTCACAGGGCAAGGTTATTAATATCACCGAGCCATGGGAAGACAGCACTATGGTTGTCCATGTTGTTGTTCCGAAGGATAGGGTCATGGATATCCGGAATATAAAGGTGGTGAAAAAATAATGCCCGATAAAGATAATGACATAGTTGTTTGCCGATGCGAGGAGATAACTCTGGGTGAAATCAGGGAATGGATCGGACGTGGATATGATAGCCTTGAAGAATTAAAGCGTGTTATACGTGTTGGAATGGGTCCATGCCAGGGCAGGGGCTGTCGCGATATTATCATTCGGGAAATATGTAAAATGACGGGTAAATCTTACGAAGAAGTTGCTCCTGGTACCTTCCGACCACCATCCAAGCCGGTTAAGCTTGGATTAATTAAGTCTGGAGAGGTGGAATAACGGATTAAATCTCCCGAAAGCCCCCGCATCGCATGAATGCGGGGGCTTTCGGTTGAACAGTAAGAAAAGTTCTCAATCTGGACTTTCCTGAATTATTTGTTCCTATCTTCCATCATTATATTTAATTGATATCATGGATTTTAAGCCTCATGTTCTTTACGAAGTCTGAAACTTCTTTTCACTGCAAAAAACTCAACAGCAAGAACTAGTTTGTAGAATGTATAGTATTATGGCACTAATAAAAAGGGAAAGGAAAAGACTTAAGGTTTATTTATAATGGTTGATAAGGAGGGATAAAGGGGTAATGAAAAATATCTTCAGGAAGATCTTTGTTTCCTCCATTTTCTTGTCGTTTTTTACGTGCACTGTTTTTTCAGCGGATATGCCCATAATAATAGGACTTCAGGGTCCTCTAACCGGTCCTTGGGAATATGAAGGTCAAATGGCCCAGAGGTCCTGTGAAACTGCTGCTAAACTGATTAACGAAAATGGGGGTATCCTCGGTGGGAGGCTAATAGAGGTGCATGTTGTAGATGATATGGGTCACCCTGAGGGAGGATCGCTTGCCGCCACAAGGCTTGTCTCGCTTAAGAATATTGTGGGTGTTGTATCCACCTATGGTTCCTCTGTGTGTGAGTCTGCTTCTGAAATCTATGAAAAGAGAAAAATTGTAAACATTGGTTATGGTGCAACGGCAGTAGGTCTTACACGGAGAGGTTTTAAATACTTTTTCAGAATATGTGGAGTTGATAGTTCCCAGGGAATATTCTTTGCACAATATGTACCAAGAATCTTTGGAGCTGAAAGAATTGCAATAATGCATGATAATACTCCATTTGCCCTTGGTGTTGCAGAAGAGACCAAAAAGGCATTCCAGACTATGATCGATATGGGGAAAGTGGAAATAGTCTACTATGAGGCCATAACTCCTGGCGAAAAGGATTATATACTACCTTTAACCAGAGTTAAAGAAACTGAACCTGATATTCTCTATTTTACCGGATATTATGCGGAAGCAGCTATTATTGCTGTCCAGGCAAGAGAGTTAGGAATTGGCTGTCCCTTTGTGGGAGGAAACGCCGCAATTAATGATGAATTTGTAAGAATGGCAGGTCTGGATATAGCCAAAGGGTGTTTTATGACACAGGAGCCGATGCCTGCGGAGCTTCCCTATCATAAATCCAGACAATTCCTTGATGCCTATAAAACAGAATATGGAGAAGTTCCTTCAAGTCCCTGGCCTGTATATGCTGCCGACGCTCTTTATATTCTCGCTTATGCTGTTGATAAAGTTGGAAGTGCCGATTCTGCAGCAATAGCAGAATATCTTCGAAATGAAGTCAATGGTGTTTCCGGTGTCACCGGTTCAATAGGTTTTACGGAGAATGGAGATAGAGAAGGAGTCCCATACCTTATGTATGTTATAAATGACCATGGAGGTTTCGATGTATATAAACCCTGAATACCTAAACTTTCATTTAGGGGAAAATATTCTGTAGCTTAACCTTTTCTAACAACTCATCGTTCACCGATGTTATATAAGGGCAGATCTCTTCTGATTTCTGTAACCTTCTAAAATACAGATAGAATAAGTTAAGTATAGGTCAGAGATTCAATGAATCGCAGTAAATTCTCAAAGCATGATAAGTTTTCCAGATGAGTGACAAACAAACCTGTCAACATGCCCACCAGTCTTTCCGGGTGGACATAAGGATATTTACAATAAGGTTCTTTCATGATTTGCTTTGACCTTTTGTTTCTTCAATAAACCAACAAATTATTATTCAATGTCAGTCGCGTCAGAACTTCCTATCTGTCTGTATTCTGGTGGTAGACTATTTATTTATATCCATCCATGAAGTTCCAACCCCGATTGGGTTATGGTGCGAAAGTTTTATTTCTGATTTTCTGTTCAAAATACTAGTTTTCTGTTTACTCCAAATCTCAAGGTTTTGCCTGACCATTCGTCTGAATTCCCGAGATATTGCAGGAGACATCGATTTCCCCCGATTGCGTAATTGTATTTTCATTGTAATGGATGTTTGCTGGTAATACTATGTTAAAGGTCTGTAGAGGGTCGTCTTTCCAGGCCTGTGACATCGGGAATCGGCCATTTTGTGCAGATATATGGATTGTCGAGTCGGAATACAAAATATTACTCACTGTCGTATTATATGAGGTAAAAAGGGAAAAACAGATCCCCCTTGATCAAGGGGGATCTGTTTTTCCCTTTTTAGTCGATGAATCTATCCTCAGGTCTGGCTTTTTTCTTAACTATATCAACCAGTTCCGGAAGGTCCATGCCTATTTCCCGGAGCTTTTCAAGAGTAGGTATTCCGTTTCTATCCCATCCTCTTTTGTTGTATACAACGTCAACAAGTTTTTCCCACTGTTTTTCCCGGGCAGATCTTAAAACAGCTATCTTTTCCTCCACAGAAAGTCCTTCTGGTTCAGTTCCAGTTTCTCGGAGTTCATTATCATAATATTCAGATCTTGCTTCCCATTCATCCGGATATACTGGACCCATTGCCCTGTAAGGTATGTTATGGAATCCTCTAGTTCCTTTCCCAAGTCTGATCTGGAACAGGTGCTGGAAATTATAGACTCTTTCAGACATGAGTATTAACTCTTGTTTGTCGATATTCCTACCGGTAACAGCATTGAATATATCAATATAATTCTGAACATGTTCAGGAACTTTTGCTGCTTCCTGAGGTGGATACTTGGTCATATTATCCGCAGGTTCGACGTCATTCCACGGAAGCTTACAGCCTCCCACCAGGGAGAACCAGGTTCTGAAAAGAGGGAAATAGTGAAGAGCTTCTGCCTTATCTTCGAAAGTGGGCAATTGTTTGTTAACCCTGTCCATAAATATCAGCCAGGCTTCATCATGCTGTGGTCCCTTCAGGGTCAGGAAGAATCCCCCCCACTGGGCAACTGATTCTTTGCAGACATACTCTGAAACCTCGACTCCCTGTCCTTCCATTCCAATATCACGCAGGTTATCGGCAGGAGCCCCGTATTTATTTTCAAAAACTCTTTTCATCTCTCTTATGCCTTTACTTACTTCATTGGCAAAGACATCTTTGCCTCCAGCCATTCGATGGATCAGTTCCATCAGGTCATTCATCATACCAAAATTAAGATCAAGTCCATTGGTTATATCTTTATTAAGAAAACCTTTTTCATAGCATTCACAGACGAAAGCTAAACCTGTACCAAGGGAAATGGTATCGAAGCCATAATGATCAGCGTAAAAATTTGCCTCAATGGTCCAGCCAGGGTCCATTATCCCGATATTTGGTCCAAGACTTGTGCTCGTTTCGTACTCAGGTCCATCTACGGTAACTATCTGACCGCGGCAGGGTCCAGTTTTTATCTCGAAATTGTCCACGCCCTTGGAACATGCCATTGAACATCCGTACCAGCATCCATCAGGTATTCCCTGGGTGAAGATCTCTTCATAAACATTCGAATGAATATTTGCTATATCTTTATGTTGGCCAAATTTAAAATTATGAGTAGGAAGGAGGTGATAATCATTCATGATTTCGTTAAGATGTGCTGTTCCAACAGTCCGCATTCTCGCCTGTTTGGCATCGAGATCACAAATCTCCTTGTGGAGTTTGAGTCCTACCTGCTGCAAAATGCCATAATCTTTAACTCCTTGTTTTATTTCTGACCAATCTCGATTTCGAACCACCAGTGCAACGATCTTTTTATCCCTGAGAATGGTCCCACCGCCACCTCTTCCTGCCTGCTTCAATCTGGGTGTTTTCCTTCTAAGGTCATAAAAACTGGAGTTAAGACAGCCCCAGTAAGTATGTTCAGCAGCCTGGCCTGTAGACACAACCGAAATTGAACGTTTATCTTCTTCGCTTTTGGAAAAATGATCATGAAGGGCTTCAGTTACAGTATAGCTATTTATATCTTTGAAATCAGATTCAAGAAACTGAACTTTTCCGCTATCGCCATCAATGAATATGATAATATTCTGATCTGATTTTCCCTGTATTTCCAAGGCATCCCATCCGGCAAACTTAAGAAGGGGGCCAAAATGTCCTCCAGCATTACTGTCATAGGTCTGACCAGAAAGTGGAGAAATAAAAACCGCGTAAAATTTCCCCAATCCTGGATATTGTGTTATTCCACACAGGGGACCTCCTGAGATAATTATCTCGTTCTCTGCGTCATCCCATCTGGTATTATCGTTTACAGCATCCCAGAGTAGCTTTAGTCCAAAACCTCTTCCCCCCGTAAATCTTTCCTTCATCTCTTCGGTGACTTCTTTTTCAATACACTCATGGTTTTCTACGTTGATATAAAGAGTTTTACCCGTATAGCCTCTGAAAGGTATGGATTTTTCATATTTCCATTCTGAAAGAACTTTCATTTCCATTTCAGCCATTTTAATACCCCCCGTTAAACAAAGATTTACTCTATTCTTCCACTATCTCCAGAGCCTGTGTAGGACATCTTTTTGTGCAGGCCCCACAGGCAATACATTTGAAAGGTTCAACGCCCTTTATGGAATTAAAGAAAAGACTTGATGTCGGGCAAAAACCGACACACATCATACAGCCTACGCATTTTTCCTTATCAAGCCGAACAATTCCCTTTGCATCCCTTGCCAAGGCCCCTACAGGACATATATCAATGCACTTGCCACACTGGTTGCACGCGTTGAGAGTAAAACCTTCTTCACTTTTTGACACTCTGATCCTTGACAGAATTTCTGATTTTTCTCTGAACCATAACTCTGAACATGTTTCCATACATTGTTCACAACCAATACATCTCTCCGGATATGTCTTCAACCACTTCAACTGAAAGCCCCCCATTCATCTCATGGTTTTTAAAAAACTGGAATACAATAACTATCTCTAACATCCTAGTTAATATACATGAAAGCAATTGTCTTTTCCACAAAATAAGAACACAACTGCCCCATATCCTTAATGCCGGAAGTCGGGGAAATATTCCTATTGCCTCTATATCGTACAAAGAGTAAAATGGTCTTGTAGAATAATACAGTTTATTATCTAATAAGACAAGGAGTCTTGTAATGAAAAACAGTAATTCCAGTTATCTTATACAATCTCTTCTGACTTCCATTGATGTACTTGACTGTTTTTCAAAGGAAGAAAAAAATCTGGGAATAAGTGAGATAAGCCGAAAACTTGGTCTAAATAAAAGTCGAGTCCACAGAATTCTTCTGACCTTGGAAGGTCGGGGTATTGTGGTAAGGAATCCCGATACCATGAAATATCGTCTTGGGCTTAAACTCTTCCAGCTTGGTCACCTTGTGGAAGAACAGCTTGAAATAAGGCACTGTGCACATCCTTTTATGGAGAAACTTGCTCTTGAAACGGAGGAGACCATTAACCTAAATATTATCTATAACGGGAAAAGAATGAGTGTAAAGAAGATAGAGAGCCGGCATGAGATCAGGCAGGCAGTTGAGCTAGGGAAATCGATCCCTATCCATTCGGGTGCTCCTGGAAAGGTTCTTATGGCTTATCTCCCGGTAGATTCCCTCAGGCAACTACTTGAGGAGAATGAACTTACAACCATGGGTCCCAATACCATTACAGATGGAGATGACCTTCTCATAGAACTTTCGAGGATAAGAGATCAGGGCTATTCTATAAGCTTTGAGGAAACTTATCTTGGGGCTGTTTCCATTGCAGCACCTGTAAGGGACTTTTCCGGAAGTGTTATTGCAGCTCTGAGTGTTACTGGGCCTGTTTCAAGATTTTCAGATCAAAACATAAGCCGTTTCATTCCATTGGTCATAGGATCTGCCAATTCAATCTCAGGGGCCCTTGGATACCGTCTGGAAAAAGAAGAAATACAATAGCTCATTTAGATAAATCATCAAATTAAAGGGGATTGATACAGTTGAAGACAGATCAGAGCAATGGTCAGGCGGGAACTCTGGAGTCTGGAGATATACTGGTCTTTATTGATCTTACAGTGCAGGAAAAGGGGATCAGTATTGACCTGGATAGCCCTTCCATAGTGTCCTTCGGTAAGCAGATTATTTCTGTTATTAGAAACACACTTGATAATCTCGGTGTCCATGATGCCTATGTAAAGGCCCAGGACAGGGGGGCTCTTGACTGCACTATAAGTGCTCGTGTGGAAACTGCTGCAAGAAGGGCTCTTCATTATCCAATCGAGGAGGCTGGAAGATGTCTCTAAAACAGTTGAGGCGCACAGCGCTATATATTCCAGGTAACGATCCTTCAATGTTGTTGAATTCCGGAATCTTTGGGGCTGATTCAGTAGTTCTGGATCTTGAAGATGCTGTATCCATAACTGAAAAAGATGCAGCCCGGATATTGGTCAGGAATACCCTGGCATATGTAGATTTTCGCGGTGCCGAAGTAGTGGTCAGAATAAATGCGCTTTCTACACCCTATGGTCTGGATGACCTGAAAAGTGTTGTTTCTCCACGGCTGGATGCCATAAGGCTGCCAAAATGCGAATATGCTCAGGATGTAATAACTGTGAGTGAGATACTTGATCAGATGGAAACAGAAAAGGGTATGGAAAAGGGAAAAATTAAGATCATGCCCCTCATTGAATCTGCTCTTGGTTCTTATAATGCAGTGGAAATAGCCTGTGCAGACAGCAGAGTTTCTGCCATAAACTTCGGTGGTGAAGATTATACTGCAGATATAGCTGCACAGAGAACAAGAGACGGTATGGAGCTTCTTGATATAAGAATGAAGATCCTACTGGCAGCAAGGATCGCCCACATTGATGCCCTTGATACTGTTTTCGGAAACGTAAATGATGAAGAGGGTCTTTTAGCAGAAACAAATCTTATCAAACAGTTGGGATTTGATGGCAAGTCGATAATCCACCCTCGACAGATCAAAACAATTCATAAAGTCTTTACACCGACAGAAAAAGAAATCGCAAAAGCCAGACGGATCGTCCAGGCACTGGAAGAAGCAGAAAAAAAGAAATCAGGAGTTGTTGCCCTTGATGGCAGAATGATCGATGCTCCTGTTGTAGCAAAGGCCAGAAGAGTCATTGCCTTTGCTGAAGCTATGGGTTTAGCTTAAAAGGAGGTCTGTCATTATGTTAAATGCAGCGGGAAGAGTGATACCTGAATTTATTGAAGGGATAGGTTCACTAAAACCCTTTAAAGGGGCCTTTGCAAGGGTTCCTGATGGTAAAATGAAATCTCCCCTGATTCCACATGTTACCAGGGATACGGAAAAACTTATCCCTTCACTGAGGGATGCCATCCTTGCCACGGGCTTAAAGGATGGCATGACCATCTCCTTCCATCATCATCTTCGAAATGGTGACTTTGTCGTTGCTCTGGTTCTGGATCTTATAGCTGAAATGGGTTACAGGAACATAACACTGGCCCCCACTGCTCTTTTCCCTGTTCATAAATCCATCATAAAACATATAGAAAGTGGTGTAGTAAGAGCCATTCAGGGAAGTGTAAACGGCCCTGTAGGGAAACTAGCTTCCCACGGAGGATTTGAGGTCCCTGTCCTTTTACGTTCCCATGGTGGACGTGCCCGAGCTATTGAAGCAGGAGATCTTTCTGTTGATGTTGCTTTTATTGCAGCTCCTTCAGCCGATCGTTACGGGAATCTTAATGGATCTGAGGGACAGTCAGCATGTGGATCTCTTGGATATTGTGTTGCAGATGCCATGTTTGCAGATAAGGTTGTAGCAATAACGGATAATCTGGTTCAATATCCTCTTTTCCCCATATCCATTCCACAAAACTATGTTGACTATGTTGTAAAGATTGATCAGATAGGAGATCCTTCAGGTATTGTTTCAGGTACCCTGAAGGTAACCAGAGACCCCCTTCGGCTTCTAATAGCAGAAAATGCAGCAAAGGTAATAGATGCTTCCGGACTCATAGAAGATGGTTTTTCTCTTCAGACGGGCGCAGGTGGTATTTCTCTGGCTGTAGCCGATTACATAAGAGAAATCATGAAAGAAAGGGATATCCGGGGGAGCTTCGGTTCGGGAGGGATTACCGCTTTCTTTGTCCAAATGTTGCAGGAAGGACTTTTTGAGACATTGCTGGATGTCCAATCCTTTGATATGGAAGCTGTCCGATCATTGCGGGAAAACCCTAATCATGTCGAAATGAGCGCTTCATTTTATGCTAACCCCCACAATAAGGGATGTGCTGTCAATCAACTGGATGCAGTTATCCTGGGAGCCACACAGGTGGATACCAATTTTAATGTCAATGTCAATACTGAATCTGATGGAGTCCTCCTTCATGGCGTTGGTGGGCACATGGATACTGCTGCCGGTGCGAATCTGACAATTATTACAACTCCGCTTCTCCGAGGCAGACTTCCAATGGTAGTTGACGATGTTCTAACAGTCACCAGTCCTGGAGAAACTATTGATGTTGTAGTTACCGAGAGAGGAATAGCAGTTAATCCACAACGTGCTGAGCTCGAGGTAACCCTTAAAAGGGCTGGACTACCTGTGGTCAATATTCATGATCTGAAAAATGAAGCGTACAGAATATCAGGAAAGCCTGAAGATCCTGAATTTAAAGATAAGATCATCGGGGTTGTTGAGTATCGGGATGGTACGGTTATTGATGTGATACGGGAAATCAAAACCTGTTAATAAAAGTGTTCATGATGGCAGCCATGGTTATGGAGGGGAATCTTTTTGGATAGATCATATTCTCAGATATCTTGGGAAATAAGTGAAAAAGCTATTCGTGGTATGTTACTTGAAGTGGCATGTACCCCCAAACCCGGGCTCGTAGATCTTACAAATAATGGTGCTAATTGTGATATGGACTTTTTCCTTTTCTGTATGAGCTCAGCTGCTATATGCCAGGATTTCTATCGCTTTGCTTTGTTGGGCATCGAATCCAGATTGCCAAATGAGGAATTTCTTAAAACCCTTCGTCAACAAGGAATGGTCACTGAGAAAAGAATGTTCCGAGCGACGGATGGGGTCAATACTCAGAAAGGTCTTATCTTCATAATGGGTGTTATCTGTGCCGTTGCCGGGAGAATGATAATGAAAGGAATGCAATTGAGCGCGAATGCTCTTTCGAAAGAGATAAGAGCCATTGCTTCAGGTATTTGCGATAGAGAACTCTTTATTCTAGCTAAAAAAATGCCGGACAGAAATCTGACGAAAGGAGAAGAACTGTATCTGAAATATGGGGTCAGGGGTATAAGAGGTGAGGTGGAGGATGGTTTGCCATCTGTTGTAGATCATGGGCTGCCTGAAATGAGAGCGGGTCTTTCTCGAGGACTTACATTGAATGATTCTATGGTTAATGCTTTGCTCCGGATCATGTCTGTTTCTGCGGATACAAACGTCATATCCCGCTCCAATTTTTCAACCCTGAAGGAAAAGGTCCAGCCTATGGCGTCAGAGGCCCTGGAGTTGGGTGGTATTGAAACTGCTAAAGGAAGAGAGTCAATATTAAAAATGGATGAGTTGTTTATATCAGAAAACATCAACCCCGGAGGCTCAGCAGATCTTCTTGCTGCTACTGTTACCATCCACTTTCTTGAAAAGGCAGGAATTATCTAGGGAGAAGTATTCTTACCAGAAGAGCGACTTAAGGCGTAAAGATAATCTAATCTGATGGAGGTGTTATGAATGAACGAAAAGATTAGGGAAGCGATACCTGAAATTGGTTGGATTGTTGACAAGACTCTGCAGGAGAAAGTGGTCTCAACAATAGAAGATGGACTCAGGTCGGGGGGCTGGGAAGTCGAGGATATGGATAAGATGCCCTTTACCCTGTTGATTCCTGATTGTCCCGCCTCGCTGCTTGTTCACACAAGGTCCATCGTTCAAATGTGCAGACATATCGGAGACGTATACAACCCGATATACCATAACCAGGGAGATTTTACCCTGGACAGGGATGTACTGATCGCTGGAGCTATTCTTCATGATGTAGGCAAGCTCGTTGAAATGGAGTTCAAGGACGGTAAGTATGTCAAATCCCAATATGGGAAGGACCTACGACATCCCTTTTCAGGTGCGGTACTAGCTGCCAGAAATGGTCTATCAAGCGATATATGTCACATCATAGCAACTCATGCCGGGGAAGGTAATGGCAGACATCGCAGTCCTGAGGCTGTTGTTGTGCATCATGTGGATTTTATCAATTTCGAGAGCATCAAGTCTCACCTGGGACTTCTTTAGAACTTAACGTAGTCATTGTTTCGAAAATTTTCATGAACGACTCAGGAGGGGTTTAAATGGGAAAAACCACAATAGAGAAAATTATAGGCAGAGCATCCGGCAAGGATGTTAAACCCGGAGACAGGGTATGGTGCGAAATCGATATATCTTCTGCACGAGATTTTGCAGGTCCTAACTGCTGTCTACAGTTTGACGAAGTTACAGAGGGTCGGGGTAAGGTCTGGAATCCTGAAAAGATTGCGTTTACATTCGATCTACAGGCTCCCTCCCATACTGAAAAAGTATCAAATAATCAGAAGATAATTCGTGAATTTGCAAAAAAGCAGGGTATAGGCAAAGTATTTGATATTAACTGGGGAATTGGCCAGCATGTCATGCTTGAGAATGGAGTAGTAAAACCTGGACATGTTGTGCTCGGTACTGATAGTCACATGAACCTGCTCGGAGGGGCTGGTATTTTCGCGACCGGTGTAGGTAATACTGATATCGTAGCATCGTGGATACTGGGCAAGTTATGGTTTCGAGTTCCTGAAACTGTCAGAATCTCTGTAACAGGAGAATTTCAAACCGGAGTCTGTATGAGAGACTTCCTGACATTCCTTGTAGGAAACCTTAAAGCAGATGGACTTCTCTACAAAGCTGCAGAATTTTATGGACCAGTTATTGAAAGGTCTTCTCTTGCCGAGAGGATAACCCTCTGTTCCATGATCACTGAAATGAGTGGGAAAATAGGCCTAATCCAGCCTAATGGAGAAGTCCTAAGATGGCTTGTTGAGAGAGGCGGTGAAGATGTCAGGGAAAGTGTTGAATTTATGAAAGCTGATCAGGATGCAATATATTGTGAAGACCTTTGTTTTGATGTATCTGACCTTGAACCTCTCGTATCTGCACCACATGCTCCAGATAACGTGAAAAAGGTTAGTGAAGTTGCAGGAACCAGGCTAGATCAGGTTCACATTGGATCCTGTACCAATGGCAGGTTTGAGGATATAACTGCAGCATTTGAAGTTTTAAAAGCTGCCGATTTCAAAATTAATCCTATGACCAGGTGCATAGTTACCCCTGCTACAAGAGAGGTTATGTCCCAGTGTGCCAGAGCCGGTTATATAGAAAAATTCATTGATGCGGGAGTTGTATTCACCAATCCTACATGTAGTCTGTGTACTGCACAGCACTATGGAGCCCTACCCTCTGATGACGTTGGTATGTCTACTACCAACAGGAACTTCCTCGGAAAAGTTGGTAAAGGAAGCAGCACTTATCTTGCCAGCCCGATGACAGCCATGGCATCAGCTGTAAGAGGAATGATAACAGATCCCAGAGATATTCTTGGTTAAAGGAGTGGGAAAGTTATGGGAAGTTCTTTGATAAAAGGAAGAGCCTGGGTTTTCGGCGATGATGTTGATACTGATCTGATCTATCATAATAAATATCTGGCAGTGACAGACCCTGCGGAAATGCCTAAATATGCATTTGAATATTACCCCGGAAAAGAAAACTTTGCCAGAGAAGTGAAGGATGGAGATGTAGTAGTTGCAGGGAAAAACTTCGGATGTGGATCAAGTAGGGAACATGCTGTCTACTGCCTTAAGGAGGGAGGAATTCCTGTGGTCCTCGCGGAATCCTTCTCCAGAATCTATTACCGGAATGCTGTAAACAATGGTTATCCGGTACTTGTTGCTCCAGGAATCTCTTCTAAATTCAAGGATGGAGATGACATAGAAGTTAACCTTGATACCGGTGAAATCAAAAATCTGAGTTCCGGAGAGAAGATACATGGCGATGCTGTTACGGACCTTGAAAAAGAAATAATGGCCCATGGTGGTCTTATTCAGTATATCAAGGCCCATGCCGTGAAGGAATAGAGGTGGAGGAGGATGGGTAAGACTTTTGCCGAAAAAGTTCTTGGCAAGGCAACTGGAAATGAAGTCTCTGCAGGTCAGATAGTCACAGTTGAACCCCATTTTTGTATGAGTCATGATAATGCTGCGCCAATTTCAAAGATCTTCAAGGAAATTGGCGTCAATAAAGTGTGGGACAGCAGCAGACTGGTATTTATCCTTGACCATGCTATCCCGGCTCCGACTGATAAACATGCACTGAATCACAAGGTTATTAGAGGATTTGTCAAAGATCAGGGGATCGAGCATTTTTACGATGTCATGAGCAATGGCGGTGTATGTCATCAGGTTATGTGTGAAAAGGGGTATGCTCTGCCAGGACTTGTAATTGTTGGTAGTGATAGTCACACCTGTACTTATGGAGCTTTTGGTGCCTTCTCAACAGGCATTGGCCGAACTGAAATGGCGGCTACGTGGGCTACAGGAAAGATCTGGTTTAAAGTTCCGGACTCAATGAAGATAAGCGTGAATGGAACCTTTGGAAGGGGCGTCAGTGCAAAGGATCTGATCCTGAGGATTATGGGTGATATCCATTCAGATGGAGCAGACTATATGTCTGTTGAATTTCATGGTAAGGCTATTGAAGCTATGACCCTCGGATCCAGAATGACCCTATGTAATCTTGGTATAGAAATGGGAGCAAAAAATGCGGTCTGTCCGCCTGATACTAAGGTTCTGAACTTCATTAAAGACAAGGCTAAGTCTGATAAATGGGAGTCAATATGGGCAGATGAAGATGCCTACTATGAAAAAGTACTTGAATATGATCTGGCAAATATCGAACCAGGTGTAGCCAAGCCTCATACTGTGGATAACTATTCTCCCATTACAGAAGTTAAGGGTACATCCATAGATCAGGCTTTTCTGGGGACATGTACTAACGGTCGACTTCAGGATCTTGAGGAAGCAGCTGAGGTGCTTGAAGGAGGAAAAGTTGCTGTTAGAACTATTGTAATACCTGCTTCCTGGGAGATTTACAGAAAAGCAATGTCAAAAGGCATAATGGATATCCTTCTTGATGCAGGATGTATACTTGCTAACCCTGGTTGTGGTCCATGCATGGGCAATCATGAAGGGATACTTGCTCCAGGCGAAACCTGCATTTCAACGGCGAACAGGAATTTCCAAGGAAGAATGGGAAATAAGGAGAGCTATATCTACCTTGCCAGCCCGGCAACAGTAGCCGCTTCTGCCCTGAAGGGTGAAATAACTGATCCCAGGGAGGTGCTTGTTTAATGAAAGTTAAAGGAAAGGTCTGGAAATATGGAGATGATGTGAACACTGATGTCATTTTCCCGGGGAAATACACATATACTGTTCTCGATCCCGCAGAAATGGGCAAATATGCTTTGGAGGACCTTGATCCCGAGTTTGCACGAAAAGCTCAACCTGGTGATGTGATTGTAGCAGGAAAGAACTGGGGATGTGGTTCATCCAGAGAACAGGCTGCAACCTGTCTGACATCCTTAAAAGTCGGAGCAGTTGTAGCCAGGAGTTTTGCCCGTATATTCTACCGCAATGCAATTAACCAGGGACTACCTGTTATTCAGTCCCCTGCTGCGGTAGCTTCCATTGAAGCTGGTGAGCAAATCGAAATAGATTTTGAGAATGGACTCATCAGGACAGATCAGGGTAAGGAATTTGCTTTTGCACCCATTCCAGAATATGTCAGGGGAATACTTCAGGATGGTGGCCTTGTTGAACATATAAGAAAAAGCCTGGGGCTGGATTGATCTACTATGGTTATTCAGAAGTTAGATCATTAAAGGTTATCAGCCATTAATACATGGGACTAAGGAGGGGATATAAATGGGGACAAACAGGAACGTTCTTGAAATTGCCGTAAAAAAAGACAGATACAAGGTTGCCTACATTCCTGGTGACGATTCCGGTTTCGATGTAATGGAAGCCTGTATGGAGGTTATGGAAGCACTGAATCCACCCATAGATTGGGTCCGTGCAGATGCAGGGTGGTGCATGTGGGAGAAATATGGGAATACAGTTCCAGACGAAACTAAAGAAATTCTCCAGAATACTGATGCTGCTTTGATGGCAGCTATAACATCGAAACCTGGGGTCAAGGGTTTTAAATCTGCCATTCTTCAAATGAGACAGATATTTGACCTTTATATTAATCTCAGACCTGCAAAATCGATGCCTGGAGTACCTTCATATCGTGATGATATAGACATGGTCCTGTTCAGGGAAAATACAGAAGGTCTCTATTCAGCTGTAGAATGGCGTCCATTTCCCGAAGAACTTTTATCAATACATCCCAATCTTGAAAGATACAGGGGGAAAAAGGAACTTGCAGCTTCACTTCGCGTTTTTTCGTATGAAGGTTGCGAGAGGATTATCAGAGCGGCTTTCGAGTATGCGCAAAGTACAGGAAGAAATAAAGTCACGGTTGTAGAGAAGCCCAATGTAATCAGAGCTACAGGTGGTCTATTTCTTGATGTTGCAAAGGAAGTCTGTAAGGACTATCCGGGGGTTGAATGGAATATGGAGAATGTAGATGCTACATGTATGTGGCTTATCAAAAATCCTCAGGATTACGAAGTAGTCGTTACCACAAATATGTTTGGAGATATAGTGTCTGATGAAGCTTCCCAGCTTGTCGGAGGTATGGGAGTCACAGCCAGTGGAAATATTGGTGAAAACTATGCACTTATGGAACCTTGTCATGGTTCAGCCCCAAAATATGCAGGGCAGTACAAGCTTAATCCTGTAGCAATGCTTAATGCTGCTGGAATGCTCCTGGATTACCTCGGACTTGAAAAATATACTCACCGAATGGAAAAGGCAATGTTCGATGTTCTTAGGGAGGGAAAGGTCCTTACCTATGACCTGTTGAGGGATAAAGGTGTTGCTGATTGGGAAACAAAGGCCTCTTCGACCCTTGATATGGCAAGGGAAATCGTAAAAAGACTCTAACAGCAAAAAGCTGCGGGCAAGGGGTATACCCCTTGCCCGCAGCTTTTTTGAAAAATTATATTCTCTCTACCATATTTTCCCGGCATCAATAAAGATAACGAGAAAACCTGTTTCCAGGTCACTTTTGGTGGTTACCATATTATAAATGAAAGGGTGATCTCTTCCTCGTCAGAATAACCTGAAGATTGTAGACATGAAATCGTGAAATAGAATATAATCAAAACTGGATGAGGTTTAAATTAACCTTGATCAATGCGGGTCAGTCGTTGTGGGGGGTAGTTCCAGGTTGGAGAGAATCTAATTCTTGAGGAGGAAGCAAAATGGCAGAAGAAAAAGTAGGTAGAAAACCGAGTTTTGCCGAAGCGTTGCTGGTCCTGGTCGTTATTGCTGTTGTTATTAGTGGAAGCGTTCTGAAATTAGGTCTTGATGCTCATGTACCGATTTTCCTTTGTGCTGTGTTTACCGCGTTCATGGGTATTTTTGTTTTGAAATATTCATGGAAAAAGATTGAAAATGGGATGATCAATGGAATTATGATCGCTATGCAGGCAATCCTGATCCTTACCATAGTCGGTTCTATGATCGGTGCCTGGGTACAGAGTGGAGTAGTCCCGTCACTTATCTATTATGGTCTGGATCTCCTTTCTCCGGGGTTTTTCCTTCTCGCGACACTTCTGGTATGTTCCATAGTTTCTCTTGCTACCGGAAGTTCCTGGACCACATCAGGTACAGTTGGTATTGCTATGATGGGTATCGCTGCCGGACTTGGCATCCCTGCTCATGTTACAGCCGGATTTATCATCTCGGGTGCTTATTTTGGTGATAAGATGTCTCCCCTTTCAGATACTACAAATCTGGCACCTGCAGTTGCCGGTAATGACCTTTTTGACCACATAAGGGCCATGCTCTGGACGACAGGCCCTACCTATATCATTGTCGCAGTAATTGCAGGATTTATGGGTATGAAATATGCCGGTGGTGCACTTGATGCTTCAAAGATATCCCTCATCCAACAGGTTATGCAGGCTGAATTTCATGTAAGTCTTCTTGGTTTTGTACCCCCGGTTCTTGTTATTATCATGGCAACTGCAAAGGTCCCAGCCATACCCGGGCTTATAATTGGAATGCTTGCCGGTTCGGTTATGTCTCTTTTCCAGGGAGTTGGTCTTGCCGATGTCATGGGTGCCCTTCACTATGGTTATGAGACGAGTATCGCAAATGCGGTAGCAGAAGCGGGTAGCATGGATGCTGTAACTGAAGCGCTGAAAGGTGTGGCACTCGTAGGAGATAACATCAGTCTTGATATGGTCCATGAAGTGGGGAGCCTCCTCGCAGATCTTCTAACAAGAGGTGGACTGGATGGGATGATGTGGACAATCTCCCTGATCCTTCTGGCCCTGGCTCTTGGCGGTATCATGGAAACCTGCGGATTTCTTGAAGTCCTCCTTGAGAAAATCCTGAAAATGGTTACGACAGTAGGAGGACTTGTTACATCTGTTATCGCCTCCTGTGTGTTCTCCAACCTGTTCCTCGGCGATCAGTATCTTGCAATTGTTATGCCTGGAAGACTTTTCAAGACAGGTTTTGAGAATTTTGAATACAAGGGTAAGAAGGGACTTGCGCCAAGGATGCTTTCACGAAGCCTTGAAGATGCTGGTACCCTTACTTCGGCTCTGGTTCCCTGGAATACCTGTGGAGCTTACCAGTCCAGTGTCCTTGGTGTTCATCCCTTCGCTTATGCTCCTTATGCTTTCCTTAACTGGCTGAATCCACTTGTAGCGATTACCATTACTTATCTGGGAATAGGTGTTTTCTGGAAAGAAGACATGGAGAACAATAAAGAGGAATCCTGATACTTATTAACAAGCAGAGAAGGACAGGGAACTCCCTGTTCTTCTCTGCTTTTGAGGAGACTGACATGCCTGAGAAATTAACAACAACTGTGGGATCCCCCCTCCCCAAAGGGATGAAGTCCCTTTCTTTAGCAATAGGCCTGATAATAATTTCTAGCGGCCTTTACCAGTTTTTACATGGCAGTAATGGAGCGTTTACTTATATTGGCGTAGGCTTTGTCTGCATTGCCTGTTGTTCTTACAATAAAGCCTTCTCTGTCTCTTCTGAGGGTATAGTGAGAGAGCAGCGCATACTGGGAAGAGCTTACAAGGAAGTTTTACCATGGGGAGATGTTAAATCTGTCAGTTTTGCATTTAGAGGTGACAAGCTCATGGCCTTATTCGAAATAGGGCTGAAGGGGTGGCGTGTCCTTTTTTCACGAGATGCAGAACTTCGCTTAAGAAATATCATATCTGAAAATCGCCCTGACATCCAAGTTGAAGTCTTGCAGAAATAGGATGCTCTTCCATCCCGTTATTTTCGGGTAACCCTTTCAGTAACAACTGTTCAACATCCCTAACTTAAGTAAAAGGAAGGGGGCTGTAGGTTGATATTGAAATAGTGCTGTTAAGTAGTGAGGGGAAAGTAGCTAGCAGACCAACAAGGAGGCAGATAGAAAATGACCGAACATTGTTCTTCCTTTTCAATTCCACCCAAAGAAGTTTTTTCAACAATAGCTGAATGGATGCTGAGAGATGGTTTTGACATAGTTATCGATATGGAAAAATCCAGAGGGAGCCATATCGTTGATGCTGCTACAGGCGATGCATGGCTTGACTTCTATACGTTTTTTGCTTCAGCACCCTTTGGTATGAATCATCCCAAGGTCGACAATGAAGAATTCAAGGAAAAGATTTATCGTGCAGCAATAAACAAAGTAGCTAATTCGGATATATATACTCAGGAAATGGCAGAATTTGTTCATACTTTTGGTGAAGTTGCCATGCCAGAAGGGTTTAAGCATCTTTTCCTGATCGATTATGGAACATTAGCAGTAGAAAATGCTCTTAAAGTTGCCATGGATTGGAAAGTAAGAAGACTTCTAGCAGCTGGTAAGGTCAATAAAGGAGATGCAATTCGGGGGAAAAGGGGAACAAAGGTGATTTACTTCAATGAAGCTTTTCATGGAAGAAGTGGATATACCCTTAGCTTGACTAATACCCATGATCCAAATAAGCATCAGTATTTTGCCAAGTTCAATGAGTGGATCAAGGTTTTGAATCCCAGAATATATTGGCCCTTGGAAGATAATCTCAATATGGTAAAGTGGGCTGAGCTCCAATCGCTTAAACAGATCCAACAGGCTATAGAGGATAATCCTGATGATATCTGTGCCATGATCATTGAAACGATCCAGGGAGAAGGCGGAGATAATCAATTCAGGAAAGAATTTTTCCAGAGTCTGCGGAAAATCTGTGACGAAAATGAAATACTTCTGATATTTGATGAAGTTCAGTGTGGGATGGGTATTACCGGTAAGATGTGGGCCTGGGAGCATTATGGAGTTAAACCCGATATCTTTGCCTTCGGTAAGAAAGCGCAGATATGTGGCATAGTTGCAGGGCCAAGGATAGATGAAGTAGAGGGAAACTGCTGGGTTACTTCCAGTCGGATCAATTCTACATGGGGCGGAAGTGTTGTAGATATGGTCAGATCCCAAAGATTTCTCGAGATATACAGGGATGAAAATATTCTTGATTATGTAGCAAATACTGTTGGACCTGCCCTTTATAAGGGACTTCTTGAACTGCAGAAAGAATTTCCAATCCTGCAGAATGTAAGGGGAAAGGGGCTTATGTGCGCCTACGATCTTCCTGATAATGAAACCCGCAATAAACTTCTGAAGCTTCTTCATGCTCAGAAAATGCTTATTTTACCCTGTGGAACTCTATCAATACGTTACAGACCTGCTCTGAATGTTCCCCTTGAAGATATTGCCAGGGGTATGGACATTACCAGAGAGGCTCTAAAGAAGATCTAACCGGGGATAGGAGTGATTACGGGTTCAGGTTCTGACAGGTATCCCCGAATGCTTTGAGAATTCAGACATTGCTGGGATAACTGTTTGAATGAGAGTGTAAATCTTCTTTTGTTCATTTTATAGGACAAAAGAAGTTGACAAGCCTAAAACCTGATTGTACAATTGCTCAGCACTGGGTGGTTAGTTCAGAGGAAGAACGCTTCCTTGACGCGGAAGAGGTCACAGGTTCGATTCCTGTACCACCCACCATTAATAGTTATCTGAAAGGGGATGTCGTTTAAATGACATCCCCTTTTTTGTATGTTATTCAAGCATTGTTTGATATCCAATATACTGTTGATGAGAACAGTAGTATTATTTATTCAAAGAAGGTGATAGCAATGTTGATGGGCATCGGGATAGATCTGTGTAAAATATCCAGAATGGAGAGGGTCATACAAAACTCTCATTTTGTGCAAAGGGTCTTTCACCCCGTAGAGATTGATTATGCATCCTCCAAACTATTTCCGGCGCAGCATTATGCAGCTGCTTTTGCGGCCAGAGAAGCATTTGCTAAAGCAAGTGGATTAGGACTCTCAAGAATAATTTTTAAAGGAGTATGGGTTGAAAGGACATCCAAAGGCCCTTTCTTGCAATTAAGCGATAAGGTTAAGGGTTTACTATCAGCCAATGATCCCCTGAGGGTGCATATCAGTATCAGCCATGAGGATGGTCTTTCTGCTGCTTTTGTGGTACTGGAGGTGTCCAAGAGTGGATTTTTACGATCCTCAAACAATCCGGAAAGCTGATAGCAGAGCAATATCTGAAATAGGGATTCCAGGTATGGTTCTTATGGAGAACGCGGGCCGTAATGCTGTAGAGATATTGATGAAAGAATACAAATTGTTATCATCTGTCTGCATACTTGTAGGACCTGGCAATAATGGGGGAGATGGTCTTGTGATGGCAAGACACTTTATGCTGAAGAAAGTAGATGTTGTAGTAATCTCAGCTATAAAGACGACATCTTTCCGTGGTGATTCTGCAATTAATCTCAAGATTGCGAAATCTCTGGGTATTCAAATATATTCATCTCCTGAGATTCTGGATGAGGATATTCATGGAATGATATGTTCAAGTGATTTATGTGTGGATGCATTGCTTGGAACTGGAAGCAAGGGTTGTCCCCGGGGAGAATGTTCCCGGATAATATCCCTGATTCCTCCGAGAATTCCCGTCGTATCAGTCGATATTCCAAGCGGCATTGATCCACTGAACGGCCAAGTCTATTCTCCATGTATTAATTCGGTACTGACAATTACCATGCTTGCGCCTAAAACAGGACTGGGGCTTATGCCAGCAGCACGGTATTCAGGCAATCTTAAAGTTGCAGATATAGGAGTTCCCAAGGATAGAGTCCTTATCGCTCCCCCAAGGATAATAGATTTTACAGAAAATAATGCAAGAAGGAATCTGCCGGAAAGACCATTGGACATGCATAAAGGGCAGAGAGGAAATGTTACAGCTATTGGTGGTGCTCCTGAATACAGGGGTTCTCTCGCACTGACTGCCCTTGGTTGCCTCAGAACCGGAGCAGGCCTGGTTTTTACACTTTCTTCCATAGATGCGCAGAATACTGTATCTTCTTTTCTGCCAGAAGTAATTACGTGGGGTTTCCCTTTTGACGAACCGGAAACATTGACTGATAACCTTATGCACCGTGTAAAACTTCTGGAAGAGAGGTCTGATTCAATGGTTATAGGACCTGGACTTGGACGAAACCTGTCAACACTGAGGCTCGTAACCAGGGTATGGAATGAAGTTAACATTCCGATAGTACTGGATGCAGATGCTTTATTCCTGTTGTCTGAAATAGAGGGAGAAATGCTCAGGAGGGAAAATGTGGTTTTAACTCCTCACGAAGGTGAAGCGTCCAGATTACTTGGAACTGATATCGGGACTGTAAGAAAAGATAGACTTGGATGTGTAAGAGAGTTATCAACCAGGTGGGGTGTTGTCCTACTCAAAGGTTACCATACCCTTATTGACGACGGAGTTCGAACTGCAGTTATATTAGGAGGCAATCAGTCTCTGGCCATCCCTGGTTCCGGGGATGTGTTATCCGGGATTATTTCATCCCTTCTGGCCGGAGGTGTTCAACCTTTTGAGGCAGCATGTACAGGTGCCTGGCTCCATGCCAGGGCAGGAGACGAGCTTTCTGTTATTGCCGGACTGGACGGAGTAATTGCAAGAGAATTGGCTGAAAGGATTCCTGGAATAGTAAATAGGTTAAGATTACTTTCGGCAAATGAAATATAAGTACCCTGAAAGGTTGATAATTATTGATCTTTGCTTCTCATAACTCGCTGATTACTTTTTCTGAAGAAGAAACAATAGACATTGCCAGCAGGATTGCTGAGTTTGTTTATCCCGGTCTGACAATACACCTATCTGGAGACCTTGGGGCTGGAAAAACAGTTTTTGTTCGTGGACTTTCCAGTATTATGGGAGTACAAGGTGTTCGAAGCCCTTCATTTACCCTTGTAAATGAATACCAGGGCAGGATTCCTATTGCCCATGTGGATCTTTACAGGCTTGAAAGAGGAGATGAAAGTGAGCTTGATCTGGATTCCTACATAGATTATGGTTACCTTCTGATAATCGAATGGGCGGAAAAACTGGAAGAAACTCCGTCGAGTGATCTCTGGATAATAAATATCTCCTGTAAAAATGGGGGAAATTATCTGCCATTCGGAGGACCAGAGGAGACACGATATTTTACTTTTTCTGCCATAGGAGAAAAAGCAGCGAAAATGCTTAATGATTATATAGATCTATTAAAAAAGGAGATCGGCTTTCTGTGAAATACATACTCGGAATAGATTGCAGTACCAGGAAAACAAATGTGGGAATTGCCATAGAAGAAAAACCCATAGGTGAGATAAATCTTGATCTTGGAAGAGAGCAGTCGGGATCTCTTCCAATTGTTACGCAACAGTTGATGGATTTTGTTGATATTAATCTGAATATGATCGACCGGATAGCTGTTACTGTTGGGCCTGGGTACTTTACAGGCATCAGAGTGGGTATTTCCTATGCTACGGCTCTTGGAGAAGGTCTAGGAGTACCAGTGATACCAATATGTTCCCTCGAGGCAGTCGTTTATGGATCCTGCCTTGATAGTCATATGGTAAATGTTCCCCTGATATGGGGAAGCAGAAACACCATTTATGCAGGTGCCTATACGGTAGAGAATGACAGAACGGTATCATTGCTGCCCGTTGACGCATATCCAGTTCCGATGTTGAAGGAATTCCTCAAAGACCTTGAAAAAACACCAATACTTATCAGTCCAGACAGTGAAAGATGCAGAGAACTTTTTAAGAATAACATTTTTCCAATCAGATATTGTCCGATCTCAGGCGGTACAATAGCATCAATGGCGTTTCATAAAATAAACCTGTCGGTAGAACCAACTGAAATCAAGGCCCGATATTACAGGGAACCAGACATCGGAAAACCAAAACCTTCTCTTTTGTAGATACTGTTCTGTTTCCAAAAGGCTCATTCTTCTTGAACTTTTTATGATATATTTCAAGAGCAGGTATCACTGTATAAATGCCAGAAAAAACCTGCTCTTTCTGAAGTTCCTCCAAAATGATTTGTTCCCGCTAATGATTCTATGCCAGTACAAAAACTTTTTCGCAATATTGAATATACTTCAGTTAGCTAGCAATTAAGGTATACAAATTGAATAAAAGATATAAAGCAAAAACCTGACTAACTGATTAGGTTATTCTAAAATATAACGCTTGTAAGAAAGGCATTATACGTTTATCCTTATTACGAAATTTGCAAATACCATTATTTGTTAATAAAACAGAATGGTTAAATGAATCTTTCTACCAGGGGGTGGAGTTTTGGCCAAGAAGTTTCAGGTAATAGTAAATGGTAGCTGGTGCAAGGGTTGCAATCTATGTGTCCAGATCTGTCCTAAAAAAGTCCTTGAACTGAACGATAGACTCACGTCATATGCTGCTCGTCAGGACGACTGTATTGGTTGCAGGCAATGTGAGAATATTTGCCCGGACCTGGCAATTACCGTTAAGGAGGACCAAAATAATGACTGATGTTGCTTTCTGGCAAGGGAACCAGGCTTTGGCTCAAGGTGCCCTTGCTGCCGGATGCACTTTTTTTGCTGGATATCCTATAACTCCCTCTACAGATGTTATGGAAGAAATGGCTAAGGAACTGCCTATTCGTGGAGGTAAGTTTATCCAGATGGAAGATGAAATTGCCAGTATGGCCGCGACCATCGGTGGATCAATTACAGGCAGAAAATCGATGACTGCCTCATCGGGTCCAGGTATATCTCTCAAACAGGAAAATCTTGGACTTGCCTATATGGCAGAGATCCCTCTTGTGCTTGTTAATGTTATGAGAGGAGGTCCATCTACAGGTGTTCCCACAAAAATAAGCCAGATGGACGTTATGCAGGCGAGGTGGGGAACTCATGGAGATCATGGAACTATTGCCTATTCCCCTTCTTCTGTTCAGGAATGTTTTGATATAGCCATTAAAGCCTTCAACGCGGCAGAGCGTTACCGTCAGCCTGTCTTGATTCTCAGTGATGAAGTTCTTGGGCATATGAGAGAAAAAGTGATTATACCCCCTGCGGGTTCATATGAGATAGTTGAAAGGAAAAGACCATGTACTGACAAATCTAAATTCATTCCATACCTTGCTGATCCAGAAGACGATATTCCTGCTCTGGCTTCTTTCGGAGACGGTTACAGGTGGCATGTCACCGGTCTGACCCATAATGATTTCGGTTTTCCCTCCGCAAAGGAGGATGAAGTGGAAAAAAATATTAAAAGGCTTGTTCGCAAGATAAACCGTTTCCGTGATGATATAGTCGAATATGAAACATTAGCAATAGATGATGCTGAGATCGTTGTCCTTTCCTTTGGTACTGTGGCCCGGTCAAGTATCAGGGCAGTTAATGAGGCGAGGAGGAGAGGGATTAAAGTGGGCCATTTCAGGCCTGTTACCCTTTGGCCCTTCCCAGATAAAGAGATATACCAGATAGCCAAGAAATCAAAGACTATAATTGTTCCAGAACTTAACTGTGGACAAATGGTTCTTGAAGTTGAAAGGGCAGTTCATGGAAAAACAAAAGTTATTGGAAAAAGCCTTGTTAATGGCGAGCTTTTTACTCCAGATGAAATATTTAAATCTATTCAGGAGGTGGCTTAAAAATGCCTAATCCCGAAGTACTGAAATGGCTAAGAACCCAGTTTTTCCCACATATGTGGTGTCCGGGATGTGGTCACGGGATTATTCTTCATGCGATGCTCAGAGCTTTTGTTGACCTTGATATGAAACCTGAGGAAACTGTCATTGCCTCTGGCATAGGCTGTTCCAGTAGAATGCCAGGATATATAAATGCGTGTACTGTCCATTCCACTCATGGTCGTTCCCTCGCATATGCGACAGGTATCAAGATGGCCAGACCTGAGCTGACGGTTGTCGACGTAATGGGTGATGGTGACTGTTCTGCTATTGGAGGTAACCATTTTATCCATGCATGTCGAAGAAATATTGACATTACAGCTATTGTTATGAATAACAATATTTATGGTATGACTGGGGGACAGGCGTCGCCTACTACTCCCCATGGAGCAATAGCCACAACTGCACCATATGGAGTTATAGATTCCTCTTTTGATTTATGCAGACTGGCTGAAGGGGCTGGGGCAACTTTTATCGCAAGGAGTACCATAGCTAATCCTAAACAGTGTGAAAAGTTGATTGTCGATGGCATAAAGCATAAAGGTTTTTCTGTTATAGAAATAATATCCAGCTGTCACACTCAGTTTGGTAGAAGGAATAAGTTCAGGACCCCCATTGATAACCTTAACAGAATCAAGGATGTTTCCGTTCCTTTTGCCAAAGCTCAGGGAATGTCGAAGGAAGAACTTGCAGGAAAATATGTTACAGGTGAGTTTGTGAATATTCAGTCCCCTGAATATACTGAGCAGTATTTAAGATTGGTAGATAGGTTGAAGGGGGGATCCAAATGAATAAACGTTATGAAATCAGATTTGCAGGTTCGGGTGGTCAAGGCAATATACTTGCTGCAGTAATAACTGCAAGGGCAGCTGCATTGTTTGAAAAGGATCTTTATGTTGCCCAGACCCAGTCATATGGGGCAGAAGCGAGAGGTGGAAAATCCCAGGCACAGGTGATCATTTCAACTGAACCCATCGACTATCCGGAGGTTATATCCCCTAATCTTCAGATAATCCTTACCCAGCAGGCCTGTGAATATCTTGGCGACACAATAATGGATGGACGTGTCATCTGTGATGACTACTATGTTAACACCCTCCCAAGAGTAGATGCCAATCTGTACTATTTACCAATTGTCAGAACAGCCAGAGAAAAGCTTGGAAGAGAAATAGTAACAAACATGGTTGCTCTTGGATGTGTCGCGCGAGTTCTGGAACTTGATGGTGTCCTTAATCCTGACTCAATAAAAAAAGCCCTTCTTCAAGCGGTCCCTAAAGGTACTGAAGATCTGAATATCCGAGCCTACGAAGAAGGATACGGAATGTTTAAAAACAGTCAACATCTTTAAATCGTTGGGGATGGTATTATATAGATAGGGGGAGAGGCTTTCAGCTTTCTCCCCCTTATCTTTAGCTGGGCCTGGGGTTCTGAAATGGCCAATTTGTCAGGAGTAGTTAATTTGGATATAAAAACTGGTGATACTATAACATTGAGGATTGAAAAAATAAGTAGCGATGGTAGCGGTATTGCAAGAAACAATGAAGGATTTGTTTTTTTTGTCCCTTTTGCTCTACCTGGCGAAACGGTAGAGACTAAGATAATCATATTAAAGAAGAACTATGGTCTGACTCAGTTGATATCTATCCTGGAAAAGAGTCATGAGAGGGTACCACCCCTTTGTAAATGGTTTGGGAAATGCGGTGGTTGTCAACTCCAGCATTCTTCCTACCCATATCAGTTGAAAATCAAAACAGATCTTGTTAGAGAGGCCCTGGCAAAAATTGCCCATGTAATACCTGAAACTCCTATTCCTGAGTGTGTCCCCAGTCCGCTGGTATGGAACTACAGAAACAAGGCCTCATTTCCAGTACGAAAGACAATAACAGGAACAGAGACAGGTTTCTTTATCAAAGGTACTCATGAAGTTGTACCTGTTGATACCTGCCCTGTAAACGACAGGGACATTGATTTGCTGTATTCAGCAGTATCTGAAGCTCTTCCATCCATGGGTCTTCATGGATACACAGAAACATCTCATGGAGGCATGGTGCGCCATATTATTATAAGAAAGGGTATTGTTTCATCTGAATTATTGCTCTCACTTGTGTTAAAAAAAAGACCCAATAGAGCTCAACTGAAAACTATAAGAGATCTGGCAAATTCACTCAAAGCTGGAATTCCTTCCCTTGTGGGGGTAACCTGTAATATTAATTCCCGTAGAGGCAATGTGATTCTGGGGGAGGAAACATTGCTTGTTTCAGGGAGGGAAAGTCTCTCAGAGAATCTTGCAGGTCTTTCCTTCCGGTATACTTCGACTGCTTTTTTTCAAATCAATACTTTTCAGGCTGAGAACCTGTTCTCCTACTCATGTGACGAGGCTTTGGTCAACGATACTGATTCCGTACTGGAACTTTATAGCGGAGTTGGAGTATTAACATCAATGCTGGCTTCAAGAGCACGGCATGTTACTGCAGTAGAGGAATGGTCTTCTTCGGTTGAAAGTATGAAACAGAATCTTTTCAGGAATTCGCTCGCAAATGTGAGTGTAGTTCAAGGGAAAGTTGAGGAAGTAACAGACAAACTGAAAGATCAGAAGCATGATATTGTTGTTCTTGATCCCCCAAGATCAGGATGTGCTGAAGAGGTTATTGATCTCATTAAAGAACTTAAACCCTCACGCATCATATATATCTCCTGTAATCCATCAACCCTTGCCAGAGATATATCCAGACTTTTTTCCTCAGGCAATTATACTCTCCAAAAGGCGAAACCCTTTGATATGTTTCCCCATACATTCCATGTGGAAACTGTCGCAACTATATGCAGAAATTCTCTGACATCAATAAATATTGCTGAATGATATTGCAAATATGTTGAATCGTATAATATAATGACCGGGCAGCGCGGACATAGCTCAGCTGGTAGAGCATTAGCTTCCCAAGCTAAGGGTCGCGGGTTCGAATCCCGTTGTCCGCTCCAATGTTTACAACTGAGGCCTATTCGGCCTCAGTTTTATATGTCCTTTTAATATTCCGAGATAAAGTTATCACTAATCATTCAGAAAATTTGACAGTCCATGTATACCAGATGTCTAAAATATTATGCCTTTTTATATCTTTTTTTTGAATGTTAAACAATTTGTTAAGTTTGACACAAATTTTTATGGGTATTAGAATAGTTCAGGCTTTTTTCAGAAATCATGTATAACCAAACAATCTTGTCACTGTGGAAGGGGGTGGAGCTAATGGCAAACGGAATTGCGGAAGAGATCAAAGCGGTTGAAACAGAAGCAAAGAAGATTTTAAAGGATGCCAAGAGCGAAGCAGCCCGCATGATCGCAGAAGCACGTAATGAAGCGGAAAAGCGTGGAAAAGAATCCAAACAAAAGGCTTACCGACTTTACAAAGAACAGCTTTCTGCCGTTGAAAAGCAGGCTGGAGAAGAAGCCGAAAAGATAGTGGAAGAGGGCATGGCAAAAGCAAAGTCCTTTAAGAATAGCCATCAGGGGCAAATTAAAGGAACAGCTACCTGGATTGCGGGAGAGGTGATGGCTAAGTATGGCCGTGGCTAGGATTAATAAACTGGAACTGTATGTACACAAATCAATAGTGGATGGTGTACTTGCTTCTCTTCAGCGAACGGGATCATGTGAAATAATAGGAAGAAAAGAGGATGAGGGTTCTGTTAATCCCTCCATGGGGAAAATACAGGAGCTTGATGGTTATTTAAGTGAAGCCAGATTCCTCCTTCGATTCCTTGAACCTTACTATGTTGATGATGTAAGTTCCATAGCAAGGGCTTTAGGAGACAAACCTGAAGCGACTTTAAGGGAGCTTTCATCCCTTGCTGAACGAACAGATATCAGTTCTCTGGCTGAAAAGATGCGGAAACTTGAGCGCAGACTCGTGGAGATCCGATCTGAATTATCCCAGATTGAATCTCTTAGGACCATGCTATCCAACCTTAGCGGTTTTCCCTATCCTCTGGAGCTCCTTTCAAGAGGTACTGACACAACCAAGGGATTTCTAGGCACTATCCCGATCGATCAAGTTGAAAACTGGAAAGTTGCTATTGAAACAGAACTTGGAGAAAACGCTGAGGTCTATGTTGGTGGTTATGGAGAAAAAGATAAAGAAGCCTGGGTATCTCTCTTCTATCTAAGAGAATTAGAGTCTCAGGCTTTTGACATAAGTTCCAAACATAATCTTTCCAAAATTGATGTACCTCTGGATCTAATAGATTCGGTTCATAGAGAAACATCAAAACTCGATAGTCAGACTGTAAAGCTTTTAAAGGAAGAAAAGGTCCTACATTCGCGGGCGCGGGCGGCTGCCCAGAAATATGTATCCAATACTCGTTCCCTAAGTGATTACTGGAGCATTCTCAGATCAAGAACTGAAGTTCTAGATTCCGGGGAGTATACAGAACAGATAGTTCTGCTTAGAGCCTGGGTGCCTAGCGATTCAGTAGAGATGATGAAAAAAGAGCTTTTGCAATATGAAGAACTCGTTGAAATAGTTCTTTCAGAACCGACAGAAATGGATGAGCCTCCCTGTCTTCTGGAAAATCCAAAATGGGCTATGCCATTTGAAACCTTGACTAAACTTTATGGATCCCCTAAATATGGTGCTATTGATCCTACACCGTTGCTGGCCCCATTCTTCTTCATCTTCTTTGGAATGTGTCTTGGAGATGGAGGATATGGTTTGATAATGTTGGGTTTCTTTGCGTTCTTTCTCAGGAAATTCAAAAAGATGCCATCTGGAACCAGGCAGTTCTTTACACTTTTCGTCCTTTCAGGTTCTGCTGCTATCATTGTAGGAGCGTTGACTGGAAGCTGGTTTGGTGACATGATCGATGCCTTCCCTTTCCTGAATTTCCTGAAGGCCATTAAGGATGTGCCAATTGTCCTGAATCCAATGAATGATCCAATGACATTCCTTGCTATTTCCCTGGCTTTCGGAGTTGTCCAGATCTTATTTGGCCTCCTTGTTGCCTTTTATGATTGTCTTAGAAGGAAGGACTATATTGGAGCAATAGGAGATCAGGGTGGATGGCTTCTCCTGCTGGTTGGTCTTCTCCTTATTGGAGGTACTGTAAGTGGAAGACTTCCTTCCAGTGTTTCTCTTTTGGGTAAAGTGCTCTCCGCTGCCGGTGCTATCATTCTGGTTGCTACGCAGGGCAGAGAAAAAGAAGGGATTGTCCAGAAGGCAATTTCCGGTGTGTTAAGTCTCTACAACATTACTGCCTATCTTGGTGATGTTTTGAGTTACAGCAGGCTCCTGGCTTTAGGTCTTGCTACATCAGCTATCGCAATGATCATCAATATGCTTTCAACCCTTGCAGGAGGGATCCCCTATGTCGGATGGGTTATAGGGATCGTTCTATGTTTAGGAGGACACCTGTTCAGCGTTGCTGTAAATGTATTAGGTGCCTTTGTTCACTCTTTAAGACTTCAGTATGTCGAATTCTTCAGCAAATTCTACACGGGTGGAGGAAAGTTATTTGCACCTCTGAATTACAGCACGAGTTTCATTAATATTTCAGAAACATCAAAAGACTCTTAAGAAACCAAATCTATCAAGTACTTTCATTTATTGAGGGGAGTGTTTTACAATATGGATCTTCTCGGAATCATGTTGGCAATTTGTGGAGCAGCGTTAGCTGCAGGATTTGCAGGTGCAGGTTCTGCAATAGGGGTAGGAATAGCTGGTGAATCAGGTGCTGGTGTTATGACTGAAGACCCGGGAAAATTCGGACTGGTCCTTCTTCTTCAGGCTCTTCCTGGCACCCAGGGAATTTATGGCCTTCTGATAGCTTTCTTTGCCATTCTTAAAGTCGGTCTCCTTGGAGGTGGTGGAGCCGTGACTGTAAATGTCTGGCAGGGTCTTGGCGTACTTTTTGCATGTCTTCCGATTGCTATTGCAGGATATTTTTCTGGTATAGCACAGGGTAAGACCTCTGCTTCATGTATCCAGATGATAGCGAAACGTCCAGAAGAAACCGGAAAAGCGGTTATCCTGCCCGCGATGGTTGAAACCTATGCTGTCCTTGCGTTGCTCATGAGCATAATCCTGCTTAACGGCATTCAGATCTAGCCTTTAAGGGGTGAATCTAATGTCTTTAGCGGATATCAAAAACAAGATTGCAACTGACGCGAAACAAGAATCTGAATTGATAATTCAGAAAGCTCAGGAGCAGATAGATGAAATACGAACCAAAAGCGATGCAGAAATCTTATCGCTTGAGGAATCCTATCATGGCAGATTCAAAAAAGAAGAACCCGAAATCCTTAACAGGAGGGAGATCGTCGCTAAACTGGATGTTAAAAAGTTAGAACTTGATGCCAAACAGCAGCTGATAACAATGGCTTTTAACGAGGCAGTCAAGGCTCTATCAAATCTTCCAAAGGATAAATACCTTGGTTTCATTAAGGTCCTTCTTGAAGAATCTGTTGAAACTGGTAAGGAAATTGTGTTTCTTTCTGAAAAAGAGAAAAACTTTACCAAAGCCTGGTTGGATGCATATAACGAAGAACATAAAACCAGTCTGACCATTTCAAAGGAAAAAGTCTCAATCTCTGGAGGATTTATTCTTCAGAACGAGGATATCGATACGAATTGTTCTTTCGATATGCTGGTCAGCTGGAATCGTGAAGATCTCGAGGCAGACGTTGTTAAACGGCTGTTCTCTGCGTAGTTGGGAGGTGGCAGCATGGTCCCGGCAGAGCGTTATGGATATACTGTAGCACGCCTGCGGGCGATGGAGAACAGGATCCTAGATGATAGCGTGCTGCAGAGGTTGGTTGAAAGTGACGATCTTGAAAGTGCTATGAAGATCCTTGGAGAAACTCCCTATTCTTCCTGGCTGGTTGAACTTAAGTCGAACTCGGAATTTGACAAGGCCATTGAACTGGAACTGGGGTTTGTTTATTCAGAGATAGCAAAGTTTGTCCCTGATACTAGGCTTGTTGACATCTGCAGAATTCCTTACGATTTCCACAACGTTAAAGTCTTGCTCAAAAGCCATATCCTTCAGCGAGATGGAGGAGACAGGCGTTTTGATCTCCTTACTACATTAGGCAAGATCCCAACAGATGATCTTATCCTGGCCATCGAAAGCGAAGACTATCGTTTGTTGCCTTTTGGATTACACTCTGCTTTTCCAAGAAGCCTTGCCATGTGGGAACAGTCCCACGACATCCTTGAGGTTGAGAAATCTCTCGATAGCCTTCTCTTCGGGGAAATGAGAAAGCTCGCCAGAGAAATCAATGTAGATGCGGTCGATAAATGGTTGAAAGGCAGGATTGATGCCGAAAACCTGAGAAATATCCTGCGTCTTAAGAGGATGGAAGTAGATCCTGCCGTAATAGCGTCATTCCTTCATGATGGTGGTTGGGTCTCTATTGAAAGGCTTGTGTCTTTGCTTGGAGAACCAATTGAAGGCTGGGGAAGGGTGCTTTCCTTTGCTGATATCGGAGGGGTTCTTCTGCATGCACAGGAAAGTCTAGATCTCAGTTCTCTGATCGTAGAAATGGAAAAAGTCCTTGATGAATACACTACCGGGATTCTTTACAAGGCTAAATATGGTGCATTTTCTCCTGAAAATGTTCTTTATTATATATGGTCGAAGGAAATGGAATCCAAAAACCTGAGGATGATCCTTGTGGCTATAGCCAATGATACGGACAGAGACATGGTAAGGGGGTTGATGCGCCGTGCCTAAAAGTGAAGCGTACCAGCCAATGGCAGCAATAGGAGAATATGAAACTGTTTTGCCATTTCAGGCGGTAGGCGTAAGGCCTTTCATTGTGGATGAGGAAAGCTTATCAGGTTTTCCAGAGCTTCTTCTTAACCTCACAAAACAAAATTACGCAGTTATATTTATCCAGGAAAAACTTTTTATTGAATTTTCCACTCATGTTAATGAGATTAATGAGAAGTATTCCGTAAGCGTTATCCCCATCCCTGGACTCAAAGGTTCTATGGGTACGGGGTTGGAATCCATCAAGACCAGTGTAGAGCGTGCTGTCGGTATGGATATCTTTTCGGTGAACTAGAAATTTGAGGCTGGAGGCGATAGATTGTGGCCACGGGAAAAGTTATAAAAGGATATATTGAAAGAATATCCGGACCGCTGGTTGTCGCAAAGGGAATGCTGGGTGCCAGTATGTATGATGTTGTTCGCATAGGCGAACTGGGTCTGGTCGGTGAAATCATCGAACTGAAAGAAGATGCAGCATCGATCCAGGCCTATGAAGAAACTTCTGGCCTCATGCCAGGAGAAGTAGTCATAAGTACTGGTGCTCCCCTGAGTGTAGAACTTGGTCCGGGTTTGATAGAACATTTCTATGATGGTATTCAGCGTCCATTGAACCTTATAGAAGAAGAAGCGAAGAGCCCTTTCATTTCAAGGGGTATTAATGTCCCTGCTATTGACAGAGAAAAGAAATGGACCTTCGAATCCAAAGTAAAACCAGGCGATAAGGTAGTACCGGGTGATGTCATTGGTACCGTACAGGAAACGGTTCTGGTTCAACATATGATCATGGTACCCATTGGAGTAGAAGGAACAGTCAAGGAGATCAAATCTGGAGACTTTACTGTTGAAGAAACGATCGCTATCGTCGATGACGGAAAAAATAAACACGATATCAGGATGCTTCAGAAATGGCCAGTCAGAAAAGCCAGACCGGTTGCCAGGCGCTTGCCACCTGTAACTCCTCTTACAACCGGACAGCGGGTTGTTGATGCCTTTTTCCCAATAGCTATGGGTGGTACAGCCTGTGTCCCTGGCCCTTTTGGGTCCGGTAAGACGGTTATCCAGCACCAGCTTGCAAAATGGGCTCAGGCTGAAATAGTTGTCTATGTAGGTTGTGGTGAACGGGGTAACGAAATGACCGACGTTCTCATTGAATTCCCTGAACTCGAGGACCCAAGATCGGGACAGCCACTTATGAAAAGAACAGTTCTTATAGCAAACACTTCGAATATGCCGGTTGCTGCCCGTGAAGCAAGTATATATACCGCCATAACTATGGCTGAATATTACCGTGATATGGGATATTCTGTCGCATTGATGGCAGACTCGACAAGCCGTTGGGCTGAAGCTCTGCGTGAAATGTCAGGACGTCTTGAGGAAATGCCCGGAGAAGAAGGCTATCCGGCATATCTTGGCACCCGCCTTGCTTCTTTCTACGAAAGGGCTGGTCGATCTATCTGTCTTGGATCTGAACAGCGAGAGGGATCTGTGTCGGCCATCGGAGCTGTTTCTCCTCCTGGTGGAGACCTTTCTGAGCCAGTAACCCAGAACACCCTCCGAGTTACCAAAGTCTTCTGGGGACTTGATGCCAACCTTGCCTATCAGAGACATTTCCCAGCCATAAACTGGCTTAACAGTTATTCACTTTACACAGAAAAACTTGATGAATATTGGGATGAAAAATTCGATGACGAATGGAGTAATCTCAGAATAACTGCTATGACCCTTCTTGAAGAAGAAGATAAGCTCAAGGAGATAGTTCGCCTTGTCGGAATAGATGCACTTTCCAAGGATGAACGAATGGTAATGGAAACAGCCAAGTCTCTGAGAGAAGATTTTCTTCATCAGAATGCTTTCCATGAGATAGATACATATGCCTCAATGGAAAAACAGTTCAAGATGCTTCGAATTATCATCAGGTTCCATGAGCTAGGTATGGATGCTCTTAATAGAGGAGCATCCATGAACGAAGTGTTTAATCTTACTGTCAGGGAAAAAATCGCAAGGATGCGTTATTCTGATGAGAAAGATATTGACCAGATTGATCTTATTGAGGACGAGATCAAATCTGAAATCGGCAGTACAATGCCAGTAGGGGGCGATATAGATGTTGCCTAAAGAGTATCGAACAATATCTGATCTTTCGGGCCCGCTCCTGGTAGTTCAAAAGACCAAGGCAGTCCGTTATGATGAGCTGGTTGAAATAGAACTTGCCAATGGAGAAAATCGAAGAGGCAGGGTCCTTGAAATTTCTTCAGACCAGGCTCTAGTTCAGGTGTTTGAGGGAACCGACAGCATCGACATTCAGAATACCAAGATTCGGTTCCTTGGAAAAGTACTGGAACTGCCTGTCAGCAGAGACATGCTCGGAAGAGTTTTCAATGGCAGAGGTGCACCTATGGACGGCGGTTCTCCTGTTATTTCCGAAAAAAAGGTTGACATCAACGGCATTCCGATGAATCCTTACTCCAGAGATTTTCCTTCCGAATTTGTCCAGACTGGAATATCAACTATTGATGGAATGAATCCCATGGTTCGTGGCCAGAAGCTCCCCATCTTTTCAGGTAGTGGACTTCCTCATAACAGAATGGCTGCCCAGATTGCAAGACAGGCTTCTGTTATCAGCGGACACGAAGACTTTGCAGTAGTTTTCGCAGCTATGGGTATCACCTTTGAAGAAGCGTTTTTCTTCATGGAAGATTTCAGAAAAACCGGTGCTATTCAGCGTACGGTAATGTTCGTCAATCTTGCAGATGATCCTGCAATTGAACGTATTACAACTCCCCGATTAGCCCTGACCGCTGCTGAATATCTGGCATTTGAGCAGGATATGCATGTTGTTGTGATATTGACAGACCTCACAAATTACTGTGAAGCTCTTCGAGAAATATCAGCTGCGCGTAAAGAGGTTCCCGGGCGTCGTGGTTATCCTGGGTATCTCTACACTGACCTTGCTACGATGTACGAAAGAGCCGGGAGGCTCAAAGGCAGGAAGGGTTCTATTACCCAGATACCAATCCTTACAATGCCTGAAGATGACAAGACCCATCCTATCCCCGACCTTACTGGATACATCACCGAAGGGCAGATAATTCTTAACAGGGCACTGCACAGAAAAGGTATCTATCCGCCTGTCGATGTAATGCCATCCCTTTCCAGGTTAAAGGATAAGGGTATAGGCAAGGAGAAGACCAGAGAAGATCATGCAGACCTTATGAACCAGCTCTTTGCCGCTTATGCACGAGGCAAAGAAGCCAAGGAGCTTGCTGTTATACTGGGTGAAGGTGCTCTAACAGAAGAGGATAAGGCTTTTGCTAAATTTACAGATGAATTTGAGGACTCCTATGTACGTCAGGGTGAATATGAAAACCGCACGATTCAAGAGACCCTTGAACTCGGATGGAATCTTCTTACCATGATACCTGTTAAGGAGCTCAAGAGGATAAGGGATGCTTATCTCGAGAAGTATCTTATGCCTAGGCTGACAAAAGAGGAGACAACCGAAGAAGCAGCGGTTTCTGAATAGGGGCGAATGAGATGGCAAAACTAAATGTCAACCCCAACAGAATGGAGTTATCAAGGCTAAAAAAACGTCTTGTAACGGCCAAAAGGGGACATAAACTGCTCAAGGATAAACAGGATGCATTGATAAAGGCTTTTCTTGAGCGTGCCCGTGAGGCCAGGACTCTTAGGGAAGACCTTGAAAAGGAGCTTATGAATTGTTACAAAAGTTTTCTTCTTGCAAGAGCTCAGACACTTCCTGCCATGCTTGAACAGGCTCTGATGATACCTGGAACAACATGTAATCTTCATGTAAGCACCAAAAATGTTATGAGTGTAATTGTTCCAGAGTATCAGTTTGAACAAGAGGGTAGTGCTCTTAACTATGGTCTTGCGAGTTCTTTGGGCAGCCTGGACGTTGCCCTTGAAAGCTTTACTAAACTTATGCCGAAGCTGATCACACTAGCTGCAAAGGAAAAGGCTATTAAGCTCATGGCCACAGAGATAGAAAAAACCCGTAGAAGGGTTAACGCTCTGGAACATGTAATGATACCCAATTTTATTGAAACCATCAAATACATTACTATGAAGCTTGATGAACAGGAAAGGTCAACCCTTAGCAGGTTAATGAAAATCAAAGAGATAGTAAGATCACATTAACTCCTTTTCATTATGTTGTTTTAACCGACCACAGGGTGATTCCCCTCTGGTCGGTTTTACTTTTGACTTTTTACTATAATATTAAAACAGACAAAATGGTAAAATTATTGTAGGAGCATTTAAAGTGACCGCTGCCTGTTAAGCAGGGGGAGGAAAGTCCGGGCTCCACAGGGCAGGACGCTGGGTAATACCCAGTTGGTGTGAACCAAAGGAAAGTGCCACAGAAATATACCGCCCCTCCTTTTAGAAGGAGGGGTAAGGGTGAAAAGGTGGGGCAAGAGCCCACCGGACACCAGGTGACTGGTGTGCCAGGTAAACCCCGTCCGGAGCAAGGCCGAATAGGGGAGGGAGAGGTGGCCCGCTGACTCCCGGGTACGGCCGCTCGAGGATATTCGCGAGGATATCCCTAGATAAATGGTCACAAAGTACAGAACCCGGCTTATTAAATGCTCCTACATTTTATTTACATTAGGTATGCATATTTGTCAAAGTCTTATATATAGTCTTTAATTTTATGGTGTATTAAAATAATAAATCAAAAATGAGCCTTTAGGACTATCTTTTAGAAGAAAAGATAGTCCTAAAGGCTCATTCATTTTTTAATAAGGGTGCTAGGGTGGGAGAAAGTGGGGAAAAATGTTATATAGTGGGGGAAAATTATGCTGGTTGGTACTTACGACCATAGACTGGATTCCAAAGGGAGACTTGTCCTTCCTGTCCGCTTCAGACAGGAGTTGGGAGCAGTTGTGGTCTGTACCATCGGAATAGATAGATGTATTTCTTTGTATGCAATCGAAAAATGGGAAAAGATGCTTGAAAAACTTCAGAAGTTGCCATTTTCGAAGGGGAAATCCAGAGATCTTATGAGGCTTATTCTTTCAAACGCCAGTGAACTTCAGGTGGATTCAGCTGGAAGAATTCTTGTACCTGCGATTCTAAGGGAACATGCACATCTGGAAGCTGATATTTCACTATTAGGTGTAAGTGATCATCTGGAGTTATGGGACAGGAATCTGTGGCTTGAATACCGGAACAGGGTCATGGATGTCCTGCCAGAGATAGCAGAGGAAGTGGAAGGATTTTGATAGAACATTTGCCAGTATTGATAGAGAAGGTAATTTATTATCTAGAACTTCTATCCACTGTAGATACGGTGGTGGATTCAACTCTGGGTTTAGGAGGATATTCAGAAACGATCCTCAATCATTTTGAGGGTTCGAGAGTACTTGGAATAGATCAGGATCTTCATGCTATTGATAAAGCAAAAGAAAGATTATCAGATTTTAAAGGAAGATTCATTCCTGTTCATGGGAATTTCAGGGATCTTCCCATTCTGACACAAGCGGTTAAAGATAGGATAAGTGCTGTTGTATTTGATTTGGGAGTTTCTAACCTCCAATTGACAGTAGCTGAACGGGGTTTTTCTTTTCAGAATGAAGGCCCTCTTGATATGAGGATGGATAATAGTTCCTCGAATGAAGAACTCACTGCTTGGGATGTTATAAATACATACGATTCGGAAGAATTGACAAAGATCTTCAGAGAATATGGTGAAGATAGAAATGCATCAAGAATAGCCTCAGGTATTGTTAAATATCGACAGACTAAGGGGAGAATAGACACTACAACTGATCTTGTTACAGTAATTAGGTCAATTCTGCCTGCACCTTTACAGAGGAAGATGGGAGGACATCCGGCGAGGAAAGTCTTTCAAGCATTAAGAATATATATCAATCAGGAAATATCCGCGATAGATCAAGGACTTGATGGGTCTGTACACTGTTGCGGATCAGGAGGAATGATCATCGTGATCAGTTATCATTCTCTTGAAGACAGGATAGTCAAACACAAATTCAAAGAATGGAAGAGCAATGGATGGGGACATATCCTTACAAAGAAACCAGTGGTCCCTGATGATGATGAAATATCTTCCAATTACAAGGCTCGAAGTGCCAAACTGAGGGTTTTCCAGAAAAAGGATATAAGTCAGCAGGAGAACCAGGGGATATTCTTTGATTGACAGGAGGTGGATGTAATGTATGCCCAGTACACTGCAGTTACAAGTGATAATGTAAAACGTGGCAGTCTGATTTGCTCAACCCTTTTATTTTTTGTTATTATAGCCGGGATGTTGATTCTGGGGTTGGGAGCATTGCGTTTTTACAGTTTTCGGCTGGAATGTCAACTTGCACAGATCAATGATAGAATTACATATTACGAAAAGAATATTTCACGGTATGAGCAACACATGGCAACCTTGAAATCGCCTTCGCGTATTCACACTTTTGCTTCTGTCAATCTGGGCATGCAGGGAACATCCAATATTGCTACAGTTACTGTTGCATCAGGTTCCAATGCCAACAAGAATAAACAATTTGACTTTGCTTTTATCGAACAAAACAACGGTCTTTTCAAACTCATGAATTTCTTCTCAACACGAGCCAACGCAAATGACTGATGATTGAATCTATTCAGATTTCTTCCAATTGAAAGGGGCATCAATTGATCATTGCAGAAGAGAATATTCTCAAGCCCCTGGCTCTGGCTGCTCTTGCTGTTCCTGGTAGTATTTCTCCGCCTCCTGTTCGTTCATTGCTGGCCTGATCCAAGGATAAGCAGTCAGTCGATAAAACAGTATTGGGCTAATATCAGTATTAGTACAAGTAGGGGTATTATCCTTGACTCCAAAGGAAATATATTGGCGCATTCAGTTCCTTCGTACAGCTTTTTCGTTGATCCCAAATTCTGGAATACTTCCAATTCGGGAAAGCTTGGCAACCTTGTCCCTGACAAGGTTATCAAAGACCTTTCCCGAAATCTCCCGGGCAGGTTTTACCCTGTTCTGAGAAAGGTTGGAATTGAAAGGGCTGACATGATAATGGACCTTAACTTGCCAGGTCTATATTCCGTGAGTGAAAAACAAAGACTTTATCCGAACAAAACCCTCCTGGCGCACATCCTCGGGTTTTGTAATATTGATGACCATGGCCAGTCTGGTCTTGAATTGCTATGGGATTCAGTTCTTTATTCCCCCCCAGAAACTAAAATTCTGGTCAAGGATCCTTCTGGCCAAAGAGTTAATTTAGCAGATATAGCAACTAACCAAAGGCAGGATCAAAATGCTGATGTAAATCTTACTGTTGATAGTACACTACAGTATATAATTGAGAATCGACTAGAAGAAGGTGCTCTCCTGAATGGAGCAAAATGGGCAGCAGCTATCTGCATGGATCCAGAAACAGGAGCAATTCTTTCAATGGCTAGCTGGCCTTTTTATGATCCTAACAAAAGAAGTACTTTTAATAGAGAAGACCATCTTTTGAACAATGCTATCGGACGAGTTTATGAACCGGGGTCTACCTTCAAACCGATAATTATGGGTTTATCTCTTGAAAAAAAACTGGTTAGCAGAAATGAGCATTTTATGTGTGCTCAGCGTATCAGGGTAGCAGATAAAGTAGTATCAGATCCTAAGGCTTACGGCAAATTAAGCCTGGATCAGCTTATAATTAAATCTTCCAATGTGGGAATGTCACAGATAGGGATAAGATTTAATCCTTTTGATACATATAATTCTTTGATATCATGGGGTTTTGGCAATAAACCCGGGATAGAACTGCCTGGAGTCGAGAAAGGTCTATTACCCCCTCCAGATCAGTGGAGAGGTGTGGTCCCTGCTAACATAGCCATAGGGCAGGGAATAGCAGTTACACCTTTACAATTAATAACGGCAATTTCAGCCATTGCAAATGGAGGACATCTACTGAAACCTTTCATCGTCAACTCGGCCAGAGATTCTTCAGGGACTCTGGTTTATACGGGTTCGAGAAAGGAAGTCGCTACTGTACTATCTACAGATACTGCGAATTGGTTGAAATCTGTATTAAGGGAAGTCGTGCTTAAGGGAACAGGAACACTTGTTAACACTGAACTAGTACCAATTGCTGGAAAGACTGGAACTGCTCAAGTGGCAAGGAGAGGAATCTATGAAAAGGGTAAATGGGTTTCCTCTTTTGTTGGATTCTGGCCCTACGAGAATCCACAGTTTTCAATGCTTATAGTGATTGGTGAGCCTTCCAAGGGGAAATATTATGGCAGTACAGTTGCTGGTCCTGTTTTCCGGAATATTGTTGAGGATATGTACAGAATGGAAAAACACAGGCCTTATTCTGGAAAGGAAATAAAACAATGGTGACCTTAAAAGAAATCTTATTATTTATGGATTCAAGAAATCTAAAATATATCGTTCATACTGAAACTAACCCAAAGTGTATTGATCAAGATCTCAAAGATGTATTTTCTGATAGTAGGTTGGTGACCCCTGGTAGTATGTTCTGTTGTGTAAAGGGAAACCATGTGGATGGTCATGATTTTGTATCTGATGCCTGTAAAAATGGATGTGTTGTCATTTTATGTGAAAAACAACTTAATGTAAATGTAACCCAGATCATTGTTCCATCTGTAAGGGAGACCATGGGTTTTGTTGCTTCCTTTATCTATGGGAATCCTTCATCACGGATGTTGATGGTTGCCGTAACTGGAACAAACGGAAAGAGCACCACAACATATATGATAAAAAGCATTCTGGATGAATGTGGTATCAAGACGGGAATTCTGGGTACAATTCTTTACAATGACGGGCATAATGAAATTCTCTCAAGCAGGACAACTCCCGAGAGTTGTGATGTTCAAAGATATCTCCATAATATGGTCATAAATGGATGCAAAGCATGTGTAATGGAGGCATCTTCCCATGGACTGGTTCAGGGGAGACTTAATGGGTGTCTTTTCGATACTGGCGTATTTACTAATATAACCCCGGAGCATCTTGATTATCATAAGACCATTAAAAACTATTTCAATGCCAAGAGATCCCTTTTTACCTCTTATATGAAGGATAACTGGAAGGGTTCCGTCAATTTAGATGATACCTTTGGCAGAATTCTTTTCAATGAGTTTCCTGAAAGGTTTATTCCATATGGCCTTTGCTGCGATACTAATGAAAAAACATTAACAGCCGAAACTCTGGATATGTCTATTGAGGGGCTCGAGTTCAACCTGAAGTTACCTTCCGGAGGGCATATCAATAATATCAAAGTTCCATTAACCGGGAGATACAATATTTACAATGTCCTTGCCAGTATTGGTGCGGTTTTTCCAATGCATATAGCCGATGAATTAATACGGGGTGCTCTGAAAAATATGCCACAGGTTCCGGGAAGACTCGAAAAATTCCTTTTTCACAATGGGATCTGTTGTGTGATTGATTATGCCCACACTCCTGATGCCCTTCAGAATGTTCTCAAGGCATTGAGAGAAGTTGCATCGGGGCAATTAACAGTAGTGTTCGGTCTTGGAGGCAATCGATACAGAGAAAATCGACCCATAATGGGTAAAACGGCAGCACGGTTTGCAGACAAGATCATCGTAACAATGGATAATCCAAGAGATGAGGATCCTGAACAAATAGCAGATCAGATTATCGATGGAATAGTGTCCTCGGATGTTAAAGTGACACCTTATGAGGTTATAATTGATCGCAAAAAAGCTGTTCATTTTGCCTTGGATTCAGCCAGCAGTTCAGATGTTGTTCTTGTCGCGGGAAAGGGACCTGAGAGATTTATAATCTGGGGAAACGATAGGATTCCTTACAATGATACAGAGACCGTTAAGAACTGGGCTGATTCCAGGTCTCTTGGTTGGAATTGACCATGTACTTATCAGAGTTCACAACGTCCACTAATATAGAATATCGAGGACCGAATATTAAACTTCCTCTTGAAATATCCATTGATAGCAGGACATTGAATGAAGGACAGATCTTTCTGGCTTTAAAAGGTGAAAATACTGATGGCCATCTATATATCAAGGAGGCAGTAGATAATGGTGCCATTGGAATTATTGCTCAGGCAGGTTGTTTTGATCTATCCCTGATACCTTCTTTTCTCTCTTGTATTATTGTAGATGATACCTCTACTTTTATTACTGAATTGGCGTTACAATATCTTGAATATGCAGCACCAGAAGAAGTAATTGCAATAACTGGAAGTGTAGGAAAGACAACAACAAGAGATCTAATACGGGAACTGTTGAAACTGAAGTACAGAGTACATGGTCCAATATCCAGTTTCAACACCAGACTTGGATGCTCTCTCACAGTGCTGTCGATGCCTTGTGATTCCCAGGTGTTAATTCTGGAAATGGGAACAAATTCTCCTGGAGAGATAGAAGAAATGACATCACTCTTCAGGCCTACCGTATCTGTAATTACTGAAGTAACGGAAGCTCATCTGTCCGGACTTATCAACCTGGAAGGAGTTCTGAAAGCCAAACTGGAGATAACTTCCTCCCCCAGACTTACCCATTTGTTTTACAATTCCGATAATAAAAAACTCATGAAAGGGGTACAGAATCTTTCCCTTTCATGTAAGACTACTTCTATAGGTTTCCGGACTGGCGATATCCGCATAGAGCAGCCTAAGTTCTCTTTACATGAAGGGAAACCAAGGCTTTCTTTTTTCCTGGAGGGAGATAATTTATCTCTGGAGATTGTTTCTGGATTATTTGGGACACATCAGGCCAGATGTTTAGCCGTTGCTTCAGCAGTTGCAATTGAAATGGGAGTATCGACACAGATGATTGCTTCAAAATCATCTTCTTTCGTTTCGCCGAAAGGACGAGGAGAAATAGTCTTATTGTCTGGAAATATCGTAATAATTGATGATTCATATAATGCTAATCCTGCTTCGATGTCAGCTGCTATTTCTACTGTATCTGAACTTACCTGGGATGGTAGAAAAATTGCTGTATTGGGAAGTATGAAGGAGCTTGGAGATGTTGTCTTAAAGCAGCATAAGAAGATTGCCGCTAACCTGGATTTTTTCGAAGAGGTTATCCTCGTTGGATCTGAATGGGAATCTCTTTCAGAAAAAGAAGACAACGGCAATACAAAATCCTTCCTGTTAATGAAAGATTCGAAAGAAGCATTATCTTACCTCTCCAATAATCTTGAAGACGGAGACATGATTCTGGTCAAAGGATCTCACAGTAATAACCTTGATCTTGTCGTCAAAGGACTGGTGAAGACAAGATGAATTTTAATCTATGTCTATTCACAATTCTTGTGTTTCTTTTTTCGATCATCTGTCAATCCTTGTGGATAAAAAGACTAAAAAAGATGGAGATCCATCTAGTCCAGAAGGAATACGGTCCCCGGACCCACCTTGAAAGGAAAAGCAAAACTCCAGTTATGGGCGGTATTGTCTTTCTTCTTGTAGTGATGGTCAGTATTGCTCTTATGACAATGCTTAAGCTGGGATCCCTTTCAGATGTATTATGGATCTGGATCCTCCCCGGAGTATCATCACTAATAGGTCTTTATGATGACTGGATGAAGTTTTCTTCAAAGTCCAGTGAAGGTATTAGTAGTCGGAAAAAGCTCTATTTGCAGATTATTGTTTCCCTCATATGGTCAACCTTTTTCACTTATACACATGGAGTACAGATTTGGCCAGGTTTTGAAATGCCTTCAAGACTAATGTCAGTAACTCTATTGACCTTTCTGACAGTAGGTATGTTGAATTCAATGAATGTAACTGATGGACTTGATGGACTTGCATCTGGTTCAACCGTAATCTCCCTTTTCGCCATTTTCATAGCAGGTGACATGGATCCTGTTATAACAGTCCCCTGCCTGACTGGTCTTGCTATTACAACTTCTTTCTTATGGCATAATGCTCATCCTGCAAAGGTCTTTATGGGTGATGTGGGATCACATTTTCTGGGAGCCATTCTTGTGGTCTTATGTTCCTATGGTAACTTTGTCCTTTTTCTTGTCCCTGTAGCTTTCATTTTTGGATTTGAAATGCTTTCAGTATGTATTCAGCTTATAGCCATCTACTTTTTTAGAAGTAAGGTCTTTCTTATGAGTCCGATACATCACCATTTTGAATTATCGGGATGGAGTGAAAACCAGATTGTAATGCGTTTCTGGCTTATCCATGGTATAGGAATTTTATTTTCGTCATTAATCCTTTTCAAGATAGTTTCTTCATTGACAGTTTGAAGGAAGGTTACTGGAATGTCATTTAAATCCGAAATATCAGAAAAAAGAATATCAATTATTGGAGCAGGTGTTAGCGGGAGGGCATTGGCAGTTCTGGCCTCTTCCCTTGGTGCTGAAGTTTTTGTATCTGATACCAAAAGCATCCTTCCAGAAGACACTATAGATATCTTTCATAAAAATGGCGTTTCGTTTGAAACAGGAGGACATTCAGAAAGATCCTGGGACACAGATCTGCTGGTTTTAAGTTCAGGTATTTCCCCAGATTCAGAGGCAGTTAGAGAGGGAATGAAAAGGAATATTCCAATAATAGGAGAAATAGATTTTGTTTATCCTTTTCTTAATGGCCGAATCATTGGAGTAACAGGTAGTAATGGCAAAACGACGACTACCTCTTTAATAGGGCACTTTTTTGAAGTTTGTGGCTATAAAACTGCGGTCGCAGGGAATATCGGTAATCCTGCAGCCCTCTATGCTAACACGAATAATGACTTTATTGTTCTTGAACTAAGTAGTTTCCAGCTCTACTGGTCAAAGTGCCTTCAGGTTGATCTTGCTGTAATAACCAACCTTGCTCCAGATCACATTGACTGGCATGGATCATATGCGAATTATGTTAACTCAAAAGCTAACCTGCTATTACTCAGAAAACCGGAAGCTCAAGCTATAATTCAGAAAAGAGATATGAAGGCACTCAATATTGAGAAAGATAAGAACTCGGTACCACTCACCTGGGGTGAACCCTGTTTATCCGGTACCTCAATTGTAATAAAAGATCAGAAAATCTTATTAAACACGCCCAATGGCATAATTCCGCTGGCTCATTGTCAGGATATTCCTCTTGTAGGAACACATAATGTTGAAAACGTAGCCATGGCTCTTTCTGCTCTTAGTCTTATGGGAGTTGTTCATCCAGTACCTAAAGAACTCTTCAAAGGGTTTAATCCGCCACCGCATAGATGTCAGTTTGTGGCTGAAATCAATGGTGTCAGATACATTGATGATTCGAAAGGAACGAACGTCGCTGCCAGTGTAACAGCTATAAATTCTATAGAAGGAAATAAAATTGTCATACTGGGAGGTCAGGGTAAAGGAGAAAATTACCATCCCCTTGCAGAGAGTCTTAAGAAAAGTGTTATCGCTGCCATAGTACTTGGTGATGAGAAACCTCGAATAATAGCCGAACTTCAAAAAGTGGGTTATGAGAATATTTATGATGTCCAAAACATGGAAGAAGCTGTTTCCCTTGCATACAGAATTGCCGTTCCAGGTATTACTGTCCTTCTTTCTCCTGCCTGTACCAGTTGGGATATGTATGCAAGTTACAAAAAAAGAGGGGAACATTTTCATTCTCTGGTTAATACAATTCTGAAAGGCAAAAGCGATGGTAGAAACCTGTAATGCTCCGGTGATTGAAGAAAGACAGTACAGTGTAGATCCATTTCTGTGGCTTATTCCGCTAATTCTGAGCCTGATAGGAGTTGTTATGATCTTCTCCTTAACATCGCCAGAGTCCATATCAAATGGAGGTCTGCATTCTTCTTTAGGTATAAAACAGTTACAATGGCTTGTTATTGGTCTTGCTGCAATGCTTGTAATGTATCTTATTCCTTTTATATTATGGCAAAGGATCAGCGGTTTTCTATGGGTTATTGCAGTTGGGATCACCGCTATCACCCTTTTGCATGGGATCGGGCTTGAAGCTGGCGGTGCAAAACGATGGATAAATATTGGTGGCGTCAGACTTCAACCATTGGAGTTCTTATCTCTTGTATATGTTCTTCATCTCTCAAAGATCCTTTCTGTAACTGATAATAAGAGGATAAAAGTCTTTTTAAAACTATCAGTTATTGGGACCATAAGCATAGTTCCTGTGATCCTTCAACCTGACCTTGGTGGAACAATTCTGCTCTTTTTATTGGGTATGGCAATGTTTGTGGAAGCCTATGGATGGTTAATTCCACTATTAACCGGATTCATTATGCTTCCTGGACTGTTCATTCTGATTTTTAAGGAAAGCTATCGAGTCAGAAGATATCTTGCTTTTATAGATCCATGGAAAGATCCCCTTGATAAAGGTTTTCAGATCATTCAGGGCCTGATTGCTTTTGCTAATGGCGGAATACTTGGTGTTGGTATCGGGAAAGGTCTTCAAAAACTGAATTACCTTCCTGCTGCTCACACTGATTTTATTTTTGCTGCATTGGGAGAAGAATTTGGGCTAGCAGGAACGGGATTCATAGTGATGTTATTTGCCACCTGGTCTTATCGAATATTTCGTGTTTACCGTAAATCGGATTCCTCCTATATAAAGATATTGTTATGGGGACTATGTGTTTCAATACTTCTTCCTTTTTTTATTAATGTTGCTGGAGTTACCAAGTTATTGCCTTTGACTGGTATGCCTCTTCCTTTTGTAAGCTATGGAGGAAGTTCTCTAGTATCATCCTGGATGACCATAGGACTAATACTTCGTTGTTCCAAGGATGTTGCTGCCGGAGATGATATGTAATGAAGAATAAAATTCTTATTGTTGCCGGAGGAACAGGAGGGCATATTATTCCAGCGATTTCAATTGGAAAGTGGATCAATGACAATCATCCGGAATGTTCTCTCATTTATGTATGTGGAGAGAGACCAATTGAGGATGAAATATACAGTAGATACGGTATAGATCCAGTTGTTCTTCCAATTGAAGGATCACCTATGGGAACATGTAATCCCCTGACTTCTTATCAAAGATCAATTAGTATTTTCAGGAGTTTTTTCAAAACATGGCGAGTCCTGAGAAAAGAAAAGCCTTCCGTATGTATTCTATTTGGTGGATATATATCTTTTCCAGTACTTATAATATCAACCCTGATGGGAATCTCTTCGGTTATCCATGAACAGAATGCCAGAGCTGGAAAAATAACCAGAATAGCCAGCAGATTGAGAAAGAAAGTCTTGTCTGGTTGGGATGTATGTGAACCTTTACCTTTCAATAGATTTAAAACTGTGGGAATTCCCGTAAGAAAATTTAATAGATTGCAAGACTTGGAAGCTTGGAATATACTACATGTAGGGTCTAAACTTCCAGAGGGTCCTATTATTGTGGTTATGGGAGGGTCTTTAGGTAGTAAAAGTGTTTTTGATCATATATGTACTATAGCATCCAGGGATGAGATGAATATGATCACTTTTCTTTTATTGGGAGGAACGGGAGTCTGTTCTGGTGATATTCCAGGAAATGTAGTTCTCGTTCCCAGAACTTGGGATTTAACTGCTCCTTTTTCTCTTGCCGATGCAGCAGTAGTAAGAGCGGGAGCTTCAACTTTATATGAAATGGCTCTTTATGGTATTCCTTGTGTTGTTATACCATGGGAGTCTGCTTCTGAAGATCATCAGGCCATGAATGCAGAGATTTTTGTTAAACAATATGGAGGTTTAATCTGGGATGAGAATGACTCCATATTATCGTTGATAACAAAGATAAGAGATGTCATTGACATAAAAAAACCTTTCTCTGATGCTCAGATAGAGGCGGGAAGAGTAAGGGTAACTGAGAAGATCTGGGAAGAAACGTTTCTAACGACTGGAAGGGAGATTCTATAATTGGTTTTGTCAGATAGAATGCTTAGTGACGTGAATCGAATACATCTTATGGGAATCGGCGGAGCCGGTATGAGTGGTCTTGCCCTTTTACTCAAGGAACTGGGATATGACGTCAGCGGTTGCGATGTCAACGAAACCTCATATGTCGAAAAGGTTTTAGAGAAAGGAATAAAGTTTACCTTGGGACATCAAAAAGAACATATCGAGAAATACCAACCGGACTTGATTGTGTATAGTAGTGCGATTCCTTCTGAAAATGAAGAAATTAAAGGGGCTATTGCAAATGGGATCTCCGTGGCTAAACGTGCAGAGGTTCTTAGTTGGTTGTTCAATTCCCGTTTTGGAATAGGAGTTGCTGGTACCCATGGTAAAACGACAACATCTTCAATGATAGCGATGGTACTCGAACAGGCAGGTCTTAGACCCTCTGTCGCTATTGGTGGTGAACTCTGTGATATAGGTGTGAATGCTAAACTTGGTGATGGACCCTACATGGTAGCTGAACTTGATGAAAGTGATGGTTCTTTTGAAGAATTCAAACCAAATATATCTGTAGTTACTAATGCAGATTGGGATCATGTCGATCATTATCCGGATCTGGAAAGTGTGATTACGGCGTTCAGATCATTTATTCATAATACTAAAGCGGACGGAAAAGTAATACTATGTGGAGAAGATACGGGATTATCCAGGATTATAGCGAGCAACTCTCTTGACCGGGCTATAATTACCTACGGTTTTGGCAAGACATGGGATTGGGGAGCCTTTGATGTAAAACATAATCAGGGTGGAGGCGTTACTTTCGCTGTTTGTAAAGGTGGAGAATTTGTTTCTCAATTTGATCTAAGCGTATCAGGTGATCACAATATTCTTAATGCACTTGCGGCAACTGTTGTTGCCGCAGAGTTGTCTATTCCAATAAGCTCCACTAAGGAAACACTTAAGGATTTCAGAGGAGCAAAAAGGCGTCTTCAATATATGGGACATGTTATGGATGCTGATATCTATGATGATTACGGTCATCATCCCCGTGAAGTAGCTGCTACTCTAAACACCCTTGATCAGATGTTCCCGGACAGGAGACATGTAGTCGTCTTTCAGCCTCATAGATATACTCGAACCATGGCTATGTACAAGGAGTTCTCTGATGTCCTGAGTATGGCTGACAGATTGCTTCTGACACCTATTTATCCCGCAGACGAAGATCCTATTGATGGAGTTTCTTCTTGCATGATATCAAACCATCTTCTAGAAAATGGATACAATAAATGCAAGCTATGTTCTGACCTTCGAGAGGCTGTAGACCTTGTAGGAAAGGAACTCCGAGAAAATGATATTCTTCTTACGATTGGAGCCGGTAATGTTAGCGAGGTTGGTATACAGCTTCTTGACAGGCTTGGTGAAAGGGATTAGTCGGAATGTCTTCAACTGAGTCTCTGGCAAGATTCTTTGGTCCAGAGATACAAGAGGAAGTGCCCCTTGGTCCGTTAACTACTATAGGTGTTGGTGGTAAGGCTGAGTTTTATTTTGAACCTTACCGGATCGAAGATCTTGTTTTTGTGAAACAACTGGAGTGCAAGTCTGGTTTACCTCTCCATATAATTGGGGGAGGGAGTAACCTGATCATAGATGATAAGGGTTTGAAGGGGATAGTGGTATCCACAGTATTACTCAAGGGAATCGAGATAAGCAGACAGGGTGTTCAGATTCAGATAATAGCTGATACAGGTGTTCAGTTGAAGCGACTTGTCAGTCTTTCTCTGGAAGAAGGTTTTACGGGAATAGAATTTGCGGTGGGGATCCCTGGTACACTTGGAGGTGCAGTTTTTGGTAATGCAGGGGTAAGAGATAATGCCATATCGGACCTCGTATCATGGGTTGAAACGATAAATCATGAAGGTGTAGTTACGAGACGGAACCGTGACCAGATTGATTGGCGTTATCGATATTCTGCGTTATCGCAAGAGAGATGTTGTATATCCAGATGCTGTCTTAATCTTACCGCTTCTTCAAGACAGGATGTGTGGGATCTTTCCAGGAAGTTCTGGAAAAAAAGAGTACATCAGCCATACGGGTTCAAAAGTGCGGGATGTATGTTTAAAAATCCAGATGGAGATAGTGCAGGTCGCCTTTTAGAGGTTGCCAGGTGTAAAGGTCTCAGAAAAGGGGATGCGCAGGTATCTCACTTTCATGCGAACTTTATTGTAAATCTTGGGAATGCAACTTTCTTGGACATATTAGGGCTCATTCAGGAATGTCGACGGAGAGTAAAGGATTCCTTTGGCATCGATCTAAGTCTCGAGGTAGATATACTAAGTGATGCAGAACTTCAGATCTAGAAGATGGCAAAATTTAGTTGTTCTCATTTCCTTTGTCCTGGGAGGACTGTTTTTTCTTGAGAAGAATTTCCATTTTCTGCGGACAAGGGAGATAGCAATACAGCCTCAAGAACATTTTACGGAGGAAATATTCTGGAATAGTCTGGACTCTGAAAAGATTCGTTACTGGCCATTATTATTTTTAGAAAAAAATAAAATAACGCATGAGATAGAGAAAATAATTCCAGTTCAAGTGGATCTTAACCTTTCGGGTTTTGGTAGATTCAGATTGGGGATTTACCCTTTAAAACCTTTATATGTCATAGAATGGAAGGAAATTTTATGGTATGTTGACAGAATGGGTAAGACTTGGAAAGTATCCAGAGAAGTGAATAACCTAATTGATGGAATATCGAAACCTGATGGGCCAGTATTTGAGGTAGGTGAAGGATTTCCCATTCCCCTGCCTGTTGGTGTTCTTGAAAACAGTGAAGATCTGATTTACCAGAGTCATTTGCCCCTGGACCTTATCAGAAGATGGAATGAAGATGTTGTAGGGTTGCCATGGTTCCCCATTCTGGAAAGGCTTGTAATGGAGAAAAGAGCAGGCGAATATTATCTGGTTCTGCAACTCAAGTCTCAGAAAGGCCGTATTGATTTATTGTTAAGAGCGGAATCTGAAAAATGGACGGAAATTACGGAAGCCCTCGGTAAAATAATGCCAGGGTTCCCCCAGCATTATTGTAATATTTACATTGATGCTACTTATAAGGATAAAATAGTGGTTAAGGATGTGGATTCTTGGATCAACTAGATACATAGTCAAGAAGATTTTGACATGAAGGGAGCGAGAGTTATGGTTTACAGGGAACCAGAAATTCTCGTAGGGCTCGATCTGGGCACTACAAAAGTTGCTGTAGTGGTGGCCGAACGAGATGAAAACATGAGGGAACCTCAGATTATAGGTATTGGACAAGCACCTTCCCGGGGAATCAGGAAAGGTCTGATTATTAACCTTGAGCAGGCAGTCCAATCAGTAAAGGCTGCACTATCTGATGCAGAAAATATGGTTGGATTCGATGTTTCTGCGGCTACTGTTGCTTTTTCGGGTATCGATTCAACCAGTGTTACCTCAAAGGGAATGATATCCCTCGGCAGGACCCCACGCCAGGTCACAATACAGGATGTTGAAAGGGTGATTGAGGCTGCCCAGAGTGAACTGGCAGTTCCCTCAAATAGATGTACCCTTCATACCATTCCTGTAAAATATTCTATCGACGGAAATTCTGGTATAGATGATCCTTTGGGAATGACTGGCATAAGACTGGAAATCGAACTCCAGTCTGTCATAGTCCCTTCTTCAGTTATACAAAACGTCATCAACTGTGTAGAGAGGGCTGGGATAAACGTTCAGGGACTTGTAATCAAATCTCTTGCCAGTGCAATGGGATCTTTAACAACTGAAGAAACCATGGCTGGCGCCATAGCCTTGTCAATAGGAGGAGGTACAACATCAATTGCTCTTTATGTTGATGGCAGACCAGTCCGACTTTCTGTGATCCCCATAGGAGGAGATCATATCACGAATGACCTGGCGTATGTGCTGAAAATTCCCATCAGTAAAGCTGAAGAGCTGAAACAGAAATTAACCCTTGATCCTAACGATATTGAGGTTGAAACTCTGGAACTAGATGTAAGAGGGAAAAAGAGAGAGGTCAATGTCTATGAAGCTATCGATGTTGTAAGGTATAGGATCGAAGAGTTGTTTACAGAGCATATTTCCCAACAGTTGTCAGATTTCAGTGTTCATATGTTTCCTGCAGGTCTTGTTCTTTCGGGTGGAGTTGCCAAGATGAGATCTATTGACCCGTTTGTATCCGAACTGCTTGGTTTCCCGATAAGGATCGCTGATCCCCTTGATACTTATCAGATGCCGCCTGGAAGAAATGATTGTCAGTACGCATCTGTGGCGGGGATAATAAGATATATGACAAACAGGGAAAGAAATCCATACCGTTATATTGAGACTCCAATAAGTAAACTGCGAATGGGTCCTTCGCAAATCAAAGGTAATGTAAATAAAGTCAGGAAAAAGGAATCTCGTACAAATCGAAATGAATCTATCAGAAACTTTGTTTCTGCGATTAAAAAATCTATCAAGGAACTTTTTTAGTTTAACCATTTTTCAGGATATTGGGGAGGAATAGGGATGGAGAAGATGTTCAAAGTTGTCGAGCACTCCAGAGCCCATCATGAAAATATCAAAGTGATCGGCGTAGGTGGCGGTGGTGGTAATGCCCTCAATCATATAATCCGAAGTGGCGTTACTGGTGTGGATTTTATCGCTGCCAATACAGATATGGCTTCTCTTGGACTTTCGGAGGCGGCAACGAAACTCATACTTGGAAGAGAACTGACCAAAGGTTTAGGGGCTGGAGCTGATCCCGAAATAGGATATAACTCGGCGAAAGAATCTTTTGATGATATACGCGAGATAGCTTCTGGATGCGATATGGTTTTCATGACAGCTGGCATGGGAGGGGGAACTGGTACTGGTGCTACTCCCGTAATTGCAGAAATAGCAAAAGAAACAGGGGCTCTGGTTGTTGCAGTTGTAACCCATCCTTTTGCCTTTGAGGGTCGAAAAAGGTACAAACAGGCTATTGAAGGAACTGCAAGCCTGAAAGATAAAGTAGATGCTCTTATTGTTATTGAAAACGATAAACTACTTGAGATCTCAGATAGGAATACGGGTCTTACAGATGCTTTTCAACTGGCAGATGAGGTTCTTCGCCAGGCAGTCCAGGGAGTTACTGATCTAATACTTTGTCCTGGCCTTGTAAATGTTGATTTCGCCGATGTACGAACAGTTATGAGAAATGCTGGAGCCGCCATAATGGGGATAGGAGAAGCTCAAGGAGAAAATAGGGCAGCCCTGGCAGCACAGGCAGCTATCAACAGTCCATTGATGTCTACTCCAATGGATGGAGCAAAGGGAGTCCTATTTAATGTTACAGGTGGAAGTGACGTCGGTATTTATGAGATTCAAGAAGCTGCAAGAGTCATTAATGAAGCTGCCGATGAGGATGCCACAATTATATGGGGTCACACCATAGATTCAGATATGGCTGATCGAATCAAGATAACCGTTATCGCTACCGGATTCTCTTCCCAAATGAAAAGTGTGTCGAGATCAAAACTTCCTGGTAGCACAACTGCTCAGGCAAAACTTAGAGGTAGAGTAGAGCTGGAAGAATCTGAAGTCGTATACAATACAGAGGAGGAAGATCTTTTCAAGCTTAATGGTGTACCTACGAATAAATATGATATTCCTACCTATATCAGAAAAGGTGGCAAAAAATAAGCTGCATTAACCCTTGAGTTCTTTGTTCAACCAATGGCATATATGATATATTCACGACAGATGTTACTTGAGATAAGTAGACACTTTCAGTTGTTTAGAGTTAACAAAAGGGCAGCGATCAACAGTTCCTGATCTCTGCCTTTTTTGAATAGGAGAGAATCTTTCCCATATTCTCTTCTGCTGGAACGGAGGAATTACAATGATCGCAAGAAAGAATAGAAGACATAGAGATCCGAGTCCCATGTTTCCCTTTGGAGATATAATGCTTCCTGTTATTGGAATAGTTGCCTTGGGATTACTGGTCGTAGGTATAAAGATGTTCTTCCTTCCCGCTAATTCTGAAAACGAGTATACCCCAGTCCCTGTTCCTCAGGTCATAGAAAAGCAGGAAAAGAAACAACTGCCAGCTAAACCTGCTGTTCTATCAACAGTTTCAGAAGGAAAAGCCGCATCATCCAAAAATGAAAAAAAGACAGAACTTATAGCTGTACCTGTTGGTTCAGCGGGACAGACTCAAAAACCTTCTATGTCGGTATTGCCTAAACAGAACCCAAATATAGACAAGGTAGAAGCAAGTGCTAACACGGAAACAGATCACAAAGTAATTAAGACCAGTAATGATCAAGTAAAAGGAAGTTCTTCCGTGAGCGATGTTTCAAAGTTTTCCTGGAATGTACAGATTGGATCATTTGTAGAAAGGAAATCTGCACAAAGTGAGGCTCAAAGAGCAGAAAATGCAGGTTTCAAAGCAAGCATTATCACCGCATCAGTGAATGGCAAGTCCTATCACAGAGTTTTTGTCCCAGCTGGGAAAGAAAGATCAGATGCGGTGATACTTGAGAAAAAACTTAAACAGAAAGGTTTCCCTACTTTCATTACACAATATGCTAATCAGTGAACAGACATATCCATATCTGAATCAGTATCTCTTGATTCAATTTACTTTAACGACAATTCAATCCAACGGGGAGAGTGAGCAGTGTGTCAGGCCTTGTTAAAGAACTTCTTTCCAGGGATGAATCTCTGGATTTTGTTTCTCATGTCCTAAGTTTTCCCTGGAAAACCAGAAACTATGAAGTAGCTCTTGAAAGTGCTAATCGCATGCTCCTTGCTGAAGATATTTCTGCAAATACCCCCTATCCTCCATATGATAGAAGTTTGAGAGACGGTTATGCTGTGAACAGCACCGATGTATCTGGTGCCTCTTCTTCCTTTCCAGTTTATTTAAATCTTGATGGGAAAATCTCTATGGGAGAAATTCCTTCAGCAGATCTGCGTCCAGGAAGTGCTATGGAAATATATACTGGAGGGATCTTGCCTGAAGGGGCTGACTCTGTCGTAATGGTTGAAGATACAGAACTCTCCGAAAAGTGGCTGGAGGTAAGGAGTTCAGTTCAGAATGGAGATAATATTTTAAAAATGGGAGAAGAAGTCAAGAAAAACCAGCACCTTCTCAAAGGAGGAAGTCTGATTGATTTTTGCAGTATTGGTGTTCTGGCAACCTTTGGTTTCAGAAGAATTAAAGTTATTGATCTGAAGGTGGGAATAATAAGTACCGGTGATGAAGTTGTCCCGGTAGATAAATCACCATTACCTCCTGGGTGCATAAGAGATGTGAATAGTTGGACTCTGTGTTCTTTGTTGAAAGACCATGGATTCAATGTGAAAACTTATGGAATAATACCAGATAAGAAGAATTTACTGGGTTCCTGTATTTCACAGGCATATTCAGAGAATGATGTTGTCCTGATCAGTGGAGGTTCGTCTGTAAGTGTAAGGGATTTCTGTTCAGAACTTATTGAAGATATACCAGAACCCGGTCTTATTGTAAGGGGAATCCAGATACGCCCAGGGAAACCTACCTTAATAGGAGGGAGTTATGAAGATAAAAAACTTGTAATAGGTTTACCTGGCCATCCATTATCGTGTTCAGTTGTAGCATATACAATTATATTACCTTTACTTTTCAGACTGATCTCCTCTAGAGCCATGGTCCCATGGAAATCCCTTTTCCTACCCCTGATTTCAGATGTTCATGGAAAGACTGGTCTTGAAGAATTTATCCCATGTCACCTGGATGATTCTGGTCGAGTCATACCTAAGATGGCAAAATCAGGTTACATTAGCGCAATGTATGAATCTTCCGGGCTCATTCGACTTTCCGAGTCTGTAGAAACGGTTAGAAAGGGAGAGGAAGTTGAGGTCTTATTATGGTAGTTCACGCTGAAAACGAACATATATCGCTGGAAAAGGCATGGGATATACTCCGCAAATACTTCTTACCTTTATATCGTCCAAAGAGTGAAGTTATGTCTTTAGAAAATGTCAACCAGCTAATTGGAAAAAGGTTAACAAAAGATGTTGTTGCTGAAAGAAATGTTCCTCACTTTAATGCATCAGCGGTGGATGGATTTGCCATCAGGTCTTCATCTTCCGTTTATGCTTCTTCCGCGACTCCGGTTATTCTTGAGAAAATGGATTTTCACTGGGTTAATACAGGTCTAGCTGTGGATCATCGATTTGACAGTGTTCTGATGGTTGAAGATTCTTCCACAGATGCCAATACAGGGAATCTTACTATTTTTAAAAGTCTTTCAGCAGGAGAAAACGTCAGACCAGTGGGTGAAGATGTCACCAGGGGACAGGTTATTGGTAGAGCAGGAGACATAATTAATCCATCTTTTCTTTCCTTGTGCATAGCTTCTGGTATTTATGAACTAGAGATCTTTTCTCTTCCTGAAACTATCTATATCCCAACAGGTGATGAGATCGTATCTGCGCGGGAATGGATTTCTACTGATTTTCCTGAAGCGGGACGAGTTGCAGAAAGTAATTCAACTTTACTGAAGGGATATTTTCATGAGTGGGGAATTCCTTTACATGTTCACGAAATCCTTCCTGACGACCCGGATATTATTCGAAAAGCTATAAAACAGGCAGTAGCAAAGTATGACCTTGTCCTTATTGGTGCAGGATCGGCAAAAGGCAAAAAAGATCATATTGCCTCGATTATTTCTGAAGAAGGACGTCTGCTTTTCCATTGGTTACTAATGAAACCCGGACGTCCAGCCATGGGAGGAATCATCGAAAATACGCCGGTCATCGATCTCCCTGGATTTCCAATGTCTACAGCTGTAGTCTTATGGTCCATTGTATATCCCCTTTTACAACTGATTACTAAGGGCGATTATGATAATTCTGTGATATCCAAAGCACTTTCTTCAAAACAGTCCTGCGAAATGACCCTTCTTTCGTCCCATTCTTCTCCTCCGGGAATTTCTGAATGGCTTAGATTCAAAGCTGTAGACCTGCATGAGGAAAAGAGGATTATCCCTTTGAACTCAGGGTCCAGCACACTTTGGTCTCTGGCTGAAATGGACGGATTATGTCTCCTCCCCGCTAAAACCCTGGAATGTCCCAAGGGAACGAAAGTTTCGGTTTGGGTGACAAAAGATATTCCATGGAATAAAAGAGTTCTTTATCAAGGTTCAAATGATCCTGCTCTTGATCGAATTGTAACTTATGTGCGTAAATACAGAGGAGACATTGTCCTTCGTTCTGTTGGAAGTATGGGGGGCCTTGCCGCTTTGAGCAGGAATGAATGTCACCTTGCTGCAGCACATCTACTTGATCCAGTGACAGGAGTATATAATGAATCATTTATTCGGGACTTCTGCGGCAATGAGATATGGGAAAGATTCCTTATTTACAAACGGGTCCAGGGAATAATTGTTGGGAGAGGAAATCCTAAATCAATCAATACTGTCTCTGATCTGGCGAGGTCCGATGTCCGGATCATCAACAGGCAACCCGGTGCAGGTACAAGGGTCCTTCTGGATATGCTCTTGCAACAATCAGGTATACCATCTACTTCCGTTTCTGGTTATGAAACCCACTCTGTTTCACATTATGATGCTGCGAACCGGATAGTTGCTGGTGTAGCAGATGCCGCTATTGGCATAAAAGCTGCATCCGACGCAATGGGTCTGGGTTTTATTCCGATAACCGAGGAGCCCTTCGAGATCATTATTCCTTTGAAGTATATGGACCATCCTGGTATTAAAGCGTTCCTCGATGCATTGCAGGATAATGAATGGAAAAAGAATGTAGAAGACTTGGGGGGATACATTTGGTCAGCCTGATCGACCAGTATGGTAGAATCCTCAACTATGTGAGGATTTCCATAACAGATCGCTGTAATTACAGATGCAGGTATTGTATGCCTGAAAAAGGGATTACCTGGTTCCCACATGAAAAGATGTTACGTTATGAAGATATCATTTTCCTTGTATCTGTTCTTAAGGAAATGGGTGTTACCAAGATCCGTTTCACCGGTGGAGAACCCTTTGTCAGAAAGGGATTTCTTTCTTTCCTAAGGGATTTTCAGAATTCATTTCCTGAAATTGAAATTGCTCTTACCACTAATGGATCTCTCCTTTCTTCTTTTGCCGAGGAAATATCAGATATCAGGCTGTCAGGTCTTAATATCAGTCTTGATACCCTTGACCCTGCTAAATTTAAACATATAACAAGAGTCGGAAACCTGGAAGATGTCCTTGAAGGAATAAAGAGCGTAGCTTCACTTAAGAAGATACCCTTAAAGATCAACTCGGTTCTTATAAGGAACTTCAATGATGATGAGATTGTCCCGCTTCTTCAATTCGCTGAAGAAAACGGAGCTATGCTCCGACTTATCGAGTTCATGCCCCTTGATGATATCTGGGATAAAGACTCTTTTATTTCATCTGATGAGATATTACAGTCGTTGCCCCTAGGAAAATGGAAGGACATATCAGATAATAGTCCGACCAGTTGTGTGTCCGGACCTGCAAAGTATTACCGTAACCTCAAATGGGGATATATTCTGGGTATTATCGCGGCTGTTTCACATCATTTTTGTGATTCCTGTAATCGTTTGCGCGTTACAGCCCTTGGAGAAATGAAACCATGCCTTTTCAGTGATGAATCTGTCGAACTTGGAACAGCTATCCGTATTAAAGACAAGGACTGCCTGAAAGAGTTAATCCTGAAAGCTGTATCTATCAAACCTTCGGGTTGGAAAATGATCGATAGAAGTGATTCTAGAATGTCTCGAATCGGAGGATAAATAATGGAAAATCTTACACATCTTGATAACGGGGGCCATCCAATGATGGTTGATGTAGGTTCAAAGGATATAACTTCCAGGGAGGCAGAGGCAGTCTGTTATGTTATCCTGCCACCCAGTGTATTGGAGATCATATTATCCGGGACAATAGCCAAGGGAGATGTATTAAAGTTTGCTGAACTTGCTGGTATATCAGGATGTAAAAAGACCTCTGATCTTATCCCTCTATGTCATAACATCAGAATTGACAGTTCGACTGTAAGATGTACCCTGGAACCCGAAATGAGCCGTATTGAAGTTAAATGCATTGTGAAGGCATCAGAGGTAACAGGTGTGGAAATGGAATCCCTTACCGGGGCAATGGTCGCGGCTCTTACTATATATGATATGTGCAAGGCCCTTGACAAAGGCATCACCATTACAAATCTTAGGTTGCTTAGAAAAACAGGTGGAAAAAGTGGATCTTATATGGCAAAGGGTGATGTGGAATGAGGATTTTAAGTCTCTTTGATCTTCCTGAAAAAAGGGAAGTATATATTTCCTATGTTTCTAAAGATTCTCGGGACATGGGATTAGTTAATGGAATACCTACCCGTATTATGGCTGTACAGCCAGGAGGAGATAGACTGGAATCAGGAAATACCCTCTACATCACTCTTCCACAGATCTTAGATGCAAAGAAAGGATACTTTCTTTGCGTGAAAAGTGATGATACTATCCTTAAAATAAAAGAGATAAAGGAAGCAACTCTTGACTTATCAGTCGTAAAAGCTGGTTTTATTGAAGTTTCAAAGCAAGTAAGTATACTTCGTCCCATGAGTGTAGGTATCCTTACCGTAAGCGATAAGGGTAGCAGGGGAGAACGTATCGATACAGCAGGCCCTGCACTTGCTGAAGAAGCTATTTCACTAGGTTCTGACGTAATTGTTCAAAAGATCGTACCAGATGAGAAAGAAGAGATCATTTCTACATTAACAGAATGGACTGATTCTCTGAATATTAACCTTGTACTGCTAACTGGGGGGACCGGACTTTCACCAAGGGATATAACTCCTGAAGCATTGAAATCTCTGGCTCATAAAGAAGTTCCAGGTTTTGGGGAAAAAATGAGAATGCAGACATCTACAATAACCGAAAGAGCAATACTATCGAGATCTCTTGCTGTAACAAGAGAGAAGACGCTATTAATAGCCCTTCCAGGAAGCCATAAAGGGGCTGTTGAATGTTTTCAGGCTATTGCTCCTGTTGTTCGTCATGCTGTTGAGATTATCTGTGGTTGGAGTGGGCCATGTGGTTCTTCCCATTCCTGAAGGAGTGATCGGTTATTAACCTGGAGAGTGGAAAAGTCAGCAACTGTGTCATAATTACAGGAATGTCAGGGGCCGGAAAATCTGCCACCCTGAACATACTTGAAGACCAGGGACTATTTGCCATTGATAATATCCCTCCTTCTCTTCTTCCTCAACTTCTGAATGTCCTGTCAAGACACAGATCTGCTGTTCAGAATGGGGTTGTTGCAGTTGTCGATATCAGGGGAGGGGATCTCCTCAGCGACCTTGTTTCTGTTCAGGAGAACCTTAGGGAACAGTTAAATTCTGTGAAGGTAATCTTTCTGGATGCTTCAGATGAAATCCTCGTAAGAAGGTTCAGTGAAACCAGAAGAAACCATCCCCTGGGGCAGAATGTTCCCATACTAGAGGGTATAAGAAGGGAACGAAATCTGTTGTGTCCTGTTCTGGAACGTGCCGATATCGTTCTGGATACCTCTGATCTTTCACTAAAGGTTCTCAGGCAGAAACTCATTGAACAACTCAGTGACACATCTGGGAAATCTGCTATTCTGTTTACATCCTTCGGATTTAAATTTGGCGTTCCCCAGGATTGTGATTTTATCATTGATGTCAGATTCCTTCCCAATCCTCATTACATTCCTGCATTAAGACAATTTTCAGGGAAAGATCCCAGTGTTCAGGAGTATATTAGATCCTTTCCTGAAACAAGGGGATTTCTCGAGAGATTTATTGAGCTCCTTGATTACATATTACCTATCTATGGCAACACGGGCAAACCTCAATTACATTTTGCGGTCGGATGTACCGGTGGGAGACATCGATCTGTAGCTGTAGCCGAGTGGTTGGGGGCATACTTTAACTCACCAGATGTTCAATGCGTTGTTATGCATAGAGATATTGAGAGAGATCAGGTGTTCTAGATGGACTGGAAGATCGGTTTTGTTCTGGGTTGTTTATTTGCTTTTATTCTGACATCTCTCTTTCAGAGCACTTTGTTGTCAAAAAAGCGGAGAAAAAATCAGACGAACAATCCTGTTACCAGAAAACTGCGGGAGAGACTTGTGATGTCTAACGCTGTCGATTTCAGACTCTCTATGGGTCCTTCAATTGTTGTCCTGGGAGGGGGAACGGGTCTTGCTTCTCTTTTAACCGGTTTAAAATGCTTTACCAGGAATATTACCGCTGTAGTTACTGTAACTGATGAAGGAGGCAGTTCTGGAAGGCTGAGGCAGGAATGGGGCCTTCTTCCTCCTGGGGATATCCGAAACTGTGTTGTAGCGTTAGCTGAGAATGATAATGAGTTAAGTCAGATATTAGATTTCAGGTTCGACAAAGGAGAACTTAAAGGTCATAGTCTTGGGAATCTGATATTACTTGCTGTAACTGAACTTGCAGGTGATTTCCGACTTGGTGTGGACAAAATGAATAATCTTCTTGCTATTCGGGGAAGAGTTGTTCCAATGACTACAGAACCTGTCAGCCTGGCAGCGCGTACCTGTTCAGGAGATATGGTCCGAGGCGAGCTTCGTATTTCAAGGATCGGTTCTGAAATTGAAGAAATATGGCTTGAGCCCAGAGATGCAAACCCTGAAAGAGAAGTACTCCGGGCGATTGAAGAGGCTGATCTAATCGTGCTTGGTCCCGGAAGCCTTTTCACAAGTGTCATTCCAAATCTTTTGCTAGAAAAGGTTTCGGAGCGTCTTTGCAGTTCCAGAGTTCCGGTTGTATATGTTTCAAATCTTATGACACAGCCAGGTGAAACTGATGATTTTACCATTCTGGACCATATCAACTGGATTTCCAGGGCAATGGGAAGAAACCCGGATTCTGTTATTGTTAATGATGGTATTATTCCTGAAGATGTACTTTCACTTTATAATGAACAGGGTGCCAGCCCTTTGTATCTAGATAATGAACAGGCTGGTGATCTTGAAATAAAAGGGATCTCAGTTATTGGAGCTGAACTTTTTAAAATATCTGGAGAAGGTGTTATCCGACATAATGGTCTTTCTCTGTCCGAGATTCTTATGAAAATCTGTAGGGAAAATTCAGAGGTTCTATAAATGCAGAAATTTGCTAATTTAATGTGGGATGAATGGATAACATCCCTTCCGGAAAGGGCGGTTGAAGAGGCAGAAGCAGAAAGCTCCGGGATAATGGGCAGTCTGTATCCGGCCTTTTCATCAAGGAATGTCAGCCTCAGAAGCAGCAGACTCTGGGTATTCAGAAGGCTGAGAAGGATATGGCCCATGACATCGTGGTCATCTGTGATCGATCTTGCAAGCATGCTCAGGATTCCAAGGGAGATGAAAGGGAAAGTTGCTTTAGACCTTCCAAGGGATCTGTACCAGATTGTAGTAGATGAAAGGAAGAATGTCCTATCGGGCAGAAATGCCTGGTTCTGGCTTAGAGGAGTATGGGGTAACACCGGATCCCTATATTTACCTAAGGGCGGTCATTACATGCTTTTCCGCTCACTTGACAAAGATCTGATTGAGGATATCAATAATTTCCTGTTAAAGAATAATATCAAAGTAAGTCAAAGACAGAAAAATGGATATAATGAAAGTATTTTAAGAGATCAGGATCTTATCGTTACACTTCTCACAAGATTCAGACTCTACAATTCGTCGCTGGTACTTGAGCAGCGTACCATGATTCGGGCTATGAGAGACAGGGCTAATAAACTGGTAAATTGTGACGGTGCCAATATACGTAAAAGTCTTGAAGCGGCTCAAAAACAGATAGAGATTGCCACAAGTCTTAAAGATAAAGGGATTTACGAGGATCTCCCAAAGGCATTGCAGGAAATGATAGATCTTAGATTGAAGTATCCAAGTTCGACCCTTACTGAGCTGGGACAGTTCGTAGAAAAGCCTGTAAGTAAAAGCACTGTCAAGTACAGATGGAAAAAACTTCAATTGCTGGCAGATCAGTTGTCCAGTAATTTCAAGTTCAGCAACATTAAACCAGAAATATCTAGGGGTCGCAGAATGTAAAATCAAACAGTGCTTATCTCGTTTTTGCTTCACAGCCTGAAATTGCATAATCAAACTAAAGATTATGATCCAATAATATAGGAGGATAATGAACAATGGGAAAAACAAGAATTGCGATCAATGGTTTTGGCAGAATAGGAAGGCTTGTCCTTCGTTCTCTTTGTCAATACGATAAAGAGGGTCTTCTTGAAGTAGTTGCAGTCAATGATCTTACAAGTGCTGAACAAAGGGCATATCTCCTGAAATATGATTCCGTACACAGAAAATTTCCGGGAGACGTAAGTTTTGATGACGAAAACATCTATGTAGATGGGAATGCGATAAAAGTGCTTTCAGTAAGAAACCCGGAAGACCTACCATGGAAAGAGATGGGCGTGGATCTTGTTATAGAATCAACAGGCCTTTTTACAAACACAGAAAAGGCTCGTGCTCATATTGAAGCTGGAGCAAAAAAGGTTGTTATATCAGCACCCGGTACGGGAGATGGCCTATGTACAATAGTTATGGGAGTTAATGAAAGTGCTTATGATCCCAGCCTTCATGACATAATTTCCAATGCATCATGTACAACGAACTGCCTGGCCCCGGTGGTAAAAGTCCTCCATGAGGAAATCGGGATAGTTAAGGGACTAATGACTACGACCCATGCCTATACAAATGATCAGAGCATTGTTGATGCATGTAATAAGAAATTCCACAGGGGCAGAGCCGCCTCCCTTTCAATGATACCAACATCCACAGGTGCAGCCCAGGCTATATGTCAGGTTATTCCAGAACTGGATGGCAAACTTAACGGTCTTGCTGTAAGGGTTCCTACTCCCGATGTTTCTGCAGTTGATCTCGTTGTCGAACTTTCCAGGTCTGTTACCAAGGGAGAGGTTAACGAAATATTCAAAAGAATATCAACTTCGGAAATGGGCAAATATCTTGGATATGAGGAGGAAGATCTTGTTTCTATGGATTTTGTAGGAGATGAACGTTCTTCGATCTTTGCTGCCAGACATACTATGGTTGTTGATAACATGGTTAAAGTTCTCGCATGGTATGATAATGAATGGGGATATTCCTGCAGAGTTGTTGATCTTGTTAACCATATTGTTAAGGTCGGACTGGAGAAATAATGAAAATTCGTCAATTGACGAAAGAAGTTGCCGAAGACAAGAAGGTACTCGTCAGGGTTGATTTCAATGTGCCCTTAAAGGATGGGAAAGTCACTGATGATACAAGAATCAGAGCTCATCTGGATACCATAAATCTTCTCAATCATGCAGGAGCAAAGATAGCCCTGGTATCCCATCTTGGGAGGCCAAAGGGGCAGTTCTGCGATTCTCTCTCCATGAAGGTTATCCGATCTGAGGTTCAGAATGTAATGGGTCTTAATGTTGTTCTTTCTGGAGAGTGTTATGGGAGAAAAATAAATAAAGCTCTGAATGATCTGAAATCAGGAGAGATCCTTCTTCTTGAAAATGTGCGCTTTTATCCAGAAGAGAAGAGTAATGATAAGAACTTTGCTGCAGAAATGGCATCCCCCTTTGATATCTTTGTAATGGATGCCTTCAGTGCATCACACAGAGCTCATGCTTCCACAAATGCTATTCAGATGTATCTACCCTCCTATGCGGGCCTTTTAATGGCAAAAGAAGTGGAAATGCTGAGTGCAGTCAGTTCTGCTCCAAAGGAACCATTCATTCTTATTTTGGGTGGAGCAAAGGTTTCTGATAAAATCGGGGTAATCGAGAATCTTATGAAAAAAGCTTCTGCTATCCTGATTGGCGGCGGTATGGCCTATACCTTCCTGAAGGTCAAGGGCAACCCCATTGGTAATTCTCTTTTTGATGCAGAGAAAGCCGAATTTGCAGGAAAGATGCTTGTTAAAGCAATGAAACTTGGTGTTGATATTGTTCTACCCACAGATACAATCGTTGCTGAAGGACCACGATCATCCAAAGGTGAAAATGTTCGCATTGATTCTATCCCTGAACATTTAATGGGCCTTGATATAGGTAAGGGGTCTGTTGAAATCTTCAGAAATTATATTGAAAATGCCAAAACTATTCTCTGGAATGGGCCAATGGGGGTCTTTGAAGAGGATGCTTTTTCGATGGGGACGCGAGAAATTGGACAAATAGTGGTAAAGGCAACCGAAATGGGAGCCCTTTCAGTTGTAGGTGGTGGAGATACTGCCGCAGCTGTTAAGAAGTTCGGTCTGGCAGACAGGGTCAGCCATGTTTCCACTGGCGGAGGGGCAAGCCTTGAATTCTGCGAGGGTAAAGTACTCCCGGGAATAGCTCCATTATTATTGGAACAGTAGATAAAAAAAGAAGAGCACGATCTAAAAAAAGGAACGGCGAAAAGCCGTTCCTTTTTTAAAGATACTTTTGGAAGAGGTGTTGCACGATGGAAAAGATCTACCTTTATGGGAACTGGAAGATGTATAAGGGGATCGAACAGTCAGAAAACTTCATTAATGATCTGAGCAAATACATGGAGAATCATCTCTGGCTTCGAGAGATGTTGAAGAACGATCGCCTTGAAATCGGACTTTTCCCTTCATTCACATCCCTTGCTTCAGCCCGGAAAGTTTTGACTTCCAAAGGTCTGGATAAAATGAATGTACATATTGGAAGCCAGAACTGTCATTATGAAGAAACAGGCGCTTTTACAGGAGAAATATCCTGGTCAATGCTCAATGAAATTGATTGTAATTACAGTCTCATCGGCCATAGTGAAAGACGACACATTTTTGGGGAATCTGATGAGTTGATAAGTCTAAAAGTAAGGTCAGCTCTTGATCATGGGATCATACCTGTTCTCTGTTGTGGAGAAACCCTGGAGGAGAGGGAAAATGGAGAAACCGAGAGGGTGGTGGCACGCCAGATCTCAACTGCTTTAAAAGATCTGAATAATAATATGACAATTGTAGGAAATATCATTTATGCATATGAACCTGTATGGGCAATCGGAACAGGACGTTCAGCGATGCCTGAAGATGCACAAGATGTCTGTCGATATACAAGAAAGTGTATTTCGTCGGTCTTGGGAGAAAAACACTCAGGAAATGCAAAGATCCTTTATGGAGGAAGCGTTAAATCTTCAAATGCAGAATCTCTCTTGAACCAGTCAGATATAGATGGAGTTCTTGTGGGGGGAGCTTCACTCCAAGTCGATTCATTTCTCGATATAGTAAAACCCTTCGCATAACAGTATTTTACCGGCTGACAAATATCCCTAAATTTCAAGAGTCTCCCTGTGTATGATTACTGACCAGAGAGGCTCTTGACGATTCTTTTTGACGCTCCCTGAAACTAATTCTTCTAATGATAAAAGCATATATATTGAATAATAAAGAACAACGCAACATAAGATATATTATAGGACATAAGAAAAACTCGTATTCCACTCCTCCCAATTGCATGTCTGTGTAAAACGCTGGATTTTAAAATGTCTAATTCAATCCCTGCAACTGGCCGGTAAGTACCGTGTTTCCATAACCATGTAAATTCCTGCTGAGTGAAAAGTTTTTAAACTTCGAGTCTTTCTGTGTGGGTCCCCTCTGGATTTCAATGACACCATTCATCGATTATTTCCCCTGGTTATTGTAGATGTAGGATTTTCCACATTTCTGGACACGTATCTTCATTGGTTTTATGAATTTTGTTCCAGTCTTCTGAACGCCGTTTCCTTTTCCATCAAAATTATTTCAAACGTAATCATTTTTTATCCCCTTCATGGACAGTTCCTTTCAAGATCCTTTTTCTTGATTATTGTTGGATCAATTTACCCTTTTCTTTATCTCTCCATTCCATTTTTACGCGATATTAACTGGATCTGCACTGTCGTCAACGGTGAGATGTTCTGTATACATAAAAGTTGCGTTTCTTATAGCACACTTTAGAATTTCGACAATAGAGATAGGTAACAGAAAAAGCAAACTCTAAAAAAGGTTTCATGGATCTCCAGGAAAGGAAATTAAGAAAATGTTTCAGCCGGTTATTCTGACAGTTTTTTCTGAAATCTGTTAATATAATTCTATATTGAATTCTACTATTTCTGATCTTCATACACTTAATCTTATGATAATCCTGAAAAACAAATAAAAATGATCTATTTCCCAGTCCAAACAAGTACTTGACAAAGAGGCAATTCTGACAGGAGGTGTACTTCCTTGAAGATCGTTACCAGTAGGGACATAAAAAACAACCCTAACATCCTTTTCGATAATCCCAGTGAAACTATCATAACCTCAAGAGGTCGACCCAGGGCCATTTGCATTCCCCTTGATGCTGATGAACTCGATGATATTAATGACTTTCTACGTTCCATCCACCATGCCCGTGCTAAACGTAGTGTTGAAAAAATAAGGGATCTGCTTCTCAGAACATCTGAAAGTCTTATGCATAATACTGCCAAAGCTCAGGAAATGGTGACCCAGGTAATCAGCAACCACCAGGGAAGGTTATTTTAAATGAAAAAACCACAAGCCATACCCCGAGTCGTTCTTGGTGCAGATGTTATATTAACTTCTCTAATCTTGCCTGCCAGTCCAGCTGCTCAGTTATTCAATATTGTTCTGGAGGGTAATGTTATACCTGTTATTGATTCCAGATTGTCTTCCATTTATGCGATGATCCTTAAATGTGACGATCTCAACCTTCCCCGAAACTTAATCAGAGATATGCTTTTAAAACTTTCACGGATATCTGATATTATTTCTCCTTCTCCATTTCCCTATCTTTCAGAAGATCTTCCTCCAGAGGATGTTCTCTACTTCCAGATAGCTTTTTCTGCCGGGACTATTCCTGTTATAAAGAGTACCCTGCACTATTACCTGAACTCAAGTCTTGCAAAAACAATTCCACTCTTTACACCCGCTGGATTTATAAAAGAATTGCAGCATATCAATGCTTGCTATCAAGTAGTTTAGAAGGACCTTCTCGTCATAGAGATGGTCCTTCTGTTTCTGCTGGATATCAGGTATTCGAAATATTCAGTTCCTTAATTACTTTTTCCAGTGATTCCAGTGCATCTTCAGGAAGTATATCAAAACCTCCTTTTTCCTTTTCTCGCGATTTTACATAATCTCTGCGGTCAAGGAATCTGGCCATCAGTTTCTCGTTATATGCCTTATCACTTGGGTCAGAATGAAAACCTTCTATCTCCATGATATGGATGGCTGAGAAATTGCCCCATTTGGAGAAACAGGATTTTCTTTCTACAATCTGAGCAATAATATCGAGGGTTATTTCCTTAGTCACTTTATTCCCCATAAAGTCACCTGTATTCAGAATATAGCAATCAACTCCAGTATCAAGTAGTCCTTTGAATTTTTCATAATCCAGACCTAAAGGATAGGTACGAAAGGGATTTGCATATGGTTCAATTACCAGGGCTTCAGGGTCTACTCCAGGTGCCAGTCTTTCAGCAGAGGTTCTTTTGGTAGCAAGGGTTGCTCCCATTGCAGCACCCAGGGACGTATCAGTTAACTTTAAAACTGGAGGTAAAGTGGGATCCTTCATTAGCCAGAATATGGCGTTGATTTTCTCATCTATTCGGTCCACACGTGTAGCCGACCATAATTTAGATTTGATTGCCCTTCCGTTGCCATTTCTTATATCTTCTGAAAGAAGTCCCAGTCTACCATCTTTCATCTTCATTGCGCCATTGTTCTGGACTGTCAGGATAAATTTATTATCGGGGCACCCCATGGGATAATCTGCAGTCTTATCAAAATAAGAGGGTTCAAGGGCGATGGCATACTTTTCCTTGATATTTATGATAAAAGCATCATCATGAAGAACAGTTATGTCATATCTCTGGTCGTGGTCAGAATGGGTAATTGTAGATTTACCGGATCCCGAAAGACCAAATACGGCTACAACAAAGTCCTCTCCCATGTCCTCTGTATGGGAGAGATTATAGCGTTTTAATCCACCATGGCACGAAGCAAAGCCATTTCTGACAGCAGTACCCCATGCCAGAGTTAAAGTTCCTTTTTTGAATTCTCCAAAATACCTCATTCCCAGGAGTGCGGCACAATTGTTATTGGGATCAAAATAAGTTAATCCGAGAGGATGATCCGGATGGCACCAGTCGGGGTCAGAAAAAATAAATATATCACCTTCCTGGAAAGGTCTGGAATCTCTGTACATTTCCGAGTAGATATTATTTAAATACTGGAAATTGAGTAGCCAGTTATAGAGAATATTTTCATGTCCCTCCGGGATGAGAAGATGTGTCTTTACCATAAAGTCCTTTTCAAGGCCAATTATCGCTTCAGTATGGTATATAGTCCTCTTACGGGTATTGAAAATAGCTTCCCTAACCAATGAAGAATAAATCTCCTGATCAACGCCTGGCTCTCCAGCAATTTTCCTGGCAGCGGCGCAACGTCCTACAACGGCACCATCATTGAAAAGAAGTACATTTGAATTGATTGGTAAACCTTGTCCCATTGGCTGATAAATAGGCATACCTGTAAGTTCGATGGTTCCAGGACTATGTCTGGCCATCTCATATGCCTCTATCAAAGTAAGGATAGATTTTACATTATTACCGTAGCAGGCTGTTTCAATGGTAGTTCTCAATCTCGAGATTTTTCCGGTAATATTTTCATCTGTCAAAAAATCCAGCGTTGACATGGACTTCCCCCACTTTCATTCAGTTTCAAAAGTGAATCTTGACTTAGAATTCAAATGCCAATCCTTCATAAGTGGATTGGCATTTGATAATGTTCTGGTGAGATTTTATATTATTATCTTAATCCTGGTATTCATATGACATTGAGGGTGCATCACCCCACGTTTTTTCCAACCGGTAGAAATCCCTTCCCTGGCGACTGAAAATATGGATAACTATGTATCCGCCATCTATAAGGCACCATTGGGTGCTATTATCTCCTTCTACAACCGAAGGTATTCCCATTTTATCAAGGCTTTCCCTTGCCGCGTCCCGCAGGGTTCTGATATGGATATTGGAGTTTGAAGTTACAAGAATAAAAACCTCTGCTATTGAGGATGTTTCAGACAGATCCATTATTGTAATATCAAGTCCTCTTTTGTCCGCTAATGCTTCCAGGATCGGTGCATATTCTTTTTTAAGACCCATTTTAGAAAAAGATCCCCCCATTCATCGAATTTTTCCTTTATATATTACTCATTATCGTTCAATTGCTTCAATCTATCCAGTAGTAAATTATAATTATGTCCTAGTATGATCGTAGCATATGGTGCAGAATTATCCTGTTTTACCAGACTGGAACTAATCTGACAAATCCCGGCAAGGGCTTTGGCCGTTTCTATTTTTTCCGGGTCCTGATTTGAAGGATAGATAATGTTGGAGTACTTGTAGTCAAAATGTTTAGCATTTCCGGTGTAGGCAACATCAATGCCCAGTTTCTGGAGAAAATCAGAAGCTTTTTTGCCGAGCCCAGATGTTCCGTTCCCGTTAAGAACAGCTACAGGTGATGTTATAGAACTCAGGTAATTGCTTATATCCTCTATATCAGGTTCTGGTGGTTTGTCCATAGGTCTTGGAAGATCTCCAGGTTTACTGCTCAGGATTGTCGAAGCTTCAGAAATATCTCCTATCCAATAACTTACTTTAGATATATAGGCCGCCTTGCCAGGCAGAGTGAAGAACATCATGTTCTCCTTTGGAATGTCCTTCAGGTAAGATGCGAACTGGATTGCCTGAGTCGGATTCATATTACTGTTTACAAGTTTCAAGAGCTGTTTTGTAATAGAGGGTAATTCGGACATCATTGCAGGGCTCTTTGCTTTGTCAAGTATAGCGGAAAGAAATTTCTGTTGTCGTTGCACCCTTCCAATATCACCCAGAGCATCATGCCGAAAACGGACATAACCCAGGGCAGTCTGACCATCCATATGCTGTAAACCCTTATTGATGTTGATATGAAGGTTTCCTGCATTATCATTATAAGAGAGTCTTTTCGCTACATCGATATCGACTCCGCCCATAAGATCAACTATTTCAGGAAAACTCTGGTAATTTACGATAATATGGTAATTAACAGGCATGCCAAGGTAATTGACAATGGTTTTCTCCAGAAGTTTTTCCTTACCATATGCATAGGCATGATTGATTTTCTGCCAGCCATGTCCTTCGATCTGAACCCGTGTATCACGGGGAATAGACATCAACCTGACTATCTTGTTGTCAATATCTACAGTGCAGAAAGCAATTGTATCTGAACGGTGAACACCTTCAACATCGTCTATTCCTATGATCAGTATATTGACGTTTCCGGAAGCTTCATCATATTCAATATTTTCCTTTATATTGCCTGCGTCAGGTCGAAGGAAACTGTTCAATTTGATACCGGCCCCGACTCCAGCAGAGATGACTGCAATTAAAAGGACTATTAAGAATTTCCCTATCTTCACTGAATTCACCGTCCGTTTCTCTTATATAGGCCTTTTTTATAAATATATTGTTCCACCAGCTGGGGAACAATATATCTTATATTTTTTCCGTCTGCTACTCTTTCCCTGATTTCCGTACTTGAAATTGAGAGGAGTGGTATTTCCAGTAAAATTATGGCTTCCTTGTTTATCTGAACCGGAAGATCATCAAGGGAAACGCGTTTATATCCGGGCCTGCTTACAGCTACCACCTTGCATAGTTCAAAAATAAAGTCAAATTCCTTCCATTTGGGCATATCCAGAAATGCGTCAAGGCCTGTTATAAAGAAAAACTCAGTACTGCAAGGAGCAAACCAGTGGCGCATTTCGCGCAGAGTATCCACAGTATGACTGGCCTCCTTACGATCAATCTCGATTCTGGATGTTTTAAATGTCGGGTTATCCAGAGTTGTAAGAAGAACCATTGTGTATCTGTCTTCAGAAGAAGAAATATTGCGTCCCTTCTTGTGATAAGGGTTTCCCGTGGGGACAAAGATAACCTCTTCCAATCCAAGTGCAAAACAAGCCTCTTCTGCGGCAAGAAGATGTCCGTAGTGTATTGGGTCAAAGGTCCCACCCATTATACCGATTTTTCTTTTACGCAAGGCATGTGGTGTTACATGCAAGAAGACTTCACTCCCGTGTATCCTGATGAAAACTATTCCATTGCTTTCTCAGGTTGGAATTCAAAAACAATGTCTCCTATATATACATTATCTCCTGTTTTTGCGCCACTTTCCTCGAGCAGTTCTTCAACTTTAAACTTTTTAAGCAGACGGGCGAAGTGAAGAATTGCCTCATCGTGTTCAAAGTCGTACCGGACAATCGCTTTTTCAAGGTAAGGATGAATGATCCTGTATCCACTCTGGTCGTTAAGAAGTACAATCTGTACCGGTTGGATCCTGGATCTTTTCTTATGTCCCTCTTCTATCTTATGGACTGCAAATAAACGTGTTTCACCCTTAGGTCTTGGATGAAGTCTTACTGTGTCCAGGATCTGTGTTATTAGACCAGGTATGCCTTCTCCCGATACTGCACTGGTTTCTATATAGGTAATCCCCTGATCCTGCATGAAACTCCTTACCTTTGATGATAACGCAGCACCTTCTGGAAGGTCGATCTTATTTCCTGCGACAAGGTAGGGTCTATCCAGCAGAGACCTGTTGTATGCTTTGAACTCTCCAATGATGGTTTGCCATTGCCCTATCACATTTTCAAAGGAACCTGAGGAGAGATCTAACACATGAACCAGAACCCTGGTTCTTTCTATATGCCTGAGGAAGTAAATACCCAAGCCCTTATTATCTGATGCTCCTTCAATAAGACCCGGAACATCTGCTACGACCACCCGTTCATCATCAACTGAAAGAATTCCGAGATTTGGAGAGAGTGTGGTAAAAGGGTAACCTGCAATCTTGGGCTGTGCGTTTGAAATAGAAGCCAGTATGCTTGATTTACCAGCATTTGGAAGACCGACTAAACCCACATCTGCTATTAGCTTTAATTCGAGAATAAGGGCTCTTTCTTCCCCTTCTTCTCCCTTTTCTGCAAAACGTGGAGTTCTTCTAACAGAGTTTGCAAAATATGCGTTTCCCCTACCTCCTCTACCTCCCCTCGCTGCAAGAAACCTGTCTCCGGGTTCGACAAGGTCTGCAAGAATCTCCTTTGTTTCTGCATCGTAGATTATGGTTCCATAGGGGACTTTTATCAAAAGATCCTTCCCACGAGATCCGATCTGTTTTTTGCCTTTCCCGTGATCTCCATGAGGGGCTGTGAATCTCTTGTTGAATTCAAAATCGGCAAGGGTATGTAGCCCCGGAACTGCTTCTATTATAATATTAGCACCATTACCTCCATCAGCTCCGTCTGGACCGCCTTTTGGAATAAACTTTTCTCTCCTGAAACTCAGGCAACCGTTTCCACCACGGCCAGCCTTGATATTTATTCTAACAAAATCAACAAATTTCAATGATTACACCATCCGTATCTGTCTTTGATAAGTTGCAAAAAACAATGGGCCCAAGGTAAGCTTAGGCCCATTGTCAGGAAATTGTAACAGTGAAAAGAGCTTAACAGTTAAATTATTATACTTCAACAGATTCTTCGATCGAAACAAACTTTCTGGTTCCCTTTGTTTCAAACCGAACGATTCCAGTTGAAAGAGCAAAAAGAGTATCATCTTTGCCCTTCCCCACATTAATTCCAGGGTGTACCTTTGTTCCTCTCTGTCTGACCAGTATGTTACCTGCCTTGACAAATTGACCAGCGTATCTCTTGATACCCAGTCTCTTTCCCTCACTGTCTCTACCGTTCTGGCTGCTACCCTGTCCTTTTTTATGTGCGAAAATCTGAAGATCAAAAATTCTGTTAATCATTTGTGCACCTCCGTGAACTTTACATTCTCGGGATAAGCTCTATGTATCTCTTTAATACTGAGAACGATCGTCCTTGTTAATATCTCCACCCTGTCATCATTAACAGGGAACGATAATCGAATAAATGGCTCATCCCCACTATTTTTAAAAACTGTTTCAACGTTATTCAATCCCAGAACCTCTTCCAGGCCTATCGAAAGAGCCTGTATTAAAGTCGAAATACCAGCACAGACTATATCTGTTCCACAGACTCCGTATTCAGTATGACCAGACATAGATATTGCATTTAGTCGACCATTTTTATACTCACATAGTATTTCGGTCATTAAAAGTTTATAGAATCGATCTTGATCTCTGTATAACGCTGTCTGTGTCCCCGAAGCCGACGGTAATTCTTTTTGCTCTTATACTTCAGAACAAGGATTTTGGAAGCCTTACCATGCTCTGTTACTGTAGCTTCAACAGTTGCACCGGCAACAAAAGGTTCTCCGACTGTAATCCCATTATCATCTGCAACAAGAAGGACTTTGTCAAAAGACACCTTTTCTCCCTCCCCGGTCTGTAGAAGTTCTACCTTCAAGACATCACCAGGGGTGACCCTGTACTGTTTGCCACCTGTTTCAACTATTGCATACATCAAATAACTTCCTCCCTCCGCTGGATTATCAGGTAGCCACAAAGGGCTTTAAAGACCTGTTCCATGCGTTAATATCTAAACCTAAGCATTGTATAGATTATGTTGAACTTAGTCAACCTTTTTACAGAAGGTTTATGGTAGATGCTATATCAGCAATTCCTGTTTTCAGCAGTTTTCTTGCATGTTCTTGAGCTTCATAAAGATTATAGTCCCCTGATAGCATTCTTGCTATTTCTTTGACTCGTTGTTCTCCTTTTATTTCTTCAAGAGAACTTTCCATATCATGTTTTCTTATAACGAAGTGTTGGTCGGCTATGGACGCGATGCTGGCTTCATGGGTTATGAGGATTACCTGGCATTTTTCAGAAAGTTGCTTGAGTTTATAGCCTGCAAGGACTGCTGCTCTTCCACCAAGTCCTGCTTCAACCTCATCAAAAACTACTGTTTCCGGTAATTGTTCATCAGGCAGTGAAACCTGAATGGAAAGAAGGATGCGGCTCAACTCACCCCCTGAAGAGATCTTGTTAACGGGACCAGAGGCCCCTTCCGGTGTTCGTAAGACAAATGAAACTTCATCAGCACCATTTACCCTAAGTTTGCCAAGTTCTTTGACTTCAACGTCAAAGACAAGTCCCATCATTGCAAGTTCACACATAACCCAGTTTACTCTAGTCTTGAGTTCTCTAGCTGCTTTATTCCTGAGTGTACGCAAGCGCATTGCCATTTGGCTTGCATTTTTCCTTAATTTTATACTTTCTTGTTCTTTTGATTCTATCCTCTGATAACTTTCAGTAAGCCATATCATTTCCTTATCAGCTTTTTGGCAGAATTCGATCAATTCTTCTATATCTGAAACCCTGGCGCGCCTCATAATCTTTTTTAAGATACCGGTTTTCTTTTCAGTTTCTTCATAGGATATTTCCATTTCTTCAAGATTAAGTAGCCTGTTCTTATCCTCAGCCAGGGCAACAAGTTCGCCACTTTTTTCCATAGAAAGGGATAAAAGAGCGTTCCATTCAGATTGTTCTTCTTTATTTGAATAATTGCACAGACTGGACAGTAGAGCATAAAAGGTATCTATGATTCCTTCTTCCATATCAGTCCCGGTCAATCTCAGAAGGGTTCCTTGAAGTTTGTTAGCAGAAGAAATCTGTTTCTGAAGTTCGATCAATGTCTGGTTCCATATTTTGTCACATCCTGGAAAAGGTTTAATTTTCCTGAAGTCCTGGATGATACTGTCAACATCTTTGTACTGTTCAATTATTCTTGACTGATTCTGTTTCAATTCGCGAATTTCTCCATCAAGTCTGAGAGCTTGCAGAAAGGTTCGTTTCAGGTCTGAGAGAATGTCTACCAGTTCTTTTCCCCCACAACTGTCTATAATTTCAAGTTGTTTATTCGGGGAAAGGAGGTCCAGTTGAGCGAACTGACTCTGTATTCGTATCTGGTTATCCATAAGACTGGAAAGGGAAGCAAGATGTACAGGTTGATCCTGTATCGTTGTACGTCCTTTACCGTTTCTGAATATACTTCGACTGACAAGAAGAGTATTTTCTTCTGGAAATATTCCATCAGGCAAATCTGGTTTTTTCTGCAAAAGAAGCATGGCTCTTGCACAGCCATGGTCTTCTCCATGACGAATCAACGATGTCTGGGCTCTTTTGCCTGAAATGAGTTCTATAGCCCGGACAACGCTGCTCTTACCAGCTCCGCTTTCACCAGTAATTGCAACGAACTTGCCTGATATTTGTAATGTAGCGGAGGAAAGACCTCCAATATTTGATATGGTTAGTTCATCGATCAAGAAAGTCACTCCCTGTCAGGATTAACAATTCCATGTCCCCAGTTGAGTTTTTCCTGTAAAAGGTCATAATAGTCACGATCTGGAAGCATGATCAATTTAACAGTTTTGTCTCTGGAAAGGGATATATCAATCCTGTCAGAGGGTAGTATCTCATACCCCAGCTGACCATCCTGAGTAAGGACAAGATCACGATGGTTACCTTTGGGGAGAAGTGATATTCTGTCGTCTTTTCCAAAGATCACAGGTCTGGAGTAAAGAGTATGGGCACATATGGGTGAAAGGACTATACAGGGGACATGTGGGGGGACGATCGGGCCTCCTGCAGAAAGGGAGTATGCTGTTGACCCTGTCGGTGTTGCAACGATTATTCCATCTGTAGGTAATTGAGCGAAAAACTTGTCTTCTACTCTTACTTCTACATGAATAACTCTTGCGAATGCACCCTTTGTGAGGACGAGATCGTTAATTGCAAAAACTGTATGTTTCTGAGTCTTCCCTCGCCATACTGTTCCCTTGAGAACCAGTCTTTCTTCGATGCGGTGTTTCCCTTCGAGGATCATCATGATGTCTTTCTCCGCTCTGTCCTGGTTGCCGGAGGCAAGAAATCCCAAATGTCCCACATTAATTCCATAAAGTGGGATAGAATAATCAAGAACATAACGACCAGCTCTGAGAAAAGTTCCGTCCCCACCAATCACAATTGTAAAATCTATAATGCTATGCCACTTTTCATCAGAATAGCCTGCGACTCCAAGCACAGACGCTTCATGGGGAGGTAGATAGAAGTCAATGCCTTCCTTTTTGCTCCATTTCAGTAGCCTGTGAGCCACCTCAAGAGCTTTAGGTTTTTGTGTGTTTACCAGAAGGCCTACATTGCCTTTCATGCCATTCACTCCGTTCCTGATTCAGTCAAGTTCATTATGAGCTTTTTCAACAATATTTCCAAGGTGGTGCAGATCCGAACTTATGGAACTACACTCATCTCTGGAAAGCAAGAGAAGAAATTCAATATTTCCTTTCGGTCCCTTGATAGGCGAATGATCTATAGCTTGTAGATATAGCTCTGTTTCCTTTTCTATAAAAGAACTGATCTCAACAATTATTTCTTTGTGAATATCTGGGTCTTTTATTACTCCCTTTTTGCCTATGCGCTTTCTTCCTGCTTCAAACTGCGGTTTGAGAAGGGATATCACCTTTCCTTCAGGACCCAGAAGACCAGTCAATGGCTGCAGAAGCAGTTTTAGAGAGATAAATGATGCATCAATGGTTATAAGATCGATCTTTTTCGGGATATCAGTCTCCTTAAGATATCGGGCGTTCTGTCGTTCCATAACTACCACCCTGGGATCTTGCCTGATTTTCCATGCTAATTGACCATATCCCACATCTACTGCATATACTTGAACAGCTCCCTTCGAAAGAAGAACTTCGGTAAAACCACCAGTAGATGCTCCTACATCCATACAAACAAGAGATTCTGGATCAATGGGGAAGACTTCTAATGCCTTGAGAAGTTTATTAGCTCCACGACTTACCCATTGTGTACCGGTGTTTGCTATATGGACTCTAGATCTTATGTCTACAAGAGTTCCAGCCTTCTGAATCTTTTCATCGTCAACGTAGACATTACCTGCAAGTATTATCGCCTGGGCTCTGGAACGGGTGCCAACCAGTCCCAGTTCCACTATAAGCTGATCAAGCCTTTGCTTTTGTATGGCCAACATATGCCTCTATAACTTTCTCAGGAGTCATTCCGCAATATTCCCATTGTTGCTCTGTCGTTCCATGAGGAATGAATTTATCCGGAACTCCAAATAATTTGACAGTTGTTCTTGACGAAATCGCGGTTGTTCGCCCTGCAATAATTTCACCGATTCCACCGTTAATATAACCATCTTCTGCGACGATTACCAACCTGTGATCTTTTAAGACAGTATCTATGGTCTGATAATCCAGAGGTTTAACTATTCTAAGATCCAATACGGTTGGTTCCGGTAGGTTCTGTTCCATAGCCAATTGCCTTGCATGGAGCAGAAATTCAATAGTTTTCCCATAACCGATAAATGCCCATTCATTTCCCAATGAAAGGATCTTGCTTTTCATACTAGTGTTTGTCGGACGGGGACCTTTTCGATGAATGGATTTACATACTTTGCCTCTCGGATATCTGATCATAGTAGGTCCCTCTCTGGTAAAGGCATATCGAAACATGAGTTCGAGGTCAATTAGATCTCTAGGTGCCAGAATATGTAGATTTGGAATTGACCTTCCCCAGGCGATGTCAAGAAGCCCCTGGTGTGTCTCTCCATCCTGACCTATAAGTCCTGCCCGATCAACAGAAATAACAACAGACAGGTTCTGCATTGCAATATCGTGAACCAGTTGATCCATGGCTCTCTGCATGAATGTTGAATAAATGAAGACGCAGGGCTTGATACCTCCTGCAGCCATACCTGCTGCCATTGTAAACATATGTTCTTCGGCTATTCCGACATCAAAGAATCTGTCCGGAAATCTTGCAGAAAAGCCGTTCAGCTTGTTGCCTTCTTTCATCGCAGCGGTAAGACACACTATGTCTTTGTCTTCATCCGCAAGTTTTTCAAGGGTAGAGGCCACTGCCTGACTCCAGGAAAAGCTGCATTTCGGGGATGTGCTTGCTGAAACTCCATGATATATCCATGGTTCCTCTTCTGCTTTTCTGTAACCCTTTCCTTTTTTTGTTACGACATGGATAATAACTGGTTTGTCATATTTTCTTGCCAGTCTGAAAACAGATTCAAGTTCTTTGATGTTATGGCCATCAAAGGGGCCCCAGTAGTTAATACCCATTTCGTCAAAGATATTATCTGGTTTAATGAGTCCTTTGATCTTGTTCTTTGTTTTTTCCAGAAAAGCTTCAATTGTTGCTCCCTTTGGTAATTTTGAAGAAAATTCCCGAACGATACGCTTGAGCTTTTTGTAAGTATAGTTTGAGCTGAGCCTGGCCAGATGAGTAGCAAATCCTCCAACTCTTTTGCTTATGCACATTTCGTTATCGTTAAGAATAAAAATTACTTTTGAGTTTGCTTCTTTGACATAGTTCAGTGCTTCAAAGGCCATTCCGTTCAGGAGAGATCCATCACCTATTATCGCAACTACGTCATGATTTGCTCCCTTAAGATCCCTTGCCTTGCCGAAGCCAAGAGAGGCAGAAAGAGATGTACTGCTGTGTCCTACATCAAAATGGTCAAATCTACTTTCTGATCTCTTAGGGAAACCACTTATGCCCTCCCATTGCCTCAAGGTATGAAACTCTTCTTTCCTGCCGGTAAGGATCTTATAAGGGTAAGACTGGTGACCTACATCAAAAACGATCTTATCTCTTTCAGGGTCGAATTGGCGCAACAGAGCAACAGTAAGTTCAACTGCCCCAAGAGGAGAACCGAGATGTCCACCATTCTTAAGAACAACCTTGATTATTGTATCCCTCAGTTCCTGGCATAATACGTTAAGAGATTCGTCTGAAAGATTTACAAGATCATGATAATCTGTCATCCTGTCAAGTATTGCCATTCTGATCACTTCCAATCCAATCCCCTGTTCAATCTCCAAGGATTATAAGTTATTTTGTCCGATTTTCGAGATATAGTGCCAGGTCTTTAAAAAACAAACCTTTCAATCCCAATTTTACCGCTTCATCCAGTGCACGTTGAGATTCTTCTCTTGCAAGTTGTACAGTTTTCTCATATCCAAAAGAAGAAATGAATGTCAATTTCCCCTGTTCCTGATCCTTTCCAGGAGTTTTACCCAGATGGGAAGCCTCTGATCTGACATCAAGGATATCATCGACAATCTGGAATGCCAGTCCAAGGTGCTTTGAATAAGTGGACATAATCTTGAATTCTTCAATATTTGCTCCAGCAATTGTGGCCCCGCATAGAACAGATGCCTGTATAAGGCATGAAGTCTTGTGAAGTGCTATCTTCCAGACAAAGTCAGTTTCATTCAACTGACTTTGAAGGTCTGTATCAAGTGTTTGACCACCATGTATTCCAGAAGGGCCTGCTGCTTTAAGGAGAATTTCCAAGGCTTCAACTAGAGTCTTTTCGTCAATTTCTTTCCTGCATCTTTTAAGGGGATACTCAAGAGCGGTTAGAAACAGAGATGTTCCAGCCATTAATGCAAGAGATTCCCCGAACTTCATGTGATTAGTTGGCTTCCCTCTTCGTAGAGAATCATTATCCATGCAAGGAAGATCATCATGGATCAGAGATGCGGTATGTATCATTTCTAATGCAAGAGCAAAGGGCATTACTGTCCTGAGATCAGAACCAAAGGTCTGTGCTGCCTCAATGCAAAGTATAGGTCTAAGTCTTTTTCCCCCAGCCATCAGAGAATAACACATAGAATCCCATAACCGTGTTGGAATATCTTCCGGTTTTGCACAACAGAAACGATTAAGGGCCTGTTCTACACAATCCTTTCTCTGTATCAGAAAATCCTTCAAGGGTATCTTTTCAGAGTATATCATTACAATAGTGATCTACTTTCCAAAATGATCTGTTCCAGGAAAGGGGACTTCCTCTCCTGTAGCGCTAAGAATGGTAACCTTCTGCTCAGTTTCCTTCAGGAAAGATTGACATTCTCTTATCAGTGCTATCCCCTCTTCAAACAGAAGTAATGATTCCTCAAGAGGAAGTTGCTCTTTTTCAAGGCGTTTTACAATTGAATCGATTTTATCCATTTTTTCTCTGAATAGCATGGCTATCCTCCAGGAGTTAAAGAATGTATTTGCATTTTTATGTTACCCTGTGCTAAAATCCCATAGCTGAGCTTTCATTTTCACGGACAAGGAGGCGAACTCAGTAATGGCTAAAGTCTGCGATTCCTGTGGGAGAGGTCCCACAACAGGAAACAATGTAAGCCACTCGAACCGCCATACAAGAAGGTGTTGGAATGTGAACCTTCAGGAAGTTAAAGTTGATGTTGGTGGCGGAGAAACCAGACGGATGAAGATATGTACCAAGTGCCTCAGATCTGGTAGGGTTAAACGGGCTGTGTAATACAGCCCGTTTTTTAGTCCCATTCAAGATATAGACCAAGCCAGCCATGATCAAATCCAAGGGTGATGTGTTCATGATTCCGACTCTCTATCCTGTTGCTTATGGCCCAGGGTTCGTCGATACTGAGGGATGAATTCTCTAATTCCCAGTATGTTCCGTTAAGATTGATTCCGGTACATATTTCAGAAAGGGAGATCAGGGAAAGAACGTCCGGTTCCTCTCTAAAAGTGATTTCTATGGACTTACTACCCTCAAGGATTAACAAAACTTCCTTTTCGTCAGCAAGGCAACAGATTCCTGAACCTCTTTTACTGTATCCGAGACAGGAAAAAACGTTACTATGTGTGTGGTCGAACCTTCCTCCCCAACAGCCTGTTACAATTACAGTAGATCCAGGCTCATCATATTCAATTCGTTTAAGGATCAACTGTAAATCTGTAAGATCCTTGTTTACAGGATATTTTTCAAGATTAACATTATTTTTCGCTGCCCAGATTAAGCTTTCTGAATGCACACTGTCAAAATCCCCTAAAGCAATCACAGGAACAATACCTGTCTGACAACATATATTCAGACCGGAATCGGCTGTCCAGATGGGAAAGAGTCGTGCAAAATCTGATAACCACTGTGGAGAAGGTGCTCTACCACCAGCCACAATGCCGATCCCAGGGACGTTAATAGGGACATTAAATATGAAAGATGCCTGTGGTAAGCTTAGTATGTGCTGTACGCCTCCATTCTCAACCGATACTTTGTTCAAATAGTTCATTTGCCTGATCTTCGTCAACAAGGATCTCTCTTGGTTTTGATCCTTCCTGTGGTCCTACTATGCCTATCTGCTCGAGCGTGTCTATAATTCTGGCGGCCCTGGTAAATCCGATTCTCAGCTGTCTCTGTAACCTGCTTGCGGATGCAATTCCAGTTCCCAGAATTATGCTGACCGCTTCTTCAATTAGTGGGTCATCAAGGTATGCCGTATCCCTTTCAGTATTTGATGACTCACCCTGATCTTCCAAGTCCACATATTCAGGTTCTCCAAACAGGTCTTTCATGTAGTTGATAAAATTTATGCTTTGGGTCTCATCCATGTAAGGAGATTGTACTCTGACTGGACGTGGGTACTTGGAACTCACGAAAAGCATATCTCCCTTGCCGAGAAGTTTTTCAGCTCCCCCGAGGTCAATAATAGTTCTAGAGTCAGCTTGTGATGGTAAAGTAAAAGCTACCCTTGCCGGAATATTTGCTTTGATCAATCCAGTAACTACGTTAACTGATGGACGCTGAGTGGCCAGAATGAGATGTATGCCTGTTGCTCTTGCCATTTGAGCCAGTCTGCATATAAAATCTTCAACCTCTTTCTGTGCAGTGAACATAAGATCTGCCAATTCATCGACAATTATGACAATCCGGGGAAGTTTGTCTTTAGGGAGGACCTTTGAATTATAGGAAGCCAGATTCCTTACCCTGCTTCTGGCAAAGACCTCGTAGCGATGCTCCATTTCTCTGACTGCCCAGCCAAGGGCATGAACTGCTTTTTTAGGACTTACAACCGGTTTGCATAGAACGTGCGGTAGATGTTCATAAATATTAAGCTCTACTCTTTTAGGATCGATCATAAGAAGTCTCAGTTCCTCAGGTGTTCTCTGGCAGCAAAGCCCTGTAATACAGCTTGTTACAAATACACTCTTTCCAGATCCTGTTGTTCCGGCGACAAGAAGGTGAGGAAGGTCTTCAAGATTAATAAGTAGAGGGTTTGAATTTACTCTTAACCCAGCAGGTAGGGGAAGTTGAAAGTGTGTATCCTTAAATTCCTGGGTTTCAAGAATTGATCTAATTGTTACAGATCGTCTGTGAGGTGCAGGTATCTCTATACCCACGTAAGGTTTGAATGGAATGGGAGCCTCTACTCTCAATGCTGGTACGGCAAGAGAAACGGCAAGATCATTGCTCAAGCCTGCTACTCTACTGACTTTAATACCAGGTGCCAACTGTAATTGAAACTGGATAACAGTGGGCCCAACGACTATTTCGGCTAATTCTGCCTGAATACCAAAATCATTCAGGGTCGATATTACCTGCTGTCCCTGTTCTTCGATAATAGATCTGTCCACGTCCTGGTCATTAATCTGGGAAGGACCGAATAAATCAAGAGGGGGTGGAAATATACCTTTTTTGATTTTCAGTTGAAAACCATTAGTGGCAGTCTTTTCAGGGTCCTCTTCTTCCAGAAAATAGCCATCCTGATCTGTTCCAGTTTGATTAACAGGATCATTAATGTTATCCATTCTGCCTGCTGGAGTAATTCTCTCTGGTTTAGGATCATCATCCATAATTAAAGGAGTAACATCGGAACTCTTAAGAAAGGACTCTTTCCTTTCCGGAATCATACTTTCAGGATCCTTGAGGTGAGAACTTTCTGCTTCATCAATCTCAGATCCTCCCTTTTCCGTTCCAGGCTTATTGGATACAGATCTTAAGAATGATTTAAGTGACTTACCCATATCTTTCATTCGAGAGAATATTACAAGTGTTTTATCAATCAGCAGGTTTACATGTACAAATCCGTAGAGAATCGATGAAAAAAGGGCCATCAGTAAACCTGTAAGCACAGCCCCAAGAGCTCCTGTCTTTGTGTACAGTATTGTTGCTATATAGGTTCCCATTTTACCTGGATACATAATGTCGAAAGGAAAAGTAGTGCCGGAAATACTGAAAAGTCCCAATACATGGCTGCAGCAGAAAAAAAGAGCTATTGTTCCTGCTAATTGCCTTATAAAGGAAGGAACTCTTTTTCTTAAGAGAAAACTGATTGACATATACCCGATATATAATAGGGGTATCAAGATCGCTCCACCGAAGTTGTCAACCAGATAATACTTGATAATCTTTCCCCATGTGCCAGTCGATAGAGAAAAGATAGATGCTGTAATGTAAGTCGCGATAAGAAGAACAATGAATACGCCAAGTTGTAGCCATGTCAAAAAGGTGTTTGATATAACTTCTAAAGATAAACGTTTTATTTTTTTATTGGAGGAAGTATTGTCTTTCCTTCCTCCATCTTCCCGGTTAAATAACTTCATGACCAGTCTCTTTGCCTCCGACAATCATATTTTTAATGTAAAGGGTGGGTTGCCCATCCGTAACAGGAACACTCTGGCCTGATTTGCCGCAGATGCCTGGCATGAATGATAAATCATTACCCACCTCTATTATATCCTCTAATACCTGTGGCCCATTTCCCGTAAGAATAGCCCCCCTGACGGGCGTTGTAATTATGCCATTTTCTATTAGATATCCTTCTGTAACCTGAAAGACAAAATCACCAGAAGTAGGATTGACCTCCCCCCCTCCCATTTTTTTAACAAGAAGCCCCTTTGAAACTCTACGGACCATATTTTCCGGTGATGAATTCCCTGGGAGAATAAAGGTGTTTGTCATTCTTGGAAGTGGAATATTTCTGTAAGAACTTCTTCTTGCATTTCCTGATAGGGGTAAATTACCCTTCCTGGATGAGAAATAATCGGTAAGGACATTTCTAAGAATGCCCTTTTCAATAAGTACAGTTCGTTGTGAAGGCGTACCTTCATCGTCCACATTCAGGGAACCATAGTAGCCATCAAGAGTTCCATCATCTAAGAGTGTGATATGTTCACTGGCAACTTTTGTTCCCAGTTTTTCTCTGTAAACGGAAAAATCTTTTTGTATTATATCGGCTTCCAGACCATGTCCACATGCTTCATGGATCATTGTTCCTCCGGCTTCGCCAGATAGTATAACGGGCATTTCACCTGCGGGACATTCTGGCGCATCAATCATAAGTAAAGCTCTATTTAGTGCCATTACTGCAGCCTGGCGTGGATCTATCTTCTCCTGGAATTTTCTTAATGGCAGAGATAAAGCCCTGCTTTCCAGACCCGTCTGGATATTGCTTCCCTTCTGGACTATTACCTGAACAATGAATGTACTGTAAAATCTTTGATCCTCAACTATATCTCCGTTATCTTTAAGCATCAGAATCTTTTTACGTGAACAATCATGTCTCATTGAAATCTGTGTCACAAGTTCAGAGTAGTCACGTATGTAGCGGTCGATTCCATGCATAAAACTGTAATCAGGTGATTCGAGTTTTTCAGGATCGTCCAGGATCTGATCTGTTTCATAGGTAAGCGGAAAATAATTCAGAGTGTCTATACAAGCACTGTTAGTTGCCTGTAAAAGACACTGAACAGCAGAAGAGAAACTGGTCGAAGGAGCATGTGCATAAGTCGTGGTATCTGAAGAAATGATCCGGGCTCCAACTCCCCTTGATGAGGAAGAACTGACCTCCTCGATCTTTCCATCTTCATAATGGGCGTTATGACCAGATGACGTTTCGAAATAAAAATCATGAAAGACCTCTTCGTTTTGAAAAAGTCTATCAGCGAGGGTGGATAAAGAACTACATTTATTCATTCAGTCACTTCCTATCTTCAATGAAAAGGGAACAGACGTAAGAAATTCACATGGATTATTCAAGTGTTTCATCCAGAATTCTGAGGTCAGTGCCTTCTTCTGAAACAGAATCGATAACTTCCCTCATTATATCCTCATTTCCCAGGGTCGAGTAGACAGAGACAAGGCCCTTGACCGGATCATCTGTAGTGAGAAAACCTATTCCTTCATAGGCATTTATAGTCCAGCTCAGATAACAAATATCAAGAGGATGCATAGAAATATGGAAACGATACATCCTGGCTTTTAAAGATCTTGTGCTGTTCAATATTCTATTTACCTTTCTTGATCTGTTTTATTGCGTTCAGATGTTTATTATAGTTAGTTGAAAAGATATGTTGACCGTCTTTCCCTGCAACATAATACAGATAGTTGTTTTTCTCCGGATTCAGTGAAGCCTTCCATGAAGAAAAGGAGGGTATGCATATTGGGTCGGGAGGAAGGCCCTTGTGTTTATAGGTATTGAATGGAGAGTCGATTTCAAGGTCTTTAAAAAGAACTCTTTTCAGAACTGTTCCTGTCTGTTTCCATGCATAAATTACAGTCGCATCGATTTGTAAGGGCATGCCTCTATCCAGTCTGTTATAGATTACACCGGAAATTACTGGACGTTCTTTATCGATTCTTGCTTCTTTTTCAATCAAAGATGCTATTATACATAACTTCAACAATGTATTACTGGAGTTATCAGAAGGTTTCAATAAAGTTCCGACTTTATCCCACCACATTGAAGATGCTTGTCTTATGATATATTCGGGATCTTCTGCAGGCAAAATATAGGTTTCAGGTAAAAGGAAAGTTATTCTCCCATCTAGTGTTTCCGGTAGCAATGGGTGAAGTTCTTCCGGGTAATTATCATTGTTCATAATAGCCATGTGAATTTCTGAGGCTGATACCGAGCCACCAAAGATCCGTTCCAGATCGGACAGTTCTTTTCCTGGAATAATTGTAAATTTGAAATAAGAGGGTTCTGAAACCAGAAGTTGTCTTGCTAATTCCCATGGAGTTCCCTTTCTAAGTGTATAGGTTCCAGGGATGAGCTTCCGGTCTATGCCAAAGTGTACCATCCATCTGGTTAATTCATATGGGTCATCAACAATACCCTGTATTCTGAAGGACCTCGCTATTTCCATTGCGTTTTTATCAGGTTCTATGACGATTTGAACCTCTGGGCCTGAGCCGGGAGGAAAACAATTATTCCAAAACTGGACAGGTATTGACACGAGGAAAATAAAATATATAACAGCGATTGCAAAATTAAGCAGTTCCAGTATTCTTCTTAACATTATCGACACTCCATCTGGATATTCTGTAATATCACTTGTCTGTATTCTGGTTCATCCTGTACGAAAAAAGAAACCTTGAAAGCGATGCCACCTTCAAGGTTGTAACATTGATATAGCCTGAACGAATAAATTAAAAAAGATTTCCAACGACATCCTCTACACTGGAAATAATCTGGGTATTCTCTAGCAGTCTTATGGCACTCTGAATAAAAGGATGAAGATATTCATCCTTTTCGAGAAAAGGAATGCTTTCCCGGATTTTCCGGTAAGCAGCTTCTGTTCCATCTCCAGCTCTTAAAGGTTTTGAGAATTCCAGCGCCTGGGATGAAGTAAACAACTCAATAGCGATTACTTTTCTGACATTATTCAATATTAAGGAGGCTTTTCTGGAGCTAAAAGCTCCCATGGAAACATGATCTTCCTGATTTGCTGAGGTGGGTATTGAGTCCACTGACGATGGATGAGCAAGGACTTTGTTTTCAGACACCAGGGCTGCGGCCGTGTATTGAGGTATCATAAACCCGCTGTTGAGTCCACTGTTTTTCACCAGAAAGGGAGGAAGGCCTGAGAGTTTACCATCAACGAGTCTGGCTACCCTTCGCTCTGATATATTTGCAAGTTCCGCGAGGGCTATCCCCATAAAATCCATATTTATAGCTATTGGCTGTCCATGGAAATTCCCGCCACTGATAGCTTCCATGTCTGAAGGAAAGATAAGAGGATTATCTGTTACTGAATTTATTTCGATCTGGAGTTTTCCTTTTACATAATCCAGTGCATCCCGGCTGGCTCCGTGAACCTGCGGAATGCATCTTAATGAATATGCATCCTGTACTCTCTGATGCTTAAATTGTTCGATTATTTCACTATTAACGATAAGTTTCCGGATATTAGAGGCAACCCTTCTTTGCCCGAGATACGGCCGTAATTCATGGGTCCTCTGGTCAAAGGCGTATGGGACTCCATGAAGTGCTTCCAGGGAAAGAGCTCCGGCAATGTCTGCTGCCTTTGTTAGCTGGATCGCATCAGCAAGAGCGAGGGCACCAACAGCTGTCATGGCAGCTGTTCCATTATTCAAGGCAAGTCCTTCCTTGGGCCCGAGCGACACAGGCTGAAGTCCCTTCAGTTTCATTGCCTCGAAGGCAGGCATTCTTTTCCCACACAAAGTGACTTCACCCAGACCAAGCAAAGTGATTCCAAGATGAGAAAGAGGACAGAGGTCTCCACTTGCACCTACTGAACCCTGCTCAGGAATTACTGGATGAATTCCCATGTTCAGAAAGTTAACGATCTGTGCTACTGGAGCGAGACTGATTCCGGAGAAACCCCGGATCAGGCTATTAACTCTGAGAAGCATTATGGCTCTAACAATATCTTCTGAAAAGGCTGGGCCAACGCCACAGGCATGGCTTTTGAGAAGGTTTTCCTGTAGGATCTTACTGTTTTCGGGCGATATTACAACTGAAGCAAGGTCTCCAAATCCAGTGTTGACTCCGTAAATAACTTTGTCCGATTCTGCCCATTTACGAACTATTCCCGCTCCTCTTTCAATAAAGGTTACAGCTGCAGGATCCAGAGAAACTTCATAGCCATTTCTGGCAACGTTGATTACATCCTCAAGAGTGAGGGAATGTCCAGTTAATTCAATCTTTGGTGAAGTCATAACAGGGAACCTCCCAAGCATGGAGTACCTTTATGTTATGTCATAAAGGTTTATATTTCAATATAATTATCAGTACCACAATAAGGACATTTCCCGTTAGAATCCGTACGACAGAGGGATACTGAATACCCGTTCCTCACTATAATCTCTCGCCCGCATCGTTTGCAGTATGTAACAGATTCCCCAGGAATATTTCCAACATAAACGAAATTAAGTTGACTTCGAGCTATTTCTTCAAATTGTTCCATCAGGTTTAATGAAGTAGGTGCTTCATTCCAGAGATAGTTTGGGAAATACCGTGTTAAATGAAGAACTAGATCTTCAGATATGGACTTAATCCATCTTACCATGGACTGAAAGGATTTTAGATCGTCGTTTATTCCAGGGACTATCAAATGGGTTATCTCCAGGTGTATTCCCTCCTCCACCAGAAGAAGAATTGATTCTTTTACAGTTTCCAGATTCCCATTCAGTTTCTTATAGGATTCTCCAGTAAAGGCCTTAAGGTCAATATTTGCAGCATCCAGGTAAGGTACAAGTAAAGTGAGGGGTTGTTTATTGATCAATCCATTTGATACGATAACAACATTCAGATTTGCATCCTTTATTTTGATGGCTGCATCCATTAGGAATTCAAAACCGACTAAAGGTTCATTATAAGTGAAGGCAACTGATTCCAGTCCGTGAGTTGTAGCCAGTTCAATGATCTGATCAATATTTCTGGAAAAGAGGTTCAGATTCTGTTCCCAAGTTGCTATAGGCCAGTTCTGGCAAAATGGACAAGTCATATTACATCCTACACTGCCAAGAGAGAGTATCTTGCTTCCCGGATGCCAGTGATATAGAGGTTTCTTTTCAACAGGATCAACGGAAATACTGGAAAAATGACCGTAACTCAGACTCAAAAGCCTCTTGCCGGGTACATGTTTCCTTACCTTACATAATCCTGTCCTACCTTCCGCAATGATGCAATAATGAGGACAAAGTAGACACTGTACATCATTTCCTGAAGAAGACCAGAACAGGGCATCTTTTCCGATGTTAAATATATTTTCTGAGGTCGACATCACCTGTACTCCTTTTCAGAGTGACGCTCCACCGTAAAACGGTATATGGTTGAGTCTTTCAGGTCATGTATACCTGCTTTTGATGCAGCTATCGCGATCTGCTGTTCTATACTGGTAACTCCGTCAAGGTCTGGAAGAAGAACACCCCTGCGGTATTCTTTTTCAACTATAACCCCAAATTTCCTTACATCAAGATCTTCAATATTCTTAACTTCACAAGGTTCTGATAGAATGTCCACGGATACCAGTAGATCATCAAGTTCATCCAGGGAAACTGGAGGGAACCTGGGATCTCTGGTAGCAGCAGATATGGAATTTTCAACTATCTCCTCTGCAAGGGACTCCCTTAAGGGTGTTACCGTTCCTATACAACCTCTAAGTTGTCCTTCCCTGGTTTTAAGGGATACAAAACAGGCGTGGGGCTGCTTCCTCTGTTTTTTTTGCAAAATAATTGATTTAATGTTATCTTCACCTTTAAGATGGCAAATGATCGCTTGTTTTGCCAATTCTACAAAGGGATTCTTGTCTATGTTCTTTTCACTTCTGGAGTCTTCAGTTCTTGCAACACAATATCCAACCCCAAAAGGTCCTTCATATGATAGAACTTTAATCGTTTTCCCCGCAGCACATCCCATAAAAACCATTACGGAACGAAGGCCGCATTCTCCAGCACCCTCTAGAATGCTTATATCGGCTTGAAGCAGATTTTCGGGTTCATTGGTTTTAAGACTTTCCACAACAAGGTCATCAAATATCTTTCCTTTTGGGTTAAATCCTGCTGGTGCATCTGATGTCAATCTGTGAGACAGGTCTCCACTTGCTATTAAAGCAAGCGATGCCCCCTTCTTTAGACTATTAAGTATTCTACCGGTTTCGAGTGCCATTCGCGGAGTCAGGCCTATAGGATTGGCAATAATAATCTTCGGAAATTCTTTCCAGTATTTGCTAAAGAAGTAGAGAGGCACAAGGCTGGCATGATCAAGAGCCATGGTTGTATCTCTGTAGAAATGTACATCTATGTTGGCATCAATAAGGCTTTTAGTTATCCAGTCAGACTCATCTGGGGATCCTTTGAAAGCAAGCTTGACTTCCGGATGACCGAACATGGCAAGGCTCCCTGAATACTTATCTGCAATCAAAAAACATATACCCTTTGAATAAGCGCTATGGGGACTCAGAAGAAGAATTGTGTCCGGAACATGGTCCTGTAAAGATTGTGCAAGGGTTTCCATTGCTTCAACAGTTCTACTTGCTGATTGTTCTCTTCCCTGTCCAACTTCCGGGATTATGATAGGAGGGTGAGGGACCAGACATTCCCATTGCAACAAAATCAACACATCCTTTCCCTTACCTGATGAAGCAGATAGAGTAAAAAAGATGTTCATTGAAATAAATATATTATACTTGTAGTATCTCTGAAAAAAAACCTTGGGAATATAGCTTATGTATGAATAGCAGATCCTCAAAAAATTATCATAGCATCTCCGAAGGAGAAAAAGCGATATTCTTCATGCACTGCTTCTTTGTATGCATTAATTGTATTATCATAACCCGCAAAAGCAGCCACAAGCATTAATAATGTACTTCTGGGGAGGTGAAAGTTTGTTACCATAGAATCCACTATCCGGAAAGAATAACCGGGATAGATAAAAAGGTCAGTTTGCTTTTTCCCAGACTGAAGAACACTTTTATCATCACTAAAACTCTCAAGGGTCCTTACAACAGTGGTCCCAATAGCTATAATTCTCCCCCCCGAGTTTTTTGTATCATTGACAGCACTACAGGTATCATCAGGTACTTCACATATTTCCCGGTGAATAATATGGTCACGAATGTCCTCCTCTTTAACGGGTCTGAATGTTCCTAACCCGACATGAAGGGTAACCCATGCTGTCCTGACTCCCCTTGATCTGATCCTTTTCAGAAGTTCTGTTGTAAAATGAAGACTTGCTGTAGGTGCTGCTGATGATCCGTCTTTTTCAGCAAAGACCGTCTGGTATGATGAAGCGGGTACATCTCTGTTGTGAATATAAGGGGGTAAAGGAACTTCCCCTATCTTGTGAAGCATTGCAATGACATCGATATTATCAGGGAAACTTATTTTTCTTGTTCCATCTTCCCTGTAGTCTTCAATTTCGACTTCTATTCCATTTGGAAGAAGAACAGTATTTCCTGGTTTAAGTCTTCTACCTGGTCTGACAAGAGCTTCCCATGAATTTCCTTTCCCTTGAAAAGGAGATAAGACGAGCAATTCAACATCGGAGGTTCCTCGTATTTTTTTTCCATGTAATCTCGCTGGTATAACCTTTGTATTATTTAGCACAAGAAGGTCCCCAGGTTTCAGGAAATCGAGTATATCTCTGAAATGTCCGTGTTCGACCACTCCTGTATCTTTCTTGAGAATCAGAAGTCTGGAAGAATCTCTGGGCTCGGCAGGTTTCTGGGCTATCAGTTTTTCGGGTAGAAAATAATTGTAAGTGTCCAACTTATATTTATCTTTCATAACGTTCATTCTTACCTCTGTGAGTTAATCTTAATAGTATCGTTTTATAGTTGTTCCTGGGTAGTAGTGGGATATTATCTGATTACTTTTCCATCCTTTTTCGGCCAGACTTTTAGCCCCCCACTGAGATAAACCTACTCCATGTCCCCAACCCTTTCCCTTCAGAATAAAATCCGACCCTGAAGAGTAAGCCGATTTTTGCTTTTTCTTTATTTTAGAAGGCTCTCTGCTTAAAGCTTTTACAAGGTAAGACTTTCTCTTTTCTGGATGAAGAAGCATGTCAATCATCTGTTCAGCATTAAAAAAACCCTGTTTAGTGAGAACAGTCATTAACTTTTCTTCTTCAATGCTTAGTTCTGGCGATTCTTCATCAACAAAGGACAATCTTGGGGCTGGGGATTGCTGGTTAAGAAGTGTTTTTTGTTTACTTTCTTGGGACATCGCTCTATAACTCCCAGATGATATGTTGAACATGGTGCTTTTAATTGTTTTGGAACCTACAGCCATTCTGAAAGCATGAGAAGAAAGAACCTTTGCTCCCTCTGTTCCAGTAATCTTTATCATATCAGCTCTTCCGAAAGGGTTGAGTTGAGTTACTTCCAGATTTGTCACATCACCGATATTTACGCCTATACTATTAAGGGCTTTTTTAATATCAGAGGATTTCAGAGAAGTGGTCCATGATGAATATGGTGATACATAGTCAAAGGGTTCTCTTGTTGCTTTTAAATAGGGAATCTGTCCACCCCAGACTGTTCTTACATCCGCTGTTGCTCCACCGCTATCTGAATGGAAGGGAGTCAAAGCTATTTTCCCATTAAAGGTTACCACAAGTCCCCTGGTTTCTTTGACAGCTCTGTCGAGAAGGGGATCTTCTGCATTAACACCCCGATAGACCTGGCAATGAGGCAGATTACAAAGATCATATCCATCTTTAGAGTGTCTGCCCATGTGTCTGAAAGCGTAGGTTCTGGAAATAATAGCTTGTGTTTTGAGAGCTTCAAAGGGCCAACTGGGATTGACTTCCATTTTCAGAACGCCCCTTAAATAATCTTCTACCTCAAGAACGTTTATCAGGTTCAATCCATGGTTTCCCTGAATGACCTTTAAGCTTCCTCTGTATTTTGTGTTGTTGAAAACCAGAAATCCCTTCCCTGATATAGAAAGAGGAAGATGGAAGATGTCATTCTTTATATTCACTATTCCTGGCCTACCCTTACTAGTAAGGACAAGGTTACTCTTGACCGTTATTTGTTTCCCCTTAGAATCCTGAAGGATATAAGATGAAGTAGATGAAATATTCAATGACATCTTGTCAGATACAAGTCCGATCTGGATATGTTTACTGGAAGCTTCCGATATTGAAGTAAAGAAAATCAATATAGAAACAAAAAAAATAGCCAGTACAGGGATTTCATAAGGTCTAGATCTGGTCATCAGTACCACGCTCCAGAGAATGTGATCATTATCGGTTCCATCTGGAAAAAAGAGTCAATATAACCGTTATAATGACACTTACTATGATCATTGAGGTAAAGGGGGCAAAAATGTATATATCTTTTTTATGATATGAAAAATCACCCGGCAGATTCCCGAAAAGACTTAAGGGAAACCTGTCAGAAACAAGAAGTATTGATCCTGCCAATATAAGTAATATGCCTCCAAGTATGAGGAGCTTTCCAAAGTTATGCAAAACTTTCACCCATAAGGTTAAAGGATATCTTCATCTTGGAAACAGAATTGGAAATTGTTTTCGGAAGGACACGGTCTACCCAGGTACTGGTAGGCGTTCATGGTAGCCTTCCTTCCCCGCGGAGTTCTTTCCAGAAGTCCCTGTTGTATAAGGTAAGGTTCATAAATATCTTCAATTGTCTGTTGTTCTTCATTCATAGCTGCAGCAATGGTAGACAGCCCTACCGGTCCACCTCCAAACAGGTCCACTATGACTTTAAGTATTTTTCTGTCTCCCTGATCAAGACCCAGTGCATCGAGCCCGAGCATATCCAATGCTGTTATGGAAAGAGGAGCATCGATTGTCCCGGCATTTCGGACTTCTGCTACATCCCTCACACGGCGAAGCAATCTCAGGGCTACCCTAGGGGTTCCTCTGGACCTTTTTGCTATCTCCACTGCAGCTTCATCATTAATGTCTATTCCGAGTACTCTTGAACCTCTATGCACTATCTCAGTAAGGGTTTCTATTCCATAAAGGGCCAGTTGTTCAACTATTCCGAAACGTGCCCTTAGCGGTGAAGTCAGAAGTCCCAGTCTTGTGGTAGCTGCAACAAGAGTAAAGTTCGGAAGGGAGATACAGATATTATTGGCAAGGGGACCTTTCCCGACTATTATATGAAGAGAATAGTCTTCCATGCCGGGATACAGTATTTCCTCTACGCTTGCTGGGAGACGGTGTATTTCATCAATGAACAGCACATCATTATCCTCAAGGTTGGAAAGAATAGCTGCCAGATCACCAGGTCTTTCAAGGGCCGGGCCTGTAGTGACTCTAAGCTGTCCGCCCATTTCATGAGCAATAATACCTGCCAGTGTGGTTTTCCCGAGTCCTGGTGGTCCGTAGAACAAAGAATGATCAAGGGATTCCCCTCTTTGCCGGGCAGCCTGAATGTATATTTTCAACTTTTCCTTAAGATGATCCTGACCAACAAATTCATCAAGGGTTTTGGGTCTTATAGAGAGATCTTCTTCTCCATTTAGAGGAGTAGAATTAAAAACCCTTTCTTCTTTTTCGAGCAACCTTTTCACCTCAGATTCCTGTTCAGTCCTTTCAGTGCAGCTTTCAACATCTGTCCTTCATTAATCCTGTCGAAATCATCTTTCATCTCTTCTTTTATCTTTTGCATTACTGAAGCAATATCGTTAGTAGAAAAGCCAAGGGATCTAAGGGCAGAAATCACTGTGTCCGTAACGGCAGAACCAATCCCAGCAGTTAAAGGTGATGAAGGAAGAATAACATCATTAAAATGACGTTGAAGCTCGAAACATATTCTCTCTGCTGTTTTTTTACCAATGCCGGGAACGCTGATAAATGTATCCTGATCAGCATGTACTACAGCATTAACTATCTCTGAGGAAGACAACGAACGAAGTACAGTAAGAGCTAGTTTGCCCCCTACTCCCTTGATGGAAGTAAGTTTCAGGAAAATATCCCTTTCTTCTTCATTAGCAAATCCGAAGAGAGCAAGGCCATTTTCAGATACCTGGAGGTATGTTATCAAGCGTATTGTATTTGCTTCCTCGCTTAACCTCAAGGCCATAGATGAACAGCCTATTTCAAATCCAAAACCATGTACATCCATAACTATCGAATCTTTGTTTTTTACCAGAACGACTCCTTCGAGACTTCTAATCATTGTTTTTGTACCCGGTCTTTCTTGAAAAAGAATCAAGAGCCAGGCCAGTAATAGCGATGGCTAAAGCATCCGCAGAGTCATCTGGCCTGGGGATTTCCCTTAGATTAAGTAAACGTTTAACCATTTTCTGTATTTGTGTTTTGTCTGCCGAACCATTTCCACAAACAGTCATCTTTATCTGATTGGGTTTTGGCTCGTAGTAACGAAGATTGTTTTGCGAAGCCAGAAGAAGAATAGTTCCTCTGGCTTGCCAGACATATCCGGCAGTAGTAGTATTTCTTCCAAAAAACAATTGTTCAATGGACAAGAAATCCGGTTTCCATTGCTGTATTTTTTCATCGATAGACTGATATATAGTCTTAAGTCTTTTTGCGATATCACTTTTTGGTGGAGTTTCTATACATCCATATGACAAAGATTCATACGAATGTCCTCGTCGCAATACTACTCCATAGCCCAGTCTGCCAAGCCCAGGGTCTATTCCGAGACAGATCACGTTGCTATGCTTCAAGTTCATTGATCAGTTCATCTGGGATATCAAAGTTTGCGTATACGTTCTGGACATCATCCTGATCTTCTATGAGGTCCATGAGTTTTAATATCTTATGGGCTTTATCCGTATTTGTTACTGGAACTGTTGTTTTAGGTATCATATCAGTATCAGCTTTCTCAAGGACATACCCTGCTTTTTCAAGGCTTTCTTTCACTGCAGAGAGGTTGGATGGATCTGAGTAGACAAGGAATCCCTCCTCACCTTTTTCTATATCCTCTGCACCTGCTTCTATTGCTTGCATCATAACTTCTTCTTCATCGAGGTCTTCTCCCAGTATCGTAATAACTCCTTTTCTTTCGAACATCCAGGCAACACATCCAGCTTCTCCCATGGAACCTCCATTACGGCTCAGGATGGTTCTTAGTTCTGATGTGGTTCTGTTCTTGTTGTCGGTAAGAGTTTCAATAAGGATAGCAATTCCTCCTGAACCATATCCTTCATATATCAGTTCTTCATAGGATGCACCGGCTATTTCACCAGTTCCCCTTTTTATTCCTCTTGTAATGTTTTCCATGGGAACACTTGCAGCTCTTGCCCTTTCTATAGCTGTTTTTAACCTGGCATTCATAGCGGGATCTCCGCCACCCTCTTTTGCAGCAACTATAATGGCCCGAACAAGTTTTTGAAACAGATTACCTCTTTTGGCATCCTGTGCAGCCTTCCTGTGTTTTATATTTGCCCATTTTGAATGTCCTGACAAAGAAGATCACCTCTCCATTAAATATCTTGTATTTATTATTCTATCGGGCACACAGGGGGCATTTCCCGTTTGTGTGCACTAATATACATTTTCTCTTCGATCTTTTTTTGCACTGATTCGGGAATTGGGCACAATTTAAGAAAGTTGTCAATATCTCTGTATGTCAGTCCCATTTCTTTTTCATCTGTCTGACCTGGCCAGAGCCCTGCACTTGGTGCCTTGTATATGATCGATTCGGGAATATTTAGATATTTAGCAGTTTCAATCACTTGTTCCTTTCGCAGAGCACCTATAGGCAAAAGGTCTGATCCTGAATCCCCATGTTTGGTAAAATAACCGACAGTAAGTTCAGCTTTGTTACTTGTGCCGCAGACCAGGTAATTCTTACTCTGCGCCAGAAGGTAAAGAGTCATCATCCTTAACCTGGGCTTAAGATTAGCGGCAGCAAGTTTTGTCACGTTTATTTCAGAATTATTAAAATTTTTTAAAAACATATCGTAAGTATCAGAAAGATCTATGGTTATATTGGGTAGTTCGAATTGTTGTACGAGCATCATGGCATCCTGCAGATCCTGTTGCTGGCTATGGCATGGCATCATTACAGCCAGCATATTGTTTTCAACAGCTCTGTGCAGCAGAACAGATACTAATGCGGAGTCTATCCCTCCACTTAAACCGACTATACCACCTGATGCTTTTGCATTGGATATTTTGTTCTTAAGCCATGATTCAATTATGTTAACAATTGAATCATGGGTGTGGGAGGTGTCTGCCAATATTGCCATCTCCTAACGTTGGGGTCAAAGAAATATCCTGGTTATTTTAACATATTCATCCATATAATCCCTTTAAAGATGAGTAAACTATTTCTGAAATGGAAAAGTCTTAAAGGGTTGTGACAGAGTGATAAAGGGAATGATTCCTTCCATCAAAAACAGGTAACATCCTTCTTGCCCTTGAAACTTCAGAGGTTTCAATATTGGTTTTAAGGATTTCGAAGCTATCCTTTCCTTCCTGCATTATCTCGCCAAATGGTGAGATAATCATTGATGTTCCTCCGTAGTTATATTTTCCAGAACGCCCACATTGGTTGACCCCAAGCACAAAGATTTCATTTTCTATCGCTCTTGCCTGAAGAAGAGTTCTCCAATGAGATATCCTGAGGGCGCCCCAGGCTGCAGGAACAAACAATATTTCAATGCCAGCCAGAGCCAGTGCTCTTATGTATTCAGGAAACCTTATGTCATAACAAAGGACACACGAACATCTCACTTCCCCAATATTGAAAAACAGTGGGGCAGTACCAGGTGAGAACTGTCTGTCAAGTTCAGGGAAAAGATGGCATTTATCATATTTACCTACTATTATGCCAGAATCATCAATGATAAAACTCCGATTATACATTTTCCCTTTTTCATATACGGGCATAGATCCTCCAATGATCCAGGAGACTTTATTTTTTGCTACTCCTGCCAGAAATTCAAGGGCTTTAGAGGAAGATTCTGAATGGGTCATAAGATTTTCATTATCATATGAACATGTCCATAATTCGGGCAGAACAATGATGCTGAATGGTTTAACCTGATCATCTAGGATCCTTTTCAGGCTTTCTATGTTAGCAGAAGGGTTTCCAAATTTAACAGCAGTCTGGATCATACTTATATTCAGATTTGTCATTGAAGGACCACCTTGATATTAGTTGTAAGTTTCCAACATGATTATATAGTATAGTTGACCTGGATATAAAAGAAATGATCGGAGGTGTTTTCTTTTTGGAAAAACTGGTTCGATTTGGAGTTGCTGTACCTGAAAATCTCCTGGTTGAGTTCGATAAATGGATCAAGAATAAGGGAATCCCCAATCGGTCCGAAGCTATTCGCCAGCTTATAAGGGAGTTTGTTGCAGAAGAACATTGGGATTGTGAAACAGGCACAGTATATGGAGCTATCACAATAACCTATGACCATCATGCCCATGATGCCATGGGGGGGCTGACAACTTTACAGCATGACTTTGGGGACATAATCAACTGCAGTACCCATGTTCACATTGATCATGACCACTGTCTTGAAGTGATAGTAGTAAACGGGAATGCAAAAAACATAAAGAAACTGGTCGACTCATTGTCATGCATGAGATGTGTGGAAACTGTTTCTCACAGGATAACTACGATCCTCTAGGAAGTGATATAAAATAAGGGCAGCACACGGCTGCCCTTAAACTAAATTCCTCATGAAGAACATGTATTCCTTTTCATTGATTCTCCTTCAAGGAGGAAGAGAATCTTGTTTTTGCATTCTGGACATTTCAAGTCCTTATCTTTCGAGGAAAGCTCAAATTCATGACCACATTCTGCACATCTGAAACGGCGAGTCTCTTCTGGCATCTAAACATCTCCTTTCGTCAAGCGAGAAAGTTGTCACTATTAATTATAGATCACTATTTAATAAGTTACCAGATAGGTATTTCATAAAATAAAATGATTTGTTCAAAATGTTACCCTGACTCTAAAGTTTGTTAAAAAACATCCCAACCATTCGTTAAAGGATAAAGCTTACGATGTCAAAGTAAGGGAAAACATATTCCTTCTTGAGAGTCTGACGGTCGTAAGACAATGGTTATAGTTCCAGCCTGGACAGTGGCATAGTCATACACCTAGGGCCTCCCCTTCCCCTGCCCAGTTCTGATCCTCTGATCTCAAATACATTCACTCCTGCATCCCTGAGAGACCGGTTGGTTACAACATTCCTGCTATAGGTAATGACTTGCCGGGGAGCAACTGCAAATACGTTTGCTCCATCGTTCCATTGATCTCTTGCAGCTTGTACCGGATCACCCCCACCTGTTTCTATAAAATTAATTTTTTCGAGGCGAAGGTTCTTTAAAAGGCATCTCTGCAGATCTTTGTGTTGAAACAGTCCAGTCAGTTTGCCTTCAGGGTCGTAATCCAACTGCCATACTTCCAGTAAATCATAAATTCCTTGATAAATTGTAAAGGAATCATGGTCGATCATAGTAAATACGGTGTCAAGATGCATGGCAGACCTTGTTTTGGGAATATCCACGGCTATGATTCTCTGACATGCTCCGCACCTGCTCAATTTAGTTCCAAGAGCCTGTATAGCTGAAGAAGAGGTCCTTTGACTTATACCTATAGCTATAATATCCGGGGAAAGAATAAGAATGTCTCCTCCTTCGACAGATCCGCAGCGTTTGTCTTCTTCAGCATTGCCGAAGATAACTTCAAGATCTGAAAGTTCAGGATGATGCTGAAATATATATTTCCCATAAAGCGACTCTCTCATTCTTGCAGGGAAATTCATGTTGCTTATAATAACCTTGTTTCCTACAACAACATATGGATCACGCTGGAAATATAAATTGGGAAGCGGTGAGATCACAAAATCATCATCATTCATAATACTGATAGAAAGACTTTTAATGGTATTGGTGTATTTCAGTAATTCCCCCCTGGTAATCCCCGAAAACAGGATTTCTATTAATGAAGCTATATCAATCCGATGAAGGGTATCTTCCAATTCATTTCTGAGAGTGACTTCAAGCACCTCATTCTTTAGAACGTCCTGGATTAATGAGAATCGTACCTCTTCCATCTTCAGGATATCTCCCAGGAGATTCTTCAGATATGTTACTTCTGTACCACAGTTTCTAAGAGTTTCTACAAATGAGTCGTGTTCCTTCTGTGCTTCTTCAACCCATAAAAGATCATCAAAAAGAAAGAGATCCTTGTTTGCAACTGTAAGTCTGTCCAGTTCTTTTCCAGGTCTATGGAGCATCACATTTTTCAAAGGTCCTATTTCTGAAGTAATACCATGTTTCTTTTTCAATTCATCTCAACCTCTCTTTATGTGATGAAAATAATCTTATATTGAGTGCTATGCTCAATATATGGAAAAAATCAAATCCAGGTGTTTAGTGGAATAAAACTGGAGAATCTTTTTTTAAATCTATTTCCGCATATAATGGGATGTTGAAAAGCGCGAGTCATGGCTCTTCAGTATAAGAGACCATAACTTGGAATTATCATGCATTATACTCTTCGATAATCTCCTGAAGAAATACAGGAAGGGTAAAACAGTGTCTATGTATAGCTTCTGAATAATATTTCAAGCCGGCAGGTGGAGTTCTCTGTGGGATTTGAGGGTCAATGCCCTTGCCTCCTATCGTGTATGTCCACATGCCAGTGGGGTAAGTAGGCATAGCTCCCCAACAAAGGTAAACATCTTTAAATGTTTTTTTCATTTCCAGATATGCCTGTTTCATCAATCTGGGTTCTGCAAAAGGTGATTCAGTCTGAGCAACAAGAAGACCCATTTTTTTCAATGACTTGAAAACATCGGAATAGAAGCTTGACTGGAAAAGACCTGCCGCAAAATCTACTGGGTCAGTACTGTCTACTATAATTATGTCAAACTGATTTTCATGATTGGTTATAAATTCCATGGCATCCATGGGCAAAATCTCTGCTTTTGGATGATTAAGGCCGCAACTGACATCGGGAAAGAAATCTCTTGAAGCCTGGATAACTTCCTTATCGATATCCACAAGGGTAACCTTGTCCAGGATATCGTATTTGACAATTTCCCTTAAGATTCCACCATCTCCACCACCTACAATCAGTACTCTCGAGGGTTCTGGGTGAGAACACATTGCAACGTGAGCCATCATTTCGTGGTAGCAGAACTCATCTTTTTCAGTTATCTGAATTGCACCATCAAGCACCATTATCCTGCCATATTCTTCAGTGTCTGCCACCATTATGTGTTGATATTCTGTATCTTTGTTCAGAAGGATGTCCGAGATCCTCAGATCAAGTTTCATGTTTTCTGTCTGGCATTCAGTAAACCAGAGATCCGTGATTCTTCTTCCAATTACTTCCATCGATATCCCCTACTTTCTGAAAATAAAAGACAGGTTGCTATAACAGAGCCACATAAGCTTACCCGATGTTCAATGCCTTTGATCCGGATGTCTTGAAGTTGGAGTCTGAGTTCAGTAAATCTATCCTGTATTATTGACGCTACAATGACAGTAACTTCCTGAACGCTAGCGAGATCTGAATGACCTACGATGACTCCATTTTCCATGGGATCATATGGAATACCTACTCCTATTACAGACGATATAAGCTGGCCGGGATGCTCACTTGTAAAAACACAAGATACGCCTGATACTATGGATCCCTTCGACAATAAACCAGGACGAGATGTATATTTGCACTCGGGAGGCAACTCTCTTTGAACTTCAATATTATTTATATTGTTCAAGCCGGCATCGCAAAAAGCGGAATTCTTGGAGAGAACTTCATCTGAACCCTCTCCTCTACCTGTTAACAAAGTATATTTTTCTGGAATCTGGATCATCCTTGGAGTCCTCCCTTTGAAGCCTGTTAAAAAAAAACTTCAGAATAAACAGTAACTTCTTTCAGGAATCTTATTATCGGCATGAAAGATCAGTGATCATTTTTATATTGTTGTAAAAGGAAGGAGATGGTATCTTTTATGTTATCAGAACTACATTGTTCTATTATCTTTCCCTTTTCAAAAATAATAAACCCATGAGGAGTTCCTGCTATGCCTATGTCTGCATTCAGTGCTTCCCTGGGGCCATTGACTTCACAGCCCATAACAGCAACTTTAAAACCATCCGGTAAATTATTGAACAATGGTTCCAGTTCATTTACTACCTTTTCCACATCTATTCGTTTTCGTCCACAAGTAGGACAGGATATGATTTCCGGGCCCATATGCCTGAGACCGGTAGAACGAAGAATCTCGTAAGCAACGTCGACTTCCAGTTCGGGTTTTCCCGTAAGGCTAACTCTCATCGTATCGCCAATTCCCTGGGATAAAAGGATTGATAACCCAACTGCACTTTTGGTTATACCCCTGAAACCAGGTCCCGCTTCAGTTATTCCAATATGGAAGGGAAATTCAGGGTACCTCTGGGAAAGAAGCACATTACTTTTCACAGTTTCCATAACATCGGTGGATTTTGCAGAAATAATGATTTCCTCAAAAGAATTATCTAGAAGAGATCTTATCTGCTCCTCGACTGCTATAAAAAGAGCTTTTCCAACATCCCCTTCTGCTTCCCTCAATTGGGATGTATTGATAGAGCCGCTATTTGCTCCAATTCTTATGACTGTATGGTGATCCCGTGCGGAATCTATTACAGAACGGAGTCTAGAAACCGGACCCATATTCCCCGGGTTGATCCTTATAGCTTTGCATCCTGCTTCAATCGCTGCAAGTGCCAGTTTGTGATCAAAATGAATATCTGCCATTAAAGGTATAGGGGATCTTCTGACAATTTCTGAAAGATGGGTCTTAAGATCCATGGAGGGGAATGCGGCCCTGACAAGTTCACATTTTCTGCTACTAAGTTTATCAAGTTGATCCAGACACTGCTCTTTCATCGATATCGGGATCTTTAGCATGCTTTCTACCCTTACTGGTTGGTTTTTTCCTATTTTCAATCCTTGTATAGATACATTTCTGGTTAACATGTTGTTTCACACCTTTTCGTAAATTGATCAATTAAATAATCTGATCAGGTCTTTCCAGGTAATGAATATTACCAAAGCTATTAAAAGGAAAAAACCCGCAAGGTGAATATAGTTCTCTATATGGTCGGGCACTTTTTTCCTTGTTAACATTTCTAAAAAAACAAAAACAAGTCTTCCTCCATCAAGGCCAGGAAATGGGAAAAGATTTATCATACCCAGGTTCAGGTTTATTACTGCAAGGAATGAAATAAAGGACCATAAACCAGCTTTGGCTGCTTCTCCTGCCATTGATGCGATACCGACCGGACCAGTAATATCTACTTGAGACCTATTAGTAAGGAGCTGGAATATCCCTCTTACCCAGTCGCTACTCATTCTGAGAATATAATTAAAAGCACTGGCAAATGCCTCGATCGGACCAAAAGTTCGAAAAACAGGCCTGATTCCCAGTAGAGGAACACCAAATTCCGGGTCATCTGGAATAACCAGTGTAAAGGTAAGGGTTGTTTCCCCTCTCTTTAATGCTATGGTAACAGGACCTTTCTCCGCATTTGTTCTTATAGATTGTGACATTTCCTGCCATGAATGGACACTCACTCCATTGACCTTCTCTATCATGTCTCCTGGGGTAATGCCTATTTGCTGGGCTGGATACCCATCCATTAGTTCTCCTATTCGAGTACTCTCCAGGTCCAGGATCCCATGACCCCAGAGTAAAAGACCAGTTAGAACAATAGCAAGAACAATGTTCGCAAGGGCCCCATCAAAAAGAATCAGGAATCTCTGGATAGCAGTTTTGTCATTAAAAGCTCCTCCCGGATGGACCTTTTCTCCCGGTTTTTCTTCATCCATTCCTGCCAGCCGCACAAATCCACCTATAGGAAAGATTCTAATTGACCAAAGAGTACCATCTTGTCCAGGTCTTTGCCAAAGAACAGGACCCATTCCGAAGGCAAATTCATGAACCTGTACTCCAGCTAATCTAGCTGTTTTATAATGACCATATTCGTGAGATATTACACATATAGCAATAACGAGAAGAAACGATAGTAAACTGATCATTTGAATACCTCTTAATAAGATTAAAGTTCTATTTGCATACCAATCTGGCCTTATTGCGAGCCCATTCAAGAATGGAAATACTTTCTTCAAGATTCGCTGGATCTTTTCCGGAGTAGGATTCCAGAACTTTCCGTATAACTGTTGCTATTTGCATAAAAGAAATCTCTCCTCTGATAAATGATTCTACTGCTATCTCATCTGCACCAACAAGAAGGGCTGGATATGGACCTCCAATTACAGCTACTTCCATGGCTAAGCCGAGGCATGGGAACCTGACAAGATCTGGTTCTTCAAAGCGGAGATTCAGTGGGGCCAAGTTGAATTCAGGTAATGAGATGCGAGACATGTCAAGTCTTTCAGGAAAAGCCATTGCCGCAGCAGCCGGAAGAGTCATATCGGGATAGGAAGCCATCAGCTTTACTGTAAGATCTGTAAACTCTACCATTCCATGTACAAGTGAACCTGGATGGACAACAGCTTTCACCTTAGAGTGATGAAGTTCAAAAAGATTCATCGCTTCGATTAACTCAATCCCTTTATTCATAAGAGTTGCACTATCAATCGTAATCTTTTGTCCCATTTTCCATACGGGATGCTTCCCTGCCATTGCAGGTGTTACTAATTCAAGTTCTTTAAGGGACATATCTTTGAATGGCCCGCCCGAAGCTGTCAGAAGTATTCTTTTTATGGTTTTTGTTTCTTCTCCCCGAAGACACTGCCATATGGCATTATGTTCGCTATCCAGTGGCCTGAGCTGATCCCGTCTTCTTACTAATGGCATCACCCAGGGTCCTGCCACTACAATACTTTCCTTATTAGCAAGAGAAATATTCTTGTCTGCCATCAGTGCTTTTTGAAGGGCAGAAATAGCCTGTGTTCCGGATGATGCGAAAATAATGTGATCGGAAGCACTTTCTGTAGCAAGTTCGTCAAGAGATTCCAGACCAGCCATAACCTCGCATCTATCCCCAATGCGGGACCGTAATTCTGAAGCTGCAGAATAATCAGTCATAAGAACTTTTTTGGGTCGAAACTCAGTAATAATAGGTAGCATGGTTTCTATATTCTTGTGAGCGCACAGGGAATGGATGGAGAACTTATCCGGGAAGTGACGACAGACCTTTAATACGGAAGATCCAACACTTCCGGTAGCGCCTATAAGGCATAATCTGGTTATGGAGGGACTAGTCAATGTATAATCACTCCAAAAATAAGATAAGTCAACGTTCCACTTACCAGAATACTATCGAAGCGATCCAGAAATCCCCCATGACCTGGTATGAGAGTTCCTGAATCTTTAACACCAGCTTCCCGTTTAAGGATAGATTCCCCAAGATCTCCCATTTGTCCTGCGATACCACAAATCAATCCGATCAGAAGATAAGGAACGGGGGGTAAATTGTAAACATAGGGAATAAATAAAGAACCGAGCAAAGAACCAGCGAGTCCTCCCCAGAATCCTTCCCAGCTTTTTTTAGGGCTTACTTCCTCACAGAGTGCATTTTTCCCCCATCTCGAGCCAATAATATAAGCAAAAACATCACATGACCAGGTACACATGAAAAGTGCAAGGAGAATATACATGCCGTAGGGTTTTGTTCTCATAAGATACATAAATGTCCATGGCAGAATAACATACACTATACCGGAAATAGTCCCCCCAAGATTCCAGAGGGCACTGCTAGTTCCTGTAAGCTCCTTTCTTAATATCTCTATGAGTATAACGGCAAAGGCGCTTATAGTTAGAAGAGGAGTTGAATAAACTTCAAACAATCCGGATCTAGCCAGAATAAAAATTAGAAGGGTGCTTAGAATTCCAACACCCTTGGAAACATGGGTTCTTTGTGACAAAAGATCATAAAATTCCCAAAGTGACAAAATGGAAATGAGAAATACCGATCCCAGCCATGGTAGTCCTCCAACAATAATGCCAAGTACAATAAGTAATACAATAAAAATTCCGCTGAAAACGCGTCTGGCTGGTTCTTGTTTAAACTGTGAAAGATCCATAACGTCTTTCCCTGCCCTCATAAGATTTAATTGCTTCGATCAAGTTATTCCTGTTAAAATCAGGCCATAGTATATCTGTGAAAAAGAATTCACTATAACTTGACTGCCAAAGCCAGAAATTACTCAGTCTGAGTTCTCCGCTTGTCCGAATTATCAGATCCGGATCAGGAACGTCAGGCAGATAAAGATTCTCTTCAAGTAAAGACTCTGTGATAGGCCCAATATGGCCGGAGTGTATTGTCTTATTTATAGCGTCAATAATTTCCTGTCTTCCACCATAATTCAAACAAAAGATGAGCTGGAGGCCTGTACATTCAGATGTTACATCTTCTGCAGAATCCATTAATGATAGCACCTCATCTGAAAGGTCGGACCTTCTGCCGGCAAATCTGATTCGAACATTCTCCAGTTTCAATTGTTGGGCTTTTTTGAGAAGATAGTATTTCAGAAGTCCCATAAGGCCTTTAATTTCTTCCTTTGGTCTTTTCCAGTTTTCTGTCGAAAAGGCATATAAGGATAGATAACGGATGCCAATCTCATTTGCTGCCTTGACAATTCTTTCCACTGTCTCAACACCAGCTCTATGTCCTGCAACACGTGGTAAAAACCGTTTTTTGGCCCATCTGCCGTTGCCATCCATTACGATAGCAATATGTTCTGGCATAACAACTGATTTTGTCTTAATCATATCAGATCACCTCAAACAGATGCACTCTGCTCTAGTCTTTCTTTAACTTCTTTGATATCTTGCCATGTCAGATCTTTAGGACTTCCGGGTTTTCTGGATTGATTTCTCAGAAGATAACTTGGGTGGAACATGGGCATTAGATCAATTCCTCTCCAGGAAAACCACTTTCCCCTGATCTTGGAAATGCCTTCTGTTGATTTTAGAAACCATTTCGTCGGTGTGCTTCCAAGGCAGACAATGATCCTTGGATTGATAATTGCTATCTGTGCTTCAAGGTAACTGCTGCACGCCATCATCTCTTCTATCATAGGGACCCTGTTGTTGGGTGGGCGACACTTGACTACGTTGGTTATAAACACCTGGTCTCTCGAGATACCAGCAGCTTCAAGAATTCTGGTTAAGAGCTGGCCTGCTCTTCCTATAAAAGGAATACCCTCTCTGTCTTCATCAGCCCCTGGCCCTTCCCCCACGAACATAAGGTCCGCATTCCATGGACCTTCACCAAAAACTGTACAGTTCCTATCTTTGTGAAGAGGACAAAGAACGCACTTCTTCACCTGATCCTGAATTGTTTCCCAGCACTTCCTTTTCTCCTCCGCCATTTTATCCTGGCCAGGGTTATAGATTATGCGGTTCATTCAACGAACACCTCTTTGATATTGACATCCACAGTTCTGACATCCATTCCGGTAAAATAACTTACTCCAGAAGCAGTTCTATTCTGTATTGACCTACTAAGTTCCAGAAGATTCTGTTTCCCCATATTAACATTGATATCTATAGATATGCTTAGCTGTTCGTCACTTGTCCGAATCCTTACTTCCATAACTTCCTTTACTTGTCTTGTTAATCTGATAATATATTCTACTATCTGGCTGATCGCAGCCATTTCAATGCAGAGATTTCCATAAAAACTGAATGGTGGTCTTACCACTGTTCTCTCGCCCTCATGCCTGTCCTTGGTTTTCCACAGTTCCCTAAGTCGGCCCACCAGCTTTCCCCCAAAGTTTTTCCTTATCTGAGCCTGGGAAACTGGAATAACATGATGTCCTTTCTGTTGGCGTTCCAGTTTTGCCTGTCGGATTTCATCCTCAGTTGCTACATCTTCTATGTTTATAAACTCTGAAGGTTTTGGAAGTCTCAAAGTCTTTATGATCTTTTCAGCCATGGATTGAGATGTAGCGATTACCATCACCCTGCAGGGTGACTCATTAGCCAGGAATGCAATAACACTTTCTTTATGATCTGAAAACTGAAAAAGTGCTCTCCTTATGGCACTGATAAGGTTTTTTTCAGATTTGGCGCTTTTGCCTATCATAATCTTGCCACGAGAGACGACCAGCCCATCATCTATAACATAATCCACTCTTCTTGTACGAGCAAGGAGCTGTGCTCTCCTGCTTTTTCCTGTGCCTGCAGGGCCAATAAAAGCAAGGACCTGAATCTGTTCAAGTTCCACTTTTGTTTTTTCAACTATGGCCAAGGTAGTTCAACACCTTTCTCAAAACAGAAAGAAACTTTTCATTCTCTTCTGGTAAACCGACAGAAATTATCAAATATCCAGGAATAGAGTGTTTTTCCCCATTTGTTACAAGAATGCCTTCTTTTGCTATGCATTCCCAGACTTTATCTGCTTGTACCAAATGGATCACAATATTGGGTGTGCAATTCTTTATTACCTGCAATCCCATTTCTTTAAGCCTATATTGCATCTTAGTCTTTTCTAACGAGATATTTTTCTTGATTTTTGTGATTCTTGCCTTCTCAGTCCATTGATTCAAGGCTTGTTGTAATGCATAGGCAGAAGGTAATGAAATATTTCCTATTTTATTATATTCCCTGGATAATGGAGCGGGTAAGATCGAATAGGCCATACTTAAACCTGAAGTAGAGTACAATTCGTGAAAAGATCGTATTAATGCTATTTTCCCATAGTTCTTGAACAGTTCTGTTCCCAGGGAATCTGTATCAGGTAAGTCAAGAATATTTTCTGTTTCATCAACAAGCAGCAGGGTCCGGTATTTATCCATCCGTGAAAGGAGGGATACAATCTCCCTTTCGGGTACCTGTATGCCCGAAAGGAAAAGGGGGTTCTGGAGTATCATGACCTTGGTCTGGGAATTACATGCTGATAAGAGAAGATCTTCCCTGGGCATAAGGTCACTGTCTGAAGGAACGGGTGTAAAACTTCCGCCGTATAATCTGATAAGGTCCTTATATAGTGAAGGTGCAGGCGATGATAAAACGACTTCATCATCATCTTCAATGAGGCAGAAGAGCAGGTTCCTCAGAAGGTCAGGCACGTTGTTTCCAATGATTACCTCAGATACCGAAACACCATTTACCCTTGCGATTTCAGTTTTAAGATATTTAAGACTTGTTCTCATATATTTTCGGTAGTCATTGTTCTCGGAAAACGGGACAGTTTCTTTTTGAAAATTCTTTTCAAGCACAAACCATCTGCTGGAATTATATCTGAGATCGAGAAAAGAATTGTTCAGATATAGACTATTGTCCTGTTCTGGTTTGAAAGGCTCATATTCTCTTATGGAGTGTCTGACAAGGTCCATAAGCCATGTCAAGATCAATCACCCCCCTCTGGGGTAACTCCATTCACTTTAGATTCAATTTTATCAACGGGAAGAATGGATACTTCCCCTCCCAGCTTACGTAGCTTTTCGTCAATATTTTCATATCCACGCCAGACATGGCCGAGATTAAAAATGTTTGTTTCGTCACATGCAGCAAGACCAGCAAGTATCAATGAAGCACCAGCTCTAAGGTCTGTAGCTACAACGTCTGCTCCAATAAGCTCCCTTACTCCCTTTATGATAGCTGTATGTCCCTGGACTTCAATTGATGAGCCCATCTTGTTCAATTCGCTTATATGACGGAATCTTGATTCGAATACACTTTCCTGGATAATGCTTGTTCCGTCGGCCAATGACAGTGTAGCCATTATCTGAGGTTGAAGGTCCGTGGGAAAACCAGGAAAAGGCAGGGTTTTGAGAGAAACAGCCTTGATCTTGTCAACCGGATGAACGGTGACACTGTTTTCTGTTATAGATAGAGGGACTCCTGCTTCTTCGAGTTTTGCGATAAGTGCATCTACATGGTTGATATTCAGATCTGTGACCTGGACTTCTCCTCCTGTTATTACTCCAGCAAGCAGATAGGTACATGCTTCAATTCGATCTGGAATGATAGTTGCAGAAGCACTATCCAGTTCAGCAACTCCCTGAACAAGAATCTCACCTGTGGGACGTTCTTCGATCCTGGCACCCATAAGATTCAGAGTAGAGATAAGATTGGAGATCTCCGGTTCCCTCGCAACATTTTCCAGCAGCGTTTCTCCTTTTGCGAACACTGCTGCCATTAGAAGGTTTTCAGTTGCACCAACAGAGGGGAAATCAAGGTATATACGACAACCTTTCAGGCCTTTTGCGGATGCGTGAACAGCACCATGATCCAGTTCAATGGTAGCACCCATCCTGGAAAGTCCCTTGAGGTGAAGATCTATAGGCCTGCTTCCGATTGAACATCCCCCGGGTAGTGGCATAACAGCTTTTCCGCAACGGGCTACAAGGGGGCCAAGAACCAGTGAAGAAGCCCTCATTTTCCTTACCAGGTTGGCAGGAGTTTCCCAACAAAGCTCAGAAGGAACCCTTAGGATCATTTCATGGCCGGTGTAGGATACATCCACTCCAAGAGTAGCAAGTAGATCTGCCATGGTTTTAATATCCCGGAGGTTAGGTACTCGACGGAGCTTAAGAGTCTTGTCTTTCAGAAGCAACGCTGAAGCCAGAATGGGAAGGGCAGCGTTCTTTGCTCCCTGGGTCGTTACTGTTCCCTTGAGTCTAATTCCACCTTTAATATTCATTTTAGAATTCAAAAAAATCACCTCAATGGCAGGGGTGAACTAATCACTTGCTTCGAAACTGCCAAAGTAAGTAAGTAGTCATATGAAATATACACTATCTCGTGCTACAAAAAGATCGAATTATATTCTCGATCCTTTCTGCTGCTTTGCCATCTCCGAAAGGATTCCTGGGTTTATCCGTTATCTCTTTGTAATGTTCTCTGTCTTCAATTAATCTGCGGCATTCCCGGATTATATCAGCTGTATTTGTACCGACCAGGATGCCGGTTCCCTGTTCTGTAGCTTCGGGTCTTTCAGATTGATACCTAAGGATTAACAGTGGTTTCTGAAGAGCTGTTGCTTCTTCCTGAACTCCTCCACTGTCTGAAAGTATCATATAACTGAGTTGCATAAGTCTCACAAAATCAGGATAAGAAAGTGGTTCACAGAGAGTAAGTCTTTTCTGATCTGAAAGAGAGCTATACACTATTTTACGAACTTCCGGGTTTTTATGAACCGGGAATATGACATGGAAGTTATCATACTGGGATAACAGGGTCTTTATGGCTTTACATATAGAAGTCATGGGTTGCCCCCAGGATTCCCTTCTATGCGCTGTAACCAGCACTATCCTTTTATTTGGGGAAAGATGAGCAACACAGTCCGGTTTATATGATCCCAGATTCTCTATAGTCCAGAAAAGCGAGTCTATTACTGTATTTCCTGTAATGAAAACCTTATCACGATCCCTTCCCTCTGATATAAGGTTTTTATGGGCATGAATAGTTGGAGCGAAAAAGAGCGTAGAAAGATCATCGGCTAATATCCTGTTAAGTTCTTCCGGAAATGGAAGATAAGGGTCGTGACTTCTCAGACCAGCCTCTACGTGTCCTACAGGTATTTTACGGTAAAAAGCAGCTAAGGCGGAGGCAAATGTAGTTGTAGTATCCCCATGAACAAGAACCATATCAGGGCATTCTTTATCCAGAACCTGTCCTACCCCTTCCAATACACTGGAAGTAAGATAATCAAGAGACTGCTTTTCTTTCATTATCTTAAGGTTAAAATCAGGAAGGATGCTGAAGTGCGATAAAGCCTGATCCAGCATATCTGTGTGCTGACCAGTTGCAAGAACCCCACATTTAAATTCCTTGGACATTTGGAACTTTTTTATCACAGGAGCCATCTTTATTGCTTCAGGGCGTGTACCAACAACACAGATAAGATATTTAGTCTCCAATTAGATCCTCCAGGTATAAACTAAGCCCAGCATAACAAAAGGTAGATTCCAGATGTAAGCAAAAGGCCATGTGCTATTGTAAGGGTCAAGACAGTGGAAGTTCCCGTTAACCCTCTATCAAGAAGTCGATGGTGAAGGTGTCCCCTATCAGCCATAAAAGGAGATCCATGATGTAAAGATCTTCTGGTTATTGCAAACAGAGTATCCACTGCAGGTATTCCTCCCAATAGGGATAGTATGACAAGGAGATAAAAAAAGTCCAGTCCCCGGATCCTTTCTGGAAAGGAAAGAATTAAATGAGAGGAAAAAATAAAACCCAGCACAGTACTTCCACCATCACCCAGAAAAGTCAAAGCCCTGGGGAAGTTCCATCTCAGCAGGCCTAGAGAAAGTCCCATAAGGGGCCACCAATAGATCTTAGGCGTCCACAACGAAGTAATGAACACTGAAGTCAGAAATAGCATCAGGCATAACCCATTTATGCCATCAATGAGGTTATATGCATTTGTCATCCCGGTGATCCAGATTATGAGTATCATTTTTTCAGGCAGTCCCATACCCAGCGGAGATACTACAATGGCGGCCGCTATAAAATGGAGCCCGAATCTCAGAATCGGTCTTACCGGTGTGATGTCGTCAAGATACCCTGTGAGAAAAACCATCGTTACAGCTGTTCCATAATATCCTATCATTGCCCCTTGCGGAGAGAAAAAAAGAGTCCATAACATATAACCTGTCCATAAGACCAACCCCCCCCCATAGGGGGTAACGCTACTGTGGGTCTTTCTTCCACCCGGGAGGTCCAGTATCCGGAAACGTTTAGAAATACTTATGGATACTGGTGTTATGATCAGACTCCAAAGGAATAGCATGCAAGAAATCCAGATAATGTGGGCAATAGAATTCATCTTTATTTTGTTCCGTAGAGACGGTCTCCTGCATCTCCAAGTCCTGGAACGATGTATGCATGGTCATTAAGATGATCATCCAGAGCGGCTATGAAGATATCGACATCAGGATGCTCAGAATGGACTCTTGCTACTCCTTCTGGTGCCCCTATCAGACAGACAAGGGAAATCTTTTTCGCACCCTTTCTTTTAATCAAGGATATGGCAGCAGAGGCAGATCCACCTGTTGCAAGCATGGGATCGATAACCAGAATGTCTCTTTCTTCAATGTCCCCGGGAAGTTTACAATAATATTCAACAGGTTCAAAAGTCTGTGGATCGCGATATAATCCAATATGACCTACCTTAGCATTCGGAATAAGCTGGAGAATACCGTCAACCATTCCCAGACCGGCCCTGAGAACTGGTACAATTGCTAACTTCTTGCCTGCAAGAGTGTATGCCTCTGTCTTGGCTACAGGTGTTTCTACAGTTGTTTTTTCCAGAGGAAGATCTCTTGTAATTTCATAGACCATAAGACCGGCTATTTCCTGTACAAGTTCCCGGAATTCCTTTACTGAAGTGTTTTTATCCCTGATCATCGTAACTTTATGTTGTATAAGTGGATGATTAAAGATAACAGTTTTAGCATTTCTTTCAGAATCTGTCCGGCACATGCGCTTTTCTTCATTTGTGATCTTTTCGAATCTTCTTAAATGACGATTACCTTCAAAATCAGTATTCAGCCATGTGCTAACTATTTCCATTGCAGCTGGTTCAGAGAGAAGTCTTGCGCCCAGTGTCAGGATATTTGCATTATTGTGGGTTCGACTTAACCGGGCAGTCTCCAGATCATGAACTACAGCCGCATAGGCTCCAGGTACTTTGTTAGCAGCTATGGACATACCGATACCAGTACCGCAAACAAGTATACCTTTATCAGCTTTCTTATCAGCTACGAAGTTTGCCACAAGAATCGCATAATCTGGATAATCACAGCTTGTTTCCTTACTATCTGTTCCCATGTCAACAACCTCATGACCGTTCTGTACCAGATAGTCTTTTAATGACTCTTTTAAAGTAAATCCTGCATGATCTGAACCCAAGGCAATCAGCATATGGTCAACCTCCCCGTTATTCCTTATAAATTGATTGGATGATTTTTCTCAACAGAAAGGGTACAGGAAAACCCCGTACCCCTCTGACGAGACATTATCAATATAAGTATAACCCTAAATGTATAGTATAGGATTTCACTTCAGCTCAACAGAGTAAGCATAACCCCGGCAGCGACGGCAGTACCGATTACTCCGGCCACATTCGGACCCATGGCATGCATGAGGAGGAAATTGCTGGGGTTCTCCTGCTGGCATATTCTCTGGACCACCCTGGCGGCCATGGGGACGGCACTCACTCCTGCCGCTCCTATCATGGGATTTATCTTTCCCCCGCTTATTATCTTCATAAGCTGGCCGAAGAGGGTTCCTCCGGCGGTGCTGAAGATGAAGGCCACCAGTCCCAGAAGTATTATCTTCAGAGTTCCCAGGGTCAGGAAATATTCGGCACTCATTGTGGCTCCTACCGACAGTCCGAGGAAGATGGTGGTGGCATTGAGTATCTCGTTCTGGGCCGCCTGGTTGAGCCTTTCCGTAACTCCGCATTCCCGGAGAAGGTTGCCGAACATGAGCACTCCTATGAGGGGTACACTTGCCGGCAGGATAAGGCCGGCTGCTATGGTGCATATGACGGGAAAGAGCACTCTCTCAAGCTTGCTAACAGGACGGAGATTGTCCATCCTTATGGCACGGTCCTCCTTCGTGGTAAGCATCCTTATCACGGGCGGCTGAATGAGGGGCACCAGGGCCATGTAGCTGTAGGCCGCCACCGCTACGGCTCCCAGTATCTGGGGTGCCAGCTTGATGGTCAGGTATATGCTCGTGGGACCGTCCGCTCCTCCTATGATGGCTATGGAGGCTGCTTCCTTCACGCTGAAACCGAGCATGAGCGCTCCGAAGAGGGCTATGAATACTCCCAGCTGCGCCGCCGCTCCAAGAAGAAAGGTTACGGGGTTGGCCAGAAGGGGCGCAAAGTCCGTCAGCGCTCCCACTCCCATGAAGATTATTACGGGATATATCTCGTGCTGGGTTCCGAAAAATATGTAATACAGAAATCCGCCTTCGTCCATTATCCCCGACAGAGGCAGGTTAACAAGGAGGCATCCGAAGGCTATGGGTACGAGCAGAAGGGGCTCGAATCCCTTCCTTATGGCCAGGTAGAGCATGACGAAGGCCACAAGGAGCATGGTGATGTTACCTCCACTTATGCCGGCAAAGCCGGATTCGTTCATTATCTTGACAAGTGCTTCAAAATATACCATAGGGGCGTTTCTCCCTCCTTTGTCCTCTTTCCTGTTTCCCAGTCCGGTAACTGGTTAAAGGGGAGGGACTTCTAGCCTATCACTAACAGAAGGTCTCCGGTGTTTACGGAGTCACCGTCATGTGCCCTTACTTCCTTCACTGTGCCGCCGGCGGGAGCAAGTATCTCGTTCTCCATCTTCATGGCTTCCAGAACCAGAAGAAGATCCCCTGCGTTCACCGCTGCTCCACTCTGGACAACCACCCTCAGTACCTTGCCGGGCATGGGGGCGGATATCTCCGTTCCCTCTACGGGGCCTGCCGGTGCCGGCGCTGCTGCTGGTTTGGGGGCAGGAGATGCTGCCGGCGCCGCTGCTGGTGCCGCTACTGCTGCCGTAACTGGTGCTGGGCTCGATGATGCGGGTGCACTGCTGCCTCCGAGTTCTTCCACTTCTACTTCGTAACTCGTTCCATCTACGGTCACTCTGTATTTCTTTGCCATCTTATCTTCCTCCCGGACTTCCCACCTATGTTGGATTTTAGATTTTAGATTTTAGATTTTAGATTAAGGCCATTCAGAAACGCTGAAAACATTCAAACAGTTTAAAACGTTTATATCCTTCGATCAGTCTGTCCCAGGGGGGGCAGTTTAATTCCCCGTCCTCAGGCCTTCCTCTTCCAGGGGTCCTTTACCATTCCCTGGTAGTTCTCCAGAAGGGCACTGGCCCTCCAGCCTCCTGAAAGAGTTCCCCTTACCCCACTGCCTGCGGGCGTTATGCTCTTTATCCTTACTGCCCTGCCTGTGGAGGCGAGGATGGCTGCACTTATGGCCGCTGCCAGCTTCCCTCCTTCAGGGGTCGACGGCGCTCGGGATGATACCTCTGCTGCCGGGCTTTCCTTCGGGGGGGCTGACTTTACCCTTTCCCCTCCCCTGGGGGGGGTGACTCCCTTATTACCCATTCCTCCTCCGAGGGCTGCCAGATACTTCACACAGTAGATAATGAGGGTCAGTCCTCCAAGTACCAGAAAGACCGTAGAAAAGGCTATGAGGGCGAGGCTCAGGGCCCCTCCTATTCCGTTGCTGAACTGGTTGCCCATGGTGTGTCTCTCTCCTCCCTCGTCCCCTACTGGGGCATTACGGAATGTTTCTTCCGGGGCAGGCTTTCCCTCTTGCCTTCCGTGGCCTTGAGGGCTTCGTAGATCTCACCTCGGGTCTCTTCCGGAAGGATAACCCTGTCTACCAGTCCTCGCTTGGCTGCCTGGTAGGGGTTGGCAAAGGCTTCCCTGTATTCATCTATCTTCTGCTGCCTCTCTAGCTGCTGGTCCGCCGCTTTCTCGATTTCCTTACGAAATACTATGTTCGCGGCTCCTTCGGCTCCCATAACGGCTATCTCTGCCTGGGGCCAGGCAAGTACCATGTCAGCTCCAAGGGCCTTGCTGCACATTCCCAGGTAGGCTCCTCCATAGCTCTTCCGAAGGACTACCGTGATCAGGGGTACTGTGGCTTCGCTGTAGGCGTAAAGAAGCTTGGCTCCATGCCTTATAATACCGCCCCATTCCTGCGCGGTACCGGGTAGATAGCCGGGTACGTCCACAAAGGTCACTATGGGTATGTTGAAGGCATCGCAGTGGCGGATAAAACGGCTGGCCTTGTCTGAACAGTCTATGTCCAGGCAGCCTGCCATGTTGCTGGCCTGGTTGGCCACTATGCCCACTGCTTTCCCTCCGATCCTTCCGTAACCGGTGACTATGTTCTTCGCCCAGAGAGCCTGCACTTCAAAAAAACGGCCATCGTCAAGCACTCTCTTCAGTACTTCATGAACATGGTAACTCTTGTTCGGGTTCGTGGGCACTATGTTCCTGAGTTCCAGATCCCTCCGGTAGGGATCGTCATCGCTCTCCTTAACGGGCGCATCCTCCATGTTGTTGGAGGGCAGGTAACCAAGTACTGTCCTTACCTGTTCAAAACATTCCTGCTCGCTCTTCGCAAAAAAATGGGCGTTCCCGCTGCGGCTGTTGTGCGCCATGGCTCCGCCTATCTGTTCGCTGGTAACTTCCTCTCCCGTGACCGCCTTGATCACGGCGGGCCCCGTTATATGCATTATCCCCGTCTTGTCCACCATGAAAATGTAGTCCGTCAGCGCTGGACTGTAAACAGCACCTCCCGCTGTGGGACCTACTATCACTGACAGCTGGGGAATTACTCCGCTGGCTATGGTGTTACGGTAAAATATACCACCGTATCCGTCCAGTGAATCCACCGCTTCCTGGATCCTCGCTCCTCCACTGTCGTTGATGCCTACTACAGGGGCTCCGTTCCTCATCGCAAGGTCCATTACCTTCCAGATCTTGTGGGCATGCTTCTCTCCCAATGAACCTCCCAGTACAGTGAAATCCTGGCTGTATACGTATACCGGACGACCTTCCACTGTCCCCCAGCCCGTCACTACTCCGTCCCCGGGATATACCTTGCTCTCCATTCCAAAATGGCTGCAGCGGTGCTCCACAAATTCGTCTATCTCTATAAAACTGCCTGCGTCAAGTAATAGCTCTATCCTCTCCCGCGCCGTCAGCTTACCCTTAGACTTCTGCTTCTCTATCGCCCCGGGACCGCCTCCCTCGCGGACCTGCTCTCGCTTCGCCTCCAATTGCTCACATAGTTCGTCTATATGCCTCTCCGACATGGCCTTCGCATTCCTCCTTATAGAAAGATCATGAAGATCAATTATTTAAAAAAACCATTTCCAGTATTTTACCGGCAACTGTATAAGGGTCTGTCTTTTTGGCCAGCAATGAGTCAAGAAGTTCCCGGGTGCAGTGCTCTTTCCATGTTTTTTCTGTGAATCGAGCTATCTCTCGCTGCAGTATCTCTTCAACTTCTATGGTTATCCTTTTCAATTTTTTATCCAAACCTTCTCTTGATCCAGAGAGGAATCTTCCGTGGTCCATAAGACTCTGAGTCAGTTCTGGGAGACCTTTTGCTTTCTCTGCAACAGTAGTTAGCACCGGTGGGGTCCAGGTTCCATGTTTTACGAGATCCAGCATTATCCTGACTTCCGCTACGACTCGTTCAAAACCATCCCTGTCTGCCTTATTGACGACGAAAACATCTGCTATTTCCATAATTCCTGCTTTCATTATCTGTATATCATCGCCCATACCGGGTACAAGTATAAGGCATACGCTGTCAGCGATCTTGACAATATCTATTTCTGACTGGCCAACTCCAACAGTTTCGATAAATATTACATCCTTACCGCAAGCATCAAGAATCATCGCTGCCTCATATGTTGACTTTGCAAGACCTCCCAGAGATCCCCTGGTCCCCATACTTCTGATATAGACATTAGGGTCCACTGAATGCCTCTGCATCCTGATTCTATCGGCAAGAATAGCCCCACCAGTAAAGGGGCTTGAAGGGTCAACGGCAATAACTCCAACGTTCTTCCCCTGCTGTTTAAAGTTGTCTATGAGCTTATCCGTCAGAGTGCTTTTTCCTGCTCCCGGACTTCCGGTAATACCGATAATATGAGCATTACCAGTATGAGGATATATCAATTTCATAATTTCTTCAGTATAAGGAGATTCACTTTCAACCATTGTGATGATCCGCGCAATCGATCGAATATGTCCTCCAAGAGCTTTCTGAACTAAAGCCTGCAATTTTTAACGTGTCTCCATGGCTCGTTTTTCTTTAACAGCATTTTTAAGCCAATCTGAACATGATGTGGTGGGCGTTCCAGGACCAAAAATAGCCCCTGCTCCAATTTCAAGAAGATGGGGAACATCATCTTCAGGTATAACTCCTCCTCCAAAAACAATAATGTCGGAGGCTTCCTTCTCTTTAAGAAGATCTATTACCTTAGAAAAATAGTACTCATGTGCACCAGAAAGGATACTAATACCGATTGCATCTGCATCTTCCTGTATTGCTGTCTCGACGATCTGTTCCGGGGTCTGGCGAAGGCCTGTATAGATAACCTCCATTCCTGAATCTCTGAGAGCCCTTGCGATCACCTTTGCTCCCCTGTCATGTCCATCCAGGCCAGGTTTGGCCACTACAACACGGATCTTATCTTCAGCCATGATAATATTCCTCCTCTTGAGATCTTTTTATAATAAAGATCTTAAAGAACAATGTTTTCAGTGTATTCTCCGAATTCTTCCCTGAGAACACCACAGATCTCACCTTCGGTAGCATAACACTTTACAGCGTCAATAATACGAGGCATCATATTGAGAGATTCGTCCCGCGCTGCACTTCTGACTTCCTCTAGTGAATTCTGAACGGCAATGTTATCCCTTGTCTCCTTCATCTTTTTCAGTCTGGATATCTGCATTCGACCAACAGACTCATCAACTTTAAGAAGTTGAAGATCTCTACGTTCTTCTTCCATTCTAAATTTGTTTACGCCAACTACTATGAGATCTTCATTTTCAATTGCTTTCTGATATTCGTATGCGGCATCCTGAATCTGTTTCTGAACATATCCTTTCTCTATGGCGACCAACATTCCATCCATATCATCTATCTTCCTGATATATTCTTCAGCCTTTGTCTGAATATCATTTGTGAGGGCTTCAATGGCATAACTTCCAGCAATTGGGTCAACTGTATCTGTAACTCCGGACTCATTAGCTATGATCTGTTGTGTCTTCAAGGCAATACCAACACTCTTTTCAGTAGGTAAAGCAAGAGCCTCATCCATGCTGTTCGTGTGCAACGATTGTGTTCCTCCCAGAACAGCAGAAAGTGCCTGCAGTGCGACTCTCACAATATTATTTTCCGGCTGTTGAGCCGTAAGTGTACATCCTGCAGTCTGAGTATGGAATCGAAGCATCTGGGCTTTGGGATCTGTTACGCCAAATCGGGTTTTCATTATCTGTGCCCACATTCTTCTGGCTGCCCTGAACTTTGCTATCTCTTCAAGGAATCCATTATGTGCATTAAAGAAGAATGACAGTCTCTTTCCAAATATATTTGGATCCAGACCAGCTTTTATGGCAGCCTCAACATATGCTATAGCATCAGCAAGTGTAAATGCGACCTCCTGTGCTGCTGTGCTTCCCGCTTCTCTTATATGATACCCTGAAATAGAAATAGTATTCCATTTTGGAACATTTTCACTACAAAACCCGAATATATCAGTAATCAGCCGCATAGAAGGTTTGGGCGGGAAAATGTAGGTTCCACGGGCAATGTATTCCTTCAGGATATCATTCTGAATGGTCCCGGAAAGTCGGTCCATTGGTATACCCTGTTTTTCTCCTACACAGATATACATGGCCAGGAGCACAGCCGCAGGTGCATTAATGGTCATTGAAGTTGACACTTTATCAAGAGGAATATGGTCAAACAGAGTTTCCATGTCAGCCAGACTATCTATGGCAACCCCTACTTTCCCGCATTCACCCTGTGCCATTGGATGATCCGAATCGTAACCTATCTGTGTTGGGAGGTCAAAGGCAACAGAAAGACCAGATCCACCCTGAGAAAGAAGATATCTGTATCGCTTGTTCGATTCTTCAGCCGTAGAAAATCCGGCATACATTCTCATTGTCCAGAATCGACCTCTATACATATTTGGCTGGACACCCCTGGTATAGGGATAGTGCCCCGGATAACCGATATCCAAGCCGTAATCCTGATTCTGTATATCTTCCGGAGTGTAAACCCTTTTCAGAGGTATACCACCTACTGTTGTAAATTGTTTCTTTCGTTCAGGATTTTTCGATAAAACCTTGTCAACTGCGATTTCATAGGATCGCTTTAATTCCTGAATTTCTTGGAGTTCTTTTTTTTCAAACACTTTACTTTCCCCCTAGCAACAAGATTTAGCTTGTTTTCAGCTGTGACAGCGTTAATAACGTCATATATCCAATGTGCAATAACCCTCTGTGGGGCTGAATTTTCTATCCAGCTTAGGATAAACTGAAATGAATTATCTTACAAGTCAAATATTTTCAAGTATTGCCCCGATTTCATTTTCCAATTAGATCATATTGATAATTACAGATATTTATAAATTATAGATGTATACTCTTTAAATAAGCCTTGATACTATAAATATTTACTGATGACGTCTACTCCAGCAAAAGCATAAAAACCAAGTGTAATAGATGCTGCCAGCATGAATCCTAAAAGCATCCGCAAGTATAATATCCATAATTCCCCCCCCGGCCACTTGCCTTGTCGGATGTTTGCAACTATTCGTGCCAAAAAAAGACATCCTATAAACAGGCCTAGTGCTATCAGTGCCTGAACATTTACAATTGGCATCTATGACAACTCCTTTTTTATTTTACAATAATCCCTTGTAGTTAAACACGGGTTTTCTTTAATGTACAATAGTCAAGGGTATTCCAATAACGACAAAAAAACGGGAGGATAATAATCCTCCCGTTAAAAATACACCATAGAATATAAAATTATGAAGTCTGTTCTTTATTGATTTTATTTGATCTTGATTCAGCAATATGGATTTGTTTTAGAACTGAAATGGCTACTTCAAGCGCTCTTTTACCATCACTTCCCCCAACAAGAGGTTGTTTGCCTTCTCTAACGCAGGAAACAAAATGTTGTAGTTCCAATTTCAGGGGTTCACTTTTTGGAAAAACAGGATGTTCAATTACTTCAATCAGGCTGTTGTCTTCTTTCACACAACGATGAATCGAAACATCCTGAGTTTCATAGTTTACCGTTACATATCTTTGAGGTTCACTGATTTCCAGTTGTCTAAGCCTTCTTTCTGAAACCCTGCTGACGTGGATATGAGCAATTGATCCATTTTCAAATGACATTTGTGCTGTTGCAAGGTCTTCATGGTCAGATCGCAGGCATCTGCCCATGGCTGATATCTCTCTGATATCCGATTTTACCAGAGACATTATTATATCGATGTCGTGGATCATCAGATCAAGAACAACCCCTACATCATTTATTCTGGTTGAGTATGGCCCAAGTCTTCTTGACTGTAGAAAAACCGGGTCATGTATTATCTTGGAAATATATTGAATAGCACTGTTAAAACGTTCAATATGACCTACTTGGAGAACCAGATCATATTTTTCAGCTATTCGAAGCAGTTCTTCTGCCTCTCTAACTGTAGTTGTAACCGGTTTTTCAATAAGAACATGAATTCCACTCAAAAGAGCTTTTTTGGCGACCTCATAGTGCAGGATTGTCGGTACAACTACACTTACAGCTTCAGGTCTGGCTTTTTGAATAAACTCATCTATGTTCGTATAAAAGGGTACTCCAAGTGTTTCTCCAATGACGGATGCACGGGATTCACTCTGATCCACAACACCCACAAGCTGTGTACCAAGGATTTCAGTATATACTCTTGCATGATGTTGACCTAGGTGGCCGACTCCAATAACTCCAAGTCTTTTGAGTTCCATATATGGATCACTCCTTGTTAATTGCTCTTAAAATATCCTTCTTTATATATTCTCCCACCAGAAAGGTGAATTTTGGTACATCTTTTTTAATCTTACCAGAAGCATCATTCTGCGAGAGGTCCCATTTCTTCTATAAGAATAAAATAAAGAATCTTTACATGATGTACAGTCGGTGATTCTGTTTATATGATCAATGGGTAATCCATTTTCGTGTAGTTGCATGCTGATAGCTCTTCCAATATCAATTGAAATTAATCCATCCCCTGTTGATAACAAACATTCGACAGGAAGTCTATCTGCCGCCTCCATTGTTGAGGGATCAAGAGCCTTTCTGGTATAACAACAGGAACCTATCCCTGGTCCCACCCAGGAAAAAGCTGAATTCAAAGAATCATTTCCATACCTGCGCTTCACGATAGAAATGCCCTCTTTTACAATATTTTTCAGAGTCCCCCTGTATCCCGAATGAAGGACAAGAGCCCATGGCTCAGGCTGGGAGGAAGATATCAGGACTGGAAAACAATCTGCAAACCGGAGAGATATAAAAAGATCAGTACTGGAAAGAAAGATTCCGTCAGCTTCAGGCCTTTGTGGTAATGTGATTTCTTTAGAGGCTAAAAGAATTCTGGTTCCGTGAACCTGCTTGGGTGAGATTATTTGAGGCATGGTCCCAAAAAGGAGGTTTACGGCTTTAAGAGGGTCTCCATTGGAGTTGTCCATTATTTTGCCCTTTAAAAAAAGAGTTGCTGATAAGTACCTGCTTAGCATTCCTGGAGCAAGGTAAGATATCAATGATTGTTCCCGGGTATTTTTAAAAAAGAAATAGTTGTTCATTTCCCACTAGTCTCTAAAGGGAAAATCGTTTTTGAGTTTGTCTATCATAAGTCCCACAAGATAAAGACTTCCGCAGATAACAACAGTTTCTGCTTCTAAAGATGCTTGTCTTACTGCAGTAAAAGGGTCTGATATTGCTCTTGGTTTCTTATTCCATCTGAACAGCGAGGCTACCCTTAATAATTCTTCAGCAGATTCGCATCTTGAATAATTCGGTATCTGGGTAAGAATGACCCCTGACCCACTCTTCGAGAGGAGCTCCAGAGCTGCTCTATAGTCTTTATCAGACATGGAAGTAAAAACAAACAACATTTTTTGTCTGGCTGATTCGGTTAATATTGAGTTCAAAGAACTAACAAGGGCTTTTACACCCTGTTCATTATGAGCGCCATCGAGTATTACAGTAGGGTTATGAGAAATGATTTCCATTCTCCCCGGCCACCTTGTATTGCGAATGCCTTGTTTTATTGAATGAATATCTATCCTTGTAAAATACTTTTGCAATTGAAGAGCCGCAATTACAGCAAGAGAACTATTATGTACCTGATAAAACCCGATCATGCTGGTCATGACATGAACAGGGATTTCATTTCTATTCCAGTTTAGTAGATATTCTGTTGAATCAAGACTTAGATGGATATCTGAGTATGAGATGTGACCGGATACTATAGTTCCAGTGCATTTCTTTTTCATGCACTGTTCTTCAAAAAGTATTTCCAGGTCCTTGTTTCCACCAAAATACAGAGCATTGCCATTCTCTCTTATAACAGCAAATTTCTCTGTTGCGATAGATATTAGATCAGGACCTAGAAATTCAGAATGATCAAGAGAAACAGGAGTAAATACGGAGAGAACAATATTACCCATCAAGTTTGTTGCATCAAGCCTTCCACCCATGCCCGCTTCTATAACAGCAATATCGACATTTGCCTCTGCTATAAGTAGAAAAGAAATTGCAGTAAGGGTCTCGAAAAAGGAAGGAGGATCTTTTTTAAGCGTGGGGTCAGAACTGATAGAATCAAATACCTTTGCAGATGCTCTGATCCATCTATCTTTTTCGATACAATGACCATCCAGTACCAGTCTTTCACCCAGGTGACTCAGATGAGGACTTGTGTATGTCGCTGTCTTATAGCCAGAAGAAATAAATATATTAGATAAAAAAACTGAGGTAGACCCTTTACCATTAGTGCCAACAACATGTACTGCATTGAATGAATCTTGTGGATTCCCAAGCTTTTTTAAAAGAATTGCAATACGGTCCAAGCCCGGGCGGATACCCGGGCTTGAATATTTTACTATGGATTTCTCAAGCTCTTCAAAAAAATGATGTTTGCTGGTCATGAATTCTTGAGACTGGCTATGTTTTCCAGTATACGTTGTTTGCGTTCTTCTCCCAGGCGCAGGCGTTCCCTCTCCTGTTCTACAACCTCCTGAGGGGCTTTTGAGACGAAAGCTGAATTAGAGAGTTTTTTTCTGTTTAATGAAATGTTTTTCTCCAGGGCTTGAAGTTCCTGATCTAATCTTGAGACCTCGGATGCTATATCAATCAGGTTACCTAACTCAAGGAATATTTCACATTTTGCCAGAACTGTTGACAAAGATCGTTCCGGTTTTTCTGAAGAAAGAGAACGGATCTCAATGATATCTACTCTTGTTAACAGTGAAACCATATCACAATTTCTGTTGAGCAGGTCCGTGAAGTCTGTATCATCTGTTCTTATAATAAGTCTGGGTATCCGTTGCTGAGGTGGAAGATGTGCTTCGGCTCTCAGGTTCCTTATGTTACGGATCACTTCCTGAAATGAATCAACAGTCCCTTCAAGCACAATATCTATATCATCAACAGTAGCTTCTGGCCAGTTCTGTCGCTCTATGAAATCTTTACTGAAACCGAAGGAATTCCACAGTTCTTCAGTTACAAATGGGATAAAGGGGTGAAGAAGCATTAGCACTGATTTGAAAACCTTATGGATGACTGCTTGAGATACCTGTTTCCTTTTTACCCCTTCTTCTCCTTTTAGGGCTGGTTTTGCCATTTCAAGGTACCAATCACAAATATCTCCCCAGGTAAAATCGTAAAGCAGTCTGGCAGCTTCACCGATAAAATAACCATCAATCAGACTGGTGGTTTCCTGGATTACCCTGTTTGTTCTTGAAATTATCCATTTGTCATGTAGCCTCAAACAATTGGGATCGAGGGTACATGAATCTGGAAATCCTTCAAGGTTCATAATTGCGAACCTGCTTGCATTCCATAGTTTGTTCATAAAGAACCTGTAGGTCTCAACTCTTTTCGGTCCAAGAAGTATGTCTCTACCCTGTACTGTAAGTGCCGCTATTGTCATGCGAAGAGCATCTGCCCCGAATTGATCTATCAGAGTCAATGGATCAACGACATTCCCTTTGGATTTACTCATTTTCTGTCCACTTTCATCTCGAACCAGGGCATGGATATAAACATCCTTAAAGGGTTCAACATCATCCATAAACTCAAGACCCATCATTATCATCCTGGCTACCCAGAAAAATATAATATCAAAGCCTGTAACCATTAACGATGTGGGGTAAAAATAATTCAGGTCCCGGGATTTATCCGGCCATCCAAGAGTAGAAAAAGGCCACAGCGCACTGCTGAACCAGGTATCAAGCACATCAGGGTCCTGAACAATATTCTTGCTGCCGCATGAGGAACATTCGGTCGGATCATTTTCGGTTACAGTAATATGCCCGCAGTCCAAACATGACCAGGCTGGTATCCTATGGCCCCACCATAACTGTCTTGAAATACACCAGTCTCTGATGTTGTCCATCCACTGAAAATAAGTGTTTTCCCATTGAGGAGGTACCCATGTGATTTTCCCGTCTTTTACAGCCTTGACTCCGGCATCAGCAAGGGGTCGAGTCTTTACAAACCATTGTTCAGAAAGGTAGGGTTCAACTATGGTGTGACATCTGTAGCAATGTCCAATCGAATGACTGATTTCCTCAGTTCGGATAAGCAATCCCTTTTCTTCAAGGTGCTTGACTACAACTTTACGGGCTTCCAGAACAGACATGCCTGTATACAATGGGGCATTCTCGTTCATAAGTCCATTCTCATCTATAACCTGTATCTGTTCCAGATCATGTCTCAAACCAACAAGGAAATCGTTAGGATCATGTGCTGGGGTTATCTTGACACATCCGGTTCCAAATTCGGGATCTACCATTATGTCTTCAATAATCTTTATAGAACGGTCTGTAAGAGGAACATAAACTTCCTGTCCTATCATTTCCCTGTTTCTTTCGGAACGTGGGTGAACTGCTATAGCAGTGTCTCCAAGAATTGTTTCAGGTCTAGTTGTAGCCACGACTACTTCTCCAGAACCATTAATTAAGGGATATCTGACATAGTACAACTTCCCGGGTAAATCTTCATGGTCAACTTCTATATCAGAAAGTGCAGTATGGCACCTGGGACACCAGTTGATTATGTATTTGCCTTTATATATCAATCCTTTGTTGTAGAGTCTTACAAAAACTGACCTTACAGCTTTAGATAACCCTTCATCCATAGTGAAACGAAGTCTGCGCCAGTCACAGGAATCACCAAGTTTCTTTTGTTGTTCCACAATCCTGTTCCCGTACTCCTCTTTCCATTCCCAGACTTTTTGTACAAAATCCTCTCTGCCAAGATCATGTCTTGAAAGTCCTTCTTTAGCGAGTTTTCTTTCCACAACATTCTGAGTGGCAATACCGGCATGATCTGTTCCAGGTAGCCATAGTACATTAAACCCCTTCATTCTTTTATAGCGGCAGACTATATCCTGAAAAGTATGATTAAAAGCATGTCCTATGTGTAACGAACCAGTTACATTGGGGGGGGGGATAACAATACTGAACGATTCCTTAGTGTTGTCAACATCTGCATTAAAAAGTCCTTCAGCTTCCCAGCGGGAATACCATTTTTCTTCAATAGGACCGGGATCATATGTTTTATCAAGTGCTGGTTTGTTTTCCTTCATGTACACTGTCCCCCTCTAAAGTCTGTTTCATCCGACATAGTAATAATTTCAGATATCCTTTCACAAAACATTAATTATTTCAAGATTTTACTTCGGTAATTTCTGTAATATATTGTTCCAGGAACTCCCTTAATGAGTCCATTCCTTCGCCGTTGGGTACCGAAGTAAGAAAGGGAACCTCCAGAGAACGCAGGCCTTCTCTGATGTACTTATGTAAATAGGCTTTTCTTTTTCCTCTGGAGATCTTATCAATCTTTGTGAAAACCGTTAATAAAGGTATTCCAAGGCCATGTATCCATTCCTGGAGCATTTTGTCATTTTCAAGAAGGCCATGTCTAAAATCAACAAGGCTGACCAACAATGCCAATGTTCCCCTGGTCTGTATATAACTTTCTATCAGCCTGGACCACTCTTTTCTCTCAGTTTTACTTCTGGAGGCAAAACCATAACCAGGAAGATCTACCAGAACAAAGGAAATATCTCCTTCAATTCTATAAAAATTGATACTTCTGGTTTTTCCAGGTCTGGATGCCACATGGGCAATCTTTTGAGATACAAGTTTATTTAACAGACTGGATTTTCCGACATTTGACCTGCCCGCAATAGCGATTTCCGGGAGTCCTTCTTCAGGAAACTGAGATTTGTTAAAGGCAGTCTGAAGTAGTTGGACCTTCCATCTCTTATGCATGGGTTATTTCTCAAGTGCAATCTGGAAAACTTCTGAAACATCACTTACAAAATGAAATTTCATTCCATCAACTGCCCATGGGGCAAGTTCTTCAAGATCAAGCCTGTTGGAGGCTGGAAGAATAACTCTAAATATCTTGTTCCTTTTCGCAGCAAGGATCTTTTCTCTTATACCACCTACAGGAAGAACCTGGCCAAGAAGTGTGATTTCACCGGTCATGGCGACAGAAGAAGAGACCTTCCTGCCGCTGACGGCTGAAAGCATGGCGAGAGCCATGGTTATACCGGCAGATGGACCATCTTTTGGGATGGCTCCTTCGGGAACATGGAGATGAATATCAATCGTATCCCATTCTATATGATCAAGGTTTAACTTGTCTGAATTGGCTTTTAGAAAACCATAGGCGGTCTGGGCCGACTCCTGCATTATATCTCCCAGATTTCCTGTAAAAGTTACAGCCCCTTTACCTTTCATTTTTGCTGCTTCAATTACCAGAGCATCTCCACCCGCTTGTGTCCATGCCAGACCTACAGCTATACCCTGTTGATCCTGTTTTGGTATACTCAGATCATATGTTCTGGGAGGGCCAAGATAGTCTTTAAGATTGGATCTCTTTATTGATACTGAATGTCCCGGATTAGTCTGAATTGGAAGATCCTCAACAATCTGTTTAGTGACCTTGCGACAGATCTTCGCAAGTTCTCTTTCCAGACTTCGTACTCCGGCTTCTCTTGTATAATCCCTGATAATACATCCTAAAGAACCTGGTGTTATCTTAACTTCTTTAGGGGTCAGGCCGTGTTCTTTCAGAATCTTGGGTATAAGGTGCCGTTTCGCAATATGAACTTTTTCTTCAGCAACATAGCCTGGTATACTGATTATTTCCATTCTATCCAGGAGTGGCTTGGGAATTGAATGGGTAACATTTGCTGTCGTAATGAACATAACCTTACTCAGGTCAAAGGGAACTTCCAGAAAATGATCTGTGAAGGAAAAGTTCTGTTCTGGATCAAGTACTTCAAGTAACGCTGCAGATGGGTCGCCTCTAAAGTCCATCCCCATTTTATCTATCTCATCCATGAGCATGACAGGATTAGAGGTTCCAGCCTGTCTGATTTTCTGGATGATCCTTCCGGGAAGTGATCCGACATAGGTTTTACGGTGGCCACGGATTTCTGCTTCATCCCTCATTCCACCAAGGGACATGCTGACAAACTTTCTATCTAGTGACCTTGCGATTGATCGGGCAAGGGATGTTTTTCCAACTCCAGGAGGTCCTACAAAGCATAGTACCTGGCCACGCATGTTACCTTTGGCGAGGATTCTTACAGCAAGATACTCCAGAATTCTTTCCTTGACTTTTTCAAGTCCGTAGTGGTCTTCATCAAGAACCTTTCTAGCTAAGGTAAGATCCAGTCTATCCAAGGATTCAATGTTCCATGGTAGAGAGACCAACCAATCAATATAAGTTCGGACAACGGTTGCCTCAGCAGACATGACGGGCATTTTCGATAGCCGATCAAGCTCGTGAAGAGCTTTTGTCTGAACATCATGAGGCATTTGTGCGTCTCCTATCTTCTGCTTGAACTCATCAAGCTCAGAAGAAGATTCTCCCTGTCCAAGCTCATCCTGTATGATTTTAAGCTGTTCTCTAAGGTAATACTCCTTATGGCCTCTTTCAAGCTCTTTCCGGACCTTGTCCTGTATATCGTGTTCAAGTTCAAGTATATCGATTTCTTCAATAAGCACCTTAAGAATATGTTTCATCAACAGTTCCGGGTCTGTAACTTCCAGAAGACGCTGTTTTTCACTGATGCGGATTGTCAGGTGTGATGCCACAAGATCGGCCAGCTGAGCAGCATCCTCTATATTCATAGCAGAAATAAGCACTTCTGAAGGGATCTTTGGATGGAGGGTCACGTATTTCTCAAACTGTTCAAGAACACTCCGCCTCAGAGCTTCTGATTGTTCAGAAAGAGGCTTATCCCATCGAATAGTCTGAATATTTGCTTCCAGTACTTCTTTCCCCTTGATGAACTGGACTATCTTGACTTTTTCTACTCCTTCTATTAGAACTTTCGTTGTGCCATCGGGAATACGTACCATCTGTAGAATATTACACAGTGTTCCTACTTCGAACAGTTCATCGGGATTAGGATCTTCTACCTGCATATCTTTCTGTGCAACGACGACAATAGTCCTATCCTGAAGCATTGCAAGCTCAATAGCTTTCAAAGACCTTGGTCTCCCCACAAACAGGGGGGTGATTATTCCGGGAAATAAAACAATATCCCTTACAGGCAGTACACAAGATTGTTTTGTATTCAGAAGTTCCGAAGCCATAAATTAGGCTACCTCCTCATTTTCTCTTCGTTTTATTACTGGTTTTGCTTTTCCTGCGACCATGTCCCCGGTAATCAGGATCTGGGAAATAGTATCAGCTTTTGAGGGAATCTCATACATGAGGTCAAGCATCAGTGCTTCCATAATGCTTCTTAACCCCCTTGCACCTGTATTCTTACTGCTTGCAAGGGTTGCAATCTCAATTATGGCATCTTCAGAAAAATCAAGCTGAATGTTTTCCATTGCAAATGACTTCTGATATTGCCTGATAAGGGCATTCTTAGGTTCGAGGAGGATCTTTGCAAGTGCTTCTGTGTCAAGATCCTGAAGGGGAAGCGTTACAGGAAGTCTTCCAACCAGTTCAGGTATGAAACCATAACGCATAAGATCCTCTGGTTGTGTATGTATAATAAGGTTGAATTTGTCATGTTTCTGTCCGGTGATAACATTACCACCAAATCCAATTATTTTCTGGTTTACCCTTCTGGCAATTACGTCTTCCAGGCCATCAAAAGCACCTGCACAGATGAAAAGGATATTGGTTGTATCCAGCTGGATAAAGTCCTGGTATGGATGTTTTCGACCACCCTTAGGAGGCACATTGGCAACCGTTCCTTCAAGAATCTTTAGAAGGGCCTGCTGCACTCCTTCACCGGAAACATCTCTTGTTATAGATGTTGATTCGGACTTTCTGGATACCTTGTCGATTTCATCAATATAAATGATTCCCTTTTCTGCAGCTTTAACATCATAATCGGCTGCCTGAAGAAGTTTAACAAGAATGTTTTCAACATCTTCTCCAACATATCCTGCTTCAGTAAGTGTTGTTGCGTCTGCCATGGCAAAAGGCACATTCAGTTTTCGTGCAAGGCTTTGCGCTATCAGCGTTTTACCGCAGCCAGTGGGGCCAATAAGAAGCACATTACTTTTTTGGAGTTCTACGTCGTTCTCTGATCTGTAACTATTGTTATGGATTCGCTTGTAATGATTGTAGACGGCTACCGATATACCCTTTTTTGCAAGTTCCTGTCCTATTACGTACTGATCGAGAAATGATTTTATCACAGTAGGTTTTGGAAGTTCCTGGAGAGGGGTTTCCAGAACTGCCTCAATCTTATCAGCGTCCTCTACCTCCTCATTGAGGATAAGGTTACAGAGGTGAACACATTCGTTACAGATGTAAACCCCGGGGCCGGCAATGAGCTTCTGAACTTCATCCTGTCCTTTGCCACAAAAAGAACAGTGAAGGTCGTTCTTTCTTTCGCCATTTCCATGATCTTCAAATTTAAACATTCAGCGACCTCCTTTGGAACCTCATCAATCTGAATCTCAGCGGGTTCCAAATCCAAACATCAAAAAACCCAAACAAGGGAGCTCCTATAGGGCTCCCTTATTGTACTGCTTTTTGGGTTTCACTGCAGTGTATCTAATTACGTGATTGAATGACTTTATCTATTATTCCGTAACTGACAGCTTCTTCTGCAGACATAAAGAAATCTCTTTCTGTATCAGCCTTAACCTTGCGTCTGCTCTGGTTCGTATGTTTGACCAGAATATCCGTCAGCCTTTCCCTCATCTGTAGAATTTCTCTAGCATGTATCTCAATTTCAGTGGCTTGTCCCTGGGCGCCTCCGAGTGGCTGGTGAATCATTATTCTAGCATTGGGAAGGGCGATCCTCTTTCCAATCGCCCCCCCGGACAAAAGGAGTGCTCCCATACTTGCTGCCTGGCCAATACAAATAGTAGAAACAGGGCATTTAACATATTGCATGGTGTCATAAATAGCAAGACCAGCTGAAACTATTCCTCCGGGGCTGTTAATATAAAGGTTAATGTCCTTGTCAGGATCTTCGCTTTCAAGAAATAGCATTTGAGCAACAATTACATTTGCGAGGGTCTCGTCAATCGGTTCACCGAGAAAAATGATCCTGTCCTTGAGAAGACGACTATATATATCGTAGGCCCTCTCACCCTTACCTGTCTGTTCAATAACCATTGGTATTAACATAAGATCTCACCGCCTATACAGCAAAGAGCGCTGATTTTATTCTGCTTCAGATTCTACCTCTTCTGTCTGTTCTCCTGTAGTCTGCTTAATTGTGATCCTATCAAAAAGCGCTTCTACAGTTTTCTGATATCTAACTCTGTTTGAAATCTCACGAAGTCTTTCCTGATCCTTCAACATTGTGCCCATCAGTTTTTCAACATCAATATTATAAGTAGATGCAATCTTAGCTACTTCATTGTAAATATCTTCTTTCGTGATGTCGATGTTCAGTTCTTTGGCCAGAGCATCCATTACAAGATAACGGGCAACAGCTTTTTTTGCCTGATCATTCATATTTTTGTGATACTCTTCCTTATCCTGAGGATTATCCTCAAAAAACTCATCAATTGTTTTGTGAAACCTTTTTTTGAAGTTTTCTTCGTCCTGTTCACGGATAGAGATTTCCTGTCGCCTAACCAGCGTATCAGGAATATCGAATTCTGCTAATTCTGCTAGTCTGTCAATTGCCATGTTTTCCATTTCCAACTTGTTTTCATTTTCAAGTCTGGATAAGATCCCCTTTTCTAAATGGTTCCTGAAAGCTGGAAGAGAATCAATAGTCTCTCCCGTGACCTTTCTGAAAAAGTCACTATTCAGCTCAGGAATGATCTTCTCTTTGATGCCTTTGATATCAATGGAATACATAGCCCTCTTGCCAGCTATTTCCAGATCAGGGTTGTCTTCCTCAATGGGAACTTCTACCTCAATATGATCTCCTACTTCACTGTCACAAAGAGCATTCCTGATCTCTTCCTTAAGTCCGTCCATGCCAAGATCAATTGTAGTTTCACCTGGGTCGTGTGATTTTATTGACTCATCATTCTCATCCAGCACTCTGGTTACATATGAGATGTCGACCATATCTCCAGATATGATCTTTGATCTGCTTTCAACGGTGGGATATTCTGCAAACTGGTTCTGGATCTGAAGCATTGTTGTATCTATCATTTCATCGGTAACAGCTACTTCTTTTTTTATAACTTCAACCTTCTCCAGTTCCGGGAGCATAACCTGGGGAGAGACTTCAAAGGTGAAAACGAGCTCAAGCGGTTTTCCTTCTCCCATTGTTTCTATTTTAAGATCTGGTTCTTCTATGAGATCAAGTTCATAATCGTTTACTATTTCATTGATGATTCCCGGCATTATAGAATCGAGTGTCTCAGTGTAAATGGCTTCTTTTGTAAAACGCATTTCCAGAACGTTCCTTGGTACTTTACCCTTCCTGAAACCAGGGATATTCACTTTTCTTGACAGATCACGGATCGTAGCATCGACATTCTTGGTAAATTCGACTGTGTCCATCTCTGCTTTTATAACGACCTTATTCTTTTCCTGGGATAGGATTTCAGTTTTCACGTTAACAGCCCCTTTCACAAACCTTAATTTCTTTTGAACAAAGCGTAGTATAGCACAAGAAACGAATTGAATTCACCATTATGCAGATTTTTCAGTAAAATTGCCTTAATATATCTGTGACCGTTTAGATGTCTCGGTATTCAGTACATCTGATCAGATGGCATGTGTACCCAAAATCCGAGAAACAATAAGTGAAAAACGGATAAATGTCAAGTTTGGTTAGGGATAGATATACGACAGAGTTAACAAAGGTTTTATGGAGAAAAAATGGTGCGAGAGAGGGGACTCGAACCCCTACAGCCGGAGCCACTGGATCCTAAGTCCAGCGCGTCTACCAATTCCGCCACTCTCGCACTTTAAAAAGGTGACATAAATGAAATGAATTCCTTTTAACCAGTTCTTAGCGGTCTTTCTGTTTTAAGAAGCTAATAAACTCAGATCAGGCTAAGTGCAAGGGAATAATAACAAAAAAGCAAGACCAAGAAAAGAGGTTACGTTCTTCTTTTCTTAAGAATATTAACCCCGGCAACGGGAGAAAGGATCGGACCTGTTGCCGGGGTTAATATCTTTATAACCTGGTAATGCTTTTATTTCTTGGGAATCACCCAGTCAGAAGCGCCTCCAAGGAGTGCCGGGATACTGAAAAGGGTCCCTTTCTTTGCATCGATTAAAAAGTCTTTTTCAATGAAATCTATAACTTTTTCTTCCTTTTCGTCCAACAGTTCGACTCTTATCCGATGTTTCTTACCAATAACCGAACTGATATCACGATCATCTATCCACAACTCCAGTGGTTCCTGTGCATCTACGTAAACACGGACAGTTCCCCTAGCCTCGTAGGTCATTCCGTTCAGAATTACTGTCTGGTTATCAATAAGCAAATCATATCCCTTGCCGGAGATATACAGGAACATAGACAGTAACATGAACATAAAAACAAGCACAAGATTAACAGCAATCTGTTTTTTCAAAGGGATACCTCCTAATGGTTCATGCATTACCACGGAGAGATCTCCGTGCCCGTTCCTTGTCCTTGTATCTCTTCCATGCATGAAGGGCCAATGCGATTGCGATTATTCCATAGGAAACGAACACCCTGAAATATTCTCCAAGTTGGGCCTGACCTATAAGATATTTACCGGCCATGGGAGAGACCACGAACATGAGATGGAAAAGAATAACACCCAGAAATACGTTGGGAATTGTCGCTTTTGCAACACTAGCTCCTCCAACCAGAAGTGCTGCTATAGCGAACATACCGGCTTGCTCATGGCTGTTATAAGTATTCATGGTGCCGATGTTCTGCAGGAAAATGATTTGGCCGTAACATGCAAGAACTGTTGATATAACTATTGAGATTATTCTTGTTCTTTCAACTTCAATCCCCGCAGAGCGGGCTACATCCATGTCCTGCCCAACAGCTCTCATATCCTGTCCAAGCTTAGTTTTCTTGAACCATACTACAAAAAGACAGAAGAGTCCTATCACTAGAAAGGTAGCCATAGGAACAGATACGCCTCCTATGCTGACGGGTATGAGATTATCCAGACATTTTCTTATCCCTTCGAGGTTAGTAACGTTTCTTATGCCGAATCCTCGGGAGAGAAGCAATTGCGGATTTCTTATTGGAACGATCTTACCGAAACCGTAAAGAACGACAAGCTGATAGACTCCGTTCATGAAAAATCCAAGAATGAAGGATGTTACCATTTCTCTTCCTTTTGCCCTGTTCAATATTGCTCCACACATCCATCCCAGAAGAATAGCAAGAGGGGTGGATATGATCATGGCAAGGAACATCCCCTGAATACCGAGTATGTTCCAGTCCGTTATGAGTATCAGCCCTATTTCTCCCGCCATGGCACCGAGAACCATTCCGAAGTTAAGTCCCATCCCGGCCATTATAGGTATAAGAAGGGATAGGACCAGGAAAGAGTCCCTGGAAAGTCTGACGAGCATTTCCTGAAGGAGATACTCGCCAGAAAATCTCGAAACAGGAATGGCAAGAACACTTAGCACGATGAAAATAATGGGTACGGCATTACTGATAAGGAAGTGTTGCAGATTATCTTTAGTAAATATATTTTTACTCATGATTTCACCTTCACTACTCTGGTCAATGCATAGAGAATCATTCCGTTAGATACTATGATCCTTATGACCTCAGACATGTCAGTTTCTATCAGGCTATTTATTACAGACGGGGTCATGGTAAGAATTCCCTGGAAGAGGAATGTTCCGATCACTACATTCAGTATACTGGCTTTATGTACTGAAGCTCCGCCGATAAGTATGGCAGCTACTGCAGGAAAAGCCATGTAGAAGGGACCCATGTAAAGCTGTATGAATCCAAAGCTCTGCTCATACATTATTATTCCTATGGCACCGAGAACAGTAGAAAGAATTACCGAAACAATTCTCATGCGGTCAACATCCACCCCTGCAGATCGAGCATACTCAGGATTTGAACCTACTGTGGTCATAGCTGTTCCCGTTTTGGTATGCATGAAAAGCCACATGAAAAAACACATGAAAGCAAAAAATATAAACATTCCTGTTGGACAGTAAAAAAAGTCCCCTAGATGAAAGGAACCTACATTACTTATGGCTTTTTCCCAATATCCTTCAACGGATATGGTAGTCCTAAGCCCAGTACCTGCGTATCCCCAGACCATGTTAGGGCTTTTGTATGGGAGCATCAGCCACATTATGCACATGAACGCGACAGAAGAAAAGCCAACATAAGTAGCAATCATCATTTCTCCACCCTTAACTTTGTTAAGGAGAACACCATAGGCAAAGCCTACAACAATTGCAACCGGGACTGCTATGGACATTGCGATAAGAATACCTGGAAGTCCGGTAACGCCCAGTTCTATGCTGGTTACCGCACCAATAAGACCTGCAATTATCCCAAGAGGTAAACCGAAATTCAAGCCGCATCCTGCCTGTATCATGGGAACCATGGCCAGGACCATTACACCGTTCATTCCGAATCTTACCAGGGTATCACTGATAGAAGTATCGATCCGGACTCTGACAAAAGGGGCTACTATGAACAGTGAAAGCAGGAAAACTCCGATGATAACCCTTGGCCAACCTGCTTTTTCAATGAAGTTCAGTATTCTGTTCATGATGCCTTCTCACTTTCTGATCCGTTTTCGACTTTACCGAGCATGAGTATGCCGAATTCTGTGGATTCTGATGTTGCCGGTAAAATACCGGCTATCTTTCCTTCATTAACTATGGCTATGCGATCACATATGGATCTGAGTTCTTCCAGTTCTGATGAGATCATTACTATAGTGGTTCCATATTTTTTGTTGTAGTTTTTAAGAGTATCCAGAACAACCCTTTTGGCTCCCACATCGATACCTCTAGTTGGTTCTGCAACAAAAAGAAGTTTTGGACGGGTCGCAAAAGCCTTTGCAAGGCAGACTTTCTGCTGGTTACCTCCAGAAAGTTCCTGGACTTGCTGGTTTTCGCTGACACACTTTATCTCAAGGGCTTCAATATAATAGCGTGTGCATTCATTTATCGCTTTCGTGTCCCTTATTCTGAGCATGCCACCAAGATATGATTTAAGGAATTTGTTCTGCATCTGAAGGGCTGTAAATGTAACATTCCAGGAAATAGGTTCTTCAAGAAGGAGCCCCACTCCTCTTCGGTCTTCAAATACTGCTGATAGTCCTTTACTAAGAGCTGATCTCGGATCATTGAGTATGATCTCTTCGTCCTCAAAAGATACAGAACCACCAGAAGCGAACATTCCCATTATCCCGTTAGCTATTCCCAGCTTGCCCTGTCCAGCCAATCCTCCAATTCCAAAAATCTCTCCCCTGTAAATATCAAGAGAAACATTTCGAACCGTTTCACCTGGCATATCTACCCAGAGGTTTTTGACTTTAAGAATAGGTCTGGTCTGGCTACGGTCCAGGTTTTCTGAGACTCTCGTAAAAGCTGAATCAATGTTCCTACCAACCATATGAGATGCAATGTCTTTGATACTTGTCTGGACAGGTATAGTTTCTTCAACAACTTCACCGTCTCTCAGAACAATGATTTTGTCACATATCTCCATGATTTCCTGAAGTCTGTGGGATATAAATATAATGGCTATACCGAGTAGGGAAAGCCTTTTCATTGACTTGAGCAATATCTCGGCTTCTGATTCGGTAAGAACTGCTGTGGGTTCATCAAGTACAAGGATCTGAGTGTGTTCCTTGTCGATTTCCCTGGCAATTTCAGTGAACTGTTTATGGCCAACCGGCATTTCTGTTACAAGGGTCTCATCATTAAGTTGAACGTTGAGTTTTTCTATGGCTGCCTGTGCCCGTTCTTTCATCTTGTTTCTATCAAGGGTCCTTAGTCGTTCTCCGAAGGATTCGACAAGTATATTGTATTTAGTAGATTCCCTGTTAAGTACTATGTTTTCTGCCGCAGTGAAGCCAGGTATAAGGGAAAATTCCTGATGAACCATCCCGATCCCTGCTTCAAGAGCATCCATGGGATTTTCGAAATGGATCTCTTTATTGTTTATCAAGACCCTTCCTTCATAACCTCCAGTTTCATGTATTACCTGCATTCCAAAGAGGATGTTCATAAGAGTGGACTTTCCTGCCCCGTTTTCGCCAACAAGTCCCAGAATTTCTCCCTTTTCGAGCGTAAAGTTGACATTTTTCAGAACACGGTTTCCGAAATATGCTTTCCCTATTCCCTCCATTTTCAATAATGGCCCCAGTGATGCCAAAGATATCACCTCTTTATTTTTGCCGGATTAAATTTGATAACCAGAAATGTGTAAAGTCTTGCCACATGATTCCGGCATGAATTGGTATATGGAAAATCTGAAAGGGCAGATTCTAAAATAAAAAAGGGGAGTACAAGAAAACTCCCCTTTACAGTTCGAGAATAGAATTCTATTTTATTGTGAAATACTTTTCAGGGACTTCAACCTCAGTCATATTAAGGTAACCGAGACCAAATACATATGTATCCTGATACACCAGAATGTGATTCTTCTTTTTTACTCCTGTTTGGAGATCAGTATAAATACTGCCATTCCATTCTGCACCAGGGGTGAACTTTCCGTAGGTCTCGAAAAGTTCTGTTGGTTTAAAGCTTTTCTTAAAGGTTGTTGCATCGACACCTTTTTCAAGCATAATCTTTGCAAATTCTCCCAAAGCGGCAGTATTTGTATAACCATAGGAGAAAGCCCATGTACCCATTCTCTTGGCTCCGCCTTTTTCAATAACAGCCTCTTCCACTCTCTTGAGAATAGCAGGCCAATCTCCTTTGACATCTGAGAGTTCAATGCCAAGAGCTCCTGGATATCCCATGAGGGGAGATGGCAGATCAGCTTCTACGAAATATCCACCGCCTTCAGCTACTCTTTTAAGCAACGGCTCAGTATGGGCATCATTGGTACAGAAAAAAGCTGTCTCCTTGCCATATTTGTCAAGCCATGCAGGTACTTTTTCCAGGATAAACTGCTGGGCTCCAGCGACACCTACGTCACTGGTTGGATCTGGGGCTGTTTCAAAGTGGAAGTCTATGCCAAGATCATTGCAGGCTTCTTCCATGATATTACGTCTTCTGGACAGAAGTTCGTAGCTCATATGTCTAGGAAATGAAATGTGAACGAAATGCTTAGCTCCCATTTTCTTTGCTGCTGCGATTATAAGATATCCTCTCGCTATGTTATCCGCATTGATTACAAGGTCTGCCGCAGACTCAATTACACCTGGATCTTCATGTGCTTCCCCCGCTATCAGAAGTATATCTGGGCGTTTTTCTCGTATTCTCCTGAATCCTTCAGTAGTTCCAGGAATAGCCTGGTTCACGATCACTGCTTTCATAAGCGGATCATCTGCCAGAGATGCGATCTGTGAAATAGTCGTTTCCATTTCTGTCATGAAATTATCAGGATAGGTTATGTGCTGGATCATTCCACCATCCTGAACAGTTCCATACATTTCAATAAGTTTTTCTGCTCCTCTGAGGTCATCCTCTGACTGTGATACTGTTCCGGTACAGATTCCGATGTGGAAAGGTGCAGCTGCAATAGCTCCACCAGCCAGAACCAATACAAATGCCACACTTATCATGAGCGCTACAATTCTTTTCATTACCTGGCCCCCTCCTTAAATATTGTACTCAAAAACTTGTTTAAGAGTATAATAGATATCAGCCCTTGTCAACAAGAATAGAGCCATAAAGCCTGTATCCATAAGGTTTTACAGTAAACCAGGGTAAAGGAATCCAAAAACAGTGAACATTAATTTAGATATGTCAGGTCTCAAGAATAAATGGGGAAAAGGGGAAAATAAAAACCCGTCCTATGGACGGGGTAAGATTTGGTGGGTCATACAGGAATCGAACCTGTAACCCCCTGATTAAGAGTCAGGTGCTCTGCCAATTGAGCTAATGACCCATTATGTACTTATTCTTGTGGCGCGCCCGGCAGGATTCGAACCCGCGACCCTCGGCTCCGAAGGCCGATGCTCTATCCAGCTGAGCTACAGGCGCTCATCAGATGAAGTTGGGGTGAGTGAGGGGACTTGAACCCCCAACCCCTGGAACCACAATCCAGTGCTCTGACCAGTTGAGCTACACCCACCGTAAATCTGGAATAATGGCGCGCCCGGCAGGATTCGAACCCGCGACCCTCGGCTTAGAAGGCCGATGCTCTATCCGGCTGAGCTACAGGCGCCCTTTAAAAATGGAGCGGAAAACGGGACTCGAACCCGCAACCCCCAGCTTGGAAGGCTAGTGCTCTACCATTGAGCTATTTCCGCTTTTTTAACTTTAAAATGGTCGGGGCGAAAGGATTCGAACCTTCGACCCCCTGCTCCCAAAGCAGGTGCGCTAACCAGACTGCGCTACGCCCCGATATTCTATAAGACTTTCCAATAATTCGCAAGTACTATTTCTGGTGGAGCTGGGGGGATTTGAACCCCCGGCCTCTTCCGTGCGAAGGAAGCGCGCTCCCCCTGCGCTACAGCCCCATCTGAGTGACGGCGACAATTGTAGTAATGCTGAGCCGACTTGTCAAGTCATGCGAAAGAAGTTAGTGTATTATTAATAATAAATCAGGAGGTATATTGATTGAACTATGGACCTGAACTAGTGTATTTCTGGGCAAGATCCCTCAAACAACACTATATACCATCATTCATTGACCGAATAGAAGGTGGTGAACACTGGGTAGCATTAAAACTTTCACATTCCAGAAACTGGTTGTTCCTTTCCTGGCATTCCGTTACTAATGGATGTTGTATTGTAAACAAAGAAGATATAGATCCCCTTATTGAAAACTCAAAAAGAGCCGATCCGGTGCTACTCTTTTTAAAAAAACATATTTTAAGATCAAGGCTGGTTAATGTTGAACAGGCTTATGGAGACAGGATACTTGCGCTTTACTTCGAGAGAACTCTTGGAGCTGGTTTCAGAACTGGGTTAACTCTCAATCTTGAGTGTACTGGCAGCAGATCGAATATGATACTCATAGATGACAATAATATTATTAGGGAAACCGCGAGGCATATTAACCCGGAGATTAACCGTTACCGAACTATTTTACCCGGAATCTCTTATTGCCCACCGCCCCCTTTCAAAGGTCTGGAACTGGGAGATCTGTCATGTAATGAACTTAAAGGTTCTCTTTCAAGGCTAAAGGGGGTCGGAACTCCTCTGAGCAGGTTAATCTTGCGTTTGTGGGATACACGTGAACCACAAGAGTGGATGAGCCTGCTGAAGTTAATCTTCGATACCCATGTACCACTCTCGGATTTCAGTCTCATCCGTTGTGGTAACTACGTTACAGTATTTCCCGAAATACTGGAGGGTTGCGAACGCTTAAGTAAGGATATTCTCAAGGGAAGCAGATCTATGATATCTGAGTTGATGACAGACAGAACCAGAATGAAACTTTATAAGCAGAGTTGTGACATTCTTGATATCTTGATTCAAAGGAAGCAAAAGCACATGGAGGGTCTTCTTAACCAGATTAACAATGCTGGAAGGGCGGATTTCTATAAAATGGCTGGTGAATTACTGATGGCTAATTCTTACCGACTCAAAAAAGGGATAACACAGGTTCAATTGTCATCCTGGGATGACCCTGCCATGGTTGTGGATCTAACGCTTGACCCTCGTCTCTCAATAATTCAGAATGCCCAGAAATATTTCAGAAAGTTTAAAAAAACAACCGTGTCTCATCCTGAACAGATCGAAGCAAAGGTAGCTGGTCTCAGAGCCTCAATACAAGAGTTAAATGAGCAGAAAGAATTGTTAGGAATGATTGACGACACGATCCTCCTTCGTGAAGCAGCTCAGGATATTTCCGGTTGGATTAGTGGTACAGATAAAAAAAGACCACGGTCCAAAAAGTATATCCCTCCACATATCAGACTTAATCTTAATAAACACCAGATCCTTGTCGGAGTCAATGCAAAGGGTAATAGATATGTGACTTTTCGTCTTGCCCACGCACAGGATCTATGGTTTCATGTGCATGAAATACCTGGAGCTCACGTGATACTCAAGGAAATTGAACAATCTGATACTTCCGAAACTGAAACTGCTATTAAGGTTGCTGCTTCTCTTGCAGCGTATTACAGCAGGGCAAAAAAAACGCTTAAAGTCCAGATAGACTACACCGAAAAGAAAAATGTAAGACATATTTCAGGAAGTGGAATAGCTCATGTTACATATAGCAATCCTGAAACAATATTGATTAGCCCTGATCTATGGAAAGAGTATTTTGCAGATAAACAATAAGCTCAGGTGGTAGGGGTTGAGTGAAATACAGCCTTTTCAGCGTTACTGGATGAATAAAACCCAGTTTCCAGGAATGAAGAAAGACCCTACCCATTTCCTGGTAAGAGATATTTCTCCCCCCGTACAGGATATCGCCAGCAAGTGGACATCCTATGTATCGTAAATGCACTCTTATCTGGTGAGTCCTGCCAGTAAGAAGGGTGCATTCTAGAAGGCTATGATTATTGCAGGACCATAGAACCCTGTACAATGTTCTTGACTCCCGACCTGTAGATAAGATAGCCATCCTTTTCCTATTTCGCGGGTCTCGTCCAATGGGAAGATCGATGAGACCCTCCTTGTGCGATGGAACACCTCTGGTCAATGCAAGGTATTTCTTTATTACAGACCTCGCTTTAAATTGGGCCTGAAGTCCTTCCATAGACTGCTGATCACGGGCTATTATCATTAGACCGGAGGTAGACTGGTCTAAACGATGAACGATCCCGGGCCTTATCACATTATTGAATAATCCTATTTCTGGGTATCTGTAAATAAGTCCATGAACCAGTGTCCCATGCCAGTTTCCCGGAGCGGGATGTACCACTATCCCTGCAGGCTTGTTAATCACAAGGATAGAGCCATCTTCATACAGTACATCAAAAGGTACTGGTTCAGGAGTTACCTGAAGATTTTCAACCGGGGGGATGGTTACCGTGATCTGTTGTCCTGACTGGACTCTGTTTGATTGTTTTAACCGTATTTGTTGATCATTGACTACGTTACCATCTTTTATAAGGTGTTGAACGAAAGATCTGCTAAGACCCATAACATTTGAGAGGTAAATATCCAGACGTTGGCCAGCATTTACAGATTCTGGACTGATCTTGCAGAAAGTTACTTTTGTTTCGTTTTCATCGATAGGGCCAGGGTCGCTATCGTTCAGGATCCATAAAGAATCTCCACCTTCGTCTGGACAGGGAACGTTCATTGCATCATTATTTTTCTGTTCTGTCATTCTTTTCGTCATTTTCTTTGCAGGATTTGCAGTACCGTGCCCAAGGTTTTACAAGAAGTCTCTGGATTTCTATAGGCTTTAAACACCTTTCACATATACCGTATTTTTCAGCAGAATTATCCAGTTTATACAAAGCGTGTCTAACAATGGACAGTTCATTCGCTACAGTTAACATTTCTGCTGTAGTAGATTCTCTTTCAGTGAGATCACTTGCAATATCGACAAAATCTTTATTTTCATTAACTCCAGAACCAGACTTATCCATTTTCCCTGTTACCTGGATCAGTCTATCCATCAAGGCAACTAGTTCGCTCTCCCTGTTTTTGAGATTTACCCTGATCTCGTGAGTACCCATTAGTTGATTACCTCCAGATCTGTCAGAGCCAGGAACTATAAACCCGGCTCTGACAAAAATCCTTTTTTTAACTATTCATAACAAAAGAACAGCGGGGGCATAATCCTCCTCCATCCGTTTCTTCTGAATATTTCCAGCACCTTGGGCATTTCTGACCTGGAGCTTTATTGATCCCTATTTTAAGGCCGGTTTCCTCATCATGAAAAACAACAGAACAGTTCTTTACATCAGTTTCACCAGCAGTCTCAAAATCCGAAACGATGTTCAGAGTTTCCCATTCAATTTCTGAACAGGAGTTGAGAACGTTAGTATAATCTCCTGGAAGTATTTTGACCTGTGCTTCAAGAGGATGGCCTATCAGACCTTCAGCTCGTGCCTTTTCAAGAGCTCTGCTTAATGTCCCTTTGACATTGATAATGCCTGACCATTTTTTATCAAGTTCATTATTTATCATATTATCATCTTTTTGGGGCCAGTCAGCAAGGAATACACTTTCAGGAAGTGTCACATCGATCTTGAGAATTTCCTGCCATGTTTCTTCGGTTGTAAAGCTCAGAACAGGTGCAAGTAGTCTCGTAAGTGTAGTAAGTACAGACCAGAGTACTGTCTGACAACCTCGTCTTGTTACACTATCCTTGCCATCAGCATAGAGACGGTCTTTGCTTGCATCAAGGTAGAATGCACTAAGTTCATTTACACAGAACTGGTGAATTATGAAAGTGGGCACATGAAATTCATATTCATCATATGCTTTTGTTGTTTTTCCTATGATCTGATTAAGCTGGGATAGAATCCACTTATCCATATCATGAAGGTCCTCATAAGAAACACTGTGTTCAGATGGAACAAAGTCAGATAGATTACCGAGAAGAAATCGAACGGTATTCCTTATTCTTCTATAGGATTCAGTAAGGTTCTTGATGATCCCATCGGATATCCGAACATCGTTCCTATAATCCGTAGATGCCACCCATAATCTGAGAATATCGGCACCAAACTTGTCGATGATCTCTTGTGGTTTAATCACATTACCAATAGATTTGGACATTTTTTTGCCATCTCCGTCAACAATAAAACCATGAGTAAGGACTTGCTCATAGGGAGCGCTTGCTCTGGTAGCAACGGAGGTTAACAGAGAAGTCTGGAACCACCCGCGATGCTGGTCGCTACCCTCGAGGTAGAGTTCTGCTGGCCAGTGAAGTTCATCCCTTGTTTCAAGAACGGCAAAGTGGCTTACACCTGAATCAAACCAGACGTCCATTATATCCCTGTCTTTTTTTAGATGTCTGCTATTACAGTGGGGGCAGAAAGCAAGATCTCCGAGGAGATCTTCAGGTGACAGTTCCCACCATATGCTGGATCCATGTTCTTTAACCTTTTCCTGAACTTTTCTGATCCGGTCTGGCACAAGGATTACCTTGCCGCAATCCTCACAGTAAAAAGCTGGAATAGGTACTCCCCAAATCCTCTGGCGACTGATACACCAGTCCGACCTGTCTCTTACCATATTGAAAATGCGATCTTTACCCCACTCAGGTATCCACTTTACGTGATTGTCTATTATATCAAGGGCTGAGTCTCTGAATTTGTTAACATTCACAAACCATTGATCTGTGGATCTGAATATAACGGGTTTTTTACAACGCCAGCAATGAGGGTAGGAATGCATCAATTTCTTATGTCCAAGAAGTCTACCGGAATCTTTAAGGAGTTGAAGTACAATTGAAGCTCCCTCCTCAATTGATCTTCCGCCTACAATGGGTGTTTCGGGTACAAAATAACCTTTGTCATCTACTGGATTATAGACCTTAATGCCATACTTAATACCTGTTTCGTAGTCTTCCACACCATGTCCGGGTGCAGTATGAACACAACCGGTTCCTTGATCAAGAAGTACATAATCTGCAAGAACAATCGGTATCTCTCTGCTCTCATAAAAAGGATGTCTTCCAACAATCCCCTCGAGTTCATGCCCCTTAAAACTGAAAAGAGGTTCAGAGAATTCCAGGCCAGTAAGTTCTTTCACAGTATCAAGGAGACCTTTCGCAACCATGTAAACCTTTCCTTCAGCTTTTACAAAGACATAGTCGAAATTGGGGTTTATAGCCACAGCCATGCTTGCAGGAAGAGTCCATGGTGTAGTTGTCCAGACTATAACATTTACATCTTCTCCCTCAAGATCAGGTATGTGTGTTTCGATTTGTGGAATAGAATAAGCGACAAATATTGAGGGGGAAGATTCATCCCAATACTCTATCTCTGCAGTGGCAAGTGCTGTCTGGCAGTCAATGCACCAGTAGACCGGCTTTTTCCCTTTATAGACAAGATCCTTTTCGACCATGTCTGCAAAAGCACCTATCTGGGCTGCCTCGTACTCTGGGTTGAGCGTCATGTAGGGATCATCCCAGTCACCTATAACACCAAGTCTTTTGAATTCCTCTCTCTGAATATCCCGGAACTTGTAAGCATATTCCGTGCATTCCCGGCGCAATTCAACTGGTTCAAGTTCATCCTTGGAAATTCCTTTGGATTTGAGTACATGAAGCTCAATAGGGAGACCATGGGTATCCCAACCAGGAACGTAAGGTGAAAAATATCCTCTCATCCATTTATATTTTGGAATAAAATCTTTGAGGATCTTGTTAAAAGCAGTTCCAATATGTATATTTCCATTGGCATATGGAGGACCATCGTGAAGAATGAAGGATTTACAATTCTTTCTTGATTCGATCAGTTTCCTGTAAAGATCGATATCGTACCAGAATTTGAGGAAATCCGGTTCTCTTGTGGCAAGGTTTGCCCTCATCGGAAACGATGTTTTGGGCAGATTAAGAGTATCTTTGTAGTCTACAGGCATGTGGAGTTTCTCCCCTCTCTAAATAGGAAAATGCCGTCCCCCATGGGGAGACGGCTTATATACCATGCTTACAGCATTTTAACACAAATTCTGGGTATAGGACCAGAAAACCATCACTCCGTCATGGTATTTGCTTTTTTAAGCCTGACAACCTGAAGCAAGTGCATTGTTCCAAGAATCACCAGACCCGTAATGTCAGTCTGTATACCAGGGATAAGCAGACTAAGGGCTCCACCGAAACAAAGGATCCTTTGCCACCAGTCAAGCTTCATCTTATAGAAGCCGATCGACCCCATCCCGAGGAGGAAAACACCCAGAATTGCGGTAATTATAGCCAAAGTGAATGGTAAAGGCTGGAACCCGACCAGGACAAGCATGGGATTATAAACATATATATACGGGACAAGGAATCCAGCCAGAGCAAGTTTCACGGCTGTGGCGCCAGTCTTCATTGGTTCGGCACCCGCAATTCCTGCTCCCGCATAGGCAGCCAATGCAACTGGAGGACTCAGGTCTGCTGCAATACCGAAATAAAGAACAAACATGTATGCTGCCATAGGTGGTACATCAAGCTGGAACAGGGCAGGTGCGCACATAGTGCTGGTCACAATGAAGTTGGCTGTGGTAGGAAGTCCTGCACCTAGAAGTATGCATGCGACCATGGTAAGAAGAAGAGATGGTAAAAGTTTTCCGCCTGCAATAGCTACAATAGCCCCGGCAATTCTCAGGCCGAGGCCTGTAAGAGTGGCAGTTCCTACAATAATACCTACAGTAGCACAAGCACATGCTACAGCCAGAGCCCCCCTGGCACCGCTTTCAAGGGCTTCTTTCAACTTAACAGGGGTTAACATGGTTTCCTTATTCAAATATGATACGGCAACAGTGATAAGGATACCATAATAAGCAGCTTTTAAAGGAGTATAACCCGTCAGCAGGAAATAAACGATCCCGAAAAGAGGTAAAAGGAGATGTCCCTTTGTTCTTAAAAGTGTCCAGAGTTTAGGAAGCCTGTTACGGGGAAGTCCTTTGAGACCAAGCCTAGAGGCTTCAAGATGGACCTGGATCAAAACTGCAAAATAATAAAGAAGGGCCGGAACTATGGCTGCAAGGGCAACTTTGATATATGGTACACCCAGAAATTCAGCCATAATAAACGCAGCAGCACCCATAACTGGTGGCATGATCTGTCCTCCCGTTGAGGCAACTGCTTCCACTGCTCCTGCAAAATAAGGCTTATATCCGACACTTTTCATTAATGGAATAGTAAACATACCAGTTGTGCAGACGTTGGCCACGGAAGATCCTGAGATAGAGCCCATTAAACCTGAACTCAAGACTGCAACCTTCGCCGGTCCACCAGTAGCATGACCTGCGAGTGCCATTGCAAGATCTATTATAAATCGGCCCATTCCGGTCTGTTCAAGAAAAGAACCAAACAGAATGAACATGAAAACAAATGTTGCAGAAACAGCAAGGGGAATGCCGAATACACCCTCGGTTCCCATGTACATATGGTTGATTATGCGGGTAAAGTTAAATCCTCTGTGCTGGAACATTTCAGGGAATTGTCTTCCGAAATAACAATAGAACAGGAAAAAGATTGCAATACAGGGAAGAATTGGACTGGAAACCCTTCTTGTTGCCTCAAGGAGAAGAACTATTCCGATGAATCCAACTATCAGATCTGTTTGAGTGGGAAGGCCGGCTCGATAGACCATCTGTTCAAAATTGAAGACCATGTAAAGGGTAACACCAGCCCCAAGAATTGCTAGAATGTAGTCGTACCAAGGTATATCTTTTCTTGAACATTTATCAGAAAATGGATAAAGAAGAAAAACTAGTACAAGGACAAAGGCCAGATGAATGGCTCTTTGTTTCATAGCAAGAAGGAGCCCGAACCCCGATGTATACAGATGAAATAATGACATCGAGACAGCAATGACGGTTATTATAAGAGCTTGCCAGCCGATGAGAGATCTGTTGCGGGCCTCAGTATCGAACTGTCTCCTGAGTTCATCCAGATCAATGGTACTTTCATTTTTTTCTAAAATGGTTTCTGATATATTTTGCGAATTCGCCATTAATGTTACCCCCCCCAAGGATATTCCTAACATTAAAGATCATGAAAAATAACAATGGTAAAAATTCTATTTATTTTCAAGTAAAAGAGTTGTCCCCTCTTCAAGAATAACTTTTATCAGTGGTTCTCGAATTACTTGAAACCTGAGTAGATGATCGGGCCATGAACTGTAAAGATCCATTCGTCTAAAAGGTGACAGGCTCATCCAGTTCTGACCAAGTTCAGAATTTCCAACACGAAGGTTTAACGTTTGCCAGCTATATCTCCCCCCCCTTACATACATCCATTTCCTATCACTGGAGAAACTACCGTTCCTTGGCGCTGCAACTGGCAATCCTGCATTGTGAGAAACTACCCTTTCCTCCCAGAGCCACAGTTTTGAGTCAAGAATTCTGTAATCATCCTCTACAGGCGTTAATTGGACTGAATGAATATATCCGGTACGTAAAGTCTGTCCTGACGAAACAGGCAAAGAAAATAACAAAGTGTTTTGTGTAAAAACACTTAATTTGTTGACTGGAGAACAGAAAATTACGACCAAACTGAGTATCATAACGAGAATAAGAAGTTTTTTGCCAAGTCCTGTGTTCATATTCTTTTCCACACTTCCTGAAAATGCAATAGCTGAAATTATGTGATTGCATTTTCCCCTGAGCTTGCCAGAGATCAGATAAAGACCTATAGTCTGTTTTCCAGAAAGATATTGTATCAAGATAAAGCTCCAAGAACAAATACATATACAACATATTGCATAAAATAATACAGTATTTGCCAGATCCATTTGATATTATTCATCCTGTTTACCGATAAAGTCTCCAAGATCATGTTTTCTGTAATCTTAGTACTAACGTGCATCCACATACTCTGAGAATCCTAGCCTCGGCTTGAATGCATTCGGTTATACCCGTACCGATAAAATAGAGATATATCTACTAGTGTACCTTCTAGACAAGTTTCTCCTGAAGACTGGATAGATGAATTGTCTGATATTTGAGTAGACGATCCCTATTTTACGTGTAAATCCCCTTCTCCAGTATCCAGGAAAAGAATGATCAAGGGTTTTACGAAGGAAGATCTAGGTCGCAGGATTTTCACAACTACCAGGGTGTTCAACGTGAAGTAAAGAACGGGTTTCCATTTATTACAATAAATGTCTGGAAATCGGGAATGGAAGAGGAGGCTAATCCTTTTAGAGTCCTTAATTGTTCTGTGACTTTCCCTTCAGTTTTTCTGAAGTGGAGAAAATCATCAGGATTTCCTCCAGGGGAGGAGAATCTTTCCTTAAAGGAATTACATTATAGCTGTTCATAAAAAAAGACCTCTTATCACATGAATAAGAAGTCTTTTTGAGTACTTGGCAGCAAACTATTCTATAACATGCAATCACTGTAGTATAAGGAATTACACGGTGTTATTTCTGTTGTCTCGAGACATAATACAAAATGGCGAGCCTGGGCGGATTCGAACCGTCGACCTACTGCTTAGGAGGCAGTCGCTCTATCCCCTGAGCTACAGGCCCGCAGAACGGCGATTATCTTATCATTTGTTTGTTTTATATTCAACCCGGTAAAACTTTTTTTTGATCTGTTGCAAGCTGGATAGCATTGGAAAAAAGCGAAAAGAAATTCTGGTTTTCATGGACGTGATTTTCGTATACCTGTCTCACTACATCTGAATCGTCTCTGATCTGATGTCTGAGTTCTTCAATGGTTTTGAAAGCAAGTTCTCCTCTTAACCTTTTCAAAAAAACCAGATGAATTGTTCTGCCATAAATATCACCGATAAAATCTAGTATATGTGCTTCGATACGAAGTTTTTCCAATGTGGCAAAAGTTGGGTTATATCCTATATTCACTGCTGAGGGCCACCATTTATCATCTATAAAGACTGCCGAGGCATAAACTCCTTCAGCAGGTACTGCCTTATGGGGATCCCGGTAAAGATTAGCTGTAGGATATCCCAGTTTTCTTCCCCGCATATCCCCTTTTATTACCTTGCCTGTGATAAAGAAATCATAACCCAGCAGATTACTGGCCTTCATAACTTCTCCGCAACTTACAAGTCCTCTTATCATGGTACTGCTTATTATTGTCCCAGATACTTTAATTGGTGAAACATGGGAGAAAAACAGGTCTTTTCTTGAAGCATAATTCTGGAGAAAATCTATATTTCCTGTTCTCCCGCGGCCGAATCTGAAATTATCTCCTACGACGATACCTGATAATGGAAAATCCCTTGAGATCTTATCAAGGAATTGCTCAGGCTGAAGACTGGCAAGTTTCTCATTGAAAGGAATGGTAATAACTTGTGTAATATCAAGGTATCTTGATATTACAGTCTTTTCTTCTTCAGTAAAAAGAAGTTTTGCTTTTTCAGGAGAGAAAATAAGGTTTGGGTGGGGTGTAAAAGTCATCACTGCCCAGCTAGTGCCAGATCTAAGGGCAAGTTTTTTCGCTTCTTTAAAAAGCGACTGGTGACCTTTATGAAAACCATCAAATGATCCAAGGACAACTATCATCATTTTTCTCCAGTCAGAAAAATGTTTGTCTTAGGTTTGACAAATGCTTTATTATCTTGAGTCAGGATATTACCAAATGAAATAATATCATTTCCCTCCAATACGACTGAAAAAGAAGAAGGAATCCTGCCCCATCGTATACGATGAAGGGTTTCAAGACTTACAGCATTACCGTTTCGGACAGTGTCGGTAAGAAATAAGGGTATCCTGTAACTTGTATATTCAGCAAGAACAGTTTCCATCGGTTGGACTACACCAGGTATAGATTGACTGTCCAGTTCATCAAGGTTATGGATACAGTTGGGATTGCAAAGATCAAAGTTGCCGATTCTAGTTCTCGTGAGTCCTGAAACGTAGGCTCCGCATCCAAGAGACTTCCCGAGATCCCGAGCTAAACTGCGAATGTATGTACCTTTGTGACAATATACTCGAAGAAAGATCTCACTGGCATAAGGACAGAGAGATCTTTCAATTCTCGAAATAGAAACAGGACGCGGTAATATCTTGAAATCCATGCCTTCTCTTGACATTCTGTGAGCTCTTTGACCGTCAATCTTTACGGCCGATATTTGTGGAGGTATCTGCATCCTGACTCCCTGAAATGAACGGATGGCCGCTTCCACGTTTTCAGGTAGAATTGAACCTATTCTGGTTCTGGCCAGAACGTTACCTGTGTAATCATCAGTATCAGTTTCCATACCTAGTACGATGCTCACTTCATAGATCTTGGGAAGTTCCATCAGATACTGACTCAAACGGGTGGCTGCACCTATCAATACTATAAGTATTCCTCCAGCTGGGGAGTCCAGGGTACCAGCATGTCCAACCTTTATTCTTTTCCCAAGAATTGTTTTCACCCGGTTAACGCAATATGTGCTCCTGGTCCCGATCGGTTTATTCAGTACAATTATCCCTGACAGCATATCTTTTCGAGATTTCCTCCAGAATCTGGCGCTTCGCCATTTCAAGATCCATTTCCAGGGTACAACCCGCTGCTGGAATGTGACCTCCCCCGCCAAAGATCTGCGCGATCTCACGGGCCGAGATCTTTCCACAAGATCTGAGGCTTATTCGTACCTTTTCTTTTTCCTGAACGAATAGCACAGCAAAATCGATGTTTTTAAGGAAAAGGAATCTGCTTACGAGATTCTCTGTGTCTGTTTGATCTGCTCTTGTTTCCAGAAAGTCCTCTGTTCTGAGCCAAGAAAATATACATGTTTTGTGAATTCTGGTAGCCCTGGAAAATGCCCGTCCCCAGAGATACAAGGCAGAAAGAGTCTGATTCTGGAATATCAGCTGATTCATTCTGGCTGGATCAACACCACAAGAAATAAGATTGGCCGCCGCCAAGTGAGTGGTTTCTGATGTATTGGGATATGAAAACTTTCCACAGTCGGTAATTATAGCAGTATAAAGAGCCTCCGCCATTTGTTTTGTTATCGGTATCATATTTTCTGTGAAAAATCTCCACATAATTTCCCCGGTTGATGAACTTTGAGGATCAACATGGACTAAATTGCCATACCTGGAATTGTCACCATGGTGATCTATATTTATAACAAGTCGTGGGGATAGTGGTCCTTTTGAGTCTAAACCGGGAACAGATCGGTCAATATTACTGGTGTCCAGGACAACAGCGATATAACTTTCATTGATCTGCAGATCAGAAACATTGAAAAGTCTCACATAATTGTCAGACAATGACAGATACGAATATGAAGGGGGGAAGTTATCAGCTCCACCCCAGTAAACCGTTTTCCCTGCATCTCTTCCGAACTGAGCAAGCGCACTGGCAGATCCAAGGGTATCTCCATCAGGTTTAATATGACTAATGATCAACCAGGTTCCGAAGGTTTCGAGATAATCATATATCTTCTTCAGTACATTCCAGCTCTGCATTTTCAACTATGGTTTTCTCCAACTGTTCTTCCAGGATACTATCCAGTATCTTGTCAATTTCTCTTCCATATTCTTCACTGGTATCGATTCTGAAATGGAGCTCAGGTATCTGTCTTAAATGAAGTTGTTTCCCAAGCATTCCTCTGATCGACCCAGTTATCTTTTTAAGAGCCCTATGTACATCCCTCCGAATTTCTGTGTCCAGAGTGGTAAAGTACACTAATGCATGTCCAAGATCTCTGGAACAGTCAACGCCTGTTATGATGGCGAGTCTGGCGGTTTCATTCTTGATCCTGTACTCTAAAAGCAGAGAAATCTCCCTCTGAATCTGTTTGTTGATTCTCTGCATACGAAAAGTCGTCATAACTATCTACCTCTTGCCTGTGACTTAATATCTCAAATTCTGAATCTGATTCGAGTCTTTCTACAAATGCATATATCAGACTCATACGCCTGTTTACCATTGCCACTGTTGTTCCAACCCCTGAAAAGGCCAGTAGCGCTTGAGATCGAGATCCTGACGGCCCCAGATCCATAGCAGAAACGTTCCATCTTTTTATTACCCTGTCAATGATGGAACGTACTACCTGTCTTCTATCTTTAAGACTCCTGCTAAAACTGATCCTTATGTTAATGATCAGTAAGCCTACATATGGAGTAATTTCCTGATGGATCATTATTCCAGATATCTCTTCTCCTCTACCAGTTCATAGGCTTCAATTATGTCTCCCTCTTTAAAATCCTGGAAGTTATAAAGACTTATGCCACATTCGTATCCAGCAGCTACTTCCTTGGCATCATCCTTAAACCTTCTGAGGTTAGAAAGAGTGCCCTGCCATGAAACGATGCCATTACGAATGATTCGTACCTTGGAATTCCGGCGTATGACACCATCAATGACATAACAACCAGCAATCTTGCCAGCTTTGGGTATCTTGAATACTTCCCGGATTTCTGCCTGTCCGGTAATCTCTTCCCTTACAAGAGGTTTCAACATACCTTCAAGAGCTGCAGTAATGTCATCTATGACATCATAGATGACATCATAAGTTCTTATCTGAACTCCTTCACATTCAGCCAGTTTTTTTGCTTTCGAATCAGGTCTGACATTAAAAGCAATAATAATAGCATTAGAGGCAGTTGCCAGCATGACATCAGATTCGGAAATGCGTCCTACGCCTTTATGTATAAATGTCATTCCGACTTCATTGGTAGCCAGCTTCTGTAACGATGACTCAAGTGCTTCTACAGACCCCTGTACATCACATTTCAGGACAAGATTAAGTTGCGGAACTACTCCTTCCTGCATCTGAACATACAGCTCTTCAAGAGTAAGTCTTTTAACATTTCCACATTCTTCCTGTCGCCGTTCCTGATCTTTTTGAGAAATTGCATCGCGAGCGATCTTTTCATTGTCAACTCTGGTAAAAGCTTCGCCTGGTTGTGGTACCCCATTGAGACCAAGAAGTTCTACCGGAGTGCTTGGGCCAGCTACTTTAATCTGGTTGCCCTGGTAATCGAGCATAGCCCTTATCTTACCCCATGTAGTATCTAGAAGAAGAATATCTCCCTGGTTCAGAGTACCTTGTTTTACTATCACTGTGGCAACAGGCCCTTTGCCCTTATCGAGTTTAGCTTCGATAACTATACCCTCTGGCGCGATACCCGCATCAGCTTTGAGTTCTTCTACTTCTGCTACAAGGAGGATCATTTCAAGGAGGTGATCAACGCCCAGCCCGCTTTTAGCTGAAACATCGACCATTATGGTATCTCCACCCCATTCTTCAGGGGTCAGACCATGGTCTGAAAGTTGTTGTCTTACCCTGTCTGGTCTCGCATTTGGTTTGTCTATTTTATTCACAGCGACTACTATAGGTACTCCTGCCGCCTTGGCATGATTGATCGCTTCCAGAGTCTGAGGCATTACTCCATCATCTGCGGCCACCACAAGAATAGCAATATCAGTGACCTGTGTACCTCTAGCTCTCATAGAAGTAAAAGCTTCATGTCCAGGAGTGTCTAGAAAAACAATTTCCTTCTCTTCAAGAAAAACCTTTGAAGCTCCTATGTGCTGGGTGATACCGCCAGCTTCCCTGGATGTAATATTTGTATCCCTTATAAAATCAAGCAGGGTTGTTTTTCCATGGTCAACATGTCCCATAACTGTAACAATTGGTGAGCGGGGCTGAAGGTTATTGCCCTTAAATACCGTCCGTTTCATTTTGGGAGTCTCTTCACTTTGTTCTACAACTGCATTAACAAGATCGAAGTCTTTACAGAAGGCTTCTGAAAGAACCAGTAATATTTCCTCATTGACCGAGGCGCTTGCAGGGACCATGAACCCAGCATCCACAAGTTCTTTAACTGCTTCAGCAGGTGTAACACCAAGCATTTCTGAAACATCTCTTACAGTCGAACCTTTTGTAACTTTCAAAACCTCAATCGTAGCAGTCTGTCTCGGTCTTGTCTTTTTTTCTGCTGTTTCATCCGGCGTTTCAGATCGAACAGTATCTTCGACAAGTTGGGCAGTTTCAGTATCGATGGAACTCATATGAGTCTTTACGTCTACACCAAGATCATGGAGCATCAGTAAAAGTTCTCTGTTTGATTTACCTAACATCTTTGCCAGTTCGTAGACACGAATTTTACTCAAAGGCATCTCCTCCCTCTGATGCAAGCTGAAGCAGTTTTTTGTAAAAACCAGAAGATCGCTCTACTGCAACAACCTGGGTGTTATTCACCCCTAAAGACTGTGATAAACAATTTCTGTCACAATCTTCCAGAATTATTATCTTACATTGGCCTCTATCATGATACCCTGCCAGTGATCGTAAAACATTCAATGAATGATCATCGGCAAGGAGGATCAGGAGGTATTTCTTTTTTACAAGTTCTGATCTTATACGATCAAGTCCCATTACAAGCCCCCGAGCTCTTCGAACCATTCCAAGAAAGGGAACAAGAGACTGTGTACTGTTAGCTGATATTCTTATGAAATCTGCCATTGTTCTTTTCCAGTAGAACCAGAATCTCTTCATAGATCCCCGGATCGACCCTGACCTTCAATGCCCTGGAAAGACAATCCTTTTTTCGGGCGAGTTCGATACATTCTATGTCGATACATAGATATGCACCCCTTCCCTCTTTTTTGCCCATTGGATCAATGATGATTTCACCTGTAGGGGTACGGACGACCCTCAACATAGCTTTCTTGGGAGATTCACATCGACAGGCTACGCAAGTCCTCGGTCTTTTCCGTTTGCCTGTCAAATTCTTATTCTCCCTCAGGAATTATATCGTGAAATATATCTGATAGTGTGGGCATCCTTTCCGGTTCCAGAGCATTAATATCAATTTTCCATCCTGTAAGTCTCGCGGCAAGTCTTACATTCTGTCCTGCCTTTCCTATTGCAAGAGACAACTGATCTGGACGGGCATAGACTTTAACCGCCTGTTCCTGTTCAAGCATCGGTTCTACCTTGAGGATCTTGGCAGGCGACAGAGCGTTCCTTATAAACTGAAGCGGATCAGTACTCCAGATTATGACATCGATTTTTTCATTTGCAAGTTCCTGGCTTATCGATTTGATTCGCGAGCCACTGTTTCCTACACAGGCTCCAACCGGATCCACATTGGGATCAAGAGATACTACAGCCATTTTGGCTCTTGCTCCAGCTTCACGAACAATACCTTTAATTTCTATTACGTTTTCCCTGATCTCTGGAATTTCAAGTTCAAGAAGTTTCCTCAAAAGCCCAGGATGTGTCCTTGATACAACTATTCTGGGTCCTCTTGTGGTCTGTCGAACATCCAGGAGATAGAATTTCATTCTTTCTCCTGGAATATAATCTTCCCCAATAATACGTTCTTCCTTTGGAAGAATGGCTTCTGTTCGGTCATTGAGCCTTACAAGTACCTGGTCATTCTCTGCTTTAAAAACTATACCAGTAACCAGATCCCCAACCCGACCTGCAAATTCCTCAAAGATAATTTGCCTTTCTGCATCTTTAAGCCGCTGAATGATAACCTGCCGGGCTGTTTGTGCTGCAATTCGGCCAAAGTTTTCTGGATTTGCCTCTATACGGAGAATATCCCCAAGATCCACATCCGGGAAATTTGCTTCATCGACATCTGCAAGGGTTATTTCAGTATCACGGTTTTCAATCTCATTGACAATAGTTCGCACTTCGTATATAGAAATCGTCCCGTTGTTGAGATCAATAAAAACCTCAACATTCTGATTTCCACCTTTGTATTTTCGATATGCGGAAATCAGGGCTGCCTCCAGACTGGATGAAATAACTTCTTCCGGAAGACCTCGTTCACTTGTTAGCTGTTTCAAAGCACGGACAAAATCACGCCCAAGCTGCATTACGCATCCTCCTTCTATTGTTATTTACAGACACGTTAATTCTGTTTTTCAAAAAGATCACCTTGAAATACAATATTTCCTTTTAAAATATCTCCAAAAGGGATGTTATGTATTTCACCATTTTCATCTTCGAGATGGATGACACCTTCAGAGATACCTGACAGTGTTCCTTTAAATTTACGTTGGCCTTTTACAGATGCTTTAAGCCGTATCTTAACCAGTTTACCGTGGTATTTTTCGTAATCAATGAGTTGGAAAAGAGGCCGGTTCAGACCTGGAGAACTAACTTCAAGGAAGAATCGTTCATCAGGAACAATTTCATCTTCATCAATAAATCGGCTGATCTTTTTTGATACTGATTCACAATCCCTTACTATAATCCCACCAAGTGAATCTATATAAACCCTAAGAACGCTTCTACCACTTTCCTGGTCAAATTCAAGCCCTACGAACTCATATCCAAGGGAATTCACGATTTTTTCTACATTCTCTTCCAGATGTTCTTTGACTGTTTTTTTACGCTGCAAAGGATACATCCCTCCATCAAAAGATCTTTCTACAAAAAACAAAGAGTGGGATGAACCCACTCTTTGTTGAAAGATTCTTCGCGCGGTAAACGTGGTTAGTATATCACGCACTACTGTTAAAAGACAAGTCCCCTTAAAGGGGAGCCAGAAAGCTTATTCTACCCAATAATTTGGAGCTTCCTTGGTTATAACTACATCATGAGGATGGCTTTCCTTTACACCTGCTGAACTGATCTTGACAAAGGTCGATTCTTCCTGAAGAACCTTTATATTCTGAGCACCAACGTACCCCATTCCTGCTCTTAGTCCTCCTGCCATCTGGTAAACTACACCGGACAGAGATCCTTTGTGAGGAGCAAGTCCTTCTATGCCCTCGGGAACAAGTTTTTCTGAAGTTACATTTTCCTGAAAATATCGATCCTTACTACACCCTTCCTTCATAGCACCGAGAGAACCCATACCCCGATAACTCTTGAAAGATCGCCCCCTGTATAGAACAACCTCACCTGGACTTTCCTCTGTCCCGGCAAACAATGAACCGATCATTACAGAATCTGCTCCAGCTGCCATCGCTTTAACAATATCTCCGGAAAAACGTATCCCTCCATCTGCGATTACTGTTCTACCCAGTTTATGAGCGGCTTGTGAGACTCTCATTATGGCAGTAAGTTGTGGAACTCCTATCCCTGCTACAACCCTGGTTGTACAAATGGATCCGGGTCCCACCCCTACTTTTACAGCATCGGCACCAGCTTTGATAAGGGACTCTGCTGCTGCTGCTGTAGCTATATTCCCAGCAATGATAGATAGTTCTGGATAAATTCTACGAACTTCAGCAACAGTATCCAGAACCTTTTGTGAATGGCCATGGGCTGTGTCAATCGTTATGACATCGATACCTGCTTTAACCAGTGCTTCAACTCTTTCAAAGGTATCATGACCAGTTCCGACGGCAGCACCGACTCTCAGGCGGCCATGATGGTCTTTTGATGCGTTGGGGAAATCCTTGACCTTCTGAATATCCTTTATGGTGATAAGTCCCTTTAATCTCATATTCTCATCAACAATGGGAAGTTTTTCGATTTTATGCTTCATCAGTATCTGCTTGGCGTCATCAAGACTGGTACCAGCAGCGGCTGTTATAAGGTTGTCAATTGTCATGACATCGCAAATATTCTGTTCATAATCAGTTACAAATCTTAAGTCCCTGTTAGTGATTATACCTACAAGTTTCATGTCGTGATCGACAATAGGTACACCTGAAATATGATAGTGGGACATTAGAGAAACTGCCTGACTAACGTTATCTTCCGGATGAAGATAAAAGGGATCTACTATAACTCCTGATTCTGATCGTTTGACCTGATCAACCTGGTTTGTCTGTCTTTCTATGTCCATATTACGGTGTAAGATTCCTATTCCGCCTTCCCTGGCAATTGCTATAGCAAGTCTTGCTTCTGTTACTGTATCCATAGCAGCACTGCAAATAGGAAGGTTCATCGGGATCTTCGGTGTCAGCCTTGTGCTCAGTTCTACTTCAGCGGGGATAACCTGGCTGTAACCAGGAACAAGCAAAACATCATCGAAAGTCAGACCCTCATAGTCTACGAAACGGGAGTTATCCATCTTAACTGCACCTCCAGGGGCTTTAAAGGCTTCAGGACCAGAATGATCCGTTTGATTCCTGCATTCGCGAATTAACCGACAGCTTCAACGTATGTGAAACCAGAAGAATTGGATTCGTTTTAAAAGATTCGTGGAAAAGTATTTGATAGATTGTATGTCTTCTCACTTATAATGGCAAGCATTAAAACCAGGAATGTTAGATACCCGTTTCATTTGGACAAAACCATTGGCTGCCCTCTAAAGAGTGTTTTGCTTCTGAAAGTCTTGCGAGGGTTGCCACTGCGTAACACTTTATGCATTCAAGATTTCCCACTGCCCCGGTCATCTCTCCAGACTTTACCTTGATATTAAGAGGCAGGTTTTTGAGATCTCCCCCTGTTATCAGAGATCCAATATTGATCTTCATCTGATCCAGGTATCCGGCAAGTCTTGGTTTCTGTGCATTTATCACTATGTCAATCCATTGAACAGTCCAACCATTTCTGTCTACTTTGTCAATTACATTAGCCAGGAGCACCATGCTGTCTGCATTTGCATAAATTTCATCGCTGTCGGGAAAGAGAGTTCCTATATCAGGAAGTCCTGCAGCACCAAGAATGGCATCAGATATGGCATGGGCAACTACGTCACCATCTGAATGTCCCTGGAGTCCTAAAGGAAAATCATGTAACTGAACCCCTGCAAGGATCAGTTTCTTTCCTGGAACCAGGGGGTGAATATCAAAGCCGAAGCCTGTTCGAACTCCACTTGTCGATGCTGCAATCATTGATGCCATAACCCAATCCTTTTCATATGTTATCTTAAAATTAAGAGGATCTCCCTCGACCATGTTAAGATGCCTTCCTTCATTGACCCAGGCTTCTGCTTCATCATTGACATTCACGTTAGACCTTTGAAGAACATGCAGGATCTTTTCTCTGCAGAACGACTGGGGAGTCTGGGTAATTACAAAAGAGCTTCTATCCTCTGGCTGCAAGGTATTATGGGACGGTGATACTTTCTTCAGGGCATCTGAAATCGAGAGGAAGGGAATTGCTCCTTCTTCATGGGTTGTTGATCTGATAAGTTCCTGACATGTACTTATTTTCAGAAAAGGTCTTGCTCCATCATGAATCAGTACAAATTCACCGGAACAGGACTCCAATCCTTTGATAACCGATTCCCGTCTGCTTTTTCCCCCGCATACAAATCTTAGGGGTACTGAAAAGGAATGAATAATATTAGAATATTCGAGCAGATCTGTCGCTTCTGGAAACACCACCACAGATTCATGTATCAGATCAAGAGCATGGAGACTTTCGGAAACCTTTACTGACCAAATCCACAAGGGATAACCCTGGAGTTCTCTAAATTGTTTTGGAGTACCTCCAATCCTTGATCCTGTACCACCTGCTGCGATCAAGAATGAGAAACGTTTCATGATCTTACTTCTCTTCTGATCTTCCCAAAAACCATTCTGCCAGCAGATGTCTGAAGCATGGATGTAACGACAACCTCTACCCTTTTGCCAATAAAGTTTTCTCCATCCTCCACAACAAGCATAGTTCCGTCATCCAGGTAACCAACCCCCTGGTGGATCTCTTTCCCTTCCCTTATAACATCTACTGTTATAGTTTCACCAGGTAGAAGCATTGGTTTCAGTGCATTTGCAAGGTCATTAACATTAAGAACAGAAATACCCTGGATCTGTGCTATCTTGTTTAGATTATAATCTGTCGTGAGAATATCAGCATCAATTTTTAGAGCGAGAGCTACAAGTCCTTCATCAACAGATCCCACTTTAAGATCTTTCAGGTTTTCTTCAAATATTTCGATGTTCAATCCAGTAATATCCTGTAGAGCGTTGACAACATCAAGACCTCTTCTGCCCCTGGTCCTTCTTGCAGGGTCTGTAGAATCTGCAACAGCCTGAAGTTCAATCAGGATGAACCTTGGAAGTATCAGAATTCCTTCAAGAAACCCGGTTCGGGCAATATCCAGTATTCTTCCATCAATAATTACGCTGGTATCGAGGATCTTTCGTCTGGCATGGCGATCAAGATCAAGGAGTGTTTCTGCCTTTGAATGGTTATGATGCTTTCCTTTAAGATTCTGTAGCCTTTCTTTCAGGCCAAAAAATGGAGATAGAACCCCTCTGATATCCTGTTGTCTCTTCAGAACAAGCCTGGCCCCGACGTATCCCAGGACAACATTCAGAAACACTGCTATATAGCTGCCAATCGGGAGATCAGAAAAAGGAAGAGCAATAAGATTTGCAACTAGAAGGCCTATGATTAGTCCCATTGTTGCCGAGGAGATGTCCTGCCAGCTGGTAGTCTGTAAATGCCGCTCAAATAATGAACTGATAAAGCCTAATCCATTCAGAAACAAAGGTGTCAGAACAAAGCCTACTGATGAAAAAAACAAAACACAAAATAACCTGAAAGCTATATCTCCCGGAATCCATGCTATTGTCCATGGGAACCATCCTGATGGAAGATGAGGGAGAAGAAGGCTGCTTATCTGATAACCTGCAATCCCTCCCAACAGAATGAGCAACCCGCGAAAAGTAGCTTTCATCATTTTACCAAAATTATCTGCCATTTAATCACCTCTTTCTATTATTGTGGATATTTTTGAAGGTTTACCCTCGATTCAAAAGCTGCATGGAGGGTTACTCTGTCGGCAAATTCGATGCTCCCGCCTACGGGAAGTCCATACGCAAGACGGGTTATCCTCACGTCAGTTCCCTTGAGGTATGATATTATTTCATAAAATGTTAAATCTCCCTCTATCCTGGGATTAGTTGCAATAATAACTTCCTTGACGGGAAGGTTTATCACCCTTTGTTTAAGTGATCGCAATTTATCCGGGTCAAGTTCTTCATCGTCAAGAGGAGAGACTTTTCCACCCAGTACATGGTAAAGACCATTGTAAATACCAGCCTGTTCCATGCTGATCAGATCTTCTGCTGTCTCCACAACGCAAAGTAGTGTTCTGTCCCGGAATGGATCATCACAGATCGAACATGGGTCAATATCTGTAATATTGCCACATACAGCACAAGGATGAAGTTTACGCCTCACCTCAATAAGGCTTTCAGCCATTGCCAGAGCGAAAGATTCAGGCTGCTGCAATACACAAAAAGCCATTCTTCTTGCACTTTTTTCTCCTATTCCCGGAAATCGCTTAAAAACAGAAATCAGCTTTCCTAAGGGTTCAGGTAAAGACAAGGTCGGTATTCCTTTATCTTCGGAAGTTTACATTAATCCTAATGATCCCAGACCACCAGCTACATTCCCCATTCGTGAATTGGCAAGTTCCCGACTTTTTCTGAGGGCATCATTGATGGCAGCAAGAACAAGGTCTTCAAGCATTTCCGAATCCTGGGGATCGATGACTTCCCGATCGATCCTTACGGCTTGAATATCACCCTGCCCATTTGCGATTACTGTAACCATTCCTCCACCGGCATTACCTTCAACTGTTTCTTTAGCCAGTTCTTCCTGTATCTTCATCATCTGAGCCTGCATTTTCTGTGCCTGCTTCATAATATTATTCATTTTCATTCTGTATATTCCTCCTGTAAGATCAATGATGATAACCTGTACCAGCTTTAATAGTACAGGCCCTGTAGATCTGTTCTGACAGAAACACCAGGCAAAGCTCATGTGGAAAGGTCATGGTTGATAAAGACAACATTGAATCGGACCTTTTTTTAACCTGGTCTGAGACTCCAAAAGGTCCACCTATAATGAAGACTAACCTGCCACGGGCTTCTTTGAGTCGTTCTTCCAGCCATTCTGCAAATTCTGAACTGGTTCTGTTGAAACCTTTATCGTCCAGAAGAACAACATAATCTCTCTCGCGGATTACTCTCAATATGGATTCACCCTCAATATTACGTGTTTTCTCAGGATTTCCTTTTTGAGAAGAATCTGCTACAGCTATTAACTCCACATTGAGATAGCGCTTTACTTGTTCCAGATAATAAATTGTCCCATCTCGAAATAATTTATTTTTAGGTTTTCCAACAGATAAAACAGTTATTTTCATTTTACTCCATCCATAGTTTAATTGAAACCTCACTCATGACAGTAGGCCGATATGGTCATATCAGCCTTTTATTTTTTTCTTTTTACTTATCTTTTTGATGGAATATCTCTCCTGACGTTCTCTCTCGGAGATAACTTCCCGGATATCCGTTTCTTCTTTTTTAAGACCTGGAAGAAAGGTGTACTCAAGGGTATTTATTCTGAGCATAGTCTTACTTAGTTCTTTTTCCAGGGAAGTAATCTTCGATTTGAGATTTATGTATGGCCACAGGATCTTTTCTGATTGTGATATAGCCATTAGAAGGTCGTCGACATAAAGGGAAGTCAGAGCTGGATCAAAATTAATCCTGATACCCGGCTTTTGTGACATCTCCTTTGGGTAAAACTGTGAAAAACGACATCCCATAAGGGAAAACTTCTCTATTTTTACAGTTATGCTCGAGGTATCTGGTTTCAGTAACTGAAGCATGGAATGGCCTTCATACATTCGGACGAGGGAGTAGGTCAGAGAGATGCGTTTATTTATCTCCCTGAATTCTTTATCCATTTCTCTGAATTTACGACGATCATCCTCAAGAGTTCTCAGAAGAGCATCTCTTTTCTTTTCGAGCAAGGTTTTCCCGTACTGGACAGTAGTAATCTGCTTGCGTGTTTCCAGAAGATTTTCTCGGGTTGGTGCTTTACGGTTAGCCATCAGGAGTTTTCTCTCCCTGAGCCCAGGTTTTCAGCAATATAAAAAGGAGGAAGACGATACAATTCTGTATTTGGAAGTTGTTTCAGACATTCCCAAGCCTCATGTAATGTAGCATCCATAGTTCTGTAATCAGATCCCTGGTTTACGAACCGTGTTTCGAATTCTCTGCCAAAAGCCAGATAAAGTTTTTCTGTATCCGTAAGACCATCATCACCTACGATAAGCCTGAGTCTTTCAAGTTCCTGTGCTCTGGCATAAGAGGAATATAGCTGATCAGCCATATTCCTATGGAATTCAAAGGTTTTACGTTTCCCGATCCCCTTATTCATTAATCTGCTCAGGCTTGGAAGCACATTTATTGGAGGATAGAGTCCTCTATCATGCATGCTCCTGTCAAGAACAACCTGTCCCTCTGTGATATAGCCGGATAGGTCCACGACAGGATGGGTCATATCATCGTCGGGCATAGTTATTATGGGTATCTGGGTGATGCTTCCACTGGCTCCCCGAATACAACCCGCTCGTTCATACAAGGTCGCCAGGTCAGAATATGTATATCCAGGGTATCCCCGTCTACCAGGAACCTCTTCACGGGCAGCACTTATTTCACGGAGGGCTTCGCTATAGTAAAGCATATCGGTCATTACTACCAGTACATCATAATTCTTTTCAAAAGCAAAGTATTCTGCTACAGAAAGGGCCATTCTGGGTGTGAGAAGTCTCTCCGCTGCAGAATCACTGGCAAGGTTCAGGAAAAAGATACCATTGTCAATTGCACCTGTAGATCTAAATGTATCGATAAAAAAGTCAGCCTCTCGTTGAGTGATTCCCATGGCAGCAAAAATGACCAGAAAATCTGAATCGCTGCCTGGTACACGAGCTTGACTCACAATCTGGGCTGCTAACTGGTTTGCAGGAAGCCCCGCTCCTGAAAATATTGGGAGTTTCTGTCCCTTTACAAGAGTATTCATCATATCGATAGTTGATATACCAGTTTCGATATACGAAGATGGACTTTGCCTCCAGACAGGGTTGATGGGCATGCCACTGGTCGGCAGGAGTTTTTCTATGTATCCCATTGTTTTACCGTCAATTCGCCTACCTCTACCGTCCAGTATCTGTCCGATAAGAGCCTCACCGGCAGGAACCCTGACAATGTCTCTCTCAAGCCAGACGGTACTCTTGCCAATATCCATCCCCATAGTACCGTCAAAGACCTGTACGATGCAGAGATCATCATCTACCTGAAGTATCTGTCCGGTCCGAACACCGGAAGGGGTCTCAATAGAAACAAGCTCGGCAAAGCCGGGTTGTCTGACGCCTTTGAGAAAAAGAAGAGGACCGACTATACCCGAGAGAGAAGTGTAGCCTTCTCTGAATAGGTTAATCATTTAAATACCACCATATCCTGGAGTTGGTGTTGTAACTTATCTAACCAGTATTTCCCTTTTGTTTCAAGTTCTACATGGTCCAGATCACGTAGCTTGAGAAGATCTACCCTGAATGGTATTGATGATATCTGATCGTAGATCAGGCCACCTTCAAGTCTGATCTGAACAATATCATCAAGTTTTTTCAGAATTAACAGCAGTTGTTTTTGCTTATCCAGTGAACAGAAGGCATCAACATCTGAAAAAGCATTCTGCTGTAGATATACAACTTTGAGGATCTCCACTAGTTCAAGAAGCCATTTGTCCTGTTCAGAAAGACCGTCTCTACCAACAAGCTGCACAAGGTCTTTCAGTATTCTTTCCCGTTCAAGCATGTCCTTGAGATAAGATTTCAAGGACTTCCATTCAGGACCAAGTTCAGATGAAAAAAAATGTTCCAGAGTGTCTTCAAAAAGAGAATAGCTCTGTTGCCAGTTTATAGCTGGAAAATGTCTCTGCTGAGCTAATCGTTTGTCCAGTCCCCAGAAAACTCCAGATAACCTTAAGCTGGATTGTGTAACTGGTTCAGAAAAATCTCCTCCAGCTGGAGATACGGCATTAATGACTGAGACTGAACCGTTACGGTCTGGTGTACCCATGTTCTTAACTCTACCTGCCCGTTCATAATATTGTGCCAGTCTGGTTCCCAGATACGCAGGATATCCCTCTTCTCCCGGCATTTCTTCTAACCTGCCGCCTATTTCACGCAGAGCTTCTGCCCATCTGGAAGTAGAGTCTGCCATAATAGCAACGTTATATCCCATATCCCTGTAATATTCAGCTATCGTCATACCGAGATAGATACTGGCTTCCCGGGCTGCTACTGGCATATTAGATGTATTTGCGATCAAAACCATTCTTTCCATTAGAGGTGCATCATGATAAGGATCTGAAAGGACAGGAAATTCTTCCAGCACTTCAGTCATTTCGTTTCCACGTTCACCACAGCCTATATAAACGATAATATCAGCGCTGCACCACTTGGCGAGAGATTGCTGTGTGACTGTTTTTCCGGTACCAAAACCTCCCGGCATTACTGCTGCTCCTCCAAGAGCCATAGGGAACAGAGTATCAAGAACCCTCTGACCGGTAATCAGGGGTTGATCAAAGGGAAGTCTCTTTGTGACCGGTCGGGGTTGTCGTACTTCCCATGTCTGAGTTGCTTTTATTACATAACCGTTATCCAGAACGCACAGCTCATCAGAAACAGTGTATTCTCCCGGTGAGACAATTGTCCTGATTCTTGCCCTTGAAACATCTGGCGGAACCATGATTCGATGGTTCAGAAAAGAAGTTTCAGGCATATCACCGATAATGGATCCAGGCCCCACTGAAGATCCGACTTCTAACGATGGTAAGAACTGCCATTTATGCTCAGGACAGAGGGGGCTAATATGAGATCCTTTCTTGAGAAAGATCCCCTCTTCGCCAAGTTCTGTTAATGGTCGCCCTATACCATCAAGTACAGATCCAAGAAGACCCGGCCCGAGATCCAGTTGTAAAAGACTGCCTGAAAAATATACAGGTTCTCCTGTACACAGTCCGGAAGTGTCTTCATAAACCTGTATGAAAATATTGTCGCCCAGGATACGGATAACTTCCCCTAGTAACTTATCGTGACCAACATGTGCTACCTCAAACATTCGTATGGCCAGATCACTCTTTGCTTTTACAACTGGTCCCGAAATTCCGGTTATTTCACCTAGGTTAGACATCCTTACACCTCATATCAGGTCATTTGTTATGGATGGAAATGGTATTATTACCGGATCCTGAAGTCTTATCAGTTTTTGCCTGACAAGATCTGGCAAGTCATTGAGCCAGCTTTCTTCAACAATGACAAACCCTGTTTCTTCATTCAGGATTTCTTTCATAAGCGTTGGGAAAACGGCGGGGTCTTCACAGATCATCTTCTCAAAACCTTCCAGGGCCCAAAGATCTACGAAAATCTGACGTCCTAGAACCAAAGCTCTTTTCGTTGAATCAGTCATATAAAATCACCCATTACCTGAGATTATACTGGAATAAGTCTTGCTATAAGCTCTTCGGGAGGTAAATCCATGGCCAATCCTACGCATAAGAGATTCAGATTTTCCCATTCTACAAGTTGTCTGGCCATATAACCCATAGCTACTTCTATTCCAAGAGGATTTGATCTAAAAAGCTTCATCTGCCATTTCCACATATAAATATTGAGAGCTCTCTGAAAATCCTGAGGGGTTTGCCCTTCTATTCCCCTCAAAGCAGTTCGCCAGATGGTACCATGTACGAGGTCAGCCATGGCTTTTGATCGACAGAGCCTGTCTGGATTAAACGATAAACCCTTCTCTATGAACAGCTGATCAGTTCTGTCTGAAACAGGGTAACCTGTTCTCTGCCTGAGCCAGATCCCGATGTTCCATGTATCGACAGTCATACCTAACAGATTCCTCACGAGTTGTGAATTGGAAGTTGAAAGATGGCTAAGGGTTTCCCATAACTGATCAAGAATTCCCAGAAGCATTGTACGTTCGGCTTTCTGTAGGTCAAATCCATTTTGAAGATCAAGCAATGAGTGGGCAAGAGCAACTGCGAACGGGTGTCCATTGGAATAACACCTTTCCATTATCCCGACTAACGATGGAGATCTTTCCCAAAGGTCATTATAGAAGGAACTACCAAGGGATCCATATGAATGCCACCGTGGAGGGGGCCCTGAAACAGTTCCAGTTGATAAAGATCTGAGGATAAGTCTCGAATTAAGCATATCTGCCCGGGAAAAGATGATTTCCAGAAGGATCAGAGGTTCGCCTTTTGCCAATTCCTTGATATGAAGGAGTTCAAGACATGTTCCATTTGCTATTGCATTTTCAATCCTTCCAAGAAGCGCCTGGCGAGTAACAGCCAGCTGCTCCCTATAGCTTATGCCATAGCGGCTATCAAGCAGGAATTGTTCAAAATCCTTAAGGTTCCCCTTTGATATGGATACATAATCATTCATCGTCAGAAAAGACGATGATCTTGCTCTGAGAGTTGCATTAAGATATCCGTAGTTTTCTGGAGTACTCTTTAACAGTTGGCCCAATAACCTGATCAATTTCATGCGTAAGCCTTTCAGATAAAAGAGGAAGCATTCTTAACCATCGAGTTCTGAAGGTATTATCGATAATCATCTGTCCGGAACCAGATTCTTTGACTACAGACCCCCCCCAGATATCATAAGGGTTTTCCCTGATCTCCAATATTGCAGAAGATCTACGTACGAGTGGAATATCTCTTTTCAACAAGTATAAAACAGACGGTTTTCCTATTACTTGAAGACCTTCAATTATAAGGTTATTCAAAACCTTTTCATATTTGACAGTGTCCTTTCTCAAGAGGAGTATCTTTTCTTTAAGCATGACTTCAACAAGAGCTATTCTTTCCGCATGGATTTGTATGAGACAGTTTCTAAGTTGCTGCTGCACATGTAATTCCTGTCTCTGCATACGGGATTTTAACAGCGTTCTATGCTCTGCTCTTATTTGTTCGACCTGTTTTTCAACCTTCATCCTCTTAGAGATAACAATATCAGCAAGCTGATCATCTATACTGGATTTCAATTCAGCAAGTCTATCCAGATGATCATTTCTTAGAGCCTTTTTAAAGTTTTCCAGATCCGGCTTTTGTTCTTCTATCACTGATTATAACCTCCATGATTATCCAGATTTTATGCAAACTGGAGAATCAGCATTATGGCAACAACAAAACCCAGAATAACCATTGTTTCCGGTATGGCTTCAAGAATGATAATAATACCTGCAGTTTCAGGTTTTTCTGCAACTGTTCCAGCACCAGCGCTTCCTATTTTAGCTTGTGCATATGCTGTAGCGAAAGCGGGGATACCAACGGCCAATGCCGCAGCTAAAGCTATGATCGCCTTTTCCAACGAGTTTCCCTCCTTTTCGAAAATGGTTTATAGTATTTTCCAGCTCCGGAATAAAACTTGCCCATAAATTCCACGTAGTGTAATCTTGCAGAATGTAGACCAGAACCTCCCAAAGCAAGAATAAAATTAAGTATGTGAATAGCTAAAGCCATGAAAATCCCAAGTACAGATAATCCAAAGACATCTACAAACCTTGAAGCCACAACAGCCAGGATCGCTGAAGAAAGACCAATTGCAGCTATACGAACATAACTCAGAATGTTGCCTATGGATCCCATAGCTTCAATAAGTCCTCCCATTCCCCCTCCGATCATCAGAATAAGGAATCCAATTATCAGTGCAGATATGGCGAGGGTAAAGAAACTTTCAGGTAGCCAGCCCTTTAAGATCACAAGCAAGCCAAAAAGAGCAAGTATAATTATGAAATTACCGGTTTTTTCCATCCAGATATGATGTTTTTTCCGTTTGATTCCATGGTAGATACCAAGGAGTAAACCAAGGAGAACATGGGCAGCTCCAAGGGATATGGTAAATATCATCACCGGCATTACAGTATGGGATCGCTCTAACCATATTGGTTCCATGTGAAAAAGTCTGAGACCTAGATCACCGAAGAATTCGCCGAAGGCAAGACCCCAGATACTGCTCCAGACCCCAACAGCAAGGAGAACGTGTCCCAGATCTGCAAGCAACTGTTGTCCCCTTTTTTTCTTTAACCATAAACCAAGCAGCAGTATCAGAAGGCCATATCCGATATCGCCAACCATACATCCGGAAAACAGGGGAAAGAATATGGCAATGAATGCTGTTGGATCAATCGTCTTGTATGAAGGAGCCTGTAATAGTTTCAGAAATATCTCGAAGGGTCTGAAAGCCGGGATATTATATAGAGAGGTAGGTACTGTATGCCATTCTTCAGATGAAGGATACCTCCATCTATAAATTACCCTGTCGGCAAAAGCGTCAGTAAGAGTTTTCATCGTTATATCAAGGCTGTCTGATGGAATCCAACCTTCAATGAGGAAAAGAGGACCCTTTTCACTGGTAGAATTTTCTACCAGTAATTGTTCAAGTTTTTCATCGGCCAGAATATAAAACGCTGCGAGCTTAGGACCCCATTCTTCACGGGCCAGAGCGAGTTCCGAACGTATCTCTTCAAGTCTTTTGGGTATCCAGATCAGACCTTCCTCAACAGCTTCAACAGAATAGAGAGCAGTATCCCTTTCATAATCTGCTGGAGGGTGCCATTTAACCCCCCCAAGACTTGTCATAACTCTGGACATCGCCTCGGCTACATCGTTGTGGACACTAAGAGAAAGAAGAACCTCCTTATCCCTGACCTGGAAACTGTGATATGAAAGATATTCTCTGTCTTTAACCGGTGTAAGTCTGCGTATTTCTTTTCTAAGATCAGACAGGGATCTGGAAAGTGTACGTTTATTTACCCACCAGAGAGATGTAACCATACCTTTGGATTCTTCTTCACTCAGGAATGACTCAAAATGATGGATTACATCATGAGTGTGATGTAGCTTCAATTGAAGTTCTTTCAGGGACTTCTCTTCTTCCCTCATCCTGCTTATCCGTATCTGGAACATGTCAAGGCTCTTATCAACTTCCTGAATGATATCATCCAGGGGAAGGGTAAAGCTCATTCGAGCCTTTTGGATCGGATCTTCATTCAATCTGTTCCAGTCATCCCACTCAAGGGCTTCCAACATACCAAGAAGCTTGCTCCTCAACAGGCGCAAGCTATCTATCTGTTCATTGGATAATATACTTGAATGAGGGCTCTCCATGTGTAAAACGCCAAGTTCGTGAAGGCAGTTTACAACTCCGGATCTTTCATTTACAAGACCCCAGACAGCCAGACGTACCATTTCCCTTATCAAATAACCAACTCCAATTATTTTCCCGGTTTTGTTATAGCATTAAAAACCCAGTCTACGATGTTCTCAAGATCTGGCTGATTTTCTTTATCTGAAACGAGAGTTGATCTGAATGCCTCAATCTGATCTGCCTGATCCAGTTGAGTTGATTTCAAACGTTGTTCACACTCATTCCATTCACTATGTGTTTTTTCAATCGTTTTGAGTGAAATGTCCTCCAGGTGCTGAGTAGCGTTATGAAGTTCCTGAAGAAGCATTTTCTCTTGAGCCTTTAACTGGCTTTCCAGTTCGTGTCGGAAATCATCTAGTTCTTCCTGTATATCCCAGTTATTTTCTGATGAAGTCAGGGAATGTTCATTCTTCTTCATTCAGGGTATCTGCCTCCATCAGGAATTCACAGAAAGCACCCCTGTCTATTATGCCTACCAGTTTTCCATTTTCCACGACAGGGAGTCTCTTTACCTTTTTTCGCAACATAAGATCTGCGACTATCATCAGACTGGTTGCGGGTTCAACATAAATGGGTTTTGTATTCATAAATTCGCTCACTTGTGTGTTTCCCAGTGTTTTGAAGCGATCCAAAAGGCTGCATTCCTCATCGTTCAGAAAAGAGCTCTGGGCAATAACCTCAAGATAAGTGGGAAGGGCTGCCTTAAGAACATCAGATTCAGAAAGATATCCCATCAAGACCCAGTCTTCACGAATTACAGGGATCCCAGACAGATTATGACTATAAAGAATATGTACGGCATCATGGATCAGATCGTCCTCCATGACAGCAGTCAGATCTCGCTGCATAAGAGTCTGTGCCTTCGTATTCATTTCTATCGAACCTTCTTTTGAAATAACAGATGAATTTTGGTGAAGATAACTTGAACAAGAAAGAAGAAAAGGTTCAGATCTCTTCTTAGTCTCCAGGGTTCCTGGATCAATCGGTAAAGCCATTCAAGGTTCAGCTTCTGAAAAGTCTCGGGTGCTCGACGGATATTTCCGGAAATCACGTCAAAAGCTCCTCCTACCCCAACAGCACAAATGTTACCGATCTTGCCAATATTTTCAGCGATCCATTCTTCCTGTAAAGGTACTCCCATTCCAGCAAAGAGGATCCTGGCTCCGGATGCCTTAATCGATTCAATCACAGATGGAGTATCATCTTCTGTAAAATATCCGTTCCTGTACCCCGATATGGTCAGTCCGGGATACTTTTTCTGAAGTGTTAGGGCAGCTTTGGCTACAATAGGATCAGTGCTGCCAAGAAGGTAAACTGAAAAGTCCTCAGAGGCTGCAGATCTGCAGACCTGTTCAAGAAAGTCTATTCCAGTGACTCTTTCCTGGACTGGAGTTCCAAGACATTTCATAGCCCAGAGAATACCTGCACCATCTGGTAAGGAGAGATCTGCCTGATTAGTAATTGCGCGATACTTTGCATGAGTTCTTCCAAGGTACGCGGATAACGCATTAACAGTCACGACAATGAAAGGTCTGGTTCCATTCTTTGCACTGCTAATAAATCTGGAAACTGCATAATTCATTGATACATTATCTATAGGGATACCCCATAAATATGGTTTCCTGCAGGTATGTTCCTTCGCTAAAATGGCATTGAGGACAGGAAGGGAGAACACAAAAGAAGAAGAAAAAACAACAGATGAAACTATTAATGCGTTTCCGGGACTCGTAAGTTGAAAGACCGTGACAATTGAGCCAATAGTAGCACAGATAAGTGTTATCAGGTGTACTGCAGTTGGATGATCAAGACCTCTTTTTACAAGCTCTCGATAAAGAAGCATTGCTCCCTTTGGTTTTTCTGAAAGGGCAAGGCTGGCGAAATGCAGCGAAGTTTCCATAATAGGTATGGCAAAAAGTCCTATGGGAATTACAATCAGAGTACTCAGGGTTATACCTTTACTGACCCCCAGAACCGATGTACCAGCAACAATTACACCCCAGAATGATGAAAGGGGTTTGCCAAGTTGTCTGTAAAGATGTCCATGTCGACTCCAGAAAAGTGCTAGCAGAGCCAGACCGGAAAAAGACATCATGAATGCATTACCAAGATCCTGACCAGAAACGAGGGTTACTATGAGTACCAGAACAAAGGTAATAGCCAGAAGATGGCCAACCATTCCCGGAACGTTGTCCAACTCCTGCAGCAGTAAAGGGAACATAGTTATCCATAGAGCAGTAACAACTATAGAGAACAGTGGGGAAAGAAAGAGATATTCTCCGCCAGGAAGTCCTATAAAAGAAATACGGGGGCCGAGAAGAGAGAAAAGCAAGCCAACAGAAATGTACATCCATCTAAGGTTCCGATCCGGATTTATGTGCTGGACCATTCCTAAGGCAAGGGAAATGACAGAACAGCCTACAATAACACGAAGTACACTGGTACCGAATGAAGAAATCAGAATAAACCAACTACCAACAAGGAGCAGGTCACGGAAATAATCATATTGAACTTTATTAAGGATCTTCTTGCAGAAACGCTGTGTAAAAAAACAGAATATGACTCCTGAACACAGGGCAAAGATAAATGAGTGTATATTTATACTTAGAGAGGGCACGCAAGGAGTCCTCCTTTCAAAGCTTTCATGCGAATACATATTTTAAGGATCAGGATGTAATCAACAACCCTATTTTACCAAGATTAAAGTAGATTTTCCATTTACCCTGTAAGCAGTCAGGTAAATGGAAATCTACAAACACTTATTGCTGATCAATAATCGGTTTTATTGTGGTAAGTCCCCCCATGTAAGGTATGAGGACTTCAGGAATATTTATGGAACCATTTTCCTCCTGGTAGTTTTCAAGAATGGCTATCAGGGTTCTACCTATAGCGATCCCCGAACCATTCAGGGTATGAACAAATATTGGTTTACCCCCCGATGATGGACGATAGCGTGTTCCCATGCGTCTTGCCTGGAAGTCTTCGCAATTGCTGCAGGAACTGATTTCCCTGTATTTTTTCTGAGAAGGAAGCCATACTTCTAGGTCATAGGTCTTGGAAGCACCAAAGCCCATATCACCGGTACTTAGACAGACTACTCTGTAGGGGATCTTTAGTAAACGGAGTACACTTTCAGCGCAGGCAGTCAGGCTTTCGAGTTCTTCATAGCTTTCCTCCGGCTTACATATCTTGACCATTTCCACCTTATCGAATTGATGTTGGCGAAGCATTCCTCTAACATCTCTGCCATGGCTGCCAGCCTCACGTCTGAAACATGGGGTGTATGCCGTATAGTACAGTGGCAGAATTTCTTCAGGAAGTATCTCCCCGGCATGCAAGTTGGTAAGAGGGACCTCGGCAGTTGGAATAAGCCAGAGGTCATCTCCTTCACAGCGATAAAGATCTTCTGCGAACTTTGGTAATTGTCCGGTTCCTTTCATGGTCTGGCTGTTAACCATGAAAGGGGGCTGGATTTCCGTAAATCCGTGGTTTCCCGTATGAAGGTCAAGCATGAAATTAACAAGGGCTCTTTCAAGCCTTGCTCCCGCACCTTTCAAGACGGTAAACCGACTTTGTGAAAGGCGGACTCCCCTCTCAAAATCCAGTATTCCCAGGGCTTCTCCTATGTCCCAATGTGCCTTCGGTTCAAAGCTGAAGGATCGAGGTTCACCCCATTTTCTTATCTCTACATTATCGGCTTCATCGGAACCAACAGGAACAGAACTATGAGGACGGTTAGGAATATTAAGTAAAAAGTTTTCCAGTTCCAATTCCACATTGGAAATATCACCATCTATATCTTTGATTCTGATCCCTATCTCCTTCATTCTTTCCTTAAGAACTGTCGTATCTTCTTCTGTTTTCTTAGCCATTGCAACTTTCTTTGAACCCTCGTTGCGTTCTGACTTAAGGAGTTCCGCTTCGGTTATCAGACTTCTGCGCTGGTCGTCAAGTTCTAGAAGTCTGTCAAGAGGAAAATCATGGTTTCGTGAAAGGAGATAAGCCTTAACTTCTTCTGTGTTGTTTCTTATCCATTTAATGTCAAGCATGGATCAAGCCTCCTCTGTGCGGATCTCTTTAAGGACATTGGCCATTTCCAGTACTGCGACAGCGGTTTCAGCACCCTTGTTACCACTTTTACTGCCTGCTCTGAGGAGAGCCTGCTCAAGATTATCACAGGTAAGGACACCAAATCCTATGGGAACCCTATGTTGGAGACTGACTTGGGAAATACCTTTTGACATTTCAGCGGAAACATATTCAAAATGGGGTGTATCTCCCCTGATAACCGCTCCAACAGCTATGATACCGTCATAAATTCCCTTTAGAGCTATTTCCTTTGCGAGGAGAGGTATCTCCCATGCACCCGGTACCCAGACTAAATCGACATTCTGGGGATTTACACCATGTCTGAAAAGTGCATCTTTGGCACCATCAAGAAGCCGGGATGAGATTAATTCATTAAAACGAGAAGAGATAAGGCAGAATCTCAACCCCGTCCCTATAAGTTTTCCCTGGATGATCTTCATAACAGATTCTCCTTCCGATTTGAATGTTTTAGTGCAGAATATCTTTCAGATGCAAAAGATGCCCCATCTTTTCCTTTTTTGACTGCAGATAAAAGGCATTATATTCATTAGGATCGATCTCAATAGGAATACGTTCTGTTATTTCCAGACCATATCCCTGTAGTCCAACTATTTTTCTTGGATTGTTTGTGATCAGTTTTATCGTCTTAATCCCCAGATCGGAAAGTATCTGGGCACCTATACCGTAATCACGTAGATCATCCTCATGACCTAAAGCTACATTCGCTTCGACTGTATCAAGACCCTCTTCCTGAAGTTTATAAGCCTTGAGTTTTTCAAGAAGGCCGATACCCCTGCCTTCCTGTCTCATGTAAAGAAGTACACCCTGACCCTCGCTTTCGATCATTTGCATGGCCTTGTGAAGTTGTGGCCCACAGTCACATCTCAATGATCCGAAAACATCCCCTGTAAGGCATTCAGAATGTACCCTGACCAGGACCTCATCCTTGTTGTGCACATCTCCTTTCACAAGAGCAATATGCAATCTGTCCTGAACATCTTCAAGAATAGCCCTGTAAGCATGGGCTATAAAAATACCATAGCTGGTAGGTAGCTTGACAGTTGCTTCTTTGATTACAAGTTTTTCCTGTGAAGAACGAAATGCTATCAGATCTTCTATTGTAACTATTTTCAGGTCATGATTTCTGGCAAATTCCAGCAGATCAGGGAGCCTGGCCATGGACCCATCATCGTTCATTATTTCGCAGATAACTGCAGCAGGCTGAAGATCTGCAAGTCTCAATAGATCAGTGGCCGCTTCCGTATGGCCAGCCCTCTTGAGAACTCCTCCATTTCTTGCAATAAGAGGAAACATATGCCCAGGTCTCACAAAATCTTCAGGTGCAGCTTCGGGATCAGCAAGAAGCCTGGCAGTCATACTTCTTTCTGCGGCAGATATCCCGGTAGTTGTTCCATTTTTGGCATCAACTGATACAGTAAACGCTGTACAGTGTTTTTCCGTATTATTTAATACCATTAATTCAAGGTCTATCTGTTTTGCTCTATCTTCTGAAATGGGGACGCATATAAGTCCTCTCGCATACCGTGTCATGAAATTAATATCTTCTCTGGTAGCCATTTGGGCAGCCATAACAAGGTCACCCTCGTTTTCGCGACATCGGTCATCTACCACTATGACCATTTTCCCTTCCTTAATGTCTTCTATAGCTTCATCGATCGTATTCAGATGTTCATCATAATGATCGCATGTCATCGTTGTTTTCGCCTCCGAATATTTAACTGGAAGTCCAACCTGACCCGGCAAGGGTATCCCAGGTAAGACCTGCCGTCCTTTTCACGCTATTGTCATTTCCCCTTAATGAAAGGAATCTCTGGACATATTTACCGAGTATATCACTTTCAATATTAACCGCATCACCCTTCGCAGCAAATCCAAGGGTAGTATTTTTAAGGGTTGCAGGGATAATGCCAACGGAAAAAGATGTTTCGCTTACATCAATGATGGTGAGACTTATTCCGTCCACAGCAACTGACCCCTTGGGAACTATTTGTGCAAGAATCGCAGGATCTGCCGAGATACTTATCTCGGCAGATCGTCCTCTGGATTGCAGGTTTCTGATTATTCCTATCCCGTCAATATGACCAGTTACGAGATGGCCATCCAGCCTGGATCCAGTCTGGAGAGCCCTCTCAATATTAACCCTACTTCCAGCGGAAAGTCTTCCCAGCGTTGTTTTAGCTGCAGTTTCAGGTATCATCTCAACCAGGAAAGACCGATGGTCAAGAGCAGTTATGGTAAGGCAGGCTCCTGAAACTGATATAGACTGCCCATGGTAAAGGTCTTTTAATATCTCTGGAGCCAGTATCTTTATCTGGACAATATCCTGGCTCTTTCCTAGTGAGATGACACTTCCAGTAGTTTCTATCAATCCTGTGAACATGAGACCCTTCCTTCCAACATCAGGTCTTTTCCTATCCGACTTATTCTAACATTTCTGACAGGGATTGTACTTTCCATACACTGAAATATTATTCCATCTGCAATTGCTTTACCCTGACCCATTATTCGGGGAGAGATAAAGAGAACAATTTCATTTACCAGGCCATCTTTAAGAAATGAAGAAATAAGGGTAGGCCCTCCTTCTACCAGTAGATAATTGATAGCTCTTGCCGATAGATCAGATATAATCTTTTTCAGGCTAAGGCTCTTGCCTTCATTACTGGCGTTGCGAAGTTCTGTCCCTGCAGGATATTCTGCCATGCAACGGGTCAATTCAGTCTCTGTCAATTGCGTATAAACAAGGGTGTGACCATTTTCAAATACCTTCGCTGTTGGAGGGATCTCGAGTCTGGGGTCGAGGATAACTTTCAGCGGGGATCTACCAAAGCTTGATCTGACATTTAACCTGGGATCATCCTCTAAAATCGTTTTTGTCCCAACCATTATTGCGTCGTTTTCAGATCGCAACAGGTGGGCAATTCTCCTTGACCAGGGGGTGGTTATCCACTTGCTTTCACCGTTCGAAAGACACAGCTTACCGTCCAGACCCGTTGCTGCTTTTAATGTAATCCAGGGTTTATGTTCTCTTATCCTGCTGAAAAAACCTCTGTTTAACCATTCACATTCATTTTTAAGAATTCCATGGATTACTTCTGCTTTCCCTTTTCTTAGAATGTCAACGCCTTTTCCATTCACCAGAGGGTTGGGATCAAGACTTCCTATCACTACCCTCTTTATACCTGCTTCAATAAGTCTTGGGGCACATGGAGGAGTCTTGCCATAATGGGAACAGGGTTCAAGTGTCACATAAGCCGTAGAATCTCTTGCTTCAGTCCCTGCATCTTTCAAGGCCATTATCTCTGCATGATCCCCACCAAAGACACGGTGATAGCCTTTCCCGACCACGCATCCATTCTTAACAAGAACGCAACCGACCATGGGATTCGATAACGTGTCTTTATTTCCACGAAGAGCGAGGCTTATGGCAAGATGCATATAGTATTCATCATTCCTGCTCATGTTTCGTATCATCGCCTTCCTTCAGGTAGCGCAATATAGTCTCAGCAAGAATAGGACCTATTCCCTTTATCCTGGTTAACTGTTCTTTCGATTGATTCATCAGATTCCGGACACTTCCAAATTCGGACAGGAGCAATGCAGCGACATGTCTGCCCACTCCCGGTATTTCAAGGAGAACGGTCCGGCTCAATCTTCTGATCCTTCTGGAACGATGGGTATCGATGGCAAACCTGTGCGACTCATTCCTAATTCTTTGTAGAAGCCGGAGTACTTCACTTTCAGCAGGAAGTTTCAATGGATCCTTTTTGCCAGGAAGATAGATCTCTTCCTCCCTTTTGGCAAGTGATATTACAGCAAGATCGTTAATTGATAGTTCATGTAAAGCATCAAGGGCAAAACTTAGCTGTATGGGTCCTCCGTCAATCAGAACGAGTTGAGGAAAAGGTTCATCTCCCTGCAGGCATCGATTATACCTTCTTTTAACAAGCTCGTGTATAGATCTGAAATCATCGACACCCTCTGTTTCCTGGATCTTGAATCGCCGATAGAGGGAGGGGTTTGGAAGACCCTGTTCAAATACGACTGCAACCCCATACGTTTCCTTCCCTGATGTGTGGGAAATATCAAAACCGTCAATCCTCCAGGGGATAGTCTTTAGTGAAAGCATTTTCTGCAAATCACTCAGGATCTGCCACGTATCCATATCAAGATCCACGGACATTGCTGCAGAAATCTTTCTTCTATTCATCTTCCAGATAGCCCTTATGCTATCCCTATGATGTGCTGCTTCCTCGAAAGCCATTGCTCTTGCTGCACTTTCCATGCGTTTTCTCAATCGGTCGATAAGGTCCGCCGACTGCCCCTTAAGAAGGAGAATAACATCATCTGTTCGTTCTCTATATTCTGAATATGTGCATTTTAAGCAGCAGGGACCAAGACATCGTCCTATTTCATAGTTAAGACAGGGTCTGGAATTGATAGCAAGATCAAAGTTCTTGTGACATGATCTGAGAGGGAAATATCTCTGTACCATTCTTAGAAGGTTCCGTATTTCTCCGGCAGACACAAATGGTCCAATATAAGTGGCCCCATCATTTTCTCTGTGTCTTGTAATTATCATTCTGGGGAATCTTTCATCTGTTATTTTCACAAAGGGATATCGATCACCCATTTTAAGTTCAACATTATAAAAAGGCTTGTATTTCTTGATCAGTTTGGCTTCAACTATAAGTGCTTCGGCTTCACTTTCAGTTCGAATAAACGTTATGTCATCTATTGCATTGACAAGGTGCCTCAATCTGGGGGAAGCAAAAGACTTGTGTCGAAAATATGAAGAAACTCTCTTTTTCAGGAATTTGGCTTTCCCGACATATATTACTTTTCCTTCTTCATCGTGCATTATATAGACACCTGGTTTTAACGGAAAATCTTTTATCTTGTTCTGAAGGTTGCCTGACAAATTAATTCAATCCACCTTGTGATGTAAAAAGATTTGACGGGAGCTTCAAGCTGCGCTAGATTTGCAATGTAGCCTTTAACAAGACCCAGCAGTAATTAACTTTTTACAGGAGGTGCTCCCATGAGTCTGAAACTATATAATGATCTTACCAGAAAAAAAGAACCCTTCGTTCCCATAGCTCCCGGAAAAGTCACTTTTTACAGTTGTGGCCCGACGGTTTATGATTATTTCCATATAGGGAATTCTAGACCCTTTATTGTTTTCGATGTACTCCGTCGATATCTTGAAAGCAAAAACCTTGAGGTTACTTTTGTCCAGAATTTCACCGATATTGATGACAAAATGATAAACCGGGCCAATGATCTGGGAATTACAGTGAATGAACTTGCTGAAAAAACCATCCAGGATTATTTCGAAGATGCAGATGCACTTGGAATAAGAAGGGCTACCCACTATCCCCGGGCTACCGACCATATTGAAAATATCATATCCATGGTAGTGACATTGATCGAGAAAGGCCATGCTTACGAAGTTGATGGCGATGTCTATTTCGAGGTAAGCACTTTCCCCGAGTATGGCAAACTGTCAAAGCAGACAATTGACGAATTGCAGTCAGGGGCAAGGATTAATGTGGATGAAAGGAAAAAACACCCCCTTGACTTTGCTCTCTGGAAAAGCCACAAGCCTGGCGAACCCTCCTGGGAAAGTCCATGGGGAAAAGGAAGACCTGGTTGGCATATTGAATGCAGTGCCATGTCCATGAAATACCTTGGAGAAACCATTGACATCCATTCAGGTGGCTGTGACCTCACTTTTCCCCATCATGAGAATGAGATAGCTCAGGCTGAAGCCGCTACTGGCAAGGAGTTCGTCCGTTATTGGATACACAATGGATATCTTCTCATAGACAAGGAAAAGATGTCTAAATCCCTTGGTAATTTCCTTACCGCAAGAGCAGCAAGGCTGAAGTTCTCCCCCCTTGCCATAAGGCTCTTTATGCTGAGTGCCCATTACAGATCTCCCATTAATTTTTCGGAAGAAACCCTTGAACAGGCCAAGGCTGCCGTAGAACGACTGTTAAACTGCTGGTCAGATCTCCAGCATGCCAGAATACACAGAGATCTTTGCGCATCAGACCATAGCGGGCAGATCCAGGCCATTGAAAGATTGTTCGACAGTTTTATCGAAGATATGGACGATGATTTTAACACAGCAGGAGCGTTGGGTTCGGTTTTTGAAGTTGTCAGATTTACAAATAACTACCTCAAGGATAACCAGGTTCTCTCTGTTGATGTTCTAGACACCATAGAATCATTTTTTAAAAGGATAGATGATGTAATGGGAATCATGGGTTTAAACGATAGTGAGCAACATGAAGATTCGATTGAAATAGAAAGATTGATCTCCGAAAGAAATCAGGCTAGAAAAGATCGAAACTATTCAAGGGCTGATCAGATAAGAGATGAACTTGCCGACAGGGGAATAATTCTTGAAGACACCCCTGAAGGTACCAAGTGGAAAATTCAGATCTAGAAGGCTCTCAGAAAAAAACAACAGGCAGATACTATCTGCCTGTTGTTTTTTTGCCCAGATGTTTCTGTATCACCCATATTAAAGGTATGCCCAGACCGAAACATGCTCCTGCCTGCCCCACTGCAATATAAAGGGATGTGGGGAGGAAAGGAAGATCCAGCATCAGAGACAGGTAGGCTCCTACTATTACCATATTTACAATAACAGGCGGTACCGCAGCTAAAAACAGATTTGGCATCTTTCTTGTCATAATCGCTGCGACAAGAGTGGCAAGACTCCCAAAAACCACATCAATTATTCCAAATCCGCCGATCATATTTGCCAGAAGACATCCTATGAACAACCCGGGAACAGCTTCGACCCAGAGATATGGCAGCAGCGTAAGGCTTTCTGCTATTCGAATCTGAACAGGACCATAAGATATAGGGGCAAATACCACTACAAGAACACAGTACACACTCCCGATAAGAGCTGCCTTTACAAGGGATTTTGTATTGAACAGATCCTTACCCCATACTTTCATTTCAGATAATCATTCCTTCCTGTTCCAACATCCAGTCTCAGCATGTCATTTTATCCCTAAATATCGTTATGTGAAAGATAGGTTCTAAAATTATCCTTTCTCCCTAAATGATTTTCACATTACACTTGACTGACCAGATCTGACCATTATAATTATCTAGTGTCAGTATTGGTCAGACTAAACTGCCAGTTAATTGATGGCAAAATGGAGGTACCCATGGACATAAACAGATTCACACAAAAATCACAAGAGGCAATTTCTGATGCACAGGATATTGCCATGAGGAACGGTCAGCAGGAAGTTGATTCTATCCACCTGTTAGCAGCCCTTCTAGAGCAGCAGGATGGCCTTATATTGTCGCTGGTCAAAAGAATGAAGATATCAGAAAATGACCTGTTAACCTCACTCCATAGAGAACTTGATAAAAAACCCAAGGTTTCAGGTCCCGGAGTCGAACCAGGGAAGATCATTGTTTCACCCAGGATCTCCAGGATCATGTTGCAGGCTAATGATATTGCGACAAGGATGAGAGACGAATATGTTTCCGTTGAACACCTGTTTCTTGCACTTATGGACGATGACTCCGGTTCTTCAACAGCCCATATCATAAAAACATCCGGTATTACAAGAGACCTTTTCCTTAAGGCTCTTACTGAGGTCAGAGGAAACCAGAGAGTACAGAGTCCCAATCCGGAAAACACATATGATGCCCTTGAGCGATATGGAAGGGATCTGGTCAATCTTGCCAGGAAAGGCAAACTTGATCCTGTAATAGGACGCGATGAAGAGATCAGAAGGGTTATCCGGATCCTCAGCAGAAAGACAAAAAATAACCCTGTCCTAATCGGTGAACCAGGTGTAGGTAAAACTGCTATCGCAGAGGGTCTGGCACAACGGATTGTAAGAGGGGATGTTCCGGAAGGACTTAAGAATAAAACCCTATTTGCTCTTGATATTGGATCTTTGCTTGCAGGAGCCAAGTACAGGGGAGAGTTCGAGGAACGAGTCAAGGCAGTCCTGGATGAAATCAAACATAGTGAAGGGAAAATAATCCTTTTTGTGGATGAATTACACAACATAGTAGGAGCAGGAAAAGCTGAAGGGGCTATTGACGCAGGGAATATGCTTAAACCAATGCTTGCTCGGGGTGAACTTCACTGTATCGGTGCTACAACCCTGGATGAATACAGAGAATATATAGAAAAAGATGCAGCCCTTGAAAGACGTTTCCAGGTCATATTGGTCGAGGAACCTAGTGTTGAAGATACCATTTCAATACTGAGAGGTCTTAAGGATCGCTTTCAGATCCATCATGGTGTCAGAATAAAGGACAATGCTATAGTGAGTGCCGCTATCCTGTCCAACAGATATATTACGAGCAGGTATCTACCAGATAAGGCCATCGATCTCATTGATGAAGCGTGCGCCATGCTCAGAACTGAAATAGATTCCATGCCTTCTGAACTGGATGCACGGACAAGAAAAGTTATGCAGCTGGAGATCGAAGAAGCAGCTTTGAAGAAAGAGAACGATAGTGCCAGTATCGAGAGACTTAAAAAGGTACAGATAGAACTTCATAACACCCGGACGGATGCTGAAGCTCTTAAAGCCAGATACGATAATGAGAAAAATATCATATCCAGAGTTCGTGAACTCCGGGAAAAAATAGAGACTGTAAAACATGGTATTGAAAAAGCCGAACGTGAATATGATCTTAACCGGGCAGCGGAACTTAAACACGGCGAAATGCCCCGATTACAGGATGAACTTCGACACGCGGAAGATGAACAGAATCAATACAGATCAGCTACATCTCCTCTACTGAGGGAAGATGTCACCGAAAATGAGATTTCTGAAATTGTCAGTAAGTGGACCGGGATACCTGTTTCGAAGATCATGGAAGGGGAAAGAGAAAAACTACTGAACCTTGACAAGATACTCCATGAGAGAGTTATCGGACAGGATGATGCAGTCCAGCTGGTTTCAGATGCCGTTATCAGAGCAAGAGCCGGGATAAAAGATCCCAACAGACCAATAGGGTCTTTTATTTTCCTTGGACCAACAGGAGTCGGGAAGACGGAACTTGCCAGATCTCTTGCCGAAGCTCTCTTCGATTCTGAAGAAAATATAATCAGGATAGATATGTCTGAATATATGGAAAAACATTCCGTTTCACGATTAATTGGTGCACCTCCTGGATACATAGGATACGAAGAGGGTGGACAACTGACTGAAGCTGTAAGAAGAAAACCCTTTTCCGTCGTCCTTTTCGATGAGGTAGAGAAGGCTCACCATGATGTATTTAATATATTACTTCAGGTCCTTGATGATGGTAGGATTACTGATAACCATGGACGTACGGTGGATTTTAAAAATGTTGTAGTAATAATGACAAGTAACATAGGATCAGAATATCTTACCGAAGGAATCTCAGCTTCAGGCGAGATCCAGCCGGAGATCAGAGAAGGGATAATGAGCCAAATGCGGCAGTATTTCAGACCGGAGTTTCTTAACAGGGTCGACGATATAGTTATATTCAAACCCCTGACTCTGGATGAAATAAAGCAGATAGTTTTAATATTGATAAACCGGCTGGCCTCCAGGCTTGAAGAACAGAATATGGACATCCAGGTTGATGACAATGCCCTGGATCTGATCGCAAAAAATGGTTATGACCCGGTATTCGGTGCTCGACCCCTTAAAAGACTACTCGTCCATGAAGTTGAAAACAGGGTGGCAAGGGCAATAATTGAGGGAAAAATAACAGAAGGAACAAGGATCTACGTTAACGTTAAAGATGGACACATAAACATTGCAACTGAGAACCATTGATGATCAGGGGGGTATGAGCACCCCCCTGCCTTCTATTCACGTTCTTCCCTGTAGAAAGGCTGTCCCAGGGACGCAGGAGCTCCGAAAAGCAATCCCTTTCCCTTTCTTACAGAGATGACGACAAGGACTATGATGGTTAGAACGTAGGGAAGCATCAGGAGCAATGGAGTCGGAATAGTGGTACCTGCAGCCTGAAGTCTGAGTTGAAAGGCTTCAACACCACCAAAAAGATAAGCACCAAAAGCAGCTCTCAAAGGGTGCCATATGGCAAAAATAACGAGAGCAACCGCTATCCACCCTCTCCCGGCTGTCATGAGATCCCCCCACATCTTGGTATAGGCTACAGACATGTAGGCTCCACCTACAGCAACGATCCCGCCACCTATCAGGGTATATATATACCGTACCCGTTTCACGTTAAGTCCGACCGAATCCGCTGTTCTGGGACTATCACCTATCGCCCTGAGATTCAACCCCTCCCTTGTCATTGAAAAGAACCACCAGAGAAGGAAAACAAGTATATATGATATATATACCATAGCATCGTGGCTGAAGAGGATATCTCCGAGAAAGGGTATTTCTCCAAGGATGGGAACTGTGAATTTTTCAAGTCCTTCAATGGTTTCACCAATATAGCTTCTGCCTAGAAGGGAACTGGCACCAGTACCGATCATTGTCAATGCAAGTCCGCTAACAACCTGGTTTGCACCCATTGTAATACAGAGGAAGGCATGTACTGTTGTTAACACAGCTCCCACAATGAACGCAGCAAGAATGCCCAGCCATGGACTTCCTGTAGAAAAAGTTACAGAAAAACCTGTAAATGCACCCATCAACATAAGACCTTCCAGTCCGAGGTTCATTACTCCGGATTTTTCAGTAAGAATCTCACCGAGGGTGGCATAGAGTATAGGAGTCCCACTGCGAACGGCAGCGGAAAGGATAGGCACCAGAATGTCCAGCAAATCAACCATCCTTCCTTGAAATGAATTGGATTCTGTATCTTCTGAAAAATTCTCCACCCAGAACGAAGAATAGGATAAGCCCCTGTATTACAAGGGTGCTTGATAAGGGAAGACGCATTACTATCTGCAGGGAGTCTCCCCCCACAAGTAATGCTCCCATAAGGAATGAGACAAAGAGGATTACAAGAGGATGAAGTCTTGCCAGCCAGGCTACAATTATTGCAGTATAACCGAAACTGGCGGAAAAACCATGTTGAAGTCTTCCCTGCAGGCCCGCAATTTCACACATTCCAGCTATTCCCGCTATAGCACCGGAAATAAACATCACAATAACAACATTCTTAATGTAATCTATGCCAGCAAATCTGGCCGCCCTGGGATTTTCTCCGATGACCCTGATCTCATATCCCCACTTTGTCCATCCAATAAGCCAGTAGAAAAGAAAAGCAAATATAATGGCAATAAATATTCCCAGATGAACTCTGCTGTTCCCAAACTGCACCAATCTTGCTGCATCCGGGAATGGGGGTGTCATGGGAAAACCAAGACTGGCTGGATCTCTCCAAGGGCCATAGACGAAGAAATCAACCAGGTGAATGGCAATATAATTCATCATAAGAGTGGTAATTATTTCATTTACCTGCCATCTGGCTTTGAGAAAACCGGCAACAGACGCCCAGAATCCTCCGGCAATCGCAGAAGACAGAAACATCAGGATGAACATTAATACCGGGTTATTTAGAGGGAGATATCTTACTATAGCTGCTGTTGCAAGGGCACCGATAAAGATCTGTCCTTCAGCTCCTATATTCCAGATCAGCATTTTGAAGGATAGCATAACACCAATAGATGCCAGTGCCAGTGGTATCGCTTTTACCAGGGTCTCGCTGATACCATAGGTATCTCCCAGTGAAGAGACGATCATTTCGGAATAAGCCCTTACAGGTGATACTCCAAGGAATCCCAGGAAAACACCTCCTGTCAACAGGGCCAGGGTTACAGCTGCTAAGGGGATAAAAAGATTTAGCCATAGAGGTAGATTAAGACGTTTCTCTATCTTAAGCATTTTCATTATGCACAAACCTCATTTTCAGGGTCTAACTTCGTGCCGGCCATCATCAATCCAATGGATTCTGCACTTACCCCGGAGGGTTCATTGAGAATTCCCATGAATTGTCCTTTGTGTATTACGGCGAGCCTGTCACTCAAAGAAAGGAGTTCATCGAGGTCTTCAGATACCAGCAGTACCCCTGCGCCTCTCTCTCGTTCTTTCAGAAGTGTTTTTCTTACAAAATTGGTTGCGGCCACATCTAATCCCCATGTTGGATGAACCGCTACTATAACAGATGGTCTATCACTCAATTCTCGACCAAGCATAAGTTTCTGAAGATTTCCCCCTGAAAGATTCCTTACAGGTGTCAGCATGGAGGGAGTATCAACATTAAATTTCTCTACAATGGATTGAGCAAACTCAAAAACTTTTTTCCAGTTTATGGTTATACCTCTGGATACTGGAGCCTGCCAGTATTTTTTTAAGATGGAATTCTCATTAACATCCATGTTAGGTATCAGTCCTATGCCTTTCCTGTCAGCTGGAATATATCTGATACCGGCTGAAATAAAAGTCTTTGGACTTGCCTTTGTCAGGATACTGTTCCCAATTCTGATACTTCCTGACTTAAGATTTCTAAGGCCCACTAGGGCTTCACAAAGCTCAGTCTGCCCATTACCAGCAATTCCTGCAATACCAAGGATCTCATTTTCCCTGATTTCCAGGGAGATATCATTGACCGCACACAACCCTCTATCATTTATTACCTTCAGTTTTTCAGCCGAAAGGACTGATCTTCCAGGGGATAATTTTTTTTTGGTAACGGAAAAACTCACTTTTGTTCCAACCATCATTTCAGCCAGTTTCTCTTTAGACACTTCTCCGGTTTTCACGGTACCCACGTTTTTCCCTTTCCTTAACACTGTTACCCTGTCAGACAGGTCCATTACTTCATCTAGCTTGTGAGAAATAAAGATAATGCCTTTTCCTTCATTTTTCATCTGCCTGACAGTAAGAAAGAGCTTGGCTGTTTCCTGAGGTGTAAGTACAGCTGTCGGTTCATCGAGTATCAATACTCCTGCATTACGGAAAAGCATCTTCAATATGGCAACTCTCTGCTGTTCTCCAATTGACAGTTGCCATATCCTTGCATTGGGATCAACACTTAAGCCATAGTGCTGAGAAATCTCTCTGATACGTGACAGGATCTTTTTTCTGGGAAGAAACTGTGGTACTTCAGATAGCCCGAGAATCATGTTTTCCCAGACGGTCTGACTGGGTACGAGCATGAAATGCTGATGGACCATCCCTATGCCGGCATGGATAGCATCCCTGGGAGATCTGAAGTCCTGCTCTGTACTGTTGACTGAAAGATCGCCTTCATCTGGGATGTATAATCCGGAAAGAATATTCATCAGGGTAGTCTTCCCTGCCCCGTTTTCTCCGAGTAACGCATGAACTTCCCCGGGGAAAAGTTCAAAATTGATCGAGTCATTAGCTTTGAATCCGGCAAATGACTTCACAATATTGTGCATCTTTACAAGGGGCCCATCTGAAGACATTTTCACATGCATTCCCTCCATCAAATACCTTTTTAATACAGTTAGGGTGCGGCTAAAGGTTTCAATTCCATCCAAATAACAATTGAGAGACTGAAATCAGGATATAGCAATTCTTTCAAATAAGAAAGGGCGCGAGGTGCTTCGCGCCCTGGATAACGAATTGTAATATATCATAAACGTCGCTTTATTTCGGAATTTCTCCCTCAACACCCTCAACGAACCAGTTCATGGAAAGCATTTCCTGGTCAGTCATGGAAGTGCCTTCAGCTATAGTGACTGATCCTTTCTGATCTTTAAGGGGTCCGTTAAACACGTCCCATTCTCCATTAACTATCTTGTTCTTTTCCGTCTCAACAAGTGTTTTGGTATCAGCGGGAACATCTTTTCCGAAAGGAGCAAGTCCGACTAGTCCCTCTTTCAATCCCCACCATATATCCTCTGATTTCCATGTACCGTCTATTACATGCCCTGCAACATATTTATAAATCATGCCCCAATCCCAGACCGGGGCTGTAAGATGTTTTGTAGGCGCATAATGGCTCATATCGTTATTATAGCCTACTACATAAACACCGGCTTCTTCCGCTGTCTGAGGAGCGGCTCCTGAATCAGCATGCATGGCAATTACATCTGCCCCGGCATCTACAAATGCCTTTGTTGCCTCTTTTTCCTTCCCTGGATCAAACCAGGAAAAAAGCCATATGACCTTGACCTTCGCCTCCGGATTGACCTTTCTTACTCCAAGTGTAAAGGCATTTATGCCCCTTATGACTTCAGGGATGGGCTGAGCTGCAACATAACCAATTATGTTACTCTTTGTCATCTTTCCAGCAACCAGTCCGGAAAGGTATCTTGCCTGGTACATACGGCCAAAGTAAACGCCTACATTGTCAGCCTTTTTATAACCGGAACAATGCATGAATGTAACATCAGGGTTTTTCTTTGCGACCTCTTCGACGAAATCCATGTAACCAAAGGAAGTGGCAAATATCAGTTTAAAACCCTTTCTCACAAAGGTTTCCATAACTCTGGTAGAATCGGGTCCTTCTGGTACGGATTCTACAAAACTTGAATTCATTTTCGGGTACATTTCCTGCATTTCGAGACGTCCCTGATCGTGCATGAATGTCCAGCCACCGTCTCCTACTGGACCAACATAGACAAAACCTGCAGAAAGCTTATCTTCCGGGACCGCAGTCATTGCCAGAGCCATACCAGCAGACAAAACAAGAACGAGCGAAAGCACACACAACAGCATTTTCTTCATAATTTACCCTCCCTGATAAGATCTTTAACCTGAAACATACACTTAAGTTAACAATTAGCTTTATATCTTGTCATATTTCAACCATATTATACATTTTTGAAATTTAGAATGGAACCCACTTCTTGTATGCATTATAGTTGAAAATCCAGCAATAAGGTGTCATCTCTGTTGCAATATGTAGAAAATGACTATAGACTTTGGCTTATCTTCCTGATTTATCCCCAACAGGAAGAATACAGCTGGAATTTGTGAGGTGAAGATTTTTCATGTCAGGCTCTGAAAGATACAGACGAACATATAGTATTTCGTGGGATCAACTCCATCGTGATTGCAAAGCATTATCCTGGAGACTAATGGATCTGGGCCAATGGGACTGGATTATAGGAATCGCCAGAGGCGGACTCATTCCAGCCGCAATTATTGCCAGAGAACTGAATGTGCATCTTGTGGATACGGTATGTGTTTCAAGTTATACTGTCAGATCCCAGGATAGAATATCTGTTCTTAAGGATATTGGTACCAGCTCTGTTAGACATGGCAAATGTCTTATCATTGACGACCTTGTTGATACAGGAAAAACAGCTCAGGTTGTACGGCAGATGTTACCAGATGCCCATTTTGCCACAGTATATGCTAAACCGGGAGGAAGACCCTATGTTGACACATTTATAACTGAGGTCAGTCAGGATACATGGATACTTTTTCCGTGGGATGCTGAATACCACTATGATTATGTAAAACCTATAATTGAAACCAGTCAGGAATAGAAAGAGGGCGGACTTTGTCCCCCCTCTTTCCTTGTCCTTTTTATCTAGTGGCGGAGGCGTGTGGGAATCGAACCCACCGGAGATACCCAGAAGCACCTCCCGACCGGGTTTGAAGCCCGGGGGCAGCACCAGCTACCACTCGCCTCCCTACTTTCAAGTAGTAAGATTTTAAAGGTATGTGTCTTATTTGTCCAGCATGAATATAAAAATAAATGTGACAAACAGGTTCAACCCCTGGTTATCTTTGATATCCCACGAAACCTGAACCAATCTTCGACCCTGCCCGCAATATCTCCCTGGAGAACAATAAGTGTACCCTCTATTTTCCCACCACAGCCAATAGCACTTTTCAGACTTTTTGATAATACTGGGAGATCCATCTTGTCAGCAGGGCGTATTTCAAGCACTGTAACTGTTTTCCCACTTCTACCCTTTTTCTCTTTTCGAAGTATTACTCTTTCTATAACTTCTATAAAAGGTGTAGGATCAGTTTCCGGGCTCTTTGTATTACAGTCATCACCCGAAGTAACTTCAGCACTTTGAGTGAGACCAGGTTCCCCTGAAATTTCTAAAAAAGGATTATGCAGGATTCCAGAATCTGAAGGATCTATTTTTTTCCTCTTTTTCATTATTATTATTCTTCTTCGCTTACTCCGGTCTCAGGGGGGTGAGCCTGTTTCCGTAGATGGAACAGACTTGCTTCTGAATTTCCTCTCTAAACTTCTTGAGCGCTCCTACTGCTTTCCCTGTTCCTAAACCCTCTGCTGGGCAAAGGAGTCTGACAAAATGTGATGATCTCGAAGAAGCAAGTTCCCTTATCTGTTTACAGTAGGCTGAAGGACCCCAGACAGCAAATGTATCATAGCGGCTCAGGGATTTTTCATCCCACTGTTCCTCCATTTCAGAAAAGCTTACAAGGCCGTTTGAAGAACGGGAAGAGCTTAAATGAACACTGTAATCAGGCATATTCCAGTCTGGATTTATGAGACCGAACTTGGCAGAAAGGATCATCCATAAAGGTTCTTCGCCGATGTGATGGGTTATCATACGAAAACAATCAACTGCCTGAAGAAACATTGGGCCTAGAAAGGCTTCTCTCGCTGGAACAAAGAGTGAAGCTGCAGGATCTTTATCCCATATCTTTGTCCTGGTACAAGCAACAATGTTCATCAGGGTATCGTTCTTCAAGGCATAGATAAAATCTTGTGCAAGGGATTCTGTCATGGTTTCCGCTCTCCTTTACTTCGGGTTCCCCATTATGCTTTACGATCTTCTTAATTACAATTAAGATTTGCTCTTTAATACATTCTACACTATATTATCAAGTTCATTGTTTCTGACTGAAATATTCTTCAGACAAATGGATATACTTCTTTTTCAGAATTGATATACGATCCATATATATTTCCTTTTCAGGGAGTGCATGGATAATTTCCATGATAGATTTCATATCGAAGTAAGAACTTTTTCTGGAAGGTCTGGAACATCGGAATATTTCTTTCAGAATCCTGATATCATCTGGAATCTCAAAATCATCCCTGGTCTCTTCATAACCGAAAAGGAAATACACACTCTTGAAGCCTGACCAGGCGAGTGCAGAAAGACACATTGAGCAGGGCTCATGAGTTGAAAGGAATATACATTCTTCTGGCATGGGGTGCCCTTCCAGTTCATAAAACTGTTTAATTGTAAAGACTTCCCCATGCCACATGGGATTCTGGCCTTCATGATTGGTCCCGGCGATAACCAGGGACAGGTCTTTCTTGAGTAGTACAGCTGCCCCAAAGATCTTATGTCCCTGGGAAACGGCCTTCTCTGTTTTAGGAAGGATATCGTTTTCAATAACATCAAGGAGCCTTTCCACCATTGCTGCTTCCGACATTTTCATATCCCCCTTCCAGAATCAATTTACACTTTATTGAGCAGACTGAGAAATCCGTGCAACAGTTTTACCAGGTCGTCCGAAGCTCTGGACATTTCGCTGAGGACTTCTTCTTCAGATAATTTTGCAGAAGTCATCCCTGCAGCATAATTTGCAACACATGAGATAGCACAGACCCTCATACCAAAGTGATTGGCAACAATAACTTCAGGTACAGTTGACATACCCACCACGTCCGCTCCCATGATCCTGGCCATTCTGATTTCAGCCGGAGTTTCATAAGAAGGCCCTGAGAAAGCTATATAGATTCCTTTTTTTAACAGCAGCCCCTTACTGCTGGCGCTTTTCAGTGCAATTTTCATGAGATCCCGGTCATAGGCATATGTCATATCAGGGAAGCGAGGTCCCCATTCTTCATAATTAACGCCCACCAGGGGATTCTTTCCCATAAAGTTAATATGATCATGAATAAGCACCAGATCTCCTGGATCAAGAGCATGGTTAATTCCACCGGAGGCATTTGTGATAAGCAGATTTTTCAGGCCCAACTGGCCAAGAACTCTGACTGGAAAAGAAATCTCCTCAATTGTATAGCCTTCATAAAGGTGTACCCTTCCCTGCATAACAAGTAAGGGGGAACCTTCAAAATGGCCGAAGACAAGTCTTCCTGCATGACCAGGAGCAGTTGAAACCGGCCAATATGGAATGGAAGAATAATCCAGAAGAGTTTTCCTGTCCAAGTGGTCAACAAGTGCTCCCAGGCCTGAACCGAGTATGATACCAGTCTCTGGTATTGATGGGATCCTTTCTTTTACATATTCCACTGCCTGACCGATCCTGTCCTTCATTAGCATATACATCTCCAAACATTTAAATTTAGGCCCTGGGATGGGCTTTGTCATATACATCCCTGAGCTCCAGATCAAAATGGACATATTTTTCTGTGGTAGAAATAGAAGAATGACCCAGGATCTCCTGAAGTGTCCTTAGGTCCATACCCCGTCTCAGAAGATGGGTTGCAAAGGAATGACGCAATACATGGGGGTGTAACCTCTGTATGCTGATATTAGCCATTTTCCCCCTCTTCCTTACCATCCTCCACAGATCTTCTCTTCTCATACTGTTCCCACTTCTCGTAAGGAACAACATATCTCTGGATTTATCAGAGAATACTGAACTGGTTCTTTCAATATAAAATCGCAATGTTTTCCTTACTTCCCCAAGAAAGGGCACAATCCTTTCTTTATCCCCTTTACCCTTTACCCTTAATGTCCCTGATGAAAAAAACATATCCCGTTGTCGCAGGTTACAGATCTCGCTTGCTCTGAGGCCGCATCCATACAATATCTCGAGAATAGCCCTGTCACGGACATCCAGGTATTTATCACCATTACAGGCATCAAGAATTCGCTGGACTTCCCCCTCACTGAGGATCTGGGGAAGTTTTTTTTCGCGGGCCGGCAATGGAGGCAGTATGTTTTCTTCATCGGAAACACCATCAAGAATTAGAAACCGTATCCATGATCTCAGAGAGGCAACGAGTCGTTGTTGTGTAGAGGGTGAATGCTTCCTGTAAGTTAGAAGAGAAAGATACCCTGAAAGCTTGTCATTGTTCACAGGAAGGGGAGGTAAGGACTTGGAATAGCAGTAATTCAGATAACCTTGCAGATCAGAACTGTAAGAGATTACAGTATTCCGACTGCATCCTCTCTCTAAAAGGAGGTAATCACAAAAGTTATCAATTAATCTGTCAATATATGTATGTTCGTTCATAGTTCAGTAAAAGGGGACAGGAAAGATATGATCCATACTGTCCCCCTTTAAGTGCGTTAAAGATCCTGGTTTATCAGCCAGGAAAGGGCAGCAAAAGTCTTGGCGTCTTTTATTTTCCCTTCCTTAAGAAAAGCCGGAAGGTCTTCTACCTTTACAGAAACTGTCTGAATAAATTCATCATCGTCTTCCGGAAGCTTAGATGGAGACAATCCGGAGGCCAGGTAGACAACCAGTAACTCAGTGCTGAAACCAGGTGATGAATAAAAACTTCCTACGTAAGCGAGTTCGGAAGCAGTAAAGCCTACTTCTTCCTGAAGTTCCCTCAGGGCAGCTGTTTCAAAGTCCTCACCGTCTTCAACAATGCCGGCAGGAATCTCCAGTATTTCTTCATCTATGGCATAACGGAACTGGCTTACAAGGAGTATCTTACCATCTTCTGTAAGGGGGATAAGTCCTACAGCAGGGTTATGTTCAATAACCTCTCTGTAAGCCCTTTTGCCGGACGGAACCCTTACATTATCGACCCTGAGGTTAAGAATTCTTCCCCTGTAAACAACGTGCCTTGAAAGAACCTTTTCTCGCTTTTCCATAGTTATAAGCTATTTCTTCGCAATCTCTAAGCCTTTAGCAAAGGCTTCAAGGTTCATAGGAAGAAATTTAGGTTTTCGTTTGCCCAGTTTTTCCTTGATCGTTTCTATGCAGATTTCCTTGTCTACAATACCTGTGGACTCTACAAGAGCACCAAGTACGACTATATTGGCCACTTTATCACTACCGAGTTCATGTGCTATGGATTGGGCAGGAACAGGAATAACGGTAACATCATTCCGTGGGTTTTCATAAGTGACAAGGTCGCTGTTATAGATAAGATATCCTCCGGGTTTTACAGAGTGTTCGAACTTTGTAAGGGAAGGCTGGTTCATAACTATGGTTATGTCGGATTTATTAACAACGGGCGAACCTATTTCTTCATCACTTACAACCACGGCGCAGTTTGCAGTCCCACCGCGCATTTCAGGACCATATGAGGGTATCCAGGTAACATGCATCCCCTGGGCTATGCCGGAATAAGCCACCAACTGACCAAGAACCATTACGCCCTGCCCGCCGAAACCGGCTGCGATCATGTTTTTATAAAAATGTTCCATTCTGATCAGTCCTCCTATTCGAAATCCTTAAAAATACCCAAGGGATAATATGGGACCATGTTTTCAAGCTGCCATTCGAAAGACTTTATTGGAGTAAGTCCCCAGTTAGTTGGACAACTGGAGAGGACTTCAATGAAAGAAAAACCCTTTTTGTCCATCTGATACTGGAACCCCTTTTTAAGCGCTTCCTTGGCCTTTATTGTGTATTTTGGCCTGGCTACAGACACCCTCTCAATGTAGGAAGGAGTCTCAAGGCTTGCCAGGAGTTCGCACATTCTAATGGGATAACCTGCCAGTTGGGGATCTCTTCCCAATGGGCAGGTGGTTGCTTTCTGACCGATAAGTGTGGTAGGAGCCATCTGGCCCCCGGTCATCCCATAGATGGCATTATTTATAAAGATAACTGTAATATTCTCACCACGATTAGCTGCATGGATTATTTCTGCCATACCGATAGAAGCAAGGTCTCCATCACCCTGATATGTAAAAACAACCTTCTCCGGGTAGACTCTTTTGATCCCAGTGGCTACAGCCGGTGCACGACCGTGGGGAGCTTCTACATAGTCAATATCGATATAGTCATACATCATAGCTGCGCAGCCGACTGGAGCCATGCTTATTGTTTTGTCCTGAATACCGAGTTCATCTATCAGTTCACAAATAAGCCTGTGGGCAATACCATGACCACAACCTGGACAATAATGGGTGTGAACTTCCTTCATCCAGCTTTCCGGTCTAGAATAGATTTTAGTTTCAGACATAGTCATGACCTCCCTGCTAACCAAGTATCTTCTTGCATTCTGCCTCGATCTCTTCGACCGAGGGGGCAAGACCGCCGCAATGGCCAAAGAACGAGACAGGGTACTTGCATGCCGTTGCGATCTTTACATCATCTATCATCTGGCCCATATTCATTTCTATATCCAGAATATGCTTGGCAGATGCAGGTATTCTTTCAAAAGCTTCATACGGGAAGGGGAAAAGTGTAATGGGTCTTACCATACCGACCTTGTATCCTTCATTTCTGAGATGGCTGATCGCAGTTTTGGCGATCCTGGCAGAAGTACCGTATGATGCTATGACAAGTTCAGCATCGTCCAGGTTCACAAGTTCGAACATAGTTTCCTCGTTTTTCATAGCAGCATATTTTTCCTGAAGATGGATATTGTGTTCTTCCAGGAGTTCAGGGGTAAGGTTCATGCTCTTGAGAAGACTTCTCTTATTACCTCTTTCCTTGAAATAACCGAGGGCCCAGCTTTCAACATTACCGCGATCAGTTTTGTGTTCCTTGATCTCGACCGGTTCCATCATCTGTCCCATAAAACCATCTGCAAGTATCATAACCGGGTTTCTGTATTTAAAAGCAAAATCCCATGCTGACTGGACCAGGTCTACCGCTTCCTGTAGGTTTCCCGGTGCGAACACCATCAGATTATAGTCTCCATTTCCACCACCCTTGGTAGCCTGCAGATAATCTGCCTGTGAAGGAAGGATACCCCCAAGTCCTGGTCCACCCCTCATAACATTTACAATAACACAGGGTAGTTCTGAACCGGCAAGGTAACTTATTCCCTCAGACATCAGGGAGATACCCGGGCTTGACGAGGATGTCATTACCTGACATCCGGTAGCTGCTGCACCAAGAACCATATTGATTGAGGCGACTTCGCTTTCACCCTGAATATAAATGCCCCCGTGCTCCGGTAAATGAGCAGACATATATTCAGGTATCTCATTCTGAGGTGTAATAGGATAACCAAAGAAATGAGTACATCCAGCCTGAATAGCAGCTTCAGCGATAGCTTCAGAGCCCTTCATTAAAACTTTAGTCATTAGTCAAATCCCCCCACAGATTACTCTTCAGATATCCTGTAGACTTCGATGGCTGCATCAGGACATGATATGGCACACATTCCGCATCCGATACAACCTTCCTTGTACTGCTCCACTGGCCTGTGTCCCTTCATGTTGATCCTGTCAGAGATACGCAGGACCTTCACGGGGCAGGCAGCTACACAGAGTCCACAACTTTTGCAATAATCCTCAGAGACTTCGATACGTCCCTTTGCCATTACAATAAACACCCCTCTCACAATGTAGTTACTATATCAGCAGCGATCAAGAGTGATCCTGCTGTTGGAGTATGATACTGCCATGGTTCTTTCGGGGTAGCCCCGTTGACCACATTGCACCCCTTTCCCATGGGAGCAGCATATACCTTGAAACGGGCCAGAAGGGAATATCTTCCTTCCATGTTACTTTAAGTTGATCTACAAGTGTTGGAGATACTCCAGCATAGAGGACTGGAAGACCTTGTATGTCTCCTGCTTTTCTAACAATATCAAGGCCATGATATATGTCTTCAGCCGTTGTTTCAGACATGAGATGGGAATTACTTATCAGGGCTCCGACCTTGAGGTCACATATCTCTTCCATCTTCAAGATCATGTTCTGTATTCCCTCAACGCTGGAAGTCTGTGGGCGGAATGCATTAACTACCATGATAAGTAGATACCCTGCTTTTTTCATTCGGATTTCATACTGCTTTAAAGCCCGCGCACCGATGGCATCTCCGCCAATGTCCAGAAGTAGTTGGCTATCAGAATCAGAAAGAGCCCAATCCACCTGGGCAGTTACCAATGGCATATCGGACCACCTGGCTTTATCCGGGGCCATCAGAACTTTATAACCCTTTGATTCAAGGGTTTCATAAACCTGTCTTATGCAGAAATAAGGATTTATTATATCTACATCTGCGATAGTAATCTTCTCAACCATTGTCTTAAATGCCAGAGCCAGATTAAGTACCCATTCAGTCTTACCACAACCAAGGGCACCAGTAACTGCAACAGCCCTGGGCCATTCATATCTCTGGATAAGATCCCTGAACATATCACGTTCTAAACTCATAGAATATTATCTCCTTTTACCAGTCTTGCACCTCTTGCCCAGGATGCAGCGTCCATACGGTTTTTCCCTTCGGGTTGCACACTCATAATTAAAATGCAACCCTGAATGGTTGAGATAACTGGTCTGTCTTCAATAAAATCAACTATGGTACCCGGGTCACCCTGTAGAGGGATCAGTGATGTCTGCCATATCTTGACTCTTTTACCCTTTACACAAATATATGCTCCAGGTTCCGGGTTCAATGCACGTACTTTATTGTGAAAAGTCTCCGCATTTTCCATAAAATCGAGGCGGGCCTCTTCATTTCGTATTTTAGGTGCAAAAGTTGCAAGAGAATGGTCTTGTTGTAAAAAACTGGTATTTTTCGGAATATAGTTGTTAATTGCATCTAATAATAACACACATCCCATATCAGCCAAGTCTGAAAGAAGATCTCCCGATGTAATATTATTTTCTATAAGGTGGGAAGCTTGTGAAAGGATAGGTCCGGAATCCATGGTTTCAGACAGTCTGAAAAGGGTAACACCTGTAAATTTCCTTCCTTCCATGATCGCGCGTTGGACGGGAGCCGCACCCCGGTATTCAGGAAGCAGGGATGGATGGATGTTAAGACATCCCAGTTCTGAAAAGTCGAGAAACGGGTTAAGTATCTTCTGTCCAAAATCAATCACCACAATCGCCAGGGGGGGGGTATCCTTAAGCATTTTCAAAAGGATGGGATCCGTGGACATGGAAGAAGTGTGGTGGAGAGAAAGACCAAGGGAAAGGGCAAGAATTTCAACTGGGGTGGGCTTAAGTTTCATTCCACGCCCCGCCCTTTTGGGGTAGGCTGTAATTATGATATGGGGTTTTTTCTCTGCGCTGATGATCCTGAGACACTCTGAAGCGAAGGGACCTGAACCGGCAAACCAGATCTTGTCCATCTTTTTTAATTATCCCTGCGCTTTCTTAGCATTTTTTTTCTGGCCATACTCTTTTTCAGGGGAGAAAAATGATCGATCAGCAACCTCCCGTTAAGATGGTCGATTTCATGACAGAAAACCCTGGCAAGAAAGTCTTCAACATCTACAATTTGTTCCACGCCATTCATGTCGAGATATTTAACCCTGATCTTTGCAGGTCTGATGACATTTCCATAAATACCTGGAAAACTGAGACATCCTTCTTCTGCCTCCTGTACACCCTCTTCTTTCAGAATAACAGGGTTGACCAGAGTATAATGAGTTCCTTCATAAAATATTACTGCAAGTTTCATAGACAGTCCTATTTGAGGGGCAGCCAGACCTACTCCATCTCCCTCAAGCATGATCTCTTTCATTTCTTCTACAAGGGATTTGAGTTCTTCACCAAAACTGGTTATTGGAGCAGTTTCTCTGCGCAGTACAGTGTCAGGATAGGTACAGATAACGGTTTTAGACATCTGTGGCATTCACCTTCCAGGGGGTTATATAGTAAAAGGGGCCAGGCCATCCCAAGGGGACGGCCTGGTTGACCATTATTGATTCATCATATCTTTGAGAACATCTCCAATTGTGATGGAAGTATCTTCCTGAACTGTAACCGTTTTATGTTTTTCAGTTTCAGAGTGTCTTTTTTTACGTTCCCCGTCTCTCTTTTTCTTAACTTCCTGTTCCTGAAGGGCACTGATACTTAGTCTCATTCTTCGTTCAGCAGGATTTACTTCAATTACTCTTGCTGTAACTTCCTGCCCTTCTTCGAGTACATCTTTTGGAGTTTCCACTCTTCGGTTGCTTAGCTGGGAGATATGAATAAGGCCTTCCACACCTTCTTCGATCTCTACAAATGCACCAAAATCAGCAAGTCTCACGACTTTGACCTGGATATCTGAACCCTTACCATAACGATCCTCTATGCCGCTCCATGGATCATGCAGTTGCTTGTAACCAAGGCTGATACGCTTTTTGTCACCATCAACCTCCAGTACCACAACATCGACCTTTTCGCCTTTTTTCAGGACTTCCTTGGGATGCTTGATACGGGACCAGCTGAGATCTCCAATGTGAATAAGACCTTCTATCCCATCCTGGACCTCGACAAAGGCTCCGAAGTCGGTTACGTTAGTAACGATTCCCTCAAGTTGGTCTCCTGCTTTTATGTTTTCATTGACAACCGTCCAGGGATCAGGAAGCGTCTGTTTGAGACTAAGAGAGATCCTGTTATTTTCCTTATCGATCCCGATAACTTTAACCTTTATATGGTCTCCTTTTTTAAGGATATCCTTGGGTTTGGCGTTCCTCTTCCAGGAAAGTTCGCTTATGTGGATGAGACCGTCGATACATCCGAGATTAACGAAAGACCCAAAGGAAGTTATACTACTGACTGTACCTTCAAGAATATCGCCCTCGGAAGTTGATTCATAAAATCTTTCTCTAAGAGATGAAAGGTCTTCTTCAAGCAGAGATCTTCTGGAAAGGACAAGTCTTCTCTTTCTTTTGTCTTTTTCAAGAAGTTTGACATCGAAAACATCATCAACAAAGCGTCCAGGATTGACTCCTCTGCCTTCTTCTGCAAGATGGGAGATCGGCACAAAGCCTTCCAGTGAACAGCAATTGACCATCAGGCCTCCCTTGACTTTTCTCAGTCCCCTTACGGAAATGGGTTCTCCGGCGGAGGCAAGTTCCTCAAGCTGATTCCAGCGACGGTCAAACTCACATCTCCAACGGCTGACGATCAGCTGTGATTCTTCACCCCGACGGACATTGATCACCTGGACTTCCACTTCATCACCGATCTGGGGTTTCTTGGACTCCTCTACCAGTACTCTGTGACTCCATTCATGGGCAGGTAGAGATCCTTCACACTTATAACCCACATCAACAAGCCAGCCATCTTCATTGCTTTCGACTATAGTACCCTTGACGACTTTCCCTTTGTGGATCTCTTCAACTTCATAATCCTGAAGCATGCTTTCCATGCTTTCAAGATTATCGGCTGTTTCACCTCCAAGCATTTCTTCTTCACTGTTATTGATCATTTCATCAGTCATACTTTTCCAGCCCCCTTGACTACCTATAAGTTGCTTAAAAGAATTTGTACTTCATTTATTAACCAATCCGGTGTACTAGCTCCTGCAGCAATACCTGTACGTTCTTTATCGATCAACCAGGTCCTGTCAATTTCGTCCGCCTGTTCAATCCAGAGAACATCTACACCGTGGGATCCTGCTATGTCAACAAGTCTAGCAGTGTTAGCACTGTTCCGTCCTCCGATAACGATTATGGCATCAACTTCATTTGCAAGCTTCCGAATAGCATTCTGCCTTTCAACTGTTGCTTTACATATTGTATTATACACTTTGACCTCTTTTGCGCATTTGACCATAACTGTTACAGCTTCAGTAAAGGATTCTTCTTCCTGAGTCGTCTGTGACACCAGACCTATTTTTTCTCTGTTACAATAACATTCAGCTTCAGCATATGAACGTACTACATGGCATTCACCAGTTACAAATCCTTTGATAGCCTTTATCTCCGGATGATCTGGATCTCCGAAGATAAGAACCGCATAACCTTCGGCAGAAAGATCCCGCGCTTTTGTCTGAGCATTTGTGACAAAAGGACATGTGCCGTCAATAATTATGCAGTTGTTATCACTGAGATAAGAATAAGTGACGGAATCAACCCCATGAGCACGAATAAAAACTACTGAACCCGCAGGAATCTCATTAACTGAATTAACAACGATCAGCCCCGCCCTCTCAAGCCTTGAAACTTCCTGAGGGTTATGAATCGGACTTCCAGTAGAATAGACTTTCCCATGCTGCCTGAGTGCCGTCTCCAGACTGTGTATGGCTCTTTTAACACCGAAACAGAAACCCGTGGGATTTGCAAGAATAACTTCCACGCTCAGGACTGACCCCTCTCAAAGTGTTCTTTTGAAGCATTCAGAAGATTCTGGAGAAGAACGCCGGAATCCAGAACAGAAGTATCATACCACATTGAAGGCTGGAAATGCTTAAACCAGGTCATCTGTCTCCGGGAAAAGGCTTTTGTCGCCCTGATATCACCTTCTATTGCTTCATCAAGGCACATCTTACCTTCCAGGTACTGAACAATCTCTCTGTAACCAAAACCCTGCATTGACGGTAATTCTTTACCAAATCCATTTCCAAGAAGCCATTCTACTTCTTCCACATACCCTGATGCAAACTGTTCTTTTACCCTTCTTGAAATGATTTCATAAAGATCAACCCTTGGTCTGTTAAGCCCAAGATAGAGAAAATCATACTTGGGAGTACTGGTATTATCCTGTGAGTACCACCAGGAAAGACTTTTGCCAGTTATATGGTAGACTTCTAGTGCACGGACCACTCTTCTGAGATCATTAAAATGAAGTCTTTGGGCTGTTGATGGATCTATCTTTTCAAGTAGTTCATGTAGATAGGTTCTTCCCAGCTCCCTGGCCTTCGCTTCAAAATGATCCCTTATTTCAGGATCTGAGGGAAGATCCTGAGAAATGATACCTTCAAAAAGAGCCTTGTAATAAAAGGGAGTTCCCCCTACAAACAAAGGTACCTTATTCCGTGAAAAGATCCTTTTTACAGCATCATCAACCATCCTTACAAAATCGATCACTGTAAAATGTTCATCCGGGTCGGCTACATCTATAAGATGATGGATGATCTTTCTCCTGGTCTCTGGAGATACTTTATCAGTGCCAACATCAAGAAACCGATAGACCTGCCTGGAATCGACAGAAATGATCTCTGCATTCAGTTCTTCAGCTATCCTCAGGCTCAGACCGGTCTTTCCCACAGCAGTCGGTCCAATAATTGCCACTGCTGGATAGAGTTTATGTTCTGACATTATTAACGCTACCTCCCGAAATAATGTAAGAGGTTGCCTTCGGAGATCTCAAGCAAAGTTGGTCTGCCATGAGGACAGGCATAGGGGTTATCACAAGCCATAAGATCCCTCCACAAGGCAAGGGCCTCTGTTGAAGTCAGCCTGGTCGTTAGTTTCACGGAAGCCTTGCAGGCCATGGTTGTCCACTTAAACCATACTGCACCGTCCACTATCGGGCTGGAGCCCTCATTCCAGGTCATGATAAGGGATGATAGGTATTCGAAAGGATTTTCTGTAAGTTCTCCAAGGCACTGGGGAATAGACTTGAGGAACAATCCTTCATTGGTGATATCAAACCCAAACCCTGATTTTTCAAGGGCTTCCATGTACTCCATGACATCATCCCGGAATTGTTGGGGTATTTCTAGACGAATGGCAAGAGGAACAGGGGATCTTCCTGTACCTGAACGGTTACGTATCTTTTCAAAGGTCACTCTTTCATGAGCAGCATGGTGATCCATCAGGAAAAGAGAGCCCGCTGATTCAAAGAGAAGATAACCAATCGCAAGCTGTCCGAAAAAGGTAACCTCCCCATCTGGATAAGAAGCATATGTATCGTTTTCAATATAACCGGTGGCGTAAACCTCACCGTTTTCCATTTTACTGCCGGGAAAGCTTTGGGCAACCCTTGAAAAAAGGGGTGTATCTGCTGTTCTGTTCAGACAAGACCTTTCCCCGGTTCGTGATCCAGAAAATAATTCTTTTGCTGAACAATGGGGATCAAGGGGAAAGGGAACAATATTTACAGAATTCTTGCCGAGAAGTTCTGATGCTGTTTCACGTACAGTATCAAATATTTCTCTGGAATACCTGAATCTGACTTCTGTTTTAGCAGGATGGATATTAACGTCCACGTGATCAGAAGGAATAGTGATAAAGAGAGCAACGTTAGCAGAGATCTCTCCGAGGGCTGAATGCAGGGCAGCTTTGATCATCGAATCCTGGATGATCCTGTTGTTTACAAATGACTGGACCATCAGTTTCTTTTTCCCAGGCTGTTTCTGGATCCAGCAATCGATTGAAACCGGTCCTGTTTTATGATGGTTAATGAGTATTTCGGGTTCATAGCTCCACAGAAGTTCAAGGATATCCCTGCGTGTGGTTTTACCCCTGGATGATAGGGTTATCTTTCCATCATGTATTAGTTGAAAATCGATCTCGGGGTATGAAAGGCAAAAGGCGCGTATGAGCTGGCTTATTCGCCTGAATTCAGCAACTGTGCTTTTCAGGAACTTTCTCCTTGCAGGAAGGTTATAGAAGAGATCATCAACCTGTATACGGGTTCCATGAGTCCAATTGACATCTCTTATGGAAAGAACAGAACCAGCCTCTGCCTGGAGAAGAGAACCTTTTTCCATATCAGCTGTCCTGCTGCGCATATCAAGTCGGCTTACTGCGGAAATACTGGCAAGAGCTTCACCTCTGAAACCCAGTGTATGAATATTCTCAAGATCTTCAAGTTTTTCTATTTTGCTGGTAGCATGGCGTTGTAAAGAAACCTTCATATCTTCCTTTTCCATACCCTGACCATTGTCTTCAACAACTATCCTGGTCTTGCCACCCTGTAACAGTGTAACATTTATCACTGTACTGAAAGCATCGATAGAATTCTCGACAAGTTCTTTTATAACTGCAGCAGGACCCTCTATAACTTCACCTGCAGCTATCCTTGATGCAAGATCTACAGGGAGTACCCTGATCTTCATTATTTTACCCCTCCCCTGCTTTTCTCTTTTAATCGGTGAAGGATCTCCAGAGCCTGTAAGGGGGTGGTATTATCAAGATCAAGGGTGCTGATTTCCTCAATTACAGCAGTTGTGTTCACTGAAAAAAGATCCAGCTGATGCGGTGATGGTTTCTGTGAATCACCGATAACTTCATGGGGATAATTACCCTTGGATTCAAAACGGTCAAGAAGTTCCATGGAACGGGTTATCACCTGTCTGGGAATACCGGCAAGTCTGGCTACCTCGACGCCGTAGGAGCGGTTCGAAGGCTTTTCAATAACCTGGTGAAGGAATGTTATCCTCCCTGATATTTCGTTTACAGCCATGCTGAGGTTAAAGACCCCATCGAGCCGTTCTTCGAGGCAGGTGAGTTCGTGGTAATGGGTAGCGAAGAGCACCTTTGGTGCGGGAGAACAGTGATGATGTAAGTATTCGATGACAGCCCAGGCTATGCTCATCCCATCATATGTAGATGTTCCACGCCCTATCTCATCCAGAATCACAAGACTCCGACCGGTGACATTCCGCAGGATATTAGCAGTTTCTACCATTTCAACCATGAAAGTGCTATTTCCCCTCGACAATTCATCCCGGGCACCGATACGGGTGAAGATCCTGTCAATTAAAGGAATACTGGCTTTTTCACAGGGAAGGAAGGAACCCATCTGGGCCATTACGATCAGGAGTGCACTCATTCTGAGGTATGTAGATTTACCAGCCATATTCGGACCAGTAAGAATGGCAATATTCCTCTCTGGTGAAGAAAGTTCGACATCGTTGGGAACAAAAGGTACCTCAGGGAATACCTGTTCAATTACGGGATGTCTTCCACCCCTGATCAGAATAGCTCCTGATTCCGTTATCGCAGGCCTGGTATAGGACCTGTCCATAGCTGTTCGGGCAAGTGACGCTATGACATCTATACAGGAAAGGGCTCTCCCTGAAGTCTGAAGATCCTGAGTATACTGAAGAACAGTTTCAACAAGTTTTCTGTACAGTTCTGTCTCTCTGGATCTGGCCTTCTGTTCTGACAAAAGCATCTTATCTTCAAATTCTTTCAATTCAGAAGTTATATATCTTTCTGAACTGACAAGGGTCTGTCTCCTGATGTAATTGTCCGGGATCTTTTCATGGTTTGATCTCGAGATCTCCAGATAGTATCCAAAGACCCTGTTATAACCAACCTTAAGCTTCTGGATCCCGGTACGTTCTTTCTCTTCTGTGAGGAATTTATCAAGCCAGGCTTTACCGTTGGCTGAAAGATCCCTCCAGTAATCGAGGTCCTGATCATAACCAGACCTGATAACAGGACTGGATGTAATAAGGTTCCTGGGAGGTTCATCCACAAGGGCTTTTTCTAGTTCGAGATAGAGGTTCGGCAGATCAGCTATTTCATTTACCCAGGGTTTAAGGTTCCTGTTGCTGCAACAGCAGGTTATAGCAGGTAACTGTTTCAGGGTATCCCTTATTGCACCGATGTCCCTGGGAGTTCCTGTACCAAGACTCAACCTTGCCAAAGCCCTCTCCATGTCACGGCATCCGGACAAAGAGGATCTGAGATTTTCAAGTATTGCCGGCTCATCAAGAAGACAGGCTACTGCATCCTGTCTTCTTGAGATCTGCGTAATGTCAAGAAGAGGATGAAGGATCCAGTCCTTCATTTCCCTCTTTCCCATAGGGGTCCTGCACTGGTTAAGAAGGGAATAGAGGGAATGCCTCTCCTTTCCAACAAGTTCAAGATTAGTCTGTGTGGTTACGTCAAGGTACATTCTGGAGGTCTGAAGAAGGGGTTTTATGCCATTTATATATCTGACGGCCGAAAACTGCGTTTCACGAAGATAGAGAATTACAGCATGGGCACAGCCAATGGCCGGATCATCATCCTCTATTCCGAAACCGCTGAATGTAGTTACACCCCAGAGTTGAGATAAAGATCTGATCCCGCTGATAATATTAAAATCATCTCTACTTCTTTCAACAATCGTTACATCCGGGAACTCGGAAAGGAACGAAGAAATATCAGAACCCTGGCAAATGACAAATTCCCGGGGTTCAAAGGCCTTCAGGGCTCCAACTGCATCCTGAAACTGGAGCATACCAGCCTCAAGCGTTCCGGTACCTACTGAAAGCAAGGCAAGGGCAATGCCCTCTTTAACTGGTAGTATGGATGCAATTCTTGCATCAGAAGGTTCATCATCGGAAAGGAATGTACCCGGAGTAATTACCCTTACTACTTCCCTTTCTACCAGGTTTTTCCCATCCGGTTCACTGACCTGTTCACATATGGCAACACGGAGACCATAGTTTACCAATCGGGCCAGATAACTGTTAACAGCATGAAATGGAACACCTGCCATGGGAATCTTTTTTTTAGGGTCACGGCTGGTAAGGGAAATATCCAGAATTTCAGAGGCCTTTCTTGCGTCTTCGAAAAAGAGTTCATAAAAATCTCCCATCCTGAAAAAAAGAAGACAATCCGGATATTTCTGCTTCCATTCCATATATTGTTTCAACATCGGAGTTATCTTTACACCGGCAGGAATATTCAACGTTAGTTTTCTCTCCTAAGATGATCAATGTAATCCTGAAGGATTATAGCAGCAGCGATCCTGTCCACCTTTGACCTGCGCTTTTCTCGGCGTATACCTACTTCAATAAGCGTTCTGTTTGCAATTACTGTACTATATCTTTCATCCCATAACCTTATGGAAAGCTGTGGATACCTTTCTTCGAGGATTTTGGACCAATCCAGGATCTTTCGGGCTTCCGGTCCTATCTGTCCATTTGTCCTTACAGGGTAACCAATAAGGATGACGGAGGGCTCATATTTTTCTATTAAACGATCCAGTTTTTCAAGCCACAGGTCGTCTGCCGGGATAACATCGATCCCCTGGGCAAACATACCCAGGGGATCGGTCACGGCTACACCGATACGAACATGGCCGATATCAAGACAGAGGATTCTTTTACTCTGCGCCATCAGTTCTTCAACTGTTCTTTGACAGCAGAAAGAACCTGAACTAGTGCCTCTTTGGTCCTGGAAGGTTCTTTACCTCCGGCCTGAGCAAGGTTAGGTCTTCCGCCACCGCCGCCACCCACTATACTGGCAATTTCTCTTAGAAGGTTTCCGGCGTGGACTCCTGCATCCACTGCTTCCTTATCTGCCATTGCGATTATGGCGACCTGGTTATTACTATTGTTTGAGGCAAGGACCACTATCGTACCCTTTTTCCCGGCAGTAAGTTTATCCCCAAGTTCACGCATAATATCCTGGGTCACATCATGAAGGCAGGAGGTAAAAAGGGTCATACCATTTGGAAGTTCGATTGATTCTACCAGATCATTGATATCTGAGGCCAATGACTGTTTCTTGACCTGCTCCAATTCTTTTCTGGTTTCTTTAAGGTCTTTCTGGATCTTTTCAACTTTCTCCTGTAGTCCAGATGGTTCAATAGACAAAGACCGGGAAAGATCACTGATGGTATTCAGAGTTGTCTGGAGCAACTTGAGACTTTCGAGTCCGGTTACTGCAGTTATACGCCGCAGACCCGATCCGATCCCTTCTTCCCTTATGATCTTGAAGAGTCCTATCTGGCCTGTTGAGTCTACATGAATGCCACCACAGAGTTCGGAGGAAAAATCATCTACTTTTACAACTCTGACCTTTTCTCCATATTTTTCTTCAAAAAGGGCTTTAGCACCAGTTTCTTTGGCTGATTCCATATCCATTTCCTGAATATTGATACTGAGATCCTTAAGGATCTCCATGTTAACAATATCTTCTATCTTCTTGATCTGGTCGTCCTTAAGTGATTCAAAGTGCGTGAAATCGAAGCGTAGAAAATCCGGTGAAACCAGGGAACCAGCCTGTCTTGCATGTCCGCCTACGACTCTGGTCAAGGCTTCATGAAGGAGGTGTGTAGCTGTATGATTTCTTGTAACTGCACTCCGCTGCAAAAGATCTGGAATAGCCTTTATCTCCATATCCTTTGACAGGGGACCTACCTCCACTCTGACCCTGTGGCAGATCAGCTCACCGGAGGTATATACCGTATCGAGAACCACGGCATTGGCAGTTTCATTTGCTATTCTACCTCTGTCCCCGATCTGGCCTCCCCTTTCTGCATAAAAGGGAGTGTCCTGAAGGAAAACCTCTCCTCTTTCTCCGGATCTCAGGCTATCGACTTCAACGCCATCTTTTAATATAACAGCGATCTTAGTTACGGAAGAATCCAGGGAATATCCGGTAAAGGGAGTGGCACCCAATCGATTGAGAAGATCAGAATAGATATCACCTTTCATCTCTGTCTGAATGTGCTTACTGGCAGCACGAGCTCTTTCTTTCTGTTCAGTCATCAGTCGGGTAAAACCTTCTTCATCGACCTTCAGTCCCCTTTCTTCGCAGATTTCACGGGTAAGTTCCAGAGGGAAGCCATAGGTGTCATACAGTTCAAAAGCAATTGAACCCGAGAGGACATCACCTTTCTTTTGCTGCAATAAGTCGATTTCGGACTCTATGAGATTAGTTCCCTGTTCAAGGGTATGGGAAAAACGGTTTTCCTCAACAGAAATTATCTGTTCAACCATCAACCTGTTATTGACAAGTTCCTGATAGGGATCACTCATAAGTTCAATTACCACGGGAAGTAGATCAACAAGGAAGGGATCTCTGAGCCCGATCAGCCGACCATACCGTACTGCCCTTCGCAGGAGTCTCCTCAGTACATATCCCTGTCCGTCGTTAGCTGGAAGAATACCGTCTGCTATCATGAAGGCTACTGACCTGAGGTGATCCGAAATAACCCTGACGGCAAGATCTCCCCCTTCGGTCTCTCCATACTCTATCCCGGCCATTGAACATACAGCATTGATGATAGGCATGAAGAGGTCTGTCTCGAAATCTGTCCTTACATTCTGTACGACAGAAGTCAGGCGTTCAAGCCCCATACCAGTATCAATGTTCTTCTTCGGAAGGGGAACCAGGGTTCCATCTTCCATTCTGTCATACTGCGTAAAGACGAGGTTCCAGATTTCCAGATACCTGTCACAGTCACATCCGACATCACAGGTCGGTTTTCCACATGAATATTCCGGTCCCTGGTCATACATTATTTCGGAGCATGGGCCGCAGGGTCCGGTATTACCCATGAACCAGTAGTTTTCATCCTCACCAAAACGGTAGATCCGTTCTTCCGGCAGACCGATAGTTTCATTCCATATTCTGAAAGATTCTTCATCATCCCTGTATATGGTTGCATACAGCCTGCGCGGATCAAGCCCTATATACTCCGTGAGGAATTCCCAGGCCCATGTAATTGCTTCTTTCTTGAAATAGTCACCCCATGCAAAATTGCCAAGCATTTCAAAGAAAGTATGGTGACGGGCTGTATGACCCACATTTTCTATATCATTGGTTCTGACACATTTCTGGGATGTAACGGCTCTTGTATGCTCCGGAGTTTTAAGTCCAAGGTAATACTGTTTGAATGGGACCATCCCGGCAATTGTAAACAGCAGGGTAGGATCATCCGGAACAAGAGAAAAGCTCTGATAATGTTTACTTCCCTTTGAGATCCAGAAATCGATGAAAAGATCCCTGATCTCTTTTCCACTTCTCCACTGCATTATTAGAACCCCTTCCCGCGAGAATTCATGTTTTAAAGCGACTGATCTACCAGTTCTTTTCGGCAACGTAAAGACTGGCGGATTATTTCATCCCTGTCTGCAAGACAGAATCGATCATCCCTGTATATCCATTTACCTTTCACCATTGTTGATTTTACATCGGCACTGGAGCCTGCGTAAACGATGAAACAGCAGAGATTATCAGGATCAACACCGACGTAGTGGGGTTGGTCCAGATCTACTATTGCAAGATCAGCTTCCCACTGTTCAAGTATTCTACCGGTCTTCTCAAAACCAAGACTATGAGCACCTCCATAGGTTGCCATGCGAAGGATATCAGATGCCCTTGCAAGTGTTGGATCCTTGTTGACACCTTTATGAAGAAGGGCGGCAGTCTTCATCTCATCCCAGATATCCAGCTGGTTGTTACTAGCCGCTCCATCTGAACCGAGCGAAATATTTATCCCGAGACGGTATGCCTCGTCAAGAGGGAATATCCCGCTGCCCAGCTTGAGATTACTTTTTACATTATGGCAAAGGGTGATATTCCTGTCTTTAAAAGGTATCATTTCTGAAAGAGGAAACCAGACACAGTGGGCCAGAATGAGAAATGGCGCTGAAGCAAGGCCTGTTTCTTCAAGGTATTCGGAAGGAGACATTCTGAATTCATCTGAAAGATATTGTTTTTCCCACTCCGCCTCAAGAAAGTGAAAATGAACACCTGCTCCAATTTCTCCAGCCAGGGCAGTTATCACTTTCAGCATATCCGGGGAGACCGTATAGGGAGCATGAGGCCCTAACTGGATTGAAATAAGACCGTCACGACCGTTCCATTCCCTGAAAAGGGCAGCATTTTCATCCAGTTTACTCCGGTCATCTCCAATAAGTCCCCGGCAGAGACCGGCACGCATTCCCATCTCTGTTGCAGCCCGGGCTACCTGATCCATTTCAAAATACATGTCCCCAAAGCATGTAACTCCCTTTGAAGCCATTTCCAGAAGGGCCAGCCTGGTACCCCAATAAATATGTTCCGGGGTAAGCTTTGCTTCAACGGGCCATATTTTTTCCCTGAGCCACTCCATGAGGGGTTTTTCTTCGCCAAGGCCTCTAAGAAGGCTCATGGCAGCATGGGTATGTCCGTTGACGAATCCGGGAAGTACGGCAAATCTTCCCCTACCCTCTAAAGTTTCATCTGTCGGACCAGAAAAGGTTAGAGGTTCACAGATCCGTTCTATTTTCCCGTCATTAATAAAGATATCACATGGTAGAGCACTATTCATAAACCCGTCAAGGGCAAGTACATCTCTGAACAAGACTGACATGAAGAATACTCCCTTCTATCTTCCAGGGTTTGAATACTGGACTTTATTCTTTCCAGCTCTGGAGGTACTTCTGCTGTTCATCTGTTAGATCTTCAAGTTCAATACCCATGGATCTCAGTTTGGTCTTCATTACAGACCCATCGATATCCTGAGGAACATCATAGAGACCTGGTTTGAGACCGGCATCCTTTACAAAGATCGCACATTCAAGCTGGGTTGCAAAGCTCAGATCCATGATCTCAACAGGATGACCATCTCCTGCTGCAAGATTAACAAGTCTTCCCTGAGCCATCAGGTGGATCTTTCGGCCATTTTTCAAAAGATAGGTTTCAATATTATCTCTTGTAGCAGTTTTAGCGGTAGAAAGATCTTCCAGATCGGGAATAGAGATTTCAACATCAAAATGACCCGCATTCCCAAGAATAGCTCCATCTTTCATCATTTCCAGATGTTCTTTCCTTATTACCCTGATATTTCCGGTCAGAGTCAGGAAGATATCTCCCTTCGGAGCAGCATCGGTCATTGGCATGACCTCATATCCATCCATAATAGCTTCAAAGGCCTTGTGGGGATCCACCTCTACTATAATCACATGTGCCCCAAGGGCTGCTGCTCTCATAGCCACCCCCCTGCCACACCACCCATAACCGGCCACTACAACTTTTTTGCCGGCAATTATAAGGTTGGTACTCCTTAGAAGGGCATCCCAAACTGATTGTCCGGTCCCATACCTGTTATCAAAGAGATATTTACTCTTGGCGTCATTTACAGAGATCATTGGAAAGGACAGCACTCCCTCCTTCTCCATGGCTTTGAGCCTTTTAATACCGGAGGTCGTCTCTTCATTACCACCCAGTATCCCTGGAAGGAGATCCCTTCTTTCCTCATGTATCATTGCCACAAGATCCGCTCCGTCATCGATGATCAGCCTGGGATTATAGGTCAGGACCCTTCTCAGATTTTCAGAATATTCATCAGTATTCATACCATGATGACTGAATACATGGATTCCTGAAGCAACCAGGGCGGCGCAGATATCATCCTGGGTGGAAAGAGGGTTTGAACCTGCTGCAAAAACTGTAGCACCCAGATCACGGAAAGTATTGAGGAGACAGGCTGTTTTAGCTTCAAGGTGAAGACATGCAGCAATGGATAATCCATAAAAGGGCTTGGAAGCAGCATATTTTTCCCTGAGAACTCGCAGGACCGGCATATAGGACCATGCCCAGTCTATCTTTTTTTGTCCGGCTCCAGCCAGACCTGGATCGGCTATCTTGAAATCGGTCATTGTTTCACATCCTTCAGAGTTTCTTTTTGAATGAATCTATATTAACAGAGACAGGAGCCATGATAAGGCCCTTCTCGGTAACGATCGCAGAAATCAGTTCAGAAGGTGTAACATCAAAAGCCGGGTTATATACACAATAGTTATCAGGAAGAGATGCATCACCACCCAGACACAGGACCTCTGACGCCTCTCTCCTTTCTATGGGAATATCTTCTCCTGAAAGCAGGGACCAGTCAAAAGTGCTTAGGGGAGCAGCCACGTAGAATGGGATGGAATGGTATTGTGAAAGAATGGCAAGCTGGTATGTGCCTATTTTGTTGGCCACATCACCCCTTGATGTTACCCGGTCAGCACCCACTATTACTGCATCTATTTTTCCGTCCTTCATAAGAGAACCAGCCATATTGTCACAGATGAGAGTTACATCGATGTCATCCTGCATAAGCTCCCATACAGTCAGTCGTGCACCCTGAAGGACGGGACGTGTTTCATCGGCAAAGACCCGCACTGTTTTTTTCATTTCCTTTGCAGTCCTTATAATCCCGAGGGCTGTACCATGTCCCCCGGTAGCAAGGGCTCCTGCATTGCAGTGAGTGATAATCCTGCAGGTTTCAGGAAGGATCTCTGCACCTTTTTTTCCAATAACCCTGTTGATCCGGATATCTTCAGCAAGGATCTGATGAGCTTCATTGAGAAGGGTTCGGGGAACGTCCTTCTCCTGTGAAGCGTAAAATGCAGCCTCCATCCTTTTCAGACTCCAGAAAAGATTTACCGCAGTGGGTCTGGTCTGGGAAAGTCGCTCTATGGCAGGAATGATACTGTCGGGTCCTTCGAGTGCTGCAAGGGCGACTCCGTAGGCTGCAGCTATCCCTATAGCAGGAGCTCCTCTTATAGTGAGTTTTTCGATAGCATGGGCAACTTCAGAGTAGTTTTTACATATACAATATGACACTTCCCAAGGGATTCTCCTCTGATCAAGTATTGCAAGTCTATCATCTTTCCATATCAGTGTCCGGGGAAGCATATAAAGACCTCCTGCCTTAATTTCTGTCAGTGATCTTCAGATGGAGATGTACTTATGATCTCAGCCAGAGCATTTCCATCCTTAAGGTTGAGGGAATAAACTGAGTTAACCTCAAGTTCAGAAACTGATACAATGACTTTATCTGAAAGAATCGATTGACAGGTTATAAACCCTCTCTCAAGTACAGAGAGAGGAGAAAGAGCATTAAGGGAAGAAGCAAGGCGTGATAACTGCAGGTTATCCTTGTGGATCTTTTCATTCATTGCAGAAAGTATGCCCTTGGCGCTGTCAGATACACGGGATGACTCGAGATGAAGGGCATTATGCAGAAGATGATTGAATGTGAGAAACTGTCTATCCAGATAGTTTCCGCGGGTTTCTATCTGATGTAGAAGACCAGAACCCAGTTTGTAAAGATCGTTACCCAGCAGACGGGACACTTCTGTACGATCAGGGAAAAGGGTTTCCGCTGCAGCAGAAGGTGTGGGAGCAGAAACATCTGCTGCAAGATCACACAGGGTAAGGTCAACCTGGTGTCCAAGACCAGTTATTACAGGAACTGCCAGATTTCTTACAGACCTGACCACCAGTTCATCGTCAAAAGGATTCAGGTCATCCCTGCTGCCACCTCCACGAGCCAGTATAGCCGCTTCTATCCCCGAGAGACTGTTTGTATAACGGAGGGCCTTTACCAGTTCGGAAGGTGCCTCCAGACCTTGAACAAGAGTTGGAATAACTACGATGGAACAGACGGGGAACCTATTGGAAGCAACCTTGATAACGTCACGAATGGCAGCGCCGGTCGGTGACGTTATTACCGCGATACTGGACGGATAGGAGGGAAGTGGCCTTTTCAGCCGTGGATCGAAAAGGCCATCTTCTGCAAGTTTCTTTTTAATTTCTTCCCGTGCCCTGGCAGCAGCACCAGGACCAATGGGTACAATATTTCGGGCATAAATCTGATAGGAACTTCGGGCTGGATATATAGCTATCCTGCCCTGGACAATTACTTCATCTCCCTGTTTAGGCCACTGAGGCACATTGCGGGTATCTGACCTGAACATTACACCCGATAGACGGGCATCTTCTCCGCTGAGAGTGAAGTATACATGTCCACTGCCATGTTTCTTGAATTCCAGGATCTCACCCTTCACATTCAGGGACTGAAGAACAGGATCACCTGTTATTAGCGCCTGAATTCGGGAAGAAACCTCTTCAACGGTCAGAGTCTGGTTCAGTATGGACAATACCTGGTCCTGCTTCCTCGGAAACTGCGCGGATAATTCGCCCGAGAACTCCATTGACAAACTTCGCAGATTCTTCAGTTCCAAAGGTCCTTGCAAGCTCAACAGCTTCTGAGATTGCAACAGGGATGGGTATAAGTGGCTTTATATAGCTTTCATAAAGGGCCAGTCTCAAAGCGGCCCTGTCCACTGCAACCATCCTCTCCGGGCGCCAACCTGTCAGATAGGTACGGATCAGTTTGTCGATCGCCACTCTTTCACCCCATGCTCCTCTAACGAGCATTTCAGCATATTTCCAGATCTCTTCATCTTCATCCATCGACGCGAACAAAGCGAGCGCCTCATCGGGAGACTGATCTGCCCTTATGTCAAGAGCATACAACATCTGAAGAGCGATCTCCCGAGACCGCCTTCTTTTTTGGGGCAAAAGGTTTTTCGACAATATTGCTACCTCCAGTAACGTTCCTTTAAAGATTTCAAGGTTCTTTTACCGTCTGGACACAAAAGAAGGTAAACAAGACTTGCTGCTACCAGACCTGATGCGAAAACGCTCAGAACTCCAGAAAACCCGAGATGGTACAGTGCTACCAGCCCTGCAACAACAACACCTGTAAGTATGGGACGTGACCCTTTGATAAATTGAAGAAAGGGATTAATCCTGCTGGATCTCTGACCCCAGGATATTTTGGGTCTAAGCCCCGTAGGTTCAAAGATCTTGCTGATCTTTTCCTCGATAAGATCTACTTCAAGGGTGCTGTGGATATCAGGCAGGGTTAAAGTAGTGAGGACTTCATCCGTATCAGAGGACAGTCCAACATCTTCACACTCATAACCACTAGGCAACATGCCGGCTATGAAGTTCTTGAGTCCTTCTTTGCCAAGAAGCAGATTTCCAGTTTTTGTTCTTTTCCATAGCAGATACATGATGCACCGCCTCAAATTCAAAAAAGGCCGATACTCCCTGAAACCGACCTTAATCTCAGGATTATCCTCTAGACCTCTTCCGTTTCACCTTCAATAGTGCCAGTTTCAACAACCTTTTCTTCTTCTACCGGCGCTTCAGGGGAAGTATCAGGTTCATCATCCACAGGAATATCTTCAGCAAAATAGACACCCTGTACGTTAACATTAACAGCTTTGACAAGGTAACCCGTGAGTTCTTCAAGCTGGTTCTTTACGCACTCCTGAACATCCCATGCAATATCAGGGATCCGAAGTCCGTATTTAACCATTACATATACATCGACTGTGATCTCTGAGCCGGCAGCACTCTCATCCACAGAGATCCTGACACCTTCTGTGGCTTTTCTTCCAAGACCAAGCTTTGATGCAAGTCCCGGACTTCCGGCCTGTACCCCCTTGATGGTAGCAAGTGATCGTTTGGCCAACTCCGTAATGACATCTTCGGAGATATGAACGCTGCCCTGAACGGATTTGGGCTCTTCCTGCGTGATCTCCTCTTCCATCTCAAAGACCTTTTCTTCTTCTGGAAACTGGGATTCCATTTGCTCTTTCATTCCGTCCATCTGTCACCCTCCTGTCATTTAACTTCTGGTTGTACAAAATCCTCCCCACAGGCTGGACACTGCAGCATCTCACCCTCTTCATAAGATCCGGGTTCAAAGTAGAAAATGTGACCACACTTGGGGCAGGCTACTGATTCATATATTTCGTCATATTCCGTTTCTTCTTCCGGCTCTTCTCCCATAACATCGTAAAAGTCATCTTCGAGAGACTCGAGATCTTCATCGATCTGATCCAGATCATCGGAGAGTTCATCATAAAGATCCCTCAGTTCTTCACCCATCTCAGTCTGTTCCACAACTTCATGGGCAAGAGAATCAAGAGCTTCCACAATTGCCGCATAAACCTTTTTCTGATTTTCATCAGCAATTTCCAGACCATCAAGAAGTCCCTTGAGGTATGCTATTTTTTCCAAGGCACCCATACATTTCACCCCTGACTTTTATTTCTCAAATTGATGTGAATTACTACTTTTTAGATCTTTCGAGATATTGACCTGTCCTTGTATCGACAACTATGGAATCACCGACATTGACGAAAACCGGAACAGTTATGGTTATTCCCGTTTCAAGAGTTGCAGGTTTACCACCTCCCGAAACGGTATCACCCTTAAAGGCAGGAGATGTCTCAATTACTTTGAGAACCACATTTTTGGGAAGTTCCACCCCTACAACTTTGTTTTCATGAAGTTCGAGCATAACTTCCAGGTTATCAGTAAGATAGTTAGTTACCGGACCCAGGACTTCATTGGAAATATAGATCTGATCATATGTTTCCAGATCCATAAAAACATAATGATCTCCATCCTGAAAAATGAACTGTGCCGCTTTTTCGTCAAAGATTATCCTTTCAAATTTTTCGCCTGAACGGAAAGAATTCTCGATTATCGAACCTGTATCGAGGTTCTTCAGTTTGGTCTTGATCACAGCTCCACCTCTGCCCATTTTGTGGTGCTGGTAATCAAGTATCTCCCAGATAGCATCCTGCCATTTAATTTTCATGCCAGAATAGAAATCAGAAGTATCAACCACTAAAGCCATATATTTCATCCTCCTAGATCATGTAACATACTAATATCAGTAGAATACAGCATTTCACCCTTTTGTGCAAAAAAAATCTGAGAGGAACAAAGGTTCCTCTCAGATCCCTGATTCAGATTCGAATTATAGCTGGAGTTCCTCAATCGGTCCATCAGGAGTTTCAAGGATATAGGGTATTACGATAATAGCAACCTCGGTTTTGGTGTTTGTGTGTGATGTATTCTTGAAAAGCTCACCAAGAAGGGGAATATCACCCAGGATGGGAAGCTTTGTCTGTTCGGTCGTGTCACTTTCCTTGTCAAGGCCTCCTATAACAAAGGGTTCACCATTCCTTACCCTGACCATGGTTTCAACTTCCCGGGTACTGGTCTGTGGAAATTCTTCGCCCTGGGAACCGCTATAAGTACCGATGATCTCACCTGTCTGGACACTAAGCTCAACAGTAATGATTCCATCCCGGCCTATTGTGGGGGTGCATTCAAGCTGTGGACCAACCTGTTCTTCATCATAGGTGGGATTACCAGCATCATCACGTTCAGATATGTACTTGTAATTTTCTACCAGTTTGATGGTAGCCGTACCACCGTCCACTGTTATTACAGAAGGATCAGCAAGTACATTACCCTTGTTCTCTGTCACCAGCATGTTGATACCGGCATCAAGCAGTTTTACAGAGCTTCCGGCGACATCTTCAAGATCAACGTTCACTGGACTGGTAGCCCTGTCATTATCAGGATCGTAGGCTGCAGAACCATCTTGATTGACTGATACTCCACCAAAAGCAAGACCGCCTGAACTGTAGTTGAGGAACCAGTTCTTGTATACACCGGCCAGAATGCTTTCCAGATCTTTCTTGCCGGTATCCGTAACTTCAATGATCCTCGCCTTCAACATCACCTGTTTTCCGGGATGATCAATACGCTTTAGCACCTTGGACACCTTGATAAACTGGTCATCACGAGCTGTAACATAGATAGTCCGGAGGCGTTCATCTACCACGACCTGGTTTACTCCGGCAAGGCCCTGGAGAAGTCCTCCAACAGTCTTGGGATCGGCATAACCGATACGATAAGACATGGTCTTTTCCCTGCCAAGGGTTTTACCCAGATTGTCCGCCTTTCCTACGATAATAGTTTTCCCCATGATGGAATAGGTAACATCATACATCTTCATCAGATAACCAAAGGCCTCACTGAGAGGAACACCCTTGAGTGTCATTGTTACATAAGCATCCGGAACTGATGGATCGGCGATGATATTCATGTTTATGATATCTCCGAACATCCTGAATACATCCCTGAGTTCCACATCCCTCAAGTCCAGATTTACTGGAATATTCTTTGAAAAGGGATCATTTGTGTTGTAGGGTTTTAGGGAAACCCTGTCTTTCTTGAGTTGGAGCTTTTCCTTGGCAACCCTGTCACTGGTGTGCAGTTCAAGCATGAAACTGTTGGCAGGTGCCACACCAGTTACTTTGACAAGATCCAGCTTTTTGTTAACGGTAATGGTCATTACCAGGTCACTGCTCTCCTGAGCAAGCGAAATTCTGGAAATGAGGGGAGATGTATACCCCCTTGACCATGAGATGGAAGGAATATAAGAGTTCTCCCATTTAATGACAAGACTTGAACTGGTCGAACTCACCACGATCGGGGCAGGCATTTCAGACCCCTTCACATTCATCAGGATACTTGAATCACCTATCTGTTGGAAAACCACTCCCTGAAGTGTGCTGAGGCCTTCGAGGTTATCGGGAAGGACAGATTCGGAAGCACCAGCTCCTGCAGGCAAATTTAATATAAATAAAGAGATCAAGCAGATGGTGAGGCTAAGAACAGAACTTTTACATAACTTCAACTGGATCTCACCCCTTCCTTACATCCCGGCGGGAATTTCGATATCTTCTCCCGCCCAGGTTATTATAACTTTATCAGGTGTAATGACTTTAACCCGACCCATTCCTTCTCCAAAGGTATAGCCCGGCTTAACAACTAAGGCTTCTCCCTGGTTTTCTATGTCAAGAACAGCATTTGTACGCTGCCCAAGGGTCATTATAGCTCTCACCGTAATCAGAGGAGGGATCACCTCTTCCGGCTGCTTGAGAATTTCCTGCATATCCGGGATAGCCCCGATGGGAGTTCCATCAGCGGTAGTTTCAGTGGAAAGCAACCCCTCTACCGGTTTAAGGGTCGGAATAAAGGGCTTTCTTGAACTCGTTGCTGCTGCAACTGCGATGGAACTGCTGCCGGTTCTTGCCAGAACTGCATCCCTGAAGGACTGGATGATCCCTTCAAGTCTCCGGGCATCATCAGCAGCGACGTTCTTTGCGGGCGGCAGCTTGATCTGGGTGGGTTCGGAAAAATCAAGAACCTTCTTGAACATGAAACCGGACCAGACTATACCTACAACAAGCACAAGAGCAAAGAACCACCGGAGCGCCTTGTAACTGCCGGTACCATAAAGGATATTGCTCCACATCTCAGACAATGCACTTCCATAGCTTTCACTTCCAGCCAAGCTATTCACCTCCCCTGAGAACAGATTCAATGGTGATATTACCCTTTGAAAGCCCATCTGTGCCTGAAGAAAGGTTCAGACCGGAAACTCTTACGACAACATCCATACCTCTCCAATCGGCGAGGGTCTGAAGAATATCATAATAGGCGCCCTCAAAGTCGATCGCGACAGCACTTCTCCCTCCACCTGCTTTTGCTGCAGTGATCCGATTGGAACGTACCGTGTTATCTGTCATTTCCTGCTGCACTTTGTCATAAAAATCTACTTCATCTTCAGGTATTCCCAGTTGATATTTTTCAAGTTCAGCAATTGCCTTTTTGAAAACAGCAACCTGTTTGGTCTTTTCCTCTACAGATCGTTCAAGGGTCAACTGGTTTCTCTTTAATGTATCAAGCTTCTTCTTGGATTCTATAACCTTGCGGCTGAAAGTATATTCCCCGTATATAGTGAGTCCGAAAAGAATGATCAGGATAAGACCCAGTACGGTTTTTTTGCTGGGGCCCTTCATTATTTACCACCCCCTGAAATACCCGAGGGATTGACCTGGGCAATATCCCTGATCTGACAGCTGAAACTGAAATCCACCATGGGTATTCCATCCTTTTCCTTACCTCTTCTGGTATCGGGAAAACTGACCGAAGTGACAAGATCTGATTCCAGTAAACCGCGAGCGAAAAGAACCACATCATTTTCACCATAAGAGTTTCCCTTGAGTGAAACAGAACCCTTTTTAATGCTTATGCTGTTCAACCAGACACCAGATGGGAGATTCTGTTCAAGAAGACTCAGGAATTCTATGGTAGGAAGTTCATCTTCCAGCAGGTTAAGGGCATCAACATAGACCTTTTCCTGTTGCTGAAGGCGTTTGAGTTCGTCTGCAAGTTTCGTGTTCTGGGTCGTCAATCTGGCGATCGTTTTTTCTGTCTGCTGGATCTCGGCTTTCATGTAGTGCGCTTTCAAGGCACCGTAAACAAGGGTCAGACCGGAGACTGCAACAAAAGCCAGTAGGAGTATCACCGCGACGTACTTTGATAAGCCAATGGCACTCACCTTTGGCTTGGCCTGTTTGTCAGGCCTGAGATCGATCTTTATGTTCATTTGAGATCCCTCACTGCGAGTCCGATGGCAGCATCCCAGCCAGAGGGTTTATCTCCTGCTCCCTTTATGCCCCAGAGACTCCATGGATCTGCGATGTCTATCTGCATGGACAGTTCACTTGAAAGATAGTCACGGAAGGCCTCTTTTTCCTTGAGTCCCCCGGCAAGGATTATCTTTTCAACAACTACACCCCGGAGCTGTGCACTGACGAAGGAAAGGGTTGAACTCGATTCCCTGACAAGAAGTTCCTGGAATTTCTCTGTAGGCTGACTGAAACCGCCAAGAATACTACGGTAGATAATACCGTTATCAAGATACCCGACAATGAACTGTGAGGTTTCCTGTCCGACAAAAATGGCAAGAACACCACCTGTGAAAGGAGCGATTGGGTTTGTAAGAGAACGGAACATGGCTATATTGATGGGTTCGATGGAGCCAACTGGCAGACCCACACGTCTCAGAGAATCGGAAAGGACCTCAATGGTCCTGCTCTTTGAAGCAGCAACCAGGATCTTCATCTGTTCAGGATCTTCATTCTGGGGATGATCGATCTCCGCTACGTCGAAGACCGCATCCAGAGCAGAAAAGGGTATGTGCTTTTCGAAATCCCATCGAAAGGCATTTCTTGCATCTCCTATTTCCATACGAGGCATATCAATAATTCGAATAAAAACATCTCTGGAAGGAATACCAACGGTAAGGTTGGAAGGTACTTTGTTTCCCAGACGGGTCTTTAGTGAAGAGAGAGCACCCTCCAGGACCTGAACATTAGAAATAGCATCCTGCTTTACTGCATCAGGAGGCAGAGGAACTTCAACCTTGTTCACAAGGGAGAGTCTATCAGGTTCGCCACTGAGTTCGAGGAAACGTATGACCTGGTCTTCTATACAAAGACCGGCATGACCTTTACTTCTGCCAAACAACAGATCACCCCGCTTTCGTATCTGGTCTACTGCTGATCCATAAACATCGATAACTTTAGAATAGAATACTCTAAAGTTATAACATACAATACAATCCTATCTTAATATAACTTAACAAAATTGTCGAATAATCAATTGAGAATTTATCCCTATTTCACAGGATTGACACAAATGAGGCACTATTAAAACATACCTCATTATAACTTGTTCTATATTTAATGTATTAGATAAGTTCCGATAATTAAAAATCTAGTTTCGTATTCTCCAGCTTCCTTTTGTAACTGAAAGACGGTATTTCTTGGAATTTGTATCGATATCGGGTAATACATCCTCATCCCATCCTGGAATCGACCTGTCTGTTGCAAGACCAACATCGATCTTATTCCCTCTTGTCAGGACATAGACGGAAAGTACACCACCATCATTTACAAAATAGATCTTTTCCACTCCATCAACACGAGGCTGAGCTGAACTGATTGTCAGGTCATGTGTATAGAATTGACCATTTGAAACATAAGCATGGATCGCCCTTACATAATGAAGTTCATCATACTGGGCAATAATTCCTGAACCGGTTCCAAATGATTCCAGGGATAGATTGGGACTGGTAAAATTACTATAAACATGAAATGGTACATTGGCTGTTGGGAAAACAACCCATGCCTTCAAATCAGGATTTGTGGAGTCATATTCAATATTATTACCATCAATGCTACTGTTCATAGTAATATCCGGAGACGGATCTGATGCAAAATCAACAGAATCAGCAATAACGTTTGATGAGGGCATAGAAAAACAGATGTAGATCTCATCATCGTCTGTTCCTGTTATTCTAATCGGTTCATCCATTGCAGAAACACCGGTAAAATTGTTAAAAGAATCGGCAAAATCAGGGGATTCATTGGGCATACCCAACCCAGCATGGAGGATGGGACCCTCCAGGATGGAAAGTACCATCTCGCCTCGCTGGCGGGCAGCGGTGATGTCATCGGTCTGCTCAAAATCAAAGATATATACCCACATAATGGAAACAACACCGGCAGTAATGATAAGGCCAACAACAATAACAATTAAAAGTTCAACCAGGGTAAAACCGCACTTCACCGTTGAACTTTCACTTTTTTTATAAGAACTGGAAATTCTTTTACTCTGCCGTTTTGTCAGCAAAGGGACTCACCACCCTTGTGAGGGAAACATCTTTTCTGCCGATTCCTGAAGGATATTCGATTGTGACCTGGATGGTGCTTGAGGTTTGCAGAATAATCAACAGAAAGAACAGCGGAATAATCAGAAGGAAGATCAAGGCTAACATTGAGGTCCGATTGAAGATCAGCGACATTCGTAGAACCGTTAAAAGAACTGTAATCTACTGTTTCAACCAGATCCAGGGCATGTATTGCATAGAGGGTTGCATTTTCCTTTTCCACGGACAAAGACATGAGTTTACTGTACAATGCCGGGATCTGTACTCAACGCCAGCAATGCAATGGTAGAATATCAAAGAGCAATTAATGTTTCTACCAAAGAAAATCCAGTTTTATCGTTTAAAATCATATTTCCTTTTCTCAGATTATTTAATAAGGCAATAGTGTTTCATAGCCTAGATTGCACAAAGATGGATTTCCTTAAGGGAAATCCACTGGAACCAAGTTCTTTCAGATTCCAGTTTTCCATGGATTTCGTTAAATAAGTTTGATTTCGGTTTCATTAGGCTGCCACTAGTTTCATATAAACGGTTGTACTGAGTACCTCCGGTAAAACCCGAATTTTCAGCGGTGTCGGAATAAAGACCGCTCATTCTTGCAATTTGCTATCATCTTCAATTATTTCATTGACGCCTGAATCAGAAGTAAGTATTTTGTCTCCCCACCATATATATGGGACCCAGCTAAAGCTATTGAAGAGATCTGTTGTATTGAATTCTCGATCGCCATATTCATCCCAATCGCAAGCCAGTCAGTCATAGTATCTCCTGATTCGGGCCATTGCATAATCAGCATCAGTCATAATAGAGCAGATGATTTAACCGTTCTCATATCACTTACAATTTTAGTTGCATTTGCCTTATCAGTTCCAGCACCAGCAACAAGGAGAAGTGCTCCTGCAAGGATACCAATGATGATAATGACGATAAGCAGTTCGACCAGGGTAAATCCGCGCATCTTTCTTTTCTTCAGAAATCTTTTCATTGTTAAAGTCCTCCTTATATAAATATAATTTTGAATTAAACTACCTTGCAAAACTGTATATGCTTGCCCTCCACCCGCTCTTTGTAAACATCACCTCCTGTTTTAACTGGTTTCATATCTATCTACATAAGTGCCTGAATGGCACCGATAATAGGCATGAATACTGCGAAAACCACAAGGGCTACTACTCCGCCTACAAAAAGCATCAATACAGGTTCGAGAATAGATGTCAGGCGTTTGATGTTTTCATCAAGCTCCAGCTCAAACCAGTCTGCAACCTTGTTGAGCATTTCATCCAGGTGACCGGTCTCTTCACCCACTGTTATCATGTGGGCCACCATGGCCGGGAATATCTTCATATCCATGGCTGCAGCTCCGAGGGAATGGCCCCTTCTGGCTGCAAGTCGCAGATCCTCAAAACCGGTCCTGACAACGGAATTATTTGAAACATTGGCGGTCATCTCCAGCGATGAAAGGATGGGAACCCCTGATTCCACCAATGTGGCCAGGGTTCGCAGTGCCCTTGCCATGATCGCCTTGTACATGATCATACCCACGATGGGTATCCTCAATTTGAAACGATCCATGAGAGGCCTTGTACTGTCAAGTCTGTTCATTGCGACTACACCAACAACAAGAATAATAATAACCAATAAGAGTGATGTACCAATGTTCCTGTAAGCCAGATGGAACTGCTGAACATTATCCTGGTAGACCAGGGAAGAGTTATCCCCATGCCGCTGTAAACCTGCTGGAACCTTGGTATAACAATGGTGATGAGGAGATAAAGAACAAATAAAGCTACGCTCATGACCACACTGGGATAGGTCAGGGCCGAGATGATCTTTTTGCGAAGGGCATCCTGCCTTTCAAGAAATCCCGCCAGCCTGTCAAGGGTCGTATCAAGAACTCCGCCTTCTTCACCAGCCCTCACCATGGATATCATCAGGGTATCAAATTCCTTGCGGGTCCTCATGGCCGCACTGAAGGGAAATCCCCTGTCCACAAGGGTCTTCACATGCTTGATGGCATCGGCGAAGCGTTTGTTCTTGGTCTGTCCGGCCAGGATCTGAAGGGAACCTGCAAGAGTAATACCTGCTGCGATCATGGTTGCCAGCTGACGGAAAAAGATGGCCTTGTCCTTAAGCTTGACCGTCGATATTTTCTGCATTTTGTCAAGGAGCGATTCCTCGCCACCCCCGGCGAGCTGGGTGATGGATATGGGAACGTTACCCTGGGATCTCAGCCACGCTACCACCTGTCCCTGGGACTGGGCCTGGTAAGTACCTGTTGTTTCTCCGCCATCTACTGTTCTGGCTTTGTATTGAAAATTCATATCGGGGTTCCTCCACTTTCATTTCAATACATCTCTTCTTTTCTACAGGTACGATGAAATCATAGCACCGGAAAAGAAGGACTATAGGACTATATGGACTAGGCTATGTTGGACTCAAAGACTATCCTTTGTAGGTCTTTTGGATCATATGCGTACTGAACAGCCAGATCATAGGGCAATTTCTGCTCTTTTACCTTCTGGGCAAGGTCCTGGTCCATAGAATGCATCATCGACTCCGATCCGGTCTGGAGAAGACTCTTTATCTGTCCGGTCTTGGATTCACGTATGCAGTTACGGACAGCTGAATTTGCAATGAGAAGCTCAGTGGCCACGACCCTCCCTCCTCCAGGCAGGGGAACAAGCTGCTGGGAGCAGATGGCGATAAGTATGGTGCTGAGCTGCTGCCTCACCTGCTGCTGCTGGAAGGGCGGGAAAACGTCTATTATCCGGTCTATGGTCTGTGCCGCATCCTGGGTGTGAAGGGTTGCAAGAACGAGATGGCCGGTCTCAGCTGCAGTAACAGCTGCTGAGATCGTTTCCAGGTCACGCATTTCTCCGATCATTATCACGTCAGGGTCCTGCCTAAGTGCCCGTTTGAGGGCCTCGGAAAAGCTGTTGGTGTCGCTTCCCACCTCTCTCTGGTGGATGATACATTTTTCACTTGTGAACATATACTCTATGGGGTCTTCTATGGTTATTACGTGGGCCCGTCGGGTGACATTTATCTGCTGTACAATGGCTGCAAGGGTTGTGCTCTTGCCATGACCGGTGGGTCCGGTTACGAGGAAGAGGCCCCTTCTCCTTGATGCGATATCATCAAGGAAAGTGGGAAGGAGAAGCTGTCGTGTAGACCTGACCCTGTTGGGGATCATACGAAGGGCTGCGCCAAGGTTGCCCAGCTGATGGTAACAGTTTCCCCTGAAACGGGCACTTTCACCCTCGGAAGAATTGAAGGTAAAGCTGAAATCCAGCTCTTTCTTTTCCTTGAGGGCTGCTTTCTGTTCAGGGCTGACAATGGCATTGATAAGGTCATCCACATCTTTTGAGCTAAGGGGCGGTATATTCCCTACATTGTAGAGTTCGCCATCGATCCTCATGGCAGGAGTTATTCCTACGCTGAAATGAAGGTCACTGGCATTTCTTTTTACAACTTCCGCAAGAAGAGCCTGCATACTCAGATTAGCCATCTGTTCCACTCCCCCTATTAATCAATGGTCGCCTGCATAACTTCTTCCAGGCTTGTAAGCCCTTCAAGGACCTTTCTTATTCCTGCTTCCCTGAGGGTACGCATTCCATTGGCGATAGCAACTTCCCTCAATTTACTCGATGGAGCATCATCAAGGACAAGTTTACGTATATGTTCATCCACTTCCATTATCTCGAACAGTCCGGTCCGTCCTTTGTAACCCGTACCTCTGCAGGCATCACACCCAACTGGACGGAAAACCCTGCTATCTTCCGGAATACCTATGGATCGGCAGGCCTTGGGCGATAACAGTATCTCCTGTCGGCAATAAGGGCACAGCTTTCGGACAAGCCTCTGGGCAAGAACGCATACGACAGAAGATGCTACCAGGAACGGGGCTATGTTCATATCCACAAGTCTGGCCATGGCACTGGGTGCGTCATTGGTATGGAGAGTGGAGAGAACAAGGTGACCGGTAAGGGCAGCCCTGATTGCAAGCTGTGCTGTTTCCGAGTCACGGATCTCTCCTACCATAACCTTGTCCGGGTCCTGTCTTAATATTGAACGAAGAGCGGCACTGAAGGAACGGCCAGCCCTTTCATCTACCTGGATCTGGTTTATGCCTGGAATGGTATATTCGACAGGGTCCTCTACAGTTATGATATTGACTTCAGGGACATTGATCCTCTCGAGAACAGAGTAAAGGGATGTGGACTTACCACTCCCTGTAGGTCCCGTTACGAGGAGTATGCCGTAGGGTTTGTTTATGACCTTGTTGATGATCTTCATTTCTTCTTCATCAAAACCAAGTTTAGGGAGACCGACCATTGCATTTTCCTGGTCAAGAAGTCGAAGGACTATCTTCTCCCCGTAAATTGTGGGAAGGGAAGAAACTCGAAGGTCGATCCTCCGGTCAAGAACTTTTATAAGGATCCTTCCATCCTGTGGTTTTCGCCTTTCAGTAATATCCATGTTACCCATTATCTTTATTCTCGAAGATACAGCCGGGTGAAGGTTGGCTGGAAAATCCAGTGAATCGAAACATAGTCCATCCACACGGTACCGGACACGGGTCAGTCTTTCAAAGGGTTCAATATGGATATCAGATGCACCTTCCAGGGCCGCCTGTTCCAGGACACCATTGACAAGCTGAATGACAGGTGCATCATCAGCACTTGCATCGCTCTGGATCCGGGAGAGGTCAAGTTCAATTGATCCGCTGGATTCATCTACAACTTCTACCATGGCATTTTTGAGAGAACCCATGACCTTGTAGAAGTTGGGAATTTCCCTTCTGATCTCGGAAGGGACTGCCAGGGTGAGTTCAACGTCCATTCCAGTGAGAACACGGAGTTCATCAATGGTAAGGAGGTTCAGAGGTTCAGCTATTGCTACTCTCAGGCGATTGCCTTCCAGAACGGAAAGGGGAACTATCTCCAGTCTTTCTGCAACAGCCATGGGGACAACGCTGAGTGCTTCCGTCATTGGACGGTACCTGGCAAGGGATATCATGGGAAGCTGGAGCTGAGCACTCAAAGCTTCAGCCAATTGCCTCTCAGTGAGCCATTCTCTTTCGATCAGAATTTCCCCTAAACGTTTGTGGGTCCTGTCCTGCTCTTTAAGGGCATCATCCAGCTGCTCGGAGGTAATAATACCGGCTTCTGTAAGTATATCCCCGATGAGGATGGGACGTATTCTCATTTCACTCTTTGTCAGGGTTTTTTGTTCAACTTCCAATTCTTCGTCCTGCAGTCTGTCTTCCATATATAGAATGCCTCCACTGAACGCTGATCATAAACGTGTACATCTAGGAAACTATATCATTTTAAAGGGTCTTCATCAAATAAAGTTTTTTCGTCTGTCAGAGCAGAGTATCACGTTGTAATATTTAGTTAATTATACCATGCAATCCAGGGATTACGCTATTTTCTCCTGAAAAGGATTATCTGAAATGCTGATCGGTGAATCATAGATACCAGTTCAGAGGTGGTCAGATTGGGAATATTAAGAATGGGCAGCAAAAACGTTATTGCTGTTCAGACTGGTACACAAGTAGCATGCTCAGATCTCATGCATGGTATCGGCAATGATAAGTTCAGACTGAGAGCAGTTTGTAAGTCTTGGAAACCAGAGTTATTGATCATTATTATCGTGTAATAACGGGGGATATGAGGGTTAATTTTATGTAGTTCAGGAAAGGGAGGTGTCAGGACAGCAAAAAAGGTTTCTGGCAGCGACCTACTCTCCCACGGATACCCTCCGCAGTACCATCGGCGCTGGAGGGCTTAACTGCCGGGTTCGGCATGGAACCGGGTGTACCCCCTCCGCTATTACCACCAGAAACCTTATTTAAATCTATACCCGTACGGGTCAAGACAGAAGAACAAGGTGTTTTACTTAAATCAGTAGAAAGGTTAAGGCCTCGGTGTATTAGTACCGGTCAGCTAAAGGCCTCTCAACCCTTACACCTCCGGCCTATCAAACCTGTAGTCTCCAGGACACCTTACCTGCTTATGCAGTGGGGTATCTCATCTTGGAGGCGGCTTCCCGCTTAGATGCCTTCAGCGGTTATCCGTTCCGCACATGGCTACCCGGCTTATGCATTTGGCAACACAACCGGTACACTAGAGGTGCGTCCACTTCGGTCCTCTCGTACTAGAAGCAGCTCTCCTCAAATACCCTACGCCCATAGTGGATAGGGACCGAACTGTCTCACGACGTTCTAAACCCAGCTCACGTACCGCTTTAATGGGCGAACAGACCAACCCTTGGGACCTGCTTCAGCCCCAGGATGCGACGAGCCGACATCGAGGTGCCAAACCCCGCCGTCGATAGGAACTCTCGGGCGAGATCAGCCTGTTATCCCCGGGGTAGCTTTTATCCGATGAGCGACGGCCCTTCCATTCGGAACCGCCGGATCACTAGCACCAACTTTCGTTCCTGATCGATCCGTCGATCTCACAGTCAAGCCACCTTATACGCTTGCGCTCTGCGGGCGATTTCCATTCGCCCTGAGGTGACCTTTGCGCGCCTCCGTTACTCTTTAGGAGGCGACCGCCCCAGTCAAACTGCCCACCTGACACTGTCCCCCATGACGATTCAGTCCTTGAGGTTAGAATCCCGGTATATTAAGGGTGGTATCCCAACAGCGACTCCGCCTAAGCTGACGCCCAGACTTCAAAGTCTCCCACCTATCCTGTACATAACATACCAAAATCCAATATCAGGCTACAGTAAAGCTCCACGGGGTCTTTCCGTCCCACTACGGGTAACTGGCGTCTTTACCAGTACCACAATTTCACCGGGTCTCTCGTCGAGACAGTGCCCAAATCGTTACACCATTCGTGCAGGTCGGAACTTACCCGACAAGGAATTTCGCTACCTTAGGACCGTTATAGTTACGGCCGCCGTTTACTGGGGCTTCGATTCAAAGCTTCGCATCCGAAGATACTAACCTCTCCGCTTAACCTTCCAGCACCGGGCAGGTGTCAGTCCATATACTTCGGCTTACGCCTTATGCATAGACCTGTGTTTTTAGTAAACAGTCGCTTGGGCCTGGTTTCTGCGACCACCCTCAGCTCCACATGTATAAACGCTTCACCAGAGTGGCACCCCTTCTCCCTAGGTTACGGGGTCAACTTGCAGAGTTCCTTAACGAGAGTTTTCCCGCTCACCTTAGCCTGCTCAGCCAGCCCACCTGTGTCGGTTTCGGGTACGAGCGCGCCAATTCCTCCCTAGTGGCTTTTCTCGGCAGTAGGGCCTCAATAACTTCGCCTCCGTAGAGGCTCCCCATCAGATCTCAGAATATGGCAGTATGGATTTGCCTCTACTGCCTCCCTACATCCTTGGACCGGGTCTTCCATTCCCCCGGCTTTACCTAGCCACCTGCGTCACCACATCGGTACAAACGTCCTCGGCACGGGGCAGGAATATCTACCTGCTGTCCATCGACTACGCCTCTCGGCCTCGCCTTAGGTCCCGCCTAACCCTGGGCGGACAAACCTTCCCCAGGAACCCTTGGGCTTTCGGTGAGTAAGTTTCTCACTTACTTCGCGTTACTCATGCCAGCATTCTCACTTCCCTGCAGTCCACCGTACTTCACAATACGACTTCACCCCGCAGGGAACGCTCCCCTACCGATCTACAACCATCGTCGTAAATCCCGCAGCTTCGGCGATATGCTTAGCCCCCTACATTTTCGGCGCAGAGATCCTCGACCAGTGAGCTGTTACGCACTCTTTAAAGGAATGGCTGCTTCTAAGCCAACCTCCTGGCTGTTTGGGCATCTCCACATCCTTGCCACACTTAGCATATGCTTTGGGACCTTAGCTGACGGTCTGGGCTGTTTCCCTCGTGACCACGGACCTTCTCACCCGTAGTCTCACTCCTACGATCTGGAGTATTGGTATTCGGAGTTTGGTTGAATTTGGTAGGACCCCAGTCCCCCGCATCCATCCAGTGCTCTACCCCCAATACTGAACTCGTAAGGCTGCACCTAAATGCATTTCGGGGAGAACCAGCTATTACCGTACTCGATTAGCTTTTCACTCCTATCCACAGCTCATCCAAATCTTTTTCAACAGACACTGGTTCGGTCCTCCATCCGGCTTCACCCGGACTTCAACCTGGCCATGGATAGATCGTACGGCTTCGGGTCTAATACATGAAACTAATTCGCCCTATTCAGACTCGGTTTCCCTTCGGCTCCGGACCTACTAGTCCTTAACCTCGCTACATGTAATAACTCGCCGGCTCATTTTACAAAAGGCACACCGTCACTTTCCACATCTCGCGATGCTTCCAGCTCCGATTGCTTGTAGGCATACGGTTTCAGGTCTATTTCACTCCCCGCCAGGGGTGCTTTTCACCTTTCCCTCTCGGTACTGCTTCACTATCGGTCACTGACAGTATTTAGCCTTGGACCATGGTCGGCCCAGCTTCAACCGGAATTCCACGTGCTCCGGCCTACTCGGGGTTTACACTTGAGCCTCTTACATTTCGCCTACTGGACTCTCACCATCTACGGTCTGCTTTCCCAACACAGTTCGACTATATAAAAGGTTTATAACTCAATAGATGGCCTGCGGGCCATCTCCGTGTTCCCCACAACCCCATATGCACAACAACCGCAGTCTATCACGTGCATGTGGTTTAGGCTCTTCCCCTTTCGCTCACCACTACTCAGGGAATCTCTTCGATTTCTCTTCCTCCGGTTACTGAGATGTTTCACTTCACCGGGTTCCCTCCCTTTACGGGATGTCTGGATTACTCCAGACGGGTTGCCCCATTCGGAAATCTGCGGATCAAAAGCAGCTTGCGCCTCCCCGCAGCTTATCGCAGCTTGCCACGTCCTTCTTCGGCTGTCAGTGCCAAGGCATCCACCGTATGCCCTTATTACCTTAACCTTACATTCTACTGATTTAAGTAACTTCACCTATTCTGCTGTCAAGGTCCTGTACGGGAAAACATATGTCCAGATAACATTCTGGTGGAGATGATCGGATTCGAACCGACGACTTCCTGCGTGCAAGGCAGGCGCTCTCCCACTGAGCTACATCCCCACTATTTAAATGGTGGGCCGAGGAGGATTCGAACCTCCGACCTCACGGTTATCAGCCGTGTGCTCTAACCAACTGAGCTATCGGCCCAGAAAACGGTATATCAGAAAAAGCCAGCCATCATTTCGTGTTACATAAGCCCCTGAGGGCTCTCCTTAGAAAGGAGGTGATCCAGCCGCACCTTCCGGTACGGCTACCTTGTTACGACTTCACCCCCCTTACCAGACACACCTTCGACAGCTCCCTCCTAATAAAAGGTTAGGCCACTGGCTTCGGGTGCACCCAACTCGGGTGGTGTGACGGGCGGTGTGTACAAGGCCCGGGAACGTATTCACCGCGGCTTGGCTGATCCGCGATTACTAGCGATTCCAGCTTCATGCAGTCGAGTTGCAGACTGCAATCCGAACTGAGACCAACTTTAAGGGATCCGCTTCCCTTCGCAGAGTCGCTTCCCGCTGTGTTGGCCATTGTAGCACGTGTGTCGCCCTGGACATAAGGGCCATGATGACTTGACGTCGTCCCCACCTTCCTCCGGCTTGTCGCCGGCAGTCCACTTAGAGTGCCCACCCAAAATGCTGGCAACTAAGTGCAGGGGTTGCGCTCGTTGCGGGACTTAACCCAACATCTCACGACACGAGCTGACGACAGCCATGCAGCACCTGTGTACGCTCCCTGCACGAATGCAGGGTCTTTTACCTTTCGGCTCAATAACACGTACATGTCAAACCCAGGTAAGGTTCTTCGGTTTGCATCGAATTAAACCACGTGCTCCACCGCTTGTGCGGGCCCCCGTCAATTCCTTTGAGTTTCAATCTTGCGACCGTACTCCCCAGGCGGAATGCTTATCGCGTTAACTCCGGCACGGATATATCGCTATACCCACACCTAGCATTCATCGTTTACGGCCAGGACTACCCGGGTATCTAATCCGGTTCGCTCCCCTGGCTTTCGCACCTCAGCGTCAGTAACTGGCCAGTAAGCCGCCTTCGCCACTGGTGTTCTTCCCGATATCTACGCATTTCACCGCTACACCGGGAATTCCGCTTACCTCTCCAGTACTCCAGTCATACAGTTTCAACCGCATGCATCGGTTAAGCCCATACATTTAACAGCTGACTTATATGACCGCCTGCGTGCCCTTTACGCCCAGTAATTCCGGACAACGCTCGCTCCCTACGTATTACCGCGGCTGCTGGCACGTAGTTAGCCGGAGCTTCCTCGTATGGTACCGTCACTTCCTTCTTCCCATACAACAGAGGTTTACAACCCGAAGGCTGTCATCCCTCACGCGGCGTCGCTGGGTCAGGCTCTCGCCCATTGCCCAATATTCCCCACTGCTGCCTCCCGTAGGAGTCTGGACCGTGTCTCAGTTCCAGTGTGGCCGTTCACCCTCTCAGGCCGGCTACCCGTCGTCGCCTTGGTGAGCCGTTACCTCACCAACTAGCTGATAGGACATGAGCCCCTCCTCAAGCGGCCTTACGACCTTTTACCTCTCGGCTTATGGGGTATTAGCAGCCGTTTCCAACTGTTGTCCCCCTCTTAAGGGCAGATTCTCATGCATTACTCACCCGTTCGCTACTAGAAAATATCCCGCCAATCCCGAAAGAAATTAAGAATATTCCCCCGTTCAACTTGCATGTGTTAAGCACGCCGCCAGCGTTCGTCCTGAGCCAGGATCAAACTCTCCAGTTAATCCTGTCTGGCTCGCTTAAATCTGATATACCGTATTCTTTTGCCAAGTTTCCGTTGCCCGCGCTGATGGGCAACAGCGAAGAATATACCACGGGTTTCTCAGTTATGCAAGCCCTAAATCTCATTTTTGTTGAAAGATTTTTCCCTGTCCGGGAATGGTATAATTCTTCGTGTTTCGATATTATAAGCTTTACCCTCAAGTTTTGTCTACATCTACCGGGCCATATCGGTATCAGAGGGTATTACGCTCTGCTACAGGAGGATCTATATGGGAAAGGCAAAGCATACTAAAAAAACTGGAAAGGCTACACATTTCTCTTTTTTACGATTTATTGTCTACAGCATCGTTTTCATCATCCTTGTTTCTGCGGCTGCGGGATTGATATATATATCTTTATATATAAAAAATGTTTCTGCAGATCTTCCATCTGATGACGAAATGCTTTTACACAAAGCAAGCAGAGCAAGTGTCATCTATGACAGGAATGGAGAGATCATAGCAAAGCTATTTCTTGAGAACCGGTCCCCTATCGTCCTGCAGGAGATATCCCCCTGGATGATCAAGGCTACCCTGGCTGCCGAGGATTCATCTTTTTATAAACACCCTGGCATGAAGATAACAGCGATTCTAAGAGCATTCTGGGTAGATATCATGCATCAGGATGTCCGGCAGGGGGGAAGCACAATCACCCAGCAGCTGGCAAGAAATCTTTTTCTGAGTCAGGAAAGGACTCTTGAGAGAAAGGCGAAAGAACTCATACTGGCAATAAGGCTCGAGGGACTCTTTTCAAAGGACAGGATACTTGAAATGTACCTTAACACCATCTATTTCGGTCATGGTGCATGGGGTATAGATACAGCATCCAAGACTTATTTCGGAAAGAATGCTTCTGATCTGACAGCTGCTGAAGCTTCCATGCTTGCAGGACTTATCGCAGCACCAAGCCGTTATACACCTCTGAGATCTCCAGAAAAAGCGAAACAGAGACAATCATACGTTATCCGAAGACTTCTGGACCTTGGATGGATATCAGAGGATGAAGCTCAAGACGCGATAAATGAAGAGATCATTTACAGACATACCCCTAACAAAGCTGAAGAATATAACAAGGCACCATATTTTGTCTCTGACATTCTCTTCTCATCCCTTCTTCCAACATACGGGAAAGATGCCGTATACAAAGGCGGCATGGAAATACATACAACACTCGATCTGAGGCTGCAGGAAGCAGCTGACAGCGCTATCACTAAACTGAAGACCGAAGGAGCGATTATTGCGATCGACCCTGAAACAGGAGAGATCCTGGCAATGTCAGGGGGTAAGAATTTTAACCAGAGCAAGTTCAATAGGGCTGTCCAGGCATACAGGCAGCCGGGTTCTGCATTCAAGCCGATTGTATACGCTGCAGCTTTTGAGAATGGAATAATGCCTATTGACCATATTCTGGATGCACCCATATCATTTGATCACCAGGGTCCTGATGATGAAATATGGTCACCTGGAAATTACAGCGGTAATTTCCATGGAGAGGTTACTATAATAGAGGCACTTACTCATTCCTATAATACGGTATCAGTAAGGACAGCCGAGATGATAGGGATCGCGCCTGTCATTTCAATGGCACGTAGAACTGGAATAACTTCCCAGTATCTTCCTCACGATCTTTCTGCTTCTCTGGGAAGCGCCAGTATTACCCCCCTGGAACTTGCTGTCGTCTATTCATCTTTTGCAAATGACGGGAAACGGGTTCATCCCTTCTCTATCAGACACATAGAAGACAGGACAGGACAGGTGCTGGAATCCCATCAGCCAATGGTCAGCCAGGCCATATCTCCTCAGACTTCGATGGTTATGAGATCACTCCTTATGGATGTGGTCAAAGCTGGGACCGGTCAGAGATGCAGGATCCCGGAGTATGACGTTTTCGGGAAAACAGGTACGACAAACGAATTTATGGATGCATGGTTCGCAGGTGGTGTACCTGGACTTGTAACAGTTGTCTATGCTGGGAACGATGATCACAGTACCATAGGCAATAAAGCCACAGGAGGGGTAATTGCCGGACCAGTATGGAAGGATTTCATGGCAAGAGCAGTGGTTTTATTAAACCTTCAGAAGAAGTTTACAGTTCCTCCTGCCAGCGGAGTTCAGCTTGTAAGGATTTGCAGGGATACAGGTTATCTTGCCACTTCAGACTGTCCAGGAACTGATATATACCTCCCCCTTGAAAATGTTCCTGAATCCTATTGTCCAACCCATGGAGGAGATACTTACCTTGCCCGGATTGACCCAAGGGCTCCCAGGATACTCCTTCTTCCGGACGATTCCGAACTCTATAGTCAATACAGAAAAGGATATAGTGGGAACAGATCCATGGATCAAGTTGCGGAAACAAGGGTGATACAGGGAAACAAGGCTCCGGAGCTTCCTGCAGAAAAAGTCGATCCTTATAAAAAGGATCCCAGTTCACCCGAAGAGATTGAGAAAAGGTATCAGGATCTGCTTAAACAGTATGGAATTACAGATTAAGTAATTATATTCAAACCAAAAAGGTCCGCCCGTAAAAACCGGGCGGACCTTTTTGGTTTGATATAGTTATAGCTGTCCACGTAGACTGTTAAGAAGAATTTTCTGTTCAACAGATGCAACAAGTTTTCTCGTGTAAGAAACAGTGTCCGGGTTGATACTCATACTATCTATACCCTGGCGTACAAGGAATTCTGCAAAGTCCGGGTACAGTGACGGGCCCTGACCGCATATGGAACATGTCTTTCCATACTTGTGGGCTGCCTTGATAAGTATCTCAATAGCCCTCTGGACGGAGATGTTTCTCTCATCAAAATAGCCCATATTATTAAGTATACCTGAATCTCTGTCCACTCCCATAACCAGCTGGGTAAGATCATTACTCCCAATACTGAATCCGTCAACAAGCTGGGCAAATTCCTCTGCTGCAAAAACAACGGATGGAACTTCGGCCATTATCCATAGTTTGAAAGAAGAGTTCTGAATCAGGCCTTCAGAGGCCATAATAGCTTTGACCCGCTCAAGTTCCCAAGTGGTCCTGACAAAGGGAAGCATCACCCAGACGTTGATAAGGCCATACTCTTCACGAACCTTCCTTATTGCATTGCATTCCAGCCTGAAACCTTTCTCGTATTCAGGTGATATATATCGGGAGACTCCACGCCAACCTATCATAGGATTGTTCTCTATCGGTTCAACTTCTTCTCCGCCCTTCAGTCCCCTGAATTCATTGGTTCTGAAATCACTCATCCTGACAACAATGGGTCTTGGATAGATCTGCTGGGCAACTGAGGTAATCCCTTCAGCCATTTTTTCAATAAGCAGTTTCCCCTGTCCTGTTTTAACCAGATACATGGGATGGATCCCCACCATATTGGTAAAGATGAACTCGGTACGCATAAGGCCGATCCCGTCAAAGGGAAGCCCAAGATACTTGTTTATAATAGAGGGTTCACCGAGGTTCATATATATCTTTGTCCCGGTAATGGGAGCAAGCTTGTTAACAAGGTCAGCAGATGCGATCTGGGTGGAGGGTTCACTGACCTTTGCAGCCTCTTCAACTGCGGCCTGCGTTTTACCTTCAAAGACAACACCCCTTGTGGCATCCACTGTTACGATCATACCTTCCTCCAGGTTCGTGGTACCACTCTTCGAACCAACAATACATGGTATTCCCAGTTCTCTGGAAACTATGGCAGCATGGCAGGTTCTTCCACCTTCATCTGTGACCACAGCGGCAGCTTTTCTCATGGCTGGAACCATGTCAGGGTTGGTCATGCCAGTTACAAGGATGTCACCTTCGGTGACCCTTGCTATCTCATTGAGGTCTTTGATTATTATGACAGGACCGGAAGCTATACCGGGTGATGCTGCCAATCCCCGGACAAGTACGTTCAGTTTTTCTTCCCTAGGAGTATCCATTTCTGCTTTTACCTCCCCAAGAGTTGTAATGGGTCGAGCCTGAAGAATATAAAGTTCATTCGTATCATTATCCAGAGCCCATTCAATATCCATCGGTTGAGAATAGATCTCTTCTATGGCTATTGCTGCACCATATAATTCCATTAATTCTTTCTGAACAAGAGAACTTTCACTAACTGCAGCAGCTCCCAGGTAGTCCTTTACAGGTACATCAGTTGTACCGATACCATCATCCCTGTTCACTATCATCAGGTTCTTTTCAGCTATGAACTGATCCTTGATCGCGAATTCCTTTTTATCCAGAATGTATTCATCCGGGGTTACACTGCCAGAAACCACCGCCTCGCCAAGCCCCCAGCTTGAGTTGATCATAATCTCATTACGATCATTGGAAACCGGGTTAGCAGTAAACATTACTCCAGCCTTGGCGCTATTCACCATTTTCTGAACGACGGCGCTTAAAGAGACATCAAAGTGGTCATAGCCCTGTTGTTCCCTGTAATACGTTGCTCTTGCAGTCCAGAGGGAAGCCCAGCATCTCTTTACATGGCTTATGACCTCAACATTGGTATGGATATGAAGATAGGTATCCTGCTGACCAGCGAATGAAGCATCTGGAAGGTCCTCCGCAGTGGCAGAGCTTCTGACCGCCACTTCGAGGTCCTTAAGATGGCATCGTTCACATAGTTCATCGTAGGCTGAACTGATCTCATTTTCAATCTCAACAGGAGTAGTTGATCCCAGAATAAGATCTCTGATTTCTGTGCACTTGCTGAAAAGTTCGTCCGAATTCTCAAAATGGATGGATGAAATGATACTTCGTATCTGATCCCTGAGTCCGACCTTTTCTATAAAATCCGAATAAGCTCCGGAAGTTACACAAAAACCTGGTGGAACCTTTGCACCATGAGATGTAAGTTCCCCCAGATTTGCCCCTTTCCCACCTACAAGAGGAATATCCTTTTTGGATATTTCATTGAACCACTTGATGTATTTACGGGTCAATTTGAACAACCCCCTTCTTATTTTATAAGGCCCAACTGAGCATGAGCTGCAGAGATTCTAGCTACCGGAACTCTGTAAGGAGAACAGCTTACATAATTCAACCCCAGAGAGTGACAGAAGGCAATACTATCCGGATCTCCTCCATGTTCACCACATATACCAACGGACATCTCGGGTCTGACTTTTCTTCCCTTTCGAACGGCAAGGGACATGAGGAATCCGACCCCTTTCCTGTCGATGCTATTGAAGGGATTTCTATTCATAATCCCCTTTGCCACATACTTAAGAAGGAACTTGGCCTCCGCATCGTCTCTGGATATTCCAAGGGTTGTCTGAGTAAGATCATTGGTACCGAAACTGAAGAATTCGGCTTCCTCCGCGAGTTCATCTGCCACACAGGCTGCCCTGGGTAATTCTATCATGGTTCCTGTTTTATAATACAGGTCAAGTCCGGAACGTTTCTGATAATCTGTGGCGATCTGTCTTATCATTTCCTTTATTGATAAGAATTCTTCCTTAACACTAACCAGGGGGACCATTATTTCCGGTGCCGCTTCTATGCCATTATTCTTCACTTCAACAAGGGCTTCAAAAATAGCCCGGATCTGCATTTGATATATCTCTGGATGGATTATGCCCAGACGGCAACCCCTGAAACCCATCATTGGATTGGCTTCTCGTAAAGAACGGACCATATCAATGGCTTTATGCACCTTTTCATCTTCCAGACTGTTGCGGAAACCGCTTTCTTCAAGATCAGCAAGATACCCCATCAGTTCTTCTTCTTTTGGGAGAAATTCATGGAGAGGCGGATCAAGAAGGCGTATTATGACCGGGAGTCCATCCATAGCCCTGAATATGCTTTTGAAGTCTTCCTTCTGCATCGCCTGAAGTCTGTCAAGCTTTGCCCTCCTGTCATCCGGGTTATCTGATATGATCATTTCCTGCATGACAGGCAATCTGTCCACAGCCATAAACATGTGTTCCGTTCGGCACAGACCGATCCCTTTGGCTCCGAAGTCCTTCGCCCTCAAAGCATCATCTGGAGTATCTGAATTTGCCCAGACTTCAAGTGCAGCTATGTCATCACACCATTTAAGAAAGGTCTCAAACTCCGGGCTTATTGAAGCTTTGACAAGAGGGACTTCACCAAGAACTATCTTTCCAGTACTTCCATCTATGGAAAGAATTTCTCCTTTGGTTATTGTTGTATTACCAACTCTTATGACCTCATTTTCAAGATCCACATCCAACTCTTCACACCCGCTGACACATGGTTTCCCAAGTCCCCTTGCAACAACTGCAGCATGACTGGTCATGCCCCCACGGCTGGTGACAACTCCTTCAGCTGCATAGAGCCCATGGACATCATCGGGTGTAGTTTCCGGACGGGCAAGGATGACACTTATACCCTCCTCTTTCATTTTTACTGCAACGTCGGGGTCAAAAACGACCTGACCTACAGCCGCACCAGGGGATGCAGGCAGTCCTGACGCAATTATTGAGACATCCGCATCGGGATCAAACTGATCGTGTAGTAAAAGTTCTACCTGTCCAGGAGTTACCCTTGAAACTGCAATTCTATGGTCAATAAGGCCTTCCGAAACCATCTCGACACCGATACGGACGGCAGCCGCAGCACTCCTTTTGCCTGTTCTGGTCTGAAGAATATATAACTTGCCATTTTCTATTGTAAATTCTATGTCCTGCATGTCCCTGTAAAAGGATTCAAGAGAATAACAGATCTTGAAAAGCTCCTCGTAGATCTTGGGAAATATCTCTTTAAGCCTTGAAATATCCATGGGTGTACGGATACCGGCCACAACATCCTCGCCCTGGGCATTGACCAGGAATTCACCGTAGAGGTCCCTGGATCCTGTGGCAGGATTCCTGGTAAAACATACACCTGTCCCTGAAGTATTACTGGAATTGCCAAAGACCATGGCAACTACGTTTACGGCAGTTCCGAGATCATCCGGAATGGAATGGATCTTCCTGTAGGTTTTAGCTCTCTGATTGTTCCAGCTGTCAAAAACGGCTTCTGTAGCACTTTTAAGCTGTACCCAGGGATCTTCGGGAAAATCTGTATAAGTCCTGCTCCTGTATATCTCGAGAAATTCACTTACCAGTTCTTCAAGGGCTTTTGCACTGATTTCATGATCATAATTAACATTTTCCTTCTGTCTGACTTTTTTGAGGGCTGATTCAAAAACCTCGCTGTCGATTCCCATTACGACGTTGGAATACATCTGGATAAACCTTCGATAGCTATCAAAGGCAAACCGTCTGTCCCCGGAAATGCTGGCCATGGTTTCAACTGTTATACTATTAAGACCAAGATTCAGGATAGTATCCATCATTCCCGGCATGGAAATGGGTGCTCCTGAACGGACAGATACGAGGAGCGGGTTATCATGACCCCCGAATATTTTGCCCGTTTCATTCTCAATTGATCTCACAGCAGAAAGAACATCATGCCATATACCCTCAAGGAATTCCGGACCTGAACGGAGATATTGCAGGCATGCCGAGGTTGTGATAGTAAAACCAGGTGGCACGGGAATACCATTAACAGTCATCTGAGCAAGATTTGCTCCTTTTCCTCCCAGAAGTGCTTTCATCCCTGAATTTCCTTCACTGAAGTTATAGACATATTTTGAATCTGGACTTTCAACCATCGGACATCCCTCCTTAAAGTTACATGGGACCGGCTCAGAGCTTCAGATAGGAGATAACCTCCTGTGCAGTCTCTTCTATGGCCTTATCAGTTACATCAAAGACCCTGCATCCGATCTGTCTCATCAGATCCCTTGCATACTGAATTTCTGCTTCCACATGTTCTATCCTTGCATATGATGAAGTCTCGGGATCAAGGCCTATCATCTGAAGACGTTCCTTTCGAACCTGCTGCAGTTTCTGTGGTTTTATGGTAAGACCTACCACCTTCTCATGATCTATTGAAAAGAGTTCTTTTGGGGGTTCAAGTTCCGGGACAATAGGTATGTTTGCTGTCATTATACCCTTGTGGGCAAGGTACATCGAAAGAGGGGTCTTGCATGTTCTGGATACTCCCAGCACTACGATCTCCGCTTCCGGAAGAAGGTGTGTGTTACTTCCATCATCACATGCAATCGAGAATTCAACAGCCTTCACTCTCTTGAAATAGGCTTCATCCATCTGATGTGCAAGACCCGGTTTTTCTAGAGGGACCATTTCCAGTTTTTCAGAAAACATATCCAGTATTGGTCCAAGAACATCTATTATGGTAATTCCCATGACTCTTCCCTTGTTTATAAACCAGGTACGCACATCATGGTCTACAAGAGTACAGGTTATAATTGCATTCAGGTTTTTAGCTTCTTCAAGAACAGTCCTGCCCCTGGTTTCGTTGTTGATGTATCTGTATCGCGTTATCTTTACAGGTGCATTCGTAAACTGTCTTATTGCTGCTTTGGTAACACTTTCGATGGTCTCACCAGTGAAGTCTGAAACTACAAAGACCTCAAGAGAATTGTTTTCATTATATTTCATGGAAGATATCCGACCTTTCCATTAGTTGAGAAGCACCGTACAGGTTAATTATTAATATCATAACATGGTAAAGTGTCCTTTTCATGCATTTTTTGCACCTTCATTCTTTCAACCGGATTATCAGGCGTAGAATAAAGATAAAGGGACTCCCCTTGGGGAGCCCCTTGGTTGATTTTCCGGAATCGTGCCTCAGACCTTAAGGGTTCCGAGATCACCGGCTTTCCTGAATAGATCGTTGCACTTCCTGAGAAGAGCAAGCCTGTTATTGCGTATTTTTTCATCTTCATCCATTACAAGAACGTTGTCAAAAAAAGCTTTGATAGAAGGAGAAAGTCTTGAAAGAAGAGATGTAAGTCCTTTCCAGTCTGAACATGAAACAGACTCCTGTACCAGTGGAGTAAGTTCCATAATTCTTTCATAGAGTGTCTTCTCCTGGTCTTCCCTGAGGAGTTCCACATCTGTGTCAGGTCCCTGATCTGGGACCTTGGAGAGTATGTTCCTCACTCTAACAGCTGCAGTAACGAGATCTATAAACCATGATTCATTCTGAACAGCTGCAAAGGTCTCAAGAAGTCTGAATACCTGAAGAGGTCTGTTCCCGATAAGTGATATTCCCATACTGACCATTCCATGGGTAAAGTCTTTCTCCTTCAACTGCATGAGAAGCCGCTGTCTTAGAAAAGCAAGGATATCGTTTAGCACAGAGTCAGAAGCGTGTAGTTCTTTACAGGCCGACTGCATCGCCAGGTCTATATCCAGATCAAGATCCATTCCCCATAATATTTCATTAATGCATCTGGCAGCCCTTCTTAGACCATAGGGATCCTGGGATCCCGATCCCTGCAGGTCAGCCTTGAAACAACTGACCATATTATAAATTCTTTCGGAAAGGCCGAGAATTGCACCAGGTACCTGGGTGGGGATGATATCTCCGGCAGATTTGGGAAGATACTGTTCATACAGGGCAATAGCTACTTCTTCCGGTTCATTCTGCTGTCTCGCATATTCTCTGGCCATAATTCCCTGAAGCTCTGGAAATTCAAAGACCATGTTTGTAAGCAGATCGGTCTTGGCAAGAATGGCAGCCCTGTCCACGATCTGGGAAAGTTTCTCATAACCCAGATGTTCACAGAGTCTCGATGCTATGACTCTCGTGAACATTACCTTATCATAGAGTGTCCCGATCTTTTCCTGATAAACCACGTTCCGGAGTTGGTCAACCTTTGACGAGAGGGGTTTCTTTCGGTCTTCATTCCAGAAGAAGGAGGCATCAGATAGCCGTGCCCGGAGAACTCTTTCATTGCCTTCCCTGACCACCTGCATATTTGTAGCTCTGTTATTACTGACACCGACAAAATAGGGAAGAAGTCTACCATTGCTGTCCCTGACCGGGAAATACTTCTGGTGATGGATCATAGTCGTTGTCAGGACTTCTTCCGGCATCTGCAGATAAGACTTATCGAAAGCACCAAAGAAAGGTACCGGGTATTCTACAAGAAAAAGGTTTTCCTCAACGAGTCTTGGGGATATATCCGCTTTCCCGTCAAGTTCTTTTTCAATGGTAGAAATACCGCAAAGCATCTTTTCCTTCCTCTTTTCCTGGTCTACGATGACATAATTATCATAAAGCTTTCCCATATACTCATCGAAACGGGACACTTCAATACATTTTGATCCCATGAATCTGTGACCGCGTGTTATTCTCCCGGATTCGATATCTGCGAAGGTAAAGGGTATCACTTTATCTTCAAGAAGACAGAGGATCCATCGTATGGGCCGGGCAAAACGAATGGAAGGGTTATTCCAATACATGTTTTTGGGAAAAACAAGCTTCCCTATAATATCCTTCATGATCCCGGGAAGGAGCTCCTCAGTCCTGCAGCCAGGTTCAGAAACGACTGCATAAGCATACTCAATTCCACCGACTTTTCTTGTCTGGAGGGATTCAAAATCCACATTTTTACTCCTGGCAAAACCAAGGGCAGCTTTGGTGGGATTGCCGTTCAGGTCAAAAGCCTGCTCCCATTTAGGCCCTTTATATTCATTGATCACATCTTCCTGATTTTCAGACAGTGCCTTTATCACAAGGACAATACGTCTTGGAGTGCCATAAGAAGCCAGGTCATCAAAAGCTATGCGTTGATCACTGAGTAATTTACGGGCATGGTTTTTCAGTTCCGCCAGTACATCGGGCATAAAACGTGAGGGGATCTCTTCAGTCCCTATCTCCAATACAAGATTACCTTTGGTCATTAATTCCACCCCCGTCTCACTTGTTCGATCCAAGTTTATTTGTAAGAGGATAATTCATGGTTTTACGCTGTCTTATATAAGCTTGTGCTGATTTTCCGGCAAGAGCTCTGATCCTTGAAATGTATCCTGTTCTCTCTGTAACGCTGATCGCATTGCGTGCATCGAGAAGGTTAAAGGTATGTGAACATTTCAGGACAAAGTCATAACCCGGAAGGACAAGTCCCTTTTCCAGAAGTCTGCCGGCTTCGGCTTCGTACATGGAGAAAAGCTTGAAAAGCATGGCTGGGTCAGATTCGTCAAAATTATAGATGGAGTGCTCAACCTCTCCCTGGTGATGGACATCTCCATAATTGAGTTTGTCATTCCAGGCAAGGTCATAGACATTCTCCACTTTCTGGACATACATGGCAATACGTTCAATACCATAAGTAAGTTCAGCAGGTACCAGCTGCATATCCACTCCACCGACCTGTTGAAAATACGTGAATTGTGTAATTTCCATTCCATCAAGCCAGACTTCCCAGCCAAGACCCCATGCGCCCACTGTAGGAGATTCCCAGTCATCTTCAACAAATCTTATGTCGTGTTCGGAGGGATCTATGCCAAGAGCGACAAGACTTGCAATATAAAGATCCTGTATGTCCTCTGGTGCGGGTTGCATGATAACCTGGTACTGATAGTAATGCTGGAGTCTGTTGGGGTTCTCCCCATAGCGCCCATCGGTGGGACGTCTTGAGGGTTCAACATAGGCAACTCTCCAGGGTTCGGGACCAAGGACTCTGAGAGTCGTTGCGGGGTTCATGGTACCCGCTCCTACTTCAATATCGTAGGGCTGTTGAATCAAGCAATCCTGATCAGCCCAGAAACGTTCCAATCTAAAGATAATTTCCTGCAGGTTCAACCAGTTTTCCTCCAATCATTGTAATAACATAGTACCGATAAGTATTTGTATAACCTTTAACGATCTTATTTCATTCTTTCAAGAGCCTCTAAAAGTCTTCTGGAATTGAGCCTCCAGATTTCAGGTCTGACGCTGGTGAAGCAGGAATGTTCTTTCAGGATCGATTCGTGGGAAAACATGGCTGCCATCCCAAGGACCTTAAGGATGTTCTCTTGAACTTCATTTTCAGGTCTACCAGATAAACAGGAAGAACAATAAATTGCCTCTGTAGACCAGATACCTCTGGAAAGAAGATTCCCGCAACCGGGGCACGTTGTCAGATCTGGTGCAATTCCCCAAAGATTTAGCCATTTCCAGCAAAATCTCCAGTTTACCATTTCAGGGTCAATGTTCTTGACAAGCAGAATAAATGACCAGTAAAGAATGCCAAGAAGTTTATCATCAGGATGAGCTTCTAGCAAATTTCTGGAAAGAAGTTTAAGCCATTGGAGGCTTATTTTCACCGCCTCATAGTTTTTTTTAAGTAACCATATATCATCTTTTACTTCAACCGATTTAAGATAAAACCGTTTTGTACCCTTATATATCTGAAATATACCCCAGGTAAGCGGCTCGGTTGCTCCTCCAAAACGGACCTTGCCCTTCGCTGATCCCGGGGCATTAAGCCATACCGGCCCTATCTCTTTTAGAAATACATAGATGTTTATGTTACCCTCCGGCTGTATATTCCTTCTGAGAACAACTCCTGACGAAGTATAAAGACCCTGTCTGAAAGAATCCATTTGCACTAGTCCTTTGCGAATCCCATACGGCGAAGGTCCTGCTCTGAATGTCTCCATTTGGGTCTGACTTTTATCCACAGATCAAGATAAACCTTATAGCCTGTAAGTTTTTCGATCTCAATCCTGGAACGTCTGCCTATTTCCTTCAGTCGTTTACCGCCTTCTCCAATAACAATCGCTTTCTGTCCGGGTCGTTCAACGTAGATATCAGCCCTTATGTACAAATCCTTCCTTTCCGGATATTCATCCGGGCTTTTATAATCCTCTATCATCACCAGAATACTGTGAGGAACTTCCCTATGGGTCAGGGCAAGGATTTTTTCCCTGATCAGTTCAGATGCAAGAAAACGTTCCGATTTGTCTATAAGTATGTCATCAGGATAAAGTGGATATCCATAGGGAAGGATGGATGAAACCAGAGATACAAATTGATCAAGGTTATTTCTTTCTCTGGAGGAAAGGGCAATTATTCCGATATAGGAAGTTTCCTGGGAATAAAGGCGTGTAACTTCCCTGATGATAGGCTGTGAATTCCGGATCTTGTCAGTTTTCGTTATTACAAGGAGGACTGGAGCCCTGACTCTTTTAAGAGTCTGTAATATTTTTTTATCTTCCTCACGAATACGTGTATCTGTTGCTTCTACAAGGTAACAGACAAGATCTGTATCCATCATGGAACTGGTTGCAGTATCAACGAGAGCCTCTCCGAGTTTATGCTGGGGAATGTGTATACCCGGGGTATCTGTAAAAACTATCTGAAGATCAGGGCCATTGTAAACACAGGATATACTGTTACGGGTAGTCTGTGGTTTGTCTGAAACGATGGTAACCTTGGTTTCCATAAGAGCATTTATAAGAGTTGATTTGCCAGCATTTGGCCTGCCAATGAGGGTTACTATCCCACTTTTAAACTGGTTTAACATCCGGGCACAGATCCCTTTCACTTATGAAGAGTAAATCTGAAGGGTAAATATTCTTCAAGGATTCTGATCTCCAGAGATTCACCCTTTTCCAATATAACAGACATTGAGGGATTAAATTCGCAGAGAACCTGTACACATGCCCCACAGGGATAACACGGTTCTCCAGGACGACCAACTATGGCTATGGCCATGGGAATATTCCTTCGATCTGATGCTATCATTGAAGTCAGCGCATTTCTTTCTGCACAGATAGTTAGACCATAACTGCTATTTTCCACATTGGAACCAGCAAAGATCTCGTTATTACCAGTAATGATTGCAGCTCCAACAGGAAACTCTGAATAAGGGACATAGGCCTGCTGTTGAACCTCCCTGGCCCTCAGTAGCAGGTTGTGGAAGGTACTTTCGTCAAGTAACCTTTCAATCAGGACGGACACCTTCTTCCATAGACTATTTCATCAAAGGGGCATATCTTCATCGTGTTCAGGTTTCCTGGAAATATTTCTCTGGAGTCTTAACATCTTGATGCGGTGGTCTTCCAATTCCAGAACTTCAATAGTCCATTGACCATAGACAGCCTTGAACCCCTCTTCAGGAAATTCTCCAGCAAGGGAAAGAGTGAGTCCCCCAACACTTTCAGCCTCTTCAGATACAAAAGGATAGTGCAGGATATCGCTGAGGTCTTCCAGGCTGACCTGACCTTCGACAAGGTAAGAATCCTTGTTCTCCTTCTTTACTGGGGGGTTTTCTTTGTCAAACTCATCCTGTATCTCACCTACAATTTCTTCGAGAAGATCTTCAAGAGTAACGATGCCTGCAGTTCCCCCATATTCATCCACAATTATAGCCATGTGAATATGTTTTCCCTTCATTGTATTGAAAAGATCTACAATCTTCATTGTTTCTGGTACAAAAAGAGGTTCACGTTTAAGTTTAAGGACCGGTTCATTTGCCTGACCGGTAGATAGATAGGGTATGGTATCCTTCACATAGAGAATACCTACAATATTGTCCAGTGAACCATCGTATATGGGTACCCGTGAATGACCATGTTCCTGGAACACACCAACTGCATCGCCTATGGTAACATCGCTCGCTACGGCATCCATATCAGTTCTTGGCACCATGATCTCATATACCCTGCTCTCCTTGAAGGAGATAATACCATGGATCATTCTTCTTTCGACTTCTTCAAATACACCCGAGGCCTCTCCTATGTTGACCATCTGCTCGATCTCTTCACGTGTAACAAAGGTATGGGGACTACTCAGATCCACATGGAGAAGAGAACCCAGGAATCTCACAAGACCTGTAAGAATAAAAAGTAGGGGCGAAAAGATAAAGCTTATTGTCCTGAGAAATGGTAATGTAAATATTAAAAGTGATTCCGATCTCACTATAGCTAGACTTTTAGGAAGGATTTCCCCGAATATCACTATCATGAAAGTCATTACCAGCACAGCAATGAAAAGCCCCTTATCTCCAAAAATAATGAGCGCGACGGATGTTGCGACTGCACTGGCAGCAATGTTAACAAGATTATTGGCTACAAGAGTGACTGTAAGTGCTCTCTGAACATCCTGCATCAGCCAATCCAGTATTCTTGCAAAGGAAGGGTGCTTTTCCTTCAAGGCCATCAATCTTCCTCGGCTCATGGCAGTAATGGCTGTTTCAGAACTGCTGAACAGGGCAGAAAGACACAGTAGAGTAAAAAGGATAGACAGGGTTATGACAAGAGAACTATCCATTTGAAGATCCCTCTGCAGGAAGCTCTTTCCGACTCTCCACACATGAAGCTATGTCTTTTGCAAGGGGATCCTGAAGAGCCCACATAAGCTCCTGTCTCTCGGGAATATCATGATCCATTCCAAGAAGGTGAAGAATTCCATGGGCAAGCATAAGCGCCATTTCCGAGTGATATTCCAGACCCGACTCGGAAGAATTGCTGTACACCACTGGAGGGCAGATAAGAATATCACCTAAGGGAAGGGAGTCCCAATCCGCAGGAGGTTCAAACTTGCCGTTGGACGATTCCCAAATGGGAAAGGAAAGCACATCTGTGGATTCATCTATTTCACGGTATGAACGGTTGTAATCTCTTATTTGATTCTCGGAAAGAAAGTTCACCGATATTTCAATATTTTTATAGTTTCCTGATTCTGTCCAGTTTCTTTCAAGAAAAGAACCTATGACATTTTCGAGTTTCAAGATAGACCATAACGGCACTCCGCTTTCAGAGTCGCTGTCATCCATACTATCAAGAGATAGGTCCACCTTCATTCATTTCCCTCCTCAGTATTTTTCACTTCTTCATGCAGATTACGTACCCGACGAGTATGATACATAGATTGCAATGTATAAAGCAAGGCTTCCTTGACTTTTGACAAATCTTTAAGCGTAAAATCTATGTTTTCAAGCTGTCCCTCAAGGATCTTGGTTTCAATAACATTCTGGATGATCTCCTCAATATCCTGGGGGGTCGATATGTTACGGGTATCAGCTCTCACAGCAGCCTCGATGGAATCAACAAGCATAAGCAATGCAGTTTCCTTTGTTCTAGGCTTTGGACCAGGGTAACAGAATTGTTCTTTAGGTATATTTTCTCCCTGGTTTCTTGCCTTCCTGTAAAAGTATGACAGACAGGTCTTCCCGTGGTGTTCTAGAATAAAATCCCTGATCCGGCTTGGGAGTTTATATTCCCTTGCAAGTTCAACACCTTCACGTACATGGGCTATGATAGAAAGTGCAGATAACGACGGGGCGATCCTGTCATGAACATTATCACCCTGATGCTGGTTTTCAACGAAGAAATGAGGCCTTTGCAGTTTCCCTATATCATGATAATAGGCACCAGCCTTTATCAGGTTTGAATTCAGGCCAAGGGAATCTGCTGCAGCTTCAGCGAGGTTCCCTACCATCAGAGAATGATGATAGGTGCCAGGTGCCTCAATCTGAAGTTTTTTCAGCAGGGGATGTGAAGGGTTGCTCAATTCCAGCAGCCTGAGTGGAGAGAGAACATCAAAAAAGTTTTCAAGTACAGGTAACAGCGCTATTGCGATCAAAGCCCCAAGACCACTGTAAAACAGATTGAGGATCATTCTCTCAAAGGAAACAGGTAACCCGATAGCCCATTTTATAGATATGCCCAGAATAGAAATAAATACTCCAAGCAAGAATAAATGTCGCCATAATTGGGACCTGGAATGTATGTTCCTGAAAAGGAAGTACCCCAGGAAACCGGAACCACATCCGGCAAGTCCTATTATTACAACATTGCCTGCAGAAAATCCGGCAACAATAAAAGCTCCCAAAAGGCTGCCTCCAAGAACAACCTGAAATGCAAGTTCGATGGGAAGTGTGAGATAGGCCCATCCGGCAAGGATTAGCAGACCAGTGCTCTCTCCCCCCAGAAATTGGGATATATACAGAAAGACCCATCCTACTCCGACCAGACTTGTAATATAGAGCCAACCCTGTCTGGCATTTCTGTCATAATCGATCTCATACATTCTTTTATTTAGCCATAATACCCATAGGATAACTCCCATAAAGACAAGCAATATCTGCTTAAAGGGGAATCGGCTTTCGGGATAACCCTGGGCTCTGAGAATAACTGCCAATCCAGGAGTGATAACATCTCCCTTCTGGATTATTACATCACCTGGCATTAGGACTCGTTCCAGAGGAGAGATCCTGGATCTCAATGTATTCCTGACTTCTTCAGTGATAACTGGATCTATTGAAACTACGGGTTTTATGACCTGTTCCAGGATCTGGTAAAGTATGTTCCTGTCGCTCCTCGGTAACTCTGTCTTCTCAACCATATCCCACATAATAGAAGTAAGGGCCTCCTGATCGGCAAGAGCAAACTGCCCAGACTGTAGAATCTCCTGTCCTACTGAAAAGGCATAATTGCCAAGGATGGACCTTTTTTCTTCAGACAGAGTGGCTATCAGATTCTTCAGGGTAGAAGAGAGTGTCATCTCTGCAAGACCTGTATCTCGCAACTCTTCCAGTGCCATTCGTGCCTTGTTAAGAACATCTGTTTTTTCTACGACAACACCTTTAACTACATCGCCTGCAATCTTTCGAAGATCCTCAGTGGAATCATGATCGGTGTAACGTATCTGGTACAGGGCATAGTAAGTAATGGGTGAAGGCTGATTCACCATGTATCCACTTTTACTCTCCCCTATCATCCAGCGTGTAAAAAGCAGGGATATGGAAAAGAGGAGAAGTACAAATAACGGGAAACATGGCAGTTGGGTTCTGAGCCATAATCCTGTCCTTGAAAAAAATAAGGTTTCTCCACGTTTATTTCGATTACTACGATTTTCTGCGTTCTTCATAGATCTCATAAGCCTTTACTACTTTTTGTACAATATGGTGCCGAACAACGTCCCTGTTTGTAAGAGAAATAAAATGTATTCCCTCTATACCATCCAGAATATGCCGGACCTCCTTAAGACCTGACTGTTTACCCGAAGGCAGATCGATCTGCGTAATATCTCCTGTGATTACAGCTTTGGAACCAAAACCCAACCGGGTAAGGAACATCTTCATCTGCTCCGGAGTTGTATTCTGGGCTTCATCCAGGATGATAAAACTGTCGTTCAGAGTTCTTCCCCTCATATAAGCCAGAGGTGCGATCTCGATGATATTCTTGTCAACGTAACGAATGAATCTCTCTGGTGAAAAAAGATCGTAGAAAGCATCATAGAGAGGCCTTACATAGGGTTCAACCTTTTCCCGAAGGTCTCCAGGAAGAAACCCCAGACTTTCTCCAGCCTCGACTGCAGGCCTGACCAGAATAATCCTGGTTATTTTGGAAGCCTTTAAAAGGGCTACTGCATGACACACAGCCAGATAGGTTTTCCCAGTACCGGCGGGACCTATAGAAAAGACTATGTCATTGTTTCTCATGGACTCAATATAATCTTTCTGCCCGGAAGTTCTGGGACGAACAGGTTTACCCCTTGACGTGGTAACAATAACATCATTGTAAAGGGGAGAAAGATCCACCTTCCCATCTTCTGCTATAACATCAAGGGCATACCGAACATCCGCAGGAGTGATCCTGTGGCCTTTTAAAGCTACCTGATGTATCTGGGAAATAAAAGCAGAAACCATCAGCAGAACATTCTCATCAGGACCCTGAAGGATAAGCTGGGTACCCCTGACACCAAGACGAATGGGGAATCTTTGTTCCAGGATCCCGATATTCTCATCCTTATTTCCAAGAAGTCTTGAAAGCACTTCACTATCGCCTATCTCAATAATTTTTTTCTGATCTTCAAAAGACATTATCTCTTCAGAAATTATCCTTCACTTCCTTCTTCACAATCAACAGGAGAGCGGTTAAAGTTTAAACTGTATGGATGTCTTGTCTGGATGCTGCCGGCAAGTGACAGCATGAAACCTGGTTCAACAGCTTGTCAGGATCAATATCATACAGGATAGGCCGAATCGTCTATCAGGGTATTCAAACCAACGTCCCTTTTCATGGTACGGGCAAACTTTCGAACAAGGAAATCTTTTGCAACAGATGGAAACAGGATATAGCTCAGAACATCTTCCGGCTGGGTACACCATCCTTTTACCGCCTGCTTTGCCTTTTCGATTTCAGGTTCAAGTATTTCGCCTGGACGACAGGTTATAGGGATATTATCACCAATTGCTTTCTGTCTTGCAACCGGGTCGAGTTTCCCGGGAGGGGTTCCATAATACCCCAGGAAATAGTTTCGGACTTCTGTGGGAACTATTTTCCATCTTTCACCAGTAAGGATATTGAGGGTCGCCTGGGTACCCACAAGCTGGCTTGTGGGGGTTACAAGTGGGGGATAGCCCATTTCTTCCCTGACCCTTGGGACCTCGTTAAGAACATCCTCAAGTTTATCGAGAGCATTCTGTTCATTAAGCTGATTGGTCAGGTTCGAATACATTCCGCCAGGTATCTGATACATAAGGACATTGATGTCGACCCCTGCAAGTTTGACAAGAAGTTCACTATATTTACCACGGGCTTCCTTGAAATGTTTGGCAATGGGGACCAGATCTTTCAACGCTATACCAGTGTCATGATCTCCCCCCTGGAGGGCTGCTACAACTGCTTCAGTAGCGGGCTGGCTTGTACCCATTGAAAGAGGGGAAATCGCACAATCAACCACATCAGCTCCAGATTGAATCCCGGCAAGGTAGGCCATAGAAGCCATACCGCTTGTATAATGACAGTGAATCTGAACAGGCAGTCCGGTTGTATCCTTGATGGTCTTTACAAGCTTTTGTGAGGCAACTGGAGATAGAAGTCCAGCCATATCCTTGATACATATGGAATCAGCTCCCATTCCCTTCATATGCAAGGCCATGTCTCCAAAGGTTTCCAGCGTGTGAACGGGAGAAAGGGTATAAGAAATGGAAAGTTGAAGATGGGCCCCTTCCTTTTTAACCTGGTCAGCTGCTATTTCCATATTCTTAAGATCATTCAGGGCATCAAATATCCTTATGATATCGAGCCCATTACCAACTGCTCTTTTCACAAATTCTCTTACTGTATCATCAGCATAATGACGGTATCCAACTATGTTCTGTCCCCTTAAAAGCATTTGCAATTTGGTCTTTTTGAATCGTTTTCTGAGAGTGCGAAGTCTTTCCCATGGATCCTCATCAAGAAATCTCATACAAGTATCAAAGGTAGCCCCTCCCCATACTTCGAGGGAGTGATAACCGACCTCATCCATAAGATCAACAACAGGAAGCATATCCTCTATTCTCAAGCGTGTGGCAATTAGAGACTGGTGGGCATCCCTTAAAGCTGTTTCAGTTATTCCAACTTTAGACAGACAGCTCGTTTCAGAACCTTTGACTCGTTCAACCATGGTCAATCCATTCCTCCCTTACAATCCGAAGATCTCTGTTCCCTGATCTCCTTCTTTGAACATTCCCATAATTCTTCAAGTTCCTCAAGGGTATGACCATCCCAGGCCTTACCTGAAGAATGGACCTTCTCCTCCACCGCCCTGAATCTCGTGTTAAATTTCATGCATGCCTTCTGAAGGGCGACTTCCGGTTCTATATCTAAATGGCGAGCCAGGTTTACCAGGGCGAAGAAGAGGTCGCCCATTTCATCTTCGACTGCTGAGGGAGTTTCATTATACAGAGCTTCTTTCAATTCTCCAATTTCCTCTTCTATCTTGTCAAACAAAGGTCGTCTATCACCCTTAGGCCAATCAAATCCTACATTAGCCGCTTTTTCCTGGGTACGATATGCCTTGACGAGCGCCGGCAGGTTGATTGGTACACCGGAAAGGACAGAATGATCTTTGCCCCTGGAGTTATTCTTTTTTTCGACGGTTTTGATTCTTTCCCAGTTTTTCAGAACATCCTGACTGTTTTGGACATTGATATCGGCAAAGACGTGAGGATGTCTGCGTATTAGCTTATCCCTAAGTACCTCAAGTATATCAGAGAGATGAAACAGGCCTTTTTCCTCTGCTATTGTAGCAATGAAAACAGGCTGTAGAAGCAAGTCTCCACTTTCCTCAATTATTTCTCCTATATCCTTACTGGTAATTGCATCCACAAGTTCATAGGATTCTTCAATTATGTAAGTCCGAAGAGAATCAAAGGTCTGTTCCCTGTCCCAGGGACATCCCCCAGGGGCCCGAAGTCTGTGCATTATATCCACAAGTTCCTGGAAAGTGCTCCCCGCATCATTCATTTTCTTATTCAATCCCTGGTTCACCTCCTGTTTTAGCATCCTTCTCAGCTATAGCCTTCAACCTGATTACAAGTTCCGCGAGTCTTCTCATTCCCCTGTACCCTCCTGGGCCGTAACCTGTGGATTCATTGAATATCCAACCACTGCAGGAGTTCCTGAACAGGTGTGTTTTATCTCCTGAATAATGCACAACAGTCTCTTTATGTTTACTGAAAACCATACTTATTCCTAACTCAGGTCCAGTCTTTCTTAATAAACATACGTCCAGAAGATATTGGACAACCTGGGGCAAAGGACCAAAACGGTCGATCATTTCAGATCTGAGATCAGTAAGTTCCCTGAGATCAGAAACCTGTAGAAGTCTTCGATAAAGGCTTATACGTACCCCTTCCTGTGGTATGTACGAAACGGGGATGGTAATTGCCACTTCAACGGACACCTCTGTTTCTATAAAATGAACACCCCTAAGTCTGTTGATCTCATCTTCAAGGAGATCATAATAGTAGTCAAGGCCCATCCTGGCCGAACTTCCATGCTGCCTTGTTCCAACAAGCTCGCCTGCTCCCCTTATGTTCAGATCCTGCATAGAAAGGTTATAGCCGGTACCGGAAATCCCCAGATTTGCAATAGCTTCCAGTCTTTCAGTTGCTTCTTTTGAAAGCACCTTATTTTCGGGATAATGGAAAAAGGCATAACCGGTTTCTCCCCGTCTACCTATTCTGCCTCTCAACTGGTAAAGCTGTGCAAGGCCCAGCTCATGGGCTTCATCTATAATCATTGTATTAGCCCTTCCAACGTCAAGTCCACTTTCAACGATGGTAGTACACACCAGCAGATCTGTTTCACCACTGTAAAAGGAAAGCATGTTCTTTTCAAGTTCACGCTCTTTCATCTGTCCATGGGCAACTGTAACAGAAGCATCTGGGAAAAATGACCTCAGAATCGCAGCTCTTTTCTCAATGGTTTCCACCCTGTTGTGTACAAAAAAGATCTGCCCCCCTCTGGATAACTCGCGGGAAATGGCTTTTCTAACAATGTCATCACGCCATGGACCGACAAAAGTCACAACTGGCATCCTGTTTTCTGGAGGAGTTGCCATCACAGATATTCCCTTAAGTCCCCTGAGAGACATGGAAAGGGTACGTGGAATGGGTGTCGCAGTAAGGGTCAGGACATCAACCTGCCTGTAGGAATCCTTTATCTTTTCCTTATGCATAACTCCAAACCGATGTTCTTCATCCACAATCAGGAGTCCCAGATCCCTGAAAACCATGTCTTTCTGCAGGAGTCTCTGGGTACCGATAATGATATCTACTTTTCCCTTGCCTATGTCGTCCAGTATTTCTTTCTGTCTGGAAGATTTAACAAAGCGGGAAAGAACTTCTATCCTGACAGGAAAACCTGACATCCGTGTAATAAAAGTGTTATAGTGCTGCTGAGCAAGTATGGTCGTCGGCACCAGCACCGCGACCTGTTTCCCAGCCTCAACGGATTTCATGGCAGCTCTTATGGCTATCTCGGTCTTTCCATATCCCACATCCCCCACAATAAGTCTGTCCATAGGGGTGGTTCGCTCCATGTCAGCTTTTACTGATTCTATTGCTATCAACTGATCTGCAGTTTCATCAAAGGGAAAAGATTTTTCGAGTTGAAACATATATTCGCCATCTTCAGGGAAGGCAGTACCTTTCAGGACTTCACGTGCAGCATAGATTTTCAGCAACTCCTTCGCTTCCTGTCTGGCTTTTTCCCTATCTTTAGTAATCTGTTTCTTCCATTTCTTTCCACCAAGAGAATCAGGAACCACATCTGATCCAGGAAATACAGATAACCTTGAGAGTTTTGAAAATTGCGTGATCGGCATAAGGAGCCTTTTTTCATCAGCAAATTCCAGAACAAACATATCTATATCGACATCATCCATATTTACAGTTTCAAGTCCTGAAAATAGTGCAACACCGTATTCTGCATGGATAACCCAGTCTCCGGCAGAAAGTTTTCTGTTCCATTCAAAAGGAAAGGGTATTTCGGAGTCCCTGGTTGGGGAAGCAGTAAGTCCGGCTAATTCAAGATCAGACAGGATTACCGATCCGGTGTGTCGATCGAGAAATCCCCTTGACAGGAATTTCCTGTTGCAGGAAATTCCCATATCCTTCGCCAGTTCCAGATATCTTTCGTTCGTAGAATAAAGGATCACATTCTGTAGACTTCCTAACCAGGTTCGACACTGGGCCTGAAATTCTTCAACGCGGCCCTTGAAATGTGGACAGGAATAAATCTTCATTTCCTTTCCCGGGACTTCGTATGTAATTTCAGCCTGGGAAACCCTTATAAGAGGGTTTTTTTTCAACTTGTTATAAACATCATTCCAGCTCTGGTCTGAAATCCCTTGACTCTTCTCTCCAAGGCTTTGCCATAGCCACAAATAGGTTTCTGCCTGATTTTCGATCTTTGCAGGATCATAGAGCAGTACATGACAATTCTGGGGAAACAACTGGAAAGGGTAAAATGAACTATGAGATGTTATGCCATGTAATTCCACTTCATCGGCGAAGCCAATGCTTTGCTGTGTTCTGGGTTTAAAAAAACGGATCTCCTCCAGGGTCTCATCGAAGAACTCAAGTCGGATGGGATAGTGAAAGGCAGGATCATAAACATCAATGATACTTCCACGAAGTACATATTGACCTGGTGACCAGACATTCTCACACTGATGGTAACCCTTCTCGTTGATCCAGGAAACAAATATCTTCCTTGAAATATCCTTCCCTTTTCTTATCTTAAAAACTGAAGAAGATTCTCTTACAGGAGTTATGAGGGCACCAGGGGTAGCGAGCAGAAGTCCACCGAGTGACCCCCATTCCTTAAGGGACTCGCCCCTCTGTACATAGAGTGCCGAGTCCTGGAATGAATCCACATCGAGGGGTATCTCCTTGAGTTCATATATGGTATCTGCGAAAAGGCTTCTCCAGTCATTCAGAAACTCGGAAAGAACACGTTGATTAGGGAGTACTACCAGAAGAGGGGCTGAAGGGTTTCTGCAGATCCAGGGCAGGGAAGCCCCCCCGACCGGGAGTCTAAGGGTTGCTCCTTTATTCCACAGTTGGGGTTCAATTTCCCATATGGAAGAAGTGTCAGAATACACAGGTTCCTTTAACAATAGGATATCACTCCGTACTGATCAATCAGATCAAAAACATTTCTATGGCGCCTCCTGGGGGGCACTCTGGGAATTTACTGTATTCATTGCGTTTTGTATATCGTGCTGAAGCCATATTCTTATGCCGGAACAGGCTTTTTCGAGAACATCAGGTAAAAATAACTGTTCTTCTTTGTTAAAACTTGAAAGAACATGATCAACATTGTCTTCCTTGTCAGGAGGCCCTATGCCGATTCTCAGTCTGGGAATATTCTGTGAGCCCAGACTGGAGATGACAGACTGGATACCCTTATGACCTGCAGAAGAACCTTTTGCCCTTAGGCGGATCACTCCGAACGGGAGAGCCATATCATCATACACCACAAGAATGTCTTCCAGTGAGATTGTAAACCGGGACACAGCACTCAGCACAGCAAGCCCACTCAGGTTCATATATGTAAGGGGTTTGAGTATCACAGCCATCTGGCCATGAAGAACAATGGGACCCCAGAACATGGCTTTATGCCTCATTTCGGGGGTCCCGCAGTTTTCCAGAGAAATCATATGGTCAACTACAAGCCAACCAGCGTTATGTCTTGTAAATGTATATTTCGGACCAGGATTACCAAGACCTACAATGAGACGCAAGAGACTACTCCGTCTCCTCCTTTGATTTACCCTTCCCTACAACCTCTACCTCGGTTGGTTCTTCTTCTACTGTCTCTTCTGCTGCTGCTCTTGCATGGGCAACTGTAAAGACGACTTCTTCTCCATCCACAGCTATTTCTGCACTTTGAGGAAGTTCAAGGTCAGATAGGTGAATAAAACTTCCCAGTTCAAGACCTGAAACATCAACTTTTATTGACTCAGGGATCTCACTGGGCAGAACATCAAGTTCGATCTCATGAATGACCTGCTCGAAAACACCTCCGAGCTTAATACCTTTACAAATGTCCTTATTGAAAGCTTCAATAGGTACATTGACCTTGATCTTGTGACCCTTTACAAGTTGAAGAAGGTCAATATGGAGTATTTCATCGTTAACAGGATTTCTCTGAATCTCCCTCATAAGGCATAATTCCTTTTGTCCAGAGGGAAGACTGGCTTCAAGTCTTACAGTTTCCCTATGGGCTGAGTTCACGCTGGAGTAGATTTCCGATTTGAGTACCTTTACTGTAAGGGAATCCCTGTAATCTGTTCCATAAAAAGTAGCTGGAATAAATCCCTGTGATCTGAGTCTTCGAACCTCTTGTTTTCCCTTTTCCATTCTTTCCTCTAGTTTGATAGAAACAACTTCAGTCATTTTATGACATCCTCCCTCTTATTCAGCCAGTGACAGATTCTTACCTGTTCGAAAAAAGGCTACTAACTGACTGGTCTGTATGAACACGTCTTATGGACTCTGCGAATAACGGTGCTATGGACAATTGGACTATTTTATCTAATTTTTTGGATTCAGGCAATGGAATAGTATCTGAGAGAACCACTTTGTCAATATCTGCAGCGGCAAGGCGGTCTAAAGCAGGGCCGGAGAGAACTGCATGGGTAGCACAGGCACAGACACTTAATGCTCCACGTTCCTTAAGAGCATGGGCTGCATTGACTATCGTCCCGGCCGTATCGATTATATCATCGACAAGAATGGCAGTTTTACCTTCCACCTCACCAATTATCTCCATCACCTCACAGAAATTGGCTACTTCGTGGGAACGTCTTTTGTCCACAATAGCAAGATCGGAGTTGAGCCTGACCGCAAAACGTCTTGCTCTTACGACACCGCCAACATCAGGGGCAACTACAACCAGACGATCTTCAGCAATTTCTCTTGCAAACTCGGTCCTGAAGTATGTGGAAAGCAAGGGTATTCCGGTAAGATGATCAACTGGAATATCAAAAAAACCCTGTATCTGGCCTGCATGAAGATCCGCTGATATAACTCTCTGGGCCCCTGTGGTTTCTATAAGATTTGCAACCAGCTTGGCAGATATGGGGTCCCTGGCCTTGGTTTTCCTATCCTGACGGGCATAACCGAAATAGGGTGTAACAACATTGATCCTGTAAGCAGATGCCCTCTTCAGCGCATCTATCATGATAAGTAACTGCATGATATTGTGGTTTACCGGATCACACGTTGGCTGCACTATAAAAACGTCGGCACCCCTCACACTTTCTTCAATTGACAGTCCCAATTCCCCATCGGAAAATTTAAAATGTTTTGCCACTGAAAGGGGCACTTTTAATTCCTGGCAGATTCGCTTTGCAAACTCTGGATGGGATGTACCAGAAAAGATTTTTAAAGCCCTGGACCCGGATCCCATACTTTATTTCCTCCTTTTTCTGGACCGATCTTTTCTTTGCGTCCAGCCTTCAATATTACGCTGCTTTGCCCGCGACACAGCAAGTGCACCATTGGGAACATCGCGGGTTATAACCGAACCGGCAGCAGTAAAGGTTTCATCTTCTATCGTAACAGGTGCAACAATAATAGTATCGCTCCCTATAAAAGACCTGTTGCCTATCCTGGTTACATGTTTTTCTAAGCCGTCGAAGTTACAGGTGATCGTACCGGCTCCTATATTCGTTTCATCGCCTATTGTAGCATCGCCGATGTATGACAGGTGAGGGACTTTTGATGCCTTTCCAAGACTGCTTTTTTTAATCTCCACGAATTTTCCGACAAAAGAATCACGGGAGATCTCCGTTCCTTCCCTTATAAACGCAAAGGGTCCCAGTCTTGCATAAGGGCCAACCTTGCATTGATCGATTATCACATGACTCAATATCTCGACGTTCTCGTCGATGATTGAATCTGAGATAATTGAATGACTTCCTATCCTGCTCCCTTTCCCTATGGAAGATTGCCCCCATATCTGTACAAAGGGTTCGATAAATACATCCTGATCCAATGACACGTCAGGCCCGATAAAGGTGCTTGCCGGATCCATAATTCTAACTCCTTTTAGCATATTGGATTTCAGGATCCTTTCCTTCATTAGTGCCGTTACTTCAGATAATTGGATGGGGTCGTTGATACCAGACAGCTCAATACCGTTTTCGACATGATGAGGGATAACCTTCTTCCCGGCAATAGAGAGTATGGAAATCAGATCGGTAAGATAATACTCATTTTGTGAATTGGAGGCAGACAAGGATGAGATATGGTTGAGGAGGGCGGAAGTCCTGAAGATATAAATCCCAGCATTGACCTGGCGCACCTGTTTTTGCAAGGTGTTTGCGTCTTTTTCTTCTACAATAAAAACATGACCTTCTGAATCGATGACCCTTCCATAACCAGCAGGGTCAAGTGGTTCAAAGGTAACAAAAGTACAGTCATTTTTATCTCGAAGGTGCTTTTCAACAAGTCTTCTGAGTGTTTTCTCACAAATGAGCGGCACATCACCCGGCAGAATAACGATGTGGGAGAAGTTGGCAGACCAATCACACGATATCCTGACAGCGTGGCCGGTTCCAAGCTGCTCTTGCTGGTTGATAGTAGTGCATTCCTTCCAGTGGAGAGCAAGATAGTCTTCAACATCAGAGCCTCTATGACCTGTTACCACTGCAGAATTCTTGATATCGGCACCTCTGACCGCCCGAAGAATGTAATAAAGCATTGGCCGATCAAGGATAGGCTGAAGTACTTTAGGTAAATTACTTTGCATTCTCGTTCCCTTGCCAGCTCCAAGAATAAGTGCCCCGATGTCGTTATTATCACTCAAAGTAATCACTCCCCGAAGGTTCCAGTGAAAGTCCCGTATTCTGTAGCATCAGGACAATACAGAAAAACAGGGGGTCCGACTGGTACCCCCACAAGATTTCAATGGCTGGGGTGGCTGGACTCGAACCAGCGATCACGGAGTCAAAGTCCGTTGCCTTGCCGACTTGGCTACACCCCAATAGCTTGCGAAATAATATAGTAACATGGCTTATAAGTCTGTCAAGTTCAAGATATAATCTTTAAGTTAACATTATGTCATAAAGTACCTGCGAAGTTTCTTATCACTGCTCGACAGGATGATGTGATTATGAAGACAGTAATGCTTTATCTGGAGACACCAACATCATATACATATATATTCCTGCTAACAGTAATAGCTTCAGGGGCAGCAACTGTAGCATGTATAATTGGTATGCGCTCCAGGGAAAAAGGTGTCCTATATTTTCTATACAGCATACTTATTCTTTTCTTTCTTTCTGTAACCGTATTTATTGTGGTAATTGTACAAAACCTGTTCGCCCTGGTAACTCTTATCCCTGCCGGTATAATATTAACCTACGCTGTCATATATTCAAAGATGAAAGATAAGGATGACAGAAGATCCGGAACCAACAAATAATTAATACTAACAGGTATTCATAAAACAACAATATCTTTTTTATCTGGATCAGATGAAAATGGAAGGGCTGGGAATCCATGGCAGTATTTCTTATCGCAAGTATAATGCTTTATGGCCCCTATCTCTGGTGCCATTTAACTTCAGAAAATTATTCAGATTATGGAATTCAGTGGAGTTTAAGTTCTAAAGATCTTAAAATCGTTTTCATACTGATTCTTGCAACCCTTATCCCTTTAACCATAGTTGCGATGAATTGGCCTGGTCAATCCTTGCCTAGAACAGTTTCTATGGAAAGAACAGTCACCCTGGCTCTTTCCGGCATTGTTGCTGCTATCGTTGAAGAAACCTTTTACAGGGGATGGCTTTTTACCCTTGTCCGTCGAAGATTCGGATCATGGAAAACCATCTTGATTGTGTCTGCCATCTTCGCCCTTTCGCACCTGTTCCTTAAGATTCATGTTTTACGATTTGCTACTTTTTTCCCTGGATTGATAATGGGGTTTCTCAGGGAAAAAAGCAAAAATATACTTCCGGGGATGATATATCATGGAATCGGTAACATATGGTCTATATGGTTTTTCCCAGGTATGTAAGAGCCATTCGACGTCTGATAATTCATATCTGAGTTATTTTACAAGAATTCTTCTGATAACATTATGTTATCTCTTTTTTACCTATGGTTCATCCTGGGCTGCTGATATTGAGTATTCTATAGTGGTACCGTGTCACATAGACGGCCAGGTTTATATCCGATATTCTGACGGGACAGTTACCCAGATCGGGAAGGTCCTGGCAGTTCCCCAATCCTCCAGATGGCCCAGTTATACTGCAAGCAAATGGGCAGAAGCTGGTACAGTGTGCGCATGCGCTGTAAATGCTATACATGTCCTTGTTTCAGTAGAAAAAGGACAGGGTCGAACAATCAGCATATTACCGAAAGAAACGTTTGCACCTGCATCCGGAAAAGGGAACGCATTCGTTGTCGAAACTAAAGCCGGAACGACCATTTTTGGTGCTTTTTCACCAGTTGTTGGCTCAAAGATATCTCTTATAGACCATACTGGACTGGAAAGGCCCTTTAAGGTTTCAGAATTATCCCGTAAGGGCAATTCCCTTGTTATAAATGTGCCAGAAACAGGTAAGTTTTTCGTCATGGATATAGAGAACCGACCTGGCGGACGTGTTCTTATCTGGGATGATCAGGGAGTACATACAATGGCAAGGGTTATACGGCCACTTGGCGGAGTCGGACGATTCGGTGGTACACAGTTTCAGAATACAGGAAGAATAAGGGCTAATCATACGGGAGTTATTGACATAAGCACTTCACCCTATGGTTCAATTGGCGGATTTCAGATAATTCCCTTGATCCATGCCTTTTCCACCGAAATGATAAACAGTTGGAAGCTCACCCAGTGGATGATCATTTCATCAACTGACACAGAGATTTCCCTTGCAGGTCAGGCTCCCCTTTTTTCCGGAAACCTGGTTACAGGTACACAGACGGGGGAACAACTCAGAAATCTCTGGTCTACATATGGACGGAAACCATTGTCATTATGCAGGCTAAATGGAGGAAAGTGGCAAAGATTGCCTGATCACACAGGCAGGGATGATGCCGCCCTGAAGGAGCTTACCCATCTCCGGCTCTATTTCCCGGTAAACAGGGAACCCCTTGCTTATCTAAACTAGAGGGGCGAAGTGTAGCTTCGCCCCTGTGCATATATTCATTCAACAGTTACACTTTTCGCAAGGTTTCTGGGTTGGTCGATGTCACAACCCCTTTGCCTGGCGACATAATAGGCAAAAAGCTGCAGAGGGATAACTGTAAGAAAAGGCGTAAGATCACTCTCGGTTTCGGGTACTGAAACTGAAGCTTCTGCATTTTGCTGCGATATCACATCCCCTTCAGTTATTACAGAAATAATGGGCGCTTTTCTTGCTCTGGCTTCCTGTATATTAGAGAGAGTTTTATCATATAGTCCATCCCTGGGGTTAATAACTACCACAGGAACTTCAGGATCAAGCAGGGCAATTGGTCCATGTTTCATTTCACCAGCTGCATAGGCTTCAGCGTGAATATATGATATCTCCTTGAGTTTAAGAGCCCCTTCCATGGCTATAGGAAAGGAAAGTCCCCTTCCAAGAAATAGAAAATTACGGGAATCAGCAAATTTCTCGGCCAGAGTTCTGATCTCCTCATGTTTCATTAGTACTGTTTCGATCTTATACGGTAGATTGACAAATTCATTCAGAAATCTTTGTTCTTGAGATGTGGAAAGGGTCCCTCTCTGTTTACCAAGGAAGAGAGCAAGAAGATAAAGTACCGCAAGTTGTCCGGAGAATGTTTTAGTAGCCGCTACACCAATCTCCGGTCCTGCCATAAGTTGGAGGACATGGTCAACCTCTCTGGCCAGAGTGGAATTCGGGTTGTTAGTAACAGCGATACAGGTTGCTCCGGATTTCTTTACAAGTCTCTCTGCAGCAAGAGTATCAGCCGTTTCACCGGATTGAGACACAAAAACAGCGAGAGTATCCTTGCCCGTCACAATACTGCGATATCTGTATTCTGAAGCAATATCAACCCGAATATCAAGATCAGTAATATTTTCCATAAAACGTTCTGCGACAAGTGATGCGTAGTAAGAGGTCCCACAGGCGATTATGTGTACTTTCTTCAGTTCGGCAACTTCTGCAAGGCTTATCGTCAATTCCGCAGAAAGATCTATTCCTGAAGAACTGATCCTATGAGACAGGGTATCCCGCAGTACACGGCTCTGCTCATTGATCTCTTTAAGCATAAAGTGAGGATATCCACATTTGTCAACCATGGATACATCCCAGTCAACACGGCATACATCCTTAAATATCTTTTCTCCCCTACTATTCCACGTTTTAATACCCCCGGCAGAAAGTTCCGCGATATCACCATCGTCGAGGTAGATAAAATCCTTGGTGTAGGGCAAAAGGGCAGGAACATCAGATGCACAAAAAGATTCTCCTTCTCCTATGCCAAGTACAAGAGGCGACCCTTTTCTGATGCAGTATATCCTGTCCGCCTCTTCTCTCATGAGTATAGCCATTGCATAGGAACCTTCCAGTCTCGAACTTAGTTCAACAAGTGAGGAGACAGCATCTCCCTGGTGGATCTGGCCAAGTAATTGGGCTATAACCTCTGTATCGGTTTCAGTAGTGAAGGAAACACCACTGCATTCAAGTTCTGCCTTGAGTTCCAGAAAGTTCTCCACTATTCCATTATGGACAAGGGTTACATTTTTCCTCAGATCTGTATGAGGGTGAGCATTCAGGGATGTCACACCCCCATGAGTAGCCCATCTGGTATGACCGATCCCCTGGTGGCCACAAGGTTTCATTGAAGCGACAAGTTTTTCCAGATCAGAAACCTTACCCACTTCTTTCTGAATGCCAATAGCGCCATTGTCCCTTATAGCTATTCCCGCAGAATCATAGCCTCTGTATTCCAGTCTGTGCATACCATCCAGCAGCACATCAGAGGCATTTCTATATCCGATATAACCAACTATTCCACACATGGTATGGGGTAAAGACACCGCCTTCCAATTGAACCACGAGAGCACATGCCCCTTTGTCCCAATGATCGCTCATTGGTTTTACTGGCATGTTTATGGGTTTCTCTCCAACACCCCGGGGTATCCGCCGATTATTCGATAAACCCCGACCTCGTTAACTGGCTGCTGCCAGTCCAGGCGCTTCCAACTATGCGCTGTCATTAACAATTATGTTCAAGTGCTTTTAGAACCACCTCCCTGAATTCCGGGATTCTCATGGAAAGTGAAACAAATGTATAGAGCCAACCTTTAGGTGTTCCGCAATCGAACCTTTGACCGTCATATATGAACCCCCAAAGAGGTTCCTCTTTTAGCAGTTCTCTTAGGGCATCCGTGAGTTGATACTCTCCCCCAGCACCCTTGACTGAGTTTTTCAGAATTCTAAATATAGTTGGAGAAAGAACATATCTACCCATAACTGCCAGATCGCTGGGGGCCTTATCCGGTTCAGGCTTTTCTATCAGGTCTATTATCTTGAATATACCTGGTTCTACTTCCTCTGAAGCCAAAACTATCCCATATCGGGACACTTCTTCAGGCCTGACCCTTTCAAGAGCGATAACACTTCCTCCAAAACGTTCATGGACTCCGATGAGCTGTGAAAGGACTGGATCGGGGGATATCATCACATCGTCAGGAAGTATAACTCCAAAGTATTCGCCTCTACAAAATGGTTCTCCACATAAAACTGCATGTCCAAGTCCCAAAGGTATTGACTGTCTGGCGTAAGTGAAATTCGCCATTTCAGAAATGGAACATACAGTCTGGTACAAATCGTCTTTGTTCCTTTCCAGTAGCAGGGTTTCCAATTCCCACGAGCGGTCAAAATAATCCTCAATCGCTCTTTTGGTCCTTCCAGTGATGAAAATAACATCTTTACATCCAGAATCTACAGCCTCACTTACTCCGTAATGTATGAGTGGTCTATCAATAAGAGGAAGCATTTCCTTGGGAATTTCCTTGGTGGCTGGAAGGAATCGTGTTCCTAATCCACCCACAGGAAACAGACATTTAGTTATCTTGGCATAATGATCCAAAATCCAACCTCCCTGCAAGTTTCAACTTATGAGTGAATTGATACATCCCACAAGTTCTTCAGCAACCAGGTTTACAAGTTCTCTGTCTTTGGCCTCAACAAGAACCCTCACAAGGGGTTCAGTTCCGGAGGGCCTTATGAAAATACGACCCTTACCTTCCAGCGTTCTGGAAGCCTGTTCGATGACATTCTTCAGATTCGGGCTATCAAGGAGTGTTTTTATATCAGGAACAAACACATTACGTAGTGATTGAGGATATCGATCAAAACGATCAATAAGCGTATCTATGTTTTCGCCGAGTTCAATACAGGCCCTCAAAAAGAGAAACCCTGTGCATAATCCATCTCCTGTAGTGGTATAGTCTGAAAGTATCACGTGGCCTGATTGCTCTCCTCCGATCCTTGAACTTTCCGAGATCATAGTCTGAAACACGTATCTGTCTCCAACTGGACATCTGAAAACCTTGATTCCTTCTTTATTTAAATGGTCTTCTAGGGCAAGGTTACTCATAACAGTTGCAGTTACTCCAGAACCAAGCCTTTCTTTGTTTCTAAGCCATCGTCCAAGTACCCAAAGCATTATATCCCCATCAATATGTCTGCCTTTGGAATCAACTATCTGGACCCTATCCGCATCCCCATCATATGCAAAGCCCAGATGAGCTTTTTTGGTGATAACCTTAGCTGAAAGGTACTCCAGATCCATAACCCCAACACCATCATTTATGTTAAGACCATCAGGATCAGCCCCATATAATTCCCAGTTTCGAGGAAGGAAGGTCAAAAGGTATTTCATGGTATCTGAAGCAGCGCCATGAGCTGTATCGAAAACACATTTGAATCTGGATAAAGGGAGATCCTGTAAAAGGGAAAGAAGCCATGCTGCATAGGACGAATGTATATCTTCCCTTGCAATGATCTTGCCTATGGATGCACCTGTAGGGCGCCAGTCATCTAGAAAGTTATCCCCAAGGTAATCCTCTATACAGGCCTCATCGTCATCCGAGAGTTTTCTTCCATTCCTGTCGAGAAATTTAATACCATTGTATTCGGCAGGGTTGTGTGAAGCACTGATTACAACTCCTCCCTGAACTTCATGTTCCCGGACTGCATAGCTGACTTCAGGTGTAGGTGCTACTCCCAGAGTCATAACTTCTGCCCCGGCAGAAGCAAGGCCGGATGAAAGTGCAGCCTCAAGCATTTGACCTGATCGCCTGGTATCTCTTCCAACCATAATGTCAGGCCTGGGAACACCTTTTTCAGTAAGAAAAAGGACATATGCACGCCCGAGACGGAGAGCCATCTCCGGCGTCATAACACCTCTATTGGCAACATCCCTGACCCCATCAGTTCCGAAAAGACACCGTATCTTTTTTTCCTCTATTTCCAAAACTTTCACCCGCCTAATCGATGTCAGCCTTAACGGATACTTTGGATGGCATGACGCTGACAACCTTTATTTGTTTACTCCGGGATCGGACCTGAACTGGAACGATCAGTTTCTTTGATACAAAGTTTGTTACGTTTACGTAGGCTTCAAGAAGATCTGTCTGGCCTTCAATGGTATCGATATCTGAAGGTTTCCCTTCCAGTATAACTGCCACAGAGTCAGGTTCAACTGTCCAGGAAGGGTAGACACTGGATCCTTCCACCATAACAGGAATCCCGGAGATCTGTCTTGTCACGGTAAAGGGTTTAAGTTTAACCTTTATCATAATGGAAGTATCGGAAATGATCCTGACATTTTTCTCTTTGAGGGGTTCCAGGGGAAGAACGACCTGCTGATCTTGTGAAATACCTGAAATATCATAAAGAGGAGTGCTTATTTCATTGACCTGTTTCAACACTTCACCCGGACCTTCTACCTGAATTTGTGCTGGCTCAACTATTACTGTATCCACTCTGAAATCATCCTGTGGATCTCCTATTATTTCAACTTTTACAGGTATTTCTTTTTTTGGAGTTCCCTGGGCAAGAATGGCGCTTAAACTGATAGTGTCAGGATCTAATTCAAGCTCAGCTGATATATTCTCGTCAGATATAATCTGTACAGGAAGTTGAAGAATACCTCCAGCCTTCAACTGATCGAGCGTGGGCTCAACTCGAAGAGCCTTAACTTTGGAAACCAGGCTTTCTTCTCCCTTTATGGTAATCTCTTTTGGTGTTACATGAACAGACTCCAGAAACAGGCCTGAAGGAATTCCTTCCTTGACATTTACCGTTACAGGAAGGGATCTTTCTATATATCTCACTAGTTCGAACTCAACCTGTTCAGGTTCAATATCGACAAGTTTTACTTCCGTGGGAACAGTAGTTCTAACTGCAAGCTTGTACCTGCCTACATCCAGGCCCTTAAGATTAGCTTCACAAATAATCTTGTCCAGGGGAAGATCAGTGAAGACCTTTCTCTGACCTGAAATCTGCACTACCACTTCCTTACTCTGGTTAACAAGCATTGTATGAACCGGCAGGTTGATATACTGCACGGGACATCTAATGGAACGCACAGTTTCTGATGCTCTGTCACCCGCAACATAGAACCAGAGGATACATGCTACCATCAAAGCCACAACTCTGAGAAGCAGATTGGAAGAAAAGAGTTTATCAAGATATTCTATTTTTCCCATCAGGATCATTCCTCTTCTGTTTCATGACCTATTGAATTGATTTCATCATGGATTCTGTTCCAGATAGATTTTTTTTCTTCTTCAAGAGCTCCGAAGTAATGCTGAAAGAGTCTTCTCACCTGGGATTCCTTGAGATTCCGGGACATATGTCCATTAATGGCGAGGGAAATCTCTCCCCGTTCTTCAGATACAACAACTGCGATAGCATCTGATACTTCTGTTACACCAAGAGCGGCCCTGTGCCTGGTACCTATCCATCTCGACAAGTCTGAATTCTCTGAAAGGGGCAGGTAAGTTGAAGCAGCGATAATAGTACTGTTCTCTATAATGACAGCCCCGTCATGAAGAGGGTTGTTTGGCCAGAAAATAGAAATTATCAACTCCTGAGAAAGCTGTGCGTCAATCCTTACTGCTGTACGCCAGAAATCTTTGAGGCCGGTATTTCTCTGCAGGACAAGAAGAGCCCCTATTTTTTTGTTCTTTAGAAAAAGGAGAGCATTTGTTATCTCATCACTCAGAAACTGGGCCCTCTTCTCTACCTGGCTCCGCTTCCATATTCTTCCCCTTCCCAATTCTTCAAGCATCTTTCTCAATTCAGGTTGAAACACTATCGGAATTGCAATGACGAGAACAGTCAGGGTTTTAGCAAGAAACCAGGAAACGGTGGATAATTGAAGCAGTCGGGCAAGAGCTGAAATTCCTCCCAGAATAAGGAGTCCCTTCACAAGCTGCATCGCCCTTGTTCCGACAAGAAGGAGCAAGAGTCTGTATATTATAAAAGCAACTATCAGAATATCCAGTATATCCTGCCAGCGAAACAAGTCAAACATAGTTATAACCTCTGTATGTATTCTAAAATCATTCTGCCTGGTGAAGAATATCTATCTCCACATAGGGAGATGTGGCAAGGGCAAGCATTGCGCCGTAGTCGACGGTAAACTTAAGAATATTACCGATCTCGATAGGTCCATTACTATTTTCCACATCAAGGATAATATGATCACTTGATGCTCCAAGTATTTCAATACTATCATCAAAAGGGTGAAGTCCGGCAATTCTGACATCCTGTTTCCCAATCGCAACTATGGCCCTCCGTCGATTGCCTCTGTCAGGGAAATCGGGGACATTACCAAACGCATCTGCGCCAATTTTACCAAATGGACGACTGGGTTTTGTCCGGACTTCAATTATTTCAGCCTCCAGATGCATAACATCCTGATTCAGATATGGTAAGATCCGCATACCAGATGTATCTGTTCCAAGAAAAAAGGCTTCACCTATCCTGAGCTGGTTTATCCTCAAAGGCATTTTCTCTTCCTCTATCAAAGATAGTGAAGAAGTTGCACCACCAGAGAAAAAGGTCAGTTCCCTTTGCAGTTCTTTTTCAATGATCTTCCCCGCACTAATAAGTTCTGATAGTTTTTCTTCAGAAGGCAGAACACCACCGAAACATCCAAAATTCACTCCAATACCGATACAATCCACTCTGGAGCAGTTTTTCAGAGAATTCACCATAAGGGGAATATCTTCTGTTAGAATACCCTCTCTCAGATCTCCAAGATCACACATTACAATGACATTGTAACGGCAATTGAGGGATCGGCAGCAGGAATCGATCAGAGAGACCGTTTGGGGCATTGATACCAGACTACAATCTGTGTATCGGGTTAAAAGAGGGATTTCGCTGGGCATGGGAATCCGCAATAACATGAGAGAAGATTCAGGCAAAATAGTTCTCAACTGGACAAGATTCTCCAGCCTGCTATCTGCAAGCCAGGAACAGCCTTCCGAGTACAAAGCGCGGGCTATCGCTGGATGAGCACACAGTCCTTTCGTAACTCCAGCGACCTTTATACCCCTTTCTTCGCATAGTTTGACAACCCGACTAACATTTTCTCTAAGCTTATTTTCATTTATCACAAGTCTGGGCCAACCCATGTTCCAATCCATCCCTTCTTTGTATCTTGCGAGTTTAACTCCCTCTAAGTTTTCGTAAAATGGCAAGATTTGCTGCATCACCCTGACCTTTTTTTGGTGTTTCGAGAACACAGGGGATATGATTCCATATATCATCATTAAGTATCATTTCGAAAATACCGAGACCTATCTGCCCCTCTCCAAGATTTTCATGTCGGTCAACCCTGCTTCCTTTCTCTCTCTTACTATCGTTTAAGTGCCAACAGGCTATGCGGTAATATCCAAAATCTCTATCCAGAAGTTTCATGAATCGATCATATGATTCCTTTGTTCTAAGTTCATAACCTGCAGCAAAAAGATGGGCAGTGTCAAGGCATATTTTCAATCTTTCATCCCAGTCGAGACAGGACATTATGTATCCGAGATGTTCAAGTCTGAAACCAAGTGAGTTCCCCTGACCAGCCATAGTTTCCAGGGCAATAAAGACGTCGGTTTCTTCAGTCTGTTCCAGGACTCTTGCAAGACTCACAGCAACCCGCTGTAGTCCTTCATCAAGGCTGCAGTCAGTATGAGAACCAGGATGAATTACCAATGTAGAGATCCCCAGGTTCTGACATCTGTATATTTCATCGATCAGAGCCCTGGTACTTTTTGCATTCAATGGAGCGGATGCTGCAAGATTTATGAGATATGATGCATGTACCAGAACTTCAACTATGCTGCTTTCAGCCCACGCCCTCATAAAAGATGATATCTGTCCAACAGTAGGGGGAGAACTCCTCCACTGAAGCTGATTCTTGGAAAAAAACTGGATAGCTTCACACTGGAGCTGCTCACCTCTGTAGATCGCCTTGTCAAACCCGCCTGCGATCGAAATATGGGTCCCGATAAGACCCATCAGGAAAACTCTTTCAGCACAGCAAGATCTTGGATCAGGGAATGAAAGATTCTGCCTGTTACACCCCATATGCTCTTTCCTGTCGTCAGGGGAAATTCCATATAAGTATGGATCCGGCCATCGTGAGAAAACTTTTTTTCCACAGGTTCGTATGGAAGATTGAAAGGATCAAGAAAAAAATAATCCTGCACTTCATTAGGGTCCGGATCAAGACATAACTGGTCTCGATGAATATCTACCAGACCAACAACAGGATAGACGAGGAAACCGGAAGTTATAGCTCTCTCCGGGTTCATGAGATAGAGGGGTTCAATTATTTTCGAAGGTAACCCCATCTCTTCATGGGTCTCTCTAAGAGAGGTAACCAGTGGGCCTGTATCACCAGGTTCCATTACGCCTCCCGGGAAGGCTATCTGACCAGCGTGTCTTTTCAGAAAAGAAGGACGCTCAATAAACATGACCTTTATGCCTGAATTATCTGCGATCAAAGGGACAAGAACCGCACTCAATGATGTTCTTCCCACCTTAGCACATGAATCCCAGCTTGGAAATGAGGTTTTCCCATATAAAGAGTTCCGGATCTTCTCTACCATTCCTACTTGTAACATTACACAAGTTGCCCCTGGTTATGACAAAAGATCCCCTTATAACTGTCAAGCGTGGAGTTTAACCTGTCCCTGATATACAAGACCTCTACCTCCATCCAGTGTTACAAGAGTATCATCCTCAAGAAGTGACATAGCATTCTTTGCACCAAGAATACACGGGATACCAAGTTCTAAAGCCAGGATTGCAGGATGACTTGTTAACCCCGTCTGCTCTGTAATTATCCCTCCAGCCTTTTCCACAGCTGGAACATAGTTCTTGTCAGTACCAATTACTACAAGAATATCGCCCTTACGGATCTTACTAATTGCTTCCTGGGCACTTTCAGCACGACAGATACGGCCGAACGCTTCTTTACGGAGATAAGGGAGACCTCGGATTATTATTCGGCCTGCAGTCAGGAGATGCATCATGTTTGTTGTTCCAGGGATTCCCATTGGAATTCCTGCGGTTACAACCAGCAGATCACCCTCCTCAATATACCCCTTACGAAGAGAAGAGAAAATAGCGTAATCGATAGCTTCATTTTCATTGTCAGGCTGTTTTTCCATGACAGGAACAACTCCCCAGTTCAGGGACAGTTCCCTCCAGATCTTCTGAGATGGAGTTGATCCTATTATCCGGCAGGGCGGCCTGTATTTACTTACCATTCTGGCAGTACTTCCACTCCTTGTGAGAGACAGTATGGCTCCGACCTTCATAAGCTTTGCAACTGATACAGCAGCATGACTTACAGCGTCAGGGATACTTGACTGTATGGCAGCGGATACTTCCCCAAGATCCGGCAAAGACAATATTTCTTCTGCCTTCTGAATAATGCGGCTCATGACCTTGACCGATTCCAGCGGGAAGGCTCCCTTGGCAGTTTCCCCCGAAAGCATTACAGCGTCTGTCCCATCCAGAACGGCATTGGCCACATCACTAGCTTCAGCTCTTGTGGGGCGAGGATTCCTGATCATGGAATCAAGCATCTGGGTTGCGACAATAACGGATCTTCCGCTGTTTCTTGCAAGATTGATAAGTCTTTTCTGAACCAAAGGAACTTCCTCCGTTGGAATTTCAACTCCCAGATCACCCCTGGCGATCATTATCCCATCAACCACTTCAAGGATCTCTGCAATATTAGTGACAGCCTGCCGGGTTTCGATTTTGGCAATTATTTTCATCTGGCCATTGTTATTTTCGATCAGTTTTCTTACTTCAAGGATATCATTTCTATTTTTGACGAATGAAACTGCTACAAAATCCATATCATGCTCAATACCCCAGTGAATATCATCAATATCACTGGATGCAAGGGCTGGAATAGTGATATCTGCCCCAGGAACGTTAATACCTTTGGTATCTCCAAGGATACCTCCAACTAAGACATCACATATCATTCGATCAGACATTATTGTTTTTACCCTGAGATGTATCACTCCATCATCTATGAAAATATCCTGACCTGGTCGAACCTCACTTACAAGGGATGGATATCCAACGAAAACACCATTTTCAGTACCCAGAACTTCATCTCCAAGAAAAAGGGTGAAATCCTCTCCTTGTTCGAGAATCACTTCACCACCTGTGACTTTTCCTGTCCTGATCTCGGGACCCTTCGTATCCAGTATGGTTCCTATTGGTTTATCAAGAAATGTCTCGACTTTTCTTACATGGTCAAGATTTTGAAGATGTCCATAGTAATCACCATGGCTGAAGTTGAATCTTGCAACTGACATACCCTCTTCAGCCATTGAAAGAATGGTTTCATAGTCTGAGCAGGATGGTCCAAGAGTACATACGATCTTTACCTTGTTCATCTCTCAATTTCCTCCATATTTTTAATGAAAAGATTGTTACTCAGCAAAGCACCTTTGCAATATCTCCCGGAAAGTATTTCTTCAGAAGATCTTCAAGGGGAGCTGCTATATCAACTTTAATACCATTAAGGCTTAACATGGCAAGATTATCATTATCCTTGATCTCCAGGATAACCTGTGACCGGCCAGGATATCCCTTAAGATCCCTGAGAAACTGCCGGAACCTTACGGGATCAGGCCTGAGAGGAGGAAGAGCCAACCGGACCATTGCCGGTGTCTGATTGACATAGTTTTCAAAAGTAAATGCTTCCTTGGCGATAATAGAACGTCCATCATCCTCTTTAATGGTCCCTTTGACAATGAGTACTTCGCCTATCTTTAACACAGGCTTGAGTTTGTTCCAGACCCTGGGAAAACAGACGACCTCTGCTTTGGAATCCGAATCCTCCAGCTCCAGTATACCCATTGTATCGCCCTTTTTAGTATATTTTTCCTGGAACGCGATAATAATACCTCCAATTGAAGGTGTCATCCTATCACTTTTCCAGCAGGGAAGGTCGCTGATCCTGCATGTAGTGTATCTTACGACTTCCCTATCATATTGATCAAAGGGGTGACCAGATATGTATAAACCGGTAGCCTCTTTCTCCATATCCAGGATCCTGTAAAGGTCAAAGTTTTCAACCTCTGGTAATTCAGGTTTTTCTTCATTCTCTTCCTCACCCAGAAGAGACAGGATGGAACACTGGTTTTTGTCTGAACATCTCCTCTGAACTATGTCAATCATTCCAGGTAAGGCCTCCAGAAGTTGATGCCTATTTTCATTTATACTCGCAAATGCACCCGCCTTGACAAGATTTTCAATTATTGCCTTATTAACAGTCCTCAGATCGACTGCATTAAGGAATTCCCAAAGCGATGAGAATTTACCGACCTCATCCCTGGCGACGATTATCGATTGAATAGCAGCATGTCCAACCTTGGCTACAGCCCCGAGACCGAAACGGATAACCTTTCCAACAACAGTAAAAGACTCCCTTGATTCATTTACATCGGGTTGTAACACTTTCATTCCAGAATTTCTAACTTCCCTTACATATGCAGCCATAACATCCTTTTTGGATCCTATCTGGCTAGTCAGGTATGCGGCCATAAACTCTGTAGGGAAATTAGCTTTAAGAAATGCCGTCTGGTAACTTATCATTGCGTAGGCTGCACTGTGGGATTTGTTGAATCCATATCCTGCAAATTCCTGGATAATATCAAAGATTTCCTCAGCTTTTTTCTTATCCACCTGATTTCTCATGCTGCCTTCAACAAACTTTGCTCTCTGCTTCTCCATAACCTCTACTTTTTTTTTGCCCATGGCTCTTCTCAGAAGATCGGCCTCACCGAGAGTATAACCTGCAAGCGTTGCAGCACATTGCATTACCTGTTCCTGATACAGTATAACCCCGTGGGTTTCTTTAAGTATCTTTGCAAGACTGGGATGGAGATATTCAACTTCCTGACGGCCATGTTTACGCTCAATATACTGATCCACCATGCCACTTCCAAGTGGGCCAGGCCTGTACAAGGCAAGAACAGCTACCAGATCATCAAAACTATCAGGAACTATCTTTTTCAGAAGTTGACGCATGCCCGATGATTCAAGTTGGAAAACACCAAGCGTATCTCCCCTTTGAAGCATCTGGAAGGTTTTCTGATCATTAAGGGGTATCCTGTTAAGATCAGGTACATCACTGCCAGTGGATTTTATGTTGCTTAACGCTTCCTCCAGAACTGACAGAGTTCTCAGTCCCAGAAAGTCCATTTTCACCAGACCAAGCTTTTCTACAGGCTCCATTGGATACTGAGTAACAATTTGATCTTCACCGATCTTTCTTACAGGAACAATCTCTGTAAGTGATATGGGAGTTATTACAACTCCTGCAGCATGCTGGGAACAATGTCGCGCAATACCCTCAATTCGTGAAGCTGTTTCAAGTAATTTATGAACTGACATATCATTTTTATAGAGTTCAGCAAGATCCTTGCTCTCTTCAAGGGCCTGGGGAATTGTCTTGACCATGGGAGGGATAAGCTTGGCTACCCTGTCTACATCTGGATAAGGCATGGCCAAGGCTCTTCCTACATCCCTGATAGCTCCTTTACTTTTCATTCGGTCAAAGGTGATGATCTGGGAAACCTTATCTGTTCCATACTTCTGGACAATATACCTTATAAGTTCATCTCTTCCTTTATCTGAGACGTCTGTGTCGATATCAGGCATACTGATTCTTTCCGGATTGAGAAATCTTTCAAAGATAAGTCCATATTTCAAGGGATCAAGTTCGGTAATATGCATACTCCATGCTACAAGAGATCCAGCAGCGGATCCCCTTCCGGGCCCAATTGGAATGCTTTTGTCTTTGGCCGCCCTGATAATACTGGAAACAATGATGAAATAACCGGCAAATCCCATGGAATTAATTACCGATATCTCATAATTAAGTCTTTGGGAATATTCTTCCGGAACATCATGTGTATCAAGTCTCTCCTCAAGACCCTGCCAGGCTAACCTTTCAAGATTGGATTCAATGGTTTCACCCTCGGGAAGGTCTATCTGTGGAAGTTGATATTCTCCTGCTCCAAGTTTGAAAACAGTATTACACCTTTCAGCTATGGAAACCGTATTCTGAAGCGCATCTGGGAGTTCGGAACCAAATAGTGCCCACATTTCCTCAGGTGATCTGAGATAGAAATCATTTGAACCAAAGGACATTCTCTTCTCATCTCTGATTGTAGAGTTGGTCTGTACGCAGAGGAGTATCTCGTGCCAATCAAAATCTGTTTTATCAAGATAATGGGCATCGTTGGTTGCAATTAGAGGGAAATCATGGGTTCGTGCCATTCTGACAAGACTTTTGTTAACTAGAGCCTGTTCAGGTATGGCATTATACATAACTTCGAGAAAGAAGTTGTTCCTACCTAAGATATCCCTGTAAAGGGAAGCCCTTTCAAGAGCACCACCCTCATCACCATTCATTATCATGGAAGGGATCTCTCCTGCAAGACAGGCGCTTGATCCTATAAGCCCTTCATGATATCGAGAAAGAAGATCATGGTCTATTCTGGGTTTGTAGTAAAAACCATTGGTATTGGCTTCAGAAACAAGTTTTATAAGATTGTGAAGACCTTTCTGGTTTTCTGCTAACAATAGTAAATGATAGTTCTTTGACTTCTTTTCCTTGTATGTATAACCCTCCGGCTGCACATATACTTCGCAACCAATTATAGGTTTCACTCCTGAAGCCAAGCAGTTTTCATAGAATTCAACAGCTCCGTACATGGCTCCATGATCAGTCATTGCAACAGCTGGCATTCCATAATTCTTGACTTTGGAAGCAAGGTCACTGCATCTTATAGAACCATCCAGAAGGCTGTATTCAGTATGGACATGGAGATGGACAAAGGGATGGACCATTATTCAACCTCTTCCTCATAAGATTCCAGATTCTCATTTTTGAGCAGGATAAGTTCTCCATTGGTGCAGTTGAGGATTTCCTGAACTGCATCTTTAAAGGTATCACCTGCAATAGTATTATCCAGTTGCCTGTTTGCCGAGTATTTATTGTGAACCAACATTTCTGTATCGCTAACTTCCATATCTACGGTACCTTGTTTTACAGGACTTTCGGAAGACGGGAAGAGACTTGCCTGTTCAATACCACCAGCCTCAGGGGTATCATAAATGCGTTCTTCCATTTGTCTTTCTGTTGCAGAAAAACGTTTTTCATCCTTTCCGCAACGTAAAACTATGATATCGAATTTCCCATCTATGACCTCTGAACATGCATCAAGGAGGGTGTATGCATTTCTGTCAAGACACAGAAGTTTGAACGCAGCAGTCGCACTATCCTGGAAATCTACCACCAGGGCGGGACCTTCAATTATTATCCGTGCTGACAGAAGAGCAGAAAAAACAGCAATAGAATCGTCCTTCAGGATCTTAAGGATCTGTTTCCACTCCGTTTCTTCTATATCAGATAACTTCTGTCCCATTATGGAGGTTTTTGAAGTATTTGTAAGAACCTGTGTTTTCATCGGAGAATCTTTTGTTTTATTCTCATCGTTGTTAGTAGATTCTGATTCGTTTTTCGGATTTCCTTCAGATCTGGATTGGGTCAGAACGTTTTCCATTTTTTCCTCAGAAGATTGTTCTGCAGATCCATATGATGTTGTTTCCGCATTTAAATGACTTGCAGGAAAGGGGGACAGTTCTTTATCTCCATGCAAAGACTGAGCCCGCATGGATCCTTGAGAAATATCTAACGACATGGTCAGCACATTTTTGAAAATGAGACCTGAAAGCACATCCGTTCTCATTCCTGCCCGAACCCTTGGAAGTATATCCACGCAGAAATCCATTATAGAAACAAGGTTTAACCTGTTCCATAAAGGAGCCTCGTCCCTTAAGAATCGTTTTTCACCATTTGAAAGATTGAGATCTTCAATATATTTGGATCCCCAATTGCTGGTTATCCACAGGTTTTTCGAGAGAATGAACAACCCTTCTATTATCTTTACGGATGAAGCTCCACGGGAAAAGAGTTCTGTAATGAAAAGATAAGCAGAAGAGATATCTTCTCTGAATAACCGGAAAAGTTTTTCCAGTTCAGAATAACTGGCTCCTCCCAAAAGTCTGGTAACATTCTCGAGGGTAACAGATCTGTTATCAAGGGTTATGGTCTGTTCCATAAATGACAGAGCATCTCTAAGGGCGCCATCAGCCTGTCTGGATATCTCCCAGAGAGCTTCTTCTTCCCAATCCAGCCCCTCTGAAGACGCAATCGATGCAAGTCTGGTCAGAATTTCTCCTTCTGATATCCGATGAAAGGGGATGTGTTGACAGCGAGATCTTATGGTTACCGGAACTTTATACGGTTCCGTTGTCGCAAGGATGAATATGACATTTTGAGGCGGTTCTTCGAGAGTCTTCAGAAGTGCATTAAATGCAGCTATGGACAACATATGAACTTCGTCAATGATATAGACCTTATATTTTGCAGAGAATGGAGATAGTGCGACATGACTTTTCAATTCCCTGACTTCATCCACACCATTGTTGGATGCTCCATCTATTTCTATGATATCCAGGTTGTCACCATTAGTTATGGAAATGCAACTGTCACAAAGATTACATGGTTCAGAATCTGGCTGGATTGAAGTGCAGTTAACAGCCTTGGCTATCAACCTCGCCACAGATGTCTTTCCACAACCTCTTGGTCCAGAAAACAGATAGGCATGACCTATATTGTCATTCAAAACCGCTTTCTGGATAATGGATATAGCCGATCTCTGACCTGCAACGTCACAGAAACGTTGCGGCCTGTAACGTCGATATAAAGCAAGATACATGGTCAGTGGCCTCCTTTGATATTCTTGCATTCAATAATAAGCATTTGACAAACCGGGTTAAGAACACTCAAAGAGCTTTTATTGATCATTTCATAAGATCAATTGTCGGATGAATGCTTTGTGCATTCTGAAGGGCTATGATAAGCCTATCTCTTATTCTATTCAGATCTGCCACATCATTTCCATTAGATTCAGTCAACACGATTGAATTTCCCACTCTAAGAGCCTTTTGGAACTCCGAGATCTTTATAACCTGAATATCGTACGGAGCCATTTCAAGTTGAAGATCCTTTTCCAGTTTCAATGACATCTCGTTGAAACTGGATTTAGATTTCGTATCAGCTGATCCTCTAAGGATCTCTGTTGAATCAACAAAAAGGGAAGTATGGTCCTTGTCAGATATGATCCTGGATCTAAGGACATTAAGAGGCCACTTTCGTTCCAATGGCCAACCCTGTTGCCTTATGTGATCTATCTGATAGGAGATTCGTTCCGATATCTCAGGATGATCAAGATAGATCCCCGGGTCAATGTATGGATGTTTAAGTTCTTCTTCTAAAAGACCCTCCATAACAGTAATCATAGAGGAAGGGTGAAAACCTGTAGCAGCAAGAAGATCTAGACCTTCAATATCAGCTTCTTTTTCAAGGTCTCTCGAAAAATAGTTTGCCATGGTTATCTGGGCAATATTTGCCAGAACGATGGGCAGGGTCTGCCCTTTTGACGCAACCATTACTGCGAGAGCAACCAGTGATATTTTTTGATTTCTTGCCAGTTGTATCATCACATGCTTCCTATCTGCATGGATAAGTTCATGAGCCAGGATAGCCGCTATCTCGGAGTCACTGTGTGTAAAGTCCATCATTCCTGTAGTAATGAATATGATTCCACCAGGAAGTGAAAAGGCATTCGGAGAATCTTCCCTGATCAGACGTATCTCATAGGGAAGATCTCTCTTAAGGAAGGGTATAAGCCTCCGCAGTATTATGTTCAGTCTTGTAATCTTTACAGGATCAGTAATTCTATCCCATCGCTGCTCTACGTGTGTCGCAACCTTTTTGCCAAGCTCGATTTCTTCGAAATCAGTGAGTGTATCTTTTGAAAATGCAGAATCGATATGACAAACCAGAAAGCAAAACACCCAAAGAAGCATAACCAGTTTTTTTAACATAGGTTTCTCTTTTCTGTCCCATCCGGACGATCAGGCAGACCCAGAGAGAACACTTTGCTTGTAACATTTATTATAGATAAAGATTATGGGATCATACATACCTATCCGAGCTTTTCAACCTGCACCCGTGCCATTTTTTCTTCCACGGCCTCTCGGCTGCCAATACCCTTTTCAACATGGGAAGCATCTTCCCATGCGCAGGCAAGGGAAAAACGTATGGTTTCTTCAACTGACATATTTTCTTCCCTGGCCACGACCATTCCTGCAATCAGGGCATCACTGGCACCAAAAAGGGATACTACACCTTTCCTGCTTGCAGTAGCAAGATAAATACCCTCTGGGGTGAAGAAAACATCACCATACGTGTGGTAAGAGGTAATAGACCACTCAATTCCATGGTCATGAAGCCGTGTTAAGACCTCTATCAGATTATCGAGAGAGGTAAGAGAGATTCCTGAGACTTTAGACATGAACCTATGATCAATTTTTGCCAGATTCGGAACTGCATCAAGACCAGACATCAGTGGTGCTCCCGCTGCATCTATCCATACAGGGACACCTATATTCTTTGCACGTTCAATCAGTGACGCATATGCATCCTGAGGAACTCCAGGAGGGAGTGAACCTCCAAGGAGCACAAGTCTTGCACGTTTAAGCATCCTTTCATAATTCTTCATAAAACGTTCATAGGCTTCATCGGGAACATATGGGCCTGGTTCTGATAATCCGGTTTCCATTTTGCCAGTTTCATCAACTATGTAAACGTTTGTACGGGTTTCCCCCTTAACGTGAACAAAGTTCGTCGTTATGCGGGCCTTACGAAGGACATCTCGAATATATCCGCCATTAAAACCGGCAAGGAAACCCATTGCCGCTGTTTCATAACCAAGCTGGCTAAGAAGCAGGGAAACATTGATACCCTTTCCACCTGGAGACCGGTTGGCGTTTCTAGATCTGAACCATCCCCCCGGTCGGAAATCTGATACAACAAATTCTTCGTCAACAGCAGGATTAAGAGTTACGGTTACGATCATGTTTAATCCCCCCCAAGATATTAGAAAGGGGCAGGTACAAAAAGATAACGACCTACCCCGGATATTCAGAATGTTTAATATCTATGCAAGAAACCCGGCTATATCTTTGGTGGTAGAAATAGTTTCGCTACGGGCTATTTTACCCTTTTGAAGTTCTACCAGAATGGGCATTTCAGTTATACCAAGTTTATTTACCATTCTGGAATTCCTGTATCCATCAATAAGAACTATACCGGCTGAATGTTCTTTAGAAAAAGATTCTACCATGTTGGAAATCTGGACCTGTGTTTCTTCTATAGATGAATAAAAGAATGCCAGTACCTTTTCTGGATCCAGGAGAGTGGATCTCAGGTGCACCTGTTCATTTATGAATGAAGAAGCGGCCATTGCAGCTATTGCACCATCTGCAGAAGCTGTCACTACCTGACGAAGATGCTTGTTTCTTACATCTCCGGCAGCATATATACCCTCAATAGAGGTTTCCATATCTTCATTCGTGACAACCCAGCCGCCTCTGGCACAGTCTACAAGTCCCTTAAAGAATTCGTCATAAGGAGCCTGACCTACGAACATGAAGACGCCAGATACTGGAAGATCTGAGATTTCTCCTGTTTTCACATTTTTTATGACCAGTTTTTCGACCATACCATCTCCTGCGATCTCCTCTAAAACCGTATTCCATATAGGCTCAATCCTGGGATTGGACAATGCTCTTGCTACTGCTGCCCTGTCTGCCCGGAATTCGTCTCTCCGATGAATTATGTAAACCTTGGATGCAAAGTTTGTGAGGTACACAGCCTCTTCAACTGCGGTGTTACCCCCACCTACTACAGCGATCTCAAGATCTTCAAAGAATGCTCCATCACAAACTGCACAGTAACTGACACCGGCACCAATGTGTTCTTCTTCTCCCTTACAGCCAAGTTTCCTGAAATAAGCTCCACTTGCGATTATAACTGCCTCTGCTTCTATTTCGCCTTTATCCGTAATCACTATCCGCATGTCGTCTCTAATTTGAATTCTTTCAACAGTGCAGTCACGAAATTCTGTGTTGAATTTCTCTGCGTGCTCACGGAACATCAATCCAAGTTCTGATCCTGTTGCATGTTTGACTCCAGGCCAGTTCTCGATTTCATCGGTCATGTTAATCTGTCCGCCAGGAACACCTTTCTCCAGCAGAAGAACATCAAGTCCTGCCCTTCTACCATAGATAGCAGCAGTAAGTCCGGCAGGACCAGCCCCGATAATTACGAGCTCTCTTTTTTCCATTATCTGTTTCCTCCTTAAAGATTAAGAAATATCGCTTATAACGTTTATTTCACATTCATCACATAGAAAAATTATACACGACGCCAGGAAAGCATGCGAGGTATATTTGAGAGATCTTTAATTATATCCTCAAGGTATAACCCGGGGAAATTATGGTTTTTGAGTATTTCTGCCTGATCTGCACCGCCGATTTCAAGAATTATATAGGCATCTCTTTTAATTTTTTTGGCAGACCATCTTAGGAGTTCAGAATAGAGGGAAAGTCCGTCAGGTCCACCGTCCAGAGCTATCCGGGGTTCAAAGATCCGCACCTCTGGCATGAGACCCTGTATGACATCGCTTTTAATGTAGGGTGGATTGCTTATTATAAGATCAAGGGATGAATCATGAACAGGTATATCCAGAAGACTTCGACTATGCCATAGAAGACAGCGGTCGATAAGACAATGTGATTTAATATTTTTCCATGCCCATGATAAAGCCAGGGGGCTCATATCCACAGAGATACATGCAGCAGATGGTTTCTCCTTCAACATGGCAAGAGAGATACAACCTGAGCCTGTTCCCCAGTCAAGGAAAGAATCACCACCAAGTTTTTCAAGACCATATTCAACAAGAAGCTCTGTTTCAGGTCTTGGGATCAGGCATCCATGACCAACATAGATCCTGTATCCATAGAATTCAGTCAGTCCCAGAAGATACTGAAGGGGTTCTCTCTGTTTCCTTCTGGTAAGTATTCCAGAAAGTGACCTCTGGAGCGTTCCAGGCAGGATCTCCTCAGGGTGTGTATATAGATAGGCCCTGGTGACGCAGAGGAGGCTGGACAGTATAATGTCAGCCTCCAGTAATGGACTGGTTATTCCAGCAGACAAGAGCTCTCTGATAATAAGAGACCTTGCTTGTTCAATATCAAGTTTACTGCTTTGCTTCAAGCAATTTCAACCTCTCAGTCTGATCTGCAACAACAAGAGCTTCTATCATTTCATAGAGATCCCCGTCCAGATAGGAGTCCAGTTTGTAAAGAGTAAGCCCTATTCTATGGTCTGTTATCCTGTTCTGTGGATAGTTATATGTACGGATGCGTTCCGACCTGTCACCCGTCCCTATCTGTCCTCTTCGTTCCTGAGCCTGTTCATCATGCATCCTGGAAAGTTCCATATCATAAAGCTTTGTTCGTAAAAGGTTCATTGCTTTTGCCCTGTTTTTGATCTGTGACCTTTCATCCTGGCAGGTCACAACAATTCCTGTCGGCATATGAGTGATCCTGACGGCTGAATCGGTCATATTAACATGCTGGCCTCCAGCTCCGCTGGCGCGGTACGTATCAATCTTGAGGTCCTCGCTGCGTACCTCTACATCAACATCTTCCGCTTCCGGGAGTACTGCTACGGTTGCTGTAGAAGTATGTATCCTTCCGCCAGATTCGGTCACTGGAACCCGCTGGACCCTGTGAACTCCACTTTCGTATTTAAGCTGGCTGTATGCTCCTTTACCATCAACACGGAATGCAATCTCCTTGTATCCGCCAATCCCGGTGATATTTGAACTCATGATCTCAACATGCCACCTTTGCCTTTCGGCAAATCGACCATACATTCTAAAAAGATTTGCGGCAAAAAGTGCAGCTTCTTCTCCTCCTGCACCACCACGGATCTCAACAATTACACTTTTTTCATCATTGGGATCCCTGGGGATAAGCAGAAGTTGAAGTTCTTCCCCATATTTCTGAAGAAGAGGTTCTTTCTCCGCTATTTCTTCGTGGGCGAGCTCTATCATTTCCCTGTCACCTGACGACAGAAGTTCCATGGCCTCATCAATGGAATTCTTGATCTTTTTATATTCCATGTAGGTTCGCACTATTTCTGCCAGATCTGAATGTTCTTTAGCAAGTTTATGTAGAGCCCTGGGATCAGAAGCTACCGCAGGATCTCCCATCTTGGCTTCCAGTTCCTGGAAACTAGTCACGATCTGATCGAGTTTACTCGAAAAGTCCATTGATTCCACTCCTATACATTGTTCTAAAGTTTCCGGTCAAGAGCTGACTCAAGAGAAGAAAGTGCAACTTCAATCTGCTGTTCGTTCGGTTCCCGGGTAGTGAGGTATTGAAGGGAAAGTGCCGGGAAAATAAGGTATCTTCCCCATGAAGTCGACCTGGAAGAGAATCTTATAAACTCATATGATATACCGATCACCAGGGGAAGGAGTAAAACCCTGGTCAGGGCTTTCCATAATAGTGAACCCTGAGCCACAAAAGAGAAAACGATTATACTCACCGCGACAACTACGAGAAGAAATGAAGTTCCACACCTTGGATGGATCCGGGAATATCTGGTTACAGAGGAAGGGGTCATTTCTGCTCCATTTTCAAAGGCATTGATGGTTTTATGTTCTGCTCCATGATATCGGAAGACTTCCCTGATATCTTTCCACAATCCTATTGTGCCAACATAGAGGATAAATACAAGCCCTCTCATGGCTCCTTCGAGAAGATTTTGCAGGATTGTAGAGTATCCGAACGTCCTTGCGAGAAATTCAGAAATCCAGACAGGAAAAGCAATAAAGAGTCCGACTACAGCAACAAGAGCTACAACAACAGATAATAACATTTCCCCGAAGGTTATTTTCTCTTCCTCCCCAAGGTACAGTTCCGCAGACCTGTTCAATGCTTTTATGCCGACTGTCATCATTTCCACCATGGTGACTACACCCCTTATAACTGGAGCTTTCCATGGATATATGGATGTCCATGACCTCGTGGTCCAGTGTTCTGACCATATCTCCCCAGATGGTTTCCTGACAGAGAGCCCCCATCTTGAAGGTCCTTTCATCAGAACTCCCTCGATAACAGCCTGACCTCCGATGGGGATCTTCTCTACTGATTGCAAGAATATCTGAAGGGAAGATAACAGTGTGTTTATAAAAGCACTTATTTTATATATTGTTTTCATTAATTAGATCCTCAATACTCCTGAATGGGTTGCCACAGGAACGTGTTTCCCTGCATTGTCCTTCAGTTATGCAGGAAGGTCCTGCCACGGCGAAAATAAGAGGAGCCACAGTCCTGACTTCTCGCAGCATATTCCTTGCAAGTTCCTGTATTTCCCACTGGGCTCTCCTGCAGGTACGCAAGGCAAAGAAATGATGTAATTCCCTGGCATTCATAGTTACAGTTATTCGCGTTTGCCAACCATGGGGAAGTGCATATCTAGCATCTTCCTTTGGTACTCCCTGGGCAATCAGGTCTAGATAAAGTTCATGGGCCCGATTGCAATGTTCGTTAAAGGCTTCTTTTAGGCCGGGGTTGGAATCAATACTATGTGGGATTATATATTCCGGATTGTCCATCGAAACATAGCGCTGACTCTGTTGACTGTAGCTTGCCATTCTATGCCTGACAAGCTGATGGGAGCATATCCTGCTTATCCCGTCAATAGAGAAAGTAAAGGAAACATGTTCAAAAGTCGATAGATGGCCACTTCTCCGCAATCCACTGATGAATTTTGAAATATCCTGGTCTTTACTCTCTTCAAGAAGTTCTGATGCGGAAGCTGCACTATAGCACAATCTGGCAGCAGCAGCAACTGTTCTGTCAGGTTGTGGCGTAAAAGCCAGAAGATGAACTTTGCAAGGCATTATATCACCTCTCAGTTAGTAAAAAAGGGGGGCCAAGCCCCCCTTTTACTCAGTTTTGTCAGCTTCGCGCTGTCCGTAATTCATCCCTTTATATTTCTTGTTAAACTTCTGAAGTCTTCCTTCCTCTGAGAGGACCATGCTACCTCTCTTGCCCGTATAAAAGGGGTGACAGGAAGAGCAGACCCCTACTTTGATCTCGGAAACAGTTGCTCGGGTTTCAAATGTGTTACCACATGCACATGTAACTTTACACGCTTTGTATTCCGGATGAATATCCTTTTTCATCTATTTACACCTCCTGCATATCCAGCTTGGGAATAATCATGGACAGAAAGAAAATTTACCACAGTACGGAAATCTATGCAAGTATGTATTTTAAAGATGCATTACTCCCAATCCACATCTTTCATGGTGTGCAACTGCGTGATAAGCAGTATCACCCATAACAGCAACAGCTATCCATCTTGAATTTCTTACAATACCTATTTTTGCACCTATACTGGCTTCAAGCATGGCCTGGGCAATAAACCCATTCATTGCTTCAACGGCTGCGTGCATAAGAGCGTGCATTTCCCTACGGTTCTTTTCTATAACCCCGGCATTCAAGGAGGCTCCTACAAGAGCTCTGGTAAGTTTTTGGGGCAGGTCTCCTGCAAGACCACCGACTTCTGTTGCAACGGATTTCCAGTTGATCGTAGCAAACTGTTCCTTCATTCTGTGTTCATCTGATGGTGAAGTTGTAGCAGCTAAAAGGATCGCTGCCCTGCCTACCTGGTTTTCATCATCAAGATGAATGGTTATTTCAAAATCAAGTCCTGAAGATTCATTGGTATTCCTGTTATTGTCCCTGTAATTATGATGGGATACAACCTTTTCTTCAAGCTTTTCTTCAAGCTTTTCGTCGACTTGATCTGTTTCCGGTTCGGCATTTTCTGTACCTGAGAACATGTTTTTCCATAACATAGATAAAGCATCCCCCTCTCCGCTTCTAAAACAGTACGGACTTTTCAATTGCATTGATAGTAATAACACATAATCCTAATTTTTCCAACAATCATGCCATAAAATTGTAAAAGCATTTTCTTCAAGAGGCATATTTTTTATATGTTTTTTAACTTAAACATTTTTAGATTTAATGAAACAACATCTTTATCACTTGAAGATGGGTTTAATGAGCCTTATACTATAAATAATGGTCGGGAAATGTTACAGGATGAACAATCTTCGGTAAATCTGCAGAATTAGGCATTCCTGTTCAATCCTGGCATATAAATTCATTTCAGGGGGGTAATTCTATGAAGAAACTTTTAACAGTTTTTTTTGCCGTAATGTTGATGGTAGCAATTTTTGCTGGAGCAGCAACTGCTAAGACATTCATTTCTCTAGCAACTGGTGGTACCGGGGGAACCTATTATCCCGTAGGTGGTGGAATAGCAGATATCGTCAGCAAAAATGTTGCAGATGTACAGATGACTTCAGAAACTGGCAATGCCTCTCAGGCGAACCTCAACCTTCTCGGAACCCATCAGATTGAAATGGCTCTGGCACAGAATGACGTTTCAATGTGGGCTTATAGAGGGATGCGCCCATTCAAACAGGAATTTAAGAATGTCAGGATGATCGCTTCTCTATATCCGGAAAACGTTCAGTGTATAGCCATGAAAGGTGCCGGAGTAAAGGATATTATGGATATCAAGGGTAAAAGGGTTTCCGTGGGAGCCCCTGGATCTGGAGTACAGGCAGATGTTGCTGCGATACTCAGGGTAGCCGGAATCAAATATTCAGATATGAAGACGGACTTCCTCGATTTCAACAACACTACCCAGAGATTCAAGGATAACCAGCTTGATGTAGGATTTGTTGTTGCAGGATATCCCACCGCTTCGATAATGGATCTTGCTACAATGCATGATATTGATCTTGTTAATTTCAGTGATGATTTTATGGATAAACTTATAGCTGAATATCCTTTCTTTGCCAAGAGTGTTATTCCTGCCGGAACATACAAAGGGATAGACCATGATACTAACACTCCCGCAGTTATGGCAGTCTGGGTATGTGACGGAGACCTGTCTGAAGATGTTGTCTACCAGGTAACTAAAGCTTTCTGGGAAAATGTGGATGATCTTTACAAGATCCACTCAAAGGCAAAAATGATCACTTTGAAGACTGCTCTTGATGGAGTTTCCGTACCTGTGCATTCCGGTGCAGCAAAGTACTATAAAGAGATGGGCATGACAGTTCCAGTAGTTGAATAGAACTTTCTTAATCATTTATCACATAAAGCGCACTCCCATTGGAGTGCGCTTTATGGTTACTAAGAATAATGACACAGAACCTCTTTCCAGATATTTATTGAATTACAACGGGTTACTCCCGAGAGCATCCTGCCATCACCACCTCCACGGGCTCCAAGCTCTGGCAGATCGATAATCTTTTTCAGATCTAGATTCTTCTTTTCACCCTTCAGTAATAAAAAACCGGTAGAGAGTGTATCCTCTGAAGGCATAAGGATAAATACAATAGCTTCGGGATCATTTATCAATTGTTTTTTGGCTGCTGAGATTATAAGGTCCTTGTTAAACCCAGGTAAAGTGGCAGAATACATATATGATTGCCCTATCTCAGTTATTTCCCATGGTATTTCGATAAAATGTCTCAACTTCTCAATTATTTTACGTTGTCCCTTGTTGTCCTGTTGTAACTTAACATAGGTTTTCTCAATCTTTTCAGCTGGACACCCCATATTTTTGGACAACTTTCGAATGATCTGACTGTGACTGGTCAGGAGTTCTTCTCTTGAAAGACAGAATTTGATCTCCCAGTCGGGACTGCTACCTTTGTAATTTGTAATAATGATATGAGGGACCTCTCCAGTACAATGGACATGGGTACCTGAACAGGCAGTTATATCAAAGTTTTCAACATTGATTACCTGGATTGGCTCTTTTCCTGGGAGTCTATCCCATTTAGCTGTTAATCCCTCCATTTGACGGGCTTCTTCAGGCGATAGGAAGGAACTGGTTACCTTTCTGTCTTCAGTTATAACAGCGTTGACACTTTCCTCGGTTTCAAAGATCATATCCCAGTTAAGATCACCATCATAATTAAAATATATGGTACTTTCACTTTCATCTATGTTAGCTTTGGTTGTAAGCATACCCTTATAGTTATTTTCCATAATCCTGGAAATAAGATGCTGAGCTGAATGCATTTTTGTAAGGTTCCCATGTCTATCTTCATCCACTTCAATTTCAACCTCAAGACCCCGTACAGGGGTTCCTTTTTTTACTCTCGTCAGATGGAGCTTGCCCCTTTGGTCCATGATAGTATCAATTATCTGCCCCTGGAAAGTCTCTGCAAGGATAGTCCCGGAGTCTCCAGGTTGCCCTCCCCCTGCCGGATGGAAATCCGATGTTTCCAAAAGGATCTTAAGATTCTTAGCATCAGCTTTCATGAAATCAACTATGGTGGTTTTCAGTTTCAATTAAAGCACCTCTCTTCCAGAATCTACGCAATTCAGAGATAGAAGAATTACAACATCTTCCTATCAACTTTTCCCCCTATTCATCAGTACTGTGGAACAACCAAATACAACAGAAAGACCGGAAACACCAAGTCCTGCAAAAAGGGGAGGGATCCCAGTCCTGAAAACAGGCCATATAACCAGAGTCAGGATTCCTCCGAGTATTCCGGAAAGAGCCCATTTGCGAGGTAATATTCCTGGTAAAAGTATTGAAACTACAAGAGGGAAAAATGTACCAACCCCTCTTAAACCCATACTCAGATAACTCCACTGGAGTATCATGCTTTTATCTGCTATACATCCGAAGACAGCAGCAAGGATTACTACAAAAGATACTGCAACTCTTGAAACATGAAGAAGATTCTTATCTTCTGAAACAAGGTCCCATCCCGAGCGTTTGTGCATGTATATATCTCTGACAAGGTTTGTTGCAATACCTAAAGACAGCCCGGCTGCAGTACCTATGACTGTTATAACAATACCACACCACATAACCCCGGCAATAAGGGGGTGAAAGTTATTTATTATGAAAAAAGGCAAAGCCTGGGCTGGATCAATTATAACCCCTGCATAGCGGAGAGACAGACCTACATAAACTCCAAGAAGACCAAGGGGTGGCATAATAAAGGCAGCCACGAGGACTCCCTTCTTAGCAGTTTCCGAACTTGAAGCAGCAAATATTCCCTGGATATATATCTGTGTACAGAATACACCTGTGATCATAGAAACCAGAGCCCCAAGATCTTTGGAAACCCCTCTTCCCCAAATAGTGAGAAAGGGAAAGGATGGAAGTCCCTTGGCTAAAACCATAGGCCCATATCCCTTTGAGGCGACAACAAGGGAAGACAGAATGAGAATACAATACAAAAGCAGTATTTTTGCCTGGCCTATTCGACTGTAACTTTTCAGACCACCAGAATATATAAATAGAAGAATAAGAAATGTTACGATGAGAACAGACTGAATTGAATTCATCGGGAAGATACTCATAAATAGTGCAATTCCAGCTATGAATTGTGCTACAACGGAGATGAAAGTACCAGTTATTGATGCAAGCATAGATGCAGAACTTGCTCTTTGCCCATAGTTATTTTTTAGAAATTCGGGAATGGTTTCAAGACCTGATTCTCTTAAAGGCTTAGCAAACCACGTCCCCAGTAAAAGGCAACCAATACCTGCTCCCAGTGTAAACCACCATGCTGATAGGCCATACTCATATGCCATCTGTACTGTACCGACAGTAGAGGCTCCACCCACAAGAGCACCAAGAATGATACCACTGACAGATGATGAAGATGCTTTTCGACCAGCAACTGTATAGTCACTGGAAGTTTCGATCTTTCCAGATCCTCTAGTACCAAGGATTACGAAAAGTATTAGTAAGAAGATGGCTCCAGCAACAAACATTCAACCACACCCCACAACTTGAAGATCCGGACAATATTATGACACAAGGATATTCCAGGAAAATCGACTCTACTCTCCTCCACGACAAAAGGCCGGTTGCTGGCCGGCCCTTGCCTCTTTACTTCTTGTAAAGCAACAGGATCTCTTATAAACCCATATATGCTTTTCGAACCTGATCAGATTCCAGAAGCATGCTTGCAGGACCAGATTGAACAATTTTCCCTGTCTGTAGGACATAACCCCTGTCAGCAATTTCAAGTGCCTCCTGTACCATCTGTTCAACGAGGAGGATAGTCATTCCGGTCTTATTGATCCTGACAATTGCATCCATTACTTTTTCCACGAGGGAAGGCATAAGGCCAAGGGACATCTCGTCGAGCATAAGAAGTGTCGGCTTCGACATGAGGCCACGTGCTATTGCAAGCATCTGCTGTTCCCCTCCGCTCATGGTTTCCGCTATCTGACCAGCCCGGTCCCTAAGCCGGGGAAAGAGCTCGAATACTTCTTCAAGCCTGGCATTGATCTCTTTCCTATCCTTTTTGATAAAGGCTCCAAGTTCCAGGTTTTCCCTGACAGAAAGCTTCGAAAAAAGTCTTCTTCCTTCGGGAACATAGCTGAGTCCTATCTTCATTGTTTCGTGAGCGGGCATTTTTGTAATATCTACTCCTTTGAAGTTAATGCTACCCTGGTAGGGCATCATGAGACCCGCGATGGCACGCATGGTAGTCGTTTTCCCGGCTCCATTGGCACCCACGATGGATACCAGTTCACCCTGGTTCACTTCCAGAGAAATTCCATGAATTACGGGGATGCCGTCATAACCGGTATGAAGGTCCTGAACCTGAAGGATTGGTCCACTCATGATAGTTTAGCCTCCTTCAGCCTTTTAGCGAACTTCTCTCCGAAATAGGCGGTGATCACCTTTTCGTCGTTGATTATATCCTTCGGAGGTCCTTCCGCGATCTTTTCTCCGCCATCAAGTACTACGACCTTATCTGCGATGGGCATTATGGCTTCCATAATATGTTCCACCACAAGAAGGGTGACTCCCTTGTCCCTGATGCTCTTGATGAGTTCAACTGAAGCTCTTACCTCCGTGGAGGTAAGACCGGCCATAGCCTCGTCAAGCATCAGGATCCTGGGCTGAGTTGCCAGCGCCCTTGCCATCTCTAACCGTTTTTTCTGGCCTATAGTGAGTGCTCCAGCTTTCCTGTGGATCATTTCTTCAAGGTGACAGGCCTCTATACATTGCATTGCCACATCGGAAGCTTCTTTGACATTGCTCGTCCGAAGGAAAGCACCGATCAGTGTATTGTCAAAGACTGTCATTTCCTTCAGTGGGTGAACCACCTGGAACGTCCTGACCGCTCCAAGCTTCGCTATCTCATGCGCTGAAGAACTGGTGATATCCTTCCCGTCAAAGAGAATCTTCCCTGATGAGGGGGTATAGTAACCGGAAATACAGTTGAAAAGTGTAGTTTTGCCTGCTCCGTTCGGTCCGATGAGCCCTACTATGCTAGCCTCTTCCACGTTGAAGGTCACATCCCTGTTGGCCATAAGGGAACCGAACTTCATTGTCACATCTGTTATTTCAAGAAGGGCCATCAATGATCACCCTCCTTCTTTTCATGACTTTTCATAGCAATATCGTTGAGAATACCCATGATCCCCCTGGGTTGTTTGACCATTACCAGAACTATGATCAGACCGAAGATCATCAGGTCAACACCACCGCCCATGCCTCCGATGAAAGCCCTGCTGTATTCCTGGAGAGGAATAAGGACCGCAGCTCCGAGAAGAGGACCCCAGAAAGTCCCCAGTCCCCCAAGAATGGTAATGAGCACAAACTTCATTGACATGTCAAGAGACATGACCATGGGAGGGTCCACCCTTAAATTGTACTGGGCATAAAAGGCTCCACAGATGGCAGCCAGGAATGCGGAAAGGGCCATGGCTGAAAGCTTGACCCTTGTGCTGTTGACACCAAGGGCTTCAGCTGTCTCCTGTCCCTCACGCACAGCCAGGAGATAATAGCCGAAGCGCATTTTTTCCATCTTTCTGACCACACCAAAGACAAAGATCATCAATATAAGAGCCCCATAGTAGTAGCCTTTCTTGGAGTCATACCACATAAAGTTTATCCAGCCCTCTTCTACGAGCGGGTAATCCAGCCCTAGGGCTCCTCCGATCCAGTCCCACACCATAAAGAGTCTGTTGAAGATCTCAACTATTGCGAAAGTAGCTATGGCAAAATAGTGTCCCTTGAGCTTGAAACACGGTCCACTAAGGACTGCAGCTACCCCGGCAGCAAGAACCGCACCCACAATGGCTCCCGGCCATGGAGAAAGCCCAAAGGTCACCACGGCCATGGCTGCCCCGTAGGAACCAATTCCGAAGAAAACGGAATGGCCGAAGGATGTCTGTCCGCAATATCCTCCAATTACATTCCATGCCTGGGCCATGGATCCGTACAGCATTATCAGGATGAGCACATGTTCGGTGTAAGAACTGGGCAAAACGCCGATGAGGGGCAGTACGGCAAAGACCGCTACAATTATCCACCACAAAATATCCCTTGAAATATTATTTCTTGTTAACATGGAAGTTACCACCCGAAAAGTCCCCTGGGCCGCCAGAAAACGACAACCAGGTAAAGGCCAAATACTGCAACATACTTAAAGACAGGCGCCACGTAGAATCCGCTGAAAGCCTCTACAAGACCAATAAGGATGGCTGCAAAAAGAGCTCCAGGGATAGAACCGAACCCTCCCATGGCTACACACACAAAGGCCAGGAGACTGAAAAGTCCGCCCACGTCTGGGAATGTGGCCAGGTAGGAAGGTAGAAGGCCTCCGGCGATCCCTACACAAGCACCTCCCAGACCAAAGACCATGACATAGATCCATTCTGTATCAATACCCATAAGCTCTGCGGCTTCCTTGTCCAGGGCAGTAGCCTGTATGGCCCAGCCCAGTCTTGTTTTTTTTATCAGGAGATATACCAGAGCCACAACGCATAAAGAAAACAGACTTGTTGCCAATTGAGGAAGAGAGAAAATAATCCCTCCAACAGAAAGGGTCTTTCCACCAAGCAGGGTATCGTTCAGAATGCGGAAATTCGGAGAGAACATGTAGAGACATACGTTCTTGAGGAACATGGAAAGTCCAAAAGTAGCCAGTAGTGCGGCCATTGCCGATTTGCCTATGGTATGGCGGATAATGAGCTTGTAGGTCAATGCTCCAACCAGAAAAGCGAACCCCCCGGAAGCGATCCATGATATTAGAGGATCAACCTTCCAGAGGAATCCCAGCCAATAACTGAGGTACATGGCCACCATAAGGAATTCTCCATGAGCAAAGTTTATGACATCCATCACACCCCAGATAAGACTGAGGCCGGCTGCTATCAAAGCATAAAGCAGACCGCTGAGAATGCCATCAAGCGCAACCTGTAAAAAGGTAACCATTACTTATCCCCCTTGAGTAATGAAATGCCCGAACCAACAAAAAACGGGCGACAGGATCCTAGAGCCGCCCGTTCTCCAAATCATCTTATATTCAGAATGGACTTACGGGACCTAACGGTTGCTCCAATCAGTCATAGGAACTACAGGCTCGGTGTCGGCAAGATCCAGTGGATAGATCTTCTTATAAGATCCACCCTGAAGCTGAGTAAGGATGCTCATGGCTTTAAGGTTCTGTCCTCCCGGAGCGAATACGACCTTACCACCCAGTGACATGGGTGAATCGAACTCGGTCTCGTGTAAGACTTTAAGGACCGCATCATAATCAGTGGTACCTGCGAGTTCCATAGCCTGTGCAAGAATAAGGGTTGCGATTGCTTCCTGGATACAATCGCTGTCAAAGGGAACGCTGGGATCTGTCTTGGTCATATAGATCTTTTCAACTGCTGCAACCGCGGGCATAAGCTCTGCGAATTCTGGGCTGTAGCCTGTCCCTCCCATGAAGAAATCTCCATCGGATTCAAGTTGTTTTGCAATGATTGGATCCTGGTATCCAGTACAGTAGTTAAGGGCCACATCAGGAAGCCAGTCCATCTGTTTCATGGTTCTTACCCAAAGAGTATAGTCTCCTCCAAGGCAGGCTCCGAATACGGCATCGGGATCTGCAGCTTTAAGGGTCTGTACTTCACTATTAAGGTTGGTAGCACCAGGGTTGAAAGCCACATCAGCAATCACCTTGAGACCTGCGGCCCCGGCAGCAGCTTTGCCCTCTTCAGCAGCGTGCTTACCGAACTCGGTGTTCTCGTAAATAAGCCCCACGGTCTCGATGCCTGCATTCCTGGTTTCGTTGAGGTGTTTGATAAATTCCACGAATTCCAGGGATTCTGTCTCATCTGTGGGTGCCAGGCGGAAGAATCGGTTGAGGTCCCTCTTGGTAAGGGCTGCGGAGCTGGAGCATCCACAAACGAAGAGTTTCTGCTTTCTTTCTGCGACGAAGCTTGCCGGTTTGGTGCAGGAGCTATTGTAGCTTCCGATGATGGCATATACGCCTTCCTGGTCGATGAGGCGCTCAGCCTCTGATTTAGCTACATCTGGTTTGCCCTGGTGGTCAGCATGAACAAGGACAAACTTCATCCCTCCAAGAACGCCTTCTGTCGCAGCTCCAGGGACCTTGATCTCTGGATGTGCATTGTTAATCACTTCAACTGCAGTTTCAACAGCACTCTGGCAGCGCTGACCAGCTAAAGCACAGGGGCCGGTAAGTGGGAAAAGGGTACCAATCTTTATAACCTTTTCCGCAGCAAATGCCCCTCCTGATAACAAAGCAACAATGAACAATGTAACCAACAGCTTTGCCACTTTGGTTCTTCCAAAAACACGCTTCATTAACAAAACTCCCCCTTTGTTGTGTTTGAACATAGACAGTGTTTTACCATTCCCCTGACAAAACACTGACAAATGAACTATTTGAATTTTATTTGAATATTTGGGAAAAAACAAGTTGGAAAATGAAAACTAATTCATTTTTATACTTCATCATTCTTCGTACCTGTTCCTCCATATCCGTTTAGTACTGTAAGGACATTCTATATTGCGTCAATATGACGTTTTTCTTACAGTAACTGAAGGACGCGGGTCCAACCATTGTCAGACCAGGTTGCTATCCTTCTCGAGATACCTGAAACAATATGTTATAAAAGGGAAAGTAAAGGATAGGTCAAAACATGGATAACTTGATAAAGTTGACCTGGTGTTCAATAAGGTATAGATGGTATTGCTAATCGTCACTATCCACGAAAGAAGGGGATAAAAAGGCATAGAATCCTGGGATATCATGTCTTCCGCAGAACAAAAGAGAATGTTCAGTATTAGAGGATTTTAAACACAGGAATGTTTCACGATACTGGACCATCTGCGTTACTATCAACTCCAGCCCCGCCCTTGACTGAGCTGGAGGACAAAAGATAACAAACAAAAACATCTGGCGTGCCTGGCGAGAGTCGAACTCGCGACCTCTGGTTCCGGAGACCAGCGCTCTATCCACTGAGCTACAGGCACACATTGAATGACAGAGAGTAAGGTACCTTTATGCAAGATGTTTGTCAAGTTACTTGCTAAAATCCACCCAGTGTAATGAAATTGTTATTTCCGGAACCTGACTATGGTTACACCATATCCACCCTCAGAAGGGCCTCCAAGACAGAAATCTTCAACATATTCCAGGGATCTGCACAGTTTATGAACTTCTCGTCTGAGGATACCCTCACCTCGACCATGAATTACGGTTACACTCCCATACCCTGCTCGCATTGCCTGGTCAAGATATCGGGAAACGACAGGAATAGCTTCATCTACAGTCATACCTCTTACCATAACAGAACCTGGCACATTGGACGGTCTGGAGATCGTTATCTTTACATCTCCACCAGATTTTGAGATTTTATCGTTGAGTATACGTATCTGTCCCAAGGGAACTTCCATCCTTAATGGACCTGAGATAACAGTTCCCTTCTTTTCAGAAAGAGATGCAAGAACTCCCTTGAAACCTGAACCGACTATCTCGACACTCTGTCCCTCTTTCAATTCAGGCTTGAGAGTTTGTGATTCCACATTCTTTTCTCTTTTCTTTTTCCTTTCCGAGAAAGAACGGATCTGTTCGTTCATTTCCATTTTCTGATTATGCATTTCTCTCTGGGCAGCAGATTCGGCGGCGCCTTCAATTCGGCGGATAAGATTTCTTGCTGTCTGTTGTGCTTTATCCAGAATATCTTCAGCCTTTTTTTCTGCTTGAGAAATAAGTTTTTCTGAGATATATTCGGCCTTTCCCAGATTTTGTTCATAGTCTTTTTTTAATCTCATTAATATTTTTCTCTCCTGTATAAGTTCTTCCTTTGTGACATCGAGTATTCGCTGTTTTTCGTGCAGTTCAGAGATAAGCTCTTCAACAGAATGTTCTGCTCCTAGTCTTACAGCCCTTGCCTTTTCAAGTACTGTTTCAGGCATGCCCTGGCGACCAGCGATAAGAATAGCATTGCTTTTACCTGGGATACCCATCAAAAGCTTATATGTAGGAGACATGGTCTTATGATCAAATTCCATACTTGCTGTTTCTACACCTCTGGTACCAAGTGCATATCGTTTTATAGGATTATGATGGGTCGTGGCCAGAGTAAGTATACCCTTCTCATGTAAAGTATCCAGAATCGCTATACCAAGAGCTGCACCCTCCTGGGGGTCTGTCCCTGAACCTAATTCATCAAGAAGCAGAAGGGATTTTTCATCAGAGTGTTTAAGAATAGAAATTATATTCTGAAGATGGGCACTGAAGGTGGAAAGGTTCTGCTCTATACTCTGTTCATCTCCTATATCAAGCCAGATGCCACTGAAATCGCCAATTACAGAACCTTCAAGTGCAGGGATCGGCAATCCATACCATGTCATTGCTACAGCCAGGCCAACAGTCTTAAGGGCAACAGTTTTCCCCCCTGTGTTAGGACCTGTTATGACTAGTACCTTGAAGGATTTTCCACACGCAATATTAAGGGGGACAGCGTTACCGGAGAGAAGGGGATGAATGACACCCTTAAGATCGAAGAAAGGTTTTTTACTGGTTTCAGGAAGGATCCAGCCACTCTTTGAAATTATCGCAGAAATCGCATATAAATAGTCGCTAAGTCCGATCGCAGCCTGTGAATCGAGAAGAGCTTTCTCTCTCTTGAGCATTAACTGGGTTAGATCTCTTAATATTCGTTCACTTTCTTCTTTTTCTTCTGAAATAAGAACTGATATCCTGTTATTCACGGGAATCAGTTTTTCATGTTCCATAAATATGGTATGCCCGGAACTTGAACGATCAAGGACTACACCGGGGAACCGGTTTATATATTCATGTCTGACCGAAAAAACAAGCCGACCATTTTTTATACCAATCGTTTTTTCCTGGAGGTATCCAGAAATCTGGGGGTCATGAATAAGTCTGGATATAGTTCTTCTGGCCTGGGCTCTGTTTTCGACAAGAGCATTGCGGATATCTCTAAGTCTTGGAGAAGCTGAGTCTTCTATTCTTCCATGTTCATCTATCACATTCAAGGCTTCTACTTCTTTAGAAAAGTCCCTTATTTTGCGGGTTATCTGAAGAAATACAGGTTGTGAATCCCTTTCTTCAAGGAAATGTTCCTTAAGTTTCATTGCGAGCCTGATCATGCGTTGAATCTGGTAGAGTTCTTCACCATTCAGAAAAGATGTCGATTTTGCAGCCTCAAGTATTTCATTCACAGGCTGTAAACCATCAGACCATGGAATATCTCCATGGCGGGAAAGATACAGCATAAAAGCTTCAATCAATTCATGTCTTTTGGCAAGAGAATCCATGCTATCGAGGGGATTAAGTTCTTTTATAAAGAGTGCACCAATATTCGAACGGGCCTCACGGGCAAAAACACGAAGAACTTTTGAGAATTCCAGCTTTTCTTTACTAACTTTATTAATCTTCATCTTCAGACCTGTCTCAATTGATTCCGAGTCTGCCGGCTTCAGGGCAGTGGACGTTGAAATCTGGAATGGAGCAGATTTGCCTGGATAAGGAAATCCTCAACCCTAGGCCATAAACATGAACCTATTTTGATTGTCAGGCTGTCAGAAATCCATTCTGTTGGAATTAAAGAAGAAAAGGAAGTAGATACCAGATAAACAAAAAGGATAATTACAAGAGTCTTGAGAGCTCCTGCTCCAATTCCAAGAACCCGGTCAATGATAGAAAGTTGTGTAAATCGTATGAGAGCTTTGACCGCTTTACACATAAAGGCTGCAAGAACTGACGCGAGAATATAGAGCAAGACCATTACAATAACGGAAACTACACCGGGAGAAAAAGAAGATCTTGAAAGGATAATTGCTGACACTGGTTGAGTAAATTTCCAGGCAAGCACAACTCCACCGATAGTACCCAGTAACGAAAATACTTCCCCTGAAAGACCCTTGAAAGCACCCCTTATACTAAAGGTCACAAGAAGAAACAGGAAAACAAGATCAACTATATTGGATGCTGTCATTTGAGCTTATCTCTTTCAGGACTTGTAATTGTAGCAGAACCTGTTTTAGCAGATAGGGAAGCATCAAGTCTGTATGAAAGGTCAAGACAGGCAAGGAGGAGACTTTTTTCCTGGTCATCAACATCAAGTTCGTCAGAAAAAGATTCCTGGATATTTCCAATGACCCTGTTCAGGGTACTATCATCAAGTAATGTCTCGACTGAATAGGTCTTGTTACCAAGTGTTATCATAACATTTCTGGTCCTATCCATTTTTTTGGCCTCCAGACTCAATATGTTCATTCTTATATTTTTGAGGTATCCGAAAAGTCCGATTCCGGATACCTCAGAAATATTATCTTAATGTAAAACCTAAGGCTTCAAGTCCACCTCTGACCTTGCGATGAACCTTTTCGACTTCAATATCTGTAAGAGTTCTGTCCTCAGATCGATAAGCAAGGGAAAAACCAAGACTTCTCTGACCCTCAGGAATATTTTTACCTTCATAAATATCAAATATGCGAATCTCCCTGAGTAGATCCCCTGCAATACTCCTGATCTCCTGAATAACTTCTTCAGCGAACCTGCTCTTCTCAGAGAGTAGCGAAATATCTCTGTATACTGCCGGGTATGCAGGTATATCCTTGAAGGTTGAAAGCCCGGCATTCATGAACGTATCCAGATCCAGTTCAAAGGCATATACTGGACCACCAAAGTCCATATTCTGCTCTATTCCTGGCTTGAGCCTGATAAGATATCCCACCTTCTTATCTTTCGAATAGATATCCGCACTTTGACCAGCATGACCAAAAGGCTCACTTCCCTGTTTGAATGTCAGTTCAACTCCTCGATTCTGAGCAATGGACAAAATATCACCTTTTACTGTAAAAAAGTCATCCAGTGCAAGGTTACCATAGGGAGATCGCTGGTCAATTCCACCATATACAATTCCAGTTAGTCTTTCTATTTCTTTAAGTTGATCGGAACCAGGCTCCAGTCGCAAAAAGACTCTTCCAGTTTCAAAGATCCGCACAGCCTGTCTCCACCCGGACCGTATCGTTCCCTGAAGTGCAGAAATCACTCCTGGTAACATCATGGTTCTCATACATGAAAGCTCAAGGCTTAAAGGATTTGACAATTCTACAGGGTATGATCTGATATCATTTTTGGATAACAGGTAGTCTTTTGCGAAACTCGGGGCTATAAAGCTGTAAGTAACAACTTCAGTATAACCTCTGGAGAGGAATATGTTTCTGATATGTCCCTGAGTTTCAGATATCGGATCAAGCTTCCCACTTTCATGTAAAGACCCGGGTATCCGCGGTTCAATCAGTTCGTATCCTCTTATTCGACCAACCTCTTCAACAAGATCTTCCTCAATGGTGATATCAGGTCTGGATGTTGGCACTGAAAATACCCAGAAACCATTTTCTTCCCTGACTTTTTTAATTCCAAGCCGGTACAGTATATGTTCGGCTTCCACCATATCATCCCATAGCAGTATTCTTTTCATGGTTTTACTACTTAGGGGAACTTCCAGATTAGAGGGCCTGTTAGATTCTGAAAATTCATAATGACTATATACAACCTTGGCACATCCCCAATCAGAAAACAGCTTAAGGGCATATTTCAATGATTGAATTACTTTCATAGGATCTACTGACCTTGAGTATCTATATGCAGCTTCACTGATTATGCCAAGCTTTCTGGAAGTGCGACTGATCCTGGGGGAAGCGAAATTAGCGCATTCCAGCGCCACAATATTGGTGTTGTCTTTTATCTCGGTATTTTCACCACCCATAACACCAGCAATACCAACCGGCTGTCCTCCACTGGTAATGATTAGATCTTCATTGTTCAAAGAACGGGTTTTACCGTCAAGGGTAACTAATTTTTCTTTATCCATAGCAAGTCTAACGGTAATTTCTTTTTCGGGAAGTAATTCCAGATCATATGCATGAGACGGTTGCCCCGTTAAAAGCATTGTGAGATTGGAAACATCTACAATGTTGGAGATAGGTCTCATCCCCATAAGAGAAAGAAGGATCCTGGCCTTCAATGGAGAGGGTCCTATACTGATATCGCTGGCAAGCCCAAGAGCAAAGGAAAGACAATCTGGATGTTCAAGGGTTATACCTTTGAACTTTACCGGCCAGACAGCGGAGTTATCGATATCCTCAATTTCGATATCTTTCAATTCCGAATTCGGGAAAAGGGCATGTACCTCCCGAGCGAGCCCAAGCACACTAAGAAGATCTCCTCTATTAGGTGTAATTGATATCTCCAGAACTGCATCATCAAGGCCAAAAAGGGATTTAAAATCAAGACCAGGTTCTGTTGATTCCGGTAGTCTGAGTATTCCGAACTCATCAGCTACGTCAGGTAAACCTATCTCTTCAGCGGAAAGCATCATTCCCTGGCTCAGGATACCATCAAATTCTTTTGATCCCAACTCTAGATTGTTTATGATAGATGCACCTGGAGGAGCATATGGAACAACATCACCAACATGCAGGTTAGGCGCAGCAGTAACACAGAGAGCCCGGGGATAACCATCTCCAAGATCCAGTTCAGCAACAAAAAGACTCTCTCTGGCTGGATGTTTATCAAGCCTTGCGATTCTTGCAGTAATAACTCCTCTGATGAAATCGCAAGGCCTCTCTATACTTTCGACCTCGCAGCCTGTTATCGTTAGCTTTTCCGCAACTTCTTGAAGTGTTACGTCAGAAGGAAGAGTCAGAAATTCATTCAACCAGTTCCATGAAATAAGCATCATGCATCCCTCCCTGAGAGAAGATAGGTAACATTGCCTTCAAAAAGGGTTCTCAGATCAGTTAATCCATACTTCAGCATAGCCAATCGGTCCAGACCAAGTCCCCATGCAAACCCGTTGTACCTTTCAGGATCAATGTTACCTGATCTTAAAACGTTGGGATGAGTCATGCCGAGACCGCACACCTCAAGCCAGCCGCTCCCTCTGCAGATTCGACATCCAGGATCTGATCCCGAACAGGCAATACATTCAATATCAAGTTCAAGAGAAGGCTCCGTAAAGGGAAAGTAACTTGCCCTGTAACGTTTTTTGAGTTCCTTGTTAAAAAAGGAATCAAGAAGAACATCAAGACAACCCTTGAGATCCGCTATGGAAATATCCTCATCGATAAGAAGTCCTTCCAACTGATGAAACATGGGGGAATGGGTAGGATCGCTATCTTTCCTGTACACTCTTCCAGGACATATGATCCGTATCGGTGCTCCATATTTAAGCATAGACCTGACTTCAACAGGTGATGTATGGGTTCGAAGGACTCTTCCGTCATCAAAATAAAAGGTATCCTGCATATCTCTTGCAGGATGATGGGGAGGAATGTTCAACGCCTCAAAATTGTAGTAATCCTCCTCTATCTCAGGTCCCAGAACAACTGTAAAGCCCAGACCAGTCATAATTCTAAGCACATCATTTGTAGCCTCGACTACTGGGTGGAACCCTCCTGCAGATCTGCTATTTGCTGGTAGGGTTACATCAATAAAATCCTTCAGTTCCATTTGTCTCAGTTCTTCATTTTTAAGAAAAAGAGTTTTTTCCTGAATGATGCTTTCAATGGTATTGCGCAATTCATTAACTGCATTTCCTGCAGTAGGTCTCTTCTCTGCAGGAAGGGTACCTAAAAGCCTCAGAAGGGAGGTTACTTTACCCTTTTTCCCCAGGAATCGAACCTTAATCTCCATTATTTCCGAAGTATTTGAAATGTTCGTAATTGAAAGATCAAATTCCTCGCGGATAGATTGGATGTTTTCAAGAATATCCTTCATCGCCCATTTCCTCCCTTGCCATTATATTCTTCGAGTTCAGTAACCCATGTGCTGAGTGATTCCTTGCGACCAGCTATGAGCAGGCGATCTCCATTCCGAATGACAGAATCTGCATTTGGAAGGAAAAATGAACCTTCCCGGTTGAATAGAAGGACCATTGCATCATATTGGGACCGGAAACGCAATTCAGCAAGTGTTTTACCGATCATATCAGATAAGGGTGTGATCTCCCCAACAAGAAAACCGGCCCCAGGAAGCTGTGAAAAACGTGATAGCCAGGGATGGATAAACTGTTCAGCAACCCTTTGCCCCATATCTCTTTCTGGAAAAATAACCTTGTGGGCACCCACCCGGGCAAGAACTCTCGCATGAAGGTTCGTTTGAGCCCGTGCCACAAGATGGGGTATCTCGAAACCTTTCAGAATTGTAGTTGCAAGAACACTCGCTTCTATGTTTTCACCAATTGTGACAACTGCAACATCAGCTTCCTTAGCACCCACTTTGATTAAAGAATCTTCATCCGTCGCATCAATCTGGGCACATAGATCCACAATCTCTGCCATTTCCTGTACCTTTGCAGGATTTCTATCAACAGCAACTACATGCTGTTCCAGAGATACCAGCTTCTCACAAAGAGATATCCCGAAGCGTCCAAGCCCGACAACAAGTATCATCTTTTTTTTTGAAACCATTTGAAAGCCCCCTACCCTATTGGTATATTAGCTTTAGCGTAAGAAATATCCGTATCTGATTCTCTTGACAAGATTCCGTAAATAAAGGTCAGGATTCCAATCCTGCCCCAGAACATCAATACCATTAGAACCAGTTTGCCAGGGGTCGAAAGGAACATGGTAATACCTGTTGATAAACCTACCGTCCCAAGAGCTGAGATAACCTCGAATATAATATCCCGGAATGGTAGAGTCTCCAAGAGAGAAAGAAGTGTTGTCGCAAAAAGTATTGTTCCAAGGTACATAACTAAAATAGCAAGAGATCGGAGTATATTTTCATTTTGGATCGATCTGTTCCATATGACTGTACTTCTTCTTCCTCTAAGAAAGTTCCAGGAAGAGAGGATCAGAACACCAAATGTGGTTGTCTTGACCCCTCCCCCAGTAGATCCTGGAGAGGCTCCAATTATCATAAGAATGCATAAGAACAGTATGCCAGAAGATGAGAATTCTGAAATAGGAACAGTATCAAACCCTGCAGTCCTTGGCGTAACACTCTGGAAAAGGGCATTCCATATCTTCCAACCCTCACCAAGATTCTTTAAACCATGTTGCCACTCTGTAATCCCAATAAGGAAGGTCCCCCCGACAATAATGGTGATCGTGGTGACTAAAACCAGTCGAGAATGGATGTTCAGCCTCTCTTTCCCTCTTATAAAACCAATCAGGTTTACAAGGGGAAGAAAACCCATTCCGCCTAGAACTATAAGTAGCATAACAGTTCCTGGAATAATCAGTTCCTGAGAATACATTTCAAGGCTGGATGTTATAGGAGAAAAGCCTGCATTACAAAAAGAACTTACACTGTGAAAAACAGCATAATATAAAGCCTTGATCCAGGGTAAATCCCTGTTAAAAGAAAGAAAAAGGGGAATGGCCCCAAGGATTTCTATGATCAGAGTTATCTGAAGAATTTTCATCAGTAGTTTCACAGCACCTGCAGGACTATCTATGCCAAGACTGCCGACGAAAAGAATCCTCTGTCTTATACCTATCCGTTGTCGCAAAAGAAGAAGCATGGTCGTTGCAGCTGTCATAACACCCAGACCCCCAAGCTGGATCAGTATCAACAGAATGGCCTGAGATAAAGGAACAAGGTCTTTTCCTGTATCAACAATGACAAGTCCGGTAACACATATGGCAGAGGTAGAAGTAAACATAGCATCTACCAGACTGATTCTTTGTCCACCTGAATAATTGGCAGTCCAAATGAGTAGGGTTCCTATCATAATTAAAGACAGGAACCCGAGTAATATTGTCCGCTCAACTTTCAGGGAACTGTAAGTTCGCAAATTTATTTCCCCAGAGCAACCTTCGCTTTGGAAACGAGTCCTTCAAATGCTGGCATATCGTGAACAGCAAGATCTGCAAGCATTTTCCTATTAATTTCAATACCGGTTTTCTTAAGACCGTTCATAAAGCTACTGTAACTCATACCATTGGATCTAGCAGCTGCATTTATCCTGGTAATCCAAAGCCTTCGGAAATCACGCTTACGCAGTTTCCGATCCTTATAAGCATTTGACAGAGAGTGAAGGTAAGCCTCTCTCGCTCTTCTATAAACATTTTTCTTTCTACCAAAATAACCCTTGGTGATAGAAAAGAGCCTCTTCCTTTTTCTATCGCTTGCGCTACCGCCTTTAACACGAGGCATCGCTTGCCACCTCTTTCATCATTCAATAGTATTGTTGCTGTTACGATCCTTAACCGTAGGGAAGCAGTTTTTTCATTGTTTCAACAAGAGTATCAGAAAGGAACCCTTTGTCACGGAGTCTGCGTAATCTGGCTGAATTCTTCTTTCTGAGAAGATGACCTCTACCATTCTTTTTGTAAGACACCTTGCCAGAGCCACTGAAAGAGAACCTTTTTTTAGCCCCGGAATGGGATTTAAGTTTGGGCACGAAAATACCTCCTTCCAATTGCAGAATTGACTATTACCTTATATATCTGAATGAAAAGATCAATCTTCCTTTTCATTTTCCTTATATGTTGAAATTGGCGTCATAAGCATTCTCATATAACGACCTTCCATTCTCGGCAAGGATTCAACCTTCCCAAGTCCCTCGCAATCTTTCATCACTCTATCAAGGACCTCACGTCCCCTGTTAAGGAAAGCCATTTCCCTGCCTCTAAAAAATACTGAAACCTTAACCCTGTGCCCATTTTTCAGGAAGTTAATGATGGCCTTGACCTTGAAATTATAGTCATGTTCATCAATCTTCGGTCGCATCTTCATTTCCTTAAGAGTCTGGACTTTTTGTTTTTTTCTTGCGTCTTTCTCTCGCTTCTGCTGTTGGTACCTGAACTTACCATAATCCAAAATACGACAGACAGGAGGGCTTGCCTGAGGTGCGACCTCAACAAGATCCAGTTCCTTTTCCTCCGCAAGTTCCAATGCCCTGGGAAGAGGTATTACACCTAGTTTCGCTCCACTATCATCAATCAATAGAACCTCACGGGAAGTAATTTCTTCATTTACGCGAGGTTCGTCTTCACCTTTTTTAGCTATAGCTTTTCACCTCCAGAAAATAATATAAAAAGGGTCGGGATTTATCCCGACCCTTGTAGTTTGTCTTAAATCAAAATCAGCCTTCACTGAAATGATCCACAAGACCCGGAAACTCCTATGGTCGCCAGGTGAGAGGTCGGTTCAATCCTCTTCTTTTCCTATTCATTATTCAATCCGGATTACTATATCACATACATTCTGATTCAGCAATATTAAGAAAGAGGATCGAATTCTGAATCAAAGAGATGTATCAACTCCTCAATATTCATAGCCCCCAGATCACCCTTGGATCTTTCGCGCACGGCTACCTGTTTGTTCTCAACTTCGCGATCACCTATTACCAGCATATAAGGAACTTTCTGCATTTGTGCATCCCGAATCTTTTTACCCAGTTTTTCATCGCGGAAATCGATTTCACATCTTATATCATGAGACTGCAGGATATCCCTTGTTTCCAATGCATAGGGATGCACTTCATCCTTAACAGCCAGTATTCGAACCTGCACAGGTGAGATCCAGAAGGGGAAAGCACCTGCAAAATGTTCGATCAATATCCCGAAGAACCTCTCAAGACTTCCAAGTACAGTTCGATGAAGCATAACCGGGCGGTGGGACTCTCCATCTGAACCAATATAGTTCAGGTCAAACCTTTCCGGCATCTGGAAGTCAAGCTGACAGGTTCCGCATTGCCATGTTCTTCCGATACAATCTTCAAGGTGGGAATCTATCTTGGGACCATAAAATGCACCATCGCCAGGATTTATCCTGTAGGGTATTCCGGACCGTTTCAGTGCATCTTCAAGAGCTGCCTCCGCTTTGGACCACATTTCAGGATCTCCCATGGCATTCTCCGGCTTTGTAGATAATTCTACATGATAATCGAAACCAAAAACGTCTTTATAAATGTATTTGGAAAGCTTCATAATTCCAATGATCTCATCCGTTACTTGTTCGGGCGTACAATAAACGTGTGCATCATCCTGGGTAAAGCATCTGACTCGCATAAGTCCATGCAGTACTCCTGATTTTTCATGTCTATGTACAGTACCCAGCTCCGCCATTCGAAGAGGAAGTTCCCTGTAACTGTGGATCTGATTGTTATAGACCAGAATTCCACCAGGACAATTCATCGGTTTAATGGCGTAGGGTTGCTCGTCTATTTCTGTAAAATACATATTTTCCCTGTAATGATCCCAATGACCGGATCTGATCCATAGGCTCTGATCAAGAATAAGAGGAGTCCTTATCTCACAGTAACCCGCCTTGGTATGAGCCTTTCTCCAGAAATCGGTCAGTTTATTCAGTATAACCATACCTTTAGGGTGGAAGAAGGGGAAACCTGGACCTTCAGGCTGGAGGCTGAACAATTCGAGTTCCTTCCCAAGTTTCCTGTGATCTCTGTTACGGGCTTCCTCCATCTTTCTGATATATGTATCCAGGCTGTCCTTATCTCCAAAGGCTGTCCCGTATATCCTTGTAAGCATTACATTCTTTTCACTTCCGCGCCAGTAGGCTCCAGCAACAGAAAGAAGCTTGAAATTTCCCAATTGTGATGTATTCCGGACATGTGGCCCTCTGCAAAGATCCACATAATCTCCCTGCTTGTAGATAGTAACCGTCGAGTCTTCAATTTCATTAATAAGTTCGACCTTATAGACATTCTGTTTTTCTTTGAAGAGATTAATGGCATCTTCTTTGGAAAGAACCAGTTTTTCTACGGGATAAGCTCTTTTTACAAGCCTCTGCATTTGTTTCTCGATCTCTGGAAGATCTTCTTCTGATATTTTTGTATCTACATCCATATCATAGTAATAGCCGTCTTTAATGGAGGGACCTATACCAAATCTGGTACCGGGATAAAGGATCTCTACAGCTTGTGCCATAAGATGTGCTGTTGAATGACGAAGAACATTCAAGCCCTCCTCGGAATCAGCATAGATGGGCTCAACTAATGCATCCTCCGAAACAACTGTTGACAGGTCGACCACACAAGAATTTACCCTGGCAGCCAATGCTCCTTGATGAAGTCTGAACTGTTTCAGTATTTCAAAAGCATTCATTTCGGCCCCCTGGATAGATAGACCATCTGGCCCTTTGAAAGTGAACATTATATCGCCTCCCAAAAAAAAATATGCCCACGTATCTCCTTTATGGAGACGACGTGGGCTGGTTCGCGGTTCCACTCCATTTCCGAAACCTGAAGGTTTCGGCTCTCTAACAGCTATAAGGGGCATTCCCCGATGCCTTATCCATTTGGCTTCGACATCTGCTCCAGGATGGTCTTCCCTAAATTCGATCACAGGAACTCTCTCAGCGTTACAAGATCCCTCTCTGTGTGATTTCCAGAAGGTACTCTTCCCTTCATCGCGATAGATTACTTTAGATTAAGAGCATTTTATACCATTTACCAGGGTAGGGTCAATGGCTCATCCGATTCAGCTGGAACCAGTACTTCCGAAACCTCCAGTTCCACGTTGTGTCTCCGAAAGGACATGCTGTTCATTCCACCCGATCTGTGTAACATGAGACACTATCATCTGCGCGATCCTGTCTCCAGGAACTATGGTATGCTCTTCTTTCCCATGATTTACCAATATTATTTTTATTTCACCGCGATAATCTGCATCAATGGTGCCTGGCGAATTCAGCACTGTTACTCCGTACTTAATAGCAAGACCACTTCTAGGTCTGATCTGGGCTTCAAAACCAGGTGGAAGTTCGATATATAATCCTGTTGAAACTAAAACCCGATCACCTGGTTCTATCTTTACATGATCCATGGACCTTAAATCAAGACCTGCAGAATTACAAGTTTCGTAAACAGGAAGATCGAATTTCTGTGCTCTTGAATCACGCTTCACTTTTACAGTTATTCTCATCATTTTTCGCCCTGGGTTTCTCAAGGACACCTTACTGTCTTTGTCCCCTTGGTCGACTCGTCCGGTTTCTTGAATGATCACCTCTGGGGTGATCTCCCCTAGACCCGGAAGGTTTCGAAGTCGTATCAGAAGAAGCGCTTAAAGTTTCAAATCCCTTCTCTCTTTCTATCTCCGCAGGTAGTTGCTCTGCAAAACCCGCTTCAATAACGGCGTTTTCGTCCTGCATCAGGCGTCTTCGGGTAAGGTTGGTCCGTTTCATATCATCAATCTCTTTAACCATTACCAGGACCTGATCTCCGATCTTAAATGCATCCTCTATCTTCGGTAACCTGTGCTTGCTTACTTCACTTATGTGCAGGAGACCTTCCTTGCCAGGAAGGATCTCAACAAAGGCACCAAAGTTCATCAACCGGGTTACAGTTCCAAGATATATTTCTCCAGCTACAACCTCTTTAGTCAGGGCTTCTACCATTGCAATAGCTTCGTCCAGAGTTTCCTGCGCGGGTGCAGATATGTAGACCTGTCCGGAATCCTCTACATTCATCTTTACACCTGTTTTCTGGATTATTCCTTTAATGGTTTTACCACCTGGCCCTATAAGATCGCGGATCTTTTCGGTATCTATTGACATAACATGTATTCTTGGCGCTGAGCTGGAAAGCGAAGAAGGTTCACTAATAGCTTCTTCCATTCTTTCAAGAATATGAAGTCTTCCATTTCGTGCCTGTTCGAGGGCAGACTCCAGGATCGGGCGAGTTATTCCTCCAGCCTTATTATCCATCTGAAGAGCTGTTACTCCATCACGGGTTCCAGCCACCTTGAAATCCATATCCCCATAATGATCTTCAAGTCCCTGAATATCAGTAAGTATCTCTACTTCCTGTCCCTCTTTGATCAATCCCATAGCAATTCCAGCGACGTGTTTTTTCAGAGGGACCCCGGCGCTCATGAGTGAAAGACTTCCACCACAGATAGAAGCCTGGGAACTGGAACCATTGGATTCAAGAATATCAGAAACAACTCTCATGACATAAGGAAATTCCTCTTCAGAAGGTATCATTGGCTTCAATGCCCTTTCAGCAAGAGCTCCATGTCCAATTTCTCTCCTACCGGGCCCTCTCATCGGGCGCACCTCTCCCACAGAATATGGAGGAAAGTTGTAATGGAGAAGGAACCGTTTGTTAGGCTCATCTTTTTTCAGCCCATCGAGCATCTGGTCATCCTGTCCCATCATACCAAGGGTGGTAGTAGCAAGAGACTGTGTTTCTCCTCTGGTGAACAGCGCAGAACCATGGACTCTGGGAAGAACATTTGTTTCACATGAAATAGGCCGGACTTCATCCATTCTGCGTCCATCAGCTCTTACCTTTTCAACAAGGATAGCGGACCGCATTGATTTTTTTACCATCCGGTCTATACTTGCCGTAATATATTTTTCAGATCCGGGGATCTTCTCCATAAAATACTGAAGAGCTTTTTCCGTGGCTATTTTTATTTTTTCAGATCTGGGTTTCTTCTCGTGGATTTTGACGGCCTCAGAAATGGTTTCCTCTAGCTCGCTTTCAAGCCAGTTGTCAATCTCACTTATTACAAGTGGTTTAAGTATCTCTTTCTTGGGGAGACCTATCTCTTTCTGCATTTGAAGCTGAAGTTCCACTATCTTGATGATTTCGGACTGCGCAAGTTCGATCGCATCAACAAGGATAGATTCTGATACTTCATTAGCACCTGCTTCAACCATGGTGATACCATCGGCATGGCCAGAAACAATAAGGTCAAGAGAACTCTCTGGGATCAGCTCTTCGGTTGGGTTGACAACCAGTTCATTGTCAATAAGTCCTATACGGACCGCACCTACAGGCCCAGCCCATGGAATATCAGAAATCATGAGTGCAGCAGAAGCTGCATTTATTGCAAGTATGTTTGGTGGATTCTTTTGATCAACTGCCATTACAGTTGCAACGACATGAACATCATTTCTCAGATCTTCTTCGAAAAGGGACCTTATTGATCTGTCAATAACACGAGCACTTAAAGTTGCCGTCTCGGTAGGTCTACCCTCTCTTTTAATAAAACCTCCGGGAATTTTACCAGCAGAATAGTAGCGTTCTTCAAAATCAACAAGAAGGGGGAAAAAGTCAATACCCTCCCTTGCATAATCTGTAATACACGCGGTAGTCAATACAACAGTTTCTCCCTGTCTGGCAAGGATGGAACCAGAAGCCTGTTTCGCAAGTTTTCCCGTTTCAAAGATCATTTCCTGTCCACCAATAATGATGGAATATTTTTTTAACATTTGTTTTCCTCCTCAATTTTCAATCCTTTGTTTAACCTTTAAAGGATACCACATGAAAGCAAAAAAAGTGCGAGGGCAAGTATGCCCTCGCACCAGATTCTCCACCTTTGATCAGTGGCGCAACCCAAGTCGTTCGATCAACGTTTTGTATCTGTTGAAATCCTTGTTCTTCAGATATCTCAAGAGTTTTCTTCTGGTACCAACCATCTTGAGGAGACCACGTTTCGAATGGAAATCCTTTTTGTGAATCTTGAGATGTTCAGTTAGATCCCTGATTCTCTGGGTCAACATGGCGACCTGGACCTCTGCGGATCCAGTATCAGAACCGTGGGCTCGATATTCTTCGATGATAGCAGATTTCTGTTCCTTCTGTAACACTTGACTCACCTCTTATACAAATTCCCGAAACCAAGAAAAACAGTAACTGTAAAACCTAGTATCGGGTTTAAAGAATATTAGCATTCAAGCCTTTATTATGCAAGCGCCGCGACATTTCTATCAGTTCCATATAATGTCGAGGCACAGTAATGTCCTAATATTGTGCTACTGGTATCGACAACTTGCAATTATTATGATTTAATGTAAAGTAACTTGTTAAAACTAATTAATTTACACAAAACAGTATGATAGGAGGTGAGCTAATGAAATTGCTGCTTATCGACAAAAACAGGGAATTATCTCAAGTACTTGTCGAAGAATTTGAAGGAAATAATTTTTTCGTTGACTATTCTGAAAGTGGCGCAGAAGGCCTTGAAAGAGTACTGAGAGGAAATTATGACTGTATAATCCTTGACCTTATGCTACCTAAAGTTGATGGCTTTCAGATTATCGAAAAGATCAGGGAAGATGGAATTGATGTACCCACTATTATCATCACAACAAAAGACTCGATTGAAGACAGGGTTGAGGGGTTTGAAAGAGGCGCTGACGATTATCTGATAAAACCTTTCGATTTTCGGGAATTACTGGCACGTGTAAAAGCTCTAATTCGAAGAAGCTCTGGGAAAAAACATCCTCTGGTCAGATGCGGTGACCTTACCCTTGATCCGATAGCAAGAGAATGTAGAATAGAAGAACAATTGATCCCCCTCCGCAAAAGAGAATTCGATATTCTTGAACTTCTTATGAGACATGAAAACCAGGTTTTTACGAGAGAAAGAATCATTTCCCACGTTTGGCAAAAAGAATATGACGGAACGAGCAATGTCGTTGACGTTCATATCAAATATCTAAGGGATAAACTCAGGATCAATAATTATGACAGGATAGTTGTCACTGTAAGAGGAGTAGGATATAAGGTATCTTGTCCCGAATCTTACTGATAAACTTGAAAATATAGAAAAGCCCCGTGAGATTTCTTCCCACGGGGCTTTTCTATATTTTTTTAAAGAGACATTGAAATAAAGAATGTCCGTCCTTCTCTTGAAATCAACATGACCATGGCTTGAAGATCCTGTTTTTTCAGCTTGTCCCACTGACTGGTATTGTTGATATCAACACCATTTATCTCTAATATTACATCCCCTACCTTAAGTCCAGATCTGGCTGCTATAGATGTTTCTTCTATCTTGGTGATAACGACCCCTTTTGTATTCGCAAGATCGTATTCTTTCCTTAATTCATCAGTAATATCAGATATCTCAATACCAATTCTTTTAATTGTTCGGCAACCACTGGAACTTATGTCACAGGCAGCTGACTCCACCTCTCCAAGCTTGACTTTAAGTGTCTTTTGATTGCCCTGCCTTATAAGTGTCAGTGTAATATTTTCTCCAGCCATTGTCTGTCGCACCAGGGAAACGAACTGACGGGGTTCCTTTATGACTTCTCCGTCAACATGTGTAAGAACATCTCCCCTGTTTATACCAGCTAGTTCCGCTGGTGATCCAGGTACCACATCACTTACTACGACTCCATCTCTGCTTTCAAGATTGTACGCTTTGGCAAATTCTTCAGAAACAGGCTGAATGTAAACACCAAGCCATCCTCGATTGACCTTGCCATATTGTATAAGATCGTCTACTACTTCTCTGGCCATATTTACCGGTATTGCGAAACCAATTCCCTGAGCATAAGGAATAATGGCACTGTTGATACCTATTACCTTACCATCTAGATCAAGCAGAGGGCCACCACTGTTTCCAGGATTAATTGCCGCATCAGTTTGTAAGAATCCATCAAAATTAACTTGACCTGCATGAATGCTTCTATTTTTTGCGGAGACCACACCTGCTGTGACGGTATGTTCAAGACCAAAAGGATTTCCTATTGCGACTACCCACTCCCCCACTTTGAGTTTATCAGAATCCCCTAACTCAAGGACGGGCAGATCTTCTGCCTCAATTTTAATGACAGCAAGATCAAAAGTAGGATCCTTACCAAGGACCTCGGCGTCCAGAGTCCGACCATCTGAAAGGGTAACAGTTATCTTGTCAGCATCTTCTATAACATGGTTATTCGTTATTATCTGTCCATCACTGGAAACAATAAAACCTGATCCTCTCCCTTTCATTGGAATTGTCCGGTTAAACCTTTTAAATTCTTCCCCAAAGAATTGTCTGAAGAATGGATCGTCCGGGAAGGGTGAAAGGGATCTTGTAACCAGTGTCTCTACATCAATATTTACGACAGCTGGGGAGGAAGCTTCAGCAATCATTGCAATCGGGTTACCCGTAAAGACATCCTGAGCTGATACCGGCACTTGGATAAAGGTCAACAACACCAGAGAGCAGATAAAATACATTAAAATCTTACATTCACGTTTTGTAAAAACAGTTTTTGACATTTTTAACACCTCCATTGGTTTAAACAAGATTTTAAGGTTTCTCAGAGATTTGACATCGTTAGTTTTACTGATAAGTTAGCTCATTGATTTAGCGGAATGTAATCATAGTCAGTCCTGTATCCTGAGCAATAACAATGTCTCTGATCACACTTTAGTAGTATGTATATTCACGTATTCGCATCTTAATGGAACTACACATAGTTACTGTCAGGTTACGACCGAGCATATTGATGAAAAGGGTTGTCATCTGTCGGAATCTTAATTGGGACCTGCTACTCACTGTAAGAAAGCGAAGAGACACTTTAAGGAAGATAGTGTCATCAGATTACGAAACTGAACAAGGGTCAAAAGAATTCATTTTTATAAAAGATCTTAAAAGCACTGCTTTTTAAACACGCGATAAAGATTTTAGCCTCTGGAAAGCAGGAACTCAGACAACCTGGTCTGAAACTGTCTCAAAAGTTTGTCTGAATGAAAGGAAGGAAATAGTCCTTCAATCAGTAAAGCAAAGAACAAATATCAGGGATAAGCTGGTTAACAGATATATCCCCATTGGTATCACACCCATTTCTGGCAATATCCAGAAATGGGTGTGATACCTAGTCGGAATCAGTAAAGTGAATCTAAGATTCAGTGCTCCTTTATTATTATACAGCATCAGGGTTTTAACTGGTAGATGAGTCATAATATTCGGAATTTCACGTAAAGAATTTGTGTGAAATTCCTTCAGAAAAGAAGATTCTATTTTTACAGAATTGAAATAGAGTTAGTGAATGAGCCAATAAGATGAACTGATGAGATGTCGAGATTGAAGTTATGCAGCTTATGTGGAATTGATTTCCTATCATGTAACATGTACAGGTCTGCGACCCTATATGATCCGAGTAGAGGAAATTCTGAATAAGTAAAAGAATGATTACCAAATGATGGGAAATGGAGACCAATTCAATTATCGTTGTCTGGAAGAATATCTGAGGGTAAAAACAAGCCATAAAAGGCCAGCGACAAGAACTGCAGCACCAACAAATTGGCCGGTTCTTAATCCAAGCATGCGATCCCCAACTCGAAGAAAATCAACAAATAATCTCATGGCCCCATACATGATCATAAATACTGGCCAGAGAACGGCACCATGAAACCTCCTTATGTTTCCCGAACCAATCTTTTTCTCCAGAAAATAAAGAACACAAAGTATAATTGTGGCACCAAAGGAATAATAAAGCTGGGTCGGATGTCTATAAAGACCTGGGCGGTCAAAGGGAAAATGAACGGCAAATGGACCGTCTGAAATAATTCCATAGCAACAGCCGTTAAGAAAACATCCAATTCTACCGATAGCTACCGTAGCAGATGCAGGTAGGCTGGCGGCTTCAGCAATTTTCCAGACCTCAAGTTTGTGTTTCCTGCAGTAGAATATCCCCAGCGCTCCCGCACCTAAAAAGGCGGTAGTAGACGAGAGCCCTCCTTCTAGAATGTTGAGAATTCGCCGAGGATCCGCAACATAGTAAGTCCAATGATCAAAATATCCACCGATCCTTGCTCCGAGAAGCATGCCGATAAACCCAAATATAAGACACATACGTGCTGATTCATCATCCATTGCATATAAAAGAACTGCCCTTTTCCTGATCCACAAGACAGCTAGAGATAAAGCACAGGTCCACAGCACATAATAACTGTGGACCTCTAATGTTCCAATTTCAAAAAAAATCTTTTGCATATATATATTACCTTCTTCTGGGAACCTTTTTCACTGCCTGAGAAGGCCATACTACTACTTTGCGGGAGTGCCCTTCCCCTACTGATCGAGTTTCTATGTCCGATCTTTCCTTTAGCGTCATATGAATTATTCTTCTTTCCCAACTGGACATTGGTTCCAGATAGGTAGGTCTTGCTTTACGAACAGTTTTACGAGCCGCAGCTAGGGCCAATCTTTGCAGACTGGCTTCTCTTCTATCCCTGTAACCGTCACTGTCAAGTTTAACCCTCTGGGACAGTTCGATATCGCGAAGAATCACGTTCACGAGAAATTCCAGAGCTTTCAGAGTTTCTCCATATTTGCCGATTACAATACCAGCATCTTCCCCACTGATATTAAGGTAATCATGATCCATGTCTGAAGTTTCAACATCGAGTTCCATAATAGAAAGCAGGTCGTCAAGAAGTTTTTTCCCTCGTAAGATATATAAAGGTGCAGAAGGTCTCACCTCTACCGTAAGTTTTCGGCCAAGGAAACCGAAAAAACTTTTTTCTTCTTCAATAACTTTAGCGATTATATCGTCAGGACTTAAAGACCATTTGGCAGCTGCAATGTTCTGGGCTTCATCTATAGAACTAACCTCCAGAACGAGGGTTTCATAATCGTTCAAGAATAAGTCCTCCTTTCAATCTCACACAAAGGGACTATGTGTTCTAATTCTTAGTGGGCTTATCAGTAAATATGGCAGGTTTTTCCTGCATTTCAACTTTTGTTTTGTGCATTACCCACCATTGTTGGGCAACACCTATCAATGAAGATGCTCCCCAGTAAAGGAGAACTCCTCCTTGAAGGCTGAGACATATGAAAGTAAGAAAAGCAGGCATAAACCAGCTCATCATAGCCATCTGCGGATTGTTTCCGGTTGAACTTAGCTTCTGCTGGAACCAGGTCAGGAAAGAGATAAAAATCAGCAACAGAAGATTGGGGCCATACTGCAAGATATTAGCCAATCCGGATGGATTAGCGGAAACAGCAGAAAAAACTGATCCTACACCAATCTTGGCACCTTCAGGAACCATCATGCCTACAGCAGCAGCGATAGTGGAAAGGACCGAACCATCCAATTGAATTCCAATAAAGAAATTGGTTGCTCCAGGATACTCGAGTTTTAAAAGGACTCTGAAAAGAAGAATCAGAATAGGTAGCTGAACAAGAAGGGGTAAACATCCAGCAGCAGGATTAACCTTGTTTTCCTTGTATAGAGCCATTGTTTCCCGGTTAAGTGATTCCTTGTCATCTTTATATTTTTCCTGAAGCACCTTGAGTCTTGGCTGGAGCTTCTGCATTTTCTGCATGCTTACCATCTGTTTATGAGATAGAGGATGCAGCAATAATCTAATAATAACCGTCAGAAAAATAATAGCCAGACCATAAGAACCGGTAAAACTGTAGAAACCGTTAAGAACTGACATTAACATGTTTCCCATTGAATTCCAGAGTGAACCCAAACCTCTCACCTTCCTCGAATAGACTTCTTGTAAGTTAGAAATGATCAGGGAACGGGATCATAACCTCCCGGATTCCACGGACCACACTTTACAATCCTTTTGACCCCCAGGAAACTACCCCTAAAGAAACCATAGGTTCTTACTGCCTGAATATAGTATTCTGAACAGGTTGGGTAGAACCTGCAGTTTTTCCCCAGAAATGGTGATATAAAGTTCTGATACATTCTGACAATAAAAACTGCTAGAATAGACAGGAACGAAGCTCTCATTGTCTGGTCCTCCATTTATGGGGCAATTCAGTAAATCCATCTTTCAACAGGCACTTATAACGAAGTAACAAAAGCATTTCTTCGTATATTTCACGGGAATTGGCGTCCAGACCACGGGAACTCAGCGAAAACACCAACCAGAAACCTTCCCTTACCCCTTTACGTAAATGGCGTATGGCTTCTTTAAGTTTCCTTCTTCCCAGATTTCTTGTAACGGAGTTACCCTGTTTTTTCCCTACTGCAAGACCAAATCTTGTTTCTCCATTGGGGACCTCAAGAAATAACAAACGCACCAGCTTGCCATTTATCCGACTGCCGGTGCGGAAGATAACGTCGTATTCCCAACCCTTCTTCAGTCTGACACGACGAGGATAGTCCAGTTTCACAAGAGTTAAACGGCAAGACGTTTTCGCCCTTTACGGCGGCGATTTCTCAATATTCTCTGACCACCTGGAGTACTTGACCTCTCAAGAAATCCCATTTTTCTTTTTCGTGGTCTATTATGTGGCTGAAATGTCTGTTTCAATTTTATCCCTCCCAAGAACTATTCAATCATTTTACTCTGTACTTATAAGTCATTTTTTACTTGTGATACACAAGTCTGCGGTTAAAAGCACAGGGATAGAGTTGCTCGAACCATTGAGCCTTGATAATATATCACACACTATCTCGACTAGCAACAGAGTTATCTCTAACCGTGATCTTTTTGTATTTTACTTTAGGAAGACTTGAAGGAATAGACCAATCTTTTCGAGCTAGAACCCTTCCATCCAGTATTATCGACCGTCCCCTGTCATTAGCTGTTCTAATAAGTCTTCCCACCGCTTGACGCAGATACATCTTGGCCACAGGAAGAGTCACTGTAAGGAAAGCACCCGGACCTTCATAAGCATTTCGGGCCTGCACGAGTGGATCCTGTGGGTGAGGAAAGGGGATTCTATCAATTATCACCTGGGAAAGGCTGTTGCCAGGTACATCTATTCCTTCCCTGAAGGAAACACTGCCGATAAGTACAGAATCGATATCTTCCCTGAATCTTATAAGGAGCTCATTTCGGGGTAGATCACCCTGAACAAGAATAGTGTATTCTTTATTTTTATTCCTCAGATATTCTCCGACTTTTCTTAACAATCTTATGGAACTTAATAGGACAAGGGTCCTCCCGTGGTTATCATCTATAAGACGTTCGATGATCCTGCAGTTTTTTTCATCATATCCACAATCCCTAACCCTAAGGCCGGTTTCAACTACCCATATTTCCATCTGCTTCTCAAGGGGAAAGGGAGAATCAAAAACCAGCCTAACGTCTGATGTAATGCCTGTTTCCTTTTCCCAGTACGAAAAAGAGTTATCAACTCTCAAAGTCGCAGAAACCATTACTATGAGATCTGGCATAGAGTTATTCAGGGCATCTGGTATAGAATCGGAACAGATTGTAGGCTTGCTTATAAGGGAAGTCCCTTCCTTCCAGTAAGCCCAGGAAGGGAAGCGATCCAGATCCAGACACCATTGGAATGCTTTGATAAGAGAAGTCAATTCGTCAAACCAGACGAGCACGTTGCTCTTATCCAGTGAAATCTCAGATATATCAGAGGTAAGTTCTCCTCCCCTGATCTCCGCTACTGGAGAAAGAAGTACATTTTTCAGGTTAATCAGTTCCGCTACAGTCTGTTCCCCTTTCTCCCTACAGACAACATCAAATTCTCTAATCAGCACACCATCCCTTATGGATCTCTCAAGGTTACCAAAAAAGTCCAGTACATCCGGAAGACATTCTTTATAAAGAGTTTCTACGATATCAAGATCCTTCCTTTCCAGAACAAGATTATTCTTCAGATTACCAAGATTTCTGGGTTCAAATAAATGTCTTACATCCTCAGCACTGACTGATATTGAAGACACTGACCGGGCAGCATCGCTTATCTTATGCGCTTCATCACATATTATTAAGTCTGGTTTAACTGGAAAGGGCTTCGACGCACCCAGCAGATATGCAAAATACAGGTGATAGTTAGAGATGACAACGGTCCAATCCTGAGAACTCGCTATCAGTTTCTGAACATAACATTCATCTCTGAATGGACATTTATGGCCAAGGCAGCCATTTTCCGGACAGATAACGCTCATAAACGCAGGATGATCTGGACGAAGAGACACTTCAGAGATATCCCCTGTTTTTGTTTCTTTCAGCCACTCAAGGATCTTACGTGAAGAACGTCCTTCATCGTTAAAGGAGAGAAATCCCTGAAGTCCCAGATTTTCAACTTTTCGGAGACAGACATAGTTATTACGTCCTTTGAGAATTCCAAAGGGAAAATCAGTTTGAAGTATTTGGGATATCTGAGGAATATCTTTAAAAAATAACTGTTCCTGAAGTGGGATGCTTGCTGTCAAAAAAAGTATCTTTTTCCTGTTTTCTACAGCCCACAATAGTGCAGGGACAAGAACAGCAAAGGTCTTGCCAAGACCTGTAGGCGCTTCAGCAGATATAACACCTCCACGCTCCTCGTTCAAAGCCTGCCATAAAACTGTAGCTAAAGACTCCTGTGATTTTCTGTACTCAAAATCAACAAATCGCCGATTTAAGAGTCCCTTGGGTCCAAAATAATCTTCCATAAGACAATTCAATACTTTTTGTCTCCTTTTAGTTTAAATACTCTTCATAAAGATTCAGATATGTTAGCATAATTAATATCATCCCGTATTATGATCTGGAACTGTTTCAGATGAAATTTTTTATGTTTGATATCATATGTAAGCAACTTATATGTTGCAGATTGTATAAATTGCATGTTAGAATGTGTTCTGCTCTTGAGATGAGGAGGTGAAAGATATGCCTAACAAGAAGTCCGCCGCTAAAAGAATGCGTACTAGCGAAAAGAACCGCCTTTATAACAAGTACTGGACAAGTCGCTGTAAAACTTCTATAAAGAAAGTACTTGACGCAGTAAATGAAAAGGATACTGTACTTGCTGAGAAAAGGCTGCAGGAAGCACAATCCACAATTGATAAAGCTGTTGTAAAAGGCGTAATTCATCGAAATACCGGTGCAAGACGTAAATCCAGGCTGACATTGAAAGTAAAAACTCTTTATGGGGAAGATAAGGCTTAGCGGAGTTAATCAACATAGATTTCAGTATAGCCATCCAGAGGAAGGACGCCATTTGCGCTCTTCCTCTTATTTTTTCCCCTTTAGCGCCATGAACTTCATTATCATTAACTCAAGGGCTATCCAGCCTCTGGAATTATTAGTTTTTTCCCTGTAGTCCAGGGTTATGATATCAGCCGAAAATTGAATCACATCCTCAGGACTGTATCTTTTCAAGGCCTCAATGGCCATTTTAAACTGATAGTCTCTAAAACAAAGTGCTTTCTGCACTTTGTTTGTTCCATATTGCCTAAAGGAAAGTATCAGTGATGCTATTCTAATCCGATTGTATAAAGCAGATAAGACAGGGATAATTTCATATTTCGTTTTAATGCACTCCAGTGCACTTATAACTGTACCCACTTTACCTAGACAGATTCCATCCATCAGATCAAGCAATGCATTCTTACCCTCATCAAGGGTAAGTTCTCTTACGAGATCTACGGAAACCTCAGCACCATCTGAAGCAAGAGCAAGTTTTTCCATTTCAGAGAGGACTTCTTCTGAATCGGCAACATTATCTATTAGGAGCATCACTGCATCTTCATTAATGAGTATGTTGCGATTACGTGCTTCAGATTCCAACCACTCATATCGCTTGTTACGCCAAATGGGTACCTGCTGCGATCGTATAATACGAAGGACAGGAATAACGGTTTTGGGAAAATACTTTTTGTAATCACTTGAATACACCAGAAGTAAAAAGGTAGAGGCCATATGGTCCACCTCTACCAGGTTTGTTAGTTGCTCCGGGAATTTGCCAAGTATTTCTGCTGATTCAACCCGAATGTATCCTCTGCTCGAGAAGAGACCTCGTGTTTGGACAGTAGAAAAAAGATCTTTCCATTCGCCACCTTCCTGGGTCCTTATGAGTTCAATTCCCTCGGACTCAAGAAGGGATGTGTGTTCAACAAGGAGTCTTCTTTGAGAAGCCTCCGGAGAACTTATTATCGTGATGCCCGGCACTACTCTTTCACCACCACATTCACAAGTCTATCAGGTACCACTATAGTTTTTACTACTGATTTCCCTTCTATACGAGATGTTATACGTTCGTCAGAAAGGGCGATCTTCTCCTGTTCTTCCTTTGTAATACCGGCAGGAATTTCTATTTTAGCTCTAACCTTTCCATTCACTTGAACAACAATAGTCCTGGAATCAACAACAAGGGCATTTTCATCCACCACCGGCCATGAGCTGAGAGCAAGGATTGAGGAGTGACCTAGCATTTCCCACAGTTCTTCGCAGATATGTGGACTGAATGGACTTAAGCACTTAAGAAGGACTTCCACTCCTTCTCTCACTATGATCCAATCTTCCCTGGTGCTGGAATTATATGAAGAGAGGGCATTCATAAGTTCCATAAGCCTTGCAACAGCTGTATTAAACTGTTTTTCTACAAGAATATCTCTGGTTACGCTCCTGATAGTATTATGAATGATCCTCTTTAGATCCCTGGAGATCTTGCCAGTAAGATCTGACATGGAGATAGTGCCACTGGTCGTTTTAAGATCCTCTATATTTCCGGAGATGAACCTCCAAACCCTTCCTAGAAAGCGATGTGCACCCTCTACTCCTTGTTCAGACCAGTCAAGATCCTTATCAGGAGGAGAAGCAAAAAGGATAAATAGTCTAGCGGTATCGGCTCCATATTTGTTGATGATCTCATCGGGATCAACGACATTGCCAAGAGACTTGGACATCTTGGCCCCATCCTTGATCACCATTCCCTGTGTCAATAGATTAGAGAAGGGCTCACGAGTTTCTGACAACCCAAGATCAGCAAAGAATTTAGTAAAGAACCTGGCGTATATGAGATGGAGACAGGCATGTTCAATACCCCCGATATATTGATCCACGGGCATCCAGTAATTCGCGTCATTCTTTTCAAATGGTAATTCCCGGCACCAGGGTGAAGTAAAACGGAACTGGTACCATGAAGAACATATAAACGTATCCATAGTATCAGCTTCTCTGGTAGCCTGGCCTCCACAAACAGGACATGTAGTATTAAGCCAGGCCTCTGCTTCAGCTAAAGGAGATGAACCTCCTGCCTTGAACTCAACATCTGTTGGAAGAAGAACAGGAAGATCCTTTTCAGGGATAGGTACAACACCACAACTTTCACAATAAACGACAGGAATAGGTGCTCCCCAATACCTCTGTCGAGAGATAAGCCAGTCTCGTAGTCTGAAATTAACTTCTTTAGAACAGAAACCCCTTTCACAACCCCAGTCTATCATTTTCTCAATGGCTTCCTGAGTTGGTGTCCCATCAAAGGATCCTGAGTTTACAGTATATCCGTTACCTTCAAAGGCACATTGCATAGTATCACCTTCAAGCTGCTGTTCAGCAGGTTGAATGACTACCCTGACTGGAATATTGTATTTACGGGCAAATTCAAAATCTCTCTGGTCATGGGCCGGTACTCCCATAATAGCCCCTGTCCCGTAATCCATTAGAATATAGTTGGCTATCCAGATAGGCGACCGTTCTCCATTGACAGGATTAATTCCATATGCCCCGGTAAAAATGCCTTCTTTCTCACCGCCTACGGCAGTTCTTTCAATTGAACTCTGTTTAATGCATCTTGAGACAAATTCCGAAAGTTCATCTTTCCTGTCTGAAACTTCCATTATTCTGCTTACTAATGGATGCTCCGGCGCAAGGGCCATGAAGGTCACACCAAAGATTGTGTCAAATCTTGTTGTAAAGGTTTCAAGGTCATAGTCAAGATCTTCAACTTTGAAGGAGAGCCTTGCACCTTCTGAACGTCCTATCCAGTTACGTTGCATTGTCCTGACACGGTCTGGCCAACCATCCAGATCCTCAAGACAATCGAGAAGTTCCTGGGCATAGTCAGTAATTCTGAGGAACCATTGCTCAAGGTTCCTCTTTATCACTGAAGTCCCGCATCTCCAGCAATGCCCGTCATTTATAACCTGTTCATTGGCAAGAACAGTCTGACAGCTTTCGCACCAGTTGACAGGAGCCTTACTTCTATAGGCAAGGCCTTTCTCTAGGAATTTAAGGAAGATCCATTGGGTCCACTTATAATAATCCGGGTTGCAAGTCTCTACCCTTCTTCTCCAGTCATAACTGCAGCCCATTCTCTTAAGCTGTTCCGTCATGTGTTCTATGTTATCCCAGGTCCATTTATGTGGGTGAACTCCATATTTAATGGCAGCATTTTCTGCTGGCATTCCAAAACTGTCAAAACCCATCGGATGAAGCACATTAAAACCATTCATCCATAAAAATCTGGAAAACATATCCCCTATTGAATAATTACGCAAATGTCCCATGTGAAGGGCTCCACTCGGATAAGGAAACATTTCCAGGCAGTAGAATTTATTCTTTGACTCATCTGTATCTACATGGAAAGTGCCATTTACTTCCCAATAATGCTGCCATTTTTTCTCAATGCTTTGGAAATCATATTGCATATGGTTTTACCCCCCAGCTAAAAATAAGGAAAAAATCACATTGATAGATTATAGCCCTGATGACCCGGACATGCAAAAGGGCGGAGATCGAATTCCGCCCTTGGTAATATTACAACATTATAGGGGAAAGAATCTATTCCTGTTTCTGTCTTTTTTCAAGAAGTTTGAGAAATGGAGTAAAAAGATCCATAGGTATCGGGAAAAGGGTGGTAGAATTTTTATCAGCCGAGACCTCGACAAGGGTCTGTAGATATCTCAGTTGAAGTGTAACTGGAGATACCTCCATTTTCTGCGCGGCCTGGGTTAGTTTTTCAGCTGCCTGAAGTTCGCCCTGAGCTGCAATTATTTTGGCCCTTCTTTCCCTTTCTGCCTCTGCCTGTCTTGCCATTGCTCTTTTCATGCCCTCAGGAAGTTCCAGTTCTTTAACTTCCACTGCACTTACCTTTATGCCCCATGGATCAGTTCTTTCGTCTATGATAACCTGAAGTTCCTTATTGATCTTATCTCTTTCCGAAAGCACCTCATCCAGTTCCGCCTGTCCAATTACAGAACGCAAGGTTGTCTGAGAAAGCTGACTTGTAGCCATCATATAGTTTTCAACCTCTACCACAGAATTTGCCGGATCCATTACTCTAAAATATAGGACAGCATTAACTTTGATAGGCACATTATCCTTGGTAATAACTTCCTGGACAGGAACGTCCAGGGTCACTACTCTCAGGTCAACTCTCACAATCCTGTCAATTATCGGCACTACTATCACCAATCCGGGACCTTTTGAACCAACAAGTTTCCCAAGTCTGAAAACAACAACCCTCTGATATTCAGGTACGATTTTGATAGCTGCAAGGATAAGCAGCACTACAATGATAATCGCACCAAAAGAACTGCCTAGACTGAAAATAAGATCAAACAGGGTTCCCATCATTTTTCAGCACCTCCTTTTTTTCTTCCTTTCCATCCAAAGGTTCAACAAGAAGTACAAGTCCTTCTATTCTGACTACTCTGGTCTGTGTGCCTTTCTTCATGCTTAGATCCCCTTTTATTCTGGCTTTCCATATTTCTCCATGGCAACTTACCATGCCCTCCGGTTCAAGATCTTCGATTACTTGTGCAAAGCTCCCTACAAGACCTTCTCTACCTGAAGATGCTTTGGTACGCATAGTCCGTAGAATAAGAGTAATAGCGAGAAGGAAAAAGATGGAAATCGCTATAACAACACCAACGATTACGTTCAAGGAAACATTCAAGAGTTCACCCCCCGGAGCCCTGAAGACTATAAGGGAACCAATGATCAGGGCTGCCATCCCGAAAAGACTCAGGATTCCTATACCACCGACAAAGAGATCCAGGACCATAACTGCAATCCCAGCAAGGAGAAGTATTATCCCTGCTCCATTCACCGGGAGCATTCTTAGACCATATGCACCTAGCAGAACCATTACTGCTCCTGCTACTCCCATTACAAATCCTCCAGGTGAAAGCACTTCAAAGATTATGGCGTAGATACCAACCATTAACATAAGATAAGCTACTGTTGGACTGGATATGAACTGGAGCACTTTTTCTCTTGGTGTCATTTCCACTCTTTTCAGTTCATAGCCTGCGGTAGAAAGAATCCGCTTTTCCCCCGCGACAAGAATAGATCTACCTTCAACCCTTTTCAGAAGGGTTCCCAAATCAGATTCAATTATGTCGATCACTCTTGCATCAAAAGCTTCCTCTGCTGTCAGGGATATACTTTCTGTTACCATCTTACTGCATTGTTCACTATCTCTTCCGTGTAACTGGGCTAGGGATCTGATCTGAGCAGCCAGATCATTTGTTATCTTTTTATTCATTTCTTCACTTGGGACATCCCCTCCAGAAGCCTGAACAGGATGCGCCGCACCTATATTAGTACCAGGGGCCATGGCCGCAATAGAAGCAGCCTGAACAATGAATGCCCCGGCTGAAGCAGCCCTGGAGCCCCGTGGCGATACCCATACGATTATCGGGATGGGAGAATCCAGTATTAAATTTGTAATACTTCTCATTGAAGTAACAAGACCGCCAGGAGTATCCAACTGGAAAAGTATGAGCGATGCTTTCTCTTCGATACCCTGCTCAAGTATTTTATTTATATAGTTTTCCATGGATATCCCCACTACCCCGCTCAGTTCAGTAGATAGAACCAGGTGGGTTGCCCCATCAATCTCTGAGGAAGATACAACCATGGGAGAAAAGTTCATATAAAAGGTTAATACTACTGTAAGCAGGAACATCTTTTGAATGAATCTTTTCATTTTCGAAGCACCTCCAAAAAGTCATGAAGGTTACGGACCCTTATTATTTCTATATCATTAATTTCAACGATTTGCTCAAGAGAGCTGACTAATACTTTTTTAAATCCAAGTCTTTCCGCTTCCTTCACTCGGGGCATAAGTCGTGAGACAGGTCTGATCTCACCTGCCAGGCCTACTTCGCCAATGAAACAGCAATCCGAAGGGAGAACAATGTCCATGATGGAAGAAGCCAGAGAAGCTACAATTGCAAGATCTGCTCCTGGTTCTCTGATCACCATTCCACCTGTAACATTGCAATAGATATCCTGATTAAAAGAAGAGATTCCGCACCTTTTATCAAGAACTGCTGTAAGAAGATATATTTTACTGAGATCAATACCATAGGATGCTCTTTTAGGATAAGGAAACGATGTTTTGCATGACAGGCTCTGAATCTCCACTATAAGGGGAACCGAACCCTCCAGAAGCACAGACATGGCAACACCTGAGACACTTGAATCAGTTTTGTTCCAGTAAAGCCTGCTTGGGTCCTGGACAGGAACAAGACCTCCACCAGACATTTCGAATATGCCCAGTTCATCAGTATTACCAAATCTATTTTTTACAGCCCTTATCATCCTGTAGGAGGATGTTTTATCTCCCGAAAACCCCAGGACTGTATCTACCATGTGTTCCAGAAGCATAGGCCCCGCTATTCGGCCTTCCTTTGTTATATGCCCTATAAGCACCATGGGTATGGAATTTGCCTTCGCTGTTTCAACACAAAGCTGGCTCACTGCCCTGACCTGGGTAGGACTTCCAGGCCAGGAGTTCTCCGCTTCAGATTTTACTGCCTGGACACTGTCAAGGACGATAAGCCCATAATCCAGAACATCTGACAAGAGAGATTCGATAACATTCCCGCATGAGAGATGAAGATCCTCGTGGATAAGCCCAAGTCTACGGGCTCTCAGCGCGATCTGTGAAGGAGATTCCTCCCCGGACAGGTAAAGGGTTCTTATACCGGAAGAAGCCATATGGCCACATACCTGAAGAAGAAGGGTCGATTTACCGATACCAGGTTCTCCTCCTATAAGAACTACTCCACCATTTACAAAACCACCTCCCAGAACACGGTCAAGTTCAATTACCCCGGAAGAGGATCTGCCAGGAGATTCGACTTTCATGAGGGAAACAGGGATAGCCTGGTCACTCGTGCTTCCGGATCTTACAGAACTTTCCTTTTTCAGGAGAGTTCCCCATCCCTGACAGTTGGGACATCTTCCGGTCCAGGCGAAGTTCGTGTAACCACATTCACTACACTCAAATACATTTCTTGTTTTGTTTGACATTTATCCTCCATGTCAGAGTTGGTTTTTACGTAATAATCAATATCACTACTTAACTCTTTAACTAAACAGATTGTAACTTTTTATTTTTTTCTTGTCGAGTACTTTACAGGTTTTCATATGAATGTTATTATGCCTTTCTATGAAAGCGCTACGCTATCGTTTCATTCCGATGAAGGAGAAAACAATGATCTATTTAAAAAAACCGAAAACCATCGAACATGACATAAAAGATTATGCCAGGAAGAAAGCTTCAGAAATAATCCAACGGATAAGAAATGAGGGCGAAAATGCCCTCATGGAAATATCTCATTCCCTTGATGGATATGAGGGAGATCTTAGAGTCAATGAAGAGGATATCCTAACGGCTATGAACTGCATGGATGAGGAATTGAGACATTCTATTAATAGAGCCATAGATAACGTCAGGACATTCCACCATAACCAACGATCCCTGTTCAGGGATCAGGAATGGGAAATTGGTCCGGGTATAAGAGCAGGATTGCGATTTCTCCCTGTTCAGAACGTTGCCGTTTATATCCCAGGGGGAAGATATCCGTTACCCAGTTCCGCGATCATGGGAATCATTCCAGCCCAGGAAGCAGGCGTTAAACGGATAGTTGCAGTTACTCCGCCCTCAGGTCAGAATGGTATAAACCCTGTAATACTTGGTACAGCTGGACTTCTGGGAATTCGTGAGATATGGAAGATAGGAGGAGCTCAAGCCATTGCTGCTCTGGCCCTGGGTATTGGTGATATAGAAAAAGTCGATATGATCGTGGGACCTGGAAATGCATTTGTTACTGAGGCTAAAAGAATCTTGTACGGAGAAATCGGCATAGATGGGCTGGCAGGTCCGAGTGAGATCCTCATAATTGCAGATCAATATGCCTCGCCTTCAAGATTAGCTGCGGATCTTATGGCTCAGGCAGAGCATGATCCCATGGCTAAAAGCACTTTAATCTGTTCTGACAAGGTGATTGCAGAGAATACCTATTTTCTCGTCAATGATCTGATAAAAGAACTCCCTACTGGTGAAATAGCTGGTAGTTCATGGGAGATAAATGGCAGCATTATTTATGCTTCTTTGGAAGAAGCAATAGAAACGGCCAACCACATGGCACCCGAACATCTTCAACTCTATGTAAAAGATCCTGGTGCAATGCTGGAACGATGTAATGCATACGGAGCAGCATTTCTCGGGGGCTCAACATGTGTCCCATTTGGTGATTATATAGCAGGAACCAATCATACTCTACCTACGGAAGGAAGGGCAAAGTTCTGCGGAGGACTCTGGACCGGGACCTTTCTCCGTCCCCTGACTCACCTGAAGCTGGATAAAGAAGGTGCATGCAGTCTGGCACCTCAAGGTATAAAGATTGCTTCTACAGAAGGACTTTCAGCACATGCAAGGTCCATGAAGCTCAGAGAAAAATGTGGGAACAATGAGTAGACTTCCAAAGGGATGTACCAATGTAGGAGGTAATATTGCCTCAGCGATGGAAAAATGCAGGGAACTCTTTATTTCTTCATTTGGTGCTTTTGGTTATAAACCATTCTGGCCCTCCGCTCTTCAACTCCTGGAGACAGCCTGGGACAGACTACCTGAAAGTATCAGGACAAGACTTATGACTATATCAACTCCTTTTGGGGAACCCTGTTGTTTAAGAGCTGATATCACTCTGGCTGCTGTGGCATATCTTTCAGCCCATCATTCTCCGGAAGAAAGACCCTTAAGGCTATGTTATTCAGACAGAGTTTACAAGACACCTCAACGACCAGAAACGTATCTGGAAAGTTTTCAGATAGGAGCTGAATTGCTGGGGTGGGAAGGAGAAGGAGCTGACATAGAGGTTCTAAATCTTCTCCTCAAAACCATGGATAAAATGGGCCTTGATGATACACACCTTGTTCTGGGAGATGTTAAGATCGTTCAGAAAGCCATGGAACCAATTCCTTCACAGCTCGCCCAACAGTTGATATCCAGCCTTGAAAAAGGCTCATATTCCACATATTTCAAGATATTGGAGAAATCTTCAGTTCCCCAGTCAATACTTCCATTTCTAAAGGCTCTTCCTGATCTTAAAGGAGATTCTCAGGTTCTAGCAAGAACTGAGATTCTTTTAGGGTCGAATGACTGTTTAAAGTCTCTTAAAGAAATTGAGAAAGCCATGAGATATCTTGGATATGGTAATAGAATCCGATTTGACCTGGCCCTTGCCAGAGAACTTAATTATTATAGCGGACCAATATTTGACATCTATTCTTCCAGATTGGGAAAACCTCTTGGTGGAGGTGGTCGTTACGATGGCCTCCTTTTTAAATACGGTATTTTTGGACAGGCCATAGGATTTGCGCTGGATCTCGAATCTACTGCTTCAATCTCCAGATTCAAAGGATCGAGCCCTAATACTATTATGGTCTGGCCTGGAGGGTTATCTCCAGCCGAAGCGATAATCAAAGCTGAATCCCTCATTGACAGTAATATTCATGTTGAAATCAGTTGGTCAGCTGATAGGAAAGAATCCTTTCAACTCACAAGGATGAGAGATATTACCTGGTGGATAGATCTTTTAAATGATATAGCTATAAATACAAGCAATAATGAGGAGTATTCCATACAAACCTGGATCGAGGAATCTAAATGTTAACCGTGGCATTACCTACTGGAAGAGTAATGAATGAAGTTATAGAACTTCTGGATTCTATTGGACTTCCCACTGCAAAACTCAAAGATAGAGGGAGAAAACTTGTTCTTGAAGATCGGATTTACCGTTATATTCTTGCAAAACCTATGGATGTTCCTCTTTATGTTAATCACGGAGTTGCAGACCTGGCCCTTGTCGGAAGTGATGTAATGTGGGAAGCAGGTGCGTCACTCATTGAACTGTTAGATACTGGAATGGGTAAGTGCAGGATAGTCATTGCGGGTCCCAAGGAACTTGAATCTAGATTCATAGGACATGAATCAGAATTGATGTGGCTTAAAGTCGCAACAAAATATCCGAATATAGCAGATTCACATTTTTCATCCAGGGGAGTCCAGGTAGAGATCATCCACCTTCATGGTTCAATTGAACTTGCCCCAAGACTCGGACTTGGCGATTGCATCATGGATATAGTCCAGACTGGGAACACTCTGAACGCTAATAATCTGAAAGTGCTTGCAAATGTTGCACCAGTTTCTTTACGTCTCGTAGCCAGCCGAAAAAGCTCTGAATTCCACTGGGACGAGATATCGGATATCGTTAACAGAATCAGATCAATTGGAAGGTAGGTCTCAATCATGACCATTGTTGTCGAAAGAGAAACCAAAGAAACAAGAATAAAGGTAAAACTCAATAAAGGAACAGAAAGATCGGACATTGAAGTTCCCTGCGGTTTCATAGCGCATATGCTGGATCTTTTCTCATTTCATGCGGGAATTTCACTTACAGTTGAAGGTAAGGGAGATATTCAAGTCGATTATCACCATCTGGTTGAAGATCTCGGGATTGTAATTGGTCAATCTTTTCTCCAGCTATTTCGATCCGAAAACAATTCAAGGTATGGATGGAGTGTTATTCCTATGGATGGAAGCCTGGTCATGACGTCCATTGATATAAGCGGAAGAGGGAAACTGGTCTGGAAGGTCAATTTCCCCACGCAAAGTTGTGGAGATTTCGATCTTGAGCTTATCCATGAATTCTGGGAAAGTTTCACTAGGGAATCCAGGGTTACTCTTCACGTTCAGGAGATCACTTCCGATAATTCTCATCATCTTGCAGAAGCTGTATTTAAAAGTATCGGGAGAACACTCAAACAGGCTATCAGCTTATCTGAAACAACACAAAGTACAAAAGGTATGATCTAATGATCGGGATTGTTGATTACCAGGTAGGGAATGTTGGGAATGTGTTGAGGGCATTGAAGGTTCTGGATTTGGATGCTGGAGTGATCAGAAATCCACTGTTTGCTACAAAGGACACAGAAGCACTTATCTTGCCCGGAGTTGGAGCCTTTGGGCCTGCTATGGAAAATCTCGAAAGAAGTGGCTGGGCGAACTTTCTTAAAACATGGAACAAGAAGGGACTTCCCATTCTAGGTATATGCCTGGGCATGCAGCTTATGTGTGATCAAAGTCTGGAAAATGGAGTTCATAAGGGTCTGGGATTTATCCAGGGCACTGTTAATTCCCTTGGAACACAGAAATTACCCCATATGGGATGGAATGATATCACGTGGAACGGAAGAACGCCCTTGCTTGCTTCTTCGGTTCCAGACAGGTCTTTCTTTTATTTCGTCCACAGTTTCGCTCTTTTTGAATCACCTGATACTGCGGCAACTACCAGAGTAGAAAACAGGGATTTCGTTTCAATTTTCGTTAAAGATAATCTTGCCGGTTTCCAATTTCACCCCGAACGAAGTGGTCTCCATGGTCTGAGATTACTCGGAACAACTCTGTCTTATTTAATGGGTATATGATGATGATAATATATCCAGCGATAGATCTATACAATAATGGAGTTGTGAGATTGTTCCAGGGCGAATATACCCGAAAGACAACCTATGATTTTTCTCCAATTGAACTGGCCAGGAATTTTATTCAACAGGGAGCCGAATGGATACATATAGTAGACCTTGAGGGTGCAGAGAAAGGCCATCCTATCCACTTGCCACTTGTTGAAAAGATAGTATCAGAGGGGATCAAGGTGCAGGTGGGAGGAGGGCTACGTAGTATACAGGATATCGATTTGGCCTTTAAGACGGGTGCTTCCAGAGTTTATGTAGGAAGCCTTCTTGCCAGAGATTCACTGGCTGCACAGAAATTGTACGACTGTTGGGGCGAAAGGATAATTCCGGCTGTAGACATCAAGGATAACGGAATAGCTATCTCAGGGTGGCAGGAAACCGTGAAGGAAGATCCTTACTTTGTTTTATCTGCTCTTGCTGCTATCGGATACCAGGATATGCTTATAACATCCGTGGCAAAAGACGGTACATTTCTGGGACCGGACCTGACCTTGTACAAAAATATTCTTCAGGTAATACCATTGATAAGGATTATAGCCGCCGGAGGAGTAACCTCGGTAGAAGATGTTCTGGAACTAAAAAAAGCCCATTGTTCGGGGGTAGTCATTGGAAAATCGCTTTACGAAGCAAGAATCAATCTTAAAACACTTCTGGAGGTTATCCGTTGATGCTGACCAAAAGAATAATACCATGCCTGGATGTCAAAAATGGAAGAGTGGTAAAGGGAGTGAGATTTAAAAATCTTAGAGATGCTGGGAATCCGGCTCAATTGGCTGAATTTTACATGAAAGAAAATGCAGATGAACTTGTTTTTCTTGATATTTCCGCTTCATGGGAAAAACGCAGAACCATGCTGAAATGGGTTCAGGATGTGGCCGACTGTATTTTTATTCCTTTTACAGTGGGAGGAGGTATTTCCTCTCTTGAACAGGCAAGAGAGATTATCAGCTTTGGAGCAGACAAGATCTCTCTCAATACTGCTGCAGTCAAAGATCCTCAACTTATCAAAGAATGTGCGGGCCTACTTGGTTCTCAAGCTGTAGTAGTTGCCATCGATGTTAAATTAAACATACAGGGTAACTGGGAAGTTTATATAGAAGGTGGCAAAACCCCCACCGGTAAAGATGCCATAAAGTGGGTCAAAGAGGTAGAAGGGCTTGGCTGTGGGGAGATCCTGCTTACTTCGATGGATAAAGACGGAACAAAATCCGGGTATGATAATGAAATTATCAGAACGATCATGTCATCAATAAAGATCCCCCTTATCGCCTCTGGAGGTGCTGGTGAGATGGAACACTTTCTTGAGACTTTTAATGCCGGGAGTGATGCAGCCCTCGCAGCCTCTATCTTTCATTTTGGTGAGATTCGTATCAATGAACTGAAAACATATCTTCACAAACATAATATCCCCGTCAGAAGGTGATCAGAAGAATGACAATTCCTGAAGGATGCCTCAAATTTAATGATAGTGGTCTTATTCCAGTAATAGTACAAGATAAGTGGACATCAGAGATCCTGATGATGGCATATGCGAATTTACAGTCTCTGGAAATGACAATTGAAACAGGAGAATTACATTTTTACAGTAGATCAAGAAAGTGTATATGGCACAAAGGAGAAACTAGCGGTAACCGCATGATGCTGTGTGATCTTGCAGTTGATTGTGACGGGGATACCCTACTTGCAAAGGTAGAACCCCTCGGTCCAGCATGTCATACAGGAAACAGAACCTGCTTCTACAGAAACATTATCAGGTCTTCACTTCCTGAGCTTTCATTTTTGAGCATTTTATGGGATCAGTTAAAACAAAGGAAAGATGCTTCACCGGCTGAAAGTTATACCGCAAGTTTATTAAATGAAGGCAGAGAAAGAATAGGACAAAAGGTAGGGGAAGAGGGTGTAGAAACTGCAATCGCCATCGCAACCGGAAACACTGCACAGGTTTCTTATGAGACATCAGATCTTTTTTACCACACTATGGTGGGGTTAGTTTCCATGGACCTTGATCTGAAAGATATCATTTCCGAGTTAATGAAAAGACATAGGACTTAGGGAAAAAGGTTACCAGGGCCAGATGATCTTTCTTCCATTTTCATGCCTCAAAGCCATGGCTATCTCATTAAAGGTGGGGCAATCAAGGAGCATTCTGGTACAATTGGCCCTTGAAATCGTTTCCAGCTTGTGGGAATCAGAAGATCGAATGATCGAACGGTATGGATAGGCATTTTTAATCTTTACTGCTTCTTGAGCAGTAATATTACATGATAATTCCAGCGCATCTACGTTAAATTCAAAGGGTATTGGCCCAAGAACTGCAGGAAAGGAAAATGAAGGACGGTCTATGTGAGCAAGAATCGAAATGGCATTATGCCTTTTTGACTGATCCAGAACTTCTTCAATGCTGTAAGATACCCCTTGGACAAGCAGCGTGTCAACCTCGTCCAATATGTTGTTAAACCGATCGATAATCAACTGATATCCGAATACTTCAGGCCTGTTAAGCACATTTCTGAACCCTTTTCTCAACCAGGTCTGGTATTTTTCAGCTGCTGAAAGCTCAGGGAAAATTAGAACGACGTGGATATCCTCAGCCGTCTGGACCTCAATTCCAGAGAGAACGGCAGGGCCTTCCGGACCTGCCGCATCTTGAATAGCCCTGACATTTGAACATTCATTATGATCTGTAATTGCTATAAGGTGTATACCCTGGTCTATAACCTGTGCAATAATCTCGGGGGCTCCCATTTCCAGTTCCCCACAGGGGGAGAGAACCGTATGTACATGGAGGTCGACAAAGTACTCGGAAAGCATTATCAGCCTCGAAGACCAAGGTCATAAAGTCTGTAACACAGGGTGAAAGATGACTCTTCCGATATGGCCAGAGCAATATTTTCCATATCACATCTCGTCTTCAGATCAGCCATTACAGGTCTTCCCGAGGCTACTATTATCAGGGGTATCTCCTTCAGTACAGCAACTGCTGCGACATTAAGATGGTTCTGTACTGTTATCCAAATGGAACCAGATTTTGCTTTGCCTATGATAAAACTCATAAGATCACCCGAGATCACGCTGGTAATTTCCCTGTTTTCATCCCCACAGCATATCAGGTCAAGGGAAAGGACTTCTGCTACATCAGATATTTTCATCTTTTTCTCCTCGGCCCCCTGAGTGTATGGGGCATTTTTTCTGACAGATCGACGATTTCCCTGCCAAGATCAGTAATTGTCTCCCTGAGTTTGAAAATACAATCTGTGACTTCACCTCGCCCCCTGACGACGTCTTCGGCCATAGCCCGACATGAAGGCCTTCCACAGGAACCACAGTTTATATTTGGGAGTTCAGAATATATCCTGTTAAGTTCTTTTAGTCTTTCCATGGCCTTGTTAAGATCATCTGAAAGAGGTTTTTTCTGAGAAGGTCCAATATTCTCTTCCAGTTTCCATATCATGGAATCACTCCATTTTCTTATGTCAGACAATTCTTGATCGGATATGTCCCAGCAGAAATCGGTATGTTCAATACGAAGTTTGGAAAGGAATCTCGACTCGGCATTTCCAACTCCTCCAATACAGCCGAGATCGCAGGCTCGACATTCAATGTAATCTATCCCACTGAGTCTTCCAAGTTCCATTTCTTTAAGCAGGTCCATTGTATTTCTGAGACCTGCTACAGAAATAGTTCTCAACGGACGTTCAGAAAAATACTTTATGTGGGATGATTCCCCTCCTGCAATACTCCATTTAAGCCACCTGTTATTTACTACAGGCTGTACAGAATCGGATATCTTAGGGCCTCCTGCCAGTAGCGCTCTTACTAGTCTTTGTACAGAAACTGCAAACTTCATATTACTTTTTTTTCTGCCTACAGGGTTCCTTACAAGGGTTATTTTTGCTGGACAGGGTGAAAGAAGCGTCACATCATCGTTGTTACCTGTCAATTCTCTTCTAAGAGAGATTCCGACTTCAAGCGGAGAATCGACTGGAACCAACCTGCCTGTCAATTCAGGATACTTGATCTGAATGAGTCTTATGACAGCTGGACAATAAGTTGAAATAAGGGGATGATTCACGGAACTTTCCTTTTCCAGCATTTTGGCAATGGTAAATGCCACAACATCATATGCAAGAGAAGCAGATTTGATAAGATCTTCAACGTTCCAGGACGAAAGGGCTTCCTTGATCAGCGATTGAGAACGATATGCTCCCATCTGAACATAAAAGGTAGGGTCTGCGATCAACAGGGCATTTTCCTGAGAATGAATGAGTTCCCAGTCATCCTCATCGATAGTAATAGCATTGTGAGGGCAGTTGCGCATACACTCTCCACAGTCGATACAGAGTTCCGGGATTATCTGAACGCAACCTTCAATCACCCGCATTGCCTCAGTTGGACATGATTTGATACAATTTGCACAGCCTACACAAAGCGCATCCTGAACCTTAATTCCCCCTGCCAATTTCTCTCCCCCCAGCCATACTTTTAAAAAGGATTACAGCTTGAACCCTTGTACCTTTACCAACCTCAGATATGATATCAAGATTGTCTGTATTTCTCTTTATATTTGAGAGCCCCATACCTGCTCCAAATCCAAGTTCTCTAATTGCATCAGAGGCTGTGGAATATCCTTCCTGCATTGCAAGTTCTATGTCGGGGATTCCCGGACCATTATCCTCCGCAATTATTTGTATTTTTTCCGGAGACACCAGGCAAGATATGGTACCTCCTCCAGCGTGTATTACAAGGTTCATTTCAGCTTCATAAGCGACAATAGATGCTCTTCTAGTCAAAGAAGAAGGGATACCCATCATTTCAAGAGATCTTTTAAGCTTAGTGGAAGCTGTTCCTACATTAATAAAATCGCCTCCATCAATATGGTATTCTTCTATGTAAACATCAGAAACCACAATTTACACCTCTCTGTCTGGAATGGTACAGGGCAGAACCCCTTCCTTGAATAACAAGCCACATGTTTCAAACATGCTTTTATGACAAAGAAGTACTGGCATATCGAGACTAGAAGCAAGTTGGATAGCTTCTTTCTGTGGTTTTTTCCCTCTAACAAATATAACAGCAGGGATATCTAGCATTTGAGCAGTTCGAATGATCTGAACGTTTGTCAATCCCGTGAGAAGTAAGGAGCCAGGCCTCGCGAAGGCGAGGACATCGCTCATCAGATCTGCTCCATAGGCATATTCAATCTCGATTTCTTCAAGCAGTTCTTTACCAAAAAGGATTTCTGCATTTATAAAATGTGCAATTTCACTTAACCTCATTGTGTCAAATCAGCTCCCTTTCATTCGTATCTGAAAATACAATTTCTTCTATTCATTCAGAAAGTTGTATTGATAATGGCAAATCCACCAAAGAACTGTTTATACGTGCAATCTGAACCAGTTGCAGAAACTGAACGGATTAACGCTTATATTTTATGATATTTTTGAGAAGTCCTACCCTTTCATCCTGATCTTTCTCTGTCTCAATTCCCCTGGGACTAAAACCGTCTATAACCCCGATAATGCCCCTTCCCTGTTCTGTCTCACAAACTATTACCTGTATAGGGTTAGCCGTAGCAGCAAAGATCCTGCATACTTCCTGACAATTCTTTATTCTGTCGAGAACATTTATGGGATAACCGTCTTTTATCACAATTACAAAGGAATGGCCAGCACTGATCTTTTCAACATTTGAAACAGCAGAATCTATCATTTGCCTTGAATTACCATCCCATCTTATCAGGCAGTCTCCAGAAGCTTCACAGAATGCTAACCCAAACTGAAGGGTAGGAGAAGATGTAATAAGTGCTTCATACAGATCCTCCACTGTCTTGATAAAATGACTCTGACCTATGATAATGTTTGAATCCTCTGGAATATCGAGTTCCGTTAATATCAGGTTTTTGATTTCAGCCATAACAACACCTCCATAATATCTGTATTTTTTAAAAATGACCTTCCCTGAGAGTAAAAGAATACACCCAATTTATCTGCACTTTATAATATTAATTTATTTGTCATATTCTTACTATACTCTTCATTTTTTAAAAGAAAATCAACTAATTTTGGGATACCCAACCTGACATCTGAAGGATACTCTACTCGTGAAACAGCTTTTACCTGAGAAATAGCATTGGAAGGACAAACTCCAAGATCACTTTTATCAAGCATTTCAAGGTCGTTCATATGATCTCCTAGAGCTACAATAATATCAGGGTGAATAGTCTGCATTGCGAGTAACTCAGCCAGAGCATTACCTTTTGAGACTCCGAATGGCAGGATATCAAGAAAGTTTTTTCCAGCCCATGTTATATGGATGTCCCTTTCTGTAATATCTGGACAATTCCTGAGGAATGACTCTGCCTTGATAAGGATTTCGGGATGTCCATAGAGGATTATCCTGGCAGGGTCAAAACGAATGTATGGTTTCTCTAGTTCGGGTCGGACATAAATCTTTAGAGAATTGAAGAAGATAGGTGTTTTAATGTCTTCCTTCCTGCAGATTACCTGGTTTCCATGAAATATCTGTATTTCCACATGCATATGCCATATTCTCGAAAGGACTGTATTTGCGATTCCAGGCATAAGAGTCTTTTCGGATATTATCCTGCCAGCTGATATTTCGCATATCTGGGCTCCATCTGAAAAGATACCCAGGTAATAAGGCTCTATGGTTTTGATAACATCCAAAGAAGATTGCATTATTCTGCCTGTAGCAAGTACAATTTCCCAACCATTCCTTTTCAGTCTTTTCAGAGCCGTAACAACGGCTTGGTTCAATGGACCATCATTGATTAAAGTTCCATCAATATCTGTCACCAGGATTTTCATCCATTACTCCTTTTTGTGTAATTGTATTTCAAAGTTTACCAGATAAAAAAACGGGATGAGTGCTTACGCACCATCCCGTATTGGATTTACACCAGAGCCATGTTTATTTTAACAGAATAGAATATTTAATTCCCGGCATTCTTCTTTTTCAGTTCCTGGATAACATCGTTGGTTATATCTATACCTCCAAAAAATACCTGGGCCTTATCAAGAACAAGGGTAATGTTCTTTGTTTTCGCTACAGTCCTTACAGCAAGTTCAATTTCCTTGAAAAGGGGAGCCATAAGTTTCTGTTCTTCCATTGCGGCTTCCTGTTTTTTAGTCTGATATATCTGTGCTTTTTTATCATTATCTTTTTCAGCTTCAATTGCGATCTTTGCTTCATTCTGTTTAGCCGTAAGTACCGATTTGACCCTCTGTTGGGTTGCAGCAAATTTTGGATGCTGGAAAAGGATCTTCTGTGGTTCTATTACACCAATCTTTTCGGCTGCCAGTGCGATACTTGTCCCCAGGAACGATAATAATACTGCTACTGATACTACCAATACTACCTTTTTAGCCATAAACATAATAATTCCTCCTTAACACCCGTAATTCCTGATAGGTATGCATTTTAACGTTAGACAAATAATAAGTCCAGGTAAAATTACCTAAAGTCTTTTTAACTACCACTCATATTAAATATATAACCAGAAAATATTCTACCCTTTTATAGTCTTTCTCCCCCTTTTGCAGATCAATATGCTGAAATAGTCCATGTAATTGCACCAACAACACGCCCTCCAGAACTGAATATAGCTTTACTGCATACATTAAGAGTCGACCCTGTTGTTGAAACATCATCTACCAGTAAGAATTCCTGTCCTTGAACTTCTGAAGTTAGACATTTAACGGCATTTTCTGGCATATTTCGCCGTTCTTTTTGAGTCTTACCTATTTGAGAGTTCATATCAGATCGCCAAGTCAAAAAATCAAGTACCGGGTTTCCCCAGATTTCAGAAATACCCTGTGCTATAAGTTCTGCCTGATTATAGTTTCGCATGCTTTTTCTGTGCAACGGGACAGGAACCAGCAAACAGTTCTTGAACTGCTTCACTTTCTTTGCAAGGGCCCTTCCCATGATCCGACCTAGAAAGGCATTATTCCGATATTTGATATCAAGAACAATCTTTCGGTTAATCCCTTCATGAAGATTTCCAGCAATTACTGGAAACGCACATCGATGGACAGAACAGGGATAAGGTCTTCCGCAAATGTGGCATTTTGCTATGAGCGGAATAACCAGCGAAGTCATACATTCTTCACATCCCGCCGTCCCGAGTTTCCCGCAAACCGGGCAGGAATTAGGGAAAAATAGATGAATGAAGCTTTCTTTTACAATACGAACCCCTGTACATCCATATGAAAAAAGACTCATGGCAATAAGAAACTCAAGTTCATGAATATTCTATAGGACATCTCAACAACATCATAGCTCCTTCATCATCTGTGAAACCATGTTGTTTCAAAAACGGACCAAGTTCACTGGTATAAGTAATGATCAAAGGTATATCCTTTACTGCTGGATGAAAGATTGCATAGTTTAGCAGTGCAGAACCAAGTCCTTTACCCTGATGATCGGGATGAACCATGATGTCCCACAAAGAAGCCCTGAATACGAAATCTGTCAGGATTCTGCAGAACGCAATCATATTTTCTTCATAATATACAGAAAAACAGAGACTTGAAGAATTTATCATTCGATCTATCTGTTCAAGAGAACGACCTCTGCCCCACCTGGTAAAAGTATAAAGGTGCTGAAGCTGGCCAGAGGAAACAGCCCTTTTACTATCGTAGAATCTATAGCCCTGTACTGTTAACATGGGCTACTGTAGCTCCTCAAAAACAGATCTGGAGCATCTGTAACAATCCGGCATACCTGCCACTATTTTGCTCAAATCAGTTTTAGTAACATCTGAGGCTACAGGCAACTGTAAGACCTGACCCACACCACAATATGGACAGATCCAGTTAACGCGCGCTATACCATCCTTATCGGGCATACCGGAAAGGATCTTAACTTCTCCACATATCTGACATCCTACTATTAACAAGGAATATCCCTCCCTTGTATCTCAAAGTTGCTATTCACTTTGAATATCTATCTTCACCCTTACAGGACCTTCAGTAAAGACTTCTTCACGGGTAAATATTTTAACAATAACAGGGTCTTTTGCCCCTGAAAGCATTTCTACTGCGTCAAAGAAATCGCTCGCATCAAGGATCCCGACAGTGCCATTAACAGGATCAGGCAATACACCATCGTTTACTGCTTTACTGTTAACTTTTCTTAACAGGGCATGTAGAAAGGCCTCAGCATCTGATTCGTTGGGGGGTGAATCAATTATCTCAGACCATAAAAGAGCATCTTTATCATATATCGGGAGACTTTCTCTTACTTCTATCTTCACATTTACAGGTTCCCCTGCAAGAATATTTGATCCAGCAAGGAGTCTTACGAACTTTCTTGTTCTGGAATTCATTGTTTCTTTCAAGGCTGAATCCATTTGTTCCGGATCTAGAACAATTGTAATGTTTTCGGGATCTATACCAAGTCGAACTGCAACTATGAACTCTGCTCTCTGCACAAGACGATCGATAATGCTTTGAATCACATCCCCTGCAGTTTCCGGGACAACAGAATGTTGAGCTAGAAGTTCATCTGCAAATACAATAATCCTTCCTCCTCTAACTTCAGTAAGCCCCTTCTTGAGTTGTTCTGCTTCTAGATGAAGACTGCTTATGGTTGTTTCAAGCTGTTGTTTTTCTGTCTTCAGATCTCCAAGTTCAGTTTCAGTCAGTTGTAACTGTGAGATATTCTTTGTAAGAAGCTCTCCAACAGATCGTAGTTTTTCCTCCTGTGTTTCCAGTTTAGCCTGTGTATCAATAAGACTCATATAAGTCAGTTCAGCCTCATCTCTACTATCCTGAAGGTCTGAAGTCAATTGTGTAATCTGACGCTGAAGAAATTTCATGCTGAAGAGGATGGTTCGTACCGTATCTGAGGTGACAGCAAGAGAGCCAAGTACAACAAGGGCAATGGTAATTCCAGTAATTGCAGTAATTACTGAACCCGTATGCCGAGGTCTTAATCCAAGAATCGATATCCTCTTTTTACCTATCTTTGTCCCAAGGATATCACCGAGATATGCGAAAAGACCACTCGCTATTAAGAGTCCAATTATGAAAACCCAATTAAGATCAGAGATAAGATGAGGTTCCAAGTAAACCACCTCTCTGGATAGAAAACTTCAGCCAGGAAAGATCTGATGCTTGTTCCTGGATATAGAATAACCTTTTTCAGAGAAAATACATCGGTAAAAACAGCTATAGGCTAATACTTAATATCTTTTCCCTGAAACTAAAGGTCTGAGAAAGGACTTGAAATAAGCATAGCAGCAATATTCTCTGCACTATAGAATTTACCCTGGTTAATTCCCGGACAAATTCGGGAATGTCTATCCCATTCTTCTTCTGATTTAAAGATAGAAGGCCAGAATGGATATAAAGAACATTGGGCAGGTCTTACCGGATATATAGTACACCTGTTGTTATCCGAATTATAAAAGATACATTCTCCATTCCTTTTTTCTGCTATGCTTGGTCGCTTCCACTTCATGGTCATATATTTCATCTGAAAGGATTTCTCCGTTGAAATATCGAGAAATGTCATGATAGAAATAATTTCATCCCTGTTAACCCATATTGATCCAGGTTCGCCTCTACAGCATCTTCCGCAACCAAGACAGGAGAAATACACCCCATCTGACCACCAGTATTGACTCAATATACTACTCATTAGCCCCAAATAACCTTCGATAGATATGGCACCACTCAGAGAAAAAACCGTTTACATCTTTTCTATTGGAAAGGGCTTCTACCATCTTCTACGTCTGCCTTTTCGGCTGACAGCAAGGATTCCGCTTCTACCGGAATCTTTAAGTTTTTCTATACCTGCAAGAGCCTGTCCCGTTCCTAGTGCAACACATTCAGTAGGATCTTCTGCTGTAAAACAATTGATTTGAGTTTCCCGAGAAATAAGCTCCGGTAATCCCTTTAGAAGAGCCCCTCCTCCTGTAAGAACTATACCTCGATCAATAATATCAGCAGCAAGTTCAGGTGGAGTAATTTCAAGAACATTTTTTACCCCATCTACGATTGCATGAACCATTTCGGCGATAGCTGAACGAACACTTGAACTGCTAATATCTATTTGTCTTGGCAGACCCAGGATAAGATCACGGCCTTTTAAGGTCATCTTAACTTCCTCTCCATCATCACTACAGTTCCCGATCTGAATCTTCAGTTTTTCAGCGGTTTGCTCTCCAATGGCAAGGTTATGTTGTTTGCGAAGGAAACGGATGATCGCCTCATCGAACTTGTCTCCACCAATTCTCAGTGATTTTGATACCACGATTCCCCCAAGGGAAATAACTGCGATATCTGTGGTTCCACCACCTATATCAACTACCATTTTACCTTTGGGTTCCTGTATCTCAAGGTTAGCGCCAATGGCTGCAGCCATTGGCTCCTCGATAAGGTAGGCATCCCTTGCACCAACCTCGACAGCGGCTTCGAGAACTGCCCTTCTTTCAACATCAGTGGCACCCGATGGGACGCATATCATAACCCGGTTTTTGAAGAATTTTCTCATTCCAGTATTGATTCGCTTCATAAAATACCTGAGCATGGTTTCAGTCATCGTATAATCTGCAATAACACCATCTCTCAGAGGCCTTACTGAAACAACACTTGCCGGCGTCCTTCCCACCATATTTTTAGCTTCATCACCAACAGCCAGTATCCTGCCATTTTCAAGATCGACAGCTACAACCGAAGGTTCCCTTAAAACGATCCCTTTACCTTTTACATATATGAGGACAGTAGCCGTCCCAAGATCGATCCCTATATCAGTTCCAAACAAATTAGTTTCCTCCTTTGACTACGAAACAGTAATTGTGATAAAGAAGGCTTGATTTAAAGGCTTGATGAACAACCAGCTACAAGAATATAACTTATCTTCAGGCACCGCAAGTAATCAACTTGAGAAAGTATTGTAGCCTACGCTCCATAGGAAAAGCCCACTGGGGGGGGCAGTCGCACCAGAGAAGATCCTGCTTTTTCCACTCAGTAATTCATTTATCCATTCCGTGTCATATTTCTCTATTCCAACAAGATTTATGTTGCCCATCATTATCCGTACCATATTGGTAAGAAATGCGTTCCCCCGGATTCGGAATACGGTCAGGTTTCGATTTGAACAGACTCTTAGCCTTAAGATTTTCCTGAAGCTATTTTCAGGACATTCTGATACCCTGCAAAAAGCCCTGAAATTATGGGTTCCCTCCATTATGCTGCAAGCTTCCCGAACCTTTTCCATATTCCATTTCCGTTTATTCCACCAGACATATTTTTCGATGTGGGGATAACAGAACTTACCATGCCAGACAAAATATCGATATTCCCTCCATAGGGCGGAACGTCTGGCATGGAAATCCGGCGGTACCAGCCTTATTCCAGTAACTCGAACAGCCGGGGGAAGATTGGCGTTTACAGCAAGAAGAAGTCGATCCTCAGTCCAGATATCCCTTAGGGAAAAGGATACCACCTGGCCACGGGAGTGCACACCAGCATCCGTTCTTCCTGCTGCCTGGACATTGACATAGGCATCAGAAAGTTTTGTAAGAGTTTGTTCAAATATTTCCTGGACAGTAACAGCATTTGGCTGTTTCTGCCATCCGGCTAAGTGACTTCCATCATATGTTACTGTTGCAGCATACCTTATCACAGCCATACCCTGCGATCAAAGAAACTCAAAAGAGCAACTGTAGTGATTATGATCACCAACCCTAGTGTATCTTTGTGTTTCCAGACAAGAGGATGCATTCTGGTACGTCCCTTGCCACCCTTGTAACATCTGGCTTCCATAGCAATGGCTAGATCCTCGGCTCTTTGAAATACTATAACAAATAAGGGAATAAGGACAGGGATAAAAGCCTTAAGGCGATTCCAGATATTACCCTTGTCGAGATCCGCTCCCCTGGCAAGTTGCGCCTTCATTATCCTATCTGTTTCATCAAGAAGAGTAGGAATAAAACGTAATGCGATAGTCATCATCATGGCCAACTCATGAGCTGGGAAACCAAATGGCTTGAGTGGAGAAAAAAGACTTTCAAGACCATCAGCAAGTTCCATGGGACTGGTAGTCAAAGTTAGGATAGAGGCAAAGAGAACAAGGAAAAGTAGCCTTAGACCCATATAGACACCCATTCTGAGCCCTTCGTAGGTAATACTAACGAAACCAATCTTGAATAATGGTTCTCCCCCGGTAAAAAGAAAGTGGATAAATGCCGTGAAAATAACCAGTATCATAACAGGTTTAGCGGAACCTATGACCAGTCTTATTGAAAGTCTGGACATAAGGATTACTCCAAGAAGGAAAAATGCCCATATGCAAAATGCAGATGGATGTTTTACCAGGAAAACCCCAGTAAGAAGGATTATTGTTCCCAGTATTTTGCCCCTTGGATCTGCATTGTGGACAAAAGAGTCAGCAGGTATATATTGTCCAAAAGTAAGGTGATCGAGAAATTTCATTTTCGCACCTTCTCAATCAGGGCTTGTGCCAATAAAAATTCATCTCCGGTAATAGGAACATCAAATCCTTTGAGGAACAACTCATGGGACATCTGAACAACCTCAGGAAGAAGCAAGCCATACACGTGTCTTTTCAATAAAGAATCGATCACATTTTCGGGAGTTCCATAAGTAAGCTGTCTACCGTGCTGTAGTACGAGTATTTTCTCGCTGCAGGCAAGGGCTAACTCAAGATCATGAGTAATAAGGACAATACCAAGTCCATCTTCTCTAAGAGCTGTAAGAAGACCCATCAGATCCTTTCGACCGGAGGCATCCAGTCCAGCAGTAGGTTCATCAAGAACAAGATAATCCGGATTGGCAGAAAGTACTGAAGCTATCGCGACTCTCCTTTTTTCTCCTCCTGAAAGATGGAAGGGACTACGGTGATAAAAGACGGAATTCAATCCAACTCTTACCAGGGCATTTTCAACTCTTTCAGCAACAGTATCAGGGTCGACTCCCCAGTTTCTCGGAGCAAAAGCAACTTCATCAAATATAGTTTCTGCAAAAAGCTGCTGTTCCGGGTACTGAAAAACAAGACCTACTTTCTGTCTCACAGTACGTAATTGTTTGCTTCTGGGATCAAGTGAGATATTATCAACTTCGATACTCCCTTCCTGACAGAAAAGGAGAGCATTGAGATGTTGTGCAAGTGTAGATTTACCGCTGCCTGTATGTCCAACAATTGTAAGCCATTGTTTCTTCTGAATAGATAGATCAATGCCTTGAAGAGCTATTGTTTCAAGAGGAGTTCCCGGGTGGTATACATGTTTTAGATTATGGATTTCTATGGACATAATGCCTGGACTACTCCATCCTTGGTAGGTTGAACTTCTTCAGGGATCATCCCCGCATTTTTCAACATAGACCAGAGTCGAACAATTGGTGGAACTTCCAGTCCCCATTTTTCTATCCCTTTTCCAAGTTCGAAAAGGTCACGCGGAGTACCATCCCAACTCAGATTACCCTCATTCATTACAATAACACGGTCACAGGACTGTATCTCTTCTATCCTATGGCTGATATATACAATGGTCATTCCCTGCATGTGAAGCTCAGAAAGAACATTAAGAAGATCTTTTCTTCCCTGAGGATCAAGCATGGCGGTCGGTTCATCAAGGACAATTACAGGAGGAGTCATTGCGAGGGCCCCTGCAACAGCCAATCTCTGCTTCTGTCCTCCAGAAAGGGCATATGTTGCTTTATTCCTGTATTCACTCAGGCCAGTTACATCAAGGGACCATGTTACTTTTTCACAGATATCTGAAGGAGAGAGACCAAGGTTTTCTGGTCCGAAAGCAGTGTCATCCTCAACAACACTTGCCACTATCTGGTTATCCGGATTCTGAAAAACCATGGCAACCTTACTTCGGATTGCCCAGATATTCTCACTTTGAGTACTATCCATATTGAGAATAAAACAAGCGCCCTGCGTTGGTATCAGCAGGGCGTTAAGAATTCTGGCAAGTGTGGATTTTCCGGATCCATTACTACCAACCAGGGCTACCCACTCTCCCGCTTGCACTTCAAGATCGATCCCTTTTAATGCAGCCTCATCTGAACCGGGATACTGAAAATAAACATCCCTCAGCCTGAACACTACATCTTCAGGCATATTTATTCTACCAACTGAATGATAGCCATGGGAGAGGCATCTCCCTTGCGGTACCCAAGTTTTACTATTCGGGTATAGCCACCCGGACGAGATTCATATCGTTTAGCTATATCATCAAAAAGCTTGTGGGCTGCTTCTTTGTGAGGAAGCCTGGAACGAACAATCCGTTTGTTGTGCAAAGTGTTACCCTTAGCCCTGGTAATAAGTTTTTCAGAAACACGTCTCAATTCTTTAGCTCGAGTGAGCGTTGTAACTATGCTCTCTTCAAGAAAAAGACTGGCTGCAAGATTGGCAAGCATAGCTTTTCTGTGACTACCATAACGACCGAGGGTCCTTCTATCCATATGATGTCTCATGGAATTATTCCTCCTTCAGTAAATTATCTTCAGCCTTGTCGTTACGGAGCTGTAACCCAAGTTTGAAGATCTTCTCCTCGATTTCTCTAAGAGAGATCTTTCCAAGATTACGTATTTTCAGAAGATCGTCTCTGGACTTACTTAAGAGATCCCCGATAGTGTGGATTCCTCCGCGAAGAAGACAATTCTCGCTCCTGATCGAAAGTTCCAGCTCCCTGACAGGTCTGGCGAGAAGTGTGTCCTGTTCTTCAGATAGGCTGTCACTTTCAATCTCTGATGACACAGGAACTTCCTCTGAACCTTCAACCAAATAACCCTCACCATGCTCGACAGGATGAATCTTTTCAATATCCTCTACAATCATCCCGAAATAACTCCGTATGATCTTTGCTGCCTCACAGACAGCAATATCAGGCTCAACAACGCTATTAGTCCATACATCAAGAACCAGTCTGTCATAGTCAGTTCTCTGTCCGACTCTGGCAGCCTGAACTTCATATTGCACTCTTTGAACAGGCGAAAAGATTGCATCTATCAACAAAGCATCCGCAGGAAGATAAGCCGGTCTTGGCCGATCTATCGTGGCATATCCCTCACCCTGTTCAACATAGAGATCCATTGACAGATGTGCACCTTCCTCAAGAGTACATATGTATGCATCCTGGTCCACAAATTCAACTTCACTGTCAGGCTGTATCATGGACGCTGTTACGGTCTGAGGACCTTCAAGCTCCAGTCTGAGAACCCGTACCTCAGAACTATAGGACCTGACAGGTACATGTTTCAGATTAAGCAGAAGTTCAATAACATCTTCCCTGACTCCGGGAATTGTAGTGAACTCATGAAGAACGCCCTCGACCCTTACGGACGTGATAGCTGCACCTTTAATCGAAGAGAGAAGCACCCGGCGAAGCGCATTGCCCAACGTTACCCCGTAACCTCTCTCCAGAGGTTCAAGAATAACCTTACCAAGAGTAGGACTACACTCTTCTATTCTGATTTCAGGTCGCATTAATTCCAAAATATCCAACACCTTTCTGCTATTATCTAGCATAGAACTCGACAACCAGCTGTTCGTTGACGGGCACGTCGATCTGTTCACGGGTTGGCAGTGAAAGAACTTTTCCTTCCATTTTTTCTGAATTTGTTTCTAGCCATTCAGGGATAGTCCTGGAACCGGCTACTTCAACATTTTCCTTAATGACCGGGACTTCTCGGCTTCCTTCATTAACAGAGATGATATGTCCTGATTTTACAAAGAAACTTGGAATGTCCACTTTTTTCCCATCTACAAGGAAATGCCCGTGCATTACAAGCTGTCTGGCCTGATTTCTGCTACTGGCAAAACCCAGTCTGTAGACAACATTATCCAATCGCTGCTCGAGAAGCTGTAAAAAATTGTGACCCGTCTGTCCAGCCATTCTGTTTGCCCAGCCAAAGTAACGTCTGAACTGAGATTCATTCATACCATAGAAGCGACGCAACTTTTGTTTTTCTCTAAGTCGAATACCATATTCACTAACTTTGCCTCTTCTGCTGCTGGCTGATTTCCCAGGCTTGGTTTCTCTTCTGGCGATAGAACATTTTTCAGTATAACAACGATCGCCCTTCAGAAAAAGTTTGACTCCTTCAGCCCTGCACAAGCGACAAACAGGTCCTGTATATCTGCTCATAATTTAATTCGCCTCCTAATCCTCGTCCCGGATCAAACACGACGCCTTTTGGGCGGCCTGCATCCATTGTGAGGAATGGGTGTTGTGTCTTTGATCATGTTAACCTGAAGTCCAGCAGCCTGAAGAGATCTTATAGCAGATTCTCTACCAGGTCCTGGTCCTTTGACAACAACATCAATTTCCTGAACTCCATGCTCCTGAGCCTGTTTGGCGACTTGCTGGGCTGCGATCTGTGCAGCAAAGGGAGTTGACTTTCTTGCACCTTTGAACCCGACATTACCACCTGATGCCCAGGCAAGAGTATTACCAACTTTGTCACTTATACTCACTATGGTGTTATTGAAGGTTGAATAGATATGGGCTACACCATAGCTTATATTCTTTTTTTCCTTGCGTTTGCCTTTTCGCTGTGTACGCTTGGCCACGTGATCCAGCCTCCTTGAAACTGTCTAGCCCGTTATAATCTTACTTATCTCGGGGTTTTCTTTTTTCCTGCCACAGTGCGCCTTGGACCTTTTCTGGTCCTTGCATTGGTCTTGGTTCTCTGACCACGAACCGGAAGGCCCTGTCTATGTCTCAGTCCCCTGTAGCAACCGATATCTATCAATCGTTTGATATTCATGGTCACTTCTCTGCGGAGGTCACCTTCGACCTTGTAATTTTCCTGAATCTCTTTCCTGAGTCTCTGCTCCTCATCTTCAGTAAGATCCTTTACCCTGGTATCGGGGCTTACTTTAGTAGTTTCAAGGATCTTCTTTGATGTGGTAAGACCTATTCCAAAAATATATGTGAGAGCAATTTCTACCCTTTTTTCGCGGGGTAGATCCACACCAGCAATACGAGCCATCAGATTACCTCCTCGCTCCCTGTCTCTGTTTATGGCGAGGGTTTCTGCTGCAAATAACCCTTACCACTCCATTACGCTTGATGATCCTGCAGTACTCACACATCGGTTTTACCGATGGTTTGACTTTCATAATTATTCACGCTCCTCCTGAAATTCAAAACCTTGAAAGGTATATTTACAGTGTTAGGAAATCACTTATATCTATACACTATCCGGCCACGAGTCAAGTCATAGGGAGATATCTCCACCAGGACTTTGTCTCCCGGGAGGATCCTTATAAAATGCATCCTCATCTTTCCTGAGACATGTGCCAGTAATTTATGACCGTTGTCCAGTTCAACCCGGAACATGGCATTGGGAAGAGGTTCAACAACCTTGCCCCTCACTTCGATAACGTCATCCTTATCAGCCATCAGGTTCAATCTACCTCCTTGTTCTGATACTTTTTTGTCTGTATTTCCGACAAAAGCCGTCGAATTCTTTCTCCATTTAATAAACGTCCTGCCAAAAGAGATTCAGGTACCTCATAAAGAATTCTACTGACACGCTGTAGATGTACAGGGTTTTTTTTCTTGGGTGCTCCTGGCTTATAGTTTCTACCGTTACATATAAGAACCCTTTGTTCCATATCATCCCAGCCAACCACAACGTACCATTTGCCAACATCTTTACCCTTTCTGGAAATAACTACTTGTCCAGGTTGAAATCGTTTTATCTTCATCCCGTTCATTTCCAGGGGGTAAGAATTTCAGCTCCATCTTTAGTTATCAGAACCGTCTTTTCAAAATGGGCAGCATCAGAACCGTCTGCAGTAAGGACTACCCAGCCATCAGCACCAGTAACAACTTCTTCCCTACCTGCCATAACCATGGGTTCTATGGCGATTGTCATGCCCGGTTTCAAGGTTACTCCTCTTCCAGGTCTGCCAAAATTTGGAACCTGAGGGGGCTCGTGAGGATTCCTGCCAAGCCCGTGTCCTGTGTAATCTCTAACAATACCAAAACCATGGTCTGAGATATATTTTTCTATGGCAAAACCGATATCTCCAACTGTATTACCGGAGCAGGCTTGTGCTATTCCTATATCAAGACCAGTTCTTGTTACAGCAAGAAGCCTCAGGCGATCCTCTGATATTTCTCCAACTGGATATGTGAAAGCAGCATCACCATGGTATCCGTTATAACAGGCCATTACATCGATACTTATAATATCACCGAGCTTCAGTGTCCTCTCGAACTGCGGTATCCCATGAACAACTTCATTGTTTATGGAGGCACAGATCGAACTTGGATAGGGCGTAGGTATACCAGGTACACGATACCCCTTCTCTGAGGGTATTGCTCCCTGATCTCTTATATACTTTTCTACCCATTCGTCAAGTTCTCCAGTAGAAACTCCAGGCTTGACAAGATCCTTAAGACCCATGAGTACTTCAGCTACTATCTGGCCAGCTCTACGCATATTAACCAGTTCATGATCTTTTTTCAAGGTTATCATACTTACGTTCTTACCAGACTTTCTATCATCGTAAGAACCGTATCACTGGATTCGCTGGCGTCAACTTTTTTCAACAAACTCTTCTTTTCGTAATATTCAATAAGTGGAGAAGTCTGTTCATAGTAGACGTTAAGTCGATTCCTGATTACTTCCTCACGGTCATCATCTCTCTGGTAGATTTCGCCTCCGCATCTATCACATAGAGATCCATCGGCCGAGGGGTTGAAATTAACATGGAATATTGTCCCGCAACGTCGACAGATCCTTCTACCAGAAAGCCTCTCAATAACAACGTCATCAGGGACATCCAGGAGAATAACGGCATCAAGATTAACTTCAAGGTTAGAAAGCAGATGATCAAGAGCCTCCGCCTGACTTACCGTTCTTGGGAATCCATCCAGGAGAAAACCTTTGACACAATCTCTATCCTTCAGCCTGTCTCTGACCATGGCAATTATAAGCTCATCCGGAACGAGTTTGCCGGAGTCCATAAAAGACTTGGCCTCTTTACCCAGAGATGTCCCTTTTTTGACATTTTCTCTAAGGATATCACCTGTTGAAACGTGTGCTATAGAATATTTGTCTTTTATAACAGCGGCCTGGGTTCCTTTTCCAGCCCCAGGAGGACCTAAAAGAATAAATCTCATAAATAACTCCTTAAAACCTTAAGAGGCCACCGGCCTTATCTCGCTTTTTCAGTATCCCTTCATAGTGCCTCATGAGAAGTTGGCCTTCAATCTGATGGACTGTGTCTAACGCTACTCCGACAACAATAAGAATGGCTGTCCCACCGAAATAGAAACTTGTAATACCCATCATTTTCGTCATAAGCGTTGGTATCAGTGCAATTGCTGCAAGAAAGACTGCTCCACCCAGTGTAATCCGCGACATTACCTTCTCTATAAAATCAGAAGTGGGACGACCAGGCCTGATCCCAAGGATAAATCCGCCATACTTCTTCATGTTAGTTGCAACTTCTGCAGGATTGAAAACAACCGCAGTATAGAAATAAGAAAAGAAGATAATAAGGAGTACGTAAAGGGCCGTATAAACGACGCTTCCTGGAGCGAGAAGTCTCTGCATAAACGCTGCAATGTCACCAGAGAAGAAGCGTGCTATTGTATAGGGAAAAAGCAAAACAGAAGATGCAAAAATGATTGGAATAACCCCTGCCTGGTTGACTCTCAGCGGTATAAAGGTGCTCTGTCCACCATAAACCTTATTCCCTACTACCCTTTTCGCATATTGAACAGGAAGTCTCCTCTGGCCTTCCTGTAACAGGATACAGCCAGCGACAACAACTATCATAAGAGCAATTGCCATGAAGAAAACCAGAAGGTTCATTTCTCCGAGTTTAATCATGTTCCATGTTCTGATTACAGCTTCCGGGATTCTAGCAACTATGCCGGCGAATATCAGAAGGGATATTCCATTTCCAATACCATGGTCAGAGATCTCTTCTCCAAGCCACATAACTGCAACAGCGCCTGTTGTAACTGTCGTAACTACCACAAGGCCATCGAAAAGAGCTCCCGAGAATATCCCCATGCTTCCAAGCCAGAAAGTCATACCTACTGCTTGTATCAGGGCAAAAACAATCGTACCCCACCTGGTGATCTGAACAATTTTCTTTCGCCCTTCTTCCCCTTCTTTCTGCATTCTTTCAAGGGTCGGAAATACCACTACAAGCAACTGCATTACTATGCTTGAATTGATATATGGAGCAACACCAAGGGCAAAGATGCTAAACCGTCTTAGTGCTCCACCTGCAAAGATATCAAGAAATCCTAGAACTCCTCCCTGATCGAACAGCTTGGACATAGCCTGAGTATCGATACCAGGCGTTGGGATATGCGCACCAAGCCGGAACAGGAAAAGAACCCCTATTGTAAAGAGTATCCTTCTTTTAAGATCCGGGAGTCTGAATGCATCCCTGAAGGAATCGAGCACCTAGATCACCTCAGCTTTCCCGCCTGCGGCCTCTATCTTTTTAATTGCCTGTTCGCTGAAAGCATGGGCACGGACCGTCAGAGATCCGGTAAGTTCTCCTCTCGCAAGTATCTTTACTGGTTTATCCAGTTTTCTAACAAGTCTGGACTCATAAAGTTCTTTGATAGTGACAGTATCTCCATCGTTAAATCGTGAGGACAGATGGTCCAGATTCACATGCTGGTAGGTAGTCCTGAAACGGGCATTGTTGAATCCTCGTTTGGGGATCCGCCTCATCAAAGGCATCTGCCCACCTTCAAAACCAGGGCGTACACCTCCACCACTACGGGAATTCTGACCTTTATGTCCTCTCGCGCTTGTTTTACCAGAACCGCTTCCGATACCTTGGCCCAGTCTTTTGGAATGGCGTTTGGCACCAGGAGCTGGTCGAAGATGGCTCAGATTCATGTCAACAACCTCCTACCCATCAATAACTGTCCATTCAACGAGATGATGCACCTTGTTAATCATTCCACGAATTACAGGCACATCTTCCTGAATGACAGTCTGATGAAGCTTTTTCAAACCAAGGGCCCTGATGGTCCTTTTCTGGGGTTCCGGATAACCTATCGCGCTCTTTTTCCATGTTATGCTGAGTTTAGCCATAATTTTAATGCCTCCTTAAGCCCTCTGGGACGGAGATCGATCTTTCCCTCTTAAAGCCATGATCTCGTCAGGAGTTCTCATATTGTCAAGTGCGTTAAGGGTGGCCCAGGCAACGTTCACAGGATTGTTAGTCCTTCCTATGACTTTAGTCAGAACATCCTTGACACCGCCAAGTTCCATTATGGCCCTGACGACTCCAGCGGCAATAACTCCCGTACCGGGGGCTGCTGGTTTAAGAAGGACCTGAGCGGAACCAAAATTGCCAATGATAGGATGTGGAATGGTATTGCCGACCTTTTTAAGATCCATAAGGTTTTTCCCGGCTTTGTCTATTCCTTTACGAATGGCTTCGGTGATTTCCTTGGCCTTACCCATGCCAACACCTACATGGCTTTCACCGTCTCCTACCACGACCAGAACACTGAATCTAAAACGTTTTCCGCCTTTGACGACCTTGCTGACCCTGTTTATAGCAACAACGCGCTCGGTAAGTTCAAGTCCTTTTGCGGAAATGTTTGTATTGTTCATTTTCATATCCTCCTTAGAACTTCAGTCCGGCTTCACGTGCTGCTTCAGCTAAAGCTTTTACGCGCCCGTGGTACGTATGGCCACCCCTGTCGAAAACCACAGAGTTGATTCCCTTATCGAGAGCCATCCTGGCCACAAGGGTTCCTACAGCTTTGGCTGCTTCAACGTTTGATCCTGATTTAATCCCAGCCTTGAGTTCTTTATCAAGGGTTGATGCAGCAACAAGTGTATGACCCTCGTTATCATCTATGAGCTGGACATAGATATTACTTAAACTGCTGAAAACAGCCATTCTTGGGCAATCCAGGCTTCCCTTTAATGTTTTACGGAGCCTGCGGTGCCGGATAATTCTCATCTCATTTCTACTTCGCTTTTTGATCATCCCGTATCACCTCTGTATCCTAGGCACCGGCTTTGCCGGCTTTGCGGATAATGTGTTCGCCAGCGTAGCGAATACCCTTACCCTTGTAGGGCTCAGGTGGTCTGAAGCCTCTGATTACAGCTGACACCTGTCCGACCTGTTGTTTATCAATTCCCTTGACTTTGATCTTGGTAGGGCCATCAGTTTCGATCTCAATTCCTTCTGGCGGATCAAATTCAACAGGGTTGGAATATCCCAGGTTGAGAACAAGCTTGGTACCCTGTACCTGAGCCCTGTATCCTACGCCGACGATTTCAAGCTGTCTCTCAAAGCCACTGCTGACACCAGTGACCATGTTGCTGATCAGAGCTCTCATCATACCGTGAAAAGCTCTGGTCTGCTTTTGATCGTTCTCACGCGATACAATTACCTGGGAATCTTCAACCTGTACATTAATCCCTGAAACAAGAGGAGTTGAAAGTTCACCCTTAGGACCTTTCACTACGACCTTACCATCAATTAAAGTCAGGGTTGCGCCCTTGGAAAGTGATATTGGTTTACGTCCTATTCTTGACATAAAGACACCTCCCGTTACCAGACGTAGCAGACAACTTCGCCACCGAGACCCTGTTTGCCGGCTTCTACATCAGTCTTAAGACCCTGAGATGTAGATATAACAGCAACACCAAGACCTCCCATTACTTTGGGAAGATTGTCCTTTCCTACGTATATTCTTCTGCCTGGTTTACTTACCCTTCTCAACCCCTGTATGACTCTTTCCTTATTTGGACCATACTTAAGAAAAAGCCTGACAACCGAGTAGGGTTTCTTAGGATCATTAATTACCTTGTAATTGCGGATATAACCCTCTTCTTTGAGGATCTTGGCGATCTCCATTTTAATATTACTCATGGGAACATCAACAGTCTCATGAAAAACCATATTTGAGTTTCTGATCCTTGTGAGCATATCCGCGATTGGATCGTTAGTATACATTCCAATAGCCCCCTTAAACGTCCACTCTTCTACCAACTGGACTTAACTACACCAGGAATCTTGCCTTCTCTGGCAAGTTTCCTGAAACAGCACCTGCACATATTAAACCTGCGCATGTAGGAGTGAACTCTACCGCATAACGGACATCTGTTATGCTGTCTAACCTTGAATTTGGGGGGTTGCTTTGCCTTATATTCCATAGCTTTTCTTGCCATAAGAGCCCCCTCCTTTACTTTTTGAATGGCATTCCCATAACCTTAAAAAAGGCATGGGATTCTTCATCGGTTTTTGCAGTAGTAACAAAAGATACGTTCATACCGCGAACCATTGCGACTTTATCGTAGTTGATCTCGGGAAAGATAAGCTGTTCTTTAAGACCCAGGTTGTAATTTCCTCTACCATCAAAGGCCTTGTCAGAAACTCCCTGAAAATCCTTGATTCGGGGAAGTACTACAGAAACAAGTCTTTCAAAGAATTCCCACATCTTGGCTCCTCTAAGGGTAACCATTGCGCCAACTGGCATTCCTTCTCTTACCTTGAAACCTGCAACAGACTTCTTGGCTCTCTTCAGTAGAGGATGTTGTCCTGAGATCTGTGTAAGTTCAGCAATTGCTGAATCTATATACTTTGAATCGATCTTTGCCTCTCCAACACCTATGTTCACGACAATTTTTACAAGTCTGGGAACCTCCATGATGTTAGAATAATTGAACTCCTTCATCAGCTGAGGTACCGCTTCATCCTTATATAACTCCTGAAAACGCGGGATCATGTTTAAAGCGCCTCCTCACTATACCTGATCTACTACTTCGCCACATTTTTTGCAGAGGCGAACTTTTCGACCATCTTCAAGATAGGCTCGGCGAACCCGCGTTGCCTTACCGCAAGAGGGACATACCAACATCACCTTACAGGAGTGAATGGGACATTCCTGTTTGATAATTCCTGCCTGAGGATTCTTCTGAGAGGGTTTCACATGTTTTGTTGCAACATTTACTCCCTCGATCACTAACATGTCACCCTTTGGCATTGATCTAAGGATCTTCCCCTCTTTTCCCTTATCCTTACCGGAGACCACTTTTACGCGATCCCCTTTTTTGATTCTCATTTTTCCCATAATATGACTGCCCCCTTAAACTACTTCCGGTGCAAGGGAAAGAATACGCATATAGTTCTTGGCCCTCAGTTCTCTGGCAACTGGACCAAAGATACGCGTACCCTTGGGGTCTCCATTGTTGTCAATGATAACGGCAGCATTGTCATCAAAACGAACATAGGAACCATCCTTACGTCTGATTTCTTTCTTGGTCCTTACGATAACTGCCTTGACAACCTGCCCTTTTCCTATGTTGCTGTTAGGAATAGCTTCCCTGACAGAAGCAACAATTACATCTCCTATGGTGCCCCAGGATCGTCTGCTTCCACCAAGAACCTGTATACACTTAACTCTCCTGGCACCAGAATTGTCTGCTACTTTGAGCACTGTGTTCAACTGAATCATAGTTTATTCCTCCCTGGGAGAAGAACGATCGGTATCAAATACAGGAGCTCTCTTGATAATCTCTATGACACTCCAGCATTTGTTCTTGCTCATTGGACGGACTTCACCTATAGAAACAGTATCACCGATACGGCAGGAGTTGTCCGCATCGTGGGCCATATATTTAGTACTTTTAATAATCCGTTTGCCATACAATGGATGTTCAGAATAGCGCGACACCTGAACTACAACACTTTGATCCATCTTGTTACTAACGACAATTCCCACTCGGGTCTTACGATGGGGTTTACGTACCTCCATCATGCGTTACCTCCTTCCAATAGGGCTCTGTCCAGCCTGTTTTTCAAGGGTCACAGTCAGAACCCTTGCAATGGTTTTTTTAACATCATTGATTCGGCTGGTATTCTTAAGCTGCCCTATGGCATTCTGAAAACGAAGGTTAAACAACTCTTCTTTATATTGACGATGTTTTTCCTCAAGTTCTTCAAGTGTAAGATCTCTCAAGCCTTTAACATCCATTCTTAATCACCACCAAGACCTTCACGGGCAACCAGACGGACCTTGATCGGAAGTTTGTGAGAGGCAGTCCTGAAGGCCTGCTCTACGACTTCACGAGGTACACCAGCAACCTCGAACATGATTCTTCCTCTTTTGACAGGAGCAACCCAGAATTCCGGGCTTCCTTTACCTTTACCCATCCTTGTTTCCAACGGTTTTTTTGTGAATGGACGATCAGGGAAAATCCTGATCCAGATCTTGCCGCCCTTTTTCATTTTTCTTGATATGGCGACACGGGTTGCTTCGATCTGTCGAGCCGTTATCCAGCCACAATCCAGGGCCTGCAGCCCATATTCACCAAAAGCAACCGTTGCACCACCTTTGGTAATCCCACGAAGTGGTCTACGAAAAGGTTTGCGATACTTGACTCGTTTCGGCATTAACATGGGAGCTACCTCCTTGAGCCTCTACCAGATCTGCGTGGAGCAGCTTTGGTCTCATTTTCACGATCACGGAAAATCCAGACCTTGACACCTATTACTCCATAGATGGTCTTGGCTTCGGCAAATCCATAGTCGATATCCGCACGTATTGTTGAAAGGGGAAGCCGGCCTTCGTTGTACCATTCAGTCCGAGCTATCTCTGCCCCTCCGAGTCTGCCTGAACACTGTATCTTGATACCCTTAGCTCCAGCTTTCATAGCACGGAAAATAGACTGTTTCATAGCCCTACGGAAACTAACACGTCTTTCTAGTGCTGATGCTACACCTTCAGACACAAGCTGAGCTTCAAGATCTGCATTCTTAACTTCCTGTACATTTATCATGATCTTGGAACCGGTCATTTTATTCAGTTCGTCTTTGACAATCTGAATTTCCTGGCCACCTTTTCCTATTACTACACCAGGCCGGGAGGTCCATATAGTAAAACGAATTACATTACCTACTCGTTCAATCTCGACCTTCGGGATACCGGCATTAGACCAGCGGCCTTTGATCCATTCTCTGAGTTTAAGATCTTCATGAAGATTCTTGGCATAATTTTTGCCATCAGCATACCATTTAGACTGCCACTCACTTACAACTCCAAGCCTATATCCTGTTGGGTGAACCTTCTGTCCCACCAGTCACCCCTCCTTAGCGTTCTGCAACCTTGACAGTTACATGGGTTGTACGGTGTCGGTAGGGATGGGCTCTGCCCATGGATACCGGACGCCACCGTTTCATGCTGGGTCCCTGATCCGCAGTTGCACTTACAACTTTGAGTTTATCAATGTCCAGACCGAAATTATGCTCTGCATTGGCAACAGCACTCTGAAGGACCTTAGCAACTATTTGAGCTGATTTCTTCGGATTATATCGAAGGATCATCAGCGCTTCATCTACGTTCTTTCCTCTGATTAAGGGCAGGACCTGCCTCACCTTGAAAGGTGATATTCTGACCTGCCGGGCAAGGGCTTTAGCTTCCATTACCATCACTCCTTACCTGACACGAGTGGATTTTTCCTGGCCGGCATGTCTTCCAAACTTCCGGGTAGGAGAAAATTCACCTAACTTGTGACCAACCATGTTTTCACTGATAAAGATCGGAATGTGAACTCTACCGTTATGAACTGCAATGGTATGACCTATCATGGCGGGTACTATTGTTGAAGCGCGAGACCAGGTTTTGATAACTCTTTTCTGGCTAGCATCGTTCATGTCTTCGACCTTTCGAAGCAATTTGCGATCAACATAGGGCCCTTTTTTTGTAGAGCGAGCCATTTCTGTCCCTCCTTACGCCTTACTTTGTATTACGGCGTCTTACTATTAGCCGGTCAGAAGCTTTCTTCTTACGGGTACGATACCCTTTAGCCGGCGTACCCCATGGTGAAGTAGGATGTTTTTTGGACTTGCTTCGACCTTCGCCACCACCCATAGGATGATCTACGGGGTTCATTACCATACCACGAACCATGGGCCTTCTGCCAAGCCAGCGAGTTTTTCCAGCCTTACCTACGGTGGTATTTTCATGCTCCTCGTTGCCAACCTGACCTATGGTAGCCATGCATTCATTCAGTACTAAACGTAACTCACTGCTTGGCATACGAATATATGCATACTTGCCTTCCTTGGCCATAAGCTGGGCTGATGTACCTGCTGAACGAACAAGGACAGCTCCCCTGCCGGGTTCGAGCTCAATATTGTGTACTACAGTACCAATAGGTATATCCTTAAGTTTTAGTGCATTTCCCGGAGTCATATCAGAACCGGGACCGGACTGGATAGTGGTACCTACGCCTACTCCGGATGGCGCAATAATATACCGCTTCTCCCCATCCGCATAGTTCACGAGGGCTATCCTGGCTGAACGGTTGGGATCATATTCAATAGCTGCAACCACTCCAGGTACACCAAGCTTATCTCTCTTGAAATCGATGATCCTGTACTGCTTCTTGGTTCCACCACCACGGTGACGCATGGTAATTCTACCGAGATTATTCCTACCACCTTTACGATGAATAGGTGCCAGCAATGACTTTTCTGGCTCTGTTTTGGTAATATCATCAAAGGTTTGAATGCTCATAAAGCGTCGCCCGGCAGTGAAGGGTTTGAACTTTTTAATTCCCATTTTTATGTCCTCCCCTCACACTTAGACACTGGCACCTTCGAAGAATTCAATGCGCTCACCATCAACCAGGGTAACGATTGCTTTCTTCCAGGAACGAGACTTACCCAAGAATGCACCCATCCTTTTGGGTTTGGAACGTACTTTCAGTGTGTGAACTTTCTCGACTTTTACCTTAAACACATCCTGAACAGCATTTCTTATCTGGATCTTGTTAGCACTAGGATGAACTTCAAAGGTGTACTGATTATGCTCCATCTGGCGACTGCTTTTTTCGGTTATAACTGGTCTTATGATAATGTCATGGGCTAGCAGTCTCATAGTGCATACACCTCCTCTATCTTTCTGACAGCTTCGGGTGTAAGAACAAGATTACCTGAGTGAAGAATGTCGTAAACATTGATACTGTCAATATTAAGAACTCTGGCACCTGGAATATTTCTAGCGGACTGGAGAAGATTCGAATCAGTCTCATGCGTTAAAACCAGAGGTTTAGTGGCATTGAGTGCATTAAAGAATCCAACCATCGCTTTTGTAGAAGGTTTGTCAAGATCGAAAGATTGAACTACATTTAATCTTTGCTCCTGTACTTTAAGAGAAAGAGCACTTCTAAGTGCTAACCTTCTAACCTTTTTGTTGACTTTCTGATGATAATCCCTGGGCTTGGGTCCATGGACAACTCCACCGCCAACCCAGATAGGAGAACGGCTACTCCCATGTCTCGCGCGTCCCGTGTGCTTCTGACGCCAAGGTTTTTTCCCTCCACCTGAAACTTCGCCTCTTGTCTTGGCGGAATGTGTTCCCTGGCGACGATTTGCGAGTTGAGCAACCACGACCTGATGCATCGCCGGGATGTGTATGGGAGCACCAAAGACTGCTTCAGAAAGCTCAAGGTCCTCAATTTCTTCGCCCAGAAAACTGACTAGTTTAATGGTAGGCATTAGTATCCTGCCCTCCTTCTAATTCCCGGCTTAACCCTGCTTGGTAACCATAACCAGGGCATTTCTTGCTCCTGGAATGGCTCCCTTTATAAGCAGGAGATTGTTTCCGGGGTCAACTGCAACTACTAAAAGATTCTTTACAGTTACCCTCTCATTTCCCAAACGTCCAGGCATCGTTTTACCCTTAAACACCTTACCAGGGTAACTGCTACCTCCACTGGAACCAGGTTTCCTATGGGTTTTGGAAACACCATGTGTTGCAGGGTTTCCTCCAAAACCAAAACGTTTTATCACACCAGCAAAACCTTTACCTTTACTCCACCCGGTGATATTAACTTTTTCTCCGGTTTCAAAAAGGTCTACAGTAATGTCCTGACCAACACTAAACTCGTCAGTCTTGTCTACCCTGAACTCCCTAACCACTTTTTTGGGATCAACTTTAGCCGCAGCAAAGATACCCTTCATGGGCTTGTTCATCTTCTGGACCTTGGCATCACCAAAACCGACGGTAAGTGCGGAGTAACCATTTCTGTCTGGAGTCTTAATATCAATTATTGGACATGGTCCTGCTTCAACTACTGTTATGGGCACTGCCTGCCCTTCTTCGGTGTATATCTGAGTCATCCCCAGCTTACGACCTAGAATGCCTATGGACATTCATTTCACTCCTTTCAGCTCAGAGCTTCCCCTACAATTTAATCTGGATATCTACTCCAGAAGGAAGGTTCAGCTGCATAAGCGCATCCATTGTTTTTTGTGTCGGATTGAGAATATCAATCAGGCGCTTATGAGTCCTTGTCTCAAACTGTTCTCTCGCATCCTTGTTAACATGAGGAGACTTGAGAATAGTATATTTGTTAATTTCCGTAGGAAGTGGAATAGGACCAGAAACCTGGGCTCCACTTCTCTGCGCGGTTTCAGCTATCTGTGAGGCTGAACTATCCAGCACTCTATGATCAAAGGCCTTAAGCCTGATGCGGATCTTTTTCGCCACTTGTAATCCCCCCTTTGGGGCTACTCAAGGATTTCGGTAACTACGCCGGCGCCAACGGTATGTCCGCCTTCACGGACTGCAAAACGAAGTCCCGGCTCCATGGCGATGGGAACTATAAGCTTGACTTCGAAGTTAGCGTTGTCTCCGGGCATTACCATTTCTACTCCCTCTGGAAGCTTGATCTCACCTGTTACGTCCGTGGTCCTGAAATAGAACTGAGGCTTGTATCCAGCAAAGAACGGGGTATGCCTTCCGCCTTCCTCTTTCTTCAATACATATACCTCGCCCTTGAACCATGTGTGAGGTGTAATGGATCCAGGCTTGGCCAGTACCTGGCCTCGCTCTACTTCTTCCTTGCCTACTCCCCTCAGAAGTACTCCTACGTTGTCTCCTGCCATGGCATTGTCAAGGATCTTACGGAACATCTCAAGGGATGTTGCTACACTCTTGACTATGTCCGTCTTCATTCCGATGATGGCTACTTCCTCTCCAGCATTGATGACTCCCCGCTCTACCCTGCCCGTTACCACTGTCCCTCGACCCGTTATGGTAAATACATCCTCTATGGGCATAAGGAAAGGCTTGTCCATCTCCCTGGCTGGCTCGGGTATGTAACTGTCACATGCATCCATAAGCTCCCAGATACACTTGGCTTCGGGAGTCTCCTTCGTTCCTTCGCTCTCAAGAGCCTTGAGAGCACTTCCCCTGACAACCGGAATGTCATCTCCAGGGAACTCATAGGCACTCAGAAGCTCACGCACTTCCATCTCTACAAGATCAAGAAGCTCTTCGTCATCCACCTGGTCTGTCTTGTTCATGAATACTACAAGGGCCGGCACATTAACCTGACGGGCTAGAAGTACATGCTCCCTCGTCTGGGGCATGGGTCCGTCCGCTGCACTTACCACCAGAATGGCTCCGTCCATCTGGGCCGCTCCAGTGATCATGTTCTTGATGTAGTCTGCATGTCCCGGACAGTCAATATGGGCATAGTGCCTGTTATCTGTCTGGTATTCCACGTGGGCTATATTGATGGTTATTCCGCGCTCACGCTCTTCCGGTGCCTTGTCAATATCCTCAAACTTCGAAAAATCCGCAAGTCCAGACGTCGCAAGACACTTCGTGATCGCCGCTGTTAGCGTTGTCTTTCCGTGGTCTATGTGACCTACTGTCCCTATGTTCAAATGCGGCTTCGATCTTTCAAATTTCGCCTTTGCCATTACAAGTCCCTCCTTAAATAAGACCTTTAACCTTTTAATATCTTCTCTGCTATGCTCTGCGAAACAGGTTCATAGTGGTCGAACTGCATGGAATAAGTAGCTCTACCCGATGTCCTGCTCCTAAGATCCGTGGCGTAACCGAACATCTCAGCCAGTGGCACAAAAGCTTTTATAGCTCTTGTATTGGCTCTCATTTCCATTCCTTCAACGTGACCTCTACGGGAAGAGAGGTCTCCCATAACATCTCCGACATATTCTTCCGGCGTGACGACTTCAACAGACATTATCGGTTCCATCAGCACAGGCCCAGCTTTTCTTACTGCTTCCTTAAAACCCATGGAAGCAGCAATTTTAAATGCCATTTCGGAACTGTCTACTTCGTGGTAGCTGCCGTCGACAAGCGCTATCTTAATGCCCACAACGGGATAACCACCAAGAACTCCGTTGGACATTGCCTCTTCAAGACCTTTCTGAACTGCTGAGATGTACTCTCTTGGAACAGCACCGCCTACTATCTTGTCTTCAAATTCAAAGCTTTTCTGATCTTCAAGAGGCTCAACTTCAAAGACAACATGTCCATACTGACCCCGTCCACCAGACTGTTTCACGAATTTACCCTCTGCGCGAGACGGTTTGGTAATAGCTTCTCTATAGGCGACCTGGGGCCGGCCTACCCTAACATCTACACTGAATTCTCTTCTAAGACGATCAACAATTATCTCTAGATGAAGCTCACCCATTCCTGAGATGATTGTCTGCCCTGTCTCTTCATCAGTTTTAACTCTGAAGGTCGGATCTTCCTCAGCCAGAGCCATAAGACCTTTAGTGAGCTTGATCTTGTCCGCTTTTGTCATGGGCTCGACCGCAAGGTGAATTACCGGATCCGGGAAAGTAAGATTTTCAAGGACAATGGGTGATCCTTCATCACAAAGGGTATCACCTGTGCGGGTCTTCTTGAGCCCTGGCAAAGCAACTATCATGCCAGCGGACGCTTCATCAAGGTCCTCCCGTTTATTAGCATGCATCTGAAGAATACGTCCTACCCTTTCCCTGGTATTGGTAACAGGGTTATAGACTGAACTTCCCTTGGTCACTGTTCCGGAATATATTCTACAGAAAACAAGGCGTCCCACAAAAGGGTCTACCATGATCTTGAATGCAAGAGCTGTAAATGTAGAATCCGCCTTAGCTGTTCTTTGCAAAGTCTCGGAAGAATCAGGAGACATTCCGACGACCGGGGGAAGGTCCATAGGACTTGGAAGATAGTCCACTACTGCATCAAGAAGAGGCTGAACGCCCTTATTCTTAAAGGCAGTACCACACATAACAGGAATGATCTTTATTGAAATAGTACTCTGTCGAATAGCTTTTTTAATAAGTTCCTGAGGAACGTCCTGACCATCAAGATAGAGAGACATTATTTCCTCGTCAAAATCTGCAAGGGTTTCAATAAGTTCATCCCTGGCAGCGAGAGCCTCCTCCTTTAAGTTAGAAGGGATATCGATCAACTTGGGGTCATTGCCAAGTTCATCCGTGTATATCAGTGATTTAAAAGATACAAGATCGATAATTCCTTCAAAGGTATCTTCTACACCCACAGGGAGCTGGATGGGAATTGCCCTGGCACCAAGGCGCTCACGGATACCTTTAACTACTCCGTAAAAATCAGCACCAACCCTGTCCATTTTGTTAACAAAGGCGATTCGCGGAACATGATATTTATCCGCCTGACGCCACACGGTTTCAGACTGGGGTTCAACTCCACCTACAGCACAGAATACAGAGACTGCTCCATCAAGAACACGCATGGAACGCTCAACTTCAACTGTGAAGTCCACGTGGCCGGGTGTATCAATTATATTTACAAAATTGTCTTTCCACATACAGGTAGTAGCAGCAGAAGTTATAGTAATACCCCGCTCGCGCTCCTGTTCCATCCAGTCCATGGTTGCTGCTCCCTCATGAACTTCTCCAATCTTGTAATTCCGACCAGTGTAAAACAGGATACGCTCAGTGGTTGTGGTTTTCCCGGCGTCTATATGAGCGGCGATACCGATATTACGGATAAGACTAAGATCTTTCAATTCATTTCACCACCAAGCACATTAGTTGACATACATCAAGCTTATAAACGATAGTGAGCAAACGCTCTGTTGGCTTCAGCCATTTTGTGAGTATCTTCCCTCTTCTTGATTGAGGAACCTTCTCCCTTATAGGCGTCAACAAATTCTCTGGCAAGTCTCTCGGACATAGGCATACCTTTTTTGGAACGGGAATAATTGATTATCCACCTTATGGCAAGCAACTGTGCCCTCTCCGGTACAACTTCAACAGGAATCTGATAAGTTGCTCCTCCAACTCTTCTTGGCCTTACTTCAACAAGAGGTTTAACATTATCCATAGCCTTTTTAAACACTTCAAAGGGTTCTGTATTGACCCTCTCGGCAGCGATATCAAGAGCAGTGTACATCACTTTTTCAGCAACACTCTTTTTGCCACCTGTCATCAAACCATTAATGAACTTCGAGATCGCCTGACTTCCATATCTTGTATCAGGCAATAATCCTCTTTTCTTAAGGTGCCCCTTACGTGGCATGATTCATATTCCTCCCTTAAACCTAACTCTACTTGGGCCTCCTGGCACCATATTTGGAACGCCCTCTTTTACGATTTTCAACGCCGCCACAGTCCAGAGTACCTCTTACAATATGATACCGGACACCAGGAAGGTCCTTTACTCGGCCGCCCCTCACTAGAACCACTGAATGTTCCTGAAGGTTATGTCCAATTCCCGGGATATATGATGTTACCTCAATACCGTTGGTCAATCGAACACGGGCTACCTTCCTTAAAGCGGAATTCGGCTTCTTTGGAGTTACGGTATAAACACGTGTACAAACTCCCCTGCGAGCTGGGTTTGACTGTAAAGCAGGAGCATTGGTTTTCTGTCTTTTTTCCTTCCGTCCATGTCTTATCAGCTGGTTAATTGTTGGCACTATATTCCCTCCTTCCCATTAATTCGTAAACAATGTTAATCTATCTTCTTTGCAAGACCGGCTACTGAGGCTCCCCTCGAAATAGCACAGGCTCTCCCAAGTACCTGCATTGATACTGCCTGCTCTATCTCGATTTTCGATTCTACAGCGAGTTCAATCAAGGGTTCGATCTTGGACCGGTTTGCATCTTCTGCGATAAATAGTTTTATAATATTTCCATTTATCAATGCTTTCTTTACCTGACGCTCTCCAACAACCCTGTTTGGAACTGCGAGCTCGCTTAAAGGCATAAGACACCCTCCTGTGCAAGTCGCACCGAGTGATAATATCAAAATTTATTGGGAGATGTCAAGACTTCATCTTGACATCTCCCCTGGAACTATAGCCTATCTTCTACTTCAGACTTCGATTCTTCTTCATCCTTTTGTACTTGGGAACTCTTCAGGACCAATTCGATGTCCTTAAATTCATCTACGCCAGTTCCTGCTGGAATAAGGTGACCGATGATAACGTTTTCCTTCAATCCTTCAAGGATATCTACATCACCCTTAACCGCTGCACCGGCAAGAATCTGTGCTGTCTGCTGGAAAGATGCAGCGCTCAGGAAACTGTCAGTAGCTAAAGCAGCTTTAGTAATTCCGTGTACAAAAGGTTGACATTTTGGGCCTTCCCGCAGTTTTCTTACAAAGGTTATTCTATGGATAAGTTCTTTTTCCTCTGAATGAGCATAAATCGGTCTAACAACGAAATTTTCAGCTTCGGCTTTTACAAGTTCTTCCAGAACTACTCTGTTTACATCCTGGCCGGCTTCAGCAATTATTGTTCCAGCGGCATCCATAACAGGGTCAAGAAGCACTTTGCCGTATACCATATCCGAGAGAAATTCACTGACCAGTTTATCCCTTGTAATAATCCCGTCATCAATTTCGATAGCGGTTATTTCTCCATCCATAATGCTCCGGACCACCCTCCCATCGACCATATGGGCAATATCCTGTACAGCATTGCCATCTCTGTCTATGGCCTGGGAAAGGGGTTTACCCCATATCTTGTCTATCAGCCTTTCCTGAAGGGCATCTGGAACATGGATCCTCTCTATGGTTTTCCAGATCCTAACAGACGAAACGTTGGCTATTTTAAGAAGATCTACAACATCCCCTGTTAAGAGCCTGTCTGACTTACCAATAATTTCTCCATCAACGATTATATCTTCAGCCAGATAGGCACTGTCAATCAAAGCCTCCATTGCCTCTACATTACGGACATCGAGCGGTGTAGGCACATTCCCGGTTATTATGGCAAGCTGACCAAGAGTAAGAGGTTGACCTTTCTGAACTGTTTTTCCATCAGTTGAAATAAATTCTTCGATGAGTTCCATTCCCTCAAGTCTTTTCCGGAATGAAGCTTCTCCTATAACCACTGACAGTAAACCCTTTTCGTCCTCCACCTTGATTTCGTTAACACTGGCACCAGGTCGAAGAAGGGATCGTATTGCTTTATCATCAAGTTCTGAATCCTTCTCTAGAAGAGTACCCTGTGTATTACGCTGCACTTTCATATCCTTGAGTATTCTTCCGGAGAAAGTCCCTACAGCCTCTCGTACATTTGCCTCGTTCTCTTCAAGGATATTCTGATTTTCCGTTTCTATATCCCTTGTCCAGACCAGTTCTCCTGCAACAAAGGAGGTATCTCCTTCCTCTGTAACCCGAAGCCTGTTAACTGGTGCAACTTTCCTTAGAATAACTTCAATATGTTTATTATTGATAGAAACACCCTGAGAACGATAAACACCCTGAATCTCGTCTACGAGCGAAGATTGTACTGCTTCGATCCCTTCGACTTCAAGAAGCTGCTGAGGATCGATATAACCCTCTGTAAGCTTCTGACTTCTTGAAACATCCTGGCCTTCCTCTACGAGAAGGTTCTGTGAAGAAGGGATGTTATAGGAGATCTTTTCATCAACACCTGATGTATCGGAATTTATTATTACTTTCCGCTTTCCTTCCATTTCCCTGATCTCAGTCACTTTTCCATCAAGGCCAGCAAGATAAGCCACCTTTTTCGGACGTCGGACCTCAAAAAGCTGCTCAATACGTGGGAGACCCTGGGTTATATCTTCTCCAGTCAGCCTGACTCCTCCAGTATGGAAGGTTCTCATGGTAAGCTGCGTTCCCGGTTCACCAATAGATTGTGCAGCCACTACACCCACAGCTTCTCCAATGGCAACTTCTTTCCTTGTGGCTAGATCCATGCCGTAACATTTCTGACAGATCCCATGACGAAGACCGCAAGTAAGAGGGCTGCGCACCCATACAAGCGATATCCCGGCATTTTCAATACGCTGTGCATCCACAACAGAAATGCAGTCACCTTTGCTTACGATGACTTCTCCAGTTTCAGGATGGATTATATCCTTAAGAACTGTCCTTCCAGCAAGACGTTCACTAATGGATATCATTACCTTGCCATCCTGGAGAAGGGGTTTGATACATACACCCTGATCTGTACAACAATCATGATCACGAACGATAAGGTCCTGAGCCACATCAACAAGTCTTCTAGTCAAGTACCCGGATTTTGCTGTCCTCAAGGCTGTATCTGCAAGTCCCTTTCTGGCTCCATGGGTTGAAATAAAGTATTCAAGCATGTTCAGACCTTCCCGGAAATTGGCGGTGATAGGATAATCGATGATTCTTCCGGAAGGATCAGACATAAGTCCCCTGATACCAGCCATCTGTGCTACCTGGCTTTTACTTCCCCTAGCTCCAGAATCAACCATCATTCGAACAGGATTTTCCTCGTCCATATTGGCGACGATATGATCCGCAATATTCCTGGAAGCCTCAGACCACAATAGTTCTTTCTCCCTGAGATATTCATCTTCAGTAAGAATACCCATCCCGAACTGGTATTTGAGGTCATGCTCCCTCTCAAGGGTGTCATCCATGATAGCACCCTTCTGGGGTGGAATGATAATAGCGTTTACACCAAGGCTGATACCACTTTTAGTAGCCCAGTGATAGCCAAGTGATTTTATTGCATCCAGCATTTCGACAATAGCAGTTCTGTCGATGAGATCATAAGCATGGTCAATAAGAGAACTCAAAGCTCTTTTTCCAAGCTGGGAATTAATATATCTAAGTTTCGGGTGAATGACACTATTAAAAAGTACCCTTCCAGGTGAAGTCTTGATCCATTTAAGGGAAAGATCTCCGGTCCAGGATGGATCGCATTTCAGATTAATTTCTGCATTTACGTGGACTACCCCATGATCAAGTGCAGTGAGTGCATCATTAATATCACTAAAATATTTTCCTTCACCCTTTAGCCCAGATCTGAGAGATGTCAGGTAATAAATACCAAGAACTATATCTTGTGTCGGGGTAACTATAGGTTTTCCACTGGCTGGGGAAAGGATGTTATTGGCAGAAAGCATAAGCATACGGGCTTCAGACTGAGCCTCCAGCGAGAGAGGTACATGGACTGCCATCTGGTCACCATCAAAATCAGCGTTAAAAGCAGTACACACCATTGGGTGAAGTCTTATAGCTTTGCCTTCCATCAAAACAGGCTCAAAAGCCTGAATACCTAGTCTATGGAGAGTTGGAGCCCTGTTGAGAAGTACCGGATGGTCTTTTATAATCTCTTCAAGAATTCCCCAGATCTCTTCTCTTCCTCGCTCTATAAGTCGTTTCGCACTTTTCACGTTGGGAGCCAGACCCCGCTCAACAAGCTGCCTTATAACAAAGGGTTTGAATAGCTCCAGTGCCATCTGCTTGGGAAGTCCGCACTGATAGATCTTTAATTCAGGACCAATAACGATTACTGAACGGCCTGAATAATCTACACGCTTTCCTAGAAGATTCTGCCTGAACCTGCCTTTTTTCCCTCGAAGAAGATCCGTAAGGCTCTTGAGGGGCCTGTTTCCTGCACCGAGAACAGCTTTGCCCATTCTACCATTGTCAATAAGAGCATCAACGGACTCCTGAAGCATACGCTTCTCGTTACGAATTATGATCTCCGGAGCTCGAAGCTCCTGGAGTTTCCGAAGTCTGTTATTCCTGTTTATAACCCTTCTGTACAGGTCGTTCAAATCTGATGTTGCAAAGCGACCACCATCAAGCTGCACCATAGGTCTGAGGTCAGGCGGAATGACAGGCAGCACCTCAAGGACCATACTTCGTGGAGAAAAACTGCTTTTGCGGAAGTCTTCGGCAACCTGTAGCCGTTTGATCAGTTTTCTTTTTTTCTGACCTGTTGTTTCAGAAAGCTCTTCCCTCAAGGAAGATGCAAGGAGGTCAAGATCAATGTCATCAAGAAGAAGTTGGACGCCTTCGGCCCCTATTCCAGCCTTGAATCTTTTGTCATAAGCAGAACAAATATAATGCTCACGTTCAAGAATTATACTTGCCTGCTCGAAGGATGAATTTCCTTCGTCTATAACAATATAACAAGGATCCTCGATGGTTATGGTTTCTAACTGGGCCATAAAACGTCCAGGATATTTCTGGTGAAATAGCTGAAATTCACTTGTAGAAACAATATCTCCCTTTGCAAAGGGAAGATGAGCAACAGCAGTTACAATAAAGGCTTCCTGTTTCCCGACGAGAGCCCTTTCAACTTCAACAGTCATGCCAAGATCCCGAAATCTCTCATATTCCATTTGAGAGATCACATCGTTCTCATTGTAGTTAAGATTCTCAGGAGCAGAAAGGATTCTGAAAGCAGGCTCAGCCTTAAAAACACTGTCTCCATAATCAGCCTTCATGCGTGACATCTGATTGGCAGAGAGAAGATCACCTTCGTTCATCGGAATGTCATCTACAGTAACTATCCGGTAAGCTTCTTCGGCCTTGACCTTAGGATCATAGTGACTATGGATCTTAACCTCGCATTCAGAGATCACATCTCCTCTTTTGAGAAGATCTGCTCTCCGTCCGTCCATAACCACCTTGTAAGCGACTTCCCTTCTCCTTGTCGGAGCAAAATAAACGACCTTTTCAAGATCCCGGGTACTAGTTCCAAGAAGGAGACTAAGCCTGCTGGGTATTCCCCTCAGGTACCAGATGTGAACAACAGGAGCTGCGAGTTCAATATGGCCCATACGTTCCCTTCTGACCCTGTTGTCTGTAACTTCAACTCCACAACGATCACAGACCACACCTTTGAACTTGGGACCGCTTCTCTTGTATTTACCACAGGAACACTCGTAACTCTTGGTTGGACCAAATATGCGTTCACAAAAAAGACCATCTTTTTCGGGTCTCAGAGTACGGTAATTGATGGTTTCCGGTTTTTTTACCTCACCACTTGAGAGCTCCCTTATCCTTTCAGGACTGGCAAGTTTTATCCTTACACCCGTAATTTCGCGCCTGGCCATCTAGTTTTCAGCCCCCTTCGGGTCATCATCGGAATATCCTGCATCATTTGAAGGACTGCCAAATATCATTTCCGCAGTCACAGATGGTACATTTTTCTTATCATCCCTGGAAACAATCTTATTTTTTTCCATATTGAGGGAAGGTTTGCTAATTCCCATGATCTCTTCTTCATCTTCAATGACAAGTTCTCCTGAAGATCCGTCACTGTAATTGATTTCCACATCGAGACCCAGACCCTGAAGTTCTTTAACAAGGACTCTGAAGCTTTCAGGAACACCAGGCTTTGAAAGATTCTGCCCTTTTACAATTCTCTCATAGGTCTTTAATCTGCCTCTGATGTCATCCGATTTAACTGTAAGCATTTCCTGCAGGATATTGGCAGCGCCATAACCTTCAAGTGCCCAGACTTCCATTTCCCCAAAACGCTGACCACCAAACTGGGCTTTGCCCCCCAGAGGCTGTTGTGTTATCAGACTGTATGGACCGATGGACCTGGCATGGATCTTGTCATCCACAAGATGTATAAGTTTAAGCATGTACATACACCCAACGCTTACCTTATGCTCCATTTGTTCACCTGTCCGGCCGTCAAAAAGAGTGATCATCCCATCTGAGGTAAGATCCGGATACATTTTGTCCCTTAAATCCTCCAGCAGATCAAATATTTCCTGTTCTTTTGCTCCCTCAAATACAGGGGTCGCAACAAACCAGTCATTCTTGAGAGCAGCAAATCCCATTATTGTTTCAAGAACCTGCCCCAGGTTCATTCGGCTTGGGACTCCCAGAGGATTAAGAACCACATCCACAGGCGTACCATCTGGAAGATAGGGCATGTCCTCAACAGGAAGAATTCTTGAAACAACACCCTTGTTCCCATGTCTCCCCGCCATTTTGTCCCCTACCGTTATTTTCCTTAACTGGGCAACATAGATTTTTACAACCTTGTTAACCCCTGGACTTAGGGCATCACCATTTTCAGACCTCGTAAGAGTTTTAACTGCAACTATCTTCCCTCTTGCCCCGTGAGGAACCCTTAATGAAGTATCCCTTACTTCTCTGGCTTTTTCACCGAAAATAGCCCTTAAAAGCTTTTCTTCCGGGGTCTGGTCAGATTCTCCCTTAGGAGTAACCTTTCCTACAAGTATGTCTCCTGCATTCACTTCTGCACCGGTCCTGACAATCCCATCTTCGTCAAGGTTCTTAAGAACATCTTCCCCCACGTTGGGTATATCCCTTGTTATTTCTTCAGGACCAAGTTTTGTATCTCTGGCTTCGACTTCATACTCTTCAATGTGAATAGAAGAATAGAGGTCCTCTTTTACAAGCCTTTCGCTCAGAAGGATAGCATCTTCGAAGTTGTATCCTTCCCATGACATAAAGGCTATAAGTACATTTCGTCCTAAAGCAAGCTCTCCACTGTCGACGGACTGGCCATCAATTATTATTTCCCCTGCTCGAATCGAGTCACCTTTGGAAACAATTGGCCTCTGATGTATTATAGTTCCCTGGTTAGACCTCCGGAATTTAACCATTTCATAGACGTCTGTTCCCTGATTTGTTCGTACTTCGATCTTATTAGCATCCACATATTCTATGATCCCCTCTCGCCGGGCAACAACACAAGAACCGGAATCCTTGGCGATTCTGTGTTCAATACCCGTCCCTACCCTCGGTGCTTCTGGAAGGATCAGAGGAACTGCCTGCCTCTGCATGTTAGATCCCATAAGAGCTCGATTGGCATCATCATGCTCAAGAAAGGGGATGAGGGCAGTTGATGCTGACACTATCTGTTTTGGAGAAACGTCGAGAAATTGAACCTGTTCCCGGAGTACTGTACTGATAGCACCCCGATGTCTTACATGACACTCCTCTTCCAGAAGTCGACCCTGCTCATCAAGTGGAGTATTAGCACGACCAACAAGGAATTCATCTTCCTCATCAGCGGCAAGGTAGAAGATCTTGTCCTGCACGACACCATTTTCAACCTTTCTTCTTGGTGTCATCAGGAAACCATATTCATTTATCCTTGCATAAGTAGCAAGAGACGTAACAAGTCCTATATTCGGCCCTTCAGGAGTTTCGATAGGACAAACCCGTCCATAATGGGTGTAATGAACGTCTCTGGCTTCAAATCCTGCCCTTTCACGGCTCAGGCCACCTGGTCCAAGGGCGGATAGACGCCTTCTATGGGTAATCTCAGCAAGGGGGTTCGTCTGATCCATGAACTGGGAAAGCTGGCCAGAACCAAAGAATTCTCTCAAGGCTGCAGCTATAGGTCTGACATTAATAAGATCTCTTGCCATAGCTGATTCCAGATCCGGGATAGTGGTCATCCGTTCTTTAGCGATCCTCTCCATTCGCAGGAGTCCTATACGGATCTGGTTCTGAAGCAGTTCCCCCACAGAACGAACTCTCCTGTTGCCAAGATGGTCAATGTCATCGACCCTATCTTCTCCGTTTCGTAGAGCGAGGACTCCATTTATAATACTGGTAATATCATCAATGGTAAGGAGGCGGTTCGTTTCTGAGATGTCTAGTCCAAGTCGGCGATTCAGTTTATAGCGTCCGACTCTGCCCAGATTATATCTTCTTGTATCAAAGAAAAGCCCAAAGACATATTCCCTTGCATTTTCAATTCTTGCTGGTTCATTGGGTCTGAGTTTTCTGAATAGCTCCATTACTGCATCGTCGGAAGTAGAAGTTGAATCTCTTTCGAGTGTAGAAGCAAGGGCTGGGTCAACTTCCCAGACAGGGATTTTTGTCCTGCCCTGATCCCACAGAATCTCAAGATGCTCTTTGGTAAGCCTGTCATTTTTTCTGATCAGTACAGATCCTTCCGGATCAAGAACAGAAGTAGCTATAAGCTTTCCTTTAACTTCATCTTCAGCAATTTCCATTTCAACCTGTTTTGCACCGAAGATCTCCAGAATACCGTCATTATCAGGAATTCCAAATGCTTTCATAAGGACTGTAGCTGGCAATTTCTTTCTGTTATCAATATTTACAGACAGTACATCTCCTGGCGTAAGACTGAATTCAAGCCAGGCTCCCCTGTCAGGTATAATTTTTGCTGCATATGTTTCTTGTCCTGGTATTCCCATTTCAGCTGAAAAGTATACTCCTGCTGAACGGGCAAGCTGGTTCACCACAACTCTTTCCGTACCATTAATAATAAAAGTACCCCGGTCTGTCATTACGGGGAAATCACCAAGAAAAATCTCCTCTTCCTTGATTTCTTTCGTTTTTCTGTTGACAAGACGAATTGTGGCTTTGATAGGCTTGGACCATGTCAGATCACGCTGCCTTGCTTCTTCGATATCCACTTTGGATGCTTCCAGAAAATAGCGGACGAACTCAAGAGCAAAAGAACCATCATAGCTCTCTACCGGAAACACTTCGTCAAGCAATTCCTGAAGACCGTGTTTCACTCGAAGTTCAGGGTCTACGTTCTCCTGGTAGAAGGATTCATAGGAACTTCTCTGGATCTCAATCATGTCAGGAATTTCTACAAGATCCCTGACACGTCCGAAAGTCAACCTCTGCCGCTGTCTGCCGACGGGAACGAATTCGGCCATAAGTCTTTTGACCTCCCTGTTAGTCTAAAATAAGGGGAACAGAACACTGCGAAACTTAAAGATAACAAAAAGGGTGCATCATGTCAATGACATGACACAACCCCATTGTTATGCATTTCGTTTAGCACAAGCAATATAATCTGGCCTTCAATATGGTGCCGAAGCGGGGACTCGAACCCCGACAGGCAAAATGCCCACTAGAACCTGAATCTAGCGCGTCTACCAATTCCGCCACCCCGGCACATTTTAAGCACAGCGACAATTTTAGCAAGGCCAGTCGAGTTTGACAAGCCTACACCTTAAATATTTTCTGATTGTAAGAGTTGCACAGAAGTAAAAGATAGCTCCAGAATAATTCTGTAAGGATAGGAAAACGATGATTTACTGGCTGGCCGCCCGCCTTAATCGGTCTCTTAAAGCCAGTCCTAATCCTTCTTCATCTGGAAATTCTGCAATGATAGTTTTCACTCCTGCCCTCTCAAGAATCCGGAAAGAAGAGAAAAGATTCCTTGCATAGGAATCAAGATCAGGGAAAATGATCTTATTCTTCACTGTAAATGGAGGTTCATGGATACCAAGAAAGCCTATTGGACACATGCTCATTTTCATAATATCATCACGTATTGTTCCCTGCTCCCACAAGATAAGGGGAACCAGCGGCGCATAATGCCTGTACCGTGTTCCCGGAGAACGTTTTATCTCCTTTTGATCTGTAGGCATTAACACTCTGCCGACAAGTTTTTTTATTTCCTCTAAAGGAAGTCCTCCCGGCCTGAGAAGTACAACTTCTTTACCTGTTACATCAATAACAGTCGACTCAACACCCACTTCAGTAGCACCGCTATCTAGTATTACCGAAACCATATCTCCAAGATCCTCATAAACTGACCTTGCATCAGTAGGACTCGGTCGCCCACTTCTGTTAGCACTTGGTCCAGCTATGGGAACACCTGAGCTTTGGATCAACATGGTCGCCACAGAGTTTGAAGGCATCCTAACTGCTACTGTTGTCAATCCCGCGGTGACTACCTCTGGAACAATTTCGCGTGCCGGTAAGACCACTGTCAGAGGACCAGGCCAGAAATGATCAATTATTATACGTGCCAGATCATTCATGATAGCTATCCTGTTGACTTCATCCTTCGATGCCACATGAGCAATCAACGGATTATCAGCGGGTCTTCCTTTTGTTTTAAAGATGGAAAGCACAGCTTCGGGATCCAGTGCATTAGCTCCCAGCCCATAAACTGTTTCGGTGGGGAAAGCGACAAGTTTTCCCTCCCGAATTGCCTCTGCTGCTATTTCAATAGTTGCTGGATCAGGGTTATCACTGTCAACTTTCAGTATTTGTGTTTTCAATTTCCAGCTGCCTCCCTAACTAGTTTTTCCAGAACTCTATCTCGATAAGCTGGAAACGTCCCTTGAATTATTGCTTCTCTCGCTCCTTTTACGAGATGGATCAGGAAATGGAGATTATGCCATGTACAAAGACGCGAGGATAGTATTTCTCCTGCTTTATAAAGATGTCTCAGGTAAGCTCGAGTAAAAGTAGAACATACGTAACAATCACATTGAGGGTCAATGGGAGAAAAATCTCTTTCGTAAATTTTATTTTTGATATTTATTCTACCTTGTGAGGTAAAAAGTGTTCCATTACGTCCATTCCTTGTTGGGATAACGCAATCGAACATGTCAATTCCTCGTGCTATACCCTCGACGAGGTTACTGGGGAAACCTACGCCCATTAGATACCTGGGCTTCTTTGCAGGCAAGATAGGATGAAGGACATCGAGTATCCTGTACATTTCAGAATGAGGCTCACCAACAGAAAGGCCACCTACAGCATATCCAGGGAAATCCATGGACACCAGATCCCTGGCTGAGATCTTCCTGAGATCTTCAAAAACTGAACCCTGTATTATCCCAAAAAGAGCCTGGTCTGAACGCTTATGAACCTCCAGACATTTTTCGGCCCACATTGATGTACGATGAACCGAGCTTTCAGACTCTCTTCTACTACATGGGTATTTCACACATTCATCAAAACACATGGCAATATCGCTGCCAAGTTTTTCCTGAACAGCAACAGACCATTCAGGTGACATAAAATGCCTGCTTCCATCAATGTGAGATTGGCACTCGACTCCTTTATCGGTAATATTGTTAAGCTTTGAAAGGGAAAAGACCTGGTATCCCCCACTATCGGTAAGTATCGGATGATCCCATTTCATAAAAGAGTGAAGGCCTCCTGCCTCATTTACGAGATCGGCCCCGGGCCTGAGATAGAGATGATAAGTATTGGAAAGGACTATCTGGGCTCCTAACTGTTCCAACTCGAATGGAGCCATGGCTTTTACCGAAGCCTGGGTACCAACCGGCATAAAAACTGGTGTTTCAATACTTCCGTGATCTGTTACTATTTCTCCTGCTCTTGCTCCAGTTACTGGACATTCTGCGATAAGTCTGAAAGAAAACAATTACTCTCCACCCCATTTAAAGACCCTGCAGGAATTATTCCACACAGTATCTACAAAGTTTTCCAGATCCATATTCCGTAGCTGGGCAATAAACTGAAAGATATATACGACAAAGGATGGTTCGTTCACCTTACCTCTCTTGAATTGAGGTGCCAGATACGGGGAATCTGTTTCACAGAGCAATTTTTCCATGGGAACCCTGCATGCTATCTCTTGAAGATCCTTGTTTTTTGGATAGGTGACCGGACCGGCAAAGGAAATATAGAACCCAAGGTCAAGAACTTTAACAGCGTCATCCCATGACCCTGAAAAACAGTGTATTATTCCGCCACAATCCTCGGCTTTCTCTGTTGTAAGGATATCAATCGCATCATCAAAGGACTCACGAATATGTACAATTAGCGGTTTACCTACCCGTTTTGCAAGATCTATATGCCATGCCAGAGAATCTCGCTGTTGAGATCTTGGAGAAAGGTCATAGTGGTAGTCCAGACCTGTTTCTCCTATGGCACGGACACAGGATTCATGAGAAAGTGAAACCAGAACCTCAGGTATGCCACCCGGGATAGAACTGCTGTCATGGGGATGAACTCCTACCGCGGCATACAGACCTGAAGAAGTAAAGTGCTTTGAAAGATTCACAGCCTTGATACTGCTATCAATATCTGCACCAACGATCATAATTCTTGTAATATTCTGATCGTTAGCTCTCTGGAGGATATTTTCCAGATCCTTTTCCATTTCTTCCGAATTCAGGTGACAGTGTGTATCGACAAGATTTAACATTAAGAGTACTCCTTTACTCTATAAACCTATAGGGCTTCCTCAGAGGAAGCCCTATAGGTTATATATTTTATCCTTGCCTCAGGTTCCAGAAAATTATCTAGCTGACCCGGCTTCCCAGTGGGATATCCCTATCCGGGGTCAGAAGGGCAAGCTCTTCCTTACCCTTTGGACTTGCAGCAAGAAGCATTCCATTGCTAAGTACACCTCTAAGTTTAGCAGGTTTGAGATTGCAGACTACTATAATTTTCTTTCCCAGAAGCTCTTCCTCTGAAAAATTCTCCTTGAGGCCTGAAACGATGGTCCTCTTTTCATATCCAAGATCTATGCCAATTTTATAAAGTTTGTTAGCCTTTGGGATGCCTTCAATGGAAACGATCTGAGCAACCCTCATCTCCAGATTTCTGAAGTAATCAATTTCAACTTCCTCTTCATGATCTCCAGGGTCAGTAATTATACCCTTTGACATATCCCTTTCTTCTTTTTCTTTCTTCCACTTGTCCATATCTATTCTTGGAAAAAGGATATTCCCTTTATTAACTGTGGCATTCTTCATGAGAGAACCCCAGTTGTAGTCAGCAAGGTTCTGTTCAAGTGGCAGACCTTCCTGTCCAAGCTGAATCCACATCTTCTCGGCAGTTTCAGGCATAAAGGGAGCTATAAGGAGACATGAGACAGACAGGATCTCATAAAGAACTGCCAGCACGGTATCAAGACGTTCAAGATTACCCTCCCGGCCCAGTTTCCAGGGCATAGTCTGATCGATATATTTATTACCCCTGCTGATAAGACTCCAGATGGTTTTAAGAACTTCATCAAAAGCAAAGGACTCCATATTCGTTTCTACTTCTTTCAGGGCAAGCTCCATTGCAGTCTTGATTTCCAGATCCAGATCTTCAAGAATAGTGACAGAGGGAACAACATTTTCCCTGTAACCCTTGATCATCTGAAGTGTTCTGTTAAGAAGGTTTCCCAGATCATTGGCTAGATCCGAATTGATCCTCTGTACCATTGCCATTTCAGAAAAGTCTCCATCCAGTCCAAAGGGAACTTCTCTCAACAGGAAGTAACGGAATGCATCGACACCATATAGATCAGCCATTTCAAAAGGATCTACTACATTACCTTTTGACTTTGACATCTTCTCTCCTTCAACTGTCCACCAACCATGTGCAAATACCGTAACTGGCGGATTGACACCCAGCGCTATGAGCATGATAGGCCAGACAACACAGTGAAAACGAATGATATCTTTCCCTACAAGATGCCTTACCTCAGGCCAATAGCGATCCATAAGATCTCCATCGGGATAGCCGCAGACCGTCAGATAGTTTATCAGGGCATCGAACCATACATAGATTACATGCTCCTCATCTCCAGGAACAGGAATTCCCCATTTGATGCTGGTCCTGGAGATGGACTGGTCGCGGAGTCCCCCTCTGATAAAACTAACTATTTCATTATATCGAGTCCTGGGCATTATGGATTTAAGATTATGTTCATAATAATCAAGCAACTCTTTTTCGTATTTTGATATTCTAAGGAAATAACTTTCTTCAGTCATTTTTTCAAGAGGTCGGCCGCAATCAGGACAGGTATTACCATCACCCATACTGCTCTCCGGAACATAGGTTTCACAAGGTACACAATACCACCCTTCATAAGTACCTTTATAGATATCACCCTGTGACAGCAGTCTTTCAAATATCTTTTTAACCGTAATCTCATGACGTTTTTCTGTGGTACGGATAAAATCATCATTGGATATGTTCAAAACCTTCCAGAGGCTTTTGAAATTCTCGACGGTCTTATCGGCCAACTCAATGGCTGTCATATTCTTTTCAAGGGCACTTCTCTGTATCTTCTGACCATGTTCATCTGTCCCAGTGCAAAAGAAGACATCGTACCCACACATTCTCTTATACCTGGATATAACATCTGCTGCGATGGTGGTATAGGCATGACCGATATGAGGAATATCATTCACATAATAAATCGGCGTAGTTATATAAAAGTTTTTGCTTGACATAGTTATGCCTCCTTCCGAATCTCCATGAAAATATATTTATAAATCGTAACTGACCGATCAATATTCAGTCAGTGTTTTCAAGAATGAATTTCTTTATCCTGTTCTTCGGTAAATCGTATCTTTTCTGGATATGGAGAACTATATTCTTTACAGACATGCCTGATCCCAGAAGATCTAATACCTCAGCATTCCACTCTTTTTCATCAGAATTAACGTTAATCGGAGCCTCATCCACAACCAGAACCAGCTCTCCCTTTATGCCTCCTCTGTCACTTATATAAAATATAAGTTCAGAGAGGGACATTTTAAGTGTTTCCTGATAGATCTTGCTTATTTCCCTGGATAAGGCACATCTACGTTCACCAAAGACCTGGGCCATATCCTCAAGGTGCTTCACTGCTTTATGTGGCGAAAGGAAGAAAATAACAGGCCACGAAATGTCTTTGAACTTTTCCAGATATCTGATCCTCTCTCCTTTTTTATCAGGAAGAAACCCTACAAAGGTAAAAGGATGGGGTTGAAATCCAGAAAAGAGAACAGCTGGAATGATCGCAGATGCACCAGGTAGAACATCTACCTGAATACCCTCATCAAGTGCGGCCTTAATAATAACATAGCCTGGATCAGAAATTCCCGGTGTTCCTGCATCTGAAACAAGTGCCACTTTTCTGTCTTCCTTCAGGATCCTGAGAAGGTATGAAGTTCTGGCCTTTTCATTATGTTCATAGTAGGATACAAGTCTGTTTCTGATCTCGAAATGCTGCAAAAGTCTAGAGGTTTTTCGGGTATCTTCACAGGCTATAAGATCCGCATCTTTCAAAACTTCAAGGGCCCTCAGAGTGATATCTCCCAGATTACCTATAGGAGTCGGTACAACGATCAAAGGCATGGACTATCCTCCAATGAATAAGCTCTCTTCAGCTCTTCTGTATATTGTCCACTTTCATTACACACCAGTAACGGAGGGTCTAGAATTAAACCTTCACCAGCGTTTTTACAGGCGTAGATCAGTGCAATTGAAGCTCTTTTGCCCGGAGAGGGGTAAACAGGTCTGAACCTTTTAACCATAGTTTTATTTTTAACCAGAAGAGACATTAGTTCATCTACCCGTCCGGCGTTAAAAATAAGGTAAAGACGCCCTTTGTTTCGAAGAAGATAAGTTGCGGCAACAATTACATCCTGAAGGGTACATGACAAACCGTGATTAGCTACAGCTTTACCCTCATCAGAACTTGGTCTGTTACGTGATTTTTCAAAATATGGAGGATTGGCAATTACAACATCAAATGATTGAGGCTTGTATATATTAGATATATTCCTTAGATCTCCCTGTCTAAATCTCACTCTATTCTCAAGATTGTTTTTTTGAATATTCTCCACACCAAGGGACCAAAGGTCTTTCTGTATCTCCAATCCCTCTATAAGTCGGGCTGAAGGATACCGCAGAGCTAGAAGGAGGGAAACGGCTCCATGTGCACTACCCAACTCAATAGCATTCTCTCCGGATTTGATCTTGGCAAAAGCGGAGAGAAGAACCGTATCAATGTTGACACGAGGTCCATACAAGGGCTGAAACAATTGAAGTTTTCCATAAAGTATATCGTCACATGTTCTATCTGTCATTTCCAATCATCCAGTTTAACGCCAACAATCTGCGACAGACCGGGCTCTTTCATTGTAACACCATACATTATGTTGGCATTTTCCATGGTTATCCTTCTATGGGTCATAATAACGAGTTGAAGAGATGCAGAGTAATCCAGTATTAGATCAACAAACCTTCCAAGGTTAACATCATCCAGAGCAGCATCCACTTCATCAAGAATCGCAAGAGGGACTTCTGCCACCTCCATAGATGCAAAAAGAAGCGAAATCGCTGTCAGAGATTGCTCCCCCCCCGATAACTGATTGAGGTTCTGCATTTTTTTGCCAGGAGGCCTGGCGATGATATCGACGCCACAATCCCAGATAGAACCGCTTTCCTGTATTGTCAGATGTGCTTCTCCTCCCCCAAAAAGTCTTTTAAACAGAGTGTCAAACCTCTTATCAACTTTCTGGAGAGCACCTCGAAAAATCTGTTCAACCTGTTTATCAAGGTTCTCGATCATATTTTTTAACTGACCTGAACCAGTCATGATATCATGAATCTGTTCTTCAAGGTAAGATATCCGTTCCCTCAGAGAAGAATCTTCAGATAAACATCCCTGGTCAATTTCACCAAACCCTCTAATCTTCTTTTCAAGTACCCTGATCCTGTTCTGGAGAACTGTCAGATCGGCTTGCGATAGATCCATATCGCCCTGTGTGGGGAATTTTTCTCCCCACATCTCCAAAAGCTGTTCCATATCCCGTTGTACAGATACTCTCTCATTCTCAAGTCTGTTCTGATCATTTTCAAGCAATCGCAGTATTTCAGAAGCCGCATTATATCTGGAAGTGATAGAACCCAGTTTCCTTTCAAAGTTTTCCATGGATTCCCGGTCAAGTCTAAGCTTCAATCTCTCGGCATTAAGGTCAGTCCATAACTCAAGCCCATTCAGTCCATTATTTTTAAGTTTTTTCAAGGATTCGATATTCAGGGCTTCAAGGTTATGTTTTTCAGACTGGATCTCCAATAGCGTTCTTTCAAGTCTGGTTTTCTCTTCCTCTATTCTTTGTATTATCTGGTTGGAAGATTTCAACTTTTCTTTCAGAAGGTTAACCTTATTCTGTTCCTGGGACAGCTGCACTTTCATTTCACTTATATCGGTACTATCAAGGGTATCACTTACCATCTTGATGCCAAGAGATCTATATTCAAGCTGAATCTTACGTCTTTCTTTCCAGAATCGGATAAGATTAGCTCTTGATTTAACCCTGGAATCTCGAACATTGTTCAGTTCGGTCGTGAATGAAGATAATTGAATATCATTCTGTTTAAGGGAAGAACTCAAGTCACGTAATTGCAGATTCACATTTTCCTTCAGTTCTGCAAAGTCTTGTTCTTGTTTTTCAAGATGTTCAAGTTCAATAGCAAGCATTTTTATCCTTGAGATATTTTCTTCAAAAACAGTTTTTTTCTTTTCAAGTTCAAGCTTCTGTTCAACGATCCCTGGCCCTTTTCGCCTGAATCCACCTGATACATGACCTTGAGGCGAAAAAACCTCTCCATCCAGAGTGACTACTGGGAAACGCACCTTACGAGAAACAAGTTCCCTGGCATTAAAAAAGGTTTCGACAAATAAGACATCCCCCATAAGATGCTCCAAAGCCGGCAACCATTTACTCTCTACAGATATCAGATCTATAGCCCATCCGATAACACCTGGCTTATGGTCAAGATCAGATCCATTGTGCAACTTGGGTCTGCATCGATCCAAAGGAAGCATGGTGACCCTTCCTGTTCCTCTTTTCTTGAGATAATCAATGCAGATCTGGGCTTCGTCCATATTGTCTACCATTAGCCAGAATAGTCTTCCTCCAAGAAAAGAATCCAATGCTTGAGCTAATCTTTCAGGAGCGGTAAAGACTTCTATTAAAGGGACAGGTGAAACCTCGAGTCTGCCAAGTCGTGACCCTGAGGTAAGAAAACGAACTGGTTCAGGGTACCCCTTTTCCTCAACAGTCGTTCGCAGATCCTCAAGAAAAACTTCAAGATCTCTTTGTTCTTTTTTAAGGATCTGAAGATTACCTGCGATATTTCGACATTGTGCAAAGGTCTGGGAATGTTGATCCGTCAATGAAAGAGTTCTTGAAGCAAGTAAGTCCTGTTTTTCTCTCTGGTTCCTCCCTTTTTCCTCCAGTTCCAATATTTCCTGTTCAAGCTGTTTTTCCCGATTGGTCAGATTCCTGAGGGATCTTATAATTGTTTCTATTTTTACTGTTATCTGACCTTTCTGTTGACGCAATTCAGTAAAGTGTCTTGTCTGATCTCTCCTCTGTTTTTCCTTCTCTTCAAAGATTTTCTCTTTAAAAGCACACTCATCTTTAAGCAAATTGAGAACAGAAAGTCTGTTTTGGAGATCAGACTGCAAAGTCTGTAACCCTTCAGATGATGATTGTGTTTCTTTTTTCAGAGCAGTCAGGTCTTCCTGTAATTGGCGCTCTTCTTTGTTTATGATATCTATCCGCTGTCGGGCATTCTTCAGCGATGTTGCAGTTATGAAACATTGACGGAACATGTTCTCTCTCGCAGTAAGTATTTTGTCAATAGTTTCATAACGAAGGTTTAGGTCTTCTTCTATTTCCTTTTTCTTCCCTCGGTATTTCTGTAAAGATCTGCTCCACAGATCACTCCAGAACATTCTTCCTGCAGCTTCATTCTGGAGTTTTTTTTCTTTTACAGACAGACTCTCATCTTTTGTTTTTAAAAAAGATATCCTCGTGAAATAATAAAGTTTTCTCTGTTCTTCAAGCTCTTCAAGAATAACTCTTACCTGAGATGCTTTTTTGACGTGAGGTTCTATCTGTTTTCTTCGACTCTGCAGTTCAGACATCAGAGTCTGAAGTCTCAATAACTCTGAAGAAGCGAGATCAAGCTTTCTATTCGCTTCATCTCGTTTCTTACGGTATTTATCGATCCCAAAAAGGCTTTCCAGATGAAGACGTCTCTGGAAGGGTCTGTGTCTTATGGCTTCAGCGACTTCACCCTGACCGATAAAGGCAAACTGTTCCCCTTCAAGTCTGAATCCGGATTTTATCTCCTGGAGGTCCTGAAGACGGACTTTTTGGCCATCAACCATGAACAGGGTCCCATTAACCGTGGAATATGTTCTGCGAATTGTAACTGATTTGGATATATCAGAGAGTTGAATTATCGTCTCAGCCTCATTCGAGGGAGACATACTTATACTCCCCTGAAATAGAAGATCACTCTGTCTCTGTATCCTTAGCCTTGCTGGAGTCGGATCCCCCAGAACCCATCGAATAGCATCCAGGATATTACTCTTTCCACTCCCATTTGGGCCAACAATGGCAGTGTAACCTGGGGATAATTCTATTTCATGGCTTCCTCCAAAACTTTTAAATCCCTTAAGACGAAGACGACTGATGTACAACTACCATAGCCTCCCGAACCTTCAATAATGAAAGTTTATGTTCGATCTGATCCAATGGACCCTGATAATCAAGTCTGTACTTACTCCAGGAAAATTCGGGTTCCTCCTTGATAAAGATCTTCCTGTCCAGTTCCTCTTCCCATCCATTCAGATATGTCTCAGCAATGTATCTGGCTATAACAGGATGTGTTTCAAGAAGAAGGGCTTCGGATCTGTTTGAATGTATAACCTTTCGAAGGAACCTTTTGATCCCTACCGCAATACTGTCCTCTTTCAATACCCATCCATATCCGCCGCAGAAGGGACATCCCCTCGTGAGAGTAGCACGGATATCCTGTCTCGCCCGTTTTCTTGTTATCTCGACTAATCCCAGTTGGGTTACCCCAAAGATTTTAGCTTTATATCGATCACCTTGAAATACTACTTCAAGCCTACTGATGAGCAAGTTACGATCTTCTTCATGATCCATGTCTATAAAGTCAATAACAACAATTCCGCCTATCGCACGAACCCTGAGTTGACGAGCGATCTCTTCTACTGCTTCAAGATTGGTGTTCAGAACTGTATGCCTTAGATCCTTACTGCCGATATATTTGCCGGTGTTAACATCGATAAGGGTAAGAGCCTCAGCCTGATCGATAACAAGATAAGCACCTGATCTTAACCAGACCTTTTTGTCCAGAATAGTTTCAAGTTCTCTTTCTATACCATAGGATTCAAAGATCGGGATCGACCCTCTGTAGAGATCTATTTCAGGACAACGTCCCCTGGATATTTTATCAAGATGGTCAGCTATTCTGTCATATTCCTCCTGGTTATCTACCACAATCTCCGAAACATCTTCAGTAAGCTCATCCCTGAGGATTCGACCGACAAGGCCCAGATCTCTATAAATAAGACAGGGGGCACTCTGTGTTATTGAATTATGTTCAATTTCTTTCCATAATCCGATCAGATACTCCAAATCGTTGATCAGGTCAGTTTCTTCGACGCCATCAGCAGCAGTTCTTATAATTATCCCAAAACCATCTTTCCTGATACGTTTGGCAATACTCCTGAGCCTCTCCCGTTCGTCTTCATTGTCTATTCTTTTTGATACCCCTATCTCATGACCACCTGGAACCACGACAAGATAACGTCCCGGAAGAGATATTCTTGCAGTAACTCTTGCACCTTTATTCTTTCTGGCTGTTTTGACCACCTGCACTACTACCTGATCGTTAGGTTTGAGGTCAAGACCTCTGGCATCGTTAAGATAAAGAAAAGCGTTTCTGCCATCTCCGAGACTTACAAAAGCAGCATGAATGCCAGGAAGAACACTTTCAACGCGAGCGGTATATATTTCACCAGTTTTCTGTCGTTCCCACATTCGTTCATAAAAAATATCCTGAAGTTTTCCATCTTCCAGGATGGCAACACGCATTTCCTCACTATCTATTGTATTTGCAATAATTTTTCTATCTATTGACAAGGCAGTTACCTCCCTGAATAACGGAGGGTTTCATCGATCTTCTCCAATCAATGAAAGAACAGCAGAACCGTTCCACTCTCCAACAATTGATCTTACAAGACAGATCTCTGACCATTCCTGAATAATTCCTTTTGCCTTAAAATACTTGATCAGAACACTGGGACCCAATCCTCCCGGATTGGATAAAACAATAGTTACAGAGTCGTTTGCCCGTGAACAGTACAGAATAGATTCCTCGAAGGGTGGGGCCTGGTTCAAAGCCAGGAACATAGATGGAACATTCTTGGCATCTCTTGGAATTAAAATATAGGAAGCCGATCCACATTTTTTATTGAGGGATGGCCCTTCTACTTCAATCGAACAATCTATTTCAAGTCCCTCTGGTAGATGGTCATTCAGTCTAGAAGCAAAGGATTCAACCCTGTTCCCGAACCAGACCTCTGCCGGTTCTTCAAGTGCAACTATACCAACGGGTAGTGCTGGACCAAGGGTTATCCTGGGACGGGGAGAGAAGCCTTGTGACATAAGGGGCTTCATACCTGCTCTACGTAAAGATCTGTAAAAGACCTGAGGCAGAACAACATGGGGGATGAAACAGGTTCTACCCCTTTTTGAATATGTAAACCTTATCCTGAAAACAGAATCAGACATTGTTTACCCACCTGCATCCTTTGGACTGAAGCCCACAGTTGTTACAATCATTCCAGCGACAGTCAGGTGTAAGTATTTCACCTAACGCTCTTGCCCTTTCTTTAAGTAAAAAGGATCTTGTGACCCCAACATCGATATGTTCCCAGGGAAGAGCTTCATTCACAGATCTGCCTCGAGTATATTCCAAAGGATCGATCCCGTATTGATCAAATGATGAAAGCCATCTTGCAAGGTTAAAGCATTCACTCCAACCATCAAAACGGGCCCCTTTTCTCCAGGCTGATTCTATAATATCAGCAAGATTGCTGTCTCCTCTTGCAAAGACACCTTCAAGAAATGTCTGTTCCGGTTCATGGTATCCAAGGGAAATATGTTTGTTCCTGACCCGGGATTTTACCATACGACCTTTATCTCTGAGACTCTCAATTGAGTCCTGATGTTCCCATTGAAAAGGAGTATGTGCTTTTGGAACAAAACCTGCTACAGAGACATTTATACTAGCCTTTCTTTTATAATTTCTGGCAATTCGGTATGCCTGCTCTGCAATCTCTAAGATTCCCAATAGATCTTCTTCAGTTTCTGTGGGAAGGCCCATCATGAAGTAAAGTTTTACTCTCTGCCATCCATGTTTGAAAGCAGCGTCAAGACTCTCCTGAATATTTTCTTCAGTTACCCCTTTGTTTATGACATTTCTGAGTCTTTGTGTCCCCGCTTCCGGGGCAAAGGTAAGTCCGCCTGTCCTCAAAACTTTAAGGGTAGAGGCCATATCAATTGAAAAAGCATCCATACGAAGACTTGGAAGACTAAGCTTCGTCTCCCTTTCATCCAGGAAAGGAGTAATTCTCTGAATTAACTCTTCAAGACCGGAATAATCACATGAAGCAAGGGAAAGAAGACCGACCTCTTCCCATCCGGTAGAGTTAACAAGAGCCTTTATGAGTTTCTCCACTGTCTCGGGTTTTCTTTCCCTTACAGGACGGTATATCATACCAGCCTGACAGAAACGACAACCACGGGTGCAGCCCCTGAATAGCTCTACGGGAATACGGTCATGGACAACAGAAGCTGTCGGAACTATCATTTTTTCCGGATAATAACTTTCGTCAAGATCATGGATAATATTTCTGGAAATAGATTCTTTCTGACCGGAAAGAGTACAATACGGGAAATGAGCAGGAACATAAGCTCCTGGGATCCTGGCTATTTCAGAAAGGATATCCCGCCTGGGCATTCCTCTACCAGATTCAATCACTTTAAGGAGAGTGGGTAGAAATTTCTCACCATCACCAAGACAGAATACATCTATAAATGGAGCGACAGGTTCTGGCGTAAGTGCACATGGACCACCTGCAACAATAATAGGTGATTCATCTCCTCTGTCTTCCGACCTGAGGGGAATTCCTCCCATATCCAGCATCGTCAATATATTCGTGTAAGTCAGTTCATACTGTAGGGTAAAACCAACTACATCAAAATCTTTAAGAACTCTTTTACCTTCAACCGATGTCAGAGGAAAACCAGATTTCCTCATCTTCTCTTCCATATCAATCCACGGACAGTAAGCCCTCTCTACATCTGCATAGCCCAATTCCTTGATCAATGGATAGAGAATCTGGTAACCGACATAACTCATACCAATTTCATAGACATCCGGAAAAGCGAGACAGACCGTGACAAGGTCTGAAGGTTCACTTTTCGGCACGGTATTTCCCCATTCGTTTCCTACGTACCGGGAAGGACGCTTAACATCTGCCATTAAAGGCCAGATATTGTCATCAAATTCCCTGAAATTCACTTCATCCATTTTATTCTCCTAAAATATTATTCAGACAGTTATTCATACATCTTAACAGAAGAAAGACCAACACTTGAGATCAGTCCAATAGCTATAATAATGGCCAGGAGCGAACTTCCACCATAACTGACAAATGGTAATGGAAGTCCGGTGACGGGAAGAATTCCCATGCTCATTCCTATACTCTCAACAGTCTGAAACCAGATCCAGCCTGCCACCATTGATATAAAGACCTTGGCACGCTGGTCCTTCGCTCTAATAGCAATAGATATCATTCTGCAGAACAGTAACCCGAAAATAGCCAGAAGGAATACGGTTCCGAGAAACCCGAATTCTTCTGCAAACACACTGAAAACAAAATCAGTATGTGGCTCTGGAAGAAAATGAAGTTTGCTCTGAAGTCCCTCCAGAAAGCCTTTGCCCAGAAATCCTCCCGAACCAACAGCAATCCTGGACTGAATAACATTGTATCCAGCCCCAAGAGGATCGATAGAGGGATTGAGAAATACCATTAACCTCAATTTCTGATAACCCTTGAGAAAATTCCACGCAATCGGGAGCATCCCAAGAGAACAGGCAATAAGAGAACCTGTATATATCCATGGAGTCCCGGATGTAATAAGAGCAACAAGAACCATAAAACAATAGACCAGAGTACTCCCAAGGTCAGGCTGTAAAAGCACCAGAATTGCAGCAGGAGCAGCTACGGCAAGTCCTCCCAGAAAACTCGAAAGTTTATTGGGAGGATATCTGCATAGATGTCTCGATAACACCAGAGCAAGGGATATCTTGCAGATTTCCGAAGGTTGAAGATGGAAAGGGCCAATACTCAACCAACTTTGGGCACCCTTTACAGAAGCTCCGGAAAAAAGGACTAAGACAAGAAGGGTAAGGTTGATGAGATAGATCATGTAGGACCACTCCATCAACTTGGAGAACCCTTTTTCAATAATTATGAAAAACGGGATCATCGATATACCTGTCCAGACAAGCTGTTTTGAAGCAAACATTGAACCGCGGGTACCTGGTCCTCCCCCTGCACTGTAGATCACAACAAGACCTACACAAATAAGGGTAAAAGCCGAAAGCAACAACAGCAAGTCAATATTCCTGATCTTCTTAAGCAGGCCCAATTTGATATCTTTCCATATCCTGAGAGGTCAATCCCTCTCCTGTTTGATTCTTTTAACCTTCAGAATAGGAATATTGGCAACTAAAGCTACTGAACCGTTCTCCCTGTCAAGATCCATTTCAATATTGGTTGTATCAATCTCCATATAATTATTTATCACTTTAATAATATCTTCCCGAAGTTTTTCCAGAATCTCAGGAGAAATATCCGTCCGATCATGGATGAGAACAAGTTTGAGCCGTTTTTTTGCTGTATCTTTTGAAGAATTACGAGAAAAAAATCTTTTCAAGAAATCCATGTAAGTCCCTCTCTTCTATTAAACCTGACGAGGTCTAGATGCGAAATATTTTTTTCAATCCAGCAAAGAAACCGGACTGCTCGTTAGCATTCAAATCCATAAGTGGGACATCCACCCCAACCAGTCTGCTTGCAATATTACTGAATGCCTGAGAAGCAGGTGATCTAGAGCCAAATGTAAGGGGCTCTCCGCTATTCGCTGACTTGATAACTGAATCGTCATCTGGAATGACACCTATCAGTTTGACCGCCAACACATCAAGGACGTCATCCACATCAAGCATCTCGCCCTCCTTAACCATATTGGGTCTTACCCTATTGATAATGAGCCTGATAGGCGATTTATTCATAGACTCAAGCATGCCAATAATCCTATCTGCATCTCTCACCGCGGAAACCTCCGGAGTTGTAACAACCAGGGCTTCATCTGCACCAATAACAGCATTCCTGAATCCACCTTCAATTCCAGCTGGACAGTCTATAAGGACGAAATCAAACTCCTTCCTCAATTCTTCACAAAGAGTAACCATCTGCTCTGGAGAAACAGCATCTTTTGTCCTTGTCTGAGCAGCCGGTAAAAGGAAAAGGTTTTCGACCCTTTTATCTCTGACCAGAGCCTGCTGTAGCCTGCAATTCCCTTCAATGATATCAATAAAGTTGTATACAACCCTGTTTTCCAAACCCATTATCAGGTCAAGATTTCTTAAGCCAATATCCGCATCGATAGCTACAACTCTGAAACCAGCTTTAGCCAAGCCAACCGACAGATTCGCAGTTGTTGTGGTCTTGCCTACCCCACCTTTACCGGACGTTATGACAATTACACGAGAATCCAATCTTCGATCCCTCCATCCACAAAAGTCTAGATCTTTAATTCTTTGAAAAGCAGGGAGCCTTTTTCCGGAGATACAATAACGTGACGTCCCCAGAAGTCTGCTTCTTCGGACAATGTACTCACCTTTGTACCAAGTCTAACCTGTTTGGTTTCAAAACTGGCTGCTATTATAGCCCGGTCTTCCTCACTATTGTAACCAGCATGTACCAGACCTTTAAGTTTTCCCATTACTGATACGTTACCTTCTGCAATTACTTCAGCACCATCGTTAACGTGCCCTATGATAAGTACATCACCATCATGTTCTATCCTCTGACCTGATCGTAGAGAACTGTGAATAACAAGTGTTTCTGATCTTCTGGCGGATCGTCTGGACTGTTTTATATCTTTCCTGGAAAGGTTAAGCCCCATGGAAAGGATGGATTCACGGCTTGATTCATCGTTTGCTTCCCAGGATGATATTCGAATATCATGGGCAATAACGAAATCTTTGAGAAATCTCAACAGGAAATCCCTTGAAATGACTCTTTCCCCAAGATTTATTACAAGGTCCACTCCTGTAAAAAGATTTGAAGCGTCCAGGGCAGTATGATCAAGTTCTTTCCACATCATTTCCTCTGGCATATTTTCCGGAATTATAACCTTAAGTTTATTAGCACTTCCTTTAAGGCTGATCTTTTCATTATTCGGGAGGTCCATACTCATAGGTACCCCTCCTTTATATTAATTTTTTTTAGAATATGTTTCATCATGAGTTACAAGGTAAGCCAGAAGTTTTCCTACAATAGGTGCAGCAACTGAACTTCCATGTTCCCCGCCTTCAATAATGACAGCTGCGGCGTAACGTGGTTCCTTGACTGGAGCATATCCTACAAAAAGAGCATGATCAGGCCCATGTGGATTCTGAGCAGTCCCGGTTTTTCCAGCAACCGAAACATCAAATTCTCCTGCCTGAATGCCTGTTCCCCTTTTTACAACATCAATAAGGCCTTTTCTCACCAGATTTAGATTATACCCGTTAAGATCAAGTTGTGTATACTGTGGTTGATTAACAGAAACAAGCCTTGGCAGGAACAGTTTCCCTCCATTTGCAAGGGCAGCATACATTCTTACCAGCTGAATAGGCGTAACCAGAAGATAACCCTGTCCAATTGAATAGTTGACAGTGTCGCCTTGATACCATTTTTCATGGAACTTTTCCATTTTCCAGTCTTTACCTGCTATGTTGCCATTGCTTTCTCCCGGGAGATCGATCCCAGTTAGTTTACCTACTCCAAACAGGTTTCCCCATTTGACAAGGTTATCGATACCTGTTTTCAAACCTGCCTGGTAGAAAAAGATATCGCAGGAATCCCTGATTGCTGATACAACGTTCTCATTACCATGGCCATATTTTTGCCAGCACTTGAATACTCTCCCTCCGAACTTGAATGCTCCACCACAAAAAAAGGTAGTATTCTTTGTAATTGCTTTTTCACTCAAGGCAGCAAGCCCCACAAATGGCTTAAATGTTGATGCGGGAGGATATACTCCACTGAGAGCCCTGTTCATCATGGGTTTTGATTCATCATATATCAAACCAGCCCATTCTGCCCCGGAAACTCCCCATGCAAGGGGGTTATTATCATAACCGGGAGCTGAAAATAAAACCCGGACTTCCCCGGTTTCGACATCGATGGCTACGGCAGCCCCTCTAAAATCACCAAACAGGGTTTCCACAAGTCTCTGAGCACCCAGATCAACAGTAAGATGGAGATCTTTGCCTTTTTCTGATACTTTTTCCGTAAGGCTTCGTATTTTTCTGCCCCTGGCATCCACTTCCAGTATCTCTTCTCCGGATTTTCCTCTGAGCAGGTCCTCATATTGTTTTTCAATTCCATTCTTGCCTATGAAATCCCCGCCCTTATAACCTGAGTCACCTCTGGATATGAGTTCTTCTCGACTTATTTCCGCTACATATCCCAGGATGTGGGACGCAATTGAACCAGCCGGATAAGTGCGGCAGGTTACCTGGATAGGGAAAAGAAGTCTGGGAAAAACTGGATCAGATATAATAGCTGTCATCTGTGTAAGGGTGAGATTCTGGACAATTATTACGGCTCTATAGGGTGCCCAATACTGTTTTTCTATCCTTGAAGAAAGATCCTCTGGAGAAGAAGGTATCCCATGCTTGGTAAGAACGTCTGAAATTATCGGTAGAAGATCGTATTTCTTTATATCCAGGGGATAACCCATAATGTTGAAAGTCTTAAGGTTTAACGCTAGAGGAACCCCATTACGATCAAAGATTTCCCCTCTTATAGGGGGGAAACGTAGCATTCTAAGACGGTTTTCAGATGCAAGCCTCACATATCTGTCAGTGCGGACTACCTGAAAGAACCAGAGTGCAACGACAAGTACCAACAAACCCGCTAACATGAATAGAAGACAGATCCTTAGACGTTTATCTATACTTCGACGAATATCAACCATTCTGAGATGCTACCTTCCAGGAATAGTACACGTACATAATGATAACGACAGGAAGAAGGCATAACTGTTGTACCAAGAGACCTGTATAAAAGGGAAATGTAGTTATATTCCATACAAAAACTCTTGCCAAATAAATATTTAATGCTCCAAACCAGATAAGCAGAGCAAGTAAGAGGGGTGTTTTACCCATAACTGGAAAGAGATGCCATATCCAATTCAGGATAAGGACTGCTACTATATATAGACCTGAAGACATCCCGACTAGCCCCGTCCATCGAAGGTCCCATAGAATACCACCAACAAAAGCTATCCAGATAGATGATTTCCCGGATTCTTCCTGAGATAGAGTTCTGTAAAGGAGAAAAAGAAGAAAATATTCAGGGGCAAGAATATTCTGGGTTAAAAACGCCTGCAGCATATCCTGGAACAACCAGGAGGCTCCAATCCATATCATTGTGATAATGCCCCTTGCGGATTATAGATATCAACATCAAACAAGCGGGAAAGATCTCCTCCCAATTGCACATAAAAAGCCTTTGTTCCAGCTATTCTTCTACTCAATGAGGTATCTAGTCTGCCAATGGGAAGACCGGGAGGAAGCATTTCGCTTACAAGGGCTGTTGAGATAGTCATACCTTTTATAACCTCTGATGATTCCGGGAGATATAAAAGCCATGTTTTTCCCAAACCATCCCCCACTATTACTCCAAGCTCCCTCGTTTCATCTACCACTACCGGGATCATCATTGAACTGGATGTAATAAGTTCAACCCACGATGAACTGTTTTCCACTCCCGCAACACGTCCTACCACAAATCCGTTCTGAAGAACAGGCAGCCCAACGGATACACCATCCTTCTTACCACGGTTGATCCTTACTTCGGCCCACCAAGAGGAAGGCGAACGGAATGTTATCCTCGCCCTTGATATCTCTTCTTCCATGGAACGGATAAGTGTCTGGGCTTTCTCTGTACCCAGAATTCCCTTTAGCCTGATATTTTCAAGCCTAAGGGATTCCAGTTCCGTTTGCAGTTCCATTTCATCTTCTAACCATAAACTTACATTGTGAATGGAATTACGTAAAAGAAAGGAAGGATACTCAGGAATAGACAGGATTCTTGTAGTAAGCTCCATAACTATCATGCGAAAGGGCATGTGTGGCACTGCAACAAGCAGGGACAGGCTCAGTATAATAGCGATAAGACCGTGTATCCAGTGAATTTCAAGATCTTTCCCTGTCATGTATCTTCATGCCTTTCTCTGTTGTATTAAAAGTCAAAAAGAACTCACTGATCATAACGATGATCTTGAGAGCTATCTTGTTCCTCTTTCAACGGACATAAGTATCTTTTTCATTGTATCCAGATTATCCAGGATCTTTCCAACCCCTCGGGCAACAGATAGTAAGGGATCTTCAGCTACTATTACAGGAGCATTAAGATTCCGGGAAAGTCTTTCAGCAAATCCTGCCAGTTGGGATACTCCTCCGGAAAGTATGATACCTTGGTCAACTATGTCTTTGGATAACTCGGGTGGAGTTTTTTCAAGTGCCACTTTTACCATATCCTCTATCTTGAGAATAATAGGATTAATGGCCTCCCTGACTTCCACAGAAGATACTGTATCAGCTTTGGGAAGTCCATTGGCAAGATCTCTTCCCTTTACAACAATGTCCTTTTCATCTTCAAGGGGAAGGGCAGAACCTACTGCGATCTTAACTTCTTCTGCCGTAGATTCTCCTATAAGAAGACCGTGATTTTGTCTCAACATGGCCAGTATGGCTTCATCCATATCGTTCCCAGCTGCTCTCAGGGAATTACTGATAACAATCCCCCCCATGGATAGTACCGCTACTTCGCTTGTACCTCCCCCGATATCCAGTATCATACTTCCTCGAGGTTCCTGTATGGGAAGGCCCACGCCAAGGGCCGCGGCTATGGGTTCTTCAACAACATACGCTTCTTTCGCTCCTGCCCCTAATGTTGCATCGATAACAGAACGTCTCTCAACCTCAGTTACTTCAGCAGGAACTGAAATGACAACTCGTGGATGGGAAAGAAGTTTTGTTCCTCCACCAATTTTGATAAGAAAATGACGGATCATAGTCTCAGTCATATCATAGTTCGCAATAACGCCATCCTGGAGAGGTTGAAGGGTAGTCACTCCTATGGGAGTCTTCCCCACCATGGCCTTAGCTTCCTTTCCCACTGCAATGATATCAACTTTTCCGCTTTTGCTGCGTTTTCTGACAGCTACACATGAAGGTTCGTTAAAAACAATACCCTTACCACTTACATAGACTACTGTGTTTGCCGTACCCAGATCTATTCCTACGTCAGAACCTAGAACACCGGATAAAAATCTGAACAATTTATCTCCCTCTCCTTCTGATACACTGTTATTATCGTGTTATTGCTATTTCTGCAAGTTTACCGGCAGCGCATAAATAATGGCCTATCATTTCAAGTCCGAGTACAGCAAGCTGCCTTGATATATACTCTGTAAGAATAATATCATCATTGCTGGGGACTTCACTTCCATCGGGATGATTATGAAGAAGCACCAGCCCTTTTGCACCAAGCCTTATTGCCCTTCTGAGAAGATACCCTGTATCCAGAAAAGCTCCATCGATCCCTCCATATGATACCTTATCATCATCTATTACTCTATTCCTGTCATCAACATATATGGAGATAATATACTCTCTTTCCTGCACAGATAGTTCAACCGCCCAGAGCTGAAGGGACTGCTTCCATTCAGCATTTTTTACAAGTGAAGAGTTTTCACCAACAGCTCTTTTACCAAGTTCCAGAGCTGCCAGTAACACTCCCGCCTTGGCTCTGCCAATACCGGAAAGGGAACACAATTCAGCAAGAGTTGCCTTCGATAGACCGGAAAGATCCCCGAATTCTTTCAGTATTGATGCAGAAACTTCAAGAACATCTTTTTTGGCACCGCACGAACCCAGAAGAAGGGCGATCAACTCAACAGAAGAAAGACTTGATATCCCCTGTATAAGTAGGCGTTCTCTAGGTCTGTCCCAATCTGGAATATCAGCAAGTTTCATGCTATTTGTCTACCTGGGCCAAAAGGGATTATTTGTTTTTTCTCTTCCAAGCAGGGTTTCTGGTCCATGCCCGGGAAGGACCCTGATCTCATCTGGATATAATGAGAGCCTGGAGATAGAGTTGATAAGAGCTTTATGATCTCCTCCCGGTAGATCCGTACGTCCAACACTCGAGGCAAATAATGTATCTCCTGATAAAAGGAGGGAATCCTTTTCATCTTTCACATAGAAGCAACAGCTTCCTTTCGTATGACCTGGCGTATGTATCACATATATCTCCATCTGGCCTATAGTTAGTTTTTCTCCTCCGGAGAGAATCCTTACGTCAAATGAAAATGAAATAGAAGTACCAAGAAACTGTGAGAGGTTAAGATCCGGGTTGCTTATCATCTCAACATCATCTTTATGGATATAGACACCACTCGTAGCTAGAGGAGACAATGTTTTCAGTCCACCTATATGGTCACTGTGTCCATGTGTTAAAAGTATAGCCTCCAGTTGAATACTATTTTCGGCCATAAATGATATGACTTCCTCCGGATCTCCACCCGGATCTACAAAAAAGGCTTTTTTCATTTCGTCCCATATAAGAAAACCATTGGTCCATAAAGGACCCAACGGGAAACGTTTATCCTTCATTAACTTTTACCTCCCCCGGGGAATCAATTATAAGAGTCACAGGTCCATCGTTACTGATGGATACTTTCATGTAAGCCTGAAATTTTCCAGTCTGGACTGTGATCCCCTTTTCTTTGAAAAGAGAACAGCATTTCTCATACAATTCATTCGCTAATTCAGGACGTGCTGCTTTCACAAAGGAGGGCCTGCGTCCCTTCCTGCAGTCGCCATATAATGTAAACTGCGAAACAAGAAGTACAGATCCTCCAACATCGGTAAGGGATCTATTCAACTTACCTTCCTCATCCTCGAATATCCTGAGTCCAATTATCTTGTTGACGATCCACTCTGCATCCTTTGCGGTATCATAATGGGTAACGCCAAGAAGAACACAATAGCCTGCATCTATCTCTCCAATGATCTTACCTTCCACCTCTACGCTGGAAGAAGTAACTCTCTGAATAACCGCCCTCATAAATATCACCCCCGAAAAACGACAATAACGCTTTTAACAGAATTGAGTCTGGCAATTGTAAAATAAAGATGCTCAATATCTTTAACTTCAACTTCTATCTTCATCCGAGCCTGGTTATTACCAACCATGTTGGCTTTGAGACCAATTATATTGCAGTCTGCAGACATAAGGGCCTGTGCGACATCCGAAAAAAGCCCAGGTCTGTCTATTCCTTCAAGTTTAAGTCTGGAGTGGTATTTTTTATTACCATGGTTACCCCAGGATACTTCAATCTTTCTTTCTTCAGTAGAATTAGAAATATTGGGACAGTCAAGTCTATGAACTGTAATACCTCTTGTCCGAGTAGAATAACCCACAATAGAATCCCCCGGCACAGGGAGACAGCAATTGGCCAAAGTTACCAGGACTCCTTCTGCTCCTTCAACTATAATGTCAGAATCCTGCTTTGCCTTAAGGGAAGGTTTCAGTTCCTCAACAACGACGTTGGGTGTTTTAGACGCTTTAAAAAGAGATGAGGTAGATCCCAGTTTCTGGGCCACGTTAGAGGCAGTCTGATTACCTGAACCAAGGGCAAAGAAAAGGTCTTCCGCACCGGAATAGCCTAGATCTCTGGCTACTTTATTCAGATGAGGAGATAGGTCTTCAAGCCCTTTATCAAAAGAAGCATCACGCCTCTTGAGGACCTTAAGCAGAAGATCCTGTCCCCTCTCAACTCTCTCTTCTCTCTCAAGTCTGCTTTGCTGTCTGAAAAAGGATCGGATCTTTCCTCTAGCCTTACTGCTCCTTACAATTTTGAGCCAATCCATTGATGGAGTACCCTGAGGGGAAGTGATGACCTTGATGATATCCCCATTGTTTAACTTATAATCCATGGGTACTATCCTGTTATTTACCATAGCCCCAACACATTTATTTCCCACTTCTGTATGAATTGCATATGCAAAATCAATAGGTGTTGAATCTCCTGGAAGGGTAACTACCTGACCTTTAGGTGTAAAAACAAAAACTTCTGAACTGAGAACATCCTCTTTTAGTCTTTCTAGAAATTCAGAGGGTTCACCTTCTTCATGATCGCTTTCAAGAGCCTGTCTGATCCATGTCAGTTTTTCATCAAGTTTGTCCAGTTTGCCCGGTCCACCCTTGTATCTCCAGTGTGCAGCAATACCATACTCCGCCAGCCAGTGCATTTCCCATGTCCTTATCTGAACTTCCAGTGGTTCACCTGTAGGACCAACAACAGTTGTGTGCAGGGACTGGTACATATTGTTCTTTGGATTAGCGATATAATCATCAAATTGTCCAGGGATAGGATTCCACATTGCGTGAACAATCCCCAGAACCGTATAGCATTCCGTGACCGATTCTACTACAACACGGAGTGCCAGAAGGTCATATAGTTGTTCTATGGCAAGATGCTTGCGGTTCATTTTTTCGTATATACTGTAAAAATGTTTGGCCCTCCCTTTTATCCGAGCCTGTATATCTTCCTTTTTTAATCTTTCCTGAAGCATTTCAAGCGCTATAGTTACGGTCCGTTCCCTTTCGGGAAGCTTCTGTCTGACTTTCCTTTTAATTTCATAGTACATATCCGGGTCCGAGAATTTAAAGGCCAGATCTTCCAGGCCCCTTTTCACCTGGTAAATTCCCAAGCGGTGGGCCAGAGGAGCATAAATCTCCAGTGTTTCCTTTGCAATACGCGACTGCTTGTCCTTTCTGAGGGCACTTAGGGTACGCATATTATGAAGTCGATCAGCAAGTTTTATAAGGACAACCCGGATGTCCTTTGCCATTACCAGAAACATTTTTCTTAGGTTTTCAGCCTGATAATCTTCAAAAGATTTAAATGGAAGTTTTCCTAGTTTCGTTACTCCATCGACCAGGGTAAAAATATCCTGTCCGAATCTTTCTATGATATATTGCGAATCTACTTCTGTATCTTCCAGGACATCATGAAGAAGTGCTGCCTGAAGTGTTGGAGAATCCATTTGCATATCTGCAAGGATAGATGCAACGTTCAGACAATGTACTATATAGGGATCCCCAGTCGATCGTTTTTGATCTCCATGGCTGTTAGCAGAATAGATGAGAGCTTCCCCCACAGCCATCAGATCCTCTTTAGATAAATATCTGGATATCTTGGACCAGACCTCATGCCAGGCAAATTTCACAGAAACAGATCTCTGCGATTCAGGGATCCTACCCATAAAACTGTCCCTGAGTTTTTTAAGTTCCTTTTGAACAACAACCCTGGATCCGGTCTTGAATATCCTATCTTGATGGTCAGTAAAGTACTTATTGCCTTCTTCCAAAAATTTCACCTCTCTGGAATCTGTCCTGGAATTAATAAACAAACATAACTAAAGGATTTTGATTTACTACCAGGGATGATTCAATCAGGAACCACTACACAATCAAGAATAAACTGCAACCTTGGTTTACCTCTCCATACATCAAGTCTGGGATGATAAACCCAACCCAGAGGAGAACCATCTTTGAGTTCATCGAGAAGGTCTCTTATATTAAAAGCTAAAATCTCGGATGATCCCAGAGATATCTTGAAATGTTCTCCACCTCTACCAAGAGAAGTGAATTTCTCAATGCCCTGCCTGGGATGGTAAAAGAAAGGAACAGGATTACCCTGTCCAAATGGTCCTAAAAGGGTGAGTTCCTGAAAAACCCTGGAGTTGATATTATCAGGATTAAAGTCCAGAGCATGGATAGAGATATCAGGGGTAACAAATAGACATAAATGGTCTTCCAATTTATTCCTTACCAGATCCCAATGCTCAGGAGCAACGGAAAAACCGGCAGCAAATTTATGTCCTCCCCATTCTTGAAGATAATCGGATACTATGTCAAGAGTTGCAATAGCATCTCCTCCCGTGGGGACCCTTACTGTCCCTCTGATGCTCTTTCTATTGGGGGCTGCCAGGATCACAGGCTGACTCCTCATATTGCAGACTTTACTGGCTACTCCGCTGAGAATTCCGATAGGCCATGTTTTTTCAAAGATCACATGGCATGAATCCCTCTCCATCACAGAAGATACCTGTTTTGAGATGGTAAGGGACAATTCCTGTCTTTTCCTGTTAAGAATTACAAGTTTTTCCGCAAATCCGGATACAGGCTCTACCCCTGCAAGAAGGTTAACCGAAGGATCAGCAAGTTCCATTCTGCCTGCTGCATTGAGGCAGGGAATCACCTTCATAGCAAGATGTTCTTCAGTAAGGTAAGAACTTGATAAATCAAGTTTTTTTAAAAGCTCCCTGAGACCAGGCCGTGTAAATCGCTTGATCTGATCCAGACCCATGTTAACAATAGACCGGTTAAGTGCGTTAAGGGGCATACAGTCTGCCACAGTAGCCAAAGCAACAAGATCAAGTCTTTCCATAAGCCAGTCTGTTGGCAAACCACTGTGAAGGAAAGCCCAGGTCCATAACACCGCAGTAGCACAAAGTTCTCTGGAACGTGGATCCCCGTCTATCTGTGGATTCACAACAAAAGAAGGAGCACAATAGTCCTCCTCGACCAGATGATGATCGAAAACAAAGAGATTAAGTCCCGCCTCACGAGCGTGTAAAAGCATTTCCTTGTCCTTGGAACCACAATCAACAATTACAAGAGTATCACAGCCCGTCCTGACAAGGTTTTCCAAAACATCCCAGTGGAGTCCATAACCCTGATGATGACGATGGGGAATAAAATATCTGACTTTCGCCCCGACTCTGGCACATATTTCCATAGCAAGGACAGTAGCAGAAATACCATCCACATCATAATCACCATAAACAACAACATTTCCAAGAGTTGCGATAGAATTCCACAAATTCCTTGTTTCAATTGCATTTCTGCCAAGATCAAGACAGGAAAGTATAGAGTTAAGGCTCGGACTTAGCCAGGCCCGAGCCTTTTCTATATTTCCCATATCTGCAAGTCCTCTCATTTCGAGGATAGATGCAACAAGTACAGAACATTGGAGTTGTTGGGAGATTTCTAAAGTACTTTCCTTTGGCTCAAAGAGGCAGAGTTCAGATCTTCGACAGAAAGATGTCAATTGTCAACTTTTCCCTCATCCTCAAGTTCTTCCTCAAGGGTAAGATCTGTGCCTTCATCTACTTCAGCGTTATCTCCTTCGCATGGCTCACATGATATATCGCGCAGTTCGGACTCTTCCGAAACCATGGTCCCTTCCGAACAGGACTCCGTCGAGAAATCAGCTGATGGTTCCACATAATCGCGTACATCCTGTTCCCATTTTGCTGGGCCCTTTGCGGGTTCGTCCTGGGCTGGAATCTCAAAGTCCGATCCTGTTCTCTTGAGAGCTATCATAAGGGATTTCCGTTCATCCCTAAGAACAGATAAATCTTCTTCAAGTTCTGTAAGACGTGTTTTCTGATCCTTTACTATTCCGGTATACCTATTACGGTTCTCTACAATTGCTGAGAGGGATATAATCCACATAACAACACAGCCTAAGGCAAATAGCGCTATCTCCCACACTCCCTGGGGGAGAACTCTTTCCCAGGTAAGGAACCTTACAACCACTTCTCCCTTGTTCTGAAAAGCATAAATAGCAGCTAAAAGCATGGTAAAAGATATTCCTAATCCATAACTCCTCATTGATAACCCTCCTAGCCAGAATCATATTCTAAAAAAACGAAACTACAGACAACGTGGCCTGATCAGAATGAAACACCTATATTCCAATGATGACAATAGTTTTGCGAAGATGCAAGAGATATCATTGATGGTTCAGAAAAGTACCATTTTCGGCTTCGACCGATAGTATTGATGTAAGCTTTTTAATTTCTGAACTGATACAGCTTATCATCTCTTTCCTTTTTTCATGAACATCCTGATCAATATCGGAAAGTATGGCTCTGAATTCTGAGTCGCTGAGAAGTCCTTTCTTCACCAATCCGGATAAACGTTTGCGGCAGATCTCAACTGCAGAATCTCCCACTGCAAGACCTTCTGCTATCATCCTCAAAATGGGTTCCATTATCCATCCCCCTTAAACTGTATTCCAGACATTATTGTAATACTGCTGTATCTTTTCGTAAACCACAGTATGGCATACTAAAAAGGGAGCCATGAGGCTCCCTGGAGGTATATAAAGAAAAGAGAAGGAGGTTGATCAGGCTAAAACCAGGGGACGAAAGGTCGGCAAACTATCTGGATGAAGACCTTTCATACCACTCAGAAAGAAGCGATCCTGCGATATAGATGGAACTGTATGTGCCAACGACTATTCCTATAAGCAATGCGAAAGAGAAATTCGCAAGAACAGGTCCACCAAGTAAGAAGAAAGCCATTACCGGAAGAAATGTGGTTATCGAAGTATTCATGGTTCTAGACAGGGTCTGGTTCAGAGAAACGTTGAGAAGTTTCACTATTCCCCATGGCTTAAGATTTTTCCAGTTCTCCCTGACTCTGTCAAGAACAACGATAGTATCATTTAGAGAATAGCCTACGATCGTAAGTATAGCAGCAATGAAAGGTAGGGAAACTTCCATACCTGTGAGACTGAAAACCCCGAGAGTTATAAGGGAATCGTGCATTAAGGCTAAAACACTTACCACAGCAAAGCGGAACTGGAAACGTACAGTTATATATCCCAGGATACCCAACAAAGCCATACAAACCGCTATAAAAGCCTCTTTGCGAAGTTGTTCTCCGACAACAGGCCCGACTTTTTCGAATCTAAGCAATTCCACATCAGGATATTTCTCTCTTATTGCCTGGAGTACTTCTTTTCTTACAGTCTCTTCCTGGGCATTGAGGCGAATCATAAATCCGTCATTACTGTAAGACTGAATAACAGCTTGAGACTGACCTACATCCGAAAGGATATCCCTGAGATCACTGACCTCAACCGCAGTTGAAAACTTCAATTGCATGAGGTTCCCGCCAACAAAGTCTATACCAAGGTTAAGTCCCCTGGTAAACAAAAGCAGAATACTTGCCAACAGAAGAATTCCACTAAAGATCAAGGCTTTCCTGCGAAATTTCATAAAATCTAGATTAATTGAAGATAAGCTGAACATGAAAAGACCTCCTCAGTTATCCGCGACGTGTAAGAGAGGGAATTCTTGTCCCGCTCATCAGTACCTGGAGCAAAGCTCTTGTAACAACAACAGCAGTAAATACACTTGCTAAAATACCAAGACTAAGAGTGACAGCAAATCCTCTAACAGGACCACTACCAAAATAATACAGAACACCAGCAGCAATAAGGGTAGTTATGTTGGCATCAAGAATCGTCGTTAATGCCTTTCGGAATCCTGAATCGATAGAAGCATGAGGCGTCTTTCCCGAACGGAACTCTTCTTTAACTCTCTCGTAAATAAGTATATTCCCGTCGACTGCCATTCCGATAGTAAGGATGATACCTGCAATACCTGGAAGTGTCAGTGTCGCTCTCAGGCTTATCAGACCTGCAAACACAAGAAGAAGAGCAACTGCAAGGGCCGAGTCTGCAGCAATTCCAAGAACGTGGTAGTAGACAAGCATGAACAGAATGACAAGGACCGCTCCAATTATACCGGCTCTAAGTCCCTGCTTTATTGAATCCGCACCAAGAGACGGACCAACGGAACGGTTCTCCAGTACTTCTACTGCCACTGGAAGGGCACCCGCCCTCAACATTATAGCTAAGCGCTGGGCCTCCGGAACTGAGAATCTGCCGGAAATCTGTGCATTACCTCCACTTATTCTTTCCTGTACAACCGGAGCTGAAACCACTACTCCGTCAAGGACAATGGCCAACTGTTCACCAACAGATTCGGAAGTCGCCTTATCAAAGAGTTTGGCTCCTTCGTTGTTAAATGCTATGGTGACAACAGGCCTGCCCAGATTATCATACTGTGTACCTGCATTTTTCAGGTCTTTACCGGTGACGTATGGAGTTCCAAGAAGATAGTATTTTTCATCTTCATCTCTTGAAAGGAGAAGTCCCTTTCCCTTATCAGCTTCAGCCTGAAGTTCGTTTTTTATCGTTAATATCTGTTGCTTTGCTTCTTCCCACCTGGAAAGGGCACTGTTATACTCCTCATCGCTATCATAATTGGGCCTCTGTGGGCCAGGAGGAACAGCAGGAGTCCCCTTAAGAACTTTCCTGAACTCCAGAAGGGCCGTCTTGCCTATGAGTTCAAGAGCCGCTTCTGGATCTTCAACTCCGGGAAGATCCACTATTACTCTATCCTTACCCTGTCTCTGGATCAGGGGTTCCGATACACCATACTGGTCAATACGGTTCCTTAAAACAGCAAGAAGCCTTTCTATACTATCTTCCGTAAGGGGATTTGTATCTGTTCCCTTGGCTTGAAGAACAATATGGGCTCCACCCTTAAGGTCCAGACCCAGATTGATCCTACCCTTTATTGGAAAAACAGATACAACTGCTACTATAACAACCAATGCTACCAAGAGAAGCCGCCAACGGTCTCTTTTCTGCATCTGCATATACCTCCTTAACCGAATTATTCCCACAAAATCACAGTCTGTGATCTGAAAGTTCAAACAGGAAAGTCAAATAATAAAACCGAAAAAAAAGATAAAAAATAGAAAAAGGAGCGGACGCACATGCATCCACTCCAAGATGTTTAGCACCGGAGCAGACTAACTATTCCTCATCAGTTTTCACACCATTATCTTCGACTGGAGCACCCATTTCTTTTGCTTCCGGGGCAGACGCTCTCTTGTTAGCGATAGAACCTTTAAGGACTCTCGCTTTCACACCATCTGCAATCTCGATAATCAAACTGTCATCCTTGACTTCTCTTACTATGCCCCAGAATCCTCCCGCGGTAACTACCTGATCTCCTCTACCAAGGGAAGCGATCAATTCATCGTGCTGTTTCTGTTTCTTTTTCTGGGGACGAATGATGAAAAAATAGAAAATCAGCACAAATATTGCTAATGGGAAAAGCATACCCACCAAGCTACCCTGACCACCAGTCTGCAAGAACACCATCTCCTTCTTCTATACTTTTCCTTCTGTCACAGGACATTCTAACATGATACCTTAAAAGGTATAAACCCCAATCTTACTTTTTTTTCTCTTCCTCTTTGAGATAAAACAATAGCTTTTCAAGTTCCACAGAGATATCAACGCTTGTAACAAGGACATCAGGCGGAGTAACAATGGATATGGGAGAAAAGTTGAGGATTCCCTTGACACAACCGCTACTTACAATGGAATCAACACAACTCTGTGCTGCACTCGAAGGAACTGCAAGAATAACTACCTCTATCCTGTCCATGCAGATAATTTTCGCAGCATCGTCTATGTTATGGCATTCTACTCCGTAAAAGACCTTGCCGACCTTTGACTTGTCATTATCAAATAGAGCACTTATCTCGACCTTGTCATTTCGAAGGGCTCCATAACCAAGCAATGCACTTCCAAGATGACCGACTCCGATAAGTCCCAGTTTCCACTTTCTGGGCGGAGAAAGGATCTCATCAATATGTTTGTAGAGCTTTTCGACATGATAGCCCACACCGCGTTTCCCGATTTCACCAAAATATGAAAGATCTTTCCTTACCTGACTGGCCTTAAAAGCGAGGGATTCCCCGATCTCCTGGGATGAAACAACTTTTTGCCCTTCCATGTACAAACGCTCGAGCAGCCTGTGATACTGTACCAGTCTTCCCACAGTTGGTTCAGCAATTTTCATTTAAGCCTGCTTTCCTGAAGCACAATGACTTCATAATAATATGTAAACCTAAAGACTGGACCAGTCTCAAACCTCAGTCTCCCGCAACTTTTATGCTGATAGCTCCCAAGAGGTCAGTATGATTTATCTGGAACATTTTATTCGGGATAAACCGGAATAGGGAGCAACTTCAAATGCCTCTTCCTCTATCCTTAGTAACTGATTGTATTTGGCCACTCTATCAACTCGAGCTGGAGCCCCGCTTTTTATCTGACCAGCAGATGTGGCAACACTCAGGTCGCTGATAAAGGTATCAGAAGTTTCCCCGGATCTATGGGATATTATCGTTCCAAGACCGTTGGATCTGGCTATATCGATCACTTCCAACGTTTCTGTAAGAGTACCTATCTGGTTGAGCTTTATCAGGATAGCATTGGCCGACCTGTCATTTATCCCTCTGCGAAGTCTTTCCGGATTTGTAACGAAAAGATCGTCACCTACTATCTGGATCTTACTCCCAAGTTTCTGGAGCAATCCTCCCCAACCTTCCCAATCTTCCTCTGACATGCCGTCTTCTATTGAAATAACCGGATATCTACTGCATAGATCCGTATAATAATCCATAAGTTCCAGTGATGAAAAGGTTTTCTGTTCTCCTTTAAAAATATAATTGCCATCTTTAAAGATCTCAGTAGCAGCTACATCCAGACCAAGACTTATATCCTCTCCAGGAACATAGCCGGCTTTTTCTATTGCAGAAATAATGATGTCAATAGCTTCTCTGTTAGTTTTCAGATGAGGGGCAAAACCTCCCTCATCTCCCAGAGCAGTATTCAGTCCCTTTTGGATTAAAATTGTTTTTAATGCGTGATAAGTCTCCGTACCCATTCTCAGTGCTTCTGAAAAACATTCGGCACCATGGGGAATGATCATAAACTCCTGGATATCGAGATTATTGTCCGCATGTTTACCTCCATTAATAACATTCATCATGGGAGTAGGAAGAGCAAATGGACCAAGCCCCCCGATGTAGGACCATAAGGGCATTTCATATTCCTTTGCTGCAGCTCTTGCAACAGCAAGGGAGACTCCTAAAATAGCATTGGCACCCAGATTCCCCTTGTTATGTGTACCATCAAGTTCGATCATAACTCGGTCAATATATTTCTGCTCTCCTGCTTCGAGACCGATTATTTCAGGAGCTATTCTGTCATTCACATTCCGAACAGCAGAACGAACTCCCTTACCCATATACCTGTCATCTCCATCTCTTAACTCCACTGCTTCAAAAGAACCGGTAGAAGCCCCAGATGGTACTGATGCTGTAGCTACTATTCCACTCTCCAGCCATACTTCACTTTCAAGTGTGGGATTACCCCGAGAATCCAGTATTTCCCTTGCATGAATTCCTATAATTGAACTCAATCCGCTCATCTCCTTTTCAACAGAAAGGACCTGACCCTTTGTACCCTCTTACCAGGGCCGTTCTTCCGGATTAACTCTTTTTTCTTCAATCAATCTGTATGGAACTGCATCTCTTCTTTTAAGAAGAACATCATCCGCTGTTAAAGCTTCTATGGCAATGACTCGGCAAGTGTATGCAACCTCTACGATGTCACCTTCTTTAACAATACTTGAAGGCTTTACCTGCCGTTTATTAATTCTCACTGCTCCTACTGATATCATTTCCTGGGCTACCGACCTTCTTTTGACTAGTCTGGCAAGCTTAAGGAATTTATCTATTCTCATCTTTGTGCCTCCATACACAAGCAACAGAGAGAGTATATCAAATTAACTTCCTTCTTTTCAACAAAGGGATGGATGCTAAAAAACAACATCTTTAAGCTCGGATGAAAGTTCTGAATACTCTTTTAATTCCTCTCCTGACGCTTCCATTCTTATAAGTTTTCCTTTAAGTATCCTGTACCGGGATATCTTCTTTTTTTTCTCAAGGGAATCAATTATTACACTGCATAGATTTTCTGTTTCAGGAAACTGTTCAAGATAAGACCCACCCTTTGCAATAACCTGCTGGGCGAATTTCTCTCCAAGAAGTAGCCAGCGTTTTTCAAGGTCAACCGGATCCTCACCGGAGATGAGAGCTGATGTGATGGTCTGCATCCTCTCATCTTCGAACAGAGTGATAATATTGTGTGATGTTGTCGTTTTCCTTATATCCGCATTATTCCACAAGAGAGTAAAGAGAGCAGCCTGGAGAGGTTCAATATCATTTGCAGCAGGATTATCTGTTTGTTCTTCAATCCTGTCTCTTCCCACTTCCGAAGATTTTCTTTCATCCTGTTTTCTTAAAGAATGGAGTCGATCCTGGAGTATATGCGGAAGGATACCTAATTCACGTGAAATATGATTGAGGTACTGCGAAACTGTTTCAAGAGGAAGTTGCGATATCTTGACCAGAAATTCATCAGTTGATCTCCGGGAACCGGCCATGCCTCCATTTCGCCCCATATAGAGATGATAAAGGACTAAAGGTTTTGCCTTTACAATCATCTCTTCAAATAGATCCCTGCCCTGAGGGAGGGAAAGCAGGTCATCCGGATCTTTACCCTGGGGAATCTGGACAATTAAGACATCAAGTCCCAGTTTCTGAAGAATGTACATACCTCGAAGAGTGGCTTCCTGTCCAGCTGCATCAGAGTCATAACATATATAACATTTATCGGCAAGCCTCTTAAGCAGAGATGCCTGTTCTTCGGTAAGAGAAGTACCAAGGGTCGCGACTGTTTCCGGATAACCGGAAACATGAAGTCTTATGGCATCCATGTATCCCTCTACCAGGATTGCTCTACCTTTTTCACGGATAGATCGTTTTGCCTTGTTCAAAAGATATAGATTCTGCCTCTTGCTATAGAGACTACCTTCAGGGCTATTAATATATTTTGCTCCATCACCATCAACAAGTCTTCCACCAAAAGCGATCAACTTGCCCACAATATCCCTGATAGGGAAGATCAGTCTACCTCTGAACCTATCGTATGGTCCGTGCTTGCCATCAAGGACAAGACCACATTCAACAGCATCCTTAAAGGATATCTGATGATCTTTCAGCCAGGTCCATAATGAATCCCAGCTTGCTGAGGCCCATCCGATTTCAAAAGCCGAGGTGAGGTCCATCGAAACCGACCTTTTCTGCAAATATTTACGGGCAATTTCTCCTCTATCAGAATGGAGGGAATTTTGATAGAACTGACAGGCAAGTTCCATAACATCGTAAAGATTTTTACCTCTGGCTTCTGTTCTTTTCTCAGCGATATCGATTCCTGCCCTTTTTCCAAGTAATTCCAGAGCCTCGCGAAAATCGATATTCTCTGCTTCCATTATAAAACTGAAAAGATCACCTCCATTTCCACATCCAAAACAATGATAGGTCTGTCTTTCCGGAGAAACATAGAATGAAGGGGTTTTTTCGCTGTGAAAGGGACAAAGTCCTCTGAAGTTCTTTCCGACTTTCCGAAGACGGACATAGTCACCGATAATTTCTACAATATCGAGTTTTTCTTTTATATCCTGGACGTGATCAATCATTACCAGGTACACCTCCGAACAGAATAGGGGGAAGAGTATATACTCTCCCCCCCTTTAATCTTAGCATTTATGCTAACGAGTCAACTCAGACGTTCAGAAGTAGAATCCTGAAAAGATCAGATAAACAGGGGAGCAAGAACCACTGCAACTACAGACATCAATTTGATCAGGATGTTAAGACTTGGACCTGAAGTATCCTTGAAGGGGTCTCCTACTGTATCTCCTACAACTGCTGCAGCATGATTTTCAGTTCCCTTACCCCCATAATGACCTTCCTCTATGTATTTTTTTGCATTATCCCACGCACCACCAGCGTTAGACATAAATATTGCCATCATAACACCAGTGACTATCGAACCGCCAAGAAGTCCTCCAAGAGCTTCAGGACCCAAAATAAATCCTACAGCAACTGGAGTCACTACAGCGAGGAGACCCGGAACGACCATTTCCTTAAGAGCCGAAGATGTAGAGATCTCAATGCATTTTTCATATTCAGGACGAGCTTTCCCTTCCATTATCCCTGGAATATCCCTGAACTGTCTTCTAACTTCATCGATCATTGACTGTGCAGCGCGCCCTACAGCTTGTATGGTAAGTGCACTGAACAGGAAGGGAAGCATGCCTCCCAGGAAAAGACCAACCATGACTTTGGGGTCTTTAAGGTCGATGGAATCCAGCTGGACGGCATGTGCATATGCAGCAAACAGAGCAAGGGCAGTGAGAGCGGCAGAACCGATGGCAAGTCCCTTGCCCATAGCAGCAGTAGTATTACCTACAGCATCAAGCTTATCAGTAATCTTTCTTACTTCAGGTGGAAGATGGCTCATTTCTGCTATTCCACCTGCGTTATCAGCTATGGGACCGTAGGCATCAACGCTGAGGCTCATTCCTGTAATTGAAAGCATTCCTACAGCAGCGCATGCAATTCCGTATAGGCCTCCAAACCGATAGCCTACAAGTGTGGCGATACAGATGAGAATAACGGGAATAACGGTAGACTTCATACCCACTGCTATGCCGGAAAGGATAGTAGTTGCATATCCAGTCTGAGTAGAAGCCGCTATCTGCTGTACAGATTTGAAATCGGAAGAAGTGTATACCTCAGTCACAAAACCGATCAGAACTCCTACTGCTACTCCAGAAAGGACAGACCAGAAAAGAGTTATTTCTCCGAACATCCCCTTGGTTATAAAGAAGGCTCCAACCATCATAAGCCCACCCGTGACAAAAGTTCCGATCCTCAGGGCTACCTGGGCATTACCGCCTTCTTTTACCTTGACAAAGAAAGTTCCAATTATCGCAGCTACAATACCTACAGAAGCAAGCATGAGAGGGTAGGCCACACCCCGACCGCCGAATATTGCAAGTCCTATAGCCATAGCAGCTATTATAGAGTTGACATAAGATTCGAAAAGGTCTGCACCCATTCCAGCAATATCCCCAACATTATCCCCAACATTATCAGCAATGGTAGCCGGGTTACGGGGATCATCTTCGGGAATCCCTGCCTCAACTTTGCCGACAAGGTCAGCTCCGACATCTGCAGCTTTCGTATAAATACCGCCACCTACACGTGCAAAAAGGGCAATTGAGCTTGCACCAAAACCGAATCCTGTAATAACGTTAGGATCTTTAAAGAAAACATAACAGAGTAATATGCCCAGGACGCCAAGGCCGACTACGGACATTCCCATGACACTCCCACCACCAAAAGCAACGGTGAGAGCCTCATTTACACCTTTCGTCGCAGCAAAGGCTGTTTTTCCATTTGCTCTGGTTGCGACCTTCATTCCATAGAAACCAGCCAGACCACTGCAAAGAGCTCCAAGAACAAAGCATACTGCCGTTGCAAAACCTATCTTGATTCCTAAAAGAGTGGCTACAAGAATGACAAACGGTGCCAGCCATTTATACTCCCTTGATAGAAAAGCCATTGCGCCCTTATGGATGATCTCGGAAAGTTCATTAACTCTTTCATTTTCAACCACAAAAGCATTGATCTTGTTGAACGAAGTCCCGGCAAAAACCAGAGCAATGACACCTGCTCCTCCGACTACAAATAACGTTAGAAGACCCATAAAAAGTACCTCCCTTTAATCTAGAACAATACATAAAAACATCAATAGCTCGCCATAATGGCGAGCAAGCTGACAAAGCGGAAATAATTATAGACAGCAAAAGAAATAAATACAAGTTTTTTTACCACTAAAAATCAGTTTCCTGTCATTTCCGAAAAGGAAAGTTCAAGATAAGCTGAGAAAGATCTAGTGATTTTTTTTACTTTTGATAAAGAGAGCAATACCAGAATCAAAGGAAGAAACTCCATGAAGGGCACTTAACATGCCTCTCAGTCCTCTTGCCAGAAAGTCCGATACAAATTCTTTTACTGGAATTCGTTTATTTCCGATATAGAGTTCGATCCTGTTTCCTTCAGACCTCTTCCAGAATCTATATATGTAAGAAGCGACCGCATCTTCCTCTCCCGGCTGAAAGGTAAGAAAATTTTCATCGGGGCTGGAACAATAGCAAGCAAGGACTCCGGGTGTATCGGGAGGAATATCAGAAGGTGAACCTACCCATATTTTCGGACATCCCATATTCTTACCCCCCTCCATGATCACGACATCTTTACCCTTAAAAGCTAGAGAGAGTGCTGTTTTTCTGTCAAGATCTTTTTCTCCAAATTCCATAACGAGACCATCAGATCCCCATAGTCCTGTAGAAAGACATAAATCTGATCTTTTCCCAGTATCAGTATTGTCTGGAGATAACACTTTTTCATGGGTATGTTTCAGATAGGCTACCTCCAGCCCCTTTTCTTTAAGGAGGGAAAGTATCTTCCAGCACAGAGTAGTTTTCCCGGAATTCTTGAAACCCGCAATAGAAAAAAGCAATGGCATACCTGTTCCTCCTGAAGGGAAGTATATGTTGGACACACTGCAAGATCATTCACTTCTAAAACGCATTTTCCACTCTTTTCGATAAGTATCCAGCATAAATACAAAAAGAGAAATTACAAGAGGTCCAAGAAAGATCCCTATAAACCCCCAGGTAGTTAATCCCCCAAATACTCCGATAAATATTATCAGAATATGGATCTTACTACCTTCGGAGATAAAAAGAGGCCTTAGAAAATTATCGATGAGACTAACAACGAGAAGTCCCCATATGAACAGGACCAGTGCATTTTTCCATTGCCCCAGATATAGTAGATAAAGTGCTCCTGGAATCCAGACAAGAGGAGTACCTATTATGGGGAACATGGCCAGGATAGCCATAAGGGCTCCGAATAAAAGAGGGGTTGGCAACCCGACATACCACCACCCAAAACCCCCGAGGATACCCTGAATTATTGCAGTGAGGGTTATTCCATACAGGACTCCCTGCAAAATCCTTTTTGCCTGACCGAAAAAAGCTTCCTTGTCCTGGCGCAACAACGGTGTTATATCCCTGACATAACCAAGTATCAGGTGCCCATCTCTTATCATGAAGAACGAAGCTACTGCTATGACTATTAGTTGTAACACTATCCTGATGGCATTACCCAGAAATCCCCTTGATACCGCAGCTATGGAAGAAGCTGCCCATCTCCCCGTCTGACCGAAGATCGTTCCCAGAAATTCAAATTCCTTGAAAAGCGGACTAAACCTCTCTGCAAGGGCAGGAGGCAGGATCATCGTAAGTGGATGTACAGTAGTGCCATCTATTCCTTTAAGAAAATCAGCAATATTCCCGTAGAGGCGGATACCCTCTCTAGCCATTACAAAACCAACCATTACGGTTGGAAGAACGATTATGAGTATGACAAAGGCAGTCATAAGAACTGCAGTAAGATTAGGCCATTTTCCCTTAAATACGTGATGATGAAGTGCCTGGTAAAGGGGATAGACCAGGAAGGAAAGAAGAGCCGACCATGCAAGGGGCCTTAAAAGGCTAAAACTGATAAGATAAGAAAGGCCTGCCAGAAAAAACAGCACAAGAATAAAGGGTAAAAACCAACCTCTTACTTTTCTGAACGTCAACCCGTACTCTGAGTCCACCTTATTCCCCCCTTGTTACAACAAGCTTGGATCATTCATATTCAGTCTAAAAGATCTGGTCTCCAGGCAAACAACCTCAGCCAACCCATATTTCAGTATATATCATTTTGTTATTTTTCTCACAGCATGTCCTCAAAAAAGGGTGCCTTCAAGGCACCCCAGGAAGTACACGGTTGTTATTCCCATTCTATAGTAGATGGCGGCTTGCTTGTAACATCCATCACAACACGGTTAATGCCTCTGACTTCGTTACAGATCCGTCTTGATACCTTATCTATGAGATCATAGGGTAACCTGACCCAGTCTGCAGTCATTCCATCCTGGGATTCAACAGCCCTGAGTGCAACAACCTCGGAATAGGTTCTGGCGTCTCCCATTACCCCTACGGTTCTTACTGGAAGAAGGACGCAGAAAGCCTGCCACATCTTATCATAGAGTCCAGCTCTAAAGATTTCTTCTGTAAAAATCGAATCAGCAGCACGTAAAGTATCAAGTCTTTCCGTCACTAGTTCACCAAGACACCTTACAGCAAGTCCGGGACCTGGAAATGGATGACGATCAATAATTTCCAAAGGCACATTGAGTAAACGGCCAATTTCTCTTACCTCATCCTTGAAGAGATCACGGAGGGGTTCCAGAACTTCAAGATCCATGTCTTCCGGCAATCCCCCTACATTATGGTGACTCTTTATGACAGCTGCGCCTTTTCCTTTATGTCCGCTCTCGATAACATCTGGATAGAGAGTACCCTGAAGGAGCCATTTTGCCCCCTGGATCTTCTCTGCCTCTTTCTCGAAAACCCTGACAAACGTCTCTCCGATGATCTTTCTTTTTGATTCAGGATCGGTAACCCCTTTAAGAGATCTCATGAAGATTTCTGAAGCATCTACATAATGAACTTTAAGGTTGAGTTTTTTATAGCGTTCCAGTACACCTTCAGATTCCCCTTCACGAAGAAGGCCGTTGTTCACAAAAATACACTCGAGTCTTTCGCCTACAGCCTTTTGAGTGAGAACAGCAGCAACAGTGGAGTCTACTCCTCCTGAGAGGCCACATATCACATAATCATCCTTTACCTGGTCCTGGATAAGAACCACCATTTTCTGGATCCAGTCACCAAGGTTCCAATCCCCCTGGCATCTACATATCTTAAACAGGAAGTTGGCCAGTATATCCATTCCATGTTGAGTATGGACAACCTCCGGATGAAATTGCAGACCTGAGAAAAAACCGTCTTCAGTAGCCATGGCTGCTGGAACACCATCAAGGGTGCTGGCCAGAAGATGCATGTCGGGAGGAATCTGATCAATGTGATCTCCATGACTCATCCACACCTCAAAAGAAGGATTTATCCCTGAAAAGATAGGGGCATTGGAATCAATAATGGAAATACCTGTTCTTCCATATTCTCTTTTACAGCCACTTCCAACAACACCGCCCAGAAGTTTCGTCATCAACTGCATTCCATAGCAAAGTCCAAGTATGGGGATCCCCATTTCAAAAAGCTTATTTGACACAGAGGGTGCCCCCTCTTCCATGACACTCTGAGGACCTCCTGAGATCACAATACCCTTTGGTTTTTTATCTTTAATGGTTTCGATAGCCACATCCCACGGCAGAATCTCACTATGGACCTTAAGTTCCCGAACTCTTCTTGCGATAAGCTGCGTATATTGAGAACCGCAGTCAAGAATTAAAATATTATCCATTCCGGCATTCCTCCGAACAAGATTAAATAACACAATTCGTCAAGTATATCAGACTGGAGGTGATGATTGTAGTTCCATGCATTTGTTATATAAAAAGGAGCCTTCAACCTGATGGCGAAGGCTCCTTGGGATACTGAAAGGGATCGTTGAATCAGAAATCCCTGGTTTTAACCTAGTACATTCCTTCCATTCCGCCCATACCACCCATGCCGCCCATACCGCCTGGCATTCCGAGGTCAGACTTTTTCTCTGGTTTATCAGCTACCAGAGCTTCTGTTGTAAGCACCATGGCAGCTATAGATCCTGCATTCTGGAGAGCACTTCTGGTGACCTTTACAGGATCGATTATTCCCGCTTTGATCATATCAACATATTCACCAATGGCTGCATTAAGACCCTGACCTGCAGGAAGCCCCTTAACCTTCTCTACAACAACATCCCCCTGGAAACCAGCATTATCTGCTATGAGGTGAAGGGGAGCTATAAGAGAATTAAGTACTATATTGGCTCCTGTCCGCTCATCTCCTTCAAGGGTTTCCAGGAATTTCTCCAAAGCAAGAGAAGCATTGACAAGGGCTACACCGCCGCCGGAAACAATACCCTCTTCAACGGCAGCTCTTGTTGCATTGAGAGCATCCTCAATACGGTGTTTCAGTTCTTTCTGCTCTGTTTCAGTGGCAGAACCGACCTGAATTACAGCTACTCCACCCACAAGTTTTGCCAGTCTTTCCTGAAGTTTCTCCCTGTCGTAGTCGGAACTTGAGTTTTCATACTCAGCCTTGATCTGCGCAGCACGATTCTTGATGTCAGCAGGATTACCTGATCCTTCTACGATTGTTGTATCTTCCTTGGTTATCTTGATCTTTTTAGCTCTACCAAGCATATCTATCTCAGCGGTATCAAGCTTTCTTCCAAGTTCTTCGCTTATAACCTCACCGCCGGTAACAATTGCTATATCCTGAAGCATTGCTTTACGTCTCTCACCAAATCCAGGAGCTTTAACCGCTGCAACCTGCATAACGCCACGGATCTTGTTTACCACGAGAGTTGCGAGCGCTTCGCCCTCAATATCTTCGCTGATTATAACAAGAGGCTTACCTGTCTGAACTATCTTTTCAAGAATTGGGAGCATATCCTTGATGTTGCTTATCTTGCCATCATTGATCAGGATATAGGCATCCTCAAATACTGTTTCCATTCTTTCTGTATCCGTAACCATGTAGGGACTGATGTATCCCTTGTCGAACTGAAGACCCTCCACTACTTCGAGAGTTGTTCCGACAGTCTTACTGTCTTCTACAGTGATTACGCCTTCTTCTCCAACTTTTCCCATAGCCTCAGCGATCAGATTACCAACAGTCTTATCGTTTGCGGAAATCGCTGCTACCTGTGCTATGCTGTCTCTATCCTTGATGTGAATGGCCTGGTTCTTAAGATCATCCACGACATACTCAATAGCCTTCTCTATTCCGGAACGCATAAGCATCCCATTTGCACCAGCTGCAACATTCTTCATTCCTTCATGAATGATGGCACGTCCCAGGATGGTTGCTGTAGTAGTTCCATCACCAGCGATATCATTAGTTTTGGATGCAACTTCCTTGATCAGCTGAGCTCCCATATTCTCATAGGGATCTTCAAGTTCTATCTCTTTAGCGATGGTAACACCATCATTGGTGATCGTAGGAGATCCAAACTTTTTCTCAAGTACAACATTGCGGCCTTTGGGACCAAGAGTTACACCAACAGTATCTGCTACTTTATCAATTCCGTTCTTCATTGAACGGCGTGCTTCTTCTCCAAACGAAAGGATCTTGGGCATAATAAAAATACCTCCTTATACTATTCTTTCAGTTTTGCGGTTAAATTATTTCTCTATTATGGCAAGGACATCTCGCTCGCTGAAAATAACGAGTTCCTCACCATCGATCTTTACTTCTGTCCCAGCATATTTACTGAATATTATCCTGTCTCCTATCTTTACTTCCAGAGGCAGTTTCTGACCATTCTCCAATACCTTGCCGCTACCTACTGCAAGAACTTCTCCCTCCTGTGGCTTTTCTTTTGCTGTGTCCGGGAGAACAATACCACCCTTAGTCTTTCCCTCCTGGCTAACAACTTTAACTACTATACGATCACCTAGAGGTTTCAAATTCATCTAAACATCCCTCCTGTTAAATATATAAACACCTGGTTTATTTGTTAGCACTCATTGAGGTCGAGTGCTAAGGACCGCAATTGATATTAATTCCATCCAGTCCATATCTCAAGGCTGATTAGAGCCGACTAGGCCCTAATATATCCCATTCTTAGCTATTAGCTCTGTTTTACCCTTATAATGACATATATCATCTTGATGTGAGCCGCCAGGAAGGATCAGGAGACAGGTAAAGATCGGATACAACTCCTCTGTGATAAGCATTATAACCGGCCGCAGCTATCATAACTCCATTATCAGTACAATATGACATGGGTGGTATGAATACATCCCATCCTTTTCTGTTTCGAAGATTCTGTCTCAACTCGCTGTTTGCTGCTACCCCTCCAGAGAGGGCTACCTTGTTTATACCTGTTAGATCTACTGCAATTTCAAGTTTGGATATAAGCGCATCTACAGCAGCTTTCTGGAAGGAAGCGCAAATATCGTACAGGGGTACTTCCATCCCTCTTTCAACCATATCTTTTACCTGCCAGATAACAGCAGTTTTCAATCCACTGTAGCTGAAGATTATTTCCTTATGATTCTTCATCGGTACGGGAAAAGAAAATGAATCAGGATCTCCATCCTTAGACATCCTGTCTATAACAGGCCCTCCAGGATATCCGAGTCCAAGAAGCTTGGCGACCTTGTCATATGCTTCACCGGCAGCATCGTCACGGGTTTCCCCAAGCAGTATATAGTCACCGTATGAACGTACCATATTGATCTCGGTATGTCCTCCGGAAACAATAAGACAAAGAAAGGGCGGTTCGAGCTGGGGTGATCTTATAAGGTTGGCAAAGATGTGCCCTTCCAGATGATTGACACCAATGACAGGTAATTCCCAGGCCTGTGCAAGTGCCTTTGCTGCCATAACTCCGACAAGAAGAGATCCCATGAGTCCTGGACCAGCAGTCACAGCAATAAGATCAAGTTCTCTTGCCGGGTTGTTTACACCTGCTTGTTTCAGGGCAGCTTTAACAAGAGGAAGTATTGCCTCAAGGTGCTTTCTTGAGGCAAACTCAGGGACTACTCCCCCAAAGGGTGCATGGTCCTTGATCTGGCTTGAAAGGAGATCGGCAAGAACTTCTCTTTGCCCCTGCAGAACAGCAACACCGGTGTCATCGCAACTGGTTTCTATTCCGAGTGTTATAAATTTCTTATTCATTCAAGATATACCTGCCTTTTTATCTTGGGACTTTCCAGGCCCGGGAAAATTCACCACATGAGAGGAGTAGTTCATGGCCTTTTTCAAGGATATCAAGAGGCACCATTATTGCAAAAGAACCAATTGCATCGGAGGGTATTTCCCCTTCCAGGCGAAAAGCTTTTCTTGTAATAACATCCTCTTGCTGAAGTGTATAGTCTGCAACAGACAGCATCTCAGGGTTGAAATTCCAGGACCTGAAGGTCTTGAAACGGACTATAAAGATTCCTTTTTTCTTCTTTAACGCTTTGTCATAGTGCTGAGAGTTCCAGGAGAACCATTGGGGAACATCAGGATCTCCTCTTCCCTTGTCGATTATTTTTTTATCAAGATAAACAAAGATCAATTGGGCTCGAGAACCTATTACCATTTCTCCGAGGGGCTGTCCCTCAATCCATATACTAACAGATCTTTCATCAAGAAGCTCCTGAAAAGATAACGCTTCAACCTGAGTCAAAAGGGGAGAAAAGGAGAACACCCCCAATAAAATCAGCACCAGTAGAAAAATATATTTATACTTTTCTCGAAAAACTCCAGGATTCCGTTTTCTTTCGGCATAACCGTTGTCACTTATTTTATTCTGGTTTTTCGTCATTATCTGTCCTATCCTCTCTGTGTTTTACAGCACCATATATCCATTTCCATTCATCAAAACCCAATCTGTAACTTGTAAGTCCAAAGGATAGCATACCTGTCAATATGTTCAATAAAAGCCATAAACATCTGATAAGAAGCCCTGATCCTGAAGGATATATCCAAAGATAGTTGCTTAATGCCAGAGAAAGTCCCATAACCCCCAGGGAACAGATGAGTTTCACAATCCATGATAGAGACAATATACCAACCGGACATCCCAGAACTTTAGACATACGGTGATTTCCCACAAAAGATGAAAAGATAAAAGCCAGAGAGGTTGCAAGTGCAAGACCAGAAAAAGATAATATAGGCATAAGCATAAAACTTAGTATAATATTTGAGAAGACACTGGAAAGGGTTACCAGCATGGCGTCCCTTGGCATGCTTCTGGCATAAAGTCCTCTCATGATAACAGTTGTACATGCCATTCCAGGCAGACCTATAGTATACATGGCAAGGGCACTTGCAGTAGCATGCCATGCCCAGTCATTAAATGCTCCCCTATGAAAAAGAATATGAACAATCTGCTCTGAAAGAAAAATTAAACCGACTGTCGCAGGGAGCACAATAAACAGAGTAAACCTCAGCGAATCGCGCATCATGATCCTGAAGTTATCCCCGGCGTTCATGGAACATCTGGAAAGCTCCGGGAGAACAGCCTGAGAGATTGCGATAACAAAAAGTCCCAGAGGCAGTTGTATGATACGATTGGCATAATTCAGTACAGAAATAGCACCATCTTCAAGAAAAGAAGCAAGCATCCTGCTGATAACGGGATTGACCTGGTTAAGAGAAAGACCTGCAGCATAGGGGAGGAAAAGGCTGAACATCCTTTTTAACTCTTTGTTTTTCATGTCGGGTCTGGAAGGTATAAGAAGAACTCCCGAACCGGCACTCCAGAACCACTGGAGGCCAAACTGGAATAATCCGCCAACAAGAACTGCTATGGCAAGACTCCAGACTCCAAACCCAGTACCAGTAGTTGCTACAATAACAATAAATATGATATTGCTCAGGGCTGGAGCTATTGCAGGAACAAAATAACTGTCAAGACTATTAAGGACACCCATGACGAGGGCTGATAGAGACATAAATAATAAAAAGGGGAACATGGTTCTTGTGAGAGATGTAGCCACTGCAAGTTTTGCCCCGGAGAAACCAGGTGCCATTATTCTGACCAGGAAGGGTGAAAAGAATATGCCAGAAAGGACTGTCACAGATCCTGCCAGCAGGAGGACTGTCATTGCCTGTCTGGCAAGGTTTGCAGCCTGTTCTTTTCCATTTTTGACAAGCGTTTGCGAAAAAACGGGTACAAAAGCTGCAGAAAGAGCTCCTTCAGCCAGAAGTTGCCTTGTCAGATTCGCAAGAGTATATGCAACATAAAAAGCATCCAGTTGACCGGATGCTCCGAAGAGAGCCGCTGTAAGGATCTCCCTGGCCAGACCTAGTATTCTGCTCGCAAAGGTACCAACCATCATTATCATGGCGTGACGAACCATCTTGGAAAGCCTTGAGGTCATACAGAAAACCTCCAGAATTAATTCAGACTAAAAGGAGTGATTTAAGTTGAGTAAACCTTCTGTTGTCTTATGGGGAATTGGCAATCCCCTGTATGGTGATGACGCCGCAGGTACAGTTTTTGCCGATATGCTGAAAAAAAAAGAACCGGAATGGTTAAAAGTCTTTAAATGTGAAACGGTTCCTGAAAATTATGTTGCACCTTTACGAAAGTTATCTCCGGAAGTTCTGCTGATAGTAGATGCTGCTGACCTTGGTAAAAGACCCGGAGAGATGAAAAGAATGACTCTTGGTGACTTTTCAAATATATCTTTCAGTACCCATGGAATTTCTCTTGAACTCCTGCTTGAAGGTATCAACTCACGGATAATTATAATAGGCATCCAGCCATTGACAAGAGATCTGGCCCTCGACGAAATCAGTGAACCAGTTCGTTCCGCCCTTGAAGAACTGGAAGATATAATTATCTCAAGAAACTGGGACAGGATAGAAGATCTTCACCATGAAAAACGTTCTCCCAGGTAAAACTTTCTAGCCACATCACTTTCTGCAACATATTCAGGCGAACCTTCGATGACTATCTCACCTCGATGTATGAGATATGTCCTATCTGTTATCGCAAGTGTATCTCTGACATTGTGGTCGGTCAGAAGTATTCCATAGCCTTTAGCCCTTAGGCTAAGGATGATCTGCTGAATATCATAGACAGCGATCGGATCTATGCCGCTGAATGGTTCATCAAGTAGAAGAAAGTTAGGCATTATGGCAAGACATCGGGCAATCTCTATTCTTCTTCTTTCCCCGCCGCTCAATGCATAACCCGGAATATCACAAAGCGCATCCAGGCCGAAATCAAGGAGGATTTTTTCTACCGTACTTTCCTGTTCATTTCGGGAATACCCCAGTTCCTGCAAAACCAGTTCTACATTCTGTCTGACCGTCAGATTCCTGAAAACAGATGTTTCCTGAGGAAGATATCCTACTCCGAAGCGGGCTCTGCGATACATAGGCATTGTTGTTATGTCCTTCCTATCAATAAGAACCTGACCGGAGTCAGGTTTGATAAGTCCCACAATCATATAAAACGTTGTAGTTTTGCCAGCACCATTCGGTCCAAGAAGCCCTACTATCTCACCCATTCTGACATTAATGTCAACTTTGGAAACAACAGTTCGCCCCTTATAGCTTTTCTGAAGTCCAACTGCCTGAAGAACATGTTCCATAAGGGTCAATTACCTTTTCCCTTTTCAGGGGTGACAACAAGGGAAGACTTTCCGACAGCTTCGATCCTGTTAGTTTCCGGGAACAACACAAGACTGTCGGCCCTGATTTTTCTATCACCCTGCAATGCCCTGGCATTACCTGTAACGACAATGGAACCTCTTTTTCTTGAATAGACAGCCTTTTCCCCATAAATAAATGTTTTCTTACCTTTGACATCTTCAAGAATTATCCTCACATTACCTTCGGAAATGTTTTCTGTTATCTCTTTATTTTCAAGGGTTCCACTGATCCTGTTGCCGGAGATTTCAACACCCCTGGAAAGATCAAGAAACTTATCAACGCTAACAGCAATAAAGGTTCCAGCAGTTAATTCCAGAGTTTCTGAAATTACTTCTCTTTGGCCGAAGCGCGCCCTGATCTTACCCTTGAGGGCATAAAAGATCTCCGGGGAAAATGTGGCCTCGGCCATATCACAGGTAAAATATACTTCTTCCCCGGTCCAAATTCCTTCGCCCCTTACATTATTCCAGAAAAGAGCAGTAGTACCGTCAACAGAACCTTCACCCTTATCTGAAAGTATTTTCATACCATCTCGTGTAAGCATAACATTTCCTTCTGCATATACTACTCCCTTATCAGGGTCATATCGCATTATGTCAGAGGTAAGTTGCATTTCTCCAGCCAGACCTGCTGTCTGGCAAAAAAGAATAACAAGGAGTATTACAGTTCCTGCAAGCTGGGGCTTTCTACACACAAAGCAACACCTGCCCTTTCATTTTTCCCTGATAATAGAGATATTCTAGCACAGGCAGTAACCAGATCTGCTGCGAACCTTTCCACAGTCCAATCTCCGCGGGGTCTCATACTTCGCCGGACGAAACTACAGACTATTTTCATCTATAAAATATTTCTTGAGTGAATCAACTGCATCCCTTTCACTGGATGAACCCACCACACATGTTATGGAAATGGAAGAAGCAACTATCATTTCCAGATTTACTCCCCTGTCTGCAAGTATGGAAAACATTCTTGAAGGGACTTCAGGATGATTAGCGATTCCCGCACCTATCATGGTAACCCTGGCTATTTCAGTATCAAAGGTTACACCCTGGGCTCCAATTTCCCTTGAAATTATACGACATTTTTCTATTGCAGTTTCCATATCTTCCTTGCGTACGAGGAAGGCTATATCATTGATCTGACCGCGCATAACGCTTTGAATTATCATTTCAGCCGTTATTTCTGCTTCCGCAAGTCCCGTAAAGATCTTTGCTGCAATACCCGGAACATCAGGTACACCCAGTATGGCTATCTTAGCTGTGTTAGTGTCGGAGACAACTGCTGAAATAGCAAAACTTTCATCAACTTGCTTTTTCATAATACATAAACCCTCCTGATCTGAAAAAAATGGGGTAAGCCAGATGGTGATCTCATGTTTTTCCGCAAGTTCGATCACCCTGGCTGGAAGGATCTGGCCTCCTGCAACCTCGATCTCCATACACTCCTGGTAGGAAATTACACTTCCATCTCTGATGCAGGAATAGAACTGTTTATCCTGTAATTTTGCGGCAAACCTGGTATCCTGAAAGAAAAAGCAGGATGAATCATCAAATGATGCGGCAAGTCCAACAGAAAGGACCTCTGCTCCTCCAAGGCCAAGGGATATGATTTTGCCTTCAGGACCGATGCAGAATGAACCTGATATAACGGGGATGACCTCTTCTTCAAGAAGGGTTGCCACATTCTGTGGATCCAATTCCATTATCCGGCTTTCAAGAATATCTCCAGTAGAAACAAGGCCATAGGCATTGTCATCTATTGTCACAGAATTGAGACCTCTGCTCTTCAGAACTTCTACAAGCAGGTTAGCAGATGTTTTTATAAAAGCAGCCTGATCTGCAACAACTGAGTAAAGTTCTTCGGATTTGCCTGACTTAAGATTTCCATGTCTCAGTGCAGGAACTCCCAGGATTATAATGATCCCGTATCCCATTGACCTGAAATCTTTTATTCTTTCAATAATCCAATTGATCTTCTGTGGAGAATCGAGAAGATCGGAATTAAATTTAAGTATCTGGGTCGTCATATTTATCCCTCCAGAAAGGTTATGACTCTATATTGATAGTAATAGCTCCATATTGATCTTCGTCAAGAACAAAGAAGCGTGACCTTACACCATGGTTCGAGAATATGGAACACATTACCTGGGCAATATCTCCTACCTCCGAATTTGAAAAAGCAATGACACTTGGACCCGAACCGCTTATGGCAACTCCTGAACATTCCGGAATCTTTCTCAATTGACTGAGAATATCTTCTCCTCCCGGAAAGAGTTTTGCTCGAAAGGGCTGATGGATTTTGTCACGCATTGCCCAGGGTAGATTTTCCCATCTTCCAGTAGCCCAGGAAGCTGCAAGTAGCGCTGCCCTTGAAAGGTTAAATACGGCATCCTTCAAAGGAACTACTTCTGGAAGAGCTTCCCTTGCAAGACGGGTACTGACTTTAAAATCAGGAACAGCGACAATGGCTGCCATGGTTTTTGGGAGTCTGGGAAGCCTGACAAACCTGAGCTCCCGACCATTCCAGCAGCTAACCACCATTCCACCAAGGCAGCAGGGAACTACGTTATCTGGATGCCCTTCTATTTCAACCATAAGAGACAGAAGATCCTTTTTTCTTAAAGGAACATCTCTCAACTGGTTGGCAAGCATTACTCCACCGACAATTGCGGTTGAGGAACTGCCAAGCCCTCTTGATAGGGGAATCGCATTGATACTTCTCAACCTGAACCCTTGAGGCTTGAGACTCCACTGTTGACATGCTTTTTCATAACTTTTAACTATTTCATTCTCGATATCATTTTTCAGTTCAGAACTGCCCTCTCCTATTACTTCTATTTCATACTTCTTTTCAGGATAGATCTCAAGTACATCAAAAAAGTTGTACAGGGAAAGGGCCAACCCCACAGTATCAAAACCCGAACCAAGGTTGGCACTTGAGGCAGGAACACGTATCCTGAATGGGACCTTCATTGTTGCAGAACCTCCCTTAGTGACTCCCATTCAGCATTTATCTCTACCGGAGATGGAGCCTTCAGAAGAGCAGCATCCGGATCTTTAAGCCCATTTCCGGTCAGTACACAGACGACCTTGATGCCTGAAGGCAATGAATGGAGTTTCTTCAATTTAACAAGTGATGCAATGGTTGTACATGAAGCTGGCTCAGCGAATATGCCGTCTCTCCCTGCCAGGTAGACCTGGGCCTTAAGGATCTCTTCATCAGAAACAGAAAGAAATCTTCCCGCAGTCTGTTTAACGGCATTGGATGCCTTCAGATAACTTACAGGACATCCTATTCTTATGGCTGTTGCCACAGTTTCGGGATCAGAGATCATGCAGCCCCTGACCATGGGAGAAGCTCCTTCTGCCTGAACACCTACAAGCCTGGGAATAGCATTACATTTTCTCATCACGGCATACTGATTAAAACCATCATAATATGCACTGATATTACCTGCATTACCCACAGGAACGACCAACCAGTCAGGTGAATCTCCAAGTTCATCACATATTTCCCAGGAAGCACTTCTCTGTCCCCATAATCGATAGGGATTAACTGAGTTGACGATGGCAATTCCCATATCACCGCTAGCCTGTCTGGCCAATTCCAGGGCCCTGTCAAAGTTTCCCTTTATGGCTATTACCCTGGCACCATATATCAAAGCCTGAGCCAATTTTCCAAGAGCTACATTCCCAGCAGGAAGGAGCACGAAGCAGGGTATTCCTGCATGGGCAGAATATGCAGCTGCGGAAGCGGAAGTATTACCTGTAGATGCACATATCACGGCCTTTGCTCCTTCTTCAAGAGCCTTGGAAACAGCCATTACCATACCCCTGTCCTTAAATGATCCTGTCGGATTCAAACCATCAAATTTGGCATAAGCCTCGATCTCCAGATCATTTGAAATATTTTTCAGGGGTATTAGAGGTGTATCCCCTTCGCAAAGGGACAATCTTGGAGTTTTCTCAGTTAGTGGCAGAAGAGAAGCGTATTTGTTCAGGATCCCGTTACCCATAGGCCATTCCTCCTTAAAAATAAAATAACCCACGTATCTCCTCTGACGGAGACGACGTGGGTTACTGATCGCGGTTCCACTCCATTTCCGGAAAGAAACAAACCCTTTCCGACACTCTATAAGCTGTAAGGGGCTAACCCCGGTCACCTTATCCATTGCGGCTTCGGTACCCGTTCAAGGGTGGTATTCGCTTCACATCTCTGAAAAGGTCTTCCAGCCTGGGACCTCTCTCTCTGTTCAGAGGACAGTAAAGCTACTCTCCCTATCATCACGTATATTGATTTAAAGTGAATATATACAGGCAAATTACCCGGTTGTCAACTGGAAAAGACTTTAGTCAGAATAATCTTCACCATCTTTTTTTGTACCGGGGGCAGTGAATTGTGAAAATTCTGAACGCAGATTGATTATTTTTCTTTCGGGAGCGCTATTATGGTCATTACGCCTTCCAATAACTTCAAGAACTTTTTCAGCTGAACCCTCCGCTTTAAAGGCTTTGATAAATCTCTCAGCCCACCACTGAGTTTCTTCCACGATCCTGCTGATGACTTCTTCCTTTTCATTCATGATCATTTCACCCATTGGCAGGTTGGCTTTTTTATAATTACCATCCTTACGGCTATAACCCTGTGCATCACACCAGGCAACCAGTTTTTGCCATAATTCTGCAGAAACACCTCTGTCATTTTCTTTAATATACGATCCATCTTCGATGACTGCATTCCCTGTTTCAGGATCCATCCTGACACCATAGACTATATTCTGGAAAAGAGTAGCAACATTACCCTTTCTTATACCATAGTCCGCAAACCTTGATACCTTCTCTATAGCAGTACCGGAAATACCATGTTGGGCTATTGAAACACCATAAGGATCGATAACTTGTGCGATTTCGGCGGTTCTTTGAAGGTCGATGCCCTCATATTCACCTGAAGAAGCATCATAGGTGCCATGGAGACTTCCGTTAGAGATGGCGAGAAGATCGGGATATATATTCCATGCGTTAAGACCTCCGATAAAGAAACGCGCTTCTTCTACGGTAGAAAGCTCTCCAGCTCCCTTTATCTCCCCTACCTCCACTTCAAGACCAAGATAAGGAGGAATGTTCATTGCGACATCACGGGTGAAACAAAGGTTTTCCCAATCCGGTACATGTGACGCATCAACAGCTACAGAAGTCCATCCGTTTTCAATGATCTTCCGGAGATGAGATATGGAAGAAAGAAGGTCATTTCTGGACTTGATCGCATAATGATCAACATGCAGACCGAATATTGCACCATGACCAATCTCCTTTGAGTATTTCACAGCATATTCAGGAATATTATCAAAGGTTCCCTTACAGTATGTAGATTCAGATTTTGCAAGTTCAATATATACCGCGGCATCAAGTTTTAGTGCAGCCTGGAGAACACCCTTTACTGTAATGGGTGATCTGGCATTAACTGCAAGTATAATTCCACCGGTTTCTCTGTAGGCTTCAACAATATCTCTTCCACTTACAAGACCTACTTCCTCTTCTCCGTAAACTGCCTGAACATTAAGAGGCCTTTTCCCCAACATATCTCTGTAAGATCGAGAATTGACATTCATTTACAAATCACGCTCCCTGAGCAAAATAGACTTGATACTGCAATTAACCTATCATGAAAACATTTTCAGTCAAGTCCGAAAGACAAGAAATATTTTTACACCCGGGACTTGAAGTCTGAGTAAAGCCATGTTAATATACCCTTCGCTGATTATGATATGAATCATTAAAAGTTGGGGTATCGTCTAACGGCAGGACACATGACTCTGGATCATGGAATCGGGGTTCGAATCCCTGTACCCCAGCCATATGCAAGGCCCCATCGACTAGTGGTCAAGGTCATCACCCTCTCAAGGTGGAGACACGGGTTCGAATCCCGTTGGGGCTACCATAATAACAACTAACCTCCTTGTTGCTGGGAGGTTTTTTTATTTTTCAGGGGTGGAATATATCCTCAAGGACCATGATATTGGTCCAGTTTTAAACTTTCTGTATTATTCCTTCCTTACAGGTTCGGCATAAATAGGCAGGCTTATTTCGAACTCTGCTCCATTCTCATATCTTAAGAGCTCTATTTCACCACCATGACCTTCAATTATTCTTTTGGTAATGGAAAGGCCCAGACCATACCCGCCTTTGCCCCAATCACCCCGGGCTCTGTGAGAATCACCGCGCTGAAAGCGCTCGAATATCTTTCCGACCGATTCGGCCGTTATTCCAACTCCATTATCAGAAATTCTTATCTTCCAGTAACTCCCGGAATTATATACCCGGATATTTATCCTACCTCCCTGGATGGCCCCAAACTTCTCCCGTACATATTTTATAGAATTATCAAGTATATTGCTTAAGGCTCGAACAAGGTCTGTAGATCTTCCCATAACATAGACTTCCTCAGCTATGTCACTTATGATCTCTATTTCTTGTGCGAAAGGATGCCTGCAAATATCGTTTACCAGAGAAGTGACCATCTGCCCCAGATCGATTCGTTCCCAATCCCTGCCCGTAGGCTGACTCTCTATTCTAGATAGTAGGAGCAGATCATCCACCAGTTTTGACATTCTCTCCTGCTGCTCAATAATTATAGAAAGATACTTTGATGCTTCTTTATGTTCCTGGAGTTCATCCAAAAGATATTCTGCTGTGACTCGAACTGTCGTCAGAGGCGTCTGAAGTTCGTGACTGGCATCTGCGATGAAGGTCCGCCTGGCCTGCTCCAGTTTTCTCTCTTCTGTAAGATCTGTAATTACAAGAAGCATTCCGGCACCGGTAGGAATCGCGGAAACCCTGAGATATAGACTTCCTCTCTCTGGAAGTTCAAGATAAGAAACTACCGCACTATCCTTAACCTGTTCCACAAGATTGAAAAGCTGACCGGAGGGCAGTATCCTTTCGACATACATCCCTTCTGAAACATCCTTTCTCAGGGCAAGGAAGTCCTTTGCAAGTTCATTTATGTACCTTACTCTTTTCTCCCGGTCCAGCAGAATAACACCAATAGGCATGGAAGTTACAATACGGCTGAGTTCCTCCCGCTCACCCCTGAGTTGCTCAAGGGCTCTCTGCATATTTGATGACATCAGGTCGAGAGAGTTGGACAATCTCTGAAGTTCCATGTTTTTCATTATGGGGAAATGTCCCCTTTCCCCATCGGCGATCCTGCAGGAAACATCAATAATATTTTCAAGGGGATGGAAGAAATGCCTGATCACCCAGAATTCCAGAAGGATGATAACAGCAATTAAAATAATAAGGTAAAGAAACAGGCTTTTTCTGGATTGAGTCAGCGCTCTATTTAGAGTCTGAAGTGGAGAGGATATTCTTATCACAAAAGGACTGGAATCAACTTTTATACCTTTAGCCACATACAGTAAATCCGCGTTCAGAGAACGGCTATATCTTATACTTGTACCAAATCCCTCGGAAAAAGCATAACTTATCTCAGGGCGGTTCCCATGATTATCCAGAGTGGAAATATCAGTATCAGAATCGGCGATGACCTTGCCACTTACGTCTATGACTGAAAGTCTGCCATTTATCATTTCTCTCCAGTTCTCGACATTTCTGACCAGAGAATCAAGTCCATTGTTTTCAAGATATGACCCAATGGCCTGAACCTGCCTTGTAAGCTCTGATCTGGACTCATCGATAATACTTTTTTTCAGGATTCCTGAGAGCATAAACCAGCTAGCACCAAAGGCCAATAGTGTAACAAGGGCGAAAACTCCCATGACCTTGGTTTTTAGAGTATTCATAGACTTATTCCTCCCAACTCAGCCGATAGCCTCGCCCACGAAAAGCCTGGATTAATGGTTTAGGTCTTCCTCCATCATCAAGCTTATGTCTCAATCTGGAAACATGGACATCTACGGTTCGGGTATCTCCACCAAAAAGTCCCCAGATCTTTGCAAGAAGTTCTTCTCTGGATACGATCCTTCCAGGTTTTTTTGCCAATACTGCAAGAAGCTGATACTCCGTGGGACTAAGGTCAATTATTTGATCCCTCAGAGATACTGTTTCTTCTTCTAGATCTATTTCTATCTGTCCATTGGTCAGGATCTTACTCAGATCCCTGCCCCTGGTTCTGCGCAAGAGAGCCTTAACCCTTGCAATGAGCTCTACAAGGGAAAAAGGTTTTTTTATATAGTCATCTGCCCCAAGATTCAACCCTTCGACAACATCCCTTTCTTCACGCCTCGCTGTCAGCATTATCAGGGGGATATTCCGGGTCTCATCTTCGCGTTTCAATCTCCTGCATACTTCCCAGCCATCCATCTTTGGAAGCATTATGTCAAGAATAATAATATCAGGATGAAGTGAATATGCCATCTCAAGAGCACTATCACCATTGTTGGCTGTACTGACTTCAAAACCATGCCTCTTCATAGCCTGAGAAACTACTTCAAGAATGGCTTCCTCATCTTCAACAACGAGAATTCTCTCATTCGGCATAAACTTTCCTCCTATTCCCCATAAGGAAGGGGTCTTCTGAAGGACGAAGCTGAAGTTATCTCACCTGTGAAGATGTAGAATACCCTCTCTGCAACGTTAGTAATATGATCACCTGCACGTTCGAGATTCCTTGCTACAACGAATAGGGTTGAAGCCTGTTCGATCCTGTTTGTATTCTCCATCATCATAAGGACGAGTTCCCGAAGGATCTGTTTTTCCAGATCGTCGACTTCATCATCCATGATAAATACTTCCCTGGCAATCCCGAGATTGCCCGAATCAAGGGCCTCCATGGATTTCTCGAGCATTGATGACACCATTTGCTGCATCCTTGGAATATCTATCAGAGGTTTAATAAGTTGCTCGTCCGACAGTTTAATCGCAACCTTTGCTATGCTGGAACCATAGTCACCCAGGCGCTCAATATCTCCAGCTATGTACATACAGGAAGAAACAGTACGAAGATCTTCTCCAAGAGGTTGAAACCTGACGATGAATTTAAGACAGTCATTTTCTATTTCATACCTGAGCTGGTCAATGTGATCATCATTTTTAATAACTAACTTAGCTGTTTCGATATCCTGAGTCTTAAGGGACCATACTGCTTTGGCCAGAGATTCGTCTGACATTTTACCCAGTTTCAGTATTTTTCTTTTTATCTCACTGATAGATTCTTCGAGATGCGCTCTTGTATTTATCTCCACCATGATAATTCACTCCTAACCGAATCTTCCGGTAATATAGTCTTCTGTCCGCTTGTCATTAGGACTGGTAAACATATCTGGAGTAGGCCCATATTCCACCAAATCACCAAGAAGGAAAAATGCAGTATAGTCCGAAATACGGGCAGCCTGCTGCATGTTGTGTGTCACGATCACAACCGTATAGTCTTCTTTGATCTGCCGGATCAGTTCCTCGATCTTTGCAGTAGCAAGGGGGTCCAGGGCACTGGTGGGCTCATCCATCAGGACAACGTCCGGATTTGTAGCAATAGTTCTGGCTATACAGAGTCGCTGCTGCTGACCGCCAGATAGACCAAGTCCTGAACTTCGGAGTTTCTCCTTCACCTCGTCCCAGAGGGCTGCGCCCTTGATACTCTTCTCAACAATCTCGTCAAGTTTAGTTTTATCCTTCAGACCGTGAATTTTGGGACCATAGGCAACATTCTCATAAATTGTCATGGGGAAAGGGTTAGGCTTCTGGAATACCATTCCCACATCCCTCCTGAGAGTGATAACATCTGTAGATCTTGCATATATATCCTGGCCTTGAATAAATATATCACCCTTGATCTTCGCTCCTCTGACAAAATCATTCATCCGGTTCAGACACCTCAGGAAACTGCTTTTCCCGCATCCTGAAGGTCCTATGAGGGCAGTAACCTTGTTACGTCGGATATCCATGTTAATGTTTTTTAAAACATGATGATCTCCATAATAAAGATCCAGGTTTCTGACCTTGATGAGCATATCATTTTCCATGAATCTATCTCCTTCATTCAAAGGCTATCGAGTCGCCTTACGGTAGTGATTTCTCATGATAATCCCAATTGTGCTTATACCCAGAACAAGGGCCAGGAGAACAAGAACGGTTCCATACTGAATATGCCGTGTTTCATTTATATGGGTACCTGCAGTTGCCAGGACAAGAATGTGATAGGGAAGAGCCATAATTTCATCGAAAAGGCTTCTGGCATAGCCGGGTGTAAAAAAGGCAGCTCCTGTGAATATTATTGGCGCAGTCTCACCAGCTACCCGCCCTATACTCAATATAGCCCCGGTAATTATTGTGGGCATTGCTGCTGGGAGTACAACCTTGTATATTGTCTGCCACTTGGTGGCTCCAAGAGCATATGACCCATCCCTGTAATCCCGTGGTACTGCAAGGAAAGCCTGTTCTGCAGATGTTATTATCAGGGGAAGAGCGAGACATGCCAGAGTAAGGCTGGCCGAGAGGAGAGAAGAACCGAATTTAAATAGAATAACAAAAAGAGATAAACCGAAAAGACCGAAAACAACAGAGGGAACTCCGGCCAGACAACGGATGGCCAGTCTGAGAATATGTGTAAAGGTACCGTCAGTAGAATACTCTGCAAAAAACAGACCGGTTGAAATCCCTATCGGTAAGGCAAAGATCATGGAAACCAGAATAAGCTGTAAGGTTCCTACAAGAGGGGTACTGATACCACCCTTTGTCATGCTCTCTCTTGGCGGCTGGGTGATAAACTCCCAGGAGATGGCAGACCACCCTCGGTAAGAGACGTATGCAACCACAGAAATGACCAATAGTACAAGGCTGATCGCACATATCCAGAGTATAACAGTCATTAATCTGTCAATTCCTCTTCTGAATGTCATACCTTTTCCAACCTCCCTTTTTTTTCAACCCAGATCGAAACAAGATTGATGACAAGGGTCATTACAAGAAGTATTAGTCCTGCAAAGAAAAGTGAATGGTAATGTATCGACCCCACGGGAGTTTCTCCCATCTCCGCAGCAATTGTAGAAGTCAGAGGTCTAACAGGGTCAAAGATGGATACAGGAATAATAGCAGCTCCACCAGCTGCCATGAGAACTACCATGGTTTCGCCCAATCCCCTCATGATACCAAGGAGAGCCCCGCTCATTATTCCTGGAAGTGCATATGGAACAACAACTTTCCAAATGGTTTCCCACCTGGTCGAGCCAAGAGCATAGGCTGCATCTCTTAGCTCCCTGGGAACAGAACTAAGGCTTTCCTCCGCCAGAGAACTTACTATTGGAAGTACCATTATGCCCAGAAGCAGGGCTGCATTAAAAAGGTTGAGCCCTGAAATAAGAACAAATTTTTCCTGCAGCCACGGAGCGATCAGGATCATACCGATAAATCCCAGGATAATAGACGGGAGGAAACCCAGGATCTCAAGCACAGGTTTCATAATTTCATGCATCCAGTCAGGGGCGACTTCAGCGATAAAAATAGCAACAAAGAGACTTACAGGTAAAGCTAATACAGAGGAAGCCAGGGTAACACTTATTGAACCGGCTATGAGGGAAAGCATACCCAGGGTAGGTGGTTCCTCCGCTGGATACCAGTATTTTCCCATAAGAAGATCCCCAATTGTAACTTCTGAAAGTACAGGTAAACCTTCCTTGACAAGAAAGAACAGGATGAAAACCATTACCACGATCCCGATACTTGAAATGGATTGAATAATGGCTGCAGGGATCTTGTCGTTTTTCATCTACTCACACCCTTTTAAAAGGATTACAACCTGCCAGACCGATAAACTAAAATATCTCAAGGGTTTGGCAGGCTGTAACATTTATGGAACTTTCTGACTATTCTCAGTTTAATCCCTGATGGTTATTTCTGATCAGTGTAATGGCACGTAACCAGTCCCTGCTACAATATCCTGACCGGAATCGCTTAGAAGAAAATTGATGAAGTTGAGGGTGTCAGCCTCGGGCCAGCCCTTCGTAAACATATAGAGATAGCGGGATACGGGATATTTTCCATTAAGGGCTGTCTCATTGGAACCCATTACACCTTCGACCTTAAGAGCTTTGACAGTCTCGTTAAGATATCCAAGACCGATATATCCTATAGCAAGCTTGTTCTGGGCTACAGTCTGTACCATAGCACCGTTGGAGGCAACGATAAGAGCTCTTTCACTAACCCGCTCCTTACCCATTATCTTTGTTTCCCAGGTCTCATAGGTTCCGGAACTGGTATCCCGTCCTACAACTGCGATAGCCATGGAAGGACCACCGACCTCTTTCCAGTTCTTGATCTCTCCGGTATAGATCTTTCTGAGCTGCTCCGGAGTAAGATCGGTAACCGGGTTAGATGGATGTACAACAGGAAGCAGCGCATCCATTGCTACAGCAAAGGGTACCGGGTAAACACCTTTTTCGAAAGCTGCCTGGACTTCCTTCTCTTTGATAAAACGGGAAGCATCTGCAATATCGGTTGACCCATCAATGATAGCCTTGATACCGTTTCCACTGCCACCGCCAGAAACAGTAATCTTAGTATCGGGATTAGCCTCCATATACTTTTCTGCTGCAGCCTGGGCTATCGGCAGAACGGTTGTCGAACCTTTGATGACCACCTCTCCTGCAAAAGCTATTCCTGAAATTGCCATAACCATGGTTACAAGTGCAAAAACTGACATTAATTTCTTCATTGCCTGAAAGACCTCCTTTGATTTTGTCTCTTGGGACAATGTGTAGTTTAAAGGCCTTATGTAACAATAATATTCCGGGAAAGTAACGGATATGTAACAATTGTTTACAGATCGTGGATTTACACATCTGGATAAGATATTCCTTATAAGGAGGATCAGGCTCAATATAAGACCATCATTGCAAAAGACTGACAGCTAAAGAATGCCTTATATGAACCCGCAGACTCTTCCTTCAGATCTCTTGACAGTTAGCCTTACCATTAAAAAAGGAATAGCCTGACATTTATCTCAGGAAAAGAATTGTGATGTATTACCTTACCGATAAGTTTGAATATACTGATATGCAATCTATCGTAAAAATCTGTTTGAATATGTTGGAAACAACCTGGTGAGGTAGAATTGAATTCCGTTATTGTTGGTTTCAGAGTTATAATTTATTTATCATTTCCATTAAATCTGATTAAAGTTGCTCCATCATACTATGGATGTTGCATCAACCATGATATCTTCAACAAGAAAGCATAGAACATTATGGACAGATACATTAGAGAAGCACAGGAGGGATATTGATGATCACAAGGCCTTTGATTGAAAGAATATTTTCCGCTGCCAGTATTGAACGATGGAATGATCATCCAAGACCTATACAGTTCAGTGAAATGGCAAAACAGGCCCATAAATTTATCATAGCCTACGTAATCGCAAAGTATGAAGAAAAAGAAAATAACACGAAGATCGACTGGATAATGCTTATCGAAGGGGGTATTTTTGAATTCCTTCACCGCGTTGTTGTTACTGATATAAAACCGCCGGTTTTTCATAAACTGATGGAAAAAAAGGAACAGAGAGATAAATTGAATGAATGGGTTCTTGAAAAACATCTTAAGAAGGATCTCAGCCTTATTTCAGGAGATATATACTCCAGATTCTACAAATATCTGTATGTCGATGATACTGTTATTGAAAAAAAGATACTGAGTGCTGCTCACTATCTCGCAACTAAGTGGGAATTTGATTTCATCTATGACTGGAGCAGAAGACTATACGGTATTGAAAACACAAAAAAGGAAATTAACAGCCAGATAAATGAACACAGGGATCTGAAGGCCGTAGAGCAGATGCTCGCCAGCAGGGAATTACCGGACAATAAAAAGGGTTTGTACGGTTTTATTGCAATGGTAGGACAATTAAGATTTCAAAAGAGATGGGCACAGACTCCACGGATCCCACAGACTTCAGTTCTTGGCCATCTGCTTTTTGTGGCAGTTCTTTCCTATTTCATATCCCTTGATATAGGGGCCTGCAAGAATCGCAGATATAATGATTTTTATGGCGGACTCTTCCATGACCTACCAGAAGTATTGACAAGAGATATTATTTCACCTGTAAAAAAATCTGTAGAAGGACTGGATGAACTGATCAAATCATACGAAAAGGAATTGGTTGAAAAACAGATCTTTCCCCTTGTCCCTTCTTCATGGCAGGAGGAACTCAGATACTTCATCGAGGATGAATTCTCCAACAAAATATATATCGACAGAAATAAAATAATGTCAGGAATTTCTGGAGGAGAAATGATGGAACTCTATAATGAAGACAAGTGGAATCCTATCGATGGTGAAATAATAGAGGCATGTGATAAACTGGCCGCCTTTATTGAAGCATCCACTTCTATAAATATAGGCATTAACTCCCCTGCACTTGAAGAAGGGCGGAAGGGACTGTACGCAAGATTCGGACAATCTGATTTATGTGGGTTCCCCATAGGAGAATTATTCGGTTTTTTCCAATAGTTCCAGATATTGAGAACGTAAATTATGACCAAACGAACCCTACTCCCAGATAAAACTGATCACGGGTTCGTTTGGTCTTTATTCACAATTATCGGGATAAGATTACTTCGGTGTAAAATCTGATTTAATAAATATCACTGATGTTTATGACTGTTCTTTCTTCGGCTTTCTTCCCATGTAATGAAGGAGTGATAATATTCTTTATCTCCATCATCATCCAGACCCCGCGTTATTTCTGTAATGTGAGTATGTGTGGATCTGACCTGTTCAATGACATATTCGACAGCAACTTCCGGCATACTATGCTCTCCACATGTATAAATATCAAGGGCCATGTAGTTTGCTTCCGGCCAGGTATGAATAGATAGGTGAGACTCGCTGATCACCACAACACCGCTAACGCCATTCGGCGGAAAGCAATGAAAGGAAACAGACCAGACCTGAGTGTTGGCTTTTCTGGCTGCATCTACAAGGATCTTCTGCATTTCCTGAACATTCCCTATTACTTCTGAGCAGCCTGAAGCCTCCACTATAAAATGGTAACCCTTGGGTGACATTTACCATCCTCCTTGCCAAAAATATTCATAGCACAAAATCCAGTTAATATTACACCACTCAACTCGAATCTCCAAGAAAAAACCGTCCCAGGATATACCTGGGACGGTTTTATATCTCTAAAATGGTGGAGCTAAGGGGATTCGAACCCCTGACCTCTTGAATGCCATTCAAGCGCTCTCCCAGCTGAGCTATAGCCCCACGCGATGCGACCCGACAATTATATGGATCATGTCTACTGTTGTCAACACCTGAAAAATATTTGCTTCATGGAATCTAAGATGAGAAAATGACTCAAGTATAATTTTATGTTTCGGAGGATCCAAAACATGCTCCTGAGAAAACCTGGAAGATATCTTTCAACTATGATTTTAATTGTTCTTATTATGTTTATATCCAGATCGGCTACGGGAATAACAAGGGGAAGACTTCTAAAAGAAGTCTTCGATTCTCTTGGTATACCTCCTACATCTGACAGTATCTCTTATTCAGATGTCTCGTCCAACCATCAATTTTTCAATTATATCCAAACAGCCAGAGCACTTGGAATAATTTTCCCTGGAGATCGATTCCATCCTGATATGGAGATCACAAGAGCAGAAAGCATAATGTTCATTTTCAATTCAATGGGCTGGGCTCATGAAGCGCAATTGGCTGGACTATTGAATGATCCCTACACAGGAAACATACCACCCTACATATCCCCATACCTGGTTCTTGGTGGGCAAGTTCAACCACCCGTTCCTGAAAATCTACTGAAGAATCCTGCTCAAAACCTTCAGAATGATGATCTTGCATCAATTATGCAATGGATCAAAAGATGCAGACAGGAAATTATATGGCATATGGAGCTTATCGAACAGGGAATAACACTTATAATCCATAGGGAGGGAATTGGAACACCACCTGAAACATGGTCCATACAGATAAATGAATTTGAGGACATAATCAAAGCAAGATCTATTAAGAAAAAACTTGATCAAATGGGGCTGGAAACCTATATTACTCATGATGGATGCTCCTATATCCTCTTTCTGGGGCCCTTTGATCACTATGCCAAAGCATGGGAGATTCTCAAGAAAATACCCGCCACATATTCAGGAAACATTGTTCCTACAGGCAAACAGTCCAGCAACGCTCTTTTCTGGACTGCGCTCGTATCGACTCCATCCAGGGAAAGATTATCTATAATTACAGCACCCCAGATAGGGGGGTACAGACTACCCTTATCTCATATGGCAAGAAATGCTGAAGCCATTGGAGCTGTAAACGGAGGATATTTTGTACGCAGATATCCAATTGGAACACTGGTTGAAAACAACTTTCCCCTTTCTGCTCCTTATGGCAAAAGAAGTGCGGTAGCATGGAATTCAAATGGTGACATGAAATTTTCCAATGGATTTTTCAGAACCTTCGTAAGACTCAAAGACAGAGAGATCCCGATAACATCAATTAACCAGGCGCCTGGAATGGATTCCATGGCTCTTTTTACAAGACTCTGGGGAACATTCGCTACATCCATACCTGATGACGCCATGGAATTGACAGTCAAAAGAGATAAAGTAACCGCCCGAAAACAGTCCTCCATGTCCAACCACTTTCTGCCAGAAGATGGATACCTGTTGGTAGCTAGGGGGAATGCAAGCCCTCTTCTTGAACAGATCAGTATCAACTCCCCAGTAGGACTAACTCTAAGGTGGGATGATAATTCCATGGAGCCCTTTTCAAGTATCATCCAGGGGGGCCCTCTTCTAGTAAAAAATGGAAGTATAGTTCTCCACAACGAAGGTTTATCAAAGAACGTTTCTGACTTCAGGCATCCTCGGACCATCGTTGGATCCAAGGGCAATAAGATGTTCTGGATCGTCATTGACGGAAGGAACTCCTGGCATAGCAGCGGTCTTACTCTGGATGAAACAAGAAAGTTTGCGATCACTCAGGGACTGGGGGATGCTCTTAACCTTGATGGAGGCGGCTCTTCCGAGCTCTGGTGGAAAGGCTCTATAATAAACTCCATACCCGGAGGAAAAGAGAGAAAACTTCCTTATTGCATAATCTTCCGGAAAGATCAGGACTGTAAGCTTGATTAAAGAAAGATGTCATGGATCAGGGGGAAAGTCCTTTCAGAATCTTACCCTTTCAAGGAAAAGCAACACAGGTGAATGAATCTTTACGGGAACAACCAGAAATTATCATCCCCTTAAATAATACTGACTTCAGTCTCCGGACTGATCCTGTTTATAAAACCTTCCAACTCTTCAGGGCCTATATGTGTAAATTCAGCATTGACTGCTTTTTTTCTGGTTTTAAAGGATACCTTTACAGATTGAGCACAGCCCTTGGCAAATACCTTTTCAACACTTTCCCAGGGTATCATGTCCTTACCTGATGCCCCCCATGCTCTGTAAATTCTCAATACTCCCTCCGGGGAAACGAATACCTGTTTCTCAAAACCTCCTATAAATAGACAGCTGATGCCGAAGAGTGCGTAAGGGAAGGTCAGCTTCATCTGATCAATATTAACAGTAAAGAAAGTCTTCATACTATAACTGAGAAGAGCAAGACCAACGACAATTGTCAGTACCCTTCCCCAGCCGGGAAAGGGATTTTCAGATCTAGCCTTGAGAATATCCTTCATAAATAAGACACCTCCGAAATTGAACTGACTTCAGACTTCATTACCAGAACTCGGGAAAATATTTATTTTTTAATCTTATAATTTCCTCTTGTACAGTTTCCATAAAAAGGTCCTCAATAACCTTGTCCCTGGCTTCATCAAATGAAAGTTGTCTCCCATGTTCTTTGGAAATCACCTGAATCAGATGGTATCCGTATTTTGATGGATAAGGTCCATGAAAACCTCCTGGATCCAGGGAAAAGACGGCCTCTTCAAGAGAAACGGGAATATCACCGCTGGTAAACCAACCCAGCTTCCCACCATTTGAAACTGATGAAAAATCCTTGCTGTACAAATCCACAAGGGATTCAAAATCATTGCCAACCAGCAATTCAAGTATTATTCTGAAAACCAGTTTTCTCTGATGAACAAGAATGTGCCTTAGAAAAACACGATCCTTCGTAATATACTCTGCCTTATTGGCGACATAAAATCTCCTTAATGCAACTTCAGAAGAAGATTTTACATTATATAGATCCCTAAGATAATGATCAGCAAGAACACACGATTTTTCCCATCTCGTGGCATAGGAATCGCCTTTTGTCACAAGATTCTTATAGCCGGATTCCCATGCCAGTAACATTACATTCAGAATAACTTCATCAGGATTTTCTGAGGGTCTGGAACAGGCTTTATCCAAATATAAGAATTCTTTTATCTGATCCATGCTTTCTGCTTCCCTGATAAGAGATAATCCTTCAGCAGAAACCACAAGACACCGTTCTTTTCCTGCGAAAACAAGTCCCATACTACTTTCAGCCCCTTTAGGTATGAAAAAGACTGTAAGTAGAAGGGAAAAGACACATAGTCCAAACCTGAAACAGGATAGTACACTTCTGCGGCCAGGCAGAAAAGGATTCCCATATCTGGGAAAACTGTCATTCAGGCAATCGCGAGGTTCTTTATTCAATATCATTTCTGATGGTTATAAAATCCAGTTCGCCATCCTGTGTTCCAATCATGACCCTGGAGTTTTCTTTGAGACTGCCATCCAGTATCATATCTGCCAGTTTATCTTCCACGAGGTGCTGGATTATTCTTCTCAATGGTCTGGCTCCGTACTTAGGATCATATCCTTTTTCCAGAATCAGTTCCTTTGCATCTATCGAAGCTTCCAGGACTATCTGATTATCAGACAATCTGGATCTAACCTCGCCTATCATTATGTCAACAATACGAAGCATTTCCTCCCTGCAGAGACTTTTAAATATTACGATTTCATCGATCCTGTTGATAAACTCCGGCCTGAATGTTTTCTTTACAGCTTCCATAATACCGGAACTTACTTTTTGCCAATCCAGGTCCTCTTCTTTCGAATTGCTGAATCCAAGAGCTTTTGTTCGGAAGATATCCTTTGCTCCTATATTACTAGTCATAATTACTACAGAGTTCCTGAAATCAACAAGGTGACCTTGCCCGTCCGTAAGATGTCCATCTTCCATGATCTGTAGAAGGATATTGAACACGTCTGGATGTGCCTTCTCTACTTCATCGAAAAGGATTACAGAATATGGTCTTCGCCTTATGGATTCAGTAAGTTTCCCACCTTCCTCATACCCTACGTATCCAGGAGGGGCTCCGATCAGTTTTGCAGCTTCATGCCTTTCCATGTATTCGCTCATGTCAACACGAATGATAGACTCTTCGCTTCCAAAAAGAAATTCTGCCAACGCTCTTGCCAGTTCAGTCTTGCCAACTCCGGTAGGTCCAAGAAAAAGGAAACTGCCTATTGGACGTTTCGGATCTTTCAAGCCACTCCTTGTTCTCCTTATAGCACGGGAAACAGCGCTTACTGCCTCTTCCTGACCTATAAGTCTTTTATGTATTTCATCTTCCATCCTCAGGAGACGTTTGCTTTCCAGCTCTGTAAGCTGAAGGACCGGGATACCAGTCCACTCGGATACTATTAGAGCTATGTCTGAAGCCAGGACAACTGGCTCTTCCAGATCTCTCTGTGTGTGCCAGTCCTTTCTCTTTCTCTCAAGTCTTTCTGCAAGTTGTCTCTCCTGATCACGGAGATCAGCAGCCTTTTCAAAAGCCTGAGAATCCACTGCAGCTTCTTTCTCTTTACATATATCATCAAGCTGTTTTTCAAGTTCCTTCAGATCAGCTGGAACTTCCATGGTTTCCAACCTAGCCCTGGCAGCAGCTTCATCCATAAGATCAATACTTTTATCGGGAAGAAACCTGTCACTTATGTATCTCTCTGAAAGTTTTGCAGCATAAGTAAGAGCCTCATCCGTTATCTTGACCCTGTGATGAGCTTCATATCTATCTCTCAGGCCAGCCAGGATCTTTATAGTATTCTCAACAGATGGCTCTTCGACCGTAACTGGTTGGAATCTCCTTTCCAGAGCTGCATCTTTTTCAATATGTTTTCTATACTCATCAAGAGTAGTCGCCCCTACTACCTGGAATTCTCCGCGAGCTAAGGATGGCTTCAGGATATTTGCTGCATCTACGGCACCTTCAGCACCACCGGCACCAACAATAGTGTGTATCTCATCAATAAAGAGAATAACCTCCCTGGATTCCTTCATTTCCTTGACAAGTTTTCTCATGCGCTCTTCAAATTCTCCCCTGTACTTGGTGCCAGCTACAAGATTGCCCATATTAAGCTGAACAACCCTTTTACCCTTAAGAGGTTCCGGTATATCTCCTGCTGATATTTTCTGGGCCAGACCTTCCACAATAGCAGTCTTACCAACTCCAGGATCTCCAATAAGAACAGGGTTATTTTTTGTTCTTCTGGAGAGGATCTGGATAAGTCGCTTAATCTCCTTATCCCGTCCAATTACAGGGTCAAGCTCCCTTTTACCAGACATCTCTGTTAGATCTATCCCTAATTGATCCAGATTTGGCGTTTTTGATCGTCCTGCTATCCTGACGCTCGAATGCCCCTTCAGTAAGTTTTCGTTTTCCTTTTCTGAATTTGATAGAAATTTATTCAGTTCCTGACGAACTGTTTCAAGATCAAGACCATAAGAGTTCATAACCTGGAATGCTACTCCCTCTCCTTCTGCAAGAAGTCCCAACAGAACATGTTCCGTGCCAACATAATTCACTCTCATATTTCTGGCTTCGCTGATAGCAAGATCGAGAACCCTTTTGGCCCTTGGACTCAAAGGCAAATCTACTGGTCTCAGTTTTGATGGTCTAGTCCCAACCGCCTCTTCAATTCTGAGCTTCATTTCTTCAAGACCTATTCCGAGGGACTCGAGAACCTGTACAGCTACACCTTCTCCTTCGGCAATAAGACCAAGCAATATATGTTCAGTCCCGATAATATCGTGACCCAGCCTAAGGGCTTCCCTGTGTGCCAACTGGACTACCTTCTTGCCTCTTTCTGTAAAAAACTGCCACATACAGCACACACCCCCTTCATAGGTAAATTAATTCGATACATGATCTTTTAAGACCTGCACCCCTTATTGTTTTCCTTATTCTGCACCTGTAATCATCCATTGCAGCAAACCCGACCTATTGGAGGTTGTCAGAAAGATCAGTAAAGCCCTTAATACTGAATAGGGATACATTACTGAAAGACAAATAATTTCATAACAACTTTTAACTCAACATGTCAAGGAAAGATAATGTTAACTCGATTTAAATATCTGACATCTTGCTCATAAAGAGGAACTTCCAGAAAAGGTAAGTTACCACATTTTAAATTTCCAGAAATCTGTTTTTTTGAGAATAGCCATTCATTGCGCCGGAAAAAGGAGTTCCGTTATGAAAGAGCCAGACTCCCAAGCATTCTTTTTAGAAGTTCCGCCTGCAGAACATTTCTTTTGTAAGGAGAGATGTTAAAAACCGAGGCTCCAGTTTCATCTGTAAACCTGAGTGCTACCTCCACAAGAAGTCTTTCGCGGGAAGTAATCAGGCCTCTTTCCTGAAAAGCGGCAAGGATACTTTTAGCCTCTTGTTCACTTATGGAATCTCCAATGATCTCTTCTATGTGGTTGATCTTGTCCTGAGGCATTTCATAGCATATCCTCAGAATCTTGATATATCCATGTCCACCTCGCTGGCTTTCAACAAGGTAGCCTCTTTCCGGAGTAAACCGGCTTCTCAGGACATAGTTTATCTGGCTGGGAACACAACCGAAAAATTCTGCGAGTTCCTTTCTTCTTAGAGAAACATAATCTCTTTCCTCTTCTTCTGTAAATAACTCATTGATGTAAGATTCAATGATCTCGGTTAAACTTGCCATAGAAGGACCTCCTTCGTAAAACCTGCAACAGAGCCTATTTTATGCATAAGGTCAGTATTCGTCAATATACTAGTGACTGTTATTATTACAGAAGTGGTCCTATTCCTTTTTCTGTCCAATCTTTACCTCTGTCCCTGTAAGGATACGTCGGATATTCTGCTGATGTCTGCACAGGGATAAGATTGCTAAAAGTAATGAAGTCAGACTGTATTGGAAAGGACTTCCAATGATTAAGAAAAAGAGCGGTATTGAAAAAAGTGAAATTAGAGAGGCTAAAGAAACATATTGTGTAATTTTGAGAAAACACAACCAGACTATCCCACCAAGAATACCAACAACAAAAGACCAGGGAGGGGAGAAGAAGATAATAACCCCAAAGGTTGTTGAAACACCCTTACCACCTTTAAAACCAAGCCATAGAGGGAAATTGTGACCACATACACTCGCAAGACCAATAAGACTGATCATTAAAGGATCTCTTGTGCCAAAGGACATCGCGAGAAGGATGGCAACACCGCCCTTGAACATGTCCATTGAGGCAACAATAACCGCCCATTTTTTACCAAGAAAACGACCAACATTCGTAGCTCCTATATTACCTGAGCCTAATTTGCGAATATCTGCTCCCTTCATTAGTCTGAATACAACATAACCGGAGGGAAATGAACCAAAAAGATAACCAAAAAGAATCCATAACAACATTTTAATCTACACCCCTGATCATAAAGGCATCTACTATTACAGCCTCTTTTTCTCTGGCAAAAACCGGGTTGATTATAACCTCATGGAGCCCCTGTTCTACGAAGATAATTGCAGAGACCTGACTGACTATCTTAGCGAGTGAATCGACATCGTAACCTGGCTGTCCCCAAAGTCCTTTAAGAATAGGATAACCCTTCAGTTCCCGTATCATTTCAAGAGCAGTATCGACTTCTACAGGGGCAATACGAGTTGAGCGGTCATCAAGAAATTCCACATAAATTCCCCCAAGACCTACTGAAACCACAGGTCCAAATACAGGATCTCTTCTGGCGGAAATCATACACTCAATTCCTGTTTCAAGCATTTCCTGAACTAAAACACCAATTATTTCTGCCTCCGGATTGGCAACAATAGCCCTTTGAAGGGTTCTTCCATAAGCATTTCTGACTTCTTCAGAATCCCTGAGATCAAGAGCTATAATGCGTGCCTGGGATTTCTGCACAATATTCGGAGACATCACCTTAAGGGCGACAGGATATCCGATTGTATCTGCAGCTTCGATAGCCTCTTCAAGGTTATGGCATAAGTTCTCCTCAGTAATTGCTAACCCGTACTCTGAAAGAAGTACTTTAGCATGATATTCAGTAAGTCCGGATGGAAGTTCCTCTAAAATATTCAACCCTTCTGGAAGCTGCGGAGGAATAGGATATTGTTTAACTTCAAGATAGAGAGCTGCAAGAGTTTGTGCGCATCTTCGGAAACTTGAAAAAACGGGTATTCCTGCCTCCTCAATGGCAGAAACTAGATGCTTCAGGTGCCTGTCACCTTGCAACCAGCAACATACAATGGGTTTTCTGTTATGCCTGAATATCTGCAGAAGGCTTTTCAGTACCTGCTGAATCACTAAAGGTCGCACCAGTGACAGGACAACAATTATCATGTCAATATCGGTCTGATTTACCAGATATTTCATGGATTGCAGGGATTCGGGAAGTGTAACAGGGTCCTCCCATAAATGGTGAGAAGGATTAGAAGTAGACTCATTCGGGAAATGGATTGAAGCTTCATTCGCGAGACTGCTTGCATTAATAAAAGAAAGAACTTCAAGACCCTCTTCAAGACAACGGTTACACATGAGAATTCCTGAATCACGGGAAGTTGAGAATATTCCAACCCTGTTTCCTGTCGCTTTTCTGGACATGTTGAAGATATGTCCCAGATCAATAAGATCTTCAATATCCTTTATCTCAATAACCCCATACTGTTGAAACACCGATTGCCAGACTGCATCTTCTTCTTTTGCATCCCCATTATGGGATATACCCTTTACCCTGCAGGTTCCTAGCGAACCAGGATGGATTACAGCAACAGGTACATCTTGATTTCTGGCTTTTTTGACAATGTCAAGAAATCTTCGGCCGTCGGAAAGTTCATGAAAAGAAAATACAAGGAATCTCAGATCCGGGTCTCTCAGCAGGAATTCCCCTATGTCAAGACAATCGATTTCAACACCCACTCCGGTAGTTACAACATATCTGAAGGTAGTTCCTTTCTCAGCAGCAGAACAATAAAAAGAAAACCCAAGAGAACTATCCTGGGCAATAAGACCTATATTGCCTCCTTTCACTGGAGGCAATCCTGAGATTGAAGAACATGTAAGGGGAATACCATCCTTAAAATTCACGAAACCTAATGAGTCCGGGCCAAGTATACTGGTTGAGGATCCCGGATAGGTTTTCCTCAGATTTTCTGGTGAAGGGGTATTGTTGCATCCAGTTGTCAGGATAAGGAAGGGTACATTCATAGCCATTATTTCAGCAATACCTTCACAAGGTACATTTTCTGAATCCAGAAACATAACAACTTCAGGGATTTCAGGAAGTGATGATAGGGAGGGGTAACATTTCAGACCATAAATATAGTTTAATTCAGGATTAACTGGGAAGATACTTCCAGAATATCCATATTCCAGAAGCAGTTTGACAGGCATAGATGACATTTCATCCTTACGATCTGTAGCTCCTATAATTGCGATGCTCTCAGGTGACAAGAGATGTTGAAGATCCTTTTTTTGCTTCATCGCTAAATACCCTCCAGATTTGGACTGTCTTAGATTGTAACAGTTGAGATCAGTATTCGTCCATTTGCCGTACATCAGAGGCAGGTTGTCCGTTTTAACAGGGTAAAAAAAATTGCCTCATCCGGAGAACCGGATGAGGCATTCTTTTCCAATGGTGCGGAGGGGGAGACTCGAACTCCCACAGGCTTGCGCCCACAGGCTCCTTAGGCCTGCGCGTCTACCAGTTCCGCCACCCCCGCACAGCGAAGGTTATTATAATAGGCTTAAGCCTTCACGTCAATACTGCTAAATTAAAAAAATCTTCTTTCTTTAATACGGGCAGCTTTACCGCTCAGTTTCCTGAGATAATAAAGTTTAGCTCTACGGACTCTGCCATATCTTTTTACTTCAATCTTGTCAATGGAAGGACAATGTAGTGGGAAAATTCTTTCCACACCAATTCCGCCTGAGATCTTTCTGACGGTGAAAGTCTCGTTTATGCCGCCATTCTTACGTGCTATGACAACACCTTCAAAGACCTGAACTCTCTCCCTACTGCCTTCCTTGACCTTAACATGCACCCTGACAGTATCTCCTGAACGGAATTCAGGAATATCACTTTTCTGGTATTTCTTTTCTACCAGGCTCATTCTGGGATCCATAACAAACCCTCCTTATATCAGACATTTACAAGAATAATTATCTTGAACCAAAGAATCTGTCCAAAGTTACCGCAACAGCACTCCTGACCGAAAGATGGTTATAGTCCAGGTTTCCACCTTTGATAGGCTGCATAATCGCATCGCACTGTTCTATTATTTCATCATGTAGGCCCCAACCTGTTCCAAAAACAAAAAGCAAGGGTCTATCTGTTTCCAGTACCATACGTTTAAGTTCCAGCCAGTGCAGAGAACCTGTCCTTATATTTGCAGAAGTTGCTATGATATATGGTTTTCCATGTTCTTTATCCTCTACCCACTTACAGGCCTTTTCCATATCCGGGAAAAGTCTGATGAGCTTAAGAGCCTCTCCTCTGCTGGGAATGAAGGATGCTCCATATCCATCGATCCAATGTTTAGTGATCTTTCTTACAAACTCCCGCTGACTGGGAACTGGCGATGTAACAAGAAACCGTTTTACGCCAAACGTTCTGCACGTTCTACTGATATCATGGAGATCCAGTCCCATTATGGCAGTGCTGTTCTTCTGGCCATTACGATCATAAACAGGGGAATGGATAAGCGAAACAAAGACCCCCTTCTTTAGGTACGGAAGGATATTTGCCCTGCCTAACATATCAGGTCTTCTTTTCATAGTCCTTGTAACGGCTTCATTTCTTCTCCAGTAATCTATTTCAGCCTTGTTACCTGAAGTGAGAACTTCCGGAACGTCTAGTCCATTCCATCCCGCTGGTCTCGTAAAATGCGGATGGTCAAGCATTCCACGGAAAAACGAGTCTTCTATGACTGCTTCCTGACGACCTACCACACCGGGAATCTGTCTTAACACCGAATCAATTATCGCCATTGCTGGAATTTCGCCACCAGTTAATACATAGTCACCGATGGAAACTTCAAGATCAACATACTTCTGAACAAATCTCTCGTCAATACCTTCATAGTGTCCGCAGATAATTACAATATGCTCTCTTGATGCGAGAGATTCAACAATCTCCTGGGTTAAAACTGCCCCCTGGGGACTTGGATAGAGAACAAACTTACCCGTCCCTGAATCAGAGAGGGATTCAAGGGCTATTTTCAAGGGTTCGGCCATAAGTACCATGCCACCGCCCCCAAAGGCATAATCGTCTACCTGTCGATAATGACCTTGTGCAAAATCCCTTAGATCAATAACATCAAATTCAATGAGACCCTTTTCTACGGCTTTACCGATAATACTAGTAGAAAAGAAATTTCTCAGAAAATCGGGAAAAGCTGTAATAACAGAAACTCTCATTAATCGAACAATCCTTCAATAAGATCTACTTCTATCGTTTTATTGACAAGGTCGATCTTTTTAATGAACTGGCCGACTGCGGGGATATGCTTCTCTTTTCCATCCGTAGATAGCACTTCGTACACATCGTTTTCACCTATGTCAAGAACGTTTATAACATGTCCCAATTCTTCTCCGGTCTCTCTGTTTACAACTTTCAACCCGATGATATCATCAACCCAGTATTCCCCTTCCGAAAGATCATGTTTCTCGGATTCGGGTATTTTAATCAACCCACCCCTTAGAGCTTCTGCGGCATCCCGGTCGTTGATCTCATCAGTATCAATAATAAGATAACCTTTACTTTCAAGAGTTCTCACGTTCCGCACTGAAAGAGAACAAATAAAATTCCCTTCTTTTGAGTACACATGGAGTTCAGACATCTCGTGAAATCTTTCAGGGTAATCAGTCAGGGGCTGTAACTTGATAGTACCCTTTACTCCATGGGGGCCGACAATGCGACCCACAGTTACCAGTTCATAGGAACCCATTACGGTCATCCTCATTCCTCGATATCTACATCCACCTTGTCATTTGCCTTTACTGCAGAAGATTTTGTAACAAGACGGATAGCGTTTATGGTTGCACCCTTTTTGCCTATTATTCTTCCAATATCTTCAGGGGCAACTCTTATAGCTATTTTAACAATCCCGTCTTCCTCAACAGAATTTACTTCTACTGCATCCGGCCTTGTAACAAGCCGTTCGACAATATACTGGACAAGCGCTCTGTAGTCAGGCATGATTACTGAGCCTGCTTCTTATTTTCCTGAAATTTGTCCCAGACGCCAGTTCTAATAAGGAGCCCACGAGCCGTATCAGAGGGTAAAGCACCTTCCTTCAGCCAGTGCATTACCCTTTCTTCATCCACTTTTATAGAAGCTGGATCAGTCATTGGGTCGTAGGTACCAAGCATTTCAATAAAGCGTCCATCCCTCGGAGATCTGGAATCTGCAACTACGAGCCGATAGAAAGGACTTTTTTTGCGACCGTGTCTTGCAAGACGAATTCTTACTGCCATAAAACAACACCTCCAGTGTAAATTATTTTCTTTATTAATAGGAATCTACCCTTTCCGGTAAAAGAACGGGTAGTATAACCACATAAATATTCGGACTAGAAAAGATTACCAGGAAATTTAAAACCCTTGCGGTTCTTTGCTTTACCGATTTTTTTCCACAGCTGATTCATCTGATCATGCTGTTTTAGCAGTTGGTTCACCAGTTGAACGCTGGTCCCGGAACCCTCTGCAATCCTTTTACGGCGGCTCCCCTTGATAATCTGCGGATTCTTTCTTTCCTGATCAGTCATTGAAAGAATTATAGCTTTTGTCTGCTTAATTCTTTTGGGATCCAGCTCCGCATTCTTGAGACCTTTCATTTTCCCAGCTCCAGGTATCATATCCAGAACCTTATCAAGTGGGCCCATCTTCTCTATCTGATCGAATTGAAGTAAAAGATCATTCATTGTAAGTCTCTGTTTTTTAAAACTTTTAGCAAGCTTGTCAACATCGTCCTGGTTTGCAATCTGCTGGACCTTTTCTGCAAGACCCGCTACATCGCCCATTCCAAGAATTCTCTGGGACATTCTTTTAGCATCAAAAGCTTCAAGGGCATCAATACCCTCGCCAACTCCAGCAAACTTGATAGCAATCCCCGTTGAAGCTTTAATGGCAAGAGCAGCTCCACCTCTGGCATCACCATCAAGTTTCGAAATAATAACACCTGTCAGTGTAAGCCTTTCATGAAAGCTCGATGCTACTTTAACAGCTTCCTGACCTGTCATTGAATCTACTACAAGAAGGATCTCATGGGGAGAGGTAATTTCCCGTATCATCTGCAGCTCTTCCATAAGTTCATCATCTATATGCAATCTACCAGCTGTATCAAGAAGGATCACGTCTATAAGGTTCTGAGTTGCATAGTCAAGGGAAGCCCTGACTACCGAAAGCGGATCAGATATACCCTCTGAAGGTCCATAGAAATCAACTTTTGCCTGATCCGCAAGAATCCTCAGTTGCTCGACAGCAGCAGGTCTCCTGAGATCACATGCAACAACCAACGGCTTATGACCTCTTGAAAGTTTTTTTGCAAGCTTCACAGTACTGGTTGTTTTTCCACTTCCCTGTAAACCGACCATGAGGCATATCGTCGGAGGCTTGGGTGAAATTGTAAGGGGAACAACATGGTCACCCATAAGAGAAATGAGTTGCTCATAAACTATTGCAATTACCTGCTGTGCAGGGGTAATGGACTCCAGGACTTCCTGTCCGATAGCTCTTTCCCTTACACTGCCTACAAAAGATTTCACAATCTTGTAATCCACATCAGCTTCCAACAGCGCTCTCCTTACTTCCCTGAGCGCTGCATTCACATCATCTTCTGTAAGTTTACCCTTTCCTCTAAGACCATCAAAAATAGAATCAAGTCTTTCTCGCAATGCATCAAACATGGAGGTCTCCTAAAGAATCAATGATTTGGTCTATCTGTAAAACAAAAGATTTCGGCAATTCCTGCTGCCAGGATCTAGTAACTTCTCTTATTCTTTCAAGGTATTCTTCGTATTGTTGTACTCTTTTTGAAAAAGAAAGGTCGTGCTCCAGATTTGTTAGTCTGTCTATAGCCCTTTGAAGGAGATCATGGGCAGCCTGCCTTGATATACCAGTTTTTTCTGCTATTTCTCCTAGAGAAAGATCCATTAATTCATGAAGTTCGAATACTTCTCTCTGCTTTTTTGTCAGAATTGGCGAATAAAGATCAAAGAGAACTGTCAGGTTGATCCTTTTTTCAAGATAAGAACTGTTATTCAAAATCATCACCCCCGAAGCAGCAGAAAAGATTATAAGTTCCGCTTAAGTGTCTGTCAAGTATTAGACCTTGACAGAATGAAATTCCCTTTTTCGATAATTTCCATTCTTAAATTCTTCTACCCCCTGGCCTAAGTCTTTTGAACTATAGACAAATCTCATCTTGTTTGCAATCATAGTCAACGTCCGTATAAGTAGAATACGGAAAAGGGAGATGAGAAATAAATGGAAGAAAAAAAACTTTCACCCTTTCAGCCCGCAATAACTGAAAAGAATCGCCTTCTGGGTGAAACTGTCGTAAAAGCCCTTTCTGAGAACGGTTTCTACGCCAAATACGTCGGGTCCAGAGAAGAAGCTCTGAGGGAAGTTCTGGAGCTTATACCTGAAGGCGTTTCTGTAGGTATTCCTGGAAGTGTTACAATCAGGGAAATAGGAGCACTGGAGAAACTTCAGGAAAGAGGCAACAAAGTATTCCATCACTGGGATCCAAACCTTACTCCTGAATCAAAGAATCAGAGACTTACAGATGAAAATAATTCAGATTACATACTCACGAGTTCCAATGCTGTAACTCATGACGGGATGCTGGTCAATATTGACGGTGTAGGCAATAGGGTAAGTGCAATGGCTTGGGGAAATAACCCGATTATATATGTGGTTGGGATCAATAAAGTCACAAAAGATCTGCAATCTGCCATACAAAGGGTCCGTGATGAAGCCACACCACCCAATGCCCTGAGGCTTAGTATTGATACACCATGCTCAAAAACCGGACATTGCATGGATTGCAGATCCACAAGCAGGGTCTGCAGAGCCCTCCTCATCCTTGAACGGGCAACAATGGGCAGAAAATCTCATGTAGTAATTGTCGGAGAAGATCTTGGATATTGATCGACAATATCCTGTTCCATAGACTGCCCTTTGACTTACGATCAAACAGAATTACTGGTAGTAATATATTTTTGCTGAAAAACAAGAGGGAGATCATACAGGAGGGAAACCTATGCCCAAAAGAAACAAGATCGCTCTTGTGATTGCAGGTGGCCAGATAGGCATGAAATTCTCGGAAAAACTGAACGGCCATACTCCTTCATTGAGCGGAGAGGAAATAATGTACTGGCTTCCTCAGGAATTATCTGAAAACCTGGAAATAGTTGACTGGAGCCATCAACCCAGCAGTCATTACACAATGAGAATGACAAGTGACCTTGTGCATATACTGAATAAACTTGTTCAGGAAGGTATAGCAGGCATTGTTGTCTTGTGTGGAACAGACACCCTTGAGGAAATGGCATACCTGACCGATCTACTGTGGGCATATCCTCAACCTGTTATTTTTACAGGAGCAGTTCTACCCCCTGATATGATCGGCTCAGATGCATCAATCAACATTACCCAGGCGATCATGGCAGCCCGCTCTGAAGCATGTTGGGGTTTAGGGGTAATGGCTTGTTTTCAAGACCAGCTTTTCGCCGCTTCTGAGGTCACACAGATAGCGAATCACAGAGGTTCCGCATTTGTAGCTCCAGATCGTGGTCCTGTAGCTGAAATTGTCGGTGAAGAAGTAACGATTCTAAGAGTTTACAAAAGGCCCAAAGTACTGGAAGGTGATTTTTCTCCTGCTCGAAACGTTGAGTTACTTTGGATAGCCCTTGGATCAAGCAGCAAAATAGTTGAAACCATGGCTACAGAAAAAGAAAAAAGCATTGACGGTCTTGTTCTGGCTGCATTCGGTAATGGTAATATCCCTCCCTCCTGGACCCCTCACATTAAAACGCTTGTTAAGGAAGGCATTCCTGTAGTTCTTACCTCTCGTTGTCTGTCGGGCCACGTTAGAAGGATGTTCAGTTTTGAGGGAAGTGTAAACAAACTGCTTGAAATGGGGGTTATGTCGGGTGGACATTTATCTCCAATCCATGCAAGACTTAAGCTTGCTGTAGCATTAGGGGCAGGCCTTAAAGAAAAGGTGCTTCAGAATTATATTATCGATAAATAGCCCGTTTGAAAAAGTTTCGTTAAAGGAGCGGATAATTTAACAAATCGTGATCTGCTCCTTTATTGTCCGGACATCACAACTCCTGTTAACATTTTTAAAGCACTGACTGTAATAACAGCTGCCAGAATCCATCTCAGCCAGGTATTGCCCTTTGCTATGCTGAATCTGGCACCGAGATAACCTCCAGCCATATTACCGAATGCGAGGATAAGACCTACCTGAAAGTCAACCATTCCCTTCGCAGTAAAAATTATCAGGCTGATCAATGTGTAAGAGGCAATGATACTAACTTTCAATGCATTGGCACTAAGCAGATCTTTACCAGCAAGACCAACAAGTCCCCAAAGCATGAAAAAACCTACTCCAGCCTGGATGAATCCACCATACATACCTATAAAGAAAAAAGCAGTTGCAACCAATGGCACTGGAACTTTCTGTTCACGTTCTTTTTCCCACATATCAGGCTTTGCGATCAACAGAATCGCCATTAAAAGAATTAACACTGAAATAATACTCTTGAGTATCCTTTCATCCAGGCTTACTGCAAGAAAAGTTCCGAATATGGAACCTATTGCTGCAGGGACTGAAAAAAAAGCAGCCTCCTTAAGGGAAAGAATTCCTTCTTTACTGAATTTTTTCATTGCTACCATATTCTGACAGATAATGGCAACTCTGTTCGTCGCATTAGCGGTATACATATCCATCCCACCCAGGGCAAGAACCGGCAAGACAAGCAAACTCCCTCCCCCTGCAGTGACATTGAGGAAACCTGCTATGAGTCCAGTTAACACAATAAGAACGTAATGGGAAAGATCCATTTTTATCCCCCGATAGTAATATTTTTATTCAAGGATTGATCAACAGAGATTTTATCATATTCTCTCCTGTTCACTTCATTGGGTTACCGTGGTACAATGAGAACATCCTGATCAATTTTAAAAGAAGGTGATCATATGAGATACGCCGCATCAGAAGAGGTTGTAGTAATCAGGCTTACTGAGGGTGACGATATCCATGATTCTATCTCTCAGGTCTGTACGGAGAATAATATCGACTCTGCTATGGTTGTCACAGGTCTGGGTATGGTCAGCCATATTACTTTCGGCTGGTTCACCGGTAATGAATATCTTACAGAGACACATGACAACACCTTCGAACTAATAGGCTTAAACGGAAATATCAGCTATAAGGGAAACAAGCTCTATCCTCATCTCCACGGAATCTTCAGCAGGGAAGATCACTCTGTACTTGGGGGTCATATACTCAAGGCAACCGCTCATAACAATATAGAAATCTTTATAAAACCTATACAGACCATATTCCTGAACCGGGATTTTGACGGATGGTTTGACGCCCTGGCCCCGGAAAAAAGGAGTTCCTGAAAAAGAGCTTGAGCAGAATTTTCTACATATAAAAACGTCATACCCGGAAATCTTTGTTTCCGGGTATGACGATTCGTTATGCAGAGGAATTATTATCAGTCCTTTTTAATATCCAACTGTTCTCCTCCTGTAATTCTTTCGAGTTCCTGCGGAGATAGTGGGAAAAAGGCATGATCTGTTCCAGCAGCAGCCCATACTGTTTCATACATGAACAGATCTTCGTCAAGCAGAGCCTTGAGGTTTTCCGGGTAACCGACAGGAGGGACTCCACCCACTTTAAAACCAGAAAATTTAAAAACAAAATCAGGATCAGCCATTTTCACTTTGCGCACACCAAGAAACCTTCTGATCTTTTTTATGTTGACTCTGTTAGTTCCTGAGAGGAGAGCAAGGATTGGTTCGTCATCGGCTATCAGGACAAGGCTTTTAAGAATATGTTCAGGGGGGGCCCCTACCGCCCTGGAAGCATCCTCAACCGTAAAGATGGTATCCGATGTGGTCAGGATCTCTCCCTGGTAGCCATTATTTTCAAGAAAGATACGAACTTTTTCGATTGGATCAGGTTCTGTACTGGGAAACGTCAACTCATACACCTCCACAAGATAGAGACAGGCCAAAAGGAGATCCATAAATTGATCCTGAGGATCTATCTATATTTATTCTCCCCTTTGCTGCAGAAATTTAAGAAGAACATCCATGGCACTGGTTGAAATTGTTCCATGCATAATGTAAAAAGAACGACTTAGGGGCGGGTCAAAGGGAATTGCGACTATATCAGCATTACGGGGGATAGCCAGTTTGGACACTACACCCGCTTCAGCACCGTGTTCAACGGCATTAATCACTGCCATTACATGCCCAAATTTCAGATGAAGTTCAGCAAGATTTACAGACTTATCCGCAAGCTTTGCTTCCAGAACATTTCTGGTACCGGAGCCCGAGGTTCTGCCTACCAGGTTCAACCCATCCAGATCTCTGAGAGGAACTCGTTCTTCCATAGAAAGGCGATGCCCTTTTTTGACAATAAGGAATAATTCATCATTAAAAAAAGGATGAATTTCAAAACCGGCAAGGTGTTTTTCCTGTCCTACTATGGCGATATCCGACTCATGGTTAACCAGGTTTTCCACGGCTTTTTGAGAATCCGATATCATAACCTCTATTGAAACATTGGGATATATAGAATTGAAATCTACCAGGATTTCAGGGAGAAGAAAATCTCCGGGAATTGAACTTGCGCTGATTGTTATATGCCCCGAGACTTCATCTGACGTTTCTGCTATTTCCCGTCTTACATCAGAAAGTGAGTTCTGAATCCTGGTTGCATATTTATATACTATTTCCCCTTCTGGCGTAAGAACAGAACATCGATGTCCCCTTTTAAAAAGTTTTACTCCCAGATCTTCCTCGAGTTTAGCAATATGCTTGCTTACTGCCGGTTGTGAAACTCCGAGAAAAGCCGCAGCACTGGATATACTTCCCTTTTCAAGTACAGCGACGAAACTTTCCAACTGTTTGAAGATCATTCATCCAACCTCCGATGGGAATATTTTTTCTCGTCTTTATTGCAATACAGAAACGATTTTACTACAGTTTACCTGTTTTACAGATCATTTATCCCCAAATCAAAGGATTTATTCTATTTCTGGACATTATAATTCGCAAGACTGCTTGTCAACAAAAGTTTATTGATATATATTTTAAGATATCAATTGAAGGAGGTCAGATAATGAGCTTAGGTTTAAGGATCAAGACCTTGAGAAAAACATTGGGCTATACGCAACAAGCCCTAGCCGACATAACCGATGTAAGTAGGATTTACATCCAGGCCCTGGAAAGCAACAGACGCCTCCCTTCCATGAAACTACTGGCCAGACTTGCAGATGCCCTTGAAGTGGAAGTCAAAGATCTTGTCCAGGAAATGCCTTCTGACAGTGAAGGGAAACTTCATTTAGAAGAAGTCCTTGGTAACTCTGAGGAAATCGAAGTATGGTACAGAAGTAAAAAGCTTTCTCAGAACGAATTGCAGTTCGTCCAGAGACTTATTGACGCTGCTCTTATCAAATGGGAGGCAGAAGAAAACGAAGATGGAGCTTAGAGATACTGATAGCCTTCAGGATTTCGACTTTCCCCTACCCCCTTCTTCGATTCCTTTATGGGCAACGGAAGAAGCGTCTCAATGGCATAGGCTGGACCAATTCGATATTCTTATTAAAGCAGAGAATATGTGTAATAGAAGGATAGATATCGAATATGTGTGCATGAGCTCCAGATTATGGGGAATACATGTAGCAAAAGGACCGAGAGCCCTAATATATCTGAACAGCCTTCTCCCCCTTATATGGCAGCGCTTTGCCCTATTTCATGAGCTTTACCATCTGATAAAACATAAGAAAGGGGAAGCATTCTGGATGAGGACAGCCACACCCATGAACAGTTTTGAATATCAGGCTGACCTTTTTGCATGGGCAGCGATCTGGCCTGAATGGACCGAAGGTGACCTCTCTTGAAACGAATAGCTTTTTTTCTTTCCAACAGAAGCTGCCCTCACAGGTGTATATATTGTGACCAGAAGGCAATAACAGGTGAAATGCACATCCCATCTCCCCTGGAAGTCACAGAGGTTTTGCAGAAATTCAGTGAACCAGTTGAGCTTTGCTTTTTTGGCGGTAGTTTCACCTGTTTTAAACTTGAGGATCAACGATCCTATCTTGATACAATTAAAAATGCTCCACAGGGAAGCAAAGTCAGATTTTCGACCCATCCTCTCTGCATTAATAAGGAAGTTCTTGACCTCCTGAATTATTACCCCATCTCCATGGTCGAACTGGGAGTATCAAGCCTGAATAATGAAGTTCTCACTTTCTGCAGGCGAGGCTATGATAATGAAAAGGTAATACATGCAATGAGAATGGTCATATCCAGAGGATTTGCTCTCGGTGCCCAATTGATGATAGGCCTACCCTTCCAGAACGAAGAAAGTTCACTTGAGGATGTAGATAAGATATCAGAAATATCCGGCGAACATATAACAACCTTGAGGATATATCCCTGTCTGGTTCTCAGGAACACTTACCTTGAAGAGCTTTACATGAAGGGACTATACCGGCCACTGGAAATCGAAGAAGCAGCCGAATGGTCAGGGAAAATATTGTTCAGAGCCCTGAATAAAGATCTGAAAGTCCAAAGAATAGGACTACAGGAAACTGAAAGTCTGAGCACATCTGTAATAGCAGGACCTCATCACCCTGCCCTTGGTGAAATGGCAAAATCACATTCCCTTGCTATAACTCTTACATCTAGAATCAAACAAGGTCCATGGCAGATCGCCAGAAATCAGATCTCTCTAATTAAGGGACATGACTGCTATGGGCTCAAAATATTATCTTTAATGGCAGGGCTTGGAGAAGAACAGACTCTTCAACGGATAGAGTTTGTCTAGATTTTACTGTATTTCCTCCAATCCGTTTCTTACTTTCAGAAATCAGGGAAATAGTAAATCATTGACTACTAATGATACATGTTCTAAACTTGGGTGCAGTTACTTATTGCCTTGTTCAGGAGGTGTTTGTATATGGAAGGAACTGAACTTCAGGCCCTTTTGAGGGCAAAGATAGAGGGTATGCCAAACAAGGCCAGGAGAGTTGTTGAATATCTTCTTTCACACTCCCGGGAGGCGGCCTTTCTCTCCATCGGAGAAGTTGCAGAGAACCTTAAGGTATCCAAGGCCCAGTTGGTAAGAGTTGCCAGGATGCTTGGTTTTAAAGGATATGCAGATCTGAAAGATGCACTGAAATCTGCAGTGCTGGAGCAGGTTAATCCGGCTGCTGGCCTTGCTAAAACGATGAAAGAAAATAAAGATCTTCCCGAAACCATATATCGCATGGAACATGCGAATCTGGATGATACATGGAAACAAATAACTCCTGACAAAGTCACAAGGTTCTGCAGCATGATAAAGAAAGCAACAAATATATACTGTGTAGGATGGGGTATTTCTGCAATGGTAGCTGAGTCTCTTTACACCAGGTTGATGGAACTTGGGCTTAAGGGGATTCTTGTAAAAAGAGGATCTGTTGCACTAATTGAACAGGCAAGGGCAATGAAACAGAATGACCTCGTTATTGTTTGCGAACTGCCCAGCTATGTAATAGAAGTGACAGAATCCATCAGCAAAGCTCACGAGAATGGCGCATCCATAATAACATTTACGGACAGCCCCGCTGCTCCGGTATGTCAATATGCAGAGCTATCAATGTATGTAAGTGATAAGAGTCCCACCTTCGGGAGCAGTATCCTCGGCCCATTGTTCCTTATTCACATCCTGACTTCTATTCTCGCTATTGACATGGGAGAACAGGCAAAAGCAGCACTGAAAGACCAGGCTGAGGGGCTACATGATGAACGTGTATACTACCCCTCTTATGACCTGCGTTACTGACCGTATAAGAATTCAGACAACTATTTTTTCCCCAGGTTTCAGTATTAGAATATCAGAGTATTCTTGTGCAAGTTTTTTGAATTCTTCTGGATCACACTTTATTATATCGAATGTATTGTAGTGCATTGGTATGACCATGGCGGGTTTTATCATTTTCACAGCCCTTATGGCATCAGCTATATCCATTGTAAAATTCCCTCCTATGGGGATAAGCGCGACATCAACTTTGTCCTCTTCCAGAAGACGCATATCATAAGTCAGTCCCGTATCGCCAGCATGGTAGATCTTTTTGCCATCCACTTCCAGAAGGAATCCGCCCGGATTCCCGCCAGGCATAAGCTTTCCTTCAACTTCCACATCTGAACCATGAATTGCGGGCGTCATTTTGACTCGGCCAAAGGGAAAAGAAAAGGTCCCACCCAAATGCATAGGGTGACAAACAAGTCCGCTTTTCTGAAACAGATTACATAGCTCATAATTAGCAACAATTGTTGCTCCTGTCTTCTTTGCCAGATAAGGGGTATCTCCAACATGATCTCCATGACCATGAGTTACAAAAAGGAAATCTAGAACGTTAAAATCTTCAGGACTACAACATGCTGAAGGATTTCCAGTCAGGAAGGGATCTATAAGCGCTTTAATCCCTTTTCCTTCAATGTAAAAGGCCGAGTGCCCAAGATACTTGATTTGTACCATAGTAAACTCCCCTTTCTACTTTCTCGAATTGATATTTTCATTTTACACTATTATGTTTATCTCTTTAATACAACAATGGGCGACCACAGGTCGCCCATTAGAATATCCTGACATTTTACTGAAAAGGGTATTTCTTCAGTCCTTTTCCGTGACCTCGATATTGAGCTCTTCCAACTGGTTTTCGCTTACGGAAGAAGGTGCTGATGACATCAGACACTGAGCCTTGGCCGTTTTAGGAAAAGCTATAACATCTCTTATAGAGGTGGAATTACTCAAAAGCATGGCAATTCGGTCAACACCCAGGGCTATACCACCATGAGGAGGAGTTCCGGATGCCAATGCCTCAATAAGAAAACCAAAACGGTTCATCGCTTCCTCCCGTGAAAAGGCAAGACATTTGAATACATTTTCCTGGACTCTGGGATCATGTATTCTGATAGAGCCTCCGCCAATCTCATTACCATTGAGGACAAGGTCATATGCTCTTGAGCGGGCTCTGCCAGGTGCAGTTTCTAAAAGGCTAAGATCCTCTGGAAGGGGGGATGTAAATGGATGATGTACAGATGTCCATCTTCCCTCCTCTTCATCCCATTCAAAGAGAGGAAATTCTACCACCCATAGAAATTCCCAACTGTCTTTCTCAACCAAACCGTGTTCTTTTGCAAGTTCAAGTCTGAGCTGACCGAGAACATTACAAACCTTGGACCAGTCAGGGTCAGACATAACAAAAAGAGCATCACCATTATCCATACCACATTTCCGGATAAGTGCTTCTTTTCTGGAATCATCAAGAAATTTTACCAGAGGCCCTTTCAGTTCAAGCTCCTTAAGCTGAAAAGCAGTCAATCCTCCTGCTCCAAGAGCTTTAGCCCTTTCCTCTATCAGGGAAAGCCCCTTTCTGGACAAGGCAGATCCTCCTTTGAGTCGAATCCCCCTCACAAAACCACCCTTATCAAGATTTTCCCTGAATGGGGCAAATGTGCACCCGGAAAAGATTTCTTTCAGATCCACTATTTCAAAAGGGATCCTCAGATCTGGTTTATCACTTCCATATCTATCCATGGCTTCAGTGAATGGGATACGTTTGAAGGGACCTGGTATATTGACATCTAGAACATCTTTGAAAAGACCCTGGATGTATTCCTCCAACAGTTCAAAAATATCTTCCTCGGTTATGAAACTCATCTCCATATCGATCTGGGTAAATTCAGGCTGTCTGTCAGCTCTAAGATCTTCATCCCTGAAACATTTAACGATTTGATAATACCTGTCAAAACCGCTGATCATAAGTATCTGTTTGAATATTTGGGGAGACTGGGGAAGAGCATAGAAATTGCCCGGGTTCACCCTGCTGGGAACGAGATAATCTCTGGCTCCTTCAGGTGTTGATTTGGTAAGGAATGGAGTTTCTATATCAATAAAACCTTTGGAATCAAGAAATTTCCTTGTAAACATGTTAAGTTGATATCTTGTCCTCAGATTTCTCTGCATCTTTTCTCGTCTGAGATCCAGATACCTATACTTCAGTCGAAGGTTTTCGTCTACCTTATCAGTAGATCCTGACAATTCGAAAGGAAGTGGAGAAGCAGGAGACAGGAGAAGAAGATCATTGGCACAGATTTCCCATAGTCCTGTCTTCATTGATGGATTATCTGTTCCAGAAGGTCTTTTCCTCACAGTTCCCTTAACAGCAACAACAAATTCGCTTCTGAGTTCTTTGGCAATTTCATGTACACTGGGTACATCTTCCGGATTTATTACTACCTGAACAATGGAAGTGTAATCCCAGAGTTCAAGGAATATAATCCCTCCCAGGTCCCTCCTTTTACGGATCCACCCGTTGAGGACTACTTCTTTTCCTTCTTGTTCACCTGAAACCATTCCACAATAAACACTTCTTTTCCAGGATTTATCAAAAACAGCACTTCTGGACTCCATATAAATAACCTCCAAAACAGTATCACAAATTAAATATTTTGTTTTATAAAAGATACTACTTCAGTTCTTGCTATTTCTGCCTGTTCATTTCTGTCAAGATTCTTTACAGTAATTACACCTCGGGAAAGTTCATGCCCACCGACTATACATACATGCGAAGCCGCCTTGTTAAGGGCAGATTTGAACTGGGCTTTCATTCCCCTGCACATAAAGTCCATATCTGCTTTTATACCAGCTGCTCTCAACTCTGAAACAAGAGACATTACTTCGATATCCACATCTTTTTCTGCAGCAACCACGTAGACATCAATATGTGGTTCTTCTCCAAAATTACAGTTCTGCTGCTCCATGATAAGTACTATTCTTTCCAGACCAGCCGCAAATCCAACACCAGGAAGATCTGGTCCGCCAATGGCTTCTGACAGGTTATCATATCGCCCTCCGCCACAAACAGCATTCTGAGCTCCAAGTTCTCCGGACAGGATTTCAAAGGCGGTTTTAGTATAATAATCAAGACCTCTTACAAGACGTTTATCCATCTGATAATGTATACCCAGAGAAGAAAGGCCTTTGAGAACCATGTCAAAATGATCCTTGCATTCTCCACAAAGACTGGAATATATATCTGGAGCTTCTTCTGTTATCTCTCTGCAATTCTCGTTTTTGCAGTCAAGTATCCGCAATGGATTCCTATCAAGTCTACTCTGACATGTAGGACACAGGTCATTAAACCTGTTCTGAAAATAGTTCTTTAAAGTATCACGATACTGAGGTCTGCAGGCTGGACACCCCACAGAATTGATCACGACATCAAGATTAGACAACCCCAGGCTATTGAAAAGGTCAAGGGCTATACTGATCACCTCCACATCCACCATAGGACTGGATGTACCCAGAGCTTCAAAGTCTATTTGCCAGAACTGCCTGTATCGACCTTTCTGGGGTCTTTCGTATCGGAACATAGGTCCTGCACACCAGAGTTTAGCTGGCTGAATTCCATTTTGCATTTTATTCTGAAGGTAGGCTCTAACCATCGATGCTGTCGCCTCAGGCCGCAGTGTAAGACTCCTTCCGCCTCTATCTGTAAATGTATACATCTCTTTTTCCACTACATCTGTGGTTTCACCTATACCTCTGGAAAACAGCTCTGTATGTTCAAAGATAGGCAAATGTATTTCGCTATATCCGAAATTACCTGCAATTTCCATGGTTTTATTGAGAACAAAAGCCCACTTCCATGACTCATCCGGAAGTATATCCCTTACTCCTCTGGGAGCTTTAATCGCTGACATAACAAACCCTCCTGTTTGTAACTGTAAAAAATAGACCTTCTGCATAAAATATTTTATATTAAGAATGCAATTATACTCTACCATAATTACTATATCCATATAGATTTTCTTATCAGACTAACCAGGAAAAATCAGAAATGAAAAAGAAAGGAGCGTGACCTCAAACAAGGGTCACGCTCCTTCAATCAACGGAATTACAAATATTATCTTGATTCAAGCTGAAACTTGATAGCTGTCCTTTCCTCTCCATCTATCTCGATCTTCTCAAAGGATGGAATGCAAACAAGCTCTATTCCATTCGGCGCAACATAGCCGCTTGCTACTGCGATAGATTTGACTGACTGATTAACTGCTCCCGCTCCTACGGCCTGAACTTCAACTGCACCTTTTTCCCTGAGAACGGCAGCGATAGCCCCTGCAACAGATTTGGGTTGAGATTTTGCAGAAACCTTGAGAACTTCCATGAAATACGGCCCCCTTAGAATAATGTAAATTCAACTGTCCCAGCTTATTCTCGTCTCAAAGTACGAGCCCCCCGACTTCATTCTACTAGTATATCTCTACAATTAAGTTTTGTGCAAGTATTCACCATATTGAGATCTAAACATCAAGAAAATATCCAGATAGATATCTCTAATCATGGATATTCACAATGTTCTTGAATTTTTTCCGGAGAGGAACTTCAACACAATAAAGAGGGCATTTGCCCTGAAGGTTCATGCCCTCTAATTCATATTTGGATCACCTTGGTTGAAGGAGAAATCTTATTGCCGTTCTTTCTTCGCCATCGATCTCGATCTTTGCAAAAGCCGGAATACAAATAAGGTCTATTCCATTCGGTGCAACATAACCTCGGGCAACAGCTATAGCTTTGACTGTCTGATTAACTGCTCCGGCTCCTACGGCCTGAACTTCAACTGCTCCATCTTCTCGTAAAACTGCCGCCATCGCTCCTGCAACAGACTTTGGCTGAGAATCAGCAGAAACCTTAAGAACTTCCATTAGGACAACCTCCCCCATCTTATTAACCACTTTGATTTACGAGGTATATCATGACAAGAGTTATTGAATTATTTTAAAGTTTACATCTTTAATTGATTATTTGCAATACGTCTACTAGGTAGCGATTCCTTGTTGTGCCGTGCTGAAGCGGGATTGCAAATAGAACTCGTTTCATTCTTCATAATTACAATCCAAGGCAACCTATCCCCAGATTGAAACCTTTTACACTTGGAAGTATTAAGAAAAGGGAAGGGTCAGCGTTTTTAAGAATTGGATGCCAATATAGTGTAGAATTAGTGGCACTTCAACAGGAAACTCTTTCGGGCAACACTTGGAAATTGTTTTTTGGAATAAGCAGGAGGTCTAGCATGAACTCAAAATATGCTCCAGTGATAGCAAAGATTTTAGAAATAAAAACTAATCAGGTCATCCAGACTACCAACCTTCTCTCTGAAGGATGTACAGTTCCTTTTATTGCACGCTATAGAAAAGAGGCTACAGGGACCCTTGATGAAGTTGCTATTGCTGAAATAAGGAACCTTCTCAATCAAATGACAGAACTGGATAAAAGACGTAATACTATTCTCAGTTCGCTTAAAGAAAGAGAACTTCTTACTCCTGAATTGGAAAGAATTCTTAACTCCGCCATTACCATGTCACAATTGGAGGATATTTACCTTCCCTACAGGCCTAAAAAAAGGACCAGGGCTTCTATCGCAAGAGAAAAAGGACTTGCCCCTCTTGCGGAAAAGATCTTTCTTCAACAAGCATGTGATCCGGAACAAGAAGCAAAGGCTTATCTCGAGACTGACGAGGGAATAATTACGATTACTGAAGCTCTTTCCGGAGCATCGGATATTATTGCAGAAAAGATCAGCGAGACCAGAGAGGCCAGATCTAAAATGAGGTTACTTTTTGCAACAAGAGGTCAGGTTTCGTCAAGATCGGTTAAAGGTAAAGAAGAAGATGGGGCTAAATACCGTGATTATTTTAATTATTCCGAACCAGCCCGAAATTGTCCTTCCCACAGAATACTGGCAATGCTACGAGGTGAAAAGGAAGGTTATCTTAATCTTTCATTCCTACCCCGTGATGAGGAAGCAATTCAAAGGCTGGAGTACCTGTTTATCCACGGAACCGGAAAAGACTCCGAATTTGTCCTGAATGCATTAAAGGATGGCTATAAGAGGCTGTTGGCCCCCTCTATGGGAACTGAGCTGAAAAGTGCATTGAAACACCTGGCAGATAAAAAGGCAATTGAGGTATTCGCGAATAACGTACGTGAGATCCTTATGGCACCGGCTCTAGGTAAAAAAAGAGTTCTTGCTTTAGATCCAGGTTTCAGGACGGGCTGTAAGATTGTATGTCTGGGAACCGAGGGCCAGCTACTACATAATGAGACTATTTATCCCCATCCACCACAACTCCAGACCAAGAAAGCAGCAGATATCGTCCGAAATCTTCTCAAGGATTTTCAGATCGAAGCAATAGCCATAGGAAATGGAACAGCAGGAAGAGAAACCAGATCATTCATTGATTCTCTTGAACTACCTGAAGAGATAATCATTGCTATGGTAAATGAAAGCGGAGCCTCCGTTTATTCTGCCTCAAAGATAGCCAGAGAAGAATTTCCTGATGAAGATGTGACCGTAAGAGGTTCAGTATCAATAGGACGACGACTTCTTGACCCTCTTGCTGAACTTGTAAAGGTTGATCCTAAAGCAATAGGAGTAGGTCAATACCAGCATGATGTAGATCAGAAACTTCTGAAACAGAGTCTGGACGATGTTGTAGTGGAATGTGTCAATCGGGTGGGCGTTGACATTAACACCGCAAGTAAAGAACTTTTATCATACATTTCAGGCCTTGGCCCTCAACTTGCACAAAACATAATAAACTTCAGAGAAACTCATGGAGTCTTCAAATCACGGATGGATCTGAAAAAGGTCCCAAGACTTGGGCCCAAGGCTTTTCAACAAGCTGCAGGATTTCTGAGGATCAGGGGAGGAGAAAATCCACTTGATGCAAGTTCAGTTCATCCTGAAAACTATACTATTGTAACAAGGATCGCAGATGATACCGGTTATTCAGTTATTGAACTAGCTGGAAGACAGGATCTGAAAGAATCCCTTGATCTTGAAAAATACATGACACCTGAAGTAGGGTTACCCACACTGCTTGACATCCTGGAAGAACTGGCCAAACCTGGGAAAGACCCCAGAAAGAATTTCGATCTTTTTACTTATCTGAAGAAGTCAGAAAAATCGAAGACCTTAAAGCAGGAATGATCCTTCCGGGTGTTGTTTCGAATGTAACTGCTTTCGGAGCTTTTATTGATATTGGTGTACATCAGGATGGCCTGGTCCATATAAGTGAAATTAGTAGTTCCTTTGTCAAAGATCCATCCCTTGTTGTAAGACCTTCCCAGAAAGTAACTGTAAGAGTACTGGATGTAGACATGGAACGTAATAGGATCTCTCTATCAATGAAAGACATACAACGAGATAAGGAGGACCTGCAATGACAACCTTTGACTTTGACATAGCTGTTATAGGAGGAGGACCTGCTGGTCTTATGGCGGCCGGGCAAGCATCTGAAAATGGAGCAAAGGTAGTATTAATTGAAAAGAATGCTGAACTGGGGAAGAAACTTCTTCTCACAGGAAATGGCAGGTGCAATGTCACCAACGCTCTTTTTAACACCAACGAACTGGTTAGACATTTTGGAAAAGGTGGATCTTTTCTGTATTCCTCACTCAGCAGATTTGGACCTCAGGATATTATGAATTTTTTTGAGGAGAAAGATGTAAAACTTAAAGTAGAGAGGGGCAACAGGGTATTTCCCGTGTCTGACCGATCTACTGATATTCTTTCCTGCCTTTACGGATATTTGAAGGAGAAAAAAGTAAACATCTACAGGGATGCTCAAGTCATAAATATGATAGTCAGAGAAAACCATATAGAAAGATTGATTTTACGAAATAAAGAATTAACTGCTCGAAAATACATATTATGTACTGGAGGAAAATCTTATCCTCAGACCGGATCCACTGGCGATGGGTACCGCTGGGCTACCATGATGGGACACTCCGTAACCCCGCTCCTGCCATCGCTAGTACCCATCAAGGTTAATAATGATTGGGTCAAATCGGTGATGGGTCTTTCTCTGAAAAATGTATCGATCTCTTCTTTTCTGGAAGGTCAGAAAAAAGAATCCCGTTTTGGCGAAATGCTCTTTACTCACTTCGGAATTAGTGGCCCCATCGTAATGGATATTAGTCAACACCTTCTTGAACTTCAAAGGAGCGGGAAAGTACAAGTATTGATTGACCTGAAACCCGCACTCGACGAGAACAAACTTGATGCCAGAATTCGTCGAGATTTCAGAAAGTTCAGTGGAAGAAAACTGAAAAATGCTCTCCATGAACTTCTCCCTCAGAAACTCATACCTGTAATAATAGACTTGTCATCTTTAGACCCGGATAAACAGGTAGACCATATAGAGCATGAAGAAAGACACCGGCTTGTTTCCATGTTGAAGGGACTTCCTCTGGATATAAGTGGATCCCTTGGTTTTAAATGGTCCATAGTAACAAGCGGAGGTATAGAACTCAAGGAAATAGAGCCAGGGACGCTCAAGTCGAAGATAATTGACAATTTGTATTTAGCTGGTGAGATCCTGGATATTGATGGCCCGACAGGAGGATTTAATCTCCAGGTCTGCTGGACAACAGGTTATATTGCTGGCATTTCGGCAGCACTTTCTCTCTATCAGGAAGATATAGAGAAATCCTGAGTCTTCCTTGTTTGACAGCTGGCCTGGCGGATGCTATGCTTCATCTGAATGACATGGCGACGCGCGACCGTTATATTGGCTTATTAGGCGATTTTCAGAAATTCTTCGATTCGAGCTTTTCATAACACTGTTGAACCTTCTTTAAGATAACTTAAACAGTTTCCGGTTTTCATAAGGAGACACCTGAAGGAGGTAGATACCGTGAGTGTCTATAAGGTTATAGAACTCGTTGGAAGCAGTGAAAAGTCCTGGGAAGATGCTGCATGTACAGCAGTTAGTACTGCTTCAAAACATCTGAGGGATCTTAGAATTGCAGAAGTTGAGAAGATGGATATGCACATTGGTGATGATGGGAAATGCAACTTCAGGATAAGGCTCAAAGTGTCTTTTAAATATCACACAGAAGAGTAGAAAGATTTTCTTTATCAGGAAACCATAGCATGGAAATTTATCCAAGGAGCAATATCTGAAAAATACAATCTTTTCTATCAGGGTATCCGTGGAGGCTTTTCCCTTCCGGATACCTTTTTTAACATCCCTTTGTATCTACGGGAATTACTAGGACTCGTCCTCTTTTTGAAGATCAGGATATTTCATAAAAGTTTTCTCCTGTGCCACTCATGGCGAATCAGCTTTATACATTCACCATTATCCACGAATAACAAAAAAGGCCCCAAAAGATAAGGGCCTGAAAGCCAAGAAACTTACGGAAGAACGATCAGTCCTTGATCCTCTCGAGAACGAGTTTATAACCATCAGCACCATAGTCGAGGCATTTTTTTACCCTGCTTATGGTTGCAGTACTTGCACCAGTTTCCTGTGCGATTTTTGGATAAGTCTCACCAAGATCCAGTTTTCTGGCGACCTCAAGCCTCTGGGCAAGAGCACGGATCTCACCTATTGTTGCTACATCTTCTAGAAAAGAATAAACCTCTTCGACTGTTTCAAGACTCAAAAAACCTTCTGCAAGTTGTTTGGTCAATTCATCCTGCCACTTCTGGGCCATTAAACTCTCCTCCTTAAATATTATGTCGACACACTGATGAATGATAGCACTGTAAAGTATGACATTCAAGAGGAAAGTTATTTTCTTCTTCATCCCTCAGAAAACGAAGGGCGTGAGTCCTCCATTTTTTGTAGGAATTCTTTTGATTAGGATAATTCAGATTATTAGTATAAATTGTCCTATCTTTAAGCTTTATTCAGACTTCCATCTTCTGAACCAACTTTGCAGAGAAGCCTCAATTCCTGGAATTCTCCTTTCTTTCCAACTTTCACAGAGAGAATAGCCCTGATATGAAGTCCATTCCAGCCTCCTGAGATCATGACCCTCGGCAGACAACACAGTAGAATACCATATATCGTTAACAGGAAATACCAATCCTGGCTCATTCACTATTCCTCTGGATTTTTCCGGTATCCCCATTTCATGGAATATTTCCTACTAAGATATGACTTTCATATCGGGATAATACTGCTTAAAAATGGAATAGAAGGACATATGGGTTACGATTATTTCATAGGCTTCAAACGCTATTTTTATTCTATAAACGCAATGGAACTTTTCATGGGAATCATCAATAAGGCAAGGGTGTTGGTTTGATTACTGGAACATTTCAGTACAACACCTCTTCCAGGTAATTTATCCTTAATATATCCAAGAACTATATCAACTCCCTGTGGATTATGGGATGGCAGACTTCATCCAGGAAAAAACTCTTTTGATAAATCCTGACATTTTATCTGGAATAGTTCTTTTAAAGATCTTTGAATAACCGGGTTTCTGGAGTATGGGTATTGCTTTATATTTTTTAAGTAACCCTATAAAAGTGGTTCGCAAATATCCACAAAGGTTTGCGAAAACCTGAAATCCCTGGGTAAAGAAAAACTCTGTTTATACATATTTAAAACAGGCTATAGGTCTGTTGTTCCATAACGTATCCATGTGATATTTCGTTGTTCCCAAGAAAAGAAAGATCAGGCTTCAACCCATCCTCCTGAAAGATCGCACATAAGATCACCCATCAAAAAGGTAAAAATATCATCTTCTCCTTTACTAAGATGTAGAAACTCTCCTGCTACGCACTCAGCTACCGGGTTCTTCATATTCGAATTTCCCCTTCCTGTCTTGAAAGATATGTAATGCACTCGAATTGTAGTTTGCTTTTCCTTTTTTCTGCTCTCAGAAAATAAAAAATTGATCGATGGATTGTTTTATACCAGAAAACCATTATTTAAGCAACCTTTTTCGATTATAGCCTGCCTGGATAATATATTTTACATGCCAATATCTTGTATTACGCCATACTATGCAGGTTTGACCTCCTGATCTTTAAGCAATTCAGAGGACATTTTCCGACCCTCCCCACATATTCCTCAAACATAATCTCCGGCAAGATGCATTTCAATCTGCCGTATCACAATATTTTTCTTAAGTATCCAGTCTGGAGCTACTAACCAGGGATACCTGGCATCTGCAGTAAGTCTCTGAATAATTATTGAGGATGGAATTACCCCGATTGCACACGCAACCCGTCTTGCATATTCGTCCAATTGCAGAGGGATATAACTTCCATCCAGAAAATATTGCTCCAGTCTGGTTCCCCTTAGAACATGAAGGGGATGAAATTTCAGAGCCGTGATCCCCCTTTCTACGAGCCACTTGGCTGAAAGGGAAAGTTGTTCTGGAGTTTCGTTCTTTATTCCTGAGATCAGATGTGCACACGTCGATATGGGTAGCGAAGAAATCCTCTCAAGGGTATCCTCGACAGAAGAGAGAGTGTGTCCCCTGTTAAGCCAGTTCAACCCTTCTTCATTTATAGTCTGAACTCCCAATTCAAGCCAGACTTCATACCCCTTATCAGACAGATCAACAAGAAAACCGAGAAATTCATCCGGGACCATATCGGGTCTGGTTCCCAAAGCAACCCCTACAACCTCTGTTCTCTTTCCGGCAATTTCTAACGCATTCTGAACTGTTTCTCTTAAAAGGGGAAGGGGTAGATTCGTTGAGGTGTAGCTCTGAAAATAGAGAATGGTCTTGTGAGCATGATAGCGGTACAATGCCACTCTAACCCCCCTGCTGATCTGTTCATCAAGAGCAAGGGATTCAAGCCAGGCACCGCTTCCACCTCCTCTTGCATCACAAAATATACATCCGCCTTTTTCAAGCCCATCACGATGTGGACACCCGGCACCGATATCCAGGCTTATCTTTTGAACTCTTTCTCCGTACTTATCTTTAAGAACAGTTGACCATTTACAATAAAGGGGCAAGTCAGGGGACAAGTGTTAATCCTCCATTAAGATTATTTTTCATAAATATTAAAATCAGTAAAGGGCTGTTATAAGTTCTTTAAGCTTCGCTATATGAGAAGGTCTTGTACCACAGCAACCCCCCACTACTGTAGCACCTAGTCGGAGCCATTGCTCTACATGTAAGGAATATTGTTGAGGGTCAAGATCATCCCTTATTCCTATCAATGCATTGTTTTCACTATCAAGCACCCAGTCTTGAGGAATTTGCTGGAAAGTATTTGCATATCCTCCAGTGAACGCTAATCCTGTTTTCACAAGGTCTGGTAAAGCTGCCGTAATACTCTCAGGAGAACAGCAGTTAGCCAGGACTCCTGAAACAGGAACATCTTCAAGGACAGCAAAAGCCTCAGAGATCGTTTCTGAACTTCTGAGCCTTCCACTTCTATCCTCATGAAGAGTCCATGAAACCCATACAGGTTTGCCTGTTTTAGAGGAGGCCCTTGCCGCAGCAAGTCCCTCCTCTGCACAAGACATGGTTTCACATAAAAAAAAGTCTACATAGGGTGCCATAATAGAGGTCTGTTCATCATAGAGTGCTTCAATCTCATCACAAGATCCAACAAGATCCGGTCTATAACTCCCCTTGAGAGGTGGAATAGACCCGGCAATAAGAATATCCTGACCCGACATCTCCTTTGCTTCGATCGCTAATTTACATGCAAGGATATTCAGCTCTTCAAAACGGTCCTGGAAACCCTCCAGTCCCAGGTTCTGCTTTATCACTCCGTAGGTATTGGTAGTTATGATGTCTGATCCTGCATTAATATAGTCAAGATGGATCTGACGCACTACTTGCGGTGCAACTATCAACGCATTGGCAGACCAGATCGTATCCAGTATCTGTACTCCCCTGAAACGCAATTCCCTGCCCATTCCTCCGTCAAGAAGAAGAGGCTTTTCCCTCCATTGGAACAATTTATCAGTCACTGGATCCTCTCCCTTCCTCTGATTGGGGTTGACAGTATCTCATTCAGACACCTTGATCAGGCTGCATTTCCATTAAGCCTTGTATCCATATTTACCTCGGCTTCAGTAAATACTATGCGGATCTTTTCAGCCCCGAAAGAACGGGCGATGCCTTCCAGTGTATTACGGGCTGAAGCCCTCACATCTTCCTGATATTTTATTAGAAGATCATGGGCATTATTGCTCACCATCTTCATAGCTTCAGAAAAAAGTCTGTTCTTTTCCTCCACGCTAAAAGAACGACCAAGGGGACCATTAATAATATCAGGAAAGAATATGGGTAAGAATTTAGATTTCTGTTCATCGTAAAATGATAGATCCTTAAGCGCCACATCACAGGATGGAACAGGCATGGTTACAGTAAAACCATGCTCAGGTTCGGAAGAAATAGAGAAACCTGGGTCCCGGAGATCGTATGTGAAGTTCATGGAAAACTCAAAGATCATTATTATTCGTTTCCGAGTAAATATCCAATCCGGAAGGATCTTCCCCATCATACCTTCAAAAGCGTTCTCCTCCACTGTAACTATTTCCTTGGATATTATCTTGAAAACCAGAAGTTTTCCCAGAGAACGGAAACTATCCAGACAGGAATGGATCAGCGTCCTCGTTTTTTGCTTCCTTCGACACGCGATTAAAAAACCTGTAAAAAGACCCACTAATCCTATCAACAATGCGGCAAGTAAAAAAAACTGGAAACCCATCGGAAAGATTCTCCTTTCAGATTTATGTTATCATCCCTGGATATTCTATATCTTGCATCCTTAAAGGCTTTAAAACACATCAAACAGCAAATCAGTCATGTTCACTTATTAACCCAAGCATAGGAGATAATATTAACACCGTTGTAACGAAACAAGTCGCAACTCCAATAAACATGGCCCCTCCAAAACCCGCAAATCCTCTGTATATGGAGAAGATAAGGGAACCAAAAGCAAGCATATCGGTAAGGCTGGTTAAAAGTATAGCCTTTCCTGTGCTGGAAAAAACCTGGGAAAGGCTCCCTTTTCCTTCCATAAGCCATCGATGAAGAACATACACTCCATCGTCTATACCTATCCCCAGAATAAGAGGGAGTACCATTATATTGATTACAGTAAGCTTCATTCCGAGAAGATACATAATTCCAACCATCCATACCAGGCCAGTCGCCAGGGGTATCATTGCTATCAGAGCATAACGAATTTTTCTGAAATCAGCCCAGAGTAAAATGAAAACTACAAATATGGTTAAAATAACCGCATTTCTTCCATCCTTGCCCATTATTTTCATCAGAGCCCGGAAGATGGGTGGCATTCCAGTAGCCTTCTGACTGATCCTCTCCAGGTCATCGACAAACCTGTTAAGGAACCTTGCGTCTTTCCAGATATCCCCAATTGGATAAACTGTAACGAGGAAACTATCTCTCTTTATGTTTGAGTATCGATTAAGTATGGATTCCGGCAATTCTGTCATACCGATAGTCCCACCACTCCCCATTTTGAGAACTGAATCCCTGAAATAGGGAGAAAACTGACGTTCAAAATCCAACAGACCCTGAAATCCTTTCGTTTCATCACTTTCCAAGTCCATGAAAAAAGAAGAGAAGAGATTCTTTGTTTCTGGATCATCGGGATAACCCACTATTTCAGAACACTTTGCATCAACTCTATCCTGGCCGCCCAGATAAGCCAGATCCTGCATCTCCATTATGTTCATTTCCAGTCTGTTTAACTCCTGAACAAGACTTTCCAGATCTTTCGGCTCCCTTAATCCATAGGGCAATGACCTTTTCATCTCCATGATTATTTCTTTTACGTAATTGATCCTCTTCTGCTGTTCTTCCTGAGGAGGAATGTACAGGGAAATATCCTCTACCATAGCAACAGTGGGGAGAAACCTGGCCTTCTCAGCAAGGAAGGAAGATCCTTCAGGATTATCAGCAATGAACATGGAATAATCAATGCTGAAATCGAATTTATCCAGTATGGTGTCATAAAGCTCGACTGAAGTAAGTCCCTTTGGTTCAAGGTTCATGTAATTCTGATCAAAAGTTATTTTAACCCCTTCGTAAGCCAATAATGATGTAATAAGAGTTACAAGAACAAGAATTCTCTTCGGATAAAGATTCAAATAAGAAGAGAAGTTGCCCAGCGGTCTTAAAGAAATATCCCTACTTTTCGTGATTGTAGATACTTGCTTCTGCCCTTTTCTTTCAAGCCACTTTTCCCTGAGAACAAGAAGAGAGGGAAGAAAAAGAAAAGTTACTATCATTACGGAAATAAGACCACAACCCATTACAATTCCCATTTCCCTCATTCCCCTGGTACTGCTTATTGAAAGAGTCAGAAATGCGGCACTAGTGGTAAATCCTCCTGTAATTATTCCGTTTCCACATTTGATGAAACTATTTAAAAGGGAGCTCTCTATTGATACGCCCAGGCAACGCTCCTCCGTGAAAACCGAAATAAGATGGATGGAAAAATCTATTCCAAGACCAAGCAACACAACTCCGGTCATGGAAGTCATAATATTAAGATTACCCACCACCAGGAATGCTGCGCCCATAGCCCATATCACCCCAACAACAAGATTAGCAATGGCAAGAGCAGGCGCGACTGTCATTCTGAATGCAAAAGCCAGAAGTATGAAGATGGCTACAATCGCGATTATGGAAGTATATCCAAGACTTTTAGTGGTGTAGATCATTTCGTCATGCTGTATAACAGGCATCCCTGTAAGTCCAGCTGTTATACCTGGAAAGCGGGTCAGGGTTATATCAACTGCTTTCTGGATCGCTCCTATCCCGGGAACAAGGCGGTCCATCTCAACCATGGTGAAATTAGGGACCACATCGATAATAAGGGCCTTTTTATCATAAGAAAGGATATAAGGTTCTCCCACAAGTAGCCTGTCCACAGCTTCTCTGGATCGTTTTTCTGAAATTCTCCCATCCCGTACTGCCTTCGTTAAAGCCTCCAGGAAAAAAGAAATCCCATCAAGAAAGTTAACAGCACGATCTTCTTTCTCTCGTGTTGAAAGAGATTCCTCCTTTCCTATGTATTCTTTTTCAAGACTGTTATTAAGGTTTCGAACGACCCTGGGCAGATTGGATGACTTGAAAATATCAGTGATGTTTTCCAGATATTCCGATTTGATCATCATTAGCCCGTTCCCGTGCATAAATTCAACTTCTCTTTTATAATTTACTCTCTGCACATAGGGTTTTCCTTCTTCATCCTGGAGCTCTCGAATGTTGGGAACCAGTATTTCCGCAAATTCCTTTATATCTTGTTCCTTTCCCTGAACTACAATAATAACGCTGCTGGATGAAACAAAATTCTTTATAACCCTGTCGAATTCTAATGTTCTCGGATCATCCGAGGGAAGCAGATCTGACCAGCCCATGGATTGTTCAAGCCGTGTGGCCAGGAAGAGGGAAAATATGGTCACAATCCCGATGACACATAACATTTTCAGAGGATGTCTTGAATGCCATTCAGAAAGCAGAATAAATATTTTCTCCCTCATGAACCGCCACTTCTCCTATCTCAGAAATACCAGGTCAAACGCATCAGGAGGCCCTTCCCCAATTCTCCTGAATAAACCGTATCATCTTTACCGAGATTGATTCCTCCAAAGATTTCCAGATAAAGGTCGTTAGCAAGACTGTAATCAATAACCGGGATCAGAGCTACACTCCCATCAGAAAGACTAGATATAACTGACATCCCGATATTCATAAGATCCGTCACTGGATAGTATCCATAAAGGTAAAGATTGTCCTTTGATATAGCTTTTGTTTCTCCTGTAAAGAATCTCATCCACGAGTTCAAGTCATAATCTGACGAATTCTTATTGCCAGGGCTTGAGTGGAAATATTCCATTAGCATATAAAAACCGTTTCGCCATGTATAATCACCGCCGATAACAAATTCATAATAGTCCGCATTTCGTTCAAGCCAGTTGTAAGCTCCTTCAAACCATAGACCTATACCAAAGGCTTCTCCAGCCATATCAAAACCGATGATCTTCCTTTTTTCCCTCGTTGCGGAAAAACTTTCATAATCTGTAAAACTCCAGTATCTACGTCCTAAAATGAGGGAATAATCGAAATGACCTAATGTGGTTTTATAGCACAATAACATACCAGGCTCATGTGTTGAATCCTCAATATCATATAGAAACATGATCCTTTGTGAGAGGGACAGTGGGTAATCTATCCTGAGGGCTTTATGTCCTTTTTTTTCATCTGTAGGATCCACAAGATTCTTTACATTAAAAAGATCTGTCGGATTCCAGGCATATCCACTTCCAAAACTGATCTGCTGTTTCCCGATCGTTACGTCAAATTCCGAAAATATATATTTAATAAAAAGGTTATCCCATGTAAGATCATTCTCAAGAGAATAGTCAAAAAGGTATCTGGAAGCAGAATCTACTGATCTTTCGATACTGTCAGGCATATTATTAAGGAAGTTCCCATAATTATCACCCTGGTAAACAAGAAGGTTCACATTTCCCCCTATAAAGAAACCGGGATACAGTAGAGATTCAAAATCAAGCCGTAGTTTATTCATGAACAGAATATCAGAGGGGTTAGAATCACTTGCGCTGAGTTCGCTTCGCAAATACCCGAAAAAATTAACTGATTCAGCACTCGCAGTATCAATAAAAAGAAGTATAGACAAGCAACCAAGAAAAACACAGTAAAGGAACCTGGTCACTTTGTTTTTTAATATACTAGTGACTGGAATTAGAAACAAAGATAGAGTAAGCAAGCAATGACATGGAATGACTTTATCCATGATCATTTGCGAAGAGCCCGCTCGGTAAACATTTCATCGCTCAGTTCAAGACCATAATCTACCTTGATAAGTTCCATCAGGGTTTCAGTAAAGTCCAGTTCATTCTTCATGGTCATTTTAGTAGCGGTTGGAATTTCCTGGATAATTCTAATGTCTTCCATAAGCAGTATCTTTGACGGAATATCAGGGTAATCATCTTCAAAATACTCTATAACAAGGGGGAAGAAATCGCTCTTTCGAATCCACATAACAACTTTCAGATATGACGAATCACTGGAAGGAAGACGATCAAGACGGACCCTGTAGCAGGCTTCTTCTCCTTTAACCTGGTCTGCAAGTCTGAAAGCATCAAAATCTGTAATAAATGTGTCTCCACTACCCATATCTTCATATGAAAAATCACTGCCCTGCATTTTCTGCCTTTTTGCATGGGTAGCAAGTTTCCTGACTCTTTTGGTTCTGGGAAAATACATCCAGATGTCATCTGCATTGTTTAGCATTAATATCGCCTGACCCCTTGCCCTGGATGGCTCAATGTATCGAATAAGATTTTTTTCTCCCCTGTCTTTTGCCCAACTTTCGAATTCGAAAGTCCGAAACTGTCCGGACGAAGTCTGGATGACCATTCTGGTTCTGGTGAATCCAGATTCCTGGTTTAATATTTCGTTGACTTTCCTTATTATTTCCACACCAGAAAGGTCTTGTGCGTAAACAGACGATGCTACGAGAATAAACAAGGTGATTAAAACGATCCAAAAGAGATATTTTCTCATTTTATCCACTCTTTCCCCATTTTCAGGATAGAAGATCATATAATGGTATCAATTCAAAAAAAACCAGGTAAAACTTGAATTATCAGATATTTAGAATAGATAATGGGAATTAGTTTGATCTTTAAGTACCTGTCATAAAAAGAAATTAAACTTCATCTATATTTTACGACACCGCGTCACCATAGTAAACTTTATCCCCCATTTGGTTCCCTGTATTAAATCTAGGATATGAAAAGTATAATGGGAAACAGTTGTTTATAAAGAATATATTGATATGGAGCAGTCATGCTGGATAACATTGAATTCAGAGTTTGTAACAGGGGGAATATCCCTGAAATAGAAAATATTGAGCAGACCTGCTTTGCTACAGATGCATGGTCACATGATTTCATAACCTATGCTCTGGGAATTTTCCTTGTAACAGGTTTATTCTACAGGGATGAAATGATCGGTTATGGCGCTTGTCATAATAGAGGCAGATTTCTATATATTGATAACCTTGCGATACTCCCCTCTTACAGAAACAGGGGCTTTGGTACCCTTTTCATGCGTTATTTTTTCAGGATAGCCATGGAGAAGAACTGCACAGGAGCTCTTCTACAGGTGAATATCAACAACAGTTCCGCCATAGCAATGTATCAGAAGATTGGGTTCAAAACTGTAAGATTGCTTAAAGGTTATTACAGAAGGAAAAAAGGCAAGAACGAAGATGCTCTATTAATGAAAGCGGAAATGATGCATGAACTGGATTAACACTTCCATGAACAGCTCCTGTACGATAATATTGTTTTTACAGAATTATTCGACTTCCGCGATGTGAAATAGTCTGAAGAATTTTCCATACACTTATTCTGAAACTATGTCTGGCAAAATCCACTTTCCAACTATCAAAAGAATACGAAGTGCATAATTGCAGGGAATGCCGAAAAATATTCCCTGCTGGAAGGACTACAGGAGAGTGATAAAGATGGTAGAACAGAATGCTGTTATCCGTACTTGTAAACCTGGTGAACTGAGTTATATTTCATACCTGCATTGCCTGATCTATGAAAGGGAATACGGTTTCGACGGTACCTTTGAATATTACCTGCTGGATGCTATGGCTAAATATCTTGAAGACCCTTCTGATAACAAAGGACAGGTATGGGTTGTTGAAGATTCCGGTAAGGTTGGGGGATCTATCGCTATTGTAGAAACGGATCACCAGACAGCTCAACTCAGATGGTTTATCCTTACACCTGAATTGAGATCCAAAGGACTGGGTAAAGGATTAATGGAAAGATCCCTGGATTATTGTCGAGCAAAGGGATACAAAAAGGTTTTTCTGTGGACATTATCCCAGCTTGAAGCTGCACGCCATTTATATGAAAAGTATGGTTTCACGAATATGGAACAGGTTGAACACAGTATCTGGGGCCAGGAACTGATAGAAGAACGATGGGACCTGTATCTTCAGTAATTTCAATTAGCAACATTGTTTAAGCTGCGATCTTCATCCTTAAATTCTATCCATCTCCAGCAGCAAGGGTATTGAGTTTTTATTAAAAAAGCCTATACTGGATTCTGATTTATTCTCAGGGCGGGGTGCGATTCCCCACCGGCGGTATCCCGATAATTTCGGGGAGCCCGCGAGCGCTTCTTCATGCGGAGAAGGACAGCTGATCTGGTTTAATTCCAGAGCCGACGGTTATAGTCCGGAAGGAAGAGGATATCTGAGTATACTCCCTCTTGAAAATCTTTTCTTATCTCCCCTGCCCTGATTCTGGTAAAAAATATCTAGATGGAGGTTTTACCATGAATCATTTTCAGTCGACCCACTTCCAGAAACAGGTCGAGATAGCCCTTGATGCATTACGCAAAGGGCAAGGGATCCTTGTTACCGATGATGAAGACCGGGAAAATGAAGGAGACCTGGTATTTCCTGCCGAAACACTCACAGTGGAACAGATGGCTATGCTTATACGGGAATGTAGCGGTATAGTCTGTCTCTGTCTCCCCAAAGAGAAGATCCGATCTTTGGGTCTGGATATGATGGTTAGTCATAATACCAGTCGTTTTCAAACGGCATTTACAGTTTCCATTGAAGCAGCGGAAGGGGTAACAACCGGAGTTTCTGCTGCTGACAGGGTAAAAACGATCAAGTCTGCAATTTCCGAAAGCGCCAGTTCTTCAGATCTGAAAAGTCCAGGGCATGTTTTTCCGCTAAGTGCCCGTCCAGGAGGAGTTTTTGAGAGAAAGGGACATACTGAGGCAACTGTTGACCTTATGCGGCTGGCTGGACTTAGTCCATATGGAGTCCTCTGTGAACTTACAAATCCTGACGGTACCATGGCCAGAATGAAAGAGATCGAAGCTTTTGCGAAAAAAAATGGATTCCCTATCGTTAGCATAGATTCTCTTATTAAATACAGGACAGAATTTGACAGAAACTGACATACTTTCCTCATTTTATGATACATCGCTCTGTGTAACCTTCCTGCTTTTTCATTATCATCGCGGAGCCTTCTATAGAAGCCTCCGCGATGTGCTTACAGGATAACTAACCAGACCGGTCCCTACTCGGTTTCATATCCGTCATCTCTCAAAAAACCCTCACGGCAGGATCGATCCAGAACTTCTTCAACTTTCCCCCAGAGTGACGGTGCCCCCTGTTTTATCGGCAGCTGTCTTTCCATAACCTTGCTCTTTGGTATATCATGGAGTTTCCATGTCCCTCCTCCATTCCTGTAGTTCTGAAAGATAACCAGAAACCTGTCCATTGAATTGGCGAACCTGGATTCGGGTGTTGATGCTTCCTCAAATTCATCCCATAATTTTCGGAATTCAGAACTCTGGTCTTCCGGAAGGAGACCGAAAAGTCTTTCCGCTGCTTTTTTTTCCCTTTCAGTCTTATCCATATTACCCTCATCGTCATAACAGAATGTATCACCTGCATCTATTTCAATAACATCATGAATGAGCAGCATTTTTAAAACCTTCAGGGTATCCAGGGGCTGTGGAGCATATTCAGCAAGGAACATGGACATTACAGCAATATGCCAGGAATGCTCTGCACTGTTCTCTCTCCTGGTTCCACCAATTATTGAATTGGCCCGGAAAATATTTTTGAGATCGTCCAAGGTTTCCAGAAATTCTATCTGTTTATCCAATCTTGCTGTATCAAGAACCATTATTTCCCCTCCTGAATTAAATCTAAACTTAACAATCATTCTACAATATTTGAAAAAACAACTTAACCTCAGAAATACCATATCGTATAATTTGTCGCTATAGAGAAGAATAAGATATAATAGAGTGTAATTATTCATTAATTACCCAGTACTTTTCACGTATGCTGCTTATTCTTCGTAGATTCAACCTATTCCATTTGATCAATATAAAAATTTCACATTATCTGAAAGGACCATCAAACGGTTTTCTGTCGGTACAGAAAATTTATTGTAATTATAAAGGGGGAATCACAGTGAAAAAAGTTGTGTTCTTTGCTATTTGTACTCTATTGCTTGTATGGTGCTTTATCAATCCTTCCATGGCTGCAGAAAAACCGGTTGTGTTTCTTGACCTTAGCTGGGACAGTATTCAACTCCAAAACCGGATTGCTGGATACATTGTAGAACACGGATATGAGAAAAAAGTCGATTATCTCTTCTCTGAATCTATCCCGGGTCTGATGGGCCTGGAGAGAGGCAACGTCCATATATATATCGATGGATGGGTGGACAATCAACCTGAGTGGTGGAGAAAGGCTAAGAAGGCAGGTACTGTAGTGGATCTTGGGGTAAATTATGACAGGGCACCCCAGGGGTGGTATGTACCTACCTATGTTATCAGGGGAGACCCCGAAAGAGGAATAGAACCTATGGCTCCAGACCTGGAGTATGCTGAAGATCTTCCCAGATATTGGGAGCTCTTTAAGGATCCTGAAGTCACCGATAAGGGCAGACTCACAAACGCACCACTTGGCTGGAAGATCTCATCCATCATAAGAGCAAAATTCAAATCCCTGGGCCTAGACAAGAATTATGTCATCTTTGAACCTGGTTCAGGAACTGCTTTGAAAACTGAGGCTCTTGCAAGCTATAAAAAGGGTGAACCTATTCTTTTCTATTACTGGGAACCCACTGCATTGATGGGTAATTATGATTTTACACGCCTTAAAGAAAAGACTCCCTTCTCAGATGATCTCTGGACTGAGGGAAACGGTTACAACTGCGATTTTCCTGCACCAGTGGTCATTAAGGTTATGAATAAAGAGTTTGCAGATAACAATCCCTGGCTTGTGGATTTCATAAAGAAATATGAAACCACGCTGGATTTGAATAATATTATGCTCGCCGAAATGACTAATAACGAACTGAGCGCTCAAGAAGCTGCCTTATGGTTTCTTAGAAATTATAAAGAAGTATGGCATAAATGGATTCCCGATGACAGACAGGAAATTATAGGCAAAGTCGAGGATGCCTTGTCAAAGGAGAAGTAATATCCTTCTGATCAACCAGGTTTTGTCATTCTAGAAATATAAATATACCCGGGGCAGTTCCCCGGGTATATTTATATTTACATGTCTCCCTGAGCAGATTCATCTCATAAACTTTGAAACAAACGGAGATGTTTCTCCTCTCCTCAGGAAATGGCCGGAAGGCCCTTCCCCTAGAAATTCAGAGAACCATGACTCATGTTCTACTTCTTCATTCAGAATAGCCAGTGCAAGATCATAAGTCCTATGATCCTTCCCCGCAGTCATATGACATATCTCGGTATAACCGCGGACAGCACATCTCTCCGCATTAACAAGAACAGTCAGCATAGCTTTTACATCTGTAGGATCTTTCGGTAAAGAAGCAGGAGGACATGCAGAGATATCATGGAAAGCCTTCATATCATCAGGAAGTTTTCCTCCAAGCTCGTAGATCCTGGGCACAAGAGCTTCAAAGTGATTTCGATCCTCAATGCGAGCTGTTTCGGCTATTTCCTTGATACCCTCCCCCTCAAGTCCTATAAGGTTACAGCGAAGTATGGTGTAATAATAAAATGTAGTCAGTTCTGCAGCTGCGTTCTTAACCAGCATATCAAGAAGTTTTTCCACATCAACTCCAGCTTTTTCAACCATTTCTTTTGCTACTTTTCCCATGTTAATACCTCCTTTTTGGGCTAATGGATCATAAAACATTCGGTGGGGAAGAAGGATCGTAAAGGCTCATCAGGAAGATTGCCTTCGTAGGACAGGCCATCATACATGCCCCATCACTTATACAGTTTTCAGGCCTGGTAACTTTGGCAATACCATCGACCAGATCGAAAACATCTGGTCCCAGTTTTTTACATAGTTGGACACAGTGACCGCACCCCATACATCGAACACCATTGATCTCAGGGATATTCCCTTTAACAAAATTCCTTCCGAAAGCTTCTACAATCTCGACTGTCTTTTCTTTTGAAGCCATTTCTCCACCTCCCATAAATCTTTCCCTTTTTAAAATGTTCGAGAACAAATACTTTACATTTAGCAATAAAGAAAAGTTCAAAGATAGACAGAAAAAGGGGGCATGAAAGGTTTAACCAAGAGAGGACCAAATAGAAAGAGCTAAACTGAGGAAGTAAAACTGGCATCTATTCAGCGTTGTACCTAGTCATTATAACAGATGGGCGTGGTATAGCGAGGAAAAATATACTAAACTAAGTGGACTGTTATAGGAGGGGTTGCAATGAAACCATTTTCAATAGGGAAAATTTACTTCAACGAAATTAATGAACGAGTTATAGATATAAATCCACTACCAGGGAAATACTGCACTTTTGATTGTATATTTTGTCCTCTCGGACCAACAAAGTTTAAAACTGATATACCTCATAATTTTCATGAAACAGGAGCATTTCTGAAGACTCTTGATAATTTCCTGAAACAAGAAACTATAGACGTTGTCTTTATAAATCCTGACGGTGAGCTATTAGTCCAGGAAAGAATTTTAGAGGTTGTAAGTCTGATAAAAAAACATAATATCAAAGTCAAGATCATTTCTAATGGATATTTATTCAATAGAAGTGAATATCAGATTATTCTCAATAACTGTGATGAAGTAATCGGTGAAGTTGCGGTCACAAGAGAGAAAGATTTTCAAAAGATCCACAGACCCTTACAAGGATACACTTTAAAGGATCATGTTTTTAATATGGCCAGTTTCAATCGTCAGTATCACGGTAAATTCATACTTGATATAACGATTTTAAGAAATTATTCTGACAGTCATGAAGATATTGAGAAATTTGAAGAGTTTATTAAAGGGATAAAACCAGATGAAATATACGTTCACACACCATCAAAGGAGAAATTTAAAAAAATATTTGCAGTTGATGAGACAAGACTTCAAGAGATAAAGACACAATTAAGTCTCGTTAGATAACCTGCCATATATTTCCTCAATTGAATAATGGGGATACCTGGTAAAACTCCGATCACAGAAGAAAACACAGCGTTGAGGTTTCAAGTAACAGTTATCCCCGGTATCTTTAAATGGAAAGGATGAAGAATGATGGGTTGCATATTCTGTAATATCTCCGAGGAAATGATATTCGAAAACGAACTTGCCTATGCCATCTATGATGGTTTCCCTGTCAATAAAGGACATATGTTGGTCATCACCAGAAGACACGTGAGTTCATATTTTGATGCTACAGAAGAAGAGATAATTGCAATCCAGCATCTACTACTGAAGTGTAAAGATCATTTAGACCGACTTTATAAACCTGATGGATATAATGTCGGGATAAACATAGGAATGCCCGCAGGACAGTCAATAATGCACCTGCATGTTCATATAATCCCCAGGTACATAGGAGATCTGGAAAACCCAAAAGGTGGAGTCAGGGGGGTACTTCCCTTTAAAAGACACTATTAAAGCAGAACTATAAAGTTTGAAGTCTTATTTAAAGAAATCCATATCTAAGACTTATTCTGTAGTATTTGCAATCAGTTCCAACAGCTGTATCTGTGGAAAACCCAACTCCGGGGGATTTTAACATTTCTCGCCCAAAATACAAAATACCCCTAACACATTAAAAGTGCTGGGATCCTTTGCTATTACACGATGATTACAGACAGTTCCTTTTCCCTTCCTGGCAAATAAAAACATTAACGATCAATGTTGCTGATGCTTTCGGGAAGTATATTCATATCCTTTTTAAGAAGTTGCTCAAAGTAATCCACGGTTTTTTTCAAACCATTCTCAAGATCTGTTGTTGGCTCCCAGCCAAGGGTCTTCTTTGCCATTGAAATGTCAGGCAACCTTCTCCTGGGATCGTCATTCGGGAGGGGGCAGAAAGATACTTCTGAGTTCGAAGAGGTGATCTCAATGATCTTCTCCGCCAGGTCCCTTATGGAAATCTCCTCAGGGTTACCCAAATTAACCGGTCCTGTAAAGCTGTCGGGAGAATGCATAAAGGAAAAAGCCCCCTCCACAAGGTCATCCACGTAACAGAAGGATCTCGTATGGGATCCATCACCGTAAATGGTGATGGGTTCGTTTTTCAAAGCCTGAAGAATGAAATTGGATATCACCCTTCCATCGTTCATTGCCATACGAGGACCATATGTATTGAAGATCCTTGCAACTTTTATCCTAAGCTCATGCTGCCTGTGATAATCGAAGAATAGGGTTTCAGCACATCTTTTCCCTTCGTCATAGCATGATCTTGGGCCAATGGGATTCACATTTCCCCAATACTCCTCTCTTTGGGGATGCATATCCGGGTCGCCATATACCTCGCTTGTCGATGCCTGGAATATCTTTGCTTTAAGTCGTTTTGCCAGGCCAAGCATGTTTATGGCTCCATGAACACTTGTCTTGGTAGTCTGGACAGGATCCCACTGGTAATGCTGGGGAGATGCAGGACACGCAAGATTATATATCTGGTCCACCTCAACATATAGAGGAAAGGTAATGTCATGTCGGAGTACTTCAAAATATCTATGATCCATCAAATTAGTGATATTAATCTTAGAGCCTGTAAAGAAATTATCTGCACAGATCACTTCATGCCCCTGATCCAGCAGTTTTTCACAAAGGTGGGAACCAATAAATCCTGCTCCTCCAGTAACCAGAATTCTTTTTCTCAACATTCGTTCAACTCCATCTTAATGTACATATCTCAAGAACCTGGAAATCCGCAACTTAAAGCAGGTTCCTGTGAAGATATTACCGGGAAGTAATAATCCACACCAATACAGGATATCACGATCATGAACAGAAAGGCCTTTTAGACTTCCTGTTCATGAGATAATGGGAAATCACCTTTCTAGCAGGCCTGAGCTTTTTCCTGAAAGGCATATTACAATCCATGATAGCCTTAAGGTATGTATTCAGATCTCCCAGGGTGAGCTCCGGTAAGGCAGCAAACTCGAATCTTAGAAGTTCCGGGACCCTGGAAACGATCATATCCCTGGCCAGAAATTTAAACAGTCTGTTCTTGGACAGCTCCCTCAGATACTCCTTATGAGGTGGTATTCTCCTTCCCTGAAGGTAGTTTTCCCCATGGATCCTGTAATTAACGAAGGGTGTTCGGATATGACACTTGTAACCACTCCTGATCGAAGCCCCCCAGATAAGACAGTCATCAGCCCTTATCATCCAGTCATCCTCATAGGGAATGGGAAGGATCTTTCCCAGAAGTTCTCTTCTCATCGATATGCAGGAGGTGGGAGAACCTATCCAGAGTTCCTCAATATATGTTATTACTGAAGTATAACCATAATGTTCCTTGGGGCGGGAGCGATAGGTATGGCTCATTTGCTTTCCATGGTTATCAACAAAACACGGTTTGCAGAAGATAAAGTCACAGATCGGATTCGCTATGTAATATTGAACCGTCTTCTCAATGTATTCTTTTTCATAGAAGTCATCTGAATCCAGAAAGAATACCAGTTCTCCTTCAATATATGGTAGAGCCGTATTGAAACATGAAAGCTGGCCACCATTTTCTTTGGTAACCAACACCACATTGTCTGCAAGATATCTTTCGGCAACAGCAACAGACCCGTCAGTGGAACCATCATCAACTATGATAAGCTGTATATCCCTGTAGGTCTGGCCCAATACAGATTCTATGGCTTCTGCAAGGTATCGCTCATAATTGTAATTGTTTATCACGACACTACAAAGCAAAATCTAAAAACCTCCCGAAAAGTCAGTTAAAGTTCCCGTTCTCTCAGAACAGATTTCATGGCAATTATTATGGCGCCACATCCTTCAACGAGCAATACGAGCATTCCCGCTTTCAGATCCCTTACCATTCTACAATGATATTCGGGGGATTTTTATTGCTCAAGAACAAGTATTAGTTAAGATCTTCAACCTTAAATTCGATTTTAGCTTTCTCAGGATATGTCAATTCATTATTCGTAACAATACACCCGAAAGATGAAAAAACTCTTTGTCCTAATTTCCGGTAATCCATTCCGGTTCCTTATTCCAGCAAAATCCGGCTCCTGTGGACTTGCAAGTTTTAAGCCCAAAATAAAAAGGACCCCGAACACCCAAAAAGTATTGGGATCCTTTAGTATTACTTAATTGAGTCTAAAGACTTGTATGACCAGGTTTATTTGATTTTTCTTGAGAGAACAATAAGTGGGGCTACCAGCAACAGCGCGATGCCCGGCAGTGCAGAGATGTTGCAGCCATCTGAATCTCTATTGACTATGTCATCATCAGTAGCACATAGCCGAAAATCTGCACTTAAAACATGGTTATCTGATACGTTATGGAAGATATAGGTGTTACTGGCTTCATCATAGGAAACAGCACTATCATCTACGTATACTACTTCGATCTCGTAACCCTCAGATGGCACCAGATAAAAGACTTCATCCTCTATTCCGGCTAATGTATGCGCTTCTGTCGGTGAAATACTTCCTCCGTCTGAACATGTGGCAATAATCTCATAAACTTGAATTCCAGATTCATAGGCACCAATATCGAAACTACCACCATTGAAAGGTTTGGATGCTCCGCGCTGGTCGGTACTCACTTCAGCAATTGTCATTCCGGCATCTATAGCAGAACTGCCTTCTCCGAGTGCACATGTCCAGATAGGTCCGCCGTTGTCGGCCAGATCCTGTAACACAGGATCTGCAGAGGTAACATATTCAGATATCGTACTTCCATCATAGTCATCGCTTTGGACGACACAATAACTCAAGGTGGTCGTACTAGAATCGTTGTGTATCTCTCCCCCAGTATCATTCCAGAATATGCAGTTGGTCACTTCTGGACTGGAATAATTGTTGTACATTCCACCGCCAATAATTGCAGTGTTGTAGTAAAAGGTGCAGTTGGTCATTGGGAGACTGGAACTTTGGTTTCTCATTCCACCTCCATCTTCAACTGCACTGTTTAGACCGAAGGTACAGTTCGTCACAGTGGAATCGGACTCTATATTGTCCATCCCTCCGCCGGAATTTGCGCTGTTTCCGGAGAAGGTGCAGTTTGTCACGGTGCAACTCACTTTAAAGTTGAACATCCCGCCGCCCCATCTGTCTGCGCTGTTCAAAGTGAAGGTACAATTTGACACTTCGGGGCTGCAATCTTCATTGTACATTCCTGCGCCTATACCTGCACTATTCGAGGAAAAGGTACAGTTTGTCACGATGGGGCTCGCTTGATCGGTGAAATTCCTTAAATTGCACATCCCTCCGCCGGAATAAATTCCGCTGTTTGATGAGAAAGTGCATTTCGTCACTTCAGGACTGGAATCGGTGTTGAATATCGCGCCGCCGGAGTATGCGCTGTTTCCGGTGAAGGTACAGTTCATAATTTTAGTATCGGACTCATGGTTGTATATACCTCCACCTCCGCTTCTACTAGCATCTCCGCTCACAATGGAAATACCTGATATGTCTAACGATGCCCTAGTATCGATATAAAAGACCCTGCATGCTCCACCTCCGCTTACAGCAAGCAAATCAGGTCCAGGTCCATTTATTTTCATACCATTATGTATTTGCAGCTGTGAATTGAGATTAATGGTTCCTGTTACATCAAAGCTGATAACATCATCATACGAATCTGCACTGGCAATGGCTGCCCTTAAAGACCCGGGAACATCATCACTTAAAGTAGTAACAGTAAAGACTTCAGCCTTGACTGGAGTTGCCAGAAATCCAATAACTAAAGCTAATAGAAATACAATGGGTACAAAAGAAATGAAGCGACGAAAAGAAACTGTGCTGCAACTGCTCTTCATGTAAAGTACCTCCTAAAGTGGAAATCAGGTTATGGAAAGAATAACAAGCGGTCTTGCAATGGAGATTAAGAAAGGACGTAAAAACATTTGTAGAGTTAATCAGAAAAGACTTTTTCATGTTAGCACTATGGGTCTATTGGTCAAGTTAATTCACTGCATGAAAGAGTAACAGTTTTTCTGGAATACATTCTAAAAAGCTGTTTACTTCGCTCAATCAACCCGACAGACGCAACGGACTCCCCTTCCTCCAATTCCTGCAATCCATTCCAAACACCGCATTCTTTCAAAACCCAGCTCCGGCGGACTTGGACTTTTTCAGTGCAAAATAAAAAGGACCCCGAACACATGAAAAGTGTTAGGATCCTTTGATATTACTATATTTGATTTAAAGAACCTGTGTTGTCGGGCTTACTTCATTTTTATCGACAGGAACATCAGCGGTAACGCCAGCAACAATGCAATATCTGGTAGTGCAGAAATGCTGCATCCATCACCGGAATTTATATCATCTACAGCAGGTTTGAAATCAGCACTTATTTCGTGATTGCCAGATACGTTATGGAAGGTATAGGTGTTACTGGCTTCATCGTAAGAAACAACACCCTCATCCACATAGACTGCCCCTATCTCGTAACCCTCAGCTGGCATAAGATAAAAGACTTCATCTTCTATTCCGGCTAGTGTATGCGCTTCTGTTGGTGAAATGGTACCTCCATCCGAGCAGGTAGCAGTAATTTCATACACTTCAAGTCCGGATTCATAGGCACCGATGTCATAACTTTCTCCCTGAGGCCTTAGAACTCCCCGCTGGTCTGTGGCTGGTGCTTCAATAGTGTCGTCATATATTATTATAGTGTCAATTCCTGCATCTATCGCTGAACTACCTTCACCGAGCGAGCATGTCCAGGTGTTACCTCCGTTATCAGCCAGATATAAAAGATTGGGATCGGCGTTGGTATTATTGTCTCCATAACTACCTGGTTCGTCATCGGATATTACACAGTATCTGAAATGGGCATAACTATTATATATTTCACCGCCCGTATTTCCCCAGAATATGGAATTGATTATTATGGGAATAGCTTTACCAATCCACATGCCACCACCACAATTTGCACTATTCAAGGTGAAGGTACAATTCATCACTGTACTATAAGACGAATCGCAGTATATTCCACCACCATCATTTGCAGTGTTTGAGATGAAGGTACAGTTGGTCACCTTAAGGGTGCAAGTCCAATTGTACATCCCACCACCATCTTCAAATGCACTATTTGAAGCGAAGGTACAGTTGGTCACGATAGGACTATGTGAATAAGTATTGCACATCCCGCCGCCACCATACGCACGGTTTCCACTGAAATGGCAGTTATCCACTGTGAGTTTATCTGACTTGTTGTATATGCCTCCACCATATTCTGTACCTGCATTCCCGCTCACTATGGAAATACCTGATATGTCCACGGACTCAACAGTGTCCTCAATATAGAACACCCTGCACACTCCTCCACCGCTTACAGAAAGCAGATCGGCGCCGGGTCCCTGGATAGTCAGTCCATGGTCAATGCTGAGCTGTTCATCCAATGTAATGATCGCCGGATAATCAAGCTCAAAGGTTATGACATCCTGGCTTGTGGCATTTTCGATAGCATGTCTCAATGATCCTGCACCAGTATCGTTGGTATTGGTAACTGTAGAAACCGCGGCATAACCCGCTGTATCCGCAAAACTAATAAATATAACTAGTAGAAATGTAAAAAAGACGAGTATTAAAGAATATCGAAAAGAAAACCTGCTATAACTGTTCTTCATGTAAAAGACCTCCCCAAATGGAAATCAGGTTATGGAAAAGATAACAGGTGATCTTGATGTGATAACAAATAAGAAAGGAATAAAAATGTATACAGGTTTGATGGCTCAAGACTTTTACATATTAACACCATAAATGTATGGGTCAAGCCTATTCATCGGAGGAAACAGTAACTCTTTTCCCATTTTACTTTACACCAATATTCCTTGTTTTATACTAAATCCACCCGACAGACGCAACGGACTCCCCTTCCTCCAATTCCTGCAATCCATTCCAGACACCACATTCCTTGAAAACCCAGCTCCGGCGGACTCGTACATTTTCAAGGGAAAATAAAAAGGATCCCGAACACAGAAAAAGTGTTGGAATCCTTTGGTATTACTATATTTGGTGCCGAGAGGGAGACTCGAACTCCCACAGGGTCGCCCCCGGCGGATTTTGAATCCGCTGCGTCTACCGATTCCGCCATCCCGGCATGGCACCTGCTCTTCAAGCAAGAAATAGTCTACTGGTTATCTGCGAAAAAATCAACTGTTTTAATCAGCAACAGGTAAGTGTTTTGATTATTGATTTTACGCCTCAGGAACCGGCTTTCATAATCTGGAGCTTGACCTGGAAATATTCATCCCGTTCAAGTTCTCCTTCTCTAAGGAGATATTCTGAAAGATCTGCTCTGACTATAACCTTGAATCCATTCTCACTCAGAGGAAGCTTGGATGCTTTTTTTATTGAACGGGCAAAAGCACCATACATCTTCGCGTAATCAACATCATTTGTCTTCAGGGTTTTTAAATCAAGGCTTATCCTCACTTGATCTCCTCCGACAAGACCATCCAGAATAGCGGTCCGATGAACCACTTTGTCTTCCTGGAGATAGGCAAGACTATCTGTTTCTATGGGCCCTCTGTAGACAAGCAGAACAAAAAGAACTGCCCATATGGAAACAAGTCCCGCAAAATAGTATTTCCTTTTCTCCGAAATACGTAATATGTCACAACATTCCCTGATGGTCTTCATCTTCTACATCCTCCAGTTTGATTTTCGGATTGTTAAAAGGATAATTATTTCCTGGTAAGGAATCTCATCCATAAATCTTTATCCGGTAAACCATATTTTACTGTGAAACGGCTGTCAAATCATAGTAGCATATTTATTTTCTTTCAAAGAGTTGAAGATGTCGTTTATGCACGTATTTCACTACCTGAATCTATCATGGCTTCATAATAACAGGGGCAAATAATATTTTAAGGGCAATAACGGTTTTGTGAGGAAGGCATTTAAAATTACATATTCTTTTATAATAATGATAAAGTTTTATGAGGATTGACTTTAGATAATGCAGTTGTAAAACCTGTTAAATCAAAAAGCAACGGAGGGATTTTCTTGGAAAGAATACCTGGTACTGATGGATGTTTTGTCTGTGGAAAACCAGAAGGGAAAAACAGCAGAGCCCTTGGAATCGAATTCTTCTGGGATAACGTGGATCATAAAATAATAACTTCCCTTAAACCTGATAAAACATGGTGTGGTTATGATGGGATCGTCCATGGTGGAATTATTGCGGCCATAATGGATGATGCAATGGAACAGGCCATCTTCAGGAGTGCCGGAAAAATGGGTTTTACTGCAACACTTTCCATAAAATATCGGAAACACCTTCCAGTAGGCAACCACTATGACCTTAATGCCTTCGCTACAGAAATTAAAGGGAAAAGAGTCAAGGCCAGAGCTACTATTAAAGACCAGAATGGAAACCTTTATTCAGAGGCAGAAGCTTTGTTCATTTTAATGTCATAAAATCAAGACCTTGGGAGGTTAATTTATGCAGGATAATTGGATAACTACAAAAGGCGGTGACAGGGGAGAAACCAGCCTGGGTAACGGTACAAGAGTCCCCAAAGATTCTCCACGGGTTGAATTATATGGAACCCTTGATGAATGCCAGGCCCATATAGGAATGGCAAGAGCCACCTGCTCCTATAATGAGATCTGCCAGGAAATATGCTTCCTGGAACAGGTTCTTTCTCCCCTGATGGGTTACATAGCCCTGTTTCCGAGTCTTGACCTTCCTGACATCAGAATGCTGGAACAAGAGATAGAGAAGGTAAGGGAAATTACGGGCAATACCTTCCGTTTTGTCAGACCTGGAGACTCAGTACCCGGAGCCGCCCTTCATGCCGCAAGGACAGTTGCGAGAAGGGCGGAAAGAATAGCAACAGGTCTATATCGTGATGGACAACTTGACGATAAATGCTATGCATATATTAACAGACTGTCTGATGCCATATATGCTATTTCTCTATGGATAGACTATCATGAACGAAAAGGCGAAGAATCTTCATGTGAATAGATATCATGGGGATGGATAATTTTTTCTTATATTGTATAATGAGTACAGGTTGTTTTTTTGATTTAAGGAGGACTTACATTGAAAAATAATCCCTTATCCCCTGCCAAAAATCCTGATCTTCGTCAGATTGTTTATGAGAAGCTCAAGGAAGCTATAGTAGAGGGTATTATCAGGCCTGGTTCGAAACTTTCGGAAATTGAGCTGGCTGACAAACTAGCGGTATCCAGAACACCGGTACGTGAGGCAATAAGGCAACTGGCTCAGACAGGTCTCGTTACCCTTACCCCCAGAAGAGGCGCATATGTAACCCTTCCGACAACCAAGGATGCAGAAGATCTCTATGAGCTTCGTAAAGAGCTGGAAAAACTGGCAGTTTCTTACATATGCAACCAGCCTCCTACAAAAGAACTCGAGTATTACAAGAGCATATTTACGGAAATGGACAGCACCACATCTCATAGCGAATACATTAAGGAAGACCAGAAATTCCATGTATTTCTTTATGAGTCATGTAATAACAGATTCCTGAGTAGGATGCTCTTCAATATTATGGACCTTATCAACCTGTGCAGAACCTATTCGGTTGAAGGGAATGTAGACCTTTCTGTGTTCACCCAGGGACATGTAAAGGTTATTGATGCCCTGCTCGATAAAGATTGCGATAAAGCGATTAAAGAAATGGATGATCATATAATTGATACAAAACAAAGTTTTCTTAAATTCCTTGAAGATCATCCTGAAGGTGTTATTTACGAAAATTCCGGCGGGAAATAACCCTTTCCCCCTCTCTTTTTTGTATTAAATATAAAAATGCAGGATAACCTTCAAGGAGATCCTGCATTTTTTGAAAAGCCAGGGTATATTCTACTCTTCCCTGAATCTCCGCCAGAAACTTTTAAGCCTTTCTTTTATTTGCCTCTCATTTCCTTTTTCTCCCGGAAAATAAAACCTGACCGTTTCCTGAACATACTTCTGGGGCAACCAGTGACGAGGATCATCATGAGGATACTGATAACCCTGTCCTCCCTGTTTAAGATGATCAGGAACTTCCTGGATCTCTCCTGCTTTTATCGCTTTTTCTGCTTCTTTCACCGCCAGGTACGCACTGTTGCTCTTGATGGCAGATGCAAGATATATTACTGCTTCTGAAAGAATGATCCTCGCTTCTGGGTAACCTACCATGTCAACAGCATGTGCTGCTGACACAGCTAGCGTCAGGGCATATGGGTCCGCAAGCCCCACATCCTCAGAGGCAAAAATGATCAGCCGCCTTGTTATGAACCTCAGATTCTCTCCGCTGAGCATCAATCTGGACAACCAGTATAAAGCAGCATCCGGGTCAGATCCTCTCATGCTTTTTATCAGGGCAGAGATTACATCGTAATGATCGTCAGAAGCCTTATCGAAACGAAGATTGGATGTGGGGAGTATCTCCCGGACACTCTCTGGAGTAATAGTCCGCCCTCCCGAAAGGGCTACTGTGTGAGCTACTATCTGAAGTCTGTTCAATGCCTGACGAGCATCTCCTCCTGACATTGCAGCCAGCATTAGAATAGCATCTTCCTCTGCGTGTAGTGCCAGTTCGCCAAGCCCCCTCCCGGCAGTAACTGCCCTTGAAAGAAGTGTCGCCAGATCTTCCTTCTGTAGAGGTTTCAATTCAAATATAACAAGTCGGGAAAGAAGGGTTTTATTTATCTCAAAATAGGGGTTCTCCGTAGTGGTACCCACCAGGATCACATCGCCCTTTTCTACAGAAGGCAGAAGGGCATTCTGCTGGTTTCTGTTAAAGTGATAGATCTCGTCAACAAATGCTATTACAGAACGGCCACCGGGAATATTTTTCCGGGATGTAGCAATATCGACAAGTTCTCTCAATTGAGATACTTTAGCTGATACAGCATTTATCTCCATGATATGACGTCCTGTAGTTGAGGCCATAAGCCTTACCAGGGTGGTTTTACCAACTCCAGGAGGACCGTAAAGAACACAGCATGGAACTTGCCCTGATTCCAGTACTTTGCGGAGGGGAGCATTTCTACCGATAAGATGTTCCTGACCAGCAAACTCTTCAAGACTCTGCGGCCTCATTCTCTCAGCAAGGGGAATATCCCACTTGTTAGACCGTTGGTCGGGTTCCAGACTTTTCCCCTCTTCATCGGCAAAAAGGAAACCTTCCTCTTTCAATTGATAAGTTCCTCCATTAAGGATTCTATTGAAGTTCCATACTCAACGAGATGGCCATCGGCAGCATCTTCTACAACCTTAACCATTGGATAATGACCATCGAGAAAACTCTCTAAAGCAGTTGAAAGTTCCATACCCATAAATCCGGTTTTAGCTCCTGGCCATCTCCTCCATTGTTCTATGCTCACAGTGCTTCCTGAAGGGACTGATAGTTTGCCCGAACCAAGAGATGCAGCCCTGAATGCTCTTAGTGCTATTTCTCTATCGTCCGGACGAAATGATATTACTCTTTTCCACGATGCGCGCAACCAATCGACACTCTTTTCTTTTACCAGATCATGGTATTCCCAGGGCACAATTGGTTCAGGGTTGGATAAAGAAGACACCAGTTTTTCAAGGGTTTCAAAACAGGCATCAGCCCAGACATTCCAATCCTCTCCCGTCCTTTCCACAAGAACTCCCCTTATACCAGATCTCCTGGCTCCTATCATATCGTAGAGAAAATCGCCTATCATGGCACATTTTCTGTAAGGGATTTCAATTTTATCGGAGGCAAGCCATAGTGCCTCCGGATCAGGTTTGACAGGCCCATTATCTCTGCTCAAGGTAACCTCGGGAAGGGGAAACCCTATTCTCAAAGCAGCAAGTCTGATCGATTCCATGGAATTCCGGGAAACAACACACCAGGGGATAGAGTTTTTTCCAAACCACTCGATAAGCTCAAATGCTCCATTTACTGGTACGGCGTTTTCAGCTCCTTCCATCTCAAGAACACATATATCCTGCCACAACTCGACCTGACGAGCCTCTGAGAGCCATTTCCCCGCTTCGATAAGAGGAACCCTCTTACCCCCAAAATACTTATTTCTTATGCCCGAAAAATCAAGATCTGTATCGGCAATAACCCCATCCCAATCAAGAATGAAACCTTGTGCAAGGACGGGATGCCAGAATGGTGAAATGATATTGGCCATAGTTTATCCTCCAGAAGATCCCAAGGATCTCAGATATGAATCATTACTAACAGAGAGGGGTGCAAAGAACATCTTTGCACCCCTTTAAAATTCTCCCCGCAATGCCGTGCCATGGGCGTCTTGACCCGATCCTAATATATTTAGACCTGTCAAACCTTAGCTTTGGTGATGTCCTGCATCTCCTCTACCGGCATGAACATCTGGTCTTTTTCTAATCGAGTGTTGGCTCAAGACAACTATCATGAACACGAACACCGCAGGGTTACTACCTGCTAATATTATATCATACTGGAGGGAAAGGAGTAGGCGAACACCCTTGGGAACAAGACTTTCAAGACCTGCATTATCCTCAATCACCTTTAATAAAAAAAGGCGTTGTACAATGAATATCTGTTTAAGAAAATGGTCTGAACTGGATAGATATTTCCCATCATCGGAGTATTCTATTTATCGCAGAGCTCTCAGGATCTCCTGGTAAGTTGTTCGAGGTTCTCCCTTATGTAATCCTTTATCCATAATGCAACCTGAGGTTCCCTGAGTTTACCAGGGTCTTCAAGTATCTCCAGAATGGTCAGACTATCCATTTCAAAATCACGTTCTCCACTGGAATGTATATATACCCACCGTATTTCGGGATGCGACACAAGAAGGGACATTATGGTGGCTGGAATATCCCCTGCTGGAGGAAGATCTATCGAATTCATCCTGAAAGTTGCCTTGACCCTGGTACCTATGTCGGGTTCTGATGAAATTGAAAAATCCCCCTCGCAGAGCTCTGCTAATTGTTTAAGGAAAGGTAATCCCAATCCTACTCGTCTGGCTGTACGGGAAGTACAGAATGGATCTGTTACCCTTGAAAGCATATGCTGATCCATGCCCTTCCCGTTGTCATCTATCTGAAAAACCATTAATCCCGGAGGTCTGTCTTCAGAGATAGAAATCCTTATCTCCGAAGCTCCTGCCTTTATACTATTTTCTGCAACATCCAGAATGTGTTGGGAAAAGTCCTCAAGCATAAGGTTCTTCCTCCTGATAAGGTCGCGCTAAAATACACACGTTAAGTCGAAGATGGATATGCTCTTCCCGAGATTCAAGTGACTATTGAGCCACCTAGAATAGTCTGTTTTTCGCAAGAATATTGATTAATGACATATCTCTTTCGTAGAGGTCTTTAGATTTATCCGTAGATTCCGCATTCTGGACCTGTTTTGCAACCTTGTTAAAGACTCCTCCAAGATTGAGATTCTCAAGAAGAATATCAAGATTTTCCAGAGTATTTTCATTAAGCCGGTGAGTAAAATATCCAAAAAGAACTGTTGCCTTTGCAAGCCAATCCAGCATTTCTTCGCTTCTGGACCATGCTTCTTCGAAGAGAAGAGAGAAATTGAAATCTTCCTCCTCTCTTTCATCTTCCATAACAGGCTCAGGCCAATAACCGAGAACATAGAAGGGGATATCAGGTCCGACTCTGAATACATCCCACAGGGCAGAATAGGATTCATCTGACTGACCATTGAGAGTTAAAAGAGCCAGTGCTTTTGCATGTTGTCTTGCAGGAGTTATATTGTCATCCTCAATGCACTTTTCAAGAACATCTCTATATCTCTCCATCTCCAGAAGGCACCGGTAATAAAGTGTCTTACCCAGGGTTCGGTCCTCAGGATCATAATGCATAAGATCCTGTGCTATCGAAAGGATCCTTTCAAGATCGCCATCCGGAAAAAGGGCAAAACCAAGTCTTTGCAGAAGACCAATATATAGAAGCCATGGATCGGAATCGAGGAGATCCTCTTCAGCCTCTCCGAGGGAATCTTCAAAAGTTTTCTTTGCATTCGGCAGGGCTTTTTCGAGAAGTCGGATCTGTTGATCTATATCTTGTGTAGTATCTGCCAGTAATAGAAGGCCTTCCGGGTGATCCGGAATAATTTCAAGAACCTTCATTGCCAGAGCTTTGATCTCTTCATTGTCTTCACTTCCATAAGCCTGATCCAACAGACTGTTTACTTCTTCTCTTTTTAGATCTTTCATCATTTTCTCTCCCAAAACAGAATATTTTTCTAACCCTGGTTAAATATCAAGATAATGGTACAGGAAAGTTTAGTTGATTGCGAACCTTGAGTCAAATATTTCATGAAGACCTCTAATATGGAAGATCTACGTCTGACCCTTGCGACAGTTCTCTGGTTGATGTATTCTGAATCATGCTCTTAAAAAAAGTAATTTGTTTGACCTGGAGGTTAAAAAATGAAGAATAAGTCTGTTGTAAATATATCCCTTTTCCTTGTAATGTGTATCGTAACTGTTTTATCCCTGAACGGTGTGGGACAAGCAAAAACACCTGGAGAAAGGATATCCGGATCTGTTAAGATCATAAGAGAAATGTCTGAACAGGAAGATGCAGAATCCATGGCAAACGTTCTGAAAAGGGCAAAAGGTGTGGCCATATTCCCTTCTGTAGTAAAAGCTGGATTTGTCCTGGGAGGTAAATACGGAGAAGGTCTGGTACTCAGACGTAATCCCTCCACAGGTAAGTGGTACGGCCCCAGTTTTGTCAATATAGTTGGAGCTTCCTGGGGACTTCAGATAGGAGCACAATCAATAGCACTTGTCCTGGTAGTGAACAATGAACGTGGTATGGAAGCGTTTACAAGTGGCAGCGACATCAAGCTGGGTGGAGATGTTGCCGTAGTAGCTGGACCAGTAGGTAGAAGGGGCGAAGCTGCAACTGATATTCATTTAAAAGCCTCGATGTACAGTTACTCAATGAGCAAAGGTCTGTTTGCCGGTATGTCCCTCGAAGGAGCCGGACTTAATGTTGATGAAAGTGCAAACCAGGTTTACTGGGGAGCAGTCATGTCTCCAAAAGCCGCTTTGGATAAGAGTGCAGCTGATAAAAAAATCAAATCTCTAATCCGGGAAATTAACAACCTGATAGCAAAAGCTGATTAAGAAAGCCGCCCCAACGGGCGGCTTTCTTAATCAATAGTAAGGTAGTTCATCTCTAAGACAGGGCTAGAGGATTATTTTTCCTCCGCCCTTCTGGGGATTAGCCCCCATCCTGTTCAGCTGTTCAAGGACTGCAGGGGATGCTACGTCTATTCTGGGCTTTTGAGCCTGCTGGTTTTGCATTTCTCTGATCTTGTCCTCGTATTCCTTAAGGCTTTTCTTGATTGCATCAACGTCTCCCTTGATCCATTCAAGGATACTGTCTGCGATGGAGTGGAGGACGTCTTCCGGGGGAAGATCTTCTATCATACCAAGTTCCTTTAGAATCCTGTGCTCTTCCTTTATGGAATCCAGGATATCTTCATCATTGATCAGACCTTTCTTGTAAAGAACCCTACCCATGATGTTGAATTTGCTTTTCATATTTTCCTGGTTGACTGCGACTCCATCAAGCCTCGCCATAACCATTGAAAGTAGTTCATCTAGACTTATCTGCATAGGCATTGCCATTATTTTAGCCCCTTTCTTAAATTAGTGGAAAAACGCGGATATTTTATCACGTAGGTTCAAATAAAGATAATTCAAGAGGTACGGTTTTTAAACATTAAACCGTATCTCGATCATATCCCCATCCTGAACAATGTAATCCTTCCCTTCCAGACGAAGGGTCCCTGACTCACGGCACTTTGCAAAAGAATTCTCATGTTCCCAAAAATCCCTGTAATGAACGACCTGAGCTCGTATGAACCCCCTCGCAAGGTCGGAATGTATAGTACCAGCTGCATCCACTGCAGTTTCTCCCTGACTCAGAGTCCATGCTTTTACCTCATCTTTTCCGGTAGTAAAGAATGAGATCAACCCAAGAAGACTGTAAGCCTGAGATATAAGCCTTTCCCTTCCTGCTTCATCAATTCCCAGATCTGCCATGAATTCCTTCTGTTCTTCCGGATCAAGTTCTGCCATTTCCATTTCCATACTTCCAAAGACCTTTATCATTTTAAGGTTTTTTTCTTCACTAAGCCTTATCATTCCATCCAGACCAGGAATTTTATCCCCTGTCTGGGTCTCATCGAGGTTCAGAACAATTAACTCAGGTTTAAGCGTTACAAAGGCAAAGCCGCTCAATATCCTCAATGCATCTTGAGACAACCCCAGATCTCTTAAAGGAGATTCTTCCATCAAATGAGCCTGACATTTTTCGAGGAGATCTTTTTCCTGTGACTCCTGGGGAAGAAGACGTTTTTTCTCATCCAGCTTTGTAAGCCTGTTCTCTATGACTCCAAGGTCTCTGTATATCAATTCGAGTTCAACTATATTCCAGTCTCTGAGTGGATCAAGGCTATCTTCCGGATGGGGCACGTCAGGATTGTTAAAACATCTCACCACATGGATCAGAGCATCAGATTCGCTGACAAATGACAAAAAAGAATTACCAAGCCCAGCTCCCTTACTGGCATCTCGGGAAATTCCGGCAAGATCAACAAACTCAACTGTTGCCGGTGTGACTTTTTTAGGCTGGAAAAACTCGACCAGTCTATCAAACCTGATATCTGGAACTGATACTATAGCCTTATTCGGGTCTGTCTTTCCACTAGCATAAGGCTTGACTTCCGCTCCTGCACGGGTAATTACATTGAAGATTGTGGACTTTCCACATAAGGGAAGTCCTATGATCCCACAGCTAAGCAAACTTATCACTCCCTGTAAAATGACCTTCTCAACCTGTCCGGTTTCCTCAGAAAATAATAGCACAACTGTCGTCAGGCTATTTATGGAACTTCTTTATGTTTATTGTTGTATCATAACTATAGGTATATTCACAAGTTTCCTGCCAGGAAAGAATACATTAAAAGATGTTCCTAAAATAAAAGGAGGAAGTTAAATGAAAAAAATACTTTTCTCAGTTTTCAGCGCTATCCTTTTTATTATCTCTCCTGCATTCTCAGCAGATCACAACCCGGAAGTATACGAAGTCGACATATACCCTTCCGGCGCAAAAGTTTTTATGCATTTTCAGGTAGAGGAAGATTTTATCATAGAATTGCCAGGAACGATGGACAGGGATTCCATATCCCTTATCAGGGACAAAAGTGTCCCTGTGGATGAATTTATGGTTATCGAAGAAATCAGGACCGGATGGATTCCTCCTTCTCTTTCTGAGATGGATGCCCACATCAAAGAACTTGAATCTCGGAAATCAACCAGAGAATCTGAACTGGCTGGACTGATACAGACAAAGGTCTATCTGGAAAAACTAAACCTTGAATCTATAGATAACGATAATTTCCTCGATTTTATACAGGAGCTCCAGAACAAGAGGATGTCGATAGAACTTTTGATAGGTCAAACAGAGCTTTCCCTTGAAAAACTGAAGAGGGAAATAAAGCTGAGGGTTGATGAATTCAACAGTAAAATGCCTAAAGATCAGAACAGGCTTATTGTCATAAAAGGACATTGTGCTGGAAAGGGCAACATGGGGATTTCGGGATGGACAAACCAATCAGGATGGTCCCCCCTCTATGAAATGGATCTTGATACATCAGAAAAGGTTGTCCATTCCATTCTTGAAGGACGTGTAAGCCAAAAAAGCGGAATAGACTGGAGCGGCACTCTCAGATTCCACACTGTACAACCCAGGAGATCTATTTCGACTCCTGATGCAAGCCCCCTTATAGTGGATTACAGAAACGATGCCAGGAAACTTGACATGGTTTTGTCTGAAAGCATGGAAAGAGCTGCTAAAGCAGTCTCTATTCCCCAGGCAATTAATTTTGCCGAGACAATGACAGACCTTGTTATAACCACAGAAGGGAAAGTGTCAGGCACAGGAGAGATTGCCCAGGTCATGATGGGCAGAATTGATATCCCCTCTAATGTTGAGATAGTAGCTCTACCCTACCTATCCGATGAAACATGGGTTATATCAAAGGTACCGGACCTTTCTTCTCCTATAATACCCGGAAGGGTTAAGCTGTTTCTAGATGGTGAATCTTCCGGAATAACAACAATTGGAGAATTCGCCAGAGGAGAAGAGTTTATCATGGCTTTCGGGCTCTCTCCAATGATAAAGGCTAAACGGGAAAAAATAGTCCCCAAAAAGGGTGCAAACTGGATAGGAAAAGGCACTCTTGAAGAGGGATATGTCATAACTGTTGTCAATGGAATGAAAACAGATACCGAAGTTACCGTGATCGATCGATTCCCCCTTTCTATTCAGGAAAAGATCGAGGTTGTACTTACCGAGATCAGACCAGAAGCTACCGAACGTTCAGATGAAAATCTTCTGACCTGGAAGATCTCTCTCGCTCCAGGGGAAACAAAAGAGATCAGAGTACTCTACAGAATAAAATATCCATCAGATAAGGAGATCATCTTTCGCTAGAATATGATACATTCTTTAGGTTATGGTTTGACTAAAACTTTTATTGGTTGTTGATGACATCATCAATTGTTGGATTACAAGGAAAACCTGACTTGAAGAAGCCCTTTGGGGATAACATCCCCTTATCTCAGTGATCTCTCCTTCTTCGTACTATGAAAAAAGGAGATGTTGAAAAACGGTGTTATTGGATATTCCACTCTGGAAGATATAATAGACCGAAAGGAAGTTTTACAAATGTACAGACAGGATGTCAGTACATTTATCAAATACACAGGTACTAAAGGATATTTTAAGATCTTTCGGGCCGGTAGGGAATTCTGGATCAGATATTCTTTTATGCATTTACGGAATAAATCTTGTTGAAAGACAGAATCGGGATTTTGTAAAAAGAAGTTCAGGACGTGGTAGCAAATGACAATCTACAGTACTGCCCGCAGTTCTGGTTTATTGGCAGACTTGATACACTAGCTATTTCGAACATCATTTCAAGCCCAGGGTTTTGAACCCTCAGGCAAATCTTGATAATTACAGGAGAGAAATAAATGGAAGAGAATCAGAAAAAAGATCTGGTGGAAGAATACCTTAAAACACTGAGAGAAAGGGGTTTCAGACTCACAAATCAGAGAAAGATAATAATTGAAACCCTCCTTGGGAATATTGGAAGTCATCCTAATGCCCAGGAACTCCTGCAGAAGGTTCAGGAAATCGATCCTTCAGTTGGTATAGCAACAGTCTACAGAACGGTAGAAATTCTTAATCAGATGGATCTGCTTAATCTCATGAATCTTGAAGAGGGCTTCAACAGGTTTGAGATCCCTGGAGAAACGATGCATTTTCATACCTTCTGTAAATATTGCGGGAAAATACTTCATCTCAGCGATGAGAAAGAAAAGGAAGAAATGCTTAAGAAGTGGATCGAGGAAACCGGGTTTAAGATCATTCCACAAACCTTTGAAATATCGGGAATTTGCAGCGAATGTGCTGAAGATATCGAAAAGGGAGATGAGCTTGTATATCTTTGTCCCTCTCCTAATCCGACCTGCCGTTACAGAAAAGGCTTTGGACCAGGCAAAGGTAAGTGCCGAATGAGATGGTGCAACCGTAACGATTAGATAAACGCCAGGCTTCCCCTTTGGTTGACAAACTGGAATAAGGACATATAATGCTTATTGATATGGATTATCATTAAGCATAAATATCTGGAGGGATTTATATGATACTAAGCATTGCAACAGAAGGAAATATGGTTTGTCCTCACTTTGGACATGCACCTTTTTTTACATTGGTAGACATAGTGGAAGGAAAAGTAACAAGCAGCAATAAACTTCAAAGCCCGGGGCATGCCCCTGGTGCCCTCCCAGCATGGATGAAGGAACATAATGTTGAACTTGTGATAAGTGGAGGTATGGGCCCAAAGGCAAAGGCACTCTTTACCCAATTCGGGATCAGCACAATAACAGTAGAACCTGCTGAAATCGACAAGATCGTTCAGGATTATATTGATGGCAAGCTTTCGGAAGGTCCGAGTGCCTGTAGTCATGGCTAGGAGAATCACTTCAGTAAAATTGGGATGAATCCCACAACCAGTACAAGTAATAACAGGCGGCAGGTTGCCTAGGCAACCTGCCGCCTGTTATTAGCCTTCTGTATTTACAGCACAGATATTTGCAATAACAGAGCTGATCAATGACTTGTAAAGTTCCGGGTTTTCATATTCTTCAAGCCTTCCTGCATCACCAAGTTTGGCTATTTGAGGATCAAGAGGAATCTGTCCGAGCACCGGAACATTGAATTTATCCTGAATTTCATTGACATGGCTTGGACCGAAGATATTGAAACTCTCTCCGCAATGAGGGCAGACCGCAAAACTCATGTTTTCAATAACACCAAGAAGGGGAACATTAAGCATTTTCGTCATATTGGCAGCCTTTTCCACTACCAGGACAGAAAGTTCCTGGGGGGAAGTTACCAGAACAAAACCATCCAGATCCAGCATCTGCATAACAGTAAGGGGAGCATCTGCCGTTCCTGGCGGGAGATCTACAACAAGATAATCCAGGTTACCCCAGTCAACATCTTCCCAGAACTGCTTAATAACGTTTCCAATAAGGGGTCCTCTCCAGATAACTGGTTTGGTAGGATCATCAAGCAAAAGGTTGATAGACATAACCTTGATTCCCAATACCTTGGAACAGAATGGGATTATCCCATTCTCGTTACCCATAGCCTGACCCTTTATACCCAGGAGTTTGGGTATCGACGGACCAGTAATATCCGCATCAAGCACGCCTACAGAGCTACCATTTCTGGCAAGCCCAACGGCGAGCAACGCAGAAAGAGAACTTTTTCCCACTCCACCCTTACCACTACCAACAGCAATTATATGTTTGACGTTTTTTTTACTTTTTGCAGGAAGACCGCAGTTTCCTGCATTTCCGCAACTGGAACAGTTCTCAGACATAAAAGTTCCTCCTTACATTCAAATCCAAGAGTCTTCTAACAACTTCATACAAAAACGAAAGTTTCTCACCCTGAATTCGGGATGGATACCTAAAGGTAAATATCCTGCCAGGACAAAGCATGTTTTAACTTGTAGATCTTGTACCACAGGTGCAAATCTACCATGAAAACAGCATACCTACAATACAAAAGCGAGAATGGGTTACCTGGATATATTCTTCTCAACATGTTGATAACGATTATCACGGAAAGTAATTATAGCACTTAATGGACCAGGGATGGTTTCATCTCTATGCAGAAATAAAGGGGACGCCATTACAATGGCGTCCCCTTTATTGAATTCCTCTATGCTCAGCAGGCCATACTCATCGCTTTACCAGTTACAAAGGTAAACTTTTTGACTTTATCAAAGCTGGCTGTTTCCTTTTTCAGGAACCAATCACCTTGCGAATCCTTATCCCACACATTGGAATTTGTATTATTTTCGGATATTACCTCTATGTTTGACATGAACCAGTTACCGTTACTATCTTTAAGCCACATAATGCATTCCTCCCTCGATCAGATAATCCTTTTATGATAGATCAGACGCTTCTCTTTTCGGGAAGGTCACCTTATTCGTTTGGTATAGAGATTCTTATATAACATGATTCGACTCCTGAAATTTAGGATAGCTAATTTATACCAGATATAAGTGCATATGTCAACTATTATTTATTATATAAATCCTGGATAAACATTAGTTCATTTATTCAAGTAAAAAAATATGAAACTCCTTTGTGATTTAAAAGAACGAACCATCTTATCACTTACAATTAACAGTATCTCCCGACGTTGAAAAAAAAGATGGAACTATCATAACTTTGGATGGTCGTACTCCCTTGGATTGAAGAGTATTAAGAATGAGCCTCCCTGAGATGGCACCCATTTCAAACAAGGGTATGTCCAGACAATATGATCCTGTCGCTCTGGCAAGAACAGGATCTGTACAGATCACTGGATATTTACTGGAAATAGCCTGTCTGAACTCATCTTCAGAGATAACTTTTATAGGAGGGATGAGACCAGCAAAGATACCGGAATATAGCTGTATATTTCTGCTGAAAAGAAGAATCTCTTTCTTTTCACCTATGATGGAAACCTTTTTCATTGTTTTTTCGACATCAAGCAATATTGAGAAAACCGATGGATTTTCAGATCCAATGCTCACTATTGGAATATCAATACCCGGGTCAGGCAGTTTATTTCCGAACCAGACGATACCATCAACTTTCCTTGATCTCAGATTGCGCATTATATTTTCTTCATGCTGACCAGCAAGGGAAATGCTCTTTACCAATAATTCCAGTTTATGTCGAGAGAATACTCTTTCCAGCCCCGCAAGAAAAAAACCTGTCGAAGAGAGATTGAGATCAGGGAATACAACACCAATCAGATCTGTTCGCTGGCTTGAAAGCCCTCTGGCAACAGCATCTGGTTCATAACCAAGTGATTTTGCTGCATTCCAGACTTTTTCCCTTGTTGAAGGGGAGATCCGGTGATCGCCCTTTAAAGCCCGGCTTACTGTTGCCTTGTTTACACCAGCAAGTCTGGCCACATCTGCCATGGTAACGCTCATTTTGATCACCTCCTTCTGCTGAATGACCAGCACAAGTATATCAGGGAAGGATCACAACTTCCTGACCCACCATGGAATAGTCAACTACTCTGACAAGATCTTTATTTTTCAACCGGAGACATCCATGACTGGCATTTGTTCCTATCTCTGCTATATGTTTTTCATCGGTCCCATGTATTCCTATACCCTTCCACTTCCCTGTGTCAAGCCTTAAGAAAAAGGGACCATATCCGATTCTTTCCCCAGTCTGCTTATCTTCATAGGGTTTCCACCACGAAGCATCCTGGATCATGGATAGTGTGAACTTTCCTTCAGGAGTCCTCATATCTCCTACTTTCTTTTTTTGTCCTGTATTTCTACCTACAGCAACACTGGAAATGAGGAAGACTACTCCATTAGGCCTGTCTATACCAAGGAAAAGATGATGTTCTTTTGAACATACCCAAAGAATAGATGTACTAATTGCAGGTTCCCATTCTGTATCTATATTCGGATCGTTCAGCATAATTCCGGGATACGAATAAGAAAGATCGTTCAATATATAGGCAGTATTATCTAAACCTGAACTACTTTCGTCATATGCCTCAAGTGGATCGACAAGATTCAAAAGAAGAAGGGATATACAAAATATAAAAAGGGAAATGTATCCTTTATTCAAAACAACTTCCTCCGATAAACTCTCTAAGAATAGAATTATTAGGTACTGATTCTGACGGGATAACAGGTATAAATTTTAATATAGACAGTATTCTTCTTGCTTCTCCATAAACTGGGGACCCCTCCTCAACCGTATGAAGAAGAGGCTCGGCATACCCTTTGAGGACGGCGAGCTCATAGGGAAGGGATGAATTAAAAAGGGCATCTGCTCCTTCTTCATAAGGAAAAATAAACTTCATTGAGCCTCTAATGACAGAAGGCCACTGCATAAGGGTTGATTCTGCGGTATGTCCCCGCCTTCGGTTGTCCCTTACGAGCCTTCTCAATAGTCTGTTATCAGTTGTACTGGTCCTGTTGTGATTATCAAGGGATATCCCTGTAAGAGGGGATACAAATATCTTGTATTTCTTTTCTGAAGGAACAACTGCTGCGACCTTCTCATTTAAACCGTGTATACCTTCAAGAATCAGAATATGGTCATCCTTTAACTGAAGGACTCTACCTGGACGCTTTTTCCCTTCAAGGAAATCGAATACCGGAAGGTTAACTTCCTCACCCGCAAGGAGTCGTTCCAATGTCTGATCCAGAAGTTCCATATCAAGGGCTTCCAGTACTTCAAAATCATAGTTTCCTTTTTCATCCATAGGAGTTCGTTCCCTGTCAACAAAAAAATCATCGAGAGAAATAATTATTGGTTTCTTGCCGCAGACCTGAAGCTGGATACCTAATCTTTTCGCAGTGGTAGTTTTTCCTGAACCTGAAGGCCCTGCAATGGATATTACCTTGACATGATCTTTGCCAGAGATCTTTTCAGCAAGAAAACTCAGGTTCCTGGCATGGAAAGCCTCGGATATCAGGACCATTTCAAGTCCCTTGCCTATAGCTATCCGTTCATGAAAACTGTTCATAGTAGAAAGACCAAGTGTTTTAAGCCAATCGGCATAATCAAGAAATACCCCTGAAAGTTTTGCGGAAGCCTGAAAAGAAGGAACCTGTTCCGGCGAACTCACGGTTGGGAATTGAAGGACCATTCCAGGATTAAGCAGCTTAAGATCAAAGTGTTTCAGGTATCCAGTTGACGAAGCAAGAGGTGCAAAGAAGAACCCGTAACAATCCTGACAGGAATAGACTTCTATGGGATCAGCAGCACTCCATCTGAAAAGTTCAGCCTTTTCCCTTCCCCCTTGCTGCTCAAAGATTTTCTGGGCCCGGTCAATTGGAACAATTTCTCTGTGTATAGGGATATTTCTTTCAATGATATCAGTAAGACTGGCCTTTATCTTCTGAAGCTCCTCCCTGGAGACTGCACCCTTTTCAAGTTCCCAGTAATATCCTTCGCTGATGGAATGACGTATACGAGGATCCTGACCAAGGGCCTTCCTGCATGCTATTACGAGAAGAAAACTCAACGAACGTCTGTAGACTTCCATTCCTTCAAAAGAACTTGTATCTACAAAATCAACAACACAATCATCATCTATGACCCAATCAAGGGACCTTAAATAATTATTAACATGCCATGCCACAACGTTGGGAGGCCTTTTGCTGCCATTACAAATCCGTAAAAGGATCTCTTCTCCCGAAAGAGGTTTTTCACTCTCTATTTCTGCTGTATTGGTAACCATGATCTTATAGGACATTTTTTCACCTTCCAGACATGAATAACTCCAGATCGTTTATCCACTTTATATCAGATTACTTATACAATAAAGGCCGTAAATAGAAAACCCCATCCGTTATCTGCGGATGGGGTGGTAAACAGGAATGGATATATTATCTTTTATTGGGCTCCCAACGTCGGGCAAAACCCTGGGTTATCCTGTCTATTACTATCGCCAGTATTACAATACTGAAACCGGATTCAAAACCATGTCCAACGTCGATCCTGTTGATAGAAAGCAGGACTTCCTGACCAAGACCACGTGCACCTATCATCGAACAGACAACTACCATCGCAAGAGCCATCATGGTCGTCTGGTTGATACCAGCCATGATATTTGGCATAGCCAAGGGTACCCTGACTTCTTTCAGGAGTTGCCACTTGGTCGCTCCATATGCAAGGGCTGCCTCCTGAGTTGCCTTCGGAACCTGTCTTATCCCGAGATTCGTCAATCTTATAACCGGAGGCATGGAATATATAAGAGTCGCAAATACTGCAGGCACTTTACCCAGACCAAAGAACATCATGGCAGGAATAAGATATACAAAACTGGGCATGGTTTGCATACCATCCAGGATCGGTGTCATTATAGACCTTGCCCTATCAACCTGTGCCATAAGGATACCCGTTGGTATCCCCATAAAAAGAGAGAGAAATACTGCTGTTATTATTACAGCGAGGGTGTCGATAGCAAGATCCCATAAACCGAACATACCTATGATCATAGGCATGAGAGCAAGAAATACAGCAGAAGAGATCTTTTTGTTAACTACCCATGCCAGGCCCCCTACAAAAAGAATATACCCCCACCATGGAATGGCTGATAAACCGGATCCTATAGCCATAAGCACGTATGAAATTGATGCGGATATACTGTCAAAACCTCCTGAAAAAGAATGGAGGAGCCAGTTTATAAAATCATTTACATATCCTGCTACGTGAAATTCAAGAATCTCAGGAAACATTCCCGATCATTCCTTTCTTTTCAGAGGCAGATTCCTTGCTTGAATTGTCAGTGATCAGAGAAATTTTATTAGGATTGTCACCATCTGCCATCTGAAGCTGTTTTCTCTTATCCTGAACAAAGCGGGCCACATAATCATCTGCAGGATCGGCAAGAATCTCCTGAGGTGCACCCATCTGAACTATTTTCCCGTTTTTCATTACAGCCATTCGGTCCCCCAGCCTCATCGCCTCATCGAGATCATGGGTAACAAAGAAAATCGTCTTGTGCATGTCTTCCTGCAATCGTATAAGCTCGTCCTGCATCTCCCTCCTGATCAGAGGATCAAGTCCGCTGAAGGGCTCATCCATTAGCAGGATAGGGGAATTCATTACGATGGCTCGGGCGATACCGACCCTCTGCCGCATTCCGCCACTGAGAGAATTAGGATAGTAGTTTTCCCATTTGGAGAGACCTACCAGTTCCAGCGCAACCTTGGAACGTTCGAGACGCTCCTTCAACAACACTCCCTTAAGTTTCAGACCAAAGGAAACATTTTCAAGAACCGTTCGATGAGGAAGAAGACCGTAATGCTGAAAAACCATGGCCGTTTTTTCTCTTCGGAACTCTGTAAGCCCCTTTTCGTCAAGAGTTGTTACATCCTCCCCAAAAACATTTATACTACCTGAAGTAGGTTCTATAAGCCGGAGGATACACCTGATAAGAGTGGACTTCCCACTCCCGGATAAACCCATTACAACAAATACTTCTCCAGGCTTCACAGTAAGAGACACGCCTCTTACCGCTACTACGGCTTCTTCTGATTTGTCCAGAGAAGTTACCAGGTCCTGATCTTCGACATCTATATCCTGGTCATTTTTGGTATAAACCTTCCAGAGGTCTCTTATATCAATCGCATCGACCAAATTAGTTCAACTCCTCAAGAGCCTTTTCTATATTCTTTATCCTGACATCATTGGTAACCCATGATTTCCAGTCCTGTTCATATTTTTTCAGGAACCAGACTGCAGCTTCCTCTGCTTTAACATTGTTGTCTTTCATATAGGCCAATCCTTCATTGGTCTGAGCGAGAGTGGTTTCATATCTTCCAAGCATTTCTGCTATTTCAGGGTTGTTTTCGGCAAAATCCGCGTTAAGCAGGATAAGGACTTTAGCCGCCACATAAGCACAGCCCCTATTCTGCTTGAATACCTCTTCATCATATTCGGGCTCTTCAAGCATGGTCATATCAAGCTTACCCATGATGGGAGTAGGTTCCCAGTAATAAGCAAGAATCGGTTGACCTTTTTCGTACGAACCCACGATAGCTGCAGCTAGTGCAGATTGTGAACCAGGGTCAAAGGCAATAAAGTTTTGATCAAGACCATAGGCTTCCAGTTTTGCCAGGTTGTGACTATGAACTACCCAGCCACTTGGACCATTATAAAGACGCCCCTTGGAAGGATCTTCCGGGTCTTTGAAAAGCTCCCAGTATTTTCTCAGATCATCCACCGTTTTGAGGTCAGGTGCCATAGGCTCTATGCCCCTGGTCTTGTCTCCCTCGATAACATAGGTAGGTACATACCAGCCTTGGGGTGCATCGGGGAATACCTTTCCCACAGTAACTACAGCATTGGCAGCTTTGGCCTTGTCAAACCACTCAAATACATTATCCGCCCATAACTCCATGGTCAGATCTATGTCTCCCCGCTCAATACCCATAAGTCCCGGCATTGATTCCGCAAATGTATATTCAACTTTTTTGTCAAAACCATGTTCAAGGATAAATCCTGCCACCCTGTTATGAAACTGGACACTATCCCAACTGAAATCAACAAAGACAACCGGTTTCTCTGCAGCTATAGACATTGAACTCCCCAGAGAAAAGGCTGTAAGCAACAGGGCAATTAATGAAAGAATGCACATTTTTCTCATGTTTGTATCCTCCTTTTTTTATCTGGAAATAAAATTGGTTCAATAGAATAATGTTTCCATTTCTATACAAAGACCCAGAAACAGTAATTATCTGCCAATCAACTATTAAGGAAAGAAGCTCTAATGGGTATCCGGAAGCGGATCTGATGAACTTTCAAGAATTTTAAGCCTGGTCTCCAGATCGTATACTTTTTCCTGCAGTTCATATATTTGTGCCTGAAGATTATCCAGTGTATTCGGGGGTAGCTTATTTTTTTGACGAGCTGCAGAAATAGTTTCTCTGGCTACCTGGTTTCGATAGAGCGTGGAACGGGCAATTCCCATTTTTCGGGATACTGTCTGGAAATCAACATGACTTCCCGTAATTTCCATTTCAGCGATAGCTTTTTGTACTGCTTCTAAGAGTTCCTTTTTCTCTTTTTTTGTTATCTGTTTTTCCGACAGAATAAATCTCTCCTCTTGCGCCATTATTGCTACACGTATAGCAGATATAAATTACCATGAAGGTCTAATATTGTCAAATTCCTACCCTGGTAGTGTATGTTGTGATTTGTCGGATAAATACTGGTCATTGTTCGTGTTTTCGAGTATAAATGTACATAAAGTTAAATTGATGGAGGCTCCCTATGGTTGAACATATAAAAAAACCCACAAAGATTTATGAAAAGGTTGTTGAAGAAATCAAGGATCTTATTTCGAAAGGCATTCTGGAACAGGGAGATCCCCTACCCCCTGAAAGACATCTCATGGATCAGCTAGGCGTAAGCAGAAGCTCATTGAGAGAAGCATTCAGAGTACTTGAGTCTTTAGGGCTGATCGAAAGCCTTCCCGGAAAAGGGCGATTTGTGCGAAGATGCAGAGGGGATGGAATATTGAGTGGAAAAGTGCCACTGGCTGACGAAGCTGTTCTGGAGCTTGTGGAAGCACGACGTGTACTGGAACCGGTAATCGCTTCGGAAGCAGCAAAGCATGCGACCGCTCCCGATCTTACCAGGATGAGGCGTCTTCTTACAACCACCGGGGAAGATGTGGAATCACTGACACATCGAGCAGAATGTGACTACGCATTCCATCTTCTCCTGGCAGAGACCACCCACAACTTTATATACGTCAACATAATCAAGATGACATTTAACCTCATAATGGCAACCCATGAAAGAATTTATGCACTTCTGGATGACAAGGAAATCTTTCTTAAAGAACACGAGGAATTGTATGATGCCATAATTGCGCGGGACCATGAACTTGCTGCTTCCATAACAAGTAAACACATAGACAGAGTTTACAAAACACTTTTGAATGCTCTGGCCGAAGAGAACCTTACCGGCATAATTATGGAATAGTGATCTCAGACATAAATATCAAAGAAAAGTGGGGCTTTTTAAGGTCAGCCCCACTTTTATACATGTCTAACTTCCCATTAGAGGAAGAAGAACCTCAGGAACTTTATCCTTTCCCGTTACTGCTCTGGGACCGACTATTCCCTGTCCCATTTCCCTGAAGATCTTTAACCCACCGTCTTCGCTCATAACAAACTTCGCGAATTCCATAGCAAGTTCATGATTTGGAGCCTGTCTCGTAACAGTAAAACCATAAACGATGGGAGCACCTGTAAGAGTATTCTTTGAACCTGGCTCTTTCCCGGCTACTTCAACTTTTGCTGTTCTATAGAGATCAGCGTATTCCACATCCCTCAGATTGATCTGGGGGGGAAGTTCCACGAAGCTGAAACCATGCTGAACCGCCACTGACCTATATTCGAAAGCATAGTCCATTGCACCGCTCTCAACCTGAGCAACCAATTCTATGGCCTTGGGACGTGTATAGTGCCCTGGATCGTTCATCGCCTTTTCATAAATGCCATCCTGACCGTAATGTTTCTCCGCAAGCTGAAGAACCATTACGGCTCTGTATCCGCATGGATCAAGATCAGGCTCTGAATTTCCCCAGGTTACATCTTTCCTCAGAATAATATCGAACCAGTTGTCCTGGTTTATTTCCTCAGCATACTTCGACTTGGGCCCATACATCAGAACTATTTCGTTTGAAGCAAACATTATGTTCCAATCCGAATATTCAGGTCGCAGCATATTTTCTATAACCTGATAATCTGCAGAAAAAAATATGTCACATTTCCCGCCAAGGTCGATTATCTTCCTTGCCAGTTGGCGACTTCCACCTGCTTCTCTTTTCACATCAACATCAGGGTGCATTTTTTCAAATTGTGATTCAAGTTCTGCCATGGGTTTGCTCAGGCTACCGGCATGAAAAAGGATAAGTTCCTTCCCTGCTGCAGCGAAGCCTGCTGATGCAAATGCACTGAGTATTACCGTTACCAGCAATAAAACCATTGTCTTGCGGATATTTTTCAAAACTTACACCTCCACTATGAATATTGGTCAAAAAAGATGTACTCCCCGGGCCCTTATACCTAGAAAGACCCTGTCGCCTCTATTTATATGCATATCCATCATGGCTGAAGCCAAAAGATGTGCGGTCAATATGGTTTCTCCTACTTCTACAATTACTTCAAAGACAAGACCCCTTGTGTGAACAGATCGTACTGCCCCACTGAAGATATTTTCAGAACCATCCCCTGGATCTGATAAAAAGATCTGAATATCTTCAGGTCTGACACCAATAAAAGAATATTCATGATTATCTGGTGGATGATCTGTCCTGAATTGAAGTCCTTTCTCATTGACAGGATATCCTTCATTGAAATGACATTGAAAGATATTTTTCATGCCTACAAAACCGGCTACTGTCCGATCAAGGGGATGATAAAACACATCCTCTACTTTCCCCACCTGGTGGAGGCGTCCATCATTGATAACTGCCACTCTTTCACCCAGCGAAAGAACTTCTCCAAAATCATGGGTAACCATAACAATAGTGTTGCCTTCACTGTGAAGGAGTTTCAGATAGTCTTGTATTTCTTCCCTGAAAACTGGATCCAGGGCACTTAATGGTTCATCCAGAAGAAGCAGGTCGGGATTCACTATAAGAGACCGGGCAAGGGCTACTCTCTGCTGCTCCCCTCCTGATAATGTTTCAGGAAACCTTTGAAGAAGATTCCTCAGCCTCAGAAGATCTACCAGATGTGAAAAACAGGACTCATCACAGTTATGAGTAAACCTTAAACCATAACGAATATTTTCATTAACCGTAAAATGGGGAAAAAGGGCATAATCCTGGTAAACGAGTGCGACTTTTCTTTTTTCAGGTGTAAGCTCAGTCACATCCCTACCAGAGATATATATTCTTCCACCATTTATTCGCTGTAGACCGGCAATTGCCTCCAACATTAGTGTTTTGCCAGCACCACTCGGGCCAACTATCATTAAAAATTCATTTTTCCTGATGCTCAGGTTCAAAGATTGAATACTGAATCCCCCAAGAAGAATGGAAACATTATCAATCCTTATCAAGTACGATTCCTCCCCTCGGAGCCTTCACCCTACCTGAAACCATAAACCTCAGAAACATGAACATGAGCAGGCATATGGTAACAAGTTGCACCGCTATAGGAGTGGAATATTTCAAACCAAAGGTGGCAAATCTGTCGTATATCAGCGTTGGAGCCACCATCGGATGATATGCAATAATGATAACCGCACCGAATTCACTGACGGCTCGCGCCCAACTCATTATCATCCCGGAATAGATCCCCTTTTTCGCAAGAGGAAGAGAAACATGAAAAAAGGTATATAACATAGAAGCACCGAGCAGTCTGCTTGCTTTTTCCAATCGGGGAGAAACAGAAACAAAAGAATCCCTTGCGGAGTCGACATAAAAAGGGATGCTGACAAATATACACGCCATAATGATGCCAAGAGAACTATTAACAGGCTCCAGCCCTATGGAAACAAGGAAAGATCCTATGGGAGATTTAGGAGAAATGGTCATCAGAACTGCTATCCCTGCAACTGTATGAGGAACCATTATGGGAATATCAATTATTGCTTCAAGAAGAGATTTTCCTTTAAATTCATTTCTTGCCAGAAAATAAGCCAGAGGTGTACCGAAAAGGACTATGAAACCTGTCGCAGCTGCTGCAGTCCAGATACTTCTCCACAATACAGAGATCACTTCCGGATCGGCAGCCGTTTCCAGAACAATATGCCAGTCAGCCCGGAGGTACATTCCTCCAAGAGGAATTACAACATAGGCTACAAGGAAGGATCCCATCAGAAGGCTGAACCACTTTTCACGAAAATAGGCGTTTGACAGCAACATGATCCTCCTTGTCCAAAAGAAATTACCAGCTTGTTCTGTTTCCTACATGGGGGAGGGGGCTACGTGAAGTAGCCCCCCGGCTGTATAACACAAATAGTGCAGGAGGTAAGCAAACATAGAAAAAGGGCCTCTCCCACGCAAAGGAAGACGACCCTCAAAAAAAACGATCGCATCCTCCTTTTCAAAAGCGGGAGGCTCACCCGTTTCCAGGTAAACCCTATCGGCTATGGACCATTGATTTTTCAATCTTTAGGCCTTCAAGCTCGGAGGTTTTATATTTTCTACACGAATAATATCAAAAGCTTGAGGATAATTCAATGATAAGCTGTATCATAAAGCTAAAGTATATGCAAAAATTTTATCCAGATGGGTATAAAGAATACTGAAACAAGGGTGCTGACTGTAATCAGCTCACCCGTATACTCGCTATCCATACCCATTCCCTGGGCTATGACATAATTGTTTACAGCAGTCGGCATAGCGGAAACAAGAACGATTGTTTGAACTATAAGGGTATTGCAAGGCCATATCAGGAAAACAACCCAGACAATCAGGGGGTGAGCTACCAGTTTAAATAACACATCCTTCCAGGTCCTTTTGAGGGATTTCAGGAGGTGCTCAGGCCTTAAAGAAGCACCAAGACAAAGCAGTGCCAGGCCGCTGGCTGTTTTCCCCAGGATATCAAGGCTTTCGTCCAACCATTCAGGTAAAGGGCTTAATCCGCACAGTGAAACAATTATTCCGGCTACACATGAAAGGATAAGAGGGTTGTGGGATATCTTCTTACAGGTGCTCCAGAAAGAAGATGTTGAAAAAGAACCTGAGAGAGCCAATTGACCAGCGCTTATGGATATTATCTGAAACCCGACCATGCCAACTGCGAGAAAGGCTGTCAGGACGGCGAGCCCTTCCTCTCCTGTTGTCATCGATATTACCGGAATACCCATAAAAACGTTGTTTGCCCTTAGCGAAGCAAGGACAGATACTGCCATTCTTTTTTTCCCTGCAGTTCTGTCAAAAAGCCTGACCATCATCCAGGCCGCAAAAGGAACAATAAGAAAGGAAATATATATAGCCTTAATAAAATTTGGATCAGAAATCACTCCAAGATCTGTTGCCACTATTATACGAAACACTAGAGCCGGGAGAGCTATCCAATAAAGAAGAGAAGTAATCCTTTCCGCACCTTCATCATCAAGCAGGGAAATCTTTTTAACTCCGAAACCTACAGCCATTACAAGGAAAAGCGGAAGTATGACAAGTACACTCTGCATAATATTTTACCTTTCTCTTTCAATCTGGATCAAAAGACTTTTCATTGATTAAGACGAATACTTATTGTAACAGCATTATAATATACTTGTATGATTATATTCATCGAAGAAACATGCATCCAAAAGTTAACAGGCTGACATAGGCAAAACAGTTGCGGCAGGACTTTTATTCTGTTAGCTTATGTTTGTATAAAAAATAATTGATATGGAAAGGAAGGGATCGTTATGGGCATACTTCCAGTAAATATATTCAGAGAATACGATATACGCGGGATAGCAGAGAAAGAACTGACAGATGAAGTTGTAGAACTTATCGGGAGCGCTTTCGGAACATACCTTGCGGAAAAGGATATACGGAAGATATCTATCGGTGGAGATGTCAGACATTCTACCGAACGGATAAAAAATGCAGCCATAAAAGGATTGACATCAGCTGGGATAGACGTAATAGACATCGGGGTAGTAACTACACCTATCCTTTACTGGAGCTTGTTTCATTTTGATCTGAATGGTGCTTTGATGATAACAGGAAGCCACAATCCCAAAGACATGAACGGATTAAAACTTGCCTGTGGAAAGACAACACTTTATGGAGAAGAAATACAGAGAATCCGCTCGATCATAGAGGAAAACAGGATCGTCAGAGCTCCCGTAAAGGGTATTACAAGCAAAGCCGATATTTCAGAGGAATATATCCGAATGCTGGTTTCTAAGATCAGTCTTGGCGAAAAGAAACTTAAAGTTGCTGTTGATTCAGGGAACGGTACCGCTGGAATATTCATAAGATCTTTTCTTGAGGGTATCGGCTGTGAGATCATTCCTTTATTTTGCGAACCTGATGGGGATTTCCCAAATCATCATCCTGACCCTCTTAAAAGGGAAAACCTTGCCTTTGTTATTGAACAGGTGCGCAAACATAATGCAGATGCAGGGATAGCCTTTGACGGTGACGCGGACAGGATAGGAGTCGTCGATAACAAAGGAGATGTAGTATGGGGTGATACTCTTATGGCCCTTTACTGGCGAGAGATACTTCCTAAAAATCCTGGCGCTGTCGCAATAATCGAAGTCAAATGCTCGCAAGCACTTGAAGACGAGATCCTTCGTCTTGGAGGGAAGCCCTATTACTGGAAGGCTGGACATTCCCTGATAAAGGCCAAAATGAAGGAGTTGAATGCCCTCTTCTCAGGCGAACTTTCCGGCCACATGTTCTTTGCAGATGAATACTACGGTTTTGATGATTCTTTTTATGCAGCAGGCAGACTCCTTCGCATACTCTCAAACAGTGACAAGTCTCTTTCCGAACTTCTTACGAATATGCCGGTTTATCACAGCACGGCTGAAATAAGAATTGACTGTCCTGATGAGAGAAAGTTTGATGTTATCGAAAAGATCAAGACAGAGGCCCTTAGAGATCATGATGCAATTACAATTGATGGTGTTAGAATAATCTATTCCCGGGGATGGGGTCTTGTAAGAGCATCCAACACACAACCTGTAATAGTAAGCAGGTGCGAAGGGAAAACAAGAGAAGACCTCGATGGAATAACCCATGACATGAAGAACAGGATGCTGAAAGCAGGCCTTCCTGATTTTGAGTGGACCTATTAAGTGCACCGACTAACAAGAAGAAATAAAAAAAGACCCAGTAGTGCCACTGGGTCTTTTTTTATTTCTTCTTCCATAACATTCTACCTTTCTCAAATATGTACTCCAGGCATCCCTCGTCATAAAGATATGCTAAATGGGCAGATATTGTTGCAAGATTCAATACATACTGGGTTGGATTAAGTTGTAGTCTATATCTGTTCATGAAAAGAGCAAGAATATCTTCCCGCGAAGAAGGAGTTTTACATTTATCTTCAATTTCAGTACTGATAGATATGATATTGGCTCTGTTCTTTTTGACCAGGGGCAAGATATTATCAGTGACACCAGCATGACAGGGAACATATACCGAAGCTTCCGCAGTTTCCAGAAAAGCAATCGTTTCAAGAGCGGATCTGACATCAAGGGTCACGACAAGATGATATTTGTCTATGACATCTTCTGAAAAAAGGCTGTCTGCAATATAAAATACTCCATCCGGTGTTCTGATACCTATCATATCGAGAAAATGCCCAGGCAAGGGAACAGCTTCAAGTTCTGTTCCGGGAATAGCTCCTGAATTATCGATAATCCGGGTAATCCTTGAGGGCATTGCCTGGAGAAACTTGTTCTTAAGTGTGCTGAAAGGAAAGGCAGACCACAGAATCAGCGGTTCCATGAATGGATTCTCAGTTATAAAACCTTCGATTCTGGTACCAATGACATGGCATTGTGTTTTCTTTTGGAGGTATGCATTACCTCCAACATGATCTGCATTGGAATGGGTATTAATTATGGCAGAAAGCTCCAGGCCCTCTTTTTCAAAAAGCCGGAAAAGATGTCTCCCGGCAGTCTCGTCGCCTCCACTATCGATCAGGACAGATTCTGAGTTACTGACATAAAGGCCAAGATTAACCTTTCCAGGGATATAAAAACTTTTACCTGCAATATGACATAACTCCATTGTCGAACACTTCCTCTTTGAATACAGACTTGCTTGTATTATAAACATATTTATTGAAGGATAGATGATGCATACTATTCAGTATTATCTTTCTATTTAGACTTATTTAGACCCATTACTAAAAAACAGCTTCATCGTTTATAATTAGTGCAACGTACCATTGGTACGTACCAATTCTTCCCGGAAACCCATACTGCGAAGGAGGTGTACAAAAATGGAAAACAAATATGATATGTCCACAACCAATATCCTCGGAAACAATCCAAATGATAGTGATGATTTTGCTGCTGTAATGAATGATCTCAACGATGATCTCCTTCGGACCAGGCTTGATTAGAGCTGAAATCAGTGTTTTAAATATATTAAAGTCTGTTAAATGAGGTTAGTTTTACTAATCTCATTTTTTTTGTCTCTGAAATATTTTTATTGCATACAAGAAAGACTTCCATTAAATTGCCTGTAACCTCCAGTTGAGATATAATTCCCCCCGTAAACAGGAGGTGACATTTCATGAATAATGCTATTGAGATAATAGACCTTCATAAATCTTTTGGTAATTTGAATGTCCTTAAAGGAATTTCTCTATCTGTAAAGGAAGGAGAAGTTGTTTCGGTTATTGGACCAAGCGGATCAGGCAAAAGCACTCTTGCCAGATGTATTTGCAGACTTGAAGAAATAAACAGTGGGGAGATAAGACTTTATGGAACCAGGTTCGAGAATAAACAACATTCCAATAAAGAGCTTTCCAGTATGGTTGGCATGATATTCCAGCAATTCAACCTTTTCCCACACCTTTCTGTTCTGGATAATATAACCCTTTCACCAGTTAAAGTAAGGAATTTTACAAAAGAAAAAGCAGATAAACTGGCTAAGGATCTACTGGACCGGGTTGGTCTTTCTGACAAGATCCATGCCAGGCCTAGACAGCTTTCGGGCGGACAGATGCAAAGGGTCGCCATTGCAAGGGCTCTGGCCATGGAACCCAAAATAATGCTTTTCGATGAACCTACCAGTGCACTGGACCCGGAGCTGGTCGGAGAAGTGCTGGATGTTATTGCCGGGCTCGCTAAAACAGGTATGACCATGATGATAATAACCCACGAAATGCTATTCGCTAAAGAAGTGTCTGACAGGGTTCTTTTCATGGATGACGGGAGGATAATCGAAGACGGCACTCCCTCAGAAGTCCTGACTCATCCAACCCAGGCCAGGACCCAGACTTTCCTTAAAAGAATGCTTGCTCATTTTGGGGAACAGTTAACAAAAGACACTTTCGGGAAGGATGATCGATATGAATCTTGATTTTGTGACTCTTATACCCTACCTTCATATGTTCTGGGCTGGAGTCGTAATAACGATCAAGGCATCGATCCTTGCAGTAATACTGGGTTCGATCCTGGGTGTAATTGTGGGAGCCTTGAGAGTCCTACCTTTCAAAACGCTCCGATCTGTTGCAGCTGCATATATTTATATAATCAGGGGAACACCCCTTCTTATACAGCTCTTTCTGATATATTTCGGTCTTCCTTCCCTGGGACTTAATCTGCCAGCCTTTGCAGCCGGAATTGTAGGTCTGTCCATTAATTCCTCCGGATACGTGGGTGAGATAGTAAGAGGGGGCATAGAAGCTGTTCCAAAGGGACAATGGGAAGCATCACAGGTTCTTGGCCTATCCTACATTAAGTCCATGAAACACATCATCCTTCCACAGGCAATAAGAAATATGCTTCCTGCCTTCGGGAATGAGTTCATAACCTTGATCAAGGAATCATCCCTGCTTTCGACCCTTGCTATCACAGAACTCACAATGGTAGGACAGCAGGTGAGAAGTGTAACATACGCATCCTTCGAAACCTTTATTCTTGTAGGACTTATATATCTTTTCCTGACAAGCTGCATAGGACTTGGACTGGGAATAGTAGAAAAACATTGGCAGGTGAGTTGAAAAAGCAGCCTGGCTGCTTTTTCAACTTTTGATTCCTGCAATATGGCCCTGTTGATTCCCGTAACGGGTCATTATTATTTCTGCATCAGAAGCATCAAGAAAACCCCATCCTGCCGACACTACTTCCTTTATGGATAGTTTTCTTTTTCTCCTGAGCTCTTCCCACAGGTTCATGTTTATATACATCCAGACTCTTAGTTCATTATAATCATTTCCAGAATATTCTATAAGAAGAATAAAGTAACCCAATGCATTTGATATAACTATGGGATTTGAAAACTTGGCATTCATATTCTTCAGGTTATCTCTTGTAAAACCAAGACTTTCAATATCAGCCAACTCCTCTTCCCCGGGAAGAGGAGCTAAGGAGAACCACATTCTGGGATAATTAAATGGATCCTGGAAAACATCTGAAGCATATGTATACCAGATTTTAATCCTTTCCAGCATCTCTGGATTTCGCTCAAATAACGCCTTTCTTATTCCCCAATAAGCTTTTGACAATCCATCATGTACAGAAATACTTGAAAGAAATGATTGTTCATCACTCCACTCCTTATGTTCTCCAGGAATTTCAAACCCTCTGCTTATACCCCGAAGTACCAACACGGTAGATATATGGTTTCCTGGAGGAGGAATCTGTTCAAAAAGGACTGCTTTGAGTTTTGCTACTGTCTCTTCATTCAGGGTAATATCCGGAATATTCTGTTCCTTTAATAAAAGGGGAATATCGTCGTAAAGAAATACTTCTTTCCATTCTCTGGTTCCCAGCTTTCCCCAGGTCCAACTGTCCATGCTATTTAACGAACTACCGATGAGGACACGGTTAAAGGGTAAAAAGAGCGCTACTAACACAGAAAGATGAGCTGGCAGTCCAGAAACTTCCATCCCTTCAGGAAGTTTAACAATTTTTCCATCTGACATCAGTTCCAATACTATCATAATGCTCACCTCCCTAGTAAGAGCCTATCACGCTGAACAGATAAAGGCAAGATATTTTCTGTGCAAAATGAAGATTTATTTTCATTAATCCAGAGATGGCAAATGAATATGTATATGAAACAAAAAAGGAGATGGAAATTATTTCTTCCATCTCCTGTGTAACCATAACCATTGTTCAGGGTGTTTCTTTATCATTCTCTCAAGAACATCATTCGCCTCTCTGGTTATAGACTCAAGTCTTCCTGCACGATCCAGTCCTTCTGGATCTGAAAGGGGGGGATAAATCCTTATCTCATGCTGGAATGGTTTTTTTCGGTAAGAAACGAGCGGAATTATGGGAACCCTGGCAAGATGAGAAAGTGCTGCTGGTCCAACGGGAGCAGAGCAAACCTCACCCATAAAAGGAACATGGGCTCCTTCCTTTCCGCCATCCTGGTCTGCCAGGATGGCTATGAAGGCTCCTTTTCTGGCCATTTTGGCAGCTCCAAGCATAATGTTATATTTTGAGAATGTCTTGAGTCCTATAGTCTTTCTGAAGTCTGCCAGCATCGAAGCAACACTTCTGTCATTAGGTGCCCTTACAACAGCATGGATAGGATATCCCCGACTTACAAGCCATCCTGCAAGCAATTCCCAGTTACCTATATGCCCCGTTAGAATGATTGCACCCTTCCCATCCCGGGAAAGAGACTGTAGTATATCTTCACCCTTAACATCAACAAACCAGCTCTGAACCTGGCCAGGAGCCTTTACGAGACACATATACTCCACAAGGGACCATGCAAGGTGATGGTAGCATTTATTCAGAATATTCTTTTTCCAGGCCATATCCTTTCCAGGGAATGCCCTGGAAAGGTTTTCAATCCCCACCTCTTTCCTGGGAGAGACAGCGGATAGCAGTTTCCCCAGAAATGCAGCCGCAAAGGAAGCTCTCCACCCAGGTGAAACAAACTTATGAAAAGCATTTAACAGAATAGATTGCAGAGTCAAAGATTACCTCCTCCGGGCATAAAAGATCATCTGCATTTCACCATGAAGAAACGTTTTTTACCAAGTCGTAAGAAAAGATATCCACCATGAAGAAGGCTCTCTTTATCAATAGCATGGTCTTCTTCAGTTATTCTTCCGCCATTGAGATATAGACCACCGCCCTTTATGAGACGCCGGGCTTCTCCTTTGCTCTTTGTTGCTCCAGAAAGGACTAACAGATCTGCTATCACCAATGGAAATGTTGTCTCTATCTCTGAGAACGGGACCTCGTTAATGAGAGTTTTAACCATATTATCCTGTAATTCTGCAGGTTCAAAAGCCCCCCCAAACAGTATCTCACTTGCTCTTTTAGCCATTTCTGAAGCATCGATCCCATGCACAATACCTGTTATTTCGGATGCGAGGATCTTCTGGGCCTCACGTTTTTCGGGTGCTTTTTTATGATGTTCAACTATTTCCGCGATTTCTTCCAGGGAAAGGAATGTAAATAATCTGAGAAGCTTTTCTACGTCCGCATCCTCTGTGTTGATCCAGAACTGATAGAACTTGTAGGGAGAAGTCTTTTCAGGGTCAAGCCATACCGCTCCCTCTTCCGTCTTTCCGAACTTGGTTCCGGAAGAACTCAAGAGAAGAGGATTTGTTCCCCCATAAACGTCTCCGCCACTCATTCTTCTTACAAGTTCAATTCCTGAAACGATGTTTCCCTGTTGGTCATTTCCACCCATCTGAAGGCGACAGCCATATTCTCTGTAAAGGTGATAGAAGTCAAAAGCCTGCAGCAGCGAATAGGAGAATTCAGTAAAGGAAATACTTTTATCAGGATCGTTAAGTCTGGATCGTACATGTTCTTTGGCTATCATATAATTAATGGTGAAATGCTTACCCACATCCCTGAGAAACTCCAGGAATGTCATAGCGTTCAACCATGTATAGTTATTAACTATCAGGGCTGAATTTTTTACGGAATCAAAGCTCATAAAATGTGCAAGCTGTTTCTTGACTCCCTCGATATTGTTCTCTATCTGCTCAAGAGTCAGAAGGACTCTCTCTTTACTCTTAAAGGAAGGGTCCCCTATCATTCCAGTACCACCGCCTGCAATACAGATAGGCCGGTGACCAAGCTTCTGAAGCCAGGCAAGCCCCATAATTGGTATTAGATGCCCAACATGAAGGCTGTCGGCTGTAGGGTCAAAACCAACATATGCAGTCACCATTTCCCTTTCAAAGAGGGCTCTGAGTTCATCTGGATTGCTGCACCATTCAATATAACCACGCTGTTGAAGAATATCATACGCATTCTGAACCATTTTAAACAACCTCCCCAGGTTAACGGTGTCTGGTTTGCAAGAAAAATCTTTTATCTTTTCATTCACGACTTACAAGTTCAACATTCTCCCATCTTATACGGCCCTTTTCAAGTGATTTCATAACAAAAGAGATCTTACCCATCTTTTCCAACTTGCGGGAAGATTCCATGATAACCCTGGTCCTATCTGCCATGGGACTCCCCATTTTTTCGGCAAGGGAAGAAGCAGTGATAAGGCTTTCAAAGGCTTTGGAAAGACCTGGTCCATCAAGGAAAAACCATAAAACGGATTGATCGTCCTTTTCCATAATGGGTAGGGCGACCGAAGGTTTTTCTTTTTTTTCAAGAAGCTCCTTTTCCATAAAACCCATAACAGCAAGATCATTATTCGCAGCAGCAACCAGAGAAAGAGGAAGAGAAGAAGAACCTCCCATTTCATACCCTTCAATAAGATCAACAGATGGTCTGAATGTTCCCCATCTTCTTGACCAGAAAAGGTCCACAAAGTCCAGACCGGACTGTCCCCTTCCGATCAACTGAAGGATCAGTCCTGGAAAAGAAAAAAGCAGGAACTTACTTTTCCCTGATATATTAAGAACAGTAGGGCCAGAAATGATTTCCCTGAATCCGTCAGGAGAGATACCCAGATCTTCCTGCCATTTTTCAAGACCCAGGATATGATAATCATTTTCATCTATACTGGGAATGTTAACACCTGCCGCGAAAATATTCGGGGAAGGGAACAGAAGGTATTCCTTCCATTTTCTGGAGTGTATCTTCTGGAGGATCTGTTCCGGAATTATTTCATCAAGCCCTGATATCTTCCATTCAAGCTCTCCAGATCCTTCAACATCAATCCAGTCAGCCTTCACCACTACTTTCCCCGGCTTGACCTGTAATCCGTAAAGAGCTCCTATCTGGCTCAGTAACCCTCCATCATTCATCATTGCATGATTTGGATATTTGTCTTTTCTCTCAAACTTTATATTTTCCAGATCTCCAGCAAGTATTGCAATCATCTCATCAAGACCTGAAGCGCTATCTGAAATCAGCATCATACCACCATTTTTTTTCATTAAGAGAGGTTCGCTACTTCCCGGAGAAAATAACTGAAAGAAATCGTCCTCACTCTTTTTCAGGACATATCCTTCAAGGGCTACCCACTCTCTCGGTATCTCTCCACTGGAAAGCACCTGAAGATCATTGAAATTAAAACGGATAGAACCGGATAACTTGAGATCTTTATCTTCTATCCGGATCAACAGGGCTCCAGAGTCACTTTTGGAAAGGAGGGGGGAAAGAGAGGTCAATTCATTGCGGTAGGGTATATTCTTACCCATCTTTTTAAAAAGAATTTCACCTGCATCAAGGTTGAAACTCTTACCCTCCCCAATAATGAATATATAAGGCTTGTTTCCATCTGGTTGAGGAATGGCAGAATAAATATCCCTGTCTTCCGGAACATGCCCCAGAAAGAACATCACTGCAGCGGCAGAAAGAATTGCAGTAAAGATAGCTCCCCAGTATAAAATGTTTTTTTTCACAGGATCACCCTCACTTCCTGAACTTAAAATATTCAGGGCTAAAATCAATAAAACCCTTTTTCTGTAAATTACAAAATCGGCACTGTGGATCCGGTTCTAACCTTTACCGGATCCACAGTGCCGAAGGATTGCCTACGATTGCATTAAAAAAAATCAGTCAGCAGAACCATAGCCTGTCCTTGAATTTGCTGTTTCAAGAAGAAGCTTGGTAGAGTTTAGAAGATTCCTGACATCCTCCAGATTATCAATGCTTTCAGCCCTGCACTTAAGGTTTTCAGCCAATTCAGCAATGTCGGTAAGGAGTACCAGAATTTCCGGAGCCTGAGGCCTCAGACAAACGCTCACGAGTTCTTCTTTAGTGATCTTCTCCCTGGAAGAAGTCAATTCAAACTCCTGGTTAATGGATGGGGCTACTGCTTTAAACCCCTTCTGGTTCAACGTTTCAGTTAAAGCCCTTGATGACTTTTCTTCACCATGGGTAACAAAGAAAACAGGATCAGTATTAAAATTGGAAGCCCAGGTCAAAAGATCGTTTTTATCAGCATGGGCTGAAAAACCGTTTATTGTATGCAACTGAGCCTTAACGTTTACTTCCTCACCCGCAATGCGAACTGTCTTCTCCCCTTCCACGAGTCTCCGTCCCAGGGTTCCAGCTGCCTGATAACCTACAAAGATAACATGGTTCTTTTCATCCCAGATGCCATGTTTAAGATGATGGACTATTCTACCTCCGGTGCACATCCCGCTGCCAGCCATTACAACTGCATGCTTGACCTGGTTAACAGCCCTTGACTCGTCCACTCCTGATACATAGTTCATCTGCTTTGGAGCAAAGGGATTATCTCCTTCATGAATATGATCCTGAACCTCAGAGGAAAAAAGTCCGGGATAGTTTTTATATATATCTGTGGCAGTTACCCCCATGGGAGAATCAAAATAAATAGGTACGTTATCACGAAGAAGCCCTTCCTTCTGCATCAACATCAGCTCATACATTAATCTCTGAGCCCTGTCCACTACAAAGGTCGGGATCATTACCTTTGACCTGCTCCTTAGAGCCTCTCCCATAACTCTGCGGAATTCAGCACGGGTATCGTCATTGTTTTTATGCACTCTATCTCCGTAGGTGGATTCTATTACCACATAGTCAGCATCATCAATAACAGCTGGGTTTCTTCCCATAACGGGTTTCTGCGGTCCTAGATCTCCGCTGAACACTAATTTAACCTTTTCCTCTCCGTCATCCAGGAACAGCTCCAGAACAGCACTGCCCAGGATATGGCCTGCATCCCGGAAACGAACTTTTATTCCGGGAACAACATCTATAATATCGTCATAGCTTGCGGGAACAAGGAATTCAATGGCCTTCAGGTAATCCGATTCGGAGTAGAGCGGTTCAACAGGAGGAAGTCCACGCCTTGCATTTTTCCTGCTCTGCCATTCTGCTTCTTCTTTCATCAGATGTGCAGAATCTTTCCAGAGAACTTCTGTAAGCTGAACAGTAGGTAATGTAGCAAAGATATTTCCGGAAAATCCCTGTTTGAAAAGAAGGGGTATTCTTCCCGAATGGTCTATGTGAGCATGGGTCAGAATAACTGCGTTCACACTTCCAGGAGTAAACTGAAAAGGTTCTCTGTTCTTGCGGTCATCACCTCTACCCTGGTGCAGACCGCAATCTATCAACACCCTGTTTGAACCTACTTCTACCATATAGTTGGAACCAGTAACTTCTCCTGCTGCGCCCAGTACTTTTAGTTTCATGATCTTTCCCCAAAAGGGGAAACCCTCCCTTCAGCATATCGAAGATCTGAATCTGTAAACTCGTTTATTTATTTTCTATATTAACAAATGGAAGTCTGCAAGTTAATATGGCACCTTCTCCAGGAGATGATTCTATGACTAGATCTCCATGTAGAAGGCCAAGACGTTCCTTCATGTTCGCCAGTCCTCGGTGCCCTTCTACTCTAAGTTTCTGGAAATCAGGTGAAGGCTCAAAACCCTTGCCGTTATCCTGGATCTGGAAGACTACATATTCTCCCTCGCGGTAAACCTTACCTGAAACATTGTCAGCCACTCCATGGCGGAAGGAATTATTGACAGCTTCCTGAAAGACCCTAAAAAAAGACAGTATGTACTCTTCAGGAAGTGCTATATCCTCAGGGACATCAGCGGTAACTCTTATACCCAGGTGTCTTGAAAGTCTTTCAGAAACTTCTGTAAGAGCATTTGCCAAGCCGAGTTCAAGCCATGGAGGAGAGAGATCATCACAGAGTTCCCTAAGTTCCCTCACTGTAGCATTTGCGGCTTCTTCTGCAAGATGAAGGTGATCCCCACTATTTGTTTTACCTCTTGCGGAAGTGATCTGGAAAAGCCTTATCTGTTGGATAAAAGCGGTAACAGCCTGAAGGGGACCATCATGAATATCCCTGGCGATCCTGGCCTTTTCTTCCTCCTGTATCTTTACTATATCATTAACATAGCTGTCTCTGAGCTGATCTCTTTCTATAGCCGCTCTAGAAAGGTCATAAAGAACACTTCTCAGGCTTCTGATCTCAGATACAGCCCTGGGATCATCTTTCTCTGGTTTATCCTTTCCCCACTTGAGATATCCTATTTCATTAACAAGGGATTTAAGGGGCACTATGACCCATTTAAAGAGAGGTATCAAGGCTACTAAAGAAGAGATAACCATTATTAAAACAAGGATAAACCACAGATGACTGAATCTAACCATGGGTCCAAGAAGCTGTTCCCATTCTACCGCAGCTACAACAAAATACTGATTTTCTGATGTTGGAATAACCGCAATAGTATATTTGGCTCCCTTTTCATCCCTTATCTCGACTGCTTTACCTATGGGAATGTCCGGAGTCCATATGGAGGCCAGATTCTCTGCACCAGAAGAAGCGTAGATCAACTGACCCTCCGAATTGACTATGGCTACCCAACCTGGAACAGAAGATGCCAGTGAAGACATCCCCCAACCATGGAGATTCATGGAATAGGGAAACATCCGTCTCCAGACAGGAGATTCCTGGTCAAGTTTGTAAGCCATATTCTGGGCAAGATCTTCAACATAAGACCTTGCTACCTTCTCCATGGCCCATTCATGTTGGAAAATACCGAAACCAGCTACAACAAGAACAGTCAACGTAGGAAGCAGTACCCCCAGAGAAAGGACCAGAAGCAGGCGCCGCTTCATTCTATAAGTTCCTCAAGGGTAACCACACCATATTTCAGCCCTAAAAGAAGGGATTCCGTCTTGTTTCTGGCTCCAAGTTTGTCATATATCGAAGCGAGGTGTGTCTGAACTGTCCGTTCACTGATATAGAGTTGACCAGCCACTTCCTTGCTTGAAAATCCTCGAGCGGCAAGAAGAAGAACTTCCCGCTCCCGAGCTGAAATGGCCTCAGGTAAAAATTCCTTTTCCCCGACAGCCTGAGCAACTTCAGAATCCAGATACAATCCTCCCTTTGCTACGGTCAATATTGCCCTCGATAGATCTTCAGGCGTCGCTGTTTTCAGAATAAAGCCCCTGGCACCAGCCCTCAGTGAAGCAAGGACATATTGCTGGGCATCATATGAGGTAAGCATGATAGCTGCGACTGGTAAGGAAGATTCCTTGATCATTCTGGCAACAGTTACTCCATCCTTTCCAGGCATACGGATATCAAGAAGGGCTACCTGTGGTTCCAGCTTTTTTATGAGGTCCCAGGCCATATCTCCATCCGAAGCTTCTCCAACCAGTTCAATAGTGTCCTCTGTTTCAAGATATGCTTTAAGACCAGCCCGGGTTAAAGGATGATCATCAGCAAGCAGAACAGTTACTCCCATTTCAGGACCTCCAGATATAAAAAGATCTTAAAATTAATTGTTCCTTAGAGAATACATTAACACCAGAGGAAAGACTGTCTTACAGTAAAAATACCTAAACTCCTCAAAAGCACATTATTTGCAGGGGAGGGAAAGTTTCGATATTGTCTCTTTCAAAAAAGTCTTTTGGACATATACAAACCCCTATCATTCACTTCTGACAAGGTGCCCTGTTGAAGGTTCCTTCATTTCCTCCACTATTTTCTCAACCAGTTCTCCTGTTTTTTCAAGATAAACAAGGCGTTTTATCATTGCATTTTTTATCATTCTTCTACAAAGAAGACACGGAGCTCCAGACGCTATTGATCCATCTGCATTAAAACCCGCTATGTAAATAGTTGCACCTTTCATCTTTACCGGATCTCCATTAATTATGGCATTCTGCTCCGCATGGACTGCAACACAAAGCTCATACCTTTCACCCTTGGGTATATTCAGTTCCTCCCTGATACATTTTCCAGTATCAGTACAATTTACCTCACCTCTACAGGCACCATTGTAGCCAGTACTAACGATAACCCTGTCATTAACAATAACAGCACCATAGTATCTCCTGAGACAAGTTGCTCTTTGAGACACCACCTTAGCTATTCCAATAAAATATTCATCCCATGATGGCCTTAAACGAAAATTCTCCTTCAAATCCATCTCCCCACCTTAAAAGAAATATTTTCAGATTCATCTCCTGATGAAATAAAAGGCAAATCTCCGAGATCAATGAAGATAATCTGAAGAAATCAAATCTTTTCTCTACAATAAAGAATTATAACCAATAATGAACATATCTACATTCTCCCGGATACAGTTATACTACAAAGATATATCTATATGGTAATCTATATCTGATTAACCTGATGATGTCAGAAACGAGAGTAAGGAGGAAAAGAAGATTGTCCGAAATATCATGGAGAACCCTATTCGACAAAGATGACATGGTCGTAACTTCATGGTGCCTTTATGATGTTGGAAATTCTGCTTTTGCTACAACCATAATGGCCGCAATTCTTCCTGTATATTTCAGGGAAGTTGTAGCAACAGGACTTACTGGAACTCTCCCAACAGCTTATTGGGGGTATGCTTCAGCCATCGCTCTGCTTTTAAGTGCTGTCCTGGCTCCATTCATAGGAACTGTTGCAGATATAAGACAAAGTAAGAAAAGAATACTTGTAACCTTTACTATAATAGGAAGTGTTGCCACTTCTGGATTGGCATTTATGGGACCTGGAGACTGGAAGTGCACCCTCTTCCTGATGATCATAGGCACTATAGGTTTCTCCGGGTCTATAATCTGTTACGATTCGCTTCTACCACACATAGTAAGCGTTGACAGGATCAATTACACTTCTGCAAAAGGGTATGCCCTTGGTTACCTGGGAGGAGGAATCCTCCTTGGATTCAATCTTATCCTTATCCGGACACTTTCTGGAACCATGGGTCCCCGTATATCATTTTTTTCTGTTTCTCTATGGTGGCTCATATTCACAATTCCTCTCATTATTCACATCAAGGAACCCTCTACTGGCAAACCTCAGGAAAAAGGTACCTCCCTTTATGTTTCAACATTAACACGGTTGAAGGAAACATTCCTGGAGATAAGGCAATACAACGAACTTTTGAAGTTTCTTTTCGCTTTCTGGGTTTACAACGACGGTATCGGTACCGTGATCAGAATGGCTGCGATCTATGGTTCTCAACTCGGCATAAGCATGAATCACCTTGTTGGAGCCTTACTTCTTACGCAATTTGTGGGGGTTCCCTTCTCAATGCTTTTTGGAAAGATCGCGCATCGTGCAGGAGCAAAAAACGCCCTGTATATTGCCCTTTCCTGGTACACTCTTATCGCCCTCAGTGCAGTCTTTCTCAAATTCAACTGGCATTTCTGGTCTCTTGCCATTGCTGTAGGGATGGTACAGGGTGGAGCCCAAGCTATAAGCCGAAGTATGTATGCAAGCATGGTTCCAAAATCAAGAAGCGCTGAATTCTTCAGTTTTTATGACATATCAAGTAAATTCGCAGGCATAGCTGGTCCAGCTATTTTCGGAATTATAACCCAGATAACCGGCTCAAGCCGTTTTGCAATTGCTGCTCTCTCTACAAGTTTTGTGATTGGAATGATCATCCTTAGAAAGGTTAATCTTGAGAAGGGTATTGAAATGGCCCATATGTACAACAGACAGGTGAAATGAAAAAGATGATAAAAGAACATTTATACAGGACTCCAGCCATATTCATTCTAACCCTGATTTATTTATGTTCCATAAATTCTTTGGCACTTGCAGGGAAAATAGATAGTTTCCCCGGTAATTACTCCCATTCTCTTACATCAGATCCCTGGATAGCACTGACCTTTGACGATGGGCCACATATGTGGTACACCTCCCGAATATTGGAAGCCCTGGAAAACGATAGGGCAAAAGCTTCATTCTTCCTGGTGGGGAAATTATGCATCAGGTATCCGGAACTTGTTGAAGAGATTTTCACTCACGGACATTCAATTGCTAATCACACATTCAACCACTGGAATATGACAAGGCTGAACGAGGATAGATGTCTTTTCGAATGGCTGGCTTGTAGTGAAGCGATAGAAAATATCATTGGGGAAAAAACAAGATTCTGCAGACCACCGGGAGGGAAACTCAACGAAGATGTTATAAAAAGTGCCGAAAGAGCAGGACTGATGGTAATAACATGGACTATCAACAGCCTGGACTGCTCAGGAAAAAGCTCTGATGAGTTAAAACATATAATTCTCTCCAGGTTGGAACCTGGAGCAATAATCCTTCTCCATGACGGGTTTGTTACCACACTGGAGGCCCTGCCAGATCTCATAAGGATCATTCGGGAAAAAGGTTATAAGCTGGTGACTCTGGATGAGATGTTCTATAAACGATGAATAGGCGTGATAAACGTTCAACCCTTAACTATACAGGGACTTTCCGGTCTATCACCAACCCGGGAGAGAGCACCTTTGAAAAAGGTCCGATTTTTTCATTTCCGATCTGATCCCAAACCTGGTAAGGACAAAATCATACCTGGTCGGATCATAAGGAACGATCTTTTTAAATGCGTCCGTAATCTCAATAGCTGCCTTGAGATCAGCCTGCTTTCGTTCAGTCATACCAAATGAAATTGCTATGCTGAAAATATGGGTATCTACAGGCATTATCAGTTGTTCCGGTCTGATCTTTTCCCATCCGCCAGGATCTACTTCGTCCTTTCTTGTCATCCACTTCAGAAATAAAAAATGCCTTTTGCATGCACTTCCAAGAATCGGCCTTGAAAGAAGGCTGGAGCGATCCAGTCCGCTTTTATTTGCAATGCATGATACCATAGAATTCAAAGAGGATATGATATTTCCGGTTTCATCCATATTAGAAAACAGACAGTTTTCAATACTTCCGTATTCTTCAAGAAGTCTCCTGATACCGATGAGAAGATGGCATATTTCATCACCAGTGGTAAAACGATGTTTGAATCCTCCATACATGGATTTCAGATCTTCCATTTGTGCATTCATAACATAGTTGGAGGGAGAATCGCCCATGGGTTCAAGAATCCTTGAAACACTTTTAAGAATCTGTTGAACTCTTCCATATGCGAGTGAGGAGGCTATGAAACCTGCTATCTCCCGGTCCAGTAGAGATTCGTAACCATAGAGGAACTCCAGAGGATCAGGATGAACATATTCCCTCTTGTTATACTCGTCATATATTTTTTCAAATATCAGGAAAAATTCGTCAAAGCAGGACTTGTGATCCAAATCTCCATACTCCTTTTGGTCATTTCAAAGTTATTTCAAGATCAGATCAATCATTAAAAATGCTTGTGGGAGCATTCATTGGGGATTTCCCCTTCTTCAGTTCGTGATAGGCTTTATATGTAAGTGGTACACCGTCTTTAAGTTTCTCCGCATTGGTAACTCTTCCAATAAAGATCCTGTGGGTGTATGCGGGGACCATAGAGAACACTTCTGCACATACAACGGAAAGTGTATGCTGTGTAACAATTGGCAGACAGTCTCCATGGACCTTGAACTCGCATTTTGCGAACTTGTCCACATCTCTGCCGCAACGAAAACCAAAAGTGCCGATGAAAGGAAGGGGAACGCTTTCATCAAGGATTGATATAGAAAAGGTTCTGCTCTTTTCGAGCAATTCTGTCGTGTAATTATCCTTGTGGAGCGCGATGGCAATACTGATATCAGGATCGCCGGATACCTGCATGGCAGTATTAATCACCTGGCCATTGAACTTACCTTGATAACCTGTACTTACAATATAGACCCCACTGGAGATAAGGTACAGAGCCTGCCTGTCAATGGATACTGTCATGGGATACACTCCTTTCAAAGTAAAAGATCAAATTATTTTCCTATTGGTCATTATAAAGGAAAGGGGCTTCACTCAACAGAGTGAGCCCCTGGTATTTACTCTAAATCAAGGAAAGAATTATCGACTCATTATTCCTCTTCAGAAGGGACAGCACCACGACCCCCAAGTTCCTTGTCAAGCATGTAAAGACCATGTTTTGCATCCCCGATCATTTCCATCTTGCTTACGATCTCACTGACATTTGCCTCTTCTTCAACCTGCTCGGTAACAAACCACTGAAGCATTATCCCCGTAGCATGGTCCTTTTCCTTAATGGCAAGATCAGCAAGGTCATTGATCCTGCCGGTAATATACTGTTCATGCTCATAACTTGCCTTAAACACCTCTATGGGTGAACCCCAATCGAAAGCAGGTTCTTCAATTGCCATAAGTCTTACCCTGCCGCCTCTTTCGATAATGTAATCGTAGAATTTAAGGGCATGGGTCATCTCTTCCTGAGCCTGTAGATTCATCCATGTGGCCATACCTGTAAGGTTAATATCTGAAAAATATGCACTCATAGATTTGTACAGATAGGCTGAAAACATTTCCGCATTAATCTGGCTGTTAATCGCTTCTTCGATTTTTTTGTTGATCATTTACATCTGCCCCTTCCATAATCCGTGTACATTACAATACTCTCTTGCCATTTCGGGTTTAAACTCCTCAAATAATGCTTCTGGTTCCATACCGGGTTTAAGAAATTTCCTGTAAATCCTGTCTCCAGAAATTATTTCAATCCATTCAATAAAATGGTTATCTGCCATTGGATGAGGCACGCTGCCAACCTTGACCTTCTTACCCTCCACTACAGGAACGTGTTTCTCAAGAGCGGAATCAGCAGTCTGTTCCTCAAGAAGTTTCATAGGCTGTCCACAACATACCAGATCTCCAGAACCCTTATGCAGCACTTCTACAACATTACCGCAAAGCTCACATTTGTACACTTCCAGACGCTCAGTCATTTATTACCCTCCTTTTCAGCAATTCTTTCAAGTTAAGGCTCTAACTATTACATCTGATATTTTACCACTTTGCTGTATCTCCGTGTAGTTTTTATCTTTGCACATAGATTATATAGCCTATGGGGGTATATCTGTCAAGCTTTATATTGTATCCAGAACAAGGGGGGTATTGAAATTCAAAAAAAAGGGAGGCTGTAAAGCCTCCCTTGGATCACTTCAATATCTACCTCTTTTTATCTGTCAAGCTTTTACGGTAAAACCTCTTTCTTCCTGTGTACCCGGTATGAGGTTATCAAGAATACATGCAGATATTCCCGCGACAGCCATAGCTGTATTACCGAGAGCCCAAACTATCTGGCCAAAGATACCCCATGCAAAGAATATGTCTTTATGGTCACCAACCCATGAAGGAAGACCCAGGGCCATGAGAAAAGCAAAACCGACTATCATGACATTCCTTTGAGAGTTCATGTCCGCTCTCATAAGGGCCTGGACTCCCAGAGCTCCTATTATTCCAAAAAGAGCAATGTAACATCCACCAATTATAGGAGTCGGTATAGTGGCAACAAGCGCTCCAAGTTTACCGATAAAGCTCATAATCAACAGGATAACTGCCCCTGTTCTTACAACATTTCTGGATGCTACACCCGTGAGACCTATGAGTCCAATATTTTCAGTATATGAAGTACATGCTACAGCCCCGGTAAGGCCGCCAATAACACATCCTATTCCTTCTGCTCCTATACCACGGTTAATGGTCATCTCAGAAGGGTCTGGAAGATCCGCAGCGTTACAGACGTTAAAATAATCTCCGATAGACTCGATGAAAACTGCAAAGAAACCTGCCATTATGGCACCGAAAGCGACAAGGCTGAACTTTGGAAAACCCCAGGGTGCAACCCCTGTAAAGCGGAACCAGGGTGCATTCTTAACTGCTGCAAGATCTATAAATACGGGGTGATCTACTCCTATGATCCCTGTTACACTGAGAAGAAGGCATATCATATAGACTATTACAATAGAAGAAAGTATCGAAAAGATATTAAGATACTTATTATCGATCCTCAGGCTGAAAACAAAGATAAGGAAAACAACTGCAAGAGAGGCTGGCCAGAAATTCGCCGCATTCATTCCAACTGCAACAGGGGCCAAGCTGAAACCGATAGCCATTATGGTAGGACCTATGGTAACAGGACCAATGAACTTCTTAACCTTACCGACTAGTTTTGTATAACCAACCAGAGACATAAGGATGCCTCCAAGAATAAGGGCTCCACCAATGTATTGCATACATACGCTTGCTCCCATACTGCCGTAAATCCCGATTATTGTCATTATCGGGGGAATAAAGCTGAATGAAGATCCTTGTACAATGGGAAGGCCCGAACCAAATTTACTGGTTTGAAGCAATGTCGCCAATCCCATGGCAAAATATACACAACTGACAAAAAAACCCACTTCAAGGGCTGACATGCCCATAGCTGGGCCGAATATCAATGGGACAAGAGTGGTAGCACCAAAAAGAGTGAGGACATGTTGCGCACCTGCCAGAGCAAGTATTGGCAAGGGGGGAGTATCATCAACTTTGTAGACGAGTTGTTTAGCCATCAAGAGCACCTCCAAGGTCGTTTTCAAATATTCTACCATTTCATGTAACCGGTTGCATAAACTAAAGATTAACTTTACATATAATCTTTTCAGGATGTAACTCTAATATTTATGATATATAGAGTTAAGATAGAGTTATTCAGGGGGAGGTAAAGGCATGAAAATTGATATTTCTCTTAAAGCCAGACATTGTGCAGATCTTATAAAGTCGGCGGGGTCCATTCTTCTTTTAAGCGGGGCCGGTATGTCTACTAATGCCGGGATACCAGATTTCAGGGGACCTGATGGTATATACAGAAAAGGGATGGATACTGATCCCGAGCTTATTTTTGATATACACTATTTCAGACTCAATCCTCTGTTTTTTTATAATTTTCACAGAGAGTTCATAAAATCATTGGAATCGGTCAAACCAACTTTTGCTCATTTCTTTTTTGCTTTTCTTGAAGAATCGGGTAAGATCCTCGGAATAGTTACACAGAACATTGATGCTCTCCATCAGAAAGCAGGTTCGAATAAAGTTTTCGAGATCCATGGCAGCAGCTGGAAAAGCTACTGTACAAACTGTGGCATAGAATACGATTACACAAGCAGCATCAAGAAGATCCAGACTGAAGAGGTCCCTCACTGTGAAAAATGTGGAGGGGTAATAAAACCTGATATTGTCTTTTTTGGAGAAAATGTAAAATATTTATATGAATGTCAACAGATGGCCCAAAAAGCGGATCTTATGTTCGTAGTAGGGTCATCCCTTGCAGTAACTCCCGCTGCTCTACTTCCCGGCATGTGCAGAGGTAAAGTTATTGTCGTTAACAAAGGAGAAATATCCTTCTCCTATCTTGATAAAAACAGGATAGACTTGTTTGTGGAAGAAGATATTGACAGCTTTTTCATGGAAGTTGACGGGTACCTTCATAATTGACCCCCGCAATATTATCCTTTAGAGGAAACATTTTAAAAACTACAGCAGACTTTTATTTTTTCGCAAGAAGTAAAGGCTTCAGCATAGATCTCACTTAACTTCCCGGGATTCCCTTATCCTGGCATAGAAAGAAGGGATCTCGTTTTTTAACGAGGAAGGCCTTGCGAGCCTGAAAACAAGATCTTTGCCAGCCAGTTGAGAGAGTTCGTCCTGTGTTTCAATATTCAGAGGCTCTGCAATCCCCATGATTATCCTTCCATGTTCATCCTCCGAAAGGGGAAGAACCTGAAAACTTTCAGCAATAGCCTGAGGTATGAGGTTCAATAGTTCCGGTTGAGGCATAAAATCTGACAAGAGAACGGTAGGAACCTTCATTTGCCTGCTTAAACCTTCGGTAAGCTCTCTCTCGTTCAAAAATCGATTTTCCAGTAGGATATCACCTAACCTTTTGTGATTGGATTTCTGAAGATCCAGCACCTCCGCCAACTCTTCCTCGGTTATCAGGCCTGCATTAAGAAGAACCTGACCTAGCAATGTCTTTTTGTAGCAATAGATCAGATCATGGCTGGAATTGTAAAAATCATTGTAAAGGGATGGAATTTCCCTTCTTAATTCAGATGGTAGAGCTATCCTGACTTCCAGTTGCATGCCGGTAATGTGGCATAGCTCATCAATGGCCAATACATCCATCGGTTCTGCTACTGCAACGAGAAGAGAATCATTATCCTGAATCCTCAGAGGAAGGGCCTGAAGTCTCAGCGCAATATTTTCAGGCACCTTCTCCAGTGCGCTTTTTTCAGGAAGAAAATCTTTTGTGGAATATACAGGAATTCCAAGCTGAGAGCTAAGTCCCTCAGCAAGTTCTTTCTCGGAGAGCCAACCGTTTTTAAGGAGTATCTCTCCAAAACGCATGTGAGTGTGCTTTTGCTCCTTCAGTACTGACTGGATCTGTTTTTCAGAGATTAGACCTGCATTGAGAAGGATACCGCCAATAAGTGCGTTTTTAGCAGTCGAGTTTTCATGCATAGGTTTTATCTTAAGAGAATCATAAAAGGAGGATGTGTAGAACCTGATATCTGAACCTGTGACTAAAACCAGTTCTATATCCAGACCAGTATAAAGATGCAACTCATCTTTTGCGAGAACATCCATAGGTTCAGTGGTAGCGACTTTCAGAACTCTATTCTGTGTCAACTCCAACGGAAGGATCTGAAGTTTTTCCGCCATGGATTGAGGGACTGCGAGAAGAGCGTCTTCATGAGGTTCATACCCGGAAAACTCAAACAGCGGGATATTAAACTGTTCACTTAAACCCTGGGCAAGTTCTTTCTCAGATATCCACCCGTTTTTGAGGAGGATCTCTCCAAACCGCATACGGGTAGTTTTCTGTTCATTGAGAGCAGAAAGAAGCTGGTTTTCATAAATCATACCTGTTTTCAGTAGGATTTCTCCGATAAACTTATGTTTTTTGCAGGGAAAGATGAGCAAGACCCCCCTCAGAAGCTTTGTATAATGAGATTTAATAATTAAATATACCACCAGAGGAAGAGTTGTACCAGTAGAATTGGAGTATGGATCCAGCATGCGCAGATGACCAAACAATGAGCAGCATTGAAACAGTATCTGAGATTCGGTTATTGATCATTATTATCGTGTAATAACGGAGGATATGAGGGTTAATTTTATGTAGTTCAGGAAAGGGAGGTGTCAGGACAGCAAAAAAGGTTTCTGGCAGCGACCTACTCTCCCACGGATACCCTCCGCAGTACCATCGGCGCTGGAGGGCTTAACTGCCGGGTTCGGCATGGAACCGGGTGTACCCCCTCCGCTATTACCACCAGAAACCTTATTTAAATCTATACCCGTACGGGTCAAGACAGAAGAACAAGGTGTTTTACTTAAATCAGTAGAAAGGTTAAGGCCTCGGTGTATTAGTACCGGTCAGCTAAAGGCCTCTCAACCCTTACACCTCCGGCCTATCAAACCTGTAGTCTCCAGGACACCTTACCTGCTTATGCAGTGGGGTATCTCATCTTGGAGGCGGCTTCCCGCTTAGATGCCTTCAGCGGTTATCCGTTCCGCACATGGCTACCCGGCTTATGCATTTGGCAACACAACCGGTACACTAGAGGTGCGTCCACTTCGGTCCTCTCGTACTAGAAGCAGCTCTCCTCAAATACCCTACGCCCATAGTGGATAGGGACCGAACTGTCTCACGACGTTCTAAACCCAGCTCACGTACCGCTTTAATGGGCGAACAGACCAACCCTTGGGACCTGCTTCAGCCCCAGGATGCGACGAGCCGACATCGAGGTGCCAAACCCCGCCGTCGATAGGAACTCTCGGGCGAGATCAGCCTGTTATCCCCGGGGTAGCTTTTATCCGATGAGCGACGGCCCTTCCATTCGGAACCGCCGGATCACTAGCACCAACTTTCGTTCCTGATCGATCCGTCGATCTCACAGTCAAGCCACCTTATACGCTTGCGCTCTGCGGGCGATTTCCATTCGCCCTGAGGTGACCTTTGCGCGCCTCCGTTACTCTTTAGGAGGCGACCGCCCCAGTCAAACTGCCCACCTGACACTGTCCCCCATGACGATTCAGTCCTTGAGGTTAGAATCCCGGTATATTAAGGGTGGTATCCCAACAGCGACTCCGCCTAAGCTGACGCCCAGACTTCAAAGTCTCCCACCTATCCTGTACATAACATACCAAAATCCAATATCAGGCTACAGTAAAGCTCCACGGGGTCTTTCCGTCCCACTACGGGTAACTGGCGTCTTTACCAGTACCACAATTTCACCGGGTCTCTCGTCGAGACAGTGCCCAAATCGTTACACCATTCGTGCAGGTCGGAACTTACCCGACAAGGAATTTCGCTACCTTAGGACCGTTATAGTTACGGCCGCCGTTTACTGGGGCTTCGATTCAAAGCTTCGCATCCGAAGATACTAACCTCTCCGCTTAACCTTCCAGCACCGGGCAGGTGTCAGTCCATATACTTCGGCTTACGCCTTATGCATAGACCTGTGTTTTTAGTAAACAGTCGCTTGGGCCTGGTTTCTGCGACCACCCTCAGCTCCACATGTATAAACGCTTCACCAGAGTGGCACCCCTTCTCCCTAGGTTACGGGGTCAACTTGCAGAGTTCCTTAACGAGAGTTTTCCCGCTCACCTTAGCCTGCTCAGCCAGCCCACCTGTGTCGGTTTCGGGTACGAGCGCGCCAATTCCTCCCTAGTGGCTTTTCTCGGCAGTAGGGCCTCAATAACTTCGCCTCCGTAGAGGCTCCCCATCAGATCTCAGAATATGGCAGTATGGATTTGCCTCTACTGCCTCCCTACATCCTTGGACCGGGTCTTCCATTCCCCCGGCTTTACCTAGCCACCTGCGTCACCACATCGGTACAAACGTCCTCGGCACGGGGCAGGAATATCTACCTGCTGTCCATCGACTACGCCTCTCGGCCTCGCCTTAGGTCCCGCCTAACCCTGGGCGGACAAACCTTCCCCAGGAACCCTTGGGCTTTCGGTGAGTAAGTTTCTCACTTACTTCGCGTTACTCATGCCAGCATTCTCACTTCCCTGCAGTCCACCGTACTTCACAATACGACTTCACCCCGCAGGGAACGCTCCCCTACCGATCTACAACCATCGTCGTAAATCCCGCAGCTTCGGCGATATGCTTAGCCCCCTACATTTTCGGCGCAGAGATCCTCGACCAGTGAGCTGTTACGCACTCTTTAAAGGAATGGCTGCTTCTAAGCCAACCTCCTGGCTGTTTGGGCATCTCCACATCCTTGCCACACTTAGCATATGCTTTGGGACCTTAGCTGACGGTCTGGGCTGTTTCCCTCGTGACCACGGACCTTCTCACCCGTAGTCTCACTCCTACGATCTGGAGTATTGGTATTCGGAGTTTGGTTGAATTTGGTAGGACCCCAGTCCCCCGCATCCATCCAGTGCTCTACCCCCAATACTGAACTCGTAAGGCTGCACCTAAATGCATTTCGGGGAGAACCAGCTATTACCGTACTCGATTAGCTTTTCACTCCTATCCACAGCTCATCCAAATCTTTTTCAACAGACACTGGTTCGGTCCTCCATCCGGCTTCACCCGGACTTCAACCTGGCCATGGATAGATCGTACGGCTTCGGGTCTAATACATGAAACTAATTCGCCCTATTCAGACTCGGTTTCCCTTCGGCTCCGGACCTACTAGTCCTTAACCTCGCTACATGTAATAACTCGCCGGCTCATTTTACAAAAGGCACACCGTCACTTTCCACATCTCGCGATGCTTCCAGCTCCGATTGCTTGTAGGCATACGGTTTCAGGTCTATTTCACTCCCCGCCAGGGGTGCTTTTCACCTTTCCCTCTCGGTACTGCTTCACTATCGGTCACTGACAGTATTTAGCCTTGGACCATGGTCGGCCCAGCTTCAACCGGAATTCCACGTGCTCCGGCCTACTCGGGGTTTACACTTGAGCCTCTTACATTTCGCCTACTGGACTCTCACCATCTACGGTCTGCTTTCCCAACACAGTTCGACTATATAAAAGGTTTATAACTCAATAGATGGCCTGCGGGCCATCTCCGTGTTCCCCACAACCCCACATGCACAACAACCGCAGTCTATCACGTGCATGTGGTTTAGGCTCTTCCCCTTTCGCTCACCACTACTCAGGGAATCTCTTCGATTTCTCTTCCTCCGGTTACTGAGATGTTTCACTTCACCGGGTTCCCTCCCTTTACGGGATGTCTGGATTACTCCAGACGGGTTGCCCCATTCGGAAATCTGCGGATCAAAAGCAGCTTGCGCCTCCCCGCAGCTTATCGCAGCTTGCCACGTCCTTCTTCGGCTGTCAGTGCCAAGGCATCCACCGTATGCCCTTATTACCTTAACCTTACATTCTACTGATTTAAGTAACTTCACCTATTCTGCTGTCAAGGTCCTGTACGGGCAGTTCTTATAGACAGGTAAAAGAAAGAATAACTCACCATCATTTCGTGTTACATAAGCCCCTGAGGGCTCTCCTTAGAAAGGAGGTGATCCAGCCGCACCTTCCGGTACGGCTACCTTGTTACGACTTCACCCCCCTTACCAGACACACCTTCGACAGCTCCCTCCTAATAAAAGGTTAGGCCACTGGCTTCGGGTGCACCCAACTCGGGTGGTGTGACGGGCGGTGTGTACAAGGCCCGGGAACGTATTCACCGCGGCTTGGCTGATCCGCGATTACTAGCGATTCCAGCTTCATGCAGTCGAGTTGCAGACTGCAATCCGAACTGAGACCAACTTTAAGGGATCCGCTTCCCTTCGCAGAGTCGCTTCCCGCTGTGTTGGCCATTGTAGCACGTGTGTCGCCCTGGACATAAGGGCCATGATGACTTGACGTCGTCCCCACCTTCCTCCGGCTTGTCGCCGGCAGTCCACTTAGAGTGCCCACCCAAAATGCTGGCAACTAAGTGCAGGGGTTGCGCTCGTTGCGGGACTTAACCCAACATCTCACGACACGAGCTGACGACAGCCATGCAGCACCTGTGTACGCTCCCTGCACGAATGCAGGGTCTTTTACCTTTCGGCTCAATAACACGTACATGTCAAACCCAGGTAAGGTTCTTCGGTTTGCATCGAATTAAACCACGTGCTCCACCGCTTGTGCGGGCCCCCGTCAATTCCTTTGAGTTTCAATCTTGCGACCGTACTCCCCAGGCGGAATGCTTATCGCGTTAACTCCGGCACGGATATATCGCTATACCCACACCTAGCATTCATCGTTTACGGCCAGGACTACCCGGGTATCTAATCCGGTTCGCTCCCCTGGCTTTCGCACCTCAGCGTCAGTAACTGGCCAGTAAGCCGCCTTCGCCACTGGTGTTCTTCCCGATATCTACGCATTTCACCGCTACACCGGGAATTCCGCTTACCTCTCCAGTACTCCAGTCATACAGTTTCAACCGCATGCATCGGTTAAGCCCATACATTTAACAGCTGACTTATATGACCGCCTGCGTGCCCTTTACGCCCAGTAATTCCGGACAACGCTCGCTCCCTACGTATTACCGCGGCTGCTGGCACGTAGTTAGCCGGAGCTTCCTCGTATGGTACCGTCACTTCCTTCTTCCCATACAACAGAGGTTTACAACCCGAAGGCTGTCATCCCTCACGCGGCGTCGCTGGGTCAGGCTCTCGCCCATTGCCCAATATTCCCCACTGCTGCCTCCCGTAGGAGTCTGGACCGTGTCTCAGTTCCAGTGTGGCCGTTCACCCTCTCAGGCCGGCTACCCGTCGTCGCCTTGGTGAGCCGTTACCTCACCAACTAGCTGATAGGACATGAGCCCCTCCTCAAGCGGCCTTACGACCTTTTACCTCTCGGCTTATGGGGTATTAGCAGCCGTTTCCAACTGTTGTCCCCCTCTTAAGGGCAGATTCTCATGCATTACTCACCCGTTCGCTACTAGAAAATATCCCGCCAATCCCGAAAGAAATTAAGAATATTCCCCCGTTCAACTTGCATGTGTTAAGCACGCCGCCAGCGTTCGTCCTGAGCCAGGATCAAACTCTCCAGTTAATCCTGTCTGGCTCGCTCTTCTTTCTCTTCCTGCCTATAAAACTGTCAAGGTGCATTCTGCTAAATCGTTAGCAGGCGACCCCCTGTTTTCGGGGTGCTTGGTAATCTTACTAGTCTTCTGAATTCCTGTCAACGCTTTCTGACAGTAAGCTCTTATTCCTGTTAAAGACTCTCAGGATACTTGTCTGCACAAAAAGGCTATATTCTTTTTAAATATAAGGATATGCCCTTTTCTTTCTTCCTGAATCTGCTTTTATCTTTGGGGTTTTGCCAAAATATCCTCATAAGAACGTTGAATGTATATTTTATTCTTACAGACTTAATGGCTTCTTGTTCAGTCGCTATCTATGTCCAGTTCCAGAATACCTTCCTCTATAGTTATCTTGCTATTTTCAATTTCAGGCGGCGATTCCGCTGTCACCTCCTGCCCAATATTAAATCCCAGGTCATTTGATACCTTCAACATCACTTCATTGGTTATTTCGTCCATAAGGTCGGGATGTGTTTCTATATAAACAGCCACGTTATCCTTACCCTGTCCAAGGGTTTCACCCTTGTAGGCTAGCCAGGATCCCTTCCGTTTAACCACATTGAGGTCAATAGCCATATCAAGTACTGCAATACCCTTTGGAACTCCCTTCCCATATAATAAAGAGGTATGAGCGGTCTTGAAGGGGGGAGCCTGTTTGTTCTTAACAACTTTTATCCATAGTTCGTGACCCAGGAATTCATCTCCCTTGGTAAGACTTTTCCCCCGCTTAACTTCAATTCTCAGAGAGCTATAAAATTTAAGAGCCCTTCCACCTGTAGTCGTTTCCTGAGGGCCGGACGAATAACCTGTGCTTATCTTTGCCCTTAACTGGTTGATAAAGATGACTACACAGTTACTCTTTGAAATGGCTGAAGTAAGTCTTCTGAGCGCATAGGACATCAGTCTCGCCTGAAGTCCTACCTGACTATCACCGATCTTCCCATCTATTTCAGCCTGGGGAGTCAGAGCAGCCACTGAATCTACAACAACCAGATCAACGGCACTACTCCTGACGAGTGTATCGAGAACATAGAGAGCCTGTTCACCACTATCAGGCTGGGCCACATATAGAGACTGTATATCAACTCCTATGGATGAAGCCAGTCTTGGGTCAAGGGCATGTTCTGCGTCGATAAATGCCGCTACTCCTCCATTCTTCTGGGCTTCCGCTATGGCATGAAGGGCAAGAGTAGTCTTACCGGAACCCTCTGGTCCGAAGATCTCAACAATTCGCCCCTTGGGAAGTCCTCCGATCCCGAGGGCCACATCAAGGGGCAGGATACCAGTTGGGATAACTTCAACGGAAATGGTAAGGGGATCTCCCAACCGCATAATGGACCCTTCTCCAAACTTGCTTCGGATGTCTTCTATAGCAACTTCCAGCACATCTTCCCTGGTTTTCGAACTCTTCTGTTTAGCCATTCAATACGCCTCCTCATTTGCGACTAGGAAAATAGGGAACCATTACATTCACTTACTCTGCAAGATTATATGATCTCAATGTAGTGTAAATAGGACCGTCTGGAGTAAGATCACTTTGAATAAGCTGAACTTCTTTAACTTCCCATTTAAGATTTGTGAATTCCTTCTGTTCAAACTCGTACCACATGGAACTTGCCAGATCAACTGCATTTTTTACCCTTGCTATTGTTATATGTGGATGAAAAATGCGTTTGTCAGAAGGCAGACCAGATTTCCTGCATATATCCTCCATAGAGGAGGCAAGAGAAATCAAATTATCCTGTCCTTCTTGAACACCCAACCATAAAATTCTTGGTCTTCGAAGTGAAGGAAATGCACCAGCCTTACCTAGAGTAAGCTGGAAAGATGAAATTGCATTAATCCTGAAAAATTGCTCAATTATGGTTTGCAGTCTTATAAGATCCTTAAGTTCAATTTCTCCACAGAATTTTAAAGTAATATGAAGAGCTTCATCTTTCACCCATTTTAATCCGGGGGCTGTATACCCGAGAGATTGTATCCAGTCGGATATCTCCATTCTGATCTTTTGTCCAGGGTTAACTGCTATAAAACATCTAACCCTTTTATTCAAATACACTTCAGTATTTCCCTCCATAAGAGTTCAAGTGCCATGGCTTTAGCTCTTCTTCTTATCATGTCCCTGTTGCCTGAAAGGATCCTGTGAAATGTAGTTTCACCTCTAGTACTGCTGATGCCGAACCAGACGGTTCCAACCGGTTTATCCGGCGTTCCTCCATCCGGACCAGCTATACCGGTTATCGAAACTGCGTAATCCGAATCATAAATCCTTCTGCTGCCAGCAGCCATAGAAGCTGCACATTCTGAACTGACAGCACCATAACGAGACAGCAAATCCTCAGGAACACCAAGAAGGGAAGTTTTTGAAGAATTGCTATAACATACCGCACTACCGCAAAATACCTCAGATATTCCTGCAATTTCCGTTAGTTGGGCTCCGATAAGACCTCCCGTACAGGATTCCGCAAGGGAAAAGACACATTTGCCGGTAAGTGCCGCCTTCATTATCGCTTCTTCCAGAGAGCTGGTTCCTCTCGGGAGGCAGTCCGATGGGAGCAATGAACGGATGGAATCCTCCGCTTCTCTGATGGATGCAGCAGGACCTCGTATAACTATCTCAATGAGATTCGGAGAAGGAAGAACCGATACATCAAGCTCCGGTTGAAGTATCACTTCTGATAGATGTTCTTTAAGAATGCTCTCCGCCCATCCTACTACATGAACGGATGTCCAGCACTCTTTCGGCTGAAGCAGAGTGGCTAGTTCCTGTTCTGCCATTGCCTTGTACTCTGCAGGAATACCCGGGAAAGAAAAGACGTCTGTCCCGGCTCGTGAAAATTTAATCCCCAGCGCAGAACCGGCAGGGTTGTATATGGCCTCTGACAGTTCAGGGATAAGACCCTGCGGTATCCGGGACCTTTCAATAATACTTCTCAGTTCTCCCTGGTATCTATTGACGATCCTGCCATATGTTATATCATCGGCTTTTAAATCACATTCCAGATAAGATGCAATAGACTGTCTTGTCCTGTCATCATGGGTAGGTCCAAGCCCTCCGGATGTAATGATCAGATCGACGGAACCGACCCACCTTTCAAAGAACTTGTGAGTCGCTTCTTCCGAGTCCTCCAATATCTCTATGGCCTTTACCTTCCAACCTGCATCATGGAATCTGGCAGCGAGCCATGAACAATTACATTCAAAACGCAATCCACTGAGAAGTTCATCTCCAAATGCTACAAAAACCACCGTATTCATAATATCCTCCATAAACAGGCCTTAAGAGAGGAAAGAAAAACCACCCCTGAGAAACAACCAGTTGATCAAGATAAGGATAACATTGACCATTATTCCACCTGTAACATCATCCGCCATTATACCCAGACCACCGGGAAGTTTCTCTGCAGAGCAGACAGGTACGGGCTTCAGGATATCCACTACCCGGAACAGGAAAAGTGCGGGAAGGGCAAAACCCGCCGGTAGGCCATACATGGCTATCCAGGTCCCGGCTATTTCGTCTATAACTACTTCGCCTGGATCCTTTCTCCCTGTCCGGTTCTGATAATTTTCAGAAGATATAGTGCCAATGACAATAGTGATAAGGATAACCCACCATTTAACCGGCAGGAAGATGGCAATAATAAAGGCCAACACAGACCCCAGAGTTCCAGGCATTTTCCCTATCTTTCCTATACCGCCTGCAGTTGCGATCAGTTCGTAGAACTTCTCTTTACCGGTCATAGGAAAGTACCTCTGAGAAAAGATCATGTTCAGTAGCTTCATTTACCATTACCTTGACTACTTTTCCTTTTTCAAGCCCCTTTGCGTACTGTACGCATACAGAACCATCCACTTCAGGTGCATCCCGGTATGATCGTCCCCAGGCGATATTTTCTACAGGGTCAATTTCTTCGATGAGAATATCAAGTTCTTTACCCTCAAAAGATTTCTGCCTAGCTAAAGAAATTTCTTCCTGCAGTTCCATAAGCCTGGAATATCTGCACTGTTTTTCTTCCTGCGGTACCTGTCCTGGAAGGGAGGCAGCTACGGTACCTTCTTCAGGATAAAATGGGAATGCGCCTACTCTATCGAGTTCCATCTCTTCAAGAAAATCAAGAAGCTGTTGGAACTCTTTCTCGGTTTCACCCGGATATCCGACCATTAAAGTTGTCCTTAATGCAAATAAGGGATCCATTTGTCTGGCCATTCTAAAGATGTTTTTCATTTCCTGTTCAGATCCTATCCTGTTCATTGATTTCAGAATAGTACCATTCACATGTTGAAGCGGAATATCAAGATATGGAAGAATCACCTTGCTGTTATATACCATTTCAAGAAGTTCTCTATCCAGCCGCTTCGGATGGAGATAGAGAAGTCTGACCCAGATATCTTCCGGAAGAGACCGGTCAAACTCGTGGATAAGTTCCTTGAGCATGGGCCTGCCGTAAATATCCATGCCATAGGCAGTTGGATCCTGGCTAATTACACAGATCTCCACTGCTCCGTTCTCGATCAGAGTTACAGCTTCTGAAATAATCTCTCCGATGGGTTCACTTTTCAGTACTCCCCTGATAGAGGGTATAGTACAATAGGCACATTTTTCATTACATCCCTCACTAACCTTAAGATATCTGCTCCAGAAAGAGCCATCAGGCATTAAGATTCTCGATGGAGGGTTATTTTCTATGCTGAGAGAAGACAGGACCTTACTCCATTCCTGAGGTCCTGCCCAGAAATCAACCGTTGGAAGTTCCTTTCTGAGTTCATCACCGTATCTTTTCACCAGGCATCCAACTACCCCGATTTTCTTAAGAATTCCTTTTTCTTTCAGAAGTTCAAGGTCAAGGACAGCATCTACACTTTCTTCAACTGCAGGCTGAATGAATCCACAGGTATTCACTATCGCAATTTCTGCATCCTCGACATTTGATACAAGCCGATGCCCCGCTGATGAAAGCAGGCCGGCGAGATACTCACTGTCAACCTGGTTTTTTGCACACCCAAGGTTCAAGATGTAGAAATCCATTAATTGTTTATCCTGCCTTTTGATCCATCTGGAGAGTAGAACCAATGCTCTACGCTACCACCTTTTCCCGGATTACCCAGGTCTTCTCCGCGAAAAGATATGCTGACACTACCCGGACGACCATAAACAACCTCTGTCCTCTCGGTTATTTCAAATTCTCTGGAAGTATTGCTCTTTATTATTCCCTGAAAAATGGTATTTTCGAGACCTGAGAGTTTTACCCAGCAATCCCTGGTAGTTGAGATAACAAGAATATTTTCTATTTGAGGCTCGCTCTTTACCATTGGGATAGATTGCGAATTATCAATTGGGCCAGCGGAAAGCGTTATACCCGGTTTAGTTTCTCCATTGACATCGGTCATACCTGTCATAGACATACTTTCGTCACCTGAAACAGTACCACTGCTGGAAAAGGTATCACCGGAACTTTTTAGAAGGCTCTCATCTGAGGAAATAACAATGGATGATTCTTCCTTTTTCACCTGGTTTGATGGTTCTGATATTTTTTCCTCCACTGTTGCTACTACATCGTCTTCGGAAGAAACAATTTTCTGGATTCCCCGATAAGACTCATCCCTGTTCGTCCAGGCTGACCAACCGTACCAGCCGAAACCCGCTATTATCATCAGAAGGACAATGATCATCCAGAGCCGGGATGCCTGCCTGAATCCCCTTGCAGGAGGGGTACAGGTTCCAAGAACAAGATCTGGTGCCCCGACTATCTCTTCTGAAAAGATATATGGCTTAAACTGGGGCCAAAGATCCTCTGCGCCAAGAAAACGAAGATAGCTTTTAATGAAACCCCTTACATATACACTTCCCGGGAAATTATCTAAAATTCCATTTTCTATATCCTCAAGGAAGTTGGTCCTGATCTTAGTAACTGCTGTTACATCGTCAAGGGTAAACCCCTTTTCTTTTCTTATGGTTCTTATCTCATTTCCAAGGTCTGCAAGCGCCTTTGATCTATCTTTCATCAAGACCTTCCTCCTTAAGAATCTTGCGCATCTTCAATATTTCTTCAGCAGGCTCTGCTTTCCCCAGAATAGCACTGCCCATTACCAGAACATCGCAGCCGGAACGAACTACTGCTTGAATATTATCAATACCTATACCTCCATCTATCTCAATAAGAAAATCAAGGTCGGATAGTATTCTCCATCTACAGAGGGAAGTAATCTTTTCCATAACTTCAGGGATGAAAGTCTGTCCTCCAAAACCAGGATTAACAGACATGACTAGAACCATATCTACCAGGTGCAGGACAGGTCGGATAATTTCTACCGGTGTAGCCGGGTTCAGGGTAACTCCGGGCTTACATCCAAGCTCCTTTATCCTGCAAAGAAGGCGATGAAGGTGCCTGGTTGATTCAACATGAACAGTAAGATAGTCAGCCCCTGCCTCAGCAAAGGGTTCTATAAAGTTTTCAGGAGAGTCCACCATGAGATGAACATCCAGGACCTCAGCCGGATAACGTTTCTTCAGAGCTGAAACCAGCGCCGGGCCATAAGAGATATTCGGGACAAAATGTCCATCCATAACATCAACATGTATCCAGTCATGAAGACCCCCAAGACTGTTTATACTTTCAGAAACTGCAAGAGGATCAGCAGAAAGAAGAGAGGGGGCTATAATGAGCCCTTTGTTCTTCAACGATATTTTTCCTGCCATACGAATTCACCACCAAGGTATATGGTAACTACTGCTTCCTGTCCATAGGTTTCATTGATAGAAATATATTCTCCGCCCTTAACAGCCTTATCCAGTATAATTCGACTACCTGTGACATCTATCAGCTCTATTTTCAATTGAAGGGGTTTGGTAAGGGGTGGAACCTGATACCTTATCTTTGCAGTTTTACCAGGAATGCCCGCTTCGGTTTTTTTGACCTCTTCAGGTAGAGTTTCCCGGGGAGCAACTTCAGCTTCACCGGAGTTTTGCGATTCCATACCGGAAGGCTGCTGGACAGGTCGAGAGATCTGTTCAGTCTTTACCTTTTCAGAATTAGGTGGTGTCCCTCCCATTCCAGGCATGGATACTTTAACTGTATTCTCCTTGACAGGTGCTTCTGTCTTCGCAGTTTCAGGTACGCCTTCCTTTGCAACTCTTAGTATAACTCCACTCCCTGGATTAACGAGAGTACCGGCCTTAGGGGACAAACCCATGACCATTCCCTGTGGGGTATTCATGGTAAGTATATACTCAACATTGGAAACTATCAGGCCACTTTCCTGAATCAGTTTTTGCGCGACTATTTCCTCTCGCTGAAGTACATCAGGAACTGAGACCTTACCTCCAGCAACAGCAGGCCCCTTACTTATCATAAGATCTATCTTCTGCCCCTTCTCTACCATAGCAGGAGCGGAGGGACTCTGGGCAAGCACTACTCCGAGGGGTTTTGTATCATCATTGATCTTGAGGATATCTCCTATGCTAAATCCCAATCCCTCGAGTTTTTTTACAGCCTGATCCTTTTCAAGACCTCTGATATCTGGTAGAGATGTCCGGTGACCGCCCTTACTTACTTTAAGTATCACTACCTTATTTCTGCCTATTCTAGTTCCGGGTTCAGGCCACTGCGACAGAACAGTTCCAGAGGGAAAAGTTGAATCCACCTGCTCCACTCTTACCTCAAGTCCCATTCGTTCAATCTGGCTAACTGCATCCAGAACAGATGTTCCTCTCATAGGAGGTACAGCTTCGTCCCCTCCTCCCCAGAAAATAGTATGGATTACAGTCGCTCCTGCTCCTACGATCACGAGAAGGACAAGAATCATGGACCATCTGAATATCTTTTTCATAAAAAGACCTCCTATCAGTCTTTAGAAATAGCTGCGATGAAGAAACCGTCAAGCCAGGGAAGATCTGGCCATGTGTAAATACCAAGAGGTTCTCCCTGTCTTATATGACGATTTTGTAATGGAATATTAACATAATGGCAATTCTTTCGTTCCTTCAGAACGTTCAGGATTACATCTTCATTCTCATCTCTAAGTAGACTACAGGTAGAGTAGATCACAATTCCTCCAGGTGCAACCATCGAAAGAGCCTTATGAAGCAACTTTTTCTGGAGTGAAGAGCTGTTTTGCAGGATTTTACTTGAAAGTCTCCACCTGGATTCGGGATGCCTGTTCCAGGTTCCACTTCCGGAACATGGAGCATCCAGAAGAACAAGACCAGGAGTTCGATCAGTTTTCAGTGTCAGGGAATCACCAGCTCTTATTGACACATTGCCACCAATCCCAAGCCGTTTCATCTCATTTTCTGCAGCTCTTGCCTTCGAAGGGGATATCTCCCAACCTTCCAGAGAAACATCTGGAAGCATCTGAGCTATCTGACCAAGTTTTATTCCTCTACCCGTACACATGTCAATTATATGACCACCATTCCATAAGCGGCTAACTACTTTGCCTACCATCATAGAAGATTCACTCTGGGGCGTCACGTAACCAGAAGAAAACCCGGGAAGCGCTGGAGGATAAGCTGAGCCAGACAGTCTGATAGAATCTTCTACCAGAGTGGAAGGCCAGGCCCTATATCCATCATGCCTGAGGTTTCTGATGAGATCGTCAGTTTTATCCCCTGGAAAGGCTCTTAGAGAAAGGTAGGATCTCATGCGATGAAGCTTCATAAGTTTCAGGAGAGATGGACTATCCATATATTTCTGCCAACGAAGGACGATCCAGTATGGTATACCGCAGACAAGGGCTCTTTCCTGAATGTTGTCATTCTTTACAAGACTATCAAGGATTTGGGCTCCTTCTTCTGAAACCTTTCTCAGAACAGCATTTACTAATTTGGCACCGCCAGTATTTCCTCGGGCTTTCAAAGACTGTACCAGGCCATTTACAAGAACTCTGGATGAAAAATGACGAAGGTCCAATATCCCGGCTGTTCCAAGAACAAGTACATCCCGCACATCGGGAGAAAGTTTTTTGATGGGTAACCTGAGGAATCTGAATGCAATATTTTCCCAAAGTTCAGTTCTTCGCAGACTGGAATATACAAGAAGGGATAAAAGAGTCCTATCCGAAGCAGAAAGGTCCTTACCATGCCTGCGGATTGATTCACTTGCGAACAACCCTCTCCGGACATCCTTAAGAATAAGGGTTGAAACTTCAATGCCCCTCATCAGTCCAATATCTCCGGGATGATAACCCTGTCTGCAGATCTTGTAGCGACGAACAACTCTGTGGAACCCAGTATGGTAATGCCACCCACAGATCTGGAACCATTCCTGACTTCAACTCCTGTTATCTCAAGATCTGAAACATCTTTGAGTGTCGTAACACAAGACTGTACGAACCGGCTTGTAAAGGGCCCGATGAAGTTAGCTATCACAAGTGCCAGCAATACATTTATAAAACCCAGATTACCGCTGAGAAAAAGAAGAAGTAGAAAGATCACTGAAGATAGCACATTGACCACAACGATAGTTGTCCCACACCTGGGGTGTACTGCAAGAGCAGTTTCACCATTCTGCATCCTTTTAAGGGCTGATCTGGAAGCATTTAGAACTATCTGGGGATCAAGGCCCACCTTCAGGGTAAAACCGTCTTCGAAAGCCATCCCCTCGATATTTGCATTTCCGAAACGCTCCTCTATGATATGTATGGTACCATGTTCCAATGCATGATTCTGTCTTACCTTTCTGTTGAACATAAGCTTCAACAGATGGGTTGGCCCCAGAATAAGCCATAAAACAGATCTACCGGCAAAACCAAGAGGAATAAGAAGAAGCATTGAAAGCAGAAAAAAAATGAGAAGAATAAGGGCCAACCATGGCATAACAAAAAACAGAAGAAGTAAAATTATTAAAGGCATCTTTTAGTTAAAATCCTTTCATATAGAAAATGAGGTGGCTCTATATAGCCACCTCATCATAATACATCATACGTCACCCGGAAACAGCAAAAAATCAATCCCGACTGCCAAACATGCCCCTGAGAAGGACAAGGCGCAAGAGCTGTGCAAAAGCCATCACTGTAGCGGATACATAGGTCAGGGAAGCTGCACGGAGAACTGCTCTGGCTCCTCCGATCTCATCACTGGCTAAAAGACCTGTATCTGCAAGGACCCTCAGTGCTCTGGAACTCGCATCGAACTCAACAGGCAGAGTTATAAGGTGAAAAACAATAACCCCAAGGAAGAGCAGGATTCCCAGATCCATAAGCGTCTGTCCCCTGAAGAGGAGACCTATGAAAAACAGGGGAAAAGCCATTGTTGAGCCAATACTTACTACAGGCACAACAGCATTTCTAAGCTTCAGGGGAAGATAGTCTGACTTATCCTGGATAGCATGGCCGACTTCATGGGCTGCTACTCCTATGGCTGCAATGCTTGAACTCCCATACACACCCTGAGAAAGGCTCAAGGATTTGTTTCTCGGATCATAATGATCTGTAAGATTACCCGGGATTTTATTCACCGGGATATGACCTAGATCAAATTTATTTAACAGGATCCTTGCGACTTCTTCAGAAGTTGTGCCCTGCCTGGAAAAAACCCTGCTGTATCTTGCGTATGCTCCCTTTACCTGAGACTGTGCCCAAAGAGCAAAGAGTAGAGCAGGTATAAGAAGCATGAATGTTGGATCAAAAAAGAATGGGAACATCTCCCATCACCCCCCATATATATCTGTGTAAAATACAGTCACTCTTTTTTCACCAGGGAATCATCACTTACCCCACTAAATGGTACACTCCCTGGACAAATCTGCAATCAGTATTTTACACATTTCACGCAGAATGGTCAACCTTGGTCAGGACTACTTCCTTCCGTAGAATTCCGCCATTGAGGATACAACCCATTCCTGTTCTTCTGCTGTAAGTTCTGGAAATACCGGGAGCGCGATAGTTTTTGACGCAAGTTCCTCTGATACTGGAAAATCTCCTGTCCTGTATCCCAGATATTCAAAGCAGTGCTGCTGATGCAGGCTGAGAGGATAGTAGATCCGGGTTGTTATACCTTTTTCCGCAAGAAAGACCTGAAGTTCGTTTCTTTTTTCAGCAGTACAAACGTACTGATGATATATATGATAATTTCCATCCAGCTCTACAGGAGGCTTGACCAGATCCAGAAGGCCATACTCACCAAAGAGGGTATTATATCTGTCAGCCACCAATCTCCGCTCCTCTGTCCATTCATCCAGATGTCTCAGTTTTACCCTGAGAACTGCAGCCTGGATGGCATCCAGGCGACTGTTAAGACCAACTTCTTCATGGAAATATGTTGTCCCTGCACCATGAACTCTCAAGCGGGCAAGTTTCTGAGCCAGATCATCGTCAGGAGAAACTATCATTCCCCCATCGCCGAAACCTCCCAGGTTTTTCGTCGGGAAAAAGGAAAAACATCCAGCCCTACCCCATGAACCTGCCCTGATAATGGTATTTCCTACCTGCCTCCAGGAACCGAAGGCCTGAGCTGCATCTTCTATAATATCAATTCCCTGTGAGGCAAGTTCTTTCATACAATTCTCCAAAGGAGCCATCTGACCAAAAATATGGACTGGAAGTACAGCCCTGGTTTTATCTGATGTCTTCTCCATCACCTGATCCATATCCATTATATAGGTCTGAGGATCCACATCGACAAATACGGGGCGTGCTCCTACCCTGGTTATACAGCTGACCGTAGCAAAAAAGCTATAAGGAGTAGTAATAACTTCGTCCCCTTCCTTGATGTCAAGAGCCATGAGAGCCAGGACAAGGGCATCTGTTCCGGAGGCACAGCCTATAGCATGTTCGACCTCAAGGTAGGAGGCAACTTCGTTCTCAAATGCCTTGACTTCAGGTCCCATGATAAAATACTGACTTTCAAGCACTGAGTTAACAGCTTCTTTAATTTCATCCTTGATCCTGACGTAATTTCGTTTCAGATCAAGGGAAGGCAGGTTCCGTTCCTTCATAATTAACCTCCTAGGCATATTGAAGATTTATGGTTTTAACTTTAAATTCAGGTACCACTATCTATTTTCCCCATAAACTGATAGATTTTTGCATAAAAAAAGAGGACAGACAAGCTGTCCCCGGATAATTAAATTCACCCCATGGAATTACTTCTCTGGAGTTCTCAATCCTTCGATGGCATTTTTCAGGTGTCCTCTTACCAGTTCAACACATTTTTCAGCATCGTGCTGTTTTAGCGCAGTCAGTATAGCTCGATGTTCATCTATGCTGGGATGGGATTCAAGTTCATAGAAAGGATCGTAGAAAACTACATACGCATTTGTACGGGCAAGGATATTTTCGATATACTCAGACAGCACTCTATTTCCGCTAGCATCAGCAATAGCCTTGTGAAAAGACTCATTGACTTCCAGATAGGCCTCAAGATCCCTATCCTCAATTGAGCGGACCTCTTCCACCATTGCTTCCTCAAGCCTTCTGAGATGCCTGTCAGAAATATTTTCAACTGCAAGCCTTACGGCAAGGGTTTCTAATTGTTCCCGGACCATATAAGTATCTTTTATCTCCCGGGTAGTAGGAGCAGCAAGTCTGGCTCCGCTGTTCGGAATTATAATAACAAGACCTTCACTGGCAAGTCTTCTCAAAGCCTCTCTCACTGGTGTCCTGCTAACTCCCATTTGTACAGCAATATTAACTTCAGGCAGTCTTTGTCCCGGCTTTAACTGCTTTGTTATAATCTTGTGTCTTAATTCCTGATATGCGTAATCTGCTGATGTGGTATAGAGACGAGGTTCTCTCATATATTTTTCCTCCCTCACTAGAAAGTTCGAAATTGAAAAGAACATACAGAATTGTATAAGAGTCAATCATGTATAAACGGATGTAACATTAACATATAACCGTAAAGTACACAAGTCTCTACAATCTTTCCCGAAACTCAAAGGAAGAGAGATCTTCACTGTTTATAAAGCCATGTGAGTGTATAATGCTTTTGGTTCCTGAACAAACTGAGCTCCTGACAGGAGGTAAGAAAATGCGGTTAACTATTCTTGTCCTTTCTATCGCTTCAATAGTGTTTTATGGACATGCCCTGGCAGGATTGGGGGGGTATTTTTTAGACAAGGGAAGACCCGACCTAATAATTGTCGGACTTACAGGAGGTACTTCTTCTGCAATATTTGCATTGTGGCTATGGAAAAAATATCTTACAGAACTCGAAAAGGAACTTAATGAAAAAAAGAAGACCAGGTGAAATCTTCCCCCCCCATATAACGACAGATCACTCTTTAATATCATTCGCATTTCTTATGAACCAGACTGGAATGCTTTCACTCTATTTGGTGAATCATTGAGCAGGGATATCCCCCAAATACGTAATGATCATTACTTTCTTAAAAAGATCTTTTCAGAAGCCTGGCCGTTATGTCCCAGCAGGAAAAGGAAGATATGCTCATTTACTGGCCGGGAAATTGCCGAGACTGTTCTGGAGGAAATGCTTCAAACAGACCATGCCTTTTTCAGTTCCCTTATGACTGATTCCATTTCTTTGCTCTCAATGGAACTGACTGAAAACCTTACTGCTTCGATCTTTTTACCTGTCCATGAAAAACGATTGCCCGAGATAACGGCAATTCCCGCATCTGCAGCAAGTTCTTGTGCAGTATCCCCTTCCAGACCAGGTGTTTCAAGCCAGAGATAAATTCCACCTTCAGGAACAGTAAAAGAGAAATCGGGAAGGACCTTCCGTATAGCCTGGACAAGGGCTGCCATTCTTGATGCTATAGTAAATCTTGCAAGATTAAGGGCTTCCTCAAGACCTCCACCCCTGATAAATTGCATGACCAGATATTGAACAAGGGAAGAAACAGGACCAGACCTGCGAGACTGTATCCGGGACCATGACGCCATGATATCCTCGGGAAGAAGAGAATAGCCGAGCCTGAGACCTGGAAACAGAGCCTGGCTGAAGGATCCAAGATAGATAACCCTTTCCGAACCAGTCATCGCTTTCAGTGCCGGAACAGTAAACTCGCCGTACCGAAGCTCTCCGTAGGCATCATCTTCAAGAATCCATAAATCCCTTTCCATACTGTTTTCAAGGATAATTCGTCTTATTTCTGTTGGAATGGTCCCTCCAGTGGGATTCTGAAAACTTGGGACCAGGTAAAGAGCATCAGTATTCTTTAATTTCGAGAGAATTTCGGGCATTAAACTGTAATCTATGGGGATAACGCCAAGGTCCAACCCCTGGTACCTGGCGATATCAACTGCATCAGGATAGGTCAGTTCTTCCATCCACAATCTGGTTACGCCTGCAGTTTTCAGGGCAGCCATGGAAAGGGCTAAACCCTCTCTGCCACCCGAGGTCACAAAAACATCTTCCCATCGGGCAGGGATACCTCTAGATACAGCATGGGTAACGAGTTCTTTTCTTAGTTCCGGAACCCCTTCAAGGTCTGGAAAACCCAGAACTTTCTCCCCAGTCTCAATGAGAAGTTCCCTGGCCACCTTTGCAAGATTTCTCGAAGGAATCAGATCATCGGATGGTGCTCCTGAAGCCATGTCCCACTTAATATCGATAATCTCCTGTTTTCTTTCAGTTTTACATGACTTCCAACATATGTAAGCTCCGCTGCGTCCTTTCTGGGTCAGAAAACCTTCATCTTCAAGACTATGATAAGCTTCAATAACAGTCGTACGACTTACCGAAAGCGAGAAAGCCAACTCCCGTGATCCTGGAAGTTTAATGCCTTCCTGAAGGGATCCACTAACGATCATTTTTTTTAAATGCCTGGCTATCTGTTCATAAAGAGGTATCTTCGATTCTCGCTCAAGAGGTATCTCTATCACAGATTTTCCTCCTTTATAATGAATAAAGAGGGTCTTCTCTCTCAACCCGGATTTATTATACTTCAGATGACCATCTCTTTCCCTTGTATAACCCTTTCATAGCAATTAGAATTCCTTCATGTATTTACAGAAAGGGAGGAGATAATATGCAGGAACAAATTATTGATCATGATGGTGATTACTGCCTCATTTTTGATGTCGATAATGTTCTTATCAACACAGACCGCTCCTTCCCGTGGGTTATCAGGACTTCTATTCAGTGGTTATGGAAGTTTTACCTTAACAGGGATATTGACTGTATTGCCTTCACGTGGGAACACTTCAGAACCATCAAGGGCTTTCCCCAATTCAATGACGACTATGATATCGCCTGGTTCCTCATCAACGCAGCTGCAACCAGAAACATAAAGAGTTTACGAGAGAGCTTTCCTAATATTGATGAAATTGTAAACATACTTACCGACTTTGGAGAAGAAGACGTTCAGTTATGGGTAAAAAATCTTTATGGAGAAACTGTGCCAAGGAGATTGACCAGAAAATTATGTGCAGAACTATACTATGGAAATGAAGATTTTCAGAAGATCTCAGGCAAAGAACCCACCTTGGTAAGATGCCCTGGCTTCTGGAAACGGGAACGCCCTTACATCGACACTCACTGGAAAGATTTCCCCGTTCCAGTGGGCATTTATACTGGACGGTACAGGGATGAACTAGACCTGGCCCTGAATCTCCTGGGATGGAGTGACTTCCCTTCCGAACTTGCAATAACAGGTGATAGCGGGATAACTAAACCGTCACCGGAAGGGCTCAGGATCCTATGCAGAAGAATGGATAACAAGATCCCTATTTATTTCGGAGATGCTGAAAGTGACAGGAAAAGCATGGAAAACCTTGGTTTCGGAACTTTTATTGCCATTGGGGAAGTACTGACAGATTATCCCAGGCGCTACCAGGATCTTAATAGAGCACTGTCTGATCTTGGAATAGTTCGATAACAAGAGGGGCCTCCTGTACCGACGAGGCCCCTCTTGTTATTAGTTCAGTTTTACCATTCTCTGAGTTTTCTTCTTAATACCTTTCCAAGACTGTTCCTCGGAAAATCATCCACAAACTCGATAACCCGGGGTGTTTTATAATGAGCAAGTTTATCCTTGCAGAAATTCTGCAGTTCCCTTGTGGTTACGTCATTATCAGCCCGAATGACAAAAGCCTTGACTATCTGACCGCTGACAGAATGGGCCATTCCTACTGCGGCAGATTCCTTGACTTTGGGGTGAGAGTTCAGAATAGCCTCTACCTCTTGAGGATATACGTTAAAACCACCCACTATTATAAGATCACTGGCTCTATCCAGAATGGTCACATAACCTTCGTCGTCAATCTTCACGATATCTCCAGTGTCAAACCACCCATCTTTGAACTTTGCTGCTGTATTTTCGGGGTCCCTGAAATACCCACTGGTTATAGAGGGGCCTTTAAGCCAGAGAATTCCTTCCATCCCAGGTGCAAGAACTTCACCACCCTCACCACGTACTTCATATTCAAAACCGGGAAGCATTGGCCCGACTGTTCCAACCTTTCTTGCCGAAGGGGATTGATTAACTGCCACTACAGGAGAACACTCTGTCAGACCATACCCTTCACATACGGAAACACCTAGAAGTCTCTGAACCCTTGCATCAAGAGCCACCGGGAACCTGTCTCCGCCACTGACAAGTTTTTTGAGATGGGGGGGAACTTCAGAACCTCTAGCCGCTGCAGAAACAAGCAAGGCTATCATAGTAGGAACTGCAATTACAAAAGTGACTCCAGAAGCGTTCATAGCTTCCAGTGCTGTTTCTGGTGGCATAAAAGTAGGTAGAACAAGCTGTTTTATTCCTGAAAGCATCGCCAGGAGTCCACTTGATGAATATCCGAGAGCGTGAAAATTTGGAAGAGCATTCATAATAATATCAGTTTCAGTATCAAGATCTTTAAAATGACTGACCGCTGCAAAAACATTACTTCTGAGATTTTCATGAGTAAGAGGCACGGCTTTTGGAAATCCGGTAGTACCTGAAGTATAGAATAGAACTGCGGTGGCGGGATCCTCTCTTTGACATACTCCACCACTGAAAGAAGGAATGTTTCCCTCCAGTGAAGTTTTTATTACAGGAATTTTCATCTTTGCAGTATCGAACTGAAAAGTATGTTTCATTGGAATATCAGCAATAACTATTGCAAAGGGATCACAGTGATCAAAATACTTAATAAGTGAACCAGGTCCAGCTGTCAGATTAAGGGGTACAACAGCCCCACCAAGTCTCCAGCAGGAAACGGAAAGCGCCAGAAGAGAAGGGCAGTTCGGCAAGAGAGTAGCTATTCTGTACCCTTCTTTGAACCCGGAATCTACAAGTCTCTTCTCCATCTCAATGGTGAGGTCAAAAAAATCTTTTCTCGACCACCAATGCCCCTTCCACCAGAGCATTTTTTCGTCAGGCGCCTTTAAATACAGAGATTCGACAATCCCATGTAAAGACTTTTCCATCAGTTAACTTCCCCCTTGTTCATTGAAATCACATTGAAGATAGCTCTTGATATAATGATTATATAACAAATATGTCACCGCATGGTGATATAAAAAAGTTCGCAAACACAGCAAGGACTTTCTGACTTAAATAAATATTTCAACACCCTTCCCTGTATTTTAAATATTGATCCTTAAAGTATGGTTTTCTGATCAAGGTTCCAGTAATAGCACCATAATTAGTGTATTATATATACATATAAAAACACTAGATGAGATACAGGAGGTTGACATTTCATGAGTGAGCCTTGGGTATATATCAAGGATCTATCTGGATACGTGGGGAAAGAGATCACAATAAAGGGCTGGCTTTACAACAAGAGAAGCTCAGGAAAGATCCATTTCCTCCAACTGCGAGATGGAACAGGAACGGTCCAGGGTGTTATGGTTAAAAAGGAAGTTGCGGAAGAAGATTTCCAGACTGCAAAAAACCTCTGGATTGAAGCTTCACTCCAAGTGTCCGGTATAGTAAGGGCTGATGAACGGGCTCCATCAGGATTTGAAATCACTGTTACAACTTTAACAGTGATTGATAACCCATCCGAGGAATATCCCATAGGGAAAAAGGAACATGGAATAGATTTTCTGCTGGATCACAGGCATTTATGGCTTAGAAGCACCAGGCAGCATGCTATCCTGACCATCAGGGAAAGGGTGATCTGGTCTGCCAGAGAATTTCTCCACACAGAAGGTTATCTTCTTGTGGATAGTCCGATACTGACCGGATCTATAGGAGAAGGGGCTTCAGGACTTTTTGAACTTGATTATTTTGAAGATAAGGCCTACCTGGCACAGACTGGTCAACTTTATGCAGAGGCTGCTGCTGCTGCTTTCGGAAAAGTTTATACCTTTGGCCCAACTTTCAGGGCTGAAAAATCAAAGACCAGAAGGCATTTGACAGAATTCTGGATGCTTGAACCGGAAGTAGCTTTTTATGATCATGAAGATAACATGAAACTTCAGGAAGATCTTGTCTGTTATATAGTCAGCCAGGTTCTTCTCCACTGCAGAAAAGAGCTTGAAGTTCTAGAAAGAGATACAGCTATGCTCGAAAGGATAGTGCCACCTTTCTATCATATATCCTACGATGAAGCTATGGATATGCTCCATAAACTTGGAAGTACCACTCCATATGGAGACGATTTCGGCGGAGAGGATGAAACTCTCATCACCAATGAATTTGATAAACCCGTATTTGTGGAATGCTATCCCAAAAAGGTCAAGGCCTTCTATATGAAAGAACATCCGGACAATCCAGATCTGGTGTTGTGCGATGATCTACTGGCACCTGAAGGATATGGAGAAATAATTGGCGGCTCTCAAAGAGAAGACGATTATGACAAACTTCTTGGGAGAATCAGAGCCGAAAAACTCCCTGAAGAATCTTACAACTGGTACCTTGATCTCAGGAGATACGGAACATTCGTCCACAGTGGTTTTGGCATTGGAATAGAAAGAACTGTGGCATGGATATGCGGCTTGAATCATATCAGGGAAGCCATACCCTGGCCCAGGACAATCTACAGGATTACCCCCTGATATGGTAAAATGCACCCTATATATTCTGTAATCCAGCAAAGGAGCAGAGCCTCTAATGGACTTTGAGGGATTTGACCCAAAACCTGTGTTCAAAAAACACAAACGGCTTATCGGTGATGGCGCGGTAGGGGGAAAGGCGAAGGGGCTGGCCTTTTCCTACGAAGTTATAACAGGTTCATCAATGGAAGAACATGTCGAACTTCCAGATATCAATTATGTCCTCACGACAGAAATTTTTCAGGAGTATCTTGAGGAGAACAACATCGATGTTGTCCTTAAGGAAGCCCAGGAAATGAACAGTGAAGATAGCGAAGATGCCGCACTTGATTTTTTTAAAAAAATGACAGCAGCCTTTCACAGAGGGAAAAACAGTGAAAGCCTGGACAGGTCGTTGGAGATGGTCCTGAATAACATTTACGATGTCCCCCTGGCTGTCAGATCCAGCTCTCTTCTGGAAGACTCCAAAAGACTTGCTTTTGCCGGAAAATACAGTACCTGCTTTTCGGTCAATGTCGGAACGATGGAAGAGAGGGTGCACCGACTCTCTAAATGCATTAAAAAAGTCTGGGCATCTCTTTATAACCCTGCAGCACGAGCATACAGGTTGAAACATGGATTTACCGACAGTGACGAGGCAATGGGCATAGTGATCCAGCCTGTTATCGGTAAAGCCCATGGAAGTTATTTCTATCCTGAGATAGGGGGGACCGTTTTTTCAAAGGTCTACCGGCGACCATCTACAAGGATCAGGAAGGAAGATGGAGTTATGCGCTTGTGCTTTGGAATGGGGACCCGTAGTGTAGACAGGCTCAAGGCTCGATTATTTTATCTTTCCCATCCCGCACTAAGGCCCCAGGGAAATCTACCTCTGGATATTTCCCAGACCAGCCAGGTGAAATTCGATTTTTTTGACAGGAAGCAGGGAAAGTTCATGTCAGGGGAGATAAAGGATTATCTACCTTACCTCCTGAAGGAGCATAAGCTTGCATCTTCTTTTATCGAAGTTTATGCTGACAACCTTCTAAACTGGGCAGGATCAGAAAAAGCCAAAACCGGAAGGCCTATCTTTTCGTTTTCTTCATTTCCACAGCGTCATCCCTTCTTTTTCAAACTCATAAGGGAACTAGCTGGATTCCTGGAAGAATCGATGGGTATGCCAGTGGATTTCGAGTTCGCCTATGATACATCAACGCAGGAACTATGCATACTTCAGCTCAGGCCTCTTGCTGCATATGAAGAGATGGCAAAGGTCAGAGTACCGGATATATCTTCTGACAGGATCATACTCAAAGGAAATAAAATGGTCAGTAACGGAATCCTTGAACATACCACTCATCTGGTTTACGTAGATCACACGCTATATGGTAAAGATTCCAGATATTTTGAAGTGGCAAGGGAAATAGGCAGGATCAATGAAAGACTCAAAGGTTCTAAATATATTCTGGTTGGTCCGGGAAGATGGGGAAGCACAAATCCTCTCCTCGGCGTTCCAATAAAATACAATGAAATATGTAATTGTGGATGCCTGGTAGAAGTTGGGATATCTGAAAGTGATTTTGTGCCTGAGCTTTCATATGGAACTCACTTTTTCCTGGACCTGGATGTCGACGGAATTCTTTATCTACCTGTATTTGATGGAGCTGACAAGGATATATTCAACCAGAAATGGCTGGAGAACAATCCTTTTCAAATAGGCAGGCACCCTGCAGTAAGAGTATATGAAGGCGACTTTTCTGTTTATCTGGATGGCGATAAAGAAATTGGTGAAGTCCAAAGAACCCAGTAAAATAATTCCAGATAAAAAGGGAGGGCAGGATATCCTGCCCTCCCTTTTTATCTATCAAGGCCATATACCTTTAAATCTCATAGCTGCTATGATCCTGGAAATAGCACGCACATAAGCTGCCTGTCTCATACGGATCTTGTTACCTTCCTTTATTTTCCATATCTCGTGAAAGGCAATAGTCAATTTTTCATCAAGTTTCTGGTGTACATATTCTTCTGTCCAATAATCTCCAGTTCTTCCCTGAATCCACTCGAAGCAGCTTACCGTAACTCCTCCGGCATTAGCCAGAACATCTGGAATAACTTCTATTCCTTTTTCTGATAAAATTAGATCCGCTTCTGGAGTCGTAGGACCATTTGCAAGTTCGAGAACTATGGATGCCTTGATATTCGGAGCATTCTTATCTGTTATGACTCCCTCAAGAGCAGCTGGAATAAGGATATCAACATCGAGTTCCATAAGTTCTTCATTGCTTATCATTTCAGTCCCCGGGAATCCAGCAACACTTCCAGTCTTACCCTTGTGAGACCGCAACTCATAATAATCTATACCGTCGGGATTATAAACCCCGCCATGACTGTCTGATGTAGCAACAATCTTGATACCCAACTCGCTTGCAGCGAGCTTGTGAGCAAATCCACCCACATTACCAAAACCCTGAACAGCGGCCTTCAGTTCTTTCCCGAGGAGTCCCTTTTCTTTGAGTATTTCCCTTAGAACATACATACCTCCTCTTGAAGTGGCATCTCCTCTTCCAAGAGAACCACCGGCCTCAACAGGTTTCCCCGTATAGCATGAAGGTTCACTCCTGCCATGGATTTTTTCATATGTATCAACAAACCATGCCATTACCTGGGGATTGGTATATACATCGGGAGCTGGAATATCAATATCAGTACCCATAAATCTTGAAATCGCAAGGGCATAACCACGACTTAACCTTTCCGTTTCACCAGGAGAAAGATCCCTTACATTGACAGAAATACCTCCCTTCCCTCCCCCGTAAGGTAGCTGTGCCGTAGCGCATTTGATGGTCATCCATGAAGAAAGTGCAATTACTTCTTCCCTCGTCACGTTCGGGTGATATCGAACTCCCCCCTTATAGGGACCCAGAGCATTATTGTGATGGCTTCTCCATCCTTTGAGGACCTTTACTTCTCCATCATCCAGTCTTAACGGTATGGACACTTCCAATACTTCTTTGGGAAATTTCAGGATCTCGATATATTCCGGCTCTACACTCAAATACGGTGTGGCTTCGTCCACCTGTTTTAAAAACATTTCATACGGATTCAATATCATGTTCCTCCTTTCAGAAATATGGATTGTCGACATTCTCAACTCTATATAGAAGAAATCGCTTCTACTAAGCACTGCGAAAGCGATTTATATGTTCATTATATCTAATTAAAAATAAAGCGCAAGCATTTAACATGTTAATGCGATTTTAAGTCTAATAAAAAAAGGGAGCGGAAAAAACCGCTCCCTGGATCTTGTTTTTGTTTAAATATAGTGCTGTCAATCAGACCCTAAAGGAAAATACCTCTCATACGATGAGCTTCGGCAACCCTTTCGATGGCGACCATAAATGCTGCCTTACGCATGGGAACACCTTTTTCCTTACCGTAGGTCCATACACGCTGGAAGTTTTCTTTCATTATGCGGATAAGACGTTCATTATACTCTTCTTCAGTCCAGAAATAACCGCCAAGGTCCTGGGCCCATTCAAAATAGGAACCGATGACTCCACCGGCATTGGCCAGGAAGTCAGGAACAATGAGAACTCCCCTTGAAGCAAGAATCGCATCTCCGTCAGCAGTGATAGGACCATTTGCAGCTTCTACTATTAATTTAGCCTTTACCTTGTCTGCATTATCCTTTGTGATAACCCCTTCGAGTGCTGCGGGAATAAAGAGATCTACGTCAAGATAAAGAACATCATTCAGTTCAAGTTTTTCCATACCATCCTGGACAAATCCCTCAAGAAGATGCTTGGGATGAACGTTCTGGACATGATCCACAGCTTTTTTGATATCAAGTCCATCCTTATGGTAGTAGGTTCCGGTAATATCGCTGATGCCGACTACCTTACAACCAGCATCAATAAAGGTAAGAGCAGCATATGTACCGACATTTCCGAAGCCTTGGATGGACACAGAAGCGCCTTCGACCTTTTTATCAAGAGCCTTAAAAAGTTCGAGACCGCAGGTTGCAACACCGTAACCAGTAGCTGCCGTACGTCCCTTTGAACCCCAGAGAGGGATGGGCTTTCCGGTAAAAATGGCTGGCTCAAGCCTGTTACGCATTTTACTGATGGTATCCATGAACCATACCATCTCAGGTCCACCTGTATTAACATCGGGAGCAGGGATATCAGTCCAGGCACCTACAAGGGGCTCAACCCTGGCAGCCCAGGTTCTGGATATTTTTTCTTTTTCCTTCTTTGAAAGCTCCAGGGGCTCACAGCAGACTCCGCCCTTAGCGCCACCGTAAGGAATTCCTGCTAAAGAACATTTCCAGGTCATCATCATTCCCAAAGCCTCACACTCATCAAGGCAGACATTGGGATGGAAGCGGACGCCACCCTTGGATGGACCGAGGGCAGTAGAATGCTGAACACGGAAACCGTCAAACACCCTTATGGTTCCGTCATCCATCTCTACGGGGATGGACATGGACAATTTACGCTCAGATCGGCTGAGTATTTCAGTAAGTCCCTCTTCAAGACCCATTTCCTCTGCTGCTGAATAGAAAAAGTCCAGTGAATTAGCGAGGAAACCATTAGATGAAGTTCGTTTAACGACGGTCATACAACAAACACCTCCTGGAGATATCAAATGGCTACAAGCCAAATGTTAATACCCTCTAACCAGGGCACGCTTGATAACTATATCACAATTTTTCCGGAACCTTCCAATGACCCGAAAAAATGGTTCTCAATACCTAAGGTCAGGAATACAAGATGGAATTTTACCAATTATCATTGATGCATTCTGACAAGTTCAAAGCAACAGGAAGTTGTCAGCCCAATAAATGGGAAATGGAATGTAAATTGGAACTACGGAGTAAAAGGCAACATTCATAAAAAAGGGAGATGCCAAAGCATCCCCTTTTACCTTTAATCCAGCTTATATTCCGCAACTACCAGATCCTTTTCCAAGAAGAGCAGAAACTGCTTCTATCTGGCTGTTCCAAAGGAAACCAGTTACCTGGATATCCACTTCGTTGTCCCTGAAACACATCCCGGAAGGGACCCAGACCTTTATATCATCAAGAGTAAGCATGACATAACCGGACTCATCCGAAGGCTTTCCGCTCTCAACGAGAGCAGCTTTTCTTTTTGCTCAACCTGAACCTAACATTGCAGTGACTATATATATGTCTCTGCCCTTTTCTTTAATCCTGTTTTTGGCTTTTTCACCTATTTTCAAAACCAGGTCACTCAAATAAAACACCCCCTGTGTCATTTCCTGTTTTGACAATATAATTATACCCCCTGGGGTATAATTTGTAAATCCCTGGGGTCTATAACGAAAACCGGGAGATTCCGGATCCGGATAATTTGTATACTTTAATCACAACAAATCCGTTACAAAGGTAAGAGTATACCAAGATCCTTCCATGACCTCCTCTGTAAAAACAGCAGCATATCTTCAGGAAGTGGTGCCTTGAATTTTCTTGTAGATAAAACAGCCATGTTACCAGCCATACCAGAAAAGGAAAGCTCAAAGGCATGAAGAAGAGGCCTTTTTACTCCATGTTTCCACCAGAATCTATTCTCGATCTCATTCCCATATTTCCGGTCTCCCAGAACAGGATAGCCAGCATGAGCAAGGTGTACTCTTGCCTGGTGGGGACGACCGGTAACTAGCTCCAGTTCAACAAGAGAAAACCTTCCATCGCTGAAAATCCGTCTAAAAAGTGTAATGGCTGGACGTCCGGCAGGGTCCACACGAACCATGTTATCACCAGGATCTTTAAGCAGGGGTTCATTTATCCTTCCATTTTCGGAAATCTCTCCACAGACCAGAGCAAGGTATCCCTTTTTTATCCTGCCCTCTCTAAGGGCATTCTGGAGTTCTCTAAGGGCCGATCCATTCAGAGCAAGGATAACCATTCCCGAAGTATTTCTATCCAGTCTGTTAACCAGAGCAGGTCTGAAATCTTTATGGATAAGCGAAGTGTCAGCCCATGAACGGCTCAACACACTGTCTTCTCCTTTTACTGATGGTTGGGAGAGAAGGTCTGAAGGTTTGTTTACGATCCATAGATACTCATCCCTGTAAATGGATTCGAGTTCTTTCCTTGTACCTTGATCATTCCTTAAGGGAGGTTCTTCCCATGGTACATATATCTCCTGTCCTTCCATCAACAGGGTTGAGCATTTAGCTTTCCTGCCATCTATCCTTACCAGGCCCTTCCGGATATTTTTCATAAAAGCCCCTGAAGGAAGCGCTGGCCATAGACTTCTGATAACCTTGTCCAACCTTCTTCCGTCGTGGTGTTCCGATACTGTAAATTTATAAGACATATAAAAACCTCGAAAATCTACTCACAATTTTCACCGCAAGTATCTTTATCTGAAAACTCCTTCCATTTCCAGAAACGGCGCTGTGTAGAATAGTTGAATTCAGTTATTCCACTCTCAGCCTCAAGTTCCTTAACCGTATCTTCATAGCAGAACAGTTTAAAATCCAGTTCATCCGCAGCTGATACAACAAGAGCCTCCGGAGTAGCAGGAAGAACCGGAGAACCATATTCTTTACGTCCATGATGACTAAGAAGGATGTGTCCCAGTGCATTGCGGATATCTTCTTCAAGCCCGAATTCTGATGCAATGCGCGAGAATTCAGCAAAACCGATGGCAATGTGATCCAGGATAACGCCCGAGATAGTCATTTCCGGGGCTGGCGAAAGAGTATAGGCCCCTATCTTTCCTATATCATGAAGAAGGGCTCCTGCAATAGTAAGTTCAACATCCAGTGGATAACCGGAAATCTTGTATTTTTCAGCCAGAGTACAAGCAGCGCCTGTTACACTTACAGTATGTTCCAGCAGTCCATGAACATATGCATGATGGTGTGTAACAGCAGCTGGAGCAGTCTGGAAGGCTTCCCAATAGTCTCCAGTAAATACGAATTCAAGAAACTTTCTCAGTTTGCCGGAGGTTTTTGTAAGAAAACTCCAGAATTCCGATTCAAGTTTTTCAAGAGGCACTGGGGATTTCTGAACAAAGGAATGAGGCGGATATTTTCGCTGATCAACAAGGTAAATTGCATTAAAGTTATATTGGGTCTGTCCTTTAAACTCTGCAACCTGTCCCTGTACTCCTACGGTCTTGCCCTGGAGGTTGTTTATAACTGAAGGATCAAGCTCCCTGTTCAGATCTTGGGAGTCCGTTCTATCAAGCCATTGGGCATTGGCCCACACCTTTCCTTCAATGATCCCATGTTCATCCATGACAGAAATATCCCAAAAGGTTTTATTATTTCTATCCTTTCTCGGAGCCATTCTTGACAGAACTCCACAAAACTTGAACTTCGAAGAGACCTGTAATTTTTTTATCTGCCCTGATGTGTAAAAATTGATTTCCGACACACTACCACCCCGTCCTGACTTAATAAATGCTGTTATAGTTTTATATTATCTCATGAAAAGTTCAAGACCTTTATCAATGTTCGATTTTGCCCCGACAGCCAGGCTATACAATTTTACTCGAAACGATAAAGGACTGAAAATTCCATTTAGTTCAGATATTCCCCGGTGCTAAGTTTTTTATGATATTATTCAAAATAGTACTTTATCAATATCATCTAGGGGGGACAGTGTTTTATGAAGTTCTCAGACAGAATTAATTCCATGCAGTCATCACCAATTCGCAAGCTCATCCCTTACGCTGACGAAGCAAAGGGAAAGGGCAAAAAAGTGTACCATCTCAATATCGGTCAGCCGGATATCCTTACTCCACCAGCCTTTCTCAAGTCCATCAAGGATTTCGCCCAGGAGGTCATAGCCTACTCTACTTCCCACGGTAGCCTTGAGCTTATCGATTCTATAAGGAAATATTATGAAGGTTACAATATCAATTATGAAAGAGAGAACGTTCTTATCACAAATGGCGGAAGTGAAGCTCTTCTTTTCTCTTTCATGGCTCTATGTGACCCGGGAGATGAAATTCTTATCCCGGAACCCTTCTATGCAAATTATAATGCCTTTGCATCCTGTGTTAACGTCAAGATCATACCAATCACAACAAAGGCCGAAGAGGGTTTCCATCTTCCACCAAAGGCAGAAATAGAAAAGCTTCTTACACCAAAGACCAAAGCTATCCTTGTCTCAAACCCAGGTAATCCTACTGGAGTTATCTACACCACCGATGAAATGGAGATGCTGGCTGATCTTGCTATGGACAATGACATGTTCATCGTTGCAGATGAAGTGTACAGAGAGTTTGTATACGATGGGCTTGATTACACAAGCTTCGGAAATATTAAGAGGATCGAAGACAGGGTAATCATCATTGATTCTGTCTCTAAAAGATTCAGCGCATGTGGTGCAAGAATCGGCTGTATTACTTCCAAAAACATGGATCTAATGGCCCAGGTTATGAAGCTTGCCCAGGGAAGACTCTGTGTACCGACCCTTGAACAGGTAGGAGCAGCAGCTCTTTATACAACTCCTGTTTCATACCTTGAGGACGTGAATAAAGAATACCAGTCAAGAAGGGACATCCTCTATGCAGCTCTTAAAGGCATGCCTGGAGTGGTATGTGATGAACCCAAGGGTGCTTTTTATGTCGTTGCCAAACTTCCCGTTGATGATGCCGAAAAGTTCGTGATCTGGATGCTGAGAGATTTCGATCTAGAGGGAGAAACAGTTATGATGGCTCCTGCTGAAGGGTTTTATGCCACTCCAGGGCTGGGAAAGAATGAAGCAAGACTTGCCTACGTCCTTAAGAAAGAAGATCTATCAAAGGCTATGGATATTCTTAAAGCTGGTCTTGAGGCATATCCTGGTCGTGTACAAGCCGCAACAACTTCCATTTAGAATAAAGGTGGGAAACCCCCTTAATCGCTAACATGAAAAAGCCCCCTCTCCCCTGTTGGAAAGGGGTCTTTTTCATGTTAGCATACGTGGGTAAGCGGTACTTGCTCAGTAAATTTCATTTCTGGAAGGGACGATATTTCCATGCCTTTAAAAGTAAAGGAAGCCATGACAAAGGATGTGGGCAGATGTATTGCCCGAATAGACCCTGATGACATGAAACGATATGGTATCAAGGAAGGACAGATCATAGAAATCGAAGGAAAAAGAAGAACACCTGCAAGGGCCCTTTCCTGTGACTCCTGTGACAGAGGATCAAGAATGATCCAGATAGACGGGATTATCAGAGATAATGCACAGGTAGGAATTGACGACTATGTAACTATTTCAAAGGCTAGCCATAATTTTGCAGAAAGCATATCCCTTGAACCGGTAACAACCATATCTCTTCTTGAAAAAGAAAAGGATGCAAAATATATCGTATCCCTTCTTGAAGGAATGCCTGTAAGCAAAGGAGACAGGGTCAGAATAACCCTTTTCGGCACCAGGACCTGTGATTTGAGGATCAGTGGAACGGCTCCTCATGGAATTGTCGTAATCAACAAGGATACCTATATTTCCCTTGAAAATATGACTGGTGGATCCAGTAAATATGAAAAGGTTTCCTATGAAGATATTGGAGGTCTTGGTCCACAGATCCAGAGGGTGCGTGAAATGATAGAATTACCCCTCAGGTTCCCTCAGGTTTTTGACCGGCTTGGAGTAGAACCCCCAAAGGGAGTCCTGCTCTATGGACCGCCTGGAACAGGTAAAACCGTTATTGCCCGAGCTGTAGCCAATGAAACTGATGTTTATTTTACACATATTTCAGGTCCCGAGATAATTGGCAAATTCTACGGTGAAAGTGAAGAAAGACTGCGAAATGTTTTCGAAGAAGCCCAGGCACACTCTCCTTCAATTATCTTCATAGATGAAATAGATGCCATCGCACCAAAGAGAGAAGAAATGGGCGGAGAAAAACAGGTGGAACGGAGAGTTGTAGCACAGCTTCTCTCTCTCATGGATGGTCTTGAGTCTCGTGGACAGATCGTAGTCATAGGAGCGACAAATATACCTAATACGCTGGATCCTGCATTGCGCAGGCCTGGCCGGTTTGACCGGGAAATAGCAATTCCCATACCGGACAGGAAAGGCAGACTTGAAATACTGAATATTCATTCCAGAGGTATGCCCCTTTCGAAAGATGTGGATCTTCATCGCATCGCTGAAATAACTCATGGTTTTGTCGGAGCAGATATTGAGGCTTTAACAAAAGAGGCTGCAATGTCCACTCTCAGACAAATACTTCCCAAGATCAACTTCGGCATGGCAGAAATTCCATATGACAGACTTCTCGAAATGGAGGTCTGCATGGAAAATTTCCTTGAGGCCCTTAAAGAAGTTGAACCTTCCGCGATTCGAGAGGTCTTTGTAGAAGTTCCCGATGTAACATGGGAAGATGTAGGTGGCCTTGAAGACATCAAGGAACAGCTTAAAGAAACAGTTGAATGGCCTCTACAGTATGCCGAGACATTTGACTCCTTCAATGTTCATCCACCTACGGGCATTCTGATACACGGGCCTTCAGGAACAGGAAAAACGTTACTGGCCAGAGCCCTGGCAAATGAGAGCGGTGTGAATTTTATTTCCGTTAAAGGTCCCTCTATTATGTCCAAATATGTAGGGGAAAGTGAGAGGGCAATACGGGATGTTTTCAAAACAGCCAAACAGGCTGCTCCATCTATCCTGTACTTTGATGAGATCGAATCTCTCGTTCCCGTCAGGGGAAGAGACGCAGGCGCAGGCGCTGCATTCACTGAAAGGGTAATAAGCCAGTTTCTGGCAGAAATGAGCGGTATCGAAGAACTTAAAGGGGTTCTGGTACTCGCAACCACGAACAGGTTGGACCTGATCGACCCATCACTGCTGAGCAGTGGACGCTTTGACCTGATACTGAGTCTGGAGCTTCCTGACGAGGAAACCAGAGAAAATATTTTCAACATCCACCTCAGGGAAAAACCCCTGACCGATGATATCAATATCAAAACTCTGGCCCGCCTTACCGAAGGCAAATCAGGAGGGGATATAAGCTATATCTGCAGAAAGGCTTCCATGCTCGCTTTGAGGGAATTTATAAAATCAGGACAGCAAGGCTCACCAAGTATAAACTGGCAGCATTTTGAAAGGGCTTTAAAATAGTTCTGGAAAAAATAAAAGGGAATGTTGGGTTTTCAGGAGGTCCTCAATATCTCTAGAGATACTGAGGACCTCTTTTATGATGCTGTAAAACAGGGATATTCATTGCCTTTCCATATTCTCCCCATCGTAAAGAAGCCTGTAGACATAAAGGTTGGAAAGAACCTTCTTCAGATAATCATAGGTTTCCAGGTAAGGTATGTCCTCAATCCATTCTTCTATGGTGATTTCCCCATCACCGATCCATCTACCAACGGATCCGGAACCCGCATTGTAGGCGGCTACAGACCAATCCAATCTTTTAAATCTTTTCATCAACCATGATATATGGGCAGCTCCGAGGAGGATATTTGTATCTGTATCGTATATTTCATAATCCCCAAGTTCCAGTTTCTGAGCTTCGTCCTGGGCTGTTCCAGGCATAAGCTGCATAAGACCACATGCACCAACGTAACTGGTCGCATTGGGGTCAAAGGCACTTTCCTGTCTCATGATCGACCATATCAGAGCAGGTTCGACTGAAAATCTCTGAGCTGCTTTAGACACAGCTTCATAATAGGGCCTGGGATACAAGAGCTTTAGACCATCCCGGGAGAGGACTCCCCCCGTTGTAAGTAATCTGTAGACTTTACTCGCCGCCATAAACGCCGAATGTTCATCACCCATCCACGAAGCAAGGACAGCAGACCTGAAAGTGGGACCTGGAGCAGAATCTCTCTGTAACCATATTCGAGCGTATGGGATAAATCCCCATGATTCAAGGAGAGACGGTTCTGTCTGGAGTTTCTCTGGTAAAATATCGGCGATCTGCCAGGCTCCATTCGGGAAAGCTCTGAAGGTGTATATGGAAAATGGATATTTTTGCGAGAGTATGTTGAACACGATTTTAAAATCACTATTTCCAAGTTTATCCTCTGCTGCTCCTATCCAGTAGAGCAGTCGAGCTTCCCATTCTTCACCTATGCCAGGCTTTAAAGCGTTCCTCCACAGATCAAGGGCTTCCCTGTAATTCTGCTTTTGCCAATGACTCCATCCACTGTCCCATATAGACCTGATAGCATAGTCGCTCAAAGGGTATTCCTTGAGAATAATTTCCTCATAATATCTGGCTTCATCACCGTTAAAGAGAGTGCTCAAATAATAAAGGGCTATTAGTCTTGCATTTTTTTCTGTTGAATCAGCTATTTCCTGGAGCGTTTTCAAGACAGTCTCCGTAGATACTTTCCCAGCCATGTTAGCAATTCTTCGTGCAGAAAGGGATGAATAGTCCTTCCCTTCCAGAGCGATTCTTTTCCAGATATCCATGGATTCTTCATACCTTTTCAGTCTGTAGCATGAAAAACCCATGTAATAACCTGCTCTCAGACCATAAACAGGATCATTCAGGGGGATTGTTTCGAAAAAATCCACTGCGTCAGCAAAACTTCCCTTCAGATATAGGGAATACCCTCTATAAAACTGTATTTCAGGATCACTCTTATCTGCCTTGGGGGAAAACAGGACAGCCTGGGCCTTACGGTTCTGGGGCTCCAGTTTCATTAGTTCAACAGCAATAGAGATCTCAGGATCAGGAAAAGTAACAAGACCTGTAAGGGCAGTCTTTTTTTGATCTGAATTTTCTGCAAGGTCCAGCATTCTGGAATACCATATCCGGTTATCTTGTTCCATACGCGCCAGGGCATAGGCAACATAATATTTCAGTTCCAGAGGAGCCTTGGCAAAATACGTTCTCGCAAGCCTCAGGGCCTTCTCTTTCTGTCCTGTTCTTTCATAACCCAGAATCACGAGCATCTCCTGGTAAGGGATAAGCTCATCAGGAAGAAGATCTTGATTTGATAACATTACCGGCAGAGCATCTTCCCATCTTTTTTGAATCCACAGTGAATTTGCGTACAGGAACAGATCCCTTGACGACAGATCTCCTTCATCTTTCGATAAGACCTGATCAATAGCCTTCCAGTTCCTCTCCCAGAAAAAAGACTCTATTTCATTAGCTCCTGCTTCCTGATTCAAATTACATATAATAAGCAGGGTTACAAGGGATACCATCAGATTCCTGAATAACCAGAAGGAAAAGCTCCCATTCATTTTTTCACATCCTTTTTTCCCTGGGATAAAGGATATCATTACCCTTTACACTGTTTCTTTATACGGATCCAGTACAGGAAGACCAGACCAAGAAAGACTCCCGAGATGTTGGCCATTATATCTCCGTAGGAAAAGAATCGTCCTGGAACTGCCTGTTGAGCAAATTCAAGAAGAACCCCCAGTATAACCAGGAAAAGTGCAAGAACGATCCATTCCCAAGCATATTTCAAGAATCCTTTCGAGAGGCAAACAAGTATTCCGTAGTATAACCCATGGTAAAGTTTATCTGAATGGATAAAAACAAAGGGTGGAGTTAACCTGGAGGAAGGCTGGATCGAAAGATATATCAGCAGGATAAGAAGAAAAGACCAGAAAAGAGTCCTTAATGAAAATGTCAGTAAAAAAGTTTTTTTCCGTTGAAACATCTGTTTTTCACTCTCCCTGTTGTTGATCACGAGATCATAGTCCTCTCTGTTCTTTTCTGCTGAAGGGATCTCCTATGTGAGACATCTGCCCCAGGAGAGGAATCCTTATTCCCGTGTCAGATCCTTCAACTACCGTGATACTGCAATTCCCAAGTTGAAATCTCCAGAAACTTGAAAGAGGACAATCCAGCCAGTAACAAAGGATAACCTTCAGAAAGGCATCATGGGATACAATAACTATATTTTCTCCTCCAGACGACATTATGGAAGAGAAACTTGTGACAGCCCTTTTCTGAACCATTTCGAGGTTCTCTCCCCCAGGCATGATGACATCCTCAGGGGTTTGATGCCATTTTTTCAGTATTCCAGGCCATATCTCTTCAATCTCTGCAGCTTGTTTTCCTTCCCAGAGACCATGGCTTATTTCAGTTATACCATGCTCCTCAAGAACATCCAGGTCATGGTAGGTAGCAATTTTAACTGCTGTCTCCCTGGCCCGTTGAAGGTCGCTGCTCCATACTCTGTCAATTTTAACAGAAGCCAGGACCTTTCCAACTTTCTCTGCCTGATCCCTTCCCTTGATGTTCAACGGGATATCGGTACGTCCCTGGAAGCGGCCCTCAATATTCCATTGCGTTTCACCATGTCTGATACAAAATAATTTCATTCTTAACTATACCTCCTCAGGTCAATCCTGACCGCCCAGAGAAGATCAGCATCATCTTCCAGGTTCTCAAGAAATCCTTCCGTTATTTCATTGTCTATAAGAAGAACTCCAAGGGCAAGACCACTGCCATTCTTTCTTCCAAGGGTAAAACTCGCTATATTGGAACCGGAATTCCCCAGTGATGTACCGATCTTGCCTATTACACCAGGCCTATCATGGTTATTGAAGATAATTACAATTCCCTCGGGGATAAAATCAACAGGGTAACCGTTAATTGAGATTATTCTCTGCTTGCCTTCCTCCGTTACTGTCGCTTTGACTATGACTTCCTCACGTTCTCCCTTCAGAGATATTTCCAGAAGATTATGGTAGGTCGTAGAATCTCCCTTGATTTCTTCAATGAAAATCCCCTTTTCTGCAGCGAGGAGAGGGGCAAACATATAGGAAACCTCATCTCCGTGGTGGACTTCGAGGGCGCCTTTAAGGGAAGCAATGGTAAAGGGACTATAACGGTAAGGCAGTTCAAAGCACATGGATTCATCTTCCCTGTTAAAGACCGGACCTCTCATAAAGACCCTGACAGAAATCAGGGGCTCCTTGAGAAGATGCATGGCAATTATTGCCGCTTTTCTGGCAATGGATAAATATTCCTTTTCACCATCCCTCAACAGGTGGTCCAGGAAAGGTAAATTTACAGCATGTTCATAAGGTCTTTTTTTCAATGCAGATATCAGGTTCTCAACAGCAATGCGGGAAACTGCAGACTGTGCCTCTCTGGTATTGGCTCCCAGATGGGGAGTTAATACCACTTTTTCCTTTAGATCCCTAGCCCTCAAAGGGTGTTCATCAGACGGTGGCTCCATTTTGAAAACATCAAAAGCAGCTCCGGCAAGATGACCCTCTCTCAGGGCAGTTGCACAGGCCCGTTCATTAACAAGTCCTCCTCTCGCGCAATTCACCAGGAAAGCTCCCTTTCGGCAGGCTTTAAGTTCCATTACACCAATCATTTCCCTGGTCTCTTGTGTCAGGGGAACGTGCAGTGTCACAATATCAGCCATAGCAAGGGCTCCTCTGAGATCATCCACTATCGCTACTCCCAGTCTTTCAGCTCGATATCCTGAAATATAAGGATCATACGCCAGAAGTTCCATTCCAAAGGATCTACATCTGAGAGCTACCTGAGAACCGATCCTTCCCAGCCCTATGATAAGAAGTTTTTTTCCGTGGAGCTGAATACCGGTAAAAGCACTTCTCTTCCACTCGCCTGAAGACATTGAACGGAAAGCCTGGGGAACATGCCTTATAAGGGATAGCATCATGGCCATTGTATGTTCTGCCGCGGCAAGAGTATTACCCGTTGGTGCATTTATAACGACAACACCTCTCCTGCTGGCTCCCAGAAGATCGATGTTATCTACGCCTACCCCGGCCCTGGCGATCACTTCGAGTTTTTTTGCCCTGGACAGGACTTCCTCATCGATGGGCGTCCCGCTCCTTGTAACAAGAGCATGAAATTCTCCAACAATCTCAAGAAGTTCTTTCCTGTTCATGGAAGGTCTGTTTTCGAGCTTAATAAGCGGTTCTGATGAAAGAATATTAAGACCTGATTCATGTATGGGATCACTTACAAGAACGTTCCACATAATCACTTCGCCTCCTTCCAGGCATTCCAGGCCGATAACATGTAATCTGGAGAGGCTTCAATTCCATTTTCTAAAAGTCCTCCGTAAATACATCCAAGAAGCATGGCAACCTCAGACCAATGCTGATCTGAATAGTGGGCAAATCTCAGAATATGACCTTTGAGGTCTACCTGTCCACCAGAGACAATTATTCCCATATCCTCAAGACTTTGATGTATATGTTCTGCTCTTCCATCCGGAAACAGGACTGACGAAACACCAGGAGACCTTGCATAAACTTCTTTTACAAAAGGCTCAAGACCCATAGCCGATATACCGGCAAGAAAGGAACGGGATAGACGCTCCTTTGAAACGAACCATTCTTCCTGTCCATAATCGAGGATAAACAAAAGGGACCGGTCCAGTATTTCGAGAAGTGATACGGGAGGAGTAAAGGGATTCTGAGGATCCTTTTTATCCAGATATGCCCGGTGCATTGTAAGGTCAAAATAGAAACTCTTTTTTTGATCGCACGAACTGAGATAGTGCCATGCCCTATCAGAAAGCCATACCAGACCAAGGCCCGGAAGAGTCAATAATCCCTTCTGAGAGCAGGACGCCAGACCATCAATTCTCCAGCTCTCCGGGAAACAGGGCATCGCTCCGAGGGAACTAACAGCATCTACAAGCACTAGAGGACATGGTTCCGGAATACTCTGGACTATGTGGCTCAGAGGATTCACAACCCCCGTAGAAGTCTCATTATGGGTAAGGAGGATGGCCTTAACATCGGTATTCGCAGCAAGAATGGAATTAACCTCGTCAGGTTTTGCTGAAGATCCATGAGGTATATCCAGTGAGATGATGTCAGCTCCGTAAATCCGTGCTATTTCACGGAAACGATTCCCAAAGGTTCCACAGGACACTGACAATACTCTATCGCCATTGTTTATAAAGTTGGAACAGAGGGCCTCAAGAGCACCTGTTCCGGAAGAAGGAAGTATCACGACAGGACCTGCTGACTTGAGAAAAATAGATAGACTGGTCTGGATTCTTTCCATCAATTCGAAAAACATTGAGTGTCTGTGACTTAAGGGATTTTGTCCTGGAAATGAAAGCACCCTTTCTGGAATTGGAACAGGACCAGGTGTAAATAGCTGCATTTTCATCATTAACTCCTCCTCAATAAAAAAGAGGCCGGGGTTTTACCCCGGCCTCTTTATGGATTTCAAGCTTAAAAAAGCTTTTATGTCATTCTTAAAGGAAATTCTCCAGCTGCCGGCACAGGAAAATCCGTCTCTTCCGTAGATGAACCGGAAGAGATGCAGGAAGAGCAGCAACCTATACAGCCGATGGACTGATGAAACATCTTTTTCATCATTAACTTTCTCCTTAAAAGATTTCGGATAGTTATATCACTCCCTGATAGTATAGTCAAGAATCCGCAAAATATCAGGCAAGCTGGGTATTATTAATAATCATTTCTACGGATAGCATTCGGAATATCAATATGTTAGCATTATTTTCAACTATAGGGACAGAGGAAGGAACCCGATATGAAAAGACTTGTAAAAATATTGTTGATGTGCCTGTTCATCCTCATGTTTTTTGTTATTCAGGCTTCTGCCCAGTTCACTGAGGCAGGCGTAAATCGCATATGGCAGAGAGTTGCCAGCACAGCTGGACTTGAACATTTTCCCAAAGTTCAGATAGAAGACAAGAAGGAACCCAATGCATGGGTTTCTTTCTCACTGGATAGATATTCTGTACATGTTACAAGGGGAATGCTCAATCTTCTGAAAACTGATGACCAGCTCGCAGGGATCTTAAGCCACGAAACAGGCCACATCAAACTGGGGCACTACAAGGAAACTATGGGCAGAAACCTGTTATGGGTATTGCTCTACAAGGCTATTGGAAATAGTGGAACCGCCGGTGACGCACTTGGACTTGGTCTTTCCCTTGCTGAATCGGGATTCAGCAGAGAGCAGGAAGTTGAAGCAGATGACTATGGAATCAGACTTGCGGCAAAAGCCGGATATGACCCATGGGGGCTTGTGCAGTCCCTCGAGATAATGAAAAAGGCCGGATTCGAAACAACTCCTAACGGGTTTAATTCACACCCCCCCACTGATCGAAGACTTATCCATGTCAGGAATACTGCCAAAACTGTAACGAACCAGTAATTGTATCATGTATACGCTCTATTTTTTCTCTATTTTCTTGCTCCTTGAATGATATAATCCTTCGTGAATATTATCATTATTTCTATTTATAGCTTGCAATTCAGAATATTCATTTAATTTATTGCGAACATTTGGGGGAAATGAAAATATAGCAAAAAATCCAGGAGGCGATATACGTGAGTAAGGTTTGGGAAGCGAATTACAGTTTTACTGCGAACAATGTCCGACCATCACCCATAAGGGAAATACTTGCTGTTATCAAACAACCGGGCATGATCTCTTTTGCAGGTGGGATGCCTGCTCCGGAAGTGTTCCCAATTGACAAGTTCTATGAAGGTGCACATGTACTGAAAGACGATGGGGCAAACGTCCTTCAGTATGGAAGGACCGAGGGGTACCCACCCCTTAAAGAGTTTCTGGCAAACTGGACAGGACCCAGGATGGGCCGAGTTGCTGATCTTGAGGAAATGCTCATTACTACAGGATCTCAGCAGGCACTTGACCTTTTCTCCTGGGCCATGATAGACAGGGGCGATACCGTTATTACCGAAAATCCCACCTACCTTGCAGCCCTGACGACCTTTTACAACCATGGAGCCAATTTTATCGGAATTCCCGTAGATGGCAATGGCATGCAGGTAGATCTAATTCCAGAGGCCATAGAAAGAGCAAAAAAAGAGGGACGAAAAGTAAAATTCATCTACACTATAGTTAACTTCCAGAACCCTGCCGGAGCAACGATGTCGGAAGAAAGACGCAAAAAACTGGTAGATATATCCCACAAATACAATATCCCCGTTTTTGAGGATGACCCCTATGGTTATGTAAGATACGATGGGGAACATCTTCCTTCTATCTTTTCCTTTGATGATGAAGGAGGAATCCTATATGCAGGCTCTTTCTCCAAAATCCTTTCCCCCGGGACCAGAATAGGCTGGGTTACGGGAAACAGGGAGATAATCAGAAAGATGACCGTCTTCAAACAGGCTACAGACCTCTGCTCAAGCAGCATAACCCAGTCCCTGGTGGCAGAATACTGCAAAAAGGGTTACCTTGATGAGCATCTTCCTGTAATCATAGAGAACTACAGGGTCAAGAGGGATGCAATGGAGGAAAGCTTTAAAAAGCACCTGGCACCAAGGGGTGTTTCCTGGACTAAGCCTGAAGGTGGATTCTTTTACTGGCTTCACTTCCCCACTGTGTCTACAGATGAACTTTTCAGGAAATCAATTGAAAAGAAAGTAGCCTTTGTAACCGGAGATCCCTTCTGTATTAAGGCTGAAGATGGGAAACACTACGCCAGACTCTGTTACACATTCCCCTCTCCTGAAATAATTGAAGAGGGAGTAAAACGAATCGCAGAGGCAATGGATGAAATAACCATGACAGTAACTGCATAAAATATCTGGAAATATAATGGACCTGCCCATTGGCAGGTCCTCTTTTCTATCTTGTCGTAACATTGATCTAAATCTTTCAGGGAGGTGTTTTCTTGGACAATTATCTTCATGATCTTTTTAGTATGGCAGCAAATAAACAGAAGGCTTCCCCCATTAGAGATATATTTAAAGTAATCAGGCAACCGGGAATGATCTCCTTCGCAGGAGGAATGCCTGACCCTGATATTTTTCCTGTTGAACAATTCTATGATGCTGCGGAAATAATTCTTCGGGAAGGAAAAGATATTCTTCAGTACGGTATGACCGACGGCTATCCTCCGCTAAAAGACTTTCTTATCTCATGGACACAGGAGAGAATGGGAAGGGGAATTATGCCTGAAGAGATACTGATCACTTCAGGGTCTATACAGGTGGCTGATCTTCTTACTCTGGCAACTATAAATCAGGGTGAATTTATTGTCACAGAATCTCCAACATTTTTGGGCACTACCCTTGATATGTACAACCACGGAGCTAATTTTATATGCATTCCATGTGATTCCGAAGGTATGATCGTAGAAAAGATACCCGAGGAAGTTGAAAAAGCCAGGTTGGCAGGACATGTCGTAAAATACATTTACACAATACCTAACTTCCAGAATCCTCTCGGATGTACCATGTCTCTGGAGAGAAGGAAAGAACTCGTAAAAATTGCCCATTCATGTAAACTGGCTATACTGGAAGATGATCCCTATGGATATGTCCGTTTCGACGGAGAACACCTTCCCACAATTTTTTCCCTTGACCGTGAAGGAATCGTTGTCTACGCCGGATCTTTCTCCAAAATCCTGGCTCCCGGGACAAGGGTTGGCTGGTGCACAGGCAATGCCGAACTGTTACGAAAGATGACCGTATTCAAACAGGGTGTTGATACATGCACAAGCGTAGTTTCCCAGGCCCTTGTCTATGAATATTGCAGGAAAGGCTATCTTGACTCTTTTTTACCTCGTATCATCGAACATTACAGAAAAAAACGCGATTATATGGAAACAGCTTTTCAGACTTACCTTCCACTGGATCAGGTTAACTACAATACACCCTCAGGGGGATTCTTTTACTGGCTTAACACACCACAAATCAAGTCTGATGAACTCTTTGACAAAGCCATTGAAAAAAAAGTTGCGTTTGTCAAAGGGAAGCCATTTTTCCCTAATGGCGGCGGAGAAAATGAGTTCAGGATGTGCTACACTTTTGCTTCCAGGGAACAGATAGGGGAAGGTGTAAAGAGACTTGCTGAATCGATGAAGGAACTTCTTTAGTGATGCAAGTCTATTAGTAAACTTCTATGAAATTATTATGGATATCTTTGTTTATTCAGGGGGGCTACAACCAGGCAGCCCCCCTAATTTGTTTATTCCTGTTATTTGAACTTTCTTCAGATACCGAAAACAATTAACAGAATATACCCTACAGAATTGAAAAAGAAAAATCTAATCAAGCCATGGGTAAAGGCGGAGGTGAACTGCAAAACCTGAAAGTTCCAGATCAAGGTAGACTCTCCTTATTGAACCGTCGTCGTTCACCCTCTCAGTTCCCGGAAGCGTTCTTATACCCTTTCTGCCAAGGTAGGCAACCGCACGTGACACATTGTTCACTCCTATTGCGATATGTCCGTTTTTGCCCAAATCGGGCGTTTTCATAAACTCAAAACCCAGACCGGCAAACATGGAATTCGGCCTTTCCCGCAGATTAAAACCGAACAGGAATGCCATCTTTTTAGCAGCAACCAATGCATCCTCTGGCTTTTCGTTATTTATACCAAGATGAAGAAGACTGAAATTGTGAACTGCCAAAGCTGCTTCACTAGCAAAAGTGGTAATCTTTTCGAACTGACCTTTTTCAATAAGTGATCTATCATTAATCCATTCAACGCTTACTGCGTGAACGTTTCTGCATGTAAGATACCTGTCGAGATCCTCTTTGGCTACTCCTCCTGAAGGTATAAAGGTCATTTGCGGAAAAATATTGGCAAAAAACTCAATGGCCGCTTTTCCTCCACTTAGTTCTGCAGGTGAGAAAAATACCGTTTTTACCCCCCATGAAAGAACATGTCCAATTTCACCAGCTGTACTGACACAAGGGATAAAGGGGACTCCTTCAGAGTCGCATAACGTTGAAATATCCTTACTGTATCCGTAACCTGACACAAATCCAGCTCCGGCAGAGATAGCCTTACTGGCCCGTTCTTTATCAAAAATACCAGTAACACCAGTCAGCAGTTCAGGAAGATCTGATGAAAGGACTCTCAGAGAATCAAAGGTACTTTCACCCTCAAAAGGGATCTCCAATACTGGTATATCTCCTTCAACGAGGGCTTTACCTACTGTAAATGCCTCTTCAGAGCCCTTTACATCGACACGGGGCAAAAGGCCAACTTCCCGTATTTTTTGAACAGCATCATTCATATTCATATCCTTCTTTCAACAAAAAAATCAACATTCCAAATCCTTCAGTTTATCCCTGATATAGCTGGTATAACTGCCAGCTTCCATTAGATTGAGGACAAACTCGGGAAGAGGCTGGGCTTTAAGTTCTTTACCCTTTGTAATGTTAATTATCATTCCTGTTTTAAGATTTACCTTAAGTTCATCTCCTGTATCAACTTCATCGAGAATACCTTTGGACTCAAGTACCGGAAGACCGTTATTAATTGAATTTCTGTAATTATAACGTGAAAAGGATTCAGCTATTACAAGACGTATACCAACTGCCTTCAGGGCTATTACCCCATGCTCGTAGCTTTTACCCCCACCTCCAAAATTTTTGCCACCAACAACGATCTGAAAATCTCCTCGAGAAGCTCTTTCTGCAAATTCCTTATCAACGGGCTCCATTGCATATTTCCCGAGAATATCAGGATCAAGATTATTAAGGTTATCAAGCCAAACCTTTGTAGAAATAATTTCTGCAGTTTTAATGGAACCGCCCTTCCAGACTTTTCCACGAATAATGTTTTCCATTCGTTTTACCCCCTAACAGTAGTATTGGTCAATAATTTCGAGGATCTGCAATAACTCCCTCGACAGCTGAGGCAGCTACTGTAGCTGGAGAAGCCAAGTATATCTCTGCATCTTTTGCTCCCATTCTCCCCTCAAAATTCCTGTTTGTACTACTGATACAGACTTCCCCTGAGGCAATATTACCCGAGCCAATACCGGCACATGCAGCACAGTTAGGTGTCAAGACAGCAGCACCTGATTCAACAAATGTAGTAATGGTACCGTTCTTAAGCGCTTCCAGGTAAATATCCTGTGATGCAGGCACGACAAGAAGACGAACATCAGGATGGACCTTTTTCCCTTTCAGTATCTCTGCCGCTATAACCAGGTCCTGAAGCCGCCCATTTGTACAGGAACCCAAAAACGCCTGGTCGATCTTTCTCCCAGCTACAGCCTCTACTGGCTTAACATTGTCGATACGATGAGGACATGAAACCTGGGGTGAAAGGGCTGAGACATTTATCTCAAAAACATTTGAATATTCAGCATCAATATCACTACCCATTATTTCAATTTCTTTGTCTGGCCATTGACTCATAAATTCTGCTGTTTTTTTATCAGGGGGTATAATGCCGTTTTTCGCTCCCATTTCCGCGACCATGTTACACATGGTCATCCTGTCTGATATTGACATGTTTTCAATTGTCGGACCGACAAACTCTACAGCATGATAAAGGACTTCACCGTTCCATCTGGTCATCCCTATAAGATGCAGGAATACATCTTTACCCGATACCCTTTCAGGGAGTTCACCTTTAATTATAAACTTTGTTGTCCTAGGAACCTTTACCCATAACTCCCCTGTAGCACATATCACAGCTCCTTCCGAGTTGCTTATTCCAAAAGAAACTGCTCCCAGAGCTCCATAGGTTGTTGCATGAGAATCTATTCCTGCAACAACAGTCCCAGGGACAACAAAACCATGGTCACACATTATCTGGTGACCTATTCCCTGTCTACCAAGATCGTAAAAATTTTTAAGTGAGTATTTTCTTGCCACTTCCCTGCAGGCTTTGAATTGTGCAGCTGTTTTTTCATTGTGAGCAGGCCCGAGGTGGTCCAGCACAAACACTATTTCTACTTTTTTACAGAGTTCCTTTGCTTTTATCTGCTCTTCAAAGATCTTAAAAACATTAGGACCTTTCAGATCGGTCATCATCAGGGAACTTATTTTTATATTTATCAGTTCTTCAGGATAGACACGATCCCTTCCAGCAGCATTGGCCAATATTTTTTCAGTAATTGTCATTCCAGACATCCGGGACCCCCCTCTAGTTTTTAACGAGAAAAATGATCAATCGAATTGTTCTTCATTCTCTTTTTGAGCACCTCTTTTGCGTTCTCTCAAGGCCGTAAATACAAGAGCTGCTATCGATAGCACAAAAAGTACAACAACAATAGGTCGGGTGAAGATCATCCACGGGTTCCCGAAATAAAGCATAGCTGAACGCATTAATTCTGCATCAGCAATTGGTCCCAGTATTATCCCGAGTACCACCGCCACTGGAGGATAACCATACTTTGAGAACACGAACGCAATAAATCCGAATACTACCATTATCGCAGCATCGAAAATATAATTTCTTGAAGCAAAACTGCCCACTACACACAGAAAAGCTATCATTGGGGCAAGGAACTTGGTCTCTATTTTTATAACTTTTGAGATTCTCCTTGAAAGATATAAACCAATGGGCCAGGTAAGTATTGCCGCTATTATCTGGGTAAGGATAATTGCATAAACAAAGGTCATTCCAGAATATGGATCATAATCTTTGGGAATAAACAGTTTTGGGCCTGGTCTTATCCCGTGAATGAGAAGAGCACCCATTATAATTGCGCTTGAGGGGCTTCCAGGAATACCGAGAGAAAGCATTGTAGCCATTGCCCCTCCTTCTGAAGCATTGTTAGCTGCTTCAGCTGCTACAATACCCGAGGGGTTCCCGTTTCCAAAGGGAACTTTTGAATTTCTTGACGCTTCATTATAACTGATAAAAGATGCGATAGAACTACCTGCCGCAGGCATAAGACCAACAAAGGTTCCTATTATAGAGGAACGGATAAGATTGAACCAATCCCGTAAAGCTTCACCGCTCCCAATAATCATATCCTTGAAAGTAGGTTCAAAAGTTTCGCCTGATTTCACAATGAATTTCTGTTCCAGCATTTTGAATACCTGGGAGAATGCCAGCAAACCGATGAGTACCGTTACAATAGGAAAACCATCAATAAGTTCCATACGGCCAAAAGTGGATCTTACATGACCTGAGGCTGTCATACCTACAAGGCCAAGCAAAAATCCGAAAAATCCTGCAGCAATACCTTTTGAGAGAGTACTTCCCCTTATCACTGCCAACATGGTGATACCAAATACCACGATAGCGAAAAGCTCCGGAGATGAAAAACGCAAGGCAAACCAGCTTATCGGTACCATGGCAAAAAAAACGAAAATGTATGAGAAAGCTCCTCCAAATGAGGATGCCGCTGTAGCAAGTCCAAGAGCCCTGCTCGCCTGCCCTTTCTGAGTAAGAGCATATCCTTCAATTGCAGTTGCAGCCCCTGCAGGAGTACCAGGGGTATGGAGAAGAATTGCTGTAATGGATCCACCATATATGGCTCCACCATAGGCAGAAGCAAGAACAACTATTGCCGTAAGTGGGTCAAGAACATATGTGAGTGGAAGAAGGGTTGTTATCGCCATCGAAGTAGTAAAACCAGGTATGGCTCCAACAATAATGGAATAAAAAAGCCCGACAGGAATCGCAAGGAGAACATGCCACTGCATAAGCATTTTCAGTGCTTCCTGAAACGAATTCACATCAAACATTAACAGAACTCCTCTCTTTCTCTAGAACCATTTTCGGTAAAGTAAATTATTTACGAGAAAATCCTCAATAAAACTTTCAGGAAGGAGAATATTGAAAAATTTCCTGAAGATTATGTAAGTAATTATTGGAAGAAAAAGCGATATCATAAAAATTGTTCCGTATTTTCTTACCCCCGAAGCTAAAAACATAAGAGGTAGCAGGATAGTGCTGCTTATAATAAAGCCCCACTGGTTAATCAGAAAAACATAAATAACGACAAGAACATAAAGCATGGCCTGACGTTTAAGAAGGGACATATCCGATAACAAGCTTTTTTTACCCCTCTCTTCTTCAGTTTCTTTTTCCTTGAAAATAGAGATCAGTATTTTTACAATGGAAATAGACAGAACACAAACAACAACCCAGACCAACCTAAGGTTTTCTCTGGGATGGGCAATACCTACAGACTGATAAAGGAAAACAATGATCGTTGTTATCATGATAGCCGGGACGATCAATTCTCCGTAGCTTATTCCTTTTTTATCGTTGCCTTCCATAAAACACACTCCCTCAAAATCAAAGAAGGCCCTCCCCTTTTTAAAGGGGAGGGTTTAAATATTACAGAAATACTCTATTCAACAACTACTGTTTCAATGAAATCACTGTAATCCTTAAGCCTCTTCATAGCCTCTTCGCCAGTGATCCAGGTGGAAATTGGGCCAAAACCGGCCTTTTCTACAGTTTCCTTGAATTCTGGAGCGTGGTGGACTTTATAAAGGGCGTCGTAAACCTTCTTAAATCTTTCAGGATTCTCTTCAAGAATTTTTCTAGTTGTGCCCAAGCTTCTCATTGACGCCAGGTAGGGAGAAGAGACATCATATTCGGGCTTCAGTATTTCGTCGAAAGTTGGCGCATCCGGCCAGGCAACATTTCTTTCAGGCCACATAATTCCAATTGCGGTACTGTATTCCCGGAGCTCTTCGTTGGAACCCACCGCACCAAAGTAGACATCTATATGTTTTCCGAGAAAAGCCGCCCTTCCCGGAGAACCATCGTAAGGAACAAAAGCCACGTCAAGATCAAATTGGTCTATCACCCATAGGGCTGCATACTGGGAGACTCCTGAAGTAGCTCCGATTTTCAATTTACCCGGATGTTTCTGGGCAAATTCTATAAGATCCCCAATATCTTCAAAACCTGTCTCTTTCTGTGCATTAACAAGTGTAGGATCTGAATTTACAATTGCAAGAATTGCAAAATCCTCAATTTGTAAATCTGCATCCTGGGTTATACGGTTTAGCGCAAGATGAGGCATTCCTATTATTCCCCATGTGTACCCGTCAGGTTCTGCATTTTTTATAAGAGTGTGACCAACCTGCATCGCTGCACCGGGCCTACATTCAACAAGCTGTGGGACTCCAAGTACCTCTTCAAGGCCTTTTTCATAGATACGTACTGTCCTCTCCATAGAACCACCAGCAGATCTTCCAACTATCCATCTCATGGGACGATTAGGGAAATCTGTTGCTGCTCCCGCTACTACTGCAGAAAAAATCAAAATCATGCTCGCAACTGTCAACACTCGAAAAAAGTTTTTCCTGGAAAACATACTCTCGTACCTCCTTTGGGATTTAGTGTGATTATGAAAAACTGACACGGAACTGTTAGGCATTGTCCCTTGGTATTTCCATACCTCCCTATTTTTAGTTCTTGGCTCTTGCTTTCCTAAAAAAGTATTTTTGATAGTGATCTGCCATTTTGGAAAGGTATTTGACTCAAGAATTAAAATTACAGAACAGAAAAAGTGTATAGTTTGATATTCTACATTTTGCATTTAACATTATGTCTAATAAAAAGTCAAGAATATTATACAGATATTGCACCCTAACTATTATATCTCCTTCCTTTAGAGCCTTAAACTACTAAGAAGCCCTTTATTGACCTTTTTAGCTGCATGTTTTCTTGAAATTTGAATGTTTTATTTAAAAACCACTTTGCAGATCAAGAAATTGCTGAATCATGATCAGTTGCTGTAAATGGAAGATGTATAATTTACTCTATTGCATCTCATGGACTGAGGTTCTTCGTGAATGATATAATTACTGAATTGTCAGAATGATGAGTTAAATTACAAGGGAGAGGTCTCATGTTTGAAGATACCATCGCTGCTATTTCAACCGCTTGGGGAGAAGCCGGGATTGCCATAATCAGGCTGTCCGGTCCTTCCTCACGGACAATTGCAGACAGACTGTTTCGAGGGGTAAAACCACTCTCGGAAACACCGCCACGATTCATGCGAAATGGTCATATCCTGGATTTCCAGGGAAATGTTATAGACCACGTATTGGCAGTATGGTTCCGGGGCCCTAAAAGTTACACCGGGGAAGATATTGTTGAAATACACTGCCATGGAGGAACATTAGTAGCGCAGACCTGTCTGGACATTCTTATTTCTTCAGGAGCCAGACTTGCGGAACCTGGAGAATTCACACGAAGGGCTTTCCTTAACGGTCGTATGGATCTGCCTCAGGCAGAATCAGTTCTGGGAATAATAAGATCCAGGAGTGAAGAAGCCCTTAAAGCAGCTCTAAGATCCCTCAAGGGCGAACTGTCTGAATTTGTTCAGGAAATATATCATGAAATGCTGAACCTCTCCGCTTATCTTGAGGTAGGTATAGATTTCCCTGAAGAAGATGTTCCATTGATCTCGGACGAGGAGGTGTCTCATCGTCTTTGGACTCTGAGACAGAGCATGGAGGATCTTCTTGACCGATGTACCACGGGACTGCTTCTACGTGAAGGGATAAGGGTAGCTTTAATAGGAAGACCCAATGTTGGAAAATCTTCACTTCTCAACGCCCTGCTCAAGGAATCAAGGGCAATAGTCACTTCCATTCCCGGAACAACCCGTGACATTATCGAAGAAGTTTTAACTTATAGGGGAGTCCCTTTGAGGATAGTAGACACAGCAGGTATAGGGATCCCATCTGATGAAGTGGAAGCTATAGGGATAAAAAGAGCTGAGAAGGAACTTGAAAGGGCGGAAGTCCGGATATGGGTAATTGATGGAAGTCAGAAACTTCTTGAAAGCGATATGGCCCTCGCTTCAAGGATATCCGGGTTTCTGCATGTGGTTGTTATCAATAAGGCAGATCTCCCTCTTGCGGTAACAGAAGAAGATGTCAGGACGATCCTCCCTGAGAGTCCGGTTTTCATCATTTCCGCACAGGAAGGAAAAGGCCTTGAACAGCTTAAGGATGAAATATTGACCCTTGTTGCAGGAGGAGGAACTCTTGATACTGGTTTGAATGCAACAGCAAGACAGGTAAACGAGATAAAGACAGCCATCGATTCCATGAAACAGGCATCAGAAGCTCTGGATTCAGGATTAGGACAGGACATAGCAGGTACATGCATAACAGATGCCAGGGTGAATATGGAAAGACTTATAGGAATCACTTCGGACGAAAGCCTTCTGGATACTATATTCAAACAATTCTGTGTCGGTAAATAGTGAGAGATAAAAGGGGGTTGGGTTTTATACCATCCCCCTTTTATCTTTAACCTTTATCTAATGAATTTACAAGTTCAAGGCAAACCCTTACACCAAAAGCTGTAGCACCTTCCGGATAGTAACCAAAGGGTTTTTTATAACTATCCACACCGGCTATATCAAGATGAACCCAGGGTATGGCTTCATCCACAAATTCCTCCAGGAACATGGCTGCAGTTATGGCGCCACCCCATCTTCCTCCGGTATTCATAACATCTGCAAAGGAAGATTTTATCTGTTCCCTGAGTTTTTCATCATCCATTGGAAGCTCCCAGAGGCGCTCACCAGATCTTGCAGCGGCTTGAAGAACTGCCTTTCCCGCTTCAACATTATTCGTAAAAAGGCCTGCGGTATATTGACCAAGGGCAACCACACAGGCCCCTGTCAAGGTAGCCATATCGATAATCATGTCAGGTTTGAGTTCAGATGCAAAAGAGAGTGAATCCGCAAGGGTTACCCTTCCTTCGGCATCAGTGTTATCGACCTCAATGGTTTTGCCATTCCTTGCGCTGATAATATCATCGGGACGATAAGCGTTCCCACCTGGCATATTCTCGGCGGCACCAACTATTACATGTACCTCTACCTTTGGTTTAAGTTCCCCTATCGCCTTCATTATACCCAGGACATTACAGGCACCGGTTTTGTCACCCTTCATATCCCGCATATGCTCTCCAGGCTTTATATTAAGACCACCGCTGTCAAAGGTAATACCCTTCCCGACAAAAACGATTCTGGCTTCAGGTTTCAAGACAGGGCAATAGGAAAGATGGATAAACCGGGGAGGGATGGAAGACCCTTTTCCCACATGCCACAGGGCAAGCATTCGTTCTTCTTTAAGTTTCTGTTCATCCCAGATCTCACAGGACAGACCATATGTTTCAGAAAGTTTCACTGCCTCTTCCGAAAATGAGACCGGATTGATCACATTACCAGGTTCATTTGCGAGATCCCTGGAAAAGTTCTGAGCTGACGCGAAGACAGTTCCCATATGTATGCCAGGTTCATCTCCCTCGTAAATGTAAACATGCTCGATCTTTTCAGAGCCATTGTCATCTTTTTTCGTCTTATACTTTTCAAAGGAATATGATCCAAGTTCACATCCTTCGGCAAGAGCCTTGGCGAGAATAAAGTCAACATTAACAGGTGCACAGATGACGATATCTTTCACCTTTTCCTTACCCGCCCTGCGAATCAGTTCTCCAGCACAGTAGCGGAACACATCGGGATCTGATTTTTCCTTATTCCCGAGGCCAACCAGGTAAATACAACTTATCTCTTGCCTGCTCATGGGAAGGGAAAGTATATTTCCTTTTTTTGCCCTGTATCCTGAAGAAGTTACAACTGACCGGATATGCCCTGATATTTCCGGATCCAGTTTTTCCAAACAAGACAGATCTTCTTCATAGACCAGAAACGCAAAACTCCGGACTCTGATTTCTCTAAGTTCCCCTTGATAACTTTCTATTTTCACATTAATACACCTCTCCCGATCGAGAATTTAAACAATGGGTATTTCGCTTTTTTGAAGATTAAAAGGGACAAAAACCTGATTTGATTTCCATAACCTATAATATAAAATACACAGAGTTTTTTAAATAACATTGGAAGGGAAGATTGGTATCATGGAAAAGATTGCTTCAACAGATCATCCTGTCCTTGCAATACTCCGAAAAAGATGGAGTCCCAGGGCTTTTTCAAATCGGACGATCGAAAAAGCTGATATTCTATCCCTTTTTGAGGCAGCCAGATGGGCACCATCCTGTTTCAATGACCAACCCTGGCAATTTATTATAGCTAAACAGGATGATGAGGAAAGTTTCCACAGAATGCTTGACTGTCTTGTTGAAAAGAATCAGGTTTGGGCAAAAAATTCATATCTACTTGTTCTAGCAGTAGCCAGAATAACATTTCGAACCAGAGGATCAGTAAACCGCCATTCACTGCACGATATGGGTCTGGCCATTCAGAATCTGATGTTGCAGGCTACATCATTAGGGCTTTATACCCACGCCATGGCAGGTTTTTCAGTCGAAAAGGCAAGGGAAACCTATGAAATACCTGATGATTTTCAACCCATTACCGCTATTGCGGTGGGTTACCCCGGGGATCCCGAATGTCTGTCCCCCGAATTGATTAAAATGGAATTCGCGGAAAGAGAGAGATATCCAATCGGAGATTTCCTCTATGAAAAAAAGTGGGGGAAATCCTTTTTATCATAAGGGCTATCCGATAATCCCTGTAAACAGATTTCGACTGGAGGCAAGGATGGCGGTTACTGCTTCCAGTCGATATTGACATCCTGATATGGATCATTTTATTTTCCCGTAGTTTACAAGACCAACACCGGATAAAACCAGTATGCCACCTGCGACTACGATACAGGTCACTGCCTCGGACAGGAAAACAGCAGCCACCGTAACTGATACAACAGGACTCAGATAGAGGAAAATGCCGACCCTTGACGAGGGGAGGTCTTTCAACCCGCCATACCAGAAAACATATGCGAGGGCAGAACAGAAAATTCCCAGAAAAGAAACACTGAACCATCCTTCAGGTGATAGATCGGTCAATTGCCTGAAACCCCCGGACCAGATAAACGGAACCGTAGTAAAAAACCACCCCGAGGCCATTGTAAAGAGCATTGCAAGGTCAGGTGGATGATTCTGAAGTTTTTTTCTTGATATCACTGAAAAAACGGCCCATGTAAAAACGCTGCATATAACAAGAACGTCTCCGTGAGAGGACAGCATCAGTTCCGATAATTTCAGTAAATTACCCCTTGTTGCAACGAGAAGAACACCCAAAAACGAAACTCCTATTCCAGACCATTGAATAAGGCTGACCTGTTCCTTGAGGAAAAACTTCCCCAGTATCGCAATGACCACAGGAGTGGAAGAAACAATTATTCCTGCCATACCTGCCGAAGCAGTTTCCAACCCTGTAGACTGGATATAGTTATGCAGGAATACACCAAGAAAGCCAAGAAGTGCAAAATCCATGAGATCCCGACCTGGGAAAAGTTTTATTCTGTTCTGAAAAAGAAGGATCAGGAGTAGAACAGCAGTCCCTATTCCTGTTCGCAACCATAGAAGGGTTATTGGCGAGACCTCGGAAACTGCAATCTTTATAGCAGTATAGGAGGCACCCCACATCAGAACTCCTGAAGCCAGCTTAAACATGGCTACAGTCTGACGCTGCAATGGGGCCCCCCCCCTGAGCAGACACGTAGAATGAGGTTTAGTCCTCATCAATGTCAATTGCATTAACCATAAGATGGGCAATTCTCCTGCCAAATCCAGCCGGATCTTTTATCGTTCCACCTTCTGCAAGAAGAGCCTGATCATAGATGATCTCACAGTATTCTTTAAGCTTTTCATGAAGATCTTCTTTACCATACAGATCGGCAAGGGTACTGAAAAGGGGATGTTCCGGATTAAGCTCAAGGATACGTTTGATATCCGGTACATCCTGCCCCATAGCACGGAGTATCTGTTCCATCTGGGGAGAAACATCTTCCTCTCCAGTGACAAGACAGACAGGGGACGTGCTCAGCCTGTCTGAGAGTTTCACATCCTTGACCCGATCTCCGAGTTTTTCCTTCATAAAGGATAAAAGGCCCTTAAAACTTTTTCCCTTTTCTTCAAGCACTTCGAGGGACCTCTTTTTTTCCTCATCCGTTCCAGGTCTGACATTACCCTGACCTACAGATACAAACTTTCTGTCTTCATAATCAGAACAATAATGCATTAGGATCTCATCGACAGGATCTGCCAGAAGAAGGATCTCATAACCCTTATCCACAAACGCTTCCAGATGGGGAGAATGACGGAGATTTTCGAGAACCTGACCTGTCATATAGTAAATTTCTTCCTGTCCCTCCTGCATTCTATCTATATATCCTTCAAGGGTGGTAATATCTTCGTCCGAAGCGGTTGAAGGGAACAGGGCAATATCAAGTATGCTTTTTCTATTGTCCGGATCATTTACTATGCCTTCTTTGAGGATAACGCCAAATTCCTTCCAGAATTTCCTGTAATCATCAGGTTCATCATTGAGTGTCTTTTTCAATTCCGCAAGGATCTTTCTTACAGAACTTCGCCGGATAAGCTTGACCTGTGGATCTTCCTGGAGGATCTCCCTGGAAATATTGAGCGGTAGATCCTCTGAATCGATTACCCCTCTCACAAATCGAAGATACTCCGGAATAAGATCCTTCCAGTCGTTCATTATAAAAATCTTCTTGATATAGAGGTTTATTCCTTCGTTCTGCTCCCTCATGAACATGCCCGAAGAAGCTTTAGAAGGTATGAAAAACAGACCTCTGAACTGGGATACACCTTCTGCCTTCATGGAGATCCTTTTCCATGGCTCATTCCAGTCATGAGAAATATGCCTGTAAAATTCAGTGAATTCTTCATCGGAAACTTCATTCTCCGGCCTTGCCCATATGGCTTTCATCGAGTTGAGAACAACATCCTCTATTACTGTTTCATCATCCTTTTTCCTCTCCACTTTCATTCTCACTGGATATGAGACAAAGTCAGAATATTTCCGGACTATTTCCCTGATCGTCCACTCTCCGGTATAATCTTTTATTCCCTTTTCTTCATCGGGAGTCTTAAGTTCCAGGATAACTGTCGTACCATGAGTTGGTCTCTGTGTCTCCTCAAGACTATAGGTTCCATCACCGGTTGATTCCCATTTCCAGGCAATGTTCTCGCCAGCTCTCATAGTGACAAGAGTGACCTTATCTGCCACCATGAATGAAGAGTAGAAACCTACACCGAACTGACCGATAAGTTCTTCTGCCAGATCCTTTTTGTTCTGTCCCTTGAGATATTCCAGGTATTCCTTCGTCCCGGACCTGGCTATTGTTCCAATAAACTCCCTTATTTCATCTCTGTTCATCCCTATACCATTGTCAGATATGGAAAGGATATTTTCAGAAGGGTCTGTCTCTATCCTAATGTGGAGGTCCTGGGCATCATCCCTCAAAGTTTCATGTGTGAGCGCTTCTATTCTCAGTTTGTCCAATGCATCAGAGCCATTGGAGATGAGTTCCCTGAGAAAGATATCCTTGTTGGAATAGACAGAGTAAACCATCATCTCCAGAACCTGTCTTGCTTCCGTTTGAAATTTATATGTAGATCTTTTTGCCGTCATGATAACATCCTCCTTTTACATTATCCTGACAAGACTTAATCCAGTTCAGGAAATCTGCTGTCTAGTCTGTTCGATGTGGAAGGAATAAAGCTCCTTCATCTTCCCATGATATTTCATTACAGATGCTATATATTTTCTGCCTGAAGCACCCAGGTAACGGGAAAGTGCCTTGGAAACATTCCCTCCCGACGATTTAAAGTAACACGAAAATATATATGTTCCCACGAGAATATTATTTTTGGGCTGGATAAGATCGGACAGTGTCCTGATGTCCGAAAAGGTGTTGCTGATATTGTTCCGATGAACCTTCCAGTTCACCTGCATAAGGCCATAGGCTGCACGTTTTGACTTGGCTTTGTATTTCACGTGGGATTCCTTGATTATTATTGAGGCTATAAGAAAAGGGTCTACTCCGAAATAATCCCCAGCTTCCATAACATATTGTGCAAATTTAAGGGCAGCCCCATCATCAAGGGAGGCATTTACACTTTTGAACGTTTTAGCTACCACCTGCTGTTTAACTTCACGGTCCTTCACTATTACCTTTTCTTCCTGATTTTTCTGTATTGCCATCATCTGAGATTTCATACTGGTTATTCTCTGACCTTCAGCGTAGCTCTCAACAGAAGACATCACCGATATCCCTATTAACAGGGCAACAACAAAAGGTATCCATCTAATTTTAGGCACCAGGCTCCTCGCTCCTTTCAAGATAACAAGTTCCTCTCTTAAATATAAGTCTTTAAAAAACCCCGAAAACATATTATAAGGGGTCTTTGAAAATTAATTCAATGACCCCCTGAAAAATTTATCCTGTTTGTGGGAAAAAATCAGTACAAGGAGCAACGTGTGAAGGGATAATATGAAAAAAGAATAAAAGTGCAGTCTGCTGGTCATCATCGTTAATCCCGGGATTAATAAAGTCAACTTACAGGAATATAAATTATCATATACACAGAAAGATCATAGCATAAGTGCAGGGAACTGCCTTGTGATAACATTATCTGGGATATCCTGTTTGGCAAATTTGTATGCTTCTTGATATTTTTACAACTCTGGCTGCACCAACTGACTGGATTCTCTACCATACATATTGTTGGGATAAACTGAATTCATTCAATATAGACCCTTGGGACCCTTTTACTGATAGCAGTCGGGATAGTTGTTACAATACCACCCATCTTTTCAGCCATCTCTTCAAGGGAAATAAAATCATTGCCCTGTTTCCCCAACAGGACAACCTCATCCCCTATTTCCACATTCGGAAGATGACTGACATTTACCATGGTCTGATCCATACATACCCTTCCCACAACAGGACATCTAACACCCCTGACCAGTACTTCCGTTCCCTTGCCGGAAAGATCCCTGTTGAAACCATCAGCGTAGCCAACTGGTAGAACGGCTATCTTTTCAGTACTGGAGGTACGATAGATCAATCCGTAGCTCAGTCCTCTTCCTGCAGGCACATCTCTGAGAGCAACCACCGCTGTTTTGAACTCGAAACCGGGTTTTATTTCAACTGATCGGACTACTTCAGTAGACGGGTACATACCTACAACTATCTGACCCGGTCTGACACCATCCATTGCCAACTCGGGTAATGCAAGAGTTGCTCCGGAATTACAGCAGTGTCTGATGCGAAAATTGATTCCCGCAGATTCAATTTCTTTCAGAGTTCTTTCAAATTTATGATACTGTCCCCAGGTGTAAGTAAGATCTTTATGGTCCGATATGGCAAAATGGGTGAATACACCTTCCATTACCACTCCGGACATTTCCTTTATCTTCCTGGCAGCATCCACTGCCTCCTCGGGGAAAAAACCGATCCTGCCCATTCCGGAATCTATTTTTACATGACCGTAAGCAGGCATTTTAAGTTTTTGAGATGCGTTGGAAAGTGCTTTGGCAATTCCAAGATCATTAATGGCAGCTCTTATCCCATACCTGACATACTCTTCTGCAACTGCGTAGGGTGATGGACCCAACACAAGAATCGGAATTCCTATCCCTGCTTCTCTCAGTTCAATAGCTTCATCGGGAGTTGCTACTGCAAAAAAATCCGCGCCAACATCTAAAAGCGTCTTTGCAACCTGCACTGCTCCTAGATTATAGGCATTGCCTTTTACTACTCCAAAGATTCTCTTACCTTGTCCAATATGTTTCTGGATTGCTTTGTAGTTTTCTTTTATATTCCCAAGGTGTACTTCCATCCGAGTTGGTCGCCAGGTCATAATATTCAGCTCCCTTTAATTTTATATCATGAGATGCCTGGATCTATATCTGAACTGGGAAATGGATGGGGCAAGAGAAAAAACTCCCCTTGCCCCTCATTGAATAGTAAAGTTTTTATCGTTTTCTTAACACTTTACCAGCAGTTTTCCCGGTATGTTTTCCATATTCTATCGTTTTAACTCCGTTGACGAATACATATTCTATCCCCAGAGGATCCTGACAAGGATTTTCATAAGTAGCCGTATCCTGGATCTTATCCTGGTCAAAGATGACAAGATCGGCATCCATTCCCTCTCTTACAATGCCCTTTTGCTGAAGTCCAAGTCTGGCCGCGGGGAAACCACTCATCTTATAAACAGCTTCTTCAAGAGAAAGAGTTTTCTCTTCCCGTACATATTTGCACAGTACCCTGGGGTTAGTTCCATAGGTTCTCGGATGAGCTTTAGCACCCTCTGCAGCTGGAATAGAATCTGATGCAACCATCGATGAGTGATGCTTCATCACACACTTGACATCATCCTCTGAAATGGAATCATAGCATGCGTTGTCTGCTCCCCTGTTTGCTATGATTATGTCGAAGGCTGCTTCAAGGGGATCCTTACCCATACTCTCCCCTATTTCAACGAGGGATTTACCTTCGTATTGAGGAGTTTCAGGAGAATACAACACTCGGACTCCTTCACAACCATTCGCATGTTGTACCATGTTTTCCCAGTCAGAAGTGGTATTTATCTCTTCTTTAATCCTTTTCCGTATAGAGGAGTCTCTAAGACGTTCAACAACCTTATCCAGTCCTCCTTCCTGAATCCAGGGGGGAAGAATAGACCTTAAAGTGGTACTGCAGGAGGTATAGGGATAGTGGTTGACTGTAATATCCACACCCCTGTCACGTGCCTTTTCTATCTCTTCCAGGGTCATTTTGACCAGTCCCCAGTTATTTCTTCCCAGTACCTTATGATGAGATACCTGAACAGGGATCCCGTTTTTATCTGCTATTTCAATGGTTTCCAGAACTCCTTCTACCACACCTTTCGATTCACTTCTCATGTGAGATTCGTACAATCCGTTCCGGTTCTGTAATCCCGCACATACTCGTCCTATCTCTTCGTTAGAAGAGTAAACTCCGGGAGGATAGATCAGGCCGCTGGACAATCCGAAAGCACCTTCATTCAAAGAAGATTCAACGAGATATTTCATTTGTGCAATTTCTTCTTCAGTTGCATCTCGTCCTTCAAAGCCCATAACTGATATCCGAATAGTGCCATGACCAGCAAAAGCAGCTATGTTGGTACCGAGATCGAGACCATCAAGGACACCAAGCCAGTCCGCAAAAGAACTCCATTTCCAGTCAGGTTTGGCCCCTGCCTTGATAAAGCCGAGGTACTGATCGAGAAGCTTCATCTTGTCCTTCGAGATTGGAGCAGGGCTTAAACCGCACTGGCCTATTCCCTGGGTGGTAACACCCTGTTTCAGTTTAGAGAGAATAAGAGAATCTCTTAAAAGTAAAAAGTCTGAATGTGTATGGATATCTACAAATCCGGGGCATAATATTTTCCCATTTGCATCTATTATTTCCCCTGTCTCGATATTTTCAGGCAGTTTACCTACAAAAGATATCTTGTTTCCAGTAACCCCGAGATCACTTTTAAACCAGGGCGCCCCTGTACCATCCACTATCTTTGCATTTTTAATTACCAGATCAAAAGACATCAAAGAACGCCTTCTTTCAGAAAATGAATTGTGAACTTATCCCGAACATTTACCATGGCCCCACAACCTGAGATCCAAGAAGTAGACTTGGCAACCAGCATGAAAGAGCGGGGATATATGTTGTAAGTAACAAAACAGGAATTCCGACAAAAAAGAGGAATAACAACATTATTGGGACAAGATCGGTATATGAGCATCCGGATAATCTGCTTCCAACAAATATAGACATCGCAAAGGGAGGGGTAACAACTCCAAGACCTACATTAAGGATTACGATTGCTCCTAAATGCACCAGATTGACTCCTATTTCCTGCATCAGGGGAAGAATCAGGGGGACAGAAAGGATAAGAACAGGCACACCGTCCATGAACATTCCAAGCAGGAGCAGGAAGATATTCAGCGAGAGCAGGATCAAGGCTTTGCTTTCAAACAAGCCGAGGATAAAACCAGCCAGCTCCTGGGCTACCCCAACCCTGATCAGATATCTTGCAAATACTGTACCCGAGGCAATGAGCAGGGCAATAACCCCCATAGAAACAAGGGAAGAATATGTAGCAGACCATAGCTTTTTGAGTGTCAATTCCCTGTAAACCCAAAAACCTATTATCAGACAGTAAACTACCGCTATCGCACCAGCCTCGTTAGGTGTACATATTCCTCCGTATATCCCTATCAGGATCACCAGGGGACACCCCAGAGCTGGTAAGGCAACCCATGTAGATTTTTTGAGTTCTATAAACCTCTCTTTTAAGGATTGAGACTCTTCCGGTATTTGGGTAGCGATAGTCTGGTCCATATAACGGGGACAGATAAAGTAATTAAGGATAGCATAACCGATTGCGAGCAACAGACCAGGGAAAACAGTAGAAAGAAAAAGGGCTGATACAGATTGCTGAGCAACAAGACAATAGATCAAAGCGGGAACACTTGGCGGAATCAGATAACCCAGAAAACTGGAAGAACAAAGGAGAGCTGTAGTGTATTTCCTTTGATAACCGTATTTCTCCAATCTTGGAACCAGCAAAGGTATCAAGGCAGAGATACAGGGAACCGATGAACCAGTAAGAGCACTCAGGAATACAGTAGATACTATCCCTACTGCTTCCATGCCCCCCCTGACTTTCCCGACCAGAGCATAAGAAAACCTTACAATACGATCGGCAAGACCAGCCTCGGATATAAGGCTGCCTGCATACACAAAGAAGGCTATAGCCATGATCACATAACTGTTCAGGGAATGGTAAAAGGTATTGGCAATAAAAGATAAAGGCATTCCTCCAACAAGGACCCCGGTCGCTGAACTCGCAATAAAGAGCCATCCCAGAGGAACTCCTCCAAAAAGACCAAAGAAAAACACAGCAAGAGCTAAAAAAATCCCCAAAGTCATTCCTCTTGACCCTCCTCATTTGTGGAAACGATCTTCTTCATACCTTTGAATCTTGAAAATAGAATAAAGATCATATGGAAAATACAGAGTATAAGCATTACAAACATTGATTCAGCAAGCCAGCTGGTGTTAAACCATCTTACCAATGTTCCATACTCTGGATAGTTCAGTGCTCTGAGGGTAAACCTCCATACCGGAGACGCAAAAACAAAGAGGATAATCAGTGATATCAGATTAAGTATTGTTTTATAAATAGAATGCATTCTGGGATTTTTCCCAAAGAACATCTCTGCAAAAACATCTACGGAAGTATGTCCTTCTTCTCTTGTAGTAAGAGATATTGTAAGAAACATTGAAAACACAAATAAATAAAGAGCCAGGTCATTCAGCCACATGATCTCCATATGCAACCAATAACGGTTAATTACCTGAAAAAAGACCAGGAAGGTTGTTAATATCAGACCAACCGAACACACAGCATTTTCAAACAAGCGGATAAACCTGTTCAAATTGTTAATTAAAGAACTCATACAATTCCCCCCTGAAGGAAATGGTAATGGATAGTGGGGCCACTGCGATAAAGGAATCAACAATTTTGAGAATCATTAGTGGGATGGATACCCATCCCACTAATAGTGCGGTTCTTACTTATCAATCAGATAGATATGTCGCAAATGGCATATGATTCAAAGATTCTGTGCCAGGTTATTTTTTTGCCAGGACTTCCTCATGAATGCTCTTTAATTCATCCTGTACTTTCTGAGTCATATTCTGTCCAGGATAATGTTTTTCCAGCCAGGGCTTACACAGTTCTTCCCATATCCCCGTCATACTGGACTTTGACCTCCACTCTTCCCTTTCTTCTGCTGTCAGACGAACAATTGTAAATCCCTCTTTGCCTTCAAGTTCTTTTACAAAGTCCGCTTCAGCAGCCTCACCTCTCTCGTAAAGGAAAGCTTCTGCTTCGGAAGCAGCCCTGTTGACCGCTTCCTGTAATTCAGGTGACAGGGAATCCCAGAGTTTCTTGTTAATAACTATGTTATTGTTATCCCAGAGAAAGTTGACATCTGAATAGAATTTAAGAACCTCATAGTGTCTTTCCTGAATCAGGGAAGGCCACATGTCCCAACAGCCATCAACAACTCCTCTGGAAAGTGCATTGTAAAGCTCTGCCCATGGAAGGGTCTGAAGGGTCATACCGGTTCCCTTGCCCATATTTTCCAGCATTTTGACAGCAGCGAGAGAAGCAGAAACTCTCATTTTCAGGTCTTTCAGATCTGAAGGAGTTCTAAGGGCTCTGACAGTATTGCCCAAACCGTATGAACCCTGAGAAACGTTAAACAGGAGATGGCCGCCTACTTCATTCCATGCTGTTTCCATTACCCTGTACAGGATGCCGGAAGGATTGGCATAGGCTATCTTTGCTTCATCCCAGCTCTCGATTGTCCAGGGCATCCAGTTCATCATTCCGCCAGGAACTATACTCACATAGGGCGAGAATGCGCCGACTTCGATGCTGCCATCCTGCATTCCATGGAAAGATTCGTCATGAGTTCCAAGCAATCCATCTCCAAAAAACTTGATCTTGATCTGACCATTGGAATACTCTTCCACTTTTTCACAAAAAAGCTTATAGCCTTCATTGCTAAGAGGACGAGTCCAAGGCTGAGCAAATGACCAGTTATACTTCGCTTTAGCGATAGCAGAACCAGGGATTAAACATACAAAAAGAGCTAAAATAACAAAAAAACACAAATGTTTCCTTGTAAACCTGAACATTTCGCAACACCTCTCTGGATTAAAGTTTAGTAACACGGTCTCTACTCTATTTACACAAAATCTGTCTTGTTAGCCTCCTTTCTAAAAAATGGTCAGGTAAAATTTATGTCATTGGAATGGTTTATATCTGGTAATAAATATCAAAAAGAGGTCCTCATAAAGAAGGAGATAAAACAGACTGGCAATAACTCGCAGTTATGAATGAAAAATGATCTGAACAAGAATTACTAATTATAATTAATACAGGATACATTTAAGTAATAAGCTGAAATAATGAAATTATTATAAAGATATTTTCGATTATATCAATATTCTGATATCACATATTTCCCAGAGATCTTTGTTCTGTTGTAATAAAAGACTATTGGACGAAGTTCTGACGGGTATTTAAAAACTCTAGTGCTGAAAATATATTTTGAGGCAAAAGGCTAAATTCAGGCGGGTTTCTGGATCGTTAGTGTCAATATCCAGAATCGATTCAATTAAATTAATCCGGTATTTAACAGTATTATAATGAATGGATAAAGAGCGTGCTGCTTCTCTATAAACCCAATTATGCTCTAAAAGGCAAAGCAAGGTGTCAATTAGACCTGAATGATGAAGATCATCATACTGGACGATCTTTCCCAGGAAACTATCAAAATACACTTGGAATTCCTGTGAATCCAAAGAATGGAAAAACTTATACAATCCAAGTTCATCCCAGAACAGGACATCCTTGGGTTGGGTTGAATTTAAAAAAGACAAGGTTTTTTCTGCTTCTTTATAGCTCTTATGTGCATCTCTAAGCCTCTGATGGAAACCTCCAATCCCTATTTTAATCTTGGGATTACCTGCGGATGATATGTCCTTTATCAGATGTTCGAGAAGATTTCTAAAATGTTCCACCTGTTGCTCATATTCTTCTCGAGAAGAATTTATCAGGAAGATTATGGAACGACTCATCGTTGTATAACAATAATTATTTGAGAACGATTCAATATGTTTCTTTGTAACTAAAAGAGCCTGATCTCTAAATTTAAATAAAGAATCTTCATCTGGAATAGCATTTTCCAGGGTTTGACTCATTGGGAGAATACGTAAAATAAGTGCAAGAACACCTCCGGAAGAATCCCAATCAATAAACCCTGACCTATGTCTTATTTCTTCTTCACTTGATATTCGATTATAAAGAAGATCAAAAACAAACTCGTCTCTTCTCCGGCTTTCTCTATAAAGATCAGATTCTTTTCTTTGGAGTTCAAGTTTCAGAACTGTACTCCCATGTATAAGAGCATTCTGAGTTATTACATGAGTTTTAGAGGATTTCTGTAAACTGTCCAGGATAAGAAAACCATATACAGTTTCACCTATTTGCACCTTCTCGTAAATGTAAAATGACAGAATCTGATCTAAAGGCAAAGATTTAATGTTGAATAAAAATTCCTCTGAAATACCCGAATAGTATCTTTTTTTAAAATGAACATCGATAAAACATACATCAAGACCGGTAATCTCATGAAGAGCTTCCACGATTTTCTGTGAACCTCCTCCATCTGCTACCAGGTTAGTTAAGGTCCTATGGATGTAATATGAGTTCTTTAAATCCTGAGCCTGAGTATTTATTATCATGGATAACGCAGGATTCAATATATCGATAAATGCAAAGTCCATAGGATAAGACAGTATGGGGAAAGACAGTTCATCTGATATCTCATAGACTTTCCGGGGTAACACATCAATAAATCGGCCCACTTTAAGGCAAAGACCTGCTGCATTTCGGGAATTCAATCCCTTGATGACTTCACATAAATGCAAAGGATTGTCCTTCCAAAGGAATCCCGTAGATAAAATTATTTCTCCCCCTCGAATATATTGCCAGAAATCAAGATTATCGAGGACAGTAATTGACTGGACACTCCGTTTTAACCCCAGAGCACCAGAGAGTACCTGAATATCTTTAAGCTTTTCGTGATTCAGGAAAGATCTTAAAGTTAGACTGGAATTGAAAATTAGATTATCAGTGCGATCCATATATCCATTCCCTCTAGTTACAGTCTCTAAAACTGAAATAATATCCTTCCATATTTGGAACTCTTACTCTAACTATCCATCAGATAAAAGTATAGTAAGGCAAAAAGGCGGGTTTCCCCGCCTTTTTAATCCCTTTTATCTTTCTGTACGATAAACATCTCATCATCAGAAGACATTCTTGCTGTTCTAACTAATTCAGCTTAGCTCTATTCTCCGTTCAGAATAGTTTCAAGTTCGGAAATTACAGCTGAAAGCTTGTCCAGTTCAGCCTTCTTTGCCTCAAGATCCTTCTTGAGCCATTCCTCATGACGATTCGCAGTGGATTGGATACCATTTACCTCTGTGTCAAAATCGTTCATGCTGTTTTTGATAGACGTGATATATCTTTCAGCCTTTTTGATGCGAACTTCCTGCTTCTCAGATGCAGCCAGAAGATTATCATAGTTAGCCTTCAAATCTTCCATGGCTTTGGTCTGGGCTGCAGTCGTTTCAACCATCTGGGCATTCATATTATCCAGTTTGGCATCTATCTTGTTCCAGAGTGTATTGAATACAGAAATAACTATGATCACAAGAAGGATTATCAGCCACCACGACTTCTTCTTGTGATTGGTAACCATAGGTTCTTCCTCAATTACCTCTTCTACTGGTTCCTCATCTTCTTCGGGAGTTTCTACAGATTCTTCTTTCATCTCAGCACATTCTTCCGAGCATTCCTGACTTGCTTCTTCAGAACACTCTTCTTCAGAACACTCCTCATCAGGACATTCTTCAAGACACTCCTGACATTCTTCTTCAGGACATTCTTCAGATTCACAAACAGGCTCGGGATCTTCCGGCTTCAGCTCAGGATTTTCTTCCGGCTCAAGGATTTCTTCGGGTTCAAGATTCTCTTCCGGTATTTGTTTGTTCATATCTTCTGGCATTCTATCCCCTCCAAGCTAGTATTATGAGAAAACCCTCTGCAAGTACAAAAAGGCACAGAGCTCTCCCTGAAAGTACACCTCTGGAAAGATTCTACGACAACCCTTCCTAAACCTCAATATTATAACAGCAAAAAAGAGATCCTTGCGGCCTGATTTATGCTTTCTTCTCGTAGGGAAAATGAAAAGACAAAGGGGAAATTATGATAATATCATTAGAGGCTGACTAAAAGCAGGATAAATAAAGGAGCAAAGAGATGGTCTGGAAAATAATGAGAGGTACAAAAAAAAAGAAGGTCCCGCTTTCAACTTCTGAAATCATTCGAAGAGGACTACTTTCTCATGAGAGCCTTGAGTGGGCCAGGGAGAAAAGACTCACCATATTCAACCCCCCCTTCTGGGGGATCCACCATGTCTATATAGATCAACAACTGTGCCATGCAGTTATCTGCATAAAAGAAAACCGGACAGCATATGTATTTCTGGGTAATTCCACTGGAGCATCAAGCTGGGTCAGCTATGACCCTTTGCAAAAACCCGTTGAAGAAAATTTCATTTCAGAGGAGAAGCTCCAATGGAGCATCTTTGACGATTATGTGATCTATAGAGGCTCTCTTCTTCCAGCCACCAGAGATCCATATCACTGGGGCAAGGTCATAGAATGCCAAAGCTTTAAAGAAAAGATAACGCCTGTCTGGATAGCTGGTCAGATAAGAGAACTCATTAGTGAATTTTCCTGTTGATCCCGGAATAAATCCTCTCAGGTCCTCTGGCCATAGGATTGAAATTTTTCAGTTATCCTGACCATCTCTTCTTCGGGAAGGACAATGGGCTCACCGACACACCTGGTTCTCCAGTAGACCTGGGATATAAATTCGACAGTTTCGGCCCTGTTGAAGCCTGATTCCAGGTCTTCCCCCACTGTAACCAGTCCATGATTTGCCATTAGAACTGCATTAAAGTCCTTTATATATTCAGTGACTACTGTGGCGAGTTCAGAAGTTCCATAAGTAGCATAGGGAGCAACGGGTACTTTTGAACCAGACAGGGCGACAAGGTAACTGATGGGAGGAATTTCCCATCCAAGAGAGGCAAGGGTGGTAGCAAAAACGGAATGGACGTGAATTACAGCATTAACATCAGATCTTGCCCTGTAAAGATAAAGATGAAGATCCTTTTCGCTGGTAGGTTTCCTTTTTCCTTCCACCAGGTTCCCCTCAAGATCAAGGATAACCACATCTTTCTTAAGGGTTTTAAAATAATCCATACCGCTGGGACTAACGGCGATAAGTCCTTCTCTGCGATTGAAAATACTGAGGTTACCTCCGGTGCCACTGGTCAATCCACTGGAAACAAGTTTCTGACCATATTCAACTATCAATTCCCTTTCTCTGTCAAGTTTCAAACAAATCCTCCTCCCGGTCAGACAGGATCCCGTGGCGCAGATTCCTGAATTTAGCAAATTCACAATGATAATTTATAATACCACCAGCGAGAGAAAAATAATTCGAACAATTCATAAAAGTGATTGAGGGAGAATTTATGATAACCATAGCTGATATTTCTATAAAATTCGGGGAAAGGACCATACTGGCGAACCTTAACTGGTCCATCAATGAAGGGAGCAGAATAGGCCTTGTGGGAGATAACGGGGCTGGCAAGACCACCCTTCTTAAAGCCCTGACAGGTATCCAGCAGCTTGACAAGGGAACGATCTCCATTCCGAAAATACTGAAGACCGGTTACCTTCCCCAGGACCTGGTTGAATTACAGGATTCGACTCTGATCGATTTTATCAGGGAAGAAACCGGTATCGCAAAACTTGAAAAAGAGATAACAGAACTCGAAACAGCGGTAGAACATTCAGCCCGTGGGTCAGGAGAATATAAAAGTCTTCTGAATCAGCTCGAGAATAAGAGAAAGATATATGAGAACAGGGACGGATATTCTTTCGATGCAATGGCTAAAAAGGTTTTAAAAGGACTTGGTTTCAGTGAAGATGACAGCAACAGGAAATGCAGTGATTTTTCCGGTGGATGGAAGATGAGGATACTCCTTGCATCTGTCCTGCTCTCTGAGCCTGACATTCTCCTTCTGGACGAACCTACCAACCATCTCGATACGGAAAGTATGGAATGGCTGGAAGGCTGGTTATCATCCTTTCCAGGTACTATCATCGCCATATCCCATGACAGACGTTTTCTCGACAAGATCTGCAGGCAGATAGCTGAAGTCTACAGAGGCACCATAACCCTTTTCAAAGGTAATCTTAGCCAATATCAGACAGTGAAAGAAAAAAACAGGGAACTTCAGGAACGGGCACTGAAAAAACAACATAAAGAGATAGAAAAGACAGAAGCATTTATATCCAGGTTCCGATATAAGGCTTCAAAAGCATCGCAGGTACAGAGCAGGCTAAGAAAGCTGGAAAAAATGGAAGTAGTCAATACAATTGAAAAGGGAATATCAGTTCATCTTCGTTTCCCTCCCTGCGAAAGAAGCGGTTATGAAGTTGTGAAACTTGATAACGTTTCGCAGGCATATGATGGGAAACAGGTTTTCTCCGGGATAAACTTCACTGTGACCAGGGGACAGAAAATAGCCCTGGTAGGGGTTAATGGCGCAGGGAAATCCACTCTTTCCAGACTTCTTGGAAATGAGGAACCTCCCTTTCTAGGAAAAGTCATACATGGACATAAAGTCAAGATAGGATTTTTTTCACAGGAAAGCTCAAAGAATCTGAATTACGACAACAGTATATGGCAGGAAATAGCTCCCATTGGATCACTCAACGAACAGGAAAAGAAGGGGCTGCTGGGTTCTTTCCTCTTCAGCGGTGACGATATCCATAAACCCATATCGGTTCTATCAGGAGGGGAAAAATCACGTTTAGCCCTATTGAAGATCCTCCTGGAAGATTTTAATTTCCTTATCCTGGACGAACCTACGAATCATCTTGACATGAAGACAAGGGAACTGTTCCAGCAGGCCCTTCTTTCATACGACGGGACCCTGATCATAGTTTCACATGACAGGTATTTCCTTGATGAACTCGTGGAAAGGGTCATCGAGATCAGGAATGGGAAACTTTTCGATTATCCGGGCAACTATTCCTATTTCATTGAAAAACGAACTGCTTCATTAACCGGACCTATGGGAAATGGATACATCGGAAACGTCGAATCTGAGAAACAGAAAAATAATTCAGATCCCCGACAGAAAAAGCGGGAAGAGGCTGAAAAAAGAAACCATCTTTTTCAAATCAGGAAAAAGATCATGATAAGACTTAAACCTGTAGAAGAAAGAATTTCATCTCTTGAAAACGAGAGATCCGGCCTGGATGAAAGACTTTGCTGTAGTGAACACCTTCAGAATTCAGGAAAGGTCCAGGAAATACTTAAGAGAAGATCGGAAATCGAGAATGAACTGGAAAGTCTCATACTGGAGTGGGAAAATCTCATGATGGAACTTGAAGCGGTATCTGAAACTGTTTAGCACAATACAAATATTTATTTCTAACCTTGTTAATACAGTTGTTTCAATTTAAACTATTAATATCTTTTTTCTGACAAGGTGATTTATCATGAATTCTTTAAAAATACTGCTATCACTCATGCTGGTTATAGTTTTTGTTACACCCGCTACTTCCCAGAACCTCTATGAATATCGTGGACAGGTAACTCCAGATACCAGGGGTGCAAGGCTGCTGCAGGAGTTTACAGAACAGATGAAGCCGGAAATGGTGGAAATGATTTTGGACGAGGAACCTGATGGCTCCGGAAGAGTACGGTCCCTCTTCATGGATATGAAGGGCGCGGTCATAGGGGGAGTTCGGATAGAGCGACTAACCCTTGATGCCTTTGATGTTCAATTCACCCCTCCCTCTGAATGGAACGGAGATGAGATCGAGATCCTTGATATACTTCTGGTTCATGCCCATACGAGCATAACTGAAAAGGACGTTAATGAAACCCTTTCGAAAAAGGCCTTTGGAGATTATGAACACTGGCATGACCTTAAACTGGATTTCAGACCTGAGGGGATATATGCACGGGGAAACTATCTGGCGAAGTTTCTCATAAAACTGGATATCCTGATAGAAATAACTGGTGATTTCAAGATTGTTAAAAAACAGCAGATCTGGCTTGATGATTATACGATTAAAGTCAACAGAGTTTCAATTCCTGAAACTGTTACAGAGCGGGCTATCGCCAAGATCCAACCCGTGATAGACCTCAGCAGGTTCATTTTTCCACTGGAACTCGATTCTGTAAAACAGGATGAAGAACGTATCTACATAAGAAGCCGCATACTCCCAGAACCCTTTGATGGTATAACTTACAGATACTTTGCCGATCCTGAGTAAAGTTCACGATTCAGTAAGACAGGCCGCACCAATAAGGGCAGCATCATTTCCCAGTTCGCTTATCCTTATATCCATGTGGGGATAAAACGCTGGAGCTGTATACCTGATAATATATGGTTCAAGTTCTTCTAACAGGCCTTGAGCCCGGCTCATTCCTCCTCCGATAATTATCATCTCCGTATCAAGAATATGGGTTAAGGAAGCAATCGCTCGCGCCAGAGCGTCAAGAGCCTTGTCCCATATTGGCCATATTTCCTGTTCGTACCTTTTATTCCAGAGGATCTCGACATTTGCAGGTAGACCTTCCCTGCGGGCCATTTTTTCTATTCCATCAGCCGCCGAAAGGGTTTCAATATGTCCAATTGCTCCACACCCACACTCACCTGAATCAGCTATCGCAATATGACCGAGTTCACCAGCCATACCATGAGACCCTCTTAACAGTTTCCCCCCACAGACTATGCCCCCCCCTATACCTGTACCAAGGGTTAGAACCACATAATCTGTTTTACCCCGAGCTTTCCCTGCAACCCCCTCCCCAAGGGCATAACAGTTTCCATCATTTTCAATAACCAGTGGAAAGGGCAATACCTCCTCAAAGATCTTTTTAAGGTCGCCACCCTTCCATTCCGGGAAATTCGAGAGTTTATATACTTTTTCTCTCCTGACATCGATCATGCCGGGAATACCTAAGCCAATGCCTGAACATTTACAATCTTTTGAAAGCTCTGCAACCATATCAGATATACACGACAGGATCTCGTCCACTTTTCTGGAAGGAGGAGTTTTTAATTCTATCTTATGAAGGATCCTGTGTTCGTTATTGACCAGGGCAGAGGAAAGGGTATGTCCTCCAAGGTCCACTCCTATCTTCATTCGTTCACCTCCCCGAACAGGCTTAACGGATTATATTCAACTACTTCAGGGGAGCAACCTCATCGCAAATACACTCATGAAGACTGGTCCCCACATCCAAGGAAGAAACATGTGGAAGGATAACCATGAGCTTGGTTATTATGGCCTCCTTGGTCATATCCCTTCCAGATATAACTCCAAGATCCAGGGTCTTTCTTCCAACCTCGTAAACAGTAAGATCCACACCACCATAAACACACTGGGTGGTTATTACAACAGGAATAACTTTCTCCCTGGCCATTGCAAGGGCAGGAAGAAGGTTTTCCCCTATATAGGGTACTCCTCCCAACCCAAGACTTTCCAGAACTACTGCACGAGGAGACATGTCAAGGACATGTTCCAGGAAAGAAGCCTGAAAACCGGGATATATCTTGAGTAGAACTATATTCTTTTCAAGGGGATAATTTGCGTCTCTGAACGTGGATTTCCCCGATAGGAGGGGTCTATGATCAATCCTGACATCCCCATTTAGATCATAGCCAACAAGAGGGTAATTTATGCTTTCAAAAGCGGTCTTTTCCCTACTCACAATTTTTTCTGACCTGGGCCCGTGAATGAGCTTACCGGCGAAACTTATGGAGACACCTGCCTGTTTCCTGCTGATAAGGTGATCGGCAAACCTGAAGGTAGAAACAATATTATCAACAGCATCCGTATCAGGTTCAGTAATGGTTTTCATGGAACCGGTAAGTATAACTGGCTTGAGAAAGTCACACAAAAGAAAGGAGAGAGCAGAAGCAGTGTAAGCCATTGTATCGGTACCATGTAGAATGATAAAAGAATGAAAAATCTGTTCATTCTGTCTTACCACTCTAGCTATTTCAGCCCAGTCGGAAGGAACCATATTGGAACTGTCCTTAGACATAATATCTTCGATGCCGATCATGTGAGCCCGACCTTCCAGCTGAGGTACCTGTCGAATAAGGTCTTCTCCGGTTATTGTCGGTTTGAGTCCATTATCCCCCCTGCTGGAGGCTATTGTTCCGCCTGTTGATATAACAAGATAATCCTTCAAATTATCCACCTCTTTAAAATACTTTTATTAAAGGAAAACAAAAGGGATCAGAATTCATAAATGTTCCGGGACGGAAAAAATAAAAAAGGGAAATGAATCAGTCAAAACATGACAGATACAGGAATCGTCTGTCCGATCATTTGCCTGAAAGATATCTCATAAATCCACGAATACTGTTCTTAAGGAAAAAACCTTCCCTCTGCTTAACTGCCTCTACAAGAAATTCAAACGCCCTCAGATTCAGATCTACCTTTAAAAGCCTCTGAAAACCGATCTCTATCAGATCATCTTCAGAGTGATTTGCATCTGATCCATTCTCTTCCTTCAGGATACAATTTATTTCTCTTTCCCAAAGGAGAAGCTGTGAACGGCTGGACTGAAGCATCATAGATGGGTAATGCGAAAATCCATAGTGACAGTAACAGATGGTAGAAGCACCACTTGCATTCAGCAAGCCCAGAGATAGAAGGGTCGTACTCATCTGAAATGGCGGAGGAGTTGCAGGCCTGATATAGTCTGGCAGACCCTTCATAATGGATTCAAGACAATCCTCTCTCCATATTACATTCATTCCTGTCTGGAGATCTCTGGATAAATAAACACCGGCTGCCTCCCCTGCAAAGAGAAGATCTTCGTAAAGGAATGATAAATGGTGTGGGGCATGCCCCGGAGTATCCAGGATCTTCAATGGGAGTAGATCCTGGCCAGGGTCGACTATTACTGAGGGTGGCACGGGGATCGGTTTGCCGTAGGCTTCGGCCATTCTACCCAACGTGGCAAGACTCCCCTCCCATAGACGGGAAGGGTCAGATATATGCCTGGAACCTCTTGGTGACACAACTACTTGTGTAAGGGGAAACTTTTCATGAAAATGACCCGCTCCTCCTCCATGATCAAGATGCACGTGGGTAAGGAGAAGATAATCTACCCTATCTATCCCTAGAGATGAAAGAGTCTTTTCAAGAAAGGGGATGGTAGAAGCAGGACCCGTGTCGACAAGGATAACTTTGTCCCTGGTATGATCAATGATCAGCCAGCAGTTAAGGAATTTCTGAAAACCCCTTACCGGAAGTGGAAGATCTATAAGGTAAAGGTCCATAGTTTTATCGTTTTTAACCAGGCTGCTTAAGGACTCATTCATAAGGCTCACTCCCATTACAGTGGATCCGGACAAGGGGAAAAGAAAGCACAGAACCTACTACATTTCATTTATAAAGGTATCTATACCCTCTTCCATTCCGAGCATATGTTCGAGAAGATGAGTCCTGCTTATTATCCCCACCATCACTCCATCCCTTAGCACGGGAGCCAGTTTTATATTCTTTTTAAGCACAATACTTGCAACATTAAAATCGCTGTCATCCTCGTTGAAAGTAATCACTTCAGTTCTCATAAATTTTTTTACAGGTTCATCGCTTATATCAAGAAGATGTTTCCTGAATTGACCGTAATCAGGTAGGAAAGAAGAATCTGTAAGCATGTTCATATACTTTGGAAGAGCCGCTTTCACAATGTCCTTTTCGCTGATAAAACCTGTAACATGGTTTTCTTCGTCCACCACAGGAAGCCCTGACATCCTGTGAATATGAAGTATCCTTATCGCTTTTCCTATGGGGCAGGTTTCAAGGATAGCGGTTAGATCCCTGTCCATTATTTCGGCAACTCTCATAAATTACCCTCCTTTTAAAACGTCGTAAGAGAATAAAGAACAGAACCAGTAAAATAAAAGGGAACCCTGGAATATTTCCTCCCTGGTTCCCAATATTACCTGTTACCCGAGCACAGTCAATATCTTTTATTTAAAATATTTTAAACCCGACAAGGTCAGATCCCCCGAAAACGAAAAACAACATATAGACTACATATCAGAAGGGAAAGAATAACAACCTTTAATCCAATCTTGACAAAGTAGCCAAAGGAAAGTGGATGGCCATTTCTCTCTGCAACATCAGCAAGGACAACGTTGGCTGTTGCTCCCAGGTAGCTGCCGTTTCCGCCGAAGCAGGCTCCCATGGCGAGAGCCCAGAATAAGGGTGCACTATCCATACCCAGGCCAAGAGCCAGTTCGTTAACTACCTGAACAAATATTGCAGCAAACGCCACCGGGTTGATAAAAACACAGGAAAAACCGGACACCCAGAGAACTGCAAGAACAGCCAGAAATTTATGTCCCACAAGCATTCTGGACATAAGTGTTGCGAGATTAAGGATAACACCTGTTTCTTTAAGGGCTCCAACCATTATGAAAAGGGAACCGAAGAATACCAGGGTCGGCCATTCCACATCCTCATGTATTACTTCAGGCCCGGCTACAGGAATGATGGTGAGGAGAAGACCAGCTCCAAAAAGGGCTATCACCGATGCTTCGAGGTGAAGAATATGGTGGACCACAAAACCTGAAAGAACCAGAATCATAGCAACAAGGGACTGTTTCATGAGGGCTGGATCTTTTATCAGCCTGGTCTCGTCAACAGCATCGAGACGTTCAGTCCTGTCAGACTGGATCTTGAGGTCCTTGCGATAAACAAAAGCCAGGAAAGAACCGCAGACCAGAAGAATAACAATTGCTATGGGTGATAGATTTATCAGGAAATCAACAAAGGAGAAACCGGCAAATGAACCAACTATGATATTCGGAGGATCTCCGATAAGGGTAGCCGCTCCTCCAATATTGGACGCGAAGGCCTCACTCACAAGAAAGGGGACAGGGTTAAGGCCAAGAAGATCTGTCAGAGAAAGGACAATAGGGCTTATGAGAAGAACGGTTGTTACGTTATCAAGAAAGGCGGACAGGATAGCAGTGACGATTATGATAGAGAAAAAAAGCAGGAACCCGTTGCCTCCTGTAAGTTTGATGGTCTTTACTGCAACATATTGAAAGACTCCGGATCGGGAAAGTACACCTACGATGATCATCATGCCGATGAGAAGACCGATCGTATTAAAATCAATGAACCCAAAGCCGACATCTGCCGGTATGACCTTGGCAAACATCAGGAATGAGGCTCCTAAAAGAGTAGCTGTAGCCCTTGTAAGATACCCTCTTGCAATTGTAAAAATAGCTCCCACAAATACAAGAATTGAAATCCAGGCATGTAAAGACATATCAGATCGACCTCCCCCGAACAAGTTATAAAGTATACGCCAATGGCGGAAAAGAGGCAAGATTTCGCTTATTTTCCCTTTTTTGACAATGGGAATAAAAAAAACCGGCATTTCAGCCGGTTAAAGATCAGGAAAAAGTCATATTCTTATTCTTCGATTATCACAAGCGTTCCATTGCTGACACTATCGACAAGTTCCCTGAGTTCATCATTCAGCATCCGTATACATCCGGCAGTAACATTCGTGCCAATGGAGGAAGGGTCATGGGTACCGTGGATCCCGATACCGTCCCACCCTGTTTTCAGCCTTATGAAAAAGGGGCCGTATGCTCCTTCTATGGGCCCCTTGCCATCTCCGAAATCATAAACCCAGTGGGTGGAATCCTCTATCTGAACAACTGTGAATGAACCTTCCGGTGTCCGATTGTCCCCAGAGCGTTCCTTGTTGCCCATGCCGGCTCCAACAGCTATGGAGTACTGTTTCTCCATTTCCGGCCCCTTGTAGAGTTCCAGGATATGGTCTTTTTTGCTGATCCTTACCCAGTACTGTTCTACGGCAATATCATTGGAGGCGACCAGAAGAGCTATCCTTCTTACGGAACCATCATCTACGGTATTTATCTCTACTGCCACAGGAGCTTCCCGGTTTGATCGATAGGCCATCCAGCCCCACCTTCCCGCAAAACCAAGGCCCAGTAAAATAACAATGCATAGCACAAAAACAGGTAGTCTGTTTTTTCTTCTATATCCGTAATATCCTCTCATAGTCTAACGCTCCTTTGATATGGGAAAGGGCCACTTATCCGCGGATATTTGTATCCTTTGGGGGATTCCCTTTTCATCAAGAATATCACAAAAGAATGAAAACAAAGTAAAAAAGAGGGCACATTCAATCCCTCTCTTTTGGTGTTATTTGTCTTCCTTTATTCTACTTTGCCTTGCCCTGGTTTGCGACAGCAGCAGCAGCCTTAGCTATGTCATCAGGATCGCCGAGATAATAATGTTTAAGAGGTACCAGGTCATCATCAAGCTCATAGACAAGGGGAATTCCTGTTGGAATATTAAGCCCGACTATCTCATCTTCGCCCACATTATCGAGGTATTTCACCAGGGCTCTGAGACTGTTTCCATGGGCCGCGATAATAACTTTTCGGCCTTCTTTTATAGCCGGGGCTATGGTTTCTTTCCAGTATGGCAGAAAGCGGGAAACCGTATCCTTAAGACACTCGGACCCGGGAATGTCATTCGGATCAAGGGTACTGTAACGGGGATCCTTTCCTGGATGCCTCGGATCCGTTTTTTCCAGTTCCGGAGGCCGGATGTCATAACTGCGCCTCCAGATGAGGACCTGTTCCTCTCCTACCTTACCTGCCATTTCGGCCTTGTTGAACCCCTGAAGATCACCATAGTGTCTTTCATTAAGCCTCCAGGAACGGAAAACAGGGATCCACATAAGATCCATTTCTTCCAGGACTATCCATAAAGTTTTTATTGCTCTCTTGAGCACAGAAGTATAGGCTGAATCAAAGGTATAGCCCTTTTCTTTAAGTATTTTCCCAGCATTAAGAGCTTCAGTAACACCCTTTTCGGAAAGATCCACATCGGTCCAGCCCGTAAAACGGTTTTCCCTGTTCCATTCACTTTCCCCATGTCTTAAAAGTACTATTTTATATGTCAAAATAATACCTCCCTGTTTTATTATTTTTCATAGGTCAATCAGATAAAACTATAAAACCCCAAAGAGCTATCTCAATAATATCGATTTATATTTTCTGGAAACACTTCTGTAAAGATCGGATCGAAGGACACGGGTTTACGGCCAAAACAGACATCCAGCTGTTCATAGAAAGAGACCATATCAAGGTCTACAAGTTTTCTCTTTATAGCCTCTCGAGTAGGCATATATTTAATCTCGGACCCTGATACTTCATAGACTGTAACGCCTGTTATGCCATGAAGAAGGAGAATAACTGACGCAGCACCTATCTGTTTCCCAAAGCTTACATCAAAGGCAGAAGTTCCACCCGAGCGTACGAGGTGGCCAGGAACAACCTCCCTTATCTCGGGATACTCGAACTGGCCGGGAACATACATGCCATTATCCCGCAGGAATTCCTTTATCTCAATATCTTCCTTCATGCGGTCTTCGAGTTGTTTATGTACATATTTGGCTGCTCCAAAAAGCTTTTTATGTCCAAAGGCATCTATCCCTGCGTCTTCATCGACAATGTATTTACCTGAAGCATCAGTCATTCCTTCTGCAGCTACAATGGTATAGGTTCCAGATTTGACATCACTCTCGATTATCCGTCTCATATAATATCTTTTCATGTGTTCATAGACCTCATCAAAATCTACAGGGATCTCCGGTATAAGGATACAATCTGCATCAGCTCCTATACCTCCCCTGAAAGCAGTATGGCCGGTATATCTTCCAAAAACCTCAACTATCATTATCCTGTTGTGGGTTCTTCCGGTAGTTTTGATGTCCTGCACAAAATTGGCTATCTTGTTTGCAGAAGAATCTCCTCCAACAGAGTATGTCTGAAGGTCAAGATCCATGGTCTTGGGGGCATGGACACAAGGGAACCCATGTTCAGCGAGATCGACCATTACACTCCCCGTATCGTCTCCTCCTGAAATGACAAGTCCCCCAATATCGAATTTTTTCAGGCCTTCCAATATCCTGAGATATTTATTGGGATCCTCAATTCTGGAGATCTTTACCCTGGAGTGCCCTGCCTCGGACCCTGCAAAAAAGGAAAGAACATGATCTACCCTTGACTCGTCCAGTTTAACCAGGTGATCCGTATCTACAAGATTATAAAGACCAGCGTAACCATGATGAATAATATAGGCATCCACTCCCATGTGGTCAGCCATCCTGGCCGCTCCTCTTACAACTGCGTTGAGGCCACCGCAGTCTCCACCAGCTGTTAGAATGCCAATGTTTTTGATCTTTGACATTTATGACACCTCCGAAAAACTTTTTCTATGGTATTTTCTCTTTCATCCAATTTGTAATATTATCATAGAGTAGAGATATTTCAGACTCAGAGAAGGACTTACCCATGGATGATTAGAGCCTGATCTCCATGAATGAAATTCAAGATGTCCTGAAGATTTGAAATGTCTCAAGGACCAGGGATACGTTAAAATAAAGTCGGGATTTATCCCGGTTCAATGAAAGGATGTTTTCCTATGGCAGAGTTAGACCCTGTATCCTGGTTTCAGGGGAAAATTTCCGATAGAAATATGAATCGTATAATAAGGCTTACCATGTCCCTTATATGTACAGGTTTTCTGGTAAGAAGGCTAATGGAATATCATTTTTACTATTTCAAACCCCTGTGGTTTGTCGAAACACTCATATATATTATTCTTATAGCCGCCTTCCTGACAAGGATCGATCCCCAGGTGCGGTCTAAAGGATTTACCGAGATCGTGATCCCCCTTGTGGGAAGCGCATTCCCTTTCCTGCTCCTTTTTACACCACCCTCCCCGTGGATCATCGGCGAACCTTTTCTCCTCAGAGGGACATTTGCTGCAATGACCGGAACGACGGCCCTTACAATCTGGGCACTTTTCTATCTCCGACGCTCCTTCAGTCTTACTGTAGAGGTCAGGGCTCTGGTAAGGGAAGGTCCCTACCGCTGGATAAGACATCCCATGTACCTTGGTGAGATCCTGACTGCCGGTTCTGTCTGTTTCTGGAGATTTTCTCATCAGAACCTGGTCTTTTTTGCTGTTTTTGTCTCAATTCAATTGTTCAGGGCCAGGATAGAGGAAAAAAAGCTGGCAGAATATCTGGGTAAAGATTACCAGCTCTTTGCCTCTTCCAGATGGTGGTTTCTGCCCCCAAATGCCCCTGTAGAAAAATAGACTGCTTCTAAACAGAAAAGAAACAGGAAGGAGAGGACTCTCCTTCCTGTCAGTTAACCATTATAAAGTTCTTCCTGATGTTCAGTCCAATACTGAAGATTGACCTTTTCCTGGGCTTTCGAAAGATTAGAACCATATAGCCTCGTTCCTGGGCCTATCCGGGGAAGTCCTCCTTCATTTTTCCCCATTGACGGGGGAATCTTTTCTTTCCCGTTTTTCCTCTCTATTCCTCTATCCGGATTTGAATTTTGTGGAGACATATTTTTCCGGGAACGTGATATAGCAGAAACCGTCTTTGAAAGTCCATTATTCAAAGGTTTTATTTTCCCGGCCATAATGCAATCAAACCTCTCCGGATCACTGAAAATATCGAGTATCTCAGCCTGCAAACGTCTTCTTAAGTTCAATGTCTTATCAATAGTCCTTATAACATCCCTGCATATCCCTGACTGCTGGTTCCCTGTACCACCTTCTAATGCAGACCAGAATTGGGAAGGCCTGTTCCAAAGATAGGACCTTATGCAGTCCTCGATCATGTCCCTGTTACAACTGCACTTCCATTTTCTCAAAGAAAAAAGAGTTTCAACAATATTTCCAAAGGAAAGAGCGACATTTTCAATAATAACTGCATAGGCATCATTCGACGTTTTTTTCATGGGAATTCAATTCCTCCTTTGTTGAGCGGCCAGATGAAATTGTATAGAAAAATGAAAAGGCGGCGAGTACGACATAACTTAAACAGAAAAAGGGAAAAGACAGGACCGGAATCCGGGGTCAGCCCCGTGATAGTTGAATACGGGAATATGGGAAAAGTTCAGCTGTCAAGGTACTTGTTATACCCCTTCTCTGCCAGTGCATTTAAAAAGCAGGCAGAGAAGGGGTAAATTCTGAAACTGATCACTTCTTTATAGACGATGACGGGATAAGGAGACCGGCAAGAGGGATCAGCAGCAGAATAGCTCCCCAAGGAAGAGAAGAAGCATTGCATCCACCTCCACCGCCTCCTCCACTTGCAGTTGTTGTCGATGTGGTAGTTGTTGTACTGGAAGAAGGAAGAGCGAAAAAGTCCTGGTTACTGACATTGGTTCCTTCAACTGTAACACTTGAAGATGAAGGGTTAAAAACATAATTTGACTTGCTTACCGAGATAGTATAATCACCTTCAGGAACTTCCAGGCTATAGCTTCCCGTAGAGGAAGTGTATGTCTGTCTTGTCAGGAAATTTCCGCTAGCAGTAACTGTAACTCCGGAAAGTACTCCATCTTCTGTCGTAATCCTTCCGGAAAGCAGATACTGTTCTGTTGATGACGAAGCTCCCAGGCTGACAGAAGGATCACCATAGAGATTAAAGTCGGTAAAGTTCATCCACCAGGTTGAGGTGGGGTATCTTCCCTGTTTAACAAGAAAAAGGGCAGTTCCAAAATCTTCCTCATACTCTATTATCCTTTTGGAAAAATCATAGGTCATCCCTGCGCTGGTAACACTTCCGGAGAATGATGTCTGGCCAGGAGAGTACCACGAATACCTGGTTGCACCTATAGAGGCAATGGCACCATTTTTTAAAAGCGAATATGAAAGATTATTGGAGGTCTCGGGATGGGCATTCATACATGACCCCTGAAAGACCACTGCGGGATGGCTATTATCGAGGGTGGCCACATGTGAAAGATCCATTACATCACTTGCTGTTGTATACCAGCCATGGGTCCACCATAACACCGCTCCGAAATTGCTCTGGTTCCAGCTATTCGTAACATTGGTAGTAGTACAGGGAGTTTTTTCTGGAGAAACTCCATAATTCTCGTCATAGACCCTGGTATAACCCCATCCTGCAGGGAGTATGTCATTTTTTACAGCTTCACCGAGGTGATATCCCGGAGTACGGTCATCACTGGGTTTCATTGGTAAAAGGACATTTTCTCTCCAGCCCGATTCATCCTGAGCCGTATTCTCGTAAGTCATGATCTTGAGAAGAATTGAATCCAGGTCGGAAATGCTGCCATAGTAAGGAATCCGGCCTATAAAGACTTCCCAGTTAGTATCAATCCCGCCGGTAACCATATCATGATCACCCTCGCCATATCTACCATCCCCATCTTTGTCCCAGTTACCTGTAAGATCAGCGTAGTAAAGATCGGAAGGTGACTGCCTGTATCCATCTTCTGTGTAGGAGGAAGCATTATTCCTTGGCCACAGCATCTTCATGGGAACATCTCCCGTGGATGGATCAGGGTTGCCAAGCAGGAGGACGTACTTCAGGCTTCTGGACTGATAGTTGTTTTTCAGCCATGTTCTTATCCTTTCAGCAGCAGTATTACCAGTTCCTCCGCCCCAGCCGGATTCAGTAACAAGTTGAACCGAAAACCCTCTTGAAGTTTTCCATTCCATAAAGTTTGAAAGCTGGCTTGAGGAATTCACAATGTTTGAAGTGGTAATGATGGCATAACCAGTACCAGCCTGGGGTTCTGATGAAGAAGACAGGGAAGATGGACCATCGGGAAAGTTAATTACCGATTTTTTGACAATCGATTCGGTAATGCTGTCCATACCGGATGAAGACAATACCTCTCCACTGCTTTCATAGTTAACTACAATTTCGGCTTCCCTGAGTTTAAACAGATTTCCCTGAACAGGATTGTACCTGTAAACTGCAATGGGAACATCAATTACATTTTCCCCTCTAATCTGTCCAGTCCGGATCCCATATATATGTTCAGCAGGGAAGACCTCATCCTTTGTATAGACAGCCATGTCACGGCCTTCTATCAGGTTTCTGTCTTCGGGCCAGAGATGAACATCCTCTTCTCCATTCCACGTTGCGGCAGGAGATACAGGACTGATATCAAAAGGACCGGTAATAAGCTCTTCTTCGACATTTTCAAGAGAAATTGAAATACTTTCAGGAACTGTTCCACGGGGAAGGAGAATCTTATAATTTACGTAGGGAATTGAAGGTTCTCCCGTTGCTGAGAGGAACTGAAATTCAGACCCGGAAAAGGTTATGACATTGCTATAGTCTGCTTCGTCTATAACTTCTACTGGCGGTAAGGGTACAGTGAAAACTTCTGCAAAAGCGATCGAAATACTTAAAATGCTCAATAGTACGGTGAAAAAGACAATAATTACCCGGTCAGATATTTTCATGTTATAGCACCTCCACTCAGACTTAAGAACACCCCAGGGGTATACCCGGAGGTGTTAATCCAAACAGAGGTGCCGCAACTTCGGCGACCCGGCTGTCATGGCCTTCCGGCTTTAGACCCGTGGTTTTGCGTCACCGCCTTTCAGCGGTTTTGCCTTTTCGGCTACTTTTGCTTTCAGAAGTTCCCGTAAAAATTCACTATTTCAAATTAAAAAAGCAGATGCTCAGGTTTAGATAAAGTAGCGGATCCGGGAATGTCGAAAAGATTAAAAGAAACCGAATAGAATGATCTGACTCTGAAATTCTCGCTTCATTGTTTGTTAAATAGATTATGATACGTCAGGTACAGTTATTATTCGACAGTAAATGATAATTGAATTTCAGGAGCACCCGCATAAAATGTTGCATCCTGAAAAAGAAGCAGATGCTCAGCCTTGTCAATAAAAAGGTGTCAGGTACAAAGATAGTTCAGGACTTTTCCGCTTAAATCCCTGCTTGAAATTAAGGCTGAAAATAGTGAGGTGCAAAATTCCGGAATATGATCATAAAGGAGAAGAAGGACAATGAAAGGAATAGTTAAAATGCAAAAATAGAAAGAACTGGAAATTTGGAGCATCTGCAAACTTGTTTAAAAATCAAGGTTCAAAAAAAAGTGCCCTTGGAAAACCTCCAAAGGCACTTGACATGACCAGGTAATTACCTTTTCGGCGACCCGGCTGTCATGGCCCTTTGGGGGCTGTAGACCCGTAGCTTTGCGCCGCCACCTTTCGGTGACTTTGCCTTTCTCGACGCTCACAAACTCTAGCGCATTCAAAAGATATAACAGAACGATCCTTTTGTCAAGACTTCAATGTAAAAAAAGTACAACAATATCTATTTTTCTTCTTTTGACAAAAAAAGAGAGGGGACAAAGTCCCCTCTCCATATAGATTAAACTAACCTAGAACCTTCTGAACCAGAGTGCTCCAAGAGGTGCAAGAAGCAGGAGTACTGCTGCTCCGGTTCCTACGTTACATCCGCCGCCGCTTGAAGAAACTGGACCGTTTGTTCCACTGTCGTCGTCATCGTCATCGTCTCCGCCAGGTGCAGGAGCTTCGGTCGGGAAATCTGCAGGATCGCCTGCTCCCCAAATTGTTCCAAGAAGTGCTGACGCATCACCCTCATAGGTTGCGCAGACTTCTCCAGTTCCCTCTGCGAGAGAGATCCAGAGCCCCGTATCTTCGTCGAAGAGGAATATTCCGAAGTCGCCATTTGAAACATCCTCCATGCAGATGACGATCTTGCAGATACCTTCACCATCAGCAGGAACGAACTTGGGTTCGAAGAATAGATCGCCACTGGTACATGGGTCGGGGCATTCTGCCTCTACGATATCTGCCGTCACACATTCTGTCGGATCACAGGCATACGTCTTGACTTTATATACGACAGAACCAAAGTTTCCCTCCATGTACTGAGGCAGATACCAGCCAAGTGCAAAGGTATCCCCTTCAAGGGCACAGAGTTCTCCAGAATTGCAGTCGTCTGCACAGGCTCCGCTGAGTGCAAGCTCCAGGGAGCAGTCGCACTCTTCATCTCCACATGCTGGAGTATCGCAATTCTCGTTGAAGGTTGTATCAAGGGGTTCCCAGACACAATCTTCATCGCATTCATCAACCTCAACCATTTTCCAGATGCCCCACTCCGCATCAGCATCGCAGGGACAGCAGACTGGAAATTCGAGGTTGATGCCGCTGATGTTATCGCAGTTGAGAAGATCCATAGTGAAATACCTTACGAACTGGTAAGTGGCATCGCAGCAAGGCTCACAGGCATCGTCGTCATCATCATCGCATTCCACGTGGCATGTCTTCCAGAGGACAACGTCGCCAGGCTCTTCGCACTCATCACAGTTGATGACTTCATAGTCATACCATTTGTACCTGGTGAGGAAGGTGGTTTCTCCGGCCCTGTAGTAATCCTTCCAGCATTTCAGGCAGTCAGAATCACGGACTTTAAGTTTTCTGCCACCATAGATAACTTCAGAGAAAGTCGGCCTGGTTGCCTCGTCATTTTCCCTGGTGAATTCGAGATCCGGGTGGAACCAGCTGCACAGGATCTCCTTGTCACAGCCATCACAATCATCGTCGTCATCGCACTGGCTGTCGCCGAGAACACAAGGACCACAATCATCGTCGTCATCATCAAGTACACAGACGGTGTCCTCATAAGTGCAGTAAAGAACCTCTACATCACAGGGTATACAATAAGGATAAGGAGCAGTATCGAAGTACTCATCCCACTTATCCTCGTCGAAGCACCTTTCCTCATCTGCATCTCTGTTGTAGCACATGTAATCAATGTATTCGCAACCGGGTTCAATGGTTACCTTGGTCACGAAATCCGCCCATGAGAACTTGTCGTAATAGCTGCTATCCCAGCTATCCAGGGGGTTCCAGCAGCTCTGCCAGTCGAGGTCAGTATCGAATATAAGACTGAAGGCAGCGATGTCATCTCCACAACACCTGTCTTTATCGTCTCTTTTAATTACTCCCTGATGGCGTGGAACCTCACAGCACATGCAGTTGTACCATTCGCATCTCTGATCCTTGAACATCTCATCGCCTGGCTCCCAACACTCACAGTATCTGGACTGAATAAAATCCCAATCCTGAGCACAGGGAAATTCGTTAGTCTGCTGACAGGCATCAACATTCTTTACGAATTCCACAAGCCACCTTGTGCCGTTGATCTCCTTGTCATATGTCTGTGTAGGATTCGTATACACTATCTGGGGGGTTAATTCTTCTGCAAGAACAACTCCACCAAGAACGAAAACCATACATATGGCAAGAGCAAAACACATAAGTTTCTTCATAACGCTTTTACACCTCCCCTAAGGTTTGAAACGCATTTAGGTTCGGCAACCCGGCGGTCGTAGTCCCCCTTTAGAACCTTAGACCCGTGGCTTTGCGCCCCGGCCTTTCGGACGGTTTGCCTTTTCGTTTTAAGATTCTTTACTCATACTCTCAATATTTTCTGTTTATACACCTCCCTCTTTCCCAGGAATTCAAGCGGAAATTAGAACATTGATAAAGCAGCTTTCCCATAACCTCATCTGTTCAACTAAGGTTATCAAAACAAGACTACTTTTCTGAAGAGTTCGACTAAAAAGGTGGATCAATGCGTAAAAATAGATGGTTCAGAAATGTGAAAAAGGGGTAAAAGAATTGCAGTTTTAACATAAAGAAAAGTCATCAACAAGAGGATTAAATTGTAAAAAAAGATATGTAAATGAAAGATTCAATTAATAATCAAATGATATTCAAGTTTTGTTAATAATACTATTCTATACTCTAACTGTCAACCGTATTAACTTATCGAATAGTCATCTGTTTTTCTATTTTTTCTGGCTTTATATTAATTATAAACCCAGGCATGTAATTAGCATAGTCCTTATGGATGATTCTATATGATTATCCTGGACTATGCAACATGAGTCTTAAGGCCCATCAGGCTAATACAAAATAACCAGGGGGTATTTTATCCCCCTGGTTATTGACAACTTCATATGATTCATTGAAAAGTCAAGCTTCTGATTTCAGAACTATCTCTTCCGGTACAGTATCCAACCCACAGGGATCATAAGCAACAATGCCGACAGTGAAGAACCAACACTGCATCCGCCTCCACCTGAAGAAGATGAATCATCGTCATCATCTCCGCCCGGGCTGGCAGGGTTGAAATATTCATCAGTTCCTACTCCAAATACACCGTCATCGTCGTCATCGTCGTCATCGTCGTCATCACCAATGGGAACTCCAGGCTCCTCTCCCACCGGCGGATAGAAAACATGGATCCGGCAGTAGTAGTCAGTACCATTTACTCTCCAGGGCAAGCCCCCTGCTGCTTCCCATTCAAAATAGCCAACAAACTCTTCCCACGCTCCGTCAAGAAATTCCCAGATACTTTTTTCATCAGAACAGTCTTTCAGATACAGATAGAGATCCACTTCACAGATGTTCTCCGGGTTCTCAAATTCGAGGGTGAAATAGAATGCATCTCCGGGTTCAAGACCGTCATCAGGTTGAGTAGCAATATCAAAGGAGGCCATTACATCTCCGCTTTCCGGGTTACACTGGCCAAGATATATCATCCAGTCTCCCCAGGGGGCCATCTCTCCTTCATTGTCACCTGGTTCAGGAATTACGTAGGTAGGTGGTTTAGGACCAACTCCAAAGGTTCTGTCCATGAGGTCGCAGAAAAAGTCTCCGGAGTACTCATCAGGTTTTTCCAGGGTCCAGCTCAGCATGCATTCCGGAGGACATTCTTCATTTTTCGAGAACTCTCCTCCAAGGAACTCCCATGAACAACCGGTACAGTCACTGGAGATCAGTTCCCAGATCCCGTATTCTCTGTCTCCCAACAAATCACAGTCCAGCATAAAGGTAACATCAATGGAGCAGACTGTATCACAGGATTCAACATTGAACTTGAAAGTCCAGTAATTCTCATTACAGGAATTTTCAACTTCAACAATGGATGCCGCTGGATCTAAAGCACAGGGCAGACAGGCGTAGGCATCTACACTTGTTTCTTCAATGATGCCATAATCGTCGTCGTCACCTGGCGTGCAATCATCGTCATCGTCTCCCGGGGTTACCTCACACGAAGCAAAGCAGACGCCCTCGGCATCCCCGAATGACAGGACTGAACCATTTTCTATTTCTTCCCAATCTCCTTCATTCCAATAACTGAGACAGCGAGTGGATGAGGAAACTATTACGTAATCCACTGAAAATTTCTGCCAGAGGGGTGAAATAGACAACTCGTACCCATCATTTTCACAGGAATAAACGACCAAAGGGGGTTCCTGGCCAGGAGGCCAGACTGCAACATCTCCCTTTGACATCTGGACTGTAAATGTCAGTTCGCCCTGAGACTGTATGAACATCCTTGTAGGATCTGTCGGTGGCGCAGTTGTTGGACCAAGGTCACCCGCATTAACAGTTCCGATGAGAACAACAAAAGATATTAAAACCAACAGTAAGACTGCATATTTCTTAAACATTTGATATACCTCCCCTATAACTTGAGCAATAGGTTCGGCAGCCCGGCTGTCATGGCTCTTATAAAGCGTTAGACCCGTGGCTTTGCGCCCCGGTCTTTTGACCGGTTTGCCTTTTCGTTCAAACAAAAAATATCTTCAAAGAACGAACATCATACGACAGTGCAAGATTCACATGGTCAGTGGTACTACAACTGCTCCCTCCTTCCCTCTTCGGGTATTTAAGCGGAATCCTCAAAAATGAGGAAATTAAGACTTTAGTAATTTATCAGCTTTGAATTCGAAATAAGGACTTAAAGTAATTTAAAAGATCAAAAAAAGATACATGACCAGGATGGATGGAAAAATCACAGGAGTATAGATCAGAAACATCGCGTTCTTTCACATGTAAAGAAATAATACTATTATCCACCTGATCACTTGTCAAGCGCTTTAAAGCATTGCACTGAAGAATAGAATCTCCAAGATGCTACACTTAATAACAATTTAGCACCTTGTAGAATAATCTGGTGAGTTTGATAGACCATACTATAGGGATTTTTGTACTATTTCCATAGTAACTTGAGAACTATCGTGATAATGAAACATGAGAGTTTGTACCTGTTAATATTTAACAATATCTCTGGAAGGCAACTCTTGAGAGGATAGCATTACCTGGCTGTTATACGAAATTTCCCTCAGAGCGGACGATCCCTTCTTTTAATGCGGTCAGTGCGATTTCTGGTTTGGATGTCGAAAATGCCACTTCATTAAACAGGTCTGACTTCATTTGACACACTACCTTCGGTTTCCCGGGAACAGAGTAAGACAGACGCATCCCTTCTTCGATGGAGGTAAGAGTAATTCCCCAGCCTTTAACAGATCCTTTGATCCCATCAGAAGGGATATATGCTTGTTTTATATCTCCCCATGGGGTTTCATAATGAAGTATCCCGAAACGGAGGAAAAGACCCCATAAGGTTATTTTGACTTTTAAGACACTGAAATTAACTGCTATAGCGAGCATAAGGAAAAATGGTAAAAGCATATCCTGCCCCTTAATTGGAAGGTACATATCAGCATCAAATCTTTCAGCAAGAAAAAGGAACAGGAAAGCAATGGCAAGAAACATAAAGGTAATATTACGGCTGAATATCCGCTCTTCATATATCACTCTGTCCTGGGTGGGCAAATCAGTACGCATCTGTTTTCTGCCCATTCGAATTAACTGGCTCAGCTTTCTGAGAAACGGCATTTGAAACATGCTTACAACTCCCTGGAAATAAGGGTGATCATTACACTGTGTATATGTGTTTTTTAAGATCCTTCATGCCTTTGAGATCTCTAGAATATATGAAACTTCTTGGCCATCCCAGGCCACAGGCTGCAGAGAAAAGGGTTATACAGGTCCCAAAATTGATCTTATAGCCCTTGAGGGGAACATGTTGATGTCCTCTCACAATAAAAGAGCACTCAACAAGCCTCAGGAAATCCTGGCATTCTCTATCATTAAAAGCCCTGGTCCCTCCACCCCTGTTCATATAATATTCATCATCGGGATCACTCCATAGAACATGCATGCCCCGGGTTTCTTTAAAACTAATATCCGAAATCTCTTTGAATGTTGTGGGAACAGGAAATGGAGGTCCTCCGTGAACCATAGCGATGGGAGGGATAACCGCAATGAGGGGAAGACTTTCATACCACTCTATGATAAGACACGACAGGTTATCCATATTATGAAGATGAAGTTCCCATGCAAAACCATAATGAAGATTCATTCTCCAATCCTCATGATTCCCGCGGAGAAAAAGAACCCTGCCTGGATTTTCCAACCGAAAAGAGATAAGTCTTGTCAGAAGTTCCAGACTATCGGGTCCTCTGTCAACATAGTCTCCAAGGAAAAACCAGTTTATCTCTTCTCCCTTCAATTCCCGGTTCATTGCACAGACCCTGTTAATTATCTGTTCCAGACTCTCGATCTCTCCATGGAGATCACCAACAATTGCAACAGCTCCGTCAATTTCTCGTCGAACAAGAGATCCCTGTCGGCCTGCAAGTGTTCTGTTTAATGAAATGTCTTTTTGGAGGATTTCTTTAAAATCGTTCATACAGGGCAGCATCCCCATTCCGGTATTCTTTCCCTGTGTGGCTCTGCTGGAGATAGAGATATCTGATTAGTGGTAAGTATGGAAGTCCTCTTAATATGACCCTTTCAGGGTTCTGATAACACCTTCTGCCTGATGAAGAAATGTACGGGATTCATTTATCAGGTCTGCCATTTCAAAGGATAGATCCTTATTATCTACAGAACTGCCATACATATCGAGGACCCTGATCATGTAGAGACTGTAAGCACGGTAAAGGGATGAGCAGTTTACCACATCACGAAAGGCTGGATTTTCGATTTCTCGAGGAAAGACCATATTATTCAGATCAACCATGGAATGGAACGAAGCATCTCTTGCTTTAACTGAAGCAAGGAAGATCCTGTCCGGGGGAACATCCTCTTCCAGCATCTGGCAAAAAAAAGTATTTGCCATAATGGCTGGATCCATTATGGACTTCATTTTCGCCAGAAGATCAAAAAGGACCCCTTTTTCCAATTGATTCTTCTGCCTCTTTTCATTGATAACCCGGGTTAAATCGAGATACTTACCCATATTGAATAAATAGTCGGTCCATAGTCTTTCTTTTGGCTGTCCGTCCACCAGGCCTACCAGGTATGAGTAAAGGCTTTTCAAGGCCTGGTTGGCATATTGACAGGCTTCCATGTAAGATGCTGTCTCTTCAGATTTCCCTGAAATCTGCAGTTGATCCAGAACCGATTCTGCAGTGGACAGGGCGCTCCTGCTTCTTACCAGGAGTTCACCCAGCTGCTCCGGGTGATTTTTTGTATCTTTGAAATCAACATTCTTTTCGATGGCCACAAGTACCTGCTGAACAGCGCCATAAAGCTGTTTACAAGAAGCATCAAGATCAATAGAAACCAGAGACTTCAAGAGCAGGTCCCGGGACTCTTCCTTGGCTGATATGCAAAGAACCGGAGCTCCTGGACATAAAATCAGTACAAAAATTAACAAAAAAAGAAGTAAAGATCTTTTAACTAAAAATAACATATTTATTGCCTCTTTATTTAAGAATAAGTAAAAAGAATTAAAATACTTTTTAATGATATCACAACACCAGGCAGAAGCGAAAATGGCTCGGAGATGAAAAGATCCCCCGGATTTCGGGGGATCTTTTCATCTAACCTTTTGGTCATAAGTAATGATGTCACATATTAACCGGTCTTACTTCCAGTGCTATGTTATTTTGATCCAGCCATATCCCTATCCCTCTATTTTTAAATGATTCCAGGAATTTGACTGCTGATATCCTATTTCCCTCAAAATCATAAAAATTAGTGTAGCCATTCTGCCAGAGAATAGATTCTTTCTTTACATCAATTGTTATTGAATACGGCTTTGTCCCCATTTCTTTCAGAACTCCCCATAGGGGTTCCTTAAGCTCTATTTTAGGTTCAACTTCACGAATATTTTTTTTCGCTGCCAATGCATATCCTGTGAAAAAAGATACGATCAAACATGCGAGGCAAACAATTAGCATTATTTTTTTCATGGTTTCCACTCCCTCCAGTATCTTGAACGCATCTGACCGCTTGCAATCGGAAAGGACGAACTCGCAACAGGATCGGGAACATCAAAGGTCAGGACGTTACCCTGCTGAGAAGCGTTGAGAGAATCGAGTTCATCAGGAAGAGAATTTTCAGAAGTACCTCCTGAATAATCGGTAACACCAACAAAGACCCTATCATCATTCAGGGTTATTCCACTTATTTTATAACCTTCAAATTCAATGTAGCGGTTACTCCCTGAACCCCATCCAGAAGCTCCAGTTCCAGCTTTAACAATATATAATCGGCTCGTACCAACCTGGCACGGGTCTACATTATTTTTAAAGGTGGAAAAGAAAACATATCCATTGTAGACAAGGGGCGGTGTCGTAGCCAATTCTTCCTCATCCGTCGGGAATTCAAGGTACCAGCCATCAGGGTCTGAGTTGACCTCATCATCTACTAGTTTGTTAAGATCATCAAAGGTTATCGGGAAATTGTTCGTACCCTCAACATTAAAGGCAATAAAATAATTAGTATCAGCATTTGCAACAAGAGGATCATTATCTCCCGTTATTACAAAGACCCAGAGATCACCATTAAGCTCTGCTATATCCATCCTGTAGGAGGAACCAACAGAGGCATTCATATCGAAAACTTCTGTACCAGCCCAATCATTACCCACATTCCAGAGATAAACATGACCGTCATTATCCCCCACAAGGAACGTTTCGATAATCTGGGCACTGCTTGTATTCAGCACTGTTACAGGAGTTACTACCTCTTTCATCCCCGATTTTGTAAGGGTCCTTATTATCTCACCGTTTTCGATATCTATAACATATACTGCTCCATCTGGGGAATCTCCAACGATCTGACGAGAACTACCATTGCCCATAACAGCTACCCAGTGATTGGTTCCACTTAGTTTCATGGAACCAATGGCCGGAACACTCAATGTAAACCGTAATTGCCGGTAATCAAGATCTGAAGGTATTGTACTGTCGTGATCATAGTTTATCCTTGTAATATGATCTCCCGATTCAACCCAGTAAGAAACAGTGTGGTACTCATCTCCGCCAGGGATAATATCCAAATCATCCGGGGTATAGATTGCGTTTTCAACGGCCCAGAGAAAATCAGGTTCATCTGGATCGGTAATATCAATTGCATACATTCCTGCACCTGAATAACCCAGCAGATTCAACAATACGGTTCTCCAGGACCCTCCAAGATATACATCCTCTGCAACGAGAGGCCCATCGAGAAGGAAGCGGGGGATGGAAACTCGTTCATTGTCCTCCTTAACTCTGAAAACCCAGTCATGTGCGGCTTGTTTATATACATAGTAGCCTCTGAGACCCATGAGCCGCCCACAGCCAAGGACATTCGGAGGAATAAAAGCCCATCTCTCCTTTCCACCAACCGATTCACCCGCTGTTTCGGAGTTGAAGGCATGAAGCATTCCATCATTAGCCTGTATATAAACAATTTTGGCCCTGTCAAGATTATTCTGCATGAAAGCCCGATACTCTGAGTGTGGGTTAGATCCCAAGGGGGGGCCAACTTCAGTAATACCACTGTGGTAAATATCGCCCAGTTTCCATCTTTCATCTCCGACATTTTCATCCCATTCGTCACTTCCAAGAACCCACCTGACAAATTTCCTTGTGGCACCAGTCCCGGGTGCTTCACTCCCATCGTTAGCCGCCGTAGGTCCATAGGTTCTTAGATCAGGGTTCCAGAATACTTCACTCCTCAGGTTAAGAGCCTCGTCATTATTGAAAGAAGCAAAATTACTTCCCGTGATCGGCATATCCGCATAAGGAGATTGCCAATCGACGGTATAAACAGTGCGGTCATCATAATTGATGGCATTAAGTTGATCTCCAGCACTCCAATCAGCGGAATCAGGTATGATATCGCCACTTAGAGTGTATTTGAGCAGGTCACCTTCCCACTGTCGTTCTTCCTTTGGAACATAGGTCGAAACAAATACTGCACCACTTTCACCCTCCAGCCTTGCAGGGCTAACAAGAGGAGCACCTCCAGTGCCAGACCTGACCTGGATAATACTGAAGATCTCCCTGAAAGAACTTAGAAGAGTTTCTACATCTGTCGGGAAATAAGCGGTAGCGGAATCGTTATCGATTCCGTCATCTCCCCAATCCGCCATCTGGTTAAGGTCATCCACCAGGCCTACAAAGTCATCGTCATCTGGAGCTATCAGACCGATAACAAATGTACGGACAGGTTGAGCCTGTTCTCCAAAATCATCCGTCCAGCTTGAATTCTCAGCGTAATCGTAAAGGTCTTTAACAGCCTGAACGGGATCGCCTCCCCCAGTTTCCTGGCCATCCGTTAATACAATAAGCCAGTTTTCCTGACACCAGTTCGTGATGGCGCCCTGGCTACTGTGGAAGAAAAAGTCCTTTGCGGAATCAAAATCCGAAGTACTGGAATCGTAAATGGAATATCCTAGAGGAGTATGGCCGTTGGCGCGAAGCTCTTCATTGGTATTGGATTCATAACCATCGATCCAGGATTTAAGCTCATCCATGTGTTCCACATCATCAGTACTACCAAAAGGAACTCTAAGACTTGCCTTACTGCCACTATAGGTACTGTACTCCCAACTGATATTCTCATATCCTCCTCCGTAGTAGTACCAGTCACTCGTATTCCACTGGGAATATTGATAGTAGGTAGCCATACCAAGGTTTAATCCCGCTGTCATCACAGGATCTTCAAGAATTTCCCAAAGCACCAGTTTAAGCTGGTACATCCTGCTATCATTTGGATAAAGATAACCAGAAATTGAATCTCCTCCCAAATAAGCTCTATCATAGAAGGGAAGTTCCTCATCTGGTATATATGTCAATTGGGAATGATAGTTATAGGCCACATCAGGATCATTATTCGAGGAATCAACATCTCGACCATAGTAATACTGATTCGAATAGGGACGGCTTCCATCTCCATAGGTGGAGGATTGGGAATAGGTCCGATAGGTCATGGACCCACTTGTATCCAGAAGCATAAGGACATTGGGCTGCAGCATCCTGCCAAAACCCAAAGGGGTCGTTTTGGAAAGAGGTGCCAGAATCGAGTCTTCATCATATGCCAAAGAAAGAGAACTTGAGCAAAGGGTCAGAATTGCAATCATTCCCATAGCAAATAACATTTTTGCTTTCGGGGAAAGGAGCCTGTTACATAAGGTTTTCATAAAATATCACTCCCTTTTATTATCCTGTAAATCACAACCTGGCTACCATAGATTGTTCTACGATCTCCCTTTTATCTTCAAATGTAGCAGTACTCCTGATCAGGTAGAAACCGAGGGAAATACTTCCCCCTCCGCCTACGCTACCTTCACCTCTATTTGCTCCCGCATAGGAAGAACCCTGATGCAGTGACATTGCGACTTCGTAAGTATAATCCAGGCGTGGAGGAAACCCTGCTATATAGTCGTCACTTTCTATATCCAGACCAATTCTCCAGTCCATATCATAGATATCCACAGTCACCGCAACCTGACCTATGGAATAATTTATATTGGGCAGGTTCCCATCAATATCCCTAACCTTGAGTACATCGTAATTGCCACCAGATAAATTGTCCCTGTTAAGCTCACCAAAGGGATTATCTGCCTCCCAGCGAGGTAGTTGTCCATCAGCAGACATTGTACCTCTTATCCATATCTTACCCTTTTCAAGCCCGTCAACAGCAGCATTATAAAGCTCGACCTTCTCCACAACGTTCGTTGAAGATGCAACCAGATTATTAACAATATTATAGGTAACAGAAACAAGAACTCCTCCCAATACCAGGATAACAAGAACCATTGGAAGAGCAAAACCACCCGCATTTTTAAAATGTTTTCGCATCAGTTCCTCACCCTCCAACTGCTTCTGACTACGGTCAAGCGATAATGTCTGGCTTCTTCAGGTAAAGCCCCAAGATCAGCTTCTGGCCAATCATCGATCTGGGCAGGAGTAACAAGATCATCACTTCTCTGGTTGCCCCGTGCAAGAACATATGCCGTAAGAACACCGGGGCTACTGGTATCAAAATGAATTGAATATATGCCTTCCACACTGCCAAGCAGTTCTCCTCTGGTAAGATCTTCCATCTCAAATCGGCTCCCGTTAACCCTTGCTCGGGCGGCCCTCACAAGGTGCATTTCGTCAAAGAACTGAACAGTACCTCTCTCATGAGGTTCTATTTCAATGGAAGATGATCCAAGATCTGTAACCTTACAGGGAGTTGCTCCGGCCGGGAAAACCACCCAGGCCTCTGTCGTAATGGGCGGATCATCATCCACAATATCAAGGGTACCCGGGTCTCCTGTAAGGTCTATTGTACTTTTGACATTCGGCCGAAGTTCTAACTCCCCAACCGCGGCCAGTCCGGAGGGTACCGAATAAACAACATCAAGGACCTGATCGGAACTGCTTATTCGAAGGGCAGAACCAATATTATCAACTGTGGGTATTTCGTTGAAAACAGTTCCAAAATCTGAAGAGGTATTTGGAATTCCCAGGCTCGCAGCCAGAACGGGGCCGTTCAATATCGTGAATACCATTTCTCCCCTCTGGCGTGCTGCTGTAAGATCAGTATCAAGCTCATAATGACTGAGAAAGGCAGAGAACAACCCAATTACGGAACCCATTATGATAAGACCGACCACAATGACGATAAGGATCTCCACAAGAGTAAAACCATCCTTGCGCAGTCCCTTGTAATCCTTCATCTTGATAACAGAAGATTGCCTAAAGTAGGAATTCATAGCCTCACCTCAATCTAAGACTTCATTGTCCGCAAACTCGCTTATTTCCCTCTGAATGGTAAAGCTAGAATTATCACGCAACACACCATCCCAGGTAACGATCATAGTAACATTCTTTGAATGGGAATCTTCAGACACAGCCCACGACCTGGTATAAATGCCTGCCTGATCACTCGAAGTAACTATGGTGTCATAATCTCCTGCTTCAAGAACATCCAGCCGTTCCGACCCAAGCATTACGGCTTTCTCCTTCTCATAGGTATGTACCATCAGTTGCGAAGAAACTATAAAAGTTGAAGCAATCGCAAAAAGTGCAATGACAAGCAGGACCAGAGCAATCAATACTTCTACAAGACCGAAACCAGCTTTCCTCTTCATGGTACAACTCTCCCGATCATGACAAGACCTCTTTTCTTAGGAGCATACTGAACCTATCCTGATGGAAACGCTTAAGAACACCCTTTCCTAATCTCCAATTACTACACAAGAATATAACTATGTATTTAGTATATCTTAACTTTAAAGCAACTTCTAGTTCCAACATACTATAGCTAATGGGCCAGATAGCACAATTGATATGGGCCTTATGGTGGGTTATTACATTTACAAGATAAATCCTGCTGATGTTCGGCATGATACAATACATCTTCAGTGTAACTAAAAGGAACATCAGGGAGGAGATTCATTGTCTGGAACGGAAAAAGTTAATCTAAGACCTGGTTTAAAAGTGAAAATAGTACAGAAACAGGACCAGAGATCAGGAAAACTGACTGAAGGCATTGTAAAGGATCTGCTCACAAAAAGCTCTCATCATCCACATGGGATCAAAGTGCGTCTGAATAACGGAATAGTAGGAAGGGTTAAGGAAATACTTGGATAGAAATGTAATCAGGGTACCCATTAACTATCTCACAAGGGATAACCAGGTTCGAGTCATGTCTGATTGAATATAATATAAAAAAAGACGATCAGGAAATCTGACCGTCTTGTCATATTCTGGCTCCTCGGGCAGGACTCGAATCCGCCAGCTGGCGGATTAACAGCCACCTACTTCCAGTATAGATTTACGGATAGACTCCCGACCTCGGAATGTCTTAAGCTGTATTTCCCTTTTCATAGCCTCTGAACGAGTAGGATATTCCTCCTGATACTCCAAAGACAGCAGTTGGAGTATCCCATGAGCAGGTTCGAGTCATGTCTGATTGAATATAATATAAAAAAAGACGATCAGGAAATCTGACCGTCTTGTCATATTCTGGCTCCTCGGGCAGGACTCGAACCTGCGACCTAGTGGTTAACAGCCACCCGCTCTGCCAATTGAGCTACCGAGGAATATTGAAACATATTGTATATATTTAGTGGAGGCGGCACCCGGATTCGAACCGGGGATAAAGGATTTGCAGTCCTCTGCCTTACCACTTGGCTATGCCGCCAACAAATTTTCAGGTAATGGAGCGGAAAACGGGATTCGAACCCGCGACCCCAACCTTGGCAAGGTTGTGCTCTACCGCTGAGCTATTTCCGCCCGTCATTTATCGTTATCAAAATGGTGGCGAGACCCAGAATCGAACTGGGGACACGCGGATTTTCAGTCCGCTGCTCTACCGACTGAGCTATCTCGCCTCAGTGATAAGGACAAATAAATGGCGGGGCTGACGAGACTCGAACTCGCGACCTCCGGCGTGACAGGCCGGCGCTCTAACCGACTGAGCTACAACCCCGCATTGCAAAGATTATCAATGTCCTGCTTTAAACAATGGTGGGCGGAACAGGGTTCGAACCTGTGACCCCCTGCGTGTAAGGCAGGTGTTCTTCCGCTGAACTATCCGCCCTTATGCCCGCCATTACTGCCTTGACGCGAAGGATAGTATAACTAGGACTGCCTTTTATGTCAACACCTTTTTTCAAGGAATTTTATGGCATTTTCACCCAGGACCATTTCCTTCTGTAAATCAGTAAGGCCTGACTGTTCGAGTATTTTAACATATCTGTTACTTTTTAGTATAGGGAAATCAGAACCATACAGGATCTTTTCTCCTATACCCGCACTGAATACCGAATCGAACATCCCCGATGTATAAAGCCATGGGGTTGCCGCGGTATCGTAGAATGTATTCTGAAGATACATTTTCATCTCCGGCATAAGCTCGTAAAGCCACAGGCCACCTCCCCAGTGAGCAAATATCACTTTTACTTCCGGATGGTTAGTACTGAAGGCGGCTGCTTCTTTCGGCCCTACGTCACCCTTCCCCCCGTATTCATGACCCACAGGCTCTGCCGAATGGAACATAAGAAACATTTCAAGTTCATCGACTAGCCCAGCTATTTTCCATGTCTGACGCATATCAGTAAGGTTAAAACCCTGGCCCTGGGGGAAAAGCTCCCCTATCCCTATAAAACCGGCCTCGGCGCATCTGCCTGCCTCTTCTTCCACTCCCCTGGAAATAGGGTTGACCACTCCCATACCCTTCAGCTTTCCAGGATATTGTCTGACAGCTTCCATGACGTAGTCGTTACACTCCCGGCATAAGCCAATGTCATCAAAGGCGAATCCGAATATCCAGGACTGGTCAATGTTATCCTTCTCCATCTGTTCTATTACATCTTCTGCCGTTGCCCACTTATGGACATTATTGGTTACAAGGGTTCGGAAGTGATCCTCCCTTTCAGCTATCTTTTCCCAGTTCTTTATTATTTCCGGGGGATATACATGTACATGACAATCTATGACCATCGAAGAGCCTCCAGATCTTTAAGTACAGATTTTACAAAACAACTTTTATTCTACTTCAGATTTCTTTGAAATGGGAGAAAGGGAAATTGTCTTATTTTAATAACTGCTGTCTAAGCATCGTTACAAAATTGTGGGCAGCCCTTGCAGGTTCTGGAAGACGGTATTTTGTGCAGCAGGAAAGGACGATTTCAGGAGCCTGAACGATGGAAACCTTGTGACCGGGACTTATGTAAAGGGGACGAACGTTACTTCGGGTCCTGAGAACTGTGCCTATAATCTCTTCTCCATCATACAGGGGAACTCTGGCCCCCTTTTCGGATGGAACAGGTTCATGATTTCCCGTAAGACGGCTCTTGGCAACACCCACCGTAGGCTGGTCGATGGTTACCCCGAAATGGGATGCGAGGCCAAGGCGTCTCGGATGGGCAATCCCTGCTCCATCTACAAGCCATATATCCGGCATGTTCTGTAATTTTTCACAGGCATCCATGAGAACAGGGAGTTCACGAAAGGAAAGCAGCCCCGGAATGTAGGGAAAGGATATGTCTTTTACTGCATAAACCCTTTCCACCACATTCCAGGTTCCGTATTCCATGATAATTATACCGGCCACGGCCATGGTTTCTTTACCGATACGAGAGTAGGACACGTCGGTACCAGCGATAGATAATATCGAATGGATAGCAGATTGACTTAGATGGACGTTACAAGATTGTTTTTTTTGCTCTTCAATAGCCTCAATATAATAATCATTGATCTGCATCCAGCTATAATCTCCTCCATCAGAAATATTCATAAACTATCCCTGTCTATAGCGCTGATAGAAAAACAGAAAGGGGACCCAATAACACTCAGTCCCCTTTAGGTATGTAATTTAACTTAGTCGGATGGTGTAATCTTAATTCCGAACCCTCCAATAGACCTGAACAGTATCGGCGAAATCAGCAGATACATCACCTGAGTCCTCAGTTATACCGAACTCAATACCCAAGTCTTTGCTATAAACTGTACCATCTGTTTTAGGAATGTAAAGGACACCATCGGAACCAACGGTTGCCGCTACAAATTCCTCTCCAGGAAAATCAACATAATCACCATCTTCTCCCTCAGTAAGCTTAGTTGAAGCTCCGTTAACTTGTGAATCAAGAAGATCATCCATCTCTAAAGTATAGAGTCTGCTCAAGCCAATACCATCTTCTGCAGTGGTACTATAAACAGCTAAATAGAGAACACCATCTAAAAAGAGAGGTGTAGCGACTAGTTTTTCGAATTCATCAGCATTGGCTCCATTTCCCGTCTGAAGTTCAACTTCAAAAGAATCATCTATTTCAAAATTCCCTCCATCAATCCTGTCTTTTACCATTGTAACGGTTTCTCCAGCCTGCCCCTGAGCAGATTGAAAAGCCAGGATCTTTGGCTCATAATCTTCCGCCATATAATCACCCAAGGCTGACTCCATATCTAGAACAAATAAATTTGTAGTATCGTGGGGGTTACTGGCGTTAAAATCTATTTCTAAAACAGCAGCCATGTAAGTATGTGTCTCTATTCCACTCTCACCCTGTTCATCAAAATAGGCAATGTCAAAATCCTGCAGAGGGGGAGCTGGATTTGTATTATGAGTTGAAATATTTGTTACAGTTGAAAAAAGTTTCCATGGATCATTCCCTGCCTGAATATTCCACAAATAACAGGACCCATTAGAAAGATAAACATAAACATCACTTAATACAGGTAACCCTCCATATTGATTAGGCTCTTTGGGATAGGCAGCAAGCATTCGGGTAGGATCCCAATCCTCAGCACTCCATTCACCATTCAGGATATACCACAAAGTCTCATCATTCCCGGAATATTGATCTGTAAACCGTTTATGCCCCTTAATATTACCTGTGAGCGGATCAAGATCATACCAGTGGTAATAATATGTTCCATAATCCTCATCATATTCCATGCCAACAATAAGAGCATGCCAATCCAGGTTTCCCTTCTCTCCTGTCAGACCGATCAAAGGTCTGGCACAAACATAATCAAGGTAGAGATCACGAGGATTTGATGATGAGAAATTTTCTGATTCTTTATCTCTATCCCAGAAAATATTAGTTTGTTCCCATAAAAAGATCGGGTTGTCTGGATCAGTTACGTCAAATGCATATATGGCAAAGTTTTTCCCAACTTGATGAGCAGGTTCCAGTTCTTCTTCTGCCGGAGCCAGATTATAATCCTGGAGTTCCTCTCTCCACCCAGAAAGAACCTTATTCTTCAAATGGATTCCCAGACCCGAAGTTCCGATGAGTATTCTTTTCCATTCTCCATCACTGCCATCTTCCTGGACATCATGAACAAATATGGGACCATCAAGGTTGGTCAATCTGGGATAATACCCAAGGATTGCATTAAGGTTTTCCTGGTAAGGTGCAGTCCTTAATGCAGGTTCAGGAATCACTGCCCAATTTCGTTTGACGTATGGATCTGTATCGGGATCATCTATGTCCAATTTGTTTAAAAGTCCATCATTGGTAGGAAGAAAAACTACAGGTTCATCTTCTGGCCAATCTTCTGGCAGTCCATCAGGATCAACAAATCGGGTTATCCAATAGTTTGTCTTCCAAACAAGCAGAGGAGGAGCATGGCCTGAGTCCGCAAGGATTTCCCCAGCTTTAAGAGAGGTATCCGTCCCCTCAAGAAATGTATACCAGTTGATCAACCAATCAGTATAGAATTCCTGGTTCGCATAAAATTCCTCTGGTTCTCCTTCAGGATCTTCTTCATCCTGAAAATAGAACCAGTTCTCCACATACTCCGGTGTAACGGATATATCTCTCAAGGTTGGTTTCATTCTGATACTTATAGATTCATTATCTTTTATCTTAATAAGATTCTCGTTATCTGTATCAAAAAACCTCAATCCATATCCTGTGTTTCCCAGTTCGTGATCAACTGCCAGGGTTGGAAAGGCGGTCTCATCTTCTTTCCTTAATACGTTAAGATTCCCTCCCCAGGCGGACAAGGAATTAGAAGGCTTAATAAAGGAAACCGATGCAATAACGTTCCTTCCTACACTGGTAAAGGAAAGAGGGGCGTTTGGTCTGTCTGATACTTCTGTCTGGTCTGGCCACAGGGGCCACATGGAAAGATCTGAAATAGCCGCATTCCCTTGATCTGGTGAAACAACTATTTCAGTAATAGTTACAGAGATTGTAGCAGTGCTCATATGAGCACTGTGCTCGTTACCAACTCTTCCATTATCTTTCCGCCAATCAGTTACGGTATATTGGAAAGAGTCGGTACCAGAATAACCTGTGTCTGGAGTATAAACAACATAGCTACCTTCTGCACTAGCTGAACCATGTGAAGGATCTGAGCAATTAATAGCATAGAGTTCATCACCGTCAACATCTGTATCGTTACCAAGAACTGCGATAGAAACAGAATTATTCTCATAGGTTGTTGCAGTATCATCCTGTGCAACTGGTGCAACATTTGCAGTAGAAATACCAGAAAGGGAAAAAAGCAGTGCTCCTAAAATGATGAATAAAGAGAACAGTAACTTCAGACAATTTCGCACATTTAAACAAAGATTATTAATGAATCATCACCACCATGGATTCGAGCTCGAAGCTCTTAGATCCATCCTTCGTTGACGCTGTAGAGCGAATGACAAAAGGATGATATTTCAAACCAACACTTCCGCTGAAAGTCATTACACGGTTCGGATCTATTATCATGGAATAACCCCTTGGAACATCTATAGTGCCTCCACCATCCTCACTGGCATCATACGGTAACCGGATTATGGGGAGATCACTGTTGTAGGTCTGACCTAAACCCATCTTATAATTACAATCAAGGATATCAACTGTCAGTTCTAGGTTTTGAGAGTCATAAATAGAAGTATCGGGTATACTGTCAATATTGCTGGCAACCAAATCAGGCTGGATCTTTGCCCTTATATCATCAAGGTCCCCATTGTAAGTCTGCAACCCCACATACAAATCTTCACGCTCCTCATATAATCGAATTTTTCCCCATTCAATTCCGCTCTGGGCTGCGTCGTAGAGTTTCTGGTGATCTATGGTAGCCTGGGAGGAACCAACATAGTTTGTTGTCATGTCCATTATCACTGCACTGATACCAATAATAACAACCATCAGAATAAGCACCATTCCAAGGGCAAAACCTTTTTGTTTTCGCATCATATAATCACCTCGAATAATGAGTATAAAGAACAAATGAAGATTCCTGACAATCTTCAGTTATATAACTTTCACACATACAATAGACCATAGACTACGGTATTTTTTTTCAAAGTCCTTGATTTATTAAAAAATTAAAACCCATTGACCTGCTCCCCGAAAAGTGGTCCAGTCGAAATGCGAAAAAGTTGTTAAAATTGGACCCATTGGGGAGGAAATGACATGAAGAAAAAAGATTTTCCGAGGAACAGATCATATCCATACTGAAAGAGAACGAGGCTGGAATCCCGATCAGGGAACTAGCCAGGAAATACGGTTTTTGCGAACAGACCTTCTATAGATGGAAAAGCAAGTTCGGAGGCATGGAGGTAAGCGAAGCCAGGAAACTCACATTGAAAATGGACCTAATACAGGAGGCAGGTCACCATTAGTATCTTAATCGTAAAAAGAAATATTATATAGTCCTTTATTACTATGTCGAGGAAATTGGCCTATTTCTACATTTCTAAGGCCCATTACACTTGCCATTTGAATCAAAAGTTTATGAGAAAAGGATTGATAACAGAAAAACCCTTCGGTTGCCCAAAGGGAAGTATAGACCCAATAAGCAGCCCGGCTGTCATAGTTAAAACACTTTAGACCCGCAGCTTTGCGTCACCACCTTTCGATGGTTTTGCCTATATAATTATACAATGTAACTCTAGGGCTTTAAGGGGGTTTGTCAATCACACTTTAGCAGTGTGAATATTCACTTTAAGGATGCAGAATCAACATAGAGAAATCGGGGGGAATTTTAAAAAAGGAAAGATAACTGGTCTGTATAAATTCAAAAAAAAAAGGGGGTGGCTTTAAGCCACCCCCTTTCATAAGCAATGAAAGAACTACTTGAGCTCGACTTCTGCTCCAACTTCTTCGAGTTTCTTCTTGAGCTCTTCAGCCTCTTCCTTGGAGACACCCTCTTTAATGGGCTTGGGAGGATTGTCGACAAGCTCTTTGGCTTCCTTGAGTCCAAGGCCTGTAAGCTCACGTACAACCTTAATGGTTGCGATCTTGTTTGATCCAACGGTCTTGTAGATTACGTCAAACTCGGTCTGCTCTTCTTCAACAGCTGCAGCGCCAGGCATGGCACCCATCATGGGCATGGCAGCCATAGGGGCAGCAGCGGAAACACCAAATCTGTCCTCAAGTTCCTTAACGAGCTCGGAAAGCTCAAGAACTGACATTTCTTCAATTGCCTTGATAAGATCTTCACGGTTCATAATATTTGTTTCCTCCTTAAGAAATCTTTCTTGGGTAATTTTGTATTTTCATATTGAAATCAGGCTGCGTAGAAAAGATATAGTTTTAAATATCCTTTATTCTCAAGCAGCGTCCTTTTCTTTCTTTTCCTTAAGCTGAGAGAGGCACGTAACAAGTCCCCTCTGGGGGCCGGAAAGAACTGTAACGAGTCCACGAAGAGGAGCCGCAATGGTACCGACAACCTGTGCAATAAGCTGGTCTCTGGATGGAAGTTCTGCCAGGGCATTTACCTCATCGGCATTAAGAACTTTCTTTCCAAGGATTCCGCCTTTCACTACAAGGGCCTTGTTCGTTTTTACCTTTGCAAAGTCTTCAAGAGCCTTTGCTACAGCTACAGGATCCTGGTAGGCAACTGTATAGACATTGGGACCAAGTGTAATTTCCTCTGGAACTGGAAGACCTTCTTCCTGAAGGGCCAGTCTCATAAGGGTGTTCTTGGAAACCTTCATTTCGCCGCCGGCTTCCCTGACCTTGGCACGGACCTCGGTTATCTGGGCAACAGTAAGTCCCCTGTATTCGCAGATAAATACTGCTTCAGTTCTACCTAACATTTCGCGAAGTTTCTGTACCTGTTCTATTTTATATTTTGCAGGCATTCGCTCACCTCCCTCCTGTAAAAAAATCTCCCGGGTCCACCAGGACCCGGGAGATCAGAAATCAATGATCGTCAGAGGACACTACTCCTCTGACCGGGAACCTCGGTGGGTTGTATATATTAAGTGCTGGTGCACACCCGCTGTCTTCAGTTCAGTTAATATTTATTAAATTGTCAATTTGTAGAGGGTGCTTTCTTCCTCCGGCAAAAAATGCCAGGATCAGTCAACTATCTCTTTCTGCGCCACATTGGTATCGACCTTGATACCCACACCCATGGTGGGGGCAATGGCTATGCTCTTGATATATGTACCCTTTACAGCTGCCGGCCTGGACTTCACTATAGCAGCAAGCAGGGTTTTTGCATTTTCAAAAAGCTGATCATTAGTGAAACTCTTTTTACCAACTGAATTATGAATAATGGCAAATTTGTCAACCCGGTATTCAACTTTACCAGCCTTGATTTCCTCTACGGCATGGGCAACATCAAAGGTAACAGTTCCGGTCTTTGCACTGGGCATAAGGCCCCGGGGACCAAGGACTTTTCCAAGACGACCAACGACCTTCATCATATCAGGCGTTGCTATGACTGAATCAAAATCAAGCCAACCTCCGCTGATCTTCTGGACCATGTCTTCTCCGCCAACGAAATCGGCCCCTGCTTCCTGGGCTTCCTTCATCTTCTCACCAGCCGCGATCACAAGTACCTTTTTAGTGATACCAGTACCATGTGGAAGTACTACTGTGCTGCGGACCTGCTGATCGGCATGCCTGGGATCAACTCCAAGGCGAACATGTACTTCAAGGCTTTCGTCAAACTTTGCAGTTGCAACATCCTTGAAAAGTTCAATGGCTTCCCTAAGTCCATAAAGCTTGTTTGAATCCACTTTTTCTACTGCTTCTTTGTATCTCTTACTCCGTTTTGTCATGAGTTTTTCCTCCTCGTGGTACCAACGGGCTTTCGCCCTCCCACAGATAGTTCAAAGAACCTTCAGTCGACTATTTCGATGCCCATGGAACGGGCGGTTCCCTCGATCATCCTCATGGCTGCTTCTGTATCGTTGGCATTCAGGTCCTCTTTCTTGATCTCGGCGATCTCACGAACCTTGTCCCTTTTGATCTTGGCAACCTTGACCTTGTTAGGCTCCCCTGATGCACTCTCGAGACCAGCTGCCTTTTTAAGCAGGACGGCTGCTGGCGGGGTTTTGGTGATGAAAGAAAAACTTCTGTCAGCATATACTGTCAGAACTGCGGGAATTATCATCCCTGGCTGATCAGAAGTCTTGGCATTGAACTGCTTACAGAATTCCATAATGTTGACACCGTGCTGACCAAGTGCCGGCCCGACCGGAGGTGCCGGTGTTGCCTTACCTGCAGGCAACTGAAGCTTGATCTGCGCAATAACTTTTTTGGCCATTATCCTTTATCTCCTCTCGTAACTGCTGATACAAATTACATAAGCCCTTTTACAGGGCTGAATTTTATACTAAAGCTTTTCCAACTCTGTATAATCTATTTCAACGAGTGTTTCTCTACCGAAAACGGTTACGGAGAACTTGATCTTTCCTTTTTCAGCATTGATCTCCGCTACAGGGCCAACCTGTCCATCAAAGGGGCCACTCTTGACTTTAACGATGTCACCAGGCTTGAGATTGATCTCAAATTTCGGCTTGGCATGATCCTGGCCTATCTTGTTCATTATTTCCTTGACTTCTCTTTCGCTCAGTGGGATAGGATGATTGCCCGCTCCCACGAAACCTGTCACACCGGGAGTATGACGGACCACATACCAGGACTGATCGGCAAGGCACATCTCAACGAGCACATAACTTGGGAAAAGCTTCCTTGTCACATGCTTGCTTTTACCATCCTTGACAAAAAGCTTATCTTCCAGCGGAACGAGCACATCAAAGATCTGATCTTCCATGCCCATTGTGGCTATCCTCTGCTCAAGATTGGCTTTTACTCTATTCTCATATCCTGCATATGTCTGTACAATGTACCAACGTCGCTCAGAACTTGATTCCATGCTTAAAAGGGGACCCGACTTGCGGCCCCCTCACCTCCCCCGCCAATAAAGTGGACTGTATGTTCATCTGAAAATACAATCTGGCAGTTGCTAGATCAACTTGGCGAATACCCCGGTGAGGGCTATATCAACTAAACCAAGATAGGCCGCCACGAAAAGGGTAAAAGCTATAACAACCAGAGTCGAATACCAAACCTGCTGTCGGCCTGGCCATGTAACTTTTTTTAATTCAGCTCTTGCTTCTCTGATGAAGCTGAAGATCTTTCCCAAACTTTGCGGCCTCCTATTCTATTACATTAACTTTAAAAATAATTATGGCAGGCCCGGCAGGACTTGAACCTGCAACCCCCGGTTTTGGAGACCAGTGCTCTGCCAATTGAGCTACGGACCTGCGAGCAGAGTACATTCTACACTACTTGGTTTCTTTATGCAAGGTATGTTTCTTGCAGAATTTACAGTACTTGCTCAATTCAAGTTTACCCTTCATGTTCTTTTTGTTAACTGAGGTTACATAATTCCTGCGTTTACACTCTGTGCACTGCAGGCCGATATTATCTGCCATAACTTTTCACTCCAAACGTTTTACTCAAGGATTTCGGTAACTACGCCGGCGCCAACGGTATGTCCGCCTTCACGGACTGCAAAACGAAGTCCCGGCTCCATGGCGATGGGAACTATAAGCTTGACTTCGAAGTTAGCGTTGTCTCCGGGCATTACCATTTCTACTCCCTCTGGAAGCTTGATCTCACCTGTTACGTCCGTGGTCCTGAAATAGAACTGAGGCTTGTATCCAGCAAAGAACGGGGTATGCCTTCCGCCTTCCTCTTTCTTCAATACATATACCTCGCCCTTGAACCATGTGTGAGGTGTAATGGATCCAGGCTTGGCCAGTACCTGGCCTCGCTCTACTTCTTCCTTGCCTACTCCCCTCAGAAGTACTCCTACATTGTCTCCTGCCATGGCATTGTCAAGGATCTTACGGAACATCTCAAGAGATGTGGCTACACTCTTGACTATGTCCGTCTTCATTCCGATGATGGCTACTTCCTCTCCAGCATTGATGACTCCTCGCTCTACCCTGCCCGTTACCACTGTCCCTCGACCCGTTATGGTAAATACATCCTCTATGGGCATAAGGAAAGGCTTGTCCATCTCCCTGGCTGGCTCCGGAATGTAACTGTCACATGCATCCATAAGCTCCCAGATACACTTGGCTTCGGGAGTCTCCTTCGTTCCTTCGCTCTCAAGAGCCCTGAGAGCACTTCCCCTGACAACCGGAATGTCATCTCCAGGGAACTCATAGGCACTCAGAAGCTCACGCACTTCCATCTCTACAAGATCAAGAAGCTCTTCGTCATCCACCTGGTCTGTCTTGTTCATGAATACTACAAGGGCCGGCACATTAACCTGACGGGCTAGAAGTACATGCTCCCTCGTCTGGGGCATGGGTCCGTCCGCTGCACTTACCACCAGAATGGCTCCGTCCATCTGGGCCGCTCCAGTGATCATGTTCTTGATGTAGTCTGCATGTCCCGGACAGTCAATATGGGCATAGTGCCTGTTATCTGTCTGGTATTCCACGTGGGCTATATTGATGGTTATTCCGCGCTCACGCTCTTCCGGTGCCTTGTCAATATCCTCAAACTTCGAAAAATCCGCAAGTCCAGCAGTCGCAAGACACTTCGTGATCGCCGCTGTTAGCGTTGTCTTTCCGTGGTCTATGTGACCTACTGTCCCTATGTTCAAATGCGGCTTCGATCTTTCAAATTTCGCCTTTGCCATTTTCAGCTGACCTCCCTATACATATATATACATATATAGACCGCCCGTACTGGGCACTACGCTCAGAGATTTTAACATATTTAACTGAAAACAAGAATAATACACGCAAAAAATCCGGAGCTCACACACTCCGGACTTTTAATTATTTTGAAAAAATGGAGCCGACTTCCGGACTCGAACCGGAGACCCCATCCTTACCATGGATGTGCTCTACCTACTGAGCTAAGTCGGCCCGTTGTTAAGGAATGGTGGTGGGAGAAGGATTCGAACCTTCGTAGACGGAGTCGGCAGATTTACAGTCTGCTGCCTTTGACCACTCGGCCATCCCACCACTACTCAGCTTTGTTTTCATGGAGCCGGCGATCCGACTTGAACGGACGACCTGCTGATTACAAGTCAGCTGCTCTACCAACTGAGCTACACCGGCTTGACGCTGGTTTATTATAGCGAGTCAGTTGTAATTGTCAACAGGATAAACTAAATAATTTCTTCCGCATTATTCATTAGAACCTTTATACCGGCCCTACTGACATATGGATTTTTTACGAAGGATCTGAATTTTTCCTTAAAACTGGAGATATCCTCATCTCCGCAGAAAATCATGAAAACCCAGTTCTTTCCAGGGAAAACATCGTTTCCCCAGTGAGTTTTCCCGGTCCGGATGTCCCTTCCGAGAACATTCTGCCACACTGTATAACCTGTGATCCCGTCATTATCAAGGATCTCCATCACTTCACCGGCTATACTTTCATTACAGAAGATCCATACCATTTTCAAGATTTACCCGCCTCCCTGGCTTCTTCAAAACGGGGTTCCCGCCGTATTCTTTCCTCTATGATACTGTAAACAACGGGTATAAGAACAAGAGTTACAACCATGGAAACCACCAGTCCTCCCATTACAGAAACAGCCAGAGGACGCCACATTTCTGCCCCCTGACCCTGGCTTAACGCCATGGGAAGCATTCCGAAAAAGGTGGTCAGGGTAGTCATAAGAATGGGTCTGAGCCTTCTTTCCCCTGCACTTATAAGGGCATCCCTCAATTTCTGTCCCCTGGCCCTGAGAAGATTGATGTAATCCACCAGCACTATGGCGTTATTGACCACTATCCCGATTAGCATTATAACGCCAAGCATTCCCTGAAGAGACATGTAAAGCCCTGTGGCAAGATAAGCCATGACCACACCGGTAAGGGCAAAGGGGATACTGAACATTATCACAAATGGATCAAGGTAGGCCTCGTATTGCCCAGCCATTACCATATAGACAAGCAAGATCCCGAGAAGAACAAGATAGCCCATCTGGCGAAAGGCATCTCCCTGTTCCTTTATCTCTCCTCCGAATTCGATCCTGATCCCGGAGGGAGCTTCCATTCTATCAATGAATTTTTTTGCGTCTCCAGTTACCTGACCAAGGGACCTGCCTTGAACATTACCTTGAACAACTACATAACGCTGTTTGTTCTTTCTGTCTATCTGGGGTGGCCCAAGAGAATCTTTCACCTTCGCAATGGTGGAAAGGCGAACAAGGGAACCTGTGACTGAAGGGACAGTGATCCTGTCAAATATTTCAAGATCATTACGCTGATCCTCGCTCAATTGGACCCTTATGGGATAATCATCTTCATTATCCCAGAAGCTCTCACTGGTCTCGAAACCGTATAAATAAGTTCTCAGAGTTCCTGCTATGGCAGCTGTGTTAACTCCCATGAGAGCCGCCCTTTCCTTATCTATAGAAATCCACATCTCGGGCCTGCCCTGTTTCTGGCTTAGAGAAAGATCCACTGCCCCCGGGATCTTTGCAAGACCCTCCCTGACCTTATCCGCCACCTTCATAACCTGCTCCAGATCATCTCCATAGACTTCGATATTCAGAGGTTTTGCTCCGAGAAAAAGAGATTTTATGGGCGAGGTTACCTGAACTGTCATCTTTTCGATCCCAGGTATGGCTCTCAACCATTTCCTTACAAGCTGGGCTACCTCAAAGGCTGATCGTTCACGGTCACCCTTATCCACAAGTTTCATTCCCACTGTTCCTATATTTGGACCGGATTCCTGTCCTGCTGCGACTGCGAAACCATCATCTCCCGAACCGTCATAACCATATACCGTAATTGCCTCAGGAATGTTATCTTCACTGAAACGTATGACCTTCCTTACAAGTTCATCTGTGGCTTCTACACGAGTCCCTTCAGGAAGGGTAAAGGTTATTTCCACATCTCCGGTATCCGGATCAGGGGTAAGTTCGGTACCTATAAACTTGAAACCGGTGAATGTCATCACCAGGAGGAGTATGGACATGGCAATTATTTTCTTCCTGTTGTTCAAAGCCCAGCCCAGGAGATCTGCATAACCTTTCTCCATCCTGGCAAGGCCCTTATCTGTAATACGATGGAGGAATGCATTGGATACATCCCTGTGGAAAAACCTGCTCGCCATGGTAGGTATGAATGACAGACTGACAAAAAGCGAAGCAACCACTGCAAGGACCATAACCACTGTGAGGGATGAGAAAAAGACACCCACCAGTCCGGAAATAAAGGCCAGCGGCAAAAGGACTACCGCTGTTGTAAGCGTAGATGCAATAAGCGCTGAACCAACCTCACCCGATCCCAGAACGGCGGCAATATGCTTTCTTTCTCCCTGTTCAATATGATGGATTATCTGATCAGTCGCAACAATTGAGTTATCCACCACCATCCCGGAGGCCACCGCAAGGGCAGAGAGAGTAAAGATATTGATCGTATAGTCAAGTTTCCCCATGGCAATGAAGGTAATGATCAACGAAAAGGGAATGGAACTGCATACAACAAGAGACGCAGGAAGCCGCTTGAGAAAGAGCCATGTCACAAGGAATACAAGCAGTATCCCTGCCAGGAGGGAATGGGTAAGATTACGAAGGGCCATTATTATGAAATCCGCAGTATCCATGGCAATATGATATTCCACACCACTGGGAAAAACGGTTGCCTCCATCTCCTTCAGTTTTTCGTGAATAGCCCTGGATACCTCTATTGTGTTTGCATCGCTGTTCTTCAATACAGCCATAAACAGAGCGGGCTGATCAAAGTGCCAAGAGTAGAGTTTCTGTTCCCTGTAGGTATCCCTGATATCAGCTACCTGAGACAGGTAAACAGCTTTACCATTGTTGGTGCCAATTACCAGATCTCCTATTTCCTCTACACTTGAGAAACGCCCCGGGACCCTCACATAATATTCGGTACTTCCCTGTTTCATGGAACCGGCAGGAATATTTACATTAGATCTCTCAAGGGCCCCGGTAACAGCTTGTGGTGGGAGATGAAGAGCTTCCAGCTTTTCCAGGTCAAGCTCGACCCTTATCTCCCTGTTCATACCTCCATATACCAGCACTTTGCCCACTCCAGGGATCCTGGAGAGTTCTTCAATAACCACATCATCTGCAAAGTGGGCCAATCCCTGAAATCCTTTTTTGGTAGTAAGGGACATACCTATAACCGGAATGGCCCCTGATGTTATCTGCAATAGAACAGGTTCATCGATATCATCGGGCATTTCGGCCTTTGCCATGGGGATTATATCCCGCACATCACCCGCCTTTACATCAAGATCTGTTCCCCATTTGAACTTAACTGTTACTACTGAAATGTTATCCAGTGATTTGGAATATATATCGTCTACTCCCTCTATTAAAGAAACATAATCCTCCATAGTCTTGGTCACCCGCTGTTCCACATCGCTTGCAGAAGCTCCGGGCCAGGGAACAATAATATTGATCATAGGAGGCTCAATGTCGGGCAGCATATCCATTTTAAGGTGCATAAGGGAGATACTTCCTACCAGGATTATGGCCAGAAAGAACATGAGAGCTGCCACATGACGCCTGACGGATATTTCGGGCAGTTTCACTCCCCGATCACCTCTACTTTCAGACCATCCCTCAGTTTCTCTGTAATGGTCGAGATCACCTTTTCATCAGGAGATAGTCCCTGGGGAATCTCCACCATATTTTTATCCTCGGTTCCAATTCTGACCACCCTACGTGAAACCTGATCTCCAGAGACAACAAAGAATTGGAATTCACCGGTTCCAGGAAGAGGTCTAACCACATCTTTTGGAATAGCCAGACCTTCATTAGACCCGGTTTCAATTGAAACCCTCGCAAAGGCACCAGGTTTAAGGATTCCTTCTGAATTTAGCATCACTTCTACCTGCCCTGTCCTTGTAACAGGATCCAATGTAGGAGAAAGGCGTCTAACCTTTGCCTCAAAAAGCCTCCCAGGAAGAGCATCAACGGTTATAGACACAGGCTGCCCCTTATTGATCCTGAAAAATGCAGACTCGGGAACTGAACCTGTAACCTTGACCTCGTCCTGCTGATTTATTATGAATGAAGGGATCTGGGCTGAAGACGTATCTCCAGGATCAATATTTCTTTTACTTATGATCCCTGAAACAGGAGAATTGATCCGGTGATAACCAAGCATTAACTCCATCTGTTCAAGAGAAGCTTCGGCCTCCCTGACCTGACTAAGTGAGGCACAGTACTCCGCATCCACATGGTCAAAGTACTGCTGGCTTATGACCTGTTCTTTCAAAAGGTTCTTCATCCGCTTGTGATCACTCTTGAGGGTTTCACACTGAACTCTGGCCTTGGAGAGGAGAGCTTTCACCCTCTCCATATCCTGCCTTACCAGACTATCGTCCACTACTGCAAGTACATCACCCGCGTTAACAGGATCTCCCTCTTCCACGTTTACCCTGAGGACTGTTTTTCCAGGAACTTTGCACACCACCGCGGCCATGTTCTCCGGTCTTATTTCCGCTGTAAAGGAGACCGTTTCAATGAATCGATAGTTACAGGGTCTTACTACTTTCACTTTCGGAATTTCCACTTTCACTGTCTGTTTCTGCTGAATACCATGCTGATACCCTCGAAAAACAAGCAATGCTGCAAATGCTGCAACAATACTGAAAATGAAGAGGATCTTCTTCAAACTCTCTTCCCCCTATTCTTCGACAAAGTAAGAATGCAGACCCAAAGCAAAGAGCAGATCAGCCCTGGATTGAAAGACATCGTAAACGGAATCCACCAGCTGGTTGCGGGCGTTTATGAGGGCGACCCTGGAGTCGAGTACATCCAGGTTGGTTCCCACCTGGGACCTGTAACGGCGGAGGGCCATGCGGTAATCCTCTTCTGCGCTCTTCACCTGATCCTTTGCTACGGATACCCGCTGACCCGACGACCGGAGATTAAGAAGGGCCGTTGAAAGCTCCAGGCCTATCTGCTTTTTCAGGTCCTCTAACCGGTAGAGAAGTTCATCCGCTGCAGCCTTCGCCTCCGCTGACCTGGCCCGGCTCTGTCCTCCGTCATATAACTTCCAGCTGGCTGCTATGGAAACCTTCCAGTCATCCTGAAGTTCCGGGAAGAACTCATCATCCACCACGTAAGTCTCTCCCCTGAGCACCACCTGTGGACCGCCCTGTCCTGCGGCTGCCTTCGACAGGGCCAGGGCTGAGAGGCGGGACCTATCGAGGGCCTTAAGTTCAGGCCGGTTATCAAAGGCCGTTTCCTGAAGGTTCTGTGGTATTTCGAAACTGCCTGGGGATGTTTCTCCTTCGGGCAGTACATACCGATTCCTCAGATCCACTCCCACTGACCTCTCCAGGGCCGACCATGCCACATCCACGCTGTTGGCCCCTTTGATACGGTTGAGCTCGGAGTTGGAAACCTCCACCTGGACCCTCAGCACCTCGTTCTTTGCCACCACTCCATTTTCGAAGAAGAGGGTAACTTCCCTGAGATGTTCCTTTGCAAGGTTAAGGGCCTCCTCTGCAACTGACAGGCGGGCCCTCGCCCGCTGGAGGTTGTAGTAGGAAGTGTAAACATTGTTATCAACTGCCTGGTATGTCCTCCTCACCCTGGCTTTGACAGCTTCCAGCTCCAGGTCCTTTTCCTGGACGCTGTGTTTTACTGCCCCGCCTGTATAGAGGAGGTAGGTGAAGTTGAGGGCGGCCCTGTAGGTATCTTCAAAACCGTTGACAGCATTGCCCAGGTAGGAACCGTCTGTTCCATAGACCGGAAGTAAAGGTTCCTCTCCGCTCTTCTGGTATATAAGTTCCGTACCCAGGGAGGGATAGAGGGAAGACTTTGCCTGGTTCAGCTGTTCCTCCGACTGTTTCACCTGCTGCCGTGCTGCGGACAGTAACGGGTTGTTCTGTGAGGCCAGCTCAAGGGCTGTTTCAATGGTCAGAAGGGATAACCCTTCTGATGACCAGGCCTGACGGCCAATAAAAAGGACCACAAAACAGCAGAGGAACAGGAAATAATGCCCTTTACTGGTACGCAGACAAAATGAATATATATTTGCCTTGCTTTTCTGCCCTTTCATTTTTGTTCTCCTTCTGTTAACAGTTTATTGACAAGAAATCTCCAGAATTTTTTAACAAGTGCTGGATTTCTTTTGAATTGAAGATCCAGTAATAGGCCGTTGAATACGGCTTCAAGGAGAAGGATGAGTTCCTTTAGATCCAACTCTTCCCTGGATCTGCTGATATCCGGAGCAAATTCAGTTATCTTTGCGATAAGTTCATTTATTGTTGAATCCAGAATATCTATAGCGATATCGGCAACTTCAGTATTCCCTCTCTGGGCTTCAACACTGATATGAAGCCATAACAGGGTATTTTCCCTGCTTGACAGGTGAAAATCGATGAGTCTTTCCCCTCTTTCAAGAAAGAACTGTTTCAGGTCTTTGTCCTGCAGATCCTCTTTTCGGGGAAACACGATCTTTTTTACATTAGCGGCTTCATTCTCCAGAACTGCCTTGAAGAGATCCCGCTTGCTTTTGAAATGCCAGTAAATAGCTCCCTTGCTAAGTCCGGTTTTTTTTGTAATGGAGTCCATACTTGTCGCATAATAGCCACGAGCAGCAAATTCTGAACGGGCAATATTCAGGATATGCAGTTTTGTGTTCCCTTCTTTATTTTTGTCCATTGCTCCACCTCCCGACCGGTCAGTCTATAGTTATCTTAAATTAATACCGACTGACCGGTCTGTCAAGGTCAGTCGGTATTAATTTGCAAAAAAAAGCTGCCCTGTGATGGGCAGCAAGGAATCAGATATCGAGCTAAAGTACCAGAACATATCTGGCAATTTCAAAATAGACTATAAGTCCGAAGACGTCCACAATGGTAGTTATAAAAGGACCGGACATTATAGCCGGATCTATCTTAAGCATTCGAGCAATGACCGGAAGAAATGCTCCTGCCAGATTCCCCAGAAGAACAACCGCAATTATTGCGAGGGCTACAGTAATAGCCACCCCGCTTCCGGTACCCAGCATATAAGCCCTTCCCAGACCAAGGACAGCCAAGGCGCATCCAAGCATTAGACCTGTAATGGTCTCCCTTGCTATAACCTTCCAGATATCCTTCCATTCTATCTCGCCAAGGGTCATTCCTCGAATAACAAGCGTTGCTGCCTGGGTTCCTGCATTTCCACCTGTGCCTATTAGAAGGGGGATAAAAAATGTTAGCGAGACGACACTCTGGAGAGCGAATGAATACTTTTTTAATACTGTTGAAGTAATAGTTTCTGTCAGGATACATATAAGAAGCCACATAAACCTTTTCCTGGCTATGGTGAACATATTTGCATCCATATAACTTTCTTCTACAGGCTGAATACCAGCCATTCTCTCAAAGTCCTCAGTGGCCTCTTCTTCCAGAATATCAAGAACATCATCAAAAGTAACTATTCCAACAAGTCTTTCCTCCCTGTCAACAACGGGAATAGCCTGCATATCATACCTTGACATCACTTGAGCAACTTCTTCCTGGTCTGTCTGGGTATGAACGTAGATCGGTTCATCCATTAGAGATGAAAGAGATGTATGTGGTTCTGCCATTATCAGATCTTCAAGTTCAACTACCCCCTTGAGATGTCTCTTGGATTCCAGGACAAAACAGGTGTATATGGTTTCCTTGCTTCTGGCATTTTTCCGGATCCTATCTATGGCTTCCTCTGCGGTCATAGCTTCTTTCAGATCAATATACTCAGGTGTCATTATTCTTCCTGCTGAATCATCAGGATAGTTCAGGAGGGTATTAGCTACCTTCCTTTCATCTGGAGAAAGTTGAAGTAAGAGTTTTTTTACAGTCTTGGCAGGAAGTTCATCAAAGAGGGCTGTGCGGTCATCATCAGACATTTCTTCGATTATCTCCCGCATTTCTTCGTCTGTCGAATGATGAAGAAGTTCTTCCCTTTCTGGACCTTCCATCATTTCGAAAACATCTATGGCAAGATCCTTTGGAAGAAGCCTGAAAAGAAGGACCCTGGTTACAGGCTGAAATTCATATAACATTTCAGCAATGTCAGCGGGTTCAACTGGAGAAAGGATTTCCTTGACCTTCCTGTAATCCTTCTTTTTCAGCAGGTCACTTATATCATGTAAAAGTTTCTCGAAATTATAAATCATTGGGGCATCTCTCCCTTCTTTATGGGAATACCACAAATCTGCACAAGGATAAATCCTCTGGAAATGAATATCCGTGAACAAAGTTGTAAAAAAGTACAATTTGATAGATCAAGGGGAGTGGCTTTCTGGGAATGACGCCACACCCGGCAGACGCCGGGCATGGGAATGAATAAAAGGATTAAGGGAACATGCCTGGAGCCTGGATTTACATTTCAGATTCGTAACTGCTACACAAAGGAACCGAGCCGCTTTCCATTTACATCTCCTTCTCGTTTTATGAAATATGAAAGAACAATATATTAAAAAATAACACACAGGGCGCCCTCTGTCGAGGTACGCCCTGTGATATAGAACAAACCAGATTTCAGGAAAGTGCTTCTGTTAACGCTTGGAGTACTGGTAGCGCCCGCGGGCACCCTTGAGACCGAATTTCTTTCTTTCGACCATACGGGGATCTCTCGTAAGCATTCCAGCCTTTTTAAGTACAGGGCGAAGCTCTGGATTCAGCTTTAAAAGTGCACGAGCTATACCAAGACGAACTGCACCAGACTGACCGGTAAGTCCGCCTCCGCTGGTCCTGACAAAGACATCTACCTTACCTTCAATGCCAGCGACCTTCAGTGGTTCAAGCGCATGGGATTGCCAGGAAGACCTTGGGAAATAATCCTCAACTACTCTTTCATTGACAAGAATTTTTCCATCCCCGGGACGTACCCGTACCCGAGCAAGGGCATTCTTTCTTCTTCCCGTTCCCCAATAATACGAAGGAGTCTGCATGTCTTTTAACCTCCCCTCAGCCTAAAAGTTAAACTCTACGGGCTTCTGAGCCGCGTGAGGATGGTTCGGACCTGCATAAACCTTGAGCTTAAGATGCATTTTCAGACGGTTTCTGGGAAGCATTCCCTTAACCACATGCTCAACAAGTTTTTCAGGCTTTTTCTCCATAAGGGTTCCGTAGGTTACAGTTTTAAGTCCACCAGGATGTCCACTGAAGTGGTGAACCACAGACTGTTCTTTTTTTCTTCCAGTAAGCTTCACCTTTTCAGCATTGACCACTATAACGAAATCTCCACAATCAACATGAGGAGTATATACCGGCTTATGTTTGCCCATCAGGACCCTTGCGATCTGAACAGCAAGTCTCCCAAGAGGTTTATCTGTAGCATCCACGACATACCAGCTGCGCTCAACTGTTTCGCGTCTGGCCATGAATGTTTTGTCACTCATGGATTTTCACTCCTTTTAAAAAGATTATCCCTGTTACTCTGTTTATTTAAACAACCCTGGACACTCTCGCTCTTTTACAGCCTCTAACCAAAGGTATCACAAGGACGTGGCTGGGGTCCTCATAAATACATGGCCGATAAGAACAAGATCATACAAGGAATATATGCCGTAAACTATTTCAATCTTTTCAGCTTGGGATTCTCAATGATTCCTGGTAATCTACCCCGTTTAGCTATGGGAATTCCATCTACCTCTTTAATATCCATGGTCATATCCCTGGGAGTAGCATGAGCGATATAACTACCAACACCAAAAGAATCAACACCTGCTTTGGACAGGATCCTAATCCTATCTGGATCAAGACCACCCGAAGCAATTATTTTTACCTTATCATAACCCTTCTTGTCAAGTCTCCACCTTACCTCCCTGACAAGTTCAGGGGTTACTCCACCTCTTTCACCAGGGGTGTCAAGGCGAACACCCTGGAGACGATCTCCAAGAAGGTCTGCAACCCGGACAGACTCTTCTGTTTCATCCTTGAAAGTATCCACAAGTATTATTCTTGCTTCATCTTCAGGAAGAAAGGCATCATAGGTCCTGGCTAATTCAACAGTATCTCCTACAACAAGTATTGCCGCATGAGGTATGGTTCCCTTGGGCTCCAATCCTGCCATTTTGGCTCCCAGAACACAGCTGGCGGCAGAACAACCTCCTATTGCAACTGCAGCTCTTTCCATAACTGGAGCAACTGCAGGATGGACATGACGGGCACCGAAACACAGAACAGGTTTGCCCTCCGCTGCTTCTACACATTCTCTGGCAGCAGTAGCCCATCCGGTAGAGCTTGCTAGCATTCCCAGAATGACCGTTTCATACATTCCGAAATCTTCATAAGAACCTGTTATTCTAAGAACTACGTCCTTGGGCGCGAAGGAATCTCCCTCGTCAAGATGATCTATGACAAGGTCTTTTCCTTCAAGGAGGCGTAAAACCTCAGGGAGACCAGCAAAGATACCCTGGTTCCTTGTGAAGAATTCTGCTACAACTGGTGTATCCAGTTTTTTACACTGGCGAAGGACATCCCTTGTTTTTACGAAGTAGACATCAGTGGTCATTCCACTAAATATCTCTTCGTGGGTCGCGCTGAAAAATCGATCTTTCTCTACAGCGGTTGAATAGATGTCCTGAAGTGAATCAAGCCTTTTCCCATCCATCAAGTATTACGTCCCTAGCCGGAGATCATTACCAATACGATCGATGTTACCATGAAAAGAGCAGAAAGGACTACCGTAGTCTTGGTAAGACCCGTGAAACGCTGCCACTGACTCCCACCCATATCTGCCTGAGTGCCTCCTCCAAAAATTCCGGAGAATCCTCCCTGTTTTCTGTGCTGTAACATTACAACAGATATAAGAGCAACACAAAGAATAATGTGCGCTATCCCTAAAACCATTTTCATTCCTGCACCTCCTAAAAAAATAACCATACGAGAACAGCTTGTTATTCTATCATAGAAAACTCCGCTAGCATATCCATTAAAGCATAAGAAGCTACAGCACGATGAGATATCCGGGTCTTTACTTCATCTCCCAGTTCAGCAAAAGTCTTCTTGTAACCGGATGGTATAAAGATTGGATCATAGCCGAATCCGCACTGACCTGCGGGTTCTCTTGCGATCTCTCCCCAGCAATAACCTTCTGTGAGCCATAGACGGCTATCTTCGGGGAAAAACAGGGCAAAGGCAGCCACATATCGACAGCATCTGTCCTTTGATCCTTCAAGTCTTTTCAGTATGGTGAAATTCCTGAGACAATCATTAGATGCCAGTCGAGAAGAGTATATTCCAGGTTCCCACCCAAGAGCTCTGACCTCGATACCGCTATCATCAGCCAGGGCAGGCATCCCTGAAAGTTCAGCCCAGGCAACAGCCTTGAGAATGGCATTCTGTGGATAAGACGTTCCTGTCTCATCCACATCCAGAGAATACCTGTCAGCACCGAATACAAGTTCAACCCCGATCTTTTTCAGAAGATCAGAGATTTCCCTGAATTTATGCCTGTTTCTGCTTGCAAACAGGATTCTGAAATTCTTCAATGGCCTTTATTTCCACCTCCGATAGAGCTAGCACTTCTTTCTGTATTGAAACCAGTTGTTTTATTCCGTCTTCAGCGAGATTAAGCATCCCCGTTAATTCATCCCTGTTAAAGGTGTCACCCTCGCCTGTACCCTGGATTTCTATAAAACGTCCTAATTCGGTCATGATAACGTTAAAATCGACATCAGCCCGGCTGTCCTCCTCATAGCAGAGATCAAGGAGCACTTCTCCTTCTATTTTGCCGGAACTTACTGCGGCAACAAAGGTCTTCACTGGGAGGGTGTTGATGTCTCCCCTTTCCCAGAGAGTCCTGAGAGCATCAACAAGGGCGACAAAAGCGCCCGTTATGGATGCTGTCCGCGTACCTCCATCTGCCTGGATCACATCACAATCAAGCCATATGGTCCGCTCACCGAGAGCGAACAGGTCTACGGAAGATCTGAGAGAGCGCCCTATTAGTCTCTGTATTTCGGAACTTCTTCCGTTGATGGTACCCCTTGAAGTGCTTCTGGGTGTTCTGACACCGGTAGAGCGTGGGAGCATGGAGTATTCTGCAGTTATCCACCCCTGGCCCGTACCTTTTAAAAAAGATGGGACTTTGTCCTCTACCGAAGCTGTACAGATAACACGGGTATTTCCACAACTTATGAGCACAGAACCCTCAGCGTAGAGAGTATAATTCCTCTCTATGCTGACTTTTCTTAATTCATCATAAGCGCGTCTGTCTATCCTTTCAAATTTCATCCAATTTCCTCCTCCAAAAAACCGTACCTGTTCATCAAGATGATGAAAGCTGCCAGGGAACAGAAAGGTCAACCGGATCTGCTCCAACAGGGACTCGACCCTCGATCATTATCCGGACCTTGGTAACAGGAGAAAAATTATCCACCATTGTTCTCACTATACTTGTCATGACAATAGCGGCCCGTTCTTTTTCTATCTTCTGGAGCGATCGAAGAAAGGGTTCATTCAAGTCTAGATACAGTATCTCTCCATTTCTGAAAACATGCAGAACTTCAATATCCTTCTGTAAATATCCTGCAGAGACTCCCGCCGTAACCAGGCTGGATATGACCTTTTTAACATCATCCTCCATCAGACCAGAAAGTATGGGGACCTGTCTGGATGAGACACCTCCATCTGAAGGAACGTAAAGGTTAAACAGAATTTTTTTGGCAGGAATACCTGCAGAAACTTCCTGAGAGTTTTCTTTTGATATGAGATCTGCTGTTTCCATAGAATTGGATACCACGTCCTCCTGTACGACTATGTCCTTTTTCGTAAGGACCTTAAGTGCAAGGGAAGTACCACCATACCCAATACCGAAACAGACAATCACAAGGGATATCCAGGCAATAATCCTGAAAGGAAGAGGAGCCTTCAATGTCGACTCCGATCTTCTTTTCTTTCTTGTTTTCAACACTTCCTTTTCGATATCAAACTGATCCTTTTCCTGTTCCATAAATAGCGGATATAAACTGAAAATTCATTTCAGCCCTATCCAGACCCTCCTTTCGATAGCGACCTCGCATCATTAAACAAATTCTTCTCCTGGCTCGAACTACATCTTTTCCAGGTATGCATAAATACCTTCTGCAAGAGAAGCGGCAAGCTTTTCCTGGTAACTGGAGGATGCAAGAAGCCGTGCTTCTTTTTTTTCGGTGATAAATCCCGTTTCTATCAATATGGCAGGCATTCCCGCACCTCTAAGAACATAGAAAGGAGCCTGTGCTACACGCCTCATGGGAAGCCCCTTCCTTTTCCCTGAACTGAAGAGCACTTCTGCTACCTGGGTACTTTCATCGATCTTGGCATTCTGCTGCATATTACCCAGAATATTGAGAAGCATTCGTGTTTTTTTGTCTGAAGCCTGGATACTTTCAGCATTACCATCTCCATTGGCAAGCTCCTTGTTCTCAATAAGGGCAAGTTGCATGGCATCCTTATCGGTAGGTAGGGCCATAAGATAGATCTCCATACCTGTGGCATGTCTTCCAGGGGGAAGGGCATTGGCATGAATGCTCACAAACATTGCAGCATTCCACTCATTGGCCAAATGGGTTCTCTCCTGAAGTCTGAGATAACTGTCTCCCGTTCTGGTAAGTCTTGCAGGTATGCCCCTTCGTGTCAGATGGGAAACTATTCGTTTCGATATCTGAAGATTTATATCCTTCTCTCTTATACCATTGGCTACCGCTCCAGGATCCTTCCCTCCATGGCCTGGATCAATAACAACAAGTTGAGAAGTTGCTGTACTGGAAATATTTTGTTTTCTGTCTTCCATGGATTTCCAATCTTTTAAAGTTGAAACAGGATTTTTTTGTACAGGATTTAACTGTCCGACCTTGTCCAGCATAAAATCGACAACCAGTCTTTGCGGATCTTCAAGTCTGAAGTGCTGCACATTAACAGATGCGTGGCTAAGACTCAGGATAAAGCTGCTTCCATAGTTGGTTACCCCCGCTTTCACTACTGACGGATAGGGGGAAAAGACATTGGCAGGGTTAAAGGAAGAAGAAAATGCGAATGGGATCTCCAGCCTGCCCGACAATGTTTTTATATCAGGAAAATCCTTTCCGGCAAGATCAAGAACAAGCCTCACCTTATCCTCATATTTCCCCCATCTGAGGTCTCTCAGTCTTGCACTGGGAGCCTTTATGACAGGTGTTTTGTCGTTTGTTGTTTCAACAGTCATCAAAGAACCTGCGATATTGTCATTTTGACCGGAAGGACTTATCGGACCGCCAGGAGAAGGATCACCCATTTCGGATCCTTTCCATGCTATAGACTGGCCTTTTCCCACCGAATTAAGAAGCATCTGCATTATTTTCAGAGCTGATCTTGAATCCATCCACCATCGCTGCCCATCAAAAGATGCAGGAGCTGCAAGCGGGACAAGCTGGACATTAAACCATACAGCAGCTGCATCTTTAACTACCTGCACCTTATCCTTCCCGACACTGATAACCAGAGTATCATCCTTGGGCTTAAGGTTAAATTCAAGTAATTCTCCCATCTTGCCCAGGGAAACAAAGACATTCCCGCCCCGGGAATCCACCGGAACTACTCCAAGTGATCTCCCATTCAGCCACAGTTTCCAGCCTTCGGATGCAGAGTAAGAAGAAGAACAGAACAGAAAAAGGCAGAAAAACACCAGGAAGGAATTAAATACCAGCCGCCGCAACATCTCGCACCACCAAAGTACATCCCCCGATATTTCCAAAGAACCGGAGGTCATTACCGATAATATCTATTTTATCAAGAAGCTCCAGGATGTTTCCCGCGATTGTCATACCTGATACAGGAGACCTGAATTTGCCATCCTCAATGAAGGTTCCCTTGATCCCGAGAGAAAAATCTCCGCTTACCGGGTCTATTGTATGGAGACCAAGGAGTTCAAGTACGTAGATAGCCTTTCCGGCTGATGAAACAATATTGTCATGGCTTGCAGTTCCTGGCACGATATACAGGTTGCTGATATCGACATCCGGAAGAGAAGAGATTCCCCTTGCGGCATTTCCTGTCGATACTACTCCATCTATTTTCGCGTATTTCAGATTGTATAGATATGATTGAACAACCCCGTCTTCAAGTATGACAGTGCGAGTGGTGGGACATCCCTCTCCATCAAAGGGGGATGAAGCCGCACCCCAGGGGATGGTACCGTCATCAATAAGGGTAACAGACCCTGCTGCGATCTTTTTGCCAAGACTTTCCTTAAGGAGGGATTTATTCTTGTGGATGTTAGGAGCAAGGAAGAGCTCTCCCAATACTTCTATGAATGAGGCGGTAGTTTCAGGATCAAGGAGTAGATCATACTTACCTGTAGGCAAAGGAGTACCGTCTAGAATAGCAAGGGTCCTTTGAACTGCCTGAGAAGAGATTTCACAGGGGTTAAGAGATGCCAGTAACCGTGATTCATCACCATAGCCTCCCATCTCCATGCCATTTTCGCCTTTGAGGACTACCGCTACTCCACAACTTGCTGAACTGCCTCTGTACCAGCCAGAGAAACCGGAACTTGATAAATAAAGTATCTCACCCTGCCCATCCGCCCAGGATGCGCTTCTGACAGATTCCACTCGAGGATCTGCCGAACGGGCTATTTCTGTCATTTGAGAACAGACTTCCATACGATACTCAGGATCGATCTTTTCTATCTCCGGATCTTCCATTTCCAGATCATAAGATGGAGATGGACCATCATAAAGGCATATATCAGGGTCCGGCTCAGACACCCTGCAGTTGTTCCAGCTCCAATTGAGGAGGGAATCAAGATCATCCTTTTCCATACTGCTCACATAGGCTATTCCCTGTCTTCCCTGTGAGTCTATTGTCCTCAGTCCAATACCAATACTATAGCCAGTTGTATTCTCTTCGGGTTGACCTTCCCTGAGGCTTAACAGATGCCCCCTCCTTGCACTGAAGAGGACATCTGAACCTATGGCACCCAGAACCCTGGACCTGTCAATAAGATAATGAGCCCTGTCTTCTACCTTATCTCGGGAAAAGAACTTCAAGACCAATATTGCACCTCTTTGGCTATGATATTGGCTGCCTGGATAACCTGTTCCCTGGATACATCAATATGAGTTACAAGCCGGAAACGGCCAGGTTCTACACTGTTGAACTGTACTCCCTTGAGAAACAGGAACTCAGGAACTTGTCTTCATCAAGGGAAGAAGGGGTCTTGAAGAAGACCATGTTCGTGCTTTGGGGACTTTCTTCGACTTCTATCCCTGTATCGGCAAGGATACCAGCCATCATAGCGGCGTTACAATGATCTTCTGCGAGCCTTTCAATATTGTTTTCAAGAGCATAAAGGCCCCCTGCTGCAATAATACCAGCCTGACGCATTCCCCCACCTACTTTTTTACGCCAGTAACGTGCCTCATCAATGAAAGTCGAAGATGCACATATCAGTGAACCGACAGGTGCTCCCAGTCCTTTGGAAAGACATATCTGAACGGAGTCGACATGGGTGGTATACTCATCAGCACCAACATTCCATGCGGCCGCTGCATTGAAGATCCTGGCACCGTCAAGGTGAATTGCAAGACCCATTTCCCTTGCCCCATCCGCAACTTCCTGAAAAGTTGAAGGAGAAACAGCTATGCCTCCTCCTTTATTATGGGTGTTCTCCAGGCATAGAAGTCTTGCGGGAGCGAAGTGGACATTGGCGGGTCTGCACCAGTGAGAGATATCTTCGAGTGAAGGAATCCCCTGGCTGTCATTTACTGTGAGGGGAAGGATACCTCCAAGGGCGGACATCCCACCTGCTTCATAGTAATAGATGTGGCTCTTCTGCCCCAGAATAGCTCCATCTCCAGGAGAGCAATGGGTCAGGAGGGAAACCAGGTTGCCCATGGTACCCGAAACGACAAAAAGGGCGGCCTCTTTACCGGTCAGAGCTGCTGCTTTTTCTTCAAGAGCAATGACGGTCGGATCCTCTCCATAAACGTCATCTCCAACTTCAGCCTCGTACATGGCTTTGCGCATTTCTTCACCAGGTTTTGTGACTGTATCACTTTTCAGGTCTATAACTGCCATGTCAATCTCCCCCTGTTCAGAAATTTAAAGGTTTAACTGCATAAGGAATTCCGAATGATTTTAACACAAGGATCAAGAAAGTAACTCCGCAGATATTGTATGACAGGCAAAAAGAGATAACAACTGCCTTCTTTCAGGTTCCCAATTTATATATCCCCAACACATTTACTTATAGAAAAGTAGCTCTCATTCTATTTCGGGGCTGTAATACTGCTCCCCTGATCTAAAGAGTGACATTCAATCGGGCCCATGGAAGAAAATCGTCCCTCACCAGCATCCCAAGATCGGTTCCCTGCCTGTTGTTGCCATGGAAATCAGTTCCGGCTGTAGGAAAAAGATCCATTCGAGATGCCACCTGGAGATACCGGAGGATGGCCTGAGAACTATAACCAGGATATACACACTCCATTCCCCATAAACCCATCTCCTTCAATTCTGCAAGAATAGAGAGGAGGCTTTCCTCATCCAGGGTAGTCTGTGAAGGATGAGCAAGGACAGGAAGTCCTCCTGATTGAGTAATAGCGTCTATGCATTCCCGGGGAGAAAGTTTTACTCTGTCAACATAAGCAGAAGCCCCTCTTGCCAGATATTCCATGAAAGCTGCATGCATATTTCGGGAATATCCTTTTCTGACAAGGATCCTGGCAAAATGGGGTCTGGCTATAACATCCCCCCCAGCTTCTCTTAGGAGTTCCTCATAGCTGATCTTTATACCCTTCTGAAGGAGTTTTTCCAGTATGATCCGGTTTCTTTCATTCCTGTGACATCTGAGTGCTGCAAGTTTTTCTTCCAGCGCTGAAGTATCTTTCCCGATCCGATACCCCAGGATGTGTAATGTAGAGGGGTATCGGGCAGAAAGCTCCACGCCCCTTATCCCTTTTATGCCATGTTTAATGCAGGCCCTGCTAAAATCATTTAAACCATCGAGAGTATCATGATCGGTAAGGCTAAGGACACTTATCTTCTTTTTTTTTGCCCGGATAACAAGCTGTAATGGGGAAAGGGTACCATCTGAATAAGTGCTGTGGGTATGAAGATCTATTACCATCATCTTGCCAGGACTCCTTATCGAGAAATATGAATCACATTACCATTCCTGTCTATGAAGGACATCTCCCTGAAGGGTTATTATCCTGATTTCCCTGTCCGTTAATGTGGCAACGCTCTCAGGATCACGTCCTTTGGGGAGGCTTGCCGAACCGGGATTCAGGTATGTGATCTCATTTTCCACAATTAGAGAAGCAACATGGGTATGTCCGGTAATAACAAGGTGAGGTTTAAATTCCATGGCAAGACTCCTGATTTTTGAAAAATCAGTACCATGGGATACCAGGATAAATCGACCTTGCCACCAGATAGTGACAAAAGGAGACAGGAGAGGCCACTTTATAAGGTCCTGGTCCACATCAGCATCACAATTTCCCCTGGCTATCAGAATTGGAACTTCAGATCTATTCATGGCTGCAGGTAAGGCAAGAGTGTCATACCCTTCCGTAATAACATTTTTCGGACCATGGTAAAGGATATCTCCACAATGTATCACTGCCTCTACGTCAGTCCATATATTCCATGCTTTTTTCCAGGCGCTCAGACTTCCATGAGTATCAGAAATAACACCTATAGTATTCACTTTTTCTTCTTTCCCCCTTTCCAGATAGAGATAATATCCCTTAAGACTGCATAAGCAGTTTCTCGAGAACCTGCTCCTGCTCCTTTAACACATACCTCTCCAAGGGTATCTGTAAGAAAAAGAGCTCCATTTGTTACACCCGAAACAGAATGGAGGGGATGGTTGGACGGCAGGACTGAAGGTCGAACCCTGATTCTCAAAGTTCCATTATCCCTTTCAACACAAGCAACCAGTCGGACTGATCCACCAAATCTCTGGGCTTCTTCGAACATCCTGGGACTAACAGAACGAATCCCCTTTACCTCCATTTCTTCGAATGGAATGTAGGGAGCTCCCATAACAGCCTGGGCAACTATGGATGCCTTCACGGCCGAATCCCAGCCATCAACGTCCAGTACAGGATCCGGTTCGGCATATCCCCTCCTCCTTGCCTCAAGAAGGGCATCATCAAAACCGGACCCATTAGACATAAGGCCAAGAATGTAATTGGATGTACCGTTTACAACCCCTTCAAAACTCTGTATCTCACAACCACAGAGACATTCGCTGGCAAATGAAAAAAGAGGCGTTCCTGCCATTACAGTACCTTCGAAAAGGCACTTTACGCCCTTGGAAAAAGCCAGTTCACGGATTTCATGAAAATAGTGAAAGATGGGACCCTTGTTTGAAGTCACCACATGCTTTTCTCTTTTCAGTGCTTTCTCTAAGAAGGAAAAAGCTGGCTGACCGCTTTCGATCTGGAATGGAGTTGTCTCTACAAGAAGATCATATTCCCCATCCGAAAGGAGATCTTCTACAGTCAGGCCCACAGAGAAACCGGATTGAGATGAAGAGTCCACTCTTCCTGTAAAGTTCTCTGACCTGAGAAGGGACCCGAGTTCAAGCCCGGATTCTTTGTAGACAGTACCTTTTGATCTGGTCCCGACTCCAACAACAGACAATTCGAGGTCGAACTTTTTTTTCAGAAGGTCACGCTTGGAATCTATCAATGCAACAAGGTTGTGTCCCACATTTCCAAAACCCAGAAGCAATATTCTAAAGGACATTAAAAAGATCTCCCCCTTGTAATTCGGGTTGGGAAAAAACATTTTATGATTGATAATGGAAAATATGGTAATCTATGTATCTGCTTGATATGGGTTATATCCTATTATATAGACAATAGGATCACAATAAAGTTAATCTTTTAGCAAGCCCTTTTGTTTTCATAGTGGATAAAGGAGGAATTTACATTGAAGGAATTAGACAAGGGCTCCGAAGAATTGTTTGAAGACTGTAAACGGATTATAGACTCTACAAGCCTCGTTACTGCCCGGATGATAGAGTCTATTGTGAGAAATTCCCAATTGGCAAGTTCCACTACACCAGAAATGCTGGAGATGTTCCAGAGTTGGCTGAAACTTGTTTCCGGCGAGGTTATCAGAAATATCGGAAATGATCCAAAAGATATCAATATAGAGGAAACCGCAGGCCGAATAGGTCTTACCTCGGCAACGCTCCTGTCTCTCCTGTTATATCTTCACCGGAATGGAAGTATAAAGATCTCCGGAATAACCATTGAAAGGGAGTCAGGAGACAATACGGAGATATGTCACGATCTGATATAGAATAACGAATGGGCCGATTACGATGATCGGCCCATTCGTTATTCTATATTTTAAACAACCAGTTTATACAAATAGACTATTTACAGGACCAGCACCGCTGTAGAAATCAGCCATTTTGGAACGGATATCAGTGGGGGTAGTCACCATAAGCTCAATATTCAGGCCTGTAAAAGTACGAAGTTCATCAATAGCGAGAAGATTAAGTGGTTCAGCTATCGCTATCCTGAGAATGGAATTACCCTCTATTGAAAGGGGTATTACTTCCAGCCTTTGAGCAAGAATTTGCGGAACAAGGTTAAGGGCTTCAGGAGAAGGCCTGTAATGTCCCAGAGATATCATGGGTAGCCCAAGTTGGGCGCTTATTGCCCTTGCAAGCTGTTTTTCGGTTATTACGCCGTTTTTGATAAAGATGTCACCAAGACGCATCCGGTTGACCCTTTGCTCTTCTAATCCATCATTAAGCTGACTACGGGTGAGAACACCATCATTCATAAGCAGATCTCCAAGAAGAGCCCCTTTCTGGGTTATTCTCTCGGAAATAAGCCCCTCCATTTCAATAACCCTGTAGAACCTGGGTAATTCCCTTCTCAAGGCTGAGGGGAGAGCCAATACATACTCAATATTGCATTGGGTGAGTGTTCTAAGCTCTTCTACTGCAGAAGCGCTTAAAAGATTGGAGACAGCAAGCTGTAATACATTACCCTGCAAAACAGAGAGAGGCAGGACTGCATATTTTTCAGCAAAGGAACGGGGAACTTTTTTTAATGCTGGTGGGGAAGGTTCATGGCTGGCAAGGAGAACCATGGGAATGTGCAATTGTCTACTCATGGCATCCGTGAGTTGAAGTTCATTTATCCATTGATGCTCAACTATTATCTCACCCAGTTTTTTACCTGAGGTTTTCTGTTCTTCAAGGGCCATATTAAGCTGTTTTTCTGATATAAGGCCAGCAGTAAAAAGAACCTCGCCGAGACGAAAGCTTTTTTCAGATTCAAAACTGGCATGAGCACAGTTCTTGAGCCTGTAAAACCTGTCTATAGCAGCTTTGATATCAGAACAGGTCGCTACAGCAAGTTCTACCTCAAGACCGGTTATAAGGTGGATTTCATCAATCGCGAGCACATTAAGTGGTTCCGAGATGGCAATTCTGAGCTTGCTTTCATCTAATATCTCGATAGGAAAGATATCCAGTCTTTCTGCCACATTGCTGGGTATAAGTTCTATGGCGGCAGTTTCAGGTATTATTTCCGGAAGACTTATGAATGGAATAAAAAGCTGTTGGCTTATCCCTTTCATAAGGCCAATTTCAGAAATCCATCCATTGGAAACAAGGATTTCCCCAAGGCGTTTTCGTGTTGTTTTCTGTTGGGTCAAAGCCGAGTCCAGCTGGGCTTCAGTTATCAGACCGTGAGCTACAAGGACACTCCCCAGAAGATTACTTTTACCATGATAATCCATTAGGTCAACCTCTCTCCTCTGTAATATACCGATACAGCCAGACAGTACATATTTTCTTTTTATCAGTTAATAAGTATATCACTTATTTCCGACACTCGTTAAATGATATTAATATGTGAATATTAAGCAATATATAATATATAACTAGTTAGAAAACAAGGGGAGGAAAGAACAGAGACAAAGAAGACTTTTCAATTATTCCAGGGAAAGATCGGGAATAGGGAATCCTGAAAAGACTGGACCAGATATCATGTTTACCATAAGAAAAAGACCTCTGGCAGCGACCTACTCTCCCACGGATACCCTCCGCAGTACCATCGGCGCTGGAGGGCTTAACTGCCGGGTTCGGCATGGAACCGGGTGTACCCCCTCCGCTATTACCACCAGAGATCTTCTAAAAGAAATCAGCACTTAAAGTTGTGTAAAAAGCAAAAAAGGTTTCTGGCAGCGACCTACTCTCCCACGGATACCCTCCGCAGTACCATCGGCGCTGGAGGGCTTAACTGCCGGGTTCGGCATGGAACCGGGTGTACCCCCTCCGCTATTACCACCAGAAACCTTATTTAAATCTATACCCGTACGGGTCAAGACAGAAGAACAAGGTGTTTTACTTAAATCAGTAGAAAGGTTAAGGCCTCGGTGTATTAGTACCGGTCAGCTAAAGGCCTCTCAACCCTTACACCTCCGGCCTATCAAACCTGTAGTCTCCAGGACACCTTACCTGCTTATGCAGTGGGGTATCTCATCTTGGAGGCGGCTTCCCGCTTAGATGCCTTCAGCGGTTATCCGTTCCGCACATGGCTACCCGGCTTATGCATTTGGCAACACAACCGGTACACTAGAGGTGCGTCCACTTCGGTCCTCTCGTACTAGAAGCAGCTCTCCTCAAATACCCTACGCCCATAGTGGATAGGGACCGAACTGTCTCACGACGTTCTAAACCCAGCTCACGTACCGCTTTAATGGGCGAACAGACCAACCCTTGGGACCTGCTTCAGCCCCAGGATGCGACGAGCCGACATCGAGGTGCCAAACCCCGCCGTCGATAGGAACTCTCGGGCGAGATCAGCCTGTTATCCCCGGGGTAGCTTTTATCCGATGAGCGACGGCCCTTCCATTCGGAACCGCCGGATCACTAGCACCAACTTTCGTTCCTGATCGATCCGTCGATCTCACAGTCAAGCCACCTTATACGCTTGCGCTCTGCGGGCGATTTCCATTCGCCCTGAGGTGACCTTTGCGCGCCTCCGTTACTCTTTAGGAGGCGACCGCCCCAGTCAAACTGCCCACCTGACACTGTCCCCCATGACGATTCAGTCCTTGAGGTTAGAATCCCGGTATATTAAGGGTGGTATCCCAACAGCGACTCCGCCTAAGCTGACGCCCAGACTTCAAAGTCTCCCACCTATCCTGTACATAACATACCAAAATCCAATATCAGGCTACAGTAAAGCTCCACGGGGTCTTTCCGTCCCACTACGGGTAACTGGCGTCTTTACCAGTACCACAATTTCACCGGGTCTCTCGTCGAGACAGTGCCCAAATCGTTACACCATTCGTGCAGGTCGGAACTTACCCGACAAGGAATTTCGCTACCTTAGGACCGTTATAGTTACGGCCGCCGTTTACTGGGGCTTCGATTCAAAGCTTCGCATCCGAAGATACTAACCTCTCCGCTTAACCTTCCAGCACCGGGCAGGTGTCAGTCCATATACTTCGGCTTACGCCTTATGCATAGACCTGTGTTTTTAGTAAACAGTCGCTTGGGCCTGGTTTCTGCGACCACCCTCAGCTCCACATGTATAAACGCTTCACCAGAGTGGCACCCCTTCTCCCTAGGTTACGGGGTCAACTTGCAGAGTTCCTTAACGAGAGTTTTCCCGCTCACCTTAGCCTGCTCAGCCAGCCCACCTGTGTCGGTTTCGGGTACGAGCGCGCCAATTCCTCCCTAGTGGCTTTTCTCGGCAGTAGGGCCTCAATAACTTCGCCTCCGTAGAGGCTCCCCATCAGATCTCAGAATATGGCAGTATGGATTTGCCTCTACCGCCTCCCTACATCCTTGGACCGGGTCTTCCATTCCCCCGGCTTTACCTAGCCACCTGCGTCACCACATCGGTACAAACGTCCTCGGCACGGGGCAGGAATATCTACCTGCTGTCCATCGACTACGCCTCTCGGCCTCGCCTTAGGTCCCGCCTAACCCTGGGCGGACAAACCTTCCCCAGGAACCCTTGGGCTTTCGGTGAGTAAGTTTCTCACTTACTTCGCGTTACTCATGCCAGCATTCTCACTTCCCTGCAGTCCACCGTACTTCACAATACGACTTCACCCCGCAGGGAACGCTCCCCTACCGATCTACAACCATCGTCGTAAATCCCGCAGCTTCGGCGATATGCTTAGCCCCCTACATTTTCGGCGCAGAGATCCTCGACCAGTGAGCTGTTACGCACTCTTTAAAGGAATGGCTGCTTCTAAGCCAACCTCCTGGCTGTTTGGGCATCTCCACATCCTTGCCACACTTAGCATATGCTTTGGGACCTTAGCTGACGGTCTGGGCTGTTTCCCTCGTGACCACGGACCTTCTCACCCGTAGTCTCACTCCTACGATCTGGAGTATTGGTATTCGGAGTTTGGTTGAATTTGGTAGGACCCCAGTCCCCCGCATCCATCCAGTGCTCTACCCCCAATACTGAACTCGTAAGGCTGCACCTAAATGCATTTCGGGGAGAACCAGCTATTACCGTACTCGATTAGCTTTTCACTCCTATCCACAGCTCATCCAAATCTTTTTCAACAGACACTGGTTCGGTCCTCCATCCGGCTTCACCCGGACTTCAACCTGGCCATGGATAGATCGTACGGCTTCGGGTCTAATACATGAAACTAATTCGCCCTATTCAGACTCGGTTTCCCTTCGGCTCCGGACCTACTAGTCCTTAACCTCGCTACATGTAATAACTCGCCGGCTCATTTTACAAAAGGCACACCGTCACTTTCCACATCTCGCGATGCTTCCAGCTCCGATTGCTTGTAGGCATACGGTTTCAGGTCTATTTCACTCCCCGCCAGGGGTGCTTTTCACCTTTCCCTCTCGGTACTGCTTCACTATCGGTCACTGACAGTATTTAGCCTTGGACCATGGTCGGCCCAGCTTCAACCGGAATTCCACGTGCTCCGGCCTACTCGGGGTTTACACTTGAGCCTCTTACATTTCGCCTACTGGACTCTCACCATCTACGGTCTGCTTTCCCAACACAGTTCGACTATATAAAAGGTTTATAACTCAATAGATGGCCTGCGGGCCATCTCCGTGTTCCCCACAACCCCACATGCACAACAACCGCAGTCTATCACGTGCATGTGGTTTAGGCTCTTCCCCTTTCGCTCACCACTACTCAGGGAATCTCTTCGATTTCTCTTCCTCCGGTTACTGAGATGTTTCACTTCACCGGGTTCCCTCCCTTTACGGGATGTCTGGATTACTCCAGACGGGTTGCCCCATTCGGAAATCTGCGGATCAAAAGCAGCTTGCGCCTCCCCGCAGCTTATCGCAGCTTGCCACGTCCTTCTTCGGCTGTCAGTGCCAAGGCATCCACCGTATGCCCTTATTACCTTAACCTTACATTCTACTGATTTAAGTAACTTCACCTATTCTGCTGTCAAGGTCCTGTACGGGCAGTTCTTATAGACAGGTAAAAGAAAGAATAACTCACCATCATTTCGTGTTACATAAGCCCCTGAGGGCTCTCCTTAGAAAGGAGGTGATCCAGCCGCACCTTCCGGTACGGCTACCTTGTTACGACTTCACCCCCCTTACCAGACACACCTTCGACAGCTCCCTCCTAATAAAAGGTTAGGCCACTGGCTTCGGGTGCACCCAACTCGGGTGGTGTGACGGGCGGTGTGTACAAGGCCCGGGAACGTATTCACCGCGGCTTGGCTGATCCGCGATTACTAGCGATTCCAGCTTCATGCAGTCGAGTTGCAGACTGCAATCCGAACTGAGACCAACTTTAAGGGATCCGCTTCCCTTCGCAGAGTCGCTTCCCGCTGTGTTGGCCATTGTAGCACGTGTGTCGCCCTGGACATAAGGGCCATGATGACTTGACGTCGTCCCCACCTTCCTCCGGCTTGTCGCCGGCAGTCCACTTAGAGTGCCCACCCAAAATGCTGGCAACTAAGTGCAGGGGTTGCGCTCGTTGCGGGACTTAACCCAACATCTCACGACACGAGCTGACGACAGCCATGCAGCACCTGTGTACGCTCCCTGCACGAATGCAGGGTCTTTTACCTTTCGGCTCAATAACACGTACATGTCAAACCCAGGTAAGGTTCTTCGGTTTGCATCGAATTAAACCACGTGCTCCACCGCTTGTGCGGGCCCCCGTCAATTCCTTTGAGTTTCAATCTTGCGACCGTACTCCCCAGGCGGAATGCTTATCGCGTTAACTCCGGCACGGATATATCGCTATACCCACACCTAGCATTCATCGTTTACGGCCAGGACTACCCGGGTATCTAATCCGGTTCGCTCCCCTGGCTTTCGCACCTCAGCGTCAGTAACTGGCCAGTAAGCCGCCTTCGCCACTGGTGTTCTTCCCGATATCTACGCATTTCACCGCTACACCGGGAATTCCGCTTACCTCTCCAGTACTCCAGTCATACAGTTTCAACCGCATGCATCGGTTAAGCCCATACATTTAACAGCTGACTTATATGACCGCCTGCGTGCCCTTTACGCCCAGTAATTCCGGACAACGCTCGCTCCCTACGTATTACCGCGGCTGCTGGCACGTAGTTAGCCGGAGCTTCCTCGTATGGTACCGTCACTTCCTTCTTCCCATACAACAGAGGTTTACAACCCGAAGGCTGTCATCCCTCACGCGGCGTCGCTGGGTCAGGCTCTCGCCCATTGCCCAATATTCCCCACTGCTGCCTCCCGTAGGAGTCTGGACCGTGTCTCAGTTCCAGTGTGGCCGTTCACCCTCTCAGGCCGGCTACCCGTCGTCGCCTTGGTGAGCCGTTACCTCACCAACTAGCTGATAGGACATGAGCCCCTCCTCAAGCGGCCTTACGACCTTTTACCTCTCGGCTTATGGGGTATTAGCAGCCGTTTCCAACTGTTGTCCCCCTCTTAAGGGCAGATTCTCATGCATTACTCACCCGTTCGCTACTAGAAAATATCCCGCCAATCCCGAAAGAAATTAAGAATATTCCCCCGTTCAACTTGCATGTGTTAAGCACGCCGCCAGCGTTCGTCCTGAGCCAGGATCAAACTCTCCAGTTAATCCTGTCTGGCTCGCTCTTCTTTCTCTTCCTGCCTATAAAACTGTCAAGGTTCTTGAAACCGCGCTCAGTCGTGCAGCGCTCGGGTATAATATCATTTTTAAAATAGAAGTCAAGACCTAAACTGTCTTTTTCTTTACATAGTTGTAATATTTTCAGCACCCTTTCAGGTCACTCATTGCTACTGGGTACTATATGTCCTTGTGAATACTGGTTTTTTACACATTATTACTACCCTTTCAAATTATACGACCTATCCGGTTTTCTTTATGAAAATCTCGTGCACGAATCCTTCTAGCACTAATTAACATGTTAACGATTGACATGTTTTCGATAGAATGCAATTATATGATTAGTTGTATATTTGTATAGTCAACTTTTCTTCATACCCATCCTTAATATGTAAACTTCTTTTCATTCTTTTCTAGCCACATCCTGAATTCCGGGAGGTGATAGAACTTACCGTATTTCCAGGGGGAAGTATTTCGGGGTTGAAAACAAGTATTACTAGAAAGGAAGGGGAAAATGAATAAGAGATCTTTTCTGATAATTGCGCTGTTTGTATGTCTGACTATTATCACGTCCGGTGTTGGTATGGCAGCTGATGCTCCTAAATATGGAGGAGTACTGAAATGGCGGGAAATAAATGACCCACCCAAGGGCGATCCGGCAATGGCTACTGACACTGTATCCAGCAGGATGATACTTTGTATCTTTGATACTCTTGTTGAGAACCATCCTGATGGAGAGGGCATCCTTCCAGCCCTGGCCGAAAGTTGGGAAGGTAATGAAGACGGCACAATCTGGAAGTTCCACCTACGTAAAGGTGTAAGATTCCAGAAAGAACACATGGGAAAGCCTACAGAGAATAAAGGAAGAGAAGTTAAAGCAGCTGACTGGAAATACTCCTTCGAAAGGCTCGTCCATGTAAATTCACCGAGAGCATATTTCCTGGACATGCTTAAGGGATACCAGGATTTTGTTGATGGCAAGGTTCAGGAATGGACTGGTATCAAAGTAATTGATGACTATACCCTTCAGTTTGAACTGGAATATTCCTTCGCCCCCTTTGTTTCAGTCCTTGCCTATAATTCCTTTATGGTGATCCCCAAAGAAGATGCAGATAAATGGGGCAAGGATTTTAATTTCCACCCCATTGGAACAGGTGCTTTCGTTCTGGATAAGTGGGAACATGATCAAAAAGTGGTTCTTAAGAGAAACCCCGATTACTGGAGAAAAGATGCGGATGGAAACGCTATGCCCTATCTTGACTCGGTGGAAATAATGGTCATTCCCGATAACACTATAGCTTATCAGGAGTTTAAAAAGGGTAATATTGATGCCTTCCCTGATTTCCCGGATGAATTCTACGTTGAAGCAAAGGAAAAGTTCGGGAACTTATTCCAGGAACGACCATGGGTAGGTACCTATTATTATGGATTCAACAACAGCAAACCACCATTTAAAGATAATAAAGATCTCCGTCAGGCCTTCAACTATGCAGTTAATAGGGAACTTATCAGCGAGCTTGTCCTGGAAGGTCGTTATTCTGCCGGTAAAGGCGTTCTTCCTCCGGGTATGCCCGGATATAACAAGGACCTGAAGGGGTATTCCTTCGATCCGGTCAAGGCAAAGACTCTCCTTGCAGCTGCTGGATATCCAAATGGGATAGAGGTCGAACTCCAGGTTAACAACAACCCAAGACACAGAGCTGTAGCGGAGGCTATACAGGCTCAGCTTATGGATCTTGGAATCAAACTCAATCTCAAGATCCTCGACTGGGGCGTCCATCTTGATATGTGCGAAAGAGCTGAAACCCAGATGTTCCGCATGGGTTGGGTAGTTGACTACATGGACCCGGATAATTTCCTCTTTGTACTGCTTCATTCTGACAATCACGGGGCAAAAGGAAATTATTCATTCTACAAAAACCCGGAAGTAGATAAGCTTCTTGCTGAAGCTCGAATAGAGACTGACTGGAACAAGAGGATGTCTCTTTACCGGAAAGCCGAGCAGATGATCGTGGAAGATGCTCCCTGGATATTCCTTTTCCACTACTCCACCAGTCTTCTTGCCCAGGAGTGGGTCAAGGGTATTTACCTCCCAGCAATGGGTGATTATTATACTGCCCTCTACAACGTCTGGATAAACAGGTAAATTCAGTAATTGCACTCAATTACAGGAGGACGGTAATACCGTTCTCCTGGCCTTTTCCATGAAAAAGCACAAAAGAGAGGCGTGATCAGAATGCTTTCTTACATTATAAGAAGACTTCTCTATACTGTCCCGGTGATCTGGGGAGTTGTAACGGTAGTATTTCTTTTGATGGCTGTTGTCCCAGGGGATCCAGCCAGAATTATGATGGGACAGAGAGGAGATCCGGAAACCCTTGCCCGAATAAGATCTGATCTGGGTCTGGATCTTCCTATTCACCAACAGTATTTCCGTTTTTTAAAGGAAGTTGCAAAAGGGGATTTCGGAACATCCTACAGGACAAACCAGAAAGTTTCCCATGCCATCGTCGAAAGATTTCCTGCTACATTCCGACTTGCCTTCTGGGCCATGATATTCGCTTCAACAATCGGAGTAACGGCCGGCATCCTATCAGCGGTAAAACAATACTCATTCTTCGATTATTCTGCCATGTTCTTCGCGATAGCAGGTGTTAGTGCGCCGGTTTTCTGGGTTGGGCTGATCCTCCTTTTCATATTTGCCTATAACTTGAATTTCATTCCGGGGGTCGGATATGGAGATGGAAGTGTCCTGTATCTTATACTTCCGGTTATAACCCTGGGTGTCAGACCTGCTGCTCTTATTGCCCGTCTTACCCGTTCCTGCATGCTGGAAGTACTGAACCAGGACTACATAAGAACTGCTCGAGCAAAGGGATTAGGAGAAAAAACAGTGATCCTAAAACATGCTCTTAAAAATGCCATGATCCCTGTCATCACGATAATAGGCACTCAACTTTCCGCTCTTCTCTCCGGGGCAGTTCTTACAGAGACTATTTTCGCATGGCCCGGAATAGGCCGTCTTGCTGTTGAAGCACTGGTAGCAAGAGATTTTCCAATGATCAGAGGAACGGTTATTTTTATGGCTCTCATTTTCCTTGTCGCAAATATCGCAGTAGATATCTCTTACGGCTTCATTGACCCAAGGGTCAGATACAGCTAGAGGTTATGATCATGGGCAAAGGGAAAAATAACAACAGCACCAGACATGGTAATTTATGGTATGAAGCCTGGCTCAGATTTAAAAGGAACAGGCTTGCCATGGTAGGATTGATAATGGTCATATCCGTAATTCTGATCGCCATTTTTGCACCCTACATAGCCCCTTATGATCCATTCAAACAACTGATCTGGACAGAGGGTAAAGCCATCAAACTCGCACCACCAAGTTATTCTCACTTAATGGGGACTGATTTCTACGGAAGGGACGTTCTAAGCAGAATAATTTTCGGAGCAAGGATATCTCTTCAGATAGGTATCTTTGCTACCATTGTCTCCCTTCTTATAGGAGTTCCTCTTGGTGCCCTTGCAGGTTACTTCCCGGGTTGGGTGGACGACATGATATCATGGCTCATCAATGTGGTTTTTGCCTTTCCCTTCATTCTCTTTGTCCTGGCCGTAGTAGCGGTATTCAAAAACCCCAGCATGATAGTTATCTATCTGGCCATAGGACTTGTAACATGGGTACAGATCGCTCGAGTCGTGAGAGCCCAGTTCATCTCCCTCCGTGAAAGAGAATTTGTCGAAGCAGCAAGAGCTCTAGGTCTTCCAACCTGGAGAATAATCTTTATTCACATTCTACCTAATGCGCTGGCACCTGTAATCGTTCAGGCAACTCTGGGCATGGGAAGTATCATAATGATAGAAGCCGGACTTGCATTTCTCGGATTCGGTGCTCAACCCCCAACTCCAAGCTGGGGACTGATGATATCCATAGGACAGAAATTCCTTGCTACAGGGCACTGGTGGTGGGCTATTTTCCCTGGTCTGGCAATTATGTATACTGTGCTGGCCTTTAACTTCCTGGGTGACGGTCTACGGGATGCCCTTGATGTGCGCTTGAAGAGGTAGGTGGCTCAAATGACATTACTGGAAGTCAAGAACCTCAAAACATATTTTGATACTGACCGAGGCACTGTGAAGGCGGTAGATGACGTTTCTTTCTGTATCAACCCAGGGGAAACACTTGGTATCGTTGGCGAGTCTGGCTGCGGGAAAAGTGTAACTTCCCTCTCCATCATCCAGTTAGTTGCTAAACCCGTTGGAAGAATAGCTGGAGGAAAGGTCCTTCTGAAAGGAAAGGATCTCCTTCAACTTTCAGAAGACCAGATGCAGTCCATAAGAGGAAATGATATTTCAATGATCTTCCAGGAACCGATGACAAGCCTTAATCCAGTCTTCACAATAGGCGATCAGATAGTTGAACCATTAACTCTCCATCAGAAACTACGAAAAAAAGAGGCTAGAGAAAAAACAATAGAAATGCTGAAAGTTGTCGGTATCCCTAACCCCGAACGAAGGGTTGATGAATATCCGCATCAACTCTCCGGCGGACAAAGACAAAGAGCCATGATTGCAATGGCCCTGGCATGTAATCCAGCCCTTCTGATAGCAGATGAACCGACTACAGCTCTCGATGTAACAGTACAAGCCCAGATCCTTGAACTTATGAACAACCTTAAGAAAGAGTTTAATTCAGCTATAATGCTTATTACTCATGACCTTGGAGTTATTGCTGAAACAGCCCAGAGAGTTGTAGTGATGTATGCTGGCAAAGTGGTCGAAGAAGCTGAAGTAGTCGCTCTTTTCACATCTCCGCGACATCCCTACACAAAAGGCCTTCTAAGATCCATTCCAAAACTGACTGAAGAAAGGGAAAGACTTGATGTCATAGAAGGAATAGTCCCTAATCCCCTTGATTTCCCCTCTGGATGCCGGTTTCACAATAGATGCCCCCATTGTTTTGAAAAATGCCGAGCAGAGGAACCTCCCCTCTATCTGCTTAAAGGGCAAAGAACTGTACGATGCTGGCTATTTGAATCATCTTCAGACAAGGCTGGTGATGAAGATGATTAAACCCGGAAATGATTATCTGACAGTAACAGGATTGAAAAAATATTTCCCCATCAGGAAGGGGATCTTTAAAAAGACAATAGGGCATGTTCATGCTGTAGATGATATTTCCTTTTTCGTCAGAAAAAGAGAGACCCTGGGGCTGGTCGGAGAATCCGGCTGCGGTAAAACGACTGCAGGGAGAACCCTGCTTCATCTTTTGGAGCCCACAGAAGGTCAGGTATATTTCCGCGGCGAGGACGTAGCGCTTCTACTTGCAAAAGACCCAGCAAAGATCAGACGTAATATGCAGATAATCTTTCAGGATCCCTATGGAAGTCTCAATCCGCGGATCACTGTAAGAGATATTGTAGGAGAAGCTGTTAAATATCATGGTCTTTACAAGGGAAAAGACCTTGATAATTATGTTGCTGAGGTCCTTCAGAAATGTGGTTTGAGGCCTGAACATCGATTTCGATATCCACATGAATTTTCAGGTGGGCAGAGACAGAGAATAGGGATCGCAAGGGCCCTTGCACTCAAGCCCAGGTTCGTAGTCTGTGATGAACCCGTATCAGCACTGGATGTTTCCATTCAGAGTCAGATTCTGAACCTTCTAAATGATCTCCAGGAGGAGATGAATCTTACATATCTTTTCATTTCCCATGATCTCTCTGTAGTTAAACATATTTCAGACAGGATAGCCATTATGTACCTGGGAAAGATCGTTGAACTTGCTGCAAAAAAAGAGTTCTTTGCAAATCCGCTTCACCCATATACCCAGGCGTTGCTCTCTGCGATTCCCATACCGGATCCGACCATGAAAAGCACCAGGGTTATTCTTGAAGGAGATGTCCCTTCTCCTGCCAATCCACCATCGGGCTGCACTTTCCATACAAGATGTCCCTACGCTATGAAAAGATGCAGAACGGAGGAACCCAGATTTGAGAATCAGGGGAATGAACATTTTGTTACATGTTTCCTGCATCAGAATGACTGAATTTATCCGGGGGATGGTGCAATTTCATCCCCTTCAGACTTCCAGTTATTATCAAATAATCACCAGATATTTACTCTTTCTCATAACAGCTTTTTTAAACTTTCTCCTCGGGCTCGAACAATTATTCTTGTTTCCTCTTGTAATGAAGATCTATAAGGGCCTTCACGTTCTTTTTAAAGGGAAATATGGCTTGACAGGTATCTGAAATAGAATAATAGAGGGCACTCCGCAAAGGATTTACACCTTCAAATTAAGGTTCTATAGCAATTGAATATAAAAAAAGCTCCCCTTCCGGGGAGCAATAATACAGGATATAGAAAATGGAATATCAGTACGATCTGGCAAAAATAGCCATTTTAGCGTTATCCTTACCGGTGAAGAAGCACTTTCCTGTAGAAGTATCCTCCAGCGGGAAACAGCGGACGGTAGCACCTGTTTCCTCTTTGATCTTCTTTTCTTCAGCAATTCCGCCTGCAAAATAGGCTTTAAGAAAACCTCCACTGGTCTCAAGGACGGATTTGAATTCTGCAAAATCAGAAACCTGAAAAGTATTGTCATTTCTGAAATTCAAGGCCCTGTTATAAAGATCATTATGGATCTGTTCCAGAATTGCGGGAACGGAAGTTTCGACATCAGAGATGGGTAACAGCATCTTTTCCCGGTTATCCCTTCTAACTGCAAGGACAGATCCCTGCTCCAGATCCCTTTCTCCAAGTTCCAGTCTAAGGGGAACTCCTTTCTGGAGATGTCTGAAGAAACGATCTCCAGGTCTCATATGGAATTCGGTATCTACAACTACACTTCTCGAACCCAGAACATTATTAAGCCTGTTCGCCAACTCCGTTGCTGAAGGGAGAATACTGTTGTTCAGTTTATTTTCATCTTTGCTTATTGGTATTATAACTACCTTAACAGGAGCAACTCTGGGAGGAAGGATCAGTCCGTCATTATCTGAGTGGGTCATTATTAAAGCACCGATAAGCCTGGTTGAAACACCCCAGCTTGTTGTCCATGCATATTCCAGATCGAGGTTCTGGTTCTGGAACTGTATTTCAAAGGCTTTAGCAAAGTTCTGCCCCATGAAATGGCTTGTCCCCGACTGAAGTGCCTTTTTATCGCTCATCATTGCTTCACATGTAAATGTGTTCTCTGCACCGGGGAAACGTTCCCCTTCTGATTTTTCGCCTGCAATGACAGGGAGTGCAAGTATCTCAGTCATTATGGTCCTGTAAACTTCAAGCATTTTAAGCGTTTCTTCCAAAGCCTCTTTTCTGGTGGCATGGGCTGTATGGCCCTCCTGCCAGAGAAATTCAGAAGTCCTCAGGAAAAGTCGGGATCTTTTTTCCCACCTCATAACATTTGCCCACTGATTGATAAGTATGGGAAGATCTCTCCAGGACTGAACCCATTTGCTATACATATGCCCGATAACAGTTTCCGATGTGGGACGGATCACAAGGGCTTCCTCCAGCTCTTCACCTCCAGCATGGGTTACAACTGCGCATTCAGGAGCAAAACCTTCAACATGCTCAGCCTCTTTTTCAAGAAATGAAATTGGTATCAGAAGTGGGAAATAGGCGTTAACATGGCCGGTTTCCTTAAAAGCTTCATCAAAATATTTCTGTATGGATTCCCATATGGAATAGCCTGTAGGACGAATAACCATACAGCCACGTACCGGAGCGTAATCTGCAAGTTCCGCCGTTCTGATAACGTCCAGATACCATTGGGAATAGTCCTGTTCTTTAGGTGTTATATTTCTAGCCATTCTTCCGCCTCACAATCAAAAGGATTTCGAGAAAAGGATACTGGCAAAAAGAACTCTTTTGCCAGTATCCTTATGTTCATTACTCCTAAAGGATATTTGACATTTTAGTCGTTTTTTACTCTACAATGCAAGTATCCCTTCTAATACCTTAACGGACAACTTTCCCACAGGGGGTTGCCCAGAGCAAACCCAAGGGTAAAATCATTCTCTTCGTTCCAGAGAATCAGAAACTTGCCATCAAAAAAATATCCTGGAACAGAGAATCCAAGACCTGCCTCCCATACCTCAGTAATACCTTCCCATTCATCATCCCAGGCATATCCATATCCAGCCATAAAATCAGCAGTCAGCCTACCCCACCAACTGGAAAAAAGCTCTTTCCTCAATACGATGTTTGTCCATGCCATTCTTTCTGCTCTTACGGGGTTATCAGCATAACTATATAATTCTTCACGAGCACCAAGATAGACAGAAAGATCAGGATTTGAAAGATCCCCTTCAGCAAAACCAGCCCGGAATGCAGAAGACCACTTATCTGAAAAACAAGATGCACTTGTAAATTCTGTTCTCATAACAGGCTCATCCATGTCAGGCCACCAGATACAACTGGTAAGGTTCATCCCCTTCTTCTTATCCTTATCAAAAGTATCGATGGAGGCAAAGAATAAGGGTCCCCAGAATGAGTTATCAAAATCATCCAGAGTATTCAATTTAAACACCAATCCCAGCCCTAGATCGAAAAGACCAGCCTTGAATATACGGGAGAGGACCATGCTATAATCTTCCCATTCAAGAAATGGGGAATTCGAGGGGGTCAGGTCCCATTTCTCAGCTGCCAGGGACAGGTTCCAACTCCCATAATCATCAGCCGAGGACATGTAATCCAGGCCAAGACCCCACTGATCTCCTATTCGAAGATCCAGCAACAGTTTATCACCATAATTGATGTAATCCCTATGGTTCAGATTGAACCTCAACCAGCGGTTGGAATGAAGGTTGGTGGCATATCCACCCATTTTTATTTCATAGGCAGCTTTTCTCTGAACTTCCAGAACTACCCTTACTTTATTTTCCGATTCTTCTATGTAATATTCTACCGAAAAAACATCATCCCTGGATTTCAGGTCATTGCAGGCAACACGTATTTTCCCGGTATCTACAGGAAGGCCTATCCAATCACTATATTTTTTCTCAAGCTCTGTTTTAATCACCGGAGGGAATCCCCTGATCTTTATTTCATCAACTATCTTTGCTATGAGGGGTCTTGCGCACTCCAGAGGGGGAGCCTGCTGAACAAGTTTTAGAATAAGCGGGATATCATCTTCTATGGCGATCCTGCCAGCATGAATGATCTCTGATGATCTCGCAACATCCAGAAGTGGAATATCTTCATGTATATCCGGCCTGATAACTATTTCTGCAGTAGCGATTTCCCTGTCTATATTCTGCATTGTCATGATCGTAATGGATTGATCGACCACGTCTATGATGGACCTGAGGTTATTTCTCATGAGAAGCGGACTTGTCACATTCACCGCTATCACAGGATAACCAGGGAATAGTTCTCGAGCTGTTGAGACGGGCATATTTGATACCAGGCCCCCATCTACAAGCAGTTTCCCCTCTATTGGCCATGGTTCAAATATGGCAGGAATAGCCATTGATGCCCGCATGGCAGAAGCAAGACTTCCCCGCCTTAGAACTACCTTTTTACCAGTTTCAAGATCTGTTGCTATCGCAGCAAAGGGAATACAAAGGTTATTAAAATTTACAACATCTACATTCAATGCAAGCTGGGCAAATCTATCAAGTAACTCGACTCCAGATTCACTTCCCAATGGCCCAGTGATCTGACCTTTTTCATTGAGAGATATCCAGGGCAATCCCCCCGCAGAGAGCTGCTCTCTTCCCAGTGCAACAAAAATCCTTTCAGATGGGTGGCTTAAAAGAGCGGTCAGATCTGTTCCTGAAATTATATCTCTGAGTTGTGATGCCTTATAACCGCTGGCATATAGACCTCCGATTATCGCTCCTATACTGGTACCAACGATCCCGGCAACGGGAATATTATTCTCTTCAAGGACTTCCAGAACACCAATATGAGCAAGCCCCCTGCTTCCTCCACCAGAAAGGGCAAGGACAACCCCCCCTTGTGCATAAAGAGAAGAAGTACACAGATGAATTACCAGAAGAGACAGCATAAAACAGCCGGATAGAGATCTCAAGATATCACTCCCTCGTGCCAGTTCAGGGGGTAATGAATTTATTTTACAAGACCATTTTAACTTAGCAAATCAATGAAAACAAACATTTCCTTTTTCAGCTTTTTTAAAGTTCTGGAGGACATGAAAGGTTTGACAGTTATCTGTTTATCTGGAAATACATCAGTTTCAATAAATTTACAGATTTTTTACAAAGACTCCTGCTGATCCGGATGTAAAAGGGAGAACACAGGAATTCAGTCTTTTTCAGAAGAAGTTATATGCTGGAGGAGGGAATGGTTTCAGGACTCCATTTAACCAAAAGGTTTATCAGGGTTTTTCCTTTCCATCCCATTCATTCTTCAATCTCTGGACAATTTGGGGGAAATCCCTGATGATCTGAAAAAAACGCAGACCTATAAGGTTAAGCTTTGAAGAAGAAGACTCTACAGGTTCCTCCCCTGCAAGTTCTATAACAGGAGATTTCGGTCGGGCAAGGACCTGACTCGGATAAACACTTCTATGCCCACAGACAAAGAAGGAGGTAATGCACGAGATAGCCGCCATAGCGGCTATTTTCCCACCAAACAGTTCAATGGCCATTATAGTAGCAGCGATAGGAGTATTGGCACATCCGGAAAGGACAGATACAAAACCAAGGGGACCATAAAGAAGGGGACTCAATCCAAAGATTGACGCAAAGGTTATACCGGAAGTGGCACCTATAAAGAATACTGGAGTGACAATTCCACCACTGCCCCCACAGCTGAGGGTAATACTTGTAAATATGGACTTCCAGAGGAAACTCCAGAATGGAACGGTACCTCCGGTAAGAGCCGCATCGATGGTTTCTGTCCCAAGGCCAAGATACCTGTTACCAAGAAAAAGAGTAAGACCCAGAATTGTAATGGAACCAACCAGAGCTTTGGAAACAAGGCCGCCCTTCATCCTCTTAAAAAGGAACTCGAAGAATCTGAGTATCTCGATATGCATGAAAGATACCATTCCAAAAAACACACCTGCAATTATAAGCCACATGAAAGAGGGAGCGGAAAGAGAAGGAATGATAGTTTCAGGAAGGGAATAATATGTCATTCCCAGTTTTTCTGCAACATGGTAGGATACGACACCGCTGATAAAAGACGGCAACATGACATCATAGTACATCTGCCCGATATAGAGCACTTCAAGGCCAAAAACAGCCCCGGCTATCGGGGTTCCGAAAACTGCTGAAAAACCAGCTGATATCCCGCATATAACAAGTTTTTTCCTATCAGTCTCATTAAAGCCCATAAAGTCGGCGAGACTTGACGTAAGACCTGCTCCGATCTGCGCAGCAGGACCTTCCTTGCCGGCAGAACCACCAACTGCAAGTGTAATTATTGTAGTAACAAGCTTTACTGGAATAACTTTTATATCGATTCGACCTGCTCGCTTGTGGATGGCCTCAATAACCTTTTCAGTTCCATGTCCCCTTGCTTCCGGGGCAAAATACCTGATGCTCAAGGTAGTAACAATAATGCCAACGGGAAGAAGAAGATAGACCGAATGGGCTGGGAGATTCTTCACAAAATCAATGGCAAATTCAAGATTGTCAATAAAGAAAGCGGTCATTGTCCCTACCAGGGCTCCTGCAACCACAGCCATTATCAACCATTTAACAAGTGCATAAGTTAAAATAAATTCTTCTTTCATCACATGACCGATCTTATGTTTCAGCAGTACCACTCCGATTTGAATTGAAAAGATTTGATTCTGCAGATTCAGTATTACACAGTAACCCTATCGAGATATAACATTCTTTCATCACGTAAACATTAGGAATATTATCACAATAGGGACCTAAACCAAAGGGAAGAGAACAGGTTTATTCTAAAAATACAAAAAATAAGAGGTTATACGGATATTACTAGAGCATTCAGCACTATTTTCCATGCGGCAAGATCATCTATCTCTCTTGGTGGCAACTGGAGGGAAATGGGTATAAGTTTCCTTATACCTTTGGGAGGATGGAGTTTCCAATAAAGAGACCTGGCTCCAAGGGTTGTGCCATACTCCGATACAATTCGGGGAATATACCCCTTACTTTGTAAAAGGCCAAGATAGAAATTAGAGTATGTACCTCCTCCAAGGATGATCTCCGGTTGAAAAACATCAGGAAGGCTATCAATAAAACCTTCGACAACGAAAGGTTTTAACTCATACCAGTTCGAATTCTCCAGAATAATAATAAATTCCTCAAAATCACTCCGGGAAATAATTCCTGAGAGAAGGAGTTCTCCCTTTCCAGAAACAAAAGCCCAACCGACCTTGAAAGTTCCCGGATCGATGCCTAGGTAAATATTCATTTCCCTAGTGTACTTGCCCATCTGGGATAAAGCCAGAACCACTGCTCCGGGTAAAGCTTTATCCATGTACTCAGGATGTCATTACATACTTCTGTTGATCTCTCAACATCCTCTCCGAAGGGTTTCCCTTCCGGATCTTCAAGGGGAGGCAGTATATGGATATCATGGTGGATATGATCTTCCTTCCTCACTATAAAAACAGGAAGGACAGGACATCCCAGTTTATGGGCAATCTTCACCGGACCATAGGGAGTACTTGCAGGCAGGTCAAGGAAAGGAACGACGACTCCCTTTTCCTTGGCATCCTGATCAATCAGGATGCCAAGGATCTCTCCTCTTCGAAGACACTGGATGGCGCTTTTCAGGCTGAAACCCTTGCTGATAGTTTTCACACCCAACTTATTTCTTGTTTCAATGATAAGATCAGTGATCCTGGGATCTCTCTGCCGGGCACCAATGGCATTCATGGGAAATCCTCGTTTTGCAACGCTGGCTGCAAGCAATTCCCAGTTTCCGAAATGGGCAGTCAGGAAAATGACACCCTTTCCCTTTTTCATTGCTTTTACAAGGTTGTCCTCTCCATGGAAGGTTACAAGCTCCTCAATGTTCTCAGTTTCTGACATCCGGAGAATCTCTGCTACTGAACGCCCAAGATTAGCATATGATTCTCTGACGATCTTTCTAGCCTTTGTCACACCTGTTCCCAGGGCCATTACAGCATTCTTTTCAGCTTTATCAACTTTTGTTTTGCTCAGGATCCATAACAGCACCCCCATATCTGCTCCGACCCTTATGGAAAAGAAGCCCGGCAACTTTACAAATATGAATTTCAAAACATTGACAGTAATCCAAGTAAACTCCATTTTAAGTTTCAAGTTGTTTCCTCCTTTAACTTCCATGATTATTATAGCTAAAGGTTTTGATTATGGGGCAAAATCGAGATATACTTAAATTATCAGAATATTTGGGAGGTAGTGCATTATGCTTACAAGAATACTTTACCCTGTGGATCTGACGCCTCTGTCACAGAAAGGGCTTCAATGGGTTGCCAACCGTGTCTTAAGGGAAAGTTCTGAAATGGTTGCGGTTCATGTAGTAAACCCTGTTGTTGCAGGAATGGATACTCCCAGATACGTTCATGACGCAGAGATAAGTCTGGACACTCTATGTCAGACCGTCATTCCCGACCATATCCACTATAAAATAATAGCTGTTGCCGGGGAACAAATGGATATTTTACCACGAATAGCCCATTCGGAAAAATGTACCTTTGCCATACTGCCAGTCAGAAAAAATGAAGACATAGTTCCCCTTGTAAGACATATGGCCATTCCCCAGTTCCTTCTAAAGACAGAAGAAGGAGATCTACCGGAAGAAGATGTGTTCAACCGTATAGTGATGGCTGTTGATCTATCCCCTGACAGGACAGATATTCTTATTAGCAAGATGAAAGACCTTCTTTCGGGATCATCAGTCAATTCAGAAATAACGCTCCTTCACGGGGTGCCACTGGAAGAAGCACAAGGCTCCCAGATCCTCGTTAACGCCGCGGAAGAAGCGCTTCATGAGGTTGAGAACACGCTGAAGACATGGAACAGTTCTACTGTATCAGAACTGCTGAGCGGCCAGCCGGAGGAAGAACTTCCCCGGAGGATCAACGAGATCCATCCTACACTTCTCGTTGTGGGGCTTTCACTACATGGTGAATTATGGCAGCTCATACTGGGAAGCACAGCCATTGCTCTGATAGAAAATACGACATGCCCGGTGCTTATAATTCCCACTTCTTGACAGCATACCCCCGCTTGGTATAATACCCCTAAAGGGTATTATCAGGAGGTGGATTTGTTGTTAAGGACAGGTTCAGCAGTTTTATATCTTGCTGTTATAACTTTAGGATTGAAGTTTCCATTGCTGGGAATACTTGTTTTCGGGATTCTCGGCGTAATGGTTCTGGCAGGTCGAAGAAAGAAATGGTGTTCAAGTTACTGCCCAAGGGGGAGTTTCCTTGATCTTCTTATTTCCAGGATCTCACCACGAAAACCCATACCACGGTGGTTCTTCGGCAAATTTTCGCGATATTCTGCCCTCACCATTTTTATTACTATATTCCTGTTACAGCTCTGGCGGGGACAGTTCTTTTTCGGATGGCCCGATAATGGATTAATACAACTGGGCAAGATATTTGTCAGGATGTGCATTATATCCTCCGGTGTAGCCATTCCCCTGGCTCTATGGAAAAATCAGAGAACGTGGTGTTCCTTGTGCCCGGTAGGAAACCTTCTCAGAAGGATATAGGCTTGCAAATCCCATGCAGCAACAAGAGGAGGGCGAATTCTTCAGGAATTCGCCCTCCTCTTGTTTTATGCGTCTCAGGATACCTGGTCATCAAAGGAAAGCTTTATAACCGCTTCAGAATTAATGACCCTGAATGTGAAGGACTCTGTCACGAACAGTCTTACTTTCTCTGTCGTTCTGCTGTGGTATCCTATGGAATAATCCTGGCCAATTATCATCTCCATATCGCCACCCCTGGTTGAGACCAGATAGGACTGATCAATGGAAGGAGAAAGGATTACACCTCCATCCGCAATCGATTCTATCCTTTTTTTCAGGGGATATCCCTCTGATTTGCTCAGAATCATATGCCAGAGATCTTTATCTGCTACAAGGGTATATGGCCCTTCGACCGAATCTGAATCAAATTTGATCACGGCTCTTGAAAGAAGATCAACTACTCTGTTTCTGGAGCCGGAAATGATGTTCTCTTCCGCTACAGCAGAGATACCCTTTATAAATGCTGTATCCAGACCATTGTAAATGGTTTCTTCCTCGAAAAGAGCCATTTTACGGACAGCCTTTTCCAGACCTGAAAGATCGGGATCCTTTGATCCCCTGGAAATATTATCGAGCTCCCATACATCAAGCTCAAAAAAAGCGCGACCTTCTACAAGAGGCATAACCTGGTGTATGCCATACTGGACCCCATCTTCTTCCTGATCAGGGGGAACGGATAGTCGACCCATGGAAGTGGCTGCATAATCCCAGCCGAAAGGTCCTCTTACATCTATAAATTTCCTTGCCGAAAGGTTGGATCTGAGTATTCTCGATGCCTGGAGATCTATCTCTCCCCACGCCTCCTCAGTTATATTAGAAACTGTCCTTTTAAGGATGTCCATATACATTCCCTCCTTTAGCTATACAGTACGCTTATTTAAGACTCCCTATATTAAGGCTCCCACCAGATACTGGCCTACTATCCGTTGCAGCTTCAGTATCTTCTATCTCTGTAACCGGAACAGAAGTAAAAAGGTACGTACGTAATTCATCTTCCCATGCAGGCATATTTCTTCGAAGCCATTCTATTACCATACAGGCATGTTCTATTTCTTCATTACGGTTATGCTCAAGAATGGCCTTGAGCGTTGGATCCTGGGTTGTAGCTACTCGCTGATGATACCAGTCCACAGCTTCAATCTCTTCTTTAAGGCTGTTTAAGGCACGAGAAAAATCTCTGTCCTGTTGATTGAGCTCTTCCGCAGGTTCATTATATGCTGACATTCATATCCCTCCTCATCAGAAATATTATTTTTAATGCAAGATATGGACAATATTATATCGCGACAGAGTATTAATTCAAAGTTTGACTCGATAAACCCCTTAACATCAGGCTAGTTGACTAGAGGAATGTGAGGTGTATTTTTCAGGAACGGGAACTGAGCATTTTTTCCAATCGGTCTATCCTGAAATAGATCAGATCATCAATAAATTGCACGTGGTTGAGGGGATTACCGGACATACCAAAGAGATGGGAGGGGCAATTACATTCATATGTTCCAAAACAGGGAATTGACCATTCTGCTATGCTGGAAATAGCACTGACAAGGGCACCTTCCAGGTTATCCGCTGTGCGGATAGGTATGATTGTAACAATATCTGCCTTATTTCTCAGATAGTCTATATGCCAAGACAAGTTTGTTCTTTTTCGACGATGTCTTTCCATCATTGAATCAAGATTTTTCTCCTCAGATTGCACGTAGACATAGAAACCTTTCCTGAAATCAAGCTCTCCCAGACTTCCTACCGTTTCCTTAATGTCATGTTTCAACTCAAGTATAACCATGTAGCAACCCCTGTCGCCGGAATCCTGCTCATATATATTCCATGGAATTTCAAGCTCTTTTACCTCATTGTTCAGAAACAGATTATAATCCCATGAAACTGAAACGGCTCTGATCCTGATCACGTTGCGGTTTTTGAAAAGTACTTCTGCAAAGAGGGGATCAGTATGATATTCAGGGAGGAAAAATTCCGGCTCGGGGGAATGCACGAGGAAAAGAACAGAAACCTGATATCCCTTTCTTCCGAGGACAGCCAGTTCACTGACATGCCTGACAGCCCTTCTGGAAGGTGCATCTGGAAACATGGCTATTCTTTTCCCAAAGAGGGAACAGGATTTCACCTCAAGAATCATTTGATTTTCTTCCCCCTCTAAAAGAAAATCAAAACGACTTTTTCCCAGGGTATACTCCTGTCTGATTACATGATAATTTACTAATGAAGGTATCCTTTTATTGTCGAGGAGCCAGCGGACAGCATGGTTAGATGTATGAGTGTTAAGCATTACAGTAGTGCCCTTCTTTTTTATACCTATCAGAGTATAACCTGTAGTTCTAGTTCTGGAGGGCTGATTAATTGAAAGTAAAACAGGGGACCCTGGAAATAGCAACTCCCAGAGCCTGCCGGGATTAGGAAGAAATACCTTTATCAGAGAACCGTTCAATTCACATTCCACAAGGAATCTGTTAATACGTCTGAGGAAGATGGATTCAACTACATTTTCGGTAGATGCAACTCTGAATACTGTGTCAGAAGGATACATGGGATAATATCTTATTTTTTCAGTATTATTATGAAAACAGGATTGATGATCATTTACATATCAGTCTGGCTACTAATGGTACTGTTAACAAAACGATTATTATCCTTATGACGTGGAAAAGTATAACTACCGGAGCATTTGCCCCCAATTCAGCAGCAGCCAGGCCAAGGCCTGAAAGACCTCCCGGGGGCATGGCAAAAAGAGCAGTGAAAAGATCTATCCCAAGATAACGGGAACATAACCAGGCTAACAGAATACTGAAACCAAGAAGGATAAAACTATAGCATACCGCTATAGGAACGATCGACGGCAGAGTTTTCATGGTTGAAATATCAGAACTTGCAACAATAACATAGGCTACCAGCATCTGGGTCACTATAGAAAGGATCCTTGTATTATGGGACGGGACCCCTGATATGGCTTTATATAAAAGGCCTGCTATCAAACCACCTACAAGTACCCCTGCAGGAACTTTCATTACAAGACCTGAAAGACCTCCCAGAAAAACCATGACCGGCTGGAATATTTTCTTCAATTCAGAACCTCCACTATCTGACCAGAATCGGAAGATTTTCTTCAGTGGATCAAAAACGATGTAAAATTCTGTTCCGGCAATAAACACAAAAGGGCTCCCTGAAGAGCCCTTAAATAATACCCTAACTTTTGAGAAATACAACTTATGAGATTATCTTCAGCTCAACAGAGTAAGCATAACCCCGGCAGCGACGGCAGTACCGATTACTCCGGCCACATTCGGACCCATGGCATGCATGAGGAGGAAATTGCTGGGGTTCTCCTGCTGGCATATTCTCTGGACCACCCTGGCGGCCATGGGGACGGCACTCACTCCTGCCGCTCCTATCATGGGATTTATCTTTCCCCCGCTTATTATCTTCATAAGCTGGCCGAAGAGGGTTCCTCCGGCGGTGCTGAAGATGAAGGCCACCAGTCCCAGAAGTATTATCTTCAGAGTTCCCAGGGTCAGGAAATATTCGGCACTCATTGTGGCTCCTACCGACAGTCCGAGGAAGATGGTGGTGGCATTGAGTATCTCGTTCTGGGCCGCCTGGTTGAGCCTTTCCGTAACTCCGCATTCCCGGAGAAGGTTGCCGAACATGAGCACTCCTATGAGGGGTACACTTGCCGGCAGGATAAGGCCGGCTGCTATGGTGCATATGACGGGAAAGAGCACTCTCTCAAGCTTGCTAACAGGACGGAGATTGTCCATCCTTATGGCACGGTCCTCCTTCGTGGTAAGCATCCTTATCACGGGCGGCTGAATGAGGGGCACCAGGGCCATGTAGCTGTAGGCCGCCACCGCTACGGCTCCCAGTATCTGGGGTGCCAGCTTGATGGTCAGGTATATGCTCGTGGGACCGTCCGCTCCTCCTATGATGGCTATGGAGGCTGCTTCCTTCACGCTGAAACCGAGCATGAGCGCTCCGAAGAGGGCTATGAATACTCCCAGCTGCGCCGCCGCTCCAAGAAGAAAGGTTATGGGGTTGGCCAGAAGGGGCGCAAAGTCCGTCAGCGCTCCCACTCCCATGAAGATTATTACGGGATATATCTCGTGCTGGGTTCCGAAAAATATGTAATACAGAAATCCGCCTTCGTCCATTATCCCCGACAGAGGCAGGTTAACAAGGAGGCATCCGAAGGCTATGGGTACGAGCAGAAGGGGCTCGAATCCCTTCCTTATGGCCAGGTAGAGCATGACGAAGGCCACAAGGAGCATGGTGATGTTACCTCCACTTATGCCGGCAAAGCCGGATTCGTTCATTATCTTGACAAGTGCTTCAAAATATACCATAGGGGCGTTTCTCCCTCCTTTGTCCTCTTTCCTGTTTCCCAGTCCGGTAACTGGTTAAAGGGGAGGGACTTCTAGCCTATCACTAACAGAAGGTCTCCGGTGTTTACGGAGTCACCGTCATGTGCCCTTACTTCCTTCACTGTGCCGCCGGCGGGAGCAAGTATCTCGTTCTCCATCTTCATGGCTTCCAGAACCAGAAGAAGATCCCCTGCGTTCACCGCTGCTCCACTCTGGACAACCACCCTCAGTACCTTGCCGGGCATGGGGGCGGATATCTCCGTTCCCTCTACGGGGCCTGCCGGTGCCGGCGCTGCTGCTGGTTTGGGGGCAGGAGATGCTGCCGGCGCCGCTGCTGGTGCCGCTACTGCTGCCGTAACTGGTGCTGGGCTCGATGATGCGGGTGCACTGCTGCCTCCGAGTTCTTCCACTTCTACTTCGTAACTCGTTCCATCTACGGTCACTCTGTATTTCTTTGCCATCTTATCTTCCTCCCGGACTTCCCACCTATGTTGGATTTTAGATTTTAGATTTTAGATTTTAGATTAAGGCCATTCAGAAACGCTGAAAACATTCAAACAGTTTAAAACGTTTATATCCTTCGATCAGTCTGTCCCAGGGGGGGCAGTTTAATTCCCCGTCCTCAGGCCTTCCTCTTCCAGGGGTCCTTTACCATTCCCTGGTAGTTCTCCAGAAGGGCACTGGCCCTCCAGCCTCCTGAAAGAGTTCCCCTTACCCCACTGCCTGCGGGCGTTATGCTCTTTATCCTTACTGCCCTGCCTGTGGAGGCGAGGATGGCTGCACTTATGGCCGCTGCCAGCTTCCCTCCTTCAGGGGTCGACGGCGCTCGGGATGATACCTCTGCTGCCGGGCTTTCCTTCGGGGGGGCTGACTTTACCCTTTCCCCTCCCCTGGGGGGGGTGACTCCCTTATTACCCATTCCTCCTCCGAGGGCTGCCAGATACTTCACACAGTAGATAATGAGGGTCAGTCCTCCAAGTACCAGAAAGACCGTAGAAAAGGCTATGAGGGCGAGGCTCAGGGCCCCTCCTATTCCGTTGCTGAACTGGTTGCCCATGGTGTGTCTCTCTCCTCCCTCGTCCCCTACTGGGGCATTACGGAATGTTTCTTCCGGGGCAGGCTTTCCCTCTTGCCTTCCGTGGCCTTGAGGGCTTCGTAGATCTCACCTCGGGTCTCTTCCGGAAGGATAACCCTGTCTACCAGTCCTCGCTTGGCTGCCTGGTAGGGGTTGGCAAAGGCTTCCCTGTATTCATCTATCTTCTGCTGCCTCTCTAGCTGCTGGTCCGCCGCTTTCTCGATTTCCTTACGAAATACTATGTTCGCGGCTCCTTCGGCTCCCATAACGGCTATCTCTGCCTGGGGCCAGGCAAGTACCATGTCAGCTCCAAGGGCCTTGCTGCACATTCCCAGGTAGGCTCCTCCATAGCTCTTCCGAAGGACTACCGTGATCAGGGGTACTGTGGCTTCGCTGTAGGCGTAAAGAAGCTTGGCTCCATGCCTTATAATACCGCCCCATTCCTGCGCGGTACCGGGTAGATAGCCGGGTACGTCCACAAAGGTCACTATGGGTATGTTGAAGGCATCGCAGTGGCGGATAAAACGGCTGGCCTTGTCTGAACAGTCTATGTCCAGGCAGCCTGCCATGTTGCTGGCCTGGTTGGCCACTATGCCCACTGCTTTCCCTCCGATCCTTCCGTAACCGGTGACTATGTTCTTCGCCCAGAGAGCCTGCACTTCAAAAAAACGGCCATCGTCAAGCACTCTCTTCAGTACTTCATGAACATGGTAACTCTTGTTCGGGTTCGTGGGCACTATGTTCCTGAGTTCCAGATCCCTCCGGTAGGGATCGTCATCGCTCTCCTTAACGGGCGCATCCTCCATGTTGTTGGAGGGCAGGTAACCAAGTACTGTCCTTACCTGTTCAAAACATTCCTGCTCGCTCTTCGCAAAAAAATGGGCGTTCCCGCTGCGGCTGTTGTGCGCCATGGCTCCGCCTATCTGTTCGCTGGTAACTTCCTCTCCCGTGACCGCCTTGATCACGGCGGGCCCCGTTATATGCATTATCCCCGTCTTGTCCACCATGAAAATGTAGTCCGTCAGCGCTGGACTGTAAACAGCACCTCCCGCTGTGGGACCTACTATCACTGACAGCTGGGGAATTACTCCGCTGGCTATGGTGTTACGGTAAAATATACCACCGTATCCGTCCAGTGAATCCACCGCTTCCTGGATCCTCGCTCCTCCACTGTCGTTGATGCCTACTACAGGGGCTCCGTTCCTCATCGCAAGGTCCATTACCTTCCAGATCTTGTGGGCATGCTTCTCTCCCAATGAACCTCCCAGTACAGTGAAATCCTGGCTGTATACGTATACCGGACGACCTTCCACTGTCCCCCAGCCCGTCACTACTCCGTCCCCGGGATATACCTTGCTCTCCATTCCAAAATGGCTGCAGCGGTGCTCCACAAATTCGTCTATCTCTATAAAACTGCCTGCGTCAAGTAATAGCTCTATCCTCTCCCGCGCCGTCAGCTTACCCTTAGACTTCTGCTTCTCTATCGCCCCGGGACCGCCTCCCTCGCGGACCTGCTCTCGCTTCGCCTCCAATTGCTCACATAGTTCGTCTATATGCCTCTCCGACATGGCCTTCGCATTCCTCCTTATAGTAGGAAATATTTACCTTTTGTTATTGCTTTTCCATGGGTCTCTCCGAAATTTCAAGAAGAACCCCTCCACTAGCCTTGGGATGGACAAAAGCAATCCGGCATCCGCCGGCACCAAGCCTTGGTACTTCATCAATAAGTCTTACTCCCTTTACCTTAAGATCAGCCAGCGCTTTTTCTATATCATCAACCCTGATAGCGATGTGATGGATTCCTTCACCTTTTTTCTCAATAAATCGAGCAACCGGACTATCTTCGGCCGTGGGTTCCAGAAGTTCAATTTCAGTGTCCAGTAGAGGAAGAAAAGCTGTTCTAACCTTCTGTTCCTGAACTTCTTCTATGCCATGACACTTTATTCCCATGGCTCCTTCCCAGAATTCCAGAGAATCTTCAATGCTTTTTACTGCAATTCCGATATGATCAACAACAGTTGGGTTCATTATTAGCCCTCCATTAAAATTAATTGAAAGATATTTTACTCATATCAATGCATAGTAATAGTAACAGATATCATAAAAAATACATATTTTCAGAATGCTAATATTCCAGATATCCATTACGTCATAATTATATTTATAGTTATTTCAATATGTATACTATTTATATTGTCTACTCTCCATATAAAAATAGCCACCATATATACCTGGTGGCTATTTTCCTGTAAAAGAAGTCCTGTCTCCGAGATCAGAAAACATCAAGTCCCGGTCTGTATATAAGAACCGAGCAATTGGAATAACGAGCAACATTTGCAGCTGTACTGCCCACAACCAGTCTTTCAATGGTACTCTGGCCTCTATATCCAATTATTATCAGATTATAATTTCCCTCTTTTGCGCATCTGATGATAACATCAGATGGACTTCCTTCTTCGATAATAATCTCGTGGGACCTGTCTGCACAGTGAGGCATCGACTCCCCGGCTTTGTGGATGTAATATTTTATTTTCTTTCTTGCGATTTCGGAGATCTCAACATCAAGCTCAGGAGGAAGCCAGGGCTCATAACCTTTCCAGAGGGTGGGATGGGGAAGAACATGGATGAAGTTCGTTTCAACATCGAGTCTGTAAGATAGCGAGCAGGCATAAGCGATAAGTTTGTCCGACATTTTACTTAAGTCCACAGCAACGAGGATTTTTTTGGGCATTCATATTCACTCCTTTCCGCAATTAACAATCCCTATCCTTTCTTTATAATATTATACTACTGTAGCTCAGTAAATAGTCAAGATGAAATATTTCTCAGATTCTTTTAAAATAGATCCGATCTGAAAAATTCGGGAGTGATGCTTAATATGGAAATCAAAGTACCTTTCATAATACTGAACATTTTCTTCGGAACCTGCATGGGGTCATTTCTTAATGTAGTAGCATTCAGAACTCTTGAGGACAGATCCTGGTGGGGGAAAGAACGGTCAAAATGCCCGAAGTGCGGGAATTTACTGAAATCGAAAGACCTTATACCCCTCTTATCTTACATCTTCCTGAGGGGTAGATGCCGATACTGCAACACCAAGATCCCAAGGAGGTATTTTCTGATCGAACTGACTGGTGGAGCAATTGGCGGACTTCTTGCATGGAGGTGGGGTGTATCATATGCAACGATTCTGGCCCTGATGACGGCATACGGTCTGCTCCTCAGCGGGATAACAGATTTTTTTTCAGGTTATATCTACGACTTGTATGCACTTATCATAGGTATCGCCGGGCTAGTCCTGAGACTGCCTGGTGGATGGGTTTCCCTGGTGGATGGAATTGAAGGGGCACTTCTCGGTTTTGGTGTCATCGCAATAATAATTCTATTAAGCCGTGGGGGAATGGGATGGGGTGATGCAAACCTTATGGCGGGAACGGGCGCTGCTCTTGGCTGGAAAATGACCGGGATCTCACTCTATCTCGGCTTCATGGTTGGAGGGATAGTTGCCATTACACTCCTTCTTCTGAAGGTTGTGAAAAGGAAGGATGCAATCCCCCTTGGTCCGTTCCTTGCTATAGGGGCATTTCTTTCACTCCTTTTTGGAAAAGCTATTCTGAATTACTTCGGGACACACCCTGGATGGCCCTGGATTTAAACTCCAGAAGAATAGAAACCGTCATTTCCAGAGGTTTTAATGAGGGTTGACCATCCATTTGCCGAAATGAATGATCTGAACCAGGTATTACATGAAAAGATTTATCTCCGGGAAGTAAGGGAATAAGTTCGAATATCCTTCTGCACGAACTTTCACTGAAAGTAGCATCCATCTGTCCATAGAAGGATAGGAACCTGCCGCTCTTGATATTTCCAGCAGCCCTGAGCAGGATTTCTGCTGCTGGAACAGTTGAAAGAACAGGTAGGGAGAGGCTATTTCTTGCCTCGTCTTTAATTGAATCTCCGCTTCCCGAAGTAATTACCGTTTTTATTCTCTCCGGATCAATTTGAGGAATGGATGATCCGCAGGCCGAAAGTATTTCTTTCCATACATATCCCTTGATCAAAATGGAATGCAGCCCTCCAAGGGAAAAACCCCAGAGGTTCAAAGACGAATATTCCAGGTTTTCCATAATAAAGGAAAGAGCCTTGCAGTTATCGTACAATTCTTCGCAATACTTTTTATCCTTAAAGGATTGCCAGGCCCATTCAGTCCTGTCATCCCCGAAGGATTCTCTATCTCTTCTTATACGGCTCGTTTCAACCAGGCATACATCAAATCCAAGAGGCAGAAGCATCCCTGCAAGGGATGCATACTTGTTGCCTTCCGTAAAGGATGAACATCCATGAACTCCATGAAAAAGCACTATAAGATCATCTGTACCGTTTACATGCAGATGATCCACAAGCACTTTTCTGTCACCGAATGTCCCTTCTAATTCATACTTTGTAAACTCCACGAAAACGACTCCCCATGCAATCTGGTTATGGATCTATTTTTGAAAGGTTTTCTATTAACAGGGTAGCACAAGAACTACAAATTCCAAAGGATGTTCTCACCACTTGAAGTTCATTCTTTTCGCACTTATAGTTGACAAATAAGGCATTCAGAGTAAAAATATCTTTTGCACCTGGGGGAGTCGATAAGAATCGGCTGAGAGGAGGCTTTTTGCCTCGACCCCTTGAACCTGATCCGGGTAATGCCGGCGAAGGGAAGACGGTCGCTTCTGTTCTCACAAAAACCTTCCTTCCTCCGGCTGTATGAAAATACTTGAAGGAGGAAATCCCATGAATACAAAAACCCGAATGTTAGTTGAAGGAGGACTGGCAGCAGCCCTTGCCATTGCCCTCTCTTATCTCAAATTATGGAGGATGCCCCAAGGTGGCTCTGTTACCCTTGAGAATATACCCCTTCTCATTTTTTCCCTCAGATGGGGCATCAAAGCAGGTATGGGAGCGGGTGTAGTGGCAGGCATTGTCCAGCTTATGCTGGGAGGCTATGTCGTTCACCCGGTCCAGGCTCTGCTGGATTACCCCCTGGCCTTTGGAGCTCTTGGTTTGGCTGGTTCGGTCCGTCGCCCCATTTGGGTTGGGCTGAGTTTAGGTTCTTTTCTGAGATTCGCATGTCATGTTCTTTCCGGGGTTGTCTTTTTCGGAAGCTATGCACCGGAGGGAACGAACGTATGGCTTTACTCCACCATATACAATGGCAGCTATATGCTCCCAAACCTGGTAATTGCCTTTATCCTGACATACCTTATCTGGCCCAGACTTAAAAAGATCTGATACAAGGGTAAGGAGGAAGACTTTGCGGGAACAACTTTAGCAGCTATGGATCTGAAAATAAAAGAAACAACAGTTTAATCTGAACAATATTCAATCAACACTATTCAAGAGGGTAGCTAACTGCTGAGAGAAGGCCTTCTCTCAGCAGTTAGCTACCCTCTTGAAATTAAATTGTTTTATTGTTTATAGTTATCTAAAGCTCTTCTTTCAGATCCACATCTTCTTCCTCATGCTGGGAGAAGAACCTGCTCCAGTCTACATGGATAAAACCACTGGTAATATATATAGCCATGGCTGCAAGTACAGATCTTGAATGAAGTCCAAGGATAAGGATAATGCATGTAATATAAAAAAGGGCAACCTTTTTCCGGTTGGTCTTTCTGACTCCCTTAAGATTTCCATAGGGCATACTGGAGATCATCAGAATTCCTGAAAAAGCAACCATAAACGCCGCCATCCATGAAGGAAGAGACAGCCCCCCTATTACAAAAGATGCAAGGAAGAGTCCACCTGCAGGGATGGGAAGACCCTGGAAGGGACCGGGAACGTGTACAATATTGAACCTGGCCAGACGTAGAGCTCCGCAGAGAGCAAAGAAAGAAGCAACAAGAGCTCCTGCGACTCCAAAGAATCCATTCAGATAAACCGAATACATAAGAATTGCAGGCGCTACTCCGAAACTGATAACATCAGCAATGCTGTCATATTCGAGACCAAATTTGCTCCCCCCCCCGAGACTGCGTGCCACTTTGCCATCCATAAAATCAAAAAACACAGCCATGGCTATCAGCCATCCAGCAGGGACATACTGGCCTCGAAGAGTGAGAATAAGAGAAAACATACCACACATCAGGTTTCCGCTCGTTATCATATTAGGAGCAATATCCTTGAAGGGAATGCTCCTGTATCTCTGTCTTGGTGATCTCATTTGCCGGACACTCCAATCACAGTAACTCCTGCTTTCACCGCCTGACCATGTTTTACAGAGAGGTCTACTCCTACGGGTAAGTACAGGTCTACTTTAGATCCTAATTTTATCATACCGAATCTATCTCCCCGGTTAAGCTCCATTCCTTTCTCCACTCTACATACGATCCTTCGGGCCAGAAAACCTGCTATCTGGACCATCATGGCTCTTCCTTCACGGGTTTCTATTCCCGTATACATTCTTTCGTTATCTTCCGAAGCTTTGGGAGAAAAGGCCATCCATTTTTTCCCCGGTACATATTCCAGATAGTCCACTCTACCCGGAAAAGGTATCCGGTTGACATGTACATTGAAAGGAGACATAAATATTCCTATCTTAACAGACTTCCCTGTAAACGGGTGATAAACCGACTCTATCTCTACTACTTTGCCATCGGCAGGACTGACCCATATATTTTCTTCAGGGGAAATGATCCTCTCAGGATCACGAAAAAACCAGACAAGAAAGATCGTCAGTACTGCCATAAAAAAAGAGATGAACGGAGATATCCAGAATCCTGCCAGAGTCATAAATCCTGAAAATGCTATCATTGGCCAACCGTCATGAGCTATCTGCATATCAATTTTATTGCCCTTCGCAGACAGCAGCAGAAACAATACTGGCACCTGCCACGCTGTCTCCTTCATTGAGTCTTACAACGATAGAACCCATGGCAGTCCTGCTCAGGATAGGTATCTGGTTGGATGCAACCCTTATAAGTCGTCCCTTGGAGGAAATAACAATGATCTCATCTGAATCAACCACACCAGAACTGGATATAAGGCGTCCAGTCTTGACTCCAAGGTTCATTGCCTTAACCCCGCTCCCGCCCCGGTGATGGGGTGTGAATTCACTGTAACAGGTCCTTTTTCCCACGCCTTTTTCGCTTATGATAAGGGAATACATTTCTTCGTTGACCACATCAAAACTTATTATCAGGTCATCTTCTGCGAGTCTCATTCCTCTTACTCCACGAGCATTTCTACCCATAGGACGAAATTCAGTTTCCGAAACCCTCAAGGCCTGTCCCTTTGATGTTATGAAGAGAAGGTGATCTTCACCCGTAGTAGCATGGACCATGGCAATATCATCACCCTCATCAAGGGAAAGGACTCTTCTGCCTGCACGTGTAAGGTTCTGTAGCTCGGATATGGGAAGACGTTTCGCCACACCCCTTCGGGTAAGGAAAAAGACAAATTTCTTTCCCTCTATAGCTGAACCTTTTATGGCGACCACAGTCTCTTCGCTTTCAAGGGAAATAAAGCGAGTTATGGGCTTCCCCTTCCCGCTTCTGGTCTCCGGGATGACATATCCCTTGATAGCCAGCACCCTTCCCTTGGATGTAAAAAGATAGATATCCTTATGGGTATTTGTGACTGCCATCAGAGATATTTCATCTTCGCCCTTCAGGGAAGCGCCCTTACGCCCCTTCCCGCCACGACATTGGACGGCATAGTCCTCAAGGGGCTTCCTCCTGAGATAACCATCACTGGAGAGAATAACCACGATCTCGCTCTCTGGTATAAGTTCTTCCAGAGAGACCTCTGCCGCGGCATTAACTATTTCGGTTCTTCTGTCATCCCCGAATTTTTTCTTCACATCGAGAAGTTCTTCGCGGATGACAGAATCAAGGACTTTAGGATTAGCGAGGATTGTCTGATATTTTTCAATATCAGAAAGAAGCTGGGCAAGTTCGTCTTCCAGTCTTGATCTTTCCAGTCCTGTAAGCCTCTGAAGTCTCATATCGAGGATGGCCTGTGACTGTATACCTGTGAATCCGAGTTTCTGCATCAGGCCTGATTTGGCTTCACCAGCAGTTCTTGAGCCTCTGATTATAGAGATCACTTCATCAATTATATCAAGGGCCTTTACAAGACCCTCAACAACATGAGCTCTGGCCTGTGCCTTTTTCAGGCGGAAGTTAGTCCTTCTCCGAACCACCGATCTCCGGTGATCAAGGAAAATAGTCAGCATATCCTGTATGGGCAACTCCTTGGGCTGGTTATCCACCAGGGCCAGATTAATCACACCAAATGTTGATTGCAGCTGCGTTCTGGAGTAGAGTTGCCTCAATACAAGGTTCGGATCGGCTTCCCTTGTCAATTCAATGACTACACGTAAACCATCTCTATCAGATTCATCCCTTATGTCTGAAATACCGTCGATGTTCTTGTTCTGAACACCCTTTACGATGTTCTCTATAAGGAGAGTCTTGTTAACCATATAGGGGATCTCGGTAATTACGATACTGTCCCTTCCCCTCTTGCTTTCTTCAATGTGGGTCCGGCCACGCATAATGATCTTGCCCCGACCGGTTCTGTATGCATCGATAATGCCTTCCCTTCCCAGGATCAACCCACCTGTCGGGAAATCAGGGCCAGGAAGACGGGAAAGAAGTTCGCTGAATTCTATGTTCTCCGTTTCTGTATCAATGATATAACATAGGGCATCAATAACTTCACAGAGGTTATGGGGTGGAATATTGGTGGCCATACCTACGGCTATACCGGAACTCCCGTTAACAAGGAGATTCGGTATTATGGACGGTAGATACAGAGGTTCAGTAAGGGATTCATCGAAGTTGGGTCCCCAGTCAACTGTATCTTCATCAATATCGGCAAGCATGTACTCTCCTATATCAAAGAGTTTGGCTTCAGTGTAACGCATTGCAGCTGCTGAATCTCCGTCAATAGAACCGTAGTTCCCCTGTCCATCAACAAGGCGGTAGCGCATGCTGAAATCCTGGGCCATCCTGACCATGGTCTCATATATTGCAGAATCACCATGGGGATGATATTTACCCATTGTTTCACCTACAACCCTGGCCGATTTTTTATAGGCCGTATTATGTTTAAGCCCCAGACCCAGCATGGAATAAAGGATCCGTCGTTGAACAGGTTTAAGGCCGTCGCGGGCATCAGGAAGAGCCCGTCCGACGATTACACTCATGGCATAATCAAGGTAGCTGTGCTTAATCTCTTCCAGAAGAGGAAGGGGTACTACTTTGCCAAAGAGAAACTCTCCCTTTTGTTCTTCCATTTATTTCCGACCTCCAAGAAATATTACTCAAAAAAGCGGCAGACATTCTGCCGCTCCAATTTTTCTTTAACCGATATATTTTACCATGACGACGAGGGATTTTCTCACTTCTCTGACAATCGCAACTGTTATTCGTGAAAAATCTTCAATACCTGCTAAAGCCCGAGCTCCTTTATTTTTAATGGACCAGGAATACCGTTTTTATTCCACCCCCGAGCCAAATAATATTCATCCAGCATTGAATCGTAATCCCTAATAGCACAATCATCTACCCCGCAATATTTACCAGATACAGGTTTCTCAAGTACCCTTGAGGGCAGATAATCATCTTTACGGGCAAAACCTTCCCTTATATTAAAAAGCCTCTGAAGGTTGTTCACTCTTTCACCTGTAGTAAGCAGTTCCCTGCCCGAAATATCCCAACCCGTAACTGAAGAGAGGAGGTCAGCATATATCTCGAGGTCAATTCCCATATACATATAGAACTTGCACGTTCCAAGCACATCCGGTATTACGCCTCCATCCTGCAGGATCTTGACAATCGCACCTTTGCCCTGCTCATCCCATCTGTCCACAAGAAGGGGGTCTGGAAGTCCCATGGACTGAAGGCCAAAATCGATCTTTTGACTGTCATAAGCTTGAGCTTCAACGGGGTGGATGTGACACATTCCCCTATTGCCTGTTCCATAGGCAAGGGCAAGACATTTCCCAGATCTGGGATCATGGGCAGGCCCCTCCAGGCCTTTACAGTGAATCGCAAAGGAACGGGAAGCATCTCCTATGAAATCCGAAGCAGCCCTGACTCCCTTAGCCATGAGATCCCCAATGTCCTCCCTGAGAGCGATCTTCCTGATCATAACAGGAAGGTTTTCCTTTTCGCCCCAGTTCAAGCCAGACTCTTCTTCATGAATATCCTTTAAAAGGCCCTTTTCCTTGCACTCCATGAAAAATCCAATCACAGCACCTGTAGATATGGTATCAAGGCCATATTCATTGCATAAATAGGAAGAATGAACAGCCGCATCAACATCACTGTTCATTATGAATGCTGTAAACGCTGCTATAGATTCATACTCTCCGCCATCATGTTCAGGGGTACCGAAGGGCCCGTCAGGAACATGAACCCTGCGTCCACACCTGGCAGGACAGCCGGTATAACATCCCTGTTCCTTTATCTGGTTCCGTGCAAAAAAATGCTTTGAAATATCCACACCATTACCCCAGGAATTTGATGCCCAGTTCCTCGTAGGGAAATCACCCAACCTGTCACTGTGTTCCAATCCTCCCATGGTTCCCTGGGAACTGAAGAATGGAGTTGAAGGATCACTTTGCACTATCCCGTGAGCCTTCCGGATCTTTTTCATGAATTTTTCTCTATCAAACAAAGGGACTGATTTATTCCCCCTCACTGCTACTGCAAGAAGGTTTTTGCTCCCCATCACAGCACCTCCGCCGCATCTCCCTGCAGCTCTGTGGCCATTCATAACTGTAGCAAAGGGAACAAGGTTTTCACCGGCCGGACCAATGGTAATGATCTCAAAACCACCTTCATTAAGTTCTTCTCTGATCCGCGTATCCTTTTCCAGTACAAGCAAACCCTCTAGAGAAGTCCCTTCACGAAACGAAACCATCCCGTTGTCGACAACAAGGTATACGGGAGAGGAGGATCTTCCCTCGATAAGAATATAGTCATATCCAGACTTCTTCATGGCAAAACCGTAGTTAGAACCCAGACGGGCTTCACCCCAGGCTCCTGTCAGGGGCGATTTGAAACATATTTCAATGCTACCACCCCCGGGAACCTGTGGCAGGGTAAGAGGACCAGTAGCTATAAAAATTTTATTACCTGGAGAAAGGGGGACCGTTCCTGAAGGTATCTCATCATAAAGGAATCTTGCACCGATCCCTACTCCACCAAGATACTGCCTGAGCAGCTTTTCTTCCATCTTTTCGACGGAGTAAATCCTTTCAGTAAGGTCAATTCGCAAGAGGCTTCCTGCGTATCCAAACAATTCCTCTTTCATTTCAATCTACTCCTGTATTCTCAGATATCATAATTATACGGAATATTATAAATAAGGGAGGGCCAGGCCCCCCCTTGTCATATTAACCTATTTTTTAATTAAACCTTCCGATATGAGATATTCCCTTGCTATATCCTCAGGGTCTTCGCCCTCATCAAATCTGTAGTTAAGTGCAGCCATGGTTTTCTCATCGATCTTGCCACTGAGCATGCTCAAGATATCCTTAACTTTAGGATATTTATCAAGGACTTCCATTCTTACAACATAAGCTGCACTATATGCGGGGAAATATTCAAGGTCATCTTCAAGCATTACCAGATCAAGCTTCTTGATCCTTGAATCAGTGCTGTATGCAGCTATAACATCCACTTCTTCCTTGTCTATGGCCATGTACATCATTGAATACTGCATGGGAAGTACTTCCTTGAATTCGATCCCGTAGGCTTTAGACCAGCCAGGATAGGCATCGGGGCGAGTATCGAAGTTCTCATCCCCTCCTATTTTCCAGTCTTTGGCATATTGTTTAAGATCAGAAGCCTTCTTTAAATTGAATTTTTCTGCAGTCTCTCTTCTCACTGCCATAACATAGGTATTATTGAATCCGAAGGGGTCGATCCAGGTAAAATTGAAGTTCTGTTCAAACCCTTCCTTGACTTTTCTGAAGGTTTCTTCTTTGGATAAATTAGGCCCTTCATAACGAAGGATCCCCGTTAACTGAGTACCAGTCCAGGTAACATATATATCAAGTTCTTTACCTACCATTGCCTGATGAAGCACTGAAGAAGCAGCAAATTCAGTACTGGTTTCAGTTTTCAGACTGGTATATTCATCCAGAAGCAGTTTTGCCATCCAGGCAAGGGTTATAGGTTCATTAACTGTCTGGGCCCCCACTTTAAGTTTACCCTTGTAATTCATGGGATTATCCTCCGCTGCGACTCCGGCACCTGCAAAAAACGCAATTGCAAAGAGAACCAGTACTACCAGTGATACTGTCCTTGTGTACTTTCCGGTTAACATGTATATCTTCCCCTTTCTTATTCTGTAAGATCTATACCAAGTTTCTCCGCTTTTCTAGCCATTCTTTTCGCCCTTTTTCGAGGGCTGTAATATTCCTGAAGGGATTTCAGAAACTGGTCTGCAAGCAGGGCAATTATTGTAGCCGGGATAGCACCTGCCAGTATTATTTCATACCTTATTGATGCCAGGCCTGAAAATATCAACTTGCCAAGCCCCCCTCCTCCTATGGCTGAAGCAAGTGTAGCCGTTCCAATTATCCATACTGTAGCCACCCTTATTCCTGCAAGGAGAACGGGACGGGCTATGGGGAGCTGGACTTTCAGGAGAATCTGAAAATCAGTCATACCCATACCCTTAGCGGCCTGAACCAGATGCCTGGGGACACTTCTGATACCTGTGTAAGTATTCTGAATGACCGGCAACATGGCATAAAGGAAAAGAGCACAGATAGCATTATCATTACCGATTCCGAAGAACAATATCAGAAATCCCAGAAGGGCAAGGCTTGGAATTGTCTGAAAAACATTAGCCAGACCAATAACATAGGGCGCAAGCTTTTCTTTTCTGGTGATATATATTCCCAGGGGGACACAGATAATAAGGGTCAGAGCAAGGGCTATAGCCGATATGGTCAGATGCTGTAATGTCAGTTTGAGAATCCTGGGATAATATCTTGTAACGTATTTAAAAAATAGTACCAGAAGGTTATGCTGCATCATGCTGATCCACCTCCTGTCACTCGTCGTTTCAGTCTTCCAATAGTGAGCCGGGCTATTCCGGCTTCAGTAATTACCCCAAGAAAAATATCATGTTCGTCAATGACCGGAATAGCATAGGGTCGATCGGCAAGCATTTCTGCTGCATCCCTCATGGTTGCCTCTTCCAGGTACAGTTTACGGTCCCTTCTGACGGCATCCCTTACCGAACCACCATTCCTGGATATTCGTTTAACATCCCTAAGATAGGCCATCCCTAACCATCGGTCGGCCCGTCTGTCGACTACCTGGATACATTCCATATCCTCATCTTCCATCATTGACAGGACATCAGATGCAGATTGCTCCGGGTAGGCCTTTGCCCATGGATCCTCAACAAGGACGGCAACGGAGTCTTCCGGAGATATCTGGGAAAGCCTGTCTTCTCCGATGAAATTACGTACAAATTCGGTGGCAGGATTTTCCTGGATCTGTGCAGGAGAACCCATCTGTTCAATCTTGCCCGACCTCATGATAACGACCCTGTCAGAAATCTTCAGTGCCTCGTCCATGTCATGAGTAACGAAAATAATGGTCTTATGAAGTTGTTCCTGGATTGACAGAAGTTCGTTCTGCAGTACCTCTCTGCTTATAGGGTCCAGCGCTCCAAAGGGTTCGTCCATAAGAATAACTTCAGGTTCTGCAGCAAGGGCCCTGAGTACGCCTATCCTTTGTTTCTGTCCCCCGCTCAACTGGTCTGGAAGTCTGTACCGGTATTTGGAGGGTTCCAGACCAGACATCTCCAGAAGTTCGTCCACCCTTTTCATGATCTTTTTACGGGGCCAGTTATGAAGCTTCGGGACTATTCCAATATTCTCTGCTACGGACATATGAGGCATCAGTGCAATTTCCTGAACGACGTATCCAATGCCCCTTCTCAACTGTACCGGGTCGAAGGACATAATATCCTTCCCTGCGACAAGGATCTTTCCCGAAGTACATTCCTCCAGCCTGTTAACCATTTTCAGAGTGGTGGTTTTACCACATCCGCTTGGCCCTATCAGACTTACCAGTTCTCCCTTTTCAATAATAAGATTCAGGTTTTCTACTGCTACGGTCGAATCTTCATAGACCTTTCTTACATCCTGAAAGACGACCATACCATTATCCAGAGCCGGTTCATTTTCAGGTAAGGCTATCTGTGTCAAGGTTAATCATCCTTCCTCAATTGATCCAGAACAGAAGTAAAATTTCGAAGTAAACTGGAATTTTCATCAGGAGTACCCACCGTTATCCTGATAGATCTTGAATACCCCCAGCCCGAACAGGGACGAATTATTATCCCTCTATCCAGCAAAGCTTCTGTGACAACAGAAGCTTCAAGGGGAGTTGTCACAAAAATAAAGTTGGATTGGGATTGGACGGGATCAAGACCCATTTCTTCAAATGCATCGAAGAGTTTCATCCTCTCCGCTCTTATCTTTGAAATAGCTTCTTTACATTCTTCCATATCCTTCTGCAGTGTCGCAAGTGCTCCTGCTATACCAACCCGGTTAGCATTAAAGGGTTCCGACACAGTATCTATGATGGTGGCAATTTCCTTTCGACAGAGGGCATATCCGACCCTTGCTCCCGCTAGAGCATAGGCTTTGGAAAAGGTTCTGACAGACACGATGTTCTTTCCCTTTTCTATATACGAAGATATGTCGGGCAGATTATCCGGGTCTGCAAATTCTGCATATGCCTCATCCAGAACTATCCAGCACGTTGCCGGTATTTCTTCGAGAAGTATATCCAGGCTTTCTTTCCTGAACATGGTCCCTGTAGGGTTATTCGGGTTATTAAGCCAGATAAGCTTTGTCCTGGAAGAAACTGCTTTCCTGATGGATGCCATATCAATATAAAAATTATCTTTCATTGGGATTCTTATAATATCTGCTCCCATAAGTTTGGATATCTCCGAGTAAAGAGGGTAAGTTGCAACAGGGATCAGAACTTCATCTCCAGGTTCGATAAAGGTTTTACCCAGGGTCTGTAGCATCCCCTCGGCTCCATGGGATATGCAGATATTTTCGCCTTTAAGACGATAGAGACCAGCAATGGCATCCTTGATTTTCTTGAAGGAAACATCGGGGTAAGTATTAAGTTTGACAAGTTCCTTTTCCATATATTCCAGGGCAGCAGGGAACGGACCATATGGGTTCTCGTTCGAACCCAGTTTAATCACATTACTGAGACCTTTTTCGCAGATCACTTCTTCAGTAGTCTTACCAGGAACATATGGTTCTACATTAAGAACTGCTTTTCTGATTCCGTCCAGTGACATATCTCAATAACACTCCTTCACTTTTATTTCTATCAGGGTAGGTCCCTTTTCATCAAAGGCCTGGCCAAGGATGCCGGGAAGTTCTTCAATAAAGGTAACAGTGTTTCCCTTTATTCCGTAGGCCCTTGCCAGGGCTGTGTAATCAAGACATTTATGGTCAACAGCAATGGTCTTGCCAGGATGACGGCCATTCTGATTCCGCCTGATCTCACCGTAGCCACAGTCATTCCAGACAATAATGGGGAGAGTTAACCGAAGTTCTGATGCCACTGCAAGCTCAGGAAGAGTGAACTGGAATCCACCATCTCCAGCAAGAACACAGATCGCCTTGTCCGGGCAGGCCATTTTACTGCCTATTGCACCAGGGAGAGCTACTCCCAGGGTACCGAACCCCACCGGGTGAAGAAAAGATCTGGCTCCGGGGGAAGAGAACTCACTGATCCCTACATAAGCAGGAGAAGTCATATCAGTCCAGATGGAGCCATCTTCGGGCAGACATCTCCTTATAATATTCATTAAAAGGACCATTGCGGGGAGTTCCTCACCCATACCGGTAACTTCGCCCAGGGATGCATAGCAGGTCTCTCTAAGCTTTATAACTTCTTCAGTCTTTACATGGCTATCGGCTTTACTCTTAATTTCACTGTCCAGAAACATTTGCACAACATCTTTTACATCACCCTCTATACCTATGTTACAGGTACGCTGATTGAAAAAAGATCCGGGATCAATATTTACACATATAAGTTCCTTCCCAAGATCAATGGATCTTTTCCAGAAATCCGTAGGAGAAAATTCTGTACCCAGTGCTATAACAAGATCACTCTTTTGGAGGTAATCCTGAACAACAGGGAAATGAATACGGGCTCCAAGAGAAAGAGGATGGTCCTCTCTTACAACGCCCTTACCAGCACAAGTCGAAATTACAGGCGCTGAAATCGTTTCAGCCAGAAATGTAATCTCCTGACCGCATTTTACAGCTCCCCCACCAACCAGTATTACCGGATCTGTTGAACTTGAAATCTTCTCCACTGCAGATCTGGCAAGATCACTTCTGAAAATCAGACTATCAGGGCAGGAAGGTAAATTCTGATTGTCTACAGGCTGTTTCATAGCGAGTATATCCAGTGGTATCTCCACGTGGACAGGACCAGGCCGTCCTGAGATAGACAGGTGATAAGCTTCAAAAATCGACATCTCTATGGCAGAATGGCTCTCTACTCGACGACTTTCCTTGGAAACGGATGATACAAGCTGAGTGGAATTCCTTAATTCGTGAAGATAACCTGACCGGTAATGCAATGCAGATGTTTCTATCTGGCTTGATATGACAAGCATGGGAATTGAATCATGATAAGCCTGCCCCATAGGAGTGATAATGTTGGTTAATCCAGGGCCAGTTATTACAAGGGCTACTCCGGGTTTACCGGATATTCTCGCATATCCGTCGGCCATAAAACCAGCACCCTGTTCATGCCTTGCCCCTACAGCAGTAATGGAACTTCCCATAAGATATTCATAAATATCCAGATTATGAATGCCGGGAATCCCGAATATATGTTCGACACCGAGTTTTTCCAAAGCCTGAATTACCAGTTCTCCTCCTGTTTTTAATTCCATCCAATCACCATCCCTATATTTATATTATTTTCCACTACAAAACAGCTTCAGCTGAGTGAAGAAAGGGCAGGTCTGATATCCAAAAAGAGAGCTAAATGGGAATATATTTTTTTATTTATTTGGGAAAACCAGAAATTCTATCCCCACTTAATACTGTGGGGCAAACATACCCTCTTCACAAACTGAACATACACAAATTTTGACTTACGATATTTTGGCAGGAATATAGACCTGGAGAAAAGAAACAAATATTTAGAACCTAAGCTTCAAAATAACTCAAGAGCAATCAAATGTCAAATAAAAATTAACATTTGATTAATAAATAGATTATTTTTTACTTTGTTTAGATATTAGTAAAATCACTAAAACGTATTCACGTGAAGGCTTATCTTACCAGTACACCTACTCATATCCCTAGTCCCTCCACCCCTTGCGACTATCCTGGCAAGCTCCTGGACATCATTAATTGATCTTCCCAATACATATTCGATGGAAGAACCTTTGTAGACAGCAACCGAAAGAGGAGCAGAAGGCCCGACCAGCCAACATCTGCATGCCGAATCAGCAAGACTCTGCCAGGTTCCATTGACAACTGAACTTGCGCTGAGAATCAGAAGATCACTCTTCGAGGCCATCCGGCACCCCATATCAAGAGGCAGGCTTTCTCCATAATGGTCATCAATTACATGAGGTGTTATCCCTGACTTCACAATAGCCTTGTAAAGAGGCTCAATAAAACCTACCATTAATACTTTTTTACAATTTCCGAGGGACGGAATAATTTCCGAGACTTTTCCCTGAACACCAAGAATAGCATTAACAACTGCCACAGCAGCGCAACGGTCACCGGGGTATGAAGAACCTGAAAGGTCAAGAAAGGAATTTACTGGAAGGGGAAGCTTAGAAAGAAAACTAAAAAGTTTTTCATTTCTGCTAACCTTTTCAGGAAAGGAAAAGGCAAGTCCTGCAGAATCATCATCCAGTACAGCCAGAGAGTACCGGATCCCTCTTATGAACCTTTTTAACGATCTACCCTGAGCTTTTTCTCTTGCAAAAGAGAATAATTTTTCTTCCATCTAATATCTCAATCTCCTTTCACATAAGAAAAGACTTTTCTTTTCAATCTAAGACTATTATATTAGATAAATAACAAAATGAAGGAGGTGGTGTTATGTCAACTAATATAGCGGTTCTTGTTGAAAAGGATTTTCACGATCTTGAGTTCTGGTACCCCTACCTGCGTCTTGTCGAAGAGGGCCTTGACCCGGTGGTAGTAGCCCCTGTCGCACCTAGAGCCTACGTCGGGAAATATGGAACCCAGATAGAAGCCAACTACACTCCAGCCAGTCTGGAAATGGATAATATTTCAGGGGTTGTTATCCCTGGAGGATGGGCTCCGGACAGACTCAGGATCTCTCCTGAAATAGTGCAGTTCGTAAGGGATGTCTATAACAAGGGAGGCGTTATCGCAGGAATATGTCACGCAGGCAGTCTGCTTGTTTCTGCCGGTATAATCAAAGGTAAACAGGTTACATCCTACTCAAGTATCAGGGACGATATGGTAATTGCAGGTGCTGAATGGTTAGATGAAGAGGTAGTTGTATGCGATAGGATAGTAACAAGCAGACGTCCGACTGATCTGCCATTTTTCATGAAGGCCCTGCTTAAGGAAATAAGAAAATGAAAGGAGCCCGCACTTTCCTGCGGGCTCCTTGAGTCTCTAGAACCTGTAACTGACAGAGATACCGAACATGTGAGTATCTGCATTAGTAATATCAGAATCAAAAACCCCTTCACCTGAACGACCTTCTATATGCCTCTCCTTGATATCAAGATAGGCATACGAAAGGTCATATATCCACTTGTCCCTGGTAAATCCGTAACCAATGCTGTAGATCTGACGCCCATTGGCAGGAACTATATAGTCTACTGTCTCATCAGGGACAGGGCTATCATCATAGACATAACCAAACCTGAGCCAGGAATTTTCCGAGAGGGCATGTTCGATCCCTAACTGATAACGCCAGACATCATCCCAGTTTTTGGGAGTTGAAGTAACGTCAGAATCGGGGCCATAGAGGTCCATACCGTAATTGATGGTCAATTTATCGTAACTACTCCATCTCGTGTATATGGCATCAGCTTCAATCGATGTTTTTTCAGTTGCCTGGAAAGCTATTCCAGCGCTGAAAGATTCGGGAAGAGTCACTTTCCCTGCTCCGGTCGTATCCGGGAAAAGATACGCCGGGGTATCTGAAGGTACGGTAAAATCAGCGTTACCCTCTATGTTCTGTTCTATCTCGCTCCTGTAGAAGAAGCCCATTCTGATACGATCAGCAGGTTTAAAGTGCATGGCAAAATTCCAGCCCCAGCCGATATCATCTCCCTTGAGCTGGGCATCGATATCCGAAGGGAGAGAAAAAAGAGCTCCAGGAATCTTTTTTTTCTGCTCGAACTCAAACCACATGACCTCCATTCCTGCGGCTATAGCGAATTTTTCCGAAAGCTTTACAGCAAGGGTAGGGGTTAGGGAGAAACTCTGGATACAGCCATAATAATTATTATATTTTCCCGGCCAATCCTGATCGAATTCGGATCCCAGACCAAAACGTGATGTCGCAGATATACCGAACCAGTATTTCTCATTAAGCTGTTTTGTATAGTAGAAGTGAGGAGGAATCCAGATCTTATCCACATTGGAAAAACTCTGACCCAAATCATTGAATCCTACATTCAGACTTGGCTTAATAGCGGTAAGACCGAACATTATGTTTTCACCCTCAAGCTGGGTGATACCAGCAGGATTATACACCAGAGCAGAAGGATCATCTGCTCTTCCCACCAGTGTTCCTCCCAGGGCATTTCCTCTGGAACTGAATTCATAAAGGGCAAAACCTGCCGCAAAAGAAGAACCAGCAACGCAAAGAATCAAAAATATCGAAAGAAAAATAGCACGAATAAACTCTCTCAAATCATAAGACCTCCCAGGTAGAAATAGAATGTAAAGAACAAAACTCTAGACTTCTTTATTAACTATCTTCATACTGATGAAGACTGAAGAGGCTTCTGACGAGAAGTTCCAGGGCCTTCTCTATACGTTTCCAGTCTTCATCTGAATTCAGATCTATTCCAAGGTAAGTACCTGAAGTTTTAGCCCTCAGGAGAAGATAGGTAAAACCCGCAGAAAGTATTGCGGCAACAGCTGGAATATCAAGGTCTCTGGAAAGGTCTCTACCGATGCTCAACATCTCAATTAGCTGTTTACCCTGTCTTTCCCGTATTTCCGCTGTTTCAGCAGACAGATCATTTTTACCTGCGAGTTCCCCTCGTAGCAGTTCCTGGGCCATATTTCGTTTTTTTAACTCCCTCAGATATCCATTCAGCAGAGCCAGTGAAGAATCTGCCATAGATCCTTCAGAAAGTTCCAGTTCTCCGGGAGCTATATCTGCAAGGGATGGCCAGAAATCCCCCTGTTCAGCAAATTCATGAAGCAATTCGGGCAATCCCCCGAAGTAGCGATAGATCAGGACCTTATCTATACCTGCTTCTCTGGCAATATTATTGATACCGATGTTATTAAAACCCTTCCTTTCCAGTATTGAACCCACTGCCTTCAGAATTCGTTTTTTAGTCTCTTCCCTATCTCGAATTTTCAACACCTCCGTCACCCTGAAGTGACAACTTACCCACTTTAAGTCACTCTGGAGTGACATGTCAAGAATAATTTTCCCTTAACATGAAAACAATACATTTCCATGTTAATATATTTTCCAGTTCCACCGAGTGAATGTTCTCTAAAGTGTCAGAATTTTCTTGCTTGACTTTGTGGTATCGGTTTATTTCCATTTTTCCAAGAAATGGGATAAATTATATTGTTGTGTGTTCAAAGATCGAAACGTAGTACGTACAGATCTCGTTATTTTCAGGAGGAGGGCAACTCAATGCAGGGAGGCAAAGAAAAAGATCTCGAAAGTATCGCAAATAATATTCGCCAGGACATCATAAGGATGATAACAGAGGCACGTTCAGGCCATCCCGGAGGGTCCTTATCGGCAGCAGATATCGTAACTGCCCTTTACTTCAGGGTTATGAAGCATGATCCTTCAAACCCCTGCTGGGATGGAAGGGACAGATTCATCCTCTCAAAAGGACACGCATGTCCAGTTATTTATGCAGCCCTTGCTGAAGCCGGCTATTTCCCCAAAGAGGAGCTGTTGACCCTCAGAAAGATAGGCTCAAGACTCCAGGGACATCCAGACAAATGCAAGCTTCCCGGATTTGAGGCCTCTACCGGCAGCCTGGGACAGGGGCTTTCAATAGCTGCAGGTATGGCTCTGGGTCTCAAAATGGACGGCAAAACAAACAAAGTATACTGTCTTATGGGAGATGGTGAACTCGATGAAGGGCAGATATGGGAAGCTGCTATGACTGCCTCACATTACAAACTTGACAATCTCTGCGGTATTGTTGACAGAAACGGCCTTCAGATAGACGGATGTACTGCGGAAGTCAAAGATATTGAACCCCTTGCTGAAAAATGGAAGGCGTTCGGCTGGAATGTTCTGGAAGTGGACGGTCATGATATTGAAGATATTGTCAAAAGTCTTAAACGTTTCAACCATACCCACTTCAGACCAACTGTTATCATTGCACATACAGTAAAAGGCAAGGGGGTCTCCTTCATGGCCGACCAGGCCGGCTGGCATGGCAAAGCTCCCAGTCCCGAACAGGCAGAACATGCCCTTAATGAACTTTCCACAGAGGTGATGTAGATGAAAGACTTAAAACTTTCAAACAATATTCTTGGTGATGTAGAAATGATACCCACCAGGTTCGGTTACGGTGACGGATTGGTAGCCCTCGGCAAGCAGAATTCTGACGTTGTAGTTCTTGGAGCAGATCTTACGTCATCCCTATGTGCAGACAGATTCCAGAAAGCCTTTCCTGATCGATTCATTCAGATCGGTATCGCTGAACAGGATATGATGGGAGTTGCATCGGGTCTGTCAATCGTCGGAAAGATCCCCTTTGTCAGCACCTATGGAGTTTTCTGCACCGGGAGAGCATGGGATCAGTTGCGTACCACAGTGGCATATGCAAAGCTCAATGTAAAGGTTGGATCAGGCCATGGTGGTATATCTGTCGGTCCTGACGGGGCAACACACCAGGCTCTCGAGGATATAGCCATCACAAGAACTATACCCAATATGACAGTTATAGTCCCCGCTGACTACCATGAAACTTTTAAAGCCACCATCGCTGCTGCTAACATGGATGGGCCGGTGATGATACGCTTTGGAAGAGAAAAGGTGCCCGTAATAACCACTTCTGAAACGCCCTTCGAGATCGGGAAAGCCGATATCTACCGGGATGGCAGTGATGTCTCAGTTATAGCTTGCGGCGTTATGGTCTATCAGGCCCTTGTAGCTGCGGAGAAACTGGCCAACGAGGGTATATCCGTACAGGTAATCAATTGTCACACAGTAAAACCCATAGATATGGAAACCATTATCGGTGCTGCTGCTCTGACCGGTGCAGTTGTTACAGCGGAAGAACACCAGGTAATGGGCGGTTTCGGAAGTGCAGTGGCCGAAGTTTTATGCCAGAACTGCCCTGTACCGATGAAAATGGTCGGGATACAGGACAGTTTTGGAGAATCCGGACAACCCGATGACCTGATGAGGAAATTCAACCTTCTCGATACAGATATCATAAAGGCTGTCAGAGAAGTCCTGAGAAAGAAAAGCAGGTGAATCAGATGGTAGACTTTGCTGACAGGATCAGCCGTTTGGGAACTGAGACAGCTTTTGCTGTAGGTGCGGAGGCAAAACAACTTGCCGACAGGGGATTCAAAGTTTATCCATTCCATCTGGGAGACCTCGATATTGCAACTCCGGAATATGTAGTGGAAGCTGCTGTTAAAGCTATGAAGGATGGCAAGACAGGTTATTGCGCAACTCCAGGTATTGCTCCCCTCAGGGAGGCTCTGGCAGATGATGTAGGTAAAGCAAGAGAGCTAAAGCTGGACATGGAAAACGTAAGTATACAGACCGGGGGAAAACCTGTAATAGGGAAATTCATCATGTCTCTCATGAACCCGGGAGATGAAGTCCTTTACCCTAATCCGGGATATCCCATCTATGAATCTTTGATCAGATTTCACGGTGGAGTAGCAAAACCATATGGTTTTATAGAGAACGACCTTGGATTTGCTCTGGATTTTGACAGTATCGAAAGTCAGATAACCCCTAAAACAAAGATCTTTATTTATAACAACTACCATAACCCTACAAGCGCCGAATCAGATCCAGCTGAGATGCAAAGACTGGCAGAATTATGCATAAGACATGATCTTTACGTTCTGAGTGATGAGGCATATTTCGATATCCTTTATGAAGGACAGGGTCAGAGCATAGCAAGCCTTCCGGGAATGTTTGATCGAACTGTTATTCTTTACACATTTTCGAAAAAATTCGCCATGACCGGGTGGCGCCTTGGTGCTGCTATAGGCCCCAAAGAAATAATATCCATAATTTCCAAACTTAACATAAATGATGAATCATGCTCAAATCATTTTGTCCAGTGGGCGGCAGTGGAAGCCCTTAAAGCTCCCGGGGATAACTACAACAGAATGCTGGCGGTTCTCAGGGAACGCAGGGATGTGGCTGTTGATATTCTCAACTCCATGGAGGGAATAAAGGTTCACCGGCCCAACAGCACTTTTTACCTTTTCCCGAACGTTACCTCTGCCATGAAACAACTGGACATCAAAGGAGTAGAGGAATTCAGAAAGGTCATCCTTGACAAAACAGGAGTTTCTTTTACCACTAGAGATCATTTTGGCACTCCCCTACCCTCTGAAACCCAGAAATATATAAGACTTGCCTATTCCGGGATCACAAAAGAAGACATCCTCGAAGGCCTTGGTTTGATGAAGGAATTTCTGGCATCTTCATCGCCCTGTAAAGCACTCTAGATATCCCTGCATCATAAAAGCGGGTGTTGGAGCATGTAATAGCTCCAACACCCGCTTTTTATCCATTCCCAAAATCTTCTGTAAAAACATAAAGATTTACTATATAAAGGATTATTAAGACATCTTTATAGTTTTACATGTAGCGTCCTGGAGATCAGATTTATGCTATATGTAGTGGTAAAATAGTTTGGCTACCCTTAAATACATCAACTTCGAAGTGCAGAACTATGAAAGAATATGTACAGGGAGGAACACTCATGTCTATTCGATATATAGAAAAACGTGACGGATCAAAGGATATATTCGATAGTAAAAAGATCAGGTATGCGGTTATCAAGGCAACGAAGGCAGTTGAAAGGAATGAACCTGATACGATAGCCGATGAGATAACTCTCGAAGTGGTGTCTTATCTTAATATTTTTTTTAACAAGGAAGGGATACCCACAGTCGAACAGGTTCAGGACCTTGTGGAAAAAATACTTATAGAAAAAGGTTATGCTGATATAGCCAAAGCATACATCCTCTATCGCGAACAACACGCAAAACTCAGGGATACCCGTGAACTCCTGGGCAACGCAGCCCAGATGGTTAATAAATACCTTGAGAAGATAGACTGGAAGGTCAATGAGAACAGTAACATGAGTTACTCCCTGCAGGGACTGAATAACTATATTGCGTCAGAAGTAACTGCACAATACTGGCTAAATGAAATATATCCTCCACAGATACGGGAAAATCATATTGGAGGAGATTTTCATATTCATGACTTGAATAACCTGTCTGTATACTGCTGCGGATGGGATCTGCAGGATCTCCTTCTGAGCGGATTTACGGGTGTACATACTAAAATCGGCAGTAAACCGGCAAAACATTTCAGGACTGCACTCGGACAGATCGTGAATTTCTTTTATACCATGCAGGGAGAATCTGCAGGAGCCCAGGCTTTCTCAAATTTTGACACGTACCTGGCACCTTTTATCTATTATGATGAACTAAGCTACAGAGAAGTCAAACAGGCTATGCAGGAATTTGTTTTCAATCTGAATGTTCCCACCAGAGTAGGTTTTCAGACCCCATTTACCAATATAACAATGGACCTGATCCCGCCATCTTCCATAAAATCACTTCCGGCAATAATAGGCGGCAAGTTTCAGGAAAAGTCCCTTGGTGAATTCCAGACAGAGATGGACATGCTGAACCGGGCTTTTGCCGAAATAATGCTTGAGGGAGATGCTTCGAACAAAGTATTTCCCTTTCCCATACCCACCTATAATATTACCTCGGATTTCTGCTGGGATAACGAGATACTGGAACCAGTATGGGAAATGACATCAAAATACGGCATTCCCTATTTCTCCAACTTTGTGAACTCCGATATGGATCCGGACGATGCCAGAAGTATGTGCTGCAGACTCAGGCTGGATAACCGGGAATTGAGGAAACGTGGCGGTGGTCTTTTTGGATCCAATCCCATGACTGGCTCCATTGGAGTAGTGACCCTTAACATGCCCCGAATCGGTTATCTTTCAGGGGATGAAAATGATTTTCTTCGAAGGACTTTCGACCTCATGGATATAGCAAGGGAAAGCCTGGAGATAAAGCGCAAGATCCTTGAAAGATTTACAACACATAATCTTTATCCTTACTCAAAGTTCTATCTTCGTAACATTAAAGAATCTTCCGGGAAGTTCTGGAACAACCATTTCAATACTATCGGCCTTAATGGAATGAATGAAGCCGCCATCAATTTCATGGGGAAAGACCTTTCTTCCACCGAAGGAATTGCTTTCTGTACAAGGGTCATGGAGGCAATGAAGGAAAGGATGATCCAGTTCCAGGAAGAGACTGGCAACCTTTATAATCTGGAGGCAACCCCTGCAGAAGGAGCAACCTACAGATTTGCAAAAACAGATAAGGAAAGGTTCGGAAACAGTATCATCTGCGCCAACGAAAAGAACTACAGGGAGTATGGTGCAGATCCCTATTATACGAACTCATCCCAGTTACCGGTTGGCTATACTGATGATATCTTTGAAGCTCTTTCGCTACAGGATGATCTGCAGACTTTATATACTGGAGGGACCGTTTTCCATGGATTTCTTGGAGAAAGCATGCCCTCCGGTAAAAGCACAAAACTTCTTGTACGTCGAATTGCTGAAAATTTCAGGCTTCCCTACTATACTATTACCCCTACTTTCAGTATTTGTCCCATTCATGGATATATTCAGGGAGAGCACGAATTCTGCCCTTACTGTGATCAGGAAATCGGATATTCCGCAGAGGAGATCATTTCTTGATTATAACTGGCATGCAGAAAGTTAGTCTCATTGATTATCCTGAACATATTGCCTGCGTGATCTTTACAAGGGGGTGTAATCTCCGTTGTCCCTATTGTCACAACCCGGAGCTGGTGGATCCCGAAAGATACCCTGAAGAGAGTATACCTGTTTCCGGTTTGTGGCAGTTTCTTGAAAACAGAAAGAGTTTTCTCGACGGAGTCTGCATTACAGGGGGGGAACCCACTCTCCAGGAAGACATTGAAGACTTTACAGCTAAAATACGATCAATGGGCTTTAAAATTAAACTGGACACCAATGGATCTAAACCGGATGTTCTGAAAAAACTCCTCAAGAAAAACCTTCTGGATTATGTAGCCATGGACATAAAAGTGCCTCTTGCAAGATATAAATCTGTTATGGGTTTTAAGGAAGACCCATCCTGTATAGGAGAAAGCATAGATATACTGGAAAATTCATACACCGTCCATGAGTTCAGGACTACAGTAGTTCCTGGAATCCACTCCTGTGAAGATATGGACATCATGGGAGATCTGGTCAAGGGAACGGATCTGTTTTTTATACAGAATTTCAGACCCAGTAAACATCTTCAACCCAGCATGGAGGGACTTAGCGGATTTCCAAAAGCAATGCTTGAGAGATTCAGGGATATCCTTGAAAAATATATAACGCATGTTTACATAAGGAACTAGACCTTAATAATTGGACTTCAAAGGAGAGCGATGGTCATGGAACAAAAGGAACTGAAAAGAACCAGGTGTGAGGTATACTCTAGAGTGGTAGGCTATCTGACCCCGGTATCACAATGGAACAAAGGGAAAAAAGCTGAATTCAGAGACAGGAAAACCTTTGACAGTATTCTGGATGATATCAAGAAATAATTTTAATCCCCTTACCTGTTCGCAGGTAGGACCGATCTGAATAGATGAATCCCTGTACCTGTTTACTGTCGGCTATACTGTGGATCATCAAGTTTGAAGATGTAGCTTTTCGGAGGGGTAACTCAATATGAACTTTGCTGTGCTAGATCTTGAAACAAACGGTTTTAAAGGCACATCAGCAGTTTCAGCTTCATCCATTGTCTTTGACGAAAACGGAATAATTCTGAACTTTTTTAACAGGTATTACTATCCCACCGAAAGGCCTGATTATGGGGCTATAAGGGTTCATGGCCTTGACCCTTCAAGAATTACCTGGCTCAGAAAGGGGTATTCCTATCCAGAATATTTTTCTGATGACTGGGACAGCCTCAGTTTGTTCTGGGAACATCACCATGTTGAAGCTATAACAGTACACAACCTTGGTTTTGACACATCTTTTATTCCCGACTCTGCAAAAAAGGACCGTAAATGGTGGTGTTCCATGCTCGGACTTACCGACTTCTGTAAAATTCCGGGCAAAAATGGGCAATATAAATGGCCTAAACTCGAAGAGGCAAAAAAGATCACGATGAATACCTTCAGTGCTGATGCCAATGTCCTAAGCACTGAAAGGGCAATATCCAGTCACATATGCCATAACTCTCTCAGCGACTGTATGGATCTTTACTCTATCTTTATAAGGATATGGAAAAACAGACCGGATCTCGTGAAATTCGCTTTTATAAAAAAAATGTTCATTCAGGCTAAATGGGAAAAATATGAATGGGACCACTGTTGTGAACCTGACCGACATATATGGTCTGCCCTTCAGTTAAGTCTGGAAATAGCCCGACTTGCCGGTCTGGAAAAGAAAGAACGAAAAATAATCCGCTCTCTGGAAGATCTATTTCCCGAGAGTTAAGACTTCCTCCTGCTCTGCGGAACAAGAGGAGCCATTTCGCGTTCAGGGAAATCATGCAATTCCCTGTTCATCGAAGCTCTTAGAAAATTGTTCACCCACCAGAATACATCCCTTCTTTTGATAGAACGTCTCATTGAAGACATTCTGTTATATTTTTCTTTTTCTGACATTGTAAAAGCCCTGAATATTGCATCGGCGGTACCTTCCCTGTCATAGGGATTCACCAGGAGAGCATTCTTTTTGAGTTGTGATGCGGAACCTGCAAACTCACTCAGGATCAGAACTCCATCATTATTTATGCGAGAAGCACAATACTCTTTGGATACCAGGTTCATCCCGTCCTTTAAAGAAGTTACGAGAGCTATATCTGCAGTTCGATACATGGCTATGAGTTCTTCCTTTGAAACAGATCTGTGGGCATACCGAACCGGCATCCAGTCGTGAGTTGAAAATTCTCCGTTTATCTGACTTATAAGCTGCTCGATGTCTCCTTTCAGATCCCTATAAGCTGGAACATCCTCCCTGCTGGGAACAAGCAACTGTAAAAGAGTGATTTTCCCCCTTAACTGTGGATACCTTTCCAGTACTGTTCTATAAGCCTGAAGTTTCTGAGGTATTCCTTTTGTATAATCCAGCCTGTCCACTCCGAGAATAAGCCTGCTTCCGCCAATACTATCCCTGCTGAACTCATTTATTCTCTCTTTGACACTCCTGGAGGCAGCAAGATCAGCAAAACTTGTAAAGTCAATACTTATGGGAAGACTTGCCAATCTGACAGATCGTCCAAAGGCCTCTACTGTGACTACAGGCCCCCTGCCATGAATTTTAGTATCTGGATCAAATATCCGCAGGCAGTCGATAAAGTTTCTACGGTCCCTCCAGGTCTGAAATCCTACAAGCATGTATTCCATAAGGTCTTTTACCAGTTCCTGTCTCCATGGAAGCTTCAGGAGAATATCCCTTGGCGGAAACGTTATGTGCAGGAAAAAGAAACATTTACGATCCTCTTTGTTTTCCCTCAAACAACGGGCCAGAGGTATAAGATGGTAATCATTGACCCATAAAAAGTCATTACTGTTACTATGCTTAGTCACTACTTCGGCAAAGATATGGTTTACAACGTTATAAGCTTTCCAGTAGGGTGGATAAAAATAACAGATATTCTGGAGATCATGAAAAAGAGGCCATATTATTTCATTGGAAAAACCATGGTAATAGTTATCCACTTCTTCCCTGTTCAAAAGGATGGGTATCAGACGATATCCCATTTCCTTTGAAGCAGGCCCCATAAGGGTCTTCAAGACCTTCAGGTCAAGATCTTCCCTGGCTGTACCCGTCCATCCTATCCAGAAACCGCCTCTGTCTTTTATTACTGGACTTAAAGCAGTTACAAGACCACCGGAACTCTGCCTGGTTTTCCATTCTCCCTCTTCTTTGAATAAAGAAACCGGGAGGCGGTTAGATATCACTATAAGCCGCATTCCTTCCTTCAATTATTACACCTCTCTTGTTGGAGCAACCAAATATACTGTATTTTAAATTTCTGTCTCGGAATTTCCATTATTTCCCTTGAAAACAAAACGCCTTACAGAAAAGAGCTTTGTGATGTAAGTACTTCCAGGCAGATCCCCATGGACAGACTGGGAAAGGACAATCACCTTTTTTGTATTCAGCGCTGTGGTTTTGTATTAATATGCTCCTTAGGATGGTCCACTGAACCTTGAACCGGTAAAATGGATAATTATCTGTAATCTTATTCCTTACGAATTCCTTCAATTTCGAGTTTGTATTTTGATATGACCTCTGCAAAAAACATCTACAGAGCTTATTCGATCCTGATAATGCTACTGATGATAACCATCTATATAGTGATAAAAGTTTATCTCGTGATAATAGGGGAATTACTTATTATCTTTCATTAAAGTGGGACTGATATAGGAGTTATTGTTGTGTAGAGATAATATATTAAACAGACCTTATAATAAGAATAGCAGAAAAACATTGTTTTATAAAGGAACATAAAGAAACATGACTACGCAATGTGCATTTGAGATGGTATATTTTTATTTGAAATAGAAAGAATGAATTGCTGGCATATAAAGTGTTATGGATTGAAATAATGATATCCAGGACTGCAATGATATTACAGAGGTCAGGGAAAGGAGATGCTTTTTGAAATACATAGAAAATCTTTCAAAAGATCCATACTTAAATCTGGCCATGGAGGAATATCTTTTTAATAATCTGAAATCCGGAGATGATGGATATTTCCTTCTTTGGCAAAATGAACCTACAATCGTGGTTGGGAGGTTTCAGAATACCCTTGAGGAGATCAATGGAGATTTTGTAAGGTCCAGAAAGGTAAATGTGGTCAGGCGCATTTCAGGAGGCGGAGCTGTATATCATGATCAAGGTAACCTTAACTATACATTTATAGTACATTCCAAGACAGATAATCCATTTGACTTTGCTTTCTATACAAGACCCATTGTTGAAATTCTAAATCGACTTGGCGTCAATGCAGCATTCACAAGCCGTAATGATCTCACCATTGATGGAAAGAAATTCTCCGGAAATGCCCAGTATATGAAAAAAGGAAGACTTCTGCACCACGGAACGCTTCTTTTTAATTCCGATCTGGATGTCCTGACCCAGGCTCTTAATGTATCGGAGGATAAGTTCCTTTCGAAGGGAATTAAATCAATTCGAAGCAGGGTAACCAACATACTCCCCCATCTTTCTGACGATATGGATATTTCGTCTTTCAAAAAAGTGATACTGGAAAATATTACCCATGACAATCAGGATATTGTCGAGACTACCCTGCCTGTAGAGGTTATTAAAAACATCGAAGATCTTGCTGAAAATAAATACAGGACCTGGGATTGGAATTATGGCAAATCCCCTGAATTTACGGAAAGAAAGATCCAACGCTTTGACAGCGGCAAAATCGAGGCTCTCATAAAAGTTGAAAAGGGAATAATCCTTAGCTGTAAATTTTATGGAGATTTTTTCGGGAATGGAGATCTGGGAGATATTGAAACCCTGATTACTGGAAAACCCTATAATAAAGACGACATGGCAAAGGCGCTGGAACACGTTCATCTGGGGCATTATTTCAGGGGAGTAGAGAAGCCTGATTTTATTGAATTTATGGCACCGTAGATAACACAAGGGGCCCTCTGAAGCGACCCCTTGTGTTATATGGCTTATGGTAAAAAAGCATATGAACTATTTTCGGGGAGGAATATGGATGGCTCCGCCATTGACATCAAGGGCTGCTTCGCCAAGAGCCTCCCCTACTGTGGGATGAGCATGAATGGTAGATACTATCTCCTCCACGGTAGCTTCCAGTCGAAGAGCCAGTGCTCCCTCAACAATAAGATCTGTCGCCCTTGGACCGACAATATGAACACCAAGTATTTCATCATATTTCCCGTCTACAACGAACTTGATCATACCCTCTGTTTCATTCATGATGAGGCTTTTCCCGTTCGCAACAAGGGGGAACTTCCCTATTTTGACATCATAGCCTTTCTCCCTTGCTTCTTTTTCAGTCAGACCGACACCGGCAATTTCAGGAGATGTGTAGATACACCCTGGATTGGTCTTGTAGTCCATTTTTGTTTTATGACCCATGATATTTTCTGCTGCAACTTCTCCTTCATGAGAAGCCACATGGGCAAGCATAACAGGGCTGGAACAGTCTCCTATGGAATAAATGCCTGGTTTGTTCGTACAGAGATATTCATCTACCACGATTCGGCCACGATTCATTCTGATACCGATATTATCAAGGCCAAGTCCATCGGTCACCGGCCTTCTGCCAATTGCAACCAGTGCCTTGTCTGAAGTTATGCTGATATCTCCATCAGAAGTACTTACTGAAACAAGCACTGATTCACCATTTTTACTGAATCCTGTTACTTTTGATCCGGTATGGAATTTCACACCCTTACGGGAAAGGGAAGCTTTAATTACCTTGATTATATCTTCATCAATATTGGGTAATATCTCGGGAAGCATCTCTACTATGGTCACTCTTGTTCCCAGACTGGCAAAGATGGAAGCAAATTCCACACCGATCACTCCACCACCGATTATGGTCATGGAAGATGGTACTTCCTCAAGGGAGAGGGCCTCATTGCTGGAGATAACACCCTCGTTTTCTATACCAGGGATTGGAGGCATGGATGGTTCGGATCCAGTAGCTATGATGAAATTATCGGCAACAATGGTCTGTTCTCCTGCAACTGAGCTTATGCGTATCTCATTTTCAGATATGAAGGATGCTTCTCCTTCAATTATCTTCACATTGTTTTTAGTAAGAAGGGTTTTTACACCTCCAACAAGCTGACCGACTATGCTGTCTTTTCTTTTCATTAGAGAGGTCCAGTCTACTCTGACATTATCTGCCAACAGTCCGATCATGGATCCCTCTTTTACTGCATTGTACAACTCTACTGTATGGAGAAGTACCTTGGTGGGAATGCATCCCACGTTAAGACATGTACCGCCAAGATATTTTCTGTCTACAATGGTAACATCAGCGCCAAGGCGGGAAGCCCGGATTGCAGCAACATAACCGCCAGGTCCCGCTCCTATAACAACAATCTTCTTCCTGTCAGTGATTTCTTTAAGGGGCTTTTTTTCAACTTCTTCAGAAAGAGAGGATTCCTCATCAGCCGTTTTCTGCTGAGGCGCCTGGACCTGATCCTGTACCGGTTCCTCAGGTATTTCATCTCCCAGAACCTCTCCAGGCTCGGAAATGACAGCAAGGGATTCTGCCACTGCTGCTGAACCGCCTTCAGCTACCACTATCCTTGCTAATATTCCGCTTTCCGGAGCTTCTACCTCGTAGGACAGTTTATCTGTTGCTACTACTAATAGGATCTCGCCTTTTTCAACGGAATCCCCTTCATTCTTTCTCCACTCTGAAATAGTGCCCTCAGTCATTGTGAGACCTAATTTGGGCATGGTTATAGTTGTTGCCATTTTATAAATGATCCTCCTTGATAAAATTGGAAGCAAATCGTTTCCGGATTAGAATAAGACCTTCCCTGGTAAGGAATCTCCGGTATATCCGGCCTTGACCAGGGAAGGGATATCTAGACCATCAGCAGGTAGGGATTCTCGATAAGTTCCTTGATCCTGGCAAGGAACTTTGCTGCATCTGCACCATCAAGAATACGATGATCAGCGGTAAGACCGATCATTGAAATGGGCCGGATCTCGACAGCACCATTAACAGCTACAGGTTTTTCGACAATAGCATTTACTGCCAGGATACAGGCCTCGGGAGGGTTGATAATGGGCGTAAAATCATGCATTCCGAACATTCCGAGGTTAGAGATAGTGAAGGTGCCACCCTGCATGTCATCCATGCCCAATTTGTTATTCCTTGCTTTATCAACAAGAGCATCGGTTACAGAAGCTATCTCGTAAATGCTTTTGGACTGCACACTTTTAACATTGGGTACAAGGAGACCACCCGGAACGGCTACAGCAAGTCCTATATTCACTTCATCATGCAGAATATACTCCTGGGTCCCTTGATCATAACTGGCATTTGCCATGGGATTCTCCATAAGGGCTTTTGCACAGACCTTCATCAGCATATCGTTAAAAGAAACCTTGGCGCCTCTGTCCGAGACTTCTTTTTTGATCTTGCTCCGGAAGGATATGAACTCGGAAAAATCCACTTCAATGTTAAAGACAACCGAGGGAATAGTAGAGGCACTGTGAGTCATGCGCTCCGCAATGATCTTTCGCATTGGAGAAAGAGGAACCCTCTTTTCTCCTGATATCGAAAGAACTGGTGATTTTCCTGGTTGAATTTCACTGCATGATTTTTCAGCAGTAGTTCCAATACCAGCAGCCTGCATTACATCTTCTTTCATGACCCTTCCATCCTTACCTATGGCCGCAATATCAATACCAAGGTCTTCAGCCATTCTGGAGGCAACGGGAGATGTCTTTGTGATACGGCCCTTCTGTGCTTCTATGTAAAGCAGAACATCCTGGTTAACTGTTCTCCCATCAGGTCCGGTACCTGGAATATCCGTTATATCAAGCCCGCCATCCCTGGCTGTTCTCTTCGCAAGAGGAGATGCCTTGAACTTTTGTGCGGCCTTCATAACATCGTCTTTCACTACCCTGCCTTCAGGACCGGTACCATAGATAAGGGAGAGATCAAGATTGAATATACGTGCCCATTTCCTGGCAAGCGGCGAAGCCTTAACCGGTCCGGATGAAAGGGGTTTTTCTGTTACTGCTGTCATTTCTGCAACTGGTACCGGTTCTTCGGCCACTTCACCGGGCTGCTCAGTTCCTGACACTTCTTCGGCATGAGAAACCTCGACATTTTCACCAGGCTCACCTATTGCCGCAATGTTCTCCCCAACTGGGGCAGATTCACCTTCTGAGATAAAAATGTCAAGTAGTACGCCATCTTCAGGAGCTTCAACCTCATAAGTTAATTTATCAGTTGCCACAACCAGGATGATCTCGCCTTTCTTTACCTCATCCCCCTTCCTCTTGGACCAGGATGAGATTGTGCCTTCGGTCATGGTCAAACCCAGTTTGGGCATAGTTACAAGTGTAGCCATGCTTAGTCCTCCTTATAACGTTTCTTCAGTTAATGCATATTACATATTCCTGTTACTTCCGGCAGAATACATCCATATATACAAAGTCCTGCCACATCTATTTTGGGACTACTTCTCTGAACACACAATTCATGAAGGCTCCGGGATATTGACACTAACCTTCGACCCATGGATCAAGTATAACTTTGCATGCCTTACCCTCTTTTAACAACTCAAATCCCTTCTCAAACTGCTCAAGGGGGAGGACATGGGTCACGATCGGTTTAAGGTTAAGAAGGTTTCCGGCCATAAGATTTTCCATTACAGTCCAGGTTTCAAACATCTTTCTGCCATGAATACCGATTATCTTGGCTTCCTTGAAAATAACATCGGAAACAAGATCGATCTCAAAGGTTTTCGACGGAAGACCGATCAGGGCGACTCTTCCTCCCTTTCGGAGGAATTTAAAAGCATCAGCGATAGCCTTGACGTTACCGGAAGCATCTATGAAAGCATCCACCCCTACTCCCCCTGTTATTTCCATAACAGAGGACACCACATCGCAATTCATGGGATTGAGCAGATTACTGGCACCCAGTTCCTTTGCAATAGCAAGTCTGTCCTCGGAAACATCGGTAACGATGATCCTGCAGGCTCCCATGGCTTTAAGAGCGGTAACCACACCGAGTCCGATAGGGCCGCAGCCTATGACGGCAACATTGGAACCGGAACAGACCACTTCCTGGGCCGCTCGTACACTTGTGCCCAGAGGTTCCATCATTGCCCCGAACTCCCAGGGGATCTCATCCGGGATCTTTCTGGCGCATATTTCGGTGAGTAAAGCATATTGTGCAAAGCAACCATTACAATGAACACCAAAAAGATTCATGTTTGCACAGATATGCTGTTGTCCGTTCATGCACTGGTAGCACTTGCCACACGGGCCATGGGTTTCCCCAGAGACCCTGTCTCCGATCGAAAGATTTTTTACGGCAGATCCTGTTTTGGCAACCTCGCCACTGAATTCATGCCCCATTATCTGGGGAACCGATCTTACTGCTTTCCTGGCCCATTCATTCCACGCGTAAATATGCACATCGGTCCCACAAATAGCTGTAGCCTTTACCTTGACCAGGACTTCCCCGGGACCCGGTTCCGGGATATCCACACTTTGAAAAACTGCCCCCGGTTCTGCAGCCGCCTTGACGACCGCTTTCATCTTACTCATGAAACAATACCCCTTTCATCAGTTATCGCGCATTATTCCACCGTCAACATCAGTGATCTCACCGGTTACATGGCTGGCCAGATCTGATGCCAGGAAAACCACCATGTTCGCAATATCCTGTGGTTGGCCGAACTTGCCCAGGGGAACACCACTCAGGATACGTTTCCTGTTCTCATCATCAAGACCGGAAAGCATAGAGGTTTCTATAGGACCAGGGCAAATTGCATTAACATTGATACCGTATTTGCCGGCTTCTCTGGCTATTCCCTTGGTAAGAGCAATTACACCAGCTTTTGATGTTCCATAAAGAGTATTTCCGAAGAATCCTCCGCCTTTTTTGCCTGCTATTGAAGCGATATTTACTATCTTTCCATATCTCTGCTCTATCATTATCGGCAAAACGGCATAACAGGTACTGTATACACCCTTTAGATTTACTGCCATGATCAGATCCCATTCTTTCTCTGATGTTTCCAGAAAAGGATTGGGAGAAACTATTCCGGCATTGTTGACAAGGATATCTATACGACCTAGTTTACTCTGGATATCTTCCACAATATTTTTGACCTGTCCCATGTCGGTAACATCCGCTTTATATACGAAGGCCTCTCCGCCTTTTTCAAGGATAGCATCCTTTGTGGAATTGGCTCCCTCTTCGTTCATATCCAGTATAACCACCCTGGCTCCACATTCCGCAAGGGAAATCGCAATAGCCTGTCCTATCCCTCTTGCTGCCCCGGTAATTACTGCAACTTTATCGGAGAAATTAAATTCCATAGTCAAACCTCCAGGTAAAATGTCTTATTAAGAAGCTTTGAAGGTCAATCGCGCATTATCCCGCCATCAACATCAAAGATCTCACCAGTAACATGACTGGCCATATCCGACGAAAGGAACATGGCCACATCGCCTATCTCCCTGGGCTCACCAAATCTGGCAAGGGGAGTACCTGCAATGATGGCTTTCTTGTGCTCTTCAGGGATAGGATCGATCATGGTTGTCTTTATAACACCGGGACATATCGCATTGGCATTGATATTAGATGGACCACCCTCCCGGGCCAGCCCCTTTGTGAGCCCTATTACTCCTGCTTTAGAGGCAGCATAGATAGCAGTTCCCCTGAATCCGCCACCGAGCTTTCCCGCAATTGAGGCAATATTGACTATCTTTCCGCCTCCATTATTGATCATATGCGGGAATACGGCGTTACATGTATTAAAAGTACCTTTCAGATTTATTCCAACAATAAAATCCCAGTCCTTCTCATTACATTCAGCAAAGGGCTTCCCGCTTGAAACCCCTGCATCATTTACCAGAACATCAATGCGCCCGAATTTACCAATGATCTTTTCAATGCACAAGTTAACATCATGATATAAAGAAACATCAAGGGGGAGGAAGGAAACCTTCCGCCCCCTTGATGTAAGCTCATCGGTGGTCTGCAGGGCTGATGATTCGTCCAGATCAAGGATGACAACAGTTCCATTGGACTCGGCAAAGGCTTCGACAATACCTCTACCTATCCCTCGACTGCCTCCGGTAACAACTATGACCTTTCCTGAAAAATCCATACCCAGTGCAACCATGTTATTCCGCCTTTCCGTAAATATTAAAAAGGGGAAATTCCGTTTCGTCATCGAAAGCCCTTGTGATGGTCACGTCATCAAAGGCCTGGATCATTATTTCCATTGTGCTCATAACAGGATTTCCGCCCTCTACAAAATGGGCCCCGTGGAATCCCTGGTCGGGATCGGAGAGAACACCGTGGAGGTGAACAACGGTCTCCCCATTATCCTCATAGACACCGATCATGCCGCTTCCGCAAATGAATTCCAGGGGTCCTTCAACATCAACAGGATCACCATATTTCGCATTCATTTTCGTCCTGGGATCAGGCAGGGCCCACACAAAACGGGCTCTGGAAAGACTTCCATGCATTGCAGTAATGCAACCTGCCGTAACTCCATGTTCCTTACATACCGCAACCAGTCCCGTTAAAAGGTCAGTTCCCGGGAGAAGTCTTACTGCGATCTGCCTGGCCTTTACTTCTCTTGAGGAAAAACGTATATTTCCCATCACAAAAACCTGCTATCAGAACATTCTTCTGATAGCATCAGCTATCTTCTGGGGAGTAACCCTGTATGCCGTCTCAAGGGGTTTGGCAAATGGTACCGGAGTGAAAGGAGCACCGACCCTGACTATAGGAGCATCCAGATAGTCTATTCCCTCTTCTGCCACTATTGCAGAAAGTTCTGCTCCCACTCCGCCCTGTTTGACAGCCTCATGGGCTATGGCAAATCTGCTTGTCTTGGCTACAGATTCAAGAATGGTATCCTTATCGATGGGAGAAATGGTCCTCAGATCGATACATTCCACGCTGATTCCTTCTTTCTCCAGCATCTGTGCTGCCTCAAGGGCATGATTAAAACACAGTGAATAAGAAACCAGTGTGACATCTGAACCTTCCCTGACAACCTTGGCTTTGCCGATGGGTGTAAAATATTCTTCTTCAGGAACAGGTCCTTTACGGCTGAAAAGACTCTTATGTTCAAAATAAATAACAGGATTATCATCCCTGATAGCAGATTTCAGAAGACCTTTAGCATCTGCCGGATTGGAAGGGATAACGACTTTGAGACCGGGAACATGCATAAACCAGGATTCGAGACTCTGGGAATGCTGTGCAGCAGCCTGATTGATCAATCCATCAGGTGCACGGAGGACCATGGGTACGGTCTTCTGCCCACCGAACATGTAATGGATCTTTGCCATCTGGTTGAAGATCTCATCCATGCAGACTCCTACGAAATCGGCAAAATGCATATCAGCAATGGGCCTCATCCCTGCAAGGGCTGCTCCAACACAAGCCCCGACAATAGCCGTTTCAGTAATAGGAGTATCTTTGACCCTGTCGGATCCAAATTTCGCAGGAAGACCTTTAAACTGCCCGAAAATACCTCCCTGTCTTGCTATATCTTCTCCCATGACAAAAACTGTTTCATCACGAGTCATTTCCTCATCCATTGCTTCGAGAGTGGCCTGGGAAAAAGTAATTTCTCTCATTTTATTCACCGTCCCTATACATAAAGATCCTGGTAAAGTTCAGCGGGGTCTGGTTCCGGAGCCTGCATGGCAAAATCCACCGCTTCTTCGATTACTTTCCTGGCGTCGCTCTTTATCTCATCGAGTTCAGCCCGGGACATCATTTTTTCTGCCAGGACCCTTTCTTCAAAACGGGTTATGGGATCATTCTCTGTAAATACCTTGTTTACTTCTTCCTTGGTCCTGTACATTTCAGGATCACCGACAAAATGGCCTCCTATACGGTAGGTCTTGCATTCAAGAAGGGCTGGGCCTTCTCCCTTTCTGATATTCTCGATCAGGCCCTTTGCCGCCTCGTAAACAGCAAAGACATCATTTCCGTCAACTATTACACCAGGCATACCATAACCCTGGGCACGGTCTGCAATATCTTCGACAGAGGTCGTAGTTCTGTAGGGAGTGGTTGAAGCCCACTGATTGTTCTCACATACGAAAAGGACTGGAAGTTTCCAGGCAGCAGCCATGTTGGCCGCCTCATGGAAGGTACCACGGTTGGAAGCGCCATCTCCGAAAAAGACCACTGCTATCTCTTCTTTTCCCATCATCTTGCTCGCAAGGGCAGAACCGGTTGCCAGGGTGTATCCACCCCCCACTATTCCATTTGCACCAAGCATTCCTACACTGAAATCGGCTATATGCATGGAACCGCCTTTTCCCTTGCAGAATCCAGCTTTTTTGCCAAAGATCTCTGCCATCATCCTTTTAGGATCGGCACCCTTGGCTATTGTGTGGCCATGTCCCCTGTGGGTGGTCTGAATATAGTCCTTTTTTGTAAGGTTGGACATGATACCTGTTCCCGTTGCCTCTTCTCCGATGTAGACATGGACAAACCCGGGAATCACACCAGCAAGGAATTTCTCCTGGATATTCTCTTCAAAACACCTGATCTTGCACATGATTTCGTAGAAATGTTCCAGAAGCTCCTTATTGTATTTCTTGATAGAAGAAGGAGTCTTCTTTGTTACAGGTTTAGCACACATACAAATACCTCCTTAACATTTTGCACTGAAAGAATCTGTGATCAGCCTGCCAATGTGGGCAACCACATTACTATTTTGGGCCAGATCAGGCACATGGCAAGGCCGGTGGCCTGAAGCATCACGAAGGGAGTCACGCCCCAATATATCTCTTTAGTTGTAACAGTCGAGGGAGCAACGCCTTTAACAAAGAAAATAGCGTAGGCAAAGGGCGGGGTAAGGAAAGACATCTGAAGATTGATACTGATCAAAAGCACGAAGTAAAGGGGATCAAGCCCAAGATGAACAGCTATGGGCAGGAAAATGGGCACCACGATATATACGATCCCAATCCAGTCAAGGAACATACCCATAATGAAAATGGAGAACATCATGATAAAGATAACTCCCCACTTTCCAAGCCCCAGTCCAAGAAGCATGGCTTCGATAAGGGCACCGCCCCTCATGAACAGGAAGACTGACGTGAACATCTGGGCTCCAACGATTACAAAGAAAACCATGGAGGTTACCTTGATGGTCTCCATGACTGCTCCTCTTACGGTAGCCCAGTTAAGGTTTCTGTACAGCAGTGCAATGATAATGGCACCGAGAGCACCCACACCCGAAGCCTCCGTTGGGGATGCTATCCCCAGAAGGATCGATCCCAGAACAGCGAACAGCAGACCCAGGATGGGGAGCATGTAGATTACTGTGTGAAGAAGGATAGTCCCCTTTACGGCATCCCTTTCAGCGGACGTGATGGCAGGTGCCACCGAGGGCTGGAGCCAGCACCTGATGATAATATATACAATGTAAAGGGAAGCAAGAAGAAGACCGGGAAGAAGGGCACCGGCAAAAAGCTTGGCCACCGAAAGGTTCGTCATAGGGCCAAGAACAACCAGCATTACACTGGGAGGAATAAGGATCCCAAGCGTACCTCCGGCACACACTACACCCGTGGAAAGGCCATGATCGTAGTTACGCTGAAGCATGGCGGGGAGGGCCATAAGGGTCATGGTGGTAACAGATGCAGCTATAACGCCAGTACAGGCAGCAAAGAGGGTACTGATGATGATGGTTGTCAATGCAAGACCGCCCCTGACAGGTCCAAGAAGGAGATACATGGTATTGAACAGTTTCTCCGCCGCTCCGCTCTTCTCAAGAATACATCCCATAAAGACGAACAATGGTACCGCGATAAGGACCTCGTTCTGCATTACACCGAAGGTGTTCTGCATAAAGAGGTTCAGCATTGCAGGACCTCTGTACCAGACACCGAAGGTTACTCCAAGGAACATCATGGCAAAACCAAGGCGAACTCCAGTCATCACCATGAAGATCAAGATAAGGAGCATCGATACCGCTAAAACTTCTGGGCTCATGGTCATTCTTCTCCTTTAACTGCTACACGCAAATTTCGAAATAATTCCACCACACCCTGCAACATGAGCAAAGCAAACCCGATGGGTATCATGGTTTTAACCGGTCCTGCAGGGAAATGCCACAGTGTCGTCGAGAGATACTCATGCGAACTCCATGCCCTTGCGGCAAACTGGATACCTTTCCAGGTCAGGATCGCCATGATGGGCAGAAAGATAACGGCAAAAAAGAAAGAGTCGTACCATGCCTGAAATCTTTTTGGAAGGGCCGAAAAGATGATGTCAATTCTCACATGTCTTTTATGTAACATGGTATATCCTCCACCGAGAAGGAACATTGCGCTGAAAAGCATCCAGGCCGTATCGTAAACCCAGTCGGTGGGATTATTGAATACGTACCTGATCACGACCTCGTAGACAACCACCGCGTTGAGGGGTAATACTATAGCGGCAGCGACCAGACCTAATTTTTCATTAACCCACTCGATAAGATCGAAAAGTCCCATTTTGTTACCTCCACTCCATATGGGCTATCTTCATAGGAGAGCGGCATAAGCCGCTCTCCTATAATTGTTTCATTGTTGATTGGAAACAGGATACTTAACTGATCATTCCTACTTGTCGAACTTGACCAGGTTATTAAGGTCCTCGTAAGATGCAAGGAATTTCTTCTGGGATTCCCAGACCTTCTTGAACATGGGGTCGTCCTGTGATTTTTCATCAAGAATCTCATAGGTCAGTCTCAAAGCGATCGCCTGATCAGCAGGAGAAAGTTTGTTGATCTCCACTCCGGCGGCCTTTATCTCGTCAAAGGCCTTTATGCTTTCAAACCAGAACTTGGCATAGCCCTCAAAGGTTGCCGAAACGGCCGCATTCTTTACGATCTCCTTGAGGTCATCAGGAAGGGCATTGTACTTATCCGTGTTGATAATAAGCTGGAAGATATTGGAACCCATGTGAATGGGGGGACCCATGAGATATTTGCAGACCTCGTGAAGCCCAAGACCTACGTCCATGCTCGGGAAGGCAAACTCTGCACCATCGATAACACCTCTGCGGAGGGAAGGAACCACTTCGCCGCCGGGAAGAAGGACAACGGATGCGCCGAGTTTCTGCCAGAGTTCCATGCTCAGACCGGCAGACCTGACCTTAAGTCCCTTGATGTCCCCAAGGGTTTTGACCGGCTTGGTGGTCCATATTCCTGATTCCGGAGGGGTAAGGCCAAGGGGGAAGACCTTGATTACATCGCCATACATTTCCTGCTCGAGGGTTGCGCCTTCATCACCGTACATCCAGACCAGCAGGTCATTGGTTTCAGTTACACCAGCGGGAAGGGTGTAGAAAAGGTCTCCCGCAGGATACTGCCCCTTCTGCCAGGCAGGAGTATTCTGACCGCAGTCAAGGACGCCGTCACGGACAGATTCGAAAACAGCAGGTCCGGGAACGATCTCGCCCGAGCCATGCATTTCTATTTTAAGTCTTCCGCCACTCATTGCCTCAACTTTATCTGCCCACATGGGGAAATACATACCTACTGGAAGAGTAACGGGGAAGCAGCTCTGTCCTACCCACACTATGGGTTTATCTGCTGCAATAGCGGTACCGGAACCGAACATAACGAAAGCCATCAGAAGTGCAATTACAAAAAGAGCAAAACCTTTTTTCATTATCTCATACCTCCTCTTGATAAAAAGCTGTCAGGTTTCTTATCCTCACGCCATATCCTTGCCTAACTTATAGCCTTTGCTTCACCTCCTTAAAAGAAACAGAGACAGATACAATTTTCAAAGTAAACGTGTCTTGGCTCCTTTCAGATGGACATCCATCTCCCTGATAGCTCGTTCAAGGTCGCCCTCTTTCATCGCTGTCAGGATGAGTGAATGTTCTTTAACAAAAAGCTTCATATTATCGAGAGATTCAAGCATTTTATAATTAACAGAATAAAGTCTATCCCTGAGGTTTGCCATGTATTCAACGATCATTGGATTACCATAACGCCTGAAGAGGAATTCATGAAACTCCCTGTCAGAGCGAAGAAAACCGGGAGTATCCGTTTCCAGGATACATGAAAGCTGCTGATCGATCACAGCTGAAAGATACTGTATATCCTCTTTAGTCAGGTTGCCGGAGAGTTCACGGACAACAAACTCTTCAAGGGCTATCCTCATATCATAAATATCACGAACTTCCTGAACTGAAGTTTCAGTTACCACTATTCCCCGATTAGGCAATACCTTTATAAAACCCTCCGACTGAAGCTGCTGGAGTGCTTCTCGAATAGGGGTCCGGCTCATCTGAAGCCTTTTGGAAAGAGAATTTTCGGAGATGCTGTAATTTCCGGCAAAATCCTGATCTGTGATTAGTCTTTTGATTTTCTGATAGGCGATTTCTTTCTTGCTTTCTTTTGGTTTCAAAATTATCCCCCTGGGAAAAAGCGATTGCAGCTTGTATGCAAGTTGGATACAACCAAAAAACAACAATAGAATATTATTTGAACACCTTTCTGTCAAGTGGCCCCTCAAGTAGTCGCTAAAGTTGAAAAATTGCTTTCAATAAAGGAGAAGTTAGAAAATATTGTAGTTAATGAATTCACACATTTGGAATAAACATATCTTTAATGGAGATATTGACATTATCCGACCTATGAATAAAACTTACCTTTATTAATGGGAAAAGAGACTCTTATCGTCCCGGAGGGAGGAAATAGATCTGAAACATAAAGTATTACTGATCCATCCAGCTGATAATGTAGCTACTGCCCTGACAGATATTACTGCAGGGGATAAGGCTATTTGTTCCATAGGGGAAAAAGACATTCCTGTACTGGCAGTTGAAGATATTCCCTTCGGCCACAAGATAAGCCTTTCAGATATTTCAACAGGAATGGAAGTTATAAAATATGGGGAGATCATAGGAAAGGCATCAGTGGAGATCCGTAAGGGACAGCATGTACATGTTCATAATCTTGAAAGTTTGCGGGGACGTGGCGACCTGGAGGTAGAGACTGAATGAGACTTTATGGATATATCAGAGAAAACAATACTGCAGGCATAAGGAATCACCTTCTCATAATACCCTCGTCTGTCTGCGCCTCCACCATTTCTTCAAGGATAGCAGATCAGGTTTCAGGAGCAATATCCCTTCCCAATCAACATGGATGTGCCCAGATAAGACCAGACCTGGATCTTACATTCAGAACACTTGCCGGCTTTGGGAAAAACCCGAATGTCGGAGCTGTAATTGTTATCGGTCTGGGATGTGAAAGTCTGAAAGCAGAGGAACTTGCCAGGGAAATAAGTAAATCCGGCAAACCTGTAGAATTTCTGGAGATCCAGAGTTGCGGAGGCACCCTCTCCGCCCAGGAAAAGGGACTGAGAATCGCGACACTTCTCAGTCAAAGTCTATCTCTGTTAAAACGGGAACAGATAAGCTTCGGAGATATCGTCCTTGGTCTGGAGTGCGGGGGATCTGATACAACTTCAGGCCTTGCTGCCAATCCAGCACAGGGTCATGTATCAGATAAACTTATAGATCATGGCGGCACATCTATCCTTTCAGAAACCACGGAATTGATTGGTGCTGAACATCTCCTCGCAAAACGGGCCTTAAATGATATCATCTCAAAAAGATTGATAGAAATAGTGAACAATTGTGAAAAAAAGGCAAAGAGTATGGGCGTGGACTTGAGGGGTAGCCAGCCGACACCAGGGAACATCGCTGGAGGATTGACCACAATAGAAGAAAAATCCCTGGGCTGCATATACAAGGGAGGGACACAACCCCTTTGCGGAGTCCTGGGTTATTCCGAAGCTCCATCTGCTAAAGGTCTCTTTATGATGGATACCCCGGGACAGGACATAGAATCAATAACAGGCATGGTAGCGGGAGGGGCACAGATTGTACTGTTCACAACTGGAAGGGGTACCCCTACAGGATGCCCTGTAGCACCTGTCATAAAGATCACCGGAAACCCGGGAACTTACAGGATAATGGAGGAAAATATTGATATAAACGCCGGAACCGTAATTGAAGGATCTGAGACGATCCAGGAAGCAGGAGAAAGGATCTGGCTAGAAATGATAGAAGTAATTAACGGTAAGCTAACTAAATCCGAAAGTCTTCTTCACCGGGAATTCGGGATACACAAACTTATTTCCACATTTTAGAAAAATATTCTGAACAGGGAGGTTTTTCGTGCAGCATAATTATGAACAGGATTTACGAACTTCTTTCATGTTAAAAAGGATAAAATCGGTTTTTTCATCATAAACTCTTTCCAGTACAATGTCCGCAAAAGACTGGATAACTATTTCCATTGTGGCCAGAACAGGTGTTGATCCATTATCCACAATGTGACCAGCAATGGGTTCCATTTCATCAGTACCTACCGTACCATGAAGATGTACACTTATCTCTCCATCCTTAAGGCCTATCATTCCCTGGGCGCCAACAAGCTCAAGAGGCCCTTCTATCGTTATTGGTTCAAAATATCTGGCTCCTGTTTCAGAAGTTGGATCGGGGGTAACACAGACAAGGGTAACAGACCAGAGACTTCCCAACATGGTTACAATACTCCCTGCGGTAACACCCTTTGATTTGCAGATCTCTCTTATACCTTCAAAAATATCCTTACCGGGAAGCAATCGTGCCACAACTGTTTTTGAAATATTAGTTTCTACAGCATAAAAAGACTGGGATTCCAAAGTAATTCTCCCCTCCCCATAACATTCGCCCGAAAAAAACAGCATAATTCTACCATAGAAAAGAGCAAGCCTTCAGAGCTTCATTAAAAATATGTTACCAAAGATAACCTTAAATCCAGACCCGGAGATATATGGAGTTTTGAATCCAGAATATCACCTCCGGAACTTCAGACAACTATTGCGTGGAAGTTAAAGACTGTTCCTCTCCTTGTGAACCAAATTCCTTCAACTGTTCATTAAGCTTTTTCCCTATCTCAAAGTACTTCATTTCGACTTTTCTGAGTTCTTTCGCATCGGCTTCATATTCCTTCCTGGGATAGACTCCTCCTCTACTCTTTTCATGGAGTTTCCTGCAGATCAACTTAAGGCTGACCATAGCCTCAAGGAAAGCTGAAGAGTAAGCTCTCAGGGTAATGAGAAACTGTCCTTCGAGACTCTCATTCTCTGGTTTAAGGGATCGAATAAAGTTTTTCACCTGATCGATCTCATCTTCCATTTCCCCAAGACGTTCAATATGGGACAAATAATTTATGGGCCTGAAAATTCCCGGTATGGGAAGGCTTTTACGAATTGAGGGTTTGAAAACATCATCCTCAATAGATACATATTCCTTTATGAGATCATTGACCTTCCGTGCAACCAGGCTTGTTTCACCGTTCATATTTCAGCCTCCTGTTCCTTATTTTCATCATGTTTCGGAATAATTTCATCAAGTATAGAGGAAAGTTCCTCAAAAAGACCTTCAAGCTCTGAAAGGTATTCCCGGGAATTAAGCAGGGATGGGTCTCTTTTTGATTTCTTACGCATATCCTCCGCTCTTTGTTTACCAGATTCCAGTCTGCGGAGAAGAGCTTCAACTTCCTCTTTCTGATCATGTTCCAGATTTACAAGCTCACTTCTGACGGTATTCAGGATTTCTCCGGCGACAGCAACCGCATTATCGGTTTCCCTTGCAGGAAAGGGAAGATACTCTGTCATCGGGGGCTTCTCAATGGAAAGAGATGAAAACAGGAATATCACCCCGATAACAAGGATACACAAAAATACAGCAGGGTAAAACATTTTTCTACTCATAATGTAGGACGTCCTTTTACGCAAATATCCTGTTTCCTGATATTCTCACAAAGCAAAGGGGATTGTAAAGGCCATATTCCCGATAAGAAAATATGGTATCTCTCTCTAAATATAAATGTCGCAAGAAAAAACGAAAGCACATAATGTAAAAAACCATGATCCTCGGTCCAAAGAGCAATGACAGTATTTTCAACATGTTCTGCAAAGATATCGAACAGTTCATGGAAAGACGCTTTCAATGAAAGGCGGTATATCTGCGAGTAGGGTCAAAACATGCGTTAACAATCTCTTCCATACTTAGTGGGCTTGCAATGCCCTGCCAGGCTATATCAAAGGAAGTGCCATGATCCACAAATGAACGTACAATGGTTTGATTGAACCAGGTATTTCTTATTTGCGTTTTAATACCTATGGTATCATCATCTTTAATTCAGATAACTCAATAAATTCAAAAGAGGTGAGATATATGTTAAATGTACTTGAAAACAGGATACAGCTTGCCCACCTGCCAACCCCTGTCCAAAAACTGGAAAGTTTATCTGAACTGTTCGCAGGTCCTGAGATCTACATAAAGAGAGATGACCTGACCGGAATAGGATTTTCAGGTAACAAGATACGTAAACTCGAATATTGCGCCTATGCTGCAAGAGAAAAGGGATGCGATCTCCTGATAACATGCGGAGGCATCCAGTCGAACCATGCCCGCGCAACGGCAGCAGTGGCAGCAAAACTGGGAATGAAATGCCATCTTGTGCTCAACGGCAATCCTCCTGAAGTCGCGGAAGGGAACCATTTTCTCGATATGATGTTCGGGACAGATATAACCTACGTAAGCAACTGCGAACTCGGTGATCTGGAAAAAGAGATCTTTCGAATAGCCGAAACATCCAGAAATAAAGGATATAAACCGTATACCGTCCCCCTGGGAGCATCCGATGCTACCGGTTCCCTCGGCTATATAAGGGCCGTGAAGGAAATGAAAAAACAGTTTTCCGATATGGGCTTCATTCCTGACCATATCATCAGTGCCGCCGGTTCAGGGGGTACCATGTCAGGACTGACAGCAGGTAAGGCTCTTTTTGATCTGCCTTCAAAAATAACCGGTTTCAGCGTTGCCTTTGAAAGGATCTCCCTTGACACAAAGATCAAAGGGGTTATCAGGGAAATCAGGGACAACTACTTTCCAGAGATAATTCCGGATCTTGCAGATTTTGATATTATCGACAGCTATGTAGGAGAAGGCTATACAAAAACCGACCTGGAACAACTTGAACTTATAAAAAAAGTAGCAGGCCTGGAAGCCATCCTCCTGGACCCGACCTATACAGGCAAGGCTATGTTCGGTCTTTCCAGAGAGATCGAAAAGGGAACCTTCAGAAAGGGAGAAAAAGTGCTTTTTCTCCACACAGGAGGAGTTTTTGGACTATTCCCATATCGGGAAATGCTCCAGAAAGAATATAAACTGATCGGTTAATATTTTATCAATTTTGTTTGAATATCCTGAATGGCTACCCTTTGGAAAATTGAAATATCTTCGGTTCAGGGAGGTTTTTCATGCTGCTCCGTCCTACAATAATGAAAGTAAATACCAATAGTTTACGTTTGAATTACCGGAACATCAGGAAGTTAATTCCTGCCTCCTGCAGTATCATTGCAGTAGTAAAAGCAAATGCCTACTCCCAGGGACTTCTTGAAGTTTCCAGGATCTTCTCCGAAGAGGGTTGCAAGTCCTTCGCCGTGGCAACACCCGATGAGGCCCTCGAACTCCGAGATTCGAATCCTGACTGTAACATCCTGGTTATGGCGGCGTCCGTACCATCTGCATGTCAGGAATATGTAAGGCATGATATTACAGCAACTTGCAGCGATCTGGACTTCCTTCACCAAATGAATGAAGCCGCATTAAGAACAGGACAAAAAGGAAAGATCCACCTCAAATTTGACACCGGACTTGGGAGAACCGGTTTTTTCGAAGAAGATGTCCCTTCGATTTTGAGAAACCTTGATAATTTGAATAATATAAGTATTACTGGTGCCTTCACTCACTTTGCAACTGCTGATGAAGAAAATTCTGATTATACAAGGTGGCAGTTCAGCCGATTCCAGAAGATAATGCAGTTGTTTGAGGCAGCCGGGAGGCCAGTCAGTTTCCAGCATGTCTGCAACAGCCCAGCGACAGTTAATTATCCCGAGATGTGTCTTAATGCTGTGAGGCCGGGGAACCTGCTCTACGGCCTGCCCAGTGGATACTCCGCCAGACCCTTGGACCTCTATCCATCCTGTTCCCTGGAAACGGAAATAATTGCCATAAGGGAACTGCCTCCTAACAGCGGAATTGGTTATGGATTAAAGTATATGACCAGAGGTGTTGAAAAGATCGGCGTCTTACCAATCGGTTTTCATGATGGTATGACAAGACTGCTCTCAGGAAAGGCAGAGGTATTGATCCATGGGAAACGAATACCCGTGGTTGGAAACATATGCATGGATCAGACCATGGTTAACCTGACCGGTCTCCCTGACGTAAAGGCCGGTGACCCAGTGGTTATTTTCGGACACCAGGGGAAAGAAGAAATAACAATAGAGGAAATAGCAAAAAAGCTTGATACAGTGGTAACACAGATCCTGAGCTTTATCGGCCCCAGGGTTCGCAGGGTTTATATTTAACTTTAATACGTCAGGGGAGCTCTATGCTCCCCTGACTTCCTCCCAGGTGAAAATAGAAAAACACAATACATTTATAAAAATAAAATAACAGACCCCTGAATAACTGCTAATAACCCTCATTCAGAGATCCCTGAAAAAAACTTTAAACCATATTTGCAGGACACTCCAAATGTTAATTAATGCACTTTTATGCAATACATAAAGTTAAGATAATCACTAATTTTGGGAATGTATCTTTTTGTTTGACACTTTAAAAACACTACGGTAAGATACCCACATTATCCACAACCTTTCCGCAATGCGGATTTCCAGGTTTTTATTATTATCAATTGTTATATTTACAATTTTTACTACCTTCGGGAAGGAGTATGGTTAGTGGAAAAGGTAAAAAACAAAGACCTTGTCCAATCCGTAATAAGGAGCACCATGATCCTTGAACTCCTCAGCCAGCAGGGAGAGATGGGCATCAGTGATATCAGTGTGTCCCTTGGCCTTGAAAGAACGACAGTTTCCCGAATGGTAGGAACTCTCAGGCATCTTGGATATATCAAACAGAATACGGAAAATCATAAATACTCCGTAACATTGAAACTCTTTGAAATGGGTATGACTGAAATAGATCGCCTGGGGATAATCAAAACTGCAAGACCCTACCTGGAAGAGCTTTCAAAAAACACAGACGAAACAGTAAATCTTGGCATTCTTTCCGGGGCATATGCTCTTTATATAGATACGGTTCAAAGCCCGAGCCCCATAAAAGCAGACTGGGGAACAGGCAGCAAGATGCCGGTTCATGCTTCTGCCCTGGGCAAGGTTCTCCTGGCTTTTCAGAAAGATGAAGTCCAGGAAAATATCATAAAAGAGATTCCCTTTCTTAAATTTACTTCAAAGACGATCAACAGTGCAGAAGTCCTGAAAAAGGATCTTATGAATATTCGAAACACAGGCTATGCCGTAGATGATGAAGAGTCTCTTGAGGGCTTGACATCTTTTGCTGCACCCTTACTGGGTTTCAGAGGGGAAGCCATCGCTTCTGTAAGTCTGGCTTTTCCCAAATATCGTTATAAAAATGATCCCTCGAGAAGAGATACAATGCTTTCTTTCTTGTTGACCACATCTTCTTCTCTATCAAGGGAACTCGGTTTTTCCGGTTTTATTCCTACTTAGGTTAGATTTCCGGAAATATTATGGAGGGAGGTAAGGCCAGAAAGGAATTTCAGTTTGACCGCTAAAGGAAACAGAAGTTCTGGAAATTGAAAATGCAAAGAAAGGTAAAGAAAAAGGGGTGGTAAATAACATGCTGAAAATAATGACAAGTAAGGGATGGCGGATTATGGGATTCCCGCAGAAATTGATAATGATCATCTCATCCATGGCTATCCTTACCCTGGTCATAGTACAGGTAGTTCTTCGATACGTTTTTGTAATGCCCCTGATGGGAGTTGAAGAACTCGCTACCATGGTGGGTTTCTGGCTTTATTTCATGGGTGCTTCCTGGGGAACTGCAGAAAGAACCCACATAAAGGCAGACCTTGTGAACGCCTTTGTCAAGGATCCTAAAAAACTTATATGGATCAAGGCATTAACAGGATTTATATCTGTTGCTCTTTCCCTTTTCATGACCTACTGGGGATGGAAGTACGTCCTTTGGGGAATCACGAAAGGACAGATGTCACCCACTCTCAGACTGCCCATGATCTATTCTCAGGTCAGTATTTTTATATGTGCGTTACTGATGGATTTTTATTTTGCTGTCGAATTTATCGATTACTTCTTCCAGGCAATAGGCAAAACGCCCCTTGACATCGGCCGGGAGGAAGAAGAAAAACTGGAAGAACTTCTCGAAGAAGCAAAGGCTGCTAAAAAACTTTCTAATGGAAAAGGAAGAGGGGAGGATGTCTAAATGGTTATTGCTATCAATCTAATGCTCCTGATCGGACTGATCGTAATAGGTCTTCCGGTTCCTCTCTGCTTCATGTCAGCAGCAATCTACATGGGTATGGTTTACGGATTCAGTTTCGGATTCCTTCTTCCTGCAGGATATTACGCACTGAACTCCCTCACCCTTCTCTCGATGCCTTTCTTCATTATGGCTGGAGCACTTATGTCTTCATCAGGAATAGCCCAGAGACTCACCATCTTTGCACAGGCCTTTCTTGGACGGATGAGAGGCGGTATGGGTGCAGCGACCATAGTTGCCTGTGCTATTTTCGGATCCATTTCGGGAACCTGTTCCGCGGCCGTTGCATGTATAGGCGGAATCATGATCCCAAGGCTTGAGGATTTCGGTTATCCAAGACCTTATTCTGTTGCAATGGTCAGTTGTGCTTCTGTCCTTGGCCAGCTGATCCCGCCAAGTGTTCCAATGATCCTCTATGCATGGGTGACCCAGCAGTCAGTGGCTGCCTGTTTCCTCGCCACTGTCCTTCCCGGTATCCTGATGACCATCCTCATGTGCGTACTCAACTACTTCGAAGTGAAGAAGATCCCTACAGTAACGGTAGAGCCCCAGATCCCCTGGGGTGAAAAGATGAAGGTCATAGGAAATGCGACCAGAACAGGAGTCTGGAGTCTCCTGATGCCTGTTATCATTCTCGGAGGTATTTACGGGGGTATCACGACTCCAACAGAATCAGCTGCAATTGCAGTGCTTTATGCAATACTTATAGGATTCTTCGTTCATAAGGAACTGGATATGAAGATACTTGGCCATTCTCTTTCATCCTCTGCAACTACAAGCGGAGTATGTGCCCTCATGCTCTTCTTTGTGTCCATACTGGCAAAGATATACACCATGCAGCAGATACCCCAGCAGCTTGCAGATTTCCTTCTGAGCCTGTCTGACAATAAGATAGTCATCCTTCTTCTAGTCAACCTTTTCCTCATACTTATCGGGATGATGATGGACGATTTCAGCGGCACCATGCTCGCAGCTCCACTGCTCCTTCCGCTCATGCTCAAGATAGGTGTTCACCCGATCCATTTCGCTGCAATAATGGGAACAAACCTCGGGCTTGGAAACGTTACACCTCCGTGTGCTCCCATACTGTACCTGGGAGGGCGTATTGGAGGGGCATCCTTCGATGAGTACGTAAAACCGGCTTTGAAAATAATGCTGGTCGTCCAGTTGCCGGTGGTTCTTATAACAACATATGTACCTCAGCTTTCACTCTTCCTTCCGAAACTGATCATGCATATTAAATAGCTTTTACTCGAGTTCAGAAGAGTGTCAGGTATTAACACATAACGATCAAAGGATGGTGATGCCTCAGGAATACAAAGCCTTACGGAAACTGGTTGAAACTGAAAGAGAGTTCCAGGAGAGAAACTGGTTTTTAAAATTCAAGGAGGTGTATTGAAAGTTATGAAAAAGTGTTTGCTCGTTTTCCTCGTTGTTGCATTAGTTGCTACCATGGCCACTGCAGTTTGTGCAGCCCCCAAGTATAAGTTCAAGATGGGACATGCCAACCCCGTAGATACACCATACGACGTAACTGCAAAGAAATTTGCCGAACTGGCTGGTGAAAAGACCAACGGACAGGTACTGATCAATATTTTCCCCAATAACCAGCTCGGTGACTGGACGGAAACTTTCGAGCTTATTATGCGCGGTGATGTTGAGATGGGATTCCAGATCGCCAATGCAGCCTATGATCCCAAGCTGAACTTTGCCTACTACATGCCATACGTAGTTCGTAACGTTGCTGAAGCCAGAAAAGCCTACGGAGAAGGCGGCTGGGCTCTGGATATCTGCAAAGATCTCTGGAAAGAACATGGGATCAAGGCTCTCGCTGTATTCCCGGTGGGAGTAGCCGGCGTTTCCCTTAGAGAGATGCCCCCTGCACCTGGTGATCCCAATGTTGAAAAGAAGATGAAGATCCGTGTTATGCCTCTTAAAGCCTGTGAGCTTACCTATAAGAGACTGGGATACATTCCTACCCCCATTCCTTATGCTGAATGCTACAGTGCTATCCAGACCGGTATAGCTGACGGCCAGATGGGCGGAGGAACATTCCAGGCATGGTCTTTCAGAGACGTCAATAATGTGTGGGTAAGATACAATGACTACTTCGAGAACCATTTCATAGTAATCAATATGGATATTTGGGACAAGCTCCCCGCAGACGTCCAGAAGGGTCTCCAGGAAGCTGCAAACGAGGCTTCTGCTCTTCGCTGGGCCCAGGTTGAAACAGAGGATGAGGATTACATCAAGATCCTCAAGGAAGAGAATAACTGGACCATCGTAACCCTTACCGATGCAGAACTTGCAGCATGCGCCGACGCAGTCCGCAAGGATGTATGGCCGGAACTTAAGGAAATGCTTGGAGAAGACCTCTTCAACAAAGCTATGAAGGGTGTTGGACTAGCCCAGTAATAGTAATGTTTCTTTTGTTTAGAGCAGGACGGGGCAACATTCTCGTCCTGCTCTATGATATTAAGATATCAGAATTGAAAACCTGGATTGAAAAAATGAAGGCCTGGATCGTTTCTGAAAAAGACCAGGTCTCTTTTATACATGATAATAAATGCTTTTTGTAACAACTCATGAAGGGAGTTGGGAAAGGTGCCCCACAGAGATCTTGAAAAATGTCTGAAACTCGTAGAGGAGGATAAGGCCATCACTTCTCCAGCAGCAAAAATGCCCTATTACCCACTTGTCGTAAAAAAAGCAAAAGGGTCTATACTGGAGGATCTTGATGGGAACACCTACATTGATATGCTTTCAAGTGCAGGTGCTATAAACACAGGTCACTGTCATCCCCGGGTTGTAGACGCAATACAGAAACAGGCACAGGATCTTATTCTTTATACTCACGTTTACATGTATCATGAACCTCTGGTCAAACTTACAAAGGAACTTATCAGTATATCTCCTGGAGACTACAGAAAAAGGGTATTCTACGGCCTTTGCGGATCCGATGCGAATGACGGAGCCATAAAGCTTGCAAGATGGGCTACAGGACGCACCAAGATCATATCCTTCATCCGTTCCTACCATGGAAGCACTTACGGAGCTATATCCCTGAGTGCAATAAGCCTTCCCATGAGAAGGGGTATAGGCCCTCTTCTTCCAGAGATATACCACGTTCCCTACCCTGATCCTTATCGGACTCCCTTCCCCGGAATGAATGAGGATGAAGTGGCAGATTACACCCTTAAGGTCATCAGAGAAGCCCTTGAAACCTACATTCCCGCAGATGAAGTTGCAGCATTCATAATGGAACCCATCCAGGGTGATGCCGGTCTTATAATTCCACCGGTAAAGTTTGTTAAAGACCTTAAAAAACTCTGCGAGAAACACGGTATCCTTTTCTTCTCCGAGGAGGTTCAGCAGGGATTCGGACGAACAGGGAAATGGTTCGGCATCGAGAATTTTGATGTTGTTCCTGACGGCATTATTATGGGCAAGGCCATGGCTTCAGGACTTCCCCTGGGCGGAGTTGTTGCACGTGCGGATCTGATGGATGACTGGCAGGCTCCGGCCCACCTTTTCACGGCAGCCGGCAATCCTGTCTGCTGTGCGGCTTCCCTGGCTACAATAGAAGTTATCCGGGAAGAGAAAGTGCTTGATCATACGCTGGCAATGGGTGATTACACTATGAAACGTTTCAGAAAAATGCAGGAGAAGTACGAACTTATAGGTGACGTCAGAGGCATGGGCCTTTCCATAGGTGTAGACCTGGTAAAAGACCGGGAAACCAGGGAACGGAATTGCGAGGCTGCAGCCAAGATCTGTTACCGCACATGGGAAAAGGGGGTCCTTCTTTCGTTCTTCAGCGGTTCCGTACTGAGAATACAACCCCCGCTGGTAATAACACAGGAAGAACTGAAAACTGCTCTTGACGCAATCGAGGAATCAATCACCGAATATCTTAAAGGAGATATTCCCGATTCTGTTCTTGAAACAATCAAGGGATGGTAAAAACTGTTTCACGAAATATTGGAATATTAGAGAAGGAGGCTGCATCCAATTGAAAGGACAGACCGTTAATGCAGGATCATGGGTTCAGATCGAAACCGTAGTTCTGGAACCAGGAGAAAGAACCGGACATCTCCCGGAGGATACCAGACAAGTACCCCTCCAGATGTGGGTTAAGGGATATTTGAAAGAAGATGGTGAAATAGGAGATACGGTAAGGGTTGAAACGTCAATCGGCAGAGAACTACAGGGTAAACTGATAGCTGTTAATCCTCCATATGTCCACACATTCGGACGCCCCATACCTGAGTTGCTTCCCATAGGTAACGAACTCAGAGAGTTGATCAGGAGGGGGCAGAAATAATGGATAACAGCTACCAGAGCGTTATGAGCCGAAGGAACGAAATAATGAAAAAGGCCCTGGGTCTCGATTTTGATAAGTTTGAAAGAAAGGGTCTTGCTTTTGATTATGAAGGAATGATGGAAGAAGCCGGTTTCAGTATAGATGAAGTCAGGGCGATTCAGACAGAAAGTAACGTAGGGAAGACCCCCCTGATCGAATTGAAGAACCTTACCAACGCAGCAAGGGTTCTGGCCGGCCCAGGCAAAGGAGCCAGAATTTTCATTAAGGATGAAGCATCAAACCCCTCTGGCAGCTTTAAAGCAAGAAGAGCTTCCGTTTCCTGCTATTATGCCGAAAAAAAAGGTTACCTTGGGGTTGTAGCGGCTTCGAGCGGGAACTATGGCGCCGCAGTCGCATCTCTTGCCAATATGAGAAATCTCAAATCCATCATTGTTCAGGAACTTTTCGACAGTCGTGGTGTAGGTCAGCCCGAAATACTGGAAAAGGGAAGAAAATGCGAGGCCTATGGTGCAGAAGTACTTCAACTTACTGTGGGACCCGAGATTTTCTATATTCTTCTTCGAACACTTGAAGAGACAGGTTATTTCAATGCTTCTCTTTACACTCCTTTCGGTATTACCGGGATCGAAACCCTTGGGTATGAAATAGCCGAAGAAGTTCGAACCCGCTGCAACAGAGACCCTGACGCTGTAGTAATAACCCACGCCGGGGGCGGCAACCTTACAGGTACGGCCAGGGGATTGATCAAGGCTGGAAGTTCAGATACTAGAATAATTGGAGCCAGTGTTGATCTAAGCGGACTTCATATGGCCAGTGACAGCGATTTCAATCGCAAGTCCTTTACAACCGGTCATACCGGTTTCGGTGTTCCCTTTACAACCTGGCCAGACAGAGCGGATGTGCCCAGGAATGCGGCCAGATCCCTTCGTTACATGGACAGATATGTAACCATATCCCAGGGAGAGGTTTTCTATATCACAGAAGCCCTTGCTCAACTGGAAGGTCTTGAACGCGGTCCGGCAGGCAACACATCCCTCACGGCAGCCTTTGCCATTGCCCAGGAGATGGACGAAGACCAGGTGATAGTGGTTCAGGAAACCGAATATACAGGAGCTGGTAAACATGTGACTGCACAGCTTACTTTCGCCAGGGAGAACGGGGTAGAAATAAGAAGAGGGAACCCAAAAGAACAGGTACCCGGGAAAAATATCATAATCCCCGAAGATCCCGGCCTTATTTCCACAACAGAGATGGATATGGACGATCTCAGAAAATCGTATATCAGGAACTCCCTTAAACACTATAACATCACTGCAGAAGAACTTTCACAGGAAGAAATCGAATTCCTGGCTGAGGAGATCAACAAGCCCGATACATTCGTAAGAAATATTCTTCAAGAAACCATATAGAGTTTTTTAAGTCAAAAAAGGGAGAAAGGGCTCAATGCTCCTCTCCCTTTTTTGACGATCTCTGAATGGGTGGCCTTCTGACAAGAGCTACTCCTCAAAGATAGATATTACAGGAGCATGATCGGATGGTTTTTCCCAGCTTCTGGGATCCCTGTCAACATAGCAGTCTATAGATAGTGATCCCAGGGAAGATGTAGCAAGTATATGATCGATCCTCCACCCTATATTTCTTTCCAGTGCATTTTTAACCCTGTAATCCCAAAAGGAAAATTCTCCTTCTCCTGGTCTGTGTTTTCTGAAAATATCAATAAAACCCCAACTCTTCACCTCTTCAAAGATGACCTTGAGATCCTTGTGAAAACATACATGATCCCTTTTCCTCTCCGGACTTGTAACATCAATGTCTGTCGGTGCCACATTCATATCTCCAACCCAGATCAGGTGATCTTCCTTTCTGAAGTTCCTGTCAAAAAGTATTTTCAACCTCTTAAGAAATATCAACTTATACTGATAGTCCTTATGGTCTATGGATTTACCCTGTGGGATATAAGTGTTTACCACATTGATACCCTTGATGGTGGCTCTTATCAGTCTTGTTTCAGCCAGAGGTTCTTCTCCATCTTCAAAACCGAAATGGACATCCTCTATGGGATAATTGCTTGCTATGGCTACTCCGTTATAGGCTTTTTCTCCCCTGTAAACAACATTGTAGCCCAGAGAATCAAAAAAATCTGCAGGAAAGGTTTCATCAACAGTTTTGGTTTCCTGAAGACAGAGAACATTCACCCTGGAACTTCGTATCCACTTTTCAAGAACAGGGATCCTGCTTCTGACGGAATTCACATTGAAAGTCGCAATTGTTATTCCTCCCAAATCATTCACCTTCCCGATCCATAGATATTCCTTCTCCTTTCTATTGTAAAATATTAAGGGTGGAAAGGAAATACAGTAAAGGAAGGTATCAGCCCTTGAAAAAAAGGACTCATAATATTTTTATGCTATCAATAGTTATGGCCGTACTATCAGCAGGGTTTATTGGAATGCACATGATAGTAGGACTTTCGTGGATTGATTCTCTATACTACACCATAACAACTCTTTCCACGGTAGGATACGAAGCTCCTCCAGAACTTACAGATGCTGGAAAAGGCTTTATCATAATCCTCATTATTTCAGGCATCGGTATAGTCGGGTATGCCATAAGTTCTCTAGGACGGCTGTTCATAGGCGAAAAATTGCTTATCTTTCTTGGGAAAGGCAGGGACAGAAAAGTGAAGGACATAAAGGATCACTGGATATTGTGCGGCCTGGGGACATTCGGAAGGGAAATAGCATCTCTCCTGATAGCTGAAGAAGCACCTTTTGTCTCCATAGAAAAGGATACAGATATTGTTACAGAAGCCCGTATAAAGGACATGCTGGTAATCCAGGGAGACGCTAAACATGACGATATACTGATAGAGGCCGGCATAGACAGAGCAAAAGGAATAATTATATCGATGGAGGATGAAGCCGACGCTGTCTACACAACTCTTACAGCAAGATCTCTTAATTCAGATATCAGGATCGTCAGCAAGGCAAACAATGCCCAGTCAGAAAACCTCATGTATCGAAGCGGGGCTAACAAGGTAATTAACCCCGTTATAGCAGGTGCTTCTTCAATAGTAAGAGCCTCTTTAGAGCCCACAGTGGCAGACTTTCTTGAATTAGTGGGAATATCAAAAAAACTTGATCTGGATTTTGGAACTGTGACTATTCTGCCACAAAGCTATATGGTAGGCCAGACCCTTAGTGAAGCCCCCATACGTGCCATTTACGAAGCTACTGTAATTGCAATTATCCGACCAGATGGGAAAATCATTCACAATCCTGATGGAGACCTGAGGCTCGAAAAGAACGACCAGCTCATCATTTTCGGTCAAAGACGGCAGATAGCCAAGCTTAGAAAGGATGTCTCCTGTATAACCTGCACTGATACCATTGGAAATCAGACCCATTAACTCACTATCGGCCATCCCTGAATATATGGCCGATAGTGAGTTGAGGCTGAAAATTGCCAGGAGTTAACAAAGTTTACCTACCCCAGGTAGTCCTTTCTTTCGATAAGACCTCGCACCTGGCCACCCTCAAGGAAAGCTTTCACATTTACAACTGCAGATGTCACTGCATCGACAAAAGCATCCTTGACATAGTTGGAATTGTGGGGCGAACCAAGAAAATTAGACAGATCAAAGAAGGGATAATTAAGTCTGAAATCATTATCACTCCATGATGGTTCCTCCCACCATACATCAATTCCGGCAAGGAAGTCAGGGTGGGTATTAAGATGATCATAAAGGGCTTTCTCATCCAGAAGAGGCGCTCGTGCAACGTTAATAAGGGTTGCATCTTTTTTCATGCTTTCGAGTTCCTTCCTGCCTATAAGCCCTCTTGTATGACGGGTAAGAGGAAGGGTAAGAACAATAATATCAGCTTTTTCGAGTACATGACCAAGGTCATTAAGGGTTCCGATAAAATCAACATCATCGGAAGTTCTGCCAGAAGTATTTATTGCCATGACCTTGACATCAAATGGTTTAAGCAATTGGACAATGTCTTTTCCTATGCTTCCATAACCTATAACACCGACAGTTTTACCCCTGAGGTTCCTTAGCATATATCCATTTCGTGCAAAATCTCCCTTTGCCAGCTTGTTATGCTGAGGGATGAATCTCCTGTAAAGCGCCATTATCATGGCGACTGTATGCTCTGCTATCTGGTATGACCAACCTCCTGCATTACACGCAATAATAATATTTTCAGGTATCTCGGAAAAGGGAAGATAGTCTACACCGGTAGATATGGTCTGGAGAAGCTGAAGCCGGTCAAGTAAAGGATATTCATCCTTCCTTATTTCCCGGTTGAAAAAGAAGGAGACTACTGCATCTGCATTGGTAAGAAGTTCATTTCTGGCATCTTCTTCCTGGTCTGCAAGGAAAAACACACGAGCCATGCTCGATAAAACTGAACGTATTTTTATTTTTGACTCCTCCGACATAGAAGCTGATACTACAACCGATTTTTCTTTCATAAATCATTCGTCTCCTTTGAAATATTTTGCCCTCTCTAAACATTACCGAATCTAGTATTATGGGGAGGCATATAATAATTGTAAAAGGTTTTAAGAAAAAAAGGAATTATCCGGGGGTATAAAATTGTTCGAAGATGTACAGACTCTTCCATTTATGCTGGTTTCAGGTGGTATATGTATTTTCCTCATCGGACTTGATCTAAGCACAAAAGCATTCAGAAAGGCTCTGGGAGAGCGGCTGAGCCACCTTATGTATAACCTCAGCCACAGTAAAAAGCTATCCTTTTTTTTCGGGATCAGTCTCTCCGCCATTTCTCAGAGCAGTACTGCCGCCAGTTCCTTCGCCGTCGGTCTTGTAGATGTTGGCATGCTTCCTCTTGAGAGTGCAATTTTAGTTACCATGGGCGCAAGTTTGGGAACAACCTTTGTCACCCTGCTCATAAGTATGGACCTGATACTCTGGGCTCCCCTCCTTCTTGTTTTCAGTACTATCATGGCAAGATTAGGTAAGGGAAATACCATGAAGACAGGCCTTTTATTGCAAGGATTATCATTACTCCTGACTGGAATGCTGATCCTTAAGATAGGCATAGACCCTCTTGTTTCGGAAAATTATATAAAGGACTTTATGATCATGGCATCAGGGAACCCGCTTTACCTTGGTATGGCATCCTTTGCTCTTGTATCCATAATTCAAAGCAGCCCCGCAGTCATGGCCATTGCAATTGCCCTGGCTTCAGCAGGTATTCTTACCCTGCCTTCGATCGTAGCAGTTGTTCTGGGAAGCCATGTAGGAAGTTCCAGCATAGTCCTTCTTGCAGGTTTGGGGTCAAGAGTCAATGCAAGAAGACTCGCATGGAGCAACTTTATTTTCAGGATTGCCGGAACCCTGATAATTATCCCTCTCTCAGGATATCTTACAACATTCACATCTTATCTGACCCCCTCCATGTCGACACAGGTAGCTCTGATCCACATTGCAGTCGCAGCTTTCAATGTCCTTGTATTTGTACCATTTACTTCGATATTGGCACGAACAGTACAGTTCCTGTTTCATCCTTCCCCTGAGGAGGCCCTCGGAGAACCGGTTTTTCTCAACAACTCCATGCAGGAATTCCCCATAATGGGTTTAAATCTCCTGGCGAAAGAGATGGTAAGGCTTGGAAACCTCTGTGAGGAACTCTTCTACATTATTATGGATAGAACACAATTCCAGGAAAGGATCCCATCATTGAGGGAGGGAACAACCAGGCTTCTGTCATCATGCATAGACTTCCTTTCCGGAATACAGCCCCCCCGTACTGACGAATACTGGAAACGTGAATACAGCTGTATTTCATATTCTCTTGCTGCTCTGAAAGACATGACTAACACTATTTCAGAAAATATGTATTTTCTTTTTGAAGAAAAAGAAAATGAAATCCTGGGTGCTATGGATAGGGAACATGAATTTAAAGCTCTGATAACACTGCTTTCAAGACTAATAACCCAATCTGTGGGGGCATTCGCTCTTGGCGGCAAAGAAATGTCAAAAACAGCTAAAAAAACATGGGGGAAATATCTTGATAAAGACAAGGAGATCAGAAAAGCTCTATTAGGAAGGAATTATCCTTTTCATCCCGGGGAAGAATTGTCCCTTTGGGAATATTTGTCAGTAGGCAATAAAATAGCCCGGGCTTCCTTTGAACTGGCAAGAGGATCACTTGTTGAAACCTGTTCTGATAATATTGATCCTTTGAAAATTCAGAAGGGCCTTCAAGGAAATTCAGGAATAGATAAGGAGGAAGAGCAATATGATACTGAGAAGAAATGAAGATACAAAGAGTTTTCTTCTTGGCAAAGACAGGGAGATCATTATTGAAATGCTTGATCAGATGGGGCAGGCAGTTGAAAACATGATCGTCATGTCTGTAAGTGCTCTTGAAGCAAGAAGTGATTCTCTTGCTCAACAAGTGATCGATAATGATGAAATAGTTGACGAACATGAGATCGAAATAGAACAGGAATGCCTCCGAATAATTGCTGTAAGACAGCCAGTAAGGGAAGAACTAAGATTTTTCTTTTCAGTTCTGAAGATAATCACGGACCTTGAAAGAGTTGGAGATGAAGCATGCAATATAGCCAGACATGCCTTGCAGCTTAACCAGGAACCCTTGTTGAAACCGCTGATAGACATCCCCCGCATGGCTTCAATTTGTGTAGAAATGTTAAAGGATGCATTGAAATCCTTTAACGATAATGATCCGGAACTGGCAAAGAAAGTCTTTATCCAGGACGATGAAATAGATGGACTGTTCAAGCAGATCATGGATGAACTTTTTATTATTATGGGAAAGGAAAACTCCGGTGACAGCAACAGATCGAGAAGAGCCATTCTCCTGCAGATTGTGGCAAGACATCTGGAACGTATGGGAGATCACGCTGCAAATATCTCGGAAAGATCCTTTTACATGTCTACAGGTAAGCGAATAAAAAAGGAACTTCCCTTGAAATAACCCTCCACGTGGCATACCCCCAGGTCCTTATGCTCTAGAGTAAAGAGGTCTTTCAACAGAGTATTGCATAAAGAACAGACTTGTGCATATAATAAACATGAACAAAATAACTCATTAACAAAGGAGGCCTTTGACATGGCAGAGTGTTTTGAAATGCAAAAGGCACTTACTTATGGGATCCAGGCAGAGATCGAGGCAAAGGAATTCTACAAGATGTGGGCCGATAACGTCGATGAAGAGCACTACAAAAAAGAACTCATGGAACTCTCCGCATGGGAAATGGAACATGAGAAGGGTCTGAAAGATTATTACTTGGAACTTTACAATGAGGATCCTGTTATAGACCCGAATCTTGTTGTGGCACCAGAACTCAAAGTTCAGACAAAAGACTTTAAGGACAGCACTTCGATTCTCCGAATTGCTGCTGCCGCTTATTTGTCGGAAATGAGGGCCCATGAATTCTATACAAAACTGGCCAAAGAAGCAGGAGGGGAAGCAGCAGTAATGTTCGAGAAACTTGCAGAAATGGAAAAAGGCCATATGGATACCACAAAGAAACGTTACATGAAGATCAGGGAAGACGTTGTCGGCTTCCACGCTTTCTAGGAAAGAGTTTTACTTGATTAAACAAGAAGAAGGGGATATATCCCCTTCTTCTTGTTTAATCAAGGACCTTTACTTCAACTCCCTCAGCTTGCGTCTTAATATTTTACCCGTAGGCGAAAGGGGAAAACTATCAAGAAATTCAACTTTTCTGGGAACCTTGAAGTGGGCAAGTTCCTTTTTACAGTAATCAATTATATCTCTCTGCGTCAGGCTTGATCCCTCTTCCCTCATCACAAACACCTTGACTACCTCGCCGTTTACGGGATGCGGCATTCCGACTGCAATTGCAGCACTAATACCCGGATGACCGTTAAGGATACCTTCAACTTCCTGGGGATAGACATTAAAACCACCAACAATAATAATATCAGTTGCGCGGTCAAGGATTGTAAGATAACCCTCCTGGTCAACTTTTACAACATCTCCGGTATTGAACCATCCATCAACAAATCGTTCGGAACTTATATCCTGAGCCTTGAAATAGGAACCACCTACAGAAGGGCCTCTGACCCATAGGATACCCTCTTTGTCCTTTTGAAGGATAGTACCCTCGGAGCTTCTTAACTGCCATTCGTAACCTGGGATAAAAGTACCTACCGTACCCAGTTTTCTCCCGGAGTATGATGGATTCACTGCCACAACAGGAGAACACTCTGTAAGACCATATCCTTCAAGTACACCTATTCCCATTGTATTCTTCACCTTCTGGTCTATCTGAACATTGAGTTTATCTCCACCTGTTATAATCACTTTCAATCCGGAAGGAGTCTTTATTCCTGTATTTTTCATCGTAACCAGAAGAAAAGATAACATGGCCGGGACCATGACAAGATCAGTTACACCGGAGGTGTTCATAGCTTCAAGTGTAGCCCTTGGAGGCATAAAGGAAGGAAGGATGGTCTGGGACATTCCGCAAAGTAAAGGTAGTATGCCGGAAACAGTGTACCCGAAGGAATGGAAATTGGGCAGAACATTTATCATCACATCCCCTTCCTGTAATTCATCAACATGGTCAAAGACTTTTAAGGCATTGTCTATGAGGTTTCCATGGGTTAGGGGAACTGCTTTTGGTAGTCCTGTAGTACCTGAAGTTGCGAAAATAATCGCCAGATCAGGATCCCCGGCTTCGCATTCTCGTCCGATGAAAGGCTGAAGGGCCTTATCCGGATCAACCTGGATAACTGGAAAACCGGACTTCTGGAGATGTTCCCCAAGGTCTGCTATTTCCTCTGAAATTATCACTCCAAAAGCATCGATCAGTTCGAGAGTTCTGGACAGGGATGTGAAACCAGCTCTTGCATTGAGGGTAGAGATGGTACCCCCCAGGCTCCATACTGCTATCGAGAGGGCCAGGACCATTGGAGAATTAGGGAGTAATACAGCAAGCCTGTAACCTTCCTTGAATCCTGATCTTTCAAGGTTTTCTCGACAACTGACAACAAGGCGATCAAGATCTCCGGCATTCCACCAATTCCCTTTCCACCAGAGAATCCGGCGGGATGGGTTGAGACCAAAATCTGTAAGTAATAGCTTTTCAAGTCTTTCTTTCACTCTTATTCCCCCTTAAATAATAACTCCAACATGATAGTTCAGAAGAAGCATTTTATTACAAAAGACCTCCTGGAACAAATTACAGGAACTGAACTCTCCAGTTACCTTATCACTCATTTCGTCTCTAATAGGCACATTATTGGTAATTTATCTGATTTTCTGCATTTCTTTCATTGTAAGTAATATGACTTATTAGTACAACAACACGTTGCATGGTTTTTAAGGAGGTATATATATGAGAAAAAACGGTCCTTATATGAAACAGGTTCCGAAATACGGTATTCAGGCAGAAACTGAAGCGAAAGAGTTTTACATGGAATGGGCTGAAAATGTGGAAGATGAAACTTAAAAAATGGAGCTTCTGCCCCATTCGGAAATGGAGCAGGACCACTAAGAACAGCTAAAAAAATACTGTAAGGAACTTTATGACCAGGAATGCTCAAGAGATCCGGATCTTACCGTGGCCCCGGAACTCAAGATACAGACCAAAGATTTTTACGATATTACATCCAGGATAAGGATTGCAGCCTCCTCTTACGCCTCTGAGATCAGGGCTGCAGAATACTATAAAAACATGATAAACCAGATGGGGAAATGTGAAGCAAGGGTGATGTCCGAAAAACTGTTACAGGTAGAAAAACAACAAATGGAAGAAGCAAAGAGAAGATACCTTCACATTAAGGCTGATATATCCGGGTTTCACGTTTTTTGACAGGTCATCAAAGAAACCCGGCTATGTCAAAGGGAAGGCTGGGTATTTCTCCCTGCCTGATATTAAAAACACCTTCAGGTTTATCCAGGTTAAGGCACCTGAAGGGGAACAGTGGGTTTCCAGCATCATCCGTACATTTTATGGGAATGGGATATTCTTTTGCCATCACTTCTATTTTTATCCTCTCATGCATATAATCCCTGAAAAGATTTAATTCGGCGAGGGCAAAGAATTCATCACAATAACCTTTTGCAATGGAACTTCCAACGGCATCAAGACTTGCCATATTTTCGATTAGTATATGGTAGGGAGCAACCCTTATTCTTTCTGCTCTAAGGGGAATCCAGAATATTTTCGCATTTTTTATGGACCTGAATTCTTCAAAGACTGAATAAGCACGGTAGATGGATGTTGTAATCTGGCTTTTCACCCCTTTACATAAAATTGGATCAGAATGATTTTTTACTCTCCAGACATAAAAGACATATTCGGGCAAGGAGGGCTGAAGCAGGAGCAAGGGCTCTTTCATCAATCTGAAAGAAAGGATTGTGAAGGGGATAGTTGACTTGCCCTTCCGGATCACCAACTCCAAGCATAAAATAGCACCCTGATATCCTCTCCAGAAAATATGCAAAATCATCAACACCCATACTTGGACGTTCAAGATGCTGAACACTTTTTCTTCCCATGATTTCCAGAGACGCCCTTTCGACAATATCAGTCATTTCAGGGTCATTGTTCAGACAGGGATATCCCTCTGTAAAAAGGACTTCTCCCTCCCCTCCCATAGAGGTACAGATGGAATCCACCACCTGCCTGACAGCGGACAAAAGGGTTCGTCGTGTGGAAGGATCAACGGTTCTTATAACACCAGATAATGTTACAGATTGGGCAACAATATTTCTAGCCATGCCACCCTGGATCTGGCCTACTGTAATAACAGCAGAATCAAGAGGAGATACACTTCTGCTTATGAGAGTCTGCAGAATATCAACTATTTTTGAAGCAATGATTATTGGATCTATTCCCCTTTCCGGTTCTGCACCATGGCAGGATATTCCCTTTACAGTAATATCAAACATGTCTGAGGCTGCTCTCATCTTCCCCGAACGGACACCCACCTTACCTCTCTCAAGTTCAGGCATTACGTGGAGCGAAAAGATATTTTCCACTGCCGGGCCTTTCAGGACCCCTTCCTTTATCATGGGAAGAGCTCCACCGGAAGTTTCTTCCGCTGGCTGAAATATGAATTTGACATTTCCATGCAGATCTTTCTGAAAGCATGAAAGGATCATAGCAGCTCCCAGAGCTATGGCTATATGAGCATCATGCCCGCAGGCATGCATTTTACCTTCTATCTCAGACTTATAGGATAAAAGATTCTCTTCCTGAATGGGCAGTGCATCCATGTCTGCCCTTATTGCAACAGTCCCTCGTGAACCATTCCCTTCCAGGAGAGAAACAACACCCGTCCCGGCAAACCGTTCAGATGATAATCCGAGAGAAGTCAAAACAGTTTCGATAGTCTCAGCTGTTTCCCCAAGATCAAAATCCAGTTCAGGTCTGGAGTGGATCTTTCTGCGAATCCTGATTATTTCATAACTATATTTCTTTGATAACTCTATTATTTTTTGCGGGATCATATAAGAACCTCCGAAAACATTTCCCGTATTTTATCAATTATTAAAAAAATATGTAATATTTACCCATTAACTGACCAATTACTCAAGAGCATTATGACACTATCCTTGCCGATCCTGTACGGACAAAGGATACAATACTGGTGAAACCAGACCTGTTACCATAGGATAATTATTGCTTAAGATACTTGATCAAGGCAAGTATTCATAATTATTGCCCGGTAAGAAAAGAGGTGAATGATAATCAGCTATCAGACATTTGCGGATAAGATAAATTCTGCATAGTAAACAGTTATCTGGATATATATGCCTTGACGGTATATTATATAATAGTTATGCATGGTAGAGAAAAGGAGGAAAGAGCATGGGGAAAATGCGTAAAATCATAATTCTATCAATTCTTGGAATAGCAATAATAGCAACGTTTATGCTCAAAAACAGCAACGAGGTGGAACAAATGGTAGTGGTCAATGGCAAACTTCCGATCCTCCTTGATATGTCAACCGCAACCTGACCTGCCTGTAAGGAAATGAAAGGAATTCTGGAAGAATTCCAGGAAAGATACACGGGAAGTGTGGAAATCAATATTATAGACCTCTGGAAACAACCTGAAGAGGCAGAAAAATACTCTATACGAGTTGTTCCTACTTTGATATTTCTGGATCCGGAGCAGAATGAACTTTACAGACATGAAGGTGTAATGACCGAAGAAATGCTTCTGAAGAAATGGAAGGAGCTGGGATTTGAACTTAAAAACGAAGGGAAACAGCCCTAATGATAGAGCTCGTAAGTAAAGTATATACGACATTACAGGGGGCTGATTTTTTAGCCCTCCTTGCAGCCTATATCTGGGGGATTTTCGGTATGCTGCTTAGCCCCTGCAGCCTTGTGACAATACCCCTTGTGGTGGGATACATAGAATCCCAGGAAACCAGAGGCATGAAAAATGCTTTCGTTATATCCTCATGGTTCTCCCTGGGTATTTTTGTAAATGTAGCCCTTGTAGGCATAGTTATAGCTTCCGCAGGAAGCCTTTTATCAGAGGTTGGCAGATACTCCAATTATTTTGTAGCGACTGTCTTTTTCCTCTTCGGTCTTCACCTTCTCGAAGTGATAGATATGCCCTGGTTCAAACAGGTCGGGATGAAGGAATACAAACATAAAGGCCCTCTTGGGGCTCTTCTGCTTGGGGCTCTTTCCGGGATGGCCATTGGTCCATGCGCATTTGCATACCTGGCACCCATGCTGGTGATAGCGATGAAAGCCGCTACGATCAATCCCTATTTTGGTCTATTGCTGGTTTTGATGTATGCTCTTGGAAACTGCACCGTTCTGGTTACAGCCGGAACTTCTGTCGGTTTTGTATCAGGATTCATGGAGCTTGATGAAAAATCCAGGTTTACCCTCGTAATGAATTACGTTTTTGGAGTGATCCTTCTTGTCACTGGTTTACTCCTTATCTACAAAGCCCCATGATAAGGATCGGATGAAATAATGGATTTCACGAATCTGGTTAAACATAGATACAGCGTCCGAAAATACATCCACAGAGAAGTACCCAAAGAAATGATTGAGAAATGCATAGAAGCAGCACAGCTTGCACCTTCTGCCTGTAATTCCCAACCGTGGTTCTTTATGATATCCATGGGATTCGAAAAAAGCATACCCCTGGCAGAAAGAGCATTTTCCGGAGCTTTTTCCATGAACTCCTTTGCCAGAACAGCACCGGTGATAATCACAGTTATAACTGAACCATCAAAATATACGGCAAAACTTGGAGGCCTTTTCAGAGGAGTCCAGTTCAGTCTTCTGGATATAGGGATCGCATGTGAACATATTTCTCTTCAGGCAACAGAAATGGGTTTGGGTACATGCTGGTTTGGCTGGTTCAATGAAGGGGCAGTAAAAAAACAGCTGGGACTCAAAGGGGACATAAAGATCGATCTTATGATAAGCCTGGGATATCCGGCTTCTGACAATATTCCGCCAAAGTACAGAAAAGAACTGGATATGATAAGGAAATACGTATAGGTATGAAGAATAAAGCTTTTCCTGAAAAACATCGCAAATAAGTTGACAAAAAGAAGTAACTCTTTTATAATTTCCGGAAATTGAATTATGTATCTTGTCAGTTATTAAAGACTACCAAAAGCGAAGAAGCAGGGCGCTTGAAAGAGAATAAACATCGACAGAGAGGGATGCTCACCGGCTGAAAGGTATTCCCGATGTTATCTGAAGGCCTAAAACCTGTGGAGCTGGTTCTGAAAGGGATTCCAGAGTCCCGGAGTAAGATCCCGGTTCAGCCTCCGTTAAAGGGCTCAAAGCGGAATTTCTGATCCTTCGGAAATTCAAGTCGGGTGGTACCGCGAGTTTATCCAGGCTCGTCCCTTCACAGGGACGAGCCTTTTTAGTAATAATAGGAAAAGCGAAGAAGCAGGGCGCTTGAAAGAGAATAAACATCGACAGAGAGGGATGCTCACCGGCTGAAAGGTATTCCCGATGTTATCTGAAGGCCTAAAACCTGTGGAGCTGGTTCTGAAAGGGATTCCAGAGTCCCGGAGTAAGATCCCGGTTCAGCCTCCGTTAAAGGGCTCAAAGCGGAATTTCTGATCCTTCGGAAATTCAAGTCGGGTGGTACCGCGAGTTTTTCCAGGCTCGTCCCTTCACAGGGACGGGCCTTTATTTTTATAAGGAGCTGATGAATTATGAGAATAGCAGTGGCAGGTGCAACGGGAGAAGTGGGCAGGATGATGTCGCAGGTTCTTCAGGAGATGGACATAATCCCTTCACAAATTGATTTCCTGGCCTCAGCCCGCTCTGAAGGAAAGGAAATCCTCTTTAATAACAAGAATTACCGGGTTAAGGAATTGACGGAAGAGATCCTGAGGGAAGGTTTTGACTATGTACTCTTTTCAGCCGGAGGATCAGCATCAAGTAGATTTGCACCGATTGCAGCGAGAGCCGGGGCTGTAGTCATCGATAATTCCTCCGCTTTTAGAATGGATCAGAATATTCCCCTGGTAGTTCCTGAAATAAACGGGAATCTGCTTGGGGGATACAGGGGGATTGTTGCAAATCCTAACTGCTCCACCATACAGATGGTCCTTTCTCTTTACAGGATCCATGAAAGATTCGGTATAAGAACAGTAGTCGTAAGCACCTATCAGGCAGTTTCCGGAGCGGGAAGAAAGGGAATAAATGAGCTGGAATTACAGGAAAAGGGTAATATAGAACCATCTGCATTCATTAAGCAGATCCATAGAAACCTTGTGCCACAGATAGGAGACATCACGACAGACGGTTTCAGCACAGAAGAAATGAAAATGGTAGATGAAACACGCAAGATCCTTGATGACAGTAACATTTCAATATGGCCCACTACTATAAGGGTTCCCGTTGAATATGGACATTCAGAATCGATCTTTGTAGAAACCCGTGAACCCTTTGGACTTGGAGAAATACATGAGGCCTTAAGAGATAGTGAAGATGTTGTCCTTTCCGAAGAAATGATAACTCCTCTGGAGGTAGCGGGAACAGATATGACCTACGTATCAAGGGTAAGAACATTTGACGACAGAAGGTTCCTGATGTGGAATATTGCTGATAACATAAGAGTAGGTGCGGCTACCAATGCAGTCAGGATACTAAAAGAACATCTTCGACTCAATAATCCTGCATAGCTGAATGTCCCATCAGGAAATTACTGGTTAAATTGAGAAAAGGAGGAAAAATCAATGTTCAGAGGAACAGGAACTGCTATCGTAACTCCCTTCAAGGGGTCAGAAGTTGATTTTGCAAACATGGAGAGATTCATTAATTTCCAGATCGGAAATGGTGTAAATGCACTTATCGTTCTTGGTACAACAGGCGAAGCTCCCTCAATTACCACATCAGAGAGAACGGATATAATCTCCTTTGCAGTTAAAACAGCCGCAAAAAGAGTTCCCGTTATAGTGGGAACTGGATCTAATTCGACAAATCATACCATCGAAATGTCCGGACAGGCCCTGGATCTGGGTGCAGATGGAGTGCTGGTAGTCACTCCCTATTATAATAAGCCCACCCAGGAAGGCCTTTTCCAGCATTACAGGGAAGTAGCAAAAAACATAAAGGGCCCTCTCATCATTTATAACGTCCCCGGAAGGACCGGCAGTAATATCCTTCCGGATACAGTGGTCAGATGCTCGGAGATCGATAATATTGTTGCAGTAAAGGAAGCTTCCGGGGATATGATCCAGGTAGATCTCCTGATACGGAAGGTCAGAAAGATCAGACCTGATTTCCGGATTTTTTCAGGGAATGACGATCAGGCATTCCACCTGGTCTGCAGCGGAGGTGACGGAGTAATATCAGTCCTTTCAAATGTTATGCCCGCTGAAACTTCCGCAATGATAAACGCGACCCTTGAAGGTGACATTAAAACAGGAAGAGAACTGCATATGGAACTCTTCCCGCTGATGAGAGATCTTTTTGTTGAAACAAACCCTATACCTGTCAAATATGCAGTGAGCCGTCTTGGATTCTGTGAAAATATACTGAGACTCCCCCTTGTTCCTGCATCTGGGACAGCTATGGAAAAAATCGAAACAGCTATGACCGAGTGTGGTGTTTCAAGGTGAAATACGGCCTGATAGGTTCATCGGGAAGGATGGGACTTGAAATTCAGTCTGTTTTTACAAAACATGTGTTAAGCCTTACATTGGATGAAGAAAAAGAATGGCTGGGCGGACCACCAGATGTTATTGTAGATTTTTCTTCTTCTAATGTAACGCCGAGAACAATTGAGCTATGCCGCGAACACAATTCAGGACTGGTTATTGGAACCACGGCCCTTTCCGGAGAACAAATTGAAATGCTGAGGGAATTGGGGGAAACAGTCCCTGTGGTTCAGAGCTTCAATTTTTCCATGGGTATCAATATTTTAAAGATGATCATCCGGGAATTTTCCCCTTATCTCCAGAATTGGGACATTGAAATGATAGAAAGTCATCATGTAAAGAAAAAGGATGCACCCTCGGGAACAGCTATTCTTCTCAGGGATGCAACAGGCAGAGATTGCAATATTTCTTCCCTCAGACTTGGGGGGGTCCCGGGAGATCACTCTCTCCTTTTTGCCAATGAGGGTGAGGTTATTGAATTCTCTCACAGGGCTATCTCCAGGAGAGTTTTTGCCCTTGGAGCACTTAAAGCCGCAGAATTCGTAAGCGAGAGAGAACGGGGATTCTATTCTTTTGAGGAGGTTCTTTCATGCGAGCTGAAGAAATAATCAGGATGATAAGCGAAGCAGAAAAAAAGACACCTGCAAGGGCCTTCATCCAGGGAAACCTGAAAGAAATAGACTGGAATGAACTGAATTTTCTGGGTACGGAGAAATTCGGCCTTCTGACCGGCGATTATCAGGAAATATCATCCTTTCTGGTAAAATTTTCTGATTTCATCGATAAAGTGGACATCCAGGTGCAAGCCAGGAATTCAGCTCTTCCCCTTGCCGATCTGACTAGGTATGAGGCCCGCATTGAACCGGGTGCGATCATAAGAGATATGGTAGAAATAGGTAAGGGTGCTGTAATAATGATGGGAGCAGTCATAAATATCGGGTGCGTCATTGGGGAAGGTACCATGATCGACATGAATGCTGTCCTGGGCGGTAGAGCAATAATAGGCAGCAACTGTCACATAGGTGCCGGTGCTGTTGTGGCAGGCGTAATAGAGCCTCCCAGCGCTCAGCCTGCGGTGATAGAAGATAATGTTCTCGTTGGGGCCAATGCCGTGATACTTGAGGGTATCAGGGTTAAAAGGGGTTCTGTCGTTGCTGCCGGAGCCATAGTAACAAGAGATGTTCCGGAATACAGTGTGGTGGCAGGTTCACCGGCAAAAGTAATCAAAGAGGTCGATGCAAAGACTTCAGATAAAACACAGATAGTCAAAGACCTTAGAAATCTTTAATCTCAATATCGCTTCGCTGGAGGCCGGATACGGCCTCCAGCAAACAGACCAAGAGGTGGTTCTTGTTGATTGTCCAGAAGTATGGCGGATCTTCAATGGCAACTCCTGATAAGATCCGTAATATAGCAGAAAAGATAAAAGTAAGGGTTCAACAGGGAGAAAAACTTGTAGTTGTTGTATCAGCAATGGGTAAGACAACTAATCAGCTGATCGATCTTGCATATTCCATATCAGGAAACCCCAAGGAAAGAGAGATGGACATGCTGCTATCCACTGGAGAGCAGGTTTCTGCTTCTCTTTTATCAATGGCTCTGAACGGGACTGGCGTCCCTGCCATATCATATAATGCTTTTCAACTTGAAATGGTCACTACTAAAACCCATAATAACGCCAGGATCAAAGATCTTAAGCTCTCAAAGCTACAACGGGAACTTGAAATACACGACGTTGTAGTAGTCACAGGATTCCAGGGTATTACTGACGAAGGCCAGATAACAACTCTCGGCAGGGGGGGGTCTGATACCTCGGCTGTAGCAATTGCAGCAAAAATGGGCTCTTCATGCGAGATCTACAGTGATGTAGCTGGAGTATACAGCTGTGACCCACGGGTTGAGCCCTCAGCTCGCAAACTTGAATATATAACCTATGATGAAATGCTGGAACTGGCTTCATCCGGAGCCAGAGTCCTCCATTCCAGGGCTGTAGAGATAGCGAAGAAATATTCCGTGAAAACGTATTGTGCATCAACATTTTCAGAAGAAAGGGGGACTTACCTGGTGAACAATATACCAGAATGGCTAGAGCAACCCGTTGTTACAGGAATAACTACAGACCCCAACCAGATGAAGGTGACCCTGAGTAATATTCCCAACGATACCGGCCTTATCAGCCGGATATTTATCGATCTTGCTGCGAATGAAGTCAATGTGGATATGATATCGGCAGTCAACGATAACGGGCATTCTCACCTGACCTTCACCTTTGTTTCCGGTAACTACGAAATTGTCCGAAAAACTCTCAATGAGACCCTTAGAGGTATAGAAGGATGGAAATTCGGTACAAATGAGGATGTAGTGAAACTAGCCGTCGTAGGGGTTGGAATGCAGTCAACACCGGGTGTAGCCGGTAGATTCTTTGGAGCCCTCAGTAAACACAGAATAAAAATGCTTGCAACTACTACCTCGGAAATCAAAATATCCGTTCTGCTTCATAAGGATGAATCAGAAAAAGCAGTGAAAGTTCTTGCAGAAGAATTCGGTTTACTGGAGGCAGATTGATGGAGGCAAAGATATACTCTCCCTATGATCTTACCGTGGAAAAAGCCCAGGGAATACAGATCTACACCGATAAAGGAATATTTCTCGATACCTTCGCTGGTATTGGTGTATTGAACCTGGGACACTCATACCCGGAAGTAGTGGAGGCAATAGTTTCCAAGGTTAGGAAATACTCTCATCTTTCAAATTACTTTCTCGACCCTGATGTTCCAGTAATGGCTCAGACCCTTCTGAATTTAAGCGGAGGACATGGTTGTGTATATTTTTCAAACTCCGGAACTGAAGCAACGGAAGCAGCATTAAAGGCCATAAAAAAGTGCAGAAAGAAGGGGAAAATAGTATCCTTTGAGGGTAATTTCCACGGGAGAACCACAGGTGCTTTATCCATAACCCATAGTGAAAAGATAAGGTTACCCTTTGAACCCCTCCTAGCCGATACAGTATTTCTTCCTCTTGACGGAAATTCCTTACGTAAATTTGCATCAGAAAATGCTATTTCCGGTCTCTTCCTTGAGTGTATCCAGGGTAACAGTGGAGTCCTTCCGATTCCCAATGACCTCGCCCAAACGGTCATGGAACTCCATAAAGAAAAGAAATTTGTCCTTGTAGCAGACGAAATCCAGGCCGGACTGGGACGAACAGGAAACTATTTCTCCTACCAGGGTTATGGCCTGAAACCCGATATTATTACTATAGGTAAGTCTATTGGAGGGGGCCTGCCTCTTGGAGCAACTATTTTCCTGGATTTTGCCCCTTTTGATATGGGAGACCATGGATCAACCTTTGCACCCAACCCGATCGCAGTATCAGCTGGCATGGTTTTTCTTTCAAAACTTACCTCTGCCTTTCTGGAGAAAGTTCGGGAAAAGGGTAAATATTTCTCAGAGGGCCTTTCGAAACTTAAGTGGGTCACGGAGGTAAGGGAAAGAGGTCTCATTATAGGAGCCGGTACGGAAGACCCTGATATGATTAAGAAAAGAGCCTTCGAAGAAAAAGTTCTTCTTAATGTCACAAGTGGGGGAATAAGATTTCTCCCTCCACTTAATATAACCTTCCAGGAAATTGACGAAATCCTTTCAAGGATAGATTTTTAAGGGATGTCTCCGGACCTCCCTTTTTATTTCTCCCCATTCACATCATATGGATAGTATTGACTACAAAAAAATATATTGTAGACTATGTGTAAATATAAATATTTTCCGTATGGGTTGTGTTCAAAATGATAACAAGCGGATTCCCTTCTCCAGCAAACGATTTCAGAGAGAAAAAACTCGATCTTGACGATCTTCTTATAAGCAATCCTTCTGCTACCTTTTTTCTGAAGGCTGTTGGTGAATACAGTGATATTACTGGTATTCACGAAGGAGATATTCTGATAGTAGACCGGAGTCTTACACCGAGAGAAGGAGATCTTGTAGTTTCCTGTTCCAGAGAGAAACTGACAATAGAGTTATTTTCCCGACCATCTGCCGATCCTGCAGAATATCATATAGACTCTCTATGGGGGGTAATAGCATGGATAATACATCCCTCAAAAAGATAAAGGAATCCAGAAATGAAATATTTGCGCTGGTAGACTGCAATAATTTTTATGTATCCTGCGAAAGGGTTTTCAACCCAGCCATAGAAAGAAAAGCCGTAGTCGTACTCTCCAACAATGATGGCTGTGTTATAGCGCGATCCGAAGAAGCCAAGGCTCTAGGTATAAAGATGGGAGAACCTGCTTTCAGATGCAGGGGTTTCTTTGAGAAAAACGATGTTACAACCTATTCCTCCAACTACGCCCTATACGACAACATGTCTCAACGGATCATGGACATCCTGGCTGAAAGATGTCCGGAGGTGGAAGTATATTCCATCGATGAGGCTTTTCTGCGTCTTAGTACCATGTCCCGATTCAATCTTGATAAATATGCCCGGGATATCCGACAGAAGGTAAAAAGATGGACAGGAATTCCCGTTTCCATAGGAATAGGACCAACAAAAACCCTTGCTAAAGGAGCAAACGGATTGGCAAAGAGATATTCCACTTTCAATGGAGTCTGCGATCTTAGCACCCATCCGGATATAGATAAAATGCTGGAAAGAATAAACGTGGAACATATATGGGGAGTAGGTAAAACCTATTCCAGGAAACTTCTTTTTAATGGAATTTCAGATGCATGTAAACTTAAATACGCTTCTGATGATTGGGTAAGAAAACATATGACCATAGAAGGATTGAGGACTGTATGGGAATTGAGAGGGATTTCCTGTATATCTATCAAGGACACCTTATCTCCCAGAAAACAGATCATTGTTTCGAGATCCTTTGGTAGACAGGTAAAAAAAATTGAAGAACTTGTGGAAGCGGTAACAGAATATGCCAGCAGGGCCGCCGAAAAGCTGAGAGAACAGAGATCGTATACAACACGGATATCCGTTTTCCTGCAGACAAATCCCTTCGGGAATGATCCTCAATATCATAATATTGCCACAATAAATCTAGTAACTCCTACATCCTACACTCCCCATATAGTTACAAGATCCTGCGAAATCCTGAGCAGAATATACCGTACCGGGTACACTTATAAAAAATCAGGAGTTATCCTTTCAGGCATTATTCAGGATGACAAACTCCAGCTTGGACTCTTTGAAGAGGGCCATTCGAATGAAAAACATGAAAGACTCATGTATGCAACTGACAAGATAAATAGAAAATACGGAAAAAACAGCATAAGACTTGCTTCAGCAGGAATTCAGCAGAATTGGACAATGCAAAGTGCTTTCAGATCCCCCTTCTACACCACAAGATGGGAAGATATACCAGTCGCCATTCTGGACTGATGGCTCCAAAAAGCGGGGCCTGCCCATAACTGGCAGGCCCATGGCAAACAAGGAAGGGATTTTCTCTTTACTTGCTATTGAAACAGATGAGCTCAGTCTTTGAACACCGCTCCTCTGGCGCCGGAAGTGACAAATTCTCGATACCTGGTGAGGAAGGGGCTTTCCATATTGTTCTGATAGGGCTCCCATTCTGACCTTCTCCTGGCAAGTTCTTCTTCAGAGACAAGCACGTTCAGTTTTCCAGCCGGGATATCGATCTCTACGATATCTCCCTCTTCAATAAGGGCAATATCGCCGCCTGCGGCTGCTTCCGGAGAAACATGTCCTATCGCCGCACCCTTTGTAGCCCCGGAAAATCTGCCATCCGTTATCAGTGCAACTGTCTTGTCCATTCCCATACCGGCCAGAGAGGATGTGGGAGAAAGCATCTCCCTCATTCCAGGTCCGCCTTTTGGCCCTTCATAACGGATAACGATAACGTCACCTTCCCTGATATCCTTTCCGAGAATAGCCCTGCTCGCATCTTCTTCACTATTGAAAACCCGGGCAGGCCCCTTATGAACAAGCATTTCAGGAGCAACAGCTGTCTGTTTTACAACTGAGCCCTCAATGGCAATATTCCCTTTGAGAACTGCTATACCTCCTGTTTGGTGATAGGGATTGTTAAGGGGTCGAATAACCTCATCGTCCCTTACTCTTGCTTTTTCGAGGTTGGTTCCTACACTTTCTCCCGTTACAGTAGGAATATCCATATGGATAAGACCATTTCCGGAAAGACGTTTCATAACCGCCTGTACCCCTCCGGCAAAGTAAAGATCCTGAATATGGTAAGGACCACCTGGACTCATGCTGCAGAGATGGGGTGTCTTCTTACTTATTTCATCAAGCTTTTCAAGAGTCAGATCCACTCCTGCCATATGGGCAATTGCAGGGAGATGAAGAGCTGTATTTGTAGAACCACCCAGGGCCATATCTACTGCAACTGCATTTTCAAACGCTTTTTTTGTAAGAATATCCCTCGGTTTGATATTGTTTTCCACCAGATACATGATCTTTCTTCCCGCATCTTTTGCCAATCTTTCCCTTTCTGCAAAAACGGCAGGAATTGTTCCATTTCCAGGGAGGGCAAAACCCAGGGCTTCCATCATGCAATTCATTGTATTAGCTGTAAACATACCTGAACATGAACCACAGGTGGGACAGGCACAATTCTCCACTTCCTTCAGCTCTTCTTCCGATATGGTTCCAACTACCCTTCGTCCAACAGCTTCAAATACCGTACTGAGATCAATATCCCTCTTGCCGTGAATACCAGCAAGCATTGGCCCGCCGCTGATTATTATGGCCGGAATGTTCAACATGGCAGCCGCCATGGCCATACCTGGAATTATTTTATCGCAGTTTGTAACAAGAACCAGAGCATCAAGGGCATGACCCCTTGCCATTACCTCTATAGAATCCATGATAAGCTCTCGGCTGGGAAGGGAAAACTTCATTCCCTCATGATTCATTGCGATACCGTCACAAATACCTATCACTGGAAATTCGAGAGGAAGACCTCCGCTGGCATAGACCCCTGATTTGACAGCTTCAGTTATTCTGTTCAGATGGGTATGACCTGGAATGATAGAATTGTAGGCATTGACCACACCAATCCATGGACGTTCTATCTCCCAATCCGTATATCCCCCTGCTTTCATAAGGGATCTGTGCGGTGCTCTCTCTGGACCTTTCTTTGCATTGTCACTTTTCATCATAGATTCAACCTCCATTCAGGATATTTCGAGAAAAAGGCTAGACTCCCGCAGCTCCCCAGAAAAGTTTTGGAAGGAACAGCGCTATAGACGGGAAATATGTAACAAGGAGCAGTACTGCTATCAGGACAAGGACCATGGGAATTATGGGTTTACTGATCTCTTCCATGGATAGACCCGTTATAGCACTGGCAACATATATATCTATAGCAACAGGTGGGGTCGCCATTCCAATTGCAAGACCTATGGCTATAAGAACTCCGAAATGGATAAGGTTACCTCCCAACTGAGTTATTGTGGGCAGAAATATGGGTGTGAGAATAATGAGAGCGGAAGCAGTTTCCATGAACATTCCAGCCAGAAGGACTATTATGGTTATCATAAGGTATACAAGGAACCGGTTTCCTCCTGCAACTCCAAGAAATGCACTGGCGACAGCTTCGGGCACTTCATAAAAGGCAAGTCCCCATCCAAACAGCTTTGCTGTCGCGATTATAAACATGATAAGTGCAGAAGTTACACCTGCATTGACAACAAGCTTGTAAAGTTTTTTAAGATCCATGGTCTTGTATATAAAGAAAGCCACCAGGAGAGAATAATCAACTGCTATGGCAGCGGCTTCTGAAGGAGTAAAGACTCCGGAGAATATACCTCCAAGTATTATTACAGGTGTCATAAGCCCCCAGAGTGAATTTACAAAGCGGTTCCATTTCTCTTTGCCGCTAACCTTCTCACTGGCTGGATAACCCCTTTTCCGGGCAACATATATAGCAAGACATATAAGCCCAAGTCCCATCAGGATTCCGGGAACAACTCCTCCCATGAAAAGTTTAGCCACTGATTCCCCCGCTATTACTGCATAAAGAACCATGGGAACACTGGGAGGAATAACCACACCTATGGTTCCCGATGCCGCAATTAGAGCGGCAGAAAAATCAACATCATACCCCATCTCTTCAAGATCCGGGAGCAGGGCTGTCCCTACAGCAGCAGTGGTAGCAGCACCTGATCCTGAGATGGCGGCGATAAACATGGAAGCTACTGTAGAAACGATGGAAAGGCCTCCCCGTATTCTCCCAAGAGTCGCTTCTGCAAATGCTACGATCCTCTCGGATATACCTCCCTTTGCAAGAATATCTCCCGCAAGGATAAAGAAAGGAACAGCAACAAGGGCAAAAGAATTATTTCCCGCAAACATGGTTTGCGGAACCATTTCCAGAGGTATGTCACTGATAATAAGTACCGTTACTGCGGAAACCCCTATGGAAAGACCAATAGGAACTCCAAGTAATAGAAAAAAGAAAAACGAACCTGCTAGAATCCAGCCCATGTTCCTCTACCTCCTGAGGATTTCCCTGATGCCGGATATTAAATGGATCAGAGTAATCCCGCCGATCAGCGGATACATCATATATACCCATTTCATGGAGATACCCATGGCAGGAGTAGTCTGATAAGACTCACTATTCATCAGGATCGCCCCGTAATAGGCGACAATAATGAAAAAAGCTATTCCAATTAACTGAACCAGCAGAGCAACAAGCTTACGGATCGGAGCAGGAAGCTTCATAACCATAAAGGTCACAGCAATGTGAGACCCCCTTTTAAAGGCTATAGCTGCTCCCAGAAGAGAGGCACCCACAAGCATAAATCGTGTAAGTTCTTCGGACCATATAAGGGCGTCCAGAAAAAACCTGCAGAATATCTGAAGTGTAGTAACCCCTATCATACCCACCATGAGGAAGAACAGGATCACTTCACTGATATGATTCAGTTTGTCGCTTAATTCAAGAAGAGGCGAGCCTTTCAACTCGCCTCTGTCCATTCCTTTCTCTTTCATGTTTATTCTATAACCCTTTACTTTGTATTGAGTATCGAATCGATCAGGTCTTTACCGAACTTATCCTGATATTTTTCATAAACTGGCTTGACGGCCTCTCTGAAGGCGGCAAGATCTGGCTGGGTAACCACCATTCCCTTATCCTTAAGGAACTGGAGCCATTCTGCCGCATTGTCATTATCGAGTTTCCGGTTGTACTCAGCTGCAGCATGGGCAGATTTCTGAACCAGGTTCTGCTGTTCAGGAGAAAGTTTATTCCAGGTTTTCATACCTACCATGATGACATTGGGTGCATAAGCATGCCTTGTGATGGAGAGGTACTTCTGGGTTTCATAGAGTTTGAAGGCAACAATAACATTGAGGGGATTTTCCTGGCCATCAACTGTACCCTGCTGAAGGGCTGTGAGTACTTCTGTCCAGGCCATGGGAACCGCATTTGCACCAAGGGCCTTGAAGGAATCAACGTAAACCGGGTTCTGCATAAGGCGTATCTTGAGTCCTTTAATATCTTCAGGGGTCTTGACTTCCCTCTTGCTGTTGGTCAGATTGCGAAAACCTCTTTCCCCGTATGCCAGCCCCTTCCAGCCAAACTGTTCCATATCATTGAGCATCTGCTGCCCCACTGGGCCGTCCAGGACCTTATAAGCATGCTCCGGACTGCTGAAAATGAAGGGTAGATCAAAGACACCGAAACTGGGCATGAAATTGATAATCGGACCACCGGTGATGATTCCGGCATCTACAACTCCCAGTTTCATTCTTTCAAGAAGGGTTCTCTCGTCTCCAAGTTTTGCATTGGGGAAAATGGTAACCTTCAGTTCACCATCACTACCGGCTTCCACCAGCTCCTTGAACTTTAATGCGCACTGATGGAAGGCATCCTTTTCATTTACGACATGGGCAAGCCTGATAGTAGTAACAGCAAATGCCATCGAACTGAATAAAGACACAACAAGAGCACTGAGCAAGATCGTACTTATTACTTTTTTCATTATCCGAATCATCCTCCTTTTATTGGTCCTACCAAGGTACTACCAACTTAAACTAGATTATAGTATGATATAAAAAAATTGACAAGGATCCTTTCATCCTGCAGGAGGCAGACATGGAAACCAAGAGAGCAATACTTGTTGAAAAAATCACAGAACTGATCCGGGAGGGCCATTTAATCAAGGAAAACAAACTCCCTCCAGAAAGGGAATTTGCAAAAATGCTGGGGGTAAGCAGAAATCTTCTGAGGGAGGCACTTGTGACCCTTGAATGTCTTGGATACATTGAAATGCATGGAAGAGAAGGCATCTTTATTAAGGAAATAGATCTTGCAGATCTTGACAGCGGTTTAAGGAACATCAGCATCTGGCCTGAAGACATGATGCAGCAGCTAATGGAAATGCGCCTCCTTACGGAGATCCCTGCTTCAGGTCTTGCCGCTGAACGAAGAACACCAGAGCAACTGGACAGGCTCATAGAATGCATCCATCAGCTTGAAAGGATCCACATTAACGGAGAAGATCATGAGGGAGAAGGTGCACACTGGGATTCTCTTCTACACACTCTCATAATTGATTCCGCTAACAATAAATTATTATCCCGTGTATATGAAGGACTTTCTGCGGTTATGGAAAAATATATCGGAAACAGCAGGAGGAGGCTTTTCCCTTACCTGGAATGGCCAGAAAAGATCCTTAGACAGCACCAGCAGATGGTCGTTGCAATTGTTGAAAGGGATAGTGAAAGAGCAAAAGGTCTTGCCCGGGAACATATCTTTGAAGCAATGAAACAGTTGAAAGTATTTCATTGACCCACCGCAAGAATTCAGCCCAGAATCTAACTGCGAAAGGGATATTCATTCCTGTATAGCCGGCAACATTCCGCAATGAGTGATAATTTATCGCCGTCTAACCTGGTATAAAATCCCGACAGGAAATCTGTAATAGCTAAAAGACAACGTTAACTGTTTTCAGTTGTTTATGGGGAACGATGGCAAATAGAGCAATCATTCCTGTGTATCACAACAACCCCTGAATTCCCATCGTTCTTATAAGCCATGGATAAACCGGTGCCATCATATAAGGATTGAGAGAAAACATTACGAACATTCCCATTGCCATTGCAGAATGCAGGATGGAGAGAATACCCCTGTATGTTTCCCTGTGAGCAATCACACCTAATGCACCTTCACAGATAAAAAATGCGAGCACATGCATGATCCATTTATGCTCTGCCCCTGGGAGATGCGTATATCGGATAACCCTTAAAACACAGTAACCGGACCATATTCCAAGAACATAAATCTGTGACAGGGAAAGCACCACCCTAAGGGACCCTGCCGCTATTCCTGGAAGAGGTCCCCGTAAATCCTCTTCAGCATGCCTTTTTTCAAGGCTTTCAGCAAGATCATGAACAGACTGCACCCGTGGTAAGACATATCGGGAATAAGAACTCGACAGGATCCAGGCCCATAGAAGCATGGGGAAAAGACATTTCAGTATCAGAACCAAAACAGGCACCTCCATAATATGTGACAATTCTTATTACCGGCACTAATTTTACCAGAGATATTATATAAAGACTCTGAACACAACCTGTTTCATGAATGAATGACCGTCCTGTTGACCAGAGCTTACTCCGACTCCTGGTTTACAAGGATCTTAAGAAAAGAATCATGAAGGGATTCTCCCCTGGCAATAAAAGAATCCACATTTCCCAAAGATTCCCTGAACTCGTTAATGCCTTTGCCGATCCTGTCATCCTGCATTATAGGTCTCATCTTTTTTGATATTTCCATAAGCTCTTCTTCAATCCTTCTAACAGAAAGGGCGAATATGCCATAACTCTCTCCCCTCATAAATCTACTCATATTTTCCGGAATTTCCAGGGAAACCGAGAGCTGTTGAGGATCAATAACTCCTGCCAGAAGCTGTTTGTTTCGGCAAGCAATGGTAAGGCCCATTACAGAATCAATGCCATAAACCCTCTCCCATTCGGGAATTTCGATCTGTTTTAAAGGGAAGGGTAAATTAAGCAAAGGGACAATTGACATGAATTTTTCGGTAATACCCTCCTTTTCAGGCTGAAACATTACGTAACACCCGGGGATTTCACCTAAAGGACTGAAGGATTTTCCGCCAATGACAAGGGAAAAACTGCCTCCAAAGAGATCAACAATGTCCTCCAGGGTAATACCGTAGAGTTTATGGAAATATTCCAACCCAAGCCTTGCTTCTGAAGCCCTGGGATCATTCAGCATTTTTTCTATCCTCGAACGGTCAAGACTGGAAGTCCTCCCATGTATAAAACCTATAACCTGCCCTCCTCCCGGAAATTCTGGAATATCCCTTATAGGCCTGCAGGACTTGCGCTGTTCTTCAGACATGAATATATCAGCAGCATTTGAATGTGATCTGATCGTCCATCCTTCATTATCCTTCTGGAAAGAGACCTCTAAAATCACCGGCTTTTCAGAAAAAATATTCACACCCTCTGATTCCAGCAATTCTTTGAACATCGAAGTATCCATGGATAAATAAATACTGTTCATTTCCGTCAGTTTCTGTTGAATCTCCAATTTCCCGGAAGGATCAGCTGCTGCTGTAATCATATCCCTGAGTCCTTCAGTTCCAGAGGAAAAAAGAAGAAATACCGGACCAGTCCCGAAAAGAGCTACAGATATGGTCATTCCAGTAGTTTTATCAAAGATCTGATAGAGGGGGAGAACATCCTCGCCCAGGTCTGCATTATATGGGATTACAGTAAGATCATCAGTCTTCGAGGATATCTGATCAAAAAAAGACTTCAGGAGCAACTCTGGTTCCTTCTCCTTTATTACGGAAACTCCGTAAAGACTGATCCCCGGCATCTGATCTCCCGTTCTGACTGAAAAAAAGATCCTGGATTCACCCAGAAAAGGGAAATATTCTTTTATACACTCTCCCAGGAATCCAGGATCCTGAACTGCTTCTGGAGATGTGGAATTCGCGGTCTCCGTCATCTTCTCTGCGAAATAGTCTGTAACATGGACTAAAGGACCGGTAAAAGCTTCTGAGTCAAACATTTTTACCAGTAGAAAAGTATTATCTTCCTCTACTCTGGAAGGAATGAAATCTCCCGTAACAAGTGTAACGGGTAGGGGCTTGGACAACATGTAGTAAGCTCCAGTACATAAAAACACGAGAATCGCCAGTAACGTAAGGATCTTTTTCATCCCTTCAGTACGCCCCTTTCGGAAAATAACGTGAGTTGTCGTTAAAAAAAAGAAATATAAATTTATATTTTAATGGTAACATGTACTGCATTATTTTATCCTAACTACAAAAGGAAAAGAGGGCCCATGGACCCTCTTTTCTTAATCACTTCGAACCACATCGGGAAATACTACTTTGAACTAGACCAGTTTAAGGGTTCTCTGTTTCTGTTCATCATCAATAAAATAAGCGAGCATAACCCCATGGTCATCTGCTTTAAGTTCCTCGAAATGGGGACACTTGCCCTCTATCTTGTATTCCTTTGCAGCTTCCCGGACACAGGCATCCAGCTGTTCATTACAGATAGGACAGTTGAAGGATAAACATCTGTCTCCGACGGCGCTTAGATCTACCGGCAATTCTTCTCCGAAATCATTCACAAAGAAAACTACAGAGTCTTTCTCATCAACCCTTTCAAAATGGTCGCATCCCTGGTGAAATTGCCCATGTTCCCTCCCATAAGTTATCTTTCCGCAAATCGGACATTCCACCTTCATATAATGTTTCAATTTCCTCCCCCCCTTATCCAGGTTAACAATAACCTCGGTACATTTAGCAGGATTTAAAAGCATATCTGGAAGAATAACCCCGTCTCCGCTTTTTTAGTATATCATGTCAACACGGTATCTGGCTAACCTGGAAGATTGTATGGCATCAGGATCTGTGCTAGACTGTTTCCTCGTCGATCTGAGATCAATCATTTCTGTTGAAATAACACAGGGGGAAAAGAATTTGCAGGACTATTTTTTAGATATACCGGCCTTCGGGACTCTGCTTAACACGGCTGCAGCTACTTTTGGAGGCTTGTTCGGACTGGCCGTTCACTCACGATTATCCGAAAGGTTTAACACCATATGCTTTCAGGCCCTGGGATTATTTACCCTTGTAGCAGGTATTTCGATGGCCCTGTCAAGCAATAACATGCTTATCATGGTGTTCAGCATTGTTGCTGGTTCTGTTATAGGGGAAACATTAAGAATAGATGATAGAATTACCGGCCTTTCAGTGGGAAATACAGACCCTGTAAAGGGAAAAACCAGATTCCGGGAGGGTTTTATTACAGCTTCTCTCTTGTATTGCACAGGGTCTCTGGGGGTCCTTGGGGCCATCGAAGAGGGTCTGGGAGGTATTCCCAACCTTTTGATAGCCAAATCCCTCCTTGATGGGATCGCATCTTTAACCCTGGCGTCTTCACTCGGAGGGGGAGTTGTACTGGCGGCCCTGCCTCTTCTGATATACCAGGGAAGCATTACGCTCTTTGCATTCTATTTAAAGGATATACTTTCAGAGGCCGTATTACACGAGATAAGTGGTGTCGGAGGAATAATCCTGATTGGTATTGCCATGAATATCCTGGAGATTAAAAAACTGAGAATAATGAACATGCTTCCAGCTCTTGTCGTTTCTTTCATCCTGGCCCTCTACTTTATCAGATAAATTCATATCACCAGGATCAGTGTATATAAGATTTCCGAAGAAAAAGAGATTCCTCCACCAGGAATCTCAGGAAATCCGGGAAGCTTGATCCCGCAGCCCTTGCTGCCTTTGGGACAAGGCTGGTTGATGTCATCCCTGGCACTGTGTTCACTTCAAGGACCCGCGGTTCTCCGCTATGGGTAAGTCGTATATCTATTCTTGCATATACCCTGCATCCAAGGGCACGAAAAGCATTCCTTGCTGCCTCGACCACAGACTGCAGGACCCATCCTTCCAGGGGAGCCGGAACAAGATACTCACTTTTTCCACTGCTGTATTTAGCCTCATAGGTGTAGAATTTTTCTTTGGGAACAATTTCTACAACAGGAAGGACCTCTATAATTCCTTTTCTTTCTATTACAGTTATAGCAAGTTCCCTTCCAGCTATAAACTCTTCCACAATAACATTCCTGGAAAACCTGGAAGCAAAATTAACCGCTTCGATCATATCTTCTCCATGATCCAGGATGCTTACCCCCACTGTACTGCCACATGAGTTTGGCTTGACTACGACCTTTCCGGGAAAAGGCGAAGGGCAAACACAAGAAGGAAGGGGATTTTCTCTGGAGTAAAAATTTGCAGGAATAATACATCCATCCGGAACGGGTACTCCGCTTATTCTGAAGATGCTTTTACTCACCCATTTATCCATAGAAAGAGCACAGGCTTCGTAACCGGGCCCGGTATAGGGTATATTCATAAGATCAAGCAGAGCCTGGACCTGACCGTTCTCTCCCCAGCACCCGTGAAGGGCTATAAAAAAAAGATCAGGCTTTTCATCATCTGGCAATTTGATCAATTCTGCTGGTTTACTTATCAGGAAAGGCCTGACATCAAAACCGGCCTGGGAAAGGCCGCATATAACAGATTCTCCGCTTTTAAGAGAAACTTCTTTCTCAAAACCTTCTCCGCCATAGAGCACACCAATCTTTTTCAAAACAGTCTTTCACCTGAACCTTCCATCGGGAGGATAGCTAATTGCAGAAAATAATAAATTCTGTCTTTATGAGACTCTTTCGGAAAGAACCTGATCGGACTATTATAACAGGCATGAAGAAAGGGGAAAGGATGATCTTTCACTCATCCTTTCCCCTTAAGAATCGGACCTTTAAAGATCTGCTATTGAAAATCTCCTTTCCATCTCATTTCAGGATAGATCTTTCCGTAGATAGCGGGTGAGTCCATATCGATAACCCATGCCCAGTTCTGATTACCATAGTCATAATGCCACCATTCATCGGAATAATTAGTAAATCCAACACCTGTCATAAGGTTGAAAAGAAAGCGCCTGTTCCGGAGAATTTCATTTTCATCCCGTGATAATTCTCTTTTTCCCCCGGCAAGCTTCTCAAAGTAAGCTGTTTGAGAAAGAATTGAAGTATCGTCAAATCCGGATCCCATATTGAGCAGCAGACCCTGTTCATTGACAATACTAAGGTCTACAGCTCCCCCTGTTATATGGGGAGATGGGCTATCCGGACATACCGAAGGCAGAGCAACATACTGACACACCCTTGAGTTGAGATCCTCATCGGGAAGGTCAGGGTAAACACCTGCTATCTCTTCTTTCAGTATATGGAAAAGGTTTTTTTGAAGATATGGGGGTCTCCATCCATCAAATACAACAAACCGATAACCTGAGGGCAGTTTTTCCGATGCCTCCGCCAACTTCAGGAACACACCTCTGCGAAGGAAACACTCCGGCATCGCTCCACGAAGACCCTGAATAAAATACTCACTCCTTACAAGGATCTTTTCCGGTAATAAACTTACCGGGACCAGTTCCTCCCCATTGTCATCTATAGGGATACGGCGAGCGGCATCCCAATTCCACTCCGGCATTTGGGGAATGGGACGTGAAAACAGATGCTCCACCTTCTCCACAGTTACACCTTCTTTCATTCTTCATAGATTCAGCAATTTCGGAATAATGGTCGTTATCGGTGGAAAGGTTATTATAACCAGCAGGACGAGCATTGCTACACCAATAAAGGGCCATATAACCTTAAAGACATCGCCAAGTTTTACCCTCCCGACCGCCGCAACAATATAATTACATGCACCCATTGGAGGTGTGATAAGAGCAATCGTTACATTCAGGGTCATAACGATACCAAAATGCAGGGGGTCAATACCTGCCTTTACAGCAAGAGGGGCAAATATCGGGGTCAGTAGAGTAAGGGTAGAGACTTCCTCCATGAACATTCCTACAGGAAAGATCACAGCACTCAGCACTATCATCAATAGCCAGGGATTATGTATGAGTCCCGAACTTATGATAATGGACGCAAACTTCTGGGGTATCTGTTCCCACTTCAGTAACCACCCTATTACGGTAGCAGCCCCCATAATAAGGAATATGGAACTGGTAAGTCTTACAGTTTCATATATTGAATGACCAAGGTTTACAAGATCCAGTTTTTTGGTGTAGAAAAAACCTGCAACAAGACAATATGCAACTCCCAGGGCACCTGACTCGGTAGGAGTTACTATCCCCGTTACAATACCTCCAATTATTATAACTGGAGCGATAAGCGCAACTGCGGATCGGACAAGAATCTGCCTCGCCTGCTTGCGTACTTCACCAAAATCAGAGATGGGGACTTCATATTTACGGGAGTAATACCAGTTCATGCCCATAAAGGCAAGTCCAAGAACCAGTCCGGGAAGCATCCCTGCAGCAAACAGACCCCCTATGGATGTATTCGTCATAGTCGCATAGATGATCATGAAAATACTGGGAGGAATTATAGGGCCGATAAGGGAACTGCTGGCTGTAAGACCCGCTGAATATGCAGGAGAGAATCCGTCCTTAACCATAGCTGGGATCAATATTGATCCCAGGGCTGAAGCATCAGCCGCAGCAGAACCGTTCACTCCTGCAAGGATAATGCCGCCAACCACATTAACGTAACCCAGACCTCCCCTGACAGAACCCACAAGAAGCCGGCTGAAATCGAGAAGCCGGTCGGTCAGGCCGGATCTGTTCATAAGGATACCCGCAAGTATGAAGAAGGGTATGGCCATAAGAGAAAAGATATCCATTCCTCCATAAAACTGCTGAGACATTATCCGCAAAAGAGACCAGTCGCCGAGATAGGCAATACCCGCAAAAGCCGCTGAAAGGAGAGAAAGATAAAGGGGTACCCCTGCAACCATAAGCATGAAGAATAATACCAGCATTAAAAGAGCCATTATTCTGATATCCCCGCTTTCCGTGATCTGAATTGCAGAAGAAGAAACATTACAAGGAGAAGGGCAAGACCTGCCGGAACAGACATGAGGGGTATGGTCTTGGGAATACCAAGAGCCATGGTCTTCATGTGCCAGATCTTAACTGCATTCATCAGACCGAGCCAGATCATAAGTCCAAGGATAAAGATAGAAAGAGCAAGTTTGAAATAATCTATTATTTTCTGTAACAGAGGAGGAAGTCTAGGAACAACAAAATCAATTACCATGTGATCACCATGATAATAGGCCCCTCCCGCAGCCATAAGTACAAGCCATACCAGGGAAAACCGTGCAACCTCCTCCGTCCAGATAATGGAACTTTTCAAAACATATCGGCAGAAGATGCCCAGCAGTATGTCCCCCACATTGATAACAAGGAGCGCCCCAGCGCTCCAGGCGCTGAGGCGTTCCAGTCTTCTGATCCAGAGATCGACAGCAGTCTTTTTACCCATACCGGCTATTTGCCTTCTCCTGCCTTTTTGTTTGCGGTAACAGCACATTCCAGGGAAAGTTCAACCCAATCCTCGCCTACTTTATCCTTCAGCCACTCAAGATAGGCAGGCTGGCCCTGTTCTCTGAAGGCATTCATTTCATCCTTATTCGGAGAATATGCCAACATTCCGTTATCCACAAGGAACTGTATATCTTTAGAATCCTGAGTTTCCATGGTAGTCCTGTTTATGGCATTGGCCTTTCTCGAGGCGTCCCTGACAACCTCTTTCTGGGAATCCGTCAATGAATCCAGTACTGCACCGTTTATGACCAGGAACTGGTCTGAATACTGGATATTGGCAAGGGTTAGAAATTTCTGAACTTCAAAAAGGCTTCCCATCTTGATGTACATTGCCGGGTTCATCTGTCCATCAACAACTCCCGTTTTCAAAGCCATGTAAAGTTCTGTCCAGGGAATGGGGGTACCACTGGCTCCAAATGCTTTATACAGGGCTACCTGATCTTCTGCCATACCTCTGAATTTCAACCCTTTGAAATCAGCAGGAGATCTTATCTCTTTCTTTGAATTCGTAAAGGCAAGGAATCCTCCTTCTTCAATAACCTCCAGAAGATATGCACCTGTTCTCTTATGGAATTCATCCTTTGCCTTTGCCATAAAGGCACTCTCGTCAAAGAAAATATGGGCAGCCTTGTAGCTGTTGAAAAGGAAAGGCACGTTCGTAGCATACATCTCGGGAAAAACAGGAGCTATTCCACCATATGAAGCGACATTTATGATAGGCTGGTTCATTCCCGACTCCATCAGCAATTCCATTCTCTCTTCTTCGTTGCCCAACTGACTGTCAGGGAAAAGTTTTATTTCAACTTCACCGCCTGTACCTTCTTCCACAAATTTCTTGAAATTACTTGCAAAAAGGTGTACAGCATTGTTCTCGGCATCGGCAGGACCATTATAGGACATCTTGAGTTCCATAGGTGCTGCCCATACTGCCGCTGTGGAGATCGCAACCAGAAATACCACAAGACCTACCATAGAAACACTTTTCCTGAATAGCAACATACATACCACTCCTTTCAATAATACCGGGCATTTTCTCTGATAATACCCGGTCCCCCCAAAAAAGAAATCAGCCAGGAATCTGGGAATATCCTTCCTGAGTAATCCGGAATTAATTCTACTCTTTAAATACGAATCAATAAAGACCTCTTTACTGCAATATTACGATGGATAAACATACTAGAAGTACCTCCACCTGGAACAGGGAGAAATAAAATGTATAAACAAACGGGAAATTACGGCGTTGTTGGAGATCTTCATAATCCAGCCCCTATTGGGTCCTCCCGGATTGGATCTATTGACTGATTCTGTCTCCCCCCTCTTCGATTCTCCATGTGTTCTCAGGGCAATCCCGGATGACCGGAAAGAGGGGAATGATCCTCTCTCCATCCCTTTGAAGACCAGGACTCATGCTTTTAAATATATAACTCAGAACAACATCCTGACAACAACTTTTCAGAAAGGATCCGGAACAGCTGGAATTATCGATTTCATATCCTTTTCTTACGGAGGATAACTGATCGTTGGGAAATATCCCCGAACTTCAAAAAAAGGTCACAGATTATTTTAAAAGAAAGAAATACCTTATATGCCTGCTTGATACTCACGGGGCAGTGTATATATTCAACAAAATCAATGAGCTAAACAGGTTTTTTTCATATAACATTTTGGATCATATAATTAATTAAACCTAAAAAAGGGAAAGGGCCAAAGCCCTTCCCCTCCAATCATGATCAAATTGCAAAGAACTTAAAGACTAGAAATTCCCTAGAGAGAGTTCGCTCGTTCTTTTCTCTTCCCTGTTGAGTTCTACAAGCACCTTAATATACATGGCTTCCCATTCGGAACTGTTCATTTCCAGTGCCTTTTCCGAGGCTTCCAGAAATCTTTTCTGCCTTAGCAAATCTCTTATCTTTTCCATTCTGTTCAGCTCCTCCCTCATAAAAGAATCTCTCACCGATCATGTGTTCAGAACAGTAATACCTCCTGGAAATATTATGTTAGAGGAAAAGACTTCCGTGTCGCAATGATACAGAAGAAAGAAAAGTGTTCTTACCCAGAAGTAACATATAACCAGATCCCGATGTTTCGAGAAAGGCATTTTCCAAATTCACGTAAAAGGTGGTGGATTTTCAGTATACTTTCACACTTAACAGTATGAAATCGGGGAAAATCTGAATAGGTAAGTAAAAAAACCTTATTATTTATGTTCAAAGACTTCAATTAAAATAAAAAATATTTTATCTGGACAACTGCTATCTCCAGAGAGAGCTCAACTACTCACAAAGTGAAGTTAATCCTTCTCTGATGGCAAATTTTGTCAGCTCTGCGATGGAATTAACATTGACCTTCTGCATGATATGGTAACGGTGCGTTTCTACAGTTTTCATGCTGACATTTATTGAATTGGCAATTTCTCTCGTGCTTCTGCCCTCAGCTATCAGCTGAAGGATCTCTCTTTCTCTTGAGGTAAGGGTAGAGACGGTTTCTTCTCCATCATCATTTTCAAGCATTTTGATATATTCTTCTATCACCATCCCCGATATGGAAGGACTCAGGTAGAATTGACCCTCAGCTACAGTACGTATCGCCCCGGAAAGCTCTTTGAAGGCACAGTCCTTGAGAAGATATCCCGAAGCACCTGCCCGAAGCATTTCTGCAACATAATGACGATCATCGTACATGGAAAGGGCAAGAATCCTTATGGTTTCAAATTCTGAACGGATCCTTCTGGCAGCTTCTATACCATTCATATCAGGCATCATAACATCCATCAGTATTATGTCTGGTCTATGTTTTTTTGATATGGAAAGAGCTTCTCTTCCGTTATCGGCTTCGGCAACAACCTTCATATCCTTTTCAGAATCTATAAGTATGCGAAGACCCTCTCTCATAACCCTGTGATTATCTACAAGCATTATCTTTAATGCAACCATATTATTGTTCCCTCGTTCCTGAAGCCAAAGGAAGAGAAATGGAGACTCTAGCTCCCCCATTTCTGTTACGTCCAATACTCAAAAAACCTCCCAGGGTTCGGGCCTGTTCTCTTAGACTGAAGAGGCCGAAACTGTGATTTTTCTCTGAATATTCATGATCAGATAATCTGCGGATCCCCTTTCCATTATCCGTGACAGATATACGCAGATCACCTTTGGTAAAAGACGCGGAAACATCAGCTACTGTAGCATCTGCATGTTTGATAACGTTTGTCAGCAATTCACGAACTGCCCTGAAAAGAAAGGATTTTATATCATCAGACATTTCTGAAGGGATATTCTTAAATTGACAGGAAATCTTGATGTCAGACTGTCTCCCCAGTTTTTCGACCAGCCATTCTACTGCAGGAGAGAAGCCCAGTTCATAGAGAACAGGAGGGCTCAATTCAAAGGTAATGTTCCTGACACAGGATATGGCATTTTCAAGATTACGGCAAGCTTCATCCAGATGGGAACATGTTTCGGGATCACTGAGACCCTTCCGGGCCATTTCTAGTCTTAATTTCGAGAGAAGGAGATCCTGACCTATATTGTCATGGAGCTGATGGGCTAATGATCTTTTGGTCTTTTCCTCCAGATAAGTCATTCTATATGACAGCCCCTGGAGCTGGCGCTGATATTTGTGGAATTTTACCTCCTGTTCCTTTCTTTCTGAAATATCTCGAGATATAAAGAGCATCAATAGCTCACCTCTAAGATGGAAAACATGAGCACTGATCTCCACATTAATACTTGACCCATCTTTTCTCACGTGGACTGCCTCAAAAATCATCCTTCTCTTTTTTCTGAGCATTCTCATGATCTTTTCCATATTTGCAGAACCGGCTATTCCATCAATATCCTGCAACTCCATAGATAAAAGTTCTTTTCTGGAATAACCCAGGGAACGGCATGCAGAGTCGTTAACTTCCACAAAACGACCGGGGAGACCATCATCACGAATTTTCAGCAGGAATATCTTGTCCGTAGCATTCTGGAAAAGATAACGGTACTTATTCTCACTTTCCTTTAACTCTCTCTGGATGAGTTTCAGGGAAGAGATATCCCTCGCAATTGTTGCTGTAGCAATAACCTGACCCTCCGGGTCAAACATGGGAAACTTGCGACTCAGATAAAATTTTTCCACTCCGTCGGGATAAACAATATTTCGTTCTCTTTCAATAAAATTCCCCTTCGGGAGGGTCTGGGCAAGAGTTTCATCCAATGAATATTGCCTTATAGTCTCCATATCAAGATGGGGGCAATAGATCTCTTCATGCGTTTTTCCGACGACATCTGTAATATCATGTTTCCAGACAGCCTTTACAAAAGCCCTGTTAGCTGTTATCAGCTTAAGGTCAAGATCAAACATTGTTACTATATCTTCTGTTTCTTCGACTATGGTAGAAAGATAACTTCTATCAAGGAGCTCATCATAAAACCGAAGTATCTGACCCCGAAAAGAGAAGGAATTATCATAAGAGACAGTACTGGAAAGAGGAAGAAGCAATTCAATAACCTCTCCTCGAAAATCGGAGGTATCCTTCAAATTGAAGAGGTTATCAAAATAAGTGAGAAAATTGGACGATCCCTTCTCTGACCCCATTTCATCTACCATTGGATACCTCCCTTGCTCCTTAGGCAACCTCAAAATGAAAAGACAAGGTTAAAACCTTGTCTTTTCATTTTGAGGTTTCTATTCAGAAGCAGATACCATCTTTCTGAGTTTATCCTGAGCCGCTGGAGATAGACCCAGGAGGTCTATCTCAGTTTCAAGCTGTAAAAGGTCACCCATCCCTGAAACATATCCATTCAGTCTTGCTGCAGCCGTTGAATCAGTAAGTTCTCTATCACTTAAGAAAATTTTTGAATAGTCATCCATAAATTCCCTGAACCTCTTCAAGCGGTATTTCTGGTGATATTCTTCAGCCAGATAAAATTCACGGAAAGGGATCACTTCTGTTAAAATGACTATTCCACGTTTTTTCTCTTCTTCTGATATACTTTCGATGATCTTTTGTTTCTGAGATTCATTATGATAGAAAAGAATAGAAATATACTGACGGGATGAAGTCTTTTGTGCAGGATCATGACTTGACCAGAAAACTTCAAGTAATTCAGAAAAGGAAATCTTTTCGGGGTCGAAATCTATCTGAATACTTTCAGTATGGTCACCCAGATCATGGTAGGTGGGATCCTTTAAAGTACCTCCAGAATAACCCACCCGTGTACGTATAACTCCTGGAATTATCCCGAACCGGGAATCAGGTCCCCAGAATCAACCTAAGGCAAATGTTGCAGTTTCAACCTTTAATGGCAGTTCCCCATCTATAAGGGGTTTCTTTGCAAGAACACTCTCATCAGTTCTCATAGCTGTTGCCTCCCTTGAGCAGATAAACAAGAATGAAAATATCAGAAGGAAGAAGATAACTTTCCATGCTTTCACAGGCATGGAATAAGGATACATGATTATTCCTCCTTACACAGGGCCTGAATAGTGTTATCAGGCTATATTTTTATCCTGCTAGCTAATGATACAGGCACAGACATTTTACCCCATAAGTTCCACCATCCACAAGCAGTATGTAAATAAGTAAACTTAACCCCTAAAGACGACAGTTTTAAATTATAATCATGTATGTTCAAACAAATTATTTTTCAGATAAAACCGGAGGATATGATATGCCGATCGATGAATCTTCTATTCGAGGACAAATATTGAAATTAAAGGATTTTCGAAGATGGTCGAACAAGAATGAACTGACTTTTTTGCCCCAGCTTATGGTTGAGGAGGAAATCATAAAGGGCCTGACCTCCGTCCTGTACAATGAAAGAAAGTGGCTTATGGTCTTAACTGATAGAAAGGTTATATTTCTTTACAGAAAGATGATCGATGGTATTCAGGAAAGCATTCCCCTGTCTGACATAGTTTCTGTTTCCTGTGAAACCGGCCTGATGTTTGCACGGTTGATTTTACAGACAGATAAAAAAGAAATGAACCTGGACTCTATCCTTAAAAAGGATGCCCTTGTAATCAAAGAACTCCTTTCAGATATGCTTATAGAAAAATGAAAACATCAGGGAGCTCCTGCTGATACGGGCTAAAAAGATCTGATTTGAACCGGAAATACAATCCTATCTTGAGTGGAGATGGCAGATGGAACCAGGGGGATTCATCTCTTTCAGACCCCTGTGTCATAAATATTCATTACATAAAACGAAAAGCCGTGGGGACATCTTATTCCAGGTCTTGTAATGTTTATAGAACTAATAGATCCCGTTACTCCGGAATCAGGCCTTAATGCAAGATTACGGATTTGCTGACAGACCCCTTTCGCAACCGCCTGCCAGGACAAAAAAGGAAAACCACTGATATCCAATTCATTACCATACGGAGAAATATGACTATACAAGGAACTCTGAAGAAAGTCTGTTCAGAATATAAGGACAAGGAGCAGGAGAAATTTATATAAAAAGACAGAATATACCTCAAAAACACTTGTAGCAGTTCTCCTGAATGCATAAAAGCAGCAACTCAGATCAATACTTGTAAAAGGCGGCCCAGTTCCTCAAAATGGATCTTCCATTCTCCGTTAACCCCCTCAACATCCTTGACCGAAAGCCCAGTATAACCACAATCAGTTTTTATTCTGAAAAATATGTTCTGACTGAACCAGAAATCCGGCTTCAAACCGATTTCATCAATCACTTTCAGAAAAGCCGCTAAATTTTTCAAAACAGGGATATCATGATAATTTTGTTCAAGATCCTTCATCCGGCTATTAATCCACCTGGAAGCAGAAAGTTCAAATACATCCGTATCCAGGGGTATCTTCCATCGTTTTGCGGTATCGAAGAAATTTCTGATATTCTCGAGATCAGGTAAATCCTTGTCAAATTCTTCCCTGATCCCGGAGTTAAGGACAACCTCTGCAGCTTTAAGAAACTGTGGAGGCACTGGCATCTGTACTGAAGAGATAAAATTCATTAACAGATAATCATCTTCAATTATCTCCCTTAGAAAAGATTCAAGACGGAAAAGATCCTCTCGAATTATGGAATTAAAGATCTTCTGCTGTTCATTCCGGAAAATATGTCTCAGATCATAATCATGAGTACCGAAAAAGTCGTCTATGGTATTGATAATACCAGGTATATCTCCCTCGCTGAAGGATGACCGAACCACCTCAATGAATCTGTTGAAAGCATCTTCACCAAGATCAGGAGAAAGGGAACATAGTACATTGTGCCCGCCAAGACCAAGAGAAGCATACCAGATACGACAAGATCCAAGGGTAATATCTGATTCAATGTTCAGGCATCCTCCGCAAAATCTGGTTTTACCTGCATTAAGAGAAAATTCTTTAAGTGGAATAACTCTGTAACAATACATGGATATGTTAGAAGGTTCATCCGTAAACAATGAAAGAATACCGTAATGTGCTCCCAACCTGGAAAGGTCAAAGCTGAATGGCTTCACAGAATTGCTGTAGATTTCCACCCCTGTTCCCTGATCCGGAATGTTGCTTTTCGCCCTTCCAAGAAAATCGAGGAAAGCTGGTTCCAGGTTATTTCCAGATATCTCCAGGGCATATTGAATGGCATGAGCAGCATAACGAAGTATCTGAAGAGATTCTATGCCCGAAATATCATCAAAGAACCATCCGCAACTGGTAAACATAAGCATAGCCGAGCGCTGCATCTCCAGAGATTTCATTACCAGTTCCCTGTCTACAGCTGAAAGGTCATTTTCTGAATGATATTTTATAAAGTTATCCATATTCTCCTTTGATCTTTCAAGGATTAAATGTATATACTCATCTCTTGCGAACCATGGATCCCTGATCTTTCCTTTCAGGGACTCTGAAAAGATGGATTCGAGTTCCCCATGTAACCAGTCAAGTCCTTCCCTGAGGGGCTTACGCCAGGACTGGTTCCAATCGTGGTTCATTCCAGTACAGCAGCCACAATTGTCTCTCCATCTCTCCACTCCATGCACACAGCTCCAGGAACTGTTCTCTATTATCTCTACTTCCCTTGTGACGGGGTGTTTCTCCAGGAACTCGCCGAATATGGTAAGCTCTGTTCCCATTTCTCCTTCTATCCGGTCAAGACAGTATGCAAGGGCCATGTCTCCATATTTTTGATGATGTCCATACGTTTCACCATCAGTCGCAACTGAAATAATTCTTCCTTCACCTGTTTTTCTGTCCCATCTGGAAAGGAATCGCTGAGCAAACATCTCACCATTTCTGAGCAATCCGCCGAAAGCAATATCCTGTGAGATTCTTCCATCGTAGAAAAAAAGGGCTATAGTCCTTCCAGAAGGAAGCTGGCAACGATAAGGAGTGGACGGATCTATTTTCCCCCCCCTTACGCCTGTCCAGGGAACACCTTCTGAAAGACGTATCCTGGAAGCCTGAAATGGTGAAAGGATGGTGAACAATATGCCTTCTTCCGAGAGAAATTCCAGGGTTTTCAGATCCACTGCAGTTTCCGGAAGCCACATGCCTTCCGGAAAACGTTTAAATCTCTTTTCAAAATCAGCGATTCCCCATAATATCTGGGTTCTTTTATCCCTGTCCGAAGCAAGGGGAAGGATCATATGATTATAGGCCTGGGCGATAGCGGGACCATGGCCGGAAAATCTCTTCCGACCATCAGTATCAGCCCTCAATATATTTTCATAGGTATGAGGGGAATGCTCTTCCAGCCATGATAGGAGGGTCGGCCCGAAGTTGAAGCTCATCCTGGAATAATTGTTCTGGATTGCGGTTATCAAACCTTTTTCGCCAAGAATACGGGCAGCTCCGTTAGGAGAATAGCATTCTGCCGTAATTCTTTCATTCCAGTTCTCATATGGGGCAGCAGTTCTCTGGATCTCGACTTCTTCCAGCCAGGGATTCTCCCTCGGCGGCTGGTAGAAGTGACCGTGAACACATACATAAATTGTCATTACTACACCTCTGAAAGTTTAAAAATGATACAGCAGAGAGGGGGTAATGTAACCATAAGAGAGAAGGGACGTCCATGGTGTTGAATCTTCTCTGCTTCTATACCACCAAAATTTCCATGACCGGTCCCACCATATATATGGGAATCACTGTTCAGGATTTCACACCAGTATCCTGAATAAGGGACCCCTATCCTGTATTCATATCTGGGCTCAGGTGTAAAGTTACAGACAGTAAGGATAAGGGATTTACCATCTGATCTTAAAAAAGCAATTATACTTTTTTCTGCATCGCCAAAATCGATCCATTCAAATCCCTTTGGATCATCATCTGTGGAAAAAAGAGCTCTTTCATTTCGGTACATACTGTTCAGGTCCCTTACCCATAAAGATACACCCTGGTGAGGGAGGTGATCCAGCAGATCCCAGTGCAGGTATCCGTCATGATTCCATTCAGACATCTGTCCCATCTCGACACCCATAAAAAGGAGTTTCTTTCCAGGGTGGGCATACATATAACCTAAAAAAGCTCTCATATTTGCAAATTTTCTCCACGTATCCCCCGGCATCTTGTTAAGAAGGGATCCCTTGCCATAAACTACTTCATCATGGGATATAGGTAACAGGAAGTTCTCGGTAAAAGCATACCAGATACTGAAGGTGAGTTTATCGTGATGATATTTCCTGAAGATGGGATCAGTGCTCATATATTCCAGGATGTCATGCATCCATCCCATGTTCCATTTCATTGAGAAACCAAGACCTCCAACATGAACCGGTCTGGTAACCATGGGCCAGGATGTTGATTCTTCCGCGATCATCTGAACATGGGGGAATCGCTCAAAAACAGCTGTATTAAGTTTTCTCAGTAAATCAATGGCATCAAGGTTTTCCCTTCCGCCATACCTGTTGGGTATCCATTGTCCCTCCTCCCTGGAATAATCCAGGTACAGCATTGATGCAACTCCATCTATCCTCAGACCATCTGCATGGTAACGATCGATCCAGAACATGGCGCTGCTTATAAGGAACGCATGCACCTCTTTTCTCCCGTAATTGAAGATACTGCTTTTCCAGTCAGGATGGAAACCCTGCCGGGGATCTTCATGTTCAAAAAGGGCCGTACCATCAAATCTGGCAAGTCCATATTCATCACTAGGGAAATGTGAGGGAACCCAATCCAGTATGACCCCGATACCCTGCTGATGAAGATGATCGATAAGGTACATAAGTTCCTGAGGAGTCCCGTAGCGGCTTGTCGGAGCAAAATAACCCACTGTCTGGTATCCCCATGAACCATAAAAGGGATGTTCCATAAGGGGAAGAAATTCCACGTGGGTAAAGCCAAGTTTTTTCACATGTTCTGAAAGAAGTGGGGCTATCTCCCTGTAAGTAAGAGGATCGGAACCATTGCCCCCGGCTCTCCAGGATCCCATGTGGATTTCATATATTGAGATTGGAGAGGTTGACAGGTTCATCACTTCACGCCGGGATATCCAGTCCTCATCACCCCATTCATATTCAAGGTCCCATACAACAGAAGCTGTTCTTGGAGACACTTCCCATAAAAAAGAGAAGGGGTCTCCCTTGTCAACAGAATAGTTATGATATCTGGAACAGATATGGTACTTATAAAGGGAACCTTTCCCTATGCCAGGGATAAAGCATTCCCATATACCCGATCCGTCATTTCGCAAGGAAAGCAGATTCTCTCCCTGTTTCCATTGATTAAAATCACCGATAAGAGACACTTCTACCGCATTCGGAGCCCAGACTGCAAAATACGTACCCTTTGAACCAGAATTTACTAATTCATGGGAGCCAAGCTTTTCAAAAAGGTTACAGTGGGTTCCTTCCCTGAAAAGAAAAACATCAAGGTCTGAAAACAGGCTGACCTTTCCAATACTATCCTCTGATAAAGAATGATCCATTTATTCATTCCTCCCTCTTGAGGAAGCATTACCCGCTGTCCCCAAAAGAATTATATCAGTCTGGATCCATACTCTGTAGATCAGGAAAAACTGAAAGCATTCCAGTCTAGTTGTTATATTTATTTTAAAGTGTTAACCTTTTAATATAAGGATAAAAGGAGGGAGTTTACGGTGATTCATAACGAAAGAAGAAGTGGTATTCTCATGCCCCTATTCTCCCTGCCTTCAAGGTTTGGAATCGGAGATATGGGACCCGGGTCAAGGTGTTTCTGTGACTTTCTTTCTAAATCAGGCCAATCAATCTGGCAGATCCTCCCTCTTTCCATGACACAGCAGGCTACGGGCAATTCTCCATACAGCTCGGTTTCGGCCTTTGCAGGAAATCCTCTCTATATTAGTCCCCAGATGCTTTTTGAAAATGGACTGCTCAACAAAGCAAGTCTCCTGGATACACCAGACTTTGGAAATGACAGGGTCCATTATGATCTCGTAGAAAAATTTAAAACAAAGATCCTTATAGAAGCATTTCAGAGATCACCAGAAATGGATCACACAAAGAGCTATAGCAGTTTCTGCAGAGGTAACAGTTATTGGCTTGATGATTTTGTTCTTTTTAAAGCATTAAAAGGATATTTCCGGGAAAAACCCTGGTATGAATGGCCAGAAGATCTCCGGGACAGGAATCCGGAATCTCTTTCCAGAGCCAGGGTTACACTGGAAAGGGAACTGGATTATCTGAAATTCGTCCAGTACCTCTTTTTTCAACAGTGGACAGACCTTCATGAGTACTGCAGGCATAAAAAGATCGATATACTTGGTGATATGCCCATATATGTTGATCTCGACAGTGCTGATGTATGGGCCAACAGAAAATACTTCCAGCTTGACGGATCCGGGCATCCTCAAGCTGTAGCGGGAGTTCCTCCCGATTATTTCAGTGAAAGTGGACAACTTTGGGGTAACCCTCTTTACCTGTGGGATAAACTTGAAGAAGACGGTTTTTCATGGTGGTATAACAGGATCGGTCATGCTGGGCGGATCTGTGACCTTCTTCGTATAGATCATTTTCGGGGCTTCCTGTCATACTGGTCAATTCCCTCCGGTGAAAAAACCGCAGTAAAAGGTCACTGGGAAAGAGGCCCTTCAAATGCCTTTTTTGAAGGACTCGCTGAACAATTCACCGAATTTGCCATCATAGCTGAAAACCTGGGTGTAATAACTCCTGACGTGGAACAGGCCATGAAAAAACTCGGTCTGCCGGGAATGCTTGTACTCCAGTTCGCATTCGACGGGGACATGAACAACAACCCTTATCTTCCCCATAACCACACACCAAACAATATAGTTTACACAGGAACCCATGATAACAACACCACAAAGGGATGGTTTGAAGAGGAACTCTCTCAAAAGCAGAAACAAATCCTTAACCTGTATAATGGTTTTCTAGCCGATGGCGATAATGTATCATGGGAACTGATAAGAATGGCCATGGGGTCAGTTGCAAAAACATGTATTATTCCAATGCAGGATCTGCTGACACTTGGAAGCTGGGCCAGGACAAACAGACCTTCTTTCTCCAGAGGTAACTGGGAATGGAGGATAGATCCTTCCTATCCGGAAGGTTCTCTTGCTGAAAGATTTTATGAAATAACTGCAATATTCGGAAGGTTGAATATAGAGAGTTCCTGATCAGGAGTATCAGATCTTACGCTTTTCTACAGGAAAATACTGGAGAGAAAAGGTAACAGGAGGTAGTAGATAATGACACTTATAAAGTGTGGTGTTAACACGACAAAATCGCTTAAGGGTATCATGGACTTTGATCCGATTTTCAGGACCGTTGCATATTTTTCAATGGAAATAGGGATCAAGGCAAACATGCCCACTTACGCAGGAGGACTAGGGATACTGGCAGGAGACATATTGAAAAGTGCTGCAGATCTGGCAGTACCCATGGTGGGTGTTACCCTGCTCTACAGAAAGGGCTACTTTACACAGGAACTGGATGGAAATGGACGTCAGGTTGAAAAACCTGCCGAATGGGATCCTTCTGAAGAGATGGAGCTCCTTCCCAACGAAATAATCATAACCCTCGAACAGAGGAAAATCATTATCAGGGTCTGGGTACATGAGATTACAGGAAATACTGGTTACACCATACCAGTTTATTTTCTGGATACTGATATTGAAGGAAATGATCCAAAGGACCGAGCCCTTACCGGCAGCCTCTATGGAGGTGATGAAAGATATCGCCTCTGTCAGGAACTGATCCTGGGACTTGGCGGCTTGAGGATGCTCCGTTCCATAGGATTTAACAATCTGAGAAAATTTCACCTTAATGAAGGACATGCAGCATTCCTTGTTTTGGAAATGTTACGTGAGGAAGGTTTTGAAAATTTCCAGAAAATCCGGGAAAGGGGGGTATTCACTACCCACACACCGGTTCCTGCTGGACATGACCACTTTTCTTATGAACTGGTTGAAAAGGTAATGAGCGTTAACATTGTAAACCAGTTAAGAAAGATGCTTTCCCAGGAAGGTGTTTCCATGACTGAGTTAGGAATGCGCTACTGCTCATTTGTTAATGGAGTATCAAAAAAACATGCTGAGGTCAGTAGAAAGATGTTCCAAAAAGAGGATATTTATTCAATAACCAACGGGGTCCACCCTGGAACGTGGGTCAGCCCTGAAATGAAACTCATCTTTGATTCATCCATTCCTGGTTGGATAAACGCACCGGCGAGGATGGTACAGTCCGTCAATATACCCGGTAGCGAGATATGGAAGGCTCATATGTCCGCCAAATCAAGACTGATCTCATATATTAAGGATACACAGGGCATCAGACTTGATGAAAACATTCTTACCATAGGCTTCGGAAGAAGAGCCACCCCTTACAAGAGGGCTGATCTTATTTTTTCCGACCTTCATAAACTGCTGGATATAGCCTCGGGGAAAGTTCAGCTCGTATTTGCAGGGAAAGCGCATCCCCGGGACGAAGGCGGCAAAGGGATCATTCAGAAGATAATAGGCCTTTCCGAGGTTCTCGGAGACAATATTCCTCTTGTTTTCCTTGAAGATTACGATATGGAAACAGGTGCACTATTGACACAGGGAGTTGATCTCTGGCTTAACACTCCCCGCAGACCCAGGGAGGCATCAGGAACAAGCGGCATGAAATGTGCCTTGAATGGGGTCCCCAATTTTTCGATCCTGGACGGCTGGTGGATCGAGGGTTGCATCGAAGGAGTAACAGGATGGGCGATCGGGCCTGAGGCGATGGAAGATTTTCTGTCAAGTTACGATGAGACAAAAGATGCAGACGACCTCTACAGAAAACTCGAAGAAAAGGTGATACCCCTTTATTACAAAAACAGGGAAGGCTGGATCGGGATGATGAAAAATATCATTGCCCTTAATGCCAGTTATTTCAACACTCACAGGGTTGTCCGTGAGTATTGTGAGCAGGCCTACGGTATCGAATTCCTGGGAATGTAAAATCAGAGAAGAGCTTCCCATCCGGAACAGAGGTGATCTTTTTGTCTGACCATTTAGAAAGAAGATTCAAGGTCCTCCATGTGGCTCCTGAAATGGCTCCTTTTTCAAAGGTTGGGGGACTTGCAGATGTTATATCTTCTCTACCTGGAGCACTTAACAGAATTGGGACCGATGCCAGGGTCCTGATCCCTGCATTTCCAGGTGTTTTCGAAGAAGCAGAAAAAATGGATTACAGAGTCAGCAGGATCAGGCGGAACATAGACCTTTCAATAAACTGGCGGGTCTACTCATCCAGGCTCTGGAAAATACAGTATGGAACTACTCCTGTTTATGTCCTTGATAACCCTGATATTTTCAATTCTCCAGGGATATACCCTGGAGAATTGGACCAGACAACTGCTCTACCCTTCATCTTCCTTTCCCTCGCTGCATTTGAGATCTCCAATGCTATCCCCTGGACACCGGATATATTTCATTTACATGACTGGTCTACTTCCATAGTTCCTATAGCAATGAAATGGCATCCCTACTTCAGGCGTTATCAGAACCAATACCGGACAGTACTCACTATCCATAATCTGGCTCACCAGGGAATTCTAAAACCGGAAGTGCTTGAAGGATGGGGATTGAATAAAGCTTTTCACATGGAGGGCCTTGAGTATTATGACTCTGTCAATCTTCTGAAAGGAGCCATTATCACGTCTGATGCAGTAGTAACCGTCAGTCCCCGTTACGCATCAGAGATAACTCATGAATCCATGGGAATGGGCCTTGAAGGGGTAGTAAAGGAAAACATATCAAAAGTTTCCGGAATCCTTAATGGTCTTGATACAGATTACTGGAATCCGGCAAGTGACAGTTTTCTTCCTTCCAATTATGACAGGAAGAACATGTCTGGAAAAAAGATCTGTCGATCAGCACTCTTTGAAAAAACAGGCTGGGAAGAAAACGGCAGTCCGCTGATCACTATGGTGGGTAGACTTTACAAACAGAAAGGCATAGAACTGATGCTCGAAGGCCTTGAACAGATCTTCAACTGGGGAGGCAGGATATTCATCCTGGGAAGCGGCGAAAAAACGTATGAAGAAGCTCTTTTCAAAAAGACAAGGGAATATCCTGATAAAATCTCGTTTGTTAGAGGATACGATGAGTCTCTGGCACATCTTGTTTATGGTGCAGGAGATATTTTTCTGATGCCATCCCTTTTCGAACCATGCGGTCTTTCCCAGCTGATTTCCCTCAGATACGGGACAGTCCCCGTTGTCAGGGCTGTAGGCGGACTTGCCGACACTGTTCTTGATGCTGACAGTAATAGTGAAGGTTATGGATTCGTTTTTTCTGAGTTTTCATCTCATGCAATGCTGTTATCTCTTCAAAGGGCTTTCATATCCTTTAAAAATAAGGAAATATGGAATAGTATAAAGGATAGAGGAATGAAGATGGATTTCTCCTGGAACCATTCAGCCCCAGAATACCAGGCTGTTTATTCCCGGATATTCAATTCAGAAGCTTGAGGTAAAGTAACCCCAATTACACATTTTCGACAAGATCAGAATGGAGGGGGAAATATGAAGGCAAAAAAACATGGACGAGTTCTTGGGATAGTACTGGCAGGAGGGAAAGGTACCAGACTGATGCCTCTTACAAAATACCGTGCAAAACCTGCAGTTCATTTTGCCGGCAAGTACAGGATAATTGATTTCGCCCTTTCAAACCTTATCAACAGTGGAATTTATTCTGTTTATGTCCTTATCCAGTTCAAAAGCCAGTCCCTGACGGAGCACATTGAACGCAGCTGGCAGTTCGGTGGTGCAATGAGAGGCAGGGATCTTTTTGTAACCCTTGCTCCAGCCCAGATGTGGAGTGGAGAACACTGGTTTCAGGGTACAGCCGATGCTGTTTTTCAGAACATACACCTTATTACAAAATACGATGCAGACAGGTTATGTATTTTTGCTGCGGATCACATATATAAAATGGATGTTCGACAAGTCCTGGATTATCACATGGAAAAAGAAGCAGATATTACAGTAACTGCCAATGTTGTTCCAAAAAAAGAAGCATCCCAGTTCGGATGCATAGCTGTAGATGAAAGTGGGCAGATTACGGGTTTCGTTGAAAAACCTGCTGACCCTCCGGAAATACCCGGTAGGCCCGGTTTTTGCTACGTTTCCATGGGAAATTATATTTTTGAAAGAGAGATACTCGAAAGGACAGTCATCGGAGATGCCCATGACCCTTCGAGCAGCCACGATTTTGGGAGGGACATTTTCCCCAAATGGCATGATAAATGCAGAATTTTTGCATATGATTTTTCATCAAACCAGTTACCCGGAAGAGATGAGCCATACTGGAGAGATGTGGGGACCCTGAAGGCCTACTGGCAAACGCACATGGATCTTCTCCAGCATAATTCCAAAATGACTTTATACAACCCGGATTGGCCCATAAGAACCGTTTCTTATGCGGACCCACCTTCATATTTCTATCCTGTCAAGGGCCAGACCTGTTCTGTTATGGGAAGTCTTGCTTCCGAGGGAAGCCGTGTCTTCGGAGCAGTAGTTCACAGATCAGTCCTTTCAAGAAACTGCGTAATACATCCAAAATCGGTGGTTGAAGAATGCATTATAGGACATGATGTTATTATCAACGAGGGATGCCAGCTTCGCAGAGTGATTGTAGATTCAAATAATGAAATCCCGGCAAACACCGTAATAGGTTATGACAGGCAATATGACAGAGAGAGATATCACCTGGATGAAGACTCGGGAATAGTAGTAATATCAAAACCGGCTATCAGATTACGTTGTGATCTGGATCCGTCCCTTGTTGGTGAAAAGGGTAGCTGATAAATAACCGATACCTCAGTAACGAAAGAAGAGGCCCTTCCAGCTGGAAGGGCCTCTTCTTTCGTTACTGTTTCACTGCTTGAATATCTGTTTAAGGATCTCCTCTTTAATCTGTTCTTCAACATTCTTCTTATCTCCCACGTCAGGACTCTGTCCAGGCTGTTCCGGCATAACTTCCTGGGGTTTCTGAATTATATCTGCAGGTACAGACTGTTCCTGCTGCACCTGCTGTTGAGACTCGACCTCCGCAGGAGACTCGATTTTTAATGCGGAGACCTTTGGCTTCGTGAAGGTACCACCTACCTTGAAGGTAGCATCCCTGAAATCATTCTTGCCCGTCTGCTCTCCAGCACCCTGTATAACTCCTTTAAGTAAACCTTCTATGGATTTATCCGCAGCAAGACCACCAGTTGCCCCTCCAAGCAATATATTAAGCAACTGAATATTAAAATTCCCTTTACATGAAAGGTCCAGCCTGGATTCGGGGCCTACTGGCCCCTCCGCCTTGAAATACCTGTAAAGGGGATCCCCATCGAATGCTTTAACCTCTGTATCTGTTTTAAGGATCAGTTTTCCGGTTCCCAGATCAAAGGGGGCATATACAGATCTGTAACGGAGTGATTTCATACCATGAAGGGCCGCTACAAGACTTATCCCCTTGAACCCGGATATATCCCCTTCCCCCACTTTTAACAATCCATTGCCCTTATAGGAAAATCCCCCGGCAAAGTCACCTTCAACCTTGGCAAACAACTGGGCTTTACCCGTAATATGGCCTTTGATACCAAAGGCATCCCTCAGCATAACATCTAAATCGGTTCCTGTTATATCAATGCTCTCCCTGAATTTTAATTTCTGAATATCCAGAGAACCTTCTCCTTTTACAGAACCACCATAAAGGTTAGCTCTACCCTCAGTAGCGGTCAGAATGTTTCCTTCAAGGGATATGGGATATTCGACTTCTGTAAATCTGATGCCCATGCCAGCTATCTGTGGAGAAGAGAGACTGCCAGAACCGGAATTACCGCCTTCTTCAAAATGTCCCTTGAAGTCAAGATCTATTTCCCCTGTAATGTTAAAATCCTTTACCTGGGGGAAACCGGCTGTAAGCACTGAAAGGTCCAGCTTCGACCCTTTTATGACAATATCTGCATTTGAGGCTTTTGGCTTTAACTGGCCGGATATATCTACAGTACCTCCACCGGCGCGGGCCTGGAGTTTCTCTATCTTGACAAGAGACATATTCCCCGCAAGAGATGCAGAAATATCCTGCATTTTCATACCTCTCGCAGCAAAGGATGACGAACTGCCTGTAACTTTAAAGGATGGATCGGAGAGGGGCCCCTTAACCGTGACTTCTCCGGTCAGAACACCATCCAGTGGCATCATATCCTTCATAGCGGAGGTGACTTCCTTCAGATCAATAGCAGAAGCCTTTATAATCAGATCCAGATCAGGATCCTTGTCCTTTGATGCAAGATTGATAAGACCCGAAGCATTCAGGCTGCCATCACCAATAAAAGCCTTACTATCATTAATATTGACAACATTTCCTTTTTTCTCCAGGTTAAGGATAATATTGTTTACAGGTACATCGGCTAATCTGGCGGAAGAAGCGGAAAGAGAAATTTTGAGATCTTCCGGAATCTTTTTCGGAATCCGGGACAATGTAGTCTCTAAACTCAGGTTAGAGAAACTGTGCTTTTTCATTACGCCAAGAGAACTGGAAAAAAGATCTACGCTCATACCAGGATCAGGAAGAACGCCTTTAAACCTGACTTTACCTGATATATTCCCCTTAAGGTCATATCGGGATACCACGGGGACGAATTTTTCGAAGAAACTGCTATCCATACCATCTGATCGAATCTCCAGATCTATTCCTCTTGACTTTGTTGAAAGTCCAGATATTTTTCCGCCCCCCGAAAGGGAAGCACCCCTCCATCCAGCTTTAATTTCAGAAAAACTCAGAGTGTCGTTACTGAATCTGAAGACAGTTAAAGGATTGGCCAATTCCTCTTTCTTCACCATTAACTTCCTGGACCAGATCTTTCCTGAAATTTCCGGATTGTCACTTTTGCCCGAAATTCTCAAGTCTCCATCCAGCATACCTTCCGCCTGAACCACTTCGAGAACGGGAACTATTGGCTGAAGGTTTTTTAAATTAAAAGACCGAAGGTTACCCCTGATATCAAGCACAGGAGAAGTCATAAAAGAGGCAACAGAACCCGAAAAATCAAGGGGTGCCTTGTCATATTCACTCTTACCCCTGATCTGCATATTTCCCCTGGAGATATTTATACCCAGATCGGAGTTATCAATTGAATATCCCATAAATTTGAGCTGACGGGACTGGATCTGGATCTGGCCATCAGGGGCGGAAACCTTCCCTTGAAGTTTAATCTTTACCCTGTCAATCATCCCTTCCATACTCTCAAGCCGGGGAGAAAAATCCTTAAGGGATGTAAGATTTACTGAAGTGGCCTCAAGATCAACAAACATGTCGGGAGCTGCTTCTCTGAATACAAAGGCAAGATTTCCCTTCAGAGGAATCCCCATGGGATTGGCAACAAGGTCTGCTATATCAAGCCTGTTTTCCCGGAAACGCCACCTGGAAGAAGCTTCGCTGACGGGGAAACCTGCAAGTTTTTTACCCTGGAAGTTCAGTTCACCGCTAAGATCAGGTTTTTGCCAGGATCCGATGCCCTTAATGGATGTTGATAAAGAACCTTCATAGGATGAAACATCCCCTTCAGGCCAGAAAGCCAGGATCTTTGCAACATCCAGTTCGCTCACCTGCCCCTGTACATCAAGAACGGGAAGGATCTTTCCCTCGGCTTTAACTCTGCCCTGACCAACATGGATATCAAGTTTGCCCAGATCTAGATCATTATCTTCCTTGAGAATCTCCACATTACCCTTGACCGGGAGATCATCAAGCATAAGGTCAAGCTCACTCCTGATCTGCCTGCTCGTGAAATCCAGAAGAATATTTTTTATTGTTCCCATGGCCCAGGGAGAACTGACAGTACTGTCAGCTATCTCAAGCTTCTCCAGCGGACTTTCTCCATCTCCCTCCCCAAGCTCCAGAAAATTAATTATTCTGTTGATCTTTTCAACATCTGAATCAAAACCCTCTATTCTCACCATGGATAGTTTGGGTTTCCTGGAAATAAGGGAGAGAACCTTCGGCTTTACCGAGATCTGGCGGGACGAAAGGAGAGTTTCCCCATCTCTGACAAGTGTTATTCCACTTATGGCATAACCCCGAAAGGGATTTCCCTTGACTTCGTCGATCTTCAGATCGGCCTTCAGCATCTGGTTAACAGCTTTTCGAGCCTGTTCCCTTACTATATCCACTCCTATATCAACACTTGAAAGGATCAGGGCAAAACCTGTAATGGCGATCAAAGCAAAGATAATATACAAATTCCGTTTATTTATAGACATATTATCACCTTCCTGACGTGTTAAAGTAATCTATATGTTGCTATTTTATCACTTGAGCTCAGATTTACAAACCTCCCCCGGGTATCTCACGGATTGAACTATTTTCACGACACCGGCCATACATATGGAAGATCATCAGGCTCGGCCCATCCAAATTGTCCATACCAGACAGGGTCTTTTCTAAGAAGATTCGAGCGATGGGAAGAATGAAAGGGTTCATTGCCGAACCATGGGGGAAGGAAAAGCCTACTCCTTTTGGCGAATGATATTTCAAGGTCAGATCTGGAAATATCTGTTTGAAGTTTTAAGAATATCTTTTCGTAGCATGTATCTTTATATCCTTTTTTAATCCATGCATCACACACCACGAGACCATAAAGGATAAGGGCAGTTTCATAACTCCGCCACATTTTTACAGCAGGATGGTTATTCCAGCCTTTCCGGGAATAGAGGGGATCCAGACAATTAAGGATCTGAAGAACTTCAACCCTCTGTTTGCCAAGTCGTTTTATATCAAGTACAGCAGCGGATCTTCTGAAATCAGCATAGGGCAAAAAGGTCTGCATCTTTTACAGGATCACACCAGGGCTTCCTGTGTGATATCACCTTTTGCTATGATAACTGTCCTGCCTTTGAGACCGGCATTACAGCAATTCTCTTCAGCCTGAAAATCGAGAAATACTTCGTTTATTCCACCAGGATTATGAACTTTCACAGGGCTGGTTAAACCAAAGAGATGACACGATACTATAGCACTGGCTGTGGAACCGGTTCCACATGATTCTGTAAGTTCTTCCACGCCTCTTTCATATGTTACGACATTAATATCTCCTGGACCGGCAAGTTCTGCAAAATTCACGTTCGTACCCTGGGGAAAGATGTCCTGGTTATTTCTTATGGATCGCCCAAGAGTCACAAGATATTCCCTGGAACTCTCACCAAGAGTTTCCGTCCAGATAACACAATGGGGAACACCCACATTGAGAAATGAATATTTCAGACTGCCGTTACAGGTTTTAATTGTCCCATCCCATACAGCCCCGGATAGATCTATCCGGCCCATATCGAGAGTCACATAGGGCTCATCCACCGTTGCACCCATCACTCCTGCGAGGGTTTCAAAAGACATTACTGAAGGAGCTATTCCTTGTTGAAAGGCATATCTGGCTATACACCTGGCTCCATTACCACACATTTCTCCTTCAGACCCGTCGCTGTTGAAGAGGCGCATGGTAAAATCCGCCCTTTGTGAACCTTCCAGGACCAGAATGCCGTCAGCTCCGAGGGATTGACGTCTTCTGCATATCTTCATGGCCATTTCTGACAGCTGGGAAGAAGTATGTCTGGACTGAAAGTTTTCTATAACAATAAAATCATTTCCGTTACCCTGTATTTTGCAGAATTTCATAAATTATCACTCCCTGACATGCTGTTTAGGATGTAAATACACTGGAGAACTGAAATATAATTATATCAAGTTCAGGAAGAAAACATCTTCCATCCCGTTGTTTTAAGCTCTACCCGGTGACATAATTATATCGAGGAGGTGGTGAAATTGCTTTCTCTACTTCGGCAGGGTGCAAGAAGCCTTATCATCAGAACCGGGAAAATTGATTTAACTGCAGAATGGCTGAAAACCAATTTGCCTTTAACAGAATATCAACTCAAGGAGAGCATTAACAGAGCAGAACCCGACCAGACCGTTGTTATTCTTTCCAGCACATGGAAAGTGGAGGACTCTTACTCCTCCTTTGTTGTTGACAGGTATGCGGAAGAGATGATTCAGATCCTTTTCAATTATCACCCGGACCTCCCTGTTGACATCAGTTTAAGGCTCCTTCCCCGTTTTATTCATTTCAGGGTAACCGGAAATCCTGAACCAATTATTGAACAGATCGAGAAGGATTTTAACGGAGTTCGGGGTAAGCTTGATGAATTGCTTTATGATACTTCGGATAAAGGTATCGCTGTTCTTTTCACAGATAAACCACTTAACAGGAATCTCTACCTGGAACATCATTTCAAAGATATACTCTATATTAACATGCCTGCCCACCTTCTTCTAAGGCATCTCCAATGGCGTGCCGTATCATACTTTAACGAAGGTCTCGATGAAAAGGAATGGAATCTTGTTGAAATAAGGATATATGACACCTACTCCAGATATCTGCTTCATTGCAGGCGCCTGAGACTTTTCCTTGAAGCATGCGAGATGGGACTTACCATTGGAGAAGGGTGGGGCAGGGATTACGCACACATACTGATGCCACTTCGGGTCTATACCATGAAAATACTTACATTTTATCCACCGAAGGTCCTTAAGAGAGCCCTCATGGGTCTTGAATATTCAGAAGAAGGAGAACGCTTTGTTGACCTGGATCTTTATTTTAACCGGAGGAAAATAGGCTGGACAGAACTGACAGTGGACAGGAATAAAAACAGGGAAGAAAATTCCATGGACTTCAGAAAAAGCGTCATGGATAATCTTACTGACCTTCACAAACAGGAAATACGCAGCATCGAAAAAGATATATTAAAACAGCAGAGAGGATAGAAAGGACCGGGAAGCGAAAGAACGCCCCCCGGTTGAGATAGTGATTGTATTTTTATGAGCTCCTCAGGGTACAGAAACTTCGATGGGCCTGGATATGATCCTGAAGATAACACAGGCTACAAATGCTGATATGATAACGTTAGCAATGGCAGGGAATCCCATTGCTACCCCTGCATAGCCCACAAGAGCTCCTGCTGCTGCAGTAAGAGCATATGGTATCTGGCTGTTTACATGATCCATGTGGTCAGCTCCACTGAACATGGAAGACATAATGGTGGTATCGGAAATCGGGCTGCAGTGATCCCCCCAGACAGCACCAGCAAAGACTGCTCCAATGGTGGGGATCATGAACATCATGGGGTCTATACCTGCACCCTGGGAAACCTTGTAAACCAACGGTACAACAATGGGCATAAGGATACCCATTGTTCCATAGGATGTACCTGTACAGAAGGATATTATCGCTCCGGTAATAAAGGTTATAACAGGTATCCAGCCAGGAGAAAGGATATCTCCTGCAATGCTCACGATGTATGATGCAGTACCCACCTGTTTTATGGATGATCCGATCCCCCAGGCAAAGACAAGTATTATGGTACCGACAAATATTGACATCATGCCTTCCATATACCCTTTAAACATTTTCTGGGTTGAAGCGAGCCCCTGTACACCATAAAGAGCTATGGTTAGAAATACAGAACCAAAAGCACCCCAGACAAGAGCCTTGGAACTGCTGCCTTCTCCTATTGCTGTGGATACAGGCACTTCTGGCCACCCTCCGGTAATGATAAGCATCAGGAAGATGAGTGAAACGAGAAATACTATTGGAAGAATAAAGTTGATACCTCTCCTGGGACAATTCTTATCTGCACTAGTTCCCTCCACGCTTGTATTGACAAGGGGTTGTGCCCCATCCCGAAGGACTTTACCAGTCTTCCTGGCCCGCCTTTCAGCGGTAAGCATGGGACCAAAATCCCTCTGGGAAAAGACAACGTAAGTTAGAAGAACAAGGGCTACGATGTTATAGAGAACGAAGGGGATGGATTTCAGATAAGCAACGTATGGAGAAACAGTTATGCCGAGTTCATTGAACTGGCTTCCAATCTGTCCCACCATGTAGGCTATCCATGAAGAAATACCCGCGATACATGCAATAGGCGCCGCAGTTGTATCAACTATATAGGAAAGTTTTTCCTTTGATATTCTGTACCGGTCAGTAATAGGTGACATGGTTGTCCCTACAACTGCAGTGTTGACATAATCCTCGAAGAAAATTATAAAACCTGCAAGTTCTGTGAAGAACATGGCTCCCCTTGGACTTTTGACCCTTCCTGTTATCCACTGTATTGCGGCATCTATACCGCCCCCCACTTTCATGACACCCACAAGTCCACCCATGGTAAGACTCGTCAGTACGATCCTGGCGCCCCAGGGATCGCCAAGACTGTTCCAGAGGGATTCCACTGCTTTACCGAAGCCCAGGATCGGGTTCCAGCCTGCAAGCATGGTCCCTGCAATCCATATACCGACGAAAAGAGAGGGTATCACTTCCTTCGTAATGATACAGAGACCTATTGCAAGAAGTGGAGGCAGTAAAGAGAGAATCCCGAAATTCGGCATATCTCCTTCCGCTCCCAGACTCATTCCCGCAAAAGCTAGAACAATAGAGACAGCCAAAGAAAAAACAGTAACCCGATGATTAGTTTTTTCACTCATTATTTCCATTCCTCCCTGTTCTGGATGAAATAAATATTTAAAGCTCGATAAATTTATTCAAGATGTTCAGGAATGATTTCTCCTCTGAGGAGATCTTCATAGGTCTGTCTTTCCACTATGATATCAGCCTTTCCTTCACTGACCAGCACCACTCCCGGTCGAGGATTTCTATTATAATTACTGGCCATGGAAAAATTATATGCTCCCGTGTTAAAAACAGCCAGAATATCCCCGGATCTGGTTGAAGGAATTTCAAGATCGCGGATCAGCACATCCCCCGATTCACAACATTTCCCTACAACTGACACTTTCATGGAAGCTTCTGCATCCATTCTGTTGGCCACCACCCCATGATAAAGCGCTCCATAGAGTGCCGGCCTGGGGTTATCCGTCATCCCGCCGTCTACACTGACATAGGTAATGACACCAGGAATTTCCTTGAGTAAACCTATGGAATACAAGGTAATACCAGCTTCGGATACTATCCATCGTCCAGGCTCTATTATAATCCGGGGTATTTTCAGATCTCTATCCTGACATCCAGAGATGATCCTCTCCATTATGGGATCAGTAAAATCAGAAAGCTTTACCGGATCTTCACCAGGTAACTCGGGCACTCCAAAACCGCCTCCCACATTGAGTTCCTCAGTTAGAAAACCAGACCTGCCCCTCACATTGGAGATCAGATCCAGAAGGACATTAACCGCCATAAGATGGGACATATTATCTTTCAGTTGTGAACCTACATGAAAATGAAATCCCCTGAGATGGAAGAACCTTGATGTCATTGCTCTCTCGACGACCCTTGTTATTGAATCTCCCAGTACAGGCATGCCAAATTTGGAGGCGGTGTGTCCGGTAGCTATGTATTTATGGGTATGGGCATCCACCCCAGGAGCAACCCGAAAAAGGATATCTGCCTCACCCCCCACTTCTGCTGCTATCCCTTCGAGGATGTCATATTCATTTTCACTGTCTACTACTATTCTGCCCACACCATTTTCAAGGGCTAACCTGAGTTCATCAGGTGATTTGTTATTCCCGTGGAAGATCACTTTTTCCATGGGAAATCCTGCTTTTACTGCCGTATATATCTCTCCTCCCGAAACAACATCAAGCCCAATTCCCTCAGTTTCAAGAATGCGACACATGGCAAGGGTAAGAAAAGCCTTGCTGGCATAGACAGCATGGGTATTTTCATACTTTTTCAGAAAACATGACTGAATCTCCCTGCACCGGTTTCTTATCGCATCCTCTGAAAGGACATAGAGAGGAGTCCCAAAACGGGAAGCCAGATCAACTACATCCCATCCTCCAAAGATCAGATTATTTTTTCTTTTCATCCAGATACCTCCCGGCATGTTTATCTTTCCATCCTGTTTTCCGAACACATAAAAAAGAGACTCATCCCACTGTAGGGACGAGTCTCTTATATATGATCTCGCGGTACCACCCTGCTTGGACATTCTACGAATATCCCGCTTATAAGCCCTTTTACGGAGGCCTGATCCGGGAAGCTTACTTCGAATAATCTCTTTCAGCCCCAGCTCCGCGGGCTTTATGCCTTAAGTGTTCGTTGAGGATATTTTTCAGCCGGTGAATATCCTTCTCTGTCAACGATTATCTCCTAAGACGTCCCGTTTCATAGCCTTTACAATATTCACACGGGAAAGACCTTAAAGTATCCCGGATTGCGGGTTATTATACAAAGGGCCCAGACTCTATGTCAATAAGCAATAATTAACAGTACCCGGGAATCTCCTCTCATAACAAGGGATTATCCTCAACAATCACTCCCTTTAACAGGGGGACAAACTGACAGTAATCATACCATGTATCCTTAAATTGAGAACCCCGTTTTATCCTTACAAGTAGCTGTTCCAGACCTGGTTTTACCCTGAGAGGTATTACGATCCTTCCTCCATTCGCCAACTGATTCATCCATGCATCCTCTATCCTGTCTGAAGCAGCTGTTACAATAATACCGTCATAGGGAGAATCTGGTTCATACCCTTTTCTTCCGTCAGATACCAGAACCTTAACAGAATAGCCAAGCTCCCTTAACACGTTCTGTGCCCTTTTCCCCAGTTCTTCTATCCTCTCAATGGAATTCACTACCATCCCCATCTCAGAAAGGACAGCCGCCTGGTAACCGGATCCTGTTCCTATCTCAAGTATCTTTGTCCCCTCTTGAGGTGATGGAACCAGGAGGTCTGTCATTTTAGCCACCATATATGGCTGAGAAATGGTCTGGTCCAACCCTATGGGTACAGCACAGTCCGAATAGGAAAGTCTCTGATATTCAGGTGGGACGAACATATGTCTTGGAATGTTTTTCATGGCCTCAAGAAGGCTGGTGTTCAATATCCCTCTGGAGCAGATCTGTGCAGTAACCATTTCTCCGGCATAAATTCTCCAGCCTTCCACGGATATCTCCTCTTTTCAGCATATAACATGACTATATTATACATCTGAACAGGTGAATAGCCGATCGCAACCCTTTGATTAAAAGTCTAGTCGACTCTTTACCCTGTTGCCACAAAATTCTTCAAGGCTCTGTTGAGACGAATAACACCCTCCCTGGACTGATCCTCAAGAACCTGGGCAAAGGAAAAACGCAGATAGTTCTCTCCTCCTGTTCCTACGAAAAAACCTTCTCCAGGTATTACTCCTATCTTTTCATTGATAGCGGCATAACGTGAAAATTCCAGTCCTTTAAGTCCCTTCATACTTCCCCAAATAAAGAAACCGCCCTCCGGAGGTGAAAAACTGAACCCCAGGGGTGTTAACAGTTCATATACATTTTTCACCATACTATCCCGTCTTGACCTGTATGTACTTCTGATGTTATCAAGGTGCAGAGGAAAAAGAGGGTCATCGACCACATTTAAGACTGTTTTATGGATAATGGAAGGAAGATTGATCTCGAGGGCGACCCTTAGTTCTGCTGCTTTCTTCATAATGGAAAGGGGCAGTACCATATATCCACATCTCAGCCCGGGAGCAATGATCTTGGAAAAACTGCCAAGGTAAATGACCCTTTCGTCATCTCTGGAAAGGCTCAGGAATGTAGGAGGCGGAGAAGAATCAAACCATAGTTCCCGATAGGGATCATCTTCCACTATCAGGAAATCATATTTCTCTGCAAGATCGAGGATCTCTACCTTTCTTTCTTTGGAAATACTTCTTCCGGAAGGATTCTGGAAGGTAGGGATTGAATAGAAAAAGGAAACCCTGTTCTTTTTCAGGAAATCTTCCATAACCTGAAGGTCTGGCCCTTCTTCCTTCAACGGTACAGGGAGGAAATTCACACCTTCCTTTCCAAAAGACATTATGGCCTCTGTATAGGAAGGATCTTCAACAAGTACATTATCCCCTTCTTTCAAAAACATAAGGGAGATAAAATTAAGACCTGCCTGAGAACCATTGGTCAGAAAGATCCGCTCCATTCCCGGATTGCCTGCGCAGTATTGATTTGTCTCCAGCCATGAGGAGATCCATGCCCGGAGGCCGGGGTCTCCGGAAGGTTCCGAATAAGCGAGTGTTCCCGGGTCATTCAGAAGAGTTTCATCAATGGCAGATCTGATCTTTTCCAGAGGGTGAAGATCCATTGAAGGTTCTCCAGCTGTAAAACTTATACAGCCGGGCCTTGAAACAAGAGTCATCATCTCCTGAATAATCGAAGGTTTAAGCCTTTTCATTCTGATGTTGAATAAACTGCTCCAGGACAAAGGGACCACCTCTTTTTTCTATATATACACTAGATTAAATACCAGAAAGCGCTCAAGTTCTCAACATTGAGAAATCCGTAACCAGATAATTTGTATCTCTCTGTTGATTTTTCAGTTTACTCTATTGACAAAAAGGACTTAACCCATTATTCTTTCTGGAAAAGTATTATTGTTTATAAAAAGTACTAATACTTAACTTTAGTTTATATGGAGGAAATTTATAATGAAGAAATTATCTATGATAATTTTACTTGTTACTGCAGTTCTATCTGTCAGCGTTACTACTTGGGCAGGTGTTCTCGATAATGATGTCATAAAAGTCGGAACCGAGAGCACCTACCCCCCCTATGAATTCAGAGATGAAAATAATAACCTTAAGGGATTCGATATTGAGATGATGGAGGCTATTGCGGAAAAGATCGGGAAAAAGATTGAATGGGTGGATATGCCCTTTGACAGCCTGATACCCGCTCTTCTCTCGAAAAAGATCGATATTATAGCTGCTGGATTGAGCGCTACCGAGGAAAGGGCAAAAAAGGTCTCCTTTTCAACTCCCTACGAAATATCTCTAAGCACTTTCATAGTCAAGGCAGACAACAATTCAATCAAAAACATTGACGACTTGAAAGGTAAAGTGGTAACAGCCCAGCTCGGGACGGTCCAGGACGCTTACGCTAAAACCATCGAAGGAGTTTCGGTAAAACCCTTCCAGAAATTTGACGACTGCGTAAGGGAAGTTGCATTGGGAAGGGCTGACGCAACTCTGATGGACAGACCGGTTGCATTGAAATTCGTCGAACAGAAGGACTTCGAAGGCAAGGTCAAGATCGCCTTTGATCATGAAATAACTGGTTCTGGAAAGGCCCTGGCCATGAACCTCGATGAAGGAGATTTTACCGAAGCAGTAAACAAGGCCCTTGATGAAATGGTCAAATCAGGTGAACTGGATAATATGAAGGCTAAATGGTTCACGGAATAAAGTCAATATAAAACCTTTTTCAATAAATACGGAGGGATCCCTGAGGGTCCCTCCGTATTTATTTTATCTTAAGGATAACGCAATTTCCTGCAGGAAGGATAATACCTCTCGTGGCCGATAAAGACATTTTCTCAAGACAATTCATAGCTTCTCCGATGGAATGATATACCTGACCGGGAAAGGGAACATCCTTTTGAGGAGTTACAAGTATGGCATGGTGTGACTGAAGATCCATGACCAGCTTTAAGGCACAAAATGCAGGGATAGTAAAATTGCTCTTCAGTTCATGCAGTATCCGGTGTGGATCTCTCATGCTGATTTCAAGGGCTTCACCATAGTTCCCGGGACCGGATCCATCGTAAAGATCTGCCACCATAATAATGGTGCCACCTTCCTTTAAAGCTCCCAGAACTGCACTGACTGATTTTGTAGCCTGGTACAGGTCTATGTCATAGGGATATCCCCCGGGCGACACAATTGCCCAGTCTGCCTTCTCTTCTACCAACAAAGTCTGAAGACCTTCAGCGATGGCAACACCTCGCAGCCAGGCAGCAGTGGGATCTCCAGCCACATATCTCCAGGGTAGACCCCTTTCATCCGGGATAACATTGAGGATAAATGTTTTTTTACCTCCTAAAGCAAGTTCCGCGTACTCCATCATATCCTCATGGACAGGATTACCTTTAAGTTTCCCGCATCCGATCGAAGGGGCTAAACGTCCTCTCTCAAGGCATAGGGAATGGTTCTTGATGATCGATCCCCTTCCGCTCACACCTGGAATTATGGCCTTTCTGCCACCACTGAAACCAGCTAGCTCATGATAGGTTATACCGCCGATAAGTACTGCAAGTTCTGCCTCAAAGACTCGTCTATGAAGGGTTACAGCATTGCCCCATGAGGTAACCAGTCCCGTATCTACAGAGGAACTGGAATCATGGCAATAAAGGTGATCCGTTTCACGCCTGGCATTTCCCAGAAGAAGATCTATCTCCTCTTTCAATGGAGGACGATGCTGTCCACCTCCTATGATCCAGTCCACACTGACAGCATTTTCAAGAGAATTCCGAACAGCCTCAGCCATGGTCCTTACATTCTGCCAGGATCTTGTGGCGTCTGGAATTACTACAGCTATGCTGGAAACTCTTTCGGCCATTGTTACAAGTCCAGGAGAACCCAGTGGGTTTTTCAGCGCTTCTTCCGGCGTATTGGAATCAATCTTCACGACCGCCCCCCTTGGACAAATGACGGAGCTTTCAAGATCAAACTCAACATGGGACTTTCCGGATAAAAGGCTATGTCTCCCCATAATATTTCCCCCTGAAATTCATTTATCAATACACCATCGGTAGGATGACCTGGGACGTCCCGGTCTCCCATCCTGTAAAATACTGGTTTTCACAACCAACCCCCGGTTAGAGAGATATTCCAGATATCTGTGGGCGGTAACATAGGAGAGATCACATTTACAGGATAAATCTTCACAGGTAACATCAGTTCCGCTATCCCTTACAAAGATAATTATTCGATGTAGAGTATCACTGCTTATTCCCTTCTTGCGTTCATCCCAGTTAAGGGATCTTCTCTGAAGAACAAGTTTTCCATGAAGTCTTATTCGCGCTTTAAAATCGGCAAGGTGTATGGGCTTGGTAATAAAATCGTCAGCTCCTGCCAGCAGAAGTTCTGAAGCAAGTTTCTCATCATCTTCTATGGTAAGGGCTATGAGTACAATTTCTCTGGATAACTGTCTGGACTTCTCTATAACCTCAAGCCCGTTCATTACAGGCATATGAAAATCTACAAGGAGTATATCGATCTCTTTACCTGATATCCATTGGAAACAGGTGTTAGGATCCGTAGCTGTGATCATGTTCCATCCCTGGGTCGAGGCCATGGCCTCCAGAGTGTAGAGTATATAAGGGTCATCGTCTATTGCACCAATATAAAGAGACATGATATTCCCCCCATCCTTTATTCAGTATCTGTTTTAACGTGGTAATCTGAGTGTGACGATCGCTCCTCCGTCAAAACCATCGGAAAGGGTCATCTGTCCTCCGTGATCATCAATGACCTGCTTGACAAATCCCAGACCGATACCTGTAGAATCCCAGCCAGAGCAATTATGAATATAGCCTTCAGGGCCAAATCCCGGACCATTATCAATAACGATAATTGTAACTTGACAGTTATCCGCAGAAACTTTAATTTCTATCAGCGGATCCTTTTTCGAACTTACTGCCCTGCGGGAATTATCAAGAAGATTTACCAAAGCCCTTGATAAACGAACCAGGTTAATGGATATTTCAGTGGAAAGAACACCTTGATCTGCGGTAATAAAGACATTATCCTTCCAGCCGAAGGGACTGATCTGGTTCAGAGTATAGTCCAGAAATTCAGAAAAAAGTATGTTTCTCCTGGCATTCGCATGGAGAATTTCCGAGATCATATCGTTCATATTCCCTGCAGCTTTTGAAATAACCCCTGTATGGCAGATCATTTTTCCGGGATCGTCCAGAGCAAGTATCACATCTGTAAGACCAGTTATTGTGGTGAGGGGTCTTTTCAGGTCATGAACAAGCTGCTGGAGTTCAACCGCACCCCTGTTTCTGATATTCTCTTCTCTCAGTCGAGCCAGATTTTTTTCATTTTCACTCAGGAGAGCCATCTGTTTTAGCTGGTAACTATATGCAACCAGAAGTTCTGAAGTTATTACTCCACCGAGAAAGAGGCTGCTGAAAATAATGAAACCTGAAATATTAAGTACCATTTCCCTATCCATCAGTGTCGCAAGCTCCTTGAGCGACATGGATAGTTCTCCCCAGCCCGCACCATAGGGTGTTAAAAGAGGTATTATATCGAACCATTGAAAGGAAAAAATGAACAGGGCAAGAGCTATTGCCTTGTTGAACCAGCCTGAAACCTCCCTTGTCATGTAATGAAGGATCAGGACACTGGCAACACTAAGGACGGCAGGAATACCGAAATGAGGAACTATTCCCCTTCCCAGGGATGATACCAGAAGATATGACAGTGGTATGGCAAAAAGTGGGATTAACCACGAGGAAAAGGATCTCTTCGGGAAAAACCTTGCCATACCTTCACCAAAGAGGAACCAGCCAAGATAAAGGGAAATTGCCCTCGTTGAATTTATTATGACAAGGACAACCCCTGAGGCAAGGATGTATCCACTATCCCAATGCTCCACTGCCATATCCATAAAATGGAAGACCTTCGAAGTTGGAACAGACTGGGACATTACCCACAGAAAAAGAAACCCCATGCCTGAAAAAAGATATTGCGAAGGAGTGTTATCTTTCCGTATCCCGGAAATATCAGCCATTACTGCAAGTGTCCTTCCCCCATCTTTGATATCTCGATACTGCCAACAGGAAAATAATTATACCGGCCAGTGAATACATAGGGCTCTCCCGTCTATTGATATCCTTTTCGGGCTCTGAATCAAAAGGAATGCCTACCCTTTCTCCAAGTAACTTCAGGTTCAGAAAATGTATAACGGGAATATGGGTAGATAAAGCTCCTGCTATAACACCATTACCAGCCTTCAGTTTCTCTGAAGGAAGGATCAGGCCTCCTGGTAGATTCAGAACTTTTTCATCAGTACCAAGTGCCGACGATGATCCACCGATATTTATCAGAAGCCGGACCTGCTCTGTCTTGAGAAGATCCAGTTTTAACCTTGTCATTTCTTCCAGGTCCTTTGTCTTGATTATTTCAACATTGGCATTTCCTGCTGCCTTTTCAAGTATATCGAGACCTTCAGGTGCTATCCCGCCACCGATCTCTTCCCCACCTCCAATGGTATAGAAGGATGAAACTGTCCTTATAAAACCACCCTTCCTCAAAAGGGTTTCCATCTCAGGCCAGGGCAGATCCGGTCTGTTAGCTCCCCACGTGGACGCTCCCAGAGAGACGGCAAGGAATACTTCCAGATTCCGCTGCTCCGCGGCACAGAGAACATTAAGGAGCATGCCCGGAAAGGATCCGGAAGAATATATGGCAACTTTGTCTCCTTCTGAAAGTCCCAACTCGTCAAACCATCTGCCGGCAACAATTGACCATCGGGGATCTCCTGCAGTCCTTTTCGAGGGCAGGCTGCCCAGCGTGGTCGTGATGGAACTCCATTCAAGACCTATGAGGCCTGTTTTCCATGGATCATATTCCGGGGCAGTTTCCATAAGGTTGGAAACCCTCCATTCATAAATAAAATCCTCGGCTCTTCTGACCCTCTCCCATAAACGGTCTTCATCAGAAGTCAGAATGGTTCGCCCTGGAATAAACCACAAGACAAGAAGGATAAGGGTAAGAATGTAAAGCAGCCAGGAATTGGTCTGAATAAACAGATTGTTCTTATCAAGGTATGGTAATTTCGTCTTCTTCATGTTTTAAACCCTTTCAGGCTCAGAATACCATGATGAAATTCCGGACCAACTCCACAGACATGAGGGAAACCATGCTGATGGAAAGGGTGCCGGAAAGAGTCCTGAACAGGCCCTGTTTCTGTATATCGGAAGCAATAAGAGCAGGAATGACCCATCCTATCCAGAGGGAAGTGAAGGGAAACAACCTGAGAGTTCCTATCCTGAACAGAAGAGCAAGAAGCATAGCAAGGGCTATCCGCTGTCTCCCGTAAAGAGAATAAAGCCTTACGATTATTTCCAGCACTAAGGATATAATTACAGCCGAAAGAAATGAAAAGATAATCGCTCCAGGATAGGCAATATTTACAGCTATTAATCCGGGCGTGATTATCCCTCCACAGGACCACCCTGTCTTATGATAATAAAGCATACCCCAGAAAATCCCTGTCCCCAGGACAAAAAGTTCCATATAAGACATCCCTGTCATTCCTCCATTCCAAGAACAAACTCCAGGGGCAGACCGGCTACATTCCCGCAGCCAAAGACCCGCATCCCCAGACTGGAGCTCGTTAAAAGATCAGACAAGTTTTTAGAACGCCTGTAATATTTCAGAGTCCATGGGAAAAAAGGATAATCCCCGATCACACATATGGATCCCCAGGGATTGTCTAGAATCCACTTCTTAAAACTCTTCAACCTGCTGGATCTATCTCTCCTATGGTTATAAAGAACCATAGTTTCTTCAAATGGCCACTCCAGGAGCCTGAATAATTCCCCGGTACTTTCAATATCATTGGCAGAGAAGGCAAAGGCAAGTTCACAGCTTCCCCTACTTATTACTCTGAAGTCTGCTATGTCCGGAGGGGTATTCCTCATAGCTCTTTCAGCTATATCCATATCAAGGTGAAGGAACTCACATAACCTGGATGCGGTAAGAATGTTCTTCTCTCTGAAATCAAGGATATTTTTCCCAGACCTGGATTTCATGATTTTACAATTCTTGAAGTCCAGGACCTCCAGCAGGAATTTTTTATTTTCAAGGCCAGGTCCCAATATTACCCTCGCCCCAGGCCCGATACCCCTTAAAAGGGCAAGGGCTGCATCTATCTCATCTGGTCCCCATGCTTCCTGGTGATCAGGATGGATATTCGAAAGAAGAGTTATCCCTGGAGAAAACCATTTTGAGGCAAGGGACTGGAGATCAGGTGAAACAGCGCTGTTCTCCATCACAACGGCTTGAACATCTTCGGGAATAGAAGAAAGCCACCATTTCATCTCCTCCACATGACCTCCGCTGCTACGAAGGATCTGGACTTCTCCATCAGGTTTCAGTTCCCTCGGAAGAACACCGGTTATTCGTCCATAAGCCTTTATTCCATTTGCCAAAAGAGCTGAATGGACAAGCCTTACCAGAGAGCTTTTGCCTCTGCTCCCGGTAATCATGATTTTAATGGGATATTCTCTATTTACTTCCATGAAGACGATTTTAACATCTTTCCAGAGAAGAAACCTGCCAGGAGAAAAGAGGAGAGCCCTTAAGGGCTCTCCTCTTTTCTCCTGGTGATCTGCTGACCAGGAATACTCCGGTTACAAAATCCTTTACGGGATTTAATACCCTACAGGTACACCAAGACGTCTTCCATCAGCTCCACCATCCATCGTTCCGCTTTCAACATCAAAAAGGATACCCTGTGCTGTACCGAAATAGCCGCCTCTGGGTCTGACTTCCATTTTATGACCTCTCCACTCAAGGAATTTAACAGTCATCGGATCCATTGTATCCTCGACTCTGAGGGGACCTCTTTCACCATTGGAGGAATAACAGAATATCCTGGGCTGTTCAATTGCTTCATCCATGGTCATTCCGAAATCAACGACATTCATTACTATCTGGCTCACCGCTGTGATTATTCTCCATGCCCCAGCTGCTCCTATAGTCATAAAGGGACGGCCTTCAGGATCAAGGACTATACTGGGAGACATTGAAGAAAGAGGTCTTTTACCTGGTTCCGGAGCGTTAACGCTTTCCGGATTCTGCGCGAAATCATCCATCTGGTTGTTCAGCACTATACCATATTCCGGTTCCACTATTCCCGAACCAAAGAAATAATTTACGGTATTTGTAGAGGCGACTATGTTACCTTCCTTGTCGACAACGGAGAAATGACTGGTGGACAGGTGTATGTCATCTGTACCTCCAGTATAGGACGAAGCGACGGAACTCTCATTATATGGCCATGGATCACCCGGCTGCACTTCGACCATTACTTTATTTTTCCCGATCCTGGAAGCGAGCATCTTTGCATATTCCTTACTGGTCAAGCCTGTAAGAGGAACATTTACAAAAGCCGTATCAGCCATATATTTCTGTCTATCGGCAAAAACCAGTTTCATACTTTCTGCAAGATAATGAAGATATTCTGGTGAATTATGTTTCAACCGGCTTACAGGAAAGTTCTCCATTATGTTGAGAAGCTGGACGATGTGAGTACCTCCGCTTGAAGCGGGGGGAGTTGAATAAATACCATATCCTCTGTAAGTCCCATGTACGGGTTCACGAAGAAGGACCTTGTAGTTGCGGAGATCTTCCATGGACATATTCCCGCCAGCTTTATTAACAGCTTTGACAACAGCTTCACCTATGGGACCATTATAGAATGCTTCCGGGCCTTTTTCAGCAATCATTCTAAAGGCCTTCGCGATACCGGGAGATTTAAGGATCTCTCCTTCTGAAACCGGAAGTCCGTCCTTCAGATAAACGTTGTTCTCGCTGTACTTTACGAGTTTATCGAAATTATCTGTGATGATCTGAGTCTGCATGGGGTGGACCTTGAAACCTTCCTCTGCAAGCCTTATGGCTGGTTCGGCTACCTCGCCGAAACTCATGGTTCCATATTTCTGAAGTGCTGTCCAGATACCCATAAGTTCTCCAGGTACTCCTACAGCCCTGCCCCCAAGCTGTGACCACTTCTCTTCTTTGGATTTTTCTGAGGCATACATATCTTTTGTGGAAGAGCCCGGAGCCACCTCACGATAATCCAGTTCTACAACTTCACCGGTTTTTGCAAACCTTATGACCATAAACCCGCCTCCGCCTATACCAGATGCATTGGGCTCCGCCACATTGAGAGCAAGCATGGTAGCACAGGCCGCATCCACCGCGTTACCGCCTTTCTTCAGTATCTCTACTCCGGCTTCTGAAGCCAGCTCATGGGCCGAGGAAACCATACCGTTACGAGCAGTAACATCATTTACTTCTAAAGCAACGGCCATACCGGTAAATCCAAGCAGGATCACAGTAACAACAAGACAAAGTATCTTTTTCATCTTCATTCCCCCTCTTTGATTATATTTCACCATTTTTAAGGAAAGAACCCACACCCTTATTGATGACATCATCATATTCAGGTATCCCCTCCACCATCACTCCCTTCTCTTCATCTATAAATTCCAGATTTTCGAGAAAAAGTTTGACTGCCGCAGTATGCCTTGCAACCCGTAGGGAAAGGGGTTGATCCCCTTCATAGGGTATATATAGTTTGCCCAGTTCAAATGCTTTGGAATAGCATTTATCTTCTCCGGTAACCACAAGATCACCATTTGTCCGTCCCCTTAGCCGCCCCTGGCTTGGATTACCTGTTTCCATAAGAATGGGCATAGTATCAGTAAAATCTCCCCACTCCCTATGGCTAAGGCCGTGAAGATTTTTAGGAGATGGCTCAAGCCTGATGGGAATTCCCATAGCCTCGATCTCCATCGTTACCATTGCCGCTAGCTCCATACTTTTTTCATGGGCAACTATGGCGTTTACCACAGGATATTCAGGAGAAGCTTCATGAAGATCAAAGGCAAGGTCCACATTTTCCTTCTTGATCATTTCAACTATTGCATAGGCCATTTTTTCAGTTATGGAACCGTCAGGTCGCCCCGGGTAACACCTGTTCAGATTGCTTCTTTCTTTTCCCGACAGGTTCTGACCTGATGTGGGATGAATGTAGATATCCGGGTCCGGCCACTGGTAGATGGGATTTGATAACCTGTTGCCATAGGGAAACCACCTCTTACTTCCATCGGAAAGGTCAATGAAGTATCCCTGGGGATGGCCTTCCTGGGGGCCATTGTGACTGAAACCCATTATGTTGGCAGTCGGGATAACGATAAGTCTTCCTCTGTGTACTTTTGCATTCTCAAGAAATAGAACTCCTGTAAGGTTGCTTGCCGGTTCGTTCGGGTGAGTTCCACAAAGCAGAAGTACTGTACCTCCCTTTTCCGGACCTTCCTGAATAAACACCGGCTGATCAGCAGGTGTTCCTTTTATACCCGAGAAATAATCCGACAATTTTTTCTGCTGAAATTCCTCCACCGGATAGATAGTCTCCGCTATCCACATGGATGTAAAACTTTCAGCAGCAGCGAAACATACAAGGCAGGATAGCCCCAGCAGTATAAAGGCGGTTAACCTGTTTCCCTTAATTTGATATTTCATAAGAACACCTCATTTAAACATCAGGACCCGCAGGATCAGGGGTATAACTACAAGGGCAGCAGTGACCTGTTTCCAGAAATCCTTTTCTTTAAACAGGCACCTGATAACCAGGGCAAGAACAATGAACACTATACCTCTATAGATAAGGGTCATTTATCCGACCTCCTAATAAGGGAGAATGGAAGCGATGTAGTTTGCTCCCAATATAACTGCTATACCCCAGATGGCTGTAACGATCCCGGGGATAAGACAATATTTCAGGACCTTGAAGTAATTCTTCTCTCCTACTACCTGCGCGGCAAAGATGCCAGCTAGAGCAGTAGGCGGCATAAGGTCTCCAAGACCTGCTATAAGGCTCAGAGCAGAACCCACCATGATCTCGTTTCTTCCAAGCAGTGCGAGAAGAAAAGGTACTCCCAGCACGGAAGCGGATCCAAAGGCAGATACGGCTCCAAAAAGGGGCATGGACGTGGCTATTCCCACATAGAGAAGCCATGCCGGAAGAGCAAGGGCTGAAACAACAACAAAACCTCTTACTCCGATGAGGGTCATTACCTGGATGAACATTCCCACACCCATAAGAATACCCATAACCGGCAAAGCATCATTGACAGCTTCAGTGGCAGCTTCCACGGGATTCCATTGGCTCCCCGAAAGAAGACCGCATAGTGAAGCTATAAGGAAATCCAGAGGCATTCCCAGAGATGGCCAGAATGCAGGGAATGTCCGTTCACCCACCATAAGTACGATAAGAATAAGTATGGGAAGGAATAGTCGAAAAGAGAGTTTTGTCCTTTCCATTCTCTTCAGTTCATCCTCAAGAGCCTTTTCGTCCATATTTCTTGATCTGAAATGAGGATAGACCAGAAGAAGGGAAGAAAAAATGGCAAGGGGGATGGTGCAGACGAGAAGAGGCAGACCAAAACCCACATAGGGCATATCTATGCCGCCTCCTATTATCATTGCAGGAATATTGATTGGAGGAGCTATCATTCCATAAATGGCACCCATGGCTATAACTGCCGCTGTTTTCACCGCCGGAACTCCAAGTCGAATAAGCACGGGAGCAACAAGGGCACCGGTCGTCAGCACTGCTGCGGTTGAAGAACCTGTTATCATCCCTGGTATCATGATCAGAAGCATGATACCAAGACTTAGAAGCAGGGGAACCCTGCGAAATTTCCGGATAACCCAGGCCGCTATCGCCTCCAGAAGGCCTATTTTCTGGACAGTCTTCATAAAGATCATCGCCGTAGCTATAATAAGGATAGTATCAAGGTATCCGAAAGTACCTTCTACCAGATGCCTGAGTGGAATGCCCGATCCGGACAGAAGGGCACCAACAATAGCCGCCAGGGACATAGCCACAGCAATGGGAAGACGGAAGCCGAAAGCTCCGATGGCAAAACTCCCCACCATTGCTATGGTATAAAAACCTTCAGGCCAGAACCAGTCCATAGTCTTTACTCTACCGTTACTCCCCATCCGCCAAGAACTTCCTTAAGAGGTTCAGAAGTTGATCTGACGTTGGGTACCATCCTTATCCCTATATCCTTGCCTTCTATAAGGCTGTCAAAAAGACCATCCTCGTTGGCACCTTCAACCACAATAAGTTCATCAGCAAAAGGAACAGCGGTTACAATAAAGGCATCTGAGAGCTTGCCTCTCCTTCCTGCTCCGCCAACGTGCATTATCAACACCCTGATCCCTTTGTCCCTGGCCGATGAAAGAAGGTCTGTGGCTCTCTGGTTTTCCTGGTCCTTGTCTATCCCCGCAGCTCCAAGTCCCTTGGAACTGCCTCCAACAACAGCTATAAGGATCTCCTTTCCTTCGAGCCCCTCAGCCTTAAGCAGGTTATCTGTATCGGGAGATACTTTCATTTTCTTAAGGACGACCTTAACCATCATTGCATCAGGGCTCTGCCCTATGGTTGTAAGTGCTATATTGCCGGCCCAGGCACTGCCGGCAATTAATAACAGCGTAATCGCCAACAATCCGAACATAATTCTTTTTGTTCTCATTCAGAACGCCTCCTTGTTAAACATTAACTACGATCAAAGTCTATAATGTGTCGGTAAATTGTCCATATTTTTTATCATTTATTTTATGAACCTGTGCTGCACATAAAGTACTGTCGAATAGATAAAGGAGACTCACCAGAGTCCCCTTTATGTTTGAATAAGGCATATTGAAAAACTTCGTAAAAACATGGTAACCCGGAGTTATCCCAAGGCAACATCCAGTATCATCATAATGGTAAATCCCAACATAACACCCGCTGTAGCAAGATCTCCGTTGCCGCTGTGCTGCGATTCGGGAATGACCTCCTCTACGACAACAAAGATCATGGCACCCGCGGCATAGGCAAGAGCATAAGGGAGAAGAGGTCTTGAAACAATTACAAGTGCAGCCCCTATAACTCCAAAGATCGGCTCGACTATTGCAGAAAGCTGACCATACCAGAGACTTTTCCCCGCAGAGAGACCTTCCCTTCTCAATGGCATGGATACTGCGAGTCCTTCAGGGAAATTCTGGATACCTATTCCAATAGCAAGAGCAATTGCACCGGATAGAGTGGCTGAAGGGATACCGTAAGCCACGGCCCCGAAGGCAACTCCCACCGCCATCCCCTCGGGGATATTGTGGAGTGTAATGGCCAGTACAAGCAGAGTTGTCCTTTTCCACGCGGTCGGGACTCCCTCGGCATCTTCCATGGGGAGCCCCAGATGAAGGTGCGGAAGAAATCTGTCTACAAGCCTGAGGGAAGCACCGCCTAGGAGGAATCCGATAGCTGCAGGGAACCAGGGTATTGCACCCATCTGTTCAGACATTTCTATGGCTGGAGCAAGAAGGGACCAGTAACTTGCGGCTATCATAACTCCAGCCGCAAAACCAAGCATTACATCAAGCATCTTCTGACTTGGTTCTTTACGTACAAAAACGAGAGATGCACCTAACGCTGTCATTGCCCATGTGAAGAGAGTGCCTAAGAAGGCCTGCACAACAGGATGAAGATCGGCAAAGGCTTCCATGACGAAATAATCCTCCAGATATTTTTTTGAAAAACAAAAACACTCATTGAACATAATAATACATTAAATCTATATCACGTGTCATTTTTTTTCAAATTGTCTCCGGCTTTCAGAAAAATCAGGAACTATTTGACAATCAGTCACCTAAAGAATAAAATCTGGTCTCCCATTCAATGGTAAAGATATATAATGAAGAACATTATGATTCAGATTCATATACTTCAATCTTTGATCATTTCCGATCCGGGAGAATAAAGAGAAGACAGGCAGGTGACTAGATAATGACCGATATAATAAATACCCTAGATCTCGATTATGAGGAATGGGTCAAACTATGCACAGATAAGTGGAAACTTCCCCGTTACAGGGCAGATCAGATCTGTCAATGGATCTACCAGAAAAAGGTCTTTAATATTCCCGACATGACCAATCTTTCCAAGGAACTGAGAAATGACCTGACATTAGAGATGTTCATTCTTCCTCCTTCTTTAATGAAAGAAGAAGTTTCTTCCATCGATGGTACTACCAAATATCTATGGTCTCTTCTTGACGGAGAAACCATAGAATCAGTTGTCATTTTTCACGGGAACCATACCACTGCATGCATTTCCAGCCAGGTAGGATGCCCTCTCGGGTGCGGCTTCTGCGCCACAGGTCAATCAGGTTTTGCGAGAAACCTTTCTGTTGCAGAGATAGTGGGACAATTCCTCGCTATGGAAAAAAGAGTAGGAAGGGATATCAATAATATCGTTTACATGGGAATGGGAGAACCCCTCCTTAATATCGATAATGTACTTAAGAGTATAAAAATACTTAATCACCCGAAACAGCGAAAGCTGGGCATCCGTAACATCTCAGTTTCAACATCAGGGATAATTCCTGGTATAGAGACCATCGCTGAATTTGACCTTCCTGTCAGATTGTCAATATCCCTTCATGCACCCACTGACAGGATCAGAAGCAGACTCATGCCTGTGAATAACAAGTATCCTCTTAATCCCCTGATAGGATCACTGAAGAATTACCAGGAAAAAACAGGAGAGCGCATCACTATTGAATATATTATGATCGACGGGATCAATGACAGTAAAGATATGGCCTACGAACTCATCTCTCTCTTATCCGGCCTTGATGTCTTCGTCAACCTGATCCCCTGTAACCCCGTAAATGACAAGTATCGACGATCTTCACCGGAAACAGTAAAAGCCTTTTCCCAAATACTGAAGAAACTTGAGATTGAAGTCGAGATAAGGAAAGAAAAAGGTACAGACATAAATGCTGCCTGCGGCCAATTAAGAAAAACACTCAGGTAAAAAAAGAAAGATGGGGGATAACTCCCATCTTTCTTTTTGATACAGACTATGTTAGACTTGACTAACAAAATGATAAGAGTTATTTATTTCTTTTAACAAGGAAAAGAGATGAAAATATGACAACCACCCTTCAACTTCTACCGAGCGGATACAAGGCCACCATAATTTCGATTCCCGGTGGAGAATGTCTTCATCGCCTTGAAGCTCTGGGACTGAGAAAGGGAAAAATCATATCGAAAGTATCGGGTATGCCCTTCAAAGGACCCGTTACCATAATTCTGGATGGTAGACAGATAGCCATAGGATGCAAAATCTCCGGAAAGATCCAGGTAGCACCCATTGAAAAAGAATAACAGAAAAAGGTGAAACCTTAAATGAGATGCTGTACGACAGACTCCCCGAAGAACCAGAACCTCCCTGAAAAAAAGATCCTTCTCATCGGTAATCCAAACGTAGGGAAAAGTGCTATATTCACGAGACTGACAGGGGTCCATGCTCTTTCTTCCAATTACCCGGGGACAACTGTTGGCTTTCTGGAAGGATGGCTCAGGGCTGGAGATGCACAATACAGACTTATAGATGTTCCAGGAGCCTATACTCTTGAACCCACAAATGAGGCAGAAGAGGTAGCTAACAGGATAATTGACGAAGGGGCCGATCTGGCAGTAGTAGTTCTGGATGCCACTGCTTTGGAACGGAACCTTTACCTGGCCTTTCAGGTCCTGGAAAAAGGGATCAACGTTATCGTAGCCCTTAACATGATAGATGAAACCCGTCACAAGGGAATAAGCATTGATACAGAAACCCTGGAAAAACTTCTGGGAGTCCCTGTTGTCCCTACCATAGGTGTTACAGGGCAAGGCATACGGACTGTTCTTGAACGTATGCCGGAAGCAAGAACTTCATTTTTCCCCCACATGTCAAAGGAAGAACGCTGGACAGAAATAGGAAATATCATCGAAAAGGTCCAGTCCGTGGTTCACCGTCATCACACTCTGAAAGACAGATTGGAAGATTTTTCAGTGGATCCGGTATGGGGTGTAGTACTCGGTCTTTTTATACTCGCTACAAGCTTTTACCTTGTAAGACAGGTTGGTGAGGGTCTTATAAACTACATTCTGGATCCTCTTTTTGCAAGACTATGGGTTCCTTCTCTTGAAGGTCTTTCTGACCTGTTAAAGCAGGAGGGGGTGCTCCATCAGGTTCTTATCGGTACTCTGTTTGATGGCTCCATAGATCTCGAGCAGAGTTTCGGGTTACTCTCCACCGGCCTTTATGTACCTGTTGTCATGGTTCTTCCCTACGTAATATCCTTTTACGGGGTACTGAGTTTTCTGGAAGACTGGGGCTATCTCCCCCGTATGGCTGTTATTTTTGACTCACTGATGCATCGCCTTGGACTTCATGGTTTTGCCATCGTTCCGGCGTTACTTGGCCTTGGCTGTAACGTGCCCGGTATAATCGCAACAAGGATCCTTGAATCTCCACGGGAAAGGTTCATTGCAGCGACCCTGATATCAGTAGCCGTACCATGTGCCGGACTTCAGGCTATGATAATTGGTGTCCTTGGAGATATTGGTCTCAAGTACGTTATCATAGTATACGTATCACTGATAATCGCATGGATAGTTATAGGCAGGATCCTGCATCTTTTGCTTCCCGGGTACAGTCCGGAACTTATCGTTGAGATCCCCCCATACAGGTTACCCTCCTTCAAAGGGCTTTTCTATAAGCTATGGTTCAGAACAAAGGGGTTCCTGATAGAAGCGATCCCTCTTGTTATGGTAGGAGTTCTTATTGTGAATTTCCTTTACATGACAGATCTTATGGGACATCTGGGAATCATACTCAGTCCGGTTTTCAATGGGCTGCTTGGGTTACCTGTAGAAACAGCAGGCCCTATCCTGCTGGGTCTTCTACGAAAAGATGTAGCAGTGGGAATGCTTATGCCCCTGGGACTCACTCCGGATCAGCTTGTAATAGCAACGGTGACCCTCGCAATGACCTTCCCCTGTATTGCGACGTTTGTGGTCCTGTGGAAAGAACTGAGGGCCAGGATGTTTGCAAGTCTCCTGATAATGGTCTTATCTGCACTCACCACTGGTATCCTTCTTCGCATTTTTCTTTCTCTGGAATTCTGAACAGTACAAACCGGAAACCTGTTTTCCTGTTGTACAAAGTTCTCTTTATGCTCTCCATATTTTTTATGATCCACAGGTTCAACCATATCCCCTTCCCGGAGGAAGTTTTCGGGGAATTACCCATATTCAGACTCATGAGCAGGATGTTATCCCTCATTAAGATGGTCAGTTCTGATCAGTTTCTACATACTCATTTTACTAAAAACAGCTATCACTGAAAGGTAACATCTATTATGAGGATGGATCCAGAAGCAGATCAGTCCCTCCAATAAAGAGTATTCTCAATGCCTTGAAAATCCGGTTTTTCTTTTCAGAAAATTACCCCTACCCATGTCGCCGATAAATTCACCTTTATAAAAGATCATTTCACCACGGGATATAGTTGCGATGACCCTACCTTGTACGATCAGCCCTTCATAGGGAGAAAAATCTGTTTTCATATGGAGATCACTGGCATGGATGGTCCATTTTGAAGAGGGGTCAAATATAACCAGGTCCGCATCAGAACCAATTGCAAGAATTCCCTTTTGAGGGAACAGGCCATATACTTTTGCCGCATTTTCCGACAGGATTTTTGTAAGATCCTCCAGGGATAATCTATTTTTCATTATCCCCTCTGAAAAAATAAGGGGTAACATCGTTTCAGTTCCCGGTAACCCTTTGGGCAATCTGGAAAAGGAACCCTGCCATTTCTTCTGTTCTTTTCTATACTGGCAATGATCGGAAGCGACAAAGGATAAGGTCCCCTTTGAAATAGCATCCCACAAAGAAGCCCTGTCCTCTGTTTTTCTCAACGGGGGAGCTATGGAATACAGATATCCATGATCTGTTTCATACAGGCTATCATCAAGAAGAAGATACTGGGGGCAAGTCTCGCCTGTTACTGATACACCCTCACGCTGGCCTCTTCGAAGTTCCTCAAGTCCCTGAGAAGAACTCACATGAACGATATGCAAATTGGATCCAGTAATTCTGCCATAGAATATGACCTGTGCGATCGATGAAGCTTCAGCTGCTGGTGGTCTGGAATACGAGAATTTTGACATTCTGGACAAGTCCTGGGGAGTCATTCTATTGAGAAGTCCTTTTATAAGGTCATCATCCTCACAATGGACCAGGGCCAACGCTCTCATATCAGCTATCTCTCTGAAAGCATGGTATAGGACATCCGAGCCGGATCCCCTCCCCGAATCAGAGTATGTAGTAAAGAATTTAAAACTCGAAACCCCCATTTCAAGAGCTTTTCGGAATTGCCATTCATCTCCCGGCAACCAACCTGTTACTTCGGCATGAAGACCAAAATCGATCACACTTTCACTTGCAGATTGGAGCCTGGCGTTAATATCCTCGGGAATGGTTCTATGAGGGGAAGATGAATTGGTAAAGTCTATAATTGTCGTTATTCCTCCTGCTGCTGCTGCTACTGTGCCATTATAGAAATTATCACTGGTCACAGTCTCCCCTGTTTCAAGGTCCATATGGGTGTGGGGGTCTATGATCCCGGGTAGAACATACATTCCACGTGCTTCTATTTCCTCTTTCCCTCGAAAACCGGTTCCTATAGCTGCTATTCTTTCTCCCATAACCGCAAGATCCGCTTGGATAATGCTTCCTGATAAGTGTAGTTGCCCGTTCCTGATAACAAGGTCATACATTTTCCCAACCTCCATGTCTGTTCTCGAGATGTACAGATACATATTACTGGCGGGAAGAAATAAATGTAAATGATGCAAAAGGCTGACAGGTAATAAGGCGATTATACTGGAGAGGGTCTCCTGTCAACAATACACAAGCCGGATCAGCTGAAAATGAGCTGATCCGGCTTGTGTATTTACCGCCTGTCTAATTTAGTTATTGTGCTTTAAAAGCCTCGAGGGTATTGAGTAGGAGCATGGCGATGGTCATGGGTCCTATTCCCCCCGGTACAGGTGTTATCCAGGAGGCCTTTTCCTTCAGGGCCTCGAAGTCCACATCTCCCACGAGTCCCTCTTCCAGCCGGTTTATCCCCACGTCAACTATTACTGCTCCCTCTTTGACCATTGGTGCGGTGAGGAACTTTGCCTTTCCTATGGCTGTCACTATGATGTCCGCCTCTTTCGTGTAACTGGCCATGTCCTTCGTCCTGCTGTGACAGACGGTCACCGTGGCGTTCTGCGCCATGAGCATGGAGGCTACGGGCTTGCCCACTATGTTGCTCCGGCCCAGCACAACGGCCCTTTTCCCTTCAAGTTCTATCCCATACTCCCTTAGAAGGTACATGATACCCTTGGGGGTGCACGGTTCCGTCCCCTTAAGCCCCGTAACGAGCTTTCCCATGTTTATGGGGTGGAATCCGTCCACGTCCTTTTCCGGCCTTATGGCGGCTATGATGCTGTCGCTGTCCATGTGCCGGGGAAGGGGAAGCTGCACCAGGATCCCGTCTATGCGGGGGTCGTTGTTCATCTCTTCCACAAGGGATAGGAGTTCCTCCTGGGTGGTCTCCTCGGGCAGGCGGTGTAGAATGGAGTCAAAACCTGCTGCCCTGCACGCCTTCTCCTTCTGTCCCACGTATACCCTGGATGCGGGGTTCTCTCCCACTATCACTACGGCAAGGCCGGGAACTCCCCTGCCTTCTCCCCTTAGCCTTTCCACTTCCGCCGCTATCTTCTCCCTTACCAGGGCGGCTGTTTTCTTTCCGTCAAGAAGCCGGGCTGTCAATATAAAGACACTTCCTTTCAGTTTCCTCGTATTTCAGTTATCTCTTTCCTTATTTTCCTGGTTTCTTACTTCTTTCTCTGGTCCTTCTATTATTTTTTTGCGGTTTCCCCTGACCGCTCTTTCATGTTCCCCTCCGGTCCAGGAGGCTCCTTCAGCTGGTGGTTCCCCTCAGGGGTGACGCCACTTTTCCTGCTATCCTCTCTGCAAAGAGGGCATAGAGGGGTACGGTGAAGCAGAAGGATATGGCCCTCGGCGGAAGGGTGGTCCACAGGGGTATGCCGAAGAGCATCTTCAGAAAACAGGGCACCAGTACCATGGATGTGACGAAGAGGCCCGCTCCGCTGGCTATGGCCAGGCGGATAAAGGTCACCCTCTCCCTGCCCATAAGGGTCAGTACGAGGCCGGGGATCATTCCGGTGAGGGCGGCGCTGAGGGTGAAGTGGGGCATGTAGACTCCCATGGGGTTCAGGATGAAGCCCAGTATGTCTCCAAGGGCTCCTGCCATACCTCCTGCCGCGGGTCCGAGGAAGAGCCCCGCAAATACCACGGGAAAACTTCCCAGTCCTATCCTTATCCCTTCCACTCCCCCTATGCTTATCCTCACACTGGCAAACCTCACCAGGATTATGTTAAGACCCACCAGCAGCCCCAGGGTCACCAGTCTGTGGGTGTCCATTCTTTTCATGGCTTCTTTCATTGCTCCTTTGTCTTCTTTAATAAAGGAAGGGGAGATCCGCCTAAGGAGGTGTAATCCTTTGAAGGGGGGGTCGGGGGATCTCCCTGCGCAGTAATGGCTCGTTATGTTATGCTGCTGTTTCTGTTCTGTTACTGTCCGCTTTCTGCTGCTCTATGGTCCATGCTCTTCCTAGAAGAGACCGGAGATGTTACCTTCGTTGTCTATGTCTATCTTCAGGGCTGCGGGTTTCTTCGGCAGGCCGGGCATGGTCATTATGCTTCCCGTTATGGGTACAAGGAAACCGGCTCCTGCTGAAAGCCTCACTTCCCTCACCGTGAGGGTGAAGCCTTCCGGCCTTCCCAGCTTGGCGGGATCATCAGATATGGAGGACTGGGTCTTGGCCATGCATATGAGAAGGTCGTCCATTCCCTGTTCGTGGATGGCCGCAAGGTCCTTCTCAGCCTTGTCCGTGTAGGTAACGGCTCCTGCTCCGTAGATCTTCTTCGCTATGGCTTCTATCTTCTCCTTTGGCGTCGCCTTGGCGTCGTACTGGTAGTGGAAGCTGTTCTCCTTCTCGCATGCCCTTACCACTTTCTCCGCAAGGTCTACGGCTCCTTCCCCGCCTCTGGCCCATACTTCGGACAGGGATACGGTGGCTCCAAGCCTTACGCAGTGTTCCTCCACGAGCTTCAGCTCGGCTTCGCTGTCGGTGGGGAATCTGTTTATGGCCACCACTACGGGTACTCCGAAGGAGCTCAGGTTCTCTATGTGCTTCTCAAGGTTGGGGATCCCTGCTTCAAGGGCCTTCAGGTCCTCCCTGCCAAGGTCGGTCTTCGGCATGCCTCCGTGCATCTTCAATGCCCTCACTGTGGCTACGAGAACCACTGCGCTGGGATGGAGCCCTGCCATGCGGCACTTGATGTCCAGAAACTTCTCCGCTCCAAGGTCGGCTCCGAATCCCGCTTCGGTGACGAAGTAGTCCGAGAGCTTCAGTCCGTACTTCGTTGCCTGGACGCTGTTGCATCCGTGGGCTATGTTGGCGAAGGGGCCTCCGTGGACGAAGGCGGGCACTCCTTCAAGGGTCTGGACCAGGTTGGGCTTCAGGGCATCCTTGAGCAGAACTGCCATGGAGCCTTCGGCCTTCAGGTCCCCTGCTGTAACGGCTTCTCCGCTGTATGTATAGGCTATTACCATCCGGGACAGCCTTTCCTTCAGGTCGGCTATGCTCCCTGCAAGGCAGAGGATGGCCATCACTTCACTGGCTACGGTGATGTCAAATCCCGATTCCCTCGGTATTCCGTGGGGTTTGCCTCCAAGGCCCACTATCACGTTGCGAAGGGCCCTCTCGTTCATGTCCATGACCCGCCTCAGAACTATCTGACGGGGGTCTATGCCCAGCTCGTTACCCTGCTGGAGATGGTTGTCAAGCAGGGCTGCCAGAAGGTTGTGGGCGGTGGATACGGCGTGGATGTCGCCTGTGAAATGAAGGTTTATGTCCTCCATGGGCACCACCTGGGAGTAGCCTCCTCCGGCTGCTCCTCCCTTGACTCCGAAGCTGGGGCCGAGGCTGGGCTCACGAAGGGCTATGGATACCTTCTTTCCTATCTTTGCCAGTCCCTGGCTGAGGCCCACTGTGGTGGTGGTCTTTCCCTCTCCTGCAGGGGTGGGCGTTATGGCCGTCACCAGAATAAGCTTGCCGTCCTCGTTCCCCTTGACCCTTTCCCACAGGTCGTAGGATACCTTAGCCTTGTACCTCCCGTAGAGCTCCAGCTCCTCTTCCTTTATTCCCAACCCTTCAGCTACCTCCACTACCGGCTGCATCTTCGCTGACTGGGCGATCTCGATGTCACTTAACATTCTCGGTTCCTCCTGTTCTGTTATTTACAGCTATAAAAAATATTATTCGGTTGATCGGGCCGATCTTTTAAGGATCCTGCCCGGTCGAGCCTGGGTAAATCTTCCTTTCTCCACCACTGCTGATCCGTTAACAATAACGTAATGTATTCCTTCAGGGAAATGGTGTGGTTCCTGGAATGTAGCCCTATCGATAATAGTTTCAGGATCAAAAATCACGATATCCGCCCAGAAACCCTCCTTGAGAAGGCCTCTGTCCTGAATACCCATTTTTGATGCAGGCATAGAAGTCATCTTTCTTACGGCTTCCTCGATAGAAAGGACCTTTTCATCCCTCACGTATTTTCCAAGAACTCTTGGGAAAGAACCATAGGCTCTTGGATGGGGTTTACCTCCGGAATCTGGAGAGGTTACCCATGAATCCGATATTATTGCAGAAAAAGGGCTTGCTATGACTGTTTTGACATCCTCTTCGCTCATCGCAAAGACGACCATTGTGGCATTTCCATCTATCTCCAGAAGGAGATCCAAAAACTTTGAATAGATTTCCCCGTCATGGGGAACACAACGAAATATCTTATTAAGAGAAAGCCCTTCATAATCAGTTCGTGAAGGACATTCTCCAATGAATATCCTGTCAATTCCAAGTTGCTTTATAAGACTGTCATTACCACCTTCAGCTCGTGCAAGGGCACAAATTATAGATTCTCTTGCATCCGGATCATTCAGTCTTTGAAGCATACTCTCTATTCCGCCTTCAAGAGCCCAGGTCGGAAGAAGGGATGTAATAGTGGTGCTTATAGCAGTATATGGATATACATCACAACTTACATCCACACCATCTTCTCTGGCCCTTGCTATCATAGCCAGGGAATCATGGACTTTCCCCCAGTTCCTGTTTGACATTGCCTTGTGATGAGATATTTCTACTGCAATACCATTTGCACGACCGATATCAATAGCCTCCTGTACTGATTCGAGAAGATCATTTCCCTCATCTCTCAGATGAGTCGCATAAATTCCACCATATTCGGTTAAAACAGAAGCAAGTTCAATTAACTCATCTTTTCGGGAATAAGTCCCAGGGGGATAGATCAGGCCCGTTGACATGCCAAATGCTCCATCCTCCATGCTCTGTTTAAGAAGAGACTTCATTTCCTCCATTTCAACCCTTGAAGGGTCGCTTCCTTTAAAACCCATGACTGCAACTTTCAAGGTTCCATGGCCGACAAGGGGCACAAGATTCAGGGCAATGCCTTTTTCAATCACTCTTTCATAAAAATCCCCAAGGCTTTTCCAGTTCCACATATAGTTATAGTGTTTAGCCAGAAATGGAGAATTGTATTTCTTGAGCTGTTCAAGTCTTTCTGGATTCACAGGAGCCATGGAAAGACCACAATTACCAACTACAGAAGTTGTCACTCCCTGCATGGTATAAGAATCACCCAGTGGAAATGCCAGAATACCCTGGTCCACATGATTATGAAGATCGATAAAACCAGGCGATACGACAAGTTTATCCGCATCTATTTCAATTTTTCCCTGCTCATGGATCTTTCCTATTTTTGCAATCTTTTCATCTTTTATTCCAATGTCCCTGAAAACAAAGGGGTTCCCGGTGCCGTCAACGATTTTTCCGTTCCGTATTATCAGATCATATCGTGCTTCCATAACTCTATCCTGTTGGTCCTCACCATGGACCAACTATCTGATGACCCAGGGCAATTGTAGGCAGCCAGCAGGATAGGAATGGAATATAGGTTGTAAGGAGCAGGACAGGAATTCCTACAAGAATCAGGAAAAGCATCATAGGTTTGATCAATTCTCCTGCCGGCACTCCGGAAAGTCTCGATCCTACAAAAATAGACATTGCAAATGGAGGTGTCATTACTCCCAATCCTATATTAAGTATTATCATGGAACCAAGATGTACAAGATTGATATTCAGTTCCTTGGCAAGTGGAAGGATAAGAGGAACGGCAAGGATGAGGATCGGTATTCCATCAAGGAACATCCCCAGAAGAAGCAGAAAGGCATTGATCGATATGAGGATCAGGTATTTACTGTGGAAAAGACCAAGCATAAATGCTGCCAGACTCTGAGCTACACCCTGGCGTGTCAGGAACCTTGTCAGGACAGTTCCTCCACCGAGCAGTAGAGCTATCATTCCGAGAGTAATCACTGTGCTGGTCATGGCTTTCACGAAATTCCCCAATTTCAGATCCCGGTAAATAAAGAAGCCTACTGCCATGCAATAGAATACTGCAATGGCTCCAGCTTCGTTGGGAGTACAGATACCACCATAAATTCCCACAAGAATCAGCAATGGACATCCAAGGGCCGGAAGAGCCGCCCATGTTGCTGATACAAGCTCTTTCATTGAATCTCTGAATGTTTCTGGCATGTCCGGAACTTCCGTACTTGGAATAGTGTATTTATCAACTATAAAATAGTTAAGGATACCGTAACCTAGAGCCAGAAGAAGCCCTGGAAAAACTGTAGCGAGGAAAAGAGCGGCAACTGACTGCTGCGCTACCAGACAATATATCAAAGCAGGTACGCTCGGAGGAATAAGATACCCCAGAAAACTTGAAGAACAGAGGACTGCCGTAGTATAGCTTTTTTTATACCCGTACTTTTCAAGTCTTGGAACCAGCAATGGAATGAGAGCCGAAATACATGGTACAGATGAACCTGTAAGAGCACTCATAAAAAGAGTAGCTATAATACCGACCACTATAAGACCACCCTTGACCTTACCAACAAGGGCGTACGAAAAACGTACAATTCGATCTGCCAGACCCGCCTCAGAGATCAGAGCACCTGCAAAAACAAAAAACCCTATTGCCATTACCACCGGAGTAAACAGGGAATGGAAGAAAGTACCAGCGATGAACGACAGGGGTGCTTCAATAAGGAAGAGGCCCAGTGCTGTACTTGCAAGGAAAACCCATCCCAGGGGAAGGCCTATCATTATAAGGACAAGAAATGAGATTAGAGAAATAATGATCCCGGTTTCCATTTACTTATTTCCTCCTTCTATCTGTTCCCATCGCTTTTTCTGAATCTCATGAATACCGTTGAATACATGGTAAAGAAGGTGTATTGCTGAGAGAACGACAACTCCAAAAAGGATATACACCAGCCAGCTTGTGTTGAACCAGCGAACAAGAGTACCGTACTCCGGATATTTAATCGATCTTAGAAAGAATTTGTACACTGGCTGGGCAAAAACCAGTATTACGACAAGGGAAATAATATCCATTACAAGTAGATAGACACGAAGCCCCCATGGTTTACCAGCAAATACTTTTACCTGGATCATTTCTACAGCTATATGGCCCTTGTTTGCTGCTGTAAAAGCTATAGCCAGGATATAGGAACTCACAAAAATATAGAGAGCAAGATCACCTATCCACATAACTTCAAAATGAAGCCAGTAACGGTTTAATACCTGAGCAAAAACCAGGGTTGTAGAAACAAGCAACCCTATGGAACATATCAGGTTTTCGATCTTTGCAATTCCATTCTGGATATTTTTGAACAACTTTTATCACTCTCCTCGTGATGAAGGATATGGGATATTGAAGGTTTGACTTGAATTGAAGATACCGAGTCGGAAATTCATATACCGATGTGTGCTCAAATAATTACGACTTCAGTTATAACAGGACCTTAACCTTAAATTTAATGCAACACATATACCCTGATTAAACAAAGACAGTTAAAATAAGGATCTTTCATAAATCTTTCCAGGATTCCAGCCACGTATCCGGAGTTAAGTCCGGATACGTGGCTGGAGGTAATAGAGATTCGATCTGACGAAAATAAAAAAGGTTAAAGCTTAAAGAGATCCTGTTTTTTCTACCCTGACTCTGATAGCATCCAGCTCGTCAAGGATCTTCTGTGTCATGTTCTGACCGGGATAATGTTTGTCAAGCCATGGTTTGCATAGCTCTTCCCATATGGAAAGCATTTCGGCCTTATCCCTGAAAGCGGCTCTTTCTGCTGCTGAAGGATAGTAAATCTCGAAATTATCTTCATTGGCAAGCTGTTCCTGCATTTGCCTTACAGCCCTGCGAGCCAGCTCGTACTGGTGAATTTCAGCTGTTTTGGCTGCTCTTGTAATGGCATCCTTCATATCCTGGGGAAGGGCATCCCATTTCTCTTTGTTGACAGCGATCTGGTTACCATCCCACATCCAGTCAAGGGATGTGTAATATTTCAATACTTCGTAGTGTCTCTCTTCAATAAGGGAAGGCCACATGTCCCAACAACCATCAACAACACCTCTGCTAAGGGCATTGTAAAGCTCGCCCCATGCAACGGTTTCAACGGTCATACCGGTACCTTTACCCATATTAACAAGGGCCATTACGCATCCAAGGGAGGAAGATACCCTCATCTTCAGATTCTTCAAATCTTCAGGAGTCTTGATGGGTCTTTCATTATTACCAAGGCCGTAGGGGCCCTGGCTGTTCGTGTAAAGGGTGTGCATTCCCACTTCGTTGTAGGCTTCTTCCATGACTTTGTAAAGAATTCCGTCCGGCTGTGAAAATGCGATGATAGCTTCGTCCCATGATGAAAGGGTCCAGGGCATCCAGTTGAACATTCCACCAGGAACAAGATTTACGTAGGGAGCAAAGTTACCGATCTCTATGCTGCCCTCCTGAACGGCATGGAATATCTCGTTATGACTTCCAAGAATTCCATTTTCGAAGAATTTGATCTCCATACGACCATTTGTATAGGCCTTGACCAAATCACAGAACAGCTTCATTGATTCACCCTGGGTAGCTCTAACTGTCGTTTGAGCAAATTTCCACTGGTACTCCGGACCATCCTTTGCCATTACCGGAGCACTTGACAGGGTAAATACCAGACCTGCTACGAGCAGAAGACAAATCACATATTTCATCGTATTTCTCATATTGAAGCCTCCTCTTCTTAAAGTGCACATTTTAGTGATGCAGACTTTTGCCAAAGATCCAACCTGAAAAACCAACAAAGAATCTCCTTCCTACCCCTCCTTTTACAGTCATATAATCAGGAAATAGTGTTGCAACTCTTGATTCCAATATAAAGAACATCAGTTATTAATACTCTAAAGGCTATAATTACGTTCTTTTAGTGAAGCGAATTACCTTACCTGCTTTTTGAGGGGTGTGATTTCCCTCACGTACAAGGACCTTCCCGTTAACAAGAACATACTCGATACCTTTCGGGAACTGTATCGGATCAGCATAATCTGCCGTATCGACAACACTTTCCGGGTTAAAAACAACGATGTCTGCCGCATATCCTTCTTTGATAAATCCTCTGTCGCAGATCCCGAGCATGGAAGCGGGTTTCCCCGTCATCTTGTGAATTGCAGTAGCCATATCCAGAACATTTTCATCCCTAACATATTTACCCAGTATTCTGGGGTAAGTCCCGTATACTCTGGGATGTGGCTTCCCTCCCAGGATCCCGTCTGTACAGATATTCTGTTCCGGTCTTTGAAGAATCCTGATAACATGTTCCTCCAGGCCATAAAAATCAACAAGTCCTGCGGTGCACTCCTCTTCAAGAAGAAGGTCATAGGTTGCCTCCAGAGGTTCCTTGCCCCTCATCTCACCAAGTTCAACCAGACTTTTACCAACGGCATTCTGATTCTTTTCTGTCTTCACAAATGTTACGTAAATCCCGTCAAGACCAGCAAAATCAACAAAGTTATCCCAGCCATGAATCCCATTAATAATGTCATGGGTCATTCGTTTCCTTGCTTCAGGATCTTTCAGCCTTTCGAGAAGTTTTTCAGTTCCTCCGTCATGGACCCAGGGAGGAAGTATTACACTCAGGGTAGTGCTCCCTGCGACATAGGGGTACTGATCAACGGAAACCTTTATTCCCTTCTGTGAACATAAATCCAGCTTCTTGAGAACTGCGTCAAAGTATTTCCAGTTTTTCTTTCCAGCAACTTTAAAATGAGAAAAATGGATTCTACAACCACTCTGTTCGCCTATGGAGATGATCTCATCCATGGAATCAAGGATAGTATCGGCTTCGCTTCGCTGATGGGTCACAAAAACTGCATCATTTTTCTTCAGGACTTTCGAGAGCTCTACAAATTCGCGGGTATGGGCAAAACTGCAGGGGGGATAGATCATTCCTGTAGACATACCAAAACAGCCTTCATCGATACATTTCTGGAGGAGTTCTTTCATTTCAAGGAGCTCTTCAGATGTGGGCTCCCTGTTATCCAGACCCATAACACATAATCTGACATTGCTGTGTGGAGCAAGATAGGCAAAATTGGGACCAAGATCCATAGCATCCAGTCTGTTAAAATAATCTGTCACAGACCTCCATTCCCAGTCTGCCTTATAATCCCCTTCAAGACCAGCCATTGATTTTTTCCAGGATTCCACGTACTTGTCAACGATAGGAGCAAGCCCCATTGCATCCTGTCCGACCAGACAGGTGGTTATTCCCTGCATTATATTATGCGGCGTCTGGGGATGGACCAGAGCTTCCAGTCCTGAATGACTATGGGTATCAATAAAGCCCGGGGATACTACCATTCCTTCAGCATCGATAACGGTCGCGGAATGTGACCCCGAAAGGTCCCCTAGAGCTTCTATATTGCCTTCCTTGATCCCGATATCTGACCGGGATCCTTCATTACCCGTCCCATCATAGATTAAGCCATTTTTAATAATTACATCAAACAACAAGAAAAAGACCCCTTCCTCTTTGTGCCAGGATCCTGATATCACACAGGTATATCGCTTCCCTTACATGAAGATTTTTCTCGTTACACTGCCTGGAGCGTTGCACATCAGCAATCCAGCATCCATCTTTTCTTCAAAATGTTCTTGAAGACATATCTATAAATCAGGACGAGGCAGAGGTTCCTGAAAGAAACCCCTGCCTCATCCATTTAAAGTAATCCTGTCATCTTGTTGAATTCATTGATTTTTTCGTCGATGCTTGAAGCCATTCTGTGAATGCTACCCCAATATTCCTCTGCATCGTACCACTGGGCGTTAAGCTCATCAAGCTCTTTTCCCTGCTGTTCGATCCATGTATAGTACTTGAGATTATGAACAGTCTTTCTGTCGTAATAAGTGAGTTCCTTCATCCAGTCAGTACCGAGACCGAGAATATGCTGGTGATAGTCGACGGCAGCATCTATTTCCCTGTACTCTCCATACTCCTCTTCCATTTCCTGAAGCCTTGAACCATAGAGTTCCATGGAATCAGTAAACACAGTGAAGATAAGGTCATTCTCTGTAAGCTCATAATACTTGGCCATCTTGATGGCCATGATAACGTTGGCAGCACTGGAAATGCCCATTAACGGGAGCTGCTCCATCAGTTCCGGTGATACTCCCTTTTCCTTGAGGTAAGCCCTGCCTGCAGGTTCATTGAAAAGGCGGATCATGGCCATACTGTCTGCATCATCTACATCTATTACCATATCTGTATTCTTGACATTGTGGATCCAGGGAACATGTTTGTCGCCTATACCCTCTATCCGATGGGCCCCAAATCCGTTATAAAGAAGGGTTGGACACTGAAGAGCCTCTCCTACTGCGATCTTGCTGGTGGGGTATAGATCTTTCATATAATCCCCAGAAGCAAGGGTCCCACCGGAACCGGATGTGAGGGTTACACCAAAGAACCTGTCCTTGGGACCAGCTATCTGCTTGAAAACTTCATCCATGGCACTTCCAGTAACTTCATAGTGCCAGAGGTGGTTTCCAAACTCTTCGAACTGGTTGAAAGCTACCACATTATCCCTTGTCTTTTTGAGTTCCCAGGTTTTGTCAAAGATCTCCTTTACGTTGCTCTCACTTCCCGGAGTAGCTATGACCTCTCCGGCCACTTTGGCCAGCCATTCAAAGCGTTCTTTGCTCATTCCTTCAGGAAGGATAGCGATGGACTCACATGCAAGCAACTGGGAATTATAGGCACCTCCACGACAGTAATTACCGGTGGATGGCCAGATAGCCTTCTGGGTTGTCGGATCAAACTGACCAGTTACAAGACGGGGGACAAGACATCCGAAGGTGGCACCAACCTTGTGTGCCCCAGTGGGGAACCATTTACCAACAAGAGCAACTATTCTGGCATCTACTCCTGTTATCTCTTTTGGAAGCTCTACAAAGTTAACCCCGCCGTAAAGTCCGCCTTTCTTAACAGGTTCATTTTTCCAGGTAATCCTGAAGAGGTTAAGGGAATTAACATCCCATAGGCCTACATCCTTTAACTGATCCTTGACCTTCCGGGAAATAAGATCAGGATTTTTCATCTGTTCAAAGGTGGGAATTGCAATTTTCCTTTCCCTGGCCCGCTGAACAGTCCTCTTAAGCTGTTCCTCATTAATGGTAAGATCGATCATTACAGCACATCTCCTTAATCAAGTATTAAATAATAGTCTCGTATATTAATTCAGGTTTTACTGATATCTAATAACCGGCATACAGTGGAAATCTGCCGCATAGATCCATAACTTCGGCTCGTATCTTCGCCAGGCCAGTTTCATTCTCAATATTTACTACCGTCCGGTCTATCCAGTCTGCCAGAAGGTCCATCTCGGGTTCCCGGAACCCCCTGGTCGTGACTGCCGGGGTTCCTACCCGGATACCGCTCGTCACAAAGGGGCTCTTCGTCTCAAATGGAACAGTATTTTTGTTCACTGTTATTCCAGCCTTGTCCAGAGCCTTCTCCAGATCCTTACCTGTAACTTCCCTGCTGGTGAGGTTGATCAGGATAAGGTGGTTATCCGTTCCCCCTGACACAAGATGGAAATCCCTCTTCAGCAATGCTTCAGCGAAGGCTTTCGCGTTCTTTACAACCTGCTCCTGGTATTCCTTGAATCCAGGCTGAAGAGCCTCCCTGAAAGCTACAGCCTTTGCCGCGATAACGTGCATCAGGGGACCTCCCTGCATACCCGGGAAAATAGCCTTATCAACAGCCTTGGCATATTCCTCCCTGCACATTATCATTCCGCCCCTGGGACCGCGCAGGGTTTTATGGGTCGTTGTTGTTACGAAATCACACCATGGAATGGGATCCTTATGGAAACCGGTGGCTATTAGCCCTGCTATATGGGCTATGTCGAACATTAAATAGGCTCCTACCTTGTCAGCTATGTCTCTGAACTTTTGTGCGTCAATCTCCCGGGGATAGGCACTGGCACCGCAGACTATCATCTTCGGTTTGTGCTCAAGGGCCAGACGCTCCACTTCTTCAAAGTCTATGGTCTCTGTTTCATGGCTAACTCCGTAAGGTACTATGTTGTAGAGCTGGCCCGAAAAATTGACGGGGCTGCCATGGGTGAGATGACCACCATGGGAAAGGTTCATTGCCAGTAGTGTATCCCCTGGTTTCAGTACTGAAAAATAGACGGCCATGTTTGCCTGGGAACCGGAATGGGGCTGGACATTGACATGGTCACAGCCGAAAAGCTCCTTTGCTCTGTCCCGGGCAAGATCTTCGGCCTTATCAACTACTTCGCAGCCTCCGTAATATCTTTTGTGAGGATAGCCTTCCGCATATTTATTGGTAAGAACTGAACCCATAGCCGCCAGGACAGCCGGGGTCACCACATTCTCCGATGCTATAAGCTCTATCCCGTGTCTTTCTCTCTCCAGTTCTTCACTGATCACTTCGAATATGGCCGGGTCGATACTCTGGAGACACTCTCCTGCTTTACCGAACATTTTTATTCCACCTTTCTCTTCAATTATTGATTCTCTCTAGTTCATTTCACCAAGTTTACGTGTAAGATCTTTCATATCGGGATCAGCCAGGATGGGAGACCCAACAGCTTTTTGGGCACTTACAATATCTTTAAGGCCATTCCCAGTTACGATAAAAGCTATTCTCTCATCTGGTCTGATATCACCCTGGAGGGCCATTTTTTTAAAACCGGCAAATCCCGTAACGCCTGCAGGCTCTCCAAAAACTCCAGTCTCTCTTGCCAGTTCGGGCATAGCCTCAAGTATCTCCTGATCAGAAACGGTTATCATATCTCCTCCGCTTTTTCTTACAGCTCTAAGTGCTTTGGCCCAGTTCCGGGGAGAACCTACAGAAATGCTGTCAGCAATAGTATCTGCAGAGGTAAATGTAACCCTTTCAGTTCCAGACTTCACTGCGTTGTATATGGGCGACGCCCCTTCAGCCTGAACTCCTGTAATTCTTGGAATTCTCTCTACAAGACCAAGCTGGAAGAGATCAAAAAAAGCTTTATAAACACTGCTGATAATGCATCCATCTCCGACCGAGACAAATATCCTGTCTGGAACATCCCAGTTCAACTGTTCGGCAATTTCAATAGCACAGGTCTTCTTGCCTTCAACAAGATAGGGATTTATGGCACAGTTACGGTTATACCATCCCCATTTCTCGATAGCTGCAGTAGCCAGGTTAAAAGCGTCTTCGTAATCTCCTTTAACCAGTATGACCTGCGCACCGTAAACAAGGAGCTGGGTCACTTTGGCCGCTGGAGCTTTTTCCGGTACAAAGATATAGGATCCAAGACCTGCACATGCAGAAAAACCTGAAAGGGAACTTGCAGCATTACCCGTTGAAGCACATGCTACAATCCGCTGGTTGAAATCAAGGGCTTTTGCCACTCCGACAGCACTTGCCCTATCCTTGAGCGATCCGGTTGGGTTTCGTCCATCGTCCTTGACATATACATTTTTTACACCATATTTTGAAGCAAGCTTGGGGCTATCGTAAAGCGGAGTCCAACCCACCTCCAGACAGGGAATATTCCTTTCATCTTTAACAGGAAGAATAGAACTGTAACGCCACAGGCTTCTTTGCTGAAGCTTTGAAAAATAATCCCTTGAAAGCTTCTTCTTATTCTGGTCATAATCATAAAGAACATCCAGCGTTCCATCCAGACCACAGGATGGACATGTATACATGACTAAATCAGGATCATATTCTTTTCCGCAAAGAACACATCGTAAAGTACTGGGAACGGCCACTGTAAATATCCTCCTGCCTACTCAAATACAGAACGGACTATACCGTAATAGCCCTCACAAGCTTTAACCAGCTGTTCTATTTCTATATATTCATCATCAACATGGGCTAGTGTTTCAAGGGAACCTCCGTAACCCAGGGTCGGGATTCCAGCCTTGCCTGCGTAGTAACTTCCATTAGTACAGAAATAATAATGGGAAAGGACAGGATCCTGACCTGCAGACCTGAGGCCCTTGAGTGCAATCTGTACAAATTCATGGTCTTCAGGAAAGAGCCAGCCGGGCGCAAATCTTGTTGCTTTTATCGGCTCTCCGGTATAACACATGTCTTTACCCACTGCGAGATAGAGCCTTGTCTTCAGTTCAGGATCAGATAAAGCGACTTCATCAATTATCTGCTGTACCTGCTGCAGGACTATCTCTTCGCTTTCCCCGACAAGCAGCCTCCTGTCAAAAGTCACTCTGCATTGATCAGGAACTACACTGGCACCCGGATATGGTGAAGATATGATATCCGTGACCTCCAGGATGCCTTCTCCCAGAACGTCGTTCGATGCTGGAACAAATTTCTTCTCTATCTCTAAAAGGACTTTCATCATCTTCTTGACAGCGTTAAGACCCACAGAAGGGTTTGAGGAGTGGGCAGTCTTGCCCAATGTTTCAAGAACCACCTCTGCTCTGCCCCTCTGTCCTCTTTTCAGGGTAAGATTGGAAGCCTCTCCGATTATTACAAGATCAGGCCGATATCGCTCTCCTATCAGCTCCGATGCAACACCCTCAAAACATTCCTCATGAACGGAACCGGCAACGATAATTTCACCATCAAGATCATCTCCATGATCTTCCTTCAGGTAAGCTGCTGCCTGGATCATAGCTGACAGGTTTCCCTTCATGTCTGAAGTAGCTCTGCCATATATCTTTCCGTCTACTACCTCCGCTCCAAAGGGGTCATAGTTCCATTTGGAAGGATCACTGATATCAACGTGATCCATATGACCTTCCAGAAGGATTTTCCGGCCCCCTTTTCCAAGGATTATCCGGCCTATAACATTACCATAGGTATCTACTTCCACACTATCAAACCCCAGATCCACCATTCTGGACCGGACGAGTTCTGCTACATTCTTTTCCTGGCCGGACAAGCTTGGCTGCTGGATCATTTTCCGGCAAAAGCAAACGAGTTGTTCCTTTCTCTCCTGTGTGATCATTATGAACTCAACCCCTATGCAAAGATTTTTTTATTTTGACAGGACTTCCCTGGCTATACCATAGTAGCCAAGGAACCCTTTCAAGAGCTGATCAATCTCAATATACTCATCTGTAATATGGGCGAGGACTTCTCTGGATGGACCAAAAGCAATTGTCGGTATATCGGCTTCTCCTCCATAGTAGCAACCATTGGTTCCGAACCCGGCTCTATTCGATAGTACTGGTTCAAGTCCCACATTTTCCAACCCCTGAAGAGCTGTCCTGATAAAATCATGGTCATCAGGAAAAAGCCATGCTGGAGCAAAATGCTCCCCCCTTATAGGAACTCCGGTATAACATGAATCTTCAAACCTTGAAAGCCTGACATTTACCTTCATATTCGGGGTTTCCCTCGAAGCAATTCCAATAATTTCTTTTATCTGGGCGAGAACTCCATCCCTTGTATCGTTCAATAAAAGCCTGCGATCGAAGACTGCCCTGCATCTGTCGGGAATAGCGCCAGTGTTGCGCTCCGGAAAAGAGAGAAGGTTTGTCAGCTCAAGAATGCCCTCCCCCAGAAAGTTATGATTTTGAGGAACAAAGTACTTCTGAATGGCAGAAAGAAGGGATATCATGTGCATCGCAGCATTAATTCCATAACCCGGGTTGGCTGAGTGGGCCATTTTCCCCATGGTCTCCAGAATAATTTCAGCTCTGCCCCTCTGCCCTCTTTCCAGCTTGAGATCTGAAGCTTCTCCGATCACCACCATGTCCGGACAATATTTTGAGGCTATAAGATGAGATGAAACTCCCTCAAAACGTTCCTGATGAACCGTTGCTGCAACAATAAGTTCACCTTCCATTTCGTCCTGGCGATCCTCCTTGAGCGATGCTCCGGCAAATATCATGGCGGAGAGACTGCCCTTCTGATCGGACGCTCCTCTGCCATAGATTCTTCCATTTTCAAGAAATGCGCCGAAGGGATAGTAAGTCCATTCAGATGGATCCCGCACCTCCACCTGATCCATCTGAGCTTCCATGAGGAGTGTTTTCCCGGGTCTGGGAAATTTTATTCTACCAATTACATTACCGTAATAATCCACATCAACCGAATCATAATCAAGGGAGAACATTGTTTCTCTAACGAAAGAAGCAACTTTTCTTTCATGGCCGGAAACACTGGGATATCTTATCAGGTCCTGGCATAGTCCAATTATTTCTTCTTCTCTCTTCTGATTAAGCATTAGCTATCTCCCGTAAGATAGTGACATAATGTAAAAACCTGAACTATTAACAATTATAGATGGGTATGTATTATTTTCAATAAACATTTTCTGATATAATTGATAGTAAATTTCTAATGTCATGGGGGGGGTAAGCTTGATCACTTTTTATCAACTGGAATCTTTCTGCAAGATCGTGGAAGAAGGTTCCTTTCGCTCCGCAGCTGAAAAACTTTTTATTTCACAGCCCTCCATCAGTCAGCATGTAGCCAGCCTTGAAAAACACTTCCAGATCCAGCTTTTTATAAGACAGGGAAGAAAAATAAGACTCACACCCGAAGGAAGGTTACTCTACACTACTGCAATTCAGATAATCGAAAAAATCGGGACCCTGGGAGAAAGATTCAAGGATCTGAAAAACCTGAAATTTGGAGAACTCAAGATCGGATGCTCGAACTTTACCGGTTCTTACATACTCCCCCATGCCCTGGACTTTTTCCGCCATAAATACCCTCTGATAAAGGTATCAATAATATCTGGAAGGGTCCGGGAGATACTCCAGAACTTGAATGACAATAATCTGGAACTGGTCATTCTCGGGAAAAACCTGAATTGGGCAACTGAACCTCAACTGACTTATAAATCCATAGGTATGGACGAACTGGTTTTCGTCGCAAATTCCGCCCATCCACTTGCAAACAGTACCGTCAAGGTCCGAACCCTTGAGAAAGAAACTCTTATAACCTATTCCGAAAGGAACAACCTTAATTCCTATATAAAAGATTTCATTTTGAGATACGAACTGAGACCCACTAATATCATAGAGGTGGATGACCTGGGCATAGCTAAAAAGCTCACTCTTCAGGGTCTGGGTATAACCCTGGCCAGTAAACTGGCTGTTGCGGAAGAGATAAAAGAGGGAACTCTCAGCCTGATCGATCTGGAAGACAGGGAAAGACTGACATGGGAGATAAATGCCATTTATCACTCCAGCAGGGGACTTACTTATGCAGGATGGGAAATGCTGAAGATCCTTGAAAAAATGGCTGGTCTCACTCTCACTTAAGGCAAATTATGATAATTATCAGTTCGTATCCCCATTTCAAAATGATTTATTCTCTATAAAAAGGTACAATTCTGAATGATTCCATTGAAAGAGGAGGTATAAAATGAAAAGCATTTTTGACGACGACAAATTCTTTGATGAAGAGAAAGGGGAAAAACAGAAGTTCAACAAAGAGGAAATGAAAAAATTCTTCAACATGAAGTTAGGATTCCTTAAATATATAGTTATCCTCTTAATATTGGCCTTGGTTGCCAAACAGGGATTTTACATCGTTCCCGCTGCTTCAAGAGGCGTAGTTTTCAGACTTGGAAAAGTAATAAAGGTCGCAGACCAGGGAGTTAATTTCAAGATACCCCTGATCGACATGGTTACAATAGTCAATACTGAACAGATCCAGCGTTTTGAATATGGTTATCGAACTGTCTCCGTTGGACCTCCTGCCCGTTATACTGACAGGCCGGAAGAATCCAAGATGCTTACGGGTGATAACAAGATAGTCGAGATAGACTGGGTACTCCAGTTCCAGACGGGAGACCCGGCAGCCTTTGTCGTTAATGTTCCCAGTGACAGGGACTCACAGGTAAAGATGATCCGGGATATAGCCGAAGCGACCCTCAGGGAGGTAATTGCATCTCGCAAACTTGACGATGTTCTTACCACGGAGAAGGAAGCTTCCCAGACGGAAGCCAAGCAGCTCATCCAGCAAAAGATGGATGAATTGAAAACAGGTGTTTTTGTAGTAGCTGTACAGTTTCAGGATGTAGTCCCCCCCAAAGCTGTCCAGGCTGCTTTCAGCGAAATAAATTCTGCCCGTGCGGAAAAGGAAAGATTTATTCTTGAAGCCGATAAATATACCAACGAAGTACTCTCAAAAGCCGCCGGTGAAGCCGAGAGGGTACTTAACGAAGCAGAGGCCTACAAATTCCGCAGGATCAACCTTGCAGAAGGGGAAGCAGCCAGAATAACATCCCTCAACAAGGTCTACAGGGAAAACCCGGACCTGGTCCTTAAAACCCTCTGGCTTGAGAACATGCAGGAGGTATGGCCGAAACTGAAAGTAGTCATAGTGGACGGAGGAAGTGATTCCCTTCAGATACTTCCCATCGAGCAGTTACTGCAGATGCAGGGCGAAAAAGCCCCGCAGCAGAATTAGGAAAAGGAGGGTGCAATTATGAAAGATATGAAGAAGATCATTTTCTACCTTGTATTAATAGTCCTCCTTATGGGAATGACTGGCTCTTTCTACCTTTTGAGACAGGACCAGCAGGCAGTAATTCTTCGACTGGGGAAAGTCGTTGCCTCTAAAACAGAACCCGGGTTGTATTTCAAGATCCCCTTCATGGACAAGGTCACGAAATACACAAAGAAACTCATCGAATATGATGCCCAACCCGTTGCCGTAGTTACAAGTGATAAAAAGAGCCTTGTTTTTGATACCATAGCTCTATTCAGGATCTCCGATCCTGAGACTTTCTATCGAAGGGTACGAACTGTGGCTTCTGTTCAACAGCGGCTGGACGATTCCGTATATGCAGCAGTCAGGATAGTGGCAGGACGATTTAATCTGGAAGCCCTGGTAAGACAGAGCCGCCAGCTGGCCATTGAACAGTCTACGAACATAGCCAGAGCACAATCAAGGGAATATGGAGTTGAGATACTGTCCGTATCCTACAAAAGGGTATTCCTCCCCGAGGACAATGAACAGGCAGTTTACCGGTCCATGCAGGCAGAAAGGAACCGGGTGGCTGGTCAGCTCAGGGCAGAAGGACAGGCTGAAGCAATTCGCCGAAGATCCCTTGCAGACAGAAAACAGATCGAAATGATAGCAGAAGCCCAGCGAAAAGCCCAGGAGATAAAGGGTGAAGGAGACAGGACTGCCCAGGAAACCCTCGCTGAAGCTACTATAGAAGCGAAAGATCTGTACGTTTTCCTGAAAACCATGGAATTTTACAAGGAGGCACTCCCTGGGACACCCATACTTCTCAGACCTGGCGAAGGAACTTTAAAATATCTTAAAGGTATAGAATAAGACAACTATTGTATAAATAACAGGATCATGTTACTCCCTATTTCCCTCTGCCAGCGTCTCCGGAGGGGGAAATTATTGGGAACACTAAAGGAGATCCCTGAAAAACAGGGATCTCCTTTAGTGTTATGGTCCAATTACAGGATAAACTGGATATGGACTTATAACAAAGCCTCAAGCTCCGTCAGTTTATCCCTGAAAACAGCAATGGTCTGTTCCAGCGGACCAGGTAATGTAATATCCACCCCGGCCTGTTTCAGGATGTTAACGGAATAATCGGAACTTCCTTTTTTGAGGAATTCGAGATAGCCCTTCCGGGATCCTGGTTCTCCAGAAAGGATCTTTCTTGAAAAGGAAGTAGCTGCAGCATAACCTGTAACATACTGATAAACATAAAAAGAAGAATAGAAATGGGGTATCCTGGCCCATTCGATATCGATATCTTCATCTACCACAATACCGGAACCATAATATCTTTCGTTGAGTTCATGCCATAGACCGCACATCAGATCCCTGGTAAGGGCCTCTCCCCTCTCTGCAATATCATGAGCCTTCTTCTCAAATTCTGCGAAAAGGGTCTGCCTGTAAACTGTTGTCCTTATCTGTTCCAGGTAGTAATTCAGTAGATATTTCTTCTCTTCAGGATCATCGCTGCGAGAAAGAAGATGCTCCATCAGAAGTGCCTCATTGGTTGTAGATGCTACCTCCGCAAGAAAGATTGTATAGTCCCCGTAAATATAGGGCTGGCTGGAATGTGAAAACCAGGAATGGAGGGCGTGACCCATTTCATGAGCCAGGGTAAAGGCATCCCTCAATGTGGAGTTGTAGTTAAGGAGAACGTAGGGATGGGTACCATAACTTCCCCAGGAATAGGCCCCTTTGCGCTTGCCGCGATTTTCGTAAATATCTATCCAGCCTTCAGTGAATCCCTTTTTCATAAGGTCCTGATAACCTTCTCCCAGGGGAGCAACCCCCTCGAGAACCATCTGCATGGCTGTTTCATAGGAAATATCTTTATTGACCTCTTCCACAATAGGCACATAAAGATCATACATATGGAGCTTGCTGAAACCCAGAACCTTTTTTCTAAGATTTACATAATCATGAAGAGGGGCAAGATTGGCACTCACAGTATCAATAATATTGGAATAGACATCCAGCGGGATATTGTTGGTATCAAGGGCTGATTCAAGTGATGAGGAGTATTTTCTGGTTTTTGAAGTGAAAATGTCTGTTTTCACATTTGAGCTATACATGGCAGCAAGAGAATTTTCATATTTTCTATAGGTTCTGTGCAGAGCCCTGAAGGAAGCCTTTCTTACCTTCCTGTCCTTTGATTGTATCAGTGAGAAATAACGTTCCTCAGTTAATTCCACCTTTTTGCCATTTTCATCCCGGACTTGAGGAAATTTCATATCCGCATTTGTAAGCATGGAAAAAATATTCTCCGGAGCATGAGCCATTTCTCCCGTCCTGGCCATTATTTCTTCTTCTGCCGTTGACAATACATGTTCCTTCATCCTGAGGATATTTTCAAAGAAAAAACTATACTCAGCCAGTTCTTCGCTCTTCATGTATCCGTTTATTATTTCTTCAGGAAAACAGTTTATCTCTGGAACGATAAAAGATGTGGCAGTAGAATACCGGACCATAAGTGACATCGCTCTGTCCGCAAGAGCTTGAAATTCTGTAAGGGATGTATCTTCATGGCTTTTCATGTTGGCAAAGACCAGGACCTTCCCCATGGAAATACCCAGGTCTTCCTCCAATCCAAGACAATCAGCCATTATCTTCCTGGAAGAATCAAGATTTCCTCTGTAATTGTTAAATTCAACAAGTCCTCTTTCAATCCGATGGTAATCCTGTTCCCATTCTTTGACAGATGGATAAATATTCTCAAGTTTCCATTTATAAAGGCTATCTATCTCATCTCTTGCAGGAAGTTCACTCTTTCGGGGTTTCCCTTTTGTTGTTCTTTCTTTATCTTCCTTGACCTTTCGGGGCATATTCTGCACCACCTTCATTAAAAGTTAGAAATATTATCTTCAGAAATTTTCAATACTATCTTCTGGATAGCTGCTCAGAACAGGGAGGAAATGAATAAAATCGTATTCACTCCATATTTCAACTTTCCGGCATTGGATCATATTATCTTTTAAGGGTAACATAATTCAATAAATGCAACACAGTTGTCATGATTTCTGAACAGCAGGCCCATCTGTTTCCGGATATTCCCCATTCTGATAGACCAGAAGAAACCCACTTTAGCATAATGCCCTGAGGTCCGTACTAAATCTGATAGCCAACTTTTCTGAATCAGATAATATCTCTCTAACATTCCGGAATCAAGAATGCTAGATTATTCTGTTTTTTCTTGCAATTGACCCCAGAAACGTATATTGTATAATTCAGTCAGTTGTTTTTTTGGATATAAATAAAATTGATATTTATATCCAAAAAAGGAACTATGCATCTCACACAAAACTCATAGAGGAGTGAAAAGGATGAAGAGACTCGTTATTTTACTACTTGCCCTTACGTTAGTGATAGCGGCCATCGGTCCTGCTGCTGCAGCGAAACAGGATTGGCCCGATCAGCTGAGATTTATGGCCGGACCTCCTGGCGGAAACTGGTTTGCACTGGGCGGCGCCCTTGCTGATATGTGGACCAAGAATGTGACCTCGTCCACAAGCGGAACAGGCGGCGGTGTTTCAAATATAATAAACACAGACAGGGCCAAGGGAGATATGGGATTCTCGGTAACAGCACTTGTTGGCGCTGCATCCAAGGGAGAAGCACCCTTCAAGTCCCCTGCAAACAATACGGCAGTTCTCGCTAACCTTTATCGTCAGTACACATATTTCATCATGCGCAAAGACTATGCCGAAAAGAACGGTGTAAAATCGGTAGGCGATATCGTTGCGCAAAAACTTCCCATCCGTTTCGCAACTCTTAAACCTGGGACAGCATCTGAATTCACCATCCGTTCCATCTTTGAAAAAGGTTTCGGCGTAGGCTGGGATGACGTTAAATCCTGGGGCGGTTCTGTCGAATTCGCTTCATACTCAGACGGGGCCAATCTTCTTGCTGACAACCACCTTGACTGCTTCGCATTCTCCGTCGGCAGTGTGGCATCCATTGTCATGAAGATAGAAAGCCAGACCGATGTGGTCATTCTTCCTGTTGATGAATCAGCCCTGAAGGCCATGACAGAAGCTCTCGGAACCGTGACCTTCCAGATCAAACCGGAAATCTACAAAAGTATTGATGAACCCGTTCCTACTGTTGGCGACTATACCTGTGTGGTAATTCGCAAGGATCTTCCTGAAGATCTTGTTTACGAATTGACCAATGCCCTCTGGACAAATAAGGCAGATCTTGTCAAAGCTGTTAAAGCGATGGAGGAACTCAATCCGGAAGAAGCTGTACCAGTTTCCGCTCCAGCCCATCCCGGGGCTGTCAAGTTCTGGAAAGAAGCAAAATAACAAGACTTGAAAAAGAGAAAATAATCAAATAAAGGGTGGTGCAATGCACCACCCATTTTAGTATCTGAGGAGATAAGAGTTGAGAAAGCTAACTGGACAAATTCAGAAAGTTATATATCTCTATGTTCTGGCAATGGGTATATTCCACCTCTACACTGCTGTTTTCGGTACTTTTGAAGCGTATCTGCAGAGAATGATCCATCTCACATGGGTACTTCCCATGGTCTTCATTCTTTACCCCATGAAGAAAGGTTCCGATAGCAGTTCTGTACCCTGGTACGACTGGATTCTGGCAGTTATATCAGTTCTTCCGGGTTGTTATGGCATGCTGCACTACGAAGATATAACAATGAGGATTATACAGGTTGACCCTGTAACCACTCCCCAGCTGATCCTTGGCATTATACTCCTTTTTGTACTACTTGAAGCGACGAGACGTATAGTGGGATGGCCCCTTGCCATTATTGCGGGATTTTTCGCGGGATATATGTATTTCGGACACTTTATGCCAGGCATAATGAGGGGTCTCTCATTCACTCTTCCAGAGGTCATTGAAGAGATCTACCTGACAGATGAAGGGGTTTTCTCCATACCCCTTGGAGTTTCTGCCACCTTTGTCATGATATTTCTTATTTTTGGCGGTTTTCTTGAAAAAAGCGGTATCGGAGAATATTTCATGGAATTCGCCCAGGCCTTTACCGGCACGGCTGCTGGAGGCCCGGCGAAAATAGCGGTTGTAAGCTCAGCCCTTTTTGGATCAATATCAGGAGCCGCTGTGGCAAACGTTTATGGCACAGGTACTTTCACCATACCCCTGATGAAAAGGATCGGATATCCCCCCTTTTTTGCAGGGGCGGTTGAAGCTGTAGCCAGTTCTGGTGGACAGATAATGCCACCCATTATGGGAGCTGGAGCTTTCATAATGGCGTCCCTTCTGGGAATTCAATATAAAGAAGTAATGATAGCCGCCATTCTACCTGCACTGCTCTATTACGGGGCAGTTCTGCTCATGGTGCACCTTGGCGCTCTCAAGAACGGACTTAAAGGACTCTCCCAGGAAGACCTTCCTTCAAGGAAAAAAGCCCTTAGGGATATCTACAAGATGCTTCCCATCATAGGCCTTGTATACCTTCTCCTTACAGGATACACGCCCATGCTCGCAGCTGTGATAGGAGTCGTAATGGCATGGCTTATTTCCCTTCTTGACAAGGATTACCGAATGGGACCAAAAGCCATCTGTGACGCCATATATACAGGGGCAAAAAATATCCCTGTTGTCTGCATTGCCTGTGCTGCTGCAGGTATCGTGGTAGGTTCCGTGTCCCTGACAGGATTCGGATTCAAGTTTGTAGGACTGGTATTTACCCTTGCGAGGGATATCCCATTCCTGGCCCTTGTCCTAATCATGCTGGTATCGCTTGTCCTCGGCATGGGGCTACCGACAACGGGAGCATATATCCTGGCCGCTGCCCTTGGGGTACCTGCCCTTGCAAAGCTGGGATTCGACCCCCTGGCTTCCCACATGTTCGTCTTCTACTTTGCCATAATCTCCAACATTACTCCACCCGTCGCCCTTGCAGCCTATGCAGCCAGCTCCATAGCAGACTCAGAACCTAACAAGACGGGCTTCGCAGCCATGAAACTGGGCATCCTGGCTTTTATCGTACCCTACGCCTTCATGTACGATAAAGGGGTTATCCTCCATGGAGGACTCATTGCCAACCTGGCAGCAGTAGGAGGCGGATGTGCAGCCATCTTCGCGATGGGGTTTGCCATGATGGCTTATATCCGCAACAAAATAACCGGATGGCAGAGACTTGTATTTATCGCGGCTGGCTTTCTGTGCTTCTTCCCTGTTCTTGTTATCAAGGGAATCGGCATCGCAGCAGTACTGGGTGGATATCTGCTGTTTCGGGGGAAACCGAAAAATACTCTGAATCAGGATGGAGTCTGATTACAAATCGGGCGCCCTTGAGGGCGCCCGTCATTCACAGTTCGATCCATTATAACCTCAGCTATTCAGGAGAAACCATAAACCTTTTTCCAAGAGAAAATCCATCTCCAAGATAATTTCCGATCCCATAATACTTTCTTAAAACGGGTGCAAAGATCAGAGGTCTTAGAAGTTCGGGGTCAGGTAAACCCTTCTCTCCCAGCATCTCTTCATCCACCTTTATGTCCTTAATTTCACCTATCAGCTCGTAATGAGACCCCAGGTCAATACTTCTGGAAAGCCGACATTCGAGAACCAGTGGAAATTCCCTTATGAATGGGGCATCTACATTCTCTGCTCTTTCATAACCAAGACCGGTTGCAGCGAACTTGTCAACTTTTCTCCCGGAGACCATCCCGAAATAATCCGCTTCAGCAACATATGCCTCCGAGGGGATATTAACGGTAAAGGCTTGTCTGGCCTGGATTGACTCAAAGGAATAACGGGATTGCCTAAGTGCTACCATCAGGGCAGGAGGCTCGGAATTACATATACCACCCCAGGCAGCCGTAGCAGCATTAGCTCTTCCCTCTTTATCATAACTCCCTATAACCAGCACAGGTGCCGGATACAGGATGGTGTTGGCACCAACAGATCTCTTCATGGATTTGTCCTCCTCTTTTCAATTTATGAAGGTTCACCCTTCAGGCACTTTAAGTATTTAATGACGGAGAAACGGGGAACGAAAATACTCTCTGTATATTAGCAGAATTTCCAAGAAAAGGTGAGTATTGATCAGACAGAAAACAGTTAATCACTATTATTCAGAGTTATTTCTTTTTATTGACCAATAATCAAACTTGCCTGACCAATACTAACCTTTATAATAAAGACAACAAACAGATCAGTATTGGTCAGTAATAATATATAAATTTATGGAGGTGTCTAATATGACAAGGTGGCTGACTAGAAGGACCAACAATTCTTTACCAACATTTACTCCATGGACAAACACTGTAGACAGGATGATGGATGATATGCTGAGCGTATTTAATTCATGGCCTTCAGACATGCTCAAACCATATGATGAGGGAGAATTCGTAATTCGTCCAAGGGGTGATTTTTACCGTGAAGACGGTAAAATCATTGCAGAATTCGAAATCCCGGGGATCGATCCGGAAAACGTAGATCTCAAGATCTATAAGGACAGGATGGAACTTAAGGCCGAAAAGAAACGGGAAAACAAGATCGAAAAAGAAAACTATCTGAGATCTGAAAGATATTATGGAAGTGTTTCAAGGACTATACAACTTCCCTTTGAGATCGATCCTGATTCCGTTAAAGCATCTTACAAAAACGGTATCCTCAAGGTAGAACTGAAAGAGATAGTGGAGGCAGACGTTTCAACTAAAGTAAATATTGATATAGAACAATAAATAAACAAATCCTTAAAAGGGCATGGGGGGAAGATCACGTTTAAGATGTGATCTTCCCCCCATTAAACTATTCGCTCAATCATCAACAATCCCATGTTCCAGATAGAAAACTGCGAATTCTTCTGATAGTGTAACTATTTTTTTCCACTTCAGACTCAATTTCTTCAGAATAATTATCAGAAAAATCATTATTATCTAATCGCAGAATACCATGGGAGTTTAATGTATTTATAACAGCCTTTCTAGATGAAGATCTGCAAGATATTTTACATCCCCCCCCTTCAAAGCAACTACTTTGGTCTGTACTAGCGGAATGTAACAACATCTTAACCTTAAAACCTGACTCTCTCACTTACCATTAGCCCAATGTTGATGGGACTTATTAATTATTCTATATGGGTATTTCAGATCATTTTTGCTCGGGAAATATCATCGACGCCATGTCCCCGGAACCATCAACATGATCACAGTGTATATCTCCAGGCGTCCAAGAAGCATACACAGTGATAGAACCCATTTACCGAAGAGAGGAACAGTAGCATAATTTTTCACGGGTCCCACTATTCCCAGACCCGGGCCAATATTTCCAAGTGTTGCTGCTACACTTGCAAGAGCAGAAATAACATCGAGACCCAGGCCAGCCATGACAAGTGTGAAAATGGCGAAAAGTCCTATATAAAGGATGAAGAAGGCTGTAACTGAGCCGATAACTTCCTTTCCGACCACATTTCCTCCAACCTTGACCTGAACCACTGACCTGGGATGAAGCAGACGGTAAAGCTCAGCCTTCACATGACGTATCAGAACCATGATCCTGAGATTCTTTATTCCTCCACCGGTTGATCCGGCACACCCTCCTATGAACATAAGGGCCAGGAGAAGATACTGGGCATAAAAGGGCCATTGTTCATAATCAGCTGTCACATAACCTGTTGTAGTAGTGATACTGACAACCTGGAAAGCAGCATAACGAATGGAATCCATAATATTGTCGTAGGTTCCGCTGAAAACCAGAAAGGCTGTCACCGTAGCAACACTGAAAAGGATTACCCATGAATAGAATCTGAATTCCTCATCTCTCCACCAGGCTCCAAATTTTCCTCTCAGGACAAAGTAGTGAAGGGCAAAATTTGCCCCTGCCAGAAACATGAAGATTATTATAACCCAGTCAAAATACGGACTGTTATACTGGCCAATGCTTGAGTTCAATGGAGAAAAACCACCAGTTGCCATGGTTCCAAAGGTATGGGTAAGAGATTCAAAGAGATTCATTCCTCCGAGCATAAGAAAGCCCGTTTCCATGGCTGAGAGGATAACATAGACACCCCAGAGCAAAAGGGCTGTCTGCTGAACCCTGGGAGTCAATTTTTCGGGGATTGGACCGGGAACCTCCGCCTTGTAGAGCTGCATTCCACCAACTCCAAGGAAAGGTAAAATAGCCAGGCTCAGGACAATGATCCCCATTCCTCCAAGCCAATGGGTAAGGTCTCTCCAGAAAAGGATCCCCCTGGGATTGGACTCGATATCTGTAAGGACGGATGCTCCAGTTGTAGTAAAACCTGACATAGCTTCAAAAAATGCATCTGTAAAAGTTGGAACAGTTCCATTAAAGAGGTAAGGAAGACCTCCAATTACAGAGGCAAGGATCCAGGACAGAGAAACGACAGCAAAGGCTTCTTTAATACCAAGATCATCATATGCAGTCCTTCTACCAATGCAAAAAAGCACTCCGGCTGAAACCAGACCACATCCAATGGACTGCAATATGGGAACAAAATCTCTGCTTCCATCTACGTAGGCCCACCAGAGAGGCCATAACATGGAAAAGGAAATGATCGCGGCAAGTAAGGCAAGAACCTTTGATACTATTCTGAGTTTCAACCTACTTTACCCCCAGAATATCAACAGCCCTGGGTAATATCTTCGAGTTGGAGAATATTATTACCTTGTCTCCTCCCTGGATAACCGTTTCACCGTATGGAACGATAAGCTCATTATTCCGGGAAATAAGAGCCAGAAGAGCTCCCCTGGGCAGACCTATATCCATGATCCGCTTTCCTACTACGACGCTATCCCCTGGTATGGCAACTTCAACCATTTCTGCCCCTATCTTATCAATGATAGAAAGGGAGGCAGCCCCAGAGGGGTAACGGATGTATCTCATAATGATGGAGGCAAGAGCCTCATTGGGATTAACAAGAGCATCTACTGTGATGTAATCGTCAAGGCGATTGTAGATATCCCTTCTCACGACAGCAATGCTTTTCCTGGCACCCAGAGCCTTGCCTATCACTCCCATAAGTATATTTGCCTCGTCACTTGTTGTAGTAGTTACGAAACCATCTGCATCTTCGATTCCCTCGTACTTGAGAAGTTCGTCATCTGCGCCATCGCCTACAAGAACAATAGTGCGTTCAAGTTCCCCGGAAAGTCTTTCACATTTTTCCCTGTCACGATCTATGAGTTTGATCTCAAGATTCCTGAACCTGTCTTCCAGGATTTTAGCCAGACGGGTTCCGATCTTGCCACCTCCGACAATTATGACCCTTTTAAGGCTCCGGCTCTTTCGGCATTGAAAGAGTTCCTCCAACTGCCAGACCTGTTCCCGGAAAGAAACCACATAGATAAGATCTCCCTCCTCCAGGATCGTTTCGCCGGAAGGGACAAAACCATCGCTGTTCCTCTCGATAAATACCATTATGCTCTTCAGTCCTGGATACTTCTCTCTCAATTGATGAAGAGGTATAGCCTTCAATGGGGATTCAGGAGCCACCCTGAATGCATATATACCGGCCTTGCCTCCAAAGATCTCTGAGGTATGGACCGCGGAATGTACCTGAAGAAGTTCTTCTATCTGTTTGGCAACGGACCTTTCCGGAGTGGACATTACATCGATACCAAACTCTTTTGCCCAGGTATCACTGTCAGTGAATTCCATGCCCCTGGCCCTGGAAATGACCCTTGAGACACCAGATCTCTTGGCGATCCAGCAGGCCATTATATTGACCTCGTCCCTGTTGGAACAGGCTACCAGAATATCAGTATTGCATCCAGGGTATACCCCTGCTTTTTCAAGTACAGAAGGTCTGGATCCATTACCCCTGACTACACTGACATCCAGTTCTCCTTCTGTCTTGGAAGCCCTTTCGTCATCCTGTTCAACAACTGTAACATCATGTCCTTCTGAAGAAAGATCCCTGGAGACGTTATATCCTACCTCTCCAGCACCAACAACAACTATCTTCAAGGCTCACACTCCCATCCCCACATATTGAGGCATCATAGATACAAGATGTCTCAATTTATTAACAAGGCGTTATTATATTTTTTATTCATTCTCTGACTAATCGCAAGTAAATGCAAGAAAGCGGAAAACCATGGACATATTACCAGATTTTTGAACTATTCCGAAAAACATTCCAAAAAAGTTTTTTTACTTGACATTTTTGGAACATGTAATAGCATGGGCTGGAAATTTAGACCGTTTACCGGGAGGAATAAAAATGGAAAAAACCATGAAAAATCTCGCGGCAGCTTTCGCTGGAGAATCTCAGGCAAACAGAAAATATCTGGCCTTTGCCAGGAAAGCAGATGCGGAAGGTTACCCCCAGGTAGCAAAACTCTTCAGAGCTGTAGCTGAAGCTGAAACCATTCATGCCCATTCCCACTTAAAGGAAATGGGCGGGATAGGCTCCACCGCAGAGAACCTGAAGGAAGCCCATGATGGAGAAGTCTACGAATTCTCCACCATGTACCCGGAATTTATTAAAGAAGCAGAGGAAGAGGGTGCCAAGGCCCCTTTGCGCTCTTTTAACTTCGCAAACGAGGCTGAAAAAGCCCACGCGGAGCTTTACAGGAAAGCACTCGAAAGTCTTGAAAAGGGAGAAGAGGTAGAATACCATCTCTGTCCGATATGCGGCTTCGTAGTGGCACAGGAAGTCCCTGATGTCTGCCCTGTCTGCGGAGCAAAGGGCTCAGTTTTCAGGCACATAAACTGAGCAGTATCTTTACAGTATAGACAAGAGAAGGAATCGGACATGTTCGATTCCTTCTCTTGTCTATCATTTCACTGAACCCACTGCCGGGAGATCTTCTGCGTAAATCTAGAACAGAAACTTTCCAGGGATAAATTATTTTCCCTTGCTCTCTCCAGTTCCCAACGCCAGACAACAGATCTGAAAAAATCTCTTTCTCTTGCTAAAAAGCCTCTTTTCCTCTGTCTCACAGAAACCCTGAAATAATGCAAAAAGAATCTTTTCGGATCCTCTATAATGTCAGTAGGAAGTGGCCCGCTGTACCTGCTTCCTGTGGCTTCGGAAAAGGCTTCTGTATCAGCCATTAGCCAGGCCTCGATCTTTCTTTGCACTGGAACTGCCATTGCTGGGGGAAAGGAGAATGCGGCTTCCTCCAGCTTTTTAAAGTCTCCTTTTTTCAGATCCGCCTCATCGAAGAAAAGAAGAACAGGACCCTGGAGATGGTATTGCCGGACAAGCCCTGCACTTTTCCTGACCAGACTATCGATGCCGGTCTGCACCTTAATCCGGATTTTAAGACCATACGAGTCGAAAAAAGGTTTCATTCTCTGAAGAAGAAGCCCGTCATGAGGTCCTTCACATATGCAGGTTACATAGTTACAGGTACCCTTCTCTCCCATGGCCTCCTCCGGAGAAATCTTCAACTCCCGGATCAGGCCTTTTCCCCAGCCAGATAATTCGCAGCCACTCCTGCGATCAGTGCCACTCCATCAGCCAGGACATCTTCGTCGACCTGAAATTTCGGATGATGGTGAGGAGCCGTTATTCCCTTACTCTTGGCTCCTATTCCGAGGAAGAAAAAACTCCCGGGAATCTTCTCAAGATAAAAACTGAAATCTTCCGCACCCATTGTAGGTGCTATCTCAATCACCCTGTCCTCGCCAAACATCCTCTTTGCGGCCGCTGATGCATGATCAGTAAAATCGGGATCGTTAACAGTGGGAGGGAGATTGTTGTGATAATCAAATTCAGCCTCACATCTCATAGCATTTGAAACATTCTCTACTATACGTTTCATTCTCCCTGGCAGCTCTTTTCTGAGTTCAGGGTTGAATGTCCTTGTAGTTCCAAGGAGATAAACGCTGTCCGGAATGATATTGAAGGCACTTCCTGCTTCCATTTTCCCCACAGAAACAACTATGCTTTCCAGTGGATCAGTTTCCCTGCTGACTATGCTCTGGATCATTGTTATCAGGTGACCTGCCGCGAGAGTGGGATCGATTGCCATATGGGGGACTGCTCCATGGCCGCCCTTTCCCTGAAGACGTACCTCCCACCTGTCTGCAGAGGCCATGAGAGGACCCTTGCGATAACCTATTTTACCGCTTGGGACATCCATCCAGACATGAAGACCTGTAATCGCATCAACACCATCAAGAACATTTTCTCCTACCATTGCCCTGGCGCCTGGAAAGGAACCTGACTCTTCAGATGGCTGGAAAATAAGTCTTACCTTCCATGGGAAAGAATCCCTGGTTTTTATTATCAACTCTGCAACACCAAGGAGGATAGCGATATGGGCATCATGTCCACAGGCATGCATTACTCCCTCGTTCTCTGAAGCAAAGGGGAGACCCGTCGTTTCTTGTATGGGAAGAGCATCCATGTCGGCACGCAATGCTATACATCTGCCGGGTTTATCAGAATTCAGATCCGCTACTACCCCGGTCGGCCTGCCCGCCGTGCCTATTCTGACGTTTTCGTATCCTAGATCCTCAAGGATAGCGGCAATCTTCCTGCTGGTATCCACTTCTTCCATTGAAAGCTCAGGATGGCTGTGAAAGTAACGCCTGTGACTCTTTACCCTTTCATGAAGTTCTCCTGAAATTTTTCTGATCTCTTGAAATATCTCGCCATTATGCATGCATCGTAACTCCCTTCAATGAAAAATCCTTTTGAATTCTTTTTATATTGAAAACCGGTAACCATATTCCTCCTTCTTCAGAAAGCCCCGATATCTGAAAAAGAAAAATAAAACTCCCCCCTTAGGAAAAAGGAAGGGGAAATATTTATTTCAAACATTTTATGGAAAATTCTTTAAGTATTTCCTTGAGCGCTGGCCCACCTTTTTTGATCATACCGTCGGTCAGACTCAATACGGAACGGGGGGGCTTGCCACAAAGCCTTTCCATTTCAGAAAAAGCGCGCTTATCTCCACTTCCTCCCATGGTACAGAAAAAAGCGACCTTCCGAGCCTTTCTACCATGATCAGAGCAATAGGTTCTTATTGCCGGGCTGACTGTCCATGCCCATACGGGACCTCCAATTATTACCATATCAAAATTGCCTGCATCATTCATTGGGGGGGTAATATCAGTCAGCTTCTTCATGGCGGCATCTCTGCCGCCGATGGCGTATCCGCCAACTCCAGCCCTGTTCTTAAGGTCGACAATGGATTCGATCTGTGTGAAAACACCAGGTAACTCTTCAGATATCTCCTTCAACAGGGATGCTATTCTTTTACTGTTTCCCGTTCTGGAATAGTATGCAATAAGCACTTTCATCTGATCACACCTCCCACATTAGGTAGAGCCATGATCCCACTCCTCACCCGAGGGGCAACTCGCTCTGGATATCTTTAAGGCGGATCTTCCGACCAACCCCGGTTTCGATGTAACCGGGAAATTGATTCCTGAAGACTTCTTTTGACAGATCGCCACTGCAATGACATGGAGCAGGATGAGAAAGCCCCTTCTTTGCAAGTGTAGATGCCAGAAGTTCTATCTCGAACCTGGAACGGGCTTCCAGATGAAGACCTCCAATTATCATCAGCAGTTTATCCGGGGAAATACATTCAACCTTTTCGAGGATACTTTTCACCCCGGGATGAGCACAACCCGTCATTACGACGAGTCCTCTATCAGTCTCTATTACCATGGCTATTTCCCTGGTCATATCTCCCGTTTCTGTAGTAACGGAAACCCCGGGCATGATCTGCAGACACGATGAAACTGGCACTAATCCTGCTCCAGAGGCTAGAATTCTCTCAAGAAATCCCCTGGCAAAGGAAGAAGGAAAGTAAACTGAAATTTCATGGTTTTGTTCCAGAAGGGCATCGATCCCACCTGTATGATCGCCATGAAAATGAGAAAGCACCACTATATCTATATCACGAGGAGAAATGCCGAGTTTTTGCATATTGGAAAGAAGGACCTCCCCCCTTGCGCCTGTATCGAAGAGGATAGTTTCTCCTGCCCCTTCGACGAGACAGGAAAAACCCCATCCTGCCTGAAGGTCATTCTCAGCGGTTATGTTGTCATAGAGGATAGTCAGTGATATTTCAGAGGACATTATTTTCATTTTTCGTACACTCCTGCTCTTCATAAATGAGTTGACCTGTCCTTCTTTAAAGGAGAAATGCGGAAAATAATAATGTGAATTATCGCGATCTGTGGTCAAGCCAAGAGGTAGAAATGCATCTGGCAGAGGGATATTTGCCAGATGTGGGAATCCCCATAAGATATCTGTCCAGATCATCCGTTCCTCATTGACCGGTAATTATAATCACCGATCTTTTTCTTATCAGTTCTTGTATTATACTCATATTTCCCTGAATGCTAAACCAGGAGTATTCTCTTCAAAGATAAACAGTGACTGTGAAATTCTGTTACTTTCAATATTTTTCCAGGTGGCATATGATATGGCATGATAGTTTGTCAACTGGTCAGTTTCATGAATTAAGACATGATCTATCGAACCTTTATAAATTCAGGATCCCAGAAACAGATTTGACCATACCGTGATCCCTTTATAACCCCATCGATCCACTGACCCCCCTGGCGCCTTCATAGGTCCTCTAAGATACGGCTTCCGGTAAGAATCTATACATAAACCATCAGGAAATAACAATGTATTTCCAGTCAAGAAAATACAAATTCCTTGAGCATTATCTCCTGAAAGTCACTTTTCCATAGGTGCCTGTAAGGAATATCCTTGCACTAATCCTGCAGTAAGGAGTAAATTACCAATGTCTTGCCATAATCTTATAACATCAGAAAGGAGGGTTTACATGTTCTACAGAAGAGAAGACCAAAAACCGAGAATTGATCAGGATGGGTTCAGACAGACCGTTCTTGCGCGGGGTGGGAGTATGATGTTGACCGAAGGAGAGTTCAGAAAAGGAGGACTGGCACCTATCCATAGCCACCCCCACGAACAGATAGCCTATGTGTCAAGGGGGTCATTCCGTTTCAGGATAGGCGAAGAAGTAAGGGAGATCCATGAAGGAGACAGCCTGTTCGTTCCTGCCAACGTAAAACATGATTGTGAAGCACTGGAAGACGGATCCGTAATAATTGATATCTTCAGCCCGCAGAGGGAAGATTTCCTCATTTAAACAGGACACTAACTCTCAGGATAACCTTTCCCCAGGAGGACAAGAGATACCCTTTCAGATATCTCTCGTCCTCCTGTTTTTTCCTCTTTAACTCGATGTTTAGAAGCTGCTCATTACTGAATATATTTCAACTAATAAAAATATTTTTTACCTATTGCATTTCTCCCGGAAAGGACTATAATTCGCTCAAAATCAGTTAACGGATTGAAACCAAATTTTCTATGGAAAGACACCATAAAATGGTGAAGAAAAGAAGGTTCAGTCATATTATGTCAAGCCCAGATCCTCGTTTTCCTCCCGGAAAAAAGGGTGGGTTTTTTTTATGGGCTCAAGTGCTGGTTAGATCATCAGAGATCTGATGTGAGACAGTAAATATTTCCTCAAAAAGGAGAGGACAGAAAATGTGGGAAACAAAAGAGGGAAAAGAAGAGGTTCCGCTAAGGGTAAGTAAAGTAGGAATAGCATATAATCTCCGCCGACAGGCTGAGGTGGGTCAACCTGATGACCTTTATGAGGAGTATGACTGCATGGATACAGTACGCTCCATATCAGGTGAAATAGAACGCTACGGTTTCGAAACATGCATGCTGGAACAGGATGAAAACTTTCTGGAAAAGATTTTCCAGAACAAGCCCGGTTTCGTCTTCAATATAGCTGAAGGAGTAGGTGGAACAAGGGGAAGGGAAGCCCAGATCCCTTCTATCCTGGAAAGCATTGGAATACCCTACTCCGGATCTGATGGAGTTTCACTTTCAATAACCCTGGACAAGTATCTGACCCACAAGATCCTCTCTTCCTCCAACATCAGGGTTCCCGCTTTTTACCACTTTGCCGCAGAAGAAGATTTTGAGAATTCGGAAGAGATCTTTGACTATCATGAATTATGCATTGTCAAACCTCGATGGGAAGGCTCCTCCAAGGGAGTGTTCAAAGATTCCATAGCTCAAACACATGAAGAAATGAAGGATAAAGTCAGAAGAATATGGAAGATGTACAAAGAACCGGCCATTGTGGAAGAATATCTGCCCGGAGATGAGATTACCGTCGGAATAATGGGTAACGGGACCCAGAAGGTCCTCGGAATGATGCGGATAGTTCCTTTACACAAGGAAGAAGGTCACTTTCTATATTCACTTCAACATAAACGGGAATGGGAGGAACTGATAAAGTACCAGGGACCCGAAACAATTCCCGACCATGTCCGAAAGGCTCTTTCAGATGCAGCTAAAAAGACTTTCAAGGTTATGGATCTCAGGGATGTAGCCCGTATAGATTTCCGGCTGGACACTAACGGTATCCCGAGAGTAATAGACGTCAATCCCCTGCCAGGTCTTTCTCCCAGGTATAGCGACCTGATAATTCTCCACAGGCTTAGCGGTGGAGAATACAAGGAAATAATCAGGGGGATCCTCAAGGAATCCTTTCACAGAAACAACCTGGAATGGTCGTGGAATTGATGAAAGGAAACCCTGGCATGAAAGGTCCCCTTCTCGTAATAGCCAGTGAAGAGGAAACCGAAAGGGAGGACATGCTCGATATCCTGCGATGCCGGAACGCAGTTATGGAAGGACTTTCATCTGCTGGATATGACGTTACGGGGCTGAACATTACACCTGCCGATTTTCAGGACCTGCCGTCCATGATCAGAAGGATCAGGGGGATCAGACCATCCTGCATATTCAACCTTTTTGAAGGGTTCAGCGGTAAGCCAGTCCTGGAAAGGGAATTCTGCAGAATACTGGAAAACCTGGATATCCCCTTCACCGGCAATACTTCGGCGACCCTTGGTAAGTGCCTTAACAAGGATGAAACAAAGAAGCATCTTAAAAAGGCAGGAATAACTGTTCCTGGTGGATACATCGTAAGAAGTCATCTACAGGTCGTCCCCTCAAGGATTCGTTATCCCCTCTTCATCAAACCCTGCTGTGAAGATGGGAGTGTCGGGATAGATCATCGATCAATAATAGTGGGACCAGAAGACCTGGCCGCAAGACTTGAGGAAAAACTTTTGCGGCATCCCTCTGGAATCGTTGTGGAAGAATTCATCCCCGGAAGGGAATTTAACGTTGCATTCCTTGGAAATGGGCCCTATGAGATGCAATCAGTGTCGGTTTTGGATTATGCCAGGTATGAAGGCGTTCAACCCTTTCTGGGATACGATTCCAAGTGGGACCCCGCTTCTCCCGATTACAGTATGACCTTTACCGAGTTGGACGAAGGGAAAGACAGGGAACTGAAAACCAGTATAGGTCGGATAGCTTCAAAAGCTGGCCATGTACTGGGATGCAGAAGCTACTTCAGGGTTGACCTGCGTGAACGGGATGGGGAAATGTACGTTCTGGATGTAAACCCGAACCCTGACATTAATCTGGACAGCGGCTTCGTCAGGCAGAGTCGCACCCGGGGTTACTCATACCCGCAACTTCTTGAGCATATAATCAATCTAGCACTGGAAGAAAAAATGGAGAAGAACAATTATGAAATACAGCGTACAGGATTATATAAAGATAGCAGAATCGACAAAAGCCTTTACCTCTCCTGAGATAAAAACTCTGCGGGAAGTCCTGGAAGAATGGGAAGCAAACCCCGGAAAGGACTACCTTCTTCTTCACGAAGAAGATCAGGAAGGATTGATGGGCTTTCTGATATACGGATCTACGCCTATGACTGAAAGCGGTTTCGACCTTTACTGGATAGCGGTAAAAAAAACAGGACAGAGGAAAGGTATGGGCAGGAAGCTTGTCCTGGAAATGGAAAACCGTATTCTCGAAGAAAAGGGACGAGGTGTTATAAGGATCGAGACTTCCGGTAGGGAACAGTATAAGGGGCAGCGACAATTCTACCTTTCACTGGGATACTCCGAATGTGGACGTATCAGGAATTTCTACCATCAGGGTGACGATCTCGTAACATTTTCAAAATCCATCCAGGGAATGAATTAAGGAGGGGAATCGAATCTCCTTCTTTGATCATTTCTCTGTAACTTGCAGGATTACATTCATTACAGGAAAAGGATGTAAGAAAAGGTTCCTTAACAATATGGAGGAAATTCGATGTTCAGGATAAGACGGGTACTTGATGACATTATTCCTGTCAACAGGGACGCGATCATACAGGTTCAACAGATGACAAGGGCTCAGTTTCCCGATATTCGGGAAACTGAGGTGGAAAAGATCCCTGATATGCTCAGAAATTCCCTTAAGTACGGATTTCAGACCATTCTTCTTATCGCCGAGGGAGAGGCAAGAAAGATCATGGGTTTTGCTCTTCTTCTCTATGATCCCCTTCTTCGTTATGCCTACCTTGATTTTATAGCGGCTGGACTGCCCCTCACGGGCAGAGGGCTTGGAAGCATCCTCTATGAAAGGATCCGAAAGGAATCACTGGAACTTGGTGCAAAGGGACTCTTTTTTGAGTGTCTTCCTGACGACCCTCTTTTGTCCAGAAATGAGGATACCCGAAAACAGAATGAATCCCGTCTTCGTTTTTACGAAAGGTATGGAGCCAGGCCGATCATTAACACACTTTACGAAACTCCCCTTACTGCTGAAGGCGATAATCCGCCATACCTTGTATTTGACCCTCTGGGCCAGGAAACCCCCTTGAGAAAGAACAGGGCTCGCCTGATCGTTCGTTCCATTCTCGAGAAGAAATACCCGGACCTGTGCACCCCTGAGTATACAGCAATGGTAGTATCCTCCTTCAAGGATGACCCGGTAAGGATCCGTCCACCCAGATATATAAAGGAACTTGCAAAAACTAATGTTCCAAGGGAAATACCGGAGGATGAAAAAATAGTCCTTGTGATCAATTCCGGTCATGAGATCCATCACGTGAGGGAAAGAGGATACGTGGAATCTCCTGTGAGGATAAGTGCAATTTTAAAGGAGATCGAAAACACAGGCCTTTTTATGACCAGAAAGGCCAGGCACTTTGGAAGGTCCTGGGTAACAAGTGTTCATGACAAAGATTTCATAAACTACCTTGAAAAGATCTGCCTCGGGGTCGATGGAGACAGATCTGTTTATCCCTATGTATTCCCCATAAGGAACAATGCCCGGCCGCCAAAGGAACTTTCTGTTCGTGCAGGTTACTACTGCATAGACACCTTTACCCCCTTGAACAGAAATGCCTATCTGGCAGCAAGAAATGCCGTAGACTGCACCCTGACCTGTGCCCAGTCTCTATTGAGTGGGACCCACCTCGCCTATTCCCTCGTCAGACCCCCGGGACACCATGCAGAAAGGAGAAGCTTTGGAGGATTCTGCTATCTTAACAGCACTGCCATAGCAGCCCAGTATCTTTCGGGAAAAGGACGAGTAGTCATCCTGGACATGGACTACCATCATGGCAACGGGCAGCAGAACATATTTTATAAGAGAAAGGATGTATTCACCATATCGATACATGGTCATCCATCCTTTGCATATCCCTACTTCAGCGGATTTAACGACGAAAAAGGACTTTTTGAAGGAGAAGGCTTTAATCTCAACATTCCTCTTGGAGAACAGGTCCACGGTGAAATATACAGAGAAGCCCTTAAAAAAGCACTGAAAAGAGTAAAAGAATATGATCCTGATTTTCTGATCATAGCCCTTGGGCTGGACATATCGAGAAAAGACCCTACTGGAACGTGGGATCTTTTAGCAAAGGATTTTTTCCTTAACGGAAAACTGGTAGGAAAATTGAATCGGCCAACCCTGGTAGTCCAGGAAGGCGGCTATAACACAAGGGTTCTCGGTCAGAACGCAAGAAATTTTTTCACAGGCCTCTGGCAGGGAGCATACAGGGATTAGTTGAACCCGAAAACTCAGCACTATCACCTTTTACTACAGCTGATAGTCGAGTTCCTGGCAGCATATGCCGATAACGGGACATGATCATGGGGATGGTGCCGCTGTATGTGGAGGTGGGGAGATAGTGGTTTTATGATGATCCTGCCCTTATTGCCGGTGATAATACTGTTCTATTTTTTTATGAAGGCCCGCTCCGGCAAGGAGAACGAAGTACCCAGACCTATACACCTCTGGAGATACTTAAGAAACGTTACGCACAGGGCGAAATAACAAAAGAGCAATTCGAAGAGATGAAAAAGGAACTGCAAGGCATGGAACAATAGATCCATTCGGGCAGTATTATTTTATATTTCGAAAACGGGGAATTCGTCTTTGCTGGTGAACTCCCCGTTTTGGTTCAACAAAAAACATCCCCGGGCTTGGACCCCCAGGGATGTTATTCTTTAAAGGCAGCCCGGCCGGCCTGACTGTCGGTTTTACATTCAACCCAAAGAAACCTTACTCTTGCAAGATTCCTTTGAATATAAAATCCGTTTTAGTCCCGTGGCTTTGCGCCACCGTCTTTTGACGGCTTCGCTCTTATCTTTAAAGAGTACCTCATTATACTTCTAATCTGATGAATTGCAACTGATTCACATGGATATCTCCGGGGAATAGCCTCCATTATATATTTATATTCCACTCTAACTGTTTATCCCGTCTGTTTTCGATAAAAACAGGGAAAACCCGGCAAATCCTTTAAAAATAGAATAACTGCTACACCTGAGAGCTGGAATTTTTTTCTGAGACTTCAACACGATGATACAGACAGGTGATCCTGTGTTAAAATAATTTCATGAATGACGAAGAAATGACTCTTGGACTCTTTATCAAGTTTCTGGCAAAGTACTCCAGCATTCTAGCCGTTTTATTTATCGTTATGATCTCCTTCAGCAAGGGACACATTCCTCAAAGCCCTTCAATGGATGATCTTGGGCTTTTTCTCTGTTTTCCTGTAGGTGTATCCATAGGCCTGCTTTTAGCTCTTAAATATGAAGGAATAGGCGGCCTTGTAACCATTACTTCCATCGTGATCTTTTATGCCTTTAATTCATATCTCTGGGGTAATTACCCCGATGAATCCTACTACCTGATCCTCTCCTTCCCATCTGTCCTCTCTCTTCTCTCATGCCTGTTGAACGACCCGGATTTCAGCAACAGGTAACAGGGAATTTACCCCCCTTCATTCCAGATTGTCTGGAATGGTTCAACCCTGGAAAAATGCAAGGGTAAATTTGCGGCAGTAATCCATGAAGATTCCGTAGGGCCTTCCGGCGACAGCAAAGATAAGGGTCATCATTATAGTGGAAATAATGATCTGGTTAACAGAAGCATGGGCCAGTAACAGAACTAATACATAAAGGGGCAGTTGAAAAGAAATAAATGCCGCAGTATCTCCCAGGGCTGTCTGGATAAATGAGTCCACCTTCAGATCAAACCTTGTGAAAAGCATATCCCTGTAACAGCCATACAGTCTTCCTGTGAGAAGATTTGTAGGTACAGCGGCAGCCCTTGCAACCAGTGACTGCATAACTGTCATTCCGGCCGCAAAGATCTCGATCATCATACACATGGCAGTTGAAAAAAGGATCATGGCAACTGTATCTGCTAACAGCATTTTCCATGATCTATTCATATACTTATCACCTGCTTCCCATGACGTATAAGAGAACACAACAACCGATCCGGAACAGCAAAACACATCTATGCCGATATGATATCCCTTGATACAGATGAAGATGGGATAGATCGGGACTTAATCAATTACTATGACCAGAAGGAAGAGAAGTAAGGAAATGATCAGTTCCGATAATATCATGTAATTACAGGGCTCTCCACATCTATCCTATCGATGAATGCAAATCTGATCGGTCCTGAAGGCCAGTATATGACCTGCTATCTCCTGAATGAACCACTGGAAGATCCCGTAAAGGAATCCTGAAAATACATTACGAAAATATTCATTACCCGGGCAGAATATGTGATCGAAGAGGATAAGAATATAAATATGTATTTCTCCCTGTTTTATGCTAAATTAAATGCAACTTCAGTGTAATGGTAAAATCCTTGAAGTGGAGGCCTGTCTTTACATGTCGTTAAAGAAGGAACCTATACCGGAACAGGATGCAGCATATCTTTTTGTAAAGGAAATATTTTTCAACATTAATGAAAACTGGAAAGAAATACGAAGGTGGCTGGAAGAGCTGGGTAATTATTCTGACCTCGGTTTTTCAGATCACAGGAAAATCCTGGAGATAGGTCTGAATGACGAACAGGCCTGCTGTGAATTTTCACTTGCCATTCTTGCAATGGAGGTCATGAAGTTCCCACCTGAGGTTACAGGAGAAAGAAAAGACATAATTCTTGAGGGTATTTATAAGGAGCTGGCCACACTGGATTCAATTGAGGGAAATCCTTCCTGCCATCTGGAACGGGTCCAGACATACCTGTTTCTTTCAGGTAGTACCGGGGAAGAATCAGGATCTGCACTCTCGAAAGAAAAAATGCTCTACTATTTTTACAGGAGTATGGGTATAAAAAATAAAAACGGCTGGGGAGATATATTCCTTGCCTCCAGACTGGAAGACCTGCTCATGGCATGCATTGGGGACAACTGGAAGATCTTCCATAAAAGTTTTGTCCCATCCAGGGAAAACAGGAACTTATCCTGATATGCATTTTTTCAGTTCTGACATAACCATCCGGCTATCCACAATAAGGGTATAAAGAAGGACCATGTACTGGATACCGAATATGATGGATTCGAGCATGAAGAAACTTCCCGGTTCAGGGAAAAAGATCAGCAGAGGAGTCAGCATGGCCGAAAGGGCAAGTAACAGATATCGTATGACGGTGGTTCTTTTGCCATTCCTGCAACGGACCAGGTTAGCCAGTTTCAATAAACAGAAAACAAGGAAAATATCTGCCACACTCCAGATCAGACCCTGCATGACCGTGAGCCTGATATATTCAGCCCTTGTAAAAGATCTTCCTATCAGGAGAATGAGTTTTTCAGACATCCCCATATCCCCTTCCCTCTTTTTTTAAAAACCTGTATATTCTCCAGCCCAGAAGAGCAACTATCCATTCAAAAAGAATCCAGAAAAACCCGCAGATCTTTATATAAAAGCGTGAAATGTTCATTACAGCTTTCCAGCCCATGGCACCTTTAAGTACTACTCTTAAAAAGGAAACTTCATAAAATATGTAGAAGAGCAGAAAAACTGTTATGAACGAAACCATCAGTGGATCCATCCTGTTGTTTGAGGGTGTTTTCATCTTTATTAATAAACCCTCTATCCTGAGAACATAGATGGTGATCGCCCCTTCTATTAGAACCCAGAAGGTGCAGAAGAGTCGCCAGAGGGAAGAATGGTAATAAGAGCGAAGGGGGTATGATGATGCAACAGACCCTGGAAATACCTTCGACAGGATAAGGTCCTGGCTGAATGTCAGAAGAATAAGAAACAGGAACCCTGATGAAAGGACAAGGATAAACGGTTTCTGACTCCTCATGCTTTTAACAGGTATAAGGTAGTAATATCCCCACCTTACAAAAACAAGGCAGAAGGCTTCGGCAAAAAGCCAGAAAAGCCCCATGAACCTGGTGAAAATAAGGGTATCCCTGATCATGAAAAACTTAAGCATTTCATTCATATCCTATTACTATCCTCACAATATTTACCAGCTCCTGATTCATCACTTCAGTCCAATAAAATTAATAATACCATAATACTGATAGTACTGATCGCAGGAAGGAAAGACACGGCCATTCACGCTTCATCACGCTAGTGGTATAATGCAATAAAATAGTATTTCTAATGCTGTTTCTATGGAGATGGGTTGTCTTTGTACGAGAAAGAGGTGGGTGGCATGAAAAAAACATTTTTTATTGTTTGTTTCTTGATTTTTCTAACGCCCCTTGGTGTGCATGCTTATGTCCACACTCCCCCTTCGGAGAAATTTGAGCTCGAAAGGCTTGCCTTCCTCATTAATTCTGAAACAGGAAACTTCAATGGCACATCCCTTCGGGCTTATGATAAATCTTTTCTTACGGTTTCCATGAGACCTTTCCTCAGCATACAGAACCAGGCCAACTTTTTCACGCAGAATCTGTTTAACACCTTCTATCCATTCGAGAACTACAGACCTGAAAGGATTGAGGTTGACTTTCATCCCTCTTCCTCCAGGCTGGTATTGACCTACTGAGATTCACCAGGCGCAAGTACAGAGGAGCCGGCAGATGATCCTGCCGGCTCCTCTGTACTTCAATATTCACATCTTTCTGGAATTCTACTTACCCGATTCAAGAGCATCTTCAACTCTCTCGATCACGCCGGAATGTTCGGCAGGGATCCACTTGTGCCAGTGATCCCTGTTATTCCTTAGAAACCATCGGGCCGCAAGATCTGCATCGGAATCATTATCATGTATGAACAGGAGGGCTGTCCTGTTCTGCTCAAGGGTTGTGGCATAATTACTTAAAAATGCCGAGACCTCAGGTTCCCTTTGAACAAAAGTGCTGTTAGCAACAACGAAAGATGTTCCTTTTACCCATTCACAGGCATATCCCTTCTTCTCGTTCCACAGGTCCATATCAAAGGGAGGCTCCTCCAGCAATGTAAAATCGTACAACCCCATTAGCCACGTGGGATCCCAGAAATAAAAAAGAACAGGCTTTCCCTTTTTATAATTGGACACAACTTCACCTATAAGTACAGTAGTACCTCCTGTCGGGAAAGATACAAAGTACTTATCCAGACCATAGGCCTGTAATTTAGCCATGTTAACCCCGTAGGCCATCCAGCTGGGAGGACCATTGAGGAATCGGCCCTTATTCTTCACCTCAGGGTCCCGGAAGATTTCCCAGTACTTTGCAAGATCATGGACAGATCTCAGGTCTGGAGCCATTGGTTCTATTCCCCGCTCGGGATCACCTTTGACAACATAGGTCGGGACATACCAGCCCTGGCTTCCGCCGTCGTAATTGACTGAAAGCTTTACAACGGCTCCACTATCCCTTGCCTTATCCCACCATTCTTTACAGTTATTAGGCCAAAGGTCCATGTATATGTCAATATCACCCTTCTCCAGCCCTACAAGTCCTGCTATATGCTCAACAAAGAGCTGTTCCACCTTCTTTTCGTAACCATTTTCTATGATAAACCCCGCGACCCTGTCATGAAAACGAACGAGATCCCAGCCATAATCTGCAAAGGTTATCAATTCTCCGGGTGCAGCAAATGCAGATAAACAAGAAAGAAGAACCATCATCAATCCAATACAAATCCTTATCAGTTTCATTAAAACACCTCCCGCTCAAGACTTAATATTGCAACTCTTCATTGTATTAACTGATAATATAGTAACATATTTATTCCTCAAAGACTTCCAGTATTTTTCTGAAGTCTGCCATAACATTCTTAGATATGAACATTTCTTCCTGGCAGAAAGGATTTGGAGAGAACCAGGTTCATATCTGCCTGTTGTTTTGCTTAATCCGGCAGTTCTCAATCCAGGATCATGGAAACATAAACCTGAAAATGGTGTAAAATGTCCATTTAAGAAGATATCCGAAGATCCAGACTGTAAAGATGCCCTGCATACAATGCAAAACTGCTTGTTAATGGGTAGTTCTACAGGGAATGGCATCTTTCATTGTGTAGATCATAAATCCATCTTCCAGGGAGTGAACCAGACTTGAACAGATCGGACCTTAAGGCAACCAGAAGACTGGTAATAAAGATCGGGACCAGTTCCATAACCCATGAATCTGGAAAGTTGAACCTCATGGTAATGGAAACCCTTGCCAGAGAGATGGCTGACCTCCACAACAGGGGGATAGAAGTACTCCTTATAAGCTCAGGGGCAGTAGGGGCAGGAGTAGGGACCCTGGATTACAGGGAACCTGTTCAAACCCTACCGGTCAAACAGGCTCTGGCCGCCGTGGGTCAGGGCACATTGATGCATATGTACGAGAAATTCTTTTCAGAATATAGTAAAAAGGTTGCCCAGGTTCTTCTGACCCGCGACGTTTTTGATGATCGCCTAAGATACCTGAATGGTAGAAACACCCTGCTCTCTCTACTCAGCCTAGGGGTGATACCTATCATCAATGAAAACGACACGGTAGCTGTAGAGGAACTCAGATTTGGTGATAATGACACCCTTTCTTCCATGGTCGCATGTATTGTAAATGCAGAGCTTCTGGTAATCCTTTCAGATATAGATGGACTCTACGATTCAGATCCCAGGAACAATGCCCATGCCAGGCTGTTATACGAAGTCGGGGAAATCACTGAAGACATGGAAATCAATTCCAGAAGTAAGGGAAGCGCCCTTTCAACAGGGGGTATGTTTACGAAGCTGATGGCAGCCAGGATGGCCATGAGTTCAGGCATACCCATGGTAATAGCCAACAGCAGGGAAAAGGACATCATCAGGAAAATAGTAAATGGAGAAAAGAAGGGAACCATGTTCATACCCTCAGGGGACAGAATACAGGCGAGAAAACACTGGATAGCATTCGGGAGCCTTTCCCATGGTCGTATCAGGATAGATAATGGAGCTCAGGAAGCCCTTGTCCATTATGGCAAAAGTCTTCTGCCCTCGGGAATAATTGACGCGGAAGGAGAATTTGACAGGGGTACTATCATATCTGTCATCTCGGACAGATATAAGGAAATTGCACGAGGGATAGTCAACTTTTCCTCTGAAGAAATACGGCTGATAAAGGGAAAGCAGACTGATGAGATAGAAAGTATCCTTGGATCGAAGGATTATGATGAAGTAATTCACAGGGATAATCTGACCATCATGTAAAACCCGGTCTGAAAGAGAGGTTAAATAATGCTGAAAGAACAGATCTATGAACTGGGGAAAAAGGCCAGAACTGCATCCAGGGTTCTGGCTACGACTTCAACACAAATGAAAAATGAAGGTTTGACAGCAATGGCCGAAGCACTAAGAGTCCATAAAGAGGAAATATTATCAGCTAACAGACTCGATCTTGAAAATGGTCGCAGGGCTGGCCTTCCGGAACCAATGCTGGAGAGACTTCTTCTGAATGAAAAACGCATAGATGAAATGGCTTACGGGCTGGATAAAACAGCCGACCTCAAGGACCCGGTAGGCGAGGTGCTTGGTGCATGGAAAAACCGGCAGGGTCTAGAGATCGGCAGGATAAGAGTTCCCCTGGGAGTAATAGGGATTGTCTATGAGTCAAGACCCAATGTTACTGCGGATGCTGCAGGGCTATGCCTCAAATCAGGTAATTCAGTGATACTCAAGGGAGGAAAGGAAGCCATCAACTCCAATCGTATCATAGCATCTATCATAGGTAATGCCGCCGGATCAAGGGGTATTCCGGAGGGATCTATTCAGTTCATTGACAGTACCGACAGGGAATCAACAGCTATCCTCATGAAAATGAATAAACATCTGGATGTCCTTATACCAAGGGGAGGGAAGGGGCTTAAGGGAGCTATTCAACAGAATGCCACTGTTCCTGTAATAATGACAGGGATGGGAATATGCCATATTTTCATCGATGAATCTGCCGACATGCCCATGGCAGTCAATATAGCAGTCAATGCAAAGGTCTCCAGACCATCCACCTGTAATTCTGCGGAAACACTACTCATACATGAAAAATGTGCTGAAGCTCTTCTTCCCTCTGTCGCAAAAGCTTTAGAAGAAAAGGGCGTTGAACTCAGAGGAGATGAAAGGGCAAGAAGCATCTGTCCCGGGATGAAGATAGCATCCGGGGAGGATTGGGCAACTGAATATCTTGATCTAATTATGTCAGTTAAAATTGTAAAAGACCTGGAGGAAGCTTGTGACCATATCAACACATATGGCACCGGACATAGTGAAGCCATAATCACAGAAAATTACACCAGTTCAAGTCGATTTCTTCAAGCAGTGGACGCTGCAGCGGTTTATGTCAATGCCTCCACCCGTTTTACTGACGGCGGAGAATTCGGCTTTGGAGCAGAGATGGGTATCAGTACCCAGAAACTTCATGCAAGGGGACCCATGGGACTGGAACAGCTTACGTCCGTAAAATACATCATCAGAGGGCATGGACAGATAAGGGAATAAACATAAAGAGGGGAGGCGTAAAGTTTGGACCCTCTAAGGGAAAAGATAGTAAAAGATCCGATGATATGGAAATTCTGTGCCTATGGATTCCTGAAAAATCTCAAACTCTTTGAACCCTATCTTCTTATATACCTTATGGGTCTTGGACAGGATCTCTTCTCCATAGGCATCCTCTACTCTATAAGGGAGACAGTGACGTATTTTTTAGAGATACCTTCCGGAGTCCTTGCCGATAATTACGGAAAAAAAAGGGAACTTATGGCCTGCTTTGTTTTTTACATTATTTCTTTCCTTCTCTTTTTTATTGGTTCCGGTTTTTCCGTACTAGCACTTGCCATGGTATTTTTTGGACTGGGTGAGGCATTCCGGTCCGGCACGCACAAGGCAATGATATATTCATACCTGGAAACAAAGGACTGGTTCCATGAAAAGACCTTTGTCTACGGAAGAACAAGGTCATTCTCCCTGATAGGATCCTCCATGTCAGCATTTATTTCTATTATTTTCGTGCTTAAACTCCCCAGCCTTCGGTGGATCTTCCTGATATGCACCATCCCCTATATCCTGGACTTCCTTCTCATATGGTCTTATCCTGCTTTCCTGGATGAAAGGCAGGAGACCCCTTTCAGTTTTTCTTCCTTCTTCACCATGACCTTTGAAAGACTGTTTTCGATCATTAAAAGACCTGTGTTGAGGAATATCCTACTGAGCTCTGCCATTTTCGATGGCCTTTTCAGGACAATAAAGGATTACATTCAGCCCATTCTTGTCCTTCTTTTTCTTTCATCTTTACTCATGAACGACTCCCCTGAAGGTAATGAAACAATGGTGAAAGTATATCTTGGAATTCTTTATGGAGTTTTTTATATTTTCAGTTCCATTGCTTCCCGGAATGTCTATCGCCTTCATAAAATAGGATCATCTTCTACCCTTATGAACTTCTCATTTACCCTGCTCGGCATTATGTTCATTTTACTTTCATTCTCTATTTCGAATAAGATGGCTATTACTGTACCATGTCTTTACTTTATCCTCTATGTAATGAAGGACGCCAGGAGACCAATATTCATGGATATATGCGGTAACTGGATGGAGAGGATGGAGAGAGCCACTGTATTGTCTCTTGACAGCCAGATCCGGTCCGTGGTGACCATATTAACTGCACCCTTAGCAGGGTGGATCTCGGACAATTTATCTCTGGGAAGTACCTTTCTCTTCCTGGGAATATCAATTCTGATAATGGAAAGGTACCTTCACATTAGAGAAAGAACCCCTCTATAACTGTATATGAACATTAAACACATTCTACCAATTCCTTACAGTAATGGTAGAATGAGAATTGAGGTCTGATCTACTTTCCTCCAGTAGATACCTTATTTCAGAATAACAGGTTGAGACAAAAAGACCTTCAAGGAGTATCTTGCGATGAAATGGAACCTGGATGAAAATGTAAACCCTTCTTCCTCTATTGTAGAACCTGGCATTCCTGCAGATGGCACTATTTCATGCAACCATACGATCTACCCGAATATAAGCGCCCCTTATCATACTGAGGAATACTTCGAAACCCTGTTGAAAGAACTTCCGGATGGAGTCCTCATAACTGACCCCCATGGGAAAATACTGCGAGGAAATGAATCATTTTATGCCATGTTCGGGTACTGTGAAGAAGATATAATTGGAAGATATATCCACGAGATCATGCCTGACTCCCATATTCAACAGGAGATCCTTTCAAATTTCAGGAAACTTGCAAAAGCAAAACTGGATAAGGTTGAAGCGATAAGACAAAATAAAGACGGCTCTTTTCTTGAGGTTATAGTCCATGGCGGCCCCATAATGCACGAAGGGGTAATACAGGCGGTCTTTATAATTTATATGAATATCAGTGGAAGGAAAAAAGTAGAACGAACTCTTAAAGAGAGCCAGGAAAGATTCGCCATAGCCATAGAAGCAATCAATGAAGGCCTCTGGGACTGGAATCTTCTGACCGATGAAGTCTATTTCAGCCCAAGGTATTATACTATGTTGGGGTATGAACCTGGAGAATTCCCTCCTCTCCTTGGATCATGGGTAGAACTTCTCCACCCCGAAGACAGGGAAAAAGCCCTGACCGTAAACGATTTTTACAAAAAGAATAAATCGGAAACCTTTGAGATAGAATTCCGTCTTCGCAAAAAGGACGGAAGCTGGCTCTGGATCCAGGGAAAAGGAAGAGTTGTAAGCCGCGGCGAAGATGGCACCCCCATCAGGATGGTTGGAACCCATGCAGATATCTCTGAACGCAAAAAGGCTGAAGCAGTCATAATAGAGAAAGAAGAATTCAGTTCAAGCCTTCTGGAACATGCTCCCCACCCCATAGTTGTATATGAACCAGATCTGTCCATAAAATATGTCAATCCTGCCTTCATAGAACTGACAAGGTACACCGAAGATGAACTGATAGGCATTAGACCTCCTTTCCCATGGTGGCCAGATGACCATTCAGAATATCTTACTCTTCTGCATAGATCTATGGGAGGATCCAGCAGACTTGAGATGGTCTTCTTTACAAAGGATAGGACTCCCTTCTGGGTAGATCTTGCACCAAAAGCTGTCATATTTCAGGGAAATATCAGGTATTACCTTTCCAACTGGGTGGACATAACGGAAAGGGAAAAGGCCAGCCAGGACCTCGAGACAGAAAAACGCTACTGGCAGCAGCTTTTTGAAAACTCACCTGAAGGTATCGTCCTTTTCGATAGCGAAGATCGGGTTCTCCGTGCAAACAGGACCTTCTATAATATTTTTGGTTACGATGAGCAAGAAGTTCTGGGCCAGATTATCGATGATCTTGTCGCGGGCCCTGAAGACTATTACAGTAAGGCCAGGGAATATTCCCGCTCTGCACGAAATGGGGAAAAGATCTCCATGGACACGATCCGTTTCAGGAAGGACGGAACACCCATTAACGTTTCCATCTTGGGAGTCCCCCTTAAAATGAGTGACGGGACCTCCTTCGGATACGGGATATACAGGGATATCACTGCCCGAAAAAAAATTGAAGAAGCACTGGATATAGAACATAAATATCTTCTCAATCTCTTTGAAGGGGCGCCAGAAGGCATTGTCCTCTGCGATAAGGATCAGATAGTGATAAGGGCTAACCGGGCTTTCTGCAATCTGTTCGGATATACCTGAAAGGAAGTGCTTGGAAGAGCTCTTGATGAGCTAGTTACGAATAGCGAAAAAAGATTCAATGAAGCCGTATCCATAACAGAAAGGGTGAAAAATGGAGAATTTCTTCAAATGGATACAGTCCGTAACCGAAAGGACGGTACTGAAATACCTGTTTCAATTTTAGGAGTACCCTTCGAAGTTGGAGAAGAATATGCTATCTATGGTATTTACAGGGATATATCTGACAGTAAAAAGGCTGAGGAAAAGCTTAAGAGGAGTTACCAGCAACTGGAAAGAGCCATGGAAGGGACCGTCAACACTATAGCCAAACTGGTAGAAACTCGCGATCCCTACACGGCTGGGCACCAGGTAAGAGTGGCTGAGCTTGCTTCTGCTATTGCAGAAGAACTTGGTCTTCCACCAGATAGGAAAGATGCCATAAAATTCGCCGCCATGATCCACGATATTGGTAAGATCAGTATTCCGACAGAGATCCTGAGCAAACCCGGCAGGCTTTCAGAACTTGAATTCAGGCTTATAAAAAATCATCCCCTTTCGGCCTATGAGATACTTGAGAACATCAATTTCCCATGGCCTGTAGCAGACATAGTCCACCAGCACCATGAAAGAATGGATGGTTCGGGATATCCGGACAGGCTCAAGGGGGACGAAATACTTCTGGAAGCAAGGATCCTCGCCGTGGCAGACGTGGTAGAGGCCATGAGCTCGGACAGGCCCTACAGGCCTGGACTGGGGCTGGACAGAGCCCTCGATGAGATACGGGACAAGACAGGCACCTTCTTCGACAAGGCAGTTACCAAAGCCTGCCTTACCCTCTTTCAGGAAAAGGGGTTTTCTTTCAAGAATGAAAGAAGGACCATATAACAGGTCAATCCGCCGGCCTGACTATTTTTTATTTATCCCCTCCCGGACATTGTTATGGATCCATGCAAAGCAAGCCAGAAACATCTAGGCTCTGAACTCGTAAAAGTGACCCTGTGCTTCCTGTGGGCTGGAATAAATATCCAGTCACCGGGAACCATTTCTGTTTCTTCGCCGGATTCATAAAGGATCTCTGCTCTACCTTCAAGAAGAAGAACCCATTCATCTTTTTCCTGGTCAAACCATTCTCCCTCTGGAGTTGTATGTCCCGTAGAGATTATCCTTTCCAGCCTTATATCCTCTCCAGAAAAGAGGGTCTGCAGAAATTCTTCAGAAATGTCAAAATCTACGGGCAGGCTAAAAAGATTTCCTTTCAATAAAAGTCATCCCCTCTATATTAAGTATCCAATGGGAAAACTGATACTCTGCCATATTGCAATAACCCCCCATTTCAGAAGGCCTCTTTAGAGTAGATCAGTCCCGGGGCCTGAAGGAAGATTCTCTGGAAAGCATATCGAAAAGCTCCTTTTCCCGCGCAGAAAGTTTTTTAGGGACGGCAATTCTTATACTAACGAGCATATCCCCCCAGCTTCCTCCCTTTCCAGGAAGGCCTTTTCCCTTGAGCCTCAGTTTCTGACCGCTCTGGGTACCAGGCGGCAATTTCATATTAACCGTCCCATTCAGTCCTTTTACAGGGATCATGGAACCCAACGCCGCTTCCCATGGTGAAACTCTTACCTCTGAAATAAGATCATAACCCTGTATCTCGAATCTTGGATCTTTTCTGATCCTGATCTTAAGGTACAGATCACCCCTCGGACCTCCTGCAATACCAGGACTTCCTTTACCAGCCAGCTTCAGCTTCGTGCCGTCGGTTATTCCTCCCGGCAGATTTACCTTAAGATTCCTTCTCTCGGGAACCATCCTGCCATCTGGCGATCTGACATAACTCTCAAGAGAGATGGTCTTCTGCCCTCCCCTGATAACTTCCTCCAGAGTCAGCTCTATTTCAGCTTCATTGTCCTGCCCTTTACGCACCTTCTGTCTCCCCGGGCTTCCAAAAAAGACATCCTCCATACCGCCCATACGGCTACTGCCCATACCTCCGAAAATCGTACGGAAGAAATCACTGAAACCTTCAAAATCGCCAGACCCAAAATCCATACCTCTTCCTTCATAACCTGGAGGAGGATTAAAGGGTTGGCCATTCTGCCAGGCCGAACCGAGGGTATCATACTTCTGCCTTTTTTCAGGATCTCTCAAAACTTCATAGGCTTCATTAATATCTTTATATTTCTTTTCGGCATCTGGAGCCTTATTCACATCAGGATGATATTTCTTGGCAAGCCTGCGGTATATTTTTTTTATTTCATCCTGACTTGCTGTCTTTTTAACTCCCAGAATGCTGTAATAATCCTTGTACTCCACTGAATAAAACACCTCTTTCCCTTCGTGGAAAAGATATATGGGAAATGCACAGATTAAATACTGACCAATACTAACCTTTATTATAAACACAAAAGCCACATATACAAGACTTAAATAAGGGACTTAGAGATGTTTATTCCCTATTTTTGAGCAATATTTAATATTTTCAGAGGATTTACCATCTATTGAAGACCTATATCCCCGGTTTTCTTCCTAATCTCCCAGGACAAAACCTTTTTCCCTGAAGAGGTTCAGGCACACTGACACCACTTTTTCATCATAGGATATCCCCGCCCTGTTCTCTATTTCCTCCAGAGCCTTTTCTATTCCAAGGCTTCCACGGTAAGGACGGTGAGAACACATGGCCTCCACCACGTCAGCCACAGCAAGGATCCTTGCTTCCAGAAGTATTTCGTCCCCCTTGAGCCTGCCCGGATATCCCGAACCATCCATTCTTTCATGATGCTGATGGACGATGTCTGCTACAGGCCATGGAAAGTCAATATTTTTCAGTATTTCATAAGCCGATTGAGGGTGGTTTTGGATAAGTTCATACTCCATTTCCGTTATCTTTCCTGGTTTATTCAGTATCTCACTGGGAACATTGATTTTCCCGATCTCATATAGAAGGGACGCAACTCGAACACCCTCTATCCGTTCCGGGTCAAGATCCATTTCCTTTGCTATCTCAACTGCAAGACGGGAAGCACGATGCTGGTGACCCGCTGTATATGGGTCTCTTAATTCCACTATTTTAGACATGGTTTGAATAGTGCCCTCAAGGGCAGAGCGGTACCGCTCCTCCGCCTGTCTGATAGTTGTAATATCTGTAGTAATCCCAACTATGCCTGTTACGTATCCATTATCATCTTTCAGGGGGACTTTAGTTATTGAAGCATATCTTGTATTTTCTGGCGTCTCGAAAACATCTTCAAACTGGAGCATTCTGCCCGTTTCTACTAATCTTCTGTCAGTTTCAATATTGAACCTGAGAATTTTTTCCGGTAAAAAAGATTCTCCTCTGGTTCCTATTATCTGGTCTCTGGAAACACCTGCTATCTCTTCATAAGCCCTGTTTACCTCAAGTAAAATCCCATTTCGATCCTTCATGTAGACTACATCAGGTATAGCTTCAAGAAGAGTATTAAGCCTTATATAGGTTTCTCTTAATTCATCTTCGGAATGTTTTGTTTCAGTTATATCCTCAGCTATTCCCCCGTACTGGATCATCTCCGGATCTGAATTGTCAAGGGCTGAACCTACAACCCTGAGCCATCTCCATTCTCCTGCAGCATTTTCCATTCTCAGGACAACAGGTTCAGAAAGTGTTCCTTTCTCTTTGATCAGTTCAAGAGATCTGATACCTGTTTCCGAATCCTCCTGATGAACGAATTCCAGGAAATTTTTATTGATAATATCACTGCTCGTATAACCCATTATTCTTTCCCATGCCGGGGATACGAAGGTGACCTTACCGTCAGAATCAATGGTAAATATTATCTGATTGGCATTTTCCAGAATATTCCTAAGCCTGGATTCACTTTCTTCAAGAGCTTTTGCCGCATCCTTCCGTTCTGTAATATCTTTTGTGAAGGTAAGGATGCACTGTTCACCCCCTATATCCAGGAACTCTCCTGAAAGAAGTGCAGTAATGACTTTTCCGGACTTTGTACCGAACATTACTTCCCGGTCTCTGACTACTCCCTTTTCTATAAGGGGCTTTACGAAGGCATCTCTTTCCTCATCGCTTCTCCAGATATTCAGCTCACGGGAAGAGTGACCTATGATCTCCTCCCGTGTATATCCAAAAATCCGCAGGAAACCTTCGTTTATATCTACAAATTCGCCGTTAAAGGCCTTAGCTATGGCAATGGCATCCGCACTGGTGCGGAAAGCCTTGGCAAATTTCTCCTCACTTTTTTGTAGAGCCCGGGATGATTTCCAATGATGCCACCTGGTCGTACTCTCCTTAAGTTCCCTTTCTATGGCTGGTACAAGCCTCTGCAGTGAACTCTTCATTATGTAGTCGTTGGCTCCAGCCCTCATAGCATCTACAGCGAATTCCTCACCGATAGTGCCTGATACGAAAATAAAAGGGATATGGGGATCTATATCACACCATGTCTCAAGGACATCAAGACCACTGTATTGAGACATGGAATAATCGGATAAAATAATATCCCATTCTCCTGACCGAAGTGCCTTACTAAAATCTTCTTTATTATCCACCACGAGATAGTCAGGTTCGTATCCACCCTGTTTCAATGCTCTTAGAAGTAAGATAACATCGTCTTCCATAGTCTCGACAATTAAAACCCGTATTGATGCTGCCATGTTGCTAACACTACCTTTCTCAGGCAGAAAGCCCATTACCTGTGGTGTATGACTTGCAGAAAGGGCAAAACAACACCTTCTCAATATTGTCTTCAGTGAGATATCTCCAGTATAGAAGCTAATGATCCCTCGATTTTCTTTATAATGATCTGTTAGCTGCTTTAATACTAACAGCGGTGAGATCGGGAAAAGAATACAGATTAAAGAACTTACCCTGTATTTTAACGCATTAGATTACCTGGTAATCATATGATCACTGGTACGACAATGCCTCCGCGGATGATCCTTTTCCTCGGAGATATCTGGAGACCATGGCTTTTTTAATTATGAATTCCTTATTCTCATGGAATTAAGTACCACGGAGATAGAACTTAAGGTCATTGCCCCTTCAGCTATCACCGGATGCAGAAGAGCTGCCATAGCGAGAGGAATAACTATTACATTATATGCGAAGGCCCAGAAAAGATTCTGACCTATGATGGAGAAGGTCTTCCTGGAGATGTGTATAGCATCAGCGATCTTCGATACTCCTCCTTTTACAATAACAACATCGGAACTATCAATGGCGAGATCAGTCCCCGAACCGATGGCAAATCCTATATCCGCACCCTTCAGAGCAGCCGCATCGTTCATACCATCGCCCACCATGAGCACTTTCATGTTCTCAGATTGGAAATGGCGTATAATATTGAGTTTTTCTTCAGGTCGAACCTGGGAGTAGACTCTTTCAATACCTGCCCTGAGGGCGATAGCTCTTGCTGTTATATCATTGTCACCCGTTGCCATTACTGGCATAATACTCATTTCTTTGAGTCTGGATACTGCATCCGCTGCATCTTCCCTCATTGGATCTTCAATTGCCAGGTAACCCGCAAGTTCTCCATTTTTTCTCAATTCGACAACTGTCCTGCCCATTGAGTGCTGAGAATCATAGCGGGAAGGATCCAGAGGTCTCCCGATAAAGAATTCTACCCCTTGGATCAAGGCTTTAACGCCTTCACCAGGAATTTCCTCAAGAGAGGAATAAGTTATCTCTTCCTGGGAAACCGTCGATATGGCCCTGGCCAGGGGATGATTGGAATTCCTCTCCATGGATGCTACCACCGCAAGATCTGGACCCTCCAGATCATGTTCGACAACTGTGGGATTACCCTCGGTTATAGTTCCAGTTTTGTCCATGACCACAACCTGAACATCTTTAGCAGTCTGGATAGCCTCTGCATTCCTTATGATCATTCCCTTCCTTGATGCAGCACCGGTACCTGTTATCAGTGCCATGGGAGTTGCCAGACCAAGAGCGCAGGGACATGCTATGACTATGGTGGTAATGAAGGCAAAAACACCGATGGAAAGGGGATCTCTGGCTTTTGTCACCCAGGGCAGAACTTCTCCTGCACGGTCCAGGAAAAAGAAGAATTTCCCTATCCCGAAGTACCAGAAAGAACCGCTTGCGAGGGCTAACAGGAAAACAACCGGAACAAAGTAATTGGTGACCCTGTCCGCAAATGCCTGTATGGGGATCTTTGCTCCCTGGGCCTCCTGAATAAGGGATATCATAAGGGAAAGAAAGGTTTCCTCTCCAACTTTGGTAACCTTCACCTGCAATAGCCCCGTCAGATCAAGAGAACCTCCGATCACCTCATCACCTGCATTTTTCTCGATAGGGATCGATTCCCCCGATATCATCGATTCGTCAACTGCGGCTCTACCGGATATCACTTCTCCATCAACCGGTATCCTTTCTCCCGGACGAATGATCACCACAAGGTCCTTCTTCATGGCCTCTATGGGAACCATAATTTCTTCTCCAGCCTGATCTGCTACTCTTGCCTCTCTGGCCTGGATTTTTACCAGGGCCTTTATTTCTTTGGAGGCCCTGTCCCGTAACCAGGATTCAATAAATCTTCCCGTAATATGAAGAGCTATTATCATAGATCCTATAGCTCCAAAAGAAGCCACAGGAACATTCAGAAGGACGAGAATACTCGTAAACCATGCTGCGGTAGAACCCAGAACAACCAGCACATCCATATTGGCATGGGCATGGGAAAGGGCTATCCAGGCCCCTTTGATACTTCCCCTCCCTGCTCCGAATATGACTGCGATCCCTCCCAGAAATTCCATTGAAAGAAAATAGGGTATATGGCGGCCAGTCATGTGAAAGAACATCAGGATCATGAGAGGGAGAGTTATCCCCCAGCTCAGCAGCAGGTTATTTCTTGCCTCCCTGTATCGTTTGTTTTCAAGGTCTTCAGGGGCTTCATAGGAAACATCGTAACCTGCAGACCGTACAGCCCCTTCCAGTATCTCCTGAGGTATATCTTTCTCCAGAACCACAAAGGCTGTTTCAGTTGCGAGGTTCACTGCCGCAAATTTAACTCCCTCTATTTTCCCCAGACTACGTTCCACCATACGTGAACAGGTGGCACAGGTCATACCTGTTATATGAAAACTGCGTTTAACAGTATCATGATATTTTTTCATTCAACTCTCCAGTTTTATTATCCTTTACTCTAGTTTTCCCTTACAACAGCGGGATAACCGGCATCATCGAGAACATCCAGGATTTCTGCTATCTTATCTGAATCAAGAGTAACAGTTTTATCTTCAAGGTTAATTTCGAAATCTGTCAACCCCATATCCGAAAGGGCTTTATCAATTCTGTATACACAGTGCATACAAGACATGTCCGGAACTTTGATAATATACCTGCTCATAGTAATATCCCTCCTTACACCAGCTATAAACCTATTGTGACCTTTCGAATAATTATATCGGATACCTCCATTACATCGCCATCTGAAGAAAGATAGGTCCCGTTTTACAGTTCGTCGCTCAGTAAAAGCCAGAAGGAGGCCGTTATCCCCCAAATGGCATTGAATATCACAACAAACAGAGGTGTCATAGCTCCGAGTTCCAGACCCATTATTCCCTTGTTCGCCCTGACAGGGAAAATAATGAAAAGCTGAACCAGAGTAGGAACGATACTGTAGATAAACCCTTTAAGATACAATTTCCCCTTTAAAAACGGGATAAGAAAAAGGAATCCCCAGATACCGCCCCATACTACCCTTGGATAGAGCCAGAGAGGGCTAAGAGCCGGAGCAATACTCACACCTAAAGCACCCGTAAGACCGATCTTTCCGAAAAACCATACTGCAAGGCTATTAGTAAGTCCTCCCATACAGCCTGCCGAAAAGACAAGAGAAACACTTTTCACATAACCCATTTTCGAACCTCCTTTACAGGAAAACCTGAAATTCAACTTCCTTTTCAATGCATATTTTTAATTTGTTTGAATCGGGAGATATGCGTTCTATAGTAGCATTTTACTACGCCGCATTGTGGGATAGTGAAAAGATCTGACAGAAGAGCTTATATTTAAACAGGTTTGATACGGAGAGTAAGAACTCTTCAGGAAAAAGAAGCATGGACCCTGAACATGATCCCTTGCTCATAACCGGAAATAAAGTTGAGAAAGGATATAAAGGGTCCATACAGATCTCCATGGTAAAGTCAGGCGGGGAAGATCCTGACCCCCGAGAATATTGAAAACAGGATCCTCTGACCGGTTTTCAAACATCCAGATAGTCCATTTCGCCATCAACTGTGCCTCCATAAGCTGCCCCACTGGAGCATGAAGCCTATCGGGGTAACTGGATGAACAGCTTGCGGATCCTGCTGAAAAAAACATAAGAGACGGCAGGAATAATTACTTCAGGGGGATACCCTTTACCTTAGCCGGATCTTTTCCTGGTTTCGCCAGGACTCTGGGAATGATTCCCCTCGGATTGATACGTCAATACGCCCATGGCGAACTCAAGGAAATTACAGGAATAGTTGTAACAGGATAAGAATTAAATTTCTTCCCTGCCGCTGGCCCCTTAAAGACGACCATGAACCCTTAGCTCAATAGACCCTCTCGAAACGAGCCCTTATTCCCAGGATAAATCCTGTTAGAAGGCCCAACACAACTATGGCTGGATAAAGAAGATCGACAATGGCAAGGATAAGTATGGCGGTACCAGCATTCAGCCGGTATAGTAATTGACCGTTTCTCCTGAATAAAACCAGAACATAACCCTGCCCAAAAGCAGATAACTCCTGAAAACCCTCCGCTATCTGGCGAAATAAGATCCTGAACCTTTCTGTAAATGACCGATCATGAGAATACATAAAACCAACCCCTGATAAAGACTATGAAAATTGAAACTGAATACCAGAATTATACTATTTTTCTGTTTTTTTAAACTCCAGGGCTGCGGAGTTCAGGCAATACCGTAATCCTGTCGGCGGAGGTCCGTCTTCAAAGATATGCCCCAGGTGCCCTTCGCACCTGCGACATATAACTTCCGTCCTTCTCATCCAGAAAGACCGGTCTTCTCTTGTTTCAACATTCTCATCATTCAGAGGAGCCCAGAAACTGGGCCATCCGGTACCGGAATCAAATTTTGTGTCCGAGCTGAAAAGTTCAAGGCCGCAGCCGGCGCAAACATATATACCTTTTTCATGATTATTCCAATATTTCCCGCTGAAGGCCCTTTCTGTGCCTTTTTCCCGGAGGACATAGAACTGTTCTGGAGTAAGGATCTTCTTCCACTCCTCTTCCGTCCTTACTATTTTTTCGACCATGGGATCATTCCCTTTCTGGACAGGTTCTGCAGATAAAAGAGTTTCGGGAAAAAATGAAGCAGATAAAAATATCTGCAGAAATATGGCAAAAAAAACCGTTGGTTTATACTTTCTTGTCATAGTTTTCACCTCTCGACTCTCTGAGAATGAAGGGAAAATACTTCTTCTTGCCAATGATCTGTTCGATGAATAGAAAGCCCGAAAGAATAGTGTTTACTTCATTCGGTCTTGCAATGCAGAAATTATGACAGGTTTGATGAATATTAGCGGCATATATTTCATGCATCCATGAAATCAGGCTACTGTTATTTCAGTATTAAGATAAATATCCTGGACGGCATTAATGATTCTTATTCCTTCATCCATCGGCTTCTGGAAAGCCTTTCTTCCAAGGATAAGTCCCATTCCTCCTCCTCTTTTGTTAATTACCGCTGTTTTTAAAGCATCAGCCAGATCATTACCTCCGGAAGCTCCGCCCGAACTTATCAGACCCGCCCTTCCCATATAGCAGTTGGCCACCTGGTAACGTAAAAGATCGATGGGATTATCCGAGGTCAGGTCATTGTAAACAGCGTCACTGGTTTTACCGAAGTTCAGGGCCCTGAAACCTCCGTTATTTTCAGGAAGTTTCTGTTTTATGATGTCAGCCTCTATGGTTACACCAAGGTGATTGGCCTGGCCGGTAAGGTCTGCAGCAACATGGTAGTCTGTTCCCTCATAATTGAAAGAAGGATTCCTGAGATAACACCAGAGAATGGTAGCCAGGCCCATTTCATGGGCTATTTCAAAAGCTGCTGAAACTTCCCGGATCTGTCTCCCTGACTCTACACTGCCAAAGTATATGGTAGCTCCAACAGCAACAGCCCCCATTTCCCTGGCCTGTTTTATAGATGCAAAAATGATCTGATCATAGGATCCGGGATATGAAAGAAGTTCATTATGATTGAACTTCATGATAAAGGGTATTTTATGTGCGTACTTTCTGGCAACACTTCCGAGAACTCCAAGGGTGCTCGCCACACCGTTACATCCACCCTCCACAGCCAGTCTGACAATGTTTTCAGGATCAAAATAAATAGGATTGGGCGCAAAACTTGCCCCTGCAGAATGTTCGATTCCCTGGTCTACAGGAAGAATGGAAAGATATCCGGTCCCGGAAAGTCTACCGTGTTCAAAGAGGGACTGAAGGGAACGAAGAACCGGATTGGGCCTGTCCGTATCTCTTACTATCCTGTCTACAAAATCAGGACCGGGAAGATGAATTTGCTCACGGGGAATGGTACTGCATTCATGGTCCAGAAGATCCCGGGCTTTATCCCCCAGTACTCTTTTTACCTCATTAACAGATATTGCCAAAACAGCCACCCCCTTAATTCAATCTCAAGATAAGAAATCAACAATCGGGAAAAGATCTCTCCCAGGAATAGTTTACCATAATACTGAGTGAACGTGATAAGAATTACCCTGGGTTCTATCCATCTTATCTAACATGATGATATAATAATTGTTTAGAACAATGCAAACTGGAGGTGGTGAAAATGAAAGGAATATCCATAAAAATATTGTTCATTGGGATGACCCTTTTTCTTGTTTCCTGTCTCTTCCAGATACCTCAGGCCTTTGGCGAGTCTGGAGAGTTAAGATCACTTCTTATTTCAGAAGCACCTGAAGAGGAACTGGTTTCAACCTGGGAAAAACTTTGGGAGGACATAGATACTGGAGAAAAGGCCTCTCGAGCAATATATCTCATAGAATCCCTTTTCCCCAACGGTGATGTTTCAAGATGGGAAGAAGTATCTGGATTCTGGTATCCCTCCCTTATTCCCAAATCCCTTGCAGCTCTTGACGCAGTTTACGTTCTTGCCCTCTCTCTTGCCGAAATAGGGGAACCAGATGGGAAGGCTCTTGCTGCTGAGATCTTGAAAGATCTTTCCAGATCCCGCAAGGGAAGGATATATGCATTTATGACCGCACCTGAAGAATACCTGGTCATTCAAGATAGCTTGAAAGACATTAAGGGCCTTTCCCTCCCGGAAGGAAAGATCATTGGCAGTCTGCCCTTTGCCCATCCAGTCAGGGGAAGATATTCGGTAACAACAGGAAACCTTACACAATATGTTTCCCTCAATGGATTTGGTCAGCCTGTTTCCACTATGGGTGCCTATGGATGGGACAGGGAAAAGGGAAGGATCTTCGCCCATATTGAAAGAGAATCGAACAGGTGATGAATGCGCAGTTCAGATGCTTTTCCGGACATTCCTGAATAATGGATCAGGGGGTAAGGGATTTACTGTATCAGGACTATATTTCCCTGCACCCCCTCTTTGCCGGGCCTGGGGAGGTGTTCACTGATAGAAGGTGGTTTTCACAGGATTATTGTATCCTTGATCAGCGCTGTAATATTAGGCATTTTCCCCTGGGAACATTCTGCAATACCCTGGAATATTCCTCTGGAAAGTATTTCATGCTCTCAAGGGATGTTTCCCGGTGAAATAAAAAACAAACTTAAAGATATTTCCGGTGGCCTTATATGTGGCATTATCTGGGGAATTATCGTAATAAGCACAACAGTTCCTGATCTATCGATTGTCTTAATGTTTTTCGTTATTGTTATAAGTGGGGTTGCAGCTCCCTGGAGACATCCTGAAAATATCTTTTTTCCAGCCATGGTTTCGGGTGGCCTTCTCCTTCTGGCTCCACGGCAATCCCTGGCTATTTTACCCGTAGTACTGACTTTCAGTTTAACTCTGGGCCCCTTAATATCTATTTCAATTATCTTATTCATATCTAGTGTTCTTCTGGGGATCCTTAAAAACGGATATTCACTCTCCTTTACAATAACCTTGTTTTTTCTGGTCCTTTCCCGATCCATTGCCCTGGACATATCTTTAATAACTGCGGAAATGCACTCTGCCAGGAATAGTCTTGAAGAACATCTGATCAGAAGAAAGATATACCGGTATTGCGGACTCGTTTTCCCATTGTTGATCTATCCGGTCTACGGACTCCCGGTTTTAAGAACAGTTCTCTTTTCAATGACAGCGGCTGCCCTTCTCCTGGAGGGAGGAAGAAGAGTCCTGCCTGGCATTAACATAGTTCTGAGAAAGATCTTCAGCCCGGTTGGTAAGGGAGAAGAAGCCTTCCATACTTCCGGGACAACATATTATCTTACTGGTTCAGCCCTGGCATGCCTTTTCCCAGGTGGAACAGGGCCTTTATCGCTGATAATGCTCACCCTTGGGGATGCATGGGCTGTTCTGACCGGAAAACGATGGGGACAACATTACTGGATATCAGGAAAAACCATCGAGGGCAGCCTGGGATGTCTCTTTATCTGCATATTGGCTGGTCTTTCATTTGTTCTATTTACAGGAGGAAATAACATTTCTCCCTTTTCTGTTGTAATTGGTGCCATTGCGGCAACCCTTACGGAAGCGCTCTTCAGAGGATCTCTGGATAATCTCATGATAGCTCCTTCCACAGCAGCTGTAATTTACATCTGCAATACATTTATTTTTTAGGAGAAAAAAGGTGATCTTTGTAAAGGGCTATTTCAGAACAGGAGGGATCATGTATGGAAAACTTCGAACTGATGGGCAAATTCTACCTCGGAAAAGAAATGGATATCGAGAAGAGAAAAATCACCGATAATATACTACTTTATGATTCAAAGGATCTTACAACCCATGCAATGATAATCGGAATGACGGGAAGCGGGAAAACAGGGCTTGGAATGGCCCTCCTTGAAGAAGCTCTTATGGACAATATACCGGTAATAGCAATTGATCCCAAGGGTGATATAACCAATCTCCTCCTCTCCTTCCCAGATCATATGACAGAGGACTATCTGCCTTGGATCAACCTGGACGAGGCTGCGTCAGAGGGTTTTTCTGCCTCTCAATATGCATCCCGGGAAGCTGAAAAATGGAAAAAAGGGCTTGCTGGATGGGGAATTGGAGGAGACAGGATAATTAAAATGAGAGAATCGGTCAATTTCAGCATTTTTACTCCAGGAAGTGATTCGGGGATCAGTGTAAATATGCTGGGATCCTTCCGATGTCCCCCGGAAAATATAATCCATGATCATGATATTCTTATCGAAAAGGTCCAGAATACTACATCCAATCTGCTATCCCTCCTGAATATTGAATCTGACCCATTATCAGGAAAAGAAAACCTCCTTATATCAAAGATATTTGAACATACATGGAAAGAAGGCATGGACGCAGATCTGCCATTGATAATAAACAGGATCCAGGATCCCCCCTTCAATAAAATAGGTATAATGTCAACAGATTCTTTCTATCCTCCCAGCGAGCGTTTCAAACTTGCCATGACCATTAACCAGGTCCTGGCATCGCCTTCCTTCAGCCAGTGGATGACAGGAGTTCCACTTGAAATGGGAAATTTATTTCATACTCCGGAAGGTAAACCCCGGGCTTCGATCTTCACAATTTCTCATCTTTCAGATAATGAGAGGATGTTCTTCATCTCCATGCTTCTGGGGGAATTGATCTCCTGGATGAGATCCAGGTCTGGAACTTCAAGCCTCAGGGCTATTGTCTATATCGATGAAGTATTCGGATACATGCCTCCCGTTAAAGAGCCGCCCTCCAAAGGTCCCCTTCTCACTCTTCTTAAACAGGCAAGAGCCTTTGGCATAGGAGTGGTTCTGTCCACTCAGAACCCTGTAGATCTGGATTACAGAGGACTTTCAAATATAGGAACCTGGTTCATAGGAAGGCTTCAGACTCAACGTGATAAAGACCGGGTCCTTGAAGGGATGGAGAAACTTGCAGATACCGAAGAATATGACCGGCAATTTCTTGACAAGGCTATATCCGGACTGAACAGGAGAGAATTCCTTCTTAACAATATTCACGAGAATAGCCCTTCAATTTTCAGTACCCGCTGGGTCATGTCTTACCTCAGGGGACCTCTCTCAAGGGAACAGATCCGATCACTTATGAAAGACAGAAAAAAGGGATCTGAATCGCCAGGGGACATGGTCAGAGAAGAACCATCCAGGGGAAAGAGCCTGATTAGCCCCATCAAGCCAGTTATCCCCCCTGATATAAATGAATATTTTCTTGCCCCTCCTGACGGATCAGTTTCAGTAACATACAAACCATGTCTCCTTGGAATCGCAGAAACTTGCTATTCACAATCCAGCATGGGAATTGATGAAAAAATTACATACATCCTGGAAACAGAATCTCCCTCCAGCGGCCAGGAACCGGACTGGGGGAAAGCAGTTAACCTGGAAATGGATCCGGAAGATATCCATACAGAAGCTTTGGCTCATGCTGATTTTATGGAACTCCCCAGCACCATGGCAGAATCCCGTAATTACAGAAAATGGAAAAAGGAATTCATCAAATGGATCAGGCAGAACAGACCTCTGGTTATATTCAGGAACAGATCATTAAAAATGATTGGACTTCCTGGAGAAAAAAAGGGGGATTTTGAAATAAGGATAGAAGAAACACTCAGGGAAAAAAGAGACCTGGATGTTGAAGATTTGAGAAAAAAATATGACAGTAAAATGAAAACCCTTCAAAAACAGCTGATAGTAGCAGAACAATCCATTGCACGGGAAAGTGAACAGGCAAACAGCAGGAACATCGAAACTGTAATATCCTTTGGCTCAGCTCTTGCGGGAGCATTACTGGGCAGAAAAAGCATAACCACAACTTCCACATACAGACTCGGAACAGCTCTGTCCAGGGCAGGAAGGCTTAGAAAAGAGAAAATGGATGTTGAAAGGGCCCGGGAAAGGGCCCGACTTCTACAGGAACGGATATCCGCTCTTGAAAACAGCATGTCTGAAGAAATAGAAAGATTAAAGAACAACTTGGGAAAACATAGAAACTCGACTGAAGAATACCCTATACGTGCCAGAAACAGTGATATTAACATCAAAGTCTTTGGCCTGGCATGGATACCGCTGAAACCTGACAGATAAAGGGATCGGAAACCGGCTCCCTTCTGTCGAGGACAGGAATTCAGCAATATTGTTTCTTGACATGAAATAAGAAAAAGATTAGTATTTTGAACACTGCGAAAATTTATTCAAGGAGGGATCACAATGGCAAAGAATTTCACTGGACTATATGTGTATTTCATATATTTTATTATTTTTGCCTCCTGCGGATCCCCTCCTGGTTTGATCGGTAGTTAACGCTATTGTACAGATTCAGGGCCGGGTTCCGAAAGGGAACCCGGCCTTTTTTATATCCTTTGATCCAAAAGGAGGTGCTAGCTATCCGGGAATAATTTCGGACAACGGGATTCAATAAAGGACGTCATTCATTTCCAGTCAGAAAGGTGGAGAATCATATGGAAGATAAGAAGAAAACAGGCGGTTTTTCGTGGTTCATGGGTTCAAGCTGGTACAAGAAATATCTTTTACCCGGTTTTATAGCTCAATCTGTAGTTGTAGCAGGAGGTTACGGAACAGGGAGAGAACTGGTCGAATACTTTGCCAATTACGGCCCCCTAGGCGGCCTTATGGGAATGTTCCTCATAACCATCGTTCTCTGGGCCCTGGTCTTCGGTGTCAGTTACGAATTTGCCAGGACCTTTCAGGCCTATGACTACCGATCATTTTTCAAGGCTCTCCTGGGACCCGGATGGGTCCTGTATGAGATCTGCTACATCGTTCTACTCCTCCTGGTCCTTGGAGTTGTAGCAGCAACATCAGGAGCAATATTCCTGGAATCCTTCGGGATGCCCTTCATGGCAGGAGCAGGTCTTTTCCTGATAGGTATTGCAGTCCTTACCTACTGGGGAACAAGTGCCCTGGAAGTTGTAATGTCCTGGTGGTCATACCTTCTTTACGCAGTTTTCCTGGCCTTTCTCCTTGTAGGCCTTTCAAAGGTCGGAGGTTCCATATCCAGCACACTCAGCCTTGGCGAAGTAAAACCGGGATGGGCTATGGGCGGATTCAAATACGCCTTCTACAATCTTGGGACTTTCCCGGCCGTCCTTTTCAGCCTTAATTTCATAAAAAGCCGCAGGGAAGCTATTATTTCAGGTATCTGCACTGCCATTATTACCATGCTTCCCGGATTTTTCGTTTACCTTGTAACCATAGGTTTCTACCCTGATATTTTATCGGTTGATGTCCCTTCATACTACATCCTCCGGGAGATCAGCCCCTGGCTTCTTCCGATCTTCCTTGTTGTCCTATTCGGCACAATGATAGAAACCGGAGCAGGATTTATCCACGCCGTAAATGAAAGGATCAATTCTGTCCTCGTCGAAAAAAATAACAGGGGACTTTCAAAAATGCAGAGGGGTATTCTTGGAGGTGTTATGGCATCCATGGGACTGGGCGTAGCTTCATACGGTCTTATTGGACTTATAGCAAAGGGCTATGGTACCATCAGCTGGGGTTTCTTTATCCTTCATGGTGTAGCCCTCTTTACAATTGGAATTTATAAAATGCATAAAAGGAAGACCTCACAAGAAAGTGAACCTGCCTATTCAACAGAAGGATAGATGAACAAGGGTCAGGATGCAGGGAATCATTGAGGCATCCTGACCCTTTTCATACTTCAATAGGGAGTGATAATGGTGAAGTTCCAGGGAATAGAGAAATATACGACGAAGAATATCAGAAAGAATCTCGAAACTGCTCTTATGGACGAAGAATACATCCCAAGGGGCTCTTCCATCAAGTATTATCCTCTTGCAGTGGAAAGAGCAGAAGGATCACTCGTCTGGGACAGGGACGGCAACAGGTATATTGATTTTCTCACCAGTGCAGCTGTCTATAATATCGGGCATTGCCATCCCCGGGTTGTAAAAGCTGTTAAGGATCAGGCAGACAAGGTATTCAACTACATAACAGGCTATTTCTACCAGGAAAATCCAGCCCGACTGGCAAAACTGCTGTCGGAAATCACTCCAGGAAACTTTAAAAAAAAGGTAACCTTCGGTTTTTCAGGTTCGGATGCTAACGATTCAGCAATGAAGGCTGCCCGCGCCTATACCGGGAAAAAATACATACTTTCCTTCAAGGAATCCTATCATGGAACCACCTATGGTTCTCTTGCCATTACCGGAATTATCGATGAAAGCACAAAAGAATGTGTATATCCCCTCGATGGGGTGGGTTTTGTTGAATTCCCGGACCCCCTGAGAAATTCCTGGGGAATTGACGGGTACAGGGAACCCGAGATCCTTTCAGAAAAAGCACTTCAGGCGATCAGATCCAGGATCGACGAATTACAGGGAGACGTTGCAGGGATAATCCTTGAACCTATCCAGGGAGACTGTGGAGCTGTCATTCCTCCGTCAGGCTTTATGAAGGACCTTAAACTTCTTTGTGAAGAAAAGGGGATCCTTTTCATTTCAGAGGAGATACAGTCCGGGATGGGAAGAACGGGAAAGATGTGGGCTATAGAACTTTTCGATGTGGAACCTGACATAATAGTTGCAGGAAAAGCTCTGGGCGGAGGATTACCCATATCGGCAGTAATAGGAAAAACTGAAATAATGGACAGTGTCCCTCCCCCACTCTTCTGTTTTACTCACCTTGGACATGCACTGAATACAGGAGCGGCTATAGAGACAATAGGAGTTACTCTGGATGAGGATCTGATGCAGCAGGCCCTGGACAACGGAGAATATCTTAAAGCCGGATTTGATTCCATGGCCCAACGCTTCGACATCATAGGAGATATCAGATACAGGGGACTGCTGTTTGGTGTTGATATTGTCAGAAAAGGGACAGAAAAAGACCCGGACAGGGATATCGCTCTAAAGATATGCTGGAGAGCCTGGGAAAAGGGTCTTATCATGATAACCTTCGGCAAACATGGGAACGTCCTCAGGATCGCACCTCCGCTGAATATAGGTAAGGACCTTCTTGATGAGGCCCTCAGGATAATTGAAGAATCCATCGTTGACGTTCTGGATGGAAGGGTATCCGATGAAGCAATAAGATATTTGCAGGGCTGGTAGGTAAAAGATAGCCCGGAGACACTGTCATAAAACGATGTTTCCGGGCCTGAATAGTTTTATCCTGTAACTGCAGGAAACAAACCTTTATCTCGAAAAGCTTATAGCCTTCCTGGGGCAGGAATCTATACAGTTTCCGCAGAATATACATTCCGGGTCGTACATTGATCCTTTCTGAACCATATCCATCACATCAATGCTCATGGGACAGTTTCTGCTGCATATCCCGCAATTCACGCATTTGTCTTTGTCTGCAGATAAACGCAGTACCGGCAGACCTGCTTTCCTTGAAATATTCCAGCCTACGACCATAAAAGGCGCAAGCATGCATATATAATGACAGAAAGCTCTTTTCCCCAGAATAAATGAAAGACACAGAATAAAGCCCATAGCTCCATAGTAAAGGATATATGCAGAAGGATCGGCAAGGGATACCCCGAATCTTGTCCTGTAAAACAGATCAAGGGAAGTGAATCCTCCTGCCCCTGTAGCGAAAAGGACTAGCATAATCAACCAGGGAGCCCAGATCAGGTATTTTATCCAGTTAAGCCTACCCCCCCTGGCAGGTGCATTATTAACATGAAATGCCCATTCCTGAAAGGCTCCTGCAGGACAGGCCCATCCGCAGAAAGCCCTGCCCTGGAAAAGAGAAAACAGAAAAAGAAAAAACAGAAAAACGAGACTACCTGTTACTATGCCTTTCTTTGCTCCCTGTATTATAAGAATTGGCGAAAGGTAGAACATTGTTACAGGGAGAAATAGAAAGGAAATAATAAGAATAGCTTTCCGGATCTCCTGCCGTTTCATATGCTTTTCCTCCTGGTCTAACCTGTCATTAATCAGGCAGTTCCTTAAATGTTAAGTTATTCCCGGATTATCCATTTTCGGTTATCTGGAATGATACAATATTTTCTTTCATGATAAACTTGGTTAGCCCAAATCACAATAACTTTTACGAAGGGACGGCATAGCATTGGAATATTACAGAAATAAACAAAAAGGAAGAACTGCCCTCATGATACTCAGCTTTCCCATGACTGTTATCATTGTCCTTTTCACCAGAGGTGTTTCCAGGGGGCATCCTATTTCATCACTTTGGCAGATCCTTGCAGCGGGGCTTATCATGGGATTCTTCATGTTTCTTCTGAGCTGGATGGAAATCAGCGTGATCGATGACAGGATAGAGATTGTTCTGGGACCGGGATTATACCGGAAAAAACTTGATATCAGGAACATACAGGAACTGACCGTGACCAGGATCCCATGGTACGCTACCGGGATTAAGAAAATCAGGAATGGATGGCTTGTAGGAGTTGATTCCTCTCCAGGAATACGCATAGAGTTTAAGGATGGGAAATGCCTGGTTCTTGGAACTGAGGATGTGGAAAGGCTTATGGCTGTACTCGAAGAAAGGATGGGATCCCTGGCATAAACCGGGGACATGTCCTTCATAAATCAGTCTTTTATAGAGTACAGCTAAAAAATATTTACCAGGGACAGGCGGAAAAGATTAAACTAGCCAAAGTTTTTCCATGTAGTCCTGAGCCGGGCAAGTTCTTTTTTGTCAGACTCTCGGGATATCCTGTGGAGAAAGACCGGATCAGGAACCGATTCTGTCATGGCTGTCTGACACAGGACCCGATCTCCATAGAGAGCCTGATCCTGATAATTTATCTCGATCCTGTAAGGACGATAATACTGATATTTCCCCATCATATCCATATTTTTGCCCCACTGGGGAATGGTTTCGATAGCCCACTCCGGATAAATTGCGTTGTTTACGTGCCGATTTGCATCCAGATCATGGAGTCTGACTTTGAATGTGATCTCTGATTCAGATTCCGTAAGAGATGGAATGTTCCGGAAATCGTCTCTTATTTCGTTTTCTCCTCTGAGTATTTCAATAAAGGGCGTCCTGTTCAGACGTACAGGGTTACCCTTTGCAAGATCGACCATCAGCCAGCAAGTATTGGCTTCAAAGAGCATTTGCCCTTCCTCATCCCGGACTTCCAGCATCCTCAGTTCATAGAGATTCCTCTGCATCCAGGGCCACGTACGAATACTAATGGTCTCTCCCTGGAGGGGATATCGGTTTATTTTCAATCCATATTTATAGAGGATCCATGCATAACCATGACTTTGAAGCTGCCCGGCTGATATACCCAGACTCAGGGCATGCTCATCCGCTGCATCCTGAAGGTAGTGGAAAATATTGACAATTTTAATCCTCTGTGAGGCTCCACATTCAGAATATCTGATCTGATAATCTCTATAATACATATTATTCCTCCATGAAAGAGATTTATACTTAAGAACATCCATATTATTTTAGGGTCTGAAAAAAAGAAGACAACCCCTATATAATATCAGGACAATTTGGAATACTTTCAAAGGGAGGTTATACTACTCCATATCCATTTCTGATTCTGTTACATTCAGTAAAATTAGGGATAACGCTTTTCATAAAGCGGGAAATCATTAATATTGCATTGGGGAGGCAGATCCGATGATGGGGAGAATTGAGGATCATATTTACAAGACATTCATGGAAGGGCCAGAGGAAAAAACACTCTGGTGGAAAGGAGAATGGTGGAAGAGAAAAGATCTTGAGGAAGCTGTGGAATCATGTTTAAAAAAACTCCTTGAAAGCGGTTTCAGGGAAGGATTCAGGATAGCCACTATGCTGCCTAACTGTCCACTGATATCCATCCTTTCCATTGCGGTCTGGAAGCTTGGCGGAACAATTGTTCCTCTGAACGCTAAAATGGGCCCGGAAATACTTCTAAACACCCTTCGCCTGGTAGAACCGGGCGCTGTGATTCTTTTTCCAGGAATGGAAGAGGCTGCAGCAGCCCTTGAAGCAAAGGGAATGACCACGGTTATAGCACCCCTGGAGGGACCCCTTCCTTCTTTCAAATGCCGGGAGTGTACACCGGAAGACAGGTCTCTGGCTGTAATATTTGCAACTTCCGGAACTTCGGGGATGCCAAAGGCAGTAATGCTTTCCCATTCCAATATTCTGGATAACACCTTTGGTGTTTATAAAACCTTCAAACACTTTCGAAATGATGATAACGTGATCAATGTACTGCCTAATTTTCATGTCTTCGGCTACAACCTGTGTACCATACTGCCCCTGGTGAATGGATTACGTCAGACCGTGGTTCCCACATTCATGCCCATATCCTCCACTCTTCAAGCCATGATAGAGGCTGAAGTTACTGTAATAGCTGCCGTACCAACGATGTATTCACTTTTCATGGCAGTAATAGCAAAAGGACATCCAGTTCCAACTACCCTTCGATTCATGGTATCGGGAGGAGATAAGCTGGATCTCCGCATAGATGAAAGGGCAAAACAGCTTTTCGGAGTAGACCTCTTTGAAGGCTACGGACTTACAGAATGCTCCCCTATCGTTTCGGCCAACTGGAGTTTGCAGGAGAAAAAGGCAGGATGGGTTGGTACTCTTCTACCTGGTTACGAAGCCCAGATAAGAGATATGGAGGGTAATGTCATAGATAACCAGGGGGAAGGAGTACTCTGGGTCAAGGGACCATCCGTTACGAAGGGTTATTTCCGAAGCCCTGAAATAACCCGGGAAAGAATGGTTGATGGCTGGTTCAATACCGGTGATATAGCTACATTCGACAGTAAAGGCCTTCTCAGGATCCTGGACAGGGCTGGGGATATGATCATTGTTGGAGGGTTTAACGTGTATCCCCAGGAAGTGGAAATGGTCATAAAAGGTCATCCGGATGTCCAGGATGCGGGAGTTATAGGAATACGACATGGACTGAGTGGAGAATATGTAAAGGCCTTCGTTATTCCCAGAGAAGGGTCAGGCCTGGATGAACCGAGGGACATAATCAACTTCTGTAAAGGCAGACTTTCCCATTACAAGATCCCCCGAAAGGTCGACTTCGTAAAGGAACTTCCTTATTCAGGTATGGGAAAACTATTGCGGAGGGAACTCAGGGCATAATTTCAAGCTGCAAGTATTCAATAATGCTTTCACCTTGACAGGCAAAGGCTGCGTGCTCCTATAATAGAACGCTGCCTTTGCCTGTTATAACGTACTGGAACAGACTTCTGAAATTGATATTCCTCACTTTCCTTTTCCGGATGGTCTTTCACTTGACTTTGGTTGACTATGTTAGCATAATGAATCAATATAGAAAGTCCCTTTAATCGGTAAAATGAGAAGAAATTCATGGAAGGAGGGGAGCCTTTGATATACCGTTTCAAAAGGTTTTTTCTTATCTTCCTCATGCTCATCTTGATTCTGACTTTATTCAAACCTGCATATTCCGAACAGAAACCAGGCGATCCGATACAGAAAACTGAAAACATCATTATAAGGCTGGAAAAAGAATATGGTCCCGGTATCATTCTGGGAGACCCTCTGGAAGTTGGTGAATACCGCATTATACCTGTTACCAGAATAGAGGTCAGGGAAAAACTTCAGGGTCAGGGAAACTGGATATCGGCCCATAATGTGACGGAAGGTTCTATTCGCCCCATGGGTCTGGTTGTCCTTTCTCCAGAGGGATTCGAATTCATCCGTATTCATGAATCACTGCCAGGACAGATAGTGGAAAGACTCCCTTTGATCACACAATGGATAAACAGTTCCATCTTCAGGAGAGGACCCTATGACCCCGGCGCAAAAATACCCTTCGATGAGATGATAGCTTCTGTGGCTTTGCTGGTTCCCGAAAAAGTATTCGGCCTTGGAATAGTCTCCTGGTGGGTTCAGAAACTGATCTTCGCATCTGCCTGGTATATTCTTGCCTTTATAACCACCCTTCTTTTTTCAGCACAGTCCGGTTTGATTGCTGAAAACATGATGCATAGACCTATTGCAAGCACATTTGCAGGAATTACAGGAACAATTACCATCATATTTTTCTGTGCAGTCATGACCGCATCAATAATTGGAATACCCATATCGATTATCCTGGTAATCTTTTACCTCCTCGGATCCTTTCTGGGAAGAGTCGCAATGGGGGTCCTGCTGGGTTGGCTGGTCATCAGAGGGTTCAGATCAGGAAATACATCCTCATCATGGATACTCATTGGAGGAGCAATTATGGCTGTAATGAGGATGATTCCCAGGTTTGGTTGGATTATATGGCTGGCCTTCGGTGTTCTGGGTTTTGGAGGAGTTCTTGTAACACTTATGAATCATAAAGTTATGGACCAGCTATCAAAGAATGGGAGGAGTGAGACAGAATGAGAAAGTCAATTATCATTTTATTTACCCTGCTTTTGATATCTCTGTTACCTTCTTTTACAATCGCCCAGGAAGGAGTACAGGGACATATCGAGCTTAGTAAGGCCATCGTTGAACAGATAGGAACTGTTCTGGATGCTGACAATGTTCTGGGAGAACCGGTAATTATTCAGGGTAAAACAATAATTCCCGTGGTTAGCATGGCCTTTGGCTTCGGGTCAGGCAGGGGAATGATGGAAATGCACACTGGATCTGGAGGCGGCGGCGGTGGAATTGTAATGCCCGTGAGTATGCTGGTCATTTCCCCCGATGGAGATATAACAGTTCTGGAAGCTCGGAAAAATCAGTTTACCGAGATAATAAAAGGGTTAAGCCTCGCCTATATGGAGATGATTAAGGAAGAGCGGGAAACTGCTGACGGAGAATAAATGATTAAAAAATAAAGAGAGGACAGTTTTTCCTCTCTTTATTTTTAATGGACTCACAGGATCATGGCCTTGCTCTCTTCGAGGTATTTATTCCCCTTTTCCTGTTTAGCCTTTGCCCCCTTCAGCTTCTCTCCCCTGTTACCAACCTTGGCCCGGATATCAGGACCCTGTTCATTCGGTTTAAAGATAACCTTTACCTGGGCAAGTTTGCCATGCCAGGAACCTTTCTTCGGAAGATCCACCTGAACGAAGAATCTCTGGGAATTCACATGAACCTTTACCTTGTCTCCCTTTCCATATTTTCCATTTAATCCGGAAAGATCGATATGGATATTAAGGATGGAACCCTGTGGAAGATCGGTCTCTCCTCTGATATGCAACTTGTGGCCCTTAACAGATATTTCGGTAAGTTTCAGATTTGAGAAAAAGTCAGCCCCTTGGGAAACAGAAGGTAAAATAAGGATGACAAACAGAATGCTGAGGATAACCACCGGGAAAACACGTTGACTTACTCTTTTCATACTTCTACCTCCTGGATAAGCAATTGGAAACTGTATCGAATCCAGCCTTTAAAGACCACCCTTATAATAACAGACTTCACTACCCGGATCTTCCCTAATGAAAATAGTTACGGGATCCTTAGAAACCCCGTAACTATTTTATCGTTTCTATGGCTTGCGGAACATATGATACAGTGTCAGGATGGAATTCTATTTATCTTTGTCCTTGCCTTTCCCATTACCGCCTTTATTGCCATTATCTCCACCCTTGTTCCCATGATCTTCCTTTTCCTTATCTTTGCCAAGAGCTTTACCATTAACTGTCTTCAATGCTGACTGGGTTTTCAGAGTATTCATTTTGGGCGATTTTTTATATTGGCCCCAGCTCACCTCTCCGTTAATCAGACCCTGGACTTCGGGTACACTTGTATTAATACCTTCCAGAATTCCAGCATAATCAATTTCTCCAGCCTTCAGCTGCCCTTTAACCTGGTCCCATAAACTCATGGTGTCTGTAACTACTGACTCGACATCAACGGTTTCATATACAGGATTACCGTCTGAATCTTTTACAGTATTACCATCCGCATCTTTTTTCTCGACTTCTACCTGTTCTGTAACTGTTCTCTCCACTTCAACTGTCTTGTTAAATATTTCTTCCTGAAGTTTACGGCTGGCAGGAACATGATTGTAATGAGCCCAAGCTATGAATGCATGTCTTTCAGCAAGGTCCTCCATTTTTGCCGGATCGGGAAGATCCTCAGCCTCTTCAGTTTCTTCAGTTTCTTCAGTTACTACGGGATCTACAGGATCAGTCGTAACTGCTTCTTCCTCTGTGTTTGCAAGTTCGAGGGCCATCATTGCTATATCCAGCTGATTCTGGACATTCTGAGGTAATGCATCATTCACCGTATCAGTTACTTCAGCTTCAACCGCCATTACACAACCTGCAGTAAGAGTTAACAAAAGAAATCCCATGAGCAAACAGATCGACTTCTTCACTTTATCCACCCCTTAAATAAAAAAATGTACCACGGGCGGAAGCCATAGGTACATAAGGAACAAGTCCTGTAAGGCAACCCGGCTGTCATAACCATAAGGCTTTAGACCCGCAGCTTTGCGTCACCGCCTTTCGGCGGTTTTGCCAAATTCTTTTCTGACACAAGATTAACGCCAGACTATCTCTTTTGTCAAGGACAATCATATTAGACTGACCAGGTATTGTGTTTTGAGTATGACATGGTATCATGTTAAAGGAGAGAATAAGATATTGTCCAGTATACCATCAGTTCCCTGTAAACTCTCTTCTCAGACATCTTGACTATAGAATACCTTCAGAATTATTCTCAAAGACTTCATCCCGGTATTTTCTTCCTCCTCTCCATCAGCTGGAGGAGGTGCTGTAATGGAACATCGAAGAGAAAGAAACAATCTCCTTTTCGAAAATCGATTTATTTCCGTAAGAAAATTCAGCCTCCAGAGAGGGGACCATATCCTTCTGCACTCTGGAAGGAACAGGGTGCTGTTCTTCCTGTCCGAAGCCCATTTAAAGATCATGGAACCCCCGGTGGCCAAGGACCTTTACACGGAAACAGAAAGTGTTCTATGGCATGACCATACAGATTTTATTGTTCGGAACATGGATAAGAATACTGCGGAACTGGTTATCTTTTCTCTTATGGAGAATACAGAAAAGCTCCCCCATGAACTGACACAGGTACCTTCCATGGATCAGCTCGAAAAGCTGGATATTCAGATAAAACTTGATAACCCGGCCGTAAGTGTATTGAAAGTCAGGCTCAAAGCCAGGGAGCGATTTCCTTCACACCCTGGAATCAGGATGATCCTCTTTGCCCTTTCTCCATATACCATCCGTTATATTCATGAGCAGTTGGGAGAGATAAGTAAAACAGTAAAAGTAGGGGATGTCCTTTGTCATGGATCTGATGTTTCTTCCATTGAAAATCTGGGCCAGAATACTCTGGCATTCCTGGTCCTGGTTTTAAAATCTCCAAGTCTTGAGTCAATAAGTCTTTAATTGATGAAGGGAGGAATAATAGTGGGGAAAATAGCACTGGTGAATCCTCGTGAGATAAACTGCAGGGTCTCAATGGGTGATGCTATTCTTGTCTGCGCATATCCCGACGACAGGGACTTTAAGAACAACAGGCTGAAAAAAGCTCTCTCCTTCCAGGATTTTGCCTCGAGAATGCACAGCCTGTCAAAAAAGAAGGAGATAGTTTTCTATTGTGATAGTGAAAACGAGTCTGTTTCTACCGATATGGCTCTTAAAACAGAGGATTTCGGTTTTGAGAATGTCAAAGTCCTTAAGGGTGGAGTTACGGGGTGGAAAGAAGCGGGCCTCGAATGAACTGCCTTCGATGAAAGGTTGAAGGGATCTTGTCTTACCGGAGGATCAGGGAAGCATGGCGGGAGACCTTCAAAGAGCAGGAGCGGGGTCTCGAGTAGATCATTACGGGGAGAACTGATCAGTACCCTGGGTCTGCAAGGACCGGATCACTACCAGGGATCCCAGCCTTCTGCAAATACAAGGCTGTACTTGCTTATCTCCAGATCATGGGGAAGGAGAGCCTTGAACTTTACTGTTTCTTCTGAAGTCAGATCATAGGTCTGATCAAAGGCAGTTCCAAGAAATTGACCACCCTCTCCATAAAGGGCAAATACGATCCTTACATATGGAAGATTATGGCTGGTTATATTTTTTACCTCTCCTTCAATATAGGAGGATATGCCATCTCTTTCATGGGAAAATTCCAGGACATTCACAGAAGAAACACTTTCGATCCTCTCTGTTCTCAAGTTACTCAAACTGCCCATAATGCCCCAGAAAAGGATCGTGATCGTCAGGAAGAAAAGAGAGTTGATCAGAAGGTCTATCATAGCTTTTCCCGAAGATTTCTCCAGCCTGGATGGCAAATTGATTTCCACAGAATTCATGGATATCTATCCTTCTGTGCCGGGTCCAAGATCAAGTATTTCAGAATGAAAGGTCGACATGTCCATAAGTACAAGTTTCCCCCCGGGACCAGTTGTTATTCCAGTTATTTCCTCTATTAAACGGGCAGCCTGAAGAGAGGCTATTACAAAGGGTGAAAAGGAAGGTACTCCGGCAACAGTCTCCACTCCTTTTTCAGAGATACCGCTGTTGCTGAAAAGATCAAGATGTGTTCTGTTTCCTGGATAGTACAGGGCCATCTGCCCGATGAGACCGCCCACTGCTCCATGTATGACAGGAATACCCATTGCATAGCATGTTTCATATAGCATTTTTCGCGAGGTATTGTTGTCAAGGGCATCTACAGCCATATCTGCATTGTTGAGGATATTTCTTATATTATCCTCCTGCAGCATCACCGGACAGGAAACTATCCTGACAGCACTGTTAACTGCTGCTATCCTTTCTGCTGCAGCCTCGACTTTAAGCCGGCCTAGAAAAGCTTCTGAAGAAAGAATCTGTCGATTAAGGTTATCCTCGCTGAAGGAATCTCCATCAACCAGGATCAGGCATCCTATCCCGGCTCTCGACAGTATTTCCACGATGACTCCGCCAAGGCCACCGCAACCGATAACAGCAATGGAGGAACAAAGGAGTTTTAACTGCCCTTCTACTCCGAGAACCCCAATATTTCTTTCATATCTGCGGGGAATGATGCCATTCTCAAGAGCGCATTTTTCGATAACGAGAGGATGAATTTCAAATGATATGGCCAGTTTTCTGGAATCTTCGATAGATAAGAGGATCCTCTTTCCATCATGAAAGGATCTTTTCTCTATTTCCCTTTTCAATCTTACAGGATCCAATTGCCTTACCCCCTTCAAACAAAAGTAAACCCTGATAATTCCGGTAACCCTGATATTGCTATTGAAATCTATCATATCCGAACCGATAATAGTATGAGTTCAATAACCCGGGGAGGAGTGCTGACTTTGAAAGTTCGTCTTTTTGCTTTTCTGATGTACGAAGTAGGGAAAAGGGAACTCGAAATTCAAGCGCCACCCGACGTGGCTTCCCTCCTGGAACTGATGTCCGGTAAATACGGAACAGACTTTGATAAATGGATATGGAGAAAAGACGAAGGATCCGGCCGCACCCTTATTACAGGTACCCTGATAATGGTAAATGGCCACCATATATTACACCTTGAGGGTCTTGAGACTCCCCTTGATGACTATGACGTTGTAAGTATTTTCCCTCCAGCTGCTGGTGGATAACGAAGGGATCCCCGGTCAGAGGGATCCCTTCTGCATAGCTTATATTAAAGATTTGCAGACAGGAAATGGAGACTTAATATTGCACTCTCAGTCTGCCATTGTCATATCCGATAGACCTCAGGACCTGATCCAGCATTATGTCACCATGACTATATATCTTATCTGCAGCCATGACTGCCGGTTCTATCTTATCCCATCTCTTCTGGATAAAGGTTTTATCGCCCCATCTGGCTTTCGCGTAATCCTGCATCTTTGCCCTTGCGTCATTTCTGAGGAACTGGGTATTTGTATATAAATTCCGTGTTTTAGAACACAGAGAGACAACCTCTGAACTTGCGTGTAAAGGTAGCGATAATTCGGAAATAGCAAGGCGGGATTGTGTAATACCCCTTGTGATATCAGGCATTTCCTTTCCAAATGCCTCCATGGAAATTTTCCCCAGTATAACTTCCCTGAAAAGCTGGTTGGCCTGCTCCCAGTGAGCATTGGCAAGATTATTCTGCCAGACAAGCTTCTGACAGAAATCAAGGGTCTCCCTCTCTTCGATACTGTACCTGGCTGGCTTCAGCCAAGTGACTACCTTGCCGGCGCTTCCCAAAAGGGTAAGTACTGCAGATCTCCCTTCTCCAAGTCTTCGGGAAAGGGCATTCTCCACCTCTGACGCAGACTTGTCCGTAATGGAAAGGTGATCTACTTCTACCAGAAGATCCCTCGCCATAATGCCTGCATATTCCGCTGGACTATCCTCATATACCCTGGTAACCAGAAATTTACCTCCCTCATCCGGTTCTCCAAGCTCCAATCCGGATACAGAAAAATTCATTTCTCCATAGGCACTTCCCATAAGAAAGCTAACCGACAAAAGTGCCAGAAAGGATACCAAAAAAGCCATTCGAGTTTTCTTCATTCTGTCACCGCCCTTCATTTTAACTTTATTAAGATATCAGTATATTGATTCCTGAGGTTTATCTTGCCACGTTGGCCTGTTTTTTTCAATACTTGAATTCGGCAATGAGTAGTCGGAATCATTAAAAATAATACTCTGGCCAAAAAAGAACATAAAATGGTCAGAATTTGTATACCTGAAATTTCACTGTACATGTCAAGTTATAATATTATTATCCTTGTAAAGGAGTACTTGTTGAAATGAAAAGGGCCCTGGTTGCCATCGATATGAATGATGAAAGCAATTCCCTGATAAGATTTGTTTTCCCCTACGCTGAGAGACATAATCTTCATCACATAGATTTTATTCATGTTGAGGATGAAGATGAGACCCTCGATGTGACCGGGGACCCTCCCCAGATGCAGGGGAAAAACACTCTTGAGAAAATAGGGGTGATGGTGGATAAGTGCATGGAGACCCTTCCTTCAAAAGTTGTTTCCTTCAATATACTCATCACCAGAGGGATCCCCGAGGAAGAAATAGTAAAAAGGGCAAAGGAAATGCACTACGATCTCATCGTTCTGGGTCAGTCCATTGCCAGGAGCATAGAGGGGTTTCTGAGCGGGAACATGGGTATCAGGATAATGGACAACACCCAGTGCAGCGTTCTGGTCTATAACCCTCGAAAAGTCAAGTGGATGGTTGAGTATTAGGCCCCCCTCCTCTACTGGTCACAGAAACCCCTGGTATTTCATTTTCCCCTTCGAAATGTATTTTATTTTTTATCAATGAATACAAAAAAATCATTTCCCCACAGACCCACCAATCTGCTAGAATAAATCCCAGTAATGTTATCCTTTATGGGAGGTGTAAACATTTTGAAACGTACGGGTATTGCAGTATTAGTTCTTGCAGTGGTGTTGTGTTTGGGAGCAGGAGCGGCCATGGCAGCCGATACCGTCAAGATCGGTTACCTTGCTGCTCTTACTGGTGATTGGGCAGCCTATGGCCAGACCGAGGCAAATACAGCACAGCTTGCTGTCGAAGAGATAAACGCCCAGGGGGGGCTTTTAGGCAAGCAGGTTGAGCTGGTAGTTTACGATTTCCGCACCAGGGCTGAGGACGCTGTAAATGCTGTCAGGCGTCTGGCTGAAGAAGATAAGGTAGTCGGTATAGTGGGAGCCAACGGAAGCGGCATTAATATTGCTACAGCACCCCTTGTAAACAGGTACGGAATTCCCCAGATAGGGACTGTTTCTACTAACCCGTTAGTGACAGTTGACCAGAAGGGTAAGGTCCGTCCCTACTCTTTCAGAGTATGCTTTACCGATCCCTATCAGGGTAAACTTATTGCTTATTTCTCAGCCATGGAACTGAAAAGAATGAATGCGGCAATCCTTTATGATGTGGGAAGCGATTATTCCCAGGGACTTCGAGAGTTCTTCATGAAAAGCTACGGGGAATATGGCGGGAAAATGGTGGCCGATCTGGGTTTCAGAGGAGGCCAGGATGTTGATTTCCGCGCACAGCTGACCGAGATCCGGGATAAAAAAGCCGATGTTCTTATCCTCCCGAACATGGGTAAGGAAATGGCTCTCATCATGAAACAGGCCCGTGAGCTTGGCATGGACGACATTATCTTCGTTGGTGGAGACGGCTATGCGGAATTCATGTGGGAGATCGCGGGAGACGCCATGGAGAATTCCTACTGGATAAACCACGTTAGCCCCGAAGACCCGGCAATGGCTCCTTTCTTTGCCTCTTACAAGGCGAAATACAACGATGAATGCAAAGAATTCGTCAACGGCATACTTGGTTATGATGGTATGTATCTGATGTTCGACGCCATCAAGAGAGCTGGAAAAGCAGATCCCAAGCTTATCGCCAAGGCTCTTTCAGAGACAAAGGACCTTCAGCTCCATCACGCCGTTATTACTTTCGATGAATTTCATAATCCCCTGGATAAAGACGGTATCATCATCGTAGCAAAAGATGGACATGGTCAGTTCTACATGAAGATCAAACCTGAATAGGAACTTCCAGGACCAGAAAGTTGTACTTAGCTGGGCGGGCGCGGGAAGTCCGTGCCCGCCCTTCTTCTGGAAAGAGGTGAACTGTTTGGATACCTTTTTGCAACAGACCATAAACGGACTTTCTCTTGGTTCTGTTTACGCACTTATTGCCGTTGGTTATTCCCTTGTATATTCCATTCTGCTTTTTTCAAATTTTGCCCACGGCGGTTTTCTTGTTATAGGCGGTTACATTTGTTACTTCGCGCTTCGCTCACTGGGACTGAACATATGGATGGCAGGATTCATGTCCCTTATGGGAGCTGGTTTTTCAGCGGTACTTACAGAAAGACTGGCTTATAAACCGATCAGAGAAAGGACGAACGTAACTCTCTATCTTCTCATTGCATCAATGGGTATGAGCATAGTTATTGAGAATATCTTTGTCATAGTGGTAGGAGGAAGGTTCAGGGCCCTCCCGCCGGTAATACCCACTCACCCTGTACATCTCTTCGGTCTTGCCACAACAAGTGCCTTCGATATCCTTTCGTTGCTGGCAGCAGTATTCTTTCTTGGAGCACTTCAGTTATTTCTTATAAAAACAAAGTGGGGACTGGCCATCAGGGCAGCAGCCTACGATCTGAAAACTGCAGGCCTTATGGGGGTTAATGTCAACCTTCTCATTTCTATCGTATTTTTCGTCGCTGGTTTTCTTGCTGCAGTTGGAGGAATTTTCCTGTCAGTCAGATACACTCTTTATCCTCAGCTAGGAATGATAACCATAAAGGCTTTTGTAGCAGCTGTCATAGGGGGACTCGGCTCTCTTCCGGGCGCAGTAGTGGGAAGCCTGATCCTGGGCCTGGCAGAGATGTTGACAGCAGGCTTTATTTCCAGTCAGTTACGAGATATCGTTGTTTTTTCCCTTCTGATAATAACCCTGCTTATCCGTCCCCAGGGTCTTTTCGGGAAAAACGTCAGCGAAAAGGTATAGGGGGTAAGAGGGATGTCTGGCTATACTGAAGGGATAATTATCCTTCTCTGCATAAACGCCATTGCCGCTATGGGAGTTTCCCTCCTTACCGGTTTCACTGGTATATTCAGCCTCGGTCACGCAGCATATATGGCCGTAGGAGCATATACAACAGCTATTCTTACTGTAGAATACGGTGTTCATTACATTCCTGCCATTCTCCTGGGAGGAGCCATGGCGATGATCGTGGCATATGTCATAGGTGTACCCACTCTCAAGCTTATGGGTGATTACTATGCCATCGCCTCAATAGGCCTTGGAGAAACGATAAGACTTATACTGGAAAACTGGCAGTCCGTAACCAGGGGAGCAAGAGGTTATCCTGGAATAGAGGGATATACAACTCTTTATGTATCTCTTGGATTCTTTGCGGTGATGGCTTTCGGCATGTTCAACCTCATTCACAGCCGTTTCGGGAGAGCCTTCAAAGCCTGTCGTGATGACTATATCGCGGCTTCACTTCTGGGTTTCAATACTTCGAGGTACAGGGTTTTAAGTCTTGTCCTGTCTGCTTTTTACTGCGGAGTAGCCGGTGCGCTCCTTGGCGGGTTTTTATCATTCATACAGCCCATCATGTTTGATATGATCAAATCAACGGAACTTACTTCTGTTGTTGTTTTCGGAGGACTGGGCTCCATGAGCGGGACCCTCATCGGTGCTTCAGTGATAACCCTTGTAACAGAACTGTTCAGACCCATTTCCCAGTACCGGATGCTGATCTACGGAGCGGTACTTGTCATAATAATGGTCCTTCGTCCCGAAGGGATAATGGGGCAGTATGAGCTGGGACCCAGGTTTTTCAGGATGCTTAAAAAACGCTTTACAAAGGGAAGCTCAGTAAAAGAAGGTGAACCATCATGATGACTGCCACCCCCAAAAATATAGTTCTGGAACTGGACAACCTCAATAAGTTTTTCGGTGGCGTCCATGCAGTCAGAGATATGACATTCACCATACGCAGGGGAGAGCTCGCTGGGCTAATAGGACCCAATGGTGCAGGAAAGACAACGATCTTCAACCTTGTCACCGGAGTATATTCTCCTGACAGCGGTCATATCAATTTTCTGGGAGAGGACATCACTCCCCTCAAGTCTTTCCAGGTCATCAGGAAAGGGGTTGCCAGGACCTTCCAGAACCTCAGGCTTTTCCCACGCTCTACCGCCCTTGAAAACGTCATGGTAGCAATGCAGCAGCACCATGGTTATTCCTTTGGAGAAGCAATAACTCATATGGGGAGATGGGGCAAAAAAGAGAGGGAGATACATCTCAACAGCATGGATATTCTTGACCGTGTAGGGCTTGCTGACAGAGCACACCAGGAATCAGGTACTCTGCCCTATGGAATGCAGAGAAGACTTGAGATAGCTCGAGCTCTTGCTCTTGACCCCGAATTTCTTCTTCTGGATGAACCAGCCGCTGGCATGAACCCGGAAGAGGTTAACGAGCTGAACGACCTTATTGTAGGCATCCATGAAGAATTCAGCCTGACCATTCTGGTAATAGAACATCATATGGACCTTGTCATGGAAATATGCCCCCACATAATATGTATGAACTTCGGGGCCAAAATAGCTGAAGGCAATCCTGATGAGATACAGGAACATCCAGAGGTCCTCAAGGCATACCTTGGTGAGGAGGTGGAAGAATAATGGCTGCTCCAAAGGATAAACCTATATTGGAAATTAAAGACCTCCATGTAAGCTACGGAGCCATCAAGGCCCTGCGAGGAGTTTCCCTTCATGTTGAGGAGGGAGAGATAGTAAGTGTCATAGGAGCAAATGGAGCAGGTAAATCCACCTTAATGCAGGCCATTATGGCCCAGGTACCCAGGGAAGGCGGAGAGATTTACCTCAATGATGTTCCTCTTTCCAACAAAAGTTTCCAGGTAGTGTCCCAGGGGATAGCCCTGACTCCGGAGGGAAGGAAAGTCTTTGCTCCTCTCACTGTTTACGAGAACCTTATGATGGGAGCTTTTCCCCGTAAGGACAGGGGAAAAATACCAGAAGATCTGACCTGGGTCTTCTCCCTTTTCCCCAGGCTGGAAGAAAGACGTGAACAGTATGCAGGAACCCTTTCTGGCGGAGAGCAGCAGATGCTTGCCATTGCCAGATCCCTCATGTCCAGGCCAAGGGTCCTTCTCCTTGACGAGCCGTCTCTTGGACTGGCTCCCATAATAATCAAGGATATTTTCAGAGAGCTGAAAAGGATAAACCTGGAAGGAGTAACCATACTTCTGGTGGAACAGAATGCAAGACAGGCTCTTATCCTGTCGCACAGGGCTTACGTCCTTCAGACGGGTAATATAATTTTACAGGGAAAATCAGAAGATCTCCTGGCCAATCCAGAGATAGAAGCTGCTTATCTCGGAACCGGCAAAAAGAAAAAATCCAGGCTGCACTGAAGCTACTTAAATTAAAACCAAATGTCCTTAACAACAGAGAGACGGAGTGGGAACCCGTCTCTCTGTTGTTAAATCGTTGACTCTATCAAGCAGATCTGACAAGCTGTTTCCGAGAAGAAGTGAAAAAAAGATTCCCCAGAAACTGCTCAGTTGCGCTGTTCCAGGACCTTTGTAAAGCAAAGTCCCTGCAATCCTGACGATCCAGGAATAGGGCTCCTTCAATGGCTTCATGAAGGTTCTCTCTGAGACATCCCGTTCGCCCCTCAAGGATTATATCTTTCGGACCTGTAACAGGATATGCTGCAACAGGAACTCCACAGGCAAGTGCTTCCAACATGACGATTCCAAAAGTATCTGTTCTGCTGGGAAAGACAAAAACATCTGCAGAGGAATATATATCGGCGAGGTCTGTGCCGAATCTGGGTCCAGTGAATACGACATCAGGATACTCTTTTTTGAGCAGTCCAAGGTCTGGACCATCGCCTACAACCATTTTTGTCCCTTGAATATCAATATTCAGGAAATCTCTCAAGTTCTTTTCCACAGCCACACGACCTACATACAGATAGAGAGGTGATACTCCGCTTTCAACATAAGGTCTCCAGGGATTGAAAAGCTCTGTGTCAACACCCCTTGACCAGAGGACAATGTTCTTGAAACCCTGTTTTTGAAGTTCTATTTCCATTGAATTGTTAGCTACCATGGTAGCAGAAGCAGCTCCATGGAACCACTTGAAATATCCATAGGAAACTGTAGAGGAAATGGGAAACCTCAAAGAGATATATTCAGGAAATCTGGTTGTGAAGGAAGTAGAGAAGGGAAACTGGTTAAGTACACACCATGTCCTGACCGCAAGACCTACTGGTCCTTCTGTAGTTATATGAATAGCATCAGGCTCGAACTCCCTGATCATCTTGCCCACAGGGGCAACTCCCCAGGCAAGTCGTATTTCGGGATAGGTTGGACATGGTAGAGACCAGAACCTTTCAGGTGAAAGGACAGAAACTTCATAGCCCTTTTCCTCAAGACACGCAATTGTATTTGTCAAAGTTCTTACTACCCCGTTGATCTGGGGTTCCCAAGCATCGGTCGCAATAAGTATTCTCATCTTCATCTCTCCTGAAAGTTTTAGATTAAAGATAATATATTCGATCCTTCAGGAGACTAATATCGGGGAGCTAACGCTTGTTGTCAACGGGAATAACTTTTGTTTTACACTGCTGTTACAGCAATGTAACCCCTTAGTTACACTGGTGCTGGATCAACCCCCTGCGACCATATGTATTGCCTGTACCGTAGCACCGTCAGGGATCTCAGTGGAATCAAAGACATCAGGATGAACGGGATTATCATTTATCCAGACAGCTATGAGAGGATAGGTCCACTTACGCTTCTGCAGCATTCCCCTCACGGTCATACCTTTTTCCCAATCCATATTATCTCCATTAACGATTATCATATAAAACACCATCCAGTTTTTTCAGTAATTATAATCTAAAACAAGAGAATAAAAGAGGAGCTGCGGACTTTATCGACGCAGCTCCTCTGGATCCCGAAGAAAGGATTCTATTCAAAAACTTTTCCAACTGTTTCTCTGACAAGATCCTCGTCGGCTATATATGGAATGGTAACGTGATTACCTTCATCTTTTCTATTGAAATCCAGCATCACTTCTATGGCATTCCCGCAGCGTCCCCATGCCCGCCTTGCAACTCCTCCCATGACATCCCACATCATGGCTGACCTGAGTATCTCATCTACCCTTTGGCTTCCATCAAGGACCATGCCGAAACCGCCGTTGATCACCTTGCCGATTCCCACTCCTCCACCGTTATGAAGGGTGACAAGGCTCATTCCCCTTGCCGCATTGCCGGCAAAGCACTGTGTGGCCATATCTGCCATTATGTTACTTCCATCCTTGATATTCGAAGTTTCACGGTAGGGTGAATCTGTCCCTCCCGTATCATGATGATCCCTGCCAAGCATGACGGGGCCAATCTCTCCCTTACGGACCATCTCGTTGAACTTGAGGGCTATATCCCTTCTGCCTTCCGCATCCTGGTAAAGGATCCTCGCCTGGGTTCCCACAACAAGGGCATTCTTTTCAGCATCCCTTATCCATACATAATTGTCCCTGTCCTGGGGTCTCCTGCTGGGGTCTATACATTCCATGGCGGCATGATCGGTCTTCACCAGATCTTCATGGCGGCCGCTGAGACATACCCAGCGGAAAGGACCATAACCGTAATCGAAAAGAAGGGGACCCATTATGTCTTCCACATAGGACGGGAATATGAATCCGTCATGGGTGTCTTTTCCGTTTTTACATATCTCCGTTACCCCGGCGTCATAGACAGCCCTCAGAAAAGAGTTGCCGTAATCAAAGAAATAGGTACCCCGGTCCACCAGGGTTTTGATAAGTTCAAAATGTTTTTTCAGGCTCTGATCCACCAGGTCTGCAAATTTATCATGATCCTTGCTGATCATCTCTGTTCGTTCTTCAAAGGTAAGTCCCTGGGGACAGTAACCTCCATCATATACAGCATGACAGGACGTCTGGTCGGAGAGAAGCTCTATTGCTATATCCTTATCCACAGCATATTCCAGAAGATCCACTATGTTTCCATGATAGGCTATGGATACTGCTTCTTTCCTGTCCATGTACTCCCGGGCCATACGGAAAACCTCTTCCAGGTCAGAAGAGACCTTTGTCACCCAGCCCTGTTCATGCCTGGTCTGTATCCTGGAAAGGTCCACCTCTGCTATTATTCCCACTCCTCCAGAGATCTCGACGGACTTGGGCTGGGCTCCGCTCATCCCCCCAAGCCCTGATGATACGAACATATGGCCTGCCAGATCATCACCATCTGCCAGGTCCAGCTTCATTCTTCCTGCATTCAGAATCGTGTTGAAGGTTCCGTGGACTATACCCTGGGGACCTATGTACATCCATCCTCCTGCTGTCATCTGACCGTAGTTGGCAACTCCAAGCTGCATCGCCCGATGCCATTCCTTCTGGTTGTCAAAGATGCCTATCATAAGACCATTGGTGTTGATGACCCGCGGTGCATCGGGCTTCGACCTGAAAAGTCCAAGGGGATGTCCCGACTCCACCACAAGGGTCTGATCCTCCGTAAGTTCCTCCAGGTATCTTTTAATAAGCTGGTACTGCATCCAGTTCTGGCATACCTGGCCAGTCTCTCCGTAGGTAACAAGTTCATAGGGATAAAGGGCAACATCAAAATCCAGGTTATTGTCTATCATCACCTGGAAAGCCTTGCCCGCAACACATCTGCCTTTGTATTCATCTATGGGCCTGCCGTATATCCTGTTCCGGGGCCTGAAACGGTAACCGTATATTCGCCCTCTTGTCCGGAGTTCCTCCATGAATTCCGGGGCCAGTTCCTCGTGATATTCCTCGGGAATATAGCGAAGAGCGTTCTTCAGGGCTATTTCTGTCTCCTGACGGTTAAGGGTAAAACCCCTGTCAGGCGCCCGCCTGATCCCTTCCTCAAAAACTGCCCCTTCCCGAGGCACTTCTTCAAGCTTTATGGTCATGGCCTCCGATATGAATTTGTTCACTTCCATCCAAAAAACCTCCCCATAGGATAAACTTCTATCCGTTTAAGACCGCCGGATAGAGAAATATCAACTTCAAGGATCAATACTTTGTAAGGATATGCCGGATTGCAGATCTGATCTCCCCGTCCTCTTCTTCTATCTCCAGAAGCAGGCTATCCATACGTTCCTTCACTTTCTCCGTATAGGAAAGATCCTTGATACCTGCCAGGTTTATGCTGATATTATATGCTGCAGATTCTGCTCCTGACCGGGCAAGGAGTGCTGCAGTTCCTGCATCGGTGACAGCATTGGGATTACCGTCCCTGACCGCGGAAACTGCAAGGTGGATCAGTTTTACACATTCAGAAAGGGTGCGAAGGGGAATTTCAGTTGCCTTCTTCATGGCATTCTGCATCATTTCTCCTCTGATCTCTTTTTCCTCTACAGTATCCTTCGGCAGTTTGAGAGCCTCCATAAAGGTATTGAAGGCTATGGTATCCTCGTGCATCAGATCAAGAAATGTATTCACAAGTATCCTGCTTTCATCTCTTATACGGGACATCTCGGCCCAGTGTTCCAGGTACTTCTCTCTTCCAACCGTAAGTCTTGATACCATGGTGACCAGGCCTGAACCAAGAGCTCCGGAAAGAGCAGCCACACTGCCTCCTCCTGGCGCAGGTGAGTCAGATGACAATTCATTGAGAAATTCCTTTATCGTAAGATCTGCGAGAGACATATTCCCACCTCCTCAGGCGACCAGTTCGCCAAGTTTATATACTGCCATTACCGGAGAGACCCCAGCATGGTAGGCCAGTATGGTGGGAGAATCTCCATCCAGAAGTAACAGGTCCGCCTGTTTGCCGGGTTCAATACTACCTACCCTGGCAGCCATTTCTATAGCATAAGCGCTGTTCAGAGTTGAAGCTACAAGGGCTTCTTCAGGTGTCATACCCATATTCATTACAGCCAGGCCGAAAACAAAGGGCATGGATTCTGTAAAACATGAACCGGGGTTACAATCGCTGGCCAGGCCAACGGGAACACCTCTTTCTATCATTTTCCTTGCAGGCGCATATTCTTTTCTCAGACTGTAGGCAGTTCCAGGAAGAAGATCAGCTATAACTCCAGACTCAGACATGGATGAGATGTTATTTTCGTTGGCAGCAAGAAGATGTTCCGCTGAAATCGCACCAAGGACAGCGGCCAGCCCGGCACCTCCTGTATCAATGACCTCATCTGCATGGATCTTTGCCTTGAAACCTGCTCTTATCCCGGCTTCAAGGATCCTTCTGCTCTGTTCCAGGGTAAATACTCCTTCTTCACAGAATACGTCTATAAAATGAGCTATTCCCTGTTTTTTTACTTCAGGTAACATTTCCTCTACCACAAGATCAACGAAACTGTCGGGATCGCTCCTGAATTCCTCTGGCACAGCATGGGCTCCCATAAAGGTAGGGATAACATCCAGTGGTGTTTCAAGACCTATGCGCCTTATAACCCTAAGCATCTTCAGTTCATTCTCCGTATCCAGACCATATCCGCTTTTTATCTCCACTGTGGTAGTTCCCATGGAAAGAGCGGACTCCACATTAGACAGGGTTGTCAGAAAAAGGTCCTCTTCTCCGCTGTCCCTGAGAGACCGGACAGAAGAAAGAATACCTCCCCCTCTCTTGTGGATCTCCATATAAGAAGCTCCTCTCAGGCGCATGGAAAATTCTTCCTCACGCCTGGATGCAAAACACATATGGGTATGGGGATCGACAAATCCTGGTATCATACACATTCCTTCACAGTTAACTACCATATCGACCTTACCGTCACAGACAAGCTTCTTTATCCGTTCCTCTTCGCCAACCTCTTTAATTATCCCGTCCACACAGTATACGGATCCTCTTTCATAACTCTGTACCAGGCCCTGGTCTTTTCCGGATGACGGTTTTCCTTTATCAATAGGAGTAACGATCCTGGCATTTACAAACAGTTTTTTTGACATCATCAACCCTCCTGATCCATCTCGAGAAGCTTAAGTTCGAGAATCTGCCCTGGGTCAAAACCAGCTATCTGCATGTAATAAGCTGCACTATCAAGAATAGCCCTGGCAGGAACCATGCCATAGATTTCAGTTTCCGCAACCTCTACACCCCATCTCCTGGCTTCCATCCGTACCATTTCCAGCACACGATAGAGGGCATTCTTTTCATGGTCAACAACATTCATGCTTACCTGAACCAGTCCACGATCCTCCAGGGACAGCCCTATGCCCTTGACATGGCAAAGACCGCCACCTGAAGCCCTGACTGCTCTGGCAATGCTCTTCGCCACTTCAACATCGGAGGTTCTCAGGTTAATATTGAAGGCCACCAGAAATTTACGAGCTCCAATCACTGTAGCACCCGCTGTTGGATGCAGTCGAGGTTCTCCTATATCCGGGTGACGCTCCGAACGTACGATTTCCTCCTTTAGAACTTCATACTGCCCCTTGCGGATCACCTCAAGTTTTTTACGCTCCGGGATGTAGGCGGAATCTTCGTAAAAATAGACTGGAACACCTGTAACCTCATGAAATTTCTGACCGAAGCTTCGGGAAATTCCAACACATTCTTCCATGGTGACACCGCTTACGGGAGTAAAGGGGATCACATCCACGGCTCCAATTCTTGGATGAGCACCCTGGTGATTATTCATATCAATGTTTTCTATTGCTATCTGACAGGCCTTCAACAGGGCTTCCTGAAGGGAATCCGGATTACCGGCCAGGCTTACTACCAGTCTGTTGTGATCTTCATCAGCCCTGTAATCAAAAAGGTAACAATCTTTCCTGGATCGGAAGGGGGCAACTATAGCCTCAATAATGTCTTTTCTTCTACCTTCACTGAAGTTCGGTACACATTCTACTAAACCTCTGGACATGATTATTTATCCTCCTTACAAATGAAGCACTTCAAATGATTGTTGCACTGGCTGACATAATATATGTTAGCACTTTTTCTGATCTACTGTCTGAAGGCACAGATCCAGGAGGAGAAATGTCCTGTACCCCTGGAAGTTCCTGTTCAGGAAAAATCACTTATCTCGCTCCGGACTGCCTGAAGGATCTTTCCCTCTTCCAACAGAACTTGCATTTCCTGTATCAGTGGGTACATGTACTGATCTTTTTCAAGAAAGGGAACCCTTGACCGGATAGTATTGAACGCGGCTAATGTACCTTGACCCGGTTTAAGGGGAAAACTGAATTCCAGGGCCTGGCATGCCGTGAGAAACTCTATGGATAGAACCTTGGACAGGTTCGAGGTAATAGTTTGTGCTTTTCTGGCACTGTAGGCTCCCATGGAAACGTGATCTTCCTGGTTAGCCGAAGTAGGAATTGAATCCACTGATGAGGGATGAGCCAGGACTTTGTTTTCAGAAACAAGAGCAGCACAAGTATACTGGGGGATCATGAATCCGCTGTTAAGACCGCTATTCTTCATGAGGAATGGAGGAAGCCCTGAAAGCTTGGCATCTACCAGGCGAGCGACCCTTCTCTCTGAAATATTCGCCAACTCAGCTGCTGCTATCGCAAAGAAATCCATTGAAAGTGCTATGGGCTGTCCATGAAAATTCCCCCCGCTTAAAGACTCCCCATCTGAAGGGAATATCAGGGGATTATCTGTAACAGAATTCATCTCCACCTCAAGAATACCCTTTATATAATTAAAAGCATCCCGGCTGGCTCCGTGAACCTGTGGAACACATCTGAGTGAATAGGCATCCTGAACTCTATCACGCTTATATTTTTCAATGATCTCACTATTTCTGATCAGTTTTCTTATATTTCCGGCTACTTTACGCTGCCCTTTATAGGGTCTCAGTTCGTGGGTCCTGTCATCGAAAGCATAGGGAACACCGTGAAGGGCTTCAAGGGATATTGCAGCACTGACATCTGCAAGGGCGGCAAGCTCCTGGACATCCGCCAGGGCCAGAATGCTGACCCCTGCCATTGCTGCTGTTCCGTTATTAAGTGCAAGTCCTTCCTTTGGACCTAGTTCAACGGGTTCAAGACCTGCCTCATTCAAAGCCTTGCGGGCCGGCATTCTCTCTCCATGGAAAAAGACTTCCCCCACTCCGATGAGAGGAAGGGCAAGATGAGAAAGGGGGCAGAGATCCCCACTTGCACCGACAGATCCCTGGGAAGGAATTACAGGATGAATACCCATATTCAGAAAATTAACAAGCTGTATGACAGGAGAAGGGCTTATCCCGGAAAACCCTCTGATAAGACTGTTAAGTCTTAACAACATTATTGAACGTACAACATCTTCGGGATATAGATCCCCGACTCCACAGGCATGGCTTTTAAGAAGATTTTCCTGAAGTAATCTGCTGTTCCGTGGAGATATGACTACAGAAGCCAGATCACCAAAACCAGTACTGACCCCATACACTATTTTGCCGGAATTTACCCATTCCCTGACAATCCCGGAACCTCGTTCAACGAAGGCCAGAGCCGAAGGATCAAGTTCTACCTGACAGTTTTTTCTTGCTACCCTGATAACATCTTCCAGATCCAGAGAATGTCCATTTAATAGTACCCTGTCGCTGTCATTCATTTTTCGATCACATCCTCCTGCTATGCTAGTTAGAATAAATAGAATTTTGCCTTCACTTTAGTGTACACCATAAAGTGAAGGCAAACAAGCGTTATGAACCAGATCAGGAATTCTTCCACATAAGATAGATGATTTTTGACTAAAAATCCGGCATATCTTCTGGAACTCAACATGGATCTTTCCAGATTCCCCGAATGCAGGATAGCTCAATATTTCTCTGTACAGAGAAATATTGAGCACATAGTCCCAATATCCATAATATAAAAGTCCCGTACGGTGACCTTGATTTTGTGCTATTCCTATTAAGGAGAAGCGTTATTTTAATAAAACAAAAAGGCAAGGAGTGGATTCCCATCAGGACAGGAAGAACAGGCTTTACCCTGATCGAGACGATGATAGTCATGATAATTATCGGCATCCTGGCCAGCATGTTGCTTCTTGCATCTTTCAGCGCCACGACCAGGGCAGAAGCCACCAGACTCGTAAGCAACATGGAAAACCTGAGGGTTGGATGTGTGATGTATTACTGCGACAAAGAGGTATGGCCGGAGGATCTCTCCCAGCTTGCCGGAACAATGGATATCCAGTACAGTCCCGAAAAATGGGCTTCAATGGGATATGCTCTAACAGATTCAGACTCAGACCTCTGCTGTGTTATTTGTGATGTTACAGGAATTTCAGAAGGCATAAGGAACAGTCTGGGCAGGATGGCACAGCAAAGCTGCATATTATATTCGCACACCAACGGAGCGATAAACTCTAACCAGGATTTAGACCTGTACGCTGCACAGGATACCGGATACGTACTTATGGTGGTTTATAACAAATCCAGACATCAGTAGATTCTTCCTTCTGTCCTGCCTGTCTACTTTAGATGGAACATATCAATAAAAAGTGCTTTCAGATCTTATACCTGGAGGAAAGAACTTTGATGAAAAGGCAGAGAGGGTTCACCCTTATAGTTATTATTATTGTTATAGCGATCATGGGAATACTGTCTGTCAGACATATGACGGCAGTCTTTCAAGGGGAAGAAGAATCTCCCCGGGAAACAATTACCCTTGCTTCCTCTATAAGAATAACGGGGGATCTTGAAGAACTTAAAACCGCAGTAAGCGCTTTCTACGTGGATAAAGGAAGATGGCCCGGGGATATAGAAGAAATTGCTGGAATTGTTGGCAGAAGGGATCTTTCACAAAGGGGATTCAGTTTATTCAAGACCGACAGCAGCCTGTATATCCTTGCTAAACTCCCTGACGATCAACCTGCGCTCAGGGAAATTCTTTTATCGGAGGCTTCGAAAAAGGGACTCATGGGATGCATATCCGCAGAAGAACTTGAAAATTCAGACCCTGCCCCCTTTGATAGGTCACATCTCTATCTGGTGACAAAGGTACGATAGCTTGAAATACCCATAACTTCCTCCCATGCTTTGCTTATTCGGCTATTACCTGATCTTGTTTGACATCTTCCCACTCCGGATAAAGGGTATAATAAAATTCAGTATAGATCTTTTCCTTCATTAAACATGAAAATACCTTTTCAATCCAGAAAATAACCCGTTCCAGTTCTGAATTACAATGATGCCTGAAAATACTTTTCCATTTAATGTTTAAGCATCGGTAATACTCCCTTCTTTACGTAGAGATAGTATCCTTAACGAAAAGAGTTGATGCCAATTGCTCAGTCCCACATGGGGTTATCTGACCTTGGATGAGACGATCCACAGGATCAATGATTTTCTGTCCAGGAAAAAAGAAGAGGACTATCGGTTTATAGTAGGAACGGACTCCCAGGTCTATCCTGACCTCAGGGTCGTTTTTATATCTGCCGTAATAGTGCACCGGATAGGGAAGGGGGCCATCTATTTTTATGACAGGGAACTGATAATCAAAAGATTCGCCCTTGAGGAAAGGATGTTCACGGAAGTGTCCCTGAGTCTGAAAATGGCTGGTGATCTATTGAAGGCCATGGAAAGATCTCCTGAATTTATTTCATCCCATCTTCCCGAGATCGAGATCCATATCGATATTGGTAATAATGGACGAACCAGGGAACTTGTCAGTTCGGTTGTTGGAATGGTCAGAGGAAGCGGGTTCGCATGTCAGACCAAACCTGACGCATGTGGAGCGAGTACCGTAGCGGACAGGCATACTAGAATCCAATCCATGGCCTATTGAGCTCCCTTCTATTTCCATAGAGGATCACCTGCACCACCCTGCACTGAATTATGATTCCCCCTTGCAAAATAACTCGACATGGTGTTACATTAGACAATTAGAATGATACTGTAGTATCTTGCCTGTCTAAACCTGGTGACTTTCTGAAACCCTGCAGAAAGGGGCAGGATAATGGTGGGGAGGTGAAGGATTTGTCTTATTCGTCTGAATCAAATCATAATATTCAGCTCTATGACAACTGGTTCAGTAATTATCCCTACGCATATGAGTCTGAACTAAGTCTTGTCAGAAGTCTACTTACCGATTTTGAGAAAGGATTGGAAATTGGTGTAGGAACGGGCAGATTCGCAGAAAGACTCGGGATAAGGATCGGACTTGAACCTTCCATTACCATGGCCGAAACAGCAAGAAGCCGGGGAATAAGGGTTGTGGAGGGCACAGCAGAAGCCATACCCTTTGAAAATAACAGCTTTGACTTTGTACTGATGATAAATGTGATATGTTTTATTTCAGATCTGGAAAAAGCCCTTGCAGAATCCTTAAGAGTTCTTGAACCGGGAGGGTTTCTCATTCTTGGTTTTATAGATGGGAAAAATCCTTCCGGACAAGCATACCAGGATGTCCGTTTCAAAGGACTTATGTGCAGGGAACCATGGTTCTACTCGGTAAGGGAGATCTCATACCTGCTCACTAAGACGGGCTTTGAAAACCTGGACTATGCACAGACCATATTTATGGATTTCCATAAAATGACAGAACCGGATAGAGTCAAGAAAGGATTCGGCGAAGGAGCCGTTATTGCGATACGGGCACAGAAGGAACTCGAATGAATCTATTTATTCAATTGTCACATCCGGACCATAGTCACAAAAGCTAAAAGAGCCGGGAATCTTCCCACGAAAGGATAGTCCGGCTCTTTTATTATTTACAGGTAGTCCCGGAGAGGCATCTATCGATGAATATTTACCCTTCCCGATTAAGCTCACAGATCCTCTGGACAGCGTAGGAAAGCAAACCCGGGACTATTTCCAGACCTGAAGCAAGATCAAGTCTTTCGGTATTTTTGTGGCAATCCTTACCTACAGGTCCAATATTCATAACAGGAATATCCAGGCAAAGCAGTTCTTCTACCGGAAGGCTGTATATCTTACCCCAACCCGGAGTATTTTCCACAATTGGTTCCAGGTCGTCCCTGTCTCCCTGGAAACCAACATAGCTGAGGTCCGTTATACCCTCAAAGACCTCTTCTATGGATATTTCCTGTTCATATCTATCTCTCGCGAAGTCCACCATCTCTTCTGCTGTTCTGATTATAACCAGTTCCCTCACTGACTTTCTACGATTGACACGATAAGGGTTATAGGGGGGCAGGAACCCGATAACAGCAAAGGGGCCTTTATAACCTGAAACATCTATCATCCAGTTAAGGATCGCTATACCCCTGTCCCTTTCATCATCCTCTTCGGAAAAGGAAGAAATAAGATCATCAAGGGCGGTGAGATAGTTATCTCCCAATTTCCCCCTGGCCTTTTCCTCTATTTCCTGAACGGTGAAAACCTTCGGTTCTATCTCGTAATCAGGTAGATTCTTCTGTCCCATCTGCCTGTAACAGCCTGCAGAATTCTTGAGATGAAGAAAAGTTCTTTCAAGGGCAAGGGAAGCAAGGGAATTCATTTCTTCCATTACCACAGCAGGAGTCTTGGATACGGTCAGACAATTGTAATAGGCAACAGCCCTCTCAGGCATAGTAACAGAATAGGAATCCCGAAGATCCTTGATCTTGAGACATGTCTGGGGTGGAAATAATCTGTTCCCGAGCATATCTGAATAGGATGGATTACCCTCAATGAGTATATTGAGGTGGGACGCAATTAGAGAAGCGCTTATTCCCTCGAAATACTCTCCTACGTGTGATTCCTTTCCTACACAAAGATAAAAGGGCATTATTTTCCCGATTGAACCGGTGTAAATACTTCCTGAACCCACCTTGTCTATGGTAACAGTAGGCTCCGTATTTATGCAGGCAAGCAGATCAAGACCCATTTCCTCCTGAAAACCGGCTATATACGGAACGGCCCCCCTCATTCCTGCGGAAGTATTCTCTTCATCCGGTACTGCAAGAAAAAGCAGATTGCCTTTCAGATCCTCTCTTTTCCTGGAAAAATCAGCAATAAGGGCCATTTCCATGGCTATTCCGGCTTTCATGTCGGCAACACCTCTTCCAAAAAGGTAGTTGCCGCTTTCAAGATCCAGTCTGGCCTCTTCTGAAATAGGCATTTCACCTATCCTTCGGGTATACTCTTCGGGATCAAAGGCAATATCCCTGAGAGGACCGCATACGTCAACATCAACAACATCAAAATGACCTGTTACGATAACAGTTTTTCTTGTTTCCGGAACAGCCCTGACAAGAGCTGTTACTATATTACGACCCAGGTGATCACCTTCAATAGGGAGTAGTTGAAGATCTTCAGGATGATCTCTGAAATAATCAAGTTCAGAGAGCCTGTTGTATATCATTGCTGCAGCCAGATTTTCTCCTTCCGGTGATGCCGAGATACTGGGAACTGAACATAGTTCAATTAATAGTCTGTAAATACCATCCCTGTTGTATTGGATCAAAATATCTCCCTCCACTCAGTTTTTCAGAAAGTAATCGATCTCCATGAAACTGATGGCAGATCTGGGTCCGATTGTATCATTTTAGAGGTGAGATAGTAGAAGCGGGGTCATCATAAGATCAGATAATACTCATTAAGCCAGGAATGGCCAATTCCAGGATTGAGATGGAACTCGAATATTCATTCAGATCTATTCTTTCCTGATCAGTATGGTCAAGGTGACTGTCTCCCGGACCATAGGCTGCCATAGGACAGTTCCATGCCGCAGCAAGGTTGAAATCCGCGGTTCCACCCTTTGCAAGCAACCTTGGTTTGAATCCGGATTTTCTTATTCCCACCCTGAAAGCTCTTATCACCGGGTCACTGGTTGGAACGACATGGGCCTTTATCGCAGAGCGGACTTCTGCTTCGACTCCCCACTTTATGGCATATTTCCTGGCTATTTCGATCCATCTATCGGGATCTGTGCCAACAGGAAGCCTGATATCAAGATCTATACAGGCAGAACGACCCACATTTTCTCTTCCCTCCATAAAAGCAACTGCTCCACTGGTCCGTTCTATGATCGGTTTATCGCGGATATCCACCAATTCAATACTTTTCAGAATTTCTGCCGATGCCAGAAGACAACCAGTAAGAGGTCCTGCATCTCCACTGCGGTGAGCACCCCCATCTTCTCCTTTGATCCACATTCTGAGGCTTCCCCGGTATCCAAGGGTGACTCCGTCATAACCGGAAGGTTCGCCGATAATACAGGCAGCAGGAGAATGGAGGGGTATTCTGAAACGGGCTCCCATGGAATCTGTTTCCTCTCTTACAGCAGCGATTAAGGTCAACCTCCAGTCTTCAGGCACATCTATCTTTCCTCCTGCTACTGCTAACGAACAGAGTGGCCCCTTCGCGTCCACCGATCCTCTACCCCAAAGGACATTCCCATCAAGTTTAAAGAGAGGACCTCCCGGAACAGTGTCAACGTGACAAAGAAGGACGAGCTCCTTTTCCCCCTTCCCCTTTCCGGCTACAAGATTTCCTGCATCATCAATGAATGCCGAATCCCAACCAAAACCGGGTAGGGTTTCAGCAAGATATTTGACAGCTTCTCCTTCTTTTCCGCTTATGCTCTGGATACCCACGAGGTTAACCAGAAAAGCTTCATTGGTCGTCATTCCATATCACTTCCAGAGTTTCTGCAAGTACAGATATGACTGTGTCATAATCTTCTTTTCCAGCAGTAAAGGGAGGCATAAATCGAAGGACCATGGGACCTGCCGGAAGGGCCAGGACACCCTTCTGCTGAAGGATGGACACAACCTGGCTGGCCTTGACCGAAAGCTCGATCCCCGTAAGGATACCCTGTCCCCGAACCTCCCGAATTAATGGGTTTTTTAATTGTTTAAGGGCTGAGCGGAATTTACTTCCGTCTTCTATTGCCTTAGCTGGAAAGTTTTCTTCCAGGAGAAGATCAAGGGCTGCAAGACCCACTGCTGAAACAAGGGGATTACCACCATATGTTGACCCATGTCCCTTGGCAGGAAAATCGCCAATTTCACCCTTCCATATGGTTACTCCTACAGGAAGACCTCCCGCAACACCTTTTGCGAGGCAGACAATGTGTGGATCCATTCCTGTCAATGAACTGGCAAGAACATGTCCACAGCGCCCCCAACCACACTGGATCTCGTCAGCTATAAGAAGAGATCCATTCTCCCTGCAGGCAAGGTTGATCCGCTGTGCCAGTTCCTTTCCCAGAGAATACACTCCACCCTCTCCCTGGACAGGTTCCACAAAGACTGCCGCAGTATCCTGGTCTATCGAAGCAGGAAGATCTTCCGGGGAAACATGAAGGACTGATGGCAATATATCTTTCCAGTATTTTTTATACTGAGGATTAAAGGTCAGAGACAGGGCACCAAGGGTCCTTCCATGGAAACCCCTCCTCAGGGCTATGATCTTTGTTCTTCCCGGTTTCAAAGCTACTGCAAGCTTGAGGGCCGCTTCGATCGCCTCTGCTCCGCTGTTACCCAGATAAACACGCCCTTCCGGAAGGAGTCCTCCCAGTCTTAACCTGAATTTCTCCCTGGCAGGTGAATTAAATCCGGCTCCAAGTGTCCAGGGATAATGTGAAGCTCTTTCCAGAGCTTTTACCAGTACTGGATGGGAATGTCCGAAAAGAGCCGCTCCATGACCGCACATGAAGTCAATATATTTTCTGCCATCCCTGTCCCAGACAAGAGCCCCCTTCCCACCAGCTATTTCCAGTTTTCTGGATCCATAAATCAATGACATAACATGGTTCCTCCTCCCGAAAGGGCTTTTTCTAAAGGTTCTTCTTCTCTGCTGTCAGCTATAAACACCCTCTGCACTTTCTGCTCCAGAGCTTCCCTGGCAGCCAGAAGTTTTCTTTTCATGTTCCCTTCGGCACATTTCTCCAGTCTGTCCCACTGGGAAAGATCGGCCTTCCGGATCAGGCTGGCACTGTCAGACGGGTCTGAAAGCAGACCGGGAACGTTGCTCAGAATAACAAGTACATCCCCTTGCAGAGCTCCTGCTGCTGCCGCTGCCAATCTGTCGCCATCTACGTTAAGGGCGCTCTTATCCTCTAGAGACAAAGCAATGGGAGGCAGAATGGGAAGGGCTCCCATAGACCAGGCCTTCCTTACCCACTCGGGGTTGAAAGACATAACTTTCCCGCTGTAATTACCTCTGAGTATCCTTATACGCCCATTTTCCACAGACCTGAGAACATCCTTGCGTTTTCCGAAAGCTGATGGGAAATACTGCGGGTACAGAGGCAATACCCATAGTCCAAGGAGAGCCGCTGCCGAGACAAGGTCTATGGAAAACTTTGTACAGGCGAATTCAAAGAGCTCCCGTTCCTTTTCTCCAACGTAGCGGCTGCGGAACCCGCTCGGGCTTATCACATAATCGGGTTCCAGGCCGGAAGCGATACAGATATCCTCCATGGATCCGCTTGCTCCATGAACAAGAAGCCATTTTTCTCCCCGTTCTGTTCGTACAGCAAGATCTTTCAATAATGGCATCACATTGTTACCCCTTGCTCCGCCGATCTTCACGACACCCGTTCCGAGAGTTTTCATTTTTTCAGACCCTTTCATTGTCAGTCATTTCCATCAGGCAGGATAAAGGGGTCTCATTTCCAGACCACTTGTCTCTTCCAGACCAAGCATAAGGTTGGCACACTGAAGAGCGGAACCGGAAGCTCCCTTCATCAGATTATCAATGGCAGAAACAACGATAAGTCTGTAACCGTCTTCATGGAGAGAAAATCCGGTAAGAACCCTGTTACTTCCCATTACAAGCCTCGGATCCGGCAGTCTGAGGTGGGAAGGCCTGGCAGGACAAAGATTCATAAAGGGTTCACCCTGGTAATATTTCCTGTAGATCTTCCACAGTTCTGATTCCTTCATCTTTCGTGCAAGTCTTACCTGGGCCAGCATCTGTACACCTCTGACAATCCCGGCAGCCGTCATTGTCATTGTAAATAACTCTTCTGGAGTTTTCAGTTCCTGGATGATCTCTGCAAGGTGACGGTGCCTGAAGGGTTCATAAACTCTCAATGTTCTGCTTCGATAAGGATGATGGCTGCCCGTATTAGGGTTGGATCCTCCTTCGGAGGATCCAACCCTGAGTTCAAGCCTTGCATCCTCCAGCAGCCCTTCACTGGCAAGAGGAAAAAGACCAAGGATTGAACATGAAGCATTACATCCAACCCCGCTTACCAGGTCTGCCCCACGGATCTCTTCCCTGTGGACTTCCGGCAGACCATAAACACTTCTTTCAAGGAGGTGGGGAGCACCATGGATTGAACCGTACCACTTTACATAGTCTCCGGGGTTGGAAAGCCTAACATCTGCAGAAAGATCTACAACTTTAACTTTTTTCTGAAGATATCGTTCTATTACCGGCCAGGAACTTCCATGGGGTAAAGCCAGAAACACAAGATGACTGTCCCTCCCCAAGGCATCCTCGGGTGCGATGAATGTCGCCGAAGGAAAATCCTGACGAAGATGGGGATGTACATGCCAGACAGGCTGGCCAGCTCTGCTCCTGGAAACCGCTCCTTCCAGTTCTAATTCCGGATGACCGGCAAGAAGCCGCAAGAGTTCCCCTCCAGCCATTCCATTTGCACCCCATACGATGATCCTGAACATAATAGCAACCTCCTTGCAGTTAAATAGATCTTAAAGAACTATTGAATCCTCCGTTAAAAAATAAAACCCACATGGCCTCTGGCCAGTGGGTTAAAGGGATATTTTCAGTTTTGCCATAAAAGACCTCTTAAAGATCATCCCTTCAACCATAAAGAAATAGAGAACCTCCTCGCCTGAGGCTCTCTTCCCGTCCTGCTCTGCACTTTGATCTCGTGGAATAGAATCGCTGTTTATATAACAAGATAAAGTCCTTTCCTTTAATCCCTGGAGACCAGAGACCATGCATGTTCGACTATCAGTTCAGGAAGGTCGACACCCGTAGTTTCGATAGAGCTTCTGAATTCGGGCTGGCCGTTGACTTCATTCAACAACCATCCATCCCGGGTCATAAAGAGGTCTACTGCAAGTATATCTCCACCAATCGCTCCATGAACCTGTTTCAGGATATTTTCAAGGGTACTATCCAGAGAAAACCCTTCCGCCCTGGCACCCCTTGCAGTATTGGTTATCCAGTGTTCACTGCATCGGCGAATAGCGGTTACAGGCTTTCCTCCAATAACTGTCGCCCTTAGATCCCATCCATCTTTTTCTATATACTTCTGAATAAAAAAGACCTGGTGCTGTGGTCCCATGTAAGATTTATGTTCAACAAGAGCTTCAACCGCATCCCTGTCGTTCATCTTGGCCAGTAACCTGCCCCAGCTTCCCACCGGCGGCTTGAATACAACAGGATAACCAAGTTGTTCAGAAGCCAGAACAGCTTCATCGGGGGAAAAGGCAACACGATATGGAGGCTGGGATATCCCAGCATCATCAAGGACTGCAGCTGTAGCGATCTTGTCTCCACAGAGAGCTACGACTGAAGAAGGATTGACTGTTCGGATCCCCTTAGACTCCAGAAGCTGACAGATGGCCTGGTTCTGAGTCTGGCTTACCACCCGGCCTACTGCAACATCCCCGGGAGATATATCCACATCAGGCCAAATCAGACTTCTGACATCGATAAATTCAAAGGGAATTGCCAGCTTCTCAGCTGCTTTAAAAAGCTGTTTTTCCTCTGTTCTGAGCCTGGAGTAGAAAAACTTCAGGGAAGACATCTTATTCTCCCCAATCCTCCTGAACTTCCGGCGCTTCTTCAACTGTCAGGGGATCCATGCTGACCAGCTCCAGTTCAGTTCCACAATCAGGACATAACAAAAGTTCTCCCTCCATAACATCTTCCGGCATGGTAACGATACCTTCACATACAACACAATTGACAGTCATCTGTAATTCCTCCTAAAAAAATGTATGGGGGGATTGTAAACTACAGTATATGATTTTGTCAAGTGGTGTACTTTTGTTTATTTTTATGAAATAAAAAAGGGAGGGAACCATGTTCACTTACCACGATCCCCCCCTATAACGGTCCCATAAATAAATTTATCCGTGTCTCTGATCCTGTCCTCTCACTTTTGCGACATCAATAACAATAAATGAGAGGTTGTGGGCATGATCTCCTATTCTTTCCAGATTGCTCAGTATATCAATAAAGACAACCCCGGACGAAGGATGGCAATCTCCCACGTTAAGGCGTTTGATGTGACGAAGCCGCAGTTCCTTTTCCATGGTATCTATTTTACTTTCAAGAATGTCTATTACCTCCCTGGCCTTCTCCACATCTTCACCCGCTATGGCTTCCAGGCTAAGTTCCAAAGCCAGATTGGTCGTACTGAACATCTCTTCAAATTCCTCCATAGCCTTTTCAGAAAAGGGGAGCCTGTTTTCCCTCTTGTAATCATAGAGCTCAATAAGATTCTGGGCATGGTCACCTATCCTTTCAAGATCTCCCAATCCGTTAATGTATGAGGATAGCACTATAGACAGATCCTGGGAAAGGCTTTTCTGCCAGAGTTCCGAGGAATACTGGGCAACCTTATGGGTAAGTTCGTTCACTATCTTCTCTGTCTGATTAACCTGTTCTATCATGTGAGCATCATCCAGCGTAAAGGCATTATGAACATCCATCATCATCTGACCTGCAAGATCTCCGATCCTCAGTATCTCCTGTCTCACAGCATCAACTGCAGCCGCAGGAGAGGCCTCGATTAGCCTGACATCAAGGAACTGTGGACCCGTGTATGAGATAGTCTCCTTTGACGGGATGACAAGCTGGATGATCTTCACGAAAAGGGATGTAAAGGGCAGAAAAAGAAGGGTGTTCGTAACGTTGAAAAGAGTATGGGCATTTGCAAGCTGCCTGGCGATATCCCCGGAGGTCATAATAACGGCACTCCTGAAGAGAGGAAGGATCAGCAGGAATATAACAACACCTATGACATTGAACAGCACATGTGCCGCGGCAGCCTGTTTGGCGCTACGGTTAGACCCCATACATGCTATAACAGCTGTTATGGTGGTACCGATGTTATCTCCAAGGAGGATTGGAATTGCCGCATCCAGGCCGAAAAGTCCCTGGGTCGCCATGGCAATGGTCAGACCTACCGTAGCAGAACTGGACTGTACAAGCATGGTCAGACCTGCTCCTGCCATCACACCAAGGAGCGGGTTATGGCTGAAAGCAAGGAATATATCCTGTCTTCCCCTGAGAAACTTCATGGAATCTCCCATATATTGCATCCCCAGAAAAAGAAGACCGAAGCCTACCAGTCCATTCCCAAGATATTTCTGCTTCTTGGTCCTTCCGAAAACAGAAAGCATCATACCAACAGCTATTATGGGAAGTGCATAATGTTTGATCTTGAAAGCAATTAGCTGGGCCGTTACTGTGGTGCCTATATTAGCTCCCATGATAACCCCGACTGCCTGTTTGAGGGTCATAAGCCCTGCATGCACGAAACTGACGCTCATTACCGTCGTAGCACTGCTGCTCTGTATCAGCACCGTGACAAGAGTTCCAACCAGTACTCCCTTGACAGGGGTGCTGGTAAGTGAAGATATAAGCTGACGCAGTCTGTCCCCGGCCAGATCCTGAAGGGATTCTCCCATAAGCTTGATAGCAAAGAGGAAAAGCCCTATTCCTCCAAGAAGTTGAAATATCGTCCCGCTGGACATGTATTATTCCTCCCAAACCGGCATTTTAAAAAAACATCAGGTCATACATAAATATCTTTTTTAAAAACTTATGGTTTACGAATAGATTTTCAATACATTATTATCTCAAAACATTATTTTTTGTTATTAAACCACGGAAAAGATAAACACAGTCATTTTAGCATTGATAGATCCCCTCTGAAGATGGAAATTCGCAGTCTTCAGAAAGTATAAGTCAGAAACTGTTCAGTTATTATTCTATAAAGAGGGGACCGGAAACTCTCGTTTTCCGCCCCCCTCTTTATAGAATACTTATAATAAATCTCTGACAGCTATTCCTATTTTTTCAGTTTGGGAATCCTCTGAATATTTCTCACACCTACCACGTCAAGAACTATATATGAAAGATTATGGGCATGATCCCCTATCCTTTCAAGGTTGCTCAGAATATCTATGAACACGACTCCTGAAGATGGTTGGCACTTCCCCGTATTGAGTCGCTTGATATGGCTCTTGCGGAGCATTTTTTCCTTCCTGTCTATCTCTTTCTCAAGTACATCGATAACTTCTCTGGCCTTGGACTGGTTTTCTTCCGCCATGGCCTCGATACATAGATCGACAGCTCTTGAAGTGGTATTGAACATATCTTCAAATTCCTCCATACCCTTTTGAGAAAAAGAAAGCTTATGTTCAAACTTGTATTCAAAGAGTTCTATAAGATTCTGTGCATGGTCGCCTATCCTCTCGATATCACCGAGTCCGTTGACATAAGAAGAAAGAACTATGGAGAGTTCTTCCGATAGACTCTTCTGGAAAAGCTCTGATGCATAAGAAGCGATAGTATGGGTTGTCTCATTCACTATCTTTTCTGTTCTGTTGACCTGATTTATCATGTGATAATCATTTTTTTCGAAGGCATCGAATACATAGGACATCATATTCTGGACCAGACCGCCAAGGCGAATCAGCTCTTTCCTGACTGCATCCACACCTGCAGCCGGAGAAGCATTCACAAGTCTCCTGTCAAGGTATTGAGGACCTGTAAATACGACCTCACCCCGGGAAGGTACCACTTTTTCTATGAGCCGGGAAAAAGGCCCTATAAAGGGAAGCAGGATAAGGGTATTTGTAATGTTAAAGAGAGTATGGGCATTGGCCAGCTGACGGGCTATATCATGGGAAGTTAAAACAACTACTGATCTGAACAATGGAAGAATGGTCATAAAGATTATGGTTCCGATAACCTTGAAGAATACCTGCGAAACTGCCGCCTGTTTAGCTGTTCGTCCTAATCCCAGTGAAGCAATGACGGCTGTTATCGTTGTACCTATATTATCTCCGAAAAGTATAGGGATGGCTCCGTCAATATTGATCAGTCCCTGGGAAGCCATTACCATGGTCAGACCGACAGTGGCAGAACTTGACTGGACAAGCATGGTAAGTCCCGTACCGGCAAGAACACCAAGAAAGGGGTTGTCACTGAAGGCCAGAAATATATCCTGGCGATCCTTCAGAAAAGCCATAGCGCCCTCCATGTGTATCATTCCCAGAAAGAGGAGGGCAAATCCGACCATTCCGTTTCCCAGGTATTTCTGCCTCTTGTTTCTTCCAAAGACTGCAAAGATCATCCCTATTCCTACAAGGGGAAGTGCAAAATGTTTGATCTTGAAGGCAATGAGCTGTGCTGTGATCGTAGTACCTATTGCGGCTCCCATTATTACGCTTATTGCCTGTTTTAATCCCATGAGGCCGGCATGAACAAAACTGACTGCCATGACTGAAGTCGCACTGCTGCTTTGTATTACCATGGTAACTAAAGTTCCAACGAGTATTCCCTTTACAGGTGTACTCGTAAGTGAAGCTATCAACTGTCGAAGTCTGTCTCCTGCCAGGTCCTGCAGGGAATCACCCATCAACTTTATGCCATAAAGGAAAAGACCTACTCCTCCGAGGAGTTGAAAGGCCATTGCTGTATTCATTGGCAAACCTCCAGAATTGAAACAGGGTTCTTCTAATACTGTGGAATAACTGCCGGATTCTCAAACCGAATCATCATACCATATGAATCGCCATGGGTAGACCATAAAAGAGAAATTATTTCAACATATGGGGAAAAATTCTTTCCTTGTCAACTCTTCTGGAACAGAAATCCAGAGTCTGTCCGGAGGAACCTGCAAGATGAGTATCAACTATCCCCTCCAGGTTGTTCCTGGACTTTTTCAGAACCCATCCCGGGGATAACATCCACGTGAACATCCATCTGGGGAAAGGCTATGACAATACCATTTTTCGCGAATCTGCTATCTATCATGTAACGCATATCACTTGCAACGAAAAACCTTGATGCTTCCTTCATGTCCACGTAAAAGTACAATTCGAAAAGGAGGGCACTGTCTCCGAATTCGCGGAACACAACGTAAGGATCAGGCTTTTTCAAGACCTTTGAGTGGTCCTGGGCAACTTTGAGAAGAAGTTTTTCAACTTCTCTCACAGGGGAGCCATAGGCCACCCCCACATTGACAACTCCCCGGATAAGTTTGTCACTATGGGTCCAGTTGATTATTTTATTGTTCAGAAAATGACTGTTGGGGATCATTATCTCAACGTTATCAAAATCCCTTACTGTGGTGGCCCTGGATCCTATCTCCACAACAGTGGCCACGTTATCGTCAACCTGGACAATATCGTTCACCTTGAAGGGTTTCTCAAACATGATAATGAAACCTGTTATGAGGTTGCTGAAAATGTTCTGGGCACCAAAACCTATGGCAATGGCAAGGGCACCACCAAGGAATGCAAAGGCTGTCAATGGGATGTTGACCATCTTCAGAGTGATGAGTATGAAGGTTATAATGAGAACGTAATAGGATATTTTCTGAATAGCCATTGTGGCCGACGGGTCTACATTTCTTTTTTCCAGTCTCCCCTTTACAGCCATGGTCATTTTATTACTTATGGAAAGCCCGGTAACAAGGATCAGGATAGCCAGAATAAGTTTTCTGACGGTCATGGAATACCCATCTCCGGACCACAGTTCTGTCTGTAATATTCCTAATATCCTCTCTCGTCCAAAGGTGGATACTTTCTTCGTTAACTGGACAGCGGCCAGTTTGTCTTCAACTTCTTCCAGGAGACGGCTGTTCAGCGAAAGGATCATGCTCAGTTTTGAAGTGTAATTCAGGTGATCATCTTCAAGATACTTCTCAAGGGCAAGGGCGATACCTTTAAGATAAGGCTCTGCCTTTTTATTGATATCAGACCTCGAAAGCTCCTCTTCAGCGGCAGTGAGGAGGGAATTGATCGACGAAAGACGCTCCTGTTCCTCCAGAAGGTTATGTTCAAGCTTGTCGATCCTGGCCGATATGCTGTTCCTGATCTCGAAGAGGGTCTCTGTCTTTGTATCCCCATTGAGCAGGGAATATCGTGAACGCCATATATTCTGGGCTTCGGCAAAATATTGCAGGATCTCCTCGCTGTGTTCTATCCTTGACTGGTAATATTCCCACCAGGTCTGCTGTTCCTTCAGTGCTATATTGGCAATTAGCAGTTTGTCCGGGTCCTGAGTCGTCTCAACAGCAGCCTGGGCCTTGATGAGGTTCTGTTCTACCTTAACCCTTTCCGTTTCCAGGATTTCCATTTCCTTTTTCAGGCTCTCAATATTTTTCTGAAGATCCTCAACCTGTTTCTGGAGATCTGCAGCATCGTAGTGCAGGTTGTCCCTGATCCAGTTTATTCCCTGGGAATTCCTGTCTCGCACTATTTGAGAGGATTCTATCTCGATCTTAAGATTGGAATCCTTTATCCCCTGGAAATCAAGAATAACGCTGTAAAGTTCCGATTCAGTCTGGGCTGTACGGTATTCCCAGGCCAGTTCGGGAACAGAGCCCTGCTCTACCTTCTCGACCTGTTCCTTGAGTATCCGTACCCTGCTCGAGGCCTTTTCAAAGGCAGATTTTGCAACATTGCGGGCTGACTCGACCTGAGCTCTTGAACGTTTAAGGGTTTTTATTTTGTTATCAAGGGCTTCAAGATTTCTGAGATAGGTTTCATAAAAGGAAAGGGAATAGGGAGGTTTTTCCGGCACAAGAGATTCCACCGCCTGCTCGGCAGTGCTATTGAGCCTCTCCATCTCCTTGGAGAGAGTGTCTCTTTTTTCAAGGGCGGTGATGATACGCCTGTAATAGGATGTAGTCGCATTAAGACGAACGATCTGGTTTGAAACCTCTGTTTCGGGGATGCCGTTCTGAACAGCAAAAATAGAGTTATCCGTCTTTTCCCATTCAGAAAGGCGAACATTGATTTCATCCAGTCTTTTCTGGAAAGTGTCCTTTTCAGAAAGAACGGTCTGTTCTGACTGGCTATCGGAAGGAGAGGCCGAAAGAGGCTTGTCCTGGGCCCCTGCAGATATGCAGAAAAGGGTCAACAGAACAGTCAATAACAGAATTACTGAAACGGACCGCCGAAAACATCTGTATTCTCTCATAAAGGTCCCTCCTCTTAAATATGATGGAATGGATCGCACTTCTATTGTAACAATACTTCAGGTCTTTACAAGGACTGAACGGGTCAGAAAGACCTGTCTGCATTAAAAAGGCGGGCTGGGCCCGCCTCGGTCTGTCTCTTCAGTTTTCAGGGATCATTCCACAAAAAGTTCCCTTATTATATCCTCCACATGTTCCATCTTTGAGCAGCGTGTAACGTTTGAACCACAGAAGAAAAGGCCTTCCTCCCAGTTCCCTTTCAGGGCATCCACAAGGGCCTGGGCTATACAGAAGGTCTCTCGGGTCTTCTTGTACCGGCAGTGAGTAAGACAGTTGGCAATACAGGGTTTGCTTTCCACATGTCCCTCGAGGTAATCCCTGATGAAGGGATTCTTTATAGCCCGTCCAGGTAAACCTGCAGGACTATGTATAATGACCACATCATCTTCCGTTGCATCTATATATGCCTGTTTGAACCTGTCACTTGCATCGCCCTCGAAGGTACAGGCAAACCTGGTTCCCATCTGAACCCCCATGGCTCCAAGGCTGAAGGAATGTTCAACGTCTTTTCTATCCCATATTCCGCCTGCAGCTATGACCGGAATATCAAGTTTAAGTTCTTTTTCTATGTAATCGACCAGTTCGGGAACAACTGTTTCAAGGGAAAAAGCATCATCGTCCACCTGATCTGCCTTGGTAACTCCAAGATGGCCTCCTGCATATTTAGGTGTTTCAACAACAAACCCGTCAGGGATCCGCCCGTAAAGCTTTTCCCATCGCCTGACAATAAGATCTGCCGCTTTTCGGGAACTCACTATTGGAACAAGTGCAACATCCGGGAAATCCCTGGTGTAGTCAGGCAGCTTCAAAGGAAGGCCGGCACCGGATATAATTACATCCGTTCCTCCTTCACAGGCAGAACGTACATGGAGTTCATAATCAGTCAGGGCTACCATGCAGTTGACCGCAAGAACGCCCTCCGGTGCTATCTTTCTCGCCTTTTCAAGGGCATCCTTTACTGCCTGCTGATTAGCCTCAAAATAGTTTTTCCCGTTATAGAGCGGAGAACTTACTGCAAGGCCAACGCTGGCAATCGTTCCCACACCACCGTGAAGAGCCACTGTGCCGGATAGGACCGGACCTGATATACCTACACCCATGCCACCCTGTATCAGGGGATATCTCGGCTGGTGTTTGCCAAGCCTTAAAACAGGTAATTTAAACAATAGTATCTCTCCTTCTCAAACCAGTTACGGAAAATAAATCAAACTCGTGTATTATCTCATATTTTGTTAAATTGACAAAAAATACAGCATTTTCTTTATAACAGAGAATCTCTTTCATTTCAATTTTATGAATAGTATTTTCCGATAATTCCTTTCCGTATAGGACCCTGGTCTGAAAAAGAAGAGGGGTCTTTTAAGGGACCCCTGAAGCATAAAGAAATATCATTTTGTCAGAATAAGTTTCTGCCAGTCTCCGTGATCTTCTGTCTCAACTTTCCAGCCCTGCTTTCTTGCAAATCGGGCGACATTCTCCCTGGAAGTCACCGTATCAACATGGACTTCCACACATCCGCCGGCCATTCCAGATATAACTTTGCGGGTCTCCAGTATTGGCTGGGGACATGAAAGACCTTTAGCATCAACAATTACGGTTTCACTCATCCTGATCCCCTCCTAGTCAAATTTATCGCGCATCAGAAAACCTGTGGCAATGCAGAAAATCAGGCCTATCACAGTAGCAGCCGGGCCAAAAGCACCGGGACCATTGGGAGAACTGGCAAGACTGAAATTGTGCGCAAAACCTGCACCTACAAGCATGCCCAGAACAAATATGGAAGAGTCTCCATCTCCTTCACCGCTCATGATGAACTGTCTTCCAGGACAACCTCCTGCAAGGGTGAAACAGAGGCCCGCAAGGACCATGCCCATAAAGTTCCAGAGATGATCTGTATGAGCTACAGGTTGTCCTTCAAAACCCGGATTGAACTGGCCCAGTGCCAGATTTACGATAAATGCCACAACGATAAAAGCCATAACACCATTGAAAAGATGGGGGTCTTTGATCATTACCAGATCCCGAATGGCACCGACTGTACAGAAACGGCTCCTCTGAGCCAGCCAGCCTACAAGAAGTCCTACAGCCAGGGCAAACATCCAGGGTGCATAAGCCGCTCCCGGTCCCTTTTCTGAGAAGAAGACAGGACCGGCAGTCCCTCCCCCACCAAAGGTCGGTGCCATAAGCAACAGTACCATCAGAACGACCGCAGCGACAGGCATGATATAGCCTGCGCCTTTTTTCACCTCATATGATCTTCCCAGGTTGTATCCGTTCCAAAGGAACATGATACCAATGACGATCCCCGTGATAAGGCCAAGAATACCAGGAATGGCATTCCAGTCACCGCCGGCAAGTCTCAGGTAAGCTCTCCAGGGACATCCCAGAAAGACCAGGGCTCCGATCATTGCAAAAAATCCGAGGAAGAACCTTACAAGAGGGGATGAACCCGTTCTTGGCAGGTATTCCCTGTAAATCAGGGCAGAAATAAATGAGCCCAGAATAAAACCAGCTATTTCAGGCCGGATATACTGTACTACCGCCGCGTGATGAAGACCAAGTGCTCCGGCAATATCCCTGGTAAAACATGCAACACATATCCCCATATTTCCCGGGTTCCCCAATTTCACAAGAAGTGCTGCCAGAGCCCCTACAATACCTCCGGTGATGATAGGTCCCCAGCGGGACATCAGTAATTCGTTAACTTTGCTCAACTACTTTCACCTCTTTCTCAAGTTTTGATGTGCACGGATAAGATCATGGAAATACCGTACATAACTGATTCTTCCCTTAAACCTCGGGTAAACATACAAAAATTCAGGAATAATCCTTTAATTGAACTATTCCTGAATTTAATAATAATTATAACCAAATATGATTATTTTTCAATAATAATTATCTCAAATGGATCGCCAGAGGAGGAAGAGCTTGGATAAAGGTTAAAAAAATGAGAGGCAGGATCTGCCTCTCGGGAATATTCATGAAAAAGTGTTCCGGTGAATCCTTTCCTGTACCATCTCAAAGACCGGTGCGGAAGCAGTGTCAGATGAAAGCTGTTCCCTGAGCCAGTCTAATGTGCCATTAGCTTTCAGTATCCTGAAGCTGGGCTCATAATTAAGATCAAGTATCCAGGTGGTCTGAACCATGAGAAAATCCAGAAGCGTGGAAACATTCGAGTAGGAAGCACTCCCCTTCTGCTCGATCTCTCTGACCAGCCCTTCTGAAACCTTTTCTTCCAGGCTTATTCCCGGAAGAAGATCCTTTACCCTGTCTGTGGAAACATGTTCCCTTACTACTTCAAAGACATCCAGTTTGTCCGCATCCCTGACAATTTTCAGATAGGGAAGGATCTCTTCATCCATTCCCTCAGGGATAATCTTCTTATTATGGTACTTGACGGATGACAGGATCTTTGAGGGCAAGGGTTCATCGAAATATTCCCATGGAAAATCTTTGACAAGCACTTCATGTCCAAGATCTCCGTGATCAACAGAAGAAGGGTCATAAAATGTTCCATACTCTGTGTACTGGGGAAAACGCCCCACATCATGAAGAAGTCCTATCGCCTGAGAACTTCGGATATCACGATCTGCCCATTCCATTTCTCCGGCAATCCGGGAAGCCAGTTTTTCTACCCGGAATGAATGTTCATATTTCACCTGCAGCAAGGGCACAAATATCATGCCTTCGCCGGCGAAAGAATGGGAATAACTATCAAACCACTGTCTGGAAATACTGAGTTGAAGGCTGTTCAATACTATCATTTCCTTTCCTGATACATTTCAGCTGTCAGAGAAGTCAAGGCTGGAATTAATCCGGTATGTCCGGATATGACGTCCTTCCAGCATCATTCCTCTACAGGATCTGCAGAGATCCTGTACTCCTCTTCCGAAGGTGAAATTACAGGCAATACTTAACTCAAAAACCATTCTTTGTAAAGGCCTGTCAATTTGGTCTCCGTACATTTGCAGAGGACCATTCCTGATATCCTGTATTCCAGGATAAATATCCGATATTTCCCTCTCTTCGGGATATGGGCAGCTTTTGTAGAGATTTTGTACAGGATTGAAACACTGATAGATAAGCTAATTTGTGGTATCCTATTGCTCAGGTAACTTCTTAATATTTTAAAAAGAGGTGATCAGGATGGCTACTGCATGGAAAGTAAGATCAATCCTGTTACTTATAGTTGCTGTTTTGTCAGTGGTTTTTTTCGCCCGGGGAAATGCATATGCAGAAAGTCCCATGTTCAGAGTGAACAGCGCTCAGACTGGACGATATGATAACAGCCCTCCGCCGTCCCAGGGTAAGATCAAATGGATTTTTGAAGCGGATACCGGAATATCCGGATCCCCCTGCTATTCTGATGGACAGGTCTACTTCGGTGATTCCCTAGGAATTGTCTATGCACTTGGAAGCGAGAATGGCAACCTGATATGGAAATATGATACAGGTAACTCCATATATGGAGCACCTGCAATAAAGGGGAACAGACTTTACCTTGGGAATACGGCAGGCAGGCTGGTATGCCTTAATGCCGGCACCGGAGAGCTGATATGGCAATTCTCGGCAGGTACAGAGATCAATACCGGAGCTATTCATTCATCTCCGGCTCTCCTCGACGAATATATCTATTTTACAAGTGCTGACGGAAATCTATATGCCCTTGACAGTACAACGGGGAAAAAGATCTGGACCTTTGGAACTGGAAGAGAAGTGAGATGTTCTCCGGTGGTCCACGAAGGTCTTGTCTATTTTGGAGACCATACCTGGAAATTTCACGCCCTTGACGGGAAAACAGGCAAAAAGATCTGGGGAGGTGGGGCAGGAGGCCCCATTGATGCTTCCCCTTCAATTTCCGGTAACAGTATCTACTTTGGAGGATGGGACGGAACCCTGTACGCAACAAAGTTAAGGGGAGTGATCCCATCATGGCGTTTCAATACCGGATCCGAGATCACAACCTCCCCCGCTGTAATAGCTGACAGGATATTTGTGGGTACTGTAAGCGGAGATCTTATATCCATAGAAGCGAGTATGGGCAGGGAGATCTGGAGATTCCACTCGGAAGGAGGGATACATGCTTCCCCCGCACTCACAGAAAACACTGTATTTATGGGCAGTTCAAACGGAAATCTCTACGCTATCGATGTAAGGAGCGGAGAGAGCCTGTGGAGCATATCCACAGGACGGGAGATCCTGTCATCTCCAATAATTGTTTCGGGTATCCTGTTTTTCGGCAGTATGGATGGAAGATTTTATGCAGTCAGATAAAATATCCCCTTACCAGGAACAGATGCCTTTTAATTCTTGATCTTAAAGGAAATATAACCAGGCATCAGACTTATTAAAACTTATTGCCGGGAAGAAGGAGTGGCCTGTTAATTACAAAAACTGCATAAACATAAATAAAGGATTTCTTCATCCGGATAAAGGGCTATTTTGATGAAAATATATTAAAATAATTTTCAGATACTGGAAAGATGATGATTCCTGATTCGATCTGCCCCCTTCTATGCCTTTGAAAGAGGTGATCCATGTTATGGATTGGTATTTCCCTACAGAACTGAAGGAAGTGCCCCCACTCCTTAAAAAAGAAGGGGTAGTTCCCCACGGTGGAGGAACTGGCCTCTTAAGGACCGGCCTCAGCAGGTTAAAGGGCCTGGTGGATCTCTCGGAACTGAACCTGGATACGATTGAAGAGAAAGATGGTTCCATCATTCTCGGATCCTCCAGCACCTATTCCATGATCTGCAGGGCCCTGGTGCAGAAAGATCCCGGATCCATACTAACCAGGGCACTATCCATAGCTGCTTCAACTCCTCTCAGGAACAGGATAACCCTGGGCGGAAGCATAGCGTCCTTCCCTATATGGTCAGACCTGATGGGCCCCCTCATAGCTCTCGGATCTCAGGTAACTATTCTGGAAGAAACTGAAATAAAACACCCCGTAGAGCACCTCGCAGCGAACAGAGAGTTACTTGGGGGGAGTCTCATAACCGGAATAGAATACAAAAAAGAATGGTCTTTAAGCTGGTATCACCGTCATACAAGGGTTGCCTTTGACTACCCCCTCTTTACCCTGACCATCCTGTTAAAGATAGAGACTGGAATGATAACGGATTCCAGAATAGTAGTTACAGGTACCAGGAACAGGTTCACCAGGATCTATGAACTTGAAACCCTGCTTGCAGGACACTCGGCAGATTCTCCAGACCCGGCTGAACTGGTGGAGAAAGTGCCGGAACTTCAATTCCCCGAAAGAAAGACAGCATCTGCAGAACAGCTGAACTACCTCCTCAGAATATGGCTGAAGCGAGGTATCAGGGAGATCACCGGGGGGGAGAGAACATGAAAGATATTTTCATGGTAAATGGCCAGAGAATGGAGTATGAATTTGATGAGCCTGATGTACTCCTTGATGTCCTGAGAAATAACGGTCACTATGAGGTTAAGAAGGGCTGCGGTGAGGGTGAATGCGGAGCCTGCGCAATTCTCCTTGACGGTATCCTGGTCAATTCCTGTCAGGTACTTGCCGCTTCTGTAAGAGGAAAAGAGATAACTACGGTCAGGGGCCTGGGAAATGTTCATGAACCCCACCCCCTGCAGGAAGCTTTTGCTGATGCAGGCGCTATTCAATGCGGTTTCTGCACACCCGGAATGATACTTGCTTCCTATGCCCTTTTGAACGAGAATCCCCATCCCTCAGACGACGAAATTAAACAGGCCCTGGACGGGAACATCTGCCGATGTACCGGATACGTCAAGATCTTTGAGGCAGTGAGACTTGCTGCGGAGAGGATGGGGGAAAATGTCTGAACTGAAGAACGTGGGGAAATCTGTCAGAAAAGTGGATGCCTTCTCCATTGCAGCAGGAAGGGCTCTTTATACCGACGATTTTCCCCTGGAGAACCCCCTTGATCTGATGCTTCTCCATTCTCCCTATGCCCATGCCGAGATAACTGCCATAAACACATCAGAGGCTGAACTGGTAGACGGTGTGGTCGATATCCTCACCTGCGAGAATACTCCTGATACTCTATATACAACTGCAGGACAGGGATATCCTGAACCATCCCCTTACGACTACCGCATGTTCGACAGAAAGGTCAGGTTCATTGGGGACCGTGTAGCCCTGGTTGCAGCGGAAACACCCGAAGCAGCTCGAAAAGCCCTTACAATGATCCAGGTGAAATATCGGGAACTGGAAGCTGTCTTTGATCCGGAAAAATCCATGGAACCCCTTGCCCCTAAACTTCATGGTAACGATGCCTATACCCCTCTTCCTGTAAAATACGATCCCCTTAGAAACCTCGCTGCAGAGGTGGAACTGGGTTTCGGAGATATGGTAAAAGGATTTTCTGAAGCAGATATGGTCGAGGACAACATCTATCACACCCATTTTGCTTCCCACTGTGCCATGGAACCCCATGCCACAAAGGCCTATTTCGACGAAAAGGGACGGCTCGTCGTGATAACCTCCACCCAGGTCCCCTTCCATGTCAGAAGGACCATCGCCAGGGTCCTCGACATCCCTCTCCGGTCCATCCGGGTTGTAAAACCGCGAATAGGAGGAGGGTTCGGGGGAAAACAGGAGATAATCCTTGAACCCATGGCGGCCTATGTAGCATGGAAACATAAAAGGTCCGTCAGATTCGTCCTTTCCAGAAAAGAGGTATTCACCTTCTGCCGCACGAGACATCCATTCCGTATCCGTTTCAGAACAGGATACCGTAAAGATGGCACCATCACTGCCATGGATGTGGACGCCCTTATGAATTCAGGAGCTTACGGAGCTCACGCTCTGACCGTTCTTTCAAATTCAGGTTCAAAAATGCTTCCCCTGTTCAACAGGATCGAAAATGTCCATTTCCTCGGAAGGACTGTTTACACGAACACTCCCGTAGGAGGAGCATACAGGGGATACGGTGCCACCCAGGCATATTTTGGTTTTAACCAGCAGATCGACATCATAGCAAGAAAGACCGGCCAGGATATACTTGATTTTGCAAAAAAATGGCATATCAGAAAAGGAGAAACATCGGAAGTCTTCAGGATCCTTGGAGAAGGCAAGGAAGGAGTTGAACAGTATATCGGTTCATGCAGACTTGACGAATGCATAGACAGAGGCTCTGAAAAGATCCGTTGGTATGAGCGGCGGGACCTTCATTTTTCACCAGCTCCCGAAAAGATCCGGGGGGTCGGGATGGCCATCTCCATGCAGGGTTCGGCAATACCCCTCATCGATATGGCAAGCGCTTCCATGAAAATGAATGAGGATGCCTCTTTTAATCTTCATGTCGGCGCGACCGATCTGGGTACAGGCTCAGACACAGTCCTTTCGCAGATCGCCGCAGAGGTTCTGGGCGTATCTACGGAAAAGATCATCATCCTCTCCTCGGACACAGATCTTACTCCCTTTGATGTGGGTGCCTATGCTTCATCCACCACATATCTTTCAGGAAAGGCCGTGGAGAAATGCGCCTTGAACATCCGGGAACAGATCCTCTCCACAGCTTCCCGGATCATGGAAATCCCCGCGGATGAACTTCTTTACGGAGAAGGCAGGATAACAGATCGCAGTGGATCCAGGGAAGTAAGCCTTGAAGAAGTCTGTCTCCATGCTCTTTACACAAAGGATCAGTACCAGATCCAGTCATGTGCATCCCATGTGGCCAGTGAATCCCCTCCTCCCTTCATGGCGCAGTTCGCAGAAGTTGAGGTGGATATCCAGACAGGGGAAGTCAGGGTCATAAAATTTGTATCCGCCGTTGACTGCGGCAGGGCAATAAATCCCCGCCTGGCTGAAGGACAGGTAGAAGGGGCAACTATCAACGGGATCAGCTACGCCCTTCATGAAAATTATATTTTCAACGGGAAGGGAAGGATGATGAACGATTCATTCTGGGATTACAAGATATTCACTGCACCGGATATACCTGAAATACATACAATAGTTGTGGATTCCGAGGAACAGACCGGCCCATATGGAGCCAAATCTGTTTCAGAAATAGGTCTGAACGGACCTGCACCAGCCATAGCTAATGCCATTTATGATGCCATTGGGATAAGATTGTTCAAAACGCCCTTCACTCCAGACAAAATACTCAGGGAACTGAAAAAACTATAGTCAGGAAAGGTCCAGCCCATGGAAAATATGGATAAATTCTATCTGACCCACGGCACTATCACTGACGGTAATTCCCTTTTCATTGAAGACGGTGCAATGCAGATCGATAATGGAAAGATGACCTGGATCGGTCCGGAAAAGGAGATGGAAGATCCGCAGGGATTTGAAATAGACATGGGAGGACGGATGCTGATACCTGGACTGATCAACCCCCACCACCACCTTTACTCATATTTTGCCACAGGCCTTGCACCCTGCGGGGAAACTGGAACCTTTCTCCAGATCCTGGAAAATCTCTGGTGGCATCTTGACCGCAACCTGGATGCGGAAAGTATTTACTATTCAGCCCTTGCCGCCGTAATGGATGCTGTCAGATACGGCATTACCACTATTTTTGACCACCATGCGTCCATGTCCCGGGTATCCGGAAGCCTTTCCACCCTTGGCAAAGCCTTTGATGAAGTGGGGATAAGGGGACTCCTGTGCTATGAAACTTCAGATCGTAATGGAGACCTGGAGGTAGCAAAGCATATCAGGGAAAACATCGACTTCTGGGAACAGCATAAAGATTCGGACAATCTTAAAGGCTGTTTCGGCCTTCATGCCAATCTCACTCTCTGCGAGGAAACCATGGAGGTAATTGCAGGAATGAAACCACCCGGAATGCCCATCCATATTCACTGCGGAGAAGCAGAGGAAGATCTGGATTACTGTGTGGAACTCGGCTACACGGGCCCCGTGGACAGGCTTTATTCTCATGGGCTTCTCGATGAAAGGTCCATACTGGCACATGCTGTACATCTTTCCAATAAGGACCTGGAAATACTTCAAGAAATTTCACCAGTCGTAGTGAGTCTCCCCGAATCAAACGCAAATAACCGTGTGGGATCCATGAACAGGGAGAAGTTAAGTTCTTTCGTTCTGGGAACAGATGGAATGGGCTGTGACATGATCCAGACCCTCAGATCATATTATCTCCTGGGAAATGGAAACCAGGAATCCTTTGAGGAAATGAGAAAACTCTTTTTTGACCGTCCCATAAAGGTTCTGAACCTTTATTTTCCAGGAATGGGGACCCTGGAGCCCGGAAATACAGCAGACCTGGCCATACTTAACTATATACCACTCTCCCCTGTTTCAAGGGAAAATGTGATCTCCCATCTTATCTTCGGAGCCCGCTCGGCCAGATCATGGATGACCATTTCAAGGGGAAGGATAATCTGGAGGGAGGAACATTTCCCCTTCCTGAACGAGAAAGAGATCCTTATCAATACAAAAAAAGCAGTAAAAGCTCTCCATAAAAGATTTATGACCTGATCTGAATAATAGCTGTATCAAGGGAGGGAAAACTATCGTGGCGGATATTTCGGTCATAGTAAATGGTGTAAGTTTTAAAAACCCCGTCCTGACCGCTGCCGGACCCAATGTGGGCTCAGAAGAAATGATACATAAAGCAATTGGAGGAGGGGCTGGAGGACTAGTCACCAAAACTGTTTCTGTTTATCCTGCAAAGGATAACAGGCCCACCATAAAAAAGGGAAACTTCGAAGGTCTCTTCAACTGTGAAACATGGTCAGAAAAACCCCTCCTCTATTTCACGCCAGCCTGTCATTACGTCAGGACCAGCAGAATTCCCCTGATAGTCTCCATAGGCTACTCGCCTGAGGATGTGAGCAATCTTGGGTCTATCCTTGAAAAAGAGGTGCAGCCCGATATCATTGAATTTTCCACCCATTACACCGGCAGATCACTGAAACCTCTTCTGGCTGTGGCAGAATCTCTCAAGAGAACAGTAAGCTGCCCCATATGGATGAAGGTTTCCCCTGGAATACCTGATCTGGAAGAGCTGGCTCTTTCAGCTTCATCCATAGTCGATGGCTTCGTTGCCATAAATTCCCTTGGCCCGGCACTGGATATCGATATTGAAAATCCCCATCCCTTCCTCGGCTCATCCTATGGAGAGGGATGGCTCTCGGGACCACCCATACTTCCCATTGCTCTCTGCACCGTCTACAGGCTGGCAAAGATCCAGTCCAAACCTGTCATCGGCGCAGGAGGAATTTCTTCGGGAGAAGATGCCATAAAATTTTTTATGGCAGGAGCTTCCCTGGTACAGATATGTACTGCAGCCCTTCGAAAGGGACCTGAAATATATGGAAAGGTCGCAGGGGAAATAGATGAATGGCTTGATTCTCATAATTATTCATCGTTACAGGAAATAAGAGGGTTATATATAAGAAATGCAGAGGAAAGGGCAAAACTCATGGATCCTTAAATGGACACTGACACATCATCATAAGGAGGCCCGATAATGAAAAAGATCATCGACAGATACATCGGTTCTACCCTTCCTCGACCTGACGGGTGGGAAAAGGTAACGGGCCGGGCTATGTTCATAGATGATATCACTTTTCCCGACATGTGGTTCGGCAGGACCATAAGGTCATCAATACCTTCCGGAATTATCAGAAAGATAGAAATGGATCCTGCCTTCGAATGGTCGAAGGTGGCTGTTATCAGGGCAGAAGATCTTCCCGGACCGAATGAAGTCTGCATGGTTGAAAATGACCTGCCCATACTGGCAGAGGAGAAGATCCGCTATTGCGGAGAACCCGTCATCCTCATCGCCGCTCCTGAAAAGGCTTTACTTGAAGCAGCCGTAAAGGCCATTTCCATTGTCACAGCAGAAAAGGAACCTCTTCTGACAATAGAAGAAAGCATTCAAGGGAAAAAGTTGCTCTACGGAAAGGATAATATATTTGCAGATTACACCGTATCCGATGGTAATCCTGATATGGCCTTGAAAAAGGCAGATATGATCATAGAGGGAACCTATCAGACAGGATATCAGGAACAGCTCTACCTGGAAACTCAGGGAATGATCGCCCGGTCCGTTGGAAATGGCATAGAGATAATCGGGTCCATGCAATGTCCCTATTACATACACAGGGCGGCTTGCCATGCCCTTCCCTTTGATCCGGAGAACATTGTCATAAAACAGGCGGTAACAGGGGGAGGGTTTGGAGGAAAAGAGGATTATCCTTCAGTAATAGGGATCCATGCAGCCCTGCTCGCCATGAAGAGCGGCCACCCGGTAAAGATGGTCTATGGCAGGGAAGAGGACCTTCTTGTTACGCCGAAGCGCCACCCATCTCTGATAAGGCACAGAACAGGTGTCCTGAAAGACGGGACCATTATCGCTTCTGAAATTGAGCTCTTTCTTGATGGAGGTGCTTATTCCACCCTGAGCAAAGTAGTTCTACAGAGAGCTATTCTTCATGCTGCAGGTCCATACAGGATACCAGACATATATATAAGGGGGAGGGCATTAGCGACAAATACACCTCCTTGCAGCGCCTTCAGGGGCTTTGGGGTTCCCCAGAGCTGTTTTGCCGTTGAAAGACAGATGGATCGGATTGCCGCAAGACTTGGGATAGACCCCCTTGATCTGCGGAAAAAGAACCTCCTTCAGAACGGCAACCGGTTTCCCTTCGGCCAGGAATTCACAGAAGGAGAAAACCTTAACCTGGTCCTGGAAAAAGCTGTTGAGCTTTCTGGTTACAAAAGGAAAAGGGCTTTTCCTCCGAAGACCTGTTCTTCTTCGGGGAAATACGGGATAGGCCTGTCCCTGTACTTTCACGGAGGAGGATTTACCGGAAGTGGGGAAGAGAAGATCGATGGGAAGGCAAAGGTGATATATGTAGGGAACGGCCTGATCGAAATTCTTGTCAGCAGTGTTGAGATGGGACAGGGAGCCACAGTAATGTTCACTTCCCTGGCTGCGGAGACGATGGAGCTGCCCCCTTCAATGTTCATACACCCTCAACCCGATACTTCCATCGTTCCCGACAGCGGACCCACCGTCGCATCGCGAACAACCATGTTCGTAGGCCGGATAGTCATGGATGCCTGTCATAAACTTCTTGAAACACTCAGGGCTGCCGTTGGAAAATGGCATAAGGCTGAAAATGGGGATATTCTTTATTCAAAGGGTCTCTTCTCCTCAAAGAATGGGCCGCTGGGACACTTCACCGAAATGGCAGACAGATTTCTCCTGGAAGAAGGCCCCCTTTCAGGTTTTGCCAGATACATACCTCCCGAGGGAATGTTGTGGAATGAAGACTCTTTCACCGGAGCTGCCTACAAGAGTTATTCCTGGGGAGCAGATGTGGCAGAGGTCGAAGTGGATATGAACACCTATGAGATAAAACCGGTTAGAATAACTACCGTTGTTGAGATAGGTAAAGTTATCAATGAAATAACGGCAATTGGCCAGGTTGAAGGCGGGAAACTCCAGTCCCTAGGATACGGCTACCTTGAAGAGATGAAGATCAGGAAAGGGAAATTTGAGAGTGGGCACATGACCCAGTATCACATTCCGACTTCCATGGACTGTCCCGATTTTCATGTTTCCATTGAGGAGATCCCATATACAGGAGGTCCCTACGGAGCGAAGGGCCTCGGGGAGCTTCCCATGGACGGCGGAGCTCCAGCCCTCGTTTCTGCCATAGAAAATGCCACGGGACTTTCTCCGGATCAGATACCAGTTACCGGAGAGAGGCTGGAAGAACTTCAGCGTGAAATGGCTCCTGGAGAAAAAGGAGGACTCAACAAATGAGATTCAATATGACTGTCAATGGAAAAGATATCCATATTGAGGCTCCTCCTTTAAGAAGGTTACTCGATATTCTCCGTGAAGATCTGGGACTGACCGGTACGAAGGAAGGCTGCGGGGAGGGAGAATGCGGAGCCTGTGCAGTTATCATGGACGGCATGCTTGTAAATTCATGCATGGTGCCAGCCATACAGCTTCCCGGGAAAGATATTCTTACAATTGAAGGATTGGGATCACCTGAAGAACCGGACCTTCTCCAAAGGGCCTTTGTAGAGGAAGGCGCTGTTCAGTGCGGCTTCTGCACACCTGGGATGGTAATGGCATCAAGGTTTCTACTGAGCCAGAACAATAACCCTGATAAAGAACAGATCCGTATGGGACTTGCAGGCAACCTCTGCAGATGTACCGGATACGAAAGGATTTTCAGAGCTGTTGAAAGAGCCGCGGAAGAAGGATATGGCGAAACCATCGAACCATCCTTCTTCCTTTCAACTCCAGGCTCCTTTGAATTATGTGAGAATGAGAAGAACAGGATTTTCATCCCCCATAGTACCGGGGAAGCCCTGGCAATTCTTAAAACACATGGAGAAATTATAACCCTCCTGGCAGGAACGACAGATATCATGGTTCAATTAAAAAACGGCAGAAAAGAACCGGAAGCCCTGATGGATATATCACGAATACCGGAACTGTCAGATATCTCCCTTGAAGATGATTCCCTGCAAATCGGCAGTTGTTCCACCTATTCCAGGATCTACTCCAATCCCATAGTCCAGTCACACTTCCCGGCCCTGGAAAAAGCAGCCAGGCTGAATGGAGCAATAACCCTCCAGAATAGAGCTACCCTGGGTGGTAATCTCATGACAGCATCTCCCGCTGCAGATATGCCACCTGTTCTCATGGCCCTGGATGCAAAGGCAGTACTGAGAAGCACCTCCGGATCAAGGGAGATCAGCGTCACAAAACTATGGACAGGCTATAGAAATACGGTGAGACTCCCTGAAGAAATTCTCATAGGGATTAAAGTTCCTATCCCTTCAGAAAACAGCAGGCAGATATTTTATAAAAGGGGATCAAGATCCATGCTTACCATTGCAAGGGTTTCATTAGCTGGATATATAGGGATAGATGAAAATGGGAGTATTGTTGAACCCAGGTTTGCCGTCGGGACAATGGGAAAGACAGCCTTTATGCTTGAAGATCTCCGGAATTTTCTTGAGGGCAAAGCTCTTACAGAAGATATTGCCATCAAAGCTGGCAATATAGCTTCAGGGAGTGTAAATCCAAGAAAGACACCCGAATACAGAAAGCAGGTTACGGGGAACCTCGTAAAGAAATTTCTTCTTGATATAATTGGAGAAAGAGATCAGAAGGAGGAATAATAAATTGGAACTTACCCTGGACAGCCTTAAAGTAACTGTCATAGCTGAAGACAGCGTACCCTACGAAAGTCCCCTCTGGGGACAGCACGGTATTTCTTTGCTTGTTGAAGCAGAAAAAGAAGGCCTTACGAAACGGATAATGGTCGATGTAGGACAGAATTTCGAAGCCCTAAGCCATAACATGCAGATCCTGGGCATAGACCCTGCAACCATTGACGCACTGGTTTTGACACACTGTCACTATGATCACACCATGGGAGCTGCAAAACTGGTAGAAGCAACCGGGAAAAAGAATTTTCCTGTCATAGCACATCCCGAGATCTTCCGTCCCCATTTTATCAACGCCCCGTTCCTCCAGCATGTGGGAATAATGGCTGGAGATGAAAGGGAAGAGATCGAAGCTAAAGGGGGAATGCTCTTCCTGACATCGGAGCCCTTTCAGATAATGCCCGGCCTCATAACTTCTGGCGAGATCCCCCGTAATACGGATTTTGAAGATGCCGGAATAAGCCTTTTCACCATCTACGGAGATACGCTAATGCCCGACCCGGTACTTGACGACATTTCACTCCTGGCAAATGTAAAGGACAGGGGGATCGTTATAATTACAGGCTGCAGCCATGCAGGCATAGTCAACATAACAGAACATGCCCTTTCCCTTTTCCCGGATGAGGCAGTAGAAGGAATAATCGGCGGCTTCCACCTTGTAGAGGCATCTGAAGAAAAGATCTCCAAAACAGTGGATGCCCTGGGAGAGATAGGCCCTGGCTGGATCAGCTCGGGACACTGTACAGGTTTCAAGGCACAGGTAAAATTACTTGAAGCCTTCGGAGAAAGATTCGAACCTCTCAGCTCAGGAAAGACCTTCGAGATATAGAAACACATCAGGGGAAGGGGCAAATACATGCCCCTTCCCCTTTTCCTTTTCCTTTCTTGATGTCCATTACATGCTTATAATTCTTCTTTAAACAATAATGCGGCTCAGATCTGATTCAATAAAAGTCTTCCTATCTGCGCCCTGCCACTGATTCAGCAAAGATACAAAGGATCTCATACATCATGGTAGCGGCCACGAGTGCCGTATTTCCCGAGGGGTCAAAAGGGGGCGCCACTTCAACTACATCGGCCCCGATGATCTCAAGACCCCTGAATCCGCGGACCAAAGCCTGTGCCTCCACTGGCGTGAGTCCACCGATCTCTGGAGTACCAGTACCAGGAGTAAAAGCAGGGTCTATTCCATCTACATCAAAAGTAATGTAAACAGGGCCTTCACCAACCACCCTTCCAGCCTCGGCAATAACGTTATCTACACCCATCTTTGTAAACTCTTCCATGAAGATGATCCTTATCCCGGCTTTTTCTCCGTAAGTCCAGCACTCATCTGAATTTGCTGCTCCCCTTATGCCTATCTGAACTGTTCGCTTCGGTTCGATAAGTCCCTCTTCCACTGCCCTGCGAAAAGGAGTTCCGTGGCTGTATCTGGAGTTCATTTCCTCATCGCAGCAATCGGTATGGGCATCAATATGTATCAACCCTACAGGCCGTTCTGAAGCAACGGACCGCAAAATGGGAAGGGATATGGAATGATCTCCACCTGCGCTCAGGGGGAAAGCTCCAGCCATGCGGATCTTTTCATAAAAGGCAGTAATATCGGCGTGGCTGGCCTGAACATCAAAGATCCTGTTAAAGGGCACATCACCCATATCTCCAACCCGGCACAGCTCATAAGGATTGATCCTGGTTACATGATGTATGGAACGCATCATGGTGGACATATCCCTGATCTGGCGCGGACCCTGCCTTGCACCGGAACGCGCTTCAACTGCCCCATCATAGGGAACCCCTACAAGTGCTATATCTACAAGAGCCGGATCGTTTACCAGGGGAGTTCTCATAAAGGTGGGAACACCGCAATAACGAGGGGCAAGCATAGGATTATCTCCCATCATGGTCTTATGGGGTTCAAGTTTTGGATTCATTATTTCCTCCTGCATCACTCAGATTTACGGCCTTTTCAAAAACTCTGCTCAATGGGTTTTCCCTGTAAGGCTCAGAACAAACACCACGTTTAAAGCTTTAAAGAAATATAGGGATGTTCCATAAAGTACGATCCAGAACTTTTATTGGGATTTTCCCCTCGCCAGGATGGGCCATTCATCCACCACTTCCCCGTTACGGATGCAGTACATTCGTTCATAGAGGTTGCAGGTGGGACATGCGTGGTTGGGTATTATTTCCACCTTGTCTCCGATGTTGAAGTCCAGTCCCTGGGGCCTTATGAAAGAACCATGCTCTTCGGAGAGACTGTAAAGTCTGATCTCCTGATGATCCTTCAATATTCCAAAACCGGGAGTCCTCGTTATCCCCTCTACCTGGACATAGTAAGTAAGGGCTTTCCCTCCCGTATCAAGAACCACCCTTTCGGGTACCGGTCTGCTGATAACCGTCCCCAGAACAGTAAGGGCACATCTGTCAAAGGTTCCTATGACATTCGCCTGGTCGGCATCGAGAAAGATATAGGTTCCAGGTCTTATCTCGGTAACGCCATTGAGAGGTTCTCCTACAAGTAGTGAAGGGGTGGAACCTACGCTTATCTCTCTGCATTCTATTCCTTCTGATCTGAGAAGACGTGCTGTTGAAAGGATCTGTTCCTGGCTTTTCCGGAAGATCTCTCTTACTTCTTTCACGGCGTCAGCCCCATAGGTCTGGCCATCATGGGTATAGATACCCCTGAGATTTACACCCGGAGTGGATATCGCTATTTTTGCAAGTTCCAGAACCGGTTTACCCGATGGCACTCCAGTTCTTGGATATCCCGTGTTGACATCTATCATTACATCAATTGATCTATCTTCATTCATAAAGACCCGTGACAGCATTCCGATGTGGACAGGATCGTCCACTCCCACTGCGATGCGGACCTTCCCTGCCAGGTTCCTGAGCCTTTCAAGTTTGATATCCCCCACGATCTCATTCGCAATAAAGATATCCTTTATGCCAGCTTCTGCCATTACCTCCGCTTCTCCAAGCTTGGCCACAGCAATACCTGATGCGCCATTTTCCAGCTGTTTCAGTGCTATGGCCGGTGTCCTGTGGGTCTTGATATGTGGTCTGAGTTTAGCACCCACTGAAGCGGCGAACTGCCGCCCAAACTCCATATTAGCCTCCATGCGGTCCAGATCTAGCAGGAGTGCCGGAGTATCAAGTTCCATCTTTTTCATTAAATCCCTTCCTTTCTCACAAAACTCTTGCCGTAATTGACCGGGGTGAAAGAATTATTATCACAGATATTTCAGGATAATAACAAGGGCTGAGAACAGCACCATGAAGCCAAAATATTTTCGCAGGGAAACACAGTTTATCTTCGTAGTAAGCCAGGCCCCGGTCTGCGCACCCATAACGGAACCAGGCAGAATAAGCATTACAAGGAGAATGTCGACATTTCCCCTGATAAAATGGTTGGAGGCTCCGAAAAGAGCAGTGAAGAAGGTCTGGACCATGCTTGTTCCAATAGCAGTTCGGGTAGGTATTCCAAGGAGATAAACCAGTGTCGGCATCAGGATAAAACCGCCTCCTACGCCCAGGAGTCCCGACAGGGTACCGATAAGGAGACCGAGGCCTAGAATGGGCCAGATAGACATGGGTTTATTCTCAAGGGATGAAAAGTGAAACAGAGGAGGCAGGGATATTTTCCTGATCTTTCGCGATATTCCTGTATCTGCTTCGCAATCTGGAAACCTTGCCCGGAATGTTTCATACAACATGAAGGAACTCACAGAGATCAGAAAAACAAGATAGATGATGCTCATGTAAAGATCAAGCTGGCAGACATAATGTCCTCTGATACAGTACTGGACATCACTGCTGAAAGATCCCAGGATGTTTATCCCGATCCTGACCCCGGCAACAGCACCTGTGAAAAAGGTCAGGGCAAGTTTATAGTCCACATTTTTCTGTTTAATATGTCTCATTGAACCTGAAAGAGCTGTAATGACCATCTGGGCAAGGCTGCTTCCCACAGCCACATTATAGGGAATACCGAAAAAAACATTAAGTAAAGGTGTCAGAAGAAATCCTCCACCCACACCAAAGAGTCCGGCAAGGAAGCCCACAACAAGACCCAGGAAAACAAGAAGTATGATGTTTACATCAACCTGTGCCATCGAAAGATGAATCAGCATAAGTGAAAACCCTCCTGGATTGATCAGGTACAGAAACTGGCAGGATCAACACGGGAAACCGTACCTGCATGGATGGGGCTGGAAATCCGCTATGTCCAATTATTCGGAGGATCTGACCATAAGAGTATCGTACCCCTCTTTTTTCAGGAGAGCATTGATCTTCTCCGCTGTCTGAGCGTCTATTCCGGCCTTAACCCTTACCCTGTAGTATTTTCCAGGTTTAGTTATTTCCGGATTGAAACCCTTTTTTCTGACTTCTTCCGATACTCTGACAGCGCCTGCCTTATCTGGAAACATCCCAACCTGGACACCCCAGGTATCATTTTTCTGGTACCTGGAGAATTCCGCTGCCCTGACCATTTCCTTTTCTTCCGGAATGGGATCTATAGCGGATGAATGCACAAGAAGGGTATCATAACCTTCAGCTTTGAGCATTTCTTCGACCTTAACGGCCGTTTCCCTGTCTTCCCCTCCGTTGACTCTTACCCTGTAATGCTCTCCGGGCCTGGTTATCTGTGGGTTATATCCTTTCCCTCGAACCTCTTCTGCAAGTCTTTCTGAATCTGTTTTAGAAGTGGACATGGCAAGCTGGACACCCCAGAGATCCGATTTCTGGAACTTCAGGACCTCAGCAGAAGATCTCTTCGGAGACGGGACAGGCTCTTCACCTGATTGAGCAGTGCCGGAAGCCGGGATAACCGCTTTTTCTGTGCCGGAAGCACTTTCTGCTTCCTTCGAAGCTTTCTCAGTTTTTTCGCTGTCCACGGACATTTCAAGTGATCCGGCACTTGCAGTGAGGGAAGTTTCGGCCTGGGTAACCTCAATATCGGGAGAGATATTCACCTCCGGTTCAGATGAAAGCTTCTGGTAAAGGGGAGGTTTATCACTGAAGAATATGTCTCTTGAAGCAAAAAAAAGGACAACCACTACGATAATGCCAGTAAGGGGAATAAGCAGATAACCTGCTGAACCGGGGAAACGCTTCTTTTTATGTTCATTTATCCTCCGGTGAGTATCAGCACGTAATTCTCTTTCATCCCGTCCAGTTCCTCTCTTTTTCAAAACAGGTACCTCCAATTAATTTCAAGCATGGAAACGAGCTCCGCAGCCAGCTGGTATCATATCTTTTGAAAGATCTTAGCAATAGCACAGTAATGTGCCAATACGGCTTTCCGATAAGAGACAAGACATTTGCCCCTGTACCTGTCCAAAGCTCTATCCACATTATTATGATATTTTTCCAGGGCTTTTTTAAGAATGTAACTTCCCACTTCTATGTTCTTTGCACTCCGGTAAAGGTCCTTTCTCGAGCGGACCTTGGGGAAGACCTTCGGTATCCACGATTTATTGGCATTCCAGTTGATCTGCATCAGTCCATAGCTCCTGCCGGAAAAGGCTAAACGGTTCACCGTTGATTCCTTGACTATTATGGAGGCGACCAGTATAGGATCCAGATGATATTTACGAGAAGTTCTCTCCACCAGGATGGCATAGGTTTTTGCAGTTTTGGGGGCCAGCTCAGGATTTTTCTGGCAGAAGTACCTTGCTGTAGCCTTGATCCGTTTATCTTTATCTCCTGATTCCTGGTGATTCTGCATATACCTGTACAATGAGCTGTCCTGAAATACTCCGGAATATGCCGATGCAGCCGATATAAGTAATGTAAGGACAAATACCGTCAGCAGAAGCAGGATAGAACTCTTTCGGGAACCAGTCATATTCTCTAACCTCTGAAATAGTTTTAACAACTGGTTTTCATTATACATTACAGTCCCTCAGGAATACCTCCTGAAACCATTTGGAGAATGAATTGAAAAGTTTCAATGATTTTTGTTATTTTTCCAGGGAAAGGGGTATTATTAAAAGATTGATAAAAAAGAATAGGGTTAAAGGAAAGTAACATATTCATTCGAGTGAATAATCCTGGAGGTGTTTTCTTGAACATCAGGCTTGAAACTATGGTGGAGCATCTTGTTTCACAGGATCCTGAACAAAGGATACTCTGGTGGAACAGTAGATGGTGGAATAGAAAAGAATTCCTGTCAAAGGTTGCTGCATGCCGGGAAATTCTTGAAACAAGCGGTTTCGAAGAGGGTGACAGGTTAGCTCTCTATCTTCCCGATTCCCCTCTCCTGCTCATTTTATCAGTCGCGGTCTGGCAGATCGGAGGAACAATAGTCCCACTGAACGCAAGGGGCGGGACCGAAGCGAATCTCCGGATCCTGAGAAAGCTCAGGCCTTCAGGGATAATCTTCTCGGAAGGTACCCGTGGATTGCCGGAAGCTATCGGGAGCGAAGGTTTTACCTCTGTCATGGCAGATCCTGAAGGACCGCTCCCCTCTTTCCGGACAACCGTCCATGCAGAAGGCCCAGGGAATATGGCTGTGATTTTCGCGACCTCGGGTACAACTGGAAATCCCAAGCTCGTTCCGCTGAGTCATTCAAATCTCCTCAACAATGCCAGGTCTGTTCATGAGAATGTTGAAGGTTTTGAAACAGGAAATATTCTTATGAATATCCTGCCGAATTTTCACGCCTTCGGGTTCACTGTGTGCGGCGTCCTTCCCCTGATCTTCGGGCTGCCCCAGGTCCTCCTGCCATCTTTCATTCCAGTCAAAAATACATTCTCTGCCCTCAGAGAGGCCGAAGTAAGGATACTTATCGCTGTACCTACCATGCTTCCCTTCCTTCTCGGAGCTGTCGAAAAGGGTGAAAGGATACCGGAAAGCCTGAGATACATCCTTACAGGAGGAGGGAGACTCGACCCCGATCTGGAGAGAAGGGTCGAAGCAAGGATGGGCGTTGTCAGTTTCCAGGGATATGGTCTGACTGAATGTTCTCCAGTCGTGGCTGCAAACAGGAGCAGCGCAACAAAAAAGACCGGGACTATAGGTCTGCCATTACCGGATTATGAAATCGAGATAAGGGATTCCGAAGGGAATGTCCTTCCCAGAGGAAAAGAAGGTATCCTCTGGGTAAAGGGACCCTCTGTCTGTGAAGGCTATCTTGGAGCCCCTGAACTCAATGAGGAAAGGTTTCATAATGGATGGTTCAATACCGGGGATATTGTCTCCATTGATGAAGATAATTATATAAAAGTACTTGACAGGGCTACTGACCTGATAATAGTAGGGGGTTTCAATGTCTATCCCCAGGAGATCGAAGAGGTCATCCAGGAACATCCGGACGTTTATATGGCTGCAGTAGTAGGAATAAAGCACCATCTTACAGGAGAATACCCCAAGGCATTTGTGATACCCGTAGAGAAAGCCCATCTTACACAGACAGACATCATTCAGTTCTGCAAGGAACGGCTGGCCCATTATAAAGTACCCCGGAAAGTGGAATTCGTAACCGAACTCCCACTTTCTCCAGTGGGAAAGATCCTCCGAAGAGAACTTCGGGAAAAACACACTTCATAGAATAAGCAATGGGGCCCTTATGAACAGGGCCCCATTGCTTATTCTATGAAGGTCATTTTATTTCTTCCCACTTATCCCCGCAGAAACGCTCAAGCCTCAGAGTAGATATATCAAAGAAGAGGAGTTCAACTTTAAGATCCCTGTCTTTCTTTGCCCTGATCACAAGGGGATGTCGCAGAATTCTCCTGTATTGCCTTATCCCGTTGTTTCTGACCGCTTCATCCATGCTGGTCCCATCATATGTTTCATGTGCAAACCATTTCTCAAGACCTTCCGTGTCTATATGATCTCTCTGCGAAAGAGCCCTGATTGCTCCGCATTCCGAATGAGAGAGGACCAGGACATTGTCTACCCCCAGATGTAAAAGTGCATATTCCAGGGCTGACAGGAAGCAGGGGTCATCCAGGCCAGCAAGGTTGCCCACATTCCTCAGGACAAAAAGCTCGCCTGCCTCCGCAGAAAATATCTTTTCAGGAACTATTCTGCTATCCGAACATGATATTACAAAAGTATGAGGGAACTGCCCTTTTCCAAGTTTCTCATAGAGCTTAAGGTCCGCTTTTTTTCTGAATTCGCCATAACCTTTTATCAGTCTGTCCAAAGTATCAGGCCTCCTGTCTGTTTTTCGGACTCAATATCATTTGTCCACATGGGAACTGCCCTTTTCCGGAAGAGGTTCCACATGCAGGGTAATAAGGGTTTCTTCTCCAAAGATCTCATGAATGGCCCCTTCTATCCTTGTTGATACGTCATGGGCTGTTACCAGTGAAAGGGACCTGTCCACCATTATGTGAGCCTCAAGTGCAAAGTAGGGGCCTATCTTCCGGGTTCTCATAAGGTGAATATCCCTGACTTCAGGATCCCCATGTATAACTTCGAGTATTTCTTTCTTCATTCCTATATCGATGGATGACTCAAGCAGTTCATTAAGACTCTCGGCGAGAATTGAAAAGGCTATTTTTAAAATAAATCCGCTTACCATAACAGCTGCCGCAGGATCAAGGAGTCTCCACTTCGGTCCCAGGATAATTGCTCCGCCTATCCCCAGGAGGGTACCTACTGAAGAAAAGGCATCTGACCGATGATCCCAAGCCTTCGCCGCAAGAGCAGGACTACTCAGATCACGAGCCCTGGATATGGTATAGCGGAAAAGGCCCTCCTTGGACAGGATGGAAAGGATGGCCGCTATCAAGGCTGCATTCCCGGGGCGGGGAATGGATAGACCGGTCATATACAGGTAAAGGCTTTTGATGCCTCCGGCACAGATACCAATACCTGCTAACAGGAGGAATACTCCACAGATAGCTGCCAGAAGGGTCTCCACTTTTCCGTGACCATACTGGTGAGTACTGTCAGCCGGTTTATCTGCAACCCTGAACCCCAGGAAAACGATAATGTCGGTAAGAAGATCTGAAAGGGAATGGGTTGCATCCGCTATCATGGCAGAGCTGTTACCCAGGATACCTGCAAGGAATTTGATAACAGTCAGAAATATATTTGCTATAAGACCAATAAGGGCAACTGCTTTAGCTTTTTCTGCCCGAATAAATCCTTTTCCCATTTCATCCCCCCCTGACAGACCCCTCTATTCTACTGGTGGAAAGAAGAAAAGTTTAGGGCATAAAAACAGGATCAGAGTCTTTCCCCAATTCTACAGCATTAAGGGATGACATCAGAAATTTTGTCCGGGAGGAAAGTCATTCTGCCCAATAAAAAGCAGAAGGGCTCCGAAAAAATTCCAGAGCCCTTGATATGCAGACCTTTTATCGCAGATCGCCGGTCAGATCGCCTCCGCTGCCTTGCGAAGTGCTTCAGCCCTGTCAGTCCTCTCCCATGCAGGCATGGGTTTCAGGTCAATACGGCCCATATGGCCATATGATGCGATCCTTCTGTACTGGGGTTTTCTCAAATCAAGATCCCTTATTATTGCTGCCGGGCGAAAATCGAAGTGCTCCCGGACAAGCCTTGTAAGCTTTTCATCACTGATCTTTCCTTCGCCATAGGTTTCTACCATAACAGATACCGGATGGGCGACACCAATGGCATAAGCTACCTGGATCTGACATCTGTCCGCAAGACCTGCCGCTACAATATTTTTTGCAGCATATCTGGCCATATATGCCGCAGAACGGTCGACCTTGGTGGGATCCTTACCTGAAAATGCACCGCCTCCATGGGAAACCCATCCACCATATGTATCGAGGATTATCTTTCTGCCCGTAAGGCCCGTATCAGCCATGGGTCCGCCTTTAACAAAACGACCAGTGGGGTTGACAAGTATACGGGGATGATCTTCCATGAACTCTCTCGGAACCACAGGATCGATAACATGCTCTACTATATCCGCCCTTATCTGTTTTGGATCTACATCCGGGTGATGCTGTGCGGAAACGACTATAGTATCTGCACGAACAGCTTTATTATCATGATATTCAAGGGTCACCTGGGTTTTACCATCCGGACGCAGATAGGGAATAATACCCTGCTTCCTTACGAAGGCAAGGCGTCTGGAAAGCCGGTGAGACAGCGCTATGGGCATGGGCATGAATTCTTCTGTCTCATTGCTGGCAAAACCTACCATCATTCCCTGGTCTCCAGCCCCGACCTTGTTTATCTCGGCTTCGTCCATATCGCCTTCCCTGATCTCGAGGGCTTTATTGACTCCCTGGGCGATGTCACAGGACTGCTCATCAATGGCCGTCAGGACTGCGCAGGTATCACCGTCAAATCCATATTTTGCCCGCGTATAACCTATCTCCTTAACGATATCCCTGGCCAGACGTGGAATATCCACATAGGTGGAAGTACTGATCTCTCCTGCAACCATCACCAGACCAGTAGTTACCAGTGTTTCACATGCTACACGGCCCATAGGATCATCTGCAAGAATGGCATCGAGTACTCCATCAGATATCTGATCAGCGACTTTATCAGGATGCCCCTCAGTAACAGATTCAGATGAGATCAAAAAACCCTGCTTGGACATTTCTCCAACCTCCTGAAAAAAATAGTATGTTCTGTAAGACATCCTGAGAGCTCTCTTCTAACATAAAAAAAAGGTCCTTCCAAGAGGAAGGACCTGAAAATATTCAAGTTTTCCTCTCTTATCATCCAGCTGTAAGCTGTTGGTTTTAGCACCATACCTCTAAGGCAGGTTGCTGCGGTTTCAACGGGCCAGTCCCTCCACCGCTCTGGATAAGAGCATCAGTTGTATTCGTTACAGAAACACCGAAGAAAGATTATAATCCTCTTTCAGAATATGTCAACAGAGTTTCAGATTTTCCCATGGAACTTCTCCGCCACATTCATGGAAGGGATCATTTACAGGGAGAATATCCGCAACTGAAACAATAAGCACAGCCTGATATCATTTCAAGAGGACTACCGCATTCGGGACAGACTTTCTTGATATCGTCATGATCATCCGGAACAGCTCCGATAAGCTGTTCCAGGAGAAGGGCAAGGGCATCCGGGATGGAGCGCACCACATGCTTGTCATCGCTTTCAAACATCCAGTATTCCTTGCCTGAGATCCCCTTTAGGGTAGTTATGAAATCTTCAAGTTTACCGCCACTTCTCAGGCCGATGGAAATAACCCGGGAAAGAGCCTCTGTCATTGCCATCATTTCAGAGCCGCTCTTTCCTATGTTGGCAAAGACTTCAAAGGGTTCACTTCCATCAAAATTGAGAGTGACATAGAAACTGCCCCATGGAGTCCTTTCCTTTACTGTTTTACCGAAAACCACCAGTCCCGGCCTTTCCTTGACCTGGCTGGTATGTTCTACAGAAGTCTCGGGCTTTTTGACTTCTATGGGCTGATAGGATCTTGATCCGTCCCTGTATATGGTAATACCCTTTGCTCCAAGACGGTAACACATCTCGTAGACCTTCTGCACATCCTCCACAGTTGCCGTGCTGGGTAAATTGACCGTCTTTGATATGCCCGAATCTATAAGCTGTGAAAAGATCCCCGTCACTGTTACATGTTCCCGGGTAGATATATCATAGGCTGTCGCATAGGTGGGGTCACTGAGTTTACCGTACTTGTGAAACTCTTCTTTCTGTTTTTCATGCACCAGTTTGTGGAAAAATTCCCTCAGCTCAAAACCGTCTCCATTTGAAGCAGATATTTTTCTGGTCCACGACCAGGCAAAATTAGGCTCAATTCCGGGGCTGGAATCCATGATCATGGAAATAGAGCCAGTGGGTGCTATACTCAGACGGCGGCTGTTCCTCATCTTGCCTCCGGCCAGATCAAGAAGGACTTCCCTGATCGTAGAAAGCCTTTCTTCCTCCCCCAAAGCGGAATTATCACATGTAAAGCCATCAAGGGTGTTGACCAGGGTGTAGGGAATGGTTTCCGAAAGACGCATTTTTTTGATGAGGCCTTTGAAACCATCCATATCAAGACTGGATATCCAGTCCTGGGTAAGAAATTCTCCATCTCCGAATTCTTCATGGAAAAAGTGGAATAGATCCCGGACAAGATGTGCTTCAGGAAATTCTTCTTTGCCCACTTCTGTAACAAGTTTCTGAGAAGCGAGAAGGGAGGCAGATGCCATGGTATTTGCGATGGACGAACAGAAGTCATTGAAATCATCGGAACCATAACGCATCTTCAGCAGAATAGCAGCATCTGCCAATCCCATGAGGCCAAGGCCGACAGGACGTATCTTCTTTGTACGTTCTTCGATCTTTTCAAGAGGGTAGGAACATGCATCAATGACAAGGTCAAGATAGTACATGGAGCGATATACCTGGTCAACGAAAGCTTCAAGATCAAATAAAGGCTTTTCCGGGTCAGTATTGTCGACGAAAGATTCAAGGTTAATAGATCCGAGGTTGCAGCTGGTGTAGTTTGGAAGGGGCTGTTCACCGCATGGATTAGTCGATTCGATCTTCCACTGTTCATCCATTTTAAGTATGTTGTCAGCATTAGCCCTATCAATGAAGAATACTCCAGGGTCACCCCTGAGCCAGGCACTTCTGCAGAGTTTATCCCAAAGATCCCGGGCCTTGACTGTTCTTACCGGCTTGCCGTCATAAAGGGAAATAAGGGGGAAGTCTTTGTTCTTCTCAGTAGCTTCGAGCAGATCATCGGAAACACAGACGGATATATTGAAGTAGGAAAGTTTACCATCTTCGACCTTAGCATCGATGAATTCTTCGATGTCAGGATGGTTGTCAAAGAGCATACCCATGAGGGCCGCTCTTCGCCTTCCCCCCTGCACAACCACGGAACCCATGGTATTCCATGTTTCCATGAAGGAGACCGGCCCACTCGCCTGGCCACCTGTTCCGTGATCAATATCAGCACCCTTTTCCCGCAGCTTGCCGAAATTTCCGCCTACTCCCCCACCGAACTTGCTGATGGTGGCGGCGTCCTTAACTGAATCAAAGATACCCTCGATACTATCCGGTACATCTATGACAAAGCATGCAAAAAGCTGCTGGTTGGGACTTTTCGAGGAGATAAGGGTCCTGTACTCCTCAAAAGACATCTCTTCCGGAGACTTGTATATTATCTCTGCAAGCTCAGGTTGAACAGTCATACCAGCACCTGATCCGAAAAGACATGGTGAATTGAAAAGAAAACGGCGGTTCAGAATATCGTTGAAAATGTTCTTTTCAAGGGTGACTATCCAGGATAGGGAAACGGTATCCTCCGGATCAAGATAAAGGCTCTCTGCACTGGCTATTATTCTTGATACACGCCTTGCGAATTCCTCAAAACTCTTTTCTTTCCTCGTCCCGGCAGACTCACTGTCAAAACGGTCAAGAAAATAACGCTGGGAAAGAAGCCACATTGCATTTTCTGATAACCTCTGAGCAGAAGGGTTTTCCAGGGCATTGATATCAAGACTGCTGCAGAAACGTTCTCTGTATGTTTTTTTCATCGACGGTTGCGCCCTCCTCTGTTAAAATACAGATCCCTGAAACAAAATACAGATATCCACACCTCTGAAGGTTAAGCACGGGATATCTGCGAAGTAAAATAATATTACACAACATATAGCGTTTAACATACAAAGAGTACCACAAATAGTGTTAATTAGGCAAGAAAAAAATATGGAATTTGCAGATCCACAGATTTCCAGGCTGGAAATGTATTCCTTTTCAGTCCTGGTCTTTTCAAAAGAATGGTGACTGAACTATTCAGACTAAGAGGAAAAAAGTATTTACAAAGAGATGTCACTTTGATAAAATCTGCGCTGCATTTAACGTAAGAACAGGCGATGGCGTTCGCCTTGAACCGCTGCACTAAAGGAGCTTATGACGCCTTTCCATATTCATACAAAGCCCCCGGGTGCAGTTTTTTTGTGCACTTGAACTGACAGGGGAAGTTCACAGGAGGTCACCGCCATATGAAAACAATATTATTACTTGTTATAGCGGGTGGGCTTGGAGCATTAAGCCGCTATGCTCTCTCCTCCTGGATACATGGACAGACCGGTAATGGATTCCCATGGGGAACCATGGCAGTGAACGTTCTGGGCTGTCTCCTTTTCGGTCTGCTGTGGACCCTTGCGGAAGAAAGATTCATTGTACCAAGATCGGTGAGTTTCATAATTCTGACAGGTTTTGTAGGTTCATTCACCACTTTTTCCACCATGACATTTGAAACTCTGAACCTGATAAAGACGTCAAGCTGGCTTTCTGCCATTCTTTATATGGGAGTTGGGCAGATCCTCGGAATTATTGCTGCCATGGCAGGCATTGGGGTTGCTAAAACCATCTGACAGAAAAAGCCGGCATTCTGAGAATGCCGGCTTTTCTTTACTTTAGATCTTATCGTTATTCAGACCCAGCTCTATCATCTTTGTTCGGGATGGGATACCATCCTCGTCCCAACCCAGCAATCTGTAATAGAGTTCCCTCGCCTTCCAGAAATCACCTTCAGGTACGCTCTTTCCCTTCAGCGGACCTTCCGGGATCGGTTCGAAGAGCCTGGCCGGCAGGATGTCATCCTTCTCGCTCAGACCCAGCCTGAGATTCACCAGCCGGGCAGCGGTCAGACCCCTTTCAGCCATCTTCATAAGTTCCCAGAGTGATGTTTTCCACCCGAGAGCTGATTCCATAAGCGAAGGGATCAGGGTATGGGGGAAATAACCCCTTGAAGCAAACACGAAGAAACACATCCCCAGGTGGTTCATCATGCTCCAGCTGAGCCAGAGATAGGTAACGGCAAGGGTCTTTTTCTCGTCAAGGCTGAGAGGAGAGAGAGCTTCATTAACTCCAAGACATTTAACCGCTTCCATCGGAATGGATCCCTCTTTAGAAAAAAGAGGGTCATGGGGAAACTGCATATGATCTGCTCCAGCCGGTGCCAGGGCATAGGCCAGGGCAAGCCCGTATTTCCCCCTGGGATCATGAAGGGGGAGTTCCTGTCCTTTTACATGGAGGGCAAAGCGGTCACTTTCCTTGCCAACCCTTTCGGAAGCCCTCTTAACACCCTCTGCAAGGAGATTCCCGAGCCCTTCCCGCCGTGATATTTTCTCTATTAGAGGAAGAAGGCCTTCCTCATCTCCAAAACCCTTTATTTCAGCCTCTTCAGGAGACATGATGCCTTCCTCCACACATTCCATAAGCCATGCAACGGTCGCCCCGGTGGAAATGGTATCCAGTCCGAAGCGGTTACAGAGTTCATGGGCCTTTGATATGGTTTCCAGGTCATCTATTCCGCAGAGGGGTCCAAAAGCACCTATTGTCTCGTACTCAGGACCGCCATAGGCGGGGTCCACATTATGCTTTCCACCCTCGACCACCCTTTTACATCTGACGGCACAACTGAAACAGGCATAACGGTCTATGAGCATATTTTCATTCATATACCTGCCGCCAATCTTTGAGGCCCCTTCGAAAACTCCTTCCCTGAAGTTTCTTGTAGGAAGCATTCCGGAATCGTTATTACCCTCGACGGTTGCCGTGGTTCCGAATTCCCTCAGTCCCCAGTAAAAGGGTATTTCCTTCCATCCGATGTATGCCTCATGCATTTTTTTGAGCAATTCCCTGTCCCAGGGTTCCTGCACCTTTGGATAGGGACATACTACAGCTTTGATCTTTTTTGAACCCATGACGGCACCCATGCCGGTTCTGCCGTTAGCGTGATGAAGATCATTGAGGATACAGGCATAACGGACAAGATTCTCTCCCCCTGGCCCTATCATTATCGCCGTGATCTTACCATGCTCCTTCTTCAGTTCATCCATGGCCGGACCAGTCTCAAGTCCCCATAGATGACTGGCATCCCTGATCTCGACATTTCCATCTTCCACCCAGATATATACCGGTTTTTCAGCCTGTCCTTCCATTACAATTGCTTCTATTCCCTGACCCTTCATACCTGGTCCGAAGAATCCTCCTGCCTCTGATTCACCATAGGCACCTGTGAGAGGACTTCTGGCATACACTCCGTAACGGCTCAACCCATGAAAGGCAAGCCCGTTCAGAAGTCCGCAGGCTATGATCAGTGGATTGTCCGGTCCCAGGGGGTCAGTCTCCGGAGCAAGTTTATCCATGAGGACGGGCAGGGCAAGGCCCCTCATACCTCCCCATTTCCGGGCGTAGCTTTCGGGAAGATCTTCATTCCTGATATCACCGCTGGAAAGATCTACCCAGGTTCGTCTTCCCTTCCATAAAGTCATATTCCATCACTCCCTGCTCAATTATTTCTCCATTACACAGCCCTTTATATTGTACTTCAGAATTGTAAAGAGTTCTTGAGATTATTTACATACGCCTGTGAATTGTGATCATTTCGGGGTGAGGGTATTACAATTTTAAATCAGACCTGCCGGGATTTATCATTTCATATTCTTTCCTTTCAATGATAGGATAATACCTGTTACGGATATTTCTCCTTTTGCTTTAATTATTCATGGGAAAAATGATAAGGAGTGACGGTTATATGCCCCGAAAATATGATTTCGATACAGTAATTGACAGAAGTAATACGAGCTGCGAAAAATGGGACGGAGTTGAAGAAAGATTCGGAGTACCTGATCTGCATGCAATGTGGGTGGCGGATATGGATTTCAAGGCTCCCCCTGAAGTTATAGAGATCCTTCGCCAGAGGGTCGACCATGGAATATTCGGTTATACAGGCAGGTTCGATCCCTACTATGGATCGATCATCGACTGGATGAAGAGAAGGCATGGCTGGGAAGTCAGGAAGGAATGGCTGTGTCATTCCCCAGGCGTAGTGCCGGCCCTCTCCATGGCTTTGCTGGCCTTCTCCCAGCCCGGCGACAAGGTGATAATACAGCCTCCGGTCTATTATCCTTTTTTCGATGTCATCGGCGGCAGAGGACGGACCATACTTGAAAATCCTCTGATCTTTGAAAATGGCCGTTTTTCCATGGACCTGGACGATCTTGAAAAAAGATCGACCCTTCTGTCAAGGTTATATTCCTCTGCAGCCCCCATAATCCCGTTGGCAGGGTCTGGACCAGGGATGAACTGGAAAGACTCGGCAGAATATGTGTCGAGAATGATATCCTCATCATATCTGACGAGATCCATTCTGACATCGTCTTCAAAGGATCCAGACATGTACCCATTGCCAGCCTCTCTGACGAACTTGCCAGCAGAAGCATTACATGTATTTCTCCAAGCAAGACCTTTAACATAGCAGGCCTTTCCACCTCGGTTGTGATCATTCCGGACCGCAGGGTCAGGGAAAATTACCAGAGGATCCTTGATTTCCTGCATATTGACAGCGGAAATGTTTTCGGTACCCTTGCCCTGGAAGCCTCCTACAATTACGGCGAACCATGGCTGGAAGATCTTCTCATCTACCTGGAAGAAAACCTCGATTTCATGGATGACTTCCTTAAAACGAGGGTCCCTGAAATAAGCCTTATTCGTCCGGAGGGCACCTATATCCCCTTAATAGACTGCAGGAGCCTTTGCATGAACGGCCCTGAACTCCAGAATTTCTTTATCAATGAAGCAGGCCTGGCACTGGATGGAGGGGACTGGTTCGGTACAGGAGGAGAAGGCTTTGCCAGGATTAACATAGCCACCCCAAGGAAACTTCTTGAAGAAGGCCTGGTCAGACTGGAAAAAAGCATATCGCATCTCAAGACAAAATAATACTGTAAAGGGGCGGATCCAGTCTTATGAATGGATCCGCCCCTTTATTCAAATAAGGATCAACCCGATTGGCGCAGGGTACATATCTGCTTTCAGTCTGATTCTATCATTACGTTGGACGCCTTGATAACAGCGTTGACCTCTTTCCCTTCCACAAGACCCAGGTTCTCCGCCGAAGTCTTCGTAATGATGGACACTATTTCAACACCCTTTTCCAGCTCCACCACAACTTCAGAATTAACTGCGCCGTGAGTAACCTGTTTGACTTTGCCCTTCAGGACGTTTCTGGCTGAGATTTTCACAGGAATCCCTCCCTTGATATCTGTTTACCAGGGTAACGATCTATTATATACCAAAGAAAGCCCTTTCCTGCATGTATTTTATCCGGTAAAGATCCTGTCAGGTTAATCCAGGGACAGAAAGCTCAGCTTTCCTGTAGATATCCCACAAGATAACCATCCATCATCAGATGGACAAAGTGGTAGATAACACAGACTGCCAGAGCCATACCCAATTGAGGGAAAAGAGTTACCTGGAGAAGAATGGGAAGGGTAAGGGTCTTCTGTCCTCCCATAAAAATTATGCTCTCCATCTTCCCCCTCTTTATACCAAGAACTTTTACCAGCGAAAATGCTATTAAAAGGATAACCCCGTGAAAAGCTGCAGATAAAATAATAACCGTACCCACATGGGGAATATTATCCATGATGGCCTCTCTGGAACCGGAAAGGGCCATCCAGATAAGGCACCAGATAAGACACTGGCTTATTACAGAAAGACTTAACGGCAGCCTTTCAATTATCCTCCTTGACGGCTTTTGAAGGGTCATACCAAGGAAAAGGGGGAAGAGCACAAGCTGTGCCATCTTCATCATTATTGCTGCTCCATCAATGGCAACGGGCTCACCTGAAAGATTCATGAGAAGGGGAAGAGTCACGGGTAATGTTACCACTACTATGGTATTGGCAATTATGGTTATGAGAAGGGCATGGGCCATATTACCCCCGGCACTTCCAGTCATTACAACTCCGCTGGTAAGGGTCGAAGGCACCACTGCAACAAGGATCAGGCCTACAGCTATCTCCAGGGGAAGAGGCAGGAACGAGAAAAACCAGGCCACTATCGGGGAAACAATGAATATCAGGGCCAGAGCCAGTAATGTACCTTTGTAATCAAGAATTCCGTCACGGATCTGACTCAGGTTGAGGGAAAAACCGGAAAAGAGGAACATTATGAAGATAACTGAATCTGCTCCCCTGTGATTTTTCAGCCACTCTCCGGATCCTGGGAAAAAGCCCGAGGGATCCATCATGGTTAAGAGGACAATAATTCCCAGCCCAACAAGAAACCAGTATTTTTTTATAACAGCCATTTGCTACACCTCAAGTTCTCTGGAATTATAGTAAAGTCCGACTCCACTCATTTCTGATCCTTTAATTTCAATATCATAAAAAAGCCATATAGTGTTACAATTCTATTCAATTGTGTTACTACATCCCGGCAGAAAGGCACTGACCATGACCAGAAAAGAAAAGACAAAGGGAAATTACTTCCAGATACTCCTCCTGTCACTGGGTCACCTGCTCAATGACATACACGGCAATTTCCTTCCTACCTTCCTCCCTGAGATAATAGGGAAATTGGGACTTTCCCTTACTCAGGCCGGAGTTCTTACATCTCTGCCCGGTTTGATCCATCTTTTCCTCCAGCCCATGCTCGGCTATCTCTCTGACAGCCAGTCCAGACCTTATATGATAATTTTCGGGCCCATGATAACTGCTTTCGGTGCCTCAATGCTTCCTCTTTCTCCAACCTATGGATTCTCCTTTCTCATAGTAGGGATCTGGGGCATAGGTAGCGCAATCTTTCATCCCCAGGGTCTGGGTACTGTTGGATATTTAACATCTCCTGGACATATTTCATTTAATATTTCCCTTTTCCAGGTAGGAGGGGCCTTAGGCATGACCCTCAGTTCACTTTATGCCGTATCCCTTGTCAAGACTGTAGGACTTGAATACATGCCTGTGGTATGCATGATCCCGGTAAGCATAATGGCCTTATTGTACTATTTTTACATTCCAGATATCCATGGTGATAGAGAGAAAGGGAAATCCCGTAAAACAGGCTTTTTCAGAACTGCCATTGGAGTTTTTAAAAAAATATGGCCCGTATGGACAGTCGCCTTTACTCGAGACCTGACAACCCAGGCTATAAGGTTTCTCATTCCGGTTCTCATATCTTCCCAGGGAGGCGGGCTCGGCAGGATCGGAACCATCCTTTTCCTTCTGAACCTTTCAAGATCAATTCTCACTATGATCGTTGCAAGGATCTCAGACTCAATCGGGAAACGGCCTACACTGCTTATCACCCTGGGGGTTTCCCCTCTTCTGCTTTCTGCTTCAGTTCTCAATGAAGGGATCCTTTCCCTGGTCCTTCTGGCAGCAGGCTTTGCCCTTGTAGGGTGCAGCCTTCCAATAACTGCAGCTACAGCACAGGAACTGGCACCGGGATCAAGAAGCATGGCAAGTTCCCTTATCATGGGTCTATCCTTTGGCATAAGCGGACTTATGATGACACCGGCAGGAGCGTTGGCAGACCTGGTCGGGATAAAGACCACCATGCTCTGTGTGGTCTTCATTCCCTGGGTCTCTGTAGTAATACTCCTCAGCAGGTGGAGAGAAATACCCCTCAATTCTGCACAGGATCAGGAATAGGACATACAGATGAAAAAGCTCACGTCCAGAGATCCCCTTTTTAAAATTGCCCTTGTTTCCCTTGGACATTTTATAAACGACAGTCACGGAAATTTTCTTTCAGTGTTCCTTCCTTCAATAGTAGGGAGGCTGGGACTGTCCCTTACCCAGGCTGGATTTCTGTCTTCCATACCAGGAATAATGCACATCCTTGCGCAGCCGATCCTCGGCTACCTGTCGGACAGGACATCCAGCTCATACATGATCATAATCGGCCCATTTATTACAGCACTTGGAGCATCGCTGCTGCCCGGGGCAGCCAATTATCCCCTGGCCCTGCTGTTCGTGGCTCTATGGGGACTGGGAAGTGCAACTTTTCATCCCCAGGCTAATGGTGCCATAGGCTATCTGGGCGGAACTGAAGGCCTTGCCTTCAACCTCTCTCTCTTTTCCCTTGCCGGGATGCTTGGCTTCACCATAAGCCCCATATACGCCATTTCCCTGTATAAGGCTCTTGGAACGGTACTTATGCCCGTGGTTACAATTATCCCCGTATGTATTACGGCCCTGCTCTTTTACAGATTTGTGCCTGTCATCAAGGACCCCGGGAACTATCCCGATTCTCCTGACAGAAATATTATCAGGGCCCTTCATAACGTCCTGAAAAAGATCATTCGTGTGTGGGCTCTATCCTATGCCAGAGACGTCACTCTGCAGGGATTCAAGTTCCTCCTTCCCCTCCTTATTGCATCAAGGGGAGGCGGGATCGAAAAGATCGGGTCAATCCTTTTTGCAATTACCCTTTCTTCAGCAGTTATGCCCCTGGCTGCGGGCAGACTGTCCCTTAAGATAGACAAGACAAAACTGACCCTCATATGCATAGGTGCCGCTCCATTCTTCCTCATTCCGGCAGTTATGACCAGCGGTTTTGTTTCTCTGTTACTTCTGATGGCCGGCAACGGGCTTCTCGAAGCTACAAATCCTCTGACTACAGCCTGTGCCCAGGATCTGGCTCCAGGATCAAGGAGTATAGCCAGTTCTCTTATTATGGGTCTCTGCTGGGGGCTCGGCGGACTGACAGTAGCACTGATAGGGCTTGCTGCGGATATTTTCGGGATAACTCATACCATGATAGGAGTATCCCTTCTGCCCCTCATACCCTTCCCCTATTATCTCAAAGGAGCAATAGCCTCCCTCAGAAAGTAAGAGAAAGAGAGGAACGGGGCAGAACCTCTCTTTCTCCTGGAGACGATCAAAATTTGGGGGATTGACCGTTCACATCTTGATTAGCAGAAAATGGATCAGGATAAAACCTACCTGTAGCCCTCGAAGGGACCTCTCCAGCGAACTTTTCCAAGATCAAAGGAATCAAACTGTTCATAGGAATCTCTTGATGGATCAGATTCTTCAACAAAAGATCTTGACGGATTAAATCGGCCTGCGGGTTTCCATTCGGATTTCATAATTATCTCCCCTTCCGGAAATATGGATTCCTTCCACAAAAACACTTTTCCCCTGTTCCCGACACTCTTAAACAGCATCTGTACTCCTGCAGCAAAAAAAAAGAGCCGGAATCCTTTAAAGGATCCCGGCTCTGGCTCTACTCGTACAGCAGACTAGCTGCCGACCGACCCAGAGAGGGATCCGCAGATAATAATAACGACTATTAGGACTAGGTTCAGTATAGAAACCAGACTGTTCATTTTCACTTTAGATCCCTCCTTCGGTTGAATATTTTCAATATTGCTGGAATTGTATAATCCTTGAGAACCATTGTCAAGGCTTTTGAATAAATTTTCTGACAAAAGTCCAATTTATTGTTCTAATTTCCTTTTACCGCTGATGATCATTATTTTTGACTTATCGCAAAGGTGCTATAAAATAGCATTATGATGAAAAATAAATGGTTTCCTAATGAAGAATGGTTCAACAACGACGATGGTGAAGGAGGGCAGAAATTTCCTGCAAGACCCAGGATGCCCTTCAAAGTAAGCAGGCCGGTCTGGATAATCCTGCTGATAATAGCTGCTGTGATAGTAATTCTCCCTGCATTTGCCGATTTTTACACAGAACTTTTATGGTTCAGGGCTAGAGGCCTATCACAGGTTTTCTGGAAGAGACTCCTGCCTCAATGGGTGCTTTTTGGAGCAGCCGGACTGACAGCTCTTCTGGTTTACTGGTTCAATTTCAGAAAAGCTTTCAAGAATGCCCTGACCATGGCAAGTACCGATCTCCAGAACTTTTTGGGAAGGCGTTTTCCCGTTATCGTTCTCCTTGCAGTAGCTGCCGTAATGGCAATAGCCAACGGACTTGCAACAAGAGGACAATGGGCAATGGTCCTCCGCTTTCTGCACAGGTCTCCCTTCAATCACGCAGATCCTATCTTTGGAAAGGATGTGGGCTTTTATATATTCAGTCTTCCCTTCCTATCCTTCCTCCAGGGATGGCTTCTCAATGTGGGTATCTTATCTCTTCTCGGATGCGGAGTGATCTATTTCCTTGCCCTCATGCCACAGTTTCAGCAGCAGGGGAAGATTCCCGTACCAAGAAAACTCCAGTTCCATCTCACCCTGGTGGGTTCTGTCATAATTTCTCTATGGGCGGCCGGTTACTGGATACAGAGGTATTACCTCCTCTACTCTCCCAGAGGTGTCGCTTTCGGAGCCAGTTACACTGATATCCACGCCGATCTTCTTGCCCTGAATGTAATGACCATCCTTACCCTTCTTGTGGCTCTCCTTCTTCTTTTAAGCCTTTTTCTCAAGAAGACATGGAAATTTTCTGTAGGTCTGGTGGTTGTCCTGGTTTTGACAAATGTTGTTCTCAGGGGCATCTATCCGGGACTTATTCAGAAATATGTGGTTGTGCCTAATGAATTCGGCAAGGAAATGCCCTATATAGAGCACAATATAAAAGCGACCCTGGATGCCTATAAACTTTCAGATCTGGAAACAGAAATGATAGTACCCGATGACCAGGTTGAGGTGGAACAGATAAACAGCAACTTCGACACCATCCATAACATCCGCCTTTGGGACTATCGGCCTCTTACAAGAACATACAAGCAGCTCCAGGAGATCCGCTCCTATTATGATTTCCCCGATGTTGATATCGACAGGTACACTTTCGGAGATGAATACAGACAGGTCATTCTTGCAGCAAGGGAACTGGATCTCAAGGGTCTTCAGAATCCCACATGGGTCAATACCCACCTTGAATTCACCCATGGATACGGCATCGTGATGAACCCTGTAAACGAGGTAAGCCCCAGCGGTCTTCCCGTACTGTGGGTGAAGGACATACCACCGAATCTTTCCGTTCCGCTGGAACTGAACAGACCGGAGATCTATTATGGTGAAAAGGCCAGCACATATCTTTTCGTCAATACCACTGTAAAGGAATTCGACTATCCCATGGGCGAATCGAATGCCCGGACAACCTATGCCGGAAAGGGAGGCGTATCAATAGGCTCTCTTTTCAGAAGGCTTCTCTTTACTCTCAGTTTCGGCGATTCCAGGATCCTTTTCACTAATGTGTTTACCCCTGAAAGCAAGGTCATGTACCATATGAACATAAGAGAAAGGCTGCAGCATGTCGCCCCCTTCCTTATGTACGACAGCGATCCCTACCTGGCAGTCATAAACGGAAGACTTGTCTGGATAATGGATGCATACAGTATTTCCGATCGTTATCCCTATTCAGAACCTGTGTCCATAGCAGGAAATAATTCCACAGAATACGGCAGGATCAACTACATCCGCAACAGCGTCAAGGCAACAGTGGACGCCTACGATGGTGATATGCATTTCTATATTGCAGATAAAACGGATCCCCTGATAAAAACATGGTCAGATATTTTCCCGGGGCTGTTCTCTCCCCTTGAAAAGATGCCTCCTGTCATGAAGGATCACCTGCGGTATCCCAAGGGACTCTTCGGAGTTCAGAGTGAGATCTACAGGACCTATCACATGACGGACCCAAACACCTTCTACAACAAGGAAGATGTATGGGAGGTAATAAGCCAGGGAGATCGCCAGGATCGACTTGATGCCTATTACATGATAATGAGGCTGGCAGGAGAAGAGAAGGCGGAGTTTGTCCTTATTGCTCCCTTCATGCCCGTAGGAAGGGATAACATGATAGCATGGATGGCCGGCAGATCTGACGGAGAGAATTATGGTCAGCTCCTGGTCTACCGTTTCCCGAAACAGAAACTTATCTATGGACCATCCCAGATAGAGGCCCTGACCGACCAGAACCCGGAAATTTCCGCCCAGCTTTCTTTATGGAGTCAGCGGGGATCGGATGTAATAAGGGGGCACCTGCTGGTCATACCCATCGAGAACTCCCTCCTGTATGTTCAGCCCCTGTACCTGAGAGCTGAAACCAGTGATCTGCCCGAACTCAAGAGGGTAATAGTTTCCACGGGAGGCAGGGTGGTCTGGGATACGACCCTGGATAAAGCCCTTGTTAAACTGATGGGACAGCAATACCAGACAGGTGAAGAAAGAATATCGAGGACTGAAGTCACTCCTTCCTCTACCTATACAGGAGAAGAAGATATTTCCCGGCTTGCTGCCCAGGCACAGAAATACTGGCAGACTTCACAGGAAGCCCTTAAAAATGCAGACTGGGAAACCTACGGCAGGGAAATGGCAAAACTGGAAAATGTGATCAGGAAGATGGCTGCTTTATCATCCATACCAGTGGATTCCGATAAGGATAAGGTCCCTGTCTCAATTGATCAGGAAATAACCCGCTAGTACGAGGAACCCGCAAACAGCAGGAAGAAAAGGGTTCTTTCCCTTTTCTTCCTTTTTTATGGAGGGATAAAATTGGAAGACCCCAGATTGAGAAAACTGGCAGAAATGCTCATAAATTACTGCACGGAACTCCAGAGGGGCGAAAACATCCTTATAGAGATCTCCGGAAAAGCCGAACCCCTCGGAAAAGCTCTTGTTGAAGAAGCCTACAAGGCCGGAGGCAACCCCTTCGTTACGATGAGACACGATCTCATACAGAAAGCCCTGCTAATGAAACTGGAGGAAAAACATGCCCGAACGATGGCCAGACACGATCTTGCCCTTATGAAGGATATGGATGCCTACATCGGAGTTAGAGCTACCCTTAACAAGAGTGAATTGAAGGATGTCCCGTCATCAGGAATGGCTGTTTTTCAGAAATACTACCTCGAACCTGTCCACAGCCGGGAAAGGGTCAATAATACCAGGTGGGTGGTACTTCGGTACCCCAGTGGATCCATGGCACAGTTGGCAAAAATGGGTACTGAAGAATTTGAGAATTTCTTCTTTGACGCATGCCTTGTGGATTACAGGAAAATGGAGGATGACCTTAAACCCCTTGTGGAGATCATGCAGAAAACAGATAAGGTCCTGATAAAGGGACCAGGCACAGAGCTGACATTTTCCATAAAGGACATTCCCGTTGTTCCATGTTTCGGCAAGATCAACGTACCTGACGGAGAGGTTTTTACTGCCCCGATCAGGGATTCTGTCAATGGTATTCTGACATATAACACTCCTTCGGCATACCAGGGTTTCATTCATGAAAATATATCCTTTGAGTTCAGTAACGGAAAGATCGTAAAAGCCACATCGAACAACAGCACGAGGCTTAATGAAATACTGGACACGGATGAGGGATCGAGATATATCGGGGAATTTGCACTGGGTGTAAATCCAAGGATCCTTCACCCCATGACAGATACTCTTTTTGATGAAAAGATAGCCGGAAGTTTCCATCTCACTCCAGGGAACTGCTATGAAGAAGCGCCAAACGGGAACAGATCTGCCATCCATTGGGATCTTGTATCTATACAGAGAAATGACTATGGCGGAGGAGATATCTATTTTGATGATGTACTTGTCAGGAAAGATGGCTCCTTCGTAATGGATGAACTCCAGAACCTCAACCCTGAAAACTGGTAAAGACAAGAGGGTGCAGTCGGCCTTGAAGGTCGACTGCACCCTCTTGTTAATTCATTTCGTGCCATTATCGATCAGTTATTGATTTCACCCCTGGCAGCGAGGACTATACCAGCCATGATCATCAGGGCTCCGGCAACCGTGGTGAAGGTTAAAGCCTCCCCCAGGAAGATCATGGCAAGAAGAGTGCTTCCCACAGGCTCACCAAGAAGGCTGATGGCCACCATGGGGGCACTGAGGTATTTAAGTGCCCAGTTGTATGAGCTGTGTCCAAGTATCTGTGGAATAACAGCCATGGCTGGAAACATCAGCCATGTCATTGCGGAAAAACCGGTAAACCGGGTGCCTGTTAACAGAACTGCTGTCCAGAGGAACAACCCTGCCGAGCAGTAACATATGGTGATATAGGTCAGGAGAGAGAGTTTTCTTCTGAGAATTCTTCCTCCAAAGAGATAGCCGGTCAGGAAAAGGGCCCCCAGGATGGCAAGGATATCCCCATAGAAAGCTCCTCCTCCCAGCTGCAGGTCATTCCAGCCTATGACAGAAGCTCCTGAAAAACTGAGGAGAATCCCTGCAAAGGTCAATCTTGAGATCCTGTCTCCCAGAAGGGGGGCTATCATGGCCGCCCAGATGGGACTTGTGTTCACAAGGACCACACTCGTCGCCACAGAAGTCTTTTCCAGGGAACTTATCCAGGTGAAGAAGTGGAGGGCAAGAAAAGCACCGGAAACAATACCCAGGATCCAGTCCTTTTTCTTAAGTAAAAGGAATTCCTGTTTCCTGCTCAATAAAGCCGCCGGCAGAAGCAGAAGCCCGGCGATCCCAACCCGGTATGCAGCAATCGCAAGGGGTGGAGCATCTGCAATCCGCGCAAAGATCGCTCCGGTTGAAATACACAATACTCCCAGGCATAGTACTCCGTAAATGGCACCCCTTTTTTCCTGTATCATAAGGACCCTTTCTTTCTGTGGAAGTGAAGCCATATAAGATGCATCAGGCTTGCGAGGATAACGGACCCTATAGCCATCAATCTATATGCAAGGACGATGCCTCCCAGTGAAGAAACATAACCTATGTAAAGGGGAAGGAGGAACCAGCTCAGATCCATGAAAAAAAGGATAAAGGAGGTTATCTTGGGCCTCAGGTAAACGGGGACAAGGTCTCCTGCAAGGGAAAGAAGGGCCGGGAAACCATAGCCCACTCCCAGACCGTAGATAAAACCGGTCAAGGCAAGTAAAACATTGTTTCTGACCATTGTCGCCATAAAAAGAGCTACTCCCATACAGAACAGGGATGGCCCCATAAGAAGGATCCTGGGAGTCCTGTTGAAGAAGCTCCGGCCCGCCATCCTGATAAAAATGGATCCCCCTGCAAAGGCTACCATAAAAAATGAAGGGCTTAATCCCAGATGGAAGGTCAGGCTGGATATGTAAATGATAGAAGCATCGCCAAAGGCGAAAAAAAGGACTGTCATGGAAAGTATTCCCAGGGGGGCTTCCCTGATCAGATCAGTATAACTGCCCCAGGCCTGATCCTGGGCACCCCTTACTCCACTCACTTTATCCAGGGAAAATGCAAGAAATGTACATACTCCTCCCATAAGGGCAGGCAGCATCAGGTAAATAACGAAGTTTTCTGAACTGATGAGCATGTCGCACACAGGCATAAGGGTAAACATGGGACAGATACTGCCTATGGTGGTAACGGCAAAAGAGGCACCCCTTTCTGAATCGGGAACCATAATATTCTGGTATGCCGTAAGTCCTACCATGAATATGCCGAAGGAAAGTCCCATAACCAGGCGGAGGAAAAAGAGAGGTAAAAAGACCATAGGTGCAAGTATGAGGCCAATACCGCTGGAAAGGCCAAGAAAACCGGCTATTATGAGGGATCTTCTTACACCCAGATTCTCCATGAGCATTCCTGCAAAGGGTTTGACCAGAGTTGAAGAGGCATAGAATGCACCTATTACCCATCCTGTAAGGTGTGTGGGGAAACTATGAAAGGTAAGATAGGGTGCAAAAAAGAAAAATATGGTAGAAAAACCGAAAATTGCATAGTTCCCTGCAAAGAGCTTAAAAAGGGTATTGGTCAATATAACCTCTCCTCAAAGGATGTTCCGGGAAGGATCAGCCTCTAGACAAAGATCTGCAGAACCCAGCCTGAATAGCTGATCAGATATGTTTATTGGTAGAACCTTTTCATCTCCAGACAAACTGGAGAAAACACAATCCGGCCAGGTATCCCAGGCCAGCCTGAAGGGAATTACAGAAGAACAGAACCCCTTCCAGGAAAAGGAAATATCCAAGTGCTCCAAAAGCTGCAAGGGCATAAGGGTCTTTCTTTCGAAGTTTTTCAAGATATGTCCGTCGATATATCACCTTTGCCGGTATCAGGCCGAACATGGCACCTATGGGGAAAGCCAGGAGAAATAGTGTCAAGCCCATCATCTCCATCCGAAAGGATATCAGAGTGCCTTAAATATTCCTTTCATCCCCAGTATAGTCATGGAGGACCTTTTTTTCAAACAGTCCGGTAAAAGTTCGTAAAAAGAGAATGGAGGACGCTGCAGGCGTCCTCCATTCTCCATGGCGTAGATAAGAAGAAATACTCAGGTAGACTTAAAAAATGGCTGTTACCATGATTATGAAAACGGCCACCGGGACAACAGCTACTACAAGGGGCTTCCATGAATTGGCGATCCTGAAGGTCTTTGCACCCACGTTGCTCTCATCTTTGAAGTTCGCAAACTTCCACACAAAGGCAGTGTAAAGGGCAATGAGAAGGGCATCCACAGGCATCATGACATTTCCGGAGATATAGTCTGCGAGGTCAAAGAAATTCTTTCCAAAGATCAGTATATGGCTCCATGGACCCTGTGAAAGAATGGAGGGGATACCGAGGATATACATAATGGCAAGAATACCCCATACAGACTTTTTCCTGCTGATCCCGAAAAGTTCGGAAAATGTCGCCGCAGGAGCTTCAAGGTAGCCCATACCGGATGTGAGACCTGCCAGAACCACAAGGAAGAAGAACATTGAGGCAAAGATACTTCCACCGGGAAGCTGGCCGAAAATAACAGGCATGGTCTTGAAAAGGAGACCGGGACCAGCCTGGGGATCCATTCCAAAGCAGAAAAGGGCCGGGAAGATGACCAGTCCTGCTACAACTGCAATTCCCGTATCAAGGGCAATAACAATGGTAGCATCAGCGGGAAGATCTGAATCGGGAGCAAGATAGCTGCCGTACACAAAGGCACAGGCGATACCGATTCCGATGGAGAAGAAGGCCTGACCCAGAGCTGCAAGGACCACACCGCCATTTATCTTTGAAAAATCAGGGGTTACATACCATTTGAGGCCGGCCATGGCACCTGCCGCGCCTTCGACCTGGGGAGACATCATGAGCGATTTTACTGCCAGGATAAGGAGCATTATCATAAGAGCTGGAAGCATCCATTTACAGGCTTTCTCGACTCCGTCCTTGAGGCCCCTGGTAACGATAACACCAAGTACCACCACAACACCAAGTGTATAAGCGCCCACCTGCATCGGGTCGGAAACAAAAGTATCATACATGACACTTGTCTGCTCTGGTGTGACCCCTGCGAAGACCCCCGTAAGGGCCTTGACAAAATATGCTGCCATCCAGCCAATGACCATGAGGTAATAGGACATCAGAAGAATACACGCAATGGCTCCTATCCAGCCTATCATTACCCAGGGACTGCCCTTGTGGGTCAGTTTCTGCATTCCCTGAATGGGATTGAGCCGCGTCTTTCTTCCAAGACTGATCTCTGCGATGAAAAGAGGCACACAAATAGTAAAACAGATGGCCAGGTAAACGACAAGAAAGGCTCCGCCTCCATTGGTTCCTACCATGTAGGGGAATCTCCATATATTTCCAAGTCCTATTGCAAAACCGGCTGTTGCCATAATAAAGCCAAAGCGGCTGCCCCAGCTTTCACGTTTCTGTTCCATGTATTTCTCTCCCTTCAGTCCTGTTGTTCGATCATCAACCTTCGAAGAGAACCAGAATGAGATTTTTTTCACTTTCAGTTACAGTAAAAGAATACAATGAATTCAGTTTAAAAAAGATACAGCTATTTGAGAGAGAACAGATGTTTTTCCAGGTCTTCGGAGCTCAAGATAATACCCTCTCTTTCACTGGTCCAGACTTCCAGTTCCATACCCCCCAGGGTGTCTTTCCCAGCCAGTACTTTTACAGGAATTCCCATTTCTATGGAATCATCCAGTTTCGAGTTTATCTTTTTATCCCGATCATCAAAGAGAATTCTGAAGTTTTTGGATGAAAGATGAAGATACAGATCCTCAACCTCAGTAAAAAGAGCATCTTCCCTGGAAAGAGCAGAGATAAGATGAATGTCAAAGGCAGACCATCCTGCCAGATTGTCAGAGCCATAACCCATAACTGAGAGCAGTAACTGTTCCAGGTCTATGGTTCCCCGCCATACCTGGGGATAGCATTTTTCCCTGTTTTCATTGATGTAAGTCAGAGAAGGATAGTCTTCGGAAAGATGCCTGGTAGAATAGAAAGCACCTATTTCCGTAAAATATCCCTTATCCATCATTCCTCCACAGGAAGGACAGGGGGAATCCTTTCCGAAGGCGGCTATATCGCGCACCATATCGGCTTTGAAATCCCTTTCCCAGCATGCACCCCTGAAATGGAAATCCGGTTTGTTGGCACCTGCTGCCAGGTTTATCGCACCCTCAACGCTTTCATCTGCTACTACTGTTATTTCTTCCGGCAGTCCAATGGGACCACAGAATCCGGCGACTTCCCCTACGGCATCTTTCAGCTCATTTTCAGTTGCTCTCCTGAGTTTTACCCCTCCAAGGTAAAAGGAAAGCTTCTCAAGGGAAATATCCCTGTCCCCTCTCATCAGAGCGACCACAATCTGACCGGTTCCATCATCCATAGCATAGAACATGGTCTTTAATGTCTGAGAAGGGGGCAGGTCCAGCTGCCTGCATAGTTCAACAATGGTTGTAGCTCCCGGAGTATATATTTCTTCTAGTTCTTCTTTTCCTCCATTAGAGACGGCGCTTCTGCCCATGGGAGAAGAGGTGAACCCCTTCCATCCACATGTGGGGCAGACAAGACCGTCCCTTAATCCAAGGGCCTTTTTATCTCCTTCTACAACCATAGCGATCCTCTCTCCGCTGGAAACGATCTCTTTCAATGAAGAGATCCTTATACCCCCGGGAAGCAGAGCTTCCCGGCAGGACTGAAGACAGGTTTCCATTTGTGTCGAGACATCGTCTTCCACAGCGGAAAAAGCTGTAAGCTGGATATTCCGGTTCTTTTCCTCCATAAGGATCATCGGGAGCTGATCTTTTGTTTTCAGTACCCTTACCACCAAAGCGAATGCGGCTTCATTATGGTTACCCGATATTTCCTGAATACCTGTGTTTTCGAAGGTTCCTTTTAATTTTCCTGAGATCTGCGCAAGTAACCCTACCCCCAAAGGAGTGAGCAGTATTTCTTCAGCAGAATTGTCATAAACAGCATAGCCGGCCTTTACAAGCCTTATAAGTCTCTGATCCTTGACTTTTGCCGGATTATTCCTTGTTGTCGGTGCAAGAATTGAAGATAACCTCATTTTATTGACCTCCTGTAAAGATGTTCTGATCAAGAGCTGATATCTGTGACCGGTAAAAAGGTTTTCAGAGATCATACCATCTTCATGGCTATCATGACCTGTTCCAGGTCAATAAGGGCAAAATCTCCATCTGCTTCCGGATCATCATAAAAAACCTGTGAGCGAAATCTCTCCACCGCTTTTTCCAGAAGAACCAGTCCCTTCATATCCATGTCATTTGAAGAGCTGTTTACAAGGATGGACCTGTATGGATTCATAAAAAGCCTCTGGTTTGCAGGCAAAGGCATACTCACAAGATCATGACCGGATTCCAGATACTTCCTCACTTCAAGAAGTACGTCCAGGGGATTCCCCCTTACGGGATGATTATCTTCTATCTTATCCAGAACAAAAGGATTGTTGCTTATAACTTTCAACTGTGAACACTTCCTTCAGGCCTATACATTTTTATCAGGTGGACGGGGCTTTTCGCCCCGTCCGCAATATCCAAAGGGGGGAACCTTTAGATAGAGAACTGGCTGAATTCTTCTCTCATTGATTTCACTGCTGCACAGAGACCGTCAGTATCCAGAACCATCTCCATCATAGAGATATTTTCTTCCCATGCGGCTTCATCAGCTTCGTTACGAATTTCATCTTCAAAAATGTCATATACGGCGAGTCCCAACTGGACTCCGGCCAGTGGACCTGCAAAAGTCGGATCTCCGTTTGCAACGGTTTCAGCATAGATCTCTGCACCTTCGGCATCAGAAGAACCAAGTACTACTACCAGGTTCTCTTTGCCGTATTTATCGGCTGCATCCTTTATCCTCTGCTGATTCTGCAAATCCATAGCACCTGCCGCAGTTCAGACAAAACATTCCGTAACTGAAAATACTATCTCTGCTCCTGAGTCTTTCAGACATGCTTCCATTGCTGGTCCGGGAACTCCGTCTCTTTCTCCCAGAAGAAGCATTTTCTTTCCTGCTAATCTACCCATTTGTGCACCTCCTTCCGCCTTGTATACAACAGAAGAGGGACAGAGATACTGATACTATTCTGCCCCTCAGGCTGTTCATTATTCTTTAAATATGGTCTGTTCCTTTATTTCTGTAGACATAGCCTTGAAAGCCCTCTGAAGGAGCTCTCTTCTCTTCTTCCTGTCTCCTTCGGGTCCTGATTCAGGATCTCCTACCGGATGAGGGATAGCCACACCGGGAACTATCCTGTTGGCTCCAACTGTGAGCATTATAGGTACTATTGTTGCTATCTGGACTACAGGGATACCGGCTTCTTTCTCTATTTCCCGAACCATCGATGCACCGCATCGGGTACAGGTGCCTCAGGTGGATGTGAGAATGACAGCATCAACACCAGCCTCTTTAAGTTCCTTGCCGATGGCCTGACCGAAACCTTCGGCATTGGCTACTGCTGTACCGGTTCCGGTAGTACAGTAAACGAAATCATGAAGCTTGCCGAAAACTCCTTCTTTTTCCATCTCCCGCATAATATCAAGGGGAAGGACTACATCAGGGTTATCGTTCGCATATACCCTGTCATAACCTCCATGGATGGACTCGTAATTTTCCGGTGTAAGGTCTTCGAGTTCGGAGATATTGTATTTGCCGAATTTCTCAGCAGAAGAAACCCTTATGTGATCAGGATTACCGAAGGGAACGATGCCGCCGGAAGTACAAAGGGCAATAGTGGCCTTACTCAGGTCAGCAATGGGAGCTGCCGGATCTATCTTTTTGAATACCGGCATTTCGAGTTCTGTTTCGAAAGCTTCTCCCCGGATCTTCCTGAGCAGCATATCAACTCCTCTTTCTGCTCCTGACTTGTCATGGAAAAAGCTTTTACGGATACCTCTGTGGATATAACCTTCAAAGCGGGCTGGGCCAAGTTTCTCTTTTTTCAGCAGTTTCAGAGCAAGAGTAACCATTCTGGACAGGGCATCTCTCATACCCCTGGCGCTGTCACTGGTTTCGACAATGTATGTTTTTTTATGGTACATTTCGACACCGGGGTTTTCCCCATAAAGGGCTGTAACTGTGGGGATCCCAAGCATTTCTCCCGCAGCTGAACATATATCACCACAGGCAACGCCATAACGGCCGGCATTGAAACCAGGACCGGCAATAAGCATATCGGGCTTGAAAGCCTTTATCATTTCAACACACTCAGCCTGGGCTTTTTCCATATTCTCACCGTAATAACTGTCACCGCAGATAACCGTACCTACGACTTCGGCCTCTCCCTGAAGCAGGTTCTGAAGCTGAAGTCCGGGACCCACTATCCCGTCCCGGGATGATGGTGGTACATGGGCTGTATCTTCTCCGCCCATTCCTGCATAAAACTGATTTATATAATGAACAACCCTGTAGGTCATTTTTCTACCTCCTTAACCTCAACTAGACCCATTCGCAGCCTAGTTTGCTGAATCCCAGCTCATTGGTGGAACCGATGATCGACTGGAGTTCAACATACATGGAACCATCCTCACGCAGACTGTCAGACGCTCCTCCGGAGAGATGTGCGATGGCTTCCGGGAATCCTATGATCTTATCCATGGCCGGAACTTCTATCATCTCATTAACATTTCCGGCTGAAACGAAACCGGTCATTTCAGGTGTAGCATCTGCAAGCCCCTGGCTTGAACCGTCAACTCCTGCTGCCTCATCTGAAATAACTACAGTTTTGATGCCCCAGTCTTCACACTTCTTGGCATTCATGCAAAGGTCGGTATCCGGATTGCCATAGCCTTCTTCAGAAATAACCACACCATCTGCTCCGAGCTGTCTGGCCAGATTGGCATTCATCCAGGTGGTTCTCTCCTTGCCAGCCAGCACTGTGCTTTCAAGAGTTGGAATAACACCGATGAAATTGATCTCCTTGCCATGACGCTTGTAGAGCTCAAGAACGATAGGATCGTTCACATGATGGAAGGTCGTATTCTTGTCACAGGCTGAAACGCAGTTTCCCGAGACCATGGCTCCGTCAAGGATCTCATTGGGATGGACCAGGGTGGGAACTATGGACTTCATGTCAGCTCCGTAGAGGAAGGTATCGTGGAGAAGCCCCTGGGTAATGGACATGCAGAAATAGGTTATCTTGGGGAGGTCCGGGTATTTATTGTTTTCCTCAACTATGGAACCCTTGTCAAAGACCTCGACGTTATCGGCCTTTGTCTCCTTGCACTGGTCAGCAAGGTAAACGGAAAGTTTAAGCCCTGCTTCCCTGAGGGATTTTTCGTAGGCATGTTTTTCAAGGTCTGCAACAGGTTCTGCTACTATTACGAGATTAAAGGTCTCTGAAAAGGGGTTATAGGGACTTGCCGGACCGCTCATGTCAATAAAACCTTCCTGGAAAGCCACTATGGGACCGCAGGTAATTACAGAAGCACCCTTGAGGACAAAGGTCGCACCCTCGCCTACCGGTTCCATGGGAGCGCAGAAACCTGGAAAGAAAGAAGTACCTCCCTCCAGCTTGATCCTTGGTTCCACTACATCCTTGACAGGAATTATCCTGACACTTTCCCCGGGACGGGCCAGCTCGAGCTGTACATCAGCAAAATTTTCGTCTGCCGCAACAACTTTGATGGCCTCTTCCCTGTTGACATAAAGGACATTATCCTTCAGGGAGGTTTTTTCACCCCACTGAATATCCTTCACAAAAGCATTATGAAGTTCCAACCTCATATTGAAGCCTCCTTCTTTTACATATTTCAGGGACAGGACATGAATATCCCCTTAATAGACCCTTTTTAACGTAAAGATTATAAGAAGACGCAACCTTATTTACATCGTACGAATCATATGGTATTTAAACTATCATGGAACTGTTTTTTAGTGCAGATAGTACAAATACCTCTTTTGCTTTCACTAAAGGCTTCAGATAAGGGTTCCTGTTGAAACGTTACGGGAACTGTCAGATGATGACCTTACCATGAAGACCCGGGGTAAGAATAAACAGGAGGGCAGGTAATGCTTACAAAATGGGCTGCCGAGATCGCTGGATCCACAGCTGAAGTTATAGGATATGATGTTATCATCACTGATACGGAAGGGATAATAATAGGAGCAAGCAACATCCTCAGACTCGGATCCCTTCATGAGCAGTCCCTTGATGTTATCAGATATAACCGGGGTGCTGCTGTTGACGAAACAGAAGCGCAGAAATTCAGGGGAACCCTTCCTGGGGTAACTTACCCTATTCAGTCCATGACAGGTAAGGTCGTAGGTTCTATGGCCATAACGGGCAAACCTGTAAACGTAAAACCCTTTGCGCTTATAGTGAAGAAACAGATAGAGATCCTTCTGCGCGAAAGAGAACTTCAGGAATACGCTACAAACAGGGAAGAAACTCTGCAGGCAATAATCCACGATATTTCCCATTACATTTCCGGCATATCGGATCGTAGAATGCTTATATCAAGGGCAAGAGAATTCGGATTTGACCCATCATTTCACTATATCCCGATCGCTGTCGATCTCTACCAGTTCGCGAGATATGCAAGAAAAATACGAAACGACTGCCTGAAAGACAGGACAGAAACCCCTGAACTCCTTATACAGAAGACCAAGAATGAGATCCTGAAAAGGATACGCCTGGCCTTTCCCGATCCGGCAGATATTTCAGTAATGACAGGAAATAACAAGTATTTTATCCTTCATTCCGTGGGAAACAGCCCCTCGGGACGGGAGAGATCCATCTACAGGTATACAACCTCCTCCTGCAGACAGATACTGGAAGATCTGGCCAAGATGAATCTGAATGCTGCCATAGGAATAGGTTCCATGGCAGGGAACCTGGAAGAATTGTCCAATTCATACCAGGAGGCCTGGCGGGCTTTACAGCTTGGTAAAAAATATAATCAGGGTCCTGGGATATACAATATCCAGGATTACAGGGTCGAAGAGCTCCTGGCATCTCTGCAGCCTGGCCTCAGAAACCGTTTTATCCAGAGAAACGTGGCTGCTTTCAGACAGCAGAACGACTGGGAAGAGCTCAGACAGACATTTCTGACATGGTGTGAAAACAACTTTTCCCTTGTAAGCGCAGCCCGGGAACTTCACATTCACAGAAACACCCTTAACTACAGATTGGAAAAGATCAGAAGAATAGGAAACGTAGAACTCAGGAATTACCGGGACACCCTCAAACTGTATCTCGCTCTCCGACTGGAAAAATTCATTGGACCGGGACTTCATGAAGAAGATGAATCCTGAAACAGCTGAAAGGGGTAAGCCGGCTTTACCTCAAAACAGAAGGACATTGGACCAGGTATCATTTTTGTGCAATAGATATAGTGACAGATCCGCTTCGTACATATAGTCTGGAAAGAGACCTGAAAACCTTAAGAATAAAATAGATCGGGGGAGTGTTGAGAATGTCCCGGGAAAATGTTTTACTGCTTTTCAGCAAAGGTTATCCCTGCTGGAATGAGGAACTTGTTGAACTGGCGGGAGAAAATCCCACTTTCCTGCAGGACCTTCAGCAGGAAGGACTCCTGGTGAAAGAGAATGGGATCTGTTCTCTGACCCCGGCAGGAAGAAAGGCTTTCACTGAAATAGCCAGAGAATACTATTATGATGCCGCCCCGGCAGATCCAGCCGAAGATCATGGAAAAGAACTTATGAAATGCAGGCTTTCCCTGGTGCTGAACAGATCCTTTGTGGGGAGATGGGGCGTGAAGAATTTCCATGTGGGACAGCGTTTATCCTATTACCCCGGGTTAAAAAAAGGAGATATCTGCTCCATCAGTCCTTCAATGAAACCCCGATGGCTATACAACGAGATGGCTATCATCAATGAGATCAGGGAGACCTTCCCCCAGAACAGACAAACAGACCGTCACCCCACCATTCAGGAGATAAAAGAATGGATGGAAGAAAGGGGCATGGAAGAAGGATCTCTGGAGATCGACGTCCTTTTCCTTCATTATTGCGACTTCGTGCACTATATGCACAAGGTCCCTCCCGCATCAGACACATTAAAACTCCTGCATGCCGATCGTTTTTATATGAATTTTGTCAGAAAAGAATTTTATGATGACCCCCTGCTGCTCTTCGAAGAAATAGGGAAATTCCATCTTTTCCTTCTCTACTACAGGCACCTTATCCTCCCTGGCAACTTCGATATTGATATTCACGAGCAGGGAAACCTGAATGCCCTTATGTACATAACTGAAACAGAAGAGGAAGCAATACGATTTTATGAAACATTCAGTCCTATGGCAGAAGAACTCACAGGCCCCGCCCATCCCATGGACATCTGGTCCATGAGTATGGAGGCTATAGAAAACCACCCCATTAAGGAGGATTCTCACTTTGATTTTTTTGCAAAGATCGGACACAGGGTCGCCATAACATATCCGCCCGGGGGCTGAAAAGGGACCTGCTGATCGGGAAGTCCGTGAGACTTCCTTCAAAACAGAGATCAGGTGGGATCAATAATTCATAAAAGCAGGATATTTTTCCCAGGTTGACAGCCTGGGAACGGTTTCTGTCTGATCTGTTTCACAACAGAAGGCAATGTCCTTATCCATTCCCATATCATTGAGAAGACTGCAGTGACCAGCCTGCTCAATGCCCCTCCTGAGATTGCCAAAACAGCTTTCCCATAACTCCAGGGCTATAACTGCTCCATCAGACATGGCTGCATCATTCCGGACCCTTCTTAATATCTCTACCATCAGACCGCAGCAGATAACATCATCCAGGGCCACCCTGCCCAGCCTTCCTGCACAGAGCAGGCCTATCCTGTCTCCTGTATTAAGTGCTCTTTCAATGGCAGCCGATGCATTTCTCGCACATGCTGCATAAACAGGAACTTCCTGTCCCAGGGCCCTGATAAGGGCTTTGGTGCCATTGGTCGTCGTTATCACAGCAAAGGGTTTCTCCTGCAGGATATCCTTCGAATATTCAAGGGGAGAATTCCCCATATCGAAACCTTCCGGAGGAAGGGCGTCCCTTTCTCCCATTAGAAGCCAGTCATCTCCATATGTTTCCCGGATGCGCCGGGCCTGATCAACTTCTTCAACAGGTATCATAAGCCTTCCGCCCTGGTGGAAAAAGTGAACTATGTTGGTGGTGGCCCTGAGTATATCGACGACAAGCCAAGTATCCATTTCGGGAAGATTTTCTGCCGGTGAAAGGACAACATCTATCTCAGTCATATCAGCTTTCCTCATTCCTCGAATTAAGCTGTAATTATTATATCTCAAACGGGAAAAGAAACTTCCTTCGGGCTGGCAGGATCATCTTTTCATCACATCTTTACTTTCTCTTGATATTTGTTTAGTATGTTCTGGCGCATCTCGGTAATTATACGTATTTTACTCTCATAGTGAGGCATGAAGTCTGTATTGTTGTGCTTATTCTAATAATTCAGGACAATCAGCTCTTGTTTTTTTCAATTTATGCTTTATAATGGCCGCACTTGCAGCACTCCCTCACTTTCATTTATGGTTAATTTTTAAACCGGATGAAAGTAAAGCAAGAACAAGGAGGATGATCAAATTGCATAGAAAGGCTACCTGCACGATCTTCGCCCTCCTTCTGCTTTCAGTATCTGCATTTTTCATAGCGAACGCCATACTTCCATGTCTTGCTGTCAGCGGGTTGGGGAATGAGAATGAAAATTCACATAAACGAATAGTGGATCCCGACTCCACGGCAATGGCTCTGGTCCAGGAAATGCCCTCCATGATAAATGCCCTGGGCAGAAATCTGGATACAGGTCCCATCAAGGCACTTTCCGGAATGTATGAACTTGCACTGGATATCCAGGATCAGGCTGAACTGATATCCCGATATATCCAGAAACAGAACAGCAGGATCGACGACCTTACTGCCCTTCAGGAGGCCCTTGCCTTCATCCACTACAGTACAAAATACGAAGTGCCAATTGATCTTGTCATAGCTGTTGCTAATACTGAGAGTCATTTTGACCCCGAGGCGAAGAGCGGACATGGTTCCGCAGGGGTTATGCAGGTTACATGGCGGGTTCATGAAGCACTGCTTAAGGCAAACGGCATCTATTATGAAGAAGACCTTCACGATCCGGTTAAGGGAATAGCAGCGGGAACCCTTCTTGTTTCCCGGTACCTTAAAGCCTATGGCACACCGGAGAAGGCTCTTGGGCGTTATTACGGAGGCTCGGCATCTGTTTACTGGAGCAGGATCTCAAGGAACCTGGCCAGGCTCAAGAAATACACAATGTAAAACACATGATCGGTCAGCGCCGGGAATCATCCCGGTCCTGACCGGGATGAAAACGTGGAAATATCCTTTCAGACAGATCTGCCTCAAGTTCTATCTCCAAAAGAAAACCCGTCCTCCCTGAAAACATCGATACAGGCTTTCACTACATGGGGGTCAAACAGTTTTTCGCTGTCCTTCCTTATAGTTTCAAGAGCCTCATCAAGTCCGACCGCAGCCCTGTAAGGGCGATTGGAAGACATGGTCTCAACTACATCAGCTACCGCTATTATCCTCGAACAGAGATGTATTTCCTCTCCCTTAAGCCCATAGGGATAACCTGAACCATCCATCCTTTCATGATGCTGGGAAATGATCTCGGCTACCGGACATGGAAAATCTATCTCCTCGACGATATCCTTCCCCATCTTCGGATGAGTCCGTATCATCCTGTATTCAAGTTCTGAAAGATCTCCAGGCTTTGTAAGCAGATCTGAAGGAAGGCTGATCTTGCCGATGTCATGTATCATGGAGCTTATCCTCAGACATTCAGTCTCCTCTTCTGAAAGACCCATTTTCTCTGCTATGGCAACAGCGAGCATGGTCACCCTCTCCTGGTGTCCCTGGGTATAGGGATCCTTGGTTTCAAGGATCTTGCTTATGGATCTTATAGCACTGTCAAGGGTTTTTGCCATTCTTTCATAATTGAGACGGATCTCAGTCTCATATCTTTTTTCTATATTGGAACGGCCTTTCAGTTCGCCATAAATGTAGGAAAAAAGGAGAATACCGCTCACGATGACAAATAGCAGGCCCTTGTACGTCTGGAATCTCGAAAGCTGCTCCGGAGATTTTGCTAAATGCTCGATAAGGGTATCGGAAAAGAATATCCATGCACCGGCAATAAGAATATAAAAGGATACTATCCTCAACGTGATCCTGAAGATCCGGTTTTTACTCTCTCCATGCCCTGTATCCTTCATATCGGATCATCTCCCTGATCCACGGCAGTATAAAAAAGAAGCTTGAGCCAGATTCCGGTCATAAGATCAATTATCGAATGGAGGCTCAGGAAACCCCTTCAATAGTAACCATGTTTCTCCCGCCCTGCTTACTTCTGTACATCATCTGATCTGCACGATGAACAAGGGTATCTGCACTATCATCGATCATTGCCAGAGATCCGCCGATGGAAACAGTAACCCTGATACTATCCATATTTTCAGTAAAGACAGAGGATCCAACCAGTATCCTTATCCTCTCTGCAACATTCTCCAGCATGGAAAGGGAAGATTCAGGAAGAGCTATTACAAATTCTTCTCCACCCCACCGGCACACCAGATCTTCCGACCTCAGGATATTTTTAAGAGTCCCCGCCACCATTACAAGAACGTTATCTCCCACCTGATGGCCGTATAAGTCATTAAATTTTTTAAAATGATCAATATCAATGAAAAGAAGGCCCAGTGGAGACAGTTCAAGGGATCTCATTTCATGGAGTTTAAGAGAAATGAAGGTATGGCCATATCTTCTGTTCATGACCGATGTAAGAGGATCTCGAAAGGCTTCCTTTTCCAGTTTCCGGATGGTCCTCATGGATCTGTCAAGTTTCGTATTATCACTGAATACCTCCACCGCACCAATGATCCTTCCTTCGGTGTCACGAAGAGGAGATATTCTTATCAGAACGGGAACCCTGTATCCATCACAGTGATGGAGAAAAACAGATGCTTCCCTGTCGAGTCCATCCTTTAAAGTCTCATGAAGGGGACACCCTTCCAGGCAGAGTTTTTTCCCCCTGTTATCCACATGCATCAGGATATTATCTGCACAGCTTTTGCCCAGCACTTTTTCTGAAGCATACCCCGTTATCCTTTCAGCACCCTTGTTCCAGAAGAGGATCTTTCTCGAAGTATCAACGACATACACACCATCGTATAACTCCTCAAGAACATGTCTGAAAAAAACGGGATTGGCCAGCATGCTGTCTACAGGCATATTATTTACTCCCCCCAGAATATCCGGATAATATCATCTTCAGGTTTATCTGTGGCGATGCTGAAGACAATGAAAAGAACAAGAGCTATGAGAAGTGTGGGAACGATCACATGCATACCCCATAACCTTTTAACATAAATGACAAGGTAAAAATAGGATGCGACTCCCCCTGTCATGGAAGCAAAAGCTCCGGCTGCATTCGCCCTTTTCCAGTAAAGTCCCAGCACAAGGGGCCACAAAAAGGCAGCCTGCAGTCCGCCAAAGGCAAAAAGATTTATCCATACGATCAGGTCTGGAGGATCAAAGGAAGCTGCGAAGACGATCGTACCGACTATAGCAGTAGTCCAGAAACTGAGCCAGTGGATCCTGGAAGTTTCACTTCCCTTTTCCCCGGCTCCGGGATTTATGTAATTCAGATAAAGGTCATTAACAATGGTGGCCGAAGCGAGGATGAGCTGGGAATCTATGGTAGACATTATAGCTGCCAGGGGCCCGGCCAGGAATACTCCTGCCATATAGGGCGGAAGGACCTTGATTATAAGGGCCGGCATTATCCTGTCTCCTACCGCAAGGTCTGGAATTATGGCCCTGCCAAATGCTCCGCACAAGTGCATCCCCAGCATCAGGAAACCCACAACTACCGTACCCAGGACTATGGCCATATGCATTGACCTGCTGTCACGATATCCAAAACATCGGACCGCCGTATGGGGCAGTCCGATAACCCCAAAACAGACAAGGATCCAGAAGGACAGGATAAAGGGTCTGGAAATAAAATCCCGGGGTCCGAAGGGCGTTATCAGGGCAGGGTCGATGGCCCTGAGATCGGTTACGATATTGCCCACTCCTCCACCGATCTTTATTATACCGAAGAGCAGAGCGAAGGTCCCCACCATCATGACACAGCCCTGGACCGCATCTGTAAGCGCCACAGCCCTGAAACCGCCAATGGTGGTATAGATTATCACTGTAACTGCAAAAATGATCAGTCCAGTGTTGTAAGACAGGCCCGTTACCCCTTCAAAGAGCCTTGCCCCTCCGATAAACTGTGCGACCATAGCCGCAATAAAGAAAACGAGGAGGCTCAGGGATCCCAGGATAACAACAGCCCGGCTCCGATATCTTTCATGAAGGATATCATTAATGGTTACGGCATTTATCCTTCTTGCTACAATGGCAAATTTTTTTCCCAGAACACCAAGAGTAAGCCATGCTGCGGGAAGCTGTATCATTGCAAGGAGGATCCACCCGAGACCCATCTTGTATGCGACCCCTGGCCCTCCCACAAAACTGCTCGCACTTGTGTAAGTTGCCACCAGTGTCATAGCCAGCACAAAACCGCCCATTCCCCTGCTTCCGATAAAATATTCTTCAAGGAAATTGCCGGATCTGGAAAGAACCCGGTTACTGTAAAAGGCCATAAGGTAAACCAGGGCAAGGTATATGAACAGCGGAGCTACAACCCGGTGATCAGTCATGGTCCATCTTTCCCTTTCCATCTCCGGCTGGCTTCTCAAGGGGCATATCCCGAAAAAGGAAAACCACCATAAGTAAAGCGAGGATCGAAAAAACAATAAAACCGGCTATACAGCTGAGAAAGAACCATGACGGGAAACCTGCAATATAGGAATATTCTTCGACTGGACGGGAACCCGGTCCATATGCGGTCAGGTACCACCATGCAAAATAGAGGAATGCAAGTACCAGAGCATAAAGGGCTTCTCTATTGGCAACCGCAAAACGGGGATCCTGGAGGAGAATCCCCTTTCGTATTCTCATCATTGTAATCCTCCTGCAACGAGATCTTTCCAAGGGACCTTTGCTTTTCCATTTACAAGCTTTAGGAAACGATTCTTCAAGGCAAATGGGTGTTCCCCATACCCCCGGGTCAGGTAAGGCTAAATGTCCTTACTCTCCCAGTTCCCGTATTCCATATATACGGCCCTACTGTCCGCCTCATCCTGGCCATGCAGCCTTGCCACCACATGTAAGGAAAGATCGATTCCTGCCGATACTCCGGCTGCTGTAAGGATCTTTCCGTTATCCACAAAGCGCCTGCCCGTGACAATTTCTGCTTTTGGGGCTATCTCCCTGAAGAGTTCCCTCACACTGTGATGGGTGGTACATTCCAATCCGTCAAGGAGACCCAGTCTGCCAAGGATAAAGGAGCCTGTACATACTGAAAGGGTTATCTCACTTTCCTTATGGCACGCCGAGACCCAGTTCAATACATTCTCATTGTAAACTTCTTTACGGGTTCCCCTGCCCCCCGGAAGGATAAGAATATCCATGTGGGGATGATCCCGAAAGGAATGGTCGGGAAAAACTTTCAGACCGTTAACGGTATTTATGGCCTCTCCATTCCAGGATATGGTAAAAACATTGAACAGAGATTCTTCCTCCTCGTCTATCCTTATGGAAAAAACCTCATAGGGTCCTGCAAGATCAAGAAGTTCCATGTTGTCGAAGATCCATATACCGACGTTTCTCATGAAATTCCCCCTTATATATTCTGGCGGTACTCCCTGGTAAGGATCAGTTTCAGAAGCAAAGCCTGACCAGGGAACATAAAGCTTACCGGACTTCACTGATTCCTCTGTACAGATTAAACATGGCAGAACAGCACATTTTCCAATGACATCCCATTCGCTTTATCGTATCATATAGACAAAAGAAAACTTACAGATTCAAGATCTTATCTCCTCAAGGAGGCTTGAACAATGGCTAATCCAGTCTGGAAAAACGAAGGCTTTGAAGTAACGGCAAGATCAACAGGATCCACACCCCTCAAAGTCAGAAATGTAGTCAATAAAGCCATGATATGCCTGTTCATACTTGTGATATCCACGGCGTATATGTGGACAAGCTATTACGCAGGAAAAGGGATCGTTCTTCCCACGGTTATCGCGATAGGCGGAGGTCTTGCAGGCTTTTATGTTTCCTTCCGCGTACCGGAGATCTCTGTCGTTACAGTCCCCCTTTTCATGATCCTGGAAGGCCTCACTGTAGGAGGAGTTTCAGCCCTTGTGGAATTCTTCTATCCAGGGGTAGTATTGAACGCTGTCACCCTTACCTACATTGCCGCACTCCTGCTTCTGCTGATGTCCCGATTCGATTTCCTGACCGCAGGGAACCGTTTTTTTCGGATATTCACACTTGCCGCCGGGTCCATAATTATTTTTTATGTCCTTAAATTCATTATGGGGATCTTCTCCATAAATATACTTAAATTTCTCAGTCCCATAGGTATGGCCATCTGCCTGGCCATAGTGATAGTCGGATCCATCAATCTTGTAAACGACATGGATTTCATCAGGGAAAGAGAAGCTCTCGGCATCCGCAAAAGAGCAGAATGGACAGCAGTACTGGGAATAATGGTCACCGTAGGCTGGGTATATCTCGAAGTGGCGAGACTCCTTTTTATGGTAAAGAGGTTCATATCAGGCCAGATCAGGGAAAAGAAAGAAGCCTTCATCCCTGACAAGACCGAAACACGGAAAACAGAGAACATAAAAATAGAGGACAAGATAGAAGCGGATAAGAAATAGCCCATCCGTAAATCAGACATAAGGGGAAGATCCCCCATCAGGATCTTCCCCTTGTTCATTACATGCAGGACCCTGTCACACACCTGGGTCCAGAATTATATTGTCTATGAGTCTGGCCTTCCCCACCCTTACAGCAAGAGCAAGAACGGCTTTTCTGTCCATGACATCAAGGTCCCTGAGATTCCCGGCATCCTTGAGGGAAACGTAATCTATTGACAGTGCCGGATCTGAAGATATTTTTTCACTTACAGCACTCATGATCTTTTCAGATGAAGTCTCACCATTTCTGGCCATCTCATGTGCCATGGCCAGGGAACGGTTCAGGAGAAGTGCTGATCTTCTCTGCTCCGGGGTAAGATAAAGGTTGCGGCTGCTCATGGCAAGTCCATCTTCTTCCCTGACAATGGGACATGTTACTATCTCCACAGGTATGTTCAGATCCCTGACCATCCGTTTAATTACCTGGACCTGCTGGTAGTCTTTCTGACCGAAATAGGATCTCCCGGGTCTCACTATATTGAAGAGCTTCGCTACCACCGTACAGACTCCCCTGAAATGTCCCGGCCTTGAGGCTCCGCAAAGAACTCTGCTGAGGTCATCCTCTTCAACGTGGACTGAAAAATTCTCCGGGTACATTTCTCCGGGAGAGGGTGAAAAGACCATGTCCACTCCTTCGGACTCAAGAAGGGCAAGATCTCTTTCCATATCCCTCGGATAAGCCTCCAGGTCCTCTCCAGGGCCAAACTGGATGGGATTAACAAATATGGAAACAGCCGTTATTTCATTCTGGCTGCGGCATTTTCGTACAAGGGACAGATGTCCCTCATGGAGGAAACCCATTGTCGGGACCAGTCCCAGGGTACGGCCCCGGGCATGATCTGAAAGAAACTGCCTTGCTCCTTCTACCGTTGCTGCTACAAACAAGGAAAAACACCTCCAACGTGGATCAGTAGTTCTATAATTCAACACATTACCATAATCCGGTTATACCTGCTGCATAAAGCAGGGGGATCCATAAAAAAGGATCCCCCTGCAATTTATCATTCATCTTCTGATCTCGCCGTGGATCTCCTGTGAGGACTGATCCATTATCGTGTTGTTATCATCCACGAAGACCACCCTGGTCTCAAGACCCGCCGTCTCTTCCTCCGGGATCCAGCAATAGGCAATGATTATAACCCTGTCTCCCACCTGAACAGACCTTGCGGCTGCTCCGTTGAGACAGACCATACCGCTGCCCTCCGGCCCCTCTATTGTGTAGGTCTCGAGTCGGGCGCCGTTATTCACATTGACGATCTGGACCTTTTCTCCCGGAAGGATACCCGCTGCGTTCAGAAGAAGTTTATCTATTGTAATGCTACCCACATAGTCGAGCTCGGCCTGGGTAACAACAGCTCTATGGATCTTACCCTTGAACATATTCAGGAACACAGTAAAGATCACCTCTTATTGAAAGTACTAATGAAAACCGTTACCATTTACAGTTAAATTCGCCGTATTTTAACATAACTTTACAGAAATCGGAAAGATAAATGTCAACATAAGAAAAAAGCCGCCCATTCCGGGCGGCTTACTTGTATAACCTAATACTGGGGAAACTGCTTGATTATAGTTTCGGGTTTCATGAGCATGCCCACGTACTGGGCCCGCTCATAGGCAAAGGGATCGGACAGGTTCTTCTTGCTCATTCTTCCGCGGAATTCCTTAAGGGAGTCAAGTTTCTTACCCTCCATCCATTTGATAAGCTCTCTCCTGATAAACCTTAAATGCTCAAGTTTGCCCTTGTAAAGGGCACTTACCAGCTGAACGCAGGAAGCACCTGCCATTATCAGCTTGGCCGCGTCCCTGCCCGAATATATACCTCCGCTGGCACAGATATCACCCTGGATCTGCCCGTAAAGAAGTCCGGTAAATCTCAGTGGAAGCTTGTAATCTCCCTCACAGCTCAGATCGAAGTTGAGAAGATTGACTTCCCTGTCGATATCAAGGTCCGGCTGGAAGAAACGGTTGAATAGGACGAAGGCTCCGGCTCCTGCCTGATCCATCTTGGATATCACATTAGCTGGATTCGCATAAAAGGGACTGAGTTTGACACTCACAGGGATGGATATTTTCTCCCTTATCTCGCAAAGGGTCTCGATCTGCTCCTTCTCTATCTGGGCACCATCCCGGTCCGGATCAGTAGGACTGGAATAGAAATTAAGTTCCAGCCCGTCTACGCCTGTCTTCTCAAGAAGCATGGCATATTCCACCCAGATTTCCCTGTTCACGGCATTGAGGCTTGCAATTAAAGGTATGTCAACTATCTCCCTGCTCTTTTTGACCCAGTAAAGATGTTCTTCCGGCCCCGAGTGTTCCATGCGTGGATGGATCCCTGTCATTTCAGCATGTCTTTCATCATATTCAGTAAGAGAATCATCCATTTGAAGTCTTTCAAGCTGGATCTGCTCCTCAAAAAGTGACTTCAACACGATAGCCCCCGCCCCGGCTTCCTCGATCTTTTTAAGGGTTTCAACGTGAGAAGTCATTTCACATGCTCCGACAACAAAGGGATTCTCCAGTTCAATACCCATATAACTGGTTTTCAGATCAACCATATTTTCAACCTCCTTTATGGAACTGTTATGATTCAGAAATCAATACCTTTAAATCCGGGATAATTCTGGAAGAGAGTAAAAAATGAGAATAGAGCTTACTTGATTATACTAGCAGGTCATCTAGGTGAAGTAAATACCTTAAAGAAAAACCCGGCTTATGCCGGGTCAGAATGGTCTTTCCCTATATCCCTCCAAAGTACCAGCCCATTATGGCCATAACTCCCGCAAGGGCAATATTTGCCAGTCCCTTCACGGGCTGACCATATCTGAATCTCCTCAATCCCATAAAGAACATGATCGCGGCACATATATAAAGGACCAAGGGTGCTATGTTGTCAGCAAAGAATTGCATCTGAAAGACCTCCCCGGATATTATGATCTCTACAGCTATAAACTGTCAGATAACAGGGAAGCCTGAATTGTACTTCTTCCCCGTAACAATAATACAATATCCCTGTCATATTTTTCATAATACCTGCAATTTATAACAGGAATACTCAAAGACCGATCTCCGGACCCGGGGAAAAGGGGGGAAGGATAGGTGCTCACCTTAAAGATAGCAACAGCTTCGGCTCTCCGGAAAAGAGCAAAGAAACGGGGAAAGCATACATCCCTGTCTCTTTGCTCTTGCATTGAAGAATGAAATATTAACCTGCAAGCCTTATTACAGCTCCAAGGATCATTTCCGCACCCCTGGCTACCTGATCATAATCGGTCCACTCTTCAGGACAGTGACTTTTACCATTTCTGCTTGGAACAAATATCATTCCAACCGGCGCTACCCTGGCCATCACCATGGCATCATGGCCCGCACCACTCGGCATTACATGGGTGGAAATATTCTTTTCTGCTGCAACCTCCTGGAATATGGACATTATCCCGGGATCTATACTGACGGGAGAGACGGCAAGGCGTTCTTCCCATGAAAAAGCAAGTCCCCCGGAAGAGCAGATCTCCTCGAGGAATTTTTTTATTTCAGAAGCGGCAGTTTCAATAACCGGCTCGGAACTGTCACGAAGATCTATGCTGAACTGCACTTCCCCCGGGACGATGTTAAAGGCCCCCGGCCTGACATTCACCATTCCCACCGTGGCCACTGTTCCCTTACCGGCCCTTCTGGCTATGGCGTCGATCTCGGAGATCACCCTGCTGGCTCCCACCAGGGCATCCCTTCTGAAATCCATGGGGGTGGTTCCGGCGTGATCTGCCTTACCCTTTACCGTTACGAAGAAAGTCCTTATCCCCACGATAGACTCGACTATGCCTACGTCACAGCCATTCTGTTCCAGAACTGGCCCCTGCTCTATATGTAATTCCAGAAAAGCCTTTATGCTGCCTGGCTCCCGCCTGGCCTTACCAACGCATGCAGGATCGAGTCCGAAGGATTCCATGGCTTCAGCCTTTGTTATTCCCAGGGAATCGGTTCCCTTATATATTTCATCTTCAGATACAATACCTGCCATAGCCCTGCTTCCCCAGACCCCTGAGCCAAAACGGCCCCCTTCTTCCTCCGTCATCACGACCATTTCCAGGGGATTGACAGTTTCCATGCCCTCTTCATTTATGATCCTCAAGGCCTCCAGGGCCGAAATAACACCGGCTGGACCGTCAAAAGCACCTCCGTTGACAACTGAATCTATGTGGGAACCGAACATGACCACAGGGGCATCCTTCAGAGTGCCTTCCCTTCTTCCGAAGAGATTGCCGGCATTATCCTGATATATTTCAAGACCTGCGGCCTCCATCTCTTTCCGCAGATATTCCCTTGCCCGACTCTCTTCAGCACTGAAAGCAAGCCTCGTAACTCCTTCTCCCGGGGTTGACGTTATCCCGGCCAGAAATTCCAGATCTTTTCTTATTCTATCGACTCTCACCATGGAAATACCTCCCTTGTAAAAACATTATTGCCTCATGGTACGATGCTGGAAATTTTTTAAAAGCATAGCAGAAAACACTTCATAACAACAGTCAGACAACTATCTCAATTAAAAAGGGGTATGCCCCGGGAGGACATACCCCTTCCTCTCTTCATATATTGAATTATTTATTGCAACCGGCCCATTGGCGACTGCATCCTTCACATGTTGCGGGAAGATGTTTTCTCGCCTTTTCAAGGGTATAGGGATCTTCTTCCCTTTCTAGACTTTTCCAGTACCTGGATCTCCAGCTTTTATCCCATACAGGATCGTAAATAGTCTTAAGTTCCTCAGCATACCTGTCGAGACCCTCTGCCACTTTTCCCTCCAGCATTGCCTCAAGACCGGGATGACAGGGTCTGGCGCCATATTTCCCGACAAGGTCTCTCAATACTTCCGGATGATCTATGATCATGCACGGACGAAGAAGATCATCATCTTCGTAGGGCTGGGATTCCCGAATGGCTTTAAAAAAGGGACTGGCCGCTATTTCGGAGATGCTCTTTTCCTTTACGTTATCCACAGCAAAGGGAACGAAGACACAGGGCTCGACCATTCCGTTGTGAATGACATGCCAGTATCTTCTTCCACCAGCCATGCATCCGTCCACGTATGGACCGTCATTCCAGAAATCTCCAAAGAGGATGGGATAGTCTCTGCTCTCTCTCCAGCCGGCGACCTTCTCTCTCAGTTTATTACGCTGAAGGGGAGATGCCATGTATGAAAGATCAGGTTTCGCACCAATGGGTATGTACTGGAAGATCCAGCCGAAGGTGCATCCATGATCTATCATTCGGGAAATAAAATCATCGCTGGCAATATAGTCAGCATTCACATTGGTGTAAGTTGCACTGAAACCATATACCATTCCTCTTTCCTTCATCAGGGAATAGGCATTTGTCATTTTTTCATATACACCAGGACCCCTCCTGGAATCTGTATGTTCCTTTGTACCCTCAATGGAGATCATGGGTGCCACGTTGCCCAGCTCAGCCAGACGATCCACAGTCTCCACGGTCAGAAGGGTCCCGTTTGTATAAAACTGGAAGTAACAGTCATTGTGTTTCTTCAGGAGTTCAAAGATGCGTGGGTAAAGGAGGACTTCCCCTCCGCTTAAAGTATAAAAATACATCCCCAGGGATTTCCCTTCCTCAAGCAGCCTGTCGAAGACCTCATAGGGAAGGTCCTGATCCTGGTCATATTCCGCGGCATAACAGCCCTTACAGTGCAGATTACACTTCATGGTAGGACTTATGACCATGAAATTCGGAAGATGAACACCCAGTTCCCTGGACTTTCTGTCCCTGATCCCCCTTCCCATGACCATGAAATTCACAAATACGTTCTGCATAAACTTCTGCAGACAATTTGGACTGATCTCTCTGATCATCCTGAGGAAGGGCTGAGCGAAGGGATCATCATTTCTGATCTTTCCGGCAAGAAGCTTGAAACTTTCCCTGTGATATTTAGCCGGAGCTATCTTTGCCAGTGATTCAAAGAGATCCGCCACTTCTCCGGATTCTCCCCTTCGGATCCTGTCCGCTATCCGGTTGACGATCTTCAGGGTAAGATACCCTTTTGTCCTGTCAATCAAGGAAACAGTCAATATTTTCACCCCTTCTTCTCAAAATATCGAACTCGGGAAAATGATCTCATGCTGCAGTTTTAACTTTCCCGGGCAATTTTGTTTCTGTAGACTTCGCTGGTAGTCCTGACTATATTTTCAAGGTGTTTCTCCATGATCCCTGATGCCTTTTCAGGATCTCCCCTCCTTACTGCCTCGAGGATCCGCCCATGGTAATCAAGGGTTATCTCTATCTGGCTGATCTTTTCGTATTGGCTCTCGTTCGATTCTTCCAGCAGTTCCCGGACAGGCTCGATCATTTTTCGAAAAAAACTGTTCTGGCATGCTTCGGCAAGGGCCATATGAAAAGTGACATCAGCCTTAATGAATTTTTTTCTATCCCCCTGGTGTTTAACCTCTTCATCGTAGATCTTTTCAAGGTATCTGATCTGTTCCGGCGATGCACGTTCTGCTGCCAGGGACACAATGGCGACTTCGAGAAATTTTCTGGCCTCAAGCAGTTCCATGAGGGTGAACTGTTTCAAGAGGTAGGAAGTTTTCACCTGGTCCGAAAGGAGATTTATATCCTGCATGAGGTATGCACCGTCGTTCATTCTTATCTCCAGGATCCCCATGTACTGAAGGGCTCTAAGGGCTTCTCTGACAGTTGCCCTGCTCACTGAAAAAAGATCTGCAAGGGCCCGTTCGGAGGGGAGTTTCTCCCCCGGGGTCAGATCACCTGCGGTTATACTGTTTTTGATCTGGTCTATTACCTGTTCGCATATGGTCTTTTTATTCACTCTCTCAAACATTGGCATTTTTCTACACCTGCCTGCAGGATTTTACTGGTCTGCTGGACTATTGGTCTTACCAATTAACTGAATGATATGACCCATCTCTATTCATGTCAACTATCTACCTTATCGCTCTGGAGAACACCCGGTTAAAGACACTGCTTCAGATACAGATAACCCCTTAAAGATCACATTTACTCATTCCTGCTTCCATTTTCCAGGATATTCTTGAATTTTTATCGTTTTAACTTGTCAGCGTAAATGTGGTAAGCTGATCTTACAGGAGAGATGCAGAAGGAGGCGATCCTATGGAAGAAGGAAGTCAGGCCGGACCCGTAATAAAGGAAATAGCGGCTCTGCTGGAAAAACAGAAACTTGCCGTACTGGCCACCGAAGGAGAAGCTGGACCCTATACCAATATCGTTTCTTACACTTTTTCAGATGATCTGAGAGACATATTTTTTGCTACCACCAGGGCCACAAGAAAATATTCCAATATAAGTTCCCACAACATGGTATCCATGCTTGTCGATAATAGAACGAACACGGTTGACGACCTTTTTAAGGCAAAGGCAGTCACTGCCATCGGTAGATCAGAGGAACTCGGGGAAGAAGAAAAGGATCTGGCCCTTTCCCTTATGACAGCAAGGCATCCCTACCTTGAAGATTTTCTCTCTTCTCCCACCACCGCAACCATAAAGATCCGTGTACACAGGTATATCCTTGTGAGCCATTTCCAGAACGTCAGGGAAGTGATCTTTCATGATGAAAATGATAATACCCCTAGCTGAGATAACAGCGGAAGATCGTCCCCTGACCGGCGGTAAGGCATGGGCTCTTTCAAGACTCCTTCAGGAAGGCATCAATGTACCTGAAGGTATATGCATCACATCCGAAGTCTACAGTCTGTTTATGGCTCAGACAGGTCTTGGGGACATAGTTCAGCTGGAACTTAACAGAAAGTCCTTCGATGAGATGCGCTGGGAAGAGATCTGGGATGTGTCACTGAGGATAAGGAACCATTTCCTCCGGGTGGAAATGCCTCCTGAGATAACATCACTTCTGGAAGAAAATATCCATTATTATTTCGGAACATCGCCCACCGTCGTCCGTTCTTCCGCCCCCTCTGAAGACTCTGCAGCCACTTCCTTTGCAGGTCTCCATGAATCAGTGGTCAATGTCAGGGGCGGGAAAGACATAATCGCTGCAGTAAGGAGGGTATGGGCTTCCCTCTGGTCCGACGGAGCCATCCTTTACCGCAGGGAACTCGGCCTTGATGTACATAAAAGCACCATGGCTGTGGTTATACAGGAGATCATAAAAGGAGAAAGGTCCGGAGTCGCCTTTACCGAAGCTCCGGACAACAGCCGTAATTCCATACTCGAGGCAGTATGGGGGCTTAACCAGGGTTTTGTGGATGGAACGGTTGAACCTGACAGATGGTTCTTCCTGAGAGAAACAGGCAAAACCATATCCCATACCCCTCCTTCTCAGAGAGACAGGATAGTCATCCCCTCTGGAGATGGGACCATGATAATGACCCTTGATGACGAGAGGTCGAAGACACCCCCCCTTTCCGACGAAGAAGCAGAAAAACTTTTAAAACTGGGAATGAGGGTGGAGGATATTTTCCTTGCACCCCAGGACATGGAATGGACCATAAGAGCAAACAGGACCTATCTTCTTCAGTCAAGGCCTGTCACAACCATAGGCAAGGCTGGAGAAGACAGAAGGTCATGGTACCTTTCCCTCACCAGAAGCCTCGATAATCTCAGGGAACTTCAGGAAAAGATAGAAATGACTCTCCTTCCAGAGATGGATGAAGACGCCCTGAAATTCAGGAGAATGGACCTGATCTCCCTTACAGATAATGAATTGTCACGTGAAATAACAGACCGTCTTTCAGTGTTGGAGAAATGGGAAAAGGTCTACTGGGATGATTTCATTCCCTTTGCTCACGGCGCCAGGCTCTTCGGACAGTTTTATAACGACAGGATCACCCCGAAGGACCCCTACGAGTTCGTCGATCTGCTTGCGGGTACCGAAATGACAAGTATCGCCCGAAACACAGTTCTGGAAGATCTGGCAGGGGAAATACGAAGGGACAGATCCCTCAGGGAAAAACTGGGTAAGGGGCTTGATATGCCGGCCCCCTTTCTGGCAAAGGTCCGGGAATTTGCATCTTCCTACGAAACCATACCTGGCTCATCAGAACCTGATGTCATCTCCGCAAGGATCATTCAGCTCCTCCTGGAAATGGCAGATTCCCAGCCTTCCTTCCATGAGGAGAAGGGAAAAAGGACTTCAGAAATGATGGACAGGTATCTTGCCGGCTTCCAGGGAAAGGAAAGACTTCTGGCACAGGATCTTCTGGAACTTGGAAGGGCAAGCTGGAAACTGAGGGACAACGACAACATATACCTTGCAAGAATAAAGGTCGAGGTCGAGAGAGCTTCTTCAGAGGGTAAAAGAAGGATCCGGAACATGGGAAAGGATCCTGATCTTTACAGGGAACCTGGAGATGTGGCCCGAGTCCTTGATGATCCGGACTACATGCCTCCTTCCCCGGAACCAAACCAGGATAATGGGGTCCCGGAAATTACTTCTGCCGTGGAGATAAGGGTAAGACAGGTGAAGGGACAGCCCGCCAGTCCCGGGATAGCAACAGGCACAGCCAGGGTGATCCGTCAGGATGGGGATCTCTTTGAATTTAAAAAAGGGGAGATCCTTGTCTGTGATGCCATAGAACCCAACATGACCTTCGTAGTTCCCCTTGCCTCGGCCATAGTGGAAAGAAGGGGGGGCATGCTCATTCATGGAGCCATAATAGCAAGGGAATACGGCCTCCCCTGTGTGACCGGAATACCCGGCGCCGTGGATATAATATCGACGGGAAAAAGGCTCACAGTTGACGGCCACCTTGGAATTATTATCATAGGGGATTGAAAACGATCGTCAGTATACTTTCACTGGTTAATTTACCCCTATTGACAGATACCCTCCCATAGTGTTAGATACCCACATCTGGTATCATGCCAGAACATTGGACCTTAAATCTTTCATGGAGCGTGACCTGCTGATGTTACGCTCTTCACAGCGCATTCATCCAAAGACAATTTTGAACAGGACGTGATCAGATGCAGTCCGATCTTCTTTCCAGGTACGGGTCTATAGTCGGAGAAGAAGAGGTCCAGGAACTCTATGACCTGGCCGCTCCCTTCAGGGGAAAGGAAATAGTCCATGTAAATTCCACAAAACAGGGCGGAGGTGTAGCAGAACTTCTGAATAGTTTTGTTCCCCTCATGAATGAACTGGGTATGAGATGTTCATGGGAGGTAATGGAAGGGAACCAGGAATTTTACCATGCCACCAAGACCATACATAACGGTCTTCAGGGTAACCCCGTCGAATTCACCCATCTTATGAAGAATAACTTCGAGGAGACCGGCCGCCAGAATGCACAGAGGCTGAAAAGCAAGCTGGAGAACGCCGACCTGGTTATCATTCACGATCCTCAGCCGGCATCTCTACTGCATTTCTGTGACAACCGGAAGGGTAAATGGATCTGGCGATGTCATATAGACGCGGCTACCCCCCATCCCGAGGTATGGGATTTTGTGAACGGATGGGTCGAGGGATACGATGCCAGTGTTTTTTCCATGGAAGAATTCCTGAAACCCATGGCCCATCACCAGAAGATCATCTGTCCCTCCATCGACCCCCTGAGCCAGAAGAATGCCATGATGGATTTTCTACTTGTAGCGAGGGTCTGCCGCGATTTCGACATAGACATATGCAGACCTGTCATTCTTCAGGTATCCCGTTATGACTACTTCAAGGATCCCATAGGAGTTATACGTGCCTATAGACTTGTAAAGAAGGAATTCCCCGATGTTCAGCTGGTCCTGGCTGGAGGCGGCGCCGATGACGATCCCGAAGGTCAGAAGGTGCTGGAGGAAGTCTACAGGGAATCTGGCGGAGATGAAGACATCCATATCCTCCTTCTGCCACCGGACGCACATCTAACCATAAATGCCCTTCAGAGGGCGGCAACCGTGGTCCTGCAGAAATCTCTCCGTGAAGGCTTCGGCCTTACAGTGTCAGAGGCATTATGGAAGAGAAAACCCGTCATCGGAGGAGATACTGGAGGGATCCGCCTTCAGATAGATCACGAATATAACGGTTACAGGGTGAAATCCTACGTTGAAGCAGCCCAGCATATATGTACCCTTCTATCATGTGTGGATACCAGGTGTCAGATGGGAGAAAGAGCCTATGAACATGTCAGGGAAAATTTCCTGGTGACTAAATCCCTCAGGAAATGGATGAACTTTGCAGGCAGTCTCGCATAACAAAAAGGATCACTTACAATACAAAGCCCGGTGTATAACCCCGGGCTTTGTATTCTTCATTAATCAATTACCGTTTATCAGAGAGGTTCTTCATAGGTTGAAACTGTATTTTTCCCCTTTGCCTTGGACTGGTAAAGAGCCCTGTCGACCCTCCTGGTGAGCTGATCGATGGTATCTTCCCGACTTAATTCCGCCGTGCCGAAACTGGCCGTCACTCCACAATCCAGTTCTTGAATTACTCTCCTGAGCTTCTCCGCAAGTTTCAGTGCACTGGGCAGCCTCATGGGAGTAAGGATCATGAATTCGTCCCCTCCCCACCTGACAAGGTAATCAGATTTTCGAATATTTGCATTTACAGACTCGGCTACCCTTTTAAGGACCATATCTCCCGCCATGTGACCCAGGGAGTCATTTATATCCTTGTAATTGTCGAGATCGAACATTATGAGGGAAAGACATGTCTGGTATCTCCTGGCCTTATCTATCTCCCGCAGAAGAGTTTCTTCAAAATATGCCCTGTTGAAAATACCCGTAAGTTTATCCGTTCTGGAAGCCTTGAGAAGTTCCACCGTGAGACGGTGGGCAGCCTCTTCAGCCAGTATTCTTTCCGTAATGTCATGAACTATGGAATAAAGGTATTTTTTCCCATCCATTTCTATGGGCCCTGTATAGACCTCAACATCCCTTGTTTCTCCATTACTCAGCCGGTGCCTGAACTGAAAGAACTTCTGCTCTCCCGTCTTTGCCCTGGTCATAGCCTCCCGCTGATCCTTTTCGGAAAGGGCATTGAGATCCCATCCTTTCATCCGGAGCATTTCTTTCCGTGAATAGCCATAATAACGGCAGGCCGCCGGATTCGCATCTTTAAGATCTCCCTTTTCAGGATCGATAACAAGCATTACAGCGTGATTATTCTGAAAAAGATTCGCATAAAGCCTCTCCATGCTCTCGAGAGCATCCTGCGTCTCAAGTCTTCCTGAAATATCCCTGGCAAAGGAAATGATCCCGGCTCTGCCCTCCAGATCATAGGGCCTTATTTCAACCTCCACAGGGAAAACCTCACCGTTCCCTTTCCTGTGATAGATCTGTTCCACTACCCTTTTACCCGACCAGGCTTGACTCAGCATCTCCTTTAACAGCGGGTGGCATTCAGGAATTACTATGTCCATTGCTGACATGGCCAGTAACTCATCCCTTGTGTATCCATAACGTTCACAGGCCGTCCTGTTAACTTCCATGATCTCCCCTGAAAGACAACCTTCTTTCAGGGTCTGGATAAAGATGGCATTATCGCTGTTATCAAAAAGCTCCTTGTATTTTTCCTTTTCCTTCCTTAGCCTGTCCTGTAGTATTTCCTGCTCGGTAATGTCCCTTGTAATTTCAATGACGCCCCATATGGATCCATCTTCCTCCGCCAGGGGAAAGGAGGATATCTCATTCAGTCTGGGTCCTTCAACACTGCTGCATTCCATGACAGCCCTCTCCATGATCCCCTTCTCCAGGCTGACGATACAGGGACATCCCTCACAGGGAGCACTTCTACCTTTGAAGACCCTGTAACATTTTTCTTTCTCGGGAACTTCAGCTAAGCCGTGTTTTTTCATGGATACCTGGTTCACCCTGATGACGTTAAAATCCCTGTCCATTACCCTTACACCATCATGCAGATTATTGAGAAGAGTCTCTATAAGTAAACGTTGGGTAACCGGAATATTACCTTCCTGTTTCTCCAATTCCTTTATGTGAGATTTAATATCAGATCCCATTTGCCCCTCCAGAATAGATTTATTTCTATCACAGCTAAAAGTATAGAGATTCCGGAAAGAGACCGTCGTTCCCTGTGAACCATAGTACAGATATCAATGGCACCAAAGCATATGGGTCTTAAGAACTAAAAAAATCGGGACCCTTGTCAAAAAGAGGGGTCCCGGAACATTTTATATAAAAATACTGCTTAGGGGCATACTATCAGGAAAGGATATACCTGTCCCCTCCCTGCTGCTTTGCAGCATACATGGACTTGTCAGCCCGCTCAAGAAGGGAACTCAGGGAATCTCCCTGGCGGAAACCGGTCACACCCATACTGGCCGTGACACCAAGATCCGATTCCTTTATGATGATAAGCAGCTTTTTCGCCAGACATGAAGCACTATTCTCCGAAACAGGTGTAATTACCAGGAATTCATCCCCTCCCCATCTGCCGAAGAAATCGGAACTCCTGAGATTGGAGACACATTTCCTGGCGAGCAGCTTCAGGACTTCGTCTCCCCTGGAATGTCCGTAACGGTCATTTACTGCCTTGAATCCGTCGAGGTCGAACATTATCAGAGACAGTTCATCACCATAGCGTCTTGATTTGTTCAGTTCCCAGTGAAGTATCTCTTCCAGGTGTCTTCTGTTGTTTACTCCAGTCAGCTTATCAGTGGTGGAAATTGCCAGAAGTTCATCATTCAGTCTTCTCGCCCTTTCCTCTGCCCTTAATTTTTCTGAAATATCATGAACCATGAGAAGAAGAACAGACCTGTTATCAAAGAAAAGCTTTGTACTGTAGATCTCAACATTATGTACTATTCCGGATGACGTCACATTTTCAAGATAAAAATGCTTTTTTGTCCCCAGATTTACCTGGTTCAGCTGATCGTAAGGGTCGCGACTATCTGTACCAGGTGTTATATCAGAGAACCTGCGTCCGATGAGGTCGTCATAGTCATACTCATAGAATGAACAGGCAGCCGGGTTAGCATCCCGGATAAGACCTGTTTCAGGATCCACGAGAAGCATAACTGCCTCATTTTCATGAAAAAGGCTTGCATAGCGGCGTTCACTATCTCTCAGAGTTTTTTCCGAAGACTTTCGTTCTGTAATATCCCTGATTATGGAAAGGACCGTGGCTTTGCCGTTAAGGTTGAAGAGATGAGCATTTATCTCTCCGGGTATTCTCTTTCCATTTTTGGCAAGGGCAGTCACTTCAGTCAGGGCCATCCCATTAAGCATCAGTTTTTCCCTTATTACGGCAACAGTATTTTCATGTTCAGGAACAAGGACATTGAGTGGAGTCAGTTCAAGCAGCTCTTCCCGTGTATAGCCGAGTAGCTGGCAGGCAATGTCGTTTGCCTCGATGAAGGTGCCTGCCTCGCCATCCTGGGAAATATGGTTCACAAGGATGGCATCGGATCCTTTGTCAAAAAGGAGCCTGAACCGGGCTTCGTTCTCGGACAACTTTACCTGGAGATCCCTCATCATCCTTATCTGCCCCATGTTCCTTTTCTGGACAAGGAAGGTCAGCCCAAGGGTCAGGAGTACCGTAAAAGCAGCGAACCAGAGGGTGAACTTTCGGGCAAGGATCCTGCTGTAACTGTAAAGTTCCGTACCCGGTATGGAGGCCCTGAGCAGAAGTCCGGATCCGGTAACTGCCCTGTAAAAGGCTACCACATCCTCATCCCCGTCTTTTTCTGCAACCATACTGCCAAGGTGCTGAAGAGCGTCTTCATAGACAGGATCATCCCTCAGGATCATACGGTAATGGATATTGTCTTTCCGGATACGGTCCAGAATAGAAGAGACATCGAAGATGACAAGGTCATAACCGAGAAGATCACCCCCCTCGTAAATGGGAGTGCAGATTCTGACAGCTGTTCTGTCACCATTCCGTAAATATTCAACAAGGGGCTCCCTGCATTCCACAGTCATGGAAGGCAGGGATGGAGGTTTCTCTCCGTAGCTTGCTATCCTGTTGCCGGCAATATACCTTCTGGCAAAGAGAGCACCCTTGAGAGACTCCACACCTTCCGTCCATCCTGGAGCAGAAAACTGAACAAGTTCTTCAAGAGATACCTCTCCCATAACGAAAGACCAGGCCTTCTGACGTATGGCCGTCCTGCTTGAAAGGGTCTGGGTATTCTGGATGAAATCCTGGATGGAGTTGTCCAGGATTATGAGGGAATTCTCAACCTTACCTGCGAAATTCTCCTCCAGGCTCATCTTCAGCTCCACCTGAAGGGGCCGGTAAACAAGAAGAAGGGAAGACGAAAGAAAGATCATTACCAGTAAAAACAGATAAAGGGAAAATCTGCGGCCCGATGTAAACATCCCTATCCTTCTCTCCGTATGAAAGTATGAGCAACCCCGTTGTTCCCCAGGGCACAGATGGAAAATATCAGGTTATTTAAAGGTTAGTTGATAAGAAAACAAGGAAATTCATCCTTCCTGTTATCAATAATATAACCTTAATCATCTTTTTTCCATAACGCACCATTTTGAACAAACTTCAGAGACCTCAAACCGGGCCGGAAATTTATGTCAGCCCTGTCCGGTAAACCGATTTTGGATTTTAGATTTTGGATTTTAGATTAGATCCATTGAGTTTCTCCGTGGTGAAAAGCTTCTGGTGCTGTTTTTTTCTTTTATCGTGCAAAATAGATCCATCATTTTGCACAGTAGAAAAAAGATTTGAGGGCTTCCTCTGCGACCTCTGCGGTAAACCGATTTTAGATTTTGGATTTTAGATTTTGGATTAGATCCATTGAGTTCCTCCGTGGTGAAAGGGTTTGGGTCCTGTTTTTTTCTTTTATCGTGCAAAATAGATCCATCATTTTGCACAGTCGACAAAGTGGCCTATTTCTTGATCTCCTAGACCCGCGAAGCGTCCGCCCGTCCCCGGTTTATTCAGTGGTTTTTGGCGGATCTGCGGTAAAACAGCTTTTGATTTTGACCTGGTTTCCCTCCGTGCTACTCCGTGCCCTCCGTGGTGAAACAGGTTTTTGGGTTTACGGTTCTAATCGTGCAAAATAGGTCCATCATTTTGCGCAGCACACCATTGTTTATGTTTTACATCTGCGTTACTCTGCGCAACCTCAGCGCTGAAAGTCCGCCACTACTTGGGTCTAATGGTTTTATACGATGGTTTACGGCGGATCCTCTGCGGTAAACCGATTTTGGATTTTAGATTTTGGATTTTAGATTTTGGATTAGATCCATTGAGTTCCTCCGTGGTAAAACAGCTTTTTATCATTCAACCATGTTCTTCCTGCGGTAGACCGGCAGTGCCGCCTCCCACATTCCCGGATGCTGTTTCCACAAAATAATACCCATAGCGACACATACCACACCGCCGCCCGCCAGGGTAAGGGGAGCACCGAACATGGAGGCCAGCCAGCCTGCGTTAAGGCTTCCAATGGGAGCGATCCCGAGTATGGAAACTATATATAGGCTCATCACCCTGCTCCTCTTGTTATCATCCACAAGGGTCTGGATGAAAGTATTGCATGAAACCATGGAGGATACCATGAAAAGTCCAACAAAGACCATGAGGAACATGGACAGTGCCAGGGACCTGGAAAGGGAAAAGAGGGATACGGAAATGCCGAAAAAGGACATGGAAAAGGCCATGATCTTTCCAAGCCCCACAGGAGATCTTCTCAGGGCCAGACCGATAGACCCGGCAAGGGCTCCTATGCCGCTTGCGGCCATCAGAAAACCCAGGGTCTGGGGACCGCCACTGAGTATTTCTCTGGCAAAAACGGGTAAAAGGACGAGATAGGGGATACCGGCAAAACTTATAACCACCAGGGCTACAATGGTATTTCGAATGGGAGAAAATCCCTTTACATAGACCAGTCCTTCCCTGAGCCCCTCAATGACCCTGCGGGGGGGACCGTCGCGATCTCCCCTGCATTCTCTAAGTTTCATTATCATAAGAGCGGCAAGGGTGGCAAAATAGCTCAACCCGTTGATAACAAAACATACACCCTCTCCAAATGCCGCGATGGTAAGCCCTCCCAGTGAGGGACCAAGGAGTCTGGCCACATTGAAAAGGGAAGAATTCAGGGCTATGGCATTACCAAGATCGTCGCTCTTATCAACAAGATGGACCACAAAGGCCTGCCGTGCCGGTATTTCAAAGGCATTTACCACACCCAGCAGGGAACTGAGAATAATGATATGCCAGTATTCCACCCGTCCTGACAGGGTAAGAAAAGCCAGGATAAAAGCATGGACCATACTCAGTCCCTGGCATAAAAATATCACCTTTTTAAGGTCCATCTTCTCAAGGACGACCCCTGCGAACATTCCCAGGAAAAAGACCGGGATCTGGCCCACAAAATCCACCGCACCCAGCATGAATGCAGAATCGGTCAATCTGTAGACTAGCCAGCTCATGGCAACTCTCTGCATCCACAGGCCGCTCAGGGAGACTACCTCTCCCATAAAGAATATCCTGTAGTTTCTATGTTTCATTGCCCGAAGGAGATGATGGGCTCGAACTTTTTTAAGATTTAAAACATCTGGAGCAAATCGTCCTGACCATGACATCCGGTATACCTATTCCTCTCCCTGTAAAGCTGAAGAGGGTTCCGAAACTGTCCGGAACCCTCTTCTGAATTCATTCCTCTGAAGAAAATAAAGACTGGACCGGGCAGATATTCCCCTCAGGATCAGCTGCAGATCTTCAGTGCTCCTTTGTACCCGGAACCTTGGGGTAGGGCATGGGAATATACTGTACGGAAGGTCTGCCCTTCCCCGACTGGGGATAAAGGCTCATTATGTTGCATATGTGTCCATCCAGTTCCGTATTGACGGGAAGGCCTATCTCCTTTGCCTCTTCGGGGGTGATGGGATAATCATGGGTCCAGCGGCCCTCGGTGAGCTTGGTGGCAATTTCCCTGGACTTATCCTCATCCATATTATCTATCAGGAGGTCAAAGACGAATTTGTTTGTCTGAACAATAGCCTTTCTTCCCACATCAGCAAGGATAAGGGTCTCGTCATCAATTTCTGCGATAGGCTTTTCCTCGACCACCTTTAGAATGGAAACGGCAGGGAACTGGCCTATCTGGGGATCCACCGGTCCGAGAACGGCATGTTTGTCCATGAGGATCTCGTCTGCAGCGAGGGCGATCAGGGTTCCCCCTGACATGGCATAATGGGGTACGACCACCGTCACCTTTGCAGGATGATCATTCAGGGCCTTGGCTATCTGTTCCGCTGCAAGGAGAAGTCCGCCTGGTGTATGGATTATCAGGTCTATGGGTGTATCATCGGAGGTCATACGTATAGCCCTTAGAACCTCTTCTGAATCTTCGATGTTTATGTAATTGCGGGAAAACATTCCCAGGAATCCAACGCTTTCCTGCCTGTGGATAAGGGTTATTATCCGGCTTCCCCTGGTCTTTTCACAGGCTCTCAGGGCGGTGACCCTTCTATACTTCAGGATCAACTGGGTTAACTGGGGATAGATAAAGAAAAATATAAATAACAGGGGCCATATACTGAACTGCTGACTCATGGAAACACCTCTCTCTGCTTCTGGAATGGAATAAAAGATTCATAGCAATTATAACCGCTGGCGGATAAAACTCACAGGGTTCAATTTTACTTTCGACTGCCATTGAAAAAAAGACCGGGAATATTAAGGTATAATATGGAGAAGACTGTATCACTTTAAACAGATTTTCAGATGATCTCGAAAGGCTTAAAATGACTGAAACCAAAAAACATCTTCCTGGAAAAAAGAAACTGCCCCTTTCGAGGGTCTTTAAATATTTACTGCTCTTCCTCCTTATCATTTCCCTTGGCCTGGCATTTTTTATAAAGGACAGGGATATGGCCACCGGCATGATCACAAAGGCTATCATCAATGGTCTGGCTTCAGCCGGTTTTGATGGAAATATCGAAAGAGTGACTGGAAACCCCTGGAAGGGATACCGTATAGAGGGACTGGACTTTGCTTCCGGGGATATCTTCAGTGCCTCCATCCGGACAATAGAGATCGATCTGGATCTGCTGAAGATCTTCAACTGGGACCCCGTCGAAAAGATCGGTCTCTACGATTCAATGATAGATATCAGGGATCCCGCAAAACTGGCCCTTTTGAGATCGGAGCCATCCGGGAAAAAACTGCCCATCCCTCCCCTGCCCCTTGAGATCGAGAGTTTTGACGTCAGAATTCCAGGACATCAGGTCCTTGCTGACAGGGGCAGTATATTATATTCCTCAAGGGCGATAGACATGGACATCTCCGGCAGAGTTGACACCCTGCCCTGGAAGATGGGAACAGTTCTTGAAATGGGAGACAGGATCCATCTCGCCAAAGGCATGTTCGACCTGGGGGCAGAAGGAAGGATCATCCTTTCGGGTGACATAAGTCCCTTAATGGATATAACCGGGACTGTGGAGAGTCTTGACCTCTACGCCCTCAGCAGCCTGGATAAAAGATTTATGGATGCAAGGGGGATCTTCAGTTCCACCCTCTACGGAAAGGGAACTCCGAGTGAACCCGAGGCTGGAGGGACATTTTCCCTGGCAGGAGGCGAAATAGGAGGAAGGTCAATGGGATCCATATCCGGCCGATGGTCCTTTGCTGAGAATACCTTCAGAATTGATGAGATGGTCAATGAGATCCTGGGAAGCAGGATCGAAGGGGACCTTTCCATAAACACAGAGGGAGAACTGAAGCTAAAGGCACAGGGCAGGGACCTGGACCTGTCAAAAGCACAAGAACTGAAAATGGCCATCCCCGAAATGAATGGCAGGATAGACACCCTCCAGCTGAACCTGTCCGGGAAACTTCCCTGGCTGACTGGAAGAGTGGATCTTGTTTCAGGCGGTTTTTCAGTTTCGGCACAGAAATTCGATTCAATGAACCTCAATATCCTTCTGGAAGGAAAGAAGATCCTTCTGGATTCATCCCTCTCCTGGTCAGGAACCAGGGCACAGGCCGGTGGGACCCTGGACCTGTCGAAAGAACCAGCTCTGGAGTTCAGCCTCAAGGCCCCGGTCATTGACCTTGCAATTCTGCCAAAGATGGCACCGTCACTCTCTGCACTGGAACCTGAGGGGTCCATGGCCTTATCCCTGGAGGTCCGGGGCAGTATCAGGGATCCAGACATAAAGGGATCCCTTTCATCAAGGAAATTCAGTATAAGGAAGGAACCCATTGAAGATCTCAGCCTCTCCTTTTCGGTAGTTAAGGGAACTCTGAACATGGACAGGCTATATGCAAAAATGCTGGGAGGAGAATTAACGGGCAGGGGGGAAATACTGGACATATTCGCATCTCCCCTTCTGGATCTCGGGGTCTACGGTAAAGACCTGGACCTTGAAAGGGCATCCCGTCTTGTTCCGTCCCCGCCTGAAGATCTGGGCGGAAGAGCCGATCTTGAGGCCCATATCCGCGGCTCCCTTGAGAACCCCCTCATTGAAGGCACTTTACAGGGCAGACAGTTTAGAATGGGAGACCTCGTAAGAGTCGAAACAATAGATGCAAAGGTGTCGAAAAAAGGTCAGGAAGAACCTGTTCTCGAGATATCCACCCCCCTCGCCACAATAAGCGATGTGGTCCTGCAGGATGTAAATGCCAGCATTTCATGGAAGGCACCTGACCTGATAATACAGAATATCAGCACTTCCATTCTTGACGGGGAATTTTCAGCCGCTGGCAGGATCATTACAGCACCCTCTCCCCTTCTTGATCTCCAGGCTTCCTTCGAGAACCTGGAACTGGAGGATCTTCCCTTTGCTGGCCTTCCTGAAACAGAGGGGACTACGAAGGGAACTCTCACCATAAAAGGGCCTCCCTCCGACCCGGAAATTTCTTTCCAGGCATTATCTCCCCTTGTCTCTTCCGGCTGTGCTGAGCTGAGGTCCATAGATCTCAGGGGAAACGCTTCCAGAAAAAAAATAGACATAACCAGTGTCAGTGCAAAGGTGGGAGAAGGCCTCCTGAAGGGAGGTATGTCCCTCATTCTCCTGGAGAAAGGGACAGATATCTATTTCAATCTTGCAGGCAGCGGACTGGACCTTGCCTATCTGCTTCCCGGGGAGGATGGATCCTGCCCGGTGGATATTTCCGGCAATATAGACCTGCAGATCCAGGGAGATTTTACGAAGGGTAAATTGAACGGTGAGGGAGATATCAGTTCCCAGGCTCTGGTTATTCAGAACTTTGCCCTGGAGAGCATGGATATTCCCCTGGACATCACCGCGAACAAAGCAGAGATAAAGGGAATGAAGATAAGTGCTTTCGGAGGAACCCTGTCCGGTGATCTCTCCCTGAACTTCGACGACCTCCAGTGGAACTCATCCTTTGAAGGGGCAGATCTGGATCTTGCCAGGGCAATGGACACCATTCCGGCCCTTTCAAAGAAACTCACGGGAAAAACCTTTTTTGATGTTAAATTCAAGGGAAAGGGTTTCAATCCTTACAACCTTTTCGGATACGGTCTTCTTGAAATAAGGGAAGGGGACATAGGAGACATCCCGGCTATAAAGGCCGCCGCCGCTACAGCAGGGGAAGAGAGGATCAGGTTTCAGAGGCTGAGAAGCAACTTCCTTGCAGACGGTTTCGGTCTTACCATCCTTGGAGGAAGCCGGGTGGAAGCCCCCCGGAAATATCCTCTCTATAGGCAGATAGAAATGGATGGGAACATACAGTACGACGGAGATCTGGATCTGAAGGGAGCTGCAGAAGTGAATATCCAGGCTTTCAATGCCTTCATGGGAACCCTGCAGATAGCATTGAAAACAGTCCTCTCCCAGGGAGACCTGGTTCAGGACATCCTGGGAAGCCTCACCGGAATAGGACGAAAGGACTTTCGGACCATAAACTTTGAAATAGGAGGGAACAGGACCTCTCCCGAGATAAAGAAGCTGGAAGTTGAGGGCGGTCAGGAATACCTGAGCAACCTCCTGGATATGGAAGACTCCGACAAGGACAGGCAAAAGGTCGACAACAGGCAGATCACCATAAAACTTAATTTCCCGGTCGGCCCCGGGGGCAGTAAAAAAGACGATGAAACGGGTGAGCAGCTGCAGGAACAGTTCCTTGAAGGAATACTTAAAAACCTCTTCCCCAAGGAATAATTTCCACACCTCTTTATACAATAAATGAGAAAGGGCCGCTTCGTAACTGAAGCGGCCCCGGATATATACAGACACAGAAGCTTGAACAGTTATTTTTTGTTCCTTTCGTGACGGTCGAGATGGGATGGTTCGAGGGAAAGTTCCTGGCCATTGAAGAGTTTGATCAGTCCCTCGTTGGACAGACTCTTCTGGCGCGCAACATATTCTTCGTGGTGATAAAGTTCTTCAGGCCTGCTCAGGTTATCCTCAGGCTCCTTGTAGGTGGTAATGACACCCTCGTAATTCCTTAGAAGGACCGTCCTGTCTGATCTGGACACGATGTAGTTGGGCATTACAGGGATCTTGCCCCCGCCGCCTGGAGCATCCACTATGAAATAAGGTACAGCAAGGCCTGATGTGTGGCCCCTGAGGAACTCGATTATCTCGATGCCCTTGCCGATGGAGGTCCGGAAGTGCTCGATTCCCTCGGAAAGGTCACACTGGTAAATGTAGTAGGGTCTTACCCTTATTTTCAGCAGCTGCTGATTCAGTTCCCTGAAGATGAGGGGACAGTCGTTGACGCCCTTAAGAAGAACCGACTGGTTTCCGAGGGGCACTCCCGCATCTGCCAGCATATTGCATGCCCTTGTGGATTCCGGAGTTATTTCCTTGGGATGGTTGAAATGGACATTGATCCATATGGGATGATATTTTTTAAGCATATTGCACAGCTTCTCCGTCACTCTCTGGGGACATACCACTGGAGTTCTTGTCCCGATGCGTACAAAATCAACATGGGGAATGGCTGAAAGTTCTGCGATGGTCCATTCAAGAAGGTCTTCATCGATGGTGAATGGATCTCCTCCTGAGAGGAGTACATCCCGGAAGGTGGGTGTATTTTTCACATATTCAATGCATTTAGCGATCTGTTCCTGAGAATATGCCCTGTCAGTTTCTCCCGCATGTCTTCTTCTCGTACAGTGCCTGCAGTACATGGAACACTGGTCAGTAACAAGGAGAAGCCCCCTGTCGGGATAACGGTGGGTCAGTCCTGGCACGGGAGAATCCACATCCTCATGTAGGGGATCGCAAATGTCCGAATCTGCTATATGAGTTTCTGAAACCGTCGGGACAGCCTGCATGCGCACAGGACAGGCGGGATCATCCGGATCCATGAGGGAAGCATAATATGGAGTTATGGCCATACGGAGCCTGTTCAGGCTTTTATCGATGACCCCTGCCTCTTCATCTGAAATATTGATTACCTGCCTGAGTTTCTCCACAGAGGTTATCCTGTTGGCTATCTGCCATTTCCAGCTGTTCCAGTCTTCATCTGAAACATCCTTCCATATGGGTACTGACCGCCTGTCTCGATATTTCTGCATCATACTTTCCTCCCCTGTATTCTATGAAATATAATTTTATGCGGTTTGCAAAACTTGTTCAGAATAATCTTAACACAAAGAATTGTACCTATTTCCACGGATTCCAATGACACATTCATACAAACTCACCAGTGCTGATCGTTCAAGTCCAGATCATCCTCGATCTGATATGATCATATCAACACGGAGGGGACCATTAATATAACAAAATACTAAAAATAAAGGGGGAACCCCTATGTATTATAAAGACCTTCTTATCTCCGGCGGAACCATTCTTACAGGAGACCCCGAAACTCCACTGGCAGGATCAATTCTCATCTCAGGAAACAGGATAGCCTCCATAGGCAGTTCCCATGAAGTGAACTGTCATCCGGGAGCAGAACAGGCCCTGAAGATCGATCTGGGCGGGAACACCCTTATTCCGGGGCTCACGGATTCCCATCTCCACCTGGCTTCAGTGGCAAAACAGATGGAGGCCCTTTCGTTGAAAGAAGCATCATCCCTGGAGGAGATGCTGGAGATCATAAGAGAGAAAGCATCCCGTATCAACCCAGGGGATTGGATATACGGAGTGAGATTCGATGACTCTTCATGGCCCGAGAAAAGGCTTCCCAGCAGACAGGATCTCGACGGACTGAACCTGGATAACCCAGTGATACTGGTAAGGGTCTGTGCCCATATTCATGTGGCCAACTCTATTGCTCTTAAAAAGGTCAGCCTTCCTGCTAATATAGATGTCCTTTATGAAGACCAGGCATCAAAGATAACGGAAATGATTCAGCTTCAGATGTACGATCGCGACAGGATGAAAGATGCCATCCACCGCACATGCCTGAAACTGGCATCACAGGGTCTGACCTGTGTCCACACATGCGGATGCAGTTCCTACGGGCTCGAGGAAGATATGGATATATACCGGGAACTGAAAAAAGAGGGAAAACTTCCCCTTAGAGTGGTCTATTACAATGATGAACTCCCCGAACCCGGCCTGGAGAGCGGGGATGGAGACGACTGGATCCGCTACGGAGGTTACAAGATGTTCCTTGACGGCTCCCTGGGAGGACGAACTGCAGCCCTCACCCTGCCCTATGAGGATCATCCCGGCAACATGGGTGTCCTCAACCATACTGCCGCAGAGGTCAGGGAACGTATGCTGGAAATGCACTCGAGAAATATTCAGGTCCAGGTCCATGCCATTGGCGATGCTGCCATTGACCAGTTCATAGAAGCCCTGGAATATGCCTATGCCCATGGACCCCGGAGCAGTTCCAGCCTTCGTCACAGGATCGTCCATGCGCAGGTATGCCGCCCCGAACAGGTGGTGTCTCTCCGAAAACTGGAGGCCATTTGCGACATCCAGCCAGGTTTTGTACCCAGCGACATAGACATAGCCCGCCAGAGACTCGGGAAGGAAAGGGAACCCTGGGCCTACGCCTGGAAGGACTTTCTGAAAGCAGGCCTTCTACTCACCGGATCCAGCGATGCCCCCGTAGAATCCACGGACCCCTTCCGGGGGATCTGGGCAGCCATGAACAGGACAGACGATAATGGATCTCCCGAGGGCGGATGGAGGCCGGAACAGAAACTCACTCTGGAGGAAACGCTGCCCCTCTTCACCTCCAACCCATGGAAGGCCATTGGCCTTTCCTCCCCCTTCGGTATGCTGAAGAAGGGTTATGCTGCCGACCTTGTCATTCTCGACAGGGATATAACAATTGCACCGCCCCATACATTAAGGAATGTAAAGCCTCTCCTCACCATGGTGGGCGGCACTGTAAGCTACGGGAAACTGGAGGGATGGCCCTCCATCCTATAAAGACAGGTCCCCCGCCTTGATCAGTCCCTTTTTCCTCATATACTCGGAAAAGAACAGGGTGAGAAGGGCGGGGAGAACAAAATGAAGAAGGATAATGCCCGTCCACGCCTTTGAACCCATAACGGCAAGGGTGCCGAACTGCCCAACCAGACCACTGGTGCCCATTCCCGCTCCTATCTTGTTATTCTCCATCCTGAAAAGCAGGGTGGCAAAGGGGCCCAGTATGGCCGAACTCAAGGTCGGCGGTACCCATATCCAGGGATTTTTCACGATATTGGGGATCTGGATCATTGAAGTGCCAAGGCCCTGGGATATAAGACCTCCCGGCCCATTTTCACGATAGCTCTGAACGGCAAAACCGATCATCTGGCATGAACAGCCCACCGTGGCCGCACCGGCGGCCAGACCGCTCAGTCCAAGGGAAATGGCCAGGGCCGCACTGCTTATGGGAAGGGTGAGGATCATCCCCATCATCACCGAAACGAGGATACCCATGGGCAGTGGGTGGAGCCTGGTGGCCATGTTTATCACGTTTCCCAGGAAATACATGAGATCCGCTATCCACGGCCCGGCATATATACCGGCCAATCCCCCTGCGAGAATCGTTCCCGCTGGCACCAGGACTATATCCACCTTGGTCCTCCCCCGTATAAGCTTTGATATCTCTGCTCCTGTAAGTGAAGCTATAAGGGCCCCCATGGGCTCGCCTATATGGAGAGTGGGTGCACCTCCACCAAGACCTATGGTACCCGCTCCAATGGCTCCCGTGATTATGGAAGCGAATATTCCCAGGGGTGAAGCGCCCACGCTGTAGGCAACACCGGCACCTATGGCAGGACCCATCATGTACTGGGCAACCTGGCCAAAGGAAGCGGCCATCTCGAAACCGGTGTAATTTGCTATCTGTTTTATTATCAGGCCGATGATAAGTGAAGAAAAAAGGCCAAGGGCCATTCCATTCAGAACCTTTACTACGTAATCCTGTATATCAAGGGGTTTAACTGTTTTGCCGGACATGAGGACCTCCTCGGGAATATAAATGACTTTACAGCTGTCTTGTCACCAGCAGCTAAAAAAATATACCAGTCCGCAGGGTTTATATCAAGTAGTTTCTTTTTTTCAGTTCCCGAAGAATACGTTCATAGGTTTCCTCATCGGGAACTTCAATGGTGTGAAGATGCAGACCCTCCGTGAGGGATGAAAGAGGTTCTGCCCTGTCTTCCCTGACCTTCTTCATGAACTGTTCCACATCATACCTTGTGGCCACCATGAGGTTTCCCCTTATCTCCCCGTATACTGGATGCTCCACTATCACATCGAGGATCTTTCCTCCATTGTCCACGATGGTGACAAGTTCCCCTTCAATGGAATCCACCCCTTCATGTTTCGTTACAATGGTCTTTCTGAGAGAAACGCTCTCCCTGGAAGGGGTAACGAAGTAGCCCGTGGGAGTGGCTATGATAGCCTCGCCGGAAGCCCTGAGGACAGCGATATCCTGGACGATCACCTGTCTGCTCACATTGAAGATCTCTGCAAGCTCTATACCCTTAATGCACCCGCCCCTGGTTTTCAGCAGCTCCATTATGGAAACTCTACGCTCATCCGAAGTCACGGTCATACCCCCCTATCCATCGGGATACCTGTATTTATCCATTGCCGCAATACCCTTTAAAGTCCGGATTTAGAATAACATAAAAGCTGGAGTGCCGGTATGACCTGGTATAGAATAAGTCCAGAGAGGAGGGATATCCCTTGTCCACAGTAGCGCTGATGACGCAGAGAACTTACTCTGAAAAGGAACTTGAAGTCTCCATGGAAAAACTTCTCCAGGAACTTGGAGGGATGGATCCCCTTATCAGGCCCGGAGACAGGGTTCTCCTCAAACCGAACATGCTCTCGGCCAGGCCTGTCGCAAAAAGAATAACCACCGATCCCATGGTGGTAAGGATCATTGCCCGCATGGTACTGGACTGCGGAGCCAAACCCTTCATAGGTGACAGTCCCGGAATAGAACCCTTTCCCCAGGTGGCTAAAGCCTCAGGCATAGCGGAAATAGGAGAGGAACTGGGCATACCTGTGATCGAGCTGGATGATCCCGTTCCACTGAACAGGAATGACGATACAAGGTTCAGGAACATAGAAATATCCTCAAAGGTCATTCAGGCGGATAAAGTAATAAACATCCCAAAGCTCAAGACCCATGCCCAGATGCTTCTCACCCTCGGAGTAAAGAACCTTTTCGGAACAGTCGTAGCGCAGAGAAAGGCCGAGTGGCACTACAAGGTCGGGCTGGACAGGGACATCTTTGCCTCCCTTCACCTGGACATATACCATGCTATAAGACCTGTTATTACAATTCTTGACGGGATCTGGGGAATGGAAGGACACGGTCCCGGGAGCGGAACCCCCCGGAACTTCGGGATCCTTGCCGCTTCTGCAGACGCCGTAGCCCTGGACTGTTCCATCTGCAGAATACTCGGTGTACCCCTTGAGGACTTCCCCCTTTACCGGGAGGCAAAACGCAGAAATATAGGCCAGACAGACCTGGAGGAAGTTATTTACAGGGGAGATATGGATCCCCTCTCCGTAATTGAAGGAGTGGATATCCCCCGTCTCGACAGCCTTCACGTACTGCCCGGCTTCCTTAAGTTCTTTGGGAATACCATGATATCCCGTCCCGTCCAGGACCCGAACAGATGCATAGGGTGCGGGGAATGCGTCAGAATCTGCGCCGCCCATGCCATAAAGCTGGAGGGGAAAAGGCTTGACTACGATTACAGCAAATGCATCCGCTGCTTCTGCTGTCAGGAAGTATGCCCCATCAACGCCATAGGGTTCAAAAAGGGATTCTTTCTGAAAGCGATGGAGATCTTCAGAAGGTAACAATGAATCGAAAATCTAAAATCCAAAATCCAAAATCGGTTAACCGCAGAGGGTCCGCCGTAAACCATCGTATAAAACCATTAGACCCAAGTAGTGGCGGACTTTCAGCGCTGAGGTTTCGCAGAGTAACACGCAGGAAGACAAGAACCGTAGGGTGCTGCTTTAGCGCACCGAAACGACCAAGGTTGATAGATGTCACGAAATCGTAAATTTGTACCAGGAAGGACTTTCGGATCGGAGGGCACAGAGGAAAACATAAGACATAAAAACCGTAGACCTTTTCACCTATATCATGAAATCCCTGCCTTATTCATTGAATAAACATAATGTACATGATAATATTTAACCATACTTCAAAAATATCATGATAATTTTGAAGTTGACTTAAAAATTATCATAAGAGGTACCTCGATGATCAAAAGATATATTGCAGATATTATCAGGGAAGATCTCCAACATAAAATGGTGTTCATAGGCGGCCCAAGACAGGTAGGAAAAACTACCCTCGCAAAAATGATAGGTGAAGATTACCCCTCTTTCACCTATCTGAACTGGGATTTCCGCCCCCACAGAGAAGCTCTTGTAAGATCGACACTACCTGCTGAAACAAATCTCCTGATCCTTGACGAGATCCACAAATATCCTGATTGGAAATCTCTGATAAAGGGGATCTGGGACACCAGGACAGGCGACGAATCCATTCTGGTAACTGGAAGCTCCAAGCTGGACATTTACAGAAGAGGCGGGGATTCTCTCCTTGGCAGGTACCACTATTTTCGACTTTATCCTTTGACTCTGAAAGAACTGAATTCTCAAGCTCCCGTAGGCATGGATTTCCCGGATAAAGCTCCGAAACTTGATCTGGACTTATCGGGGAAAGGATTGGACAAGCTCCTTTTTTTTGGAGGTTTTCCAGAACCTCTGCTTTCGGAAAGCGAAAGGGTATTGAAAAGGTGGCAAAGAGAAAGATTTGAAAGGGTCTTCAGAGACGATATCAGGGAAACAGAGAACATAAGATCTCTTGCACAGATAGAGCTTCTGGCAGCTATGCTTCCATCCAGGGTGACATCACCCTTATCTCTGAATTCTCTGGCTGAAGACCTGGAAACCAGTTCAAACACAGTAAAAAGCTGGATGGATCTTCTTTGCAGAAATTATTTCACCTTTAAAATACCTCCATATCACAAGCGTCTTGAAAGGGCTCTCAAAAAAAGTTCTAAATACTATCTTTGGGACTGGTCCGAAATAAAGGATGAAGGTGCACGTTTTGAAAACCTTATGGCAGTTCATTTGTTGAAATATGCACATTTTATCCAGGACAGCCATGGAATTTCTGTTGAACTGTATTACCTCAGGGATACTGCTAAACGGGAAGTGGATTTTCTGCTGACTTGGCAAGACAAACCCTGGATTCTTGTCGAAACCAAGGTTAACCATGGTGATAGTTTAACCTCTCTGAACTATTTTGCAGATAAGCTTGGAGTTGATGAAAAATATGTAGTATGTCTGAATGATAAAAAAGATTACCTCGACAGGAACTCCGGCGTAAGGGTAATACCTGCAAGCAGATTTCTAATGTCCCTTGTGTGATCAGTCGTTTCGGTGCGCTAAAGCAGCACCCTACGGTTCTTGTCTTCCTGCGTGTTACTCTGCGAAACATTTGCGCTTACAGTCCGCCTTAACGTCTTTGTAAGATGGTTTGCGGCGGATCCTCTGCGGTAAACCGATTTTAGATTTTGGATTTTAGATTTTGGATTAGATCCATTGAGTTCCTCCGTGGTGAAAGGGTTTTAACGGTTCAGCTTTACGGTTCTTAGGTTTAACTCGTGCAAAATAGTATCACCGTTTTGCGCAGTAGAAAAAAGATTTGAGGGCTTCCTCTGCGCTCTCTGCGCCCTCTGCGGTAAAATAGCTTTTGATTTTGACCTGGGTTCCCTCCGTGGTGAAAGGGTTTAACGGTTCAGCTTTACGGGTTTTCATGGCACAAAGCTGCGCTTTCGTGCCTCCACAAAACCTTTATCTCAGTAGCATCTGGTCCGAATGTACGAATCTTTCATCTTACTCCTGAAGAGTTACCCCAAGGGTTTATGTCTTCCTCTGCGCTCTCTGCGCCCTCTGCGGTAAAATAGCTTTTGACTTTGACCTGGGTTTCCCTCCGTGTACCTCCGTGCCCTCCGTGGTGAAAAAGTTTGGGGTGGATGTTATAGTTACTGGTTTTATTGTTTCCATGGCACAAATCTCCGATTTCGTGCCTCCCCAAAACCTTTATCTCAGTAGCATCTGGTCTGAATGGATGTTGACATGGAACTCAACTTTATCTTACCGGCCCGAAGGTCCGCCCGTCCACGGTTTGTTTAGATGGGTTTTGGCGGATTTCCTCTGTGCTCTCTGCGCCCTCTGCGGTAAAACAGCTTTTGACTTTGACCTGGTTTCCCTCCGTGGTACTCCGTGTCCTCCGTGGTGAAAAGGTTTGGGTCAGGATCTCCAATAATCACATACCAGGTCTTCCAGCCTTACCAGGTTAATATCCTCTGATGATTCCAACCCCTTGAAACCTGACCTGGAGAATATATAAAATACCGTTCTGCTGCAATCCCTTCCGACTACTTTCCGGATCTTGTCAGCCTTACCTGCCAGATCCATGAAAACCCTTGAATTTGCCGGCTCACGAGTCCATTTACATTCACCAAGCACCAGGGTCTCGCCCTTTACAGCCACTATATCAACCTCATCCTCACCATCCCACCACCTGCCCATACCTTCAGGGTTTATCCAATCTTTCAGAACCTGCCTGCAGATCTTCTCCCAGGTAAAGGAAGTATGCATAGAAAGAGTGGATGAGATCTTTTCCTGGACATCAGACCCTCTCTCCCTATAGATAAGTTCCTGATCGTCCAGCAGATACCTGAAATAAAAACGCAGATACTCATCCTCGATGAAGTACAGGGGGATCTTTTTAGGTCTTTTCAGGGAGAAGGGAAGTTCCTTGCGGATCAGTCCAAGCTCAAGGAGATTCCTCAGGTAAGTTGAAATGTTCTGATGGGGAATACCAGTGATCTGTGCTATTTCGGATGCCCTGGTCCTGCCCTTTGCAATTGTCCTCAGGATCGAAAAATATGAAGTTGGATCCTTTTTGAACTCCTCCATAACCAGAAAACGGCCCTCTTCCACTAGAAATTCACCAGGGCTCAGCATCGATTCCTTCAGTGCATTATTAAAAGAACCGTGTCCAGACATCTTCTTGAGATAAAGAGGAATTCCCCCAACTGCAGAATATGTTTTTACCTGGTCTTCCATGTTCAGGTCAGGTAAAAATTTTCTTGCCTGCAGAAATCCCATAGGATCGATACGGTATTGCCCTGTTCTTCTGCCATATATGGGACTGCTCTCTGCCAGGGTGATTCTTTCCATCATGCCGATAAAGGAACCGCAAAGCACCATCATCACCGGCAGTTTACTGAATACCTGATCCCACCATCTCTGAAAAAGGGAAAGAAAGGAATCATCCTTGATGGGAATATACTGAAATTCGTCCCATACGATAACCAGTTTTTCTCTGGATAATTTGATCATCTTTTCCAGAAGGGAGAACATCTCATCCCATTTAGTGACTTCCAGAGACAAAGGCAGTTCTGCTTTTTCTTTAAGGGGAATAGAGAACCTGTTGATCAGCTGCTGCGGTTCAGACATATCAGCAGTCAGGAAAAGAGCTCCGGGAAATGTGTTCTCAAGGAGGAAAGTCTTCCCTACCCTTCTCCTGCCATATATAACGACCAGCTCTGCATTTTCAGACCTGAACTTTTTTTCAAGAAATTCTTTCTCCTGTATCCGATCTATCATATGCGCACCCCCAAAATCAAAAAATACAGAAGATATATTCTGCAAATATATCTTCTGTATTTTAAGGGCTGCTCTTATAAATTGCAAATAGTCCTTTCGGTGCGCTCTCTGCGGTAAACCAGCTTTTGCCTTAGGTTTTATGTTTTCCTCAGATATTCCTCCGTACCCTCCGCAGTAAAAGTGTCTACTGTTTTCAGGTTTTATGTTTCCCTCTGTGCCCTCCAGGTCTAATCTTTACCATGGCACAAAGCTGCGCTTTCGTGCCTCCACAAAACCTTAAAGTTAAGATGTAATCTATCTGAACTGTCAAAAAAGGAATAAATCCTGAATATTATGTCAAAGAAGTCTTGTTTTCCTCATGTTTTACCTCTGCGGTACTCTGCGTGACCCCTGCGCCCTCTGCGGTAAAACAGGTTTTGACTTTGACCTGGGTTTCCCTCCGTGGTGAAAGGGTTTTAACGGTTCAGCTTTACGGGGTATCTCCCCTTCGGTAATTCCCGCTCAGGTAATCATACAACCCATACACCCGCACCGGATCCTCCAATACCCTGCCCCCCATATCCGCACAGTACCTCTCCAGTTCCTGGTATAGATTCTTCCCCAGCACATCCGGGTTAAGCTGCCTCAGAAGCTGTTCCGGGGTCTGCCAGGCACCGGGCTGACGGGCAGCATAGTAATTCCATGTAGACAGAAGGGTGAATTCCGAAGTCCATGTGTGGGCACTTTCCCTGCCGAACCAGTAATCCGCCGGTATCTCCAGATACATGCCAGCATTGCTGTAACTTTTGTCCATGGTCAGGTTATCCGTTCTGGCGATCCAGAATCCCACACCAAGGTTGTTCCACCACCTGGTCGCAGAAAACCTGGCACCCCAGTCACCGTCTATAAAGACACCGTACTCTCCAGTAAGGTCAAGGTCATAAACAGGATCATGATAACCGGCCTGGGCCCAGTACTCCCACCACCACTCATCATCCGGATAACCTCTTCCCACGGTTATCCTGCCCGTTCCTCCGAATGTCACCGGCTTATCAGCCAGGGAAGCGAAACCCTCGGGGTCCCTTTCATGGACCACGCTCATCCGGCCCCCTACCCACCATCGGCCGTCATCGCTGTAAAACCTGGCCCATGCATTTCCGCCGAACCACTGGGCATCCAGCCACCCGGCCTCACCCAGGGCAAAGAACCTGTCGTTTATCTTGTAAAGGTAACTGAGAACACCCTTCCATATGCGGGTTTCGTCATTGGTCTCGGGTTCCCAGTAAATATCTATATCGTTATCGATGGGCTGGCGGATATCCATAATGGCCTCCCAGCCATGGCTCGACCTCATGCGGTAGATCCAGTCAACACTCCAGCGGTCCATATAATCTTCCTGGAGGGTCCTGTCGATGCGGGGTTCGTAGACAAGCATGGCCTTGAATTCCGAATTGCCCTTATGTCCCGACCTGCCAGGACCATAGTGGACAGGCCACTTGTCACGGAAAAGATCATCCCGGACCCAGGTGATTTCAGCCCCGGCCGCATCGGTTGCACTTATGTCGCCAAGGCGCAGTAGACCGCACTGGTAACCGGGAACTTCAAGAACACTGATGGCCTCGCCTCGAAGCCTTGGCACCAGGAAAAGGCTTTCCGTATCCCATGGAAGAAGCAGGGAAGTAAGGGTCATAACCCGGGCCATGGCCTCAGCCTGGGACGTATAGCCGATATTCTCGTAGGCCACAAGGACTCTCCTGTCACCGATGAACACCTCCACATCCCGAACACCGACCCTGTTTCCGACATACTCCACAATCTGCTCTGCAAGACCTTCCAGGTCAGTTTTCTCCCAGTCGGGAAGGGTTACATCTGAAGATTCGGGAAGTGCATATTTCTTTTTATTTTTCCCGAAAAAGGGCTTCGTGAGGTCAAAATTGTATGAAAGGCCGAAACACCACTCCTCACCCCTCTGATAACTCAGGGAAGCATCCACACCCCAGGGGGTCTTCGCCACAAATCCCGCATTTACCTTTGAATCGACATCCTCCGCGATGATCCGTCTGGAACCTATAGTATCCTGGCTGTAATCCAGAGGGCTGTACTCAGCCTTGACCTCAAGCCAGTCATAGGGCTGCCATGAAAGGCCGCCGAAAAAGCCGTTAAGTCTGTCGCTGCCATAACCCCATGTGAGGGCAAGCCTGTCCCATTCCCAGGTGGCCACGCTGTAATAGGCCTGCATTATCTTCGTACCCAGAATGTCCGTAACGCCAAAGGCAACACTGGGGCGGCACTCATCCTGTTGAAACATGAGAAATTTAAGGTCAATGGCCTTGTCCTTGTATTTTCCGTAACCTTCCGATATCTGTGGCCCCGTAGCGAAACGGGTAAGGCGCAGGTTCAGTTCCATCCAGGGAAAATAACCGAGGGAAATGTAGTATGGCCTGTAGGGCTCGAACCATGAAATGCCCACCCTGCCCATACCGTCACCGGGCACCTGTGCCGTGGGGTACTCCCACAGGCCGAGGAATCCAGCATTGGAAGGACTTGCTCCGTATGAACTGCCTGTAAAGGCTGTAATAAGTAACAGAGAAAAGACAAAGACCGTTAAAAATATCCTGCGAAAAATGACCAACCACTCCCCGAAGAAAAGTCAAACAAAAAACGAACCAGAACAATTTTACCGCAGAGGACGCAGAGAACGCAGAGGAAAGCGTAACCCTGAGTGAACCATTTTTCTTTAACCTGCTGCGTATATATTTCCGAGTTCATCCGCTCAGACCTTATCCAACTTAGACTGAGGTTAATGGATGTCACATAATCATAGATTTGTGCCAGGAGAAACTCTAGCCATAAATTCTGGCTGGTTACTGGATTTACTACAGCCCGTTGGCAAATCGGGTTATACCATCCTTAAGTTTGACTACATTGAAATTAATAAGCAATCCTAGTTTCTTGCCGCTCAGTTTCAAGTAAGAAAGGATCTGAGCCTTATGTATATCCGTTATTTTTTCAACGGATTTAAGTTCAATAATAATCTCGTCCTCTACAACCAGATCCAGACGATAACCCAAGTCTATTTTGACTTCATCATAAATCACAGGAAGAACTTTCTGGGACTCAACTTTAAAGCCTCTTTTATTTAATTCATAACAAAGACAAGCTTCATATGAACTTTCGAGAAGACCCGGACCTAAAGCAGAATGTACTTTAACAGCGCTATCAATAATTTCTTTGCTTATCTCATTTATCTCCATAGGTCTGAATACCCCCCAATTCAGTCATGACAAAACCCTAACCATTCTACAACAAAATTGTTTTTGGTTTTGCCTCTAAGTCGTGCAAAACCGAGTCTGGTTTTGCGCAGTAGGAAAAAGATTTGCGGGTTTCCTCTGCGCTCTCTGCGCCCTCTGCGGTAAAACAGGTTTGAGGGTAGATTTTATAGTTTCCGTTTTTATTGTTTCCATGGCATAAATCTACGATTTCATGCCATACATCAACTTTGAGGTAAAGTAGTATCTAGTCCGAACATTCTGAACCCAGAATTGGGAAAATCCCATATTCCGCAATGTTTTAAGCTTTTCCTCCGCGGTACTCTGCGCTCCCTCTGTGTCCTCTGCGGTAAAACAGGTTTGAGGGTAGATTTTATAGTTTCCGTTTTTATTGTTTTCATGGCACAAATCTACGATTTCGAGCCTCCCCAAAACCTTTATCTTCGTAGGATATGGTCTGTCCGGACAAATATCACATGTTATTCATGAACAGTTATACCAAGGTTTTACGCCTTCCTCCGTGGTAAAAGGGTTATAACGGTTCAGCTTCACGGGTTTTACTCTTGAAAAAGGAAACTTCATGTTTCAAAGTAAACCATTTTATTTTACTCTCATTACAACTCCGCCATTGCCCCCAACATTTGCTGGATTTTCCGATGCTATAAATAAACTCTTCGAAGGATCATCAAGATTCTCGCTCAGGGAACCATCATAGATCCCGCTTTCGGGAGACATCCTTTCCAGCTGTTTTCTGATCGAATAATCCGCATAGGTATTAGTAACATTGGCTGCAACATAAATATGAACATCTGGAGTGGCATAGGAAGGATCGCTTCCCGGCCCGGAAACATAGATAAAGTACGGGTTCTTTGAAGCATTATTCCAATCCTTTGGACCCGTTATACTGTGAGGTTCAGGTATACCCCTGTCCAGGTATTGGCTCAGGCTGTTTATGCTAATTACACCCCAACCCTGCTCACTCTGGGAAAACCACTGCTGATTATCAGCATAGTACATAACTACTGCAGTCTTGAGAACTTCCAGGTTTGAGACTATCTTTGTCGCCTCGCTCTTACTGGTCGCGCTTCCGATTGTGATCATAAGAGAACCTGAGAGAATGCCTATAATGATGATTACAATGAGGATCTCTATAAGGGAAAAACCTCTGCTGCGCTTTTTCAACTCTCAATTACCTCCCTGGCTGATTAGTATGTGGGATCTTGAACACCATTGAATAGTGTACAGACCTGTTTTCTAACCACCAGGGCAAAAAAGCCTGTTTTCCAGGGGACAGGAAGACCAATTTCCCAGGGACTTATGGACCATTTGTATTTCTCATTCGCTCAAGTCCCCCATACCTGGGTGTATTTAGCCTTATCGGTGCGCTGGAGCGCACCCTGCAAAACTTTATCTTACCGGGCCGAAGGTCCGCCCGTCCTCGATTTGTTTAGTGGGTTTTGGCGGCTTTCCTCCGTGGTAGAAAGGTTTACGGTTCTAAGGTTCCAATCGTGCAAAATAGTATCACCGTTTTGCGCAGCATGTATTATAACAAGTGGTTATGACTTTCCTCCGTGCTACTCCGTGACCTCCGTGGTAGATAGGTTTTAGCGTTTGGGCTTTACGGGTTTTCATGGCACAAATCTACGATTTCGTGCCTCCCCAAAACCTTTATCTTCGTAGGATATGGTCTGTCCGGACAAATATCGGATGTTATTCCTGTTCAGGTATACCAAGGTTTTACGCCTTCCTCCGTGTCCTCCGTGGTGAAAGGGTTATAACGGTTCAGCTTTATGGGTTTCCATGGCACAAATCTTCGATTTCGTGCCTCTCAAAAACCTCAATCTTAGTAGTATTGGATCTTGCAAAACATAACCAAAGATTAGTCGCAGCATATTTATACAAAAGGGGTTAAGCTTTCCTCTGCGCTCTCTGCGCCCTCTGCGGTAAAACAGGTTTTGACTCTGATTTTGACTTTGGTTTTGATAAAAAAAGAGGATAGCCTTTCGGCTACCCTCTCTCAATTATCTTCTCAGCTTATTACTTCAGCAGCCACACCAGCGGTAAAGCCAGCAGACCCATCAGAGGGCTTACAGCCCCGGCGTTACAACCGCCGCCACCGCCACCACCGGAAGTCTCTTCTTCTGCATTTACAAGATAGACCTGGGAAGTTGAAAAATACAGAGAAGGATCTGTTATTGTGGCAACTCCATTCACGACCTCGATAAAATCATAATAATCAGAATGATTCTGGATCAATATACCATCGGGATCAAGACCGGTACCCCTCACATCAATGGTTACTGTTCCAACAGGCGTAGTATCGTAGACTGCTTCCACACCCGCAAGGACGACGATCGTATAAGTTCCGCTTACCGGCATATTAATATGATCACTGGTCACGCTGGAACTTAAAATACAAGAGGCACAGGAGTCCGTATCTGGAGAAAATATGATAGTCCCTGGATCAATGGACGTGTAAATCTCCGTATCGACATGTCCAACATGGCCTATATCATGACCTACCACAGCCATACCTACCGACGCAAAAACAAGAACAAGTGCTGCAGAAACTGCAAAAAGAACAACTTTTTTCATGAATATATCCCCCTCCAGAAGAGAAATGATAAAAAATCAGTTATAACGTATACAGAAACGAACCAACCCGGATTATAAACCTAACAACTTTATAGAGCAATATTAAAAAGATCTGAATACCGGAAATGTTACATTAGACCTATCCACCACAAAGGAAATATTTAAAAACATGTTTAACCGCAGAGGACGCAGAGAAAACCGGGAGGAAAGCATAAAAACATCGCTATGTAGATTTTATTAATCTCCTGTTTTATATATACATGACCTGATCCTACTAAGATAAAGGTTGATGTATGGCATCAAATCATCGATTTGTGCCAGGAAGCAAATATTTACAGTGGGCATCGAAGAAAATAACCTGGTTTTTTACCTGGAATATTTTAAATTGACTTAATTTTTATGTTCCATCATGTGATACCAGCGGCAGAAAAAGGTTCTCTTTTCTGCCGGCAGTCAACCTTAAAAAACAAAGAAATATTGTAATAAAACCGTAGAGTCAAAAACATTGCCCAAATTAAGTTTCAGTACTTGGGTTCCCTCTGCGCTCTCTGCGCCCTCTGCGGTTAGCTTAGGGTTAATAGGGGTAAAAGGTTTACGGTTCAGGTTTACGGGACCAATCGTGCAAAATAGTTCCATCATTTTGCGCAGCATAACAAGGAGTGTTAAGGGCCGAATGTCCGGCCAACCCGGCTTTAAGTTTTTTAGGAAGATCTTTGACGGAGGTTTTTGGCGGGTTTCCTCTGCGGTAAAAGAAAGATACTGAATTTGTTTTTGACTTTGGTTTTATTGGTTAAGAGGTTTTCCTCTGTGACCTCTAGTTCGAAAGCACTACCTGGCACAAATCTACGATTTGGTGCCATACATCAACCTCAGTCTAAGTAGCATAAGATCTGAGTGGACGTAACATCGGAATAAACACGCAGTATATGGATAAAATGGTTTGACGGGTTTCCTCAGGGTCTACCTCTGCGAAACTCTGCGTAACCTCAGCGTCCTCTGCGGTAAAACAGCTTTTGATTTTGACCTGGTTTCCCTCCGTGTCCTCCGTGGTAGATAGGTTTTAGCGTTTTGGCTTTACGGGTTCCCATGGCACAAATCTCCGATTTTGTGCCTCCGGAAAAACTTGTTCACCAGGTTTTGTAAGTTTCAGGTTCTCGTTCTTAATCGTGAAAAATCTAGTCTGATTTTTCGCAGCATGTTTCTTAAATCATTTGGTCTCGTTTTCCTCTGCGCTTCCTCTGCGCTCTCTGCGCCCTCTGCGGTAAAATAGCTTTTGACTTTGACCTGGTTTCCCCTCCTGCAAAGTTATCAGTCTTGCATACATACGGTTAAAATCAAGGTCTGACCCCATTCTTTTTTTATACTGATAATTCTTTTCATAAATTTCACAGGACCTTTTTCCCACTTTTTTCGGGTCAGGATCTGTATTTAATCTTGACCCTATGGTAAAACTGAATAAAAGTTCAAATATTTAATATTCCATACTTTTAAGAATATACATTATAATGTTTTTCTCTTGACTTTCCTTATTTAACTGCACATAATGAAATCATTGAGAGTATCACGAGTTAGAGAACAAACCCTTCCCCTGTAAAACTATTACAATTAAATCTGAAGAGTTAGACAGTTGAAGTCAAAATTCAATGACCTTTTCTTTCTTACTTAGAGTAATTACACTTAAACGTCGGGAGTGTCTAACGTGCATTTATGTTTTCGTCGTGGCATGGTATTTGCCATAGCCTTGTTCTTGTTACTGTTTTTATCCATACCATCCTTTGCAGCAGGTGAAGGTGTATCAGGAGTTACCGGACCATCCTCTGCCCCATCGGGGTCAACCGGCAGTGATGCCGGACCTGGAGGCATGGAAATAACCGGTCCAACCATAGACGGTTCCATATTCACCCCCGACAACCAGGGTCCCGGCCAGATCGAGTTCCTGGACATGACAGGTTCCCAGGTACAGGACGCAACAGGACAGGTCCAGGCACCGGGCCAGCAGATGGGCGTTGATGACAGTAACAAAGACTACGTCTCGGGCGCCCTTCCGTCCGTTATCACCGATAAGCTTCCCCGTTTCGGATATAACTTCTTCAGCAGACCCTCTACCGCCTTTGCACCCGTAAGGAATGTTCCGGTGGGACCCGATTACGTGGTCGGACCCGGTGACACCGTCCGCATCGACATCTGGGGGCTTGAAGAGGGCCATTACACCGTACCCGTTGACCGAAACGGTAACCTTTCCCTTCCCAGGGCAGGCGTTGTAGGTGTTACAGGCCTCACCTTCGACCAGGTGAAAATGGCCGTCACAAGTGCCTATTCCCGCTACTACAGCAATTTCCAGATAAATATAACCATGGGTCAGCTGAGGACCATAACCGTCTACGTTGTTGGCCAGACCAACCGGCCAGGCGCCTATACCCTTTCATCCATGTCCACAGTGATCAATGCCCTTATCGCATCTGGAGGTCCCAGCTTTTCCGGAAGCCTGAGGAACATCCAGGTCAAACGCAACGAACGGATAGTGTCCCGGTTCGACGCCTATGAACTTCTCCTCCAGGGCAGCAAGAAAAAAGACATCCGCCTCATGGACGGCGACGTGCTCTTCATCCCCACCGTGGGTCCCCTGGTGGGCATTACCGGCGACATAAAGAACCCTGCCTACTACGAACTCAATGGGCAGGCAAGGATCTCCGATCTTGTGGAGATGGCGGGAGGGTTCACCAACCGCTACTTCAAGGGCCGGGTCCAGGTTGACCGCACCATGGGCAACGAATACCGCACATCCTTCGAGAACGACCTCGCAGGGCTCAAGGAGAATCCTGCAAAGAACATACCCCTGGAGAACGGCGACCTCGTCAAGATCTACTCCGTTTCCGTCCAGGAATCCAAGATATACCTTTCCGGTGCCGTCGCCCGTCCGGGCCAGTACTCCATCCAGCTGGGCAGAACCAGGGTCGGCGATGTACTTCGCCGCGCAGGAGGCCTTCTCTACATGGCATCCAATGAGGGCGAGCTCACCCGGGTAAAGGTCACACAGGCCGGCCCCGAAACAAGCCGTTTCCGCTTCGACATATCAAAGGCCATGGCCGGGGATCCCCAGAGCAACATGATCCTCGATGTCAACGACTACATAACCATCCGCACCGTACCCGACTGGACCCTCTACCGTACCGTAAGGGTACAGGGAGAGGTGAAGTATCCCGGCGTATACACCATCCAGAAGGGCGAAAGGCTCACAGACCTCATCGAGCTTGCTGGAGGATACACGGATGAGTCTTTCCTTCCCGGTGCGACCTTCACTCGTGCCAGCGTACAGCGCAAGCAGCAGCAAAGGATCGACGAAATGATCGACCGCCTGGAGAAACAGCTTTACGGCGCATCCGTTGAAGGTACAGCAACAGCCCTCACAGAAGGGGATGCCCGCATGACCCAGATGGAGACCCAGCAGCGCCAGCGATTCCTCGACAGGCTCAGGGAAACAAAGGGAACGGGCCGCATAGTGGTGAAACTGCCCGAGAACCCCAGGATGCTCAAGGGAACACCCTATGATATAGAACTCGACCAGGGAGATACCCTGGTTATTCCTAAAAGGCCCCAGACCGTACAGGTGGTGGGTTCCGTCTATAACCCCATGGCCTTCGTGTACCGTCCCGACCAGCCCTTCACATACTACGTGAAGCAGGCCGGCGGATATTCATACAATGCCGATACAAAGAGGATCTACATCATCAAGGCCGATGGAACGGCAACGAGGTCCTTTGTGAACAAGAAACCTGTGACCATCGAAGATGGAGACAGCGTGATCGTGCCGGAGAAGATCGATGTCAAGGGCAAGCTGAGGGATACCAGGGACATCGTGGACATCGTGTACAAGGTCGCCGTCGGCGCCGCCGTGTTACTCGACTAAAACCAAGAGCTGTTTTACCGCAGAGGTCGCAGAGAGCGCAGAGGAAACCGAAAGGCAGGCATAAAAATTTCGCTGTGTAGGTTTTTATTAATCTCCTGTTTTATACATGCATGACTTGATCCTACTAAGATAAAGGTTGATGTACTTTTGTGCCATGGGCATAAAGAAAATCATCAATTCTAAGAGCAAAACATGTAGTTACCTCAGAGGACGCATCGGAAAATTATAAAGAATGCAATGTTGTTTACTCTTTTGACCGTTTATTATTCTAGAAGGTTTTGGCGGATTTCATGTAGACAGGAAGTTCTAGGGGGCTAATCGTGAAAAATCTAGTCTGATTTTTCGCAGTAATACAGATTTTACAGGTTTAACGGTTTCCTCTGCGCTCTCTGCGACCTCTGCGGTTAGCTAAGGGGTTTAGGTTTCACGGTCGAGAAGGGGTTTTATTCAATTTATGGAAATTAATGAAATTAGCAAAACAATTATCGACAGTGCTTTCCAAGTTCACAAAGCATTAGGACCAGGTCTCCTCGAAAGTGCATATGAAGCCTGCCTCTGCTACGAACTCAAGAAAAGAGGATTTACAGTAGAATCCCAGAAAGTTCTCCCGATAATTTACGATGGACAACAAATTGATGTTGGTTATCGCCTGGATCTTCTTGTACAAGATCAGGTCATAGTAGAACTCAAATCTGTTGAACATATAAATGAGGTACATAAAGCACAGATACTCTCGTATCTCAAACTTGGTAATAAGAAACTCGGACTACTTATCAATTTCAACGTAGCCAAAATCAAGGACGGGATAACCCGTATCGTCAACGGTTTGTAGGTTTTTTCGTCTTATAATATCAAGGTTTTGATTTACAAAGAAAATTGTTAATTAGGTTTTATCTAGTTATGCATATTTGAGGGTTTAGTCGGTCAAAATGGGTTGATCATTTTGACCAGTAGAGATTTTTATACAAAAAAGATGTTTTTAGGTTTTCTCTGCGCTCTCTGCGGTTAGACAGGATTTAGACTTTAGGGTTGCCGGTTTTATTCGTGAAAAATCTAGTCTGATTTTTCGCAGTAATACAGATTTTACAGGTTTAACGGTTCCCTCTGCGCTCTCTGCGACCTCTGCGGTTAAACAGTATTTGATTTTAATAGATTTTGAGGGGTAAACATGACACCAGAAGAACAACTCGCACAACAAAACAACCAGCAATATTACTACGAAGACGACGAGATCGACATCCTCGATCTGCTCATTGTCCTTGCCAAACACAAAAAACTCATCCTTGGCCTCACTACCCTATTTGCGGTTCTTTCCATCGCCTATGCCCTCCTGGCCACACCCATCTACCGGGCAACCACAAAGATACTGCCCCCCATGGCTGGCAAACAGAGCATGGCCATGAGCATGATCGCCCAGGCAGGCGTACCCGGCTTTGCCGCCGATGCCCTTGGCATCAAGACCCCCGGAGACCTTGTGGTGGGTATCGTCAAAAGCCGTACAATCATGGATAAACTGATAAATAAATTCGACCTTCAGGCCAGGTATGAATCCGAAAACATGGATCTCACCAGAGAGACTCTTTCCACCTCCACTTCTGCCGCAACCGATGCAAAAACGGGCCTTGTTTCCATTTCCATTGAAGACAAAGACCCTGCCTTTGCTGCCCAGCTTGCCAACAGCTACGTGGAGGAACTGCAGAACTTCATCCAGCAATTAGCCATAAGCGATGCCGCCCAGCAGCGTCTGTTCCTGGAAGAACAGGTAAAGGAAACCCAGGTAAACCTTTTGAAGGCCGAAAATGAACTTACCGAATACCAGAAAAAAACGGGGATCCTCAATGCCGGCCAGCAGGCATCGTCCCTTATGTCTGCCATCGCCACCTTCCGGGCCCGCATATCCGCCAAGGAAGTGGAACTCCAGGCAGCAGAGACCTTTGCCTCTCCAAACAACCCCAGGATCCAGAAACTCAGGGCCGAGGTCAAGGGCCTTAAAGAACAGATCCAGAAACTGGAAGCCCAGGCAACGGAGGGCAGCGAAGAATCCTTCAACCTAAGCGAACTTCCAGATGCAGGCATGGAATACCTCCGTAAGATGAGGGACCAGAAGTTCTACGAGACCTTATACGGCATGCTCCTGAGCCAGTTCGAGCAGGCAAAGATGGCCGAAGCCCAGGAACCTGCCATCATACAGGTTATAGATGAGGCAGTGCCTCCACAGCTCAAGGCAAAACCAAAACGGAAACAGGTTGTGATCCTTGCCACGGTTCTCGGATTTTTCCTGTCCATATTTATGAGTTTTGTGATGGAATTTATTGAGAATGCAACAACGGATAACGAACGCAATGAAAAATTAAAACTGTTAAAAAAACATTTGAGTTTAAGAAAACAGCAGAACTAAAGTCTGAGAGTAAAAAGTTTTGAATATCATTTCCAGAAGAATCCAAGGATAAGAGCCATATTTCACTCGATTCAACGAATACTATCGAGAAAGGAACGTGTACTCATGAATGGCTCAACATATGCAATAAAGAAGGAAGAACATGTTTTTTCGGGGTCAAGGTATGGCTATCTTCAGCAATGGATGATGCCCTTCACTTTATTGTCTTCAGATATTATGGCTTTCTTCTTCTCATGGGCAATAGCGATAGTTGTTGCGACCCTTATGGGTAAAAACATTGCTTTAGCAGACTATCTGAATTTCCTTTATTTCATACCACTATTTCTCTTTGCCTTTTTGCTAAGCGGACTCTATTCCAGAACAAGTACAAACCCTGTAGAAGAGATCAGAAAATTATCATTGATAACGTCCTTTTCATTCTTTTTTTTGATCACAGGCATATTTATCATGCATCGGGAAAGCCTCTTCTTTTACTCAAGGTTTACAATTTCCCTGGCAGGGCTCTCATCTCTGGCAATTATTCCTCTATTGCGAAGCTTTACAAGACATCTTTGCGCCCATAACGCATGGTGGGGGACTCCAGTCCTGATCCTGGGTGCTGGAAAAACTGGACAGATGATCGCCAGAAAAATAAATGAAACACCATCTTTAGGTTTGAAATTGATTACTATTCTGGATGACGATCATGATAAACAGCTTGATACACTGTATTTCCCTGCATCAGGTCCCATTTCTGATATGCGAAATATAGCTATAAACAACAGGCTCTGTAAAGTGCTTATTTGCATGCCTGGAGTGAGTAAAGAAAAAGTCATCTCCATCATGGACGAATGCACCAGGTATTTTAACCATGTGACAGTGATTCCGGACCTTTTTGGTATGTCTTCTCTCTGGGTAAACGCAAAAGATATTGGAGGGGTATTAGCCCTTGATATACAGAATTCTTCTCTCTCCACCAGTGCTCAGTTTATTAAGAGGACTGTGGATGTATTTTTGGTACTAACGGGTGGATTTTTGATTCTCCCTCTAATTTTAATTGTCTCTTTATTTGTAAAACTGGACTCACCTGGTCGTATCTTTTATGGCAATAAACGAGTTGGAAAGAATGGAAAAAACTTTCTTTGCTGGAAATTTCGAAGTATGAAACAAAATGCAGATGAATTACTCAATTCCTATTTAGCTAAAGATCCCACGCTTCAAAAAGAATGGGATAAAACACAGAAACTTCAGAATGACCCTCGCATAACAAAGATCGGGAAATCGCTAAGGAAATGGAGCATTGATGAACTACCCCAACTCTGGAATGTTTTAAAAGGAGAAATGAGTCTGGTTGGACCCAGGCCATGTTTTGAAGAACAGTTGAAGATGTACGGGAATAATCAACATCTTTATACCAGCGTTAAGCCAGGTATCACAGGGTATTGGCAGATATCTGGAAGAAACTCTCTTAACTTTGAAGATCGAGTCAGACTTGAGAGATATTACGTAAGCAACTGGTCAATATGGCTTGATATATATATCCTCGCCAAAACGATAATGGTTGTAATTAAAGGCGAAGGGGCTTATTAAGACGTCGCCCTCAATTAATTAAGGCTACATGGTGAACTTACTTGAATAAAAAAATTATAGATTTAAGTCAAGCTGGATATGGGAAATTTAAAAGGACGAGATCCAAATGGATTGAGGCTTTATGGATTATAGTGGAATTTTGCTTTGTAACAAATCCCATACAAGTTTCAAGTAAATTACGTATTCTGCTTATCAGGATGTTTGGAGGAAAAATCGATAAAAATGTAATCATGAGGCCCAGAGTTCGGATCAAGTTTCCTTGGAATCTGGAAATCGGAAATAACTGCTGGATTGGTGAAGGTGTTTGGATACATAACCAGGATAAGGTCTACATTGGCAATAATACAGTTATTTCACAAGAGGCATTTATAACAACTGGTTCCCATGATCATTACAAAACCATGGATTTGATCACAAAACCAGTCAGGATTGGTTCTGGTGTCTGGATAACCTCCAGAGCAATGATATTGCTAGGTGTTTCAATAGCTGATAATGCAATAATTACACCCAACAGTGTTGTACATCGAAACATAGAAAAAGCCGGAATTTATTGCGGAAATCCTGCTGTTTTGATAAAAGAGAGGAAGATCACAGATTAATCTTCTTGTAATAAGTCTTAATTATGCACCGGAACTTGTTGGTGTTGGAAAGTATTCTTCGGAAATGTGTTCCTGGTTTGTATCGAGGGGGCATTCAGTAGATGTCATAGCCGGATTACCACATTACCCCGAGTGGGAAATACATCAAGAATACAAGAATAAAGGATTCTACACAGAAGCGATTGATGGAGTAAATATTTTAAGAGTACCCCATTTTGTTCCTCCAGCAGATAGAGTTAATGCTAAAACCAGAATTAAACTTGAAACAAGCTTTCATTTAAAATCATTGAGATATGCGTTGCCAATTTTATTCAAAAAGAAGAAATACGATGCTGTTATAGCAGTCTGCCCTCCAATGCAGTCAGGTTTGTTCCCAATGATATACAAGATCTTTAGAAATGTCCCATGGATATTTCATGTACAGGACCTCCAGGTAGATGCCGCCCTAAATCTTGGTATTTTAAAAAATCACACTATCATTAGAAAAATGCTATTTGGGATTGAAAAAATGCTTTTTAAAAATGCTACAAAGGTTTCAACGATCACTGATGCGATGAAACAGAAGATCATTAATAAAGGTATTGATCCAAACAAAATGGTTCTTTTCCCAAATTGGGCTGATCTGGATTTTATTAAACCTATGGATAGAAATAATCCCTTAAGAAAAGAATTTGGCTATACAGAAGACGATACTGTAATCATGTATGCCGGTAATATGGGTGAAAAACAGGGACTCGAAATAATTATTGATGCAGCATGTCATTTTACACAAGATTCAAACATCCAGTTTGCCATGGTTGGCGACGGGACTGCAAAAAAAAGGTTAACTAAATTAACTCGAGACAAAGGGCTTACCAACCTTCATTTTTTCCCATTGCAACCTCTTCAGAAATTACCGAATCTCCTAGCCATGGCAGATATTCATCTGGTTATCCAAAAAAGGGAGGCTTGTGACTTAGTTATGCCATCGAAATTAACTAATATTTTGGCTGCTGGAAGACCTATTATAGCAACTGCAAAATATGGAAGCCACTTATATCAAGTTATTGTTGAAAACCAATGTGGTTTGGTTTTAAAGTCACACAGGACAGTTGAACTAATTGAAGGCATCAAAAATCTCACCAATCAAGCCCTGATGGTAGAACAAATGGGACAAAAATCTCGATTTTATGCCATAAACTATTTTGATAAAGAAAAGATCCTCCAAGAAATGGTATATAACATAAATCGGATAATGACCTAATTGTGATGGATACATAAATATAGATAAAAATGCAAATTATCCCTGCTAGGAATTGGTAACTTATTTCCCTAAAAGAATATGAATTGACCTTAGGTTTTACTATTTGTAAACACAAGATTTCTCGTAGTATTAAATTATTAGTATGAGAAAGGAATGGAAATGAAAGAAGAAGACGGCCGCGTAAAGATCGTGTTATTATCACCTCTCCCACCTCCATCCGGAGGTATTGCTACTTGGACAAGCTCTATCTTAAGAAGCAGATTGACCAAGCACTATAAATATATTCTTGTTAATACCAGGATAACAAGTCAAAGAGGGACGAGTGAATCATGTTGGCAATTTCCTTTTAGTGAATTAGCTAGAAATGGAAAGATAATCTTTAATTTTCTTTATGCTATTTTTTATCATTCACCTAAGCTTGTCCATATAAACAACGCTTCATGGAGTTTTGGTGGTATTTTCAGGGATTTACTCTTAGCTACCATATCAATAATTTTTAGGAAAAAAGTAATCATTCATTTTCATGATTGTTTAGTGTATCGACCAAAGTCTTTGTTCTATAGATTTTTATTAACTCAGTTAATTAAAACTTCAACTCTGATTATCACCTTAGACAAAAAATCAGAGAAATTTATAGAGAATCTTTCGATAAAACATAAGAATTATAGTTTCTCTCTATGTAACATTCCAAATTTTATTGACAATAACAAAATATTACTAGATTCAGAAAATATGCATTCAATAAAGAATGTCAAAGTTTTATTTGTTGGAAGTATAACAAAAAACAAAGGATGTCGCGACATCCTTGAAGTTGCAAGATCATTACCAGAGATACAGTTTACGCTTATTGGTAAGGTCCAGTCAGATATGATCGAATTGGTCAGAAAAATAGCTGAGCCCAACATTAAGTTTATCTCTGAAATATCGAATCGAGAAGTATTGAAAGAAATGCAAAAAGCCAATATTTTTTTGTTACCTTCATATAAAGAAGGATTCCCATTAGTTATTCTTGAAGCAATGGCAAACAGATTACCTGTAATAGCAACAAATGTAGGAGCTATACCTGAAGTTATCATTCAAAACAAGGGTGGATATGTGCTTAAACCAGGTGATGTTCAATCGATGAAAGAATTGTTAACAAAACTTAGATTAAACCTAGATTTAAGGTTGGAAATGGGTGAGTTTAATTTTGACTTTGTTTCTAAGAAGTTTCTTCTGTCAAACATTGAAAAATACCTTTACGAAGCATATCAGAAAGTCCTCTCGAAATAAAAGCTAAGTACAGAGAAAATAGGTTTTCAAGAACCTTTTGGATTATAACATTGATTGATTGATTGATTTCTTGAACAGTACCAAGAGATCGGATTAATAAAATTGGATGGTGAAAGATTTGCGAAAAGTCCTCTTTTATACTGGGAGTCTGGCATCAGGGGGGGCAGAGAGACAGTTGATATACACTGCGCTATCCGCTCAATTAAATGGTTATAAGGTGCTTATAGTAATCGATCATGACCACTGCGACTACACCAAAATGTTGGAAGGTACAAATATTGAAATCTATTGCACTCATTCGAACAAGTACAATCCAATAAAACGTTATATTAAATTAAATGGAATAATACAAGAATTTAAGCCTGAAATTTTCCATTCATTCCTAGCAAACAAAAATTTATGGGGTATGTTATTAGCATATTTGAACAAAGTTCCGATTAAAATTGCCTCGATAAGAAACACTAATTCTTCAGCTTTTAAGGGAATTCAATTCTACAACAAATGGGCAGACAAGATAATATGCAATTCAAGGTTTGCATATGAAATTGCTCATTCCACATACGGAGTCCCAAGAAAAAAATTGGAAGTCATCTATAATTGCATCGATATGGATCGCTTCAACAATACAATGATCTCTCTAGATATAAAACATAATTTGGGACTTTTGGACAACACCAAACTTGGTATAACTGTAGCTCGTTTTTCCAAACAGAAAAATCATCTGGGTTTTGTCAAAGCTTTTAGTAATTTTGTTGGAGAAAATTCAAGTGTTTGTCTGCATCATTTGTTTGTAGGCAATCAAAAAGATATAAAAATAGTGCAGCCGGTAAGAGCAACCGTTGATACCTTGAATTTATCTGAAAACATAACCTTTTGGGATACCAGAGAAGATATTCCAGAAATAATAAAAGCCTGCGATTTTCTTATACTCCCTTCTCTATATGAAGGTTTTCCAAATGTTGTTATGGAAGCGATGGCTTCAAAAACATTTGTAATTGCAACAGCAGTAGGGGGTATACCAGAACTGGTTAAGCATATGGAAAATGGAATCTTAATTCCTAGCCCACGTGCAAAAGATATTGCAAAATCAATTGAATTATATCTCTCTCTTTCTGCTGAAAAAAAAGAACGAATAATTAATCAAGCATATATCGATATACAAAGCTACGGTATTGAAAACATGTTTAGACAAACTGAAGAGCTCTACACAGTATTTAATTTCTCCATAGGATAGCGCTGTCATAATCTCCCCCAAAAGGAACTTACCTAATCAATAGCAACATTAGGAGGATTTTGCTCATGCCCAGAACCTTCATAAAATCACCAAAGAATCATAAAAGTCTAATCGCTATGCTTTTCAGCTATATAAAACCTTCTATTTGGCATATTTGCGAAATGCTACCAGATAGACTTTTTATTTCGCTTATATTTAGGAAGTCAATGGGTTATTTTCCGAACTTAAATCAACCCAAAACATATAACGAAAAGATTCAATGGTTAAAGTTAAATGACCGGAAACCTGAATATCATGAGATGGTTGATAAATACGAGGTTAGGAAGTTTGTTTCAGAAAGAATAGGAAGCAAATATTTAATTGACTTGTATGGGTTATATAACTCTTCTGAAGAAATAGATTTTTGCCAGTTACCCAACCAATTCGTTATGAAATCGACACATGGCTCTCATTCAGTCTACATTTGCAAGAATAAAACTGAAGAGGATTACAACAAGATAAGAAATTTGAGCAAAGATTGGTTTAATCAAGACATTTATACAAGATATAGAGAATGGGCCTACAAAGGTCTTAAAAAAAGAATAATTGCGGAAAAGTTATTAGTCGATTCAGAAGGGAAAACCCCAGATGATTATAAAATAATGTGTTTTAATGGAAAACCAATGGTAATACAACATCATCAGAATCGTTTTGGGAACTATACCTTGGATTATTATGATTGTAATTGGAAACGATTAAGTGTTTATAGACCATATGCCCCAAATTCTTCGAACCCCAAACCTAAACCAATCAATCTAGAGAATATGGTGAACATAGCTAAATCTCTATCCAAAGGAATCAAGTTCGTTAGGGTAGATCTTTACAATTTAGGAGGAATAATTAAGTTTGGGGAAATGACTTTTTATCCAACAAGCGGTCTGACCCCATTAGAACCACCAGAATGGGATATCTTATGGGGACAGTTAATTGATATTAGTTAATGGTCCCTTCTCAAAATTCAGAAGGGACCATTGTTGATGCCATACTTCTTGTATATGGAAGCGGGAGAGTTGCTTTATGCTTCAGCAATAATAGCCACCTTTTGATCTTGATTATAGTTTCGTAACTGTAGCCTTGTTGGCCTTATTATAATTTTTCGAATGATTTAGTACAACTCTTCTGGTGATCAGGAAGTATCAGTAATTATCAACTTCGAAATACATTTTTTCTTGAAAGCATAAGGATTCACAAAGATTTGACATTCGAGAATTAGCTAATCAGCACTTCCTCATGTATAGGAAGCTTACCGAGAGGAGTAAGACGAAATGGTAATATCCCTTTTCCAGAATTGTATAGTTTTATTATGGTTTTCAATTGGTATATACCAGGTATACACAGGAAACAAGAACTTTTTACTTATTGGAATGCTAATAAGTTTAATTATCCCTAGATTTGTGTTAAACGCAAATATAAAGATACCACCGCATTATTTCGTTTTTTTGCTCCTGGCAATCTGGACATTTTTCAATTTCATAATAAAAAAACAAAAAACCTCATTAGAGATAGGATTTTTCATATTACCAATAACATATTTTTTCTTATTATGCCTTGTTTTTACAGGTTCATTAAATGGAATTTTATCAGTGGAACAAAGAGAATTTTTTGGAGCATCTCTATTTGGCCTGTTCATCTTTGTAGTAGAATTATTGTTATTTTCCTTATTTATATCCGAGTTTAGGCATCAGTATTATTGTCTGGTTAAATCAATAGATATTATTTTTTTTACTTTGGTACTAGCCAATTTAGGCACTGCTATTTTTCAACTGTTTTTTGGCCAAATTAATATTTTCCAAAACCTTTACAGCAGTCAGACTAATAATGTATTAGGTATAATGAGTAGAATGGGTGGTTTCCACAGAGCTACAGGCCTATTTCCAAGTCCCGTTAACCTAGGCGTTTTTACGCTGCTAAGTTTTGCATATTTTATATATAGAAAGCAGTTTTATATCTCCTTATTATCTTGCTCTTTAGGTATATTGGCAGCTAGCAAAACCGCCATCATTGGAATTCCTTGTCTCTCAATCCTTGTCTTGGTATTTATTTCCATAAAAAAAGTAACTACATTCACCACAAAAAAAAGCTCGATTAGATTTGCTATCTTTCTCAGTTTTACTTGCCCCATTTTATTAGTCTTAATTTATTTTTTGGGCCAAAGCAAGGGTGTGTATATAAATTATTACTTGAAATATTTAATAAAACCTTTCGATGCACTACATAGTCGATACACTGGTGACATCACTTTTCTAAAAATAACATATGAATCAATTAAACAACATTGGCTAATAGGATCAGGCTTTACATTTCTCCCGAGAGAAAATCTTGGTGACTCCATGTATATTTTTTGGTTGAAAACAACTGGTATTCTTGGTATGTGCATATTATTTACAGGCATTCTCACTCTGTTACACCATTTTCTCAACGGGGAAACCGGGATATTGATTTTTATTCTAGCTTTCCTGTTTAGTGGACTTGCACTTACTAATACAGATTTTTTTAGTAATTCAATTATGTCAGCCCTACTCGTAACAAGCAGTTCTAATAAACATAAAAACCTGCTTACAAACATTCATGTTGTTACGACATCTGATCAAAATTAGACATGCTTTAAACAATACCAAATATATTTAATTATTTATTAATATTTTTTCATAGATTTATCTGAACACAATATCTTATTGAACAAGTGACAAACAGGGGATATCTATTTCTAATGACCTGCTCCCAGAAAAGTGGTCCAGTTGAAATGCGAGAAAGTTGCTAAAATTGGGCCCCTCGAGAAGGAATATTCATGAAGAAGAGATTTTGGAGAGGAATAGATCGTCTCCATATTGAAAGAACACAAAACAGGAATACCCGGTAAAGAGCTGGCAAGATACGGATTCAGTGAAAGACGGACGTGCGGGCTACTGAAAATACACTGAACGACATTGAGATACAACAGCAGGAAAGACAGGCAGGATGGACAGGAAAGGACAAGGTTTAAAGAACTCCCCTAGTATGGAAACGCGATCACTACATAAGGCTTCATACCCTGATTTACAGGTAAGGTTATGAGATAAACCATAAGAAGGGTGACCGGCTGTACTGTGAGGAAGATCTCAGGTTCAGGAAGAGAAGGAAGAAACGGTTGGCAAGACCACGATTATCAGAACCACTCGTTCTGGATAGAGCCAACCAGAGATGGTCGTTGGATTTTGTTTCCCATAACACAGCCATAGGGAGCAGGATCAGGATATTGACAGTAATAGATACATTTACGAGAAAATATCTTGCACTGGAAATGGAAACATACATAAGGAGAAGCCGTGTTTCCACGGTATTGGACCGGATAAGTATGAAGAGAGGTTATCCTGAAGAGATCCTTACCGACAAGGGACCAGAATTCACAAGTAAAGTAATGGATGCCTGGGCTTATATCAGAGGAATAACCCACAGGTTTATAGAACCTGAGAAACCGTCACAGAACGGATATAGAGAGTTTCAACGGTAAGTTACGTTATGAATGTCTAAACGAACAATGGTTTTTTAACCTTAAAGATACCATGAATATCATTGGCGAATGGAAGAAGACCTATAACGCGGAAAGACGTGACAACTTATTTGATAATATGACACCGTCGGAATTTGCTAAGAAAATAACGGTAAAAGAAGAAGCCCTCTGTGCTTAAAGATGTCAGGAAACTCGCATAGAAACTGGACCTAATGCAGGAGGACAGGTCAGGTCATCAAGAGGAGAATCTAAAATGAGAAGATTCTCTATTATTAGTCGATTTTTTATTCCTTCTGAATTCGCTCTGAAATATGAAGGGGGAAAAGAAGTCACTGTTACATAGCAAGAATAAGAAACTTGTATCTATACTTACTTAAACATAAAAAGCAGATAATAGTGGCATGTCTCTTGCATTATCTAATATCTAAGAAATAATATTTATCCTACAAATCGAAAGAGTTGACAAATTTAATGAAAAAGCTATCAAGTTTTTTGAAGATACGAAAAACTTTTATTTTATATGCATTACTTAAACTATTAATAATGGTTCTAGGCTTAATTACAAATATCTTCATTGTTAGGAAATTAAGCGTTAATGATTATGGAGTATTTTCAGTTGCACTTATGTTAATTGGCTTAATAACAACATTTGGATTTAGCTGGAGTTCGTCCTCGATACTGTATTATGGGAGCAAAGAAAAAACTAGGTATGGAAATATAAATAAGACATTTTGGACTAGGAACATAATTATATTTTTCAGCTTAATCATAATTACTACTATATTTATCTTATATTGGGAACAAATTAATAATTACATAGGAATGAGAGTTTCTTTTGTAATACTAATTTGGCTATATGTAAGTGTCACAGAAGATTACTTAAGTCAATATTTTCTAGCTGTTAAAAGACAATTATTGTCCAGCATGCTTTCGGTTACAGCAAAGATTATTTATATTGTTTTGATAATATTTATCCCATTTGATTTAGTTACACTTATCAAACTTAACATTATCAGTCATGCTACAGTATTATTGTATATTTTTGGAATAAACAGAAAAGATGTAGGACGTTTTGATTTCGATAAAGAGTGGTTTAAAGAAGTGCTAAACTTTTCTTTGTGGCAATTATTTGGTTTTTCTGGGCTTTACCTGATAAATTTTGGTGATACGGCAGTTATAAAGTATTTTATGACAACTGAAGACGTAGGTATATATAACGCTGCATATAAATTATTCATCGCAGTTGCTGGATTTGCATTTGTTATTTCTAGTTATTATGCATCCAACGTGTCAGAGTACTTTGTTAAAAATGAGCATGAAAAAATAAAGAACTTTTATTATCGAGAAAGGTTTTATATTTTTGCCCTAAGTACAATATTACATATTTTAGTCATGATTTTTGCTAAGCCTATTATTTCAACTTTATACGGTGAAAGATATATTCAATCTGTGCCAATATTTAACATACTTATGGTCGGTAGTATGGCAAGATACTTCTCAGTGTTTTACATGTTATATTTCAACACAAATGGGAAATATAGAATCCAACAAGGCATTAATATTCTAAGAGCACTATTGAATCTGGTTTTAGATGTCATATTTATTAATATATTTGGACTTATTGGACCAGCTTTAGCTACTACAATAGCAATCATAATCTCATTTATTTTTTCAATGGCTTACTGCGAAAAACAAATAATTACAAGCTCTCAGGGAGGGGAATAGTGAACACATCTTTAAGAGAATTGTTAAAGAATAGTGATTTGATAGTCAACCTATATGATTTCATACAAGAATTGTATTATAAACATTTCATCTCAGATGTTGGCTTAATTAAAAAAAGATTTAAAGAATCAGTCGGCAGGGAAGTAGAGCTTAACAATCCCATTAGATTTACAGACAAACAACAGTGGTTAAAGTTGAATTGGTATGATCCTTTAGCAGTAAAGTGCGCGGATAAGTATGCAGTAAGAGAATTTATAAAAGAAAGGATAGGGCAAAAATATTTAAATGACCTGTACGGAATTTATGAATCAGTCAATGACATTGATATAGATAAATTACCTAATGCATTTGTTCTAAAGGGAACTCATGGTTCAGGTTTCAACATTATCTGTAAAGATAAAACCCAAATGAATTGGCATGAAGAATTCAAAAAGATAAAAAGATGGCTTAAGAAAAATTATTATTGGCAAAACCGTGAATGGGTGTACAAGAACATTAAACCTCGAATCGTCTGTGAGAAATATTTAACGGAGGAGAATTACTACAATAGCCTAACTGATTACAAAATATATTGTTTTAATGGAATACCAAAATATTGTCAAGTAATTAGAGGACGAGGAGTTAATGAAACAATAGATTTTTATGATACTGAATGGGGTCATATGCCTTTTACAGGGTTAAGACCATTGACTATGTCAGATAAAAACTACACAAAACCTAAAAAATATGAAAAGATGCTCGATCTAGCAAAAAGATTATCCGAAAACTTTCCATTTGTACGAGTAGATTTTTATTATATTAAAGATAAGATTTATTTTGGAGAATTAACATTCTTCCCACTTAGTGGAATAGGGAGATTTGAACCACCAGAGTGGGATTTAATCGTTGGAAATCTGTTACAACTCCAAAAGCTCGATAAGTCGGGCTAGTGTTTAAGATGTTAGCACAAATGGGTTCAGGCCTTGCATGAACAGTTTGACACAAGAATTGGGGTCTACTATTGAAATCGTAGATAATTGTAGCCCCAGGTGATACCCCGGAAAAGGACTTAACTACATGAGAGATTATTTGCAGTTGATGAGAATCCAACAGTGGATGAAGAACCTTTTTATTTTCACTCCAGTAATATTTGCATTTCAGCTTTTTGATCTGCCTTCCCTTTTTTCAGCACTAGTAGCCTTTATTTCCTTTTCTCTTACCGCGAGCAGCCTGTATATTTATAACGACATTCATGATATACAGATGGACAAGCTTCATCCCCGAAAAAGATCCCGTCCCATTGCCTCAGGGAAAATAGATATTAAGCAGGCGCACAGGATCTCTGTAGTCCTTGCCGTTAGCGGCCTTGCTCTCGCAACTTTCCTTGGTGCAGGCTGCATGGCCGTTATTCTTGTTTATCTCGTGATAAATATTGCCTATACTTTGAAGCTGAAACATATAGCCCTTATTGACATTTTCTGCATAGCCACAGGGTTTGTGCTGAGAATATTAATGGGAGGTTATGCAACTTCCATAGCCCTGTCTCAATGGATAATAGTGATCACCTTTCTCCTTGCTGTTTTCCTTGCCCTTTCGAAGCGAAGAGATGACATGCTCATCTTCATCAATGGGGGAAAGGTGCGAAAATCCATTGAGGGTTACAACATCAAAATGATAGACTATGCCATGGCAATTTCAGCTGCAATGGTTCTGGCTGCTTACCTGATGTATTGCATCTCGCCAGAAGTTACATCCAGAATAGGCAGCTCATACGTATATATTACTTTCCCCTTTGTTCTCCTGGGACTGATGAGGTATCTTCAGATCACTTTTGTACTTGAAGATTCCGGTTGTCCTACGGAGATACTTCTGAAGGACAGATTTATACAGTCTACCCTGGTCGGCTGGCTTATGACTTTTCTTTTACTCATATATAAATAGGTTTTACCTGGAGGATCCTTAATGATAGACAGATTTGCATTTACCATTCTCTGCGGAGCCATCTTTTTTAATGCAGCTGCAAACATTCTGATAAAGTTGGGGATGCTCAACAAGGCAGACCTCTTTGATGATGGTTCGATCAGCGCTTTTGCAAGGATCCTGACAAACCCCTTTGCCTTAATGGGCATTACGAGTTTTGGTATAGCCTTTGTGCTTTACAGCGGGGTTTTGTCGAAACTGGACCTTTCCATAGCTTACCCGATCATGACAGGTGTGGGATTTCTCCTGGTTCTCCTGGCTTCTATTCTGTTCTTCAGAGAACAGGTTAATATTTACAGGCTCGCAGGCAGTATGGCAATTATCCTCGGGATCTGCCTGATATACATTAAGGGATAGGTCTTACTCTATATTTCGAAGAAGGTGTTCCTGCGAAATGGCAGATAAAAGGGTACTTGTTACCGGCGGCTCAGGTTTTTTGGGCATAAATCTTATTCGGCACCTTTTTGAACAGGGATACGACATTTCAGTAATTGACTTTGCCCCCTTCACTTATGAAGACTGTAAAGGCCGGATCAGGATGATAGATGGTGACATCCGGGACATTGAAAAGGTCATGGAAGCTATGGCAGATGTGGATATGGTTGTTCACTGCGCGGCAGCCCTGCCCCTCTACAGCGAGGAAGACATATTATCCACCGACGTGCAGGGAACCAGAAATCTTATTTCCACGGCTCACAGTTATGGGATTAAGAGGTTCGTTCATATTTCATCCACGGCTGTTTACGGAGTTCCAGACACCCACCCCATATACGAATATCACCCTGTGGTCGGCGTTGGCCCTTATGGAAAGGCAAAGATCCGGGCCGAAGAGATATGCCGGGAGTTTCGCAGAGAAGGAATGACCGTACCTGTTATCAGGCCTAAATCATTCGTCGGGCCCGAAAGGCTGGGCGTATTTGCCATGCTCTACGACTGGGCTTATACGGGTCATAACTTCCCTATCCTGGGCAAGGGAAATAACCTTTACCAGCTTATGGATGTTGCTGACCTTTGTAGAGCCATATATTTTTGCCTCACCCTTCCCGATGATCAGGTAAACGATGAATTCAACATTGGTGCCAGAGAATTCACCACCCTTAAAGAGGATTTTCAGGCTGTTCTGGATGAGGCAGGTCACAGCAGAAAAATGATATCCATTCCAGTTAGACCAGCTATAGCGATCTTGAAACTTCTGGAAAAGATGGGCATGTCTCCCCTTTATGGATGGATCTATGACACCGTGTTCAGGGAATCCTTTGTATCCATAGAAAGGGCCGAACAAAAACTGGGCTTCAACCCCAAATACTCCAATAAGGAAGCTCTGGTCAGAAATTATCGCTGGTATGTTGACCATCTGGACGATTTTAAGGGAGAGGCCGGTGTTTCACACAGGGTTCCATGGAAACAGGGGGCATTGAAAATTGCTAAACTTTTCTTTTAAGTCTGAGAGCGACAAGAAGACGGCCATAAGGGATAAAAAGGGGATTCACAACTCGAGTGCGTCAGAAGAACTCGAGTCCATACCGATCCAGGAAACGAAGAGAATCTCTTTCGAGAAGGTGGGTTCTTCCATTTCAGTAAGGATGGAAAAGTCAGTTTTTCTGATCCTTTCTCTGGCGGCTTCGGTCATTGGCATGTATGTGGATAATCTGGATCTGGCAAATGGTATCACTCCTGTAGGAGATTGGAAATTTGCCCAGTTCGTTCTGTCTTTTCAGGAATGGGGTTTCTTGAAAAGAGGCGCTGTAGGGTCCCTGATGAAAGGTTTTCATGTACCGGCAACGAATTTATCCGTATTCGCTGTATCCTGCCTGATATTGCCTGGCTTTATATATTGCTGCATGTCCTATGTATTTTTAAAGAAAGAGCAGTTATCGAAAGATTTTTATTTCTTCTGTCTGCTGATACTGCTGAGCCCTGCTGTTTTCCTTCAGGCTGGCTATGATCTGGGACGTTATGACTATATCAATTACATTATTTTCTTTCTCTCCCTGCACTTTGCACGAAGAGGCAATATGATAATATGCGGTCTTCTCTCATCTCTGGCAATTCTTTTTATTCATGAGACTTACATATTTTTATGGTTACCGGTAATTATCTGCTACTTTATTGCTCATGATAAGAATTTATGGTTTCGGGTTTTATGTTTTATTGTTATCCCTTCATTCATCGCCCTGATGGTGGTGATAGGATTCGGGGGATTGGACGACCAGGCAATAGTCGCAATTTATAACAAATATCCGGTTTTAGGAATGGGAAACACTCCTTCTTCTCCACTTTATGTCTGGAAATCGACCTTAATCCAAAACCTGAAGTTTACCCTTGATCACTGGTGGAGTGCGAAACAGGTGATCAGATTCTTTATAGGAACAACTTATCCCATATTTGTGTTTGTTTATCTGCGAAAAATATACAAAGCGAATTCATTGGCGATTGACCTGTTCCTGTTATCTCCTTTTTTCTGTATTCCCTTATTTTTCGTAGGTATTGACTTTTATCGATGGATGGCAATACTTTCCTTCAACCTGATCATTGTGGGTATTGAAAGATTAGATATGCATCAAAAAGCAACTGCCCGCCCTTTGAACATTCCACACTCTAAAAAACTCTACCTGGTTCTGATATTTTTCTTTCTGACCGGCCCTTTGGGAATTGACTGCCCATTCCCACTGCTGTTCTAAACAGCACCTTAATAAAATGGGGTCAGACCTTGATTTTAACCGTATGTATTCAGTATTATGTAAATATTTTAGCCCTGCGAAAACCATGAAACCATAAAATCCAACCATCACCCTTTCTCACCACGGAGGTCACGGAGGAAGTTCGGAGGAAACACTGGAGCAAGACCAAAAGACATATTTTACCGCAGGGACTCTCCGAGTCCGCGCAGAGGCCGCAGAGAGGAGCACGCAGAGGGGATCGTTATCCTTTAACCCAGGACATCTGAGCAATCTGGAGCCATTGCTCATCTCGCAATAATAAATTTCCAGGCAAAATATAGATATTTCCCCTGTTCATTGTTTTATTGCCTTGAAAAATATACTTCATATTTTTCATTATTGTCCTAGGCTTTCAAATGCAAGGAGATGAAAAAAAATTTAGAAACAGGAGGCTTTGGCAATCTTTCCCGTGAATTTATCCATTACCTGGAAAATGATTTCATCATTTTCCTAATGTCCCGGGTTTTCAAGAAAACCTATTTACAAAGGAAAACTACAGGGACCATTACACCCAAACCATAAATCCTGGGTGGTTAATGAACCCATGACATCTTCCAAGGGCATTTCGATGCGTTGAAGTCCGCCGCAAATCCGTCAAAGATCTTCCAAAAACTTAAAGCAGGATGGCCGGACATTCTGCCCTTTCATATAAAACCGTCAGGCCCGAGTAGTGGCGGACTTTCAGCGCGGGTCTAGAAGATCAAGAAATAGGCCACTTTGTCGGCTGCGAAAAATAAGACTAGATTTTTCACGAATAAAACACCGGGAAAAGTTTAAGATGCGCTGAAGCACATCCTATGGATTGCTGTCGCGTAGGAAGGCACAAACCTTGAGGTAACTGTTCAGGAGTAACATCCTATTTTCGTCCGGACAGACTATCGGTGCGCTGAAGCACACCCTATGACCAAGGTTTTGGGGAATAAACATAAAAATATTATTGAGCGTTTTGGTGCGCTGAAGCGGCACCCTATGGAGGGAGAACTACGAGAAAAAAAGAACCTGCTCCCATCGGGGGGAGCAGGTTAAAGTCTGGAGTTCAGCAGGAACAGCTGATGTCGAAGATCTTGCCGGGGTTCATGATGTTGTTGGGATCCAGAGCCTGCTTGATCTTCCGCATCATTTCAACCTCTGCTTCGCTTGTTACTATGTTCAGGTATTTTTTACGTTTACATCCTATGCCATGTTCTCCAGTTATCTTTCCTCCGAGCTTTTTACAGAGGGTGTAGATGTCACGCAATGCCTGTTCTTCCGTTTCAAACCACTCTTCCATGGTGGAGTCGGGGTTTTTCAGCAGGGTCGGATGAAGATTTCCGTCGCCTGCATGTCCAAATATAGGTATCAGGATATCGTGTTTTTCAGCGATCTTTTCCATTCCCTCTACAAATTCTGTTATGGCCGCAATGGGAACTACCGTGTCCTCGTCTGTCATTACAGGGCTAAATACCCGGAAGGCTTCATCGATGTTCCTTCTTACGCTCCAGATCCTCTCCCTCGTGGTGTTGTTATCTGCAACATAGACTTCTATGGCATCGTTCTGGAAGCAGAGCTCACCGATAAGATCGGCATCAGCATCCACCTGCTCTTCCCGGTTGCCGTCAACTTCGATGAGGAGCATGGCTCCGGCATTATGATAGGGAAGGCTTTCATTCAGGTATTCACATGTGGTTTTCACTGAAAGATGGTCCATGTACTCTATGGATGTGGGTGTTATTCCGCATTCCATCATTATTTTGGGAACTACGCTTATGGCAGACCGGGTGTCCTTGAAGAGTACGAGAAGGTCCACCATATACCTGGGCATGGGGGATAGCTTGAGTATTATTTTGGTCACTATTCCCAGCGTTCCCTCTGAGCCGACTATGAGCTGTTTGAGGTTATAACCGGTAACATCCTTTACCAGTTTTCCACCCAGTTGAAGGATCTCTCCCGTTGGCGTGACTATTTCTAGGCCTATGACATATCTGCTTGTGACTCCGTACTTGATGGCTTTGCCGCCTCCTGCATCTTCGGCGACATTACCGCCGATGAAACATGACTGCAGGCTCATGGGGTAACCTGCATAAAACAATCCGCTTCCTTCTAGGGCAACATTGATCTCACTGGTAACTAAGCCTGGTTCCACCACAATTAGCATATTGTTGTAATCGATCTCCAGGATGCTGTTCATTCTTTCAAAGGAGATGACAATTCCTCCAAAGGAGGGTATGGATCCGCCGGAAAGACCCGTCCCCCCTCCGCGGGGGGTTATGGGTATTAGCTCACGATTGGCAAGCTTTACAATTTCTGCGATCTCTTCAGCCTTTCGTGGAATTACTACGACTTCAGGCATGTGGGCATATTGAGGAGGGGTTTCGTCATGAGAATAGGTCGACATTTTCTCTTCATCGGTGATGACATATTTTTTCCCGACTATGTCAGAAAGCTGCGACAGTATTGCAGGGGTCACCTGGTTGTATTTCATCTGGATCGGACCTCCTCAAGTTTTTCGTTCAGGGATGGGAGTACTTCAAAAAGGTCTCCCACGATCCCGAAATCGGCAACTTTGAAGATCTGTGCTTCAGGATCGGAATTTATGGCAACGATGATATCTGCGGTCTTCATACCGGCCAGATGCTGGATGGCACCCGATATGCCCACTGCAAGGTATAGTTTTGGCGTCACGGTTTTACCGCTTAACCCGACCTGATGGGGATAGCTTATCCATCCCCTGTCAACTGCATCCCTGCTTCCGCCAACTACCCCATCTAGCCTGGCTGCCAGGTCCCGAATCAGCGCGAAGTTCTCTTTCTTCTTCAATCCCTTCCCGCCTGATACGACCACGTCGGCTGACTGTATGTCGATATCCTGGTCATCATTCTTCCTGAAACCGATCCTCCGAACCCGTTTATCTTCAAGGTCCTCTTTGAATTTCACCCTGATGATCCTGCCTGCATTGTTTTCATCAAGGGGTGCGGGCCTGGTCGAACGGGGTCTGACCGTTGCCATCTGAGGCCGGTGTTCAGGGGTCTTTATGGTGGCGAGGATATTGCCGCCGATGGCAGGCCTGGTCTGCAGGAGGTTACCGGTGTCGCCTTCGATCTCCAGACCGGTGCAGTCTGCCGTAAGGCCTGTATTGGCCCTTATGGAGACATGGGGCATAAGGGTCCTTCCCGTTGTTGTTGCTGCAGCGATAAGTATCTCCGGCTTGTATTGTTTTATCAGGTCCAGCAGTACATTGCTGTGAGTTTCAACTGTAAAATTCTCGAGTACAGGGGCTTCAACCACATAGACCTTGTCTGCGCCTCTTTTTATAAGCTGCTCCAGATCCTCATCTGACATGCTGCCGGTAAGGAGCACTGAACATAACTGTGTTTTCAGCTGGTCTGCCAGCTTTCTTCCTCTTGAAAGCAGTTCAAAGGATACCTGGCGGAGTTTTCCTTCTCCGGCTTCGGCAAGGGTCCATACTTCTCTATGGGACATTGAAAGATCCTCCTTCTGATACATCTAGATCAGTTCCTTCATGACCAGGAAATCCACAAGTTCATGTACGGCTCTGTCCAGGCTTTCTTCATCCTTTGCTGCAAAGATCTTTCCACCCCTTGTAACCTTTGGGGTTTCGATCTTCACCACCCGGGTGGGCGATCCGTTCAGGCCGATCCGATTTGTATCAAGGCCTACAGAATCGACTGACCATCGGGGCACTTCTGTGAGTCTGGCCTTCTGTTTTCCTCTAAGGGTGGGCAGACGGGGATAGCTTATCTCCTTTACCACTGTAAGAAGGGCGGGGAGTTCCATCTGGAGTTTTTCATAACCACCTTCGACAAGACGTTCTACCACCATGAAGCCATTATCGATCTCCTCGACAGAGCTCACATATGTCGCAAGGGATATGTCCAGAAAGGATGCTATTCCAGGGCCGACCTGCCCTGTGTCTCCGTCGGTAGCCCTTTCACCACATAGGACAAGATCATAGGTTCCGATCTTTCTGATGGCCTCCGAGAGGGCATAAGAGGTAGCCCACGTATCTGACCCGGCAAATTCTTTCCCGGTAAGAACGATACCCCTGTCGCAACCCATGGCCATTGCTTCCTTAACTGCTTTTTCAGCTGCAGGGGGGCCCATTGATATTACAGTTACAAGGCCTCCGAATTTCTCCTTCAGCTGAATGCCCGTTTCTATGGCGTAAAGATCAAGGGGGTTGATTATGCTTTCAACACCATCTCTTATCATGGTTCCTGTTTTTTCATCCATTTTTACGTTGCTGGTCTCCGGTACCTGTTTGACCGGGATAATAATGTTCAAACTCCATTCACCTCCAGAACTCTGATGGAAAGGGTCTCGATGGTTCTGTTAATAAAGAGATTATACCGGACGGGGGGAAGATATGAGGAAAACAGGTCAAAAACAAAATCAAAGTCAAGATATGTTTTACCGCAGAGGACGCAGAGTAACGCAGAGGAAATCAAACATGAGGGAACCCATGCTGCGAAAAATCAGACTCGATTTTTCACGAATAACCCCCGAATCATAGCCCATAAAACTGTTTACCACGGAGGGACACGGAGGAAGGCATAAAGAATGGTGTGCTGCGCAAAATGATGGACCTATTTTGCACGATTAGAACCGTAAACCTTGTAACCCTGTCTAACCGCAGAGGGCGCAGAGGAAAAGAAAATCGCACATTAACAATAGAATGATGCGCTGAAGCACATCCTATGGAAAACTAACATCAAGATAATATAGAGTTATAGGTGCTCTGAAACCCACACCAACAGGAGACGCTACCTGAAACCCGAAATCCTGACAGGAATTTTTCAGAAATGAAGGATATTACAGGCCCGCTTAAGACCATAGAGGATGGCTGCTCCGGGATGGCGGTAACAGTAGCGGAGAGCCTGGTAAAACCATGTGGTCCGGCCAACATCTTTCCAGGGGCCCTTTTGACGGTATTGAAGGTATTCTTCGGCAAAGGTGATCTTTTTCGTACTGAATAGCCAGGGTTTTCTGTTGGTAGTGAAATGAACTATGACCGGGTCGGGCATGGGAAGATCTTTCTGGCCTGTTTCCCGGGATAAGTCGTCAAAAATATGGGTTATGAAGTTCCACCTGTTTTCGACATATAAAACATCATTTTTAAGGATATTGTTCAAAATATCCTGGTCGTGAAAGGGCGTATCAGCAAGAAAGGTCCTATCCAGGTTAAAGGCTTTATTCTCATAGTCCTTTTCACGCCACTGTTTAAGGTCAAAAAGAATAACCCCGGAGTTGAAATACTTGTCACAACCGGGCAAACTCTTGTATTTTTTACAAAGAAAAGGACTATCTTCGACAGCTGCAATGGTTTTACCCTGGAGATCGAGGTCCCAGAGATCTTTCAGACTTCCCCGAACTATAGTGTCACAGTCAAGATAAAGGGCCCGGTCGATCTCTGGAAGGAGTGAGCCTATTTTGAGGCGGAAGTATGTAGGAATGCTAACATGGGTCGAAGAGGGATCCAGTGAAGATATGTGTAAGAATCCGTCTATAGAGGTTATGGAAATGTGGGTGAAGTCGAAATCCCTTATGCTCCTGAGGCTCAGGATCCTTTGCTTTTCCAGTTCGGGGAGGGATTCGGAAAGTACAAAAAAGTGTATCCTGTCATCACGGGCAGTATTTGTGAGAATTGAGGTCATGGTGACCCCCATATGGGGTATGAATGTCTGGTCTGTTGAAAAAACTATATTCATACTTGGACACACCACCTGTTTCCGGGAGTTCGGAGATTCGACTGCTGAGCATTTAACCTTGATCAGTTTAGCATAGACTTTAACGAGGGCAGGGCAAAATCAGGATCAAGACATATTTTACCGCAGAGGAAACCGAAAGACTGAGAACCGTAAACCAAAAAACCTGTTTCACCACGGAGGACACGGAGGAGGATCTGAGGAAAACCAGATCAAAATCAAAACACGTTTTACCGCAGAGGGCGCAGAGAGCGCAAAGGAAAGCATGAACCCTTGGTTAGAACAGACTGTTTCTGAATTCTGAATGAGGTATGTTCGGATGATATGCTACTTTACCGATAGGTTGTTGGATGTCACGAAATCGGAGATTTGTGCCATGGAAACCCGTAAAGCCCAAACGCTAAAACCCTTTCACCACGGAGGACACGGAGGTACACGGAGGAGACCGTTAAACCAATAAATCCTTGTGTTACTGCGCAAAATGATGGACCTATTTTGCACGATTAGAACCGTAAACCGTTTAACCCTGTCTAACTGCAGAAGGCGTAGGGGACAAAAACCTGGAGGTAAGGGAACCGGTTGAAATCTGCTGGCCTGCTTCGCCGAACTCCTTAGACTTTGTAATAATCCCGGTACCAGGAAACGAACCTTTCAAGGCCAACTTCTATGGGGGTGTCTGGCCTATAGCCCACTTCTGCTGCGAGATCATCGATATCTGCAAAGGTTTCCACCACGTCTCCGGGCTGCATGGGAAGAAATTCCTTTTTTGCTTCCCTGCCTGTACACTTTTCAAGAGTTGTTATGAAATCCATAAGCTTTACGGGTTTATTATTACCTATGTTATACACCCTGTAGGGAGCATAGCTTTTTCCTGGTTCAGGAGAATTGCCGCTCCAGTCGGGATCGGGCTGGGGAGGCCTGTTCATTGTCCTTACAACACCTTCGACGATATCATCGATCCAGGTGAAGTCCCTTTTCATTTCTCCGTTGTTGAAAACCTTTATGGGCCGGTCTTCAAGGATGGCTTTGGTGAAGAGGAAATAGGCCATGTCGGGTCTGCCCCAGGGTCCATATACGGTAAAGAACCGGAGTCCGGTGCAGGGAAGTCCATATAGGTGGCTGTAGGAATGGGCCATTAGTTCGTTTGCCTTCTTGGTGGCAGCGTAAAGACTTACAGGGTGGTCTACGTTGTCTGATACCCTAAAGGGTTTGCTGGTATTTGCTCCATATACTGAACTGGAGGAAGCATAAACCATGTGCTCTACTCCATTATGGCGGCATGCTTCAAGGATGTTGAGGAACCCTGTCAGATTGCTCTGGCCGTAGGCCTGGGGGTTGGTTATGGAATACCTTACTCCGGCCTGGGCGGCAAGGTGGATAACCCTCCGGGGTCTGTCATTACTGAACAGGCTGCTGACTGCCATGCTGTCTGAAATATCCATTCTGTGGAAGGTGAACTCCGGATAGTTTTTAAGGACTCCGAGGCGATCTTCCTTGAGGGTCACGTCGTAGTAATCGTTGAGATTGTCGATGGCCGTGATCTTGTGTCCTTCCTGCAGGAGTTTCAGAGAAACATGGTATCCGATAAAACCGGCGGCACCGGTGACAAGTATTTGCATGGGTTCCTCCTGGAAATTAAAGCATTATTGTTTATTGTAATGCATTTTGAAGAGGAAAATGAAGATTTTACCTTATTGAAACGGTTTTAATAATATAATATTACAGTTAAGGTAGTAATGGAAAACCGAAGAAAATTGAGTGGTGCGCTGAAGCGCACCCTGCTCTAAAAGTTGTAGACCATATTATGAAATCTTAATTTTTCTGGGGGGATAGATTTGAACAGTATGAAAATAGGTGTAATAGGGACAGGTTATGTGGGGCTGGTTTCAGGACTTTGCCTGGCAGACTTCGGCTTCACCGTTACCTGCGGTGATATAGATGTTTCAAAGATCGAGAGGCTCAACAGTGGAGAGATTCCCATATACGAGCCAGGGCTCAAGTCCGTTTACGATCGGGTAACCGAGCTCGGGAGAGTTACCTTTACCACTAATATCGATACCCTGGTAAACGACAGCGATGTGATCTTCATCTGCGTCGGAACTCCTCCTGAAGAAGACGGTTCCGCTGACCTCAAGTACGTCTGGCAGGTAGCAGAGACCATAGGAAAGAACCTGGAAACTTACAAGGTCATAGTAGATAAATCTACCGTTCCAGTTGGTACGGCCCGAAAGGTTTATGACATCATCAAAGGTCAACTGGCTGAAAGAAATATGGATTCTGCCTTCGATGTGGTTTCAAATCCGGAATTTCTCAGGGAAGGGAAAGCCGTCCATGATTTCACCCATCCGGACAGGATAGTTATAGGTTCCGATTCAGAGAGGGCCTGTGAGATCATGAAAAAGGTTTACAGTCCCTTGAAGCTCAATGAGGTTCCCTTCGTGCTGACAAATCCCGAGACGGCGGAATTGATAAAATATGCCTCCAACGCTTTTCTGGCCACAAAGATCGGTTTTATAAACGAAATAGCAAACCTGTGCGAGGCTGTTGGTGCAGATGTCCATAAGGTGGCAAAATCCATGGGTATGGACGGACGGATAAGCAGCAAGTTCCTCCACCCTGGCCCCGGTTACGGCGGCAGCTGTTTTCCCAAGGACACCATGGCCCTGGTGAATATGGCCAGAGAAAATGGTGTGGACTCCCTGGTGGTTTCTGCCGTGGTGGACTCCAATATCAGGCAAAAGGTCAGAATGGCAGAGAAGATAAAAAAGGCCTTTGGCGGAGATGTAGCAGGAAAGCAGATAGCGATCCTGGGTTTGAGTTTCAAGCCGGAGACGGATGACGTTAGGGAATCCCCTGCCCTGGTAATAATCCCCGAGCTTCTGCAGAGGGGTGCTTTGGTACACGCCTACGATCCCCAGGGGATCGGTGAAACAAAGAAGGCTCTTACTGAGAGTGATGCAGATATTCTGTACACTGCTGATGAATATGACGCGTGCAAGGGTGCGGATGCTGTTGTTATACTCACCGACTGGAACCAGTTCCGCAGGCTCGATCTTCAGAGGCTTAAAGACCTTATGAAAGGGAACAGGTTCTTCGACTTCAGGAACATCTACGACCGGGAAGAGGTTGAAGGTATGGGGTTCTATTATGAAGGGGTGGGAAGGTAGTTCGATTTTAGATTGGGGATTTTGGATTAAAAGATAGAAAACAACACCCAGAGCTTAAAAACTGTTTTACCGCAGAGAACGCAGAGGAAATCCTCAAATCTTTTTTTACTGCACAAAATGATGCACCAGTTTTGCACGATTAGAACCGTAAACCTTTTAACCCTGTCTAACCGCAGAGGGCGCAGAGAGCGCAGAGGGAAGCATGAACCCTTGGTTAGAACAGACTGTTTCTGAATTCTGAATGAGGTATGTTCGGATGATATGCTACTTTACCGATAGGTTGTTGGATGTCACGAAATCGGAGATTTGTGCCAGGAGTCTAACTTCTAACCTGGAGGACACAGAGGAAAACATAAAACCTAAGTCAAAATCTATTTTACTGCAGAGGATCCGCCGTAAACCATCGTATAAAACCATTAGACCCAAGTAGTGGCGGACTTTCAGCGCAGAGGAAAGCATGAACCCTTGGATTTGAAAATCTACTGCGCAAAACGGTGATACTATTTTGCTCGAGTTAAACCTAAGAACCGTAAAGCTGAACTGTTTAAACCTTTCACCACGGAGGGCACGGAGTGCCACGGAGGTAAACCAGGTCAAAATCAAAAGCTGTTTTACCGCAGAGGGCGCAGAGGAAGGCGTAAGCCCTTGGGGTAACTGTTCAGGGATAACATCCCATATACATCCGGACAGATCATATCCTACTATGATAAAGGTTTTGGGGAGGCACAAAATCGGAGATTTGTGACATGCTAAAGACTGGACCGGGATGTGGGGGAGAAAAACAATGACCGCCTGGAATTTCATGTTGAAGAATGTCACGTTAGGGTACACAATATAAGATGATCTGCCTGAAAATACTATTTTTGAACATTTCATATAGAGGTGACTGATTTGAATAACCTGTACACCCTTATTCTTGCGGGGGGAAGCGGGACCCGGCTGTGGCCCCTTTCCCGTGAGGAACTGCCCAAGCAGTTCCTGTATCTTACCAATCACTCTACCCTCCTTCAGAATACAGTAACAAGAACCCTCGAATTTACAGATTCCAACAAGCTTTTTGTCGTGGCTGGCCAGAACTGGAGAGCCCTGGTGGACCACCAGGTCAGACAGGCCGGCAATTTTAAAGAAAGTATAGTAATTACCGAGCCATTGGGCCGGAATACGGGACCAGCCATCGCACTGGGTATTTCCTACCTCCTCGACAGGGCTGGAGCCAAGAAAGAAGACTCTGTCCTGATCTGTCCAAGCGACCATATCATCAATGATGTACCAGCATTTTCTTCAGCTGTGGGAAATGCTGTCAAGGCAAGCGAGAAGGGCTATATTTCCACCTTCGGCATTGTGCCTACAGGACCGGAAACGGGCTTTGGATACCTTCATGCCGGGGACATCAACGGTGAAGGTTACTCCGAACTTGAGGAGTTCGTGGAAAAACCGGATCTCGAAAGGGCAAAGAGCTACTTGGAGGACGGGAATTATTACTGGAACAGCGGCATGTTCGTCTTCCGGATCGGCGACATGATGGATGCCCTGAAAAAACATATGCCCCAGCTGGGTGAAGCGGCGGAAAGGGGTTACGAGTTTCTTCTTGGTTCCTTCGAGGATATGCCCTCCATTTCCATAGATTATGGCGTTATGGAAAAACTTGAGAAGACTGCCATGGTTCCCCTGGATGCGGGATGGTCCGATGTGGGTTCCTGGGATGCGGTATATGACATTTCTGAAAAGGAGACTTCGGGCAATGCTGTTCATGGCGATGCCATTCTCAAGGACAGCACCAACAATCTGATGTTTTCCAGGGAAAGGCTGCTGGTGGGTGTGGATCTCCATGACATGCTTGTTGTGGATACACCAGATGCCCTTTTTGTAGCCCCCAAGGGAAGTTCCCAGAAGGTTCGGGATGTGGTAAAGGAACTGAGGTCAATGGGACGGAAGGAAGCAACAGAAGCACCTGAAAGCGCAAGGCCCTGGGGGACATACAAGGTCCTTACAGAGGCAGATAGGTACAAGATCAAGAAAATAGCAATTGAACCCGGCAAGAGATTGAGCCTGCAGTATCACCATCATAGAAGTGAACACTGGGTGGTTGTAAGGGGTACTGCCCTGGTCACCCTGGATGATAATGAAGTTTTTGTCCATGAGGGAGAGAGCATCTTTGTTCCCAAGGACAGTCATCACAGGCTGGCAAACCCCGGCAAGATCCCCCTGGAGATAATCGAGGTCCAGAACGGGGAATACCTGGGCGAGGATGACATTGTCCGCATTCAGGACGATTACAAGCGCTGAAGAAAAACCAGGTCAAAGTCAGAACCTTTTTCACCACGGAGTATTACAGAAGAAAACATGGGGTCTAATCGAAAATCGCAAATCTAAAATCTAAAATTCTCAGGTGGGTATTTTTTTGAGTGAATTTGCTTTAACCTTGAGAGGGAATAATTCCTCGATGGGTGGTTGACCATGAATCTGAAGTCTCTGATGTACCGGATGCTGGATTTTATACATATTCCTGAGGAGATAAGGGATCTCCGGGGTAAGGTGATCCTCCATGTTTCTGATACTCCTTCCTCCTTCTACCAGGCTCTTGATCGGCTGATCAAGGTGCTCGATCCGCCCTGGGTCATCCACACAGGTGACCTGGCCGACCAGATAAAGCTGGAGATCCGTCCAAACCAGAAAGAGCTTTATGCGCTGAAGCTGAGACGGCTTCGCAGCATCCTTGAATACGGCGTACATAATGAAAAACGCGAAAGTATTCTTGTTATGGGAAACCATGACTGTGAAGAGATAGTAAGGAGCCTGTTCCGAAGGAGCAGGATAATAAGCCAGACTGGAGAGGCTCACATCGGAAATCTGAAACTTAACCTGAGCCATTACTATTTTCTCCTGGAGGGTGGAGATGGCACCTTTAACCTTTATGGGCACGATACCTTCTATCCCTCTGATGAGGAACGGGTAAAGGGCGTTTTTCTCAACGGTCTTCTGGCGATCAACCTTATCCATATGGACACAGGGGAGGTTTATTCCCTGCCCTATCCACGGTATGTGGACGACAACAGGTTACTGAAACACAAGACAGGCATTTAACCCAACAGAAACGATAAGGGCCCGCTTATAAACCGCGGGCCCTTTCTTTATAAAATATTCCGGTAGGAGGTGAGAGTTTTATCTTCTGCCAGGATGACCCTGGAATGTTCCGTGATGAGGTTCTCTGTCCCATAAGCTGTATCTCATGTCCTGGAACTGTTCCTTCTGATCTTCGTTCAGAACCTCCATTATTTCCGCATTCAACGCTTTTCTCTCGCTGATCCTGGTTACCATTTCCTCAGCCATGGAAGAAGCAATTTCTCTTGCTTTTGTTTCGTTAAAGGTGGCTGCAGATACCAGATCATGAAGTTCTTTCATCTTTTCTCTACCCTGTCTCTGACTTTTATCGCCATCCCTGTGCTTTTCCACAATACTCATGATCTTCTCTTTCTGGCTGAAAGTAAGGTCAAGTTTCTCTTCCAGGTCAGATATTCCATCTTTTCTGTCCCTGTCAAAATTCATTTTTTGAAGTTTTGCCTGCTGGCTGGAAGTCAGGTCGAGTTCACGGATAAGCTTTTGGTTGAACCTGTTCCGGCGATTTTCCCTTATATCTTTTCTATCACCCTTGTTTTCTGTTCTTTTTTCTTCCAGTTTCTGACGCTGTTCAGGAGTAAGCACCTGGAAGACCTGGTATTGGGTTTGCATTCCCTTATATGTCATTTCGGCCATTTTGCTTTTTATTCCGGCGATCTCTTCCGCTGTCAGGTCGCTTTCATAATCCCTTATGCTGTCCCTAAAAGCCCTTCCTTCTTCCCTGGCCTTTTCCCTTAGTCCTTTAAAGATTTCCCTTATCTGTTCCTTCTGGCTCTCTGACAGATCCAGCCCTCTCATCATTGCGGGTCCCCCGTTGCCCGGGAACATCCCATCTCTCTGCATTGCACTGGAAGTTCCTGCATTTCCTAACGATATGGCTCCAACCAACGCAAAGACTGTCAATGCCATAATTCCTCTTTTCATACTGCAGTTCTTCATTATCTTCAACTCCTTCTTAAAATCATTTGTCCGAAAGCCCGGCGCTTCGAAATGATTTTAGTCTCATTTCTGTAAAGGTGCGGTTCAGAAATGTTAAGAAAGATTAACAGGGGTTATACATTTCATCAGACAAGGAATAGTCAGAATAAAAAAAGCCCCAGGGAAAGATCCCTGGGGCTGAAATGCTGTCTTATCCGGTTTTAAACGAACTCTGCCATTACATCTCCGAGTATCTTGATGCCCTCACGGATCTTTTCAGGAGACATGTTGGAGAAATTGAGCCTCAGGGTATTTTCGTGTCCGCCATTGGGATAGAATGCTCCACCGGGTACGAAGGCGACTTTATTTTCGATGGCCCTGGCAAACAGTTCCCTTCCATTCACACCTTCGGGCATTTCGACCCAGGTGAAAAGGCCGCCTTCGGGCCTTAGAAATTTAACCCCTGCGGGGAAATATTCTTCCATGGCCTGAACCATCACCTTTGCCCTTTCGCCATAGACCTGGATCAACTTTTCCACGTGGACATCGATGTCGTTCATTTCCATGAAGGCATCGATGTGGTACTGGCTTATGGTCGATGTATGAAGGTCGGATGCCTGTTTGAGGTATATAAACTTCAACAGGAGGTCTTCATTGCCTGCTATCCATGCAATACGCATTCCCGGGCTGAGGATCTTGGAGAATGTTCCGAAAAGAAGGATGCTGTCGTTGGTGTCCATGGATTTAAGAGAAGGGGGGACTTCCCCGGTAAATCGAAGTTCTCCATAGGGGTTGTCCTCTATAACGGGTACAGAATACCTGTTGACGACCTCCATGAAGGCCTTTCTTCTTTCAATGGTCCAGGTCTTTCCGGTGGGATTCTGGAAATCTGGTATTACGTAAATGAGTTTGACCTTTTCTCCCTGGATCTTTTTCTCCAGGTCTTCGGGGACCATTCCCTCATCGTCGGTCTCCACCTCTACGAACTTCGGGCGATAGGCCTTGAAGGCATCAAGAGCTCCGAGGTAGGTGGGACTTTCACATAAGACCACATCTCCCTCATCGAGAAATAGTTTGCCCGCAAGATCGAGGGCCTGCTGAGAGCCTGTGACGATAAGGATGTTGTCAAGGGTCACGGATGTTCCAAACTTCCTGTTCATCCGGGAAGCTATCTTTTCCCTGAGAGAGGGAAGTCCTTCTGTCTTGTAGTACTGAAGAGCCTTCATGCCCGCTGTATCGAGGGCTTTAACACATGCTTCCTTCATTCCCTCCACGGGGAAAAGCTCGGGTGCGGGAAGACCGCCCGCAAAGGAAATGATCTCCGGATCGGCAATAACTTTCATTATTTCCGCAAGATCGGATGATTCAAACTCTACCATTCTGCTGGCAAATTTCATTGACATAAAAAAACCTCCCAAGTATGTAGTGATCTAAAAACAAAAAGGCCGGAACCTCTGAAAAAGGCTCCGGCCTGGACCTTCAGCGCTTATGCGCCAACATAAGCTCCAGGGGGAAACCCGCAGCGGGATAGAATGTCTATAATGTAAATAAAGACGATAAACAGGACTTGCATTTTACTATTCCCCCCCCACTCGTTAAGCTTGTCGGCTAATTTAAAAATATTGAGAATAATTCTAACCTTCCAGACATGGGGTGTCAAACCTGCACCATTAAATAAGGCTTCTTCAGGTAAATAAAGCTTTCTTTACAATTCTTAACTCTTTTTTGTTCTCTTTTTCGGATAAAATAAAGAAAATTACTTCTAAAAACAACAGGGATGATGGAAATGACTCGGATATTAGCAATTGAAGATGATGTGGAGCTCTGCGAACTTCTTTCGGAATACCTGGGATCGGAAGGTTTCTGCTTCAGTTCCGTACACTCAGGAAAGAAGGGTGTTGAGGCCGCTCTCAAGGGAGAACATGACATTGTGGTACTGGATGTCATGCTTCCTGAAATGAACGGTTTCGATGTCCTGAGGAGTATTCGGGCGGAATCGGCCGTACCTGTAATAATGCTCACTGCCAGGGGCGACGATGTGGACAGGATAGTAGGCCTGGAGATCGGGGCTGACGATTACGTTCCCAAACCTTTCAATCCCCGGGAACTGATAGCCAGGATAAAGGCGGTACTTCGAAGGTATGAGGGAGGAGTTAAGAATACACCCTCCGTGGTTGGTGAACCCATCCTCCAGGTAGCTGATATAGAGCTTGATCCTCGATCACATGTGGTGAAAAGGGAGGGAGAGGTAGTTGAACTTACTTCCCTGGAATTCAGGCTGCTGGAGACTTTCCTTGAAAAGGCCGGAGAGGTAATAAAAAGACAGGATCTCGTGAGAAAGGTCCTGGAGAGGTCCTATTCTCCCTTCGACAGGAGCATTGACGTTCATATCAGCAATCTCCGGAAAAAGATCGGTCCGGGAAATGATGGCACAGAGAGAATAAAGACAATAAGGGGAGAAGGTTACCTTTATTCATGCCCCTCCAGCCCTGGTGATGAGAAAAGGGATGTCCGGGAAAGGACAGGTCAGTGAAAATATGATACTGAATGAAACCACCAGGGGAAAGATGTTCAGGAAGATCTTCCTCTGGTTCATGGCTGCCCTTGCAATAATATTTGTAGTAGGTATCAGTTCTGCCTATTTTGCCCACCAGGGTTTTACAAGGACAGAACTTCGCTCTGAATTTGGCGAAGCCCTGGATGAATATGGACCCCAGGCGGTGGAGACCTACGAAAACCAGGGAAAAGAAGGCCTCGACAGTTTTCTGAAACTTTCAAACCGGAAGGTCCGGGGAAGGATGATGCTTTTCACCTCTGATGGCAAGGCCATTCTGAGGCTCTTCCGCCAGGATCGACAGGACAAGGATCAGGAAGAGGACCAGGGCAGACTTGAAAAGTTTTTAATGGAGACCTTGAGAGAAAACGGAACCAGATTCACTTTTATCGGCCCCCTGGGGATCCTGGCCAGAAAGATAAGTTCCGAAAAGGGAAATGACTATGTCTTCGCTGCCTTCAGATTTGTTCCGCCTCCCTTTCCCTCCAGAGAAAATGCAGGAACAATGATCTTCAGGCTGCTGGCAGTCCTGGCAGCAGGAGCTGCAGCATGTTACTGGCTGGCAAACAATATGGCAGTTCCAATAAGAAAACTTCGGGAGGCAACGCAGAAACTGGCCCAGGGTGATCTAGGGGTCAGGGTTGAAGAAAAACTTACCTTCAGGAATGATGAAATTGGAGACCTGGGGAAGGGTTTCAACATTATGGCTGAACATCTTGAAGATCTTATCGGGGCCCAGAAAAGGCTTATCGGGGATATTTCCCATGAGCTTAGGACACCCCTGGCCAGGCTCAATATAGCCCTTGGCCTTGCCCGGAAACGCTCCGGGACGGAAGCTGAAACTGCCCTTAACAGGATCGAACTCGAGACTGAACGACTGAACGATATGATAGGCCAGCTGCTTTCCCTTTCCCGTTTTGAGACAGATATGACAAATATGCAGAAGATCAGGATCAATCTGACTGAACTTGTGGGAGATATAGTAATAGATGCCAGGTTCGAGGCAGAATGTAAGAACTGCGACGTAAAATTCGATCCGGTGAAGGATATTTACATCTACGGCGACCCGACCCTGATCTCGCGAGCCACAGAAAATGTTGTACGGAACGCTCTCAAACATAACCTGGAAAACAGAGATGTTGAGATCACCCTTGAAGATCCTTATTCAACGACAAAGGGGAATATGGCGGTGATAAGGGTAAAGGACCACGGAGAGGGAATCGATGAGAAGGAACTGGAAAATATATTCAAACCCTTTTACCGTCTGGACTCGGCAAGGGACAGGAAAACAGGAGGTACCGGTCTGGGACTGTCCATAGCGGAACGGGCGGTCAAACTCCACGGGGGTTATATCAGGGCTTGTAATTCTCCCGGCGGGGGGTTGACGGTGGAGATAGGGCTGCCGATGGGGAATATAAAACCAGTAAAACCCTGTTTTACCGGCAGAGAAAAACAGTAGATCCTCTCCTCCAACGGCTGAGATCCATAAACCTAAAACCTTTTTCACCATGGAGGATCCGCCGTAAACCATCGTATAAAACATTCAGACCCAAGTAGTGGCGGACTTTCAGCGCTGAGGTTGCGCAGAGTAACGCAGAGGTAAAACATACCCCCTTCTGTGCCATAAAAATGGTGTGCTGCGCAAAATGATGGACCTATTTTGCACGATTAGAACCGTAAACCTTTTAACCCTGTCTAACCGCAGAGGGCGCAGAGGACACAGAGGAAACCCAGTCAAGGTCAAAACGTTAAGGCGGACTGTAAGCGCAGAGGAAACATGTAACCGCAAAGACACAGGCAGGGCGGATGCCCTGCCTGTGTCTAATATCTATACTCATTCAGGAAAGAGACTCTATTTCAGTGCTTTGTAGACCCCTTCATAGGCTGGAACACTGATACCCAGTTCTGCCGCTTTTTTAACCACATAGCCGATAAAGAGTTCGAGTTCGTTATTCCCACCCTTTTCTACATCGAGCTGCATGGAGGATTTGGTTTGAGGAGGGAAGTTCTTTCCCACATTTATGGAGTCCTGTACTATCCCTGGTGGAAGTTGAACTCCCAGGGTTCTACCGATCTGTTCGAGCTCGGTTATCATATTTACGAGAAGTTCAAAACTCTCCTGATCTGAGAGGACTTCTCCGAAGGTCTGTCCCTTTACGGATGTTACCCCTGCATAGGGACTCATGAACATGAACTTTTTCCATGCATCAAGGGTTATATTATCTGAAAGGACAGAATTGATCCCAGCCTCGGTAAAGAGTTTCTGTATGGGCTCATAAAGGTCAACCCCTGCATTTTCTGGTCCCCAGACAAATTTACCGGCACCGCCAACCTGCCTTACGACTCCGGGTTCCTCTATCCTGGCCGATATGTAGACACAGCCGTTCATGATCCTGCATTTCGGGAGAACTGCCTCCAGGATCTGGCTGTTATTAACTCCGTTGAGAAAGGGAATGACCACAGTTTTTTCAGTTACTGTGCATGAGGCCATTCTGGCGGCTTCCTTCAGCCCATATCCCTTGACAGCAAAAACAAGGAGATCCACCTTGCCCAGGTCACCCGGGTCTGCCGTTGCCACATCAGGTCTTACCGTAAATTCCTCTTCCGGCGTGATTATCTTCAATCCATCTTTCTTTATCTTTTCAAGGTGGTTGCCCCTGCAGATAAAACATACTTCATGATCTCCAGGACCTGCATATTTCCGGGCCAGTTTTCCTCCGAAGAAACCACCTATGCCTCCTATACCCATCACAGCTATTTTCATTATCCAACCTCCTGATCCTTATGTTATAGCAATTTCCAGAACCGGTTAAAAACTGAAAGAGATGTTCACAGAGAACATCCTTTTCATTTTCTCAGGATTGAACATAATTTCCCATTATCCTGTTTTCTCTTCAGGAAGGACCCAGACAGCGAGGGCTTCTTTCATGTTCATGACCGCCGGTGTCCCGTTCAGGCTGACCTCGATGAGCTGCTCTTCACAACTGTGGTTTATGCACTGGACATGGGAACCCGGGGAAAAGCCCGAATCAAGAAGTCTTTTTCTTAGAAGTTCCCTTGCGGTTATACGCACCACTCTCCCGTTCTCTCCTTCTTCAAGCATTAATAGAGGGCGGGACAGATCCTCGGGATTATCAAGTCCGCTCTGCAGTCTTGCGACCCACTGTCTCTCTTCTTTCATGGAAACACAGTAAAAGTCTACAAAAGCAGCAAGCCTTTTTTCACTCTCCGGATCAAGGACATGTTCCATTGCACATGCGATTTCACTGGCAACATCCGGCTTTATCCCTATTATCTCCCTTAGGAGATAGGAAAGATGCTGATGACGCCGGAAGATCTTCAAGGCCCGTTCCTTACCCTTTTCAGTAAGATTGGGAGTTCCGTATTTTTCCTGAACAAGAAAACCTTCCCCACACAGTTTTTTGAGGGCAGAAACAACGGAAGCCTTTGAGACATGCAGATTTTTTGCAAGGGCCGTTACAGAAGGTTCCTGGCTTTCCATTTCCAGGGAAAATATCTCTTCGAGATAATCTTCAGTTCTTTCAGAAAGAGCCATTATTCTCACTCCAATTGTTAGGTCTTTCGAACTATTTTACAACAAAATCTCATCTTAAGCTATATTACCAGTTTAATTTTTCTAACAGATCCATTACATGGAAGTCCTACAACACATATTGAGTATACAAAACTTATGCTTGCATATTTGAAATGACTATAATATAATATAACTAACAATATGTTAGAGCTTTCTAAAGATACCTCCCCTAAGGTTCATTTAGCGAGCATATTGTAGACCTGGGAAAAGGGATGTACGTAGAAATACCTACATTTTTTACAGCACTTTTTCCCAGGTATTTTTTTTGTATCAGGGTAGAATTACCCCATGGAGGTGTTTTCATTTGAAAATAAGATCAATATTTTTTCTACTGGTAATAGCATTTATGGCTCTTTCATTACTTTCCACGACAGCCTTTGCCGCGGAGGCTCTATATATATGCCGTCCATGCAGCAGAAGCTTTATCCCTGAAGCAAAGAGCGTCCTGGAGGAACTCGATCTTGAAGACAAGGTCAGGATAAAGACCACTTCATGTCTTGGAGACTGTGACAAGCCCGTGGTTCTTAAGTTTCAGAATAAAATATATACAAGTATGGATAGAGAGAAACTGAAAATGCTCCTTATGGAAGTATTTGATCTTTCCTGAAAATCAGGAAAAGGAGGAATATGATATGAGATCGGTATCCTTTAAAAAAATATTGCTGGCCATAATGGTCCTGTTTACTGCTTTATCAGTATTTTCCCCTTCTGCAAAGGCCGTAGACGTACTGGAAATGGAAAAGCAGGAACTTTCCAGAAATGAAATTGAAGGGATTCTTCTGATGAGAGAAGAGGAAAAACTGGCCAGAGACGTATATCTGACCCTTGGAGAAAAGTGGGATCTGAAACCTTTTTTTAATATAGCCGAAAGCGAGCAGAAACATATGGATGAGATGGGATCCCTGGTAACAAAATATGACCTGGAAGATCCCGTAAAGGATGATACAAGGGGCGTATTTACAAACCCGGAAATGAAAAAACTCTACGACGAACTTCTTGCCAAAGGGCAGAAATCCAGACTTGATGCCTTTAAAGTGGGAACAATGATCGAAGACCTGGACATCGCAGATCTTGAGGCGCTTCTTAAGGAAACGGATAACGATGATATAAGGATCGTTTATCTGAACCTAGTAAAGGGATCCAGAAACCATCTGAGAACCTTTCATTTTCAGATTGAAAAATCCGGAGGCACCTACAAGGCACAATATATCACCGATGATATGTATAATAAGATCACAGGATCTCAGAAGGAACAGTACGAAATATCCGATCCGGATTTCAAGTATGAATATTAGATAATTCATTAAAAAGGGGAGGGGCCCGGAAAACAGAGCCTCTCCCCTTTTTAATGATAATATCAGGGTCCAGGATAAAAAGGACTAATAACCTGAAAGGAACATTTTCATTATAAGACTTGCTGACAGAAGTGATACCACTTCTCCCATCTCGCACAGAATCCCGTAGCCATCATCTGTCAGTCCACCCCTCATTCTGGTAAAGACCCATGACAGCAGGAAGACCGAACCTCCTGTAAAGAAAAGGAAGACCAGACCATATGTACCTGCAAGGAGAATAGCCAGCGTCAAGGCTGATATCGTTCCGATTACAAATTCCCTGTTGGTACAGCTTTTCCTGAAGGTATCTACCGTACCATCCGATACTGCACATGGAAAGAAGCGAATTGCCAGAACCATTGCCCAGCATCCCAGGATGGGCGCCAGTATAAGGGCCTTGGAAAAGAACTGCCATTTAAGTTCATTCAAAGCAGCGAACTTTACCAGAAGGACGCATACCAGGGCCAGGGCTCCGAGGCTTCCAAGCCGGCTATGTTTCATTATGGGAAGCCTGATCTCCCCGCCCCCATTCTCTCCGATTTTTTCAAAGGAACTTCCATAACCATCCAGGTGAAAAGCCCTTGTGACAAGAACCCAGATGGTCACAGTCAGAGCTGTGGAAAGCATAGGCTGAAAGAGGAAACCCATAAGACCATGGATAAACAGCAGCATTCCCCCGATCACTGCACCTACAAGGGGGAACCATGCTATCGATCTTCCAAGATCCTGGAGGGAAACATTCTCATCTCCAGGGACCGGGATGATGGTCAGAAAGCGAAGGGCATTGAGAAATTCCAAATTATGGCCTCCTTAAGTCCGGATATTCCGGTACTCATAAAAATCATTATTTCATCAAATATCTTAACAGAAGATACAACTGTTGTGACTATCAGGCCAACCCTTCAGTCCCGAAAGAAAATCTTTACATACTTCAACAATAATAAAATACCCCTTGACTCCATTCATAGTTAATATTATAATTAATATTGTTAGATGTACTTAACATATTATTTAGTATCTCACTCAAGGAGGTTTTAAAATGGACGCAGAGATCAGAATGCCCCTCATAGGGGATCCCATGCCGCTAATGGAAGTTAATACAACGAGGGGAAAGATGGTCCTACCTGACTCTTACAAGGGTAAATGGTTCGTACTTTTCAGCCATCCTGCGGATTTCACTCCCGTCTGTACAACAGAATTTGTAGCATTTCAGAAGAGATACCAGGAGTTCAAGGATCTTGACTGTGAACTCATAGGGTTGAGTATTGACCAGGTTTTCTCACATATTAAATGGACAGAATGGATAAAAGAAAAGCTTGATGTAGAAATAGAATTTCCAATAATTGCGGATAACGGTGAAGTGGGATATATCATGGGAATGGTCCATCCCGGCAAAGGATCCAATACTGTAAGAGCAGTATTTATCGTTGACCCTGAGGGTATTGTAAGGGCTATACTCTACTATCCCCAGGAACTGGGACGTAATTTTGACGAGATACTGAGAATGGTCAAGGGGCTTCAGACTTCAGACGCAGAGGGAGTAGCTCTTCCTGCGAACTGGCCTGACAACGAGCTTATAGGCGAAAATGTCATAGTACCACCCGCATCGAATGTGGATGACGCCAGGGAAAGACTGGAAAGCAGGGAACACACCTGTTTCGACTGGTGGTTCTGTCATAAAAAGCTTTAACCTCTCTCCCCCTTAATACATATACACATACAACACAGCGAAGGGACTGACCTCTGCAGGTTCAGTCCCTTCGCTGTGTTGTAATGAAGTTTTCAGCTTCTGTCTCATTGTGCTGATGTATTGGTTATAATGGGAGAATATGTAATTTCATAATAAGGGGGATGACCAGATGCAAGAGAAGGGTTTCATACAGATCTACACCGGAACGGGAAAAGGCAAGACCACAGCCGCCCTTGGTCTTGCCATGAGAGCCGTTGGAGCCGGCTTCAGAATCTTTATCGGACAATTCCTGAAACAGGAGAAATACAGTGAACATAGGGCAATAAAACTTATGGGGAGTTCCGTGACCCTGAGAACTTTCGGAGGAGACCGGTTTATTGGAGATACCCCCTCCGAAGGGGATATAGCCCTGGCAGAAAAGGGGCTGGAGGAGTTGAGACAGGCCCTTGTCAGCGAAGTTTATGATCTTGTCATAGCAGATGAGATCATTGTGGCAGTTCATCTCGGCCTGTTGAAAGAGGAAGATGTCCTCAGCCTGATGAGGCAGAAACCTGAAAATGTAGAACTGGTCCTTACAGGCCGTTATGCAACAGAGAAGATGATAGCCATGGCAGACCTGGTAACGAAAATGGTGGAAAACAAACATTATTATGATAAGGGAATACAGGCAAGAGAAGGGATCGAAAAATAATATATTTCCACGTCATCATGGGCACCATTCTTCTGTCTAAGATACAGGAAATGGACCAGGGGCTGAATAAGATAATCAACATTATTCCTTTATGGCTTATATCGGTTTTATTTTATTGGCGTTTGGAACTTTAAAAGAGGAAAGGAACTGATCCAAAAATGGAAAGAACGATTTATCTGGTCAGGCATGGAAGACCGGCCCTCCCGGATCATGAACTTCGTTTTCTGGGCAGGACAGATCTTCCCCTTTCGGAGGAAGGCATGGACCAGGCCCTGAAACTTGGAGAAATATTTAAGGGACATAATTTCGAAGATGTTTTTCACAGCGGGATGAAGAGGACATCCCAGACGGCATACCTCATCTTCAAGGACAGGCCTGTAGAAATGGAAACAGTGCCCCAATTCAGAGAGATCGCCTTTGGTGAATGGGAAACCCTTTCCATGAAGGAACTTTCGATAAAGGATCCTGAAGCATTCAAGGCAAGGGGACGGGACTTCGGGAACTTCAGACCCCCTGGAGGAGAAAACTTCGACGATCTGCAGAAAAGAGTATACCCTGCCTTCGAAAAGATTCTATCCAGAACAACTGGAGATATTATGATAGTCGGCCATGCCGGGGTGTTCAAGACCATCATAATGAAAATACTTGGTCTATCTTTTCAGCAGCTTTTTTCCTTCCGCCAGGAATATTGCGGGGTAAATGTAATTTCTCAGGTAGACGGGTCTCTTTCAGTACTAAAACTGAACTGGACACCCGAAATCTGATTTTCAGACATGTGAAAAATACAAAGACAGATCTTTTTTCAACAAGAATCAGAAATGGTCTTTTATAAGGACCTCTTCCTTTGGCAGCTGACCTGCACGGGGCCAGGCTTCTTTAGTTCCCTTGCCAACCACAACGAACATGGCAATAACATGGTCTTCGGGAAGGTTTATGAGCTTTGCAACTGCATCGAAATCAAAACCGTCCATGGGACATGAATCATAGCCCATTTCCTTCGCTGCCAGCATCAGAGTCTGGGCAGCTATCCCGCATGACCTCATGGCCTCGTCCCTCTGGACCTGATCTTTCCCCCGGTAGTACTGATCTATGGCAGTGAGGATGAAATCCTGAACCTGCTGAGGAGCATTTCTCCACTTCCGGGGAACATCTTTTTCCCAGGCCTTTAGATCGGCGCAAAGAACGATGAGCAGCGAAGCATCCGTTACCTGCTCCTGATCCCAGGCAACTTTCCGTATTTCCTTACGAAGCTCGGGATCCTGAACCAGAACAAATTTCCAGTTCTGAATGTTGAATGCTGTGGGGGACAACATGGCGAGAGAAAAAAGCTGGTTTATCTCTTCATCACTCATCCTGTGCTTTGGATCATAGTGCTTGACAGCTCTTCTCTTTTCGATAGCTACGAGGGTATTCATTAAACATCCACCTCCCTGGTTATTTATAGTGTTATTTTCAAAAAACGGACTTCATTCTATAATACATCCTTTAACGAATTGAGCAAATAGCTGACTATTGCTCAACTGAACAGATCTTAACAGGGTTATATCCTCATATCAGAGACAGATCCAATGGATAGTTCACTAAAAAACCAGGGGTCACGTAAATCGTGACCCCTGGTTTGAATTAAGCTCTTCTTTCAAAAAATGAAAATATAGATCTCAAACCCGAGAGGAACCCTCTCAGCAGGTTGAGCTTCAGGAGCCTCCACTTGCGCCACCGCCGGATCCGGAACTCCCGGATCCTCCGGAACCGCTATTATCTCCGCCATTACCGGAAGAACCATTCCTGTTCACCCTTGTAATAGAACCATTCACTGTATCCCATCCGTAGTAGGAATTATTCCTGGTGATCCTGCCCTCTTTATTGAGGTTTACCAATCCTTCTGTCTTCCTGGATACAGATGGACTTACCCCGTCGGCTGTATACCCAAGCCTGGCCAGATTCAATGGAAGACTTCTTTCCTGGGGATCTTTCCACATGGTACTGTTATTTGACAGCAGATCAAAAAGGTCTCTTGTCTGGGTAAGAGTCCGGTTCAGTTGATCATATTCCCCTTGATCCACTACACCTGCCATCTCCCTGAAGGCTGTGGATCGATCCAGACCTTTAAAGATATCATGGGCCAGCCATAAAGCTCCGGGCTCTCTTATATCAACCAGAAAAGATATGGCCGCCAGAGAAGATTCTATGGCAAGAACCTGTTTCGGAAGATTCTCATCCGCTCCTATAAAACCTTCCACTCCATCAAGGTTGGCTGGATCTCCATCGGGTAAAAGGATCTCCATCAGCTGAAGGGATCTCGAGGCTCCCTCACGGGCATTCGTACTCTTCCAGACCATATCCCGTACCGCCTGGGGATCTTGTGAAACCTGACTGGAAAGAAGCTCCTTCCTGAGTTCCTGGCCACTTTCCTTCTGGAGACAGAAATTAATGTAGTCGTCCTTATCTCCTGCAAATGATACCGATGTAATAACCATCAGAACTGCTGAAATACATAAAATGGGTAAAAGTAATCCAGTTCTTTTCAATTCTTGTATTCTCCCTTCAAATGCACAAATTGAGTTATAACTATCCCTTAAAGGAATGGTTTACGTTGAATACTCCAGAAATATCCTCATTATCTTAAAGATATGAGAAGGCACATATCCATCGATCAGTTACGGAGAAAATATGCAGGATCTGAAAAAGAAAGGCTGGCATAAAGAAAAGCTATTGGAAAAAAGATCAAGGGGCAAAGTGACCATGGAGAACATATAGTAACATCTGATCCTTATCCTGTGTTATATAAATACTAAACAGGCAGCCCAGTGAAATCTTAAACCATTTTATCTACTTGTTTTATAAGCATAGGGAAACTTCCCTATCTGCCTGACCTGGGCCCTCAGGTACAGGGTGTCCCTTCCGAAAGGCGAAGGGGAACCTGCGATCTCCGGGAAGGGGATAATCCAGATGTTTCAACAGACCACTTACCCCGACTGGTAAAGGGATGGACCTTTCCACTAAGCAAGTTGAACACCCGGGGTCCGGAAATATTATTCAGGATGCCCCTGGTACTTATATACAGAACAGGAAGATCCCTGAGATCTTCTGCGTTCATATTTTCTTCACTGTAGCCTGATAACTTGCGTAATCCGAGGGGAAGAACTCCTCCGCCCGGATCAGCTCAGGTAAAATCTCCCTTAAAGACCTTTTCAAACAAAGCCCTGGAAGTAGAAAAATGTTCGGACAGGACCTGAAGGTCTTTTCCTCCGTTAGGGGATGGCAGGGATCTCATTACATCGGTTTTCTCAAGGGAAAGGAATATCTCCTGTGCCAGACCGAGAGATTCCGGTTCTCCTATCCGGCAGAGAGAAGCCATGGACGCAAGGAAAACCTCCAAAAGGACAAGCTGTTTTGATATCCCCGGCTCTGGCGGAAAGGAGTGGAGATCCAGGAAGGAATTTTCAGTAATGAATCCAGAAATTTCGTCCAGCCTGGAAATCTCTTTTCCTTCCAGTAGATACCTGGCCATGGTAAAACTCTGAGAAGCCTTGATCCGGTCGTTTTCACCGGTACTCATGATCTCCCAGCGTTCTGCAAGGGATCTGCTTCCTGCCATTTTCAAAAGATCCTCTTCATATCGGTCATTAAGTTTCATCCTCATAAGGAAATCAATATAATCCATATCTTCTGCCTTTGAACAGGAAGAGAGAATGCTCAGAAGAAACAGACAACAGAGACATAATAGGGCTATTCTTTTAAATGACAATAGAATCACCTCCTATTGATTTACTATACTATCATAGTGAATCGAAGAAAAGAGATCCAGAAAAAATATCTGTTTATTTGTTACAATCAGGTTAAGGGATCCTGATAATCCATTGCATAGCAAGAAAATTGAAATATAATCGAAAGGATCGACAAAGATCTTGATCAAGGGAGGGGTAAACATGATAAGCGAAGAAATGAGACAAAAACTGCTCAGGCTTCAGAAAGCAGAGATAACCCAGCATCACATATACCTGCGCCTTTCCAGTCAGGTAGGGGGTGAGAACGGTGAAATTCTTGCCCAGGTCGCCAATGACGAATTCCGCCATTATATGGCCCTTGAAGTTTTTACAAGGGAAGTCATAAATCCCTCTTTTTTCACCATCTGGTTCTATCTTCTGCTCGGAAAGATATTCGGGATCACTTTCGTTATCAAGTACCTGGAGCAGGGAGAGGAAGAAGCAGAAAAGATCTATGATGAGCTTGCAGCAGAGATACCCGAGGCGGCTGCAATAAAAGAAGACGAAGAAAGGCACGAACATGAGCTTATTGCCCTTATAGATGAGGAAAGACTATCCTACATCAGCTCCATGGTGCTGGGTGTTAATGATGCACTGGTAGAGCTTACAGGAGCCCTGGCCGGTCTGACCTTCGTTCTCGGAAGTACCAGGATAACGGGCACTGCAGGGTTGATAACGGGAATATCGGCATCTCTCTCCATGGCTGCATCGGAATACCTTTCCCAGAAAAGTGAGATACAGACAGATACTGATCCCCTGAAAGCCTCCATATACACGGGGATAATGTACGTAGCGGCTACCCTGATCCTTATAATTCCCTATTTTGTCTTTACCATCCCCCTGGCAGCCCTTTTCTTTACCCTGTTCAACGCAGCCCTGATAATAGTTGTTTTCACTTTTTTCCTTTCAGTGGTAAAGGAAACATCCTTCAGAAGATCCTTTACCGAAATGATCATGCTCAGTTTCGGAGTAGCTGGAATATCATTCCTCATAGGAATATTTGCCCGGACCATCCTTAAAGTTGGCATCTGAGTCCAGGGTCTTTATCCGTTAATACCCGGGATACACTCAAGGGTGTGGGGGAAAGGTTATATTTTCTGCCCCGCACCCTTTTTTCCTGGCCCGTATTTTTACCTTGATTTGAAGGCCCATAATCTGTATAATCTCACGAACAGGTTTATCCAGAATCAATCCATCACTCTATTCCTGACTTTATCTTCCTGATGTTCCCCTTAATGTTTATTCTTATCCTTTATTCTTATCCTTATTGATCTGCAAATAAATGCTTACGCTGAATTGTTTATGCTGATCTGTTCAGGTGATGATTCCTGAAAAGGGGGGAGAGTCATACCTGCTTTGTTCATGGTTGTTTGAGAATGTCCTGTTCCGTTAGAAAAAATAATTATCAAGAAGGAGTTGAAGCTTAATGAGAATTAGAGACATCATATCCATACGAAACGTCCTGATCATCTTTGTATTCTGCGCTATAGTTGCAGGACCTACGGCTGTCCAGGCAGCTACCATTCTGAATGAAAACTTTGATGCCAGCTGCTGAGGGGTTCCTCCCGGAATGCCCACAGGCTGGGGGCGTCAGACAGTAAGCGGAAGTTCAAACTGGTACACAAATTCTTCTTCCTATTCCGTCACACCTCACAATAATTCCATCCGTCTCATCTACATGAACAGCGGAAGTACTGAAGGTCGGGCCAGGCTTTACCATACCAACAGCCTTGATCTGAGCAAGTACAACAAGGTGACACTAACTTTCTGGATGTACAAGGATCCTGTTCTGGAACAACTGGATGACCGGATCCAGGTCCAGGTCAGAAAGGGCAGTTCATGGGTCAATGCCGGAGATCCCCTTTCCCGCTATGCTTCATCCTACGGATGGAGGCAGCAGACTGTAGATCTTTCCGAATTCGGCGGCGGAACGATCCTGATCGGGTTTCTTGGCATAGGAGAAGGCGGAAATGATCTCAGGATAGATGATGTCTCGATTACCGGGGAATGGGTCGATGATCCCGACCCGGTAGATGATACGGACAATTCAGATCCTCCTGCAGACAATGACCCTGACGAAGGGAACTCCGATACAGCTTCGGATGGAGGGGGCGGAGGATGCACTACAGGACTGTTACCCCTTTCTGCCCTCCTTCTGCTTATCCCTCTATTTCTTATGGGAACAGGCAGTTTATCAGGAAGATCCAGATAAGGGAATATAAAAAGGCCCCTCGGTTTTCCCGAGGGGCCTTTTTATATTCAACTGTTTTAACCTCCCAGTACATTGGGAAGGAACATTATGATATCCGGGAAATAGGTAAGTATAAGGAGATCTGCCAGAAGCACAAGCAGATAGGGCATGACCTCCCGGGTCACGGTTTCAATGGGGATCCTGGTTATACTGGAAACAACGAAAAGATCAAGACCTACCGGCGGCGTAATACAGCCTATGGCAAGGTTGACCACCATCATTACTCCAAAGAATATGGGATTGATACCCATGGTCAGGGCGACGGGCAACAGTATGGGCGTTAGAATTACCACCGCAGCTGAAGCATTGACCAGTGTTCCCATAAAAAGGAGCAGTAGGTTCACCAGCATCAGGAAAACTATGGGACTGTCAGTAAGATTGGCGAAAGCAATCCCAAGCTTGTGAGGTACCTGGGCATTGGTAAGGATCCATCCAAAAAGATTGGCCCCGCCGACAACGAACATTATCATAGTGGTGCTGACTGCTGCCTTGAAAATCACTTTGGGTATATCCTTAAGCTTAAGTTCCCTGTATACGAACATTCCCACAAAGGCACCATATACTGCCGCTACTGCGGCTGCCTCGGTGGGTGTAAAGATACCGCCATAGATGCCTCCTATTATTATTACAGGCATCATAAGAGCCCAGAAACAGTCCTTAAAGGACTTGAGAATATTCTTGAGGGAAATGGTCCCCGTACCCTTATAACCTCTCTTTTTCGAAATGAACCAGCTTACGATACACATGGATATTCCCATAAGAATTCCGGGGGCAAACCCGCCAAGGAAAAGATCCGCTATGGATGCATCTGCCACTACTCCATATACAACCATGGTTATACTCGGAGGAATGACTATCCCTACAGTACCTCCGCTAGCTACCACTGCCGCCGCAAAGGATTTTTTATAGCCCCGGTTCTCCATTTCATCGATAAGGGCCGTTCCTATAGCAGCTGTAGTTGCTGCAGAAGACCCGGAAAGAGCTGCAAAGAACATTCCGGAAACTGCTACCACAAGGGCCAGACCGCCTGCAAGGGCACCTACCAGGGAATTGGCAAAATCGACGATACGCCTGGTAACTCCTCCTGAGGACATGAAGGCTCCTGCAAGCATAAAGAAAGGGACTGCCATGAAAGAGAAGGAATCCACAGAGGTGAACATTCTCTGGGCAACTACCACAAGGGGGAGTTTGAGCATTCCGTAAAGGATTATGGCAGAGGAAAGTCCAAGGCCAGTAGCTATGGGGGCACCAGTAAGAAGTACGACAAAGAAAGAACCCAGCATTATCCACAATAACATGAAAGCCCCTCCTTACTCTACACCCAGTTCCGGCCGGGTTTCTGATGCCGGAGTGCTGAGGGTCTTGAGAAGATCTTCAATGGTATTGAGGATCATGGCCATGGAACCGATGGGCAGCACGTAGTAAATATAGGACATTGTTATCTGCATGGCCGGGGAGGTCTGGAAAACTGTCCTCTGAACCATGAGAATACCGTTTTTGAAGATTATGATCATGAAAACCACAGTAAGAATGTTTGCTATTATCCTCAGCACTTTCAGAGGCATACCGGAGATCCTCTCCGTGATAACCCCCACTGTCATATGCCCCCCCATCCTCTGAACTACAGGGATACCGAGGAATACTGTCCAGACGAACAGGTAGCGGGCAAGTTCTTCTGAAAAGGAAAGGGAATTGTGAAAAACATATCTGGAAACAACCTGGACAAATATGAGGGCAAGCATTGTTCCCAGAGTGATGGTGATAATAAACCTTAAAAACCTGTCTATGATCGAATTGATCCTGGTTAGTACCTGCACAAGGTTAACCTCCTAAGTTTAAAAAGGTAGCGGGTCCTGTTCAAGAGCCCGCTACCAGGTGGAAAATAGATCTGTAAGGTAATTACTTGGTGTTTACGATAGCTTCGATGGTATCAGCACCAACGGTTTTCTCAAACATATCCCATACGGGCTTGGTTGCTTTCTTGAAGGCTTCCTTGTCCACATCTACAAGGATCTCGCTCTTTCCGCTCTCGCGGATCTTATCCCAGTAGCCGTTCTCAAGGTCGATGGCAAGCTGGCGCTGCCAGTCACGGGCCTCATCGGAAGCTTCCTGGAGAACCTTCTTCTGATCGTCATTGAGCTTGTTCCAGGAGATCATGCTTATAAGCATAGGTTCTGCTGAATAGGTATGCTCGGTAAGAGAAATGTATTTCTGGACTTCAAAGAATCTCTTTGTGTAGATATGAGCTGCAGGATTCTCCTGGCCATCAACTACTCCCTGCTGAAGAGCTGTGAAAAGTTCTCCGAATGCCATGGGAGTGGGATTCCCGCCAAGGGATTTGATCATCTCGATATAAACGGGCTGCTCCATTACCCGTATCTTGAGTCCCTTTACATCTTCAGGTTTGGTTATGGGCCTGACGTTATTGGTCATGTTACGGACACCGTTCTCGAAGTATCCAAGAACCTTGATGCCCCTGGGCTCAAGACCTTTGGCGATCTCCATGCCTATACCGTCAAGGACCTTGAAGGTGTGAGCTCTGTCCCTGAAAATAAAGGGAAGATCGAAAACTGCTACCTTGGGAAGGAAATTACCAAGGACTGCGCTACTGCTCATGCACATATCGACGGTTCCAAGGGTAAGACCCTCAACCAGGTCCCTCTGGTTACCAAGCTGGCTGCTTGGGAAAACCTGTATTTCCATGGTACCGCCTGATTTTTCATTTACCAGATCGGCAAATTTCTGGGCACCCTGGGCATAGGGATTCTTGGGATCGGCAATATGACCCAGTTTGAGAGTCACATCAGCAGCGAGAGCCACAGTTCCAAAAGCAAAAAGAGCTACAAGGGCAATACATACTATCCTGGAAAATCTGTTCATAAACAATAACCCCCTAAAAGATTTTTTACTGCTTTTTACCAATAAACCCGGCATTTCCGGGTACTAGCCTATTCTGGCGACTCCAGTCTTTATGGCTGCTTCAGCAACACCCTTTGCGACCGCTGGAACTACCCTGTCATCAAGAGCTTCGGGAATTATTCTCTCGGCACAGAGCTCATCATCAGATATCAGTGACGCGAGGGCCCTGGATGCTGCGAGTTTCATTTCCTCGTTGATCTCACTGGCCCTGACATCAAGGGCTCCCCTGAATATTCCGGGAAATCCCAGACAGTTGTTGATCTGGTTGGGGAAATCGCTCCGACCCGTTGCTATTACTGCCGCTCCTGCCTCTCTGGCTTCGTCGGGGAAGATCTCAGGGGTGGGGTTGGCCATGGCGAATACTATTGCATCCTTCGCCATGGTGCTGACCATTTCCTTCGTCAGGACTCCTGGTGCAGATATGCCAAGGAATACGTCCGCATCCTTTATCACTGATCCAAGGGGACCCTGTTCCTTATGGGGATTGGTATCCTTTGATATCTCCTCCTTGGCCCAGTTCATATGATCCTTCCTGCCTTCATAGATGGCTCCGGCACGGTCAAGGAGTATGACATTCTTAGCTCCTGCGGAAAGAAGGAATCTGCATATGGCAGTCCCGGCTGCTCCGGCTCCGCTCATGACTATCTTGCAGTCCTCTATCTTTTTGTTCACCAGCTTCAGCGCATTCCACAGTCCTGCAAGGACGATAACAGCTGTTCCATGCTGGTCATCGTGGAATACGGGTATATCGGATATCTCCTTAAGCTTCCGCTCCACCTCAAAACAGCGGGGTGCTGCTATATCCTCAAGATTGATACCTCCGAAAGAGGATGTTATCTGGGCAGTAACATTGACTATCTCGTCAACATCCTGGGATTTTATGCAGATGGGGAACGCATCAATTCCGGCGAATCTCTTGAAAAGGACGCTCTTTCCTTCCATGACCGGAAGAGAGGCATCTGCACCTATGTTTCCGAGTCCCAGAACTGCACTTCCATCAGAAACAACTGCCACCATATTGGCTTTGGAAGTCACTTCGTAGATGGACTCCGGATTTCTTTCAATCTCCCGGCATGGTTCCGCTACTCCAGGCGTATAGACCAGAGACAGGTCTCGCATGGTTTCTACAGGAAGCTTGCTTATCACTTCAAGCTTTCCGCAGGATTTTCTGTGAAGCTCAAGGGATTCCTGAAATATCTCTTCTTTCTTTGCCATTAACGTTCCTCCTGGTTTGGTCACCCCTGGAAACATGCCCCAGAGGAGGAATAGATTTGATTAAAAAACAAATGGAAAGGGAAGGTCTGTCTGAAAGATAACCCAATTGAAGAATCTTATTCAAGAATTAGGACATAAAGAAAGGATATGTACATTTTTAGAAAGGTTTTTGGTCACTGGCTCTGTTCAAAAAAGGGTATTCAATGAAGCAGCTTATATTTGTTAACGGGACGCCCTATCTCCCTGTAGGAAGGTTCTACTACCCCTTTCCCTGTGGATACTATGTACTCGAGATATCTTCTGGCCGTAACACGGGATACACCTGCGAGTTCCGCAGTTTCATCCGCAGAGAGGGGGACTCCCTTTTTTTTCATAAGCTCCATTATTCTGTCGAGCTTACTTGAATTAAGTCCCTTTGGAAGGGCTCTTCTGTTTTCAACTTCTCTCCTCATGGAAAAAATGGAATCAATTTCTTCCTGGCTCAGGGCACTTGACATGGCCTTGTGATGATAGGCACGAAAGGAATCAAGGGCCCTCCTGAATCTTTCATATGTAAAGGGTTTAACGATATAATCAAAAGCACCGTATCTGATCACTTTTTTTATTGTTTCCGATTCATGGGCAGCAGAAACCATGATTATATCCACGTTCTTCCGGGCCTGGCGTATTTTTCTCAAAGTTTCTATCCCATCCAGTTCGGGCATGAAAATATCCAGGATAACAAGGTCTACAGCAGCCTCTTTATCCTCAAGATACCTTATTGCCTGAAGTCCGTCACAGGCAGTACCTGCGATGGAATACCCTTCAGTGGAAAGAACAAATCGTTTATGGATCTCCATTACCATGGGATCATCCTCGACTATAAGAACCGAAACAGGCTTCATCAGGCTTCTCCTCCATTGGGAAGATTAACGACAAATTCAGTGAAATGGTCTTCATCCGAGACCACGTTGATTTCTCCATGGTAAGAATCTACCAGTGATTTTACACTGAAAAGACCATAACCTCTTTTACCCTCCGTCTTTGTAGTAAATCCTTTTTCAAATATCCTGTCAATACTTGCGGAGGGGATACCCTTGCCGGTATCCCTGACACTTATGAGGATCCTGCCGGATTCATCAAAAAGAGACAGGTCTATTTTCCGTCTTTCCCTTGAGACTTCGAGAACCGATTCCATGGCGTTTTCCAGAAGGTTGCCTATTATTACAACCAGTGCATTGCCGGAAACAGATCCATGTTCAGCCAGGTAACTGTCAGGATCTACACAAAGGTCTATCCCGAGCTCTCTGCATCTTCCCATTTTGCCAAGAAGCAATCCTCCCACAGCAGGGTTCCTGAACCTGTGTGTAACAAGTGATAATACGGTCTGCTGAGCATCTACGACCCCTGAAATATACTCGACAGCCCTATGGTACTCGCCAAGCTGTATCAGTCCTGAAATAGTCTGCAGTTTGTTGAGAAACTCATGATTCCTGACCCTGAGAGCCTCCAGGTACTTCTTCACTCCTGTCAGTTCCTCAGCCAGATCCTGTACAACTGACATATCCCTGAAACTTGCAATTGCACCGATCTTCCTTCCCTTCTCCACCAGGGGGATCCTGTTGGTCAGTATCCGGCTGTTCAGAAGGATCTGCTCCTGATCATATTCTGCTTCTCCCGTTCTGATGACTTCAGGAAGTCTTGTATTCGGGATATGCTTCTCTGCCGATCTTCCCAGAACCTCTTTTCCTTCAATCCCGAGAAGTTTTCTGGCCGTATTGTTTATGAGGCTGATATTTCCTCCTTCATCAACAGCAAGGATACCTTCAGGAATGGAATCCAGTATTACTTCCCTCTCCTTGAGTATCCTTACTATTTCGTAAGGTTCCAGCCCTCTGTTAGCCTTTTTTATATTCCAGGCAAGAAGCTGGGCTCCCAGCAGACCAACTATAAGCCCCAGAAAAAGAGCAAAAATGAGTCGTTGAGTTAATTCCCGCCTGAGGGCTCTTATATCGTCCAGAAGGACACCGACGGAAACTGCACCCACCTGTTCCCCCTCATAAAAAAGAGGGACAAAGGCCCTCATGGAAGGCCCCAGGGTTCCCACGGCTTTGGAGATATACTGTTTACCCTCCAGCACTTCCTTTTCATCTCCACCAACAAACTTTCTGCCTATCCTGTCCTTGACAGGATGGGAATAGCGGATACTGTTGTTATCGAATACAACCACATATTCAGCGCCGGTTTTTTTCCTGATACCATCTGCTATGGGATCGATTATCTCTTCTCCTCCTGCCTTCCCCACATTCTTCTGGATGGCAGGAATGGATGCTACCGAGAGAGCGATATCCATGGCATTTTCACTCATCCGATGCTCAAAGGGTGCTACCACTGTAGTTTCAACTACCAGGCCAACGATGAACAGGCTGACAAAGAAGATGGCAAAAGCCAGCAGCGTGATCTTGGTTTTTATTGAGGTATGTCTATCGGGTTTTATACCCAAAGATCGCGGCCTCCCCTTCAGAAGGAAAAATGGCTATCTTAATATATGGATAATATTTCCAAGAATGCTTCCAGAGGTAACATAACATCATAAAAAAGGGGGGTCAAATCCCTCAATGATGTATAATTAAATTACTGACGTAAGAAAGGAGGAAGTAAAATGGCTTCAGCACTAGTTGCCATCGACCAGAGCAGTATCAGCAGAGACCTTATCCATTATGCCTTTCAGTTTGCCCGCATGGAGAAGATAGACCATCTTGATTTCATACATGTCACCCCGGAAAAGGAAAAACCAATGATCATATCCGACCCTGACCATCCTGCGGATCTTCCCGAAGTTGAAAGTATCCAGATCCGCGATGAACTCTTTTCACTATTAACTTCCGCAGTCAGAAATCCTGAACAGCCGGAAATAACCTTCGATCTTATCGTTAACACGGGTACCCCATATGAGGAGATAATTCTCCAGGCAGATAAGGGGGATTACGATTTTATTCTCATAGGACACAGAGGAATGAGCAATGTCAAACGATTTTTCATAGGCAGCGTTGCGGCAAAAGTGGTAAGACATGCTCCATGCTCGATCCTTGTTTTTCACCCCCAGGAAAAGGGTTCTCTATAGAAAAACCAGGGAGGACAGTCCCCCCTGGTTTTTCTATCTCTTATTCAATTAATTTTTTCAAACGAAGCATCTTTATAAGAAAATGGAATTTGTCATGGAAATAGTTATCAAAAGATCTTCAACGTTCCAGTGATTCCTCTGTCAAAGACACACCCCGCCTGAAAGCAATATAATCCTTGATAAACATTCCGCTCTCGGAAGGTTCTATATACGAATATGCAGCATCATTATTTATCTCCCCATGAACCACCAGATCAAAATAAGTTATCTTCCCTTTTTCAGTTGTGGCTTTGTATGTAGGATCAGTTCTGAGATATTCCATTTTTACGGAACGGGCCGGGAAATAAACCACACCTTCCATTTTCTTCACATCCCTGCTTTCAGCAATTACTTCTCCATTCCATATTGCCTTAACCATCATTATCATCTCCAGAAAATTTAATTTACGTAATCAGGAAACATTATCCATTGCCTGATCAGAGGATCTCAAAGTTATGTTTCCAACAGGAAAACAGCTCGATCATAAATCTCAATATCCTGAACACATTCTGTAATTCCTGAAAAAGGGATAAATATTAGAAGGAAATGATAAAGTAAACAAATTCGAAGAAATAAATCGACCGGGCAAATAAGAGAAAGGGCATGGAGGATCATGACAATTAACGGAATAACTGAACTGCAGGTAAACTCCAGATCATCTTTCTTTTCCTGACTACATCATTTAATTGCACTATTTAATTATATGTCCAGACGCTATTTTATCAATACATCCAGTAATAATATACAATATTCGAATTAACATGACTGGACATTAAAAAACCCGGCAGGTTAATTACCGTACCGGGAAAATATCATTTTTCAAAGGGCCTTTTGCCGCAATTTCAATTTAGAGCAGATGAGATTCCCCAATCTTTCTGCCCCGATCCTGATCTTTTCCGGACTAACTCCTCCGAAACTTATTCTCATGCAGTTATTGCCCATGCCTCCGCCTTCAATGAAAAAGCCTTCACCTGCAACATACGCAACTTTCACATCCGGATTTGTGGTTGATTCCACCAATAGTTCAGTGGTATTGATCCCTCCCGGCAACTCAGCCCATGTGAACAGTCCCCCATCAGGAAAGGTCCTCTTTGTCCCTTCAGGGAAGAACCTGTCGATGCATTCGATCATGGTGTCTCTTCTTTCCCTGTACAGATCACAGATCATCTTATGATGATCCGGATAATATCCTCTTTTAAAGAACTCTGCACAGACGACCTGAGGCAACATGGACGTATGGGAGTTTGTCGCTGTCTTGGCGTCGAAAAGTTTTGCTGTTATTTCATCGCTGGCAAGGATATATCCAAGTCTGCTGCCAGGAGAGAATATCTTGGAGAAACTGTTTGCCAGTACGGTATTACCAGTCTGGTCAAAGGCTTTGATGGGCTGCAGTTCTTTTCCGCTGTAGCGAATATCCCTGTAAGGATCGTCTTCCAGGATAATCACATCATATTCGCTCCCCAGGGCCGCGATCTTTTTCCTTCTGTCCAGCGAAAGGGTCCTGCCTGTGGGATTCTGGAAAGTGGGAATAACGTAAACGATCTTTGGTCTGTATTTTATGATCTTGGCTTCCAGATCTTCCGGAACCATTCCGTTGTCATCCATATTTACACTTATGCATTTCGCCTGGAACATTTCAAATATTTCCACACAGTGGACAAAAGTCGGCGACTCAACCAGGATCACATCACCCGGATCGATATAGAGCTGGCAGAGCAGGTTCATAGCTTCCAGACCACCGCTTGTGATGAGAAGGTTATCTACCTTTGCATCTACTCCCCGGGGAGACAACAGATCATTCGCAACAACTTCACGAAGATCCTGCAATCCCATGACACTTCCATATTGAAGGGCTTCCACTCCACGACTGTCGATCCTCATGACTTCATTTGTAATTTCACGAACGATATCAACGGGAAGAGCTTCTTTTGCCGGGGCACCGCCCCCAAAGGAAATAAGATCCGGATCGTTCATCGCTCCGAACAGGTTTCGGATAATTGCTGCGGATTTCTCCATTGTCGTCATACGTTCTGCAAATTCCGACATAACATAACCCCCCGATCTTGAACTGTATAAAATTATAGCAACCACTGCCCTGCTGTCCAGAATGGAGTTCAGTACAAATCAAAAAAAACTCCGTGTTATTTCGTGAATTATCAAGAAATAACACGGAGTCAAGCTCTCATACCAAAGGATTTCATAGCTTAATCGCGGAAGATCTAACCATCTCCTGAGTCCTTCAGTATTCAGACTTATAACTTTCTGTAAAATATCAGAAATATAGTTTATCCCTGAAGAATACTATTCATACTCCTTCAGCATTTCCATGTATTCTTCTTCCCTGTCCTTAAGGATATGATAGCAATGGTCATCCGTGGGGAACTGACCAGTTTTAACATCATTGACATATTCCTTGAAGGCCTGGGTCTCGATCTCGGCAACATTGGCATATTTTTTGACGAATTTTGGCGTAAAGGCCTCGAACAGACCAAGCATATCTCCACATATAAGGAGCTGCCCATCACAGGGACCGCCTGCCCCGATAGAATATACGGGAATATCAAGCTTTTTGGTGATGAACTGGGTCAGTTCCGGTGGAACAGCTTCAAGAAGAAGGGCAAAAGCCCCGGCTTCCTGTATTGCAAGGGCGTCTTCGATCAGGAATCTGGCACTCTCAGGATCACGGCCCTGGGCCTTGAAACCGCCAAGGGGTCCTGAACTCTGGGGGGTAAGACCGATATGCCCTATTACAAGAATACCTGCATCTACAATGGCCCGGATGCGGCTCAGTACTCTTTTGCCGCCCTCGAGCTTGACTGCGTCCATATCTGCTTCCTTGAGGAATCTTCCCGCATTGAAGACAGCATCTTCATCAGATACCTGGTAGGACATAAAGGGCATGTCTCCTACGCAGAAAGTATTTGGAGCACCCCTTCTGACCGCCTGACAGTGGGAAATGCAGTCTTCCATGGTGACAGGGATGGTTCCCTGGTAGCCTAGCACTACCATGCCGAGGGAATCTCCTACAAGTATCATGTCCATTCCTGCCTGCTCGACGAAGGAAGCCGTCGGGAAATCATAAGCGGTTACCCATGCTACCTGTTCCCCTTCTTTCTTCATCTTAACAAATTCGAGTCTTCCTTTTTTCTTTGCCAATTTTATCTACCCCTCTTTCCTGAATTTGAATTTCATCTACACTCTTTCCTGCCACTGAATTTATTGTCCAATGGATTTAATCGTTTACTCCACCCTCATAACCGAACTCTGCCGAGAGCCTTCTGGCTGCTTCCAGAAGGAGTTCCACCATGGATAACTCTTCTCTGCCTCCACTCTTATACCGGTAGCGGGGATAGGATATGCTGAGGGCGGCGACCGCATCTCCACTTCCCATTCTTACGGGAGATGCAACACAGGCCAGCCCTGGGATAAATTCCTGATCATCCACTGCATATCCCCTTCTATGGATGATCTTGAGCTCTGCAAGCAGTTCATCAAGAGATCCGATAGTATCAGGAGTAAATTTAGTAAACTCCTCTTTCTCGAAAAGACGGATCACTTTTTCCCTTGGAGTGTAGGCCAGCATCGCTTTGCCCAGGCTGGTGGCATAGGCAGGATAACTCCTTCCCACCCCTATATCCGCCTTTATGACCTCCGTGCTCTCGATCTTCTCCACGTACATGGCACGTGGGCCGTCAAGAATAGCAAGGTTGACGGTCTCACGGGTTTTTGAAGCAAGATGTTCCAGATAAGGATTGGCACGCCGGATGAGTCCCAGGCGGTCAATCTCTATGGTGCCCATCTCGAAAAGCTTGAAACTGTTCGAATATTTCTGAGTCACCGGATTCTGGTTAACATAACCCTTATACCTGAGAGTACTCACCAGACGATGGACCGTACTCTTATCCAGATCAAGGGCTTCCCCTATCTGCGTGACACCCTGTTCTTTCTTTTCGTTAAGAAACTCTATGATCTCAAGAGCCCTGATCACAGACTGTACGTGATTATCTTTTTTCGTCATGATACCTTACTACTCCTCGCTCAGTCTGTTTCGTATGACGAGATGCTTATTTCGTTTATTCAATTGAGATTTTACGAATTAAGGTATGATATGTCAATATAGAAAAGATATTTTTATCCGGGCAGAATCAGAACTGCCCGCTATTACTACGTTAAATGCACTAATATGTTTGATCTGAAGGTTAAAGAAAAAACAAGTTTTACCAGGGTACTTGATTTTCCTTCTATTTTTTGATAAAAGAGACTATGTTCCATTTTTGATTATATGTGTTTCGTGATATGAAACGTAATAAAGGAGGAACCGAGAATGTTAAGTGACATCGAGATCGCCCAGTCAGCGAAGATGCAGCCGGTAGTGGAGGTAGCTGAAGGGTTGGGAATAAAGGAAGAGGAGCTGGAGCTCTACGGGAGGTACAAGGCTAAGGTATCCTACGACCTGTGGGAAAGGGTCAAGGGGAACGAGGACGGCAAGCTGATCCTGGTGACGGCCATAACGCCCACCCCTGCAGGAGAGGGAAAGACCACCACCACAGTGGGCCTCAGCCAGGGACTGGCAAAGATAGGAAAGAAAGTATCCATAGCCCTTCGTGAGCCCAGCCTCGGCCCCAGCTTCGGAGTCAAGGGAGGAGCAGCCGGAGGAGGCTACTCCCAGGTGGTGCCCATGGAGGACATAAACCTTCATTTCACAGGCGACATCCACGCCGTATCCACCGCCCACAACCTTCTGGCAGCCCTGCTTGACAACCATCTCCAGCAGGGTAACGAGCTGGGCATAGACCCCCGTCAGATAGTTCTGAGGCGGGTCATGGACATGAACGAGAGGGCCCTTCGCAACGTGATAGTGGGCCTTGGAGGCAAACCCCACGGAATACCGAGGGAATCGGGATTTGACATCACCGTAGCCAGTGAAGTGATGGCCATCCTCTGCCTTGCAGGGAGCATAGCCGACCTGAAGGAAAGGCTGTCCCGGATGGTAATAGCCTATACATACAGCGGAGAAGCCGTTACAGCAGGGGACCTGAAGGCCGAAGGCTCCATGGCAGTTCTGCTCAAGGATGCCCTGAAGCCCAACCTGGTCCAGACATTGGAAGGAGTGCCCGCCTTCGTCCACGGAGGCCCCTTCGCCAACATAGCCCACGGATGCAACAGCGTCCAGGCAACGAAGTACGGACTGAAGCTCTCGGACTACTTCGTCACCGAAGCGGGATTCGGAGCCGACCTTGGAGCGGAGAAGTTTCTGGACATCAAGTGCCGCATGGCAGGGCTCCATCCCAGCGCAGTGGTTCTCGTAGCCACAGTGAGGGCATTGAAGATGCACGGAGGCATGCCGAAGACCGACCTTGGCAGGGAGGACCTGAAGGCCCTTGAAGCAGGGATCCCCAACCTTGAGAAGCACATAGAGAACCTGAGCTCCTTCGGAGTACCCGTAGTGGTGGCCATAAACAGATTCCCCACCGACAGCGAAGCCGAGCTGAAGCTCGTGGAGGAACACTGCGTAAGGCTTGGAGCCACCGTATCCCTGTCCGAAGTATGGGCCAGAGGCGGGGAAGGAGCCGTAGACCTTGCGGAGAAAGTGGTAAGGGCATGCGAGAAGGAGAACAGCTTCCACTACCAGTACGACGCCAAGGCGACGCCAAAGGAGAAGATAGAAGCCATAGCGAAGAAGATCTACGGAGCAGGAGCCGTTACCTACACGGACAAAGCTGAGAAGGACCTTGCGGCCATCCACGAACAGGGAATGGACGACCTTCTCATATGCATGGCCAAGACCCAGTCCTCCATATCTGATGATCCCGCCAAGCTGGGAAGGCCGGAAGGCTTCACCCTCACGGTGAGGGAAGTGAGGCTTTCAGCAGGAGCCGGTTTCCTTGTACCCATAACGGGAAGCATAATGACCATGCCCGGCCTGCCGAAGAAACCCGCAGCCCTGAAGATAGACATAGACAACGAAGGTAACATCTCCGGTCTCTTCTAGGAAGAGCATGGACCATAGAGCAGCAGAAAGCGGACAGTAACAGAACAGAAACAGCAGCATAACATAACGAGCCATTACTGCGCAGGGAGATCCCCCGACCCCCCCTTCAAAGGATTACACCTCCTTAGGCGGATCTCCCCTTCCTTTATTAAAGAAGACAAAGGAGCAATGAAAGAAGCCATGAAAAGAATGGACACCCACAGACTGGTGACCCTGGGGCTGCTGGTGGGTCTTAACATAATCCTGGTGAGGTTTGCCAGTGTGCGGATAAGCATAGGGGGAGTGGAAGGGATAAGGATAGGACTGGGAAGTTTTCCCGTGGTATTTGCGGGGCTCTTCCTCGGACCCGCGGCAGGAGGTATGGCAGGAGCCCTTGGAGACATACTGGGCTTCATCCTGAACCCCATGGGAGTCTACATGCCCCACTTCACCCTCAGCGCCGCCCTCACCGGAATGATCCCCGGCCTCGTACTGACCCTTATGGGCAGGGAGAGGGTGACCTTTATCCGCCTGGCCATAGCCAGCGGAGCGGGCCTCTTCGTCACATCCATGGTACTTGTGCCCTGTTTCCTGAAGATGCTCTTCGGCATACCCCTGTGGACCACCCTTCCGCCGAGGGCCATATCCTTCTGCTTCACCGTACCCCTCTATGCCCTCTTTGCAGAGAGGATAGCAGGAAAAGTGGCGTCACCCCTGAGGGGAACCACCAGCTGAAGGAGCCTCCTGGACCGGAGGGGAACATGAAAGAGCGGTCAGGGGAAACCGCAAAAAATAATAGAAGGACCAGAGAAAGAAGTAAGAAACCAGGAAAATAAGGAAAGAGATAACTGAAATACGAGGAAACTGAAAGGAAGTGTCTTTATATTGACAGCCCGGCTTCTTGACGGAAAGAAAACAGCCGCCCTGGTAAGGGAGAAGATAGCGGCGGAAGTGGAAAGGCTAAGGGGAGAAGGCAGGGGAGTTCCCGGCCTTGCCGTAGTGATAGTGGGAGAGAACCCCGCATCCAGGGTATACGTGGGACAGAAGGAGAAGGCGTGCAAGGCAGCAGGTTTTGACTCCATTCTACACCGCCTGCCCGAGGAGACCACCCAGGAGGAACTCCTATCCCTTGTGGAAGAGATGAACAACGACCCCCGCATAGACGGGATCCTGGTGCAGCTTCCCCTTCCCCGGCACATGGACAGCGACAGCATCATAGCCGCCATAAGGCCGGAAAAGGACGTGGACGGATTCCACCCCATAAACATGGGAAAGCTCGTTACGGGGCTTAAGGGGACGGAACCGTGCACCCCCAAGGGTATCATGTACCTTCTAAGGGAGTATGGGATAGAACTTGAAGGGAAAAGGGCCGTTGTGCTGGGCCGGAGCAACATAGTGGGCAAGCCCGTAGCCTCCATGCTCATGGCGCAGAATGCCACGGTGACCGTCTGTCACAGCAGGACGAAGGAAATGGCCAGTTACACGAAAGAGGCGGACATCATAGTGGCAGCCATAGGAAAGGCAAAGTTCCTCACCGCACCAATGGTCAAAGAGGGAGCAGTAATAGTTGATGTAGGAATAAACCGGCTGGAAGAGGGACTCGTGGGAGATGTGGACTTCGAGGCCCTGAAGGAAAAGGCCTCCTGGATAACACCTGTACCGGGGGGAATAGGACCCATGACCATCGCCATGCTCCTACTCAATACCCTCGAGGCTTTTAAAAAATAGATCCATATATACTTTTTCATTTCTACCATGTTTCATATTCAGGGACTAAAATAACAAGGGACCGGAAAACCGGTCCCTTGTTATTACTATAAGATCAGGACTTCCTGGTGATACTTTTATAAACCTCTACCACGGAAAGAAACCATACGGCCATCCCTCCCGAGATCCTTCCCACAAAGGATATGTCAGGGGATGAATAGTGGAAGGTCAGATAACCGAAGATGATCATCCAGAACAGCATCACCAGTCCCCTCATGGGCCTCCCGATAAACACGTATCCTGATCCTGGAATGAATATGGTTGAGAGAAGGGGAAGGAATCTCAGGTATCTTCCCTTTTCCGTATTGCCGTCTTTCATGGTTCTCTCTAGTATCCCTTCGGTCTTGGCCAGCTCTCTACCCCGGCACTTAGCAGCTTCTCCGTGTCAACTTTCCTGTAGCGGTGAAGGACAAACCAGAGGGAGGCTATTAGATAGAAACAGAATCCGGATATCATGTTAACCCAGTAGCCGAAATACATGCCCACCAGCGTTGCCAGGGTCAGTATTATCAGTACCACTGCAGGAAGGGGATGCCAGGGGGCAATATATCCACGATCAATGCTGCCCAGAGGATACATCCTGCGGAATTTGAACATCATATACGCGCTCAATGCATAGACCAGAAGTGCTGAAAGTATGGAGAAGGTTATAACCTGGTCAAGGAGTCCCGTGAAACCGAAGGCGATGGCTATGGGAAGCAGGAATATTATCGCCCGGTAGGGTGTATTGTACCTGGGATGGACCGCAGCAAAGGCTTCTGATATGAGGGTGTCCCTGGACATGGCGAACCAGGCTCTGCTTGCATCAGTTATACAACCGTTGGCACTGGCCATGCAGGAGAGAATGGTACCTATGAATAACATGACCACCACAAAGGGCATTCCGGTAGCCCGGGCTGCATCGAAAAGTGGATATACGGACGAACCGAGCTCTCTGGAGTGAACCAGACCGGAACATACGAACCAGGTAACTGTGGCTCCTATAAGCAGGGTCACCATTCCGGTGAGGGCTCCTACCGGCAGGGACCTGCTGGTAGATCTGCACTCCTCCGCTGCCAGGGCGGTCCCCTCCACTCCGAGGTAGAACCAGATGCCGAACTGGAAAGCTCCCACTATGCCTATCCATCCGTAGGGAAGTCCGTTGGTCAGTTCCGGCAGCTTAAGAAGACTTTCTGATGGACTATAGAACTTGGTCGCAAAGAGAAGGACGAAGATTGATATGTAGGCTATTGCTGTTATAACAAAGTTAAAGGTGAGAGTGGCATAAACTCCCCGGTAATTCAGGTAGGTCAGTCCTACCAGGGTAAGTATTATGTAGGGCAGGCTATGGATGTGAGGACTCAGCGTCTTCAGTATCTCCCCAACCACCAGGGCATCCGCTGCTTCCAGCATGACATATTCAAAAACAAGCATGAGACCTACGTTGAAAGCTGCAAGGGGGCCAAGGAGATACTTGGCCATGGTGTACTGTCCTCCTGCTTCAGGCATGACAGAACCTATTTCTGTATTTATCATAACCAGGGATACATAGAGAAGACCCATGATCCAGCAGGCGATTATGGCTCCTATGGACCCTCCCTTGGCTATTGTGAAATTCCACCCCATGAACTCTCCCACGAGCACTATTCCCACTCCAAGAGCCCAGATATGCATGGGCCCCAGGACCTTGGAGAGTCTTTCCATCTTTTCTCCGCTCATCTCAATTCACCGGACCCTTCTGTTTTTCCGCTGGTTGCTGAATTTTTCATTCCGGAAGGGTTCTGGCTATTCCCTGCCCTGTTTATCTTTCTTTCTTTTTCTACAATGAAAAAATCCCTGAACATTACTGCCAGCATTAATATGGAAAGTCCCCAGGCAACGAGGTTCATCATCTTCCAGAAATTCATCCTTCATTCCTCCCCGCCCGCTTCTCCACAACTCTTTCCAAGTCTCTCTTTTCTTTCCTGTCATAGTGTGCAGCATAAAAACTCTTAAGCTCTCCCTCGGAATGGTGGATTATGTAGACCAGGTATATGACGAGAAAGGAGGCTGTGAATGAGAAACTGGCCATGTTGAAGGTGTAGGTAAGACCTCCACCGCTTCCCGACCCTACTATAACCTTCCCTCTCATGAGCATGGTGGTGAGAAGGGTCACGAAACAGAGGACCATTACGAAGAGAATGTCAAAGGCCTCGACAAGGAATGTCCGGACCTTTCCTTTATTATCTGAAGACATTATCTATGCCTCCCCTTCCAGAAGAACTTCTGTTTTACCAGGGTCGGCTACAGTTTCTTCTGCTATTCCCATTCCTTTCAGAAGGAGAAGGTTATCAACATCCTCTCCATAGAGGACCCTTCTTTTCTGTTTGAGGTGAACCAGAACAGCCACAAGCGATGCGGTACAGAATATTCCCACCGTGAGAGCCGATGCCATGGCTATGGTCCTGACCATGCTTCCATCCAGGAGGTTAACCACCTGGGAGAGAACCAGGGCCAGTATGGCCCACATTAAGAGTATGAATCCGGTTATCACCATGGTGTCACAGACATAGAGTCGCTTCATCATGGCTTCCCTGCTGATGGATGACAATTACAACACTACCTTTCTGAAATTAGATGAGTCTGAAAACCACATTAATATCTCCCGAAGCAATTGTTTCCCCTATCTGCTCCAGATTCCGCCCATGACCAATTTATGGAATTGGTAAATTTTTGAATCTGATCATCAATATCAGTCCCCCCAGAAACCTGTTTCTGCCGAAGAGGAACTCTGACTTACTTTATTCGTTATTTGGAAAGAGCCTTCAAAGGGAAACAATCCTGAAGGAATTCACCCTCCAGAGAAAGGGAGGATTTTTCATTACAGGGTACAATATACCACATTGAAAATGATGTTACCCCTTTCATTTCTTATGTGAGCAGTAATTATTACAGAAACCTTAATCTTTATTCATAACCATATAGCAAGCGGGCGACTGAAAGCCGCCCGCTTGCTATAAACAATATATTATCCGTCAGTCTTTTGGTCTGTAAACATGGACTGAGCAGGGAGCATGGCGCACAACTTTTGCAGCCACACTTCCGATAAAGAATCTCTCAATATCACTCAAACCCTTATGACCTATCATTATAAGATCATAATTGCCTGCCTCACTTGTCTCTATTATGGTCGAGGAGGGTTCTCCGATCCTGAGGATCAATTCACAGGCAAGTTTATCCAGTGCAAATTTTTTTCTCCAGGTTTCTATCATGACATGGAACTTCTCCCTGAGCTCATCCTCTTCTGAAGGTTCTATTTCCTTGAAATTTATGTTCCAGCCGGCCCGGGTAGGGATCCTTCCCTCTACCACATGGATGAAGTCTATCCTTTCCACATCTTCCCGAGAAGCATATGACAGGGCATAAGCTGCAAGATCTTCACTGAAAGGACTCTCATCAATTGCCACAAGTATTTTTTCCCCCATCTTTACAAACCCCCTTTCGTACCTAGAACAGAACCCTTCCCAGGAACCAGCTGGGCAATGCAAGTGATACAGCAGGAACATAAGTGGTTATTATAAGGGTGGGCATCCATGCAAAGATGATCATAAGCATGGTTGGCCTAAGCATTTCCTTTATACTGGCCTTACCCAGACGTCCTCCAAGATAAAGAAGGGGTGCCGTCGGGGGCGTAATATTACCCATTCCAAGGTTCACACCGAGAATAGCAGCGAACTGGATTGGGCTTACCCCTATCTTGACCATAAGCGGAAGAAGAAGGGGGGTACAGAGAAGGGTCCCGCTGACATCATCCATAAGCATCCCGATCATTACCATGAAGATATTCACCATTATAAGGATGATCCTTGGATCTTCAGATACGCTCATGAAAATACCTATTACTTTGTTGGGGAGATTCTCCATAACAAAGAGTCTGCTAAGTATCATTACTATAAGGAACATTACCATTAACACACCTGTAGTGGTCCCTGTATCGACAAGGGCTTCCTTGAAAGAAGTGAAGGTAAGACCCTTATATACGAAAAATCCTACAGGTATGGCATAGAGGACAGATACAGCGGCAGCTTCAGTGGGAGTCATTATTCCAGCGTAAATACCACCAAGAATGATCACCGGCATTAACAGAGCAGGAATGGCTTTTTTAGTCCTGGTCCAGTTGCTATCAACTATTTCGATCTTCTCTTCCTGCTTCCTTATGTGAGTCTCGTTCATCTCAGGTGATGTCCTGCATATGTACCAGTTGACACAACAGAGGAGAAAGGCCAGAAGAAGACCAGGTCCTACTGTCGCAAGGAAACATGTGAGAACGGACTGGTTGGCGCTCCATGCATATATGATCTGGATGGAACTTGGCGGAATGAGCAATCCCAGAGGGGATGCATTAACTATGATCGAGGCAGCGTGCCCCTTACTGTAACCGGCCTCTCTCAGCTTCGGGAACATGATGCTCCCTATACATGAAAGGGTCGCTGCTGCACTGCCCGAGATAGCTCCGAAAAGAGCGGAAGCGATGATGGCAACTGCACCCAGCCCTCCCCGTATTTTGCCCACAAAAATATTGATAAAGCCGACCAGCGCGTCACCGATGTTACCCCTTTCCATGATCCCTCCAGCAAGTATAAAGAGAGGAATGGCAAGAAGTACTATGGTGTTGAGCTTACTGTATCCGCTTGAAAGAAGAGCTCCTGACTGATATCCCATGGCCACCACCATGTAGATAAGCGAGGTGCCGAAAGCAAATACTACGGGTACACCGATAACTATAGTAAAGATCAGCAGAAAGATCGTAATTATCAAGCCCATTTAAGATACCTCCCCCTGTCGGGATGGCTTCAGGCCATCTCCGTCTTTGCCAGCCTGACTCTTTCCGGGAAAGGCCTCTCGAAATACCTGGTAAAACCTGACCAGGGAATAGATGCTCATTATGGAAAAACCAAGGAGTATTGAACTCTGGGGGATAACCATGGGGATCCTCCAGGCTATGGATCTGGCATGTTTAACGATACCCCATACAAAATAGTTATAAGCCCAGTAGTTTATTACAAGGCATACAGTTGTGGAAATGAAGGAAACCAGAAGTTTCATCCTGAGCTTAATCTTTTCGTTCTTTACATATTCGTTCACTATATCTGCCTGAATATGGCTGTCTTCGAAGGAACCATAGGCTGCTCCCATCATATAGAGCCAGAATGCGAAGATGAGTATGAATTCCTCAGCTCCGTAAAGGTCCTTGTGAAGGATGTATCTGAAAAAGACCTGGGCTCCTATTCCAAGGGTGAGCAGAGTCTGGGCCAGTATAACCATGAATGACAGAAATTTCGGAATTATAACTTTCAGAAAGAGTTCACCTGAATTACGTTGCTGTTGCGGCATTTTCTTTAGCCTCCATCTCTTTGGAAGTCCTTTTACCTGTTTGTTCGAAAGATGGAAAAGGAAAGAGGAGAGGGTCATCCCCTACTGGGAGGACCCTCTCCATTATCGTGGCAGATATTTACTCGAAATCGGCCATAAGCCCCTTGATCACATCTTCACCGAACATCTTGGAGAACTTGGGCCAGGAAACCTTTCTCACCTGGGCAGCAAGAGCTTCTATGTCTTCCTGTGAAATATCGTGGATCCTGACACCGTTTTCTTCAGCAAGTTTTTTCTGATAGTCAGCTTCGGTCTTCTGGGCATTCTCAACGCTCAATTTAGCCTGTTTCTGACAAGCATCAAAAATAACCTTTCTGTACTCTTCCGGAAGTCTTTCAAAAGCATCAACGTTCATTATGTAGGATACATTTTCAACAAACATCCGAACCGGGTAGAAATCCTTGATCAGATCTCTGAACTGGAAGTAGTTCAGAGTAGCAGTTCCGCCTATCCATCCATCACAGACACCAGTCTGCATTGAGGTATAAAGGTCTGACCAGTTTATGGTTACGGTATCGTAATTGAGGTCCTTCATGGTAACCTTGTAAAGTTCTGCCGGTGGGATCCTGATAAGGATATTATGGTTGGCTTCAACATTGAAGGGCTCTGTGGGTTCTTTCATTGTGGCAAGAGAAATAAAGCTGTCCACATAGACACCAAGAAGTTTCACATTGACCTCGGCATGAGCTGCCTCATAGGTCTTGTACCAGAAGGAAGATGGGGAGAACACCTTGGCGAGGCCTTCCCATGTCGTTGCCAGATAAGGCATGGAAGAGATCTCGAGCATGGGGTTGTACTGACCTGTGATGTAAAAGAATCCCATGTCCACATTGCCGCGCATTATATCCTCGTAAACCTGGCTGTAATCCCCCAGCTGTCCTCCGGGATAAACCATGATCTCGACTTCTCCGTTTGTCGCCTGTTTTACTTCCTCTGCAATATCATACTGGGATTTTGTTCCGGGATGATCCGGAGCATAGTTACCGGCAAAACGGAGCTTATACTTCACCTTTGCATCTGCAGCAAGAGCAAAAACCGTTACCATCATTGCCACCAGAAGGAACAACACCATGAATCTTGAATACTTTTTCATTTTGATTTCTCCTCCTCTTATTGATCTTCTTATCTTTTTGTTTCTTTTAAAACACTAACACCATCGTTAAACAAAACCGTAATAGGGTTTCTGAGCTACTACACTGTGAGCGTATCTGATAAGTGTAATGAAATCGAATACAGGAAGATCGGTCGCTCTCTGCACATCAGCTGCATATGGAGGCATATCACTGCATTCAAGGAGAATAGCACCTACCTCCGGATGGGTTTCCTTTATCCTTAATGCTGTTGAAACCACCTCATCCCGGACCTTCCTGTTGTCGAAGTACCCCCTGTCACTGTGAAGGATGGATTCAAACTCTCCTCCCCTCGGGATCTCCTCGCAGACACATACATCGGGATCAGCTCCACAGCTTTCCCAGATATCCGGGGTCAGAGAAGGCTTGTCAGCGCAGATAAGGCCTACCTTCTGATCTGACCTTATCACTGATTTTATCCAGGGTATCTGGACGAGACTTGAAAGAAAGGTGGGAACATTCAGGGCATCCCTTACCTGGCTCTGAAAATGCCCGAAGTAACCGCAGGCACCGCATATGGCCCTGCATCCTTCCATTTCCAGCTCTCTAGCTGTAGCGATCAGATCATCAAGGAGTGATGGATCTCCCCCGTGCATCCTCTCCTGGTTGGAACCAGGCACTACACGATGTCTGACAGGGAAATCATAGGTATATGCATTGACTACATTTCCCGGAATAAGGGGATACCATACATTCAGGAGCATGATCCCGACGGGATAACCAGAAATGACCTGGCCCTTTTTGATATAAAAGGTCCGATCCTTATCCTCTTCTCTTCCGATAAAACCATAATCTCTGTGATCCCTGAACTCTTCTGTCACTTGCTTCACCTCTCATTCCTGCATGCAGATACTTCTGCAAGTTTATGAAAAAATCCAGCTTCAAGGGTTGGGGACCGGTGATATCGCGCCAGTCCCCCGATACCTACTTTTTCTCTGTATATACTCCGTTGTGAAGATAATCCAGCATTTCTTCCTTCGTCATATGGCCTATCCCGATATAATCGAGAGTATAGCCCTTTTCCCAGAAATTCTTCCCTGTCATGGCACATGCAAGATGGATCATGGATTCCACTATGGGGATATCTACTCCAAACTTTTTTGCCAATTCATGGTATACATGGCAGCCTACGGGGATATCTTCTGTTATATACCTGTTATTGAGGTCAAAGGGACCTGTACCGTACTGGATATAATCCTGCTCTTCAAAGGGTATTACATAATCCAGGCCCATATATTCCTGTCCCAGGACATTTTCCCTTGAAAAGAAATGTTCCTTTTCATAGGGCTGAATACCTACACCCATAGCCTCAGCCAGGGCACATTCCTCTTTATAGAAAGAATACTGAACTTCTGAGACAGCCGGGCAGTATGCATGGGAATAGATGGAGTAGTCATACTTGTTCTCGCCGTAGATAACTCCCCAGTTCTGCATGACTGCTGCGCCAAGAAGAGTACCCGGGCAATGAAGTACGGGGTTGACGTTACTGAAACCAGTATCCATTACAGTGTTGCCGCCAACTGCCCCATCGCCATTGGTAACAGCATCCATGGAGCCCATATATTTTGAGCTCTCAAGAAAAGCTTCCTGATCGACTGAGGGAAGTGCTGCACCCCTGAGGGTAATAGCCCTGTAATAGACACGGATCTGGGGAAGAATAACTCCGCCCTTGTTCTCCACCCGGCATCCGTAAGGTGCACTTGACCAGCCTCCAATGATAACTTTCTTGGTACATCCGGCTTCACGCATCATCTTTCTCAGAAGAAGGGTCCCGTAGTTGTCCGGGAAAATATGAATTACCATCCCATCCTCAAGAGCAGGGATAAGTTTTTCAAAGAAAGGTCTGTGACCAACGGACGGGGTGGCTACAATAACAATACCTGCACCTTTAACGGCTTCAGCTATATCAGTAGTCACCATATCCATTTTTGCTAGTCCTTCACGTTCAAAACCGTAAAGGTTAAGCTGCTGGCCAAAGAATTTAATACCTTTATCCACGCCGAAAAGGGTCTTTGTGGCAAAAGGTTCAATGTCACATATCCTTACCTTTGCACCTGCCAGAGCACAGTCCGCTGCCTGAGCTTTGGCAACAGCACCTGCTCCAAGTACTGCTATTGGTTTGTCCTTAAGATATTCCATATTACTCATACCTGATACTGCCTCCTTGTTTGTTCTGTAATAATGCCTATATGATCAATATTGACTCCATTGCCGGCTTTCTGAAGTCAACATATTACATCCGTAATCTAGTGGTCCTTTTTTCGGGACAGTATTTCTATGATCCCTCTATCCCCATCGACCCTGACCAGATCTCCTGTTCTTATAATCTCAAAGGGGTCTTCTTCAAGGTCCGTCACTGCAGGAACTCCTGTAACCACTGCTGCCACTCCGGTGCGGGAATCCATCCTGGGAAATATCAGGGCCGCAGGGCCTATGCCCCCTACCCGGGCTGCATGGAAATGACAGGACCATCCGTTGGATCCCTTGCCTCCCGAGAGGACAAGGACCCCTCCCTTTATGCTCATTCCTTCAAAGGGATGCCCCTTCTCTATGACGATGCCTGTTCTGTCGTCCACTCCGCTCCAGCCCTGGATGGTCTCCCTGCTCACCATGGCTATGCCCTCCGCTACTCCTCCTATGGCTCCTCTACCGTGAAGTACTATCCTTTCCATATCTATCTGCCCTCCCAGTAGCCGCTGACCGCTGACTTAAGACAGTCTTCCATGGATCCGTACCATACCCTGGCTCCGCTTCCCGGTTTTATATAATGGGCCTGTTTACCGGAATCGAAGGCCATGGTAACCGCCCCTTCAGGCTTCTTTTCGCTTGTCAGGGGACAGCTGCTGGTCAGTACTATTCCTCCCGCATTTTCTATTGCCTGGGTATATCCGCACCGGTCCGACGTTTCCTTTATGGGGGCTGCTGTCCATACATGGAGGATGGTGTCAGGATCTACCTGCCTCCCCTTCAGGAAATCCGCTGCCATCATCATCTGTTCTATGGTGTAATGGGGACAGCCCATGCTTATGTAGTCCAGTTTCTCCCGGCCGCCCTCGTTAAGCATTCCCAGGGATTCCTCTATGTCTTTCTTCGTTATGGTTATGATCTCCTGTGGTTCAGTTCCTCCCAGGGCTTCTTCAAGAGTCTTCGCTTCGGGGGTTATGCCCACGATATGGCACATCTCGGGTCCTCCCGTGGTAGCCATGGAAGCATATGCTGACTTAAGCTTCGTCACATCGGGCCTCTGGAATCCCTTTCTGAGTACGGGAATGGAATGGGTGGGGGTCTTGCGCCCTATGGTATATCCGAGAAGGTCCCAGTCATAAACGGTCTCCGTCGGACATTCCACGTCGAAGATATGGGTTCCCTTACGATTGTTCATCAGATGGAGTCCCCACAGGGGTGTCCTGCCGCATACAGCGGACCAGAATCCCGCCTCCAGACCATCCGCCTGTCCGCAAGCTCCCCAGAGAGAGTTCATCATCAGGACAGCGTGAGATTCACTGGTCACGTAGTGTTCTCCCATGAGGGGAATGAATCCAAGAAGATAGGGTACGCATGACCCTACAAGCTGGACTCCTGCATCCAGATAGCGTTTGAGGTAATTTACGTTATTTTCATGCTCTTTTTCGGATACTCCCATTTCCTTCCAGTTGAAGGGACACATGGGAGCAACATCGGACTGGGCATAGCATTCGATCTTGTCAAGAACCACTTTCTCAGAAGAACAGAAGTGCATCTCAGACATGACTTCATCTATATCATCGGAGTCCAGGGCATTCATATAGGGATGGGATCCGCAGAAAAGGTGAGCCTTGGTCACTACGCAGAGTTCATCCGCTCCAAGGACATGGGCATAACTGACCACATTCTCCATGGCCTTCTGTTTCAACAGGCCTTCAGAACCATCCAGCATTCGCTTTTCTCTATCAGTCAGGTTCACTTACCGTACCCTCCTTTAGTATTGGCTCCAGCTATCAAAAAAAGCCAACAGCAAATGTTTCATTTCGAAATACAGTTTTTATTCTGATTTATTTAAAGCAGATCTGCCAATTCGATTTTTTCGAGGATATAGGCTCCATGCTCCTCAAGAAAATGATCATATTCTTTAAGCTTTGCCCGGGATTTGTTCTTATCCTTAAGGAATACCCCGATCAATAAAGAATGGATCAGCGCCATTACTGCCCCGTAAGGATCAATAAAGGACATGAATTTCTGCGGAACGAGAAATAGTATCGATGAAAATGCTGCTATTGGTGAAAGAACGGAATCGGTGATACCTATGACCTTGATGTTTTTTTCTTTAAGGTAACTCATTACTTCCTGAGTCTGCTGAGGATATCTAGGGAAACTGAAGACCAGCGCCACCGAATTGGGAGAAAGTGCCTGGAGAGAATTGAAAGTCTCAGGATCAAAAGAAAGAATCCTTGTTACATTTTCCTTAAAAACATTGAGATAAATGCTGGCATATTCTGCAACGACCCTGTTGAACTGTGTACCTACAATAATGACATCTTCAGCGTTAAAGATGGAATCTACAGTATCGTTGAAAGAATCTTCACTGATACCTTCAAGCATCTCCTCCATAATCGTCTTTTCAAGGGAAATGACTTTGCTGAAAAGGGAATGGCTGTTTTCAAGAGGATATTTCTCCATAGAATGTATTTCCTGGTATAAAAGTTCCTGGATGGCAGACTGAAGCTCGGAATAGCCCGGATAACCAAGGGAATAGGCCAGACGGGTGACCGTAGCTTCACTGACACCGGCATTCATTGCCAGAGTAGTGGAAGATACAAAGGCAATATCTTTAGAATTCTCCGCAATATATTTAGCCAGGGTCCTCTGCTTGGGACTCAATGTAGGAGCGACTTCCCGTATTCTCTCTAAAACAGATACTTTCTTGTATCCCATCTGAAAAATCTCCTTCATCCTAGATTTTTGATGAAGAACTTTCTACAAAGAGTAGATGACCTTCATCTTTTTGTCAAGTCTGTATACTTCATACCTGAAACCCTTTTGCCTCAATCTGCCTCCTCACAATTTAACAAGAATGAGGCAGGACTCAAGTCCTGCCTCATTCTGTAACCAAATGTTTTTCACGATCTTTTTATTTGACTAATCTGTCACCAAGCCGGACAAAAGTGAATCCCCTTTCTATCAATAAGGGTACTGCATCAATTATTCCTTCTGCCGTATCTCCTTCGGGATGGTTCATATGACATAGTATGATATCTCCAGCCTGGGAACTGAGAAGAGCTTCCTTAACCTTCTCCCGGCTGAAAGTCGCTCCGGCATCTCCAAGAACTGAATATCCGGCAATGATGTAACCAAGATCCACGGCTATCTGGACGGCAACTTCGTCATAGTATGCTGTACCGGAACGGAAAAAGGAAGGCTTGATCCCTGTAAGATCCTGTATCTTTAACCCGTTCAGCTCTATCTCGCCGACCAGCTCGGCTATGTCGGCAGTCCCTGCTATGCCATAGACGGACCTGCCGTTAACCGAACATGGTTTATGAAGTAATCCGTGGTTGCCTATCTCAAAAAGGGGATCACTCGCTAGGTCCATAAACAGGTCGGGATTGGCATCTATCCATCTTGCATTTATAAAAAGGGTGGCCGGTATATTCTCCTGCCTCAGGAACCTGACAAGCTCTTTGTCGCAACCACTCCCCCGCTTCGAGCCACAGGCATCCAGGGTGAGGGCTATCTCTTTACTATCTGTTTCAAAACGGGATACTATGCCGTCCAGCTCCTCTCCCCACTGGGCTGGAACGCATTTCCCGTACCTGACTTCCATTTCCGTTATCATGGATCCCAGGTCAGCTGCTGCAGAAAAAGGTGTTGAACATAGCATATAGAATAAGGTAATCGAAATGACGGTAAATATATTTTTCAAGTAAACCATCCTTTACCTGGAATTTGTTATCAGATAAACAGACGCAGAACGCTCCTCCATAGAACAGATATCCTGCCATAAGGGGGATAAAGGAACCTGTTGTCAAAGGAAAAGGGTTTCCTTAATACGCTTTTGAAATGCGAGAAAGAATCAAAGCTGGCCTTGCCATGGTATGAACCCATACCCGAATCTCCAACTCCCCCAAAGGGTAAACCTCCGGGAGCAAGGTGGATCAGAGTATGATTAACACAGACCCCTCCGGAAGAAGTATGTCTCAGGATCTTTTCTTTTACGTACTCGTAACCGGAAAATACGTAAAGGGCAAGGGGTTTGGGTCTATCATTTATCTGTTTTATAACCTCATCCAGGGTTTCAAATCCCAGGACCGGAAGGATGGGGCCAAATATCTCTTCCTCCATAATTTTCGAATCCCAGGTTACATTGTCGATTATTGTGGGTGCAATATACAGTTCTTCCTTTATGTACTCCCCGCCGGCAACGATATCCCCCTTTATCAGGGAAACAAGCCTTCTGAAGTGCTTTTCGCTTATGATCCTGCTGTAATCAATGGAAAGCCTGGGTTCCTTTCCGTAAAAATCTTCCAGCTGTTTTTTCATCATTTTTATAAACTCGGCCTTTATGCTCTCATGAACAAGCACATAGTCAGGAGCGACACATGTCTGGCCTGCATTCATGAATTTTCCCCAGACTATCCTCCTGGCGGATATTTCCAGATCTGCTGAAGCATCCACAATACATGGGCTTTTTCCCCCAAGTTCAAGGATAACAGGGGTCAGGTGTCTGGCGGCAGATCTCATAACTATCCTGCCAACTCTTGTACTTCCAGTATAAAAGATAAGATCGAATTTCTGCTCCAGAATAGAACTCATATCCTTTGAGGATATCCGCAGAAGGGAAACGTGCTCTGGCGGAAACACTTCTCCGATAATCTCCTCCAGCAGGATGGCCGTATTCTGCGAAAGGCTGGAGGGCTTTATGAATGCACAGTTTCCGGCTGCTATTGCCCCGACAAGCGGCGATATTACAAGCTGGAAGGGGTAATTCCAGGGGGAAACTATAAGTACAACTCCAAGGGGTTCAGGATATATCTTTGCAGATGCCGGAAGATATACGGGGGGCACATTGACCCTTCTGGGCTTAGCCCACCTTTCAAGGTTCCGGAGGGTATGATCTATTTCATTGAGGCAAAAGGCTACCTCACTGGAAAAAGCTTCCATGGTTCCCTTGCCAAGATCCATGGAGAGAGCTTCATAAATCTCATTCTCCCGGCTGAGAATGACTTCTTTCAATTTCTTTAAGCGGGATTTACGTAAGGAGACAGATCCAGTCTCTCCAGAATTGAAATATGCCCTCTGCATCTCCAGGATATTGGCGATATCCATGAATTCTCCCTCCAGAATTATCAAGATATACCAGTCTTTTCATCACACTAAGACGGTACATACATTGTACATCATAACCTGTGTTGGTTCTCCATAAAATCTCTACTATTTCTTTGCTTTAAAAAAGAAAGCCCTGGGTACCAATATAATGCCGGCCTTCCAATCTCTGACTGCCTGGGGGTGGAAGAAGAAATTCTCCGTCGGGATCATGGGAACGAAAATTCTTCAGTGCAGTCACCCCGCTCTTCACTGCATAGCAGTAAAGACAGCCATGGATACATGTTTCATATTCTCCCACATCCCTTGCAGCATAACAGCCGCAGGAAGAACCTGGCCGATGAGATCTTTCCGGAGGAAGTGGAAGAATTTTTCCAGCAACATCAGACAGACGAAAAGGATCTATACAGCAGGCATCTGCCACTCCCTCTGAGAGAAGATCCCTCTGCCCGCACAGAGAAAGGGACATACCACAGGAACGGGCAATATCAGCCAGACGGGAAGCAAAGGATATTTTCATGGCGTCAGGAGGATCATAAAACCTTATCCCTTCTTCACCTGAGAGTCTGTTCATCTTCTCAATGGTTTTCCTGTAAAAACTGGTGAAAGATACTATAACTTCCGATGTAAGTCCTTCAAGGGAACGGGAAATTCGGGAAAAGTTTCTGATATGAAAATCTTCATCCGAAAGAGAAGAAAAGAGTATGGGGTCGTAGCGCCATACAACTGAATGAGGGCCATATTTTCGTGATATCTTCTCAAAAACAACCACACTATCCTCCCAGCGGGGAACGTGTTTATCCAGGATTTCAGGATAGCCGGTGATGGTAAATTGCAGATAAAAGGGATAACCCATGTTTCTAACAGAATCAAAACCCTCAAGAAAAGACAGGGGGTTCCTTGTCCAGAATACGATACCTTCAACCCTCTCTTTTGACAGGTTGATCAGGGAAACCCTCCGGTTATACGGATTAACCCTTTTACAGTAGCCCTCCCGAAGCCTGTTAAGAAACCATTTTCCGTAAAAGGCAGGTATATCAGTCCGATAGCTGGCAGAAATGATCAAAAGGATCCTTCCCCTTTCTGCAAAGAACCTACTCTACTGTTCTTGCCGCAATGGGAATACGCCTCCCCATACCGAAGGCCTTGGAGGTGACCTTGAGCCCTGGCGCTGCCTGTTTACGTTTATATTCAGATCTCGAAATTGCCCTTATCACCCATAATACTGTTTCTTTTTCGAAACCTTTTTCAACAATCTGCGACAGGGAACAGTTCTCCTCTATATAAAGGTGGATTATTTCATCCAGTACAGGATAGGGAGGAAGGGTGTCACTATCCTTCTGATCCGGTCTTAATTCTGCTGAAGGAACCTTCTCGATTATTTCAACGGGGATGATCCCGGAAGAGGTGTTGATGAACCGGGCCAGGTCATAGACCATGGTCTTCGGTACATCAGCAAGAACGGAAAGACCTCCGCTCATATCTCCGTAGAGGGTGCAATAACCGACGGACATCTCGCTCTTGTTACCTGTTGAAAGGACAAGGGATCCTGTAGCATTGGATATAGCCATAAGGATATTACCCCTTATCCGCGCCTGTATATTCTCCTGAGCAAGGGCTCTGCCTCGTCCCTCCAGATCCCTGTCAAGGGTTGCAAGCGTTGAGTTGAATATGTCCGTGATCGGTATCACTTTGAAGTCCATACCAAGATTCTTCGAAAGGGTGCGGGAATCTTCCACACTCCCCAATGAAGAATAGGGAGACGGCATGGAGATACCGAGAACATTGTCCGCCCCCAGGGCCTGGACCGCCAGAGCGCAGGTAAGGGCAGAATCGATCCCGCCGGAAAGTCCCACTACGACCTTTGAAAACCCGCATTTAGAGAGATAATCCTTTATTCCCAGAACAAGCGCATGATAAACGTTCCGGATTTCGTTGATGACGGGGAATACTTCTGTACTGCCTGATGAACGGGTGTCAACAGTGACCAGTCCTTCCTCAAAGGAAGGGAGTACTGCCAGGGGATCTCCCTTGCCATCGAGCACCATGCTGGTACCGTCAAATACCAGTTCATCATTTCCTCCGACCTGGTTCACATATATAAAGGGAAGGCCGTTTCTCCTTACATGTCCCCTGAGGAGGTCATACCTGGCCCGGATCTTTCCCACAGAAAATGGAGATGCCGATATATTCACCATGAGTGTAGCTCCCTTATCGGCGAGTTCCTGTACGGGATCCCTTTCATACATCTCTCCGTCGGGCCAGAAAAGGGGGTCATTCCATGCATCTTCACATATGGATATTCCAAGGATCTCACCCCTGAAAGAGAGTGTAGTTACTTCCGGGAAGGGACTGAAATAACGGGCTTCGTCAAAAACATCATAGGTGGGGAGAAGGCTTTTACCTGCATGAACAAGAATATTGCCCTTTTCAAAAAGAACAGCAGAATTGAACAGCTTCTTTCCCACCATACTCCCTGTGGGAAAGGGACATCCCAGGAGGATCCCCAGATCATCCCTGGAGCGAGAGATGGCCTTTATCTCCTCCATACCCCGGTTTACAGCAGCCATGAACCAATTTTTTTCAAGAAGGTCCATTGGCGGATATCCCGTCAGGAACAGTTCTGAGAATATAACCAGATCGGTACTCTGCCGTGGTAGTGTTTCGATAGTTCTGCGAAGTTTTTCCACGTTTCCTTCAATATCCCCTACTTTGGGATCAGCCTGCACAATGGTTACACGCATCTGGCCTCCCTCCTTTCCAACTATCTGAACTTGAATAAACCAATATTATGCCCTATTTCTCCTCACTTTAACAATATATAACAATATCTTGATTCTTTGTATTTTTTGAAATATAATGCATTAGACTAACACTACATTGTATTAGATAGTATTTATACTGAATTCCTTCCAGGTCTATGGTTGCCATGACTACCTAATATTTCCCCATTTACTGTTTCCCCGGATATGTTCCTCAATTTTTAAATGGAGTCATATTGAAGGAAAGGAGAGTTGAAAATGGAAGATATTTCGCGCATCGAGGGTATTGGGGAAAACGACAGTTATAAACTCAGACAAATGGGAATAAGAACCGTGGAAGCTTTGCTCGAAAAAACAGCTACTGTTAAAGACCGCAGATCTTTAGCCAAAGAAATGGGCATCCCCGAAACTACTGTCCTGAAATGGGCCAATCAGGCTGACCTTCACAGGATCAAGGGCATAGGCAAAGAATATGGTGAACTGCTCGAAGCAGCGGGAGTAGATACAGTTGTTGAACTTTCCAGAAGAAAACCGGATAATCTGTATTTCAAGATCCTGGAAGTCAATGCAAGGAAAAGACTCGTCCGAAGAACTCCGCCTCAGAACGCAGTCCGCAGATGGGTCGAAAGCGCCCGGGAAATGTCCCGTACCATCTATCATTAATGGACTCGGGAGAAGAATAGATCGAAGGGAAGAGGTCCGTCTCTTATGAGGCGGTCCTCTTTTGTTTATGGATCTTCGGCAGACTCCACATGGCTATCAGGGAAGGATCCATCCTATTTATCATATACAGGAATTGATAGTAAAATGCTTTCCATGGAAGGAATGATGACTATATGATACTTAACATTCACGGAATTCTGGATCAGGGAAATAACCGTACAGCAAGATTTCTTGAACACCTTTTTCCCTGTGAAGATATCCTGTCCCCTGATCTGCCTCTTGAGCCGGTAAAAGTAGTGGAGGAACTGGACGAACAGATCCATCGATACGGGAAAACGCCTTTAATGATAGTGGGTGAAAGCCTTGGAGGGTTCTATGCCTACATCATGTGCGCCATACTCAATGTTCCTGCCGTATTTCTCAATCCTGCTATAGTCCCATTCATCACCAGTACAGACCTTATAGGTCCGGTCAGGAACAAGTTTACAGGAGAAAAGGGAGAATGGAAGTTCCAGTATGTTCTGCAATTGAAGAAACTTTTCTGTGAACATGCATGGAAGGCCGACCCACGTAATCTGAATGTTTTTGTCTGTCTTGACGACAGGAGACTTGACCATAACCTTCTTACACGAAAGTTCTTTGTTGATTTCAGTAAATTCATTTCCTTTGAAGAGGGAGGGCATCGTTTTGATAACCTCGAAAGGATCTCAGACACCCTCTCAGTGATAATGTCAGAAACAGAAAAGGGAAGAAATCGCTGATCACCACTTTTTCCTGTCTATATACTTGCGTATTTCATCCATGGTGACCCGGGTAAGTTCGGCCCTCGGGAGCATACCCAGAAGCTGCCAGGCAATATCCAGGGATTCTCCTATCTCCCGGTCTTCTTCTTTTCCCTGCATAAGGAACTTCTTTTCAAAGGCTTCACCAAAGGCAAGATAGGCCTTGTCCGTTTTGCTCAACTCATCTTCACCCACAACACTTGCCAGGGATCGAACTTCCTGGACACGGCTGTAGGATGCAAAGATCTGACTGGAAAGATCTGGATGGTCCTCCCGGGTATAACCTTTCCCTATCCCGTCCTTCATCAGCCTGGAAAGGCTTGTTAGAGACTCTACGGGAGGATAGACCCCCTTGTTGTAAAGTTCCCTTGAGAGAACTACCTGTCCTTCTGTTATGAAACCGGTCAGATCAGGTATGGGATGGGTTATATCATCGTTCGGCATGGTCAGAATGGGGAGCTGAGTAAGGCTCCCCTTAACACCCTTTATCACTCCTGCCCTTTCGTAGAGAGATGCAAGATCACTGTAGAGATAGGCCGGATATCCCTTTCTGCTGGGCACTTCTCCCCTGGCCACACTCAGCTCTCTCAAAGCTTCGCAGTAACTTGTCATATCTGTCATTATCACAAGAACATGCATCCCCAGATCAAAGGCAAGATATTCAGCTGCAGTAAGGGCAAAGCGGGGAGTGGCAAGCCGTTCTATAACCGGATCATCGGCAAGGTTCAGGAACATTACTATATTTCCCGTCTGGCCTTTTCGGGTCAGCTCATTGGAAAAAAATGCAGCATCGTCATGTTTTATCCCTATTCCTGCAAAGACAACCGCAAAATTCTCTTCTCCTACAAGTCGGGATTGGGTGGCTATCTGTACCGCAAGCTGATTATGAGGCAGCCCGTTCCCGGAGAAAATAGGAAGCTTCTGTCCCCTTATAAGGGTAGTCAGGACATCAGTCACGGAAATACCTGTATGGATGAAGTCCCTGGGATAAAGCCTTGCCATGGGATTGATGGCTGAACCGTTCACATTCTTTTTTATACCGCCGAATATCCTTCCGCATCCATCCCTCGCTTCACCAAGTCCATTGAAGGATCTTCCAAGAATGGATGGAGAAAGGGCTATTTCCAGGCCCTTTCCAAGAAATCTTACTCTTGTCGAATTCGGGACCAGATCATTTGTACCGGAAAAGACCTGAACAAGGGTGGACTTCTCATCCACAAGGACCACCCTGCCCTTACGGATCCTTCCTGTCTGATCCACCACATCTACTATCTCGTCATAACCTACCTCTGCTATGCCTCCAAGGAGGATGAATGGCCCTGTTATCTCCTCAAGCCCGATATATTCAGTTAACGCCACTGCTCTTCACCCCCAGGTCTTGCAAGCCTTTCTCTGCCAACTTCTTCCAGTTTCTTTTCCAGGGTGGTTCTCACTCTGGCGAAGGATCCCATATCATCTGCCGGTATCTCCTTCAAATGGGTGATCTCTACAACCTCATTGAGATCCCTTATAAGGGACAGGGGACATCCACTGTTCACCAGTTCCCTGGTCTTCTGGTAAAAGAAGAGAATTATTTCCAGAATTGCAAAACCCTTTTCAGGAGGACAGAAAGAATCAGGGCCAAATGCACCCTGCTGGAGATATCCGTTCTTCAGGAGAAATGCAGTGAAGGCAAGAAGACGCTGTTCATCGGGGAGAACATCCTCACCCACAAGACGGACTATCTGCTGTATCCTTTCATCTTCTGAAAGGATGTCCCTCGCCTTATCCCTTAATTCTCCCCATCGGGGGTCCACATGTGAAAAATACCAGTCCTTAACCTCATCCGCATATTCACTGTATGATTCGACCCAGTTGATCGCAGGGAAATGTCTTGCATGGGCAAGCTGTTTATCCAATCCCCAGAAACAGCGGATGAATCTTTTTGTATGTCTCGTTACGGGTTCGGTAAAATCGCCACCTGGAGGAGATACCGCTCCTATCACTGAAATGCTCCCCTTTTCCCCCCCCATGGTCACGACCTTTCCGGCTCTTTCGTAGAATTCGGCAAGACGGGTGGGAAGATAGGCAGGAAAGCCTTCTTCAGCAGGTATCTCTTCCAGCCTTCCCGATATCTCCCTCAGGGCTTCAGCCCATCGGGAAGTGGAATCGGCCATCATGGCAACGTCGTATCCCATATCACGGTAATACTCAGCTATGGTTATTCCCGTATATATAGATGCCTCCCTTGCTGCAACGGGCATATTGGAGGTGTTGGCTATAAGGACGGTCCTCTCCATGAGAGGTTTGCCTGACCTGGGGTCATCAAGTACCGGAAACTCCTCCAGGACCTGGGTCATTTCATTACCTCTCTCACCGCAGCCTATGTAGACGATTATCCGGGCATCGCTCCACTTGGCAAGCTGATGCTGGGTTACCGTCTTTCCTGTCCCGAATCCACCAGGTATGGCGGCAACCCCCCCCTTCGAAAGGGGAAAAAGTCCGTCAATGACCCTCTGGCCCGTTATAAGGGGTTCATCAGGAAGCAGTCTTTCACGGTATGGCCTTGGAGTCCTTACAGGCCATCTTGAAATGATCGGGATATCCCTCTCCTTTCCCTTCCCATCTCTTATCCTGGCAAGGATCTCCCCTGCCTTGTGAAAGCCTGCCGGTACTATTGAAAGGATCTCTCCTTCCACTCCGGGCGGGGCCACTATCCTGTGGGTGACCATTGAGCTTTCCTGCACGGTGGCAAGGACCATTCCGCTTGTTACGATCTCTCCCGCACTGACCTGGGGAGTAATTTCCCAGACCTTGTCCAGGTCCAGCTGGTCAACTTTTACCCCCCTTGAGATAAACGATCCCTCCAGCTCTCTGAGTTTGCCCAGAGGACGGCCAATACCGTCTATTATGGTCCCTATAAGCCCGGGACCCAGAGCCATTGAAAGGGGTTCTCCATTTCCGGATACATCCTCTCCCAGACGTAAACCCTGGGTATCCTCATAAACCTGTATAAGGGCTTCATCACCTTCCATACGGATGATCTCGCCAATGATGGCAAGCTTACCCACCTCCACCATTTCCCTCATGGCGAAGTCTCTCATTCCCTTTGCCCTGACAACCGGTCCATTAACTGTTACGATGCTGCCCTTTCGCTTCACTTATCTCCCACCTCCTGTCAGAGGACCTTGAGAAGTCGTTCAGCGATCTCATCAGCCATCTCACCGGCCTTTACATGCCAGTCTGCATTTACCTGCCATTTCCCGTCTTTCGAACGAAGCCACAGTCCTCCAAGTATGGGAGCCGGCTCTTTATCAAAGGAAATTTTCAGATCAGGTTTCTTTATCTTGAGGTTGTGAACCATTTCCTCTCCAAGAGAGCTATCCCTTTCAGAAAGTCTGAAAGATAGATCCTGACCCTCAGGAACTGATTCTGCAGCTTCCAGAAGTACACCTGCAAGAAGGGCAGGATAATTCTCCCGCTCCCGAAGTTTTACCAGTTCAGTTTCAAGGATCTCCACTGCCTCGGCTATCAGACTGTTCTGGAGCCTGAGCCGTTCCCGTTCCCGTTCCCTCTCGGCAGTTACAATTTCTCTTCTTCGAATGTCTTCGGCTCTTTTTCCTGATTCCATAAGGATCCCTTCTATGATCTGCTCCAGCCGGGAATTTTCTGCTTTAAGCCATTCCCCTGAATCCTTTCGGGCATTCGAGAGAGCATATCCTCTTTCAGCTTCAGCCTTTGAAAGAACAAGATCCTTTAGATCAGAAAGTTTCTGGTTATTTTCCTCTTTGTTCATTCGATTTTCACCCCAATGGCATTTCTTACGTAACTTGTAAGAAAATCCTTTCCCCGTTCACTTCCATGCCGGTCAGGAACTTCCACAAGGAGGGGAAGAGTTCCGCTCTCCCTTATCTCTCTTACAAGATCAGGAATAACTGCTGCTGCCTTTTCCGTCAGCACAAGGATACCGATATCTCCGGCAATAAGGGCTTCCCTTACTGCACTCCCTGTTTCGTGAGAACCATGAGCCACTACTCCCTTTATTCCCGCCAGACGGAGGGCTACCAGGGTGTCATGATTATCACTTACCAGAAAAGCCCTCATGTCTTGTTACAGTTTGGCCAGAATAAGGAGAGAGACGATAACTCCATAAATAGCTATCCCCTCCGCAAGGCCAAGGTATATAAGGGTCATTCCGAGGGTTTCAGGCTTCTCTCCGATAACTCCAAGGGCTGCAGCACCAACCACTGCCACGGCAATTCCTGCTCCAAGACATGCCAGTCCGGTAGAGATGCTGGCTCCAAGGAAACCCAATCCCGATGACTGGGAGAGACCCTCTGCCGCAAGGGACGGCCCTGTAAAGAATGGAGCCGCACCAACTAAAACCAGGGACATTATGGAAACTGCAACACCCATAAAGAGTATCCTGCCGGGTTTCCTTATCTTACGCCCCCTTAAAACAAAGCCGTAAGAAACGAGAAAGGCCATGGTGGAACAAAGTATTCCAAGGTATTTCATCTGCAGCATCATCTCCTCTTTCAGATCTGTTATGGAAACCTCTAAATTTATTTTTTTCCCCATTTCATGGGAACAAATGCTTTTCCGCCACCAGAATAGAATTTACTGAAAAACTCGTAATACTCAAGCCTCAGGGTCTGAATAAACACTATAAGGCCTTCGAGGGCAACAATTACAAGGTGTCCGACGATCAGGATCACCCACTTGATGATCCCTCCTCCAGGCAATCCTTCCACCATCTGTCCCAGCATCATAACTGCCAGGCAGAGCCCGACGTGATTAAGGGCAAATGCGGCCAGTCTGACAAAGGAAGCAGTATTACTGAGAAAGGAAAGTAAGGTATGAAAAACCTCAAAAACATGAACAACATTACTGGTTTTCCCATGTTCTTCATGGAGGAACCGCACAGAAAGGAACTCGGCAAGAAGAATAACGGCAAAAAGGATAAGGAGGGCTGAAAGAAGGATCCCTGAGGGTACTGGAAGTTTCCTGTTCGACAGAGCCGACCAGGCGAAAATGACGGCTATCCAGTAAAATACAAGTCCGGCGAGACCCTGTCCGTCAAAGAGGAGCTTTCCGTATTCTCTTTTTCTGTATCTAAGGAGGATGTTCATTATCATTCCAATACTTATGAAAACTATGCCTGCAGCCAGGGAAGTCTGAATAAGTTCTCCCATATCCTCCATTGGTGATATCCAGACACGGTGCAGAATGTGCTCGTTCCCGAATATGCTGCCGTAAAGAAAGCCGAAGATAGAGGCTGATAGCCCTGAAAGCTTGATCACTGAAGCAAAAGCCCTTTGAACGAGGTTCTTTTTTTCCAGGATCATTGCACCGGCTATCAGCATGATCCCGTGTCCGACATCTCCGAACATAAAACCGAAGAAAAGACAGAAACTCAGGGCTACGAGAAGAGATGGATCGCTTTCTCCGTAGGATGGAAGGCTGTAAAGGGCGACAATATCCTGAAAGTTTCTTACAAAGGGAAGATTTTTCAGCCTGACAGGGATCTTTCTCCCTTCCCTTTCCGTGCTGCTTTCCACTATGATCATGGTTCCGGGAGCCTCTTCTGTCATTATCTTTTTTACACCTTCGATCTCCTCGGAAGGCAGCCAGCCGGACAATATGAACATCTCCCCTATCTGCCCCCTGGCCATGCACAGTGCATATATCCTCTGCATTCCATAAACCTGGTAATACAGATCCTCAAGCTGTTCCCTGGAGCGGTTGAGGTAATTTCTTGCAGCTTCCTCAAGTCTGGATCGGGCTCTTTTATGATTCTCTATTCTTCTCCTGAGGCCACCAACCCAGTCCGGGCCAAGACCCTTCAGTGTTTCTGCAATGGGGAATTCCCTGAAATAAACTGATTCCAGAAGTTTTAATGCCCCCTCAAGATAGCCGGACACGGTTATGACAACCGCCCAGACATCCTCTCCACTCTGCCTGACGGGTATGACCATCATGGGAACTTCTTTGACAGAATCCTCGAGTCTGGCAAAATTTTCTTTCGTAAACCTTCCGAGAAAAAATTTGACTATCCTGGAATCCAAAGCCTGGCGCCCCTTATCTCCGAGAGAAAGAATCACTTCAGCAAAAAGGACAGCCGCTTCCAGTTCTTCTTCTTCCACGGCAAGCTGTCTGGCTCTTTTTTCCCATATTCTCAAGCGTTTTGATGCCCGGCTGACCCGAGCGCTTAATTCCTCAAAGGGTGAAAATTTCAGGTCTTTACTTACTGAGGGGACAGGTGGTTCTTCTCCGGCCGTTCGCCAGATGGATTCAAGGTCTTCCAGGATAGGATCGTAGGGATTGACACGGAAAGTTTTTATTCTTGATCTGATAGACATATCATCCAGAGAATAGTCTATTGACAATGGCTGAAAATCTCCTCTTACAAGAAGTCTGGTGGCTAGGATCTCAATTTCCGTCCTGGGACCTACGAATGTAAGTCCGGACATTTTTACGATACTCATTAAATCCCACCCTCCGACTTCATGGGCCTGACCAGAAAGAGCACTGCCATTCTACGGCTGAGGTCATACCTGACATCTTCTATGATGGTGATGAGGTCTGCAACTTCCATCTCTCTCAGATAGAGGTAGGCCATTACGGTATGGATACCCGGAACACCCATCCTGAAAGTCCGTATACACTCATCCCACTGGAAACGTTTCAGATTCCTTTCTATGATCAATTCTGTCTCTCCTTTACCTGCCTCTCCCGGATACTGGAAGATTGAAAGGTAAGGGGTCTGTTCAAGGATCTTCATGAATTCATCGGGAAAGGAAGAGAAAGCAAGTCTGCTGATGGTCCGCCTGTTCAACCGATAGTTGAAGGGGATAAGCCTTGTAAGGATCTCTTCGGGCTTCAGGTTAAAGAAAACCCTTGATCTGTAAAGCCAGTAGATATTCATAAGGTCCGCTCTTGCACCAAAGAGCTTGAGAAGCTGTTTCTTTTCAGTCCGTCCGACCCGGTACAGGAGAGTTAAAAAACTGTTCATGACAAACCCGTCCAATGCCATTTCGACCGGGAAGAGTGTGCTCCCAGTCTTTATCATGGTATTGATGGGCTCTGAAAGGACACTGAAGTAGGGAGTATCCTTAAGGGCCAACAGAAGGTCCTCGAAATTCCGTGCTTCCAGTATTTCCTCAGATGGAAAAGAAAGATCCGGAATAGCACGTATTTTCTCCCATATGGAATCACGCGACTGTATATTTCCAAGGACCAGCCTGAAGATCCTCTTCAGGATATCCACATCGTATCTGAGTTTCCAGGCTTCGACCAGATCCCATCTTCTTGGGCCAAGGTAATTCCTGAAGCGAAAAGCCTCGTAAAGGGGAACCATCGAAAGTATAGCTTCAAGCTCGTAACGATGTATATCCGAGGAACTTATATGCTTCAGGTAGTCACCATAGGATTCTGAGTAACTAAGCTGTCTGGCGATCTCACTCATACTGTGACAGTTGAAAAGGAGATGCCAGAAAAAATCATCAGGAAGCATCCTCCCCTTCATTGTCCTTGCCTTGGCAGATACGGAGGCTCTTCTTCCCATGGAAAGGACGGACAGCATTGCTAGATCTCCCCTTTTCGGCTGTAATCCAGGGCTATCTCATTCACAAGGTCTTCAACCACCACTCGGACCTTTTCATTGAACCTGGCCTTCATCCTGTTTCTCTCGACTTCTCCCATGACAAGTATCTGTGATGCCTCGGCCTCTCCCCCGCTTCGCGCCGTTTCCACAGTGGCTTTGGCCTGTTCATGGGCTGCACGCATCCTGTCTTCCCTTTCCCTGGCAAACTCATCCCTTGTGGACTGAAGAATAGCGGAGGCTTCATTTTTTGCTTCTTCTATGACCCGGTTAGCTTCATGCTCTGCTCCCAGCAGCTGGGTAAGGATATCTTTAAGCTCCATTGTCCCCTGGTGCCTCCCTTCGGGAAGATCCACCCTTTGCGATCTTCATCCTTATAAAATCTTCCCTTTCTCCCTCTTCAAGGACATTCGAGATCATGGCAATACCTCTTCTGTAAGAGGGGATGACCACCTTCTCGAGGGCATTAACCCTCCTGAAGGTCTTTCTTATCTGAACGGCAAGCCTGTAAACACTCGTTTCGAGTTCCGCCAGTCTGGCCAGAAGACTCAATACTTTTCTTGCATGAAGATAGGCATTGTCCATGGCTCCGGAGGTTCCGAAAAATGAATAGCATGGGATGGGATCTGGAGGGACTGGATCCACACTTGGGATCTCCACCCCCATTACGGAGCGCAGGCGTATGGTAAAGGAAGTCTCCTCCGGGACAGAGTGGGCTATCTCCTCCACGCTATCGATACCAAGGGAAAGATTGGCCATCTGAAGGCTTGTATATGAATCAGAGAATATCTTCTGTATATCTTCCTGGATCTGCCGGCTCTCCTGGATACGTTCCACCAGTTCCATCATGAGAACCTGCCTTTTCTGTTCCAGAAGGTCGTGACCCTTTCGGGCAAGGGAAAGAGATCCCTTCAGTTTGACCATGTTGCCCCGGGTAGGTGCCAGGTTTCTATTCAAATTGAGATCTCACCCCTGAGTATGTAAATGTGAAACAGGCCTATGGTGAATGCTGTTCTTTCTTTCTGAACTTTGATACATTCTGAATTTAGAGCTTTCACAAAACTATGTCAATGACTATTTCCCGGTCATCCAAAAAAGAAATGTTTCACAGGATAAACCGGGGCGATTTCGGCGAAAAACACCTCAAAACTCCTTAAAGAAAGTATATTCCCCTCCTGGCATACTTCCAGGTAGATTCTCAGGTATTTATTGTTGGATAAACCTTAACCCTATACAATAGATAAGGAAGTAAATTGATCTTCATAGATAGATTAAGGAAAGACATCCAATGTTCCTGAGAATGCCAGCCCTTCAATATAAATGAAAAAAGTTTTCCCCGAAAGGGAAGCCTTTCATTCTGGAGTGATGAGTAAAATGGACAATATATCCTGTTACAAACAACCTTCCCCGGGAACCTTTCCGGATGGTGAGTATCCTTTAAAGACAAGACTCAATATCTCCCGCCTGCTGTTATTAATTCTGACAGCGGCCCTTATGCTGACATTGACACAGACCCTTCAGGCTTCTGATAACACATCAGCCGCCCTCGAAGAGATCCGCATGGAAAGACAGGGGATCAATTCCAACTGGATCCGGGTCAGGGAATCCCTTCTGAAGGAAGATGCAGGGGACCCCTTCAATCTACCCAGGGCATGGAGCTTTACAGGCCATATCGTCCTGGATGGAGAACAAACTGCCCTGACCGCAGAGGGAAAGGGCAGATTAACCTACAGCCTCAAAGAATATTTTGCAGGCAACCTGGTGATCATATACCTTTACGATCCTTCTTCAGGGGAATTCAGACCGACGGATCAGGCCATAATGAACACCGTATCTACAGGGATAGAGTTACAGAATGCAGAACTGTTTTTACCCTTTGCCCGTACCGAGGGTCCTGAGAATGAAAGACCCCTGACAATTAAAGAATTCTCTCCCGACAGGGATGAGTTTTTCCCCGGTTTCCACTCAGAGGTCATAAGGGGATCCGCACAGGGTCAGAATATGGAACTTGACATATACTCCCCAGAGCTGAACCTGCCCATGGAAGGGGAAATGATCACCCTTGACCGTTTTAACATGAGTCTCCGAATTCCTCTGAATGATCTGACAGGGGCTGTAAAGGGAAGAGATCTTTTCTTCAATAGAAAATTAAAAACAGGTAACAACATTGCAGTACTGTCAGCTGAGATAAGATTTGAAGACCCGGAAGTCGCCATAGCCTTACCGTATGATGAAATACTTGTCAACAGAACTACAGGCAATGATACTGATAACATATTGCCTCTACGGGCAAAAAATCCAGATAAAAATAAACACTGCAGTTACCGGTTCATTATTCTTAAAGGGATGGACAATGTCACCTTTCCAGGAGGTAACAGAGAGATGATCACATCATCAGGAGAAGCAGACCTGAAGCTTCTCACACCAAATACTGAGATCGATGATGTGATCCTTGAAGTACTTAGGGACTGTCCTGACGGACAGAGACATTCAGACCTGGTTTCACTCACCTTGAGAAAACCAGCTAACCTCAGGAGTATGGAAGATCTTCAACTCAGAGAAAGGGGATATTCCCCCTTTATCAGTTACAGGGAAATGCTTTTGGAAGGAAGACCCTATGAATTGAATCTCCCTGGAAAAAGCAGAGAAAAAATAACGGATGGATATTCGCGGATGTTCCTTTACCAGGTCATTGACCAGTTCGGCGTTCCCATCCGAAAAGAAGGACTTAAGGGAGAATCCAGGATAACCCTTACGGAAGAAAAAGCTGATTACAGGGTTGGAGGAACACCTCTTCCCCTGCTTATGGGTTATGAACAGGTTCCGGAAGGGGGAAACACTTTCAGAAAAGACTTGTTTACCGGAAAGGAAGGGTTGTTACCTGACAGGATAAACCTTCCTGTTTCTGGAGGATCATACGGGATACCCTCTGATATGGAAGTAACCATTGAACAGAAGATATACCTTATGGGATGGCTTTTAGGGTCACGGCAACTTCACCTGACCGAAAGGGAAGTGAACGCCGGACCATGGAAAAGATAATAAAATTAACAAGATTAAATTCAGACATTTAACAGGGTGTATAATATTAAGACAGTTTATTTTCAACCCCAGTCAGGAGGGACAAATATGAGAAGATTTTCCTGTGTTCTTATGGCAACCATTATATTGTTAATTACCTGCAGCTGTGTTTTTGCATACCCGAGTTATGTAGCATCACCGAGGCAGGTCTTCGATGACGGTGCAGCCCCTCAGGATCTGCGTCTTATCCAGGAGTTCAGGAACAGCTATCTGGATGGTTTTCCCAATCCCTCGTACCAGAGCATAGCCAGGGAATTTGAAGATTATTTTGGTGGCAGCAGATGGTGGAACTACGATGAATACAATGTTGTAATGGCAGGCCTTACCTATGCCAACGGAAGAAAATCCAGGGTCAGGGTATCCTTCTACAGGGAAGGTTACGAACCCGTCTGGATAAGCTACGTTCAGATCGACGGTAAAGTAGTTTACCGCTGGGATGATGAATATAACCCACTGAACCTTAATGATCTGCTCAGGGAAATATACAGCCTGCACTGAAGGGAATAAACTTTCAGTGCGACCATTCTGAAACAAAGGGAAACTCCCCAGTTATAAATACAGGTACTGAACTTTAAATCCCCTCTTTCCTTTCTACTGGAAAGAGGGGATTTCCTTTTTCCCGGAAGAGATGACAGGTTTCCAGAAATATATGTACACCAGGGGAGAGATCAGAAACACAGCCCCTGCAACAATCTGAAATGCCCTCGTGTAATCGAGAAGTGCTGACAGGTAGCCTATGATCAGAGGGCAGATAAAGAAGGACAAAGCCATGAGGAACCACACCATGGATGTCACCTTCGGTCTCAATCTCGGAGGCGCAACATCACCAGCAAGAGCAAGGTGCATGGGGAAACCATAACCCATACCAAGCCCGAAAAGAATTCCGCATATCATGAACAGCAAGTTATTCCAGGCAAAGGTAGAAAGGAAAAGTCCTGCTGAAGTCAGGGCAAACATGGGAGCTGCAAGCTTCATCCGGGGAAACCTGTCAAGGTGCCTGAAGAGGAAAAGCCTTATGAAAACAGAAAGGGCAGCATTCGCCGAGATGAAAAATGAAGGGACCAGACCTTTTTCCATAGCCAACCCAGCCACGGAGAGGATACATGCGTCTGTGAATGAAAAAAAGATTATTGAGACGAAAAGCGCCCGTACTGAAGGAAGTCGGAAAAGATCTGAATAAGTGCCCCAATCCTGTTTTTGTCTCTTTTCATATCCAACCTCCTCTATTTTAAAAGACATAACCAGAATAAGTGAAAGAAAGGATACCAAAGGTCCAAGCCATATGTAAAAAAGAGGATGTCCATGATGTAAAAGCCAGTCCGCCAGGGGAACCGCTGTGACTAAAGGAGCGATACATCCGGCGGACACAAGGGCAAAGGAGGACCCCCTTATCTCATCCGGCACTGAAATAACCTGGTAGGTTGTAAGGCTTACAAGAAAAAGGCTAGAGGAAACTCCTGTAAGGATCCTCCAGAAAAGGATCTGGGTAATTGAAGAACCCGCCAGGGCAACTCCTGCACTGCTGACAAGGTTTACCGATGCGGCTATAACAAGGGTCAGGTAAAATCCGTACTTCTCCACCAGCCTCACTACGAGAGGTCTTGAAAAAGTTGAGGCAGCATAATAAGAACCAAGAACCCAGCCAATTACACCAGGATCAACAATACCATAGGTGTTGAGATAAGGAGCAAGAAGATAATAGACGTTGCTCAGGCTCATCAGGGCAAAATTGGCAGCAAAAAATTTAAATATAAGAAATCTGTAGTTTTTCATTGAAAACCTTTAACTATTTTAATTTTCATTCCACATAGATAACATTCTTGACCATTTGCTTGTAAATGAAATTACAAAGCACAAGATATAAAATATACAAAGTCAAGAAGAAACTAATCCACTATATATTCTTTATTTTGTCATGACCAGGTTTTAATAGTTTTTTAAAGTACTTTTTCTTCATGATCCTTAAAAAAATCTATTACGGTCTGCGCAAAAACCGCTGGACCTATCCAAAGAACATCTTCATTGATATCAAATTTTGGATGATGATGTGGATATTGTGTATCCCTATCTGATCTAAAAGACCCCAGGCTGAAAAAGGTCCCTTTGGTTTCCAGGAGATAATAAGCCATATCTTCTGCACCCATGCCCGGTCTTTTAATCTCGACAATATTCCTTTTACCCACGATTTTTGCCGCTGATTTCGCAAAGAAGCGAGTGAAGTCTTCATCGTTTAATACCGCAGGATAAAATTTTCCGTATGTTATTTCTGCCTCTGCCCTGTTTGCTTGAGCAATTGAGGCACATATCTCCCTGAACCTTTTTTCTATGAATAGCCTGTCGTCCTGATCTAATGTTCGGATAGTTCCTTTAAATTCCACTGTTTCGGGTATAACGTTAGTGGTGGTACCTCCCTGAATCATACAAATGCTTAAAACCGCTTCATGGGTGGGATCGATCTCCCTGCTGACTATGCGTTGAAGAGAAGTTATCATTTCTGAGGAAGTTATGATAGGGTCTATACACTGATGCGGTCTTGCTCCATGACCTCCATGGCCTCTCACCTTAACGCTGAATGAGTCTACAGCTGCCATCATTGACCCATAACGAATGCCGATCTGTCCATCCCCAACTTCTTTGAACAGTTGGCCTATATGCAATCCAATTACCGCATCGACGTGAGGGCCTTTCATACACCCCTCATCGATCATGATTTTAGCGCCCCCGGTAGTTTCTTCTGCAGGCTGAAAGATCATTTTTACAGTCCCCTTAAGGAGATCCTTATTCTCTGCAAGAATTTTTGCGGTGCCCAAAAGCATTGCCGTATGGGCATCATGTCCACAGGCATGCATATTGCCATTTACGGATGCATAATCAAGACCAGTCTCTTCTTTTATCGGAAGGCCATCCATATCTGCTCTAAGAGCAATTGTAGGACCAGTCTCATCACCACTGATCAAGGCCAATACCCCGGTCCTGGCCATAGTTTCATAGCTGATACCCATTTCGTTCAACCTGTCTTTGACAAATTGAGAAGTCTGAAAAAGATCAAATCCTATTTCTGGTATCTGGTGTAATCGGCGTCTCCATTCAATAATATCCGAATGGATATCCTTAGCAGATTGCTTCGCATTCATAGCCTCATCCTCCGATCGTTTATTTGATCACAATTTGGATGGATAGTAAAAACAGAACGATACTACCCCACTGGCCGATATAATCTTAAATCTGCATAATGACGGATATTATCCAGTGATGTCTTTCAGGAATGAATTAAGACTCTTGTTCTTTAATTCAATTTCGTCCAGCCTTGCATCAGTACTGTCGAACAGATTTTTCATCAGAATAAGAGAAGTTATGGTAATAATAGAATTTATCACTGGGGTCTCTACTTCCAGTTTTTTGGCTAACCCGTGGATTAAAACCAGACTACGCGCGACATCTTCGGTTAAGTATCGATGATTTAACGTCGGTGGAGATCCTATCCCTTTAAAACCTATCCCTTTATTGTAGAGAACATCGTAATCACAATTTTCCTTCTCCTGATAACCTTGCAGATACCCGATTCTGGTGTTCGGGATAATCTCGAGCCCCAGAGCCTTTCCTATAGCAATTCGCTCTTCATCAACAGCTTTTATGAGTCTACCCACAGCCGATGTCACGCCCTCTTCATAGAACAAGAAATCGCCCCTGGTCCGTTCAATTAATGCAGCGTTCATTAAAACTATTGCAGGATGGATAACAGGATTAGCATTTTGGAGAAAGGTCTGCAGGATGTTTTTGGCCAAAGACATGCCGGGATAAACTGACTTCACTTTCTGTAGAATTTCTGCACCTGAAGAACTCGGAAGCCCGGCCAGGAATATTCCTCCCTTAAGTTTATTGAAAATATGAATTTTTCCTGGTTCTATTAGACGGACTGCGTAAGGGAGAGTATGTGTTTCAGCCATAAGAAACTTGTGAGACCCAAGATCTTCTTCTAACGCCTTCTTGAACACTATCGAACCTCCACATGATCCTGGACAGATTATGACCGTCTGTCCCCTTTTCAAGAAAGGCGCACATGCCTTTGCAAAAGGCTCGATTGAATAGGAAGGGCCTACAACAAAAGCAATATCTGCTCCATCAAGCACCTTCTCAAGCTCGCATCCCGCATATCTAACGGGAGCGAAACCCTGAAGCGCTCCTTCCGATTCAATCCATCCAACTTTGCTAATCGCCGAAATATTTTCAATAAATTCCGGAAAATCATAAAGGAATACGTCGTGTCCGTTATAAGCAAAATCAAAAGCAACTGCAGTCCCACCATTTCCAGATCCCAGAACAGCGATTTTCATGAAAGAATCCCCCTCTCACATAGATAGGTATTTTTCACTTACAGCAGTTTCTTCTGCGGAGGATCAAAGATCAATTTTACGACTACCACAGGAAAAACGTGATTCTCTTTAAGAATATGGTTGGAACACAGAAATATTGCCATATGGGTATCATTCTCAAAGACGTCCATTTTTCGGTCATTGAATGCATCTTATCCTGGATGGCGTCTTCTTGTATTTAAAAGCCGTTCAGCCCCACCATTCGGTGATCAAAACCATCACTGCAGTTCAACTTTTGATGTAATCGGCATCTCAATTCCATAATATTCGAATGGAGATCATTTGCGGATTACTTAACATTCAAAGTCTCCTCCTTAGATCATTTCTTTGATCACGTTTAGATCTTTATTTAGGACGGACAAAGTTCTCTCACTGACCGAATGGTTGTATAAAGCAAGGTAGATCGGCGAATATTAATCGCCAAATTTTATCAACTTCATATTCCCAATAAATTAAAGTAAGAAAAGTGGATTAGATCAGGATTGTCTAACTTATGTTAATACTGTGCTGTCTTACCAACCTTAAAATCAGGCCCGAATAATCATCTTCTATACGGGCCTGATTTGAGTTCGTACAACCCTTTCAGCTATCCTTTAAAAGGGTCCGTAATTAATTAATACCGCTATCACCATGATAGCCGCTGCAAATAAATGCAAATAGATCATCAGGGGAATAATAAATTTAAACCATTTTTCATAAGGGATTTTCGCGATACTGAGCCCCGCCATCAGAACCCCAGAAGTCGGGAATAGGGAATTCGACAGACCATCACCCATTTGATATGCCAGGACTGCGGTCTGCCTTGTCAAATTAGCCACATCAGCAAGAGGTGCCATTATGGGCATGGTCGCGGCCGCCTGCCCGCTGCCAGAGTTAATGAAGAAGTTGATGAATGTCTGAACCGATAACATTGCTACTGCAGCGATGGATCGTGGCAATAATGTTATTACCTGGGCTCCTCCATGAATGATGCTATCAATGATCTGTCCATCTGTCATTATTACGACAATTCCTCTAGTGAGGCCGATCACCAGTGCACCGAATGTTAATGATCGAGCACCTTCAATAAAATCAGTAGCGATTTTTCCGGGGTTGCTCCCTCCCACCAGTCCCGAAATGATTCCCATGGTCAGGAAAACAGCGGTAAGGTCCGAACTGGTGCTCCAACCATGACTCACACCATAGACTATAAAACAAAAACCAACAACAACTACTGCAAGACCAGCTTATGCCTCGTGGTTAAGACCGCAAAGTGTTTCTGTTTGAGATCTTCTTCCTTTTGTAACTGCTCCAGATCGCAAACCAGGCTTTTTGAAGGATCGGACTTTATCTTCAAGGCATAGGAGAGAAGGAAGAAAGATCCAATAGCCCAGAATCCCAGAAGGGTAATCACCCTTAACCCCATTCCGGAAAAAAGGGGAAGACCTGCTATCCCCTGAGCGACCCCTACTGTAAAAGGATTTAGAACCCCTCCCGCGAAACCGGCAAGAGCCCCTAAGGTGATCATACCCATGCCCACCAGGGCATCAAATCCAAGGCCTCTTGCCAGGACAACTCCCATAGGTATAAATATAAGGGTTGACTCAGCCATGCCAAATGTTGCTCCTCCAGCAGAAAAAATCAGCATCGTGACAGGAATGAGGATTTTCTCTTTTCCTGCCAGTTTTTTTACTAATGTTGCTATTCCTGTCTCTATTGCCCCGGTGCCGTTTATCATGCCAAAAGAACCACCGATAATAAAAACCAGGAAGATTATCCAGCCGGCCTGGTTCATACCCTTGGGTATAGCCTTCATAATTGCGAAAGGTTTGATAGGATTCTGCGGCACATTTTTGAAGGAGGCTGCATCTACGATGGTTCTTCCGGTATTCGGATCAGTAACCCTCTCGTATACACCGGCCGAACAAGATAAGTTGCAGCAGCGGCAATCAGGATTATGCAAAAGATCAAAACGTAAGTATGAGGAACCCAGCTCTTTTTCTTCCTGGTGTCAAGATTAGCGTCTGTCTGCTGAAGTTTCATAATAACCCTCCTCTATGGTTAAATATTTTTAAAAAAGATCATGACTCTTTTCAAGCTCTCCTCCTTCCCTCATTAGTTTTGCGCCACTGAAAGAAAATTCAGACCACTTCCGTATCAGAGTTCATCTCCCATTGCCGATCCCGCTGAACCTGAAGATACAGGTTATCCGTGCATCCAGGATGGTAGCTGAAATTACCAGGCTGTTTCTTCCCTGACGATAGTCATACCAAGGGCTTCTATCTCTTTTTTTACAAGTTCAAAAGGTACCTCGATGGGTAAGGCAACTCCAGGTTTACTGAATTTGCCCTCAAGTATGAGCCGAGATCCTATGCCAGCCGTAAAACCTACGGTTCTCTGCATCGCGGTAAAACCGGTCTCGAGATCTCGCCTGTCGATGAGCTGATAGATAACTCTTTTTTTCTTTCCCTCAGCTTTCCCTCTTACATCCATTCTTACCAGAGCCATATCCTGCTCGTTCTTTTTGTAATAGAACTGGTCCTGAGAAGCTAACAGGGATGCACAGAATTCTGCCGGGACTACAGATGTATTCCCGACCCTGACAGGTTTCTGGTCAAGGAAACCGCTCTTGGCCATTACTTCCCAGAATGCACCATGGCCCTCCCAGCGGCAGATGTAGCGCCCCATTTCGGAGATAGACCCCTTCAGACCGAATAACTCCGCATAATGTTCGGTATTTCCATTGGGAAAGCATTCAAGTCTTCTACCCATCCCGGAAATATCCAGATAATGCATGTTTTCCCTGGAAAACATATCTCTGGCTGCTACTTCCAGAGTTTTTCCTCCTGATATTATTTTTGCTGGACGAAGGTAGGAAAGCATGACCCCGATGATCGACCATGTAAATTTGTACTTCAGAGGGTTATCCTCAACCTCCGGAGCAGGGAATCCGGCGCCGTAGGAATAGAATTCCGAAACCTCATCGAACTCTGACAAAGCCTTTGATCCAAGGACAAGATCAAGACCGGGGTCCATCCCAAATTCTGTAAGGATCGTTATGCCTTTTTCTTTTGCTTTTTCGTCAAGCTTCGCAAGAGCTTCTCTCTGTTCCGCTACTTTGGTTTTATCTTCCTCTCCCGGGTTAACGTAATACATGCTGCTGACCAGGTTTACAGCCAGTTCAGCAGCAAGCTGCCCAGTAGAAAATGCAAATTTCCCGGGAAGAAATTCGAGGACAACATCTGCACCCTCCATCAAATTCGATAGCTGGTCTTTATCAGTGGCATCAAGCCTGGAGGGCTTCACACGATCCGACGGGTATTTTCCCAATAGAACATCAAGATCTGATCTGTTATCTGCCACAATAATTTCCGAGACATTACTCCTGTTGACAAGATCGTACAAAGCCGCCTGTCCCTGCATACCGTAACCGAGAATAACCGCCTTTTTCCCCTTCAAAACCACATACCCCCTTTATGGATTCTTTTATGAATTTTTTAATGTATTCATTTCTAATGGCCAAAAAAAATGCAGCAGGATCTACCGCATTTTTATAAGCATCTCGTATGTTCTACGAATATGCTTACACATCAATTCTGAAGCCAGTTCGGAATCCTTCGCTTCTATAGCGTCGAGGATCTCGTTATGCTGAAGGGGGGTCAACTGGGGTATCTCTGTATCCCTGTAGAAGCTGTCAAAATAAAATATATATACATTTGACCGCCAGAAAAGGTTTCTACAGCATTTCTGAAGATATTGATTTCCAGATAGCTGAGCCAGGCCCAGATGAAAATCCTCATTAAGTTTCGCTTCCAACTTTTTATTTTTAGAAAGAAATGCTTCCCTTTCTTTTTCCACTACATTTCTCAATTTCGCAATGTCTTCTTTTGTGGAATTAAGAGCCGCCGCTGAAGCAACATAGCTCGCTATAGCTTCCCTTGCAAAAAAAACCTGTTTTGCATCTTCAGGGGTAGGTAACGGAATAAAGCAGCCCTTTTTTTTCATCCGTTCAAGAAAGCCCTCCGTCACAAGCCTTGCCAGGGCACGGCTCACAGGAGTTCGACTCATATTCAGTTTTGAAGCAAGTTCAACTTCGAGTAGAAAGTCCCCAGGCTTGTACTCGTTGGTCAATATCAGTTCCACGATGGACCTGTAGGCTCGTTCTTCAGAGTTTTCCATATTTTTGTTCATTTTCCGCCTTTCAATGTATTCATAGATGTATTCCCATATTGAATTTCCTAAATTATCTGTCAGTTGAACTGCTTTGTCAATCTTACATGGTCGGAAAATCAATTAGTAGCACGGGACACTTATCTCCCGGTACCCCCTAATTACAGATCAGCTCTTCCTTTTCCCTGAAAAGGATGTTTTCTGTCTCCAGCTCTTCAAGGGCTGCTTCATATATCTCGGGGGAAAAGGGACCTATGACACCAGGATTTGAGAATCTTCCCTCAAGAATGAGTTTTGCGCCTATTGCCGGAGGAATACCTGTAGTTCTTGCAACAGAAGTATCTTCTCCTGGAATACCATAATCCACCATGGTTGACTTATGCAATATTCTTTTTCCTGAAACCGGGTAATAAGAAAGGAACCTGTGCTCCATTATTACAAGATCCTTTTCGGATTCCTGGTAGTATAATTTATCAAAATATAACATGGAGATAACATCTCTGGGACTGCCATAATCCAGTGGGATCAATTGATCTGAAAATAGTCCAAGCCATTTCAATCTCTGGTATATTGCCATATAGGGTTCGATGTTTAATTTCCTGCATAGAATTTCCTCGAAATTATCACCTGGGGAAGCTTCAAGAAGTTTTGCAGAAAGATCCCTGTAGGTCAGACCGGAAAGTTCCATCATTGTTTCTTCAAAAAGACCCATCTCGAGCATCTTGCAAATGGTCTCGCTCCACCCGAGATAACGGACAGTTCCTCTGTAAATGTTTTTTGCTTCTTTGATACTGTACATATCAAGATAGGGAAGAGAATTGCCGTTTGCGTAAACCTCGAAACAGCCAAGGTCTTCCACTTCGATAAGATCTGAATACTTAAAGGTTTCTCCTCCGGGAAGGAATACTTCCTTACCATCCCTGAGGAATCTGGCATCCCTCTTACTTGCCCCGATAAGACCAGCTGGAGCCCAGGATAGTTTGTATCCCATGGGATTCGTATTATCCTTTGCTGAAGGAATGGCTCCGCAAACTGACCAGAAGGACTCTATCTTTCCACCTTCATCATGGATCTTTCTTATAGTTTTTACAGCTGACATATGATCTATTCCAGGATCGAGTCCAAGTTCACAAAGGATGGTCACTCCTGCCTGTCTGGCTTTTGGATCAAGAAGTTTAGTTTCCTCATCAATATAAGAAGGATTTACCGTAGGGATAGCTCTTTCTATACATTGTTCGGCAATCTGCTTCATAAATGATGCGGGGAGGAGATTAACTACAAGATCAGGGTTAAGCTTATCCATAAGCAGTTCAGATTCACTAACTGCGTTTCCCACAATACCCTGCCCTCGCGGGTGACCGCCAATGACATGAAGGAGATTTTCTTCCTTCAGATCAACCACTGTCACATGGTATCCCGGCTCTTTCAAAAGGTACTGAACACATGGGCGCGCTACCCTTCCTGCACCAAGAACAAGAATCTCTTTCAAAAAAATACCTCCTCCTGTATTTAACAGTCTGCCATAAAGAAATTCGTTCTTTAACCAGGATAATCCTTTGAAGGTCCTATATCAGACCGCCTGGTTCACATAGTTAACAAGAGTAATAAAATCGAATACAGGGAGCCCTGTCCCATTCCGTATAGCCTGGGAAAAGGGCGGCATGTCCGTGCATTCCAGGACAAAAGCCCCTACATCCGGATACTGTTTTTTCGCCATTAAACCTGCCTCGATTATTTCCTTCTCAATAAGTCCCATATCCACTTCCGGGACATTGGAATCCAGCACTTTCCTCCATTCTTCCCATTCTTCCATTCCTACAATATGAACCGGGGCAGAATCAGCAACACCGCAGTTCCGGAAATGAAGTGGAGTAAGGCTTGCTTTTCTCGCCGTAATAACAACCACGGACTGTCCTTCCTTCAAGGTCATCAACACAAAGGGTATCTGCATCAGACTCGAAGTAAAAACAGGAACACTGACAGAATCAGCCAGTCTTTTCTGGTGGATAGCATTAAAACCGCAACTGGTTGTGATAGCTTTTACACCTTCTGCTATCATTTCCTCCATTACAGAAACCATCCTCTGCAATACTGTTTCATCAGGGTTGATAACGATGCTTTCTGCACTGGCACCCTCTACTCGTCTTATCTGGACGGGATAATCGTAAGATTCAAGGTTGGTACTGTTCCCTTTCAACTTTTCCAGCTGCATAAGACCTGGAGGAACAAGTCCACCTTCCCATGCCAGAATTCCTATCCTGGGTAAACTCTGGTTTCCCATTGATCAGTCCTCCTTGTTATAAGGAAAATATATCCTGTCAAAGATCCATCCACTTTATATAAATATTTTCCCTTGAGAAGTCAGTTCCACTACACTATGGTGAAAATAGATCTCAGTATCGGATTATGAATACATGGATGTATGCATTGTTATCTTAACAGAGATTATCCTTCTCTTTAAAGAGATTGTCAATTGTTAAGCATAACTTAACTTCTATAGATCTTTCTGATCGCATTTGATAATGATTATCTTTAATGATAAGCTTTGTTGAATACAGATTTCTTTATATTCCTGAAAACCAGGGTAAACTGATCCGATCTGACCTTGCAACTCCGGAGATAAGACCGGTCTATAACTGGAAAACAAGTATTTCTTCTCCTCATTTACCATTCCTCAATACAGGAAAAAGCCGGGCTTCAGGCCCGGCTTTTTCCACTCAAGCTTCCCCAATTCAGGTTATTCTTCAGTTTTGAATTTTTCCCTGCTTACCCGTGCAGGATCCCATATTTTTCACAATCGAATAAAGATGGGTATTTTCATTCCTGAACATCTCAGCCCATCTTTATCTGCTCGAGGATTTCAATCAAGACTATCATCAGGAGAAAACAGCTTGCATCCATAATAGATCTCTCCATAGTTCTGATGTTGATCGTGACTTCTGATGGTGAACGATAGAGAGAGAACCTGGGAATGACCCTCGGGGTCCTTCGAGAGTATTCAATATAGTCATCACCAAATAACTCCTGAAGTCTTTTTTCTTCTCCCTTTATCACAAAATGATAGTAACCCCAGAATAAGGGTATCATCAATCCTGCAAGGATCAGATTCTGACCTGCAAGCATCAAGCCAACCCCACCGATAAAGGAAAAAAGATAGAGGGGGTTCCTGCAGATGGAAAAAGGACCGTCCTTCACCAGTTCGGTGTCCTTGCGTCCGCAGATGAAAAGGGAGGTCCATATCCGTCCTATGGATGCCACCATAAGGAAGAAGAATCCCAGGTATTCGATATAGGGATCATAAAACGATTTATCGCTAATTGGTGAAATGATCAATACCAGTAAAACGGGAAGGATAATGACCCAGGTGAGTCTGCTTCGGTTTCTTTCAAAGAAATTTTTCAAACTTTACATCTCCAGTCTCATATTTCTTCAGAAAAATATCCCCTCGGGGATCGGATCAAACATAAGGGTTACGTTACTTTTCTGAAGTCCTGAAAGTATTTATAATCAGCCTGTATGATCCTGCGCGGAACGGAAGCGAAAATGAAGAGAAATCAGAAATGACGGAGAAAAGCTCGTGGGATTTAAGGGAATTCACTCTCCATATCTTATCAGACAAAATATCATATCTTTTAAAGCCCGCCAAGCCGGACCCTGAAGCCCGGCTTGGCCATATCGATTCAGACTATTCATCTCTTTCGAAGAGAGTCACCGTTTCCTTGAGATGTTCCCTTATGCTTATGTGCTGGGGACAGAGGGATTCGCACTGTCCGCATTCAATACAGGCTGATGCCTTTCCTCCAGCTCTGAGAAAAATGTTATAGGTATTCTTTGCATTCTCGGGATCTTCGAACATATAAGCCATGTTGAGGCGATTAAAACATTCAGGGATATTCACTCCTGCAGGACATGGCATACAGTAACGGCAGTTAGTGCAGGGTACTCTCATTCTGTCCCGGTATATATCCCTGACCCTGGAGATCATTTCCATTTCTTTTTCAGTAAGACCCTCCGCTACTCCTTTCTCAGAAGCCCTGATATTATCCTCCACCTGTTCCATGGTGGACATACCACTGAGCAGAAGAGTTACCTCCGGGTGATTCCATACCCATCTCAGACCCCAATTGGCGGGAGATGCCTTTTCATTACTCTCATCCCATATCTTCCGGACATCCTCTGGCTGGTTTCTGACAAGATGGCCACCCCTGAGGGGCTCCATTACTATAACCCCCAGGTCCTTTGATGCCGCATATTTCAGGCCTTCAGTCCCGGCCTGATAGTTCTCGTCCATGTAGTTATACTGGATCTGGCAGAAATCCCAGGGAAAAGCATCAACGATCTCCCTGAAAACAGGAAGCTGGTCATGGAAGGAAAAGCCTATATGCCTTATCCTGCCGTCGGCCTTTGCCTTTTCGATAAAATCGAAGACATCAAGATCGAGCATCCTTGACCATCTATCCTTTGTCAGTCCATGGATCATATAGTAATCAATATGATGGGTCTTAAGTTTTTTCAACTGCTCATTGAGGTAAAAATCCATATCTTCCCTGGATCTGATCATCCATGTGGGCAGCTTGGTGGCAAGAAAGATCCTTTCCCGATATCCATCCTGCAAAGCGAGGCCGACAAGGGGTTCACTTCTTTCATTGTGGTAAGGCCAGGCAGTATCGATATAATTCACACCCTGATCTATGGCATAACGGATCATTCTGATAGCTTCAGCTTCGTCAATATTTTCCGGATCATTTCCTAGAAGGGGGAATCGCATGCATCCGAAACCAAGTATGGATAGTTTATCCCCGGATCTTTTCATGGTTCTGAAAAGCATATTTTCAACACTCCTTCTGTTCAATATTTAAGTAACAGGGCTATTCTGTTACCTGGATTTTTCCTGGCATCCCTGATATATGCCTCCACAACACCTGAAGGCATATTATAAAGACGCGTTTTTGCAGATACCACCCTTTTCACTTCTTCCCAGAAATCCGTCCCTCCATGGATTAAATTTCTTTCCTCTTCCATGGGGATCATACTGAAAAGGACCATGGTATCCGGATCCAGTTTACGATCTGATATCACCTCAATGCTCCACTGAGGCATTTTCAGGTCCTCTCCGAATCAGGAACCTGCCCTGCCAGTTCGAGCATTGACTTGAGAAGAACATCTGCGCCCCGGTCAACATCTTTCCAGTCAGTTCTTTCCTCTGGACAGTGACTTCGCCCCCCGATCGAAGGAACAAAGATCATGGCTGTCGGGCACAGGCGATGCATAAACTGGGCATCATGTCCTGCACCGCTGGGAAGATTCATGTAACTGTACCCGCTTTTTCTGGCAACTCTCTCCACAAGATGGACCATAGAGAGGGGAAACCGTATGGGGAAGGCATCTACTCTCTTTTCCAGATGTAAATCAAGACCATGTTTTTCTGCTATTTTCGTCACCAGGTTCGCTACCCTTTCCTTACCACTTTCGAAGAGCTTTTTATCATACTGGCGAAAATCAATGGTGAACCAGGTTTCTGCAGGGATAACGTTAACTACATCAGGAAGGGGATGAAGCCTTCCAACGGTGGACCTGGTATCATTACCCAGTTCTTCGGCAAGCTTTCTCAGTTCACAGCACAATTCAGCAGCAGCAAGCAGGCTGTCCTTCCGATATTCAAGAGGTGTTGTTCCAGCGTGATTGGCCTCTCCTGTGTAGGCCCCATACCACCAGGCTATTCCCTGGATCCCCTGGACAATCCCTATATCCATACCCTCACGATGAAGGACAGGCCCCTGTTCTACATGAAGTTCAAGGTATGCAGAAGCTTCCAGCCTGTCATTACCCGAATAGCCCATATCTTCAAGAGCCATCCCTACTGTGACATGGTCATCATCCATGGAACCCAGTGCTCTTTCAAGGTCCAGCAATCCTGCAGCGAACATACTGCCCATCATGTCGGGTTGAAAGCGGGCGCCTTCCTCGTTGGTAAAAGCAGCTACAGCAAGGGGTTTTTCAGTACATATATTGTGGTCATTGAGGGTCCTTATAACCTCAAGGGCTGCCAGCACTCCCAGGGCTCCATCAAACATTCCGGCATTTTTGACGGTATCCAGATGGGACCCCGCCATGACCGGTTTAGCCTTCATGTCCCTTCCCTTTCTTATTCCCCAGATATTACCCACCGGGTCAATGCATACCCGCAGTCCTGACTCTTCAAGCCAACGAACAAAAAGGTTACGTCCCTCCCGGTCCTCCTGACTCAGAGTCAGACGGGTCCTGCCCGCACCGGGATCATTTAGTCCTATCTCCCCCATCTCTTCGAGGGATCTTTTCAATCTTTCTGAATTTATACTGATCATCCTGATAACTGAACCTCCTCTGAAACGAACCTGATCATCGGGATATTTTACACCAAAACAGTATTACACCCTAGGGTATACATCGTAATTATGTTAACATAGCGAGAAGATAATATCTATTTAACCTGATAATATTATGAAAGGAGAATAAGGCATGAAATATCTTGTAATATACACACATCCAAATCCCAAAAGCTTCAATCACGCAATCCTGGAAACGGTAATTGAAGAGCTCGATCATGCTGGAGCAGAATATGAAATAAGAGACCTTTGCGCTGAATCCTTTGATCCGTTACTTGTAAATTCCGACCTCGAAGCCCTTCAGACAGGTATAACTTCTGAAGATATCGCCCTTGAGCAGAAAATGATTTCCGAAGCGGATATGCTTATCCTCATTTTTCCTGTGTGGTGGTTCAACATGCCTGCAATTCTGAAGGGATATATGGACAGGGTTTTTTCTGAAGGTTTTGCATTCGAAATCACAGAAAAAGGGGTATCAGGCCTTCTTGGAGGCAGAAGGGCAGCCATTTTCAATACTACGGGAGGCACCAGGGACACCTATCAAAATTACGGCTACGGTGATGCCTTCCGAAAATGCGTCTGTGAAGGGATCTTCAGATTTTGCGGAATGGAAGTCATACTTCAGCATTTTCTATATGCCGTTCCAGCAGTTAGCACGGAAGAAAGAGAAAAAATGCTTGAAGAGGTAAGGGGCCTTATGAGAAAGACTGTGATAATTAACAGTTAAAAGACGGGATCCTTTTATCTAAACCATTTGTGGTGACAGCTTTATCGATAAACATAACTCCAGCTTTTTCCGGGTTTTTCTTTTTGGACTCCTTGTGGCGATACATTTCAAGGTCCGCTTCCATGATCAGCCTGTCTATGGATACTTCGGGAAAGGAAACCTGTTCTTTCAGAACAGAACCAATACTTATGTCGAGGATCCCGGCAAAGCTTGTTTCGCTGAACCAGTTATGAAACTCCATAGAGATCCTCTTCTCCAGAGATTGAAGACCTTGCCTGTCAATAGAAGTGAAAATGAGAAATTCGTCACCTCCTATCCTAGCTGTTATATCGCTCTTTCTGCATATCCTCAGGAGAAGAAGACCCATCTGCTGGATAACGTGGTCGCCAATACTATGGCCAAACCGGTCGTTGATGGACTTGAAATTATCCATATCGATCATCAGACAGCCGATGGGACGGCCCTCCCTCGAAACCCTGGCCAGCATTCCTTCGGACAATTCCATAAGACCTATTCTGTTATAAAGACCTGTAAGGGGATCCCTCATGCTTGCTGTTTTCAATTGTTTGAATATCCGTTCAAAGGGATTATCCAGACCGGATATGATGATCCCTTCATATATCAGATAAAATGAAACCAGTTTAAATATATGACCCATAATATTCAGTAATCCGTGAGAATCACTGTAGAGGGTAAAAGAAAGCTCCGAGACAATGGTAAAAACAATTGAAAGAAGAAGGGCTTTCCTGACCGTTTCACTGGTTGTAAGATCTTTTTTCTGCCTGATAACAACAAAGGCGGCGATCAGTATAAGAGAGATAAGGTATTCGTTCAGTATCTTGAAAAGGGTAAGGCCTTCGGAAGCTGTATAACATGTGGGGAATATATTCCATTTGAAAATCGAGGCAAGAACTGTAATTATTATGACACCAAAAATACAGGTTAATGTGAGTCTGCTGATCCTTTTTTTAGCAATAAAAGGCACGATCAGGAGAGATAGTCCTTCAATGTAACGGGCACTTATCCATAGCTGGGCCGCCATATCTGTCCCCGAAAGGTGTAGAACACCCATGCCTTCGTAGACAAGGGTATGGATAAGATCTATAAAACCAATCGCACAATAAGCATGCCCCAGAAAGAAGAGTATATTATCCCTGGAATATCTGTAGGTTCTTACAGAAAGGATATAAATAAGCATGGCCACCATTATTGACCAGCCCTCTACAATAATATGAGAGAAAAGGAAGTTGATCCTTGCAAGAAGAAAGATCCCTATCGAAGAAAACATAAGGGCTCCTGTAAATTCAGGACTCATAAGAGATCGTTCATCCTCATGGCTTAAAGAGTTATGAATTTCCATTTTCCACTCCTGCATAAATATCCCCCCATAAAAAACGCCTTCAGCCAGTGGGCCAAAGGCGCATAAATTTCCTGTATATGCACTTTTCGGCAACCCGGCTATCTATTCCTCTGGATTTAGACCCGTGGCTTTGCGTCGCCGCCTCTCGACGGTTTTGCCTTTTCGAAGTATTCGAAACTAACGTTGACATAGAAAGGTTACTACATAAATTTCAAGATAGTTATTACTCCATGATCATATATCCCGGGACTTTCAGACCATGTTCAAGGGGACTTTCAGACTGAAATTAAGTATAGCTGATCTACTCAGGACATTCCTGGAGGTAGTTATTTACTATTTCAACTACCCGTGCGATAACTTCCTCCTTTTCATGCCTTCGAAGGACAATACATTCCCGTGCCGGTGCATTACAGAGGAGACACTTCCTCGGAGGAAGGCTGAGCTGCTCACGTGAAATACATGACCTGTCAATATCCATCACATCAAGATCCATTAAACGTCCTGCTGGATGGACCTCTTCAAAGGCCAATGTCAGTTTTTTTGCATTGACTGCCTCTGAATCCACAACAAGAAATGCTTCAGGACCATCCGCATCAACTCGCGATTCAATTTTAAGGATAGGAAGTTCATTATCCTTAAAATACTGGATCAGCTCAGATAACAGTTTTTCATGAGCCTTGAGAAAGATGCTGCTGGTTTTATCCGAACCGGGAAGATTCATGCAAAAAGTAACAAGGGGTTTCCCTGTCTTGTTGACCAGGTCTAACCGGTGTTCCCATCTGGCTTCCCTGGCTTCCAGAACCTTTTTTAACATGCTCTCACAACTGACCTGTCATTAACAAGAGACATTTTTTCAGGACTGGACACACACTGATCAATCGCGTTTTTTACAATATCAGGAGAAATAGAGTGGACACACCATCTATCTCCCTTACACGCAAGTTTGCCTTTTACAACACAGGGCGAACATGGGATATTACAGAAAAGGCTCCAGACATTTGGACCTAAGGGGGCAAACTTGTCCAGCCTTTCAAAAGGAGCAAAAACAAGAGTCCTGACCCCCAGTGCTGCCGCAAGGTGACCTCCCCCGCTCATGCAGGAGAAACTGAGTACACACTTCTTCAGGCAGGCCATGGATAAAAATATGGAATCCTTTTCAGACAACTCAAATTGAGTCCAATCAATGAGAAAAGAACGGCCTCCAATTTTATCCCGCATTTTTTTCAATTCTTCGATTTCTGAAGTGGCTCCCATGAGAATAATGGAATATCCATTGTTAACAAGCACTTCACCCAGTTTAATGAAATGTTCCCTGGGCCAACTTCTACAATCGTTCATTTCAGCAGTAAAGGGGAAAAGGGCTATGGTCCTATCCATTTCATTCTTCTGAAAGAATGCATTGACTCTATCTTGTATGGCTATAGGAACGGACAGGATATGAAGTGGATAAACAAGGGGAATGCCAAGTCTTTTTAGAATAACTGCGATCTGAAAAGTTGCATGAACCTTATTTCTACCTGATTCATCGATCTTCCAGTCACTAAAAATGGAACCACTCGAATAACCTATGTTTTTTTCGGGTGAGAGGACCGTCTTAAGGGCCACCGAAGGAAGAAATTGCCTTTGAGTGTCTATGAGGAGATCTATCTTACCCATCTTTCTTTTCAATTTGCCCCATCTGATATATTCAGGTAAAGACCAGGGTCTGTGTTTCATTCTCTTGACGTCAAAAATGGAATCCACAAGCTTATCCCCGGTTATCAGTGCTCTTGCAGGTGGGACAGGATTTCCCATAAGTTCTATATGGGAGGAAGGGAAAGCTTTTCTAAGGGAATTGAGGAATGGATTAAGCATCACATAATCACCCAATTTAAGATTGCCAACATACAAGACCACATTTGTTACCTCTTTGAGGTTTTCAATAGCAGGATCCATATTCCACTTTTGATAAATATCTTCCGGATAATCATTGAAAGAATGGTGCCTGTTAAGCTGCACCTGACCTTCGATGTTAAGATACGAAGGTACAGGCCATTGATCTATGGTTTCAAAGGACATAAGTAAATCCTCCTAATCATGGAAATACAGTTTTATTCTATACTTAATAAAGATAATAATATCCCCAATCAGCAAAAAAGGAAGCCCTCTCCATGGAAAATCCATCAACCAAAGGGAAAGAAGTGAAAAGAAAAACTATTCAAGGGACCGGGAAATAGCCGTTTCGAGTCTTGCCCGCAGTGTACATTCAAGGGCTCCCCTGTCCTGGACATTTACGAGTCCTGAATCTATTCCGCTGCTTTTCAGCAATTCTTCCGCAATTCTGCGAATCCTCCGGCCAAACTGTTTTTCCACAATACTACTGAACACTATATGGAATCCCCCACTCCGAACCGGTCCAGGAGTGACCAGAACGTAACTTGACTCGAGAGAACCAGCTGAAGCACTTTTGATTATTTCCAAAACTACCGCCTCCGTGAGGAATATTAATGTCTGGATGTACTGGTACGTATTTTATCTATTATTCCCGAGGCATCCCGGGAAACAAGATATTCATATGTGGTGGGTGGAACAAGTTCTCCAAGTCCTTCCATATTTCCATCCCTTATATACTGTCTTACAGTAGATGCACTGATGGCTACGTCTCCCAGAGCTTTCCTGGGGATCACCACAAGTTCCATGCCAAATTGAGGAAGGATCTTTTTCATATGTTCGTTATAGGTAGAAGTTACCGGACAATAGGGTTCCTCCCCGACATACCTTTTCACTGCCTTGAGAGAAGGAGCTATATGTCTGCCGAAGATAGTAAGGTCAAGGGTAGCATGAGAAGATGTAAATCTGTCATCCCTCGTAAAGTAGGAGGGAAAGGTAAGGTTGGATATAACATAATCGCCCCCTGTGAGGACTGAAACGTTATCCAGATCCCGGACACCTTTCTTTACCAGGTCCAGTCTTACATTGAACGGGAAAAGAGACCTGTCTTCCTGGACCAGTATCACGTAAAGCCAGGGACTCTCAACGGCAGCTTTCTCAATGAGATAACGATGCCCCTTCGTGAAGGGATTACAGTTCACTACCACACAGGAAGCATTCTCGGGCTTATCTCTGGAAATTCCCCGAAGGGTCTCTTTGAATTCCTCAATACCATGCCGGCCCCATTCAAGGAGCGAAGCATAACCCTCGACAGAAGCTACAAGATGGAAACCCAGACCTTCAAAGAGCCTGGCCTCACTGGACTTGGTAAAGATGAAGAGTTTTTCCTTTCCCAGTGAAATCGCCTTCTTCATAAGGGAAGTAATGATCTTTGCAGACAGCCCTTCGCCATGCAACGAAGGATCAATACCGACTCCCTGGATAATATTACCCACCAGGGAGCCGGTTCCGATCAGATTATCTTCGCTGTCATAGAGACCCGTTGTATATTCAATATTCTCCGGGACACCCAGTGCAAGAGAAGAAAGAAGTTTTTCCACATCTCTGAATTCAAAGGCGTTATCCCGCTTGATCTCCCTTTCAGTTAACACGACAGACAACTCCTTTTAAAAATTATCTAAAGTCTACCTCACCATCATTCTAGGTAAGAATAATACAATATCCGGGAAAAATGTTAAAAGAGCCGTGACTGCGAGGAGCATAACAAAAAAAGGAAGGGCCGCGACTGCTATCTTCCCGATATCGTCATCTATAAGTCCATTGATAACAAAAAGGTTAAAACCTACCGGAGGAGTTATCTGGGCGAGCTGGATCATTATTACAAGGTAGATGCCGAACCAGATGGGATCAAAACCTGCCTGGTTTATAAGGGGAAGAGCTATGGGAAGGCTCATTACTATCATTGAAAATCCATCCAGAAGACAACCCATGACGAGATACATTATGGAAAGAATGAGGATAAGAGTATACCTTGATAGTCCCAGACCGCTTACAAAAGCGGTAAGGCTGGTGGCTATTCCCAGGTAGCCCACCGCAACGGATAGAAAGGCTGCTCCGCATACTATCCACATTATCATGCAGCTGGTCTTTACAGATCCCATAAGGGCATCCTTAAAGATCTGCCAGGTAAGACTTTTCGTAAGGAGGGCAAAGAACAGAGCCCCTGCCACCCCAACTGCTGCCGCTTCCGTAGGAGTGGCCCATCCGGCATAAATGCTTCCAAGGACTATGGTTACAAGTATTATTACCGGGGCAAGAAGGGGTATGGACCTCAGCCGATCCCCCCAGGTATAGGAAAGATCCCCCGCAGGTGCCAGTTCGGGGTCCTTTACACATCTGTACATAACATAACCGCTGAAAGTAAGGGCTATTATGATACCCGGGATAAAACCGGCTACAAAAAGCTTCCCGATACTTACATCGGCCATGATTCCGTATACAAGCATCATCATACTGGGGGGTATGAGGAAGCCAAGAGTACCTGCCCCGGCCAGGGATCCCACACAAAGGGTCCTGTCATATCCCCGTTTCCTGAATTCCGGCAGAGTTATTTTACCGACAGTAGCCGTTGTTGCGGCAGAGGAACCGCTGACAGCCGCAAAAAGGGTACTGGCAAAAACATTCACGTGGATAAGCCTGCCGGGGATCCTGTCCATCCATGGCGATAACCCGTTGAACAGGTTTTCGGATATCTTGCTGCGAAACAGGATCTCCCCCATGAACACGAAAAGAGGAAGGGCCATCATGGTAGAACCGCTGGTGTTATTCCATACGATATTTGACATTATGGTAAGAGCAGGAAGGTCAGTAAAGATTATCAATCCAAGAAGTCCCACCATGAAAAGAGATATACCTATCCAGACCGTACCACCCAGGAAAAGGAAAAGGAAGGCCAGTAAAGCAGCTGACTTAACGAAAAGATCCATCCCTATCCCCCCTAGTGCCCCAGATCCCTGGACTCTTCAGTTATATCCTGCCAGGAACCTGATCTGAACCGTATAAAGTCCTTGAAAAATTCCGCCAGGAACTGGAGTGCAAGCATAAATGCTCCCATAGGCATAAAACTCTGTGGTATGGCCAGCCAGGTTTCAGAGATCTGCATGGACCTGGTACCGCTAACTACGGAATCCCAGAAAAAAAGAAAGGTAACCCAGGTAAGAACGGTACAGAAAATAAAACCGGCCATGTAGCATATCATGTCCAGGACTAACCTGGATCTTCCATGCAGTATGTTATGAAGGAAGGTCATCCTTATATGACCCTTCTCCCGCAATGTGTAACCAAGGGCAAGAAAGGTAAGGGCGGACATAAGGTAACCGGAATATTCCTCTGTGATATAGAGTGTCCCGTTGAAAAGGGACCGGACAAGGATCTCCGCTATGACAAGAAGAGTACCTGCGGCTATCATGATACCCGAGAGGGCTCCTCCCATACCGGAAAGAATGTCACTGAATCTGGTGATCTTTTCCATGTAATTTTCATCCTTCCAGAATAAAAAAGAGAACGATCAAAGGAGGGAAGGACCCTGAAGAGTCCTTCCCTCTGCTGAAAAAGTATTATCCCTGCCGTCCAACCTGTTTCAGAAATTCGTCATAGATCTTCTTTCCATTATCCGGTGCTGAATCATACCATTCCTTACGGATCTCTCTGGTTATCTCCGTAAGCTCATCAAGAAGTTCCGATGAAACGGGAACACTGATGATCCCGTTATCATTGCACATTTTCTCCTTCTGGAGATCAAGCTCTTCCACCCTGGCCCACATGATCTTCTCCATCTCTTTCCCGGCTTCCAGTACCTTTTCCTGCATCTGGGGATCGAGTTTGTTGAAAGCCTTGAGATTTACAGTGACAAGGTCGGTTGCAAGGGTAATATCGATCCTCTGGAAATATTTGAGGACTTCCCAGAATTTGCCGTCAACACCGGTGGGAGTAGATGTAAGGACCGAGTCTATCAGACCGGTTGCCAGAGAAGAATAGACTTCACTGAAGGGGAGAGGATAGGGTGTTGCCTCAACTGCTTTCATGACCAGTGCACCGTTCTTGTCATAGGTCCGGGTTTTAAGACCCTTCATGTCGGTAACTGTCCTGATCTCCTTCTGGGTCCATATACCAGCAGCCGGCCAGGGAGCAATGTAAAGGATCTTCTGCTTCCATTTTTTCTCGGCCGCCTCATCAAAGTAGGGTCTACAGATATCCGCAAGCAGTTTCCCTTCTTTGAATCCTCTGACAAGGAAAGGAAGGGTGGGCATGGTGTAGAGGGGTTCATCTCCTGCCACTCCACTTGTAAGCATATCCGATACCGGCACAAGGCCATCACGGACTGCCTTGAGAAGTTCAGGTCCCTTGTAGCCCAGGGCCCCCCCTGAATGGACCACTATCTCCAGTTGTCCATCAGTCTTTTCGGCGACCATCTTTGCAAATTCTTCCAACCCTATGGAGTGATGGTTGTTTGGAGGCCATACGGAATTAGCATCCCACTTGACAGCCTTGGCAAGAACGGGTGCTGCAAAGAGGCTTAGACACAACAATACTGCCATTACCAGAACTACTGCTTTTCTCATAAAACGGTTCCCCCTTCTGATTTGGAATATGTTCCATTTATTCTTTGAAGAAACAATCAGTAACTGGTAAGAATACAGAACAAACCCACAGGATAATCCATCTTTCAACTCCGGATGGATTTTTATATCTGTCATATGAAAGGGTATTTCTGAGAGGTAAAAGATATTATTCGGGAAAAAACATAATTTTCCGACCCTTGTGCAATCATAATATCTTCATATTTAATTAAGTGCAAACGGGATTTGAATATTCTACAGATCTGATAAGTGGACTTTTCAATACAAGGTCTCTATCAGGAAGAGATCTGCCGTGTAACAGAACAGCGGAAGGAGGTCTTCTCTGTTCTTTTTTTACGGACTACATTTTTCTCAGCCGAAGTACCAGCTCTTTAATCTTTTTCAACAGGATCAGACCTGTTTCTTTCCAGTTCAAAGGTGCTTCCGGTTCCACCAGTTCATCCACCATATCTGAAAGAATCGAAAAATCCCCTGTACCCCTGATCTTTTTCCTGAAAATATCGACTTCCACGGACTCGATCCGTATCCGCTTCACGAGCATATCCGCAGCTTCTTCCACTATCATGAGTATGCCGGGTTTATGAAAAAGGGCCGAGGCTTCTTCAAGGACCGGTTTAAGAGAATCATAGGCAGGCATGCGGTTATAATGACGAAGGAACCTTCGAAGATGGGCCAGGGCATCCTTCCTGTCCTTCAGGCCTCCCCTGTCATCAGAATAAAAATGGTTTTCAGCCATTATCCCGGCCATTGCAACCAGGAACTTTCTTATACCAACAGGATCAGGGTCGAAGACAAGACAGCGTCCCAGCTCGCCTTCAGAGGATGCCCTTTTCCTGGAGACATCACATCCTAGAACATCAAGACCCAGCATAAGGGCCATAACAAGATGACCTGCCTCATGAATGGCTATCCGCTTCTGATCGATCCTCTCCACCCGCTTTTTTAAAAATGTTTACATTATTTTTATCTTACACCTCCAGTGGATAAAAAATAAGAAGGCGGAACAGATCCGCCTTCTTCCTTAAGCACTATTGTTTATTAAAGAAGGTCTTTCAATTCAAGACCATTCATCCTTTTTAGCCCTTCTCCTTCCAGGTCGCTCAGGCCTGGACCTGAAACCGGACATTCTATTCAACGGATAATGTGGATCAATTGTTTCCCCTTCCATCCCCTCTAACCCGGCAAAGAAATCTTCAGGAAAAACATATTTATTCCCTTCGCTGTTCAGGGAATTATTCTGTTTATATGCTTTCATCTCTCCACTCTCCTTAAAAGGTAATTGTTCTTCAGGATCTTATCTATCTTTAACATTCCCTATTCTTTTAAGCTCTCCATTCCTGGTCCTGGTGTAAATGGGTCTCTCTGGAAAACCTTTCCGGGAAACCTCTATCTTCTCAAATCCCCCTTCAGGATGCTTCCAGTAAGGCTGGCCTTCAAGATATACCAGTCTGGATCTTGCAGCAGACATCAAATCCCCCCTGACTTATTCAACTGACCGACTTCAGTTACCTTCAAAGACAGTCAAGAACCCCCTGTTACCGGTTTTCTCCCTGTAAATTTCAAGAAGGACCCTTGTATAACAATTTTCCCATATGTCTCCCCTTATTTCTTTCAGGGCCCTTGAGGATTCAAGATATTGTTTCTGACTCAATAGCCTGGATAACCTGTTCATATAGCAGGACTTTTCCACTTAAGGTATTTTCATATCTTTGAAAAAGACTTCTCTTTGCTTACTTCTTTTTCCAGGTCTTCAACAATCTGGTGAAATCTGAGGGTCCATTCGACCTCCTTCATCATTGTACGGCTCTCATCCGATTCAAGAAATGCTTTCTGCCTTTTCAGAACTTCCAATCTGTTCATATGATCTGCCTCCCCTGTTATTTTTGTCAAAGTCCCTTCTGTCTACATTTTTCTCGGAAATCAAGATCCTGGAAACAAAGAATAACTGCATACATAGAGGTCTTCAATAGGGGATTCCCTTAACAGGGGATAGGGATAATCTTATTTGAAGGGTTAATAAAACAGCAAAAGCATCTTTGACTGCAAAGCTGCTTTCCTTTCAGAACAAATTCTATAGCAGGTGCTGTACTAGGTATCGAGGTAGGTAATTCCCTCTCGCAGGGCATATTTTGTCAATTCGGCGACGGTCTTCAAGTTCAATTTTTTCATTATGTTCTGACGGTGGGCCTCAACTGTTTTGATGCTGAGATGAAGCATTTCTGCCATTTCCTTGGTTCCCCTGCCTTCTGCTATAAGCTGAAGGACTTCCCTTTCCCTCGTTGTCAGTGGAGAGGCCACTGCATATTTATCTTCCTTATCTACAAAAGTCAGGTAACCATCAACTATTTTCTCTGAAATGCTCGGGCTAAGACACACCTCTCCCTTCATTATGCACCGTATGGCTTTCGCGAGATCACTGAAAGCACAATCTTTGAGTATGTACCCTGAAGCACCTGCCTTGAGCATTTCAACAACATACCTGATATCCGAGTGGACAGAAAGGGCAAGGACTTTTGCCTTCCCATTCTCTTTCAGAATTTTCTGAGTAGACTCTATACCATTAAAACCAGGCATTATGACATCCATAACCACTACATCCGGGGAGAATTTTCTTAACAGGTTAAAGGCATCTCTTCCATTATCCGCTTCTGCTATGACCTTCATATCGGGCTGCTGGTCAAGAAGTGTTTTGAGCCCCTCCCTCAAAAGGTTATGATTATCCACAAGAATTATCTTTATGGTCACTTATTCTCCCCCCCAGACCTGATCATCGACAGGCAAAGATATGGTGACCATGGTACCCCGGCCTTTTCTGGAGGATATCTCCAGATTTCCTCCGATAAAATGAACCCTCTCCCTTATACTGAATAACCCGAAGGAGGGAGAATAACCAACATTTCTGATCATCTCTTCCATATCAAAACCTTTGCCTCGATCTTCAACTTCCAGGATGACCTGGTCTCCGTCAAGATAACTCCTTATGAACACCTCCCCTACCCCCGCATGTTTAATGACATTCATGAGAAGTTCTTTCAAGGATCTGAAGAGGAAAGCTTTTTTATCTTCACTCATGGGTTTTACCTGACCATCATCCTCATATTTCACTCTCAAGGAATGATCTGAGAACATTTTATCGCCCAGCCACCTGACAGCAGGCTCAAAACCCAGCTCATAAAGAATGGGGGGGCTTACCTCGAAAAGGAAATCCCTGGTGAAGGAGATAACCTGATCCAGATCTCTGACAATTTCCGCAACCCTTTCTTCCAGTACGGGATCCGAAATCAGTTCTCCCAGGATTGAACTCTTGATCTTGAGAAGGGCAAGGTTCTGCCCGATGCTATCATGGATCTTTTCGGCAATACTCTTTCTCTCCCTTTCTTCCGCTATATCGAGCTCCGAAGCCATATCCCGCAGTTTTTTCTGATAGATCTCAAGCTGCTTTTGGGATCCCTTTCTAAGAGTTATATCAACCAGATTTGAAATAACGAACTGCAGCTTATGATTTTCATAAACAGGGTATGCGTGAATCTCTGCCCATATCTGGTCGCCATTCCTGTTCTGAAACCTGCATTCAACCTTCTCTATTCCGGAATCGAAGGCCTGAAGAAAATATTCCCTGGTATCTTCAATGTAATCTCTATGCCACCATGGATAGGGCTCTTTTTTACCCAGCAGCTCTTCGGAAGAAAAACCTGTAAAGATTTCCATGGCCCGGTTTACATATCTTATGGATCTGTCAGGATCTATCACCAGGATAGGATAAGGGGCATTGTCCAGAAGGGAGGATCTGAACTTCTCACTTTTAATAAGATCTGCCTCCGCTTTTTTCCTTTCGGATATATCCCTGCATATTGCAAGGACACCAGGCTGACCCTCAAGTTCAAAAAAATGGGCACTTATCTCGGCAGGAAAGAAAGAACCGTCTTTTCTGATTAAACAGCTTTCATAAAAGGAGTGCCGGGTACTGTAAAAACTTTCAAGCAATTCCGGTATGGTAACCAACCAGTCCTCTGGTTTCACAAGCTTCCGGGCTGTTATGGAAAGGATCTCTTCCCTGGTATATCCGAACATCCTGCAAGCACATTCATTGACCTCGATAAAGTTACCCGGCATACCTGAAGGATCTATGTCATAAATGAAGACTCCGTCCATATTACTTTCGAAAAGGGTCCTGAATTTGACCTGACTGTCATTAATGGCTTTTTGTGCCTTATTTCTCTCGGTAATGTCTCTTGCAACTGACAACACAACATTCCTGCTTCTCCAGGTAAAGACATGTGCACTTATTTCACACGGAACAAGGATACCTTTGCTGCCTACAAGATCTGTTTCAAAGGTATGATGTTTTTTGCGGAAAAGGTCCTCCATCAGAAGGGGCATTATGTCCCACTGTTCACGGGTCGAGATATTCAACACCGATAGATTCAACAGTTCATCCCTTGAATATGAGAGCATCCGGCATGCCACATCATTGATCTCTATGAAGTTGCCCGGAAGACCATCCTTTGTCACTTCATGGAAAAATATGGCATCACTGATGTTGTTGAAAAGTTCCCGATATATCTGGCCAGCTATTCCTCTGGAACCTTTCCCTTCGGACACGGAGAAGCTCCTTCCCAGGGTTTAACCCGTTTTTTATATAAATTAAGAGGCACCAAAGAGAAGATCCATGTTACTCCAGCCGAACCGATCAACCCTGAAGATGAAAGTTAATGAAAAATGTATGAAATGAAATACAATCATTAAAATTATCATACTTTTTAGACAATTTGTCCAGTTATATGGTATATCCATTAGAACGACAAAGGGGACAGCCATTGGGCTGTCCCCTTTGTCGTTCTAAACTTCTAAATCCAGGATCTGGATATTTTCATTTCCTCAGTGAAACGTATCCCCACTTCACCTGTCTGTCAAAGGATACCTTTAAGATATTTCCAGCCCTTACTCGATGGTAAGGTAAGGATGGTTTTCTGTTATGTGTTTCAGATAACTTCCATATTTCAATGCATTATGCATATCCGAGGCTAGATCGAGCCTGACATTCTCGTCCATTTTCTTTACCTTGCCCTGGCCACCTCAAGTTCCTTTTTACATGCATTTCCAAGGAGAGATGTTTCAGCATTGATAGTAATATACTGGAAACCCTGCTCTGCTCTTCTCCTGGCCTGTTCGCCATCCAGGACAAAGATACCTGCAGCCTTTCCGGCTTTCCTGGCAATGGAGACCACCCTCGCCGCTGCTTCTTCGACCTTCGGATGATAAACCTCTCCTGGAACTCCCAGAGACTGGGACATGTCAAAGGGACCAAGAAATACCACATCTACCGAAGGGACTTTCACTATCTCATCCAGAGCCTCCAGGCCTTTGATGTTTTCACACTGTGCCACCACAAGTGTTTCTTCATTCGCCTGACTGAAATAATCAAGGGCCTTAATATTTCCGTAATCTGCAACACGGGTGAGGGCTACTCCCCTTGTGCCCAGGGGAAAATATTTTACTGCATCGACCACTGCCTCAGCCTCTTCCCTGCTGTTGACCTGGGGAACCTGGATCCCGTGGGCACCAACATCCAGAAGACGAAGTATCTTCGTTCTGGAATTTTCTGTGGCCCTTACGACGGGAGTCATCCCCCTGTACTCGGCTGCACGTATAAGGGTCTGTGCAGATTCAACGGAATTAGGTCCATGCTCGGTATCAATGACAAGGAAATCAAACCCGGAAATTCCGAGGATCTCCACCAGCTCCGGTGAATTGATCATGTTAAAGATACCTAAGGCTGTTTCGCCTTCCTTCATCATTTTTTTTAGTCTGTTTTTGAACAACGTTATGCCTCCCGGGATTAAAAGATATTTTATGAATTGATCTTCTTTAAAAGCCAGGCCATGTTTCGACCAAGGTTCTTCATGGTTTCAATACCCTCTTCATCCTTTTCAAAATCCCCGAGATCCCTGGAAAGACTCATGTTCCAGTAACTTGATCCCGGAACGATCATATTGCTGATAAAGAAAAAGTGGTTTATGGAATTAAAAACATGCATAGCCCCGGCTCTTCTGACTGGAACAACTGAGGCACCAACCTTACGTCTGAACATCTCTCCGTTGGCCTTGGCCACGTAACCTGCCCTGTCGATGAGTGCCTTTAATTCCGGAGTAAGGTTGGAAAAATAGGTTGGAGATCCCAGAATGATTCCGTCGGCTTCAACCATTTTTTCTATACAGGAATTAATAATATCATCTTCCATGACACACCTGCCATTTTTCATGCTGAAGCAGGCGCGACATCCTGTACAACCATGGAGGAGTTCTCCTCCGACCTGAATCAATTCCGTTTCTATACCTTCAGTTCTGAGCTCCCTGAATACCGCATGGATCATAGCAGCGGTGTTTCCATCTTTCCTGGGACTCCCGTTTATTCCTATGACTTTCATTACAATTCCTCCTTTAAATAAACTTGCTACCAGCTATTTTCCCAGTGCACTCTGCTCTCGTCATATCTATCAGGAGTTATTTTTTCTTCAGCAGGATATCCCAGGGAAATGAGGCTGAAGACTTCAACATTTTCAGGAACATTCATAATGAACCCGAGTTCCTGTTTTCTCTCCTGATTCGGATGAACTCCCAGCCAGACACTGCCAATCCCCTTATCCCGGGCTTCAAGAAGGATGTTCTCTGTTGCCGCAGAACAATCCTGAGACCAGTAACCCGGAGCTCTCTCAAGGGAAAGATCCGAACACACTGCTATAACAAGGGGAGCTTCCCTCACCATCTGGGCATATGGATGCACATCAGCGATCCGGTTCAGGACATCCCGGTTTCTCATGACAATAAAATGCCAGGGTCTTTCGTTGACAGCTGAAGGGGCGCACATTCCTGCCCGGAGAAGATCCTCTATGATCTCCCGAGGAATTTCCCTGTCCTGGTACTTTCTTATACTCCGTCTTTCAAAGATGGCTTTCATATTACTGTTCCTCCCTTTATGGTCCATAATACAGCTCGTTGCTACTTAAGAAGCTTCATTCCCGGTTGACATAAATTTCTCCTAAGGTATATTTTATATACTTAAGTATATAAAATATACCTTAGAAATGGTAGCATGGACCTGTTTTTTTACAAGAGGGAACAATTACACCATCAGGTATAGGATCAGATACCAGGAGGCGATCTGTTTGGCTATCACAAAAAAAGAAGATTATCCATGCCCTATTCAGGCTGTACTGGACGTTATAGGAGGTAAGTGGAAGGTCAACATTCTCTGGCATATCGGTAACGAAGTAAAACGTTTCAACCAGCTGAACCGTGAGATCCCCGCAATTACCAAAAAAATGCTTACCATGCAGTTGAGAGATCTTGAAGACAACGAAATGGTTAACCGAAAGGTGTACGCTGAGATTCCACCCAGAGTAGAATATTCTCTTACCGAAAAGGGAAGAAGCATCCTGCCCCTGCTTGAGACCATGTGTGAATGGGGGAAAACATATCTCTGATCCTTTAGATGAGCATCTTTCTTCATATCCTTCTGATATCCTCCACTATTTCCGTACCAGGGAGGGAATAGCCTTCATTGCTGAAGAAAATATCCACGGCAGAAATAAATTAAAAGAGGAAAGCGTAGCCTGAGCATTAAGGGATATCTTTGACTTTTTAATGAAAATAGCTAACAATTTATGATGCGGAGAATAAAGATCGAAGGAGGTTTTTTCATGAACCATTTTATCAAAGTTACAGAAGATACATACTGGCTTGGCGTCAACGATCACCAGACAGACCTGTTCGAATCCCTCTGGCCCCTGCCAAAGGGTGTAACCTATAATTCTTACCTGATCAAAGATGAAAAGTCCGTTCTGATAGATACCGTCAAGGCTCCCTATCTCACTGACCTGATCGACAAGATCAAGGCCATACTCGGGAAGGATGGTAAACTGGATTACCTGGTCGTAAACCATATGGAACCAGACCATTCCGGTGCTATAAAAATCCTCAGGTGTGTTTTTCCTGAACTGAAGATCGTAGGAAATTCACAGACAAAGGGCATGCTTGAAAGTTTCTACGGGATCTGTGATGACCTTGTAATAGTCAAGGATGGAGACAGCCTTGGCCTTGGTAAGCACAAACTCTCCTTCCATCTTGTACCTATGGTTCACTGGCCTGAAACCATGGTTACATATGACAGTACCACCCGGACCCTTTTCTCATGTGATGCCTTCGGCGGCTTCGGCAGCCTTGACGGAGGGATCTTCGACGATGAACTTGACATGACCTACTATGAGGATGAAGTGCTCCGTTACTTCTCCAACATCGTAGGCCGATACAGTGCCCAGGTCCAGAAGGCCATAAACAAGCTCCAGGGCCTTGATATAGGGATAGTAGCTCCATCCCATGGGCCGATACACCGCAAGAACCCCGGAAGAATAATCGACCTCTACGATAGATGGAGCAGGCAGGAAACGGAATGCGGTGCCGTTGTGGTTTTTGGATCCATGTACGGCAACACCCAGAAAATGGCCGATGCTGTTGCCCGGGCCCTCGCCGAGGAAGGGATAGAAAAACTTGTCTATCATGATATCTCCAGAAGCCATGCATCCTACGTTGTCAAGGATATATGGAAAATGAGAGGGCTCGTTCTTGCAAGCTGTACATATAACACAACACTGTTCCCGCCAATGGCGGAACTTCTGAACCACCTCAGGAACAAAATGATGAAGGGGCGAATGATAGGGATCCTTGGTTCATACAGCTGGAGTAAAGGAGCACTCCAGGCACTTGAGGAGTTTGCCTCTTCCGGGAATTGGGATCTGATCAAACCCATGGTGGAAGTAAAATCCTCTCCCTTCGACGAAGATATCTCAAAATGCATGGAACTTGGAAGAAATATGGCAGAAAAGATGAAACTCTGCTACGTGAAGGAATGAACTGACCGGGAAGAAAAGATAAGGCAGGGGTAGTGGGAAAATGTCAACCCGATCCCGGTCCCTGCCTTTTTTATTTCCCAGGGTCTATATTTTCATAAAAGTCCAGACATTGGTGCAATGACTTTCTCGGCAATTTCCCAATCCAGGGGAGTGGTAATTTTTATGTCGAAGGGTTCCGTATAGATCGCTTCTATTTTGTATTCAGCGTTTACTACCACCTGACCAAGGGACTGAAATTCTTTTCCCTCCTCAAGAGTTTTTTCCAGAGCTTTTTCCAGTATCTCACGTCTGAAAACCTGGGGAGTTCTTGAAAGCACAGATATTTCCTTCGGATGATATTGGCTTACTGTTTCATTTTCCAATAAACCCAAAGGCAGGTTGGAAGGACAGAAAGAACTGGCTGCTCCGCTTAAGATAGCCCTTTCAGTAACCTGTAAAAATGTTTCCCTCTTTGTAAAAGGACTTGCCACATCGTGGACAAGAACATATTCTTCGCGACAGTGTTTAAAGAGAAGACAAACTGTCTGCTGCCTCGTCTTTCCCCCTTCATAACACTCAGCTCTTCCATCAAGGATACTTTCAAAATAATCAACCATGCCTTCAGGTGCTCCCACTATTATCCTTGGAACAATTTGTCCCAGTTTTTCTACTACTATCTCCAGAAGTGTTTTTTCTCCAAGCTTCAGTAAAGCCTTCGGACCATTACCCAATCTGATACCAATGCCTGCTGCAGGAACCATTGCCACCATATCCACATGAGAAATGTTCGCATCGATAACCATTAAATTCACTCCGATTCTTTATTGACCTGAATTAAAAGATAGTAAACCGTGGATCTCACAGGTTTCTATTCTTTTAAAATACTATAGCGGGGGTTGCACTTAAGGATCAGGCTGTGGAGGTAGCCCTGGATCTTCTTTTTCCGCCATATTCTATTAACAGAAGTTCTTTGATCTGTTTCGGGTACCAAAAGGTTTTTTAAAAGAAAAGATATCCTTTCACAAACACGACCATCGAAGGAGTTACCCAGATATCTCTGTCGATATAGAAGCCTTTCCCTGTGCTTGAGTAATGGTTTTGAAATATTAAGTTTTAAAGCCATTATCAGCCCATCCAGATCTTCAACCTCACTCCCCATGCTCCGGCTTGTCCACTCCGGGGCCTGTGGATCATATTTAGGATCCTTAAAACGTCCAGGATTGTTTACCAGGATGAGAGGCCTGTCCAAAACCAGGAATGGGAACATTACTGAAGATGCATCCGTTATAAGGATATCTCCATCGATCATTATTTCGTAAAAATCCTCATCCGGCTCAAGGAAGCGAATTCTCTGATCAGATTCTGCCTCTATTTTCCAGGAGTTTATCCATTCAGGATGAACAGATTTTATCAGGGGATGGGGCTTGATAAGAATGTTCAAGTCAGGAAAATGCGCCCGTACCTGTTTTATCCAGGAATCACCAAGTACCGGTTCTGCAGCCATGTTCTGATCAAAGGTAGGAGCATACAGGATAGCATTCTGCCTTTTATCAGGGCTGACTTTACGACTGTTTCTGAATACGGTATCCATTGGGGGAAATCCTGTAACCCAGAAGTCTATTCGGGGTGAATGTCCTCTCTGAATAAAAAAATCTTTAAACCACTCACTTGAAAGACAGGCAATATCACAGCGCTCAAGACATTCATGACTCCAGTTCTTGGTAGAAAAACCGTGTCTGGTCCATATGATAAAGGTGAAAGGAAGATATCTTCTGAAAACTTTATTACATTTGTCTGCAATAAAGAGCACTGAGGGTTTAAAGGCAATTATCTCTCTCGGATCATCAGATATCAGGGATAGAAATTCTTCTTTTACTTCATTGTATATGGGTAAAAGCATATATTCATGAAAAGGCTTCTCGACGTAAAAAGCTATGCTGATATCTTCTCTTTCTCTCACTTCCAGATCCCCTTACTTAAGTATCGGATAAAATCGCTCTGATAACCCGAGAAGCTGCTTTTATCTCAGGGAAATGCCAACAGCAGATACCAGGAAACAGCAATACCGGTTCCTGTCGACTATCTGACATGTTCCTTCAACTTTTATTTATAACATATGGATGGGGAAATAGTGTTTCTTTAATACGATGAGATCAAGACCGTATCAAAGGGAATACAGTTAAATAACGGGTGGACAGAAAAAATAATCAGAAATTCCTTCAATCTGATTTTTTCCTTTTCTCTACTAATATACCAACCAACATAGACAACTCAAAGAGCAGGTACATGGGCAGGGCCAGAAGTACCTGGGACAGAATATCAGGAGGAGATAAAAGTGCACCCAGGAAGGCTACAAGAATTATAACTGGAGCCCTGATCCTGGATAATGACCTTGCAGTGGTAATGCCGGTTGATATTATTATAAAAACTATAAAAGGTATCTGAAATATCATGCCCCCTGCAAGCAGCAAGCCAGCCAGGAAGGAGAAATAAGACCCGAAACTCCACATAGGGAGGACATTATCCTCCCTCGAAAAATCCAGGAAGAAGCGGAAAACTCCTGGCGAGAGGACATACCATGAAAAAATGACTCCAAGAAATAACATTAAAGGTACCATTACCCCTCCAAGGAGCAGATATCTCCATTCCTTATTTTTCAGGCCGGGGGAAATAAACAGTCCTGTCTGCATGAGAGCAAAGGGGAGGGTAATGACACTCCCCGTAAGAACTGCGATCTTGAAATATGTCAGGAGTTTTTCATGGGGTCTGAAATAGTAGAGTTGAATATCATATCCAGCCAGGGGAAACTTGAGCAGATCAATGAATTTCCCCAGATTATAAAAGATCGTAATAACAACAACAAGAAAAAAGAAAATGACGCTTATTATCCTCCATCGTAATTCTTCCAGATGCCCTATAAAGGTCAGGTCAGTTTCTTTCTCCGGAAAAAGGAACTTCATTCTTCATCCTTGTCCCTGGCACCATTGGATTCTTCATCAGTTTCTCCTGTCTCCAGCCCTTTTTTGAATTCTTTGAGGGCACTACCCGTAGCTCTTCCGATCTCGGGCAATCTCTTTGCACCAAAGAGCAGAAGGGCGAGAACAAGAAGAAGTATCACTTCACCCATACCTATATTCATTTCAAGTCCTCCTTTCGACAGCATTTAAAATGGGAAATCATCCTCTTCAGGAATTCCAGGGTATGTATTTTGAATCTGGTCCTGCCGTATTTCAGCTCGGCCATGATCCTTCAGCGGAGAAATAATTATCGCTTTTTCCGGCAGTGCCGGGCATACATTTTCACAGGCACCGCAACCTATACAAAAGGCCGTATCCACTTCAGGACCATAGAGATCATTCCTGACAGGGATCATGTATACCGCTCCGGTCGGGCAATGCTCTGCACAGGCACCACAAGCGGTCTCCTGGATATGGACAATACACCTTTCAGGGGAAAAAACAGCGTTCCCCAGTCGGGTTACCTTTTTTACATCAAGGGAAAGAGGGACAAGGGCATCGGTGGGACATACCTGAGTACATATATTACATTCAAAAAGGCAGAAACTCCTGGAATAATCGAGATTGGGAATAAACATTCTCCTCAGGTCTTTTGTTTCAGATCCTGGGACGATGACTTTCATGGGGCATTTGACGACACAGAGCTGACAACCCGTACATTTCTGGAGAAGTCTGTCCAGAGATACTGCTCCCGGAGGAATTACGGGGGAAATATCCGATCCCGTATCTCTGTCTGGAAAGATCAGTGAAATAATTGAATGTCTCTTACCAAAAACTGCAAGGAGCGCCGTCCATAGGAAAACATAAATCCAGGATATAAAGGCTCTTCTCGATGAACTGACCTCCTTTGATACTATTCCATAAGAAATAGCTTTTACAGGACAACTGTCAATACAGTTAAAACAGCTGACACATCTCCGGCAATCTATCTCCTTGCGATCACTTGAAATACAATCTGCTTTACAGAACTTTTCACAGTTCCCGCAACTGGTGCATTTTGCCGGGTCAATATAGAATCCAGCCAGGCTTTTACTGGAAAGAAGCCCCAGAAAGATACCTACGGGACAAAAGGAATTACAGTATAAACGCCCTCTCCACCCTGTCAGAAATAACAGGATCCCAAGAGAGAGAAAAGATAAAAACAAAACTCCCACAGTAGTTTTATGTACAGACACAGGAGTAAGTACATAAAACCCTGAATGTTGAAATATGGAAGTGAGGAGATTCCGGATACGGACAACTATGGGGAAAGCCAGATTTATCATCATTCTGCCGAAAATACTGTATGGATCCAGGGCATAAACAAGTACCCTGGTTCCTGCAAGAATGGAAATGAAAAACAGAAACATTATGAAAAGATTTATAAAGGAAAGAATTCTCTTCTCCCTGAGGGAGAGATGTCTAGTACCCGGATATTTTTTCAGGCTGAAAATAAAAATATCCTGAAGTATCCCCAAAGGACAAAAGAAAGAACAGTACAATCTTCCAAATATCAGGGTAAGAGCGACAAGACCCATAAAACCAAGAGACAGAACTCCTGTTCTGACAAGGAGAGGATAGAACTGGAGATCGAGAACAGGATTCATCACCCGGACAAGCTGTGTACCCTGCCCTCCGATATATATCAAGCAGAACAGCATTACAAAAGAAGCAACGGCAATTCTGATATTCTTGTGCAACTTCAGAAACCTCACATTATGATCTTTTTAATGGTCAGGTTCGAAAGATCCATATTCCCAAGGTTGTTTTCGTAGGCATATCTGATGTATTTCACCTTTTCGGGATCCATTCCGTACACCATGGAAGCAGCCGTGTCAACTGCAACGATATCACTGGATATGATAAGGTTCTTCATGTTGACAACATCTTCAATGGAACGTCCCCTGGGACCATTTCTAGTTATGACCCTGTAGGCATCTACTATGTTAAGATCCGGTTCTCTGAAAAGACAGAAATCGGCAATACACTGGTTCAAACCCTTCAGGTGATAGGCCTGCCTGTCCCACACAACTCCCATAAGATTCTTCATTGCAATTGAAAGTCCTGTGGAAGAATGGTGTTTAAGTACAGGGATGTTGATGAAAAAATGAGCCTCCATAAGAACTTCATGAACGAGTACATTTTTCAGTATTTTTCCATTCGGGATATCTACATTTACATAATATTGACTTCGGTTGGAGGGAACCATGATCCCTCCGGCATCCCGAACTGCCTCTTCAATTCCGCTCATGCTATAACATGTCTGCCAATTACTGCAGGTATGGTCGAAAACGTAGACTTTACGGGCACCTGCCTCAATACATCTCCTGACCACCCTGGCTACAAGAAAAGGATTGGTATTCCCGGCTCTTTCAGGAGAAAGATCCCATGAAACGTTGGGTTTGACTGCCACTATATCCCCCTTTGAAATAAATCTTTCCATTCCCCCATAAAAACTCATGGCCCTGTCAAACATTTCACCAGGTTCCCCTCCCTTGACTGCTACAAGGTCGGGAAAAGGAGCTCCTTGATGAACAGATTCACTACCCCCTGAAGTTTTCAGAGAGGAAGGAAGGAACATGTATCCAAGACCTAATCCCATTGCAAATGTTTTTTTTAAAAAGTCTCTCCTTTTCATGGTCTATCACTCCCCAAAAAGAGTCTCGGAAGATCATCACAAGTTATCCGTTGTGATGCAGATCAGGAGCATAGGGAAACAATCTGAAAAGAAAACGGAAATTATGTATCAAGGAGTCAGATCATTATTCAGATAGTCAGCGATTTATATATATAGTATCATTTTAAGGTAGAATGTTAAACAGATATTGGCATAGACATAAGGTCAGGGTTAGGCAGAGCCTACATACTCTTTACAGTATTTCCAGGTCATGAATATCTTATTTCGAAAACAGAAAAGATCGTTTATAAAAGATAAAAGCTTTGAAAAGGTAACTTTTATCAAAGATAGTAATATTTATGCAAATAAGTTGATAAAGAGGTCAATAAAATGGAATATACTGTTGAATTCCACGGGACTCTTGTGTTTTTTACCGGGTCGGCTATGGAGAAGCATATTCTTTCCAGGACTGCCCCCATGAAAGATATAGTAGAGGCTGTGGGTGTTCCTCATACAGAGATCGGAATGATAACATCCCTGGGAACATCAAAAGACCTCTGGTATATACCTGAGGATAAAGACCGGATCCACGTTTATCCCGTTGAACCTCCATTGAACGTCACTATCCCTACACTTCTGAGGCCAGACCCCTTCCCCCGGGTAAGGTTTATTGCCGATGTAAACGTGGGTAAACTTGCAAAACTCATGAGGCTCATCGGCTTTGACACAGCATATGAAAATAGATGGTCCGATTCTTATATCGCGGAGAAAGCATTTGAGGAACAGCGAATAGTCCTGACAAAGGATCGGGATCTCCTGAAAAGAAAGATAATCAGTTACGGAAGGCTTGTACGATCCATAAAACCCTGGGATCAGCTGGCAGAAATAGTACATTTCTTCGGTCTTGAGAAGAGGATATCACCTTTCAGGTTATGTACTCTGTGCAACAGAACCCTTGTAAGGGTCAGAAAAGAAGAGGTCATCCAGGAACTGGAACCTCTGACCAGGATCTTCTTCAACGAATTTACAAGATGCCCACAGTGTGGAAAAATCTACTGGGGTGGAACCCACCACGAAAGGATCCTTGAAGGGATAAGATCTCTGGAAAAGGGATCACATCCTCAAGGAAATTAAAAGGATGCGGGAATGCTCCCCCTTGAAGCTATTTTATGAATCCGGCACCAGAAATAAATATTTTTGCCGGGGTTGACATATAAGGAAATCCACAATACAATGTGACGCAATCTTTATACAATTCAGACACAAAGGAGGGTTCGAAATGATGCTGATGAAAAATGTAGTTCTAAAGTCTCTAGTTTCCATAATTATAGTCCTAATTATTAGCAGCGGATCCCCTCCTGGTGTGATCGGTATTTAATTACCTTTACACAGAAACCAGGGCCGGGATTCGCTTTAAGCGTTTCCCGGCCTTTTTTTGTCTTTAATCAACCATCAACGGGAAATAGCGCGAGTATCGCTTGAGGATACAAAATGGGAAAACACTTTTAATATCTGTTCAATTAAGAAGGGAGATAAGGATTATGGCCAAAATGGAAAAAATGGAAAACAGGCAGTCAGAAAAGATGATGAGGGTTTACGAAGCTATGGACTCATTTGAAATGTTCAATTCAGAGGGAATTCTGGAAGTCCGCTGGAGGGGCCCTTTTGAAGGGTATCGTTAGTAAACCTCTTAACCAGGCTGAACGAAGATGACAAATGAGGAGAAGCGAGAGAGGGAGCTTTCCGCGAGAGTAAATGAGGCGGTTGAAACCCTTTATTCAGCGTCTGTGAGTGGCATCGGGCTGGACAAAGATACTGCAGAGAGAATGAGTTTTGAACTGGAAACCGGATACCTTGTACAGGAACTTGTGACAAGCAGAAAGATCACCCATAAGAAGGAACATGTAAGGGGATACAAGATCAGCCTGACCAGTGCCGAAACCCAGGGCTGGTTCGGAGCAGATGAGCCTGCTTACGGGACATTAACAGACTCCAACATGTCAGACGGTGTCATAACACTGTCTGACATGTCGGAACCGCTTATAGAAACCGAGCTGATGTTCTTTATTGAGGAAGACATACATCATCCTGTGGCTGACGAAGACCTGCCTGGTATGATTTCCGCAGCAGCAGGTCTCGAAATACCCGATTCACGCTTTCTGGACTGGTTCCCCAAACTTTCCCTAGGAACGATAGCTGCAGATAATGCCGTAGCAGGAAGGATAGTAACAGGGAAAGAAAGAAAGAAACTGTCATACGAAGAACTTGGTAATATCGATCTGAAACTGTTCCTGAATGATAAGGAAATTGCAGAGGGTCATTCTTCAGAAGTCCTTGGAAATCCCCTGGAGGCTGTCAAATGGCTTGTCAGGAAACTTCACGAAAAAGGTAAGTTTCTAAGCAAAGGAATGATCATATCTTCTGGCACTTTAGTTCTGCCCCTGCCCCTGCAAAGGGGAACATACAGGGCCTCTTACAGCATCCTGGGAGATGTTTCTTTAAAAGTCCTTTAAACACAGCATCAGCAGTATTTCAATAATGATAAACAATCAGCAGGCTTTGTCAGGTGAATATTCCATATAGCCATATGCTGAACAGAGAATTGAACAAATATTCTTGACAGGTCACTAATATCATTGTACTATCTCGACAATTTACTACTTGAGAGAATAGGAAAAAGGAGGTGCCGCCGTGAAATGTAATATCAGTACTGTTGTTTATTCCTTCAATCTACTAGGACTACTTGATCACTGCGGGTCTCCTCCCCGGAGTTGCAGGTAGTCTTTGGCTGCCTAATTCCAGGGCCGGAACCCCTTAAACGGGATTCCGGCCCTTTTTTTATTTTTGCCCGGGTAAATACGGTTTTACCCGGATCAGAGACAAACATTCTGAAAGACATTTTAAAAAGGGAGTGACACAATGGGAAAAACGCTTGCACAGGCAATAATTGAAGCACATTCAGAAGACAGGGCTGATATAGGTAATATCTGCCAGGTGAGGGTGGATTTCGCTTTCGCCAATGATATAACAGCCCCGCCAGCTATAAGATCCTTCCGTGATATGGGTGCAGAAAAGGTATTTGACAGGGAAAGATGTGCTATCCTTCCAGATCATTTCACCCCAAACAAGGACATAGCATCGGCACAGCAGGCAATGGAAGGGCGGAAATTCGCCAGGGAACAGCAGATGCTTTACTGGGAAGTGGGAAGGGTCGGGGTGGAACATGCCTTCCTTCCTGAAAAGGGCTACATCCTTCCTGGAGATATCGTTATGGGAGCAGACAGCCACACATGTACCGGCGGAACCCTCGGGGCCTTTTCCACAGGGGTAGGTTCCACTGACCTCGCCGCTGTATGGGCAACGGGAGAAAGCTGGCTCATGGTACCTCCGACCATCAAGGTCGTTTTCCAGGGGGAAAGACCGGAATGGATAACAGGCAAAGACATGGTACTCGCTCTTCTGGGAAAGATCGGGGTTCAGGGTGCCCGTTACAAGGCTCTTGAGTTCCATGGAGAAGCCCTTGGAAACCTTCCCCTGGATGACAGATTCTCCATCTCGAATATGGCCGTAGAGACCGGTGCCAAGACTGGACTTTTTGTTCCGGATGCAACGATCCTGGCCTATGCTGAGAAGAGAGCTTCCCGAAGCTTCAACCCCGTTTATCCTGACCGGGACGCCCAATATGAGCAGATCGTGGAAATAGATGTCCAGAGTATGGAACCTCTGGTTGCAGCACCTCACTTACCATCAAATGTCCATCGGGCTAAAGAATTTTCAAAGGTCGAGATAGACCAGGTCTTTATAGGGTCATGTACCAACGGAAGACTGAGGGATATAGAAATGGCTGCCAGTATTCTTAAGGGACGGAAGATCCATGACCGGGTCAGATGCATGATAATACCAGCCTCATATGAAGTCTATACGGAAGCGATGAAGAGAGGATACCTCGAGATCTTCACATCCGCTGGCGCTTCCATATGTACACCCACCTGCGGCCCATGCCTTGGGGGACATATGGGTATTCTGGCTGCGGGAGAAAAATGTGTTTCCACAAGTAACCGTAATTTCATAGGAAGAATGGGGCATACGGAAAGCGAAGTCTACCTTTCAAGCCCCCTTGTCGCTGCAGCAAGCGCAGTAACAGGACATATAACCGATCCGAGAGAAATGGAGGAACAGGAATGAACCGTATGATCAGAGGTAGAGCATGGACCTTCGGAAATGATATAGACACCGATGTTATCATCCCTGCCAGATATCTTGTAACCAACGATGAAAAAGAACTGGGGAAGCATTGCATGGAAGATATAGACCCCGATTTCACGAAGAAGATCAGTAACGGTGATCTGATTGTGGGAGGGGAGAATTTCGGATGCGGATCCAGCCGTGAACATGCTCCCATAGCCTTCAAGGGGGCAGGAATATCCTGTGTTATAGCTTCATCCTTTGCCAGGATCTTTTTCCGGAATGCCATTAACATCGGTCTGCCCATTTTTGTATGCCCTGAGGCAGCAAGGGATATCATCCAGGGAGATATTATCTCGGTTGATCCTTCAGAGGGAACTATTACCAATGAAACAAGGGACAGGGTATACTCCACTTCTCCCTTTCCACCCTTTCTCCAGCAGCTTATCGCGACTGGCGGATTGACCGCATACGTCAGAGAAAAAATACAGCCCAAGGGAAAGGACTGATCTGATGATATCCCCTGGGAAATACAAGATAGCCCAGATCGCAGGAGATGGAATAGGCCCTGAAGTAATAGGGGAAGCCAGGAAAATAGCAGACCACTCAGGGAAGAAAAACGGCTTTGAGATCGAATGGAAAGACTATCCCTTCGGAGCCTCTCACTATCTGAAAACCGGAGAGATACTTCCCGAAACAGCCATAAAGGAAATGGAAGAGATGGATGCCATTCTTCTCGGTGCCATAGGAGATCCAAGGGTCAAGCCGGGAATCCTGGAAAGGGGAATTCTACTGACCCTCCGATTTCATTTTGACATGTACACGAACCTCAGGCCTGCAAAGAAATACCCGAGAGTTCCTCTTCCGATCAGGGTACCCGAAGAAAAGGAGCTTGATATCCTTGTGGTCAGGGAAAACACTGAGGATCTTTATATGGGAATGGGTTCCGCTTCAGATGGGCCGATAAGCTATGAAATGAACGTAAAGAGAGGACTCTACGAGCTTTCAGGTAAACTGGACATTAAACTTACACCCTCCACTCCTTCAGCTGTTCAGCTTGGAATAGCCAGCGAAAAAGGTGTAAGGAGGATAACGGCAAGGGCATGCAGGGAAGCGGATTCCAGGGGACTGCGGACTTTTACCCTGGCCTCCAAATCAAACGCAATGCCCCAGCTTTATGGTTTCTGGGAAGAAGTGGCCGCAGATGAGGCTGAAAAACACGGAATTGAAATGAAGATGGTGAACGTAGATGCCCTCTGCTATCACCTCGTAAGAAATCCCTGGGAATACGGCGTTATATTGTGCCCCAATTTATTCGGAGATATCGTCAGCGATCTTCTTGCAGGATTGACAGGGGGACTTGGAGTCGCCGCTGGAGCCAATATAGGTGACAGAATGGGAATGTATGAACCTATTCATGGTTCAGCCCCTGATATTGCAGGCAAAGGAATGGCAAATCCTGTTGCTGCCATTCTTTCAGCATCCCTGATGCTCTCTTCAATTGGAGAAAACAAAGCCGCAGAGGATATCGAAAGTGCCGTATCAGACTACCTCCAGGAATCCGATGACGAAGACCTGCCGGTAGAAATGGGAGGCAATGCCACTCCTGAAAAAGCCGGCCAGTTAATCCTGGAGAGGATCATTTGACAATCAGCAAAGAAGAATAACATTTCTGGTAACAACAGGTAAAAGGGGATCGTTTTCATCAGAAGGAAAGGGGAAGTAGCTATGAACCATGATCACGTTCGTATTTTTGATACAACTTTAAGGGACGGCGAACAGGCAGCAAGGATCAATCTGAATACGGCCGAAAAAATTCAGATCGCAAGACAACTTGAAAAACTTAAGGTGGACATTATCGAGGCAGGGTTCCCTGCAGCTTCCCAGGGTGACATGGAGGCAGTTAAAGTAATTTCCGAAGCCATAAGGGGTCCCGTCATAACAGGTCTTGCAAGATGTTCCGGAAATGACGTGGACGCGGCAGGGAAAGCCCTGATAAATGCATCCAGACCAAGGATCCATACCTTTATCGCCACCAGCGACATCCACCTAAGGGATAAGCTGAAAATGACAAGGAAAGAAGTTCTGGAAAGTGTACAGAAATGGGTTTCCCATGCCAGGTCCATTGTCAAGGATGTTGAATTTTCAGCTGAGGATGCGAGCCGTACAGATATAGATTTTCTGGTTGAGATATTTCAGGCAGCCATAGCAAGCGGAGCAACCACACTGAATATTCCTGATACAGTCGGATATGCTGTACCCCATGAATTTGCAGAGATGGTAAGAGAGGTCATTACAAGAACCGGCGCAGGGAAAGATATCATCTGGTCTGTCCACGCTCATAACGACCTTGGCCTGGCCGTCATCAATTCCCTTGAGGCGGTTAGGAATGGAGTACGGCAGGTTGAGTGCACAATAAACGGAATAGGCGAAAGGGCCGGAAATGCTTCTCTGGAAGAGATCGTGATGGGCCTTCGCACAAGAAGTGATCATTTTGGAGTCCAGACCCGGCTTGAAACCTCTCAGCTATATTCAACAAGCCACCTGGTTTCCAAACTGACCGGCTTCAATGTTCCGCCCAACAAGGCTATAGTGGGATCTAACGCCTTTGCTCATGAAGCGGGGATCCACCAGCATGGCATGCTCTGCAACAGATCTACCTACGAAATAATGAATCCTGAAGATGTAGGGGCTCCCTCTACAGATCTCGTCCTCGGGAAACATTCTGGACACCATGCCTTCCGGGAGAAGGTCGAAGAGATGGGTTACCATCTTTCCCGGGATGAGATGAAAGAAGCCTTTTCTCTTTTCAAGGAACTCTGCGACAGGAAGGAAATGGTAAGTTCAGAAGACATAGAGATCCTCATAATTGATGAGATCCTTGCAATCACACCCGAAAGGAAATACATTCTGACAGACTTCAATGTTCACACAACAAAGGGGCAGGCCTCTGCAGGAATAAGTCTCCGGAATGGAGAGACCATAATGAGTGATGCCGCCACAGGAAATGGGCCTATAGATGCAGCTTACGCTGCCATCAGGCGGATAATTGATATGGACACACAGCTGGTAAGTTATCAGATAGATGCTGCCAGCGAGAAGTCTGATGCCATCGGAGAAGCCCATATCACACTGGAACTCCAGGGCCTTGTTTCCCAGGGAAGGGGTGCAAGCACAGATATCGTCGAAGCCAGCATAAAGGCGTATATCAATGCCGTTAACAGATTGTTCCAGCTTGCTGCAGCCCGGGGCGTAGACCTTGAAATAGAAAAGGCTTCATAAATCTCAGACTACAGATCAGATAAGGGGAGGACCCTGGGGATAATCCATTCTATGATGAAACAGGAATTGCCTCCCTTTATCTGTGATCAGGAGGATACCCTTACAAAGACGGTCCGATCTCTGGGACCGTCGAACTCACAGAAAAATATACCCTGCCAGGTTCCCAGGATGATTTCCCCCTCATCAATAATTAAGGTTATAGAGGAACCGATGACACTGGCTTTGATGTGGGCTGCAGAATTCCCTTCCAGGTGATGATAACTGTCTTCCATGGGGATCACCCTGTCAAGCTCGTGGAGGATATCTCTTTTTACATCCCTGTCAGCATTTTCATTTATAGTAACTCCAGCGGTGGTATGGGGAATAAATATATGACAGGTCCCTTCGGATATTTCAGCCCTTTCGACTATTCTCTGTACCATAATAGTGATATCCTTCATTTCCATTTTTGATACCGTTCTTATTTCAAGTTTTTCCAGCACTTTCTTTCCCTCCTCTACCGAAACATTCATGATGGAACAGTGAAAGTGGTATCTTTTCATTTTCAGGATACTTCTCTAAAAGGATCGTCTTTTCGGGAACTTTGAAATCTCCCCTTTCAGATCCAGGCATCAGAACTGTTCCTGGAAGGAAAAGTATTGATCTGGCCGATACCGTAATGAATTTTCCCCTTTCATGTTCAGAAATTCAACAATAGTCACTGATCAGCATTTCGGCAAGACATTATATTCATCCATCCTCTTGAAGTTTCAATTGATTAATGGATAATAATTCGTAGGGAGGCCTTAAAATGACTTATCTGAAAAGATCCCTTGAAACCAGAATTATGGAAGCGGAAAGGAACTTTCCCCTGCTCCTGATATCCGGCCCGAGAGGAACGGGGAAAACATCTCTTATACGCTCTCTTTTTCCAGACAGGTACAATTATGTTCCCCTTGAATCCAGGGGAATAAGTATCATGGCCCGGGAACACCCCGACAGTTTTCTGGAAATTCATTCAGGACCGGTCATTCTTGACGGGATTGACAGAGCACCTGAACTTCTTCCCTTTATTGCACAAAGTATCAATCGAATTTCAGGCAGGGGACATTTCATCCTTATCAGTTCCAGGGACCTTTTCCCTGCCAGGGCATTCTCTTCCATAGATAGCGATCTCATGGCCTGGTTTTCCCTTTTTCCTTTCACATCAGCGGAATTTTCGGGCAATAAGGAGTCCTTCCTCCCCTGGGAAGAGGGACAAAAACTACACAATCCTTTTATGAACGGCTCTTTTCTATGGCAGAACCTTTTCAGAGGGTTTTTCCCCGAGATCGCAGGTAAGGGCGACATGGATCCCACCCAGTGGCATACTTCTTACCTGGAAAGGGTCATAGAAGAAGATATACGGTTCCTGAGGAAAAAGGTCCCTCCCCATGGGATAAGAAAACTCCTTCATATCCTTGCAATAAAAACCGGAGAACCATTGAATTTCTCCGAAATTGCCCGCAGCCTGGGAATGACCCTTCATATCCTTAAAGCATGGGTGAATCTTCTGGTGGAAACATATCAGATATTCCTGCTGCCACCCCTGGTTCACGGGACCAGCAAACCGGTGATAAAGTCTCCAAAAGCTTATTTCAGCGACACCGGACTTCTCTGTCATGTTCTTGGCATAAAATCTTCCTCGGAAGCAGAAAAAAGTCCTTACAGAGAAAAGATCTTTGAAACAGCCGTAATAGGCGAGGTCTTCAAAAGGTTAATTCACAAGGCGGGAATTGCGGATATATATTTCTGGAAAAAAGCCACGGGAATGGAAATAAGTCTAGCCGTTAAGAACGGTGGACTTCTTGTTCCGCTGGAGGTATCTACAGACATTGAAAAGGAAGAAAAAGCTGATAAGGGAATAAGATTCTTCAGAAAGGAATTCGGCAAAAGGGTCGGTACAGGATATGTTATCAATCCGGGAAAGTACAATCTGCCCTTGACCCGGGGAATTAATGCCCTTCCCTTTTCAAAACTTTAAGAAGCTGCCAACCTTGATTTCCTTAAAAAATAAAGGAGCGGAATAACATTCCGACCCCTTTCTTCAGGTTTTAATATTCTGACCTGGGTATTCTAAATTAAAATCATGATCCTGAATCTGTAATTCATAGAATTCTCAAACCGTTCTCTTCAGCCAGCATCTCCAGGATCCTTGCTCCCGCCACAGAATTACCCCTGTAATCAAGGGCAGGACCAAAAACTCCTATCCCCATCATTCCGGGAAGAGAAGACATTATGCCGCCGCCTACCCCGCTTTTACAGGGCATGCCTATTCTTACGGCAAATTCCCCCGAACCGTCATAAGTACCGCATGTCACCATCAATGCCCTGATTATCCGGCAGATCTCCGGAGAAAGGACATCTTCTTCCGTATAGGGGTTTCTTCCATCTTCAGCAATGGTGGCACCCATAACAGCAAGATCCTTTGCCGAGACCTCCATACTGCAATGTCTGAAATAAACATCCAGAATCTCTTCTACATCTCCATCAATACCCTGTGTACTGCTAAGGAAATATGCCAGGGCCCTGTTTCTCTCCCCGGTAAATTTTTCAGACATATAGACTTCCTTGTTGATGTTTATGGAAGTATTTCCAGTAAGCTGCCTGGTCATATCCAGAATGGCATCCATCTTCGCATCATTATCCGAATAAGGAAGTATGGAAGCCAGTACAATGGCTCCACTATTTATAAAGGGATTATGAGGTTTATGGGGTTTATCCATTTCAAGACGCATTATGGAATTGAAAGGATCTGCTACTGCTTCCATTCCAACTTTGGAAAAAACAATATCCTCTCCCAGTTCCATCAAGGCAAGAGAAAGGGTAACCACCTTTGAAATGGACTGCATGGTAAATAGCTGGTCATAATCCCCTGCCGTGTATATATTCCCTTTAACATCAGCGATCGCCGCCCCCAGGGCCATGGGATCTGCCTTTCCAAGCTCCGGTATATAAGATGCGACCTTCCCGGTGGTACACCAGGGACTGCAGGCCTTGACTGTCTGTTCCAGTATCATCTGCAATTACATCCCCCCCCAGATCTATCAGATAAACTATCTGAAAATATCAAAGAAATGTTCTTTGAAGTACATGATAGCATGATGGCTGATTTTTCTGAACTATTGCAACTTCTTTAAATCTGATTTTATCTGTGAATTGAAACATACTGGTAACATAGCTGCAACAGAACATTAACAATATTATGCTATCTTTCTTTCGGTTGAACATGAAAACCTGCCATTAGAGTTTTTCTCCCTGACTCACAAATACACCTCTTGAAATGAAAGCGTAATTGACGGTTACCGCTCCCCTCGGTAACCGTCAATTACGTTCAGGGATGGATTGTTCCTGCCATATCTAATATAATTTCAATATACAGCCTTCTTTCATATAACAGTCTATGTACAGATCACCCTTTTCCTTTCTTTTCTCAGTCCATTCCATCCCCTTCCATATCTGCCTCTTTTCATTACAACCGACCTGCTTTTTGTAATTGCGTGAAAAGAGATGGGAAAACCCCTGGAGAAAAAGGTCACACCTTTATTTACACGGAGAGGAGAATCGAAGGATGAAGAGAATGATCGCAGGAAGGGTAATTATGATCTTCTGTATCTTATGCTGTGTCACATCTCCATCAGCAGGTGCAACAAGAGCCTACGATCCTGCACCAGCCGATGGGTCGGGAAGTGTTCCCCTTCAACCTGTTTTCAGTTGGAAATATGAGGGGGACAGCTGCAATGTCTATGGAGGCATTTCCCCTCAGGATCTCAGGCTTGTCATGTCCTATACCACGATGACATGGGTCGAATCGCCTCAAAAGCTGCCTTTCGATACTGTTTTTTTCTGGCGGGTGGACGTCAACTCCGGAGATCAGGTTCTTGAAGGAGACATCTGGTCATTCAGGACCGAATCGCTTTCGGACTCGGTAGGCTGCAGTTTAACAAAAGGGGTTTCCTGGTTACCTGTTATTTTACCTCTTTTTATTTTACTGCTGAGATAAAACAGGGTTCTTCCTGTTGATCCAGTATCATTGCCTTGAAAGAAGGGGAAGGGTTGCAATCCTGTAAGAAAGCCTTTTACATGAGGTATATCCTTTCCCTTTAATAGAAGATAGACAAGAGAAGGGTCCCCCGAGGGAACCCTTCTCTTGTCTTAATTACAGAACCTGCGTATCTCTTCTCTGATCACTGTTCCCATTTCTGCTCTATGGAAGCAAGAGTTCCATCCTCTTTCAGTGCTTTCAGCGCCTTGTTAACTGCATCAAGGAGAAGGGTATCTGCCTTGTTCATAGCAAATGCCTTGGGGGCTCCTTCGAGTTCCACCGCAAATGCCACTTTCAGCTTACCCTCAAACTGATCAGAGCCGGCATAATCCTTAGCAACAGGCTCATCCATAAATGCCGCATCTACACGGTTCAGGGATATTTCCCTTACTGCATCATCAAGTTTGCTGAATTTCCTGACCTCCACCCCTTCAAGACCCGAAACATAGAGGTCTTCTGTAGTCCCTAACTGAACTGAGACTTTTTTGCCCTTAAGATCATCCAGCCCCTTTATACTGTCATCATCTTTCAATGTGATAAAAGCACTGAAGGTTATAACATATGGATCTGAAAAATTAACTTTTTTGCTCCGTTCGGATGTCACGCTCATGCAGGCAGCTATCATGTCTATCTTGTTGGTCAGAAGGGCAGGAATAAGTCCGTCAAAAGCCATATCAACCCATTCCACTTTTTTGCCCATTTTTTCTGCCACAGCGTTGACCAGGTCGATATCATAACCTACAAGAGCACCTGATTTATCGTGAAATTCGAAGGGAGGATAGGTTCCTTCAGTTCCGACAACAATAACATCCTTATCCATTACAGATGCTGCAAAAGCCGTTCCGGCAATTAGGATAAGGGCCAATACCGCAAAAATAGATACTATTTTTTTCATAATATCTCCTCCTTGAATATATATTTGTTTATTTTTTAGTTTATAATTTTACTTGAGTTTATTAATAGGGTTTATTATACTCCATGAAACTTTCATGTCAAACTCATGATAGCATCCTGATTGAATTGCCATATCTTCTGCATATCCCGGTCTGATAACATGAATTCCCTGAATTCGATAACAAGATAGAACACAATTTAATTCTGAGGACTCATATGATTGAAAGATTTCAGTGTAAAATGGCACTAATCCAACCAGGAGGTGGTCATTATGCTTAACAGGATCAGAGAACTTGCAGATAAACAGGGTTCCCGAATGACAGAACTAAGGCATCATTTTCATTCAAATCCGGAATTATCCTGGCAGGAAGTTGAAACAACCCGTAAAATTGCCGAAATAATAGAGGATCTGGGGTTCGAGAACATAAGGACAGGTTTCGGGGGAACTGAAAGCGGACTTACAGCCGACCTTAACCTGGAAAAAGAAGGTCCTATGGTTGCTTTAAGGGCAGATATTGATGCCCTCCCCCTTACAGAAGAAAATGACATACCCTATCGTTCAACAAGAGATGGGGTTATGCACGCATGCGGCCATGATGCTCATGCAACAATGCTAATCGGGGCAGCAACCATTCTGTCCGAGATCAAGGATGATCTTCCCGGCCGTGTAAGGCTTATATTCCAGCCAGCGGAGGAACACGGGTTGAAGTCAGGTGCGGAAACCATGATAGCCGAAGGAGTTCTTGACGGGGTCGATGCTATCGCGGGTCTGCATATATGGTCCTCCGTCCCTTCAGGGAAAATCGGATTCAGGAGCGGTCCGATAATGGCTTCGGCAGATGTATGGGAAATAACCGTCAAGGGTAAAGGCGGTCACGGATCGATGCCCCATAATGCCATTGATCCCACCATAGCTGCAGCTACGGTAATAACAACGATGCAGACGGTAGTAAGCAGGGAGATCGACCCACAGGACACAGTGGTGCTGAGCATTGGCCAGATAGAATCAGGAACTGCCGCCAATATCATACCGGAATCGGCTACACTTAAAGGCAATATCCGAACCACAAGTCCCGAAACACGGGCAGCCATCCCTGAAAAGATGGAAAGGATCATGAAGGGCATCTGCTCAGCCATGAGATGCGAAGGGATCCTCAATTTCATGAATATATATCCGGTAACGGTAAATGACGAGAAACTCTCAGATCTCGCAATAAGCACTGCCATAGAGATGTTAGGGGAGAATTACGTTGAAAAAGCCCCTCTCCTTATGGGATCCGAAGATTTCAGCTATTACGGGGAAAAAGTCCCTGGTACTTTCTTTCTCCTGGGATGCGGGAACAAAGAAAAGGGAACGAACAATCAGCATCATTCTCCAAGATTCAACATCGATGACGATGTCCTTCCCTCAGGCACTGCCATGCTCGCAGGATTTGCCTGGAAATTCCTGTCTGAACAGGGAAAATAGCGATGACAGTAAGCTATGTATGATATTTTAAAGGGACTCCATTCTCGGAGTCCCTTTCGATCAGTAATTCTGCCAGATCCCCTGCAAAGTTCTTTCTCCATCAGTATTCAGAATTTATTTCAAGCCTTCTGGCAAGGAGTTCAGAAAAAGGGTTCAGCTTGCTCTGCTCTTCAAGGATGTCAAAGGTGTAACCCAGATGAGATTCAGCTGCCTTGAGCGCTTTATGGCCATCCTGAGTAACAATTGCATTGACCAGATCCTCATGCTGCTGGAGAATTGCCGCAGTTCTTTCCGGCTGCTCTGAATCAAGGATCTGCATTCGCATGGATACTATGGATTTTTCCATAAGCTCGGTAATATTCTCGTGGATCCTGGACAGGATGGTATTATGGGTTGCCTGAAAGATCGTATTATGGAGGACCGTGTTCCAATAGGCCCCCTGCTGGGCCTCATCTCTTCCATGTTCTGAAAATATCATTTTCAGTTCTCCCAGACATGCTTTCAGTTTTTCAACATCATCATCTGTTCTTCTCAAAGATGCAAGATAGGCAGCTTTTCCCTCGATGATCTGCCTGATCTCCATAACCTGCCCCAGGGTTTCCATGGGCCAGAGAAATGCCAGACCTATCCTTGGAGGAAGATCCCTGCTTTCTCTTCCTAAAAGAAAGATACCCTGCCTTTCCCGAACTTCCAGAAGACCCATGGCTTCAAGGGACACAATAGCTTCCCGCAACAGGGTCCTGCTGACCTTCAAAAGGTCAGACAATACCCTCTCCGTAGGCAGTTTACCCTTATCATCAATAACGTTTCCTGACTCAATGAGCTCCAAAAGATCGTCTATTGTCTTTTTTCGACTATCATTCATTTTTCATACTCCTGTCTTATGTCTGATATCAACGATCAACATAAATAGTAACACAGGCAAACCAGTTGAATGAATTTTCGGATGCGAGATACTTCTTGAAATAATCTGAACATTATGATAGCATTTTTAGTGAGGTTTTGGAATACCTTGGTATACCAAGATATTCATTCTCCCCTTTCCCCTGAGACAATGGATAAGTTGTAGTTTAAGATCGACAATATTCTATCTAAGGCAGGTGTCCTTCTTGAAAAAAGGATACGATGTGACGATCATAGGAGGAGGAGTTGTGGGGTGTGCCATAGCCCGCGAGCTTTCACGATTTGACCTCTTTGTTTCACTCATAGAAAAAGAATACGATGTAGGACTGGGAACAAGCAGCAGGAACAGCGGGGTTATCCACTCCGGTATCAATTACAAGCCTGGGACGATAAGAGCGAAGGTAAACGTCCGTGGAAACGAACTTATGGATAAACTCTGCAGGGAAATCAAGGTCAAAATGAAACGAATCGGCAAAATAACTGTCGCCAGAGATGAGAAAGATATCCCCACCCTGTATCGTTTGAAGGAACAGGGTGAAGCCAATGGAGTTCCTGGTCTGAAGATCCTGGACCAGAAAGAAATGCGGAAAGTCCAGCCCGGGGCAGGTGGGATCGGTGCATTATATTCTCCAAGCAGTGGAATAGTCTGCCCCTATGGTCTGACCATAGGTCTTGCCGAAAATGCCCATGATAACGGAGTTCACTTTCACCTGGGTCAGGAGGTTTCCTCAATAGAAACTCTCACTGATGGCGGATTTATGATCCGGACAAAGTCAGGAACCCGTCTCCAGACTCAGATCCTTATCAATGCTGCCGGCCTGTTTGCCGATTCCATCTGCAGGATGACTGGAATTGAAGAATATCGGATATATCCATGCAGAGGGGAATATTATGTCCTTGACAAACGCCTCGACGGGACTATAAAGACACTCATCTACCCTGCACCCAGGGCAGATGATCCTGGCCTGGGTATCCATCTGACTCCCACCGTTGACGGCAATATCCTCATAGGGCCCAGTGCTGAATATATCGAAGAACATGAAGATTATGCATGTACTGCAGAGGTTATGAAATCTCTACGGGAAGAAGGGCATAATCTTCTCCCTGATCTTCAGATGTCCGACTTCATCCGCAACTTCTCCGGAGTTCGTCCAAAGCTTACTCCTCCTGAAGTGGGGGGCAATAGCGATTTCGTCATAGAGGACAGGAAAGACATCACCGGATTTATCAATCTGGTAGGAATAGAAAGTCCGGGACTCACATCTGCTCCTGCAATTGCGGAGATGGTTTCGTCAATGGTCGGCAAACATCTGCCTCTGAGGCCTAATGTCAATTTCAGCCCTGACAGCAAGGGATCTCCCTTCTTCTTCAGCGAACTTCCCGAGGAAGAAAAGAAACATCTAATCTCTGAAAACCCTAATTACGGAGAGATCATCTGCAGATGTGAAAAGATAACAAAACAGGAAATTCTCGATGCCATAAACAACCCCCTCGGAGCAAGAACCTTCGTCAGCATCAAATACAGGGCTAGATCGGGCATGGGAAGATGCCAGGGAGGATTCTGCATGCCCAGGATAACTAAAATACTAAGGGATGAATTCGGGCTCTCTCCTGAAGACTTTATCCTGAGAGGTAGAACTTCCCCTCTCTTTGTCGGCAAAGTAAGAGAGGGGGACCAGGGATAATGACCGTTGAAAAAAGAGGTATTGTGGTAATAGGAGGAGGACCGGCAGGACTTGCGGCTGCCATATCCGCCAGAGAGAATGGCTGCGAGGATGTGCTTCTGGTCGAAAGGGACAGGATACTGGGAGGCATTCTTAACCAGTGTATCCATGACGGTTTCGGTCTTCATACTTTCGGAAGCAGCCTTTCCGGTCCGGAATATGCAGGGCGTTTTATCGACCGTTTCCAGGAACTTGGAATAAAGGTAATGGAAGGTTCCATAGTCCTTTCCCTTGATGAGAACAGGGTCCTTTCTGTAAGTTCGAGGGAAGGTTATAGAATCATCCAGGCTGATGCGGTAATTCTAGCCATGGGCTGCAGAGAGAGAACCAGGGGAGCTATTTCCATCCCCGGCAGGAGGCCCTCGGGAATATACACAGCAGGCGCCGCCCAGAACCTCATAAACCTTGAGAACATAATGGTCGGGAAAAGAGTCTGCATTCTCGGTTCCGGTGATATAGGCCTTATCATGGCAAGAAGAATGACCCTTGAGGGAGCCAGGGTGGAAGCGGTTTTCGAACTCCTGCCCTATTCAAGCGGGCTTCCCCGGAATATTCAGCAATGCCTTAACGACTACGATATTCCTCTCTTCCTGAGCACAACTGTCACCAATATCCATGGGAAAGACCGTCTTGAAGGAATCAGCGTGGCTCAGGTTGGCCAGGATCGATGCCCCATTCCCGAAACAGAAAGATACGTACCCTGCGATACCCTTCTCCTTTCGGTAGGCCTGATCCCTGAAAATGACCTTTCCAGGGATACCGGCATTGATCTGGATCCCAAAACGAGCGGAGCCATAGTGGACGATACCTTCATGACCAGCATCCCTGGTATTTTCGCCTGTGGCAACGTGCTTCACGTTCATGACCTGGTTGACTGGGTTTCCCTGGAAGCAGCAGACGCCGGAGCCTTTGCAGCCAGTTATGTCAGAGGAATTAAAAAAGGGAGATCTTACATTCCGGTCTCAGCTGGAGAAGGGATAAGGTACACTCTGCCCCAGGCCATTTCAGGAAGAATGGATCTGACTTTATCCATGAGAGTATCAGCACCATGGAGGGACAGAACCATTGTAATAAAGGACGGTGAAAGGGAAATAAAGAGAAAAAGAATGGTCCGTCTCCATCCAGCGGAAATGATAAGGGTAGATCTGAAAGCCAATGAACTTGTTTCCTGTTCAAGGCTGGAGGTGAGCGTGGAATGAGCATCAGGGAATACACATGTGTGGTATGCCCTAATGGATGTACCCTGAAGGTTGAAGTTAAGGATGGTGAAAAACCTGAATTCGTCAAGGTTGAAGGGAACATCTGTAAAAGGGGAGAAAGCTGGGCAAGACAGGAAGTGGAAAATCCGCTGAGGACCATTGCCAGCAGTGTTCTGGTCAGGGGAGGGGAATTTCCCCTGGCCAGTGTAAGGACGGATTCACCTATTCCACTGGAATCCATAGGGGCAGTAATGAATGATATCCGGTCCATTACTCTGGATGCTCCCCTTGAAATCGGAGATGTGGTTATAGAGAAGCCGGCAGGAACAGATTGCAGGATCATCGTTACAAGAAAGGTCAAGTGCAAAGAAAAGGAAGTGCGTCTCACCGGGAATTCCATAACGGGGGAAAGGGAATTGCTGAAACAAAATTAATTCTTAAGGGGGAAATAAAATGAAAAAGCTGGTTGGCATTATGTTAGTAGCATTGCTCGCAGTAACTTGTATTTTCTTCAGTTTTTCCGTTCAGGCAGAGGCAAAGACCTACAGGATCAATATCGCTACGGCTACCACAGGCGGGGCATATTACCCCATAGGAAACGCCATGGCACAGATATGGACAAAGAAACTCGACGGAGTTAAAGCTGCAGCCCAGTCAACTGCAGGAACTCCACAGAATGTTGAACTTATGATGAATGCAGAAGTTCAGATAGCATTAGGTCAAAACGGGATCTGCTATTATGCATTTAATGGTACCGGAACCTATGAAGGGAAAAAAGGATTTCCTGCCAGATCACTGAGAGGGATTACAGCCCTTTATCCCAATGTAATGCACTGGGTAGTAGCTGCTGATTCGGGAATAAGCAGTATTTCAGAACTGGAAGGAAAGAAAATAGTTCCGGGAGCCGTCGCCAGTGCTACCGAAATTAACACCAGGGAAATGCTTAGTGCCTACGGGCTTAACTACATGAAAGACGCCGGGGAAGTGAATGTAAAAGCCGACTTTGTAGGATACAATGAAGCTGTAGATCTTCTGAAGAACAGGCAGATAGTTGCTTCCCACATTGCTGGCGGAGTACCTACTGCAGCAGTGCTGGATGTATTGTCTACCGGGGCAGCAAAACTGATCTCCCTTGAAGAGGACAAGATACAGGAGATTACCGAAAAATATCCATGGTATTTCCCCTATACTATCAAGGCCGGGACCTACCCGAAACAGGAGGAAGACATACATACCATAGCTCTTTCAAACATTCTTTTCACCAGAGAAGATCAGCCTGAGGAATTGATCTACATGATAACCAAAGGGATCTACGACTATCATGAAGATCTTGTCAATGCCCATAAAGCTACAAAAAACACCATATTGGAAAACGCCCTCAATGGAATGACCCTGCCTCTCCATCCCGGGTCAGTTAAATATTACAGAGAACAGGGTATTGAGATACCGGCAAAGCTGATCGCTCAATAGTCAGGACAGAGATCACTATGCAGGAGGAACTTTACCCGTTCCTCCTGCTTCCAAGTACATGAAAGTTAAGGAGGTTTCGGACATGGCCGAAACTACTAATCTAAATACCGAAACATCTACCGGGAAGGAACTTGACGCAGAAAAGGTCCTCGAAAAGGTGGACTCTGAGTCCAGATTCAGAAAATTCAGTGGCAAGTGGGCTATAGTTATCAGTTTCGTAGCTATTGCCATGTCCGTTTTTCACCTTTACACATCAGGTTTCGGCACCTTAATGGCTATGAAGCACCGCAGCGTTCACCTGGCTTTCCTCCTCACTCTCACTTTCCTTCTTTACCCGGCTTCCAAAGGATCGCCCCGGAAGAGATTGAGTTTTTTTGATTATGTATGGTTGGCATTGGGACTATCTTCCAGTCTTTACATTCTTTTCTTCTTTGATGCTTTCAGTATCAGGGGTACTGCCGTAACATCCGATTATGTTATGGGAACTATCCTCATAATATGTGTCCTGGAAGCATCACGGAGAACCATAGGAAAAGAACTTACGATCCTGGCCATGATCTTCCTCGCTTACGGTTTCTGGGGTGAATACATACCCGGAGTCCTTGGTCATACAGGATTTACCTTCAAAAGGATCGTTTACCATCTGTATCTTTCATCTGAAGGTATTTTCGGCATAGCCCTCGGGGTATCATCTACATACATATTCCTCTTTATCCTTTTTGGTGCATTCCTTACAGAAACGGGCATGGGACTTTTCATCAAGGACCTTGCCATGTCCCTGGCGGGGCGTACCATTGGAGGAGAAGCAAAGGTTTCCATTATCGCAAGCGGTCTTATGGGAATGATAAATGGAAGTGCCGTAGGCAACGTTGCAGCAACGGGAACATTTACCATCCCCTTAATGCGGGATGCCGGATTCAAACCCGTATTTTCAGCAGCAGTTGTAGCAGTAGCTGGAACAGGCGGGATGATTATGCCTCCTGTCATGGGAGCCGCTTCCTTTATAATGGCAGAATTTCTGGGTATCCATTATTCGAAGATCATGTTAGCAGCAGCCATACCAGCCGTACTTTACTACCTCGCCGAGTATTCTGTCATTCATATAGAAGCTATTAAAATGGGTATGACAAGAATACCCCACGAAAATATTATCCCCTTACGGGTCGTCATGAAGGAAAGGGGACATCTTATGGTCCCTATCCTGGTTATTGTATGGCTTCTTCTCACGGGCAGGACACCTCTGTACGCAGCTTTTTACGGAATTATATCTTCACTTGTTGTCAGTTCTCTGAAAAAGGAAACAAGGCTTACTCCCAAAGCCTTTCTGAGAGCATTGGAACAGGGAGCACGGGGAACCGTGGGAGTGGGTATGGCATGTGCAGTTGTGGGAAATATAATCGGGATCACAAATCTCACGGGATTAGGACTTGTTCTGGGAGACAACATAGTATCACTGGCTCATGGAAGCGTAATCGTAACGATTTTCCTGACCATGGTGGTCTGTATAATACTGGGAATGGGTCTTCCAACTACCGCCTGCTACATAGTTACCGCAACTATTGCAGCACCGGCACTGCTACAATTGGGAATAAATCCACTGGCTGCACATATGTTTGCCTATTACTTCGCATGTCTTTCCAATCTTACCCCTCCTGTAGCAATAGCATCCTATGGCGCCGCGGGCATATCCGGCCAAAAACCCTCAGAAGTTGGATGGACAGGGTTCAGAATATCTCTCGCAGCTTTCCTGATACCCTTCACATTTGTCTATAGTCCGGAATTGTTACTTGTTCAGGGATCTTTTATGGATATAGGAATAGCGGTAGGGACAAGTGTTATAGGCGTTATAGCCATAGCGGCAGCAGTACAGAATTTCCTTATAGGACCACTGAATATAGCCCAGAGGATCATGCTTTTCGCCGGAGCGGTCCTGCTTATATTCCCCGGGATAATGACAGATGGCCTTGGCATAGCCCTTACAGCTATTGTTGTAATCTGGCAGAAACTGGCAGGTACCTCCTATACCCCTCCCCTTCGATCCAGGGAACAGGAAGCCTGATAAAGATATTTTCTCTGACCGTCATATAATGATACAAGATCTGGATCTTTTGTTCATTCTGGAGGCTGATCTATGAAAACTGCATTTAAATACGGAAAACAAGAGCTTACCATCAATATCCCCGATAAAAATCTTCTGGGGATACTGGAACCTTCCGGGCTCGATCCTATCAAAGATCTGGATAAAGAGGTCAGGACTCTGCTTGAACAACCTACAGCGGGACCTTCTCTGTCTAAGCTCATCCGGATGATCAAGCCCAGGAAAGTGGCGGTCATCGTAAATGATCTGACCCGATCTACTCCGACCCCGGAATTACTGCCACCGGTTATCGAAAAGCTCCTGGGTCAGGGGATATCAAGGGAACAGATAGACATCATCATAGCAACAGGTACACACAGGCCCATGGATAGGGAAGAGATCACAAGCATTACAGGGGAAAACATTTTCAGGGAATTCAATGTCATAAATCATGACTGCGATTCTCCCGATCTGGTAACCATGGGAATACTTTCAGGTGAGAATGAACTCAGGATCAACCGGATCGTTGCTGAAGCAGATATCCGGATCGCCATAGGTGAAGTTCTTTTACACTACTATGCCGGGTTTGCCGGAGGGAGAAAAAGCATCCTTCCCGGTGTAGCCGGAAGAGAGACCATAATGAAGAATCATCACATGATGACCTTTCCGGGAGTAGGGATAGGGAAAACATCCGGAAATCCTGTAAGTGAACAGATGGTTGAAGCGGTTGAAAAATATTGTCCCCTTCATTTTATCGTTAACTGCGTGAGTAACAGCCATAAACAGGTGGTCACACTGGTGGCCGGTGATGCTGTAAAAGCATGGGAAAAGGGAATAGAAGTCTTCAGGAAGATGAATTTTGCTCCTGTTGAGAAAAAGGCAGACGTGGTGTTTGTATCTGCAGGGGGGTTTCCCAAGGATATAAACATGTACCAGGCTCATAAGGCTCTTGAAATGTGCTCTGCTGCTGTAAAGGAAGGCGGTAGCATCGTTTTCTTTGCAGAATTGGCAGAAGGGTATGGACATCCTGTTTTTCAGGAATGGGCAGAAAGACAGATGGAACCATACGAAGCTGTCCAAACCTTTGAGAAAAATTTCAGATTTGGAGCACATAAAATTTACTATCTGGCAAAGCTGGCACAGAAATGTGATATTTACCTCTACTCTTCAGTGGCCGGAATAGACTCACGAAAAATGTACTGCCATAAGTTAGACTCTCTGGAAGAGATCCTTCCCCTTATCATCAGAAAATACGGAAGCAGCTTTTCCTCATGGGTAATACCCCAGGGAGGGATCGTGCTTCCCGTTTACAACTCTTAAGAAAACTGGAATTTAAAACCGGTTTCTTAAATCCGGAAATTTTACAGGGGGCCTCAGGAGGTCCCCTTCTTTAATTTTGCAAAAACAGTAAAACACTCTCAGATCTTAGGGGAAAGATCGCCTGTATTTCTTAGATAATCTTTTCTCCCTGATCTTACCGGCTTTTTTCGATAAGCTCGGCTATTTTTTCAGCCATCATGCGGTAACCGTCTCCGTTGGGATGTATATAATCACTCTTGAGAGAAGCATTCGATAAAATCTTTCTGAGGACCTTTCCTTCATAAAGAACAGAAAGATCGCGGGCAACCCTTCTGTATAATTTGGGCACCGACAGAGTCAGCCTGGTACTCGGAACACCAATGACCATTACATCAATGTCCCGTTCCTGCAGGATCGATACCATACTCCTGAGATCTCTCTCTATTTCATCCTCTTCTCTGCCCCTCAGGAGATCGTTTCCGCCCTCGCAGAGAATGACCAGCCGTGGAGAATATTTCTCCAGAACACCCGGAAGCCTTTCCAGACCCTCGGATATGGTCTCTCCGGGAACACCCGAATTGATCACTTTCATACCGAGCATCGCTTCCAGAAGGACCGGATATGAACTATCTACGGGAGCCCCTGTTCCATAGGTTATGCTGTCACCAAAGGCCAGGAGAAGACTTTCCGATGACAGAGTAAGTGTCGGGCCAGCTGATCCACATGGAGAAAAAACAAAAAATGACATCCATAAAAACAGAAATCCCAGAAAGACCTTCATTCCGACAAAAGACATCTTCAATGCCCTAACACCTCCAGAAGCAACTCTTTTCTTTATATCACAAAACAGGGGGACAGGAGAAATTTCTCCCCCTACCCCCCTGTCAGCAGAATCCTTCAGGCGGTTCAATTATTCATTATCAGCAGTTGTAATAAAGTTCATATTCTTTAGCCGTTACCCTGGCCTTGACTTCCACGGCCTCCTGCCTTTTAACCTTTATCCAGTGGGCAAGGAAATTTTCAGAGAAAACGTCATCGGAAGTCAGGAAAGAATGGTCTTTTTCGAGCCCATCCAGAGCTTCGTCCAGACTTGCAGGTAAAAGTTTCATGCCATCAGCCTGCTCATAAATATTCTTTTCCAGGGGACCGAATCCCCCCTTCATGGGGTCTATCCGGTTTCTGACTCCATCAAGTCCAGCCATAAGGAGAGAGGCAAACATAAGGTAAATGTTTGCTGTTGCATCTCCTGAACGGAATTCGAATCTCCTGGCTTCAGGATCTTTTGCATAACCGGGTATCCTGATGGCGCCGCTCCTGTTTCCCGTAGCAAAGGCAATTGCGATGGGAGCCTCATAACCTCTGACAAGTCGACGATAGGAGTTTGTTGAAGGACAGACCAGTCCCATCAGGGCAGGGGTGTGGGTCAGGATACCCCCAAGAAAGTGGAGGGCAGTATTGGAAAGGGCCGCGTAATTGGAATCAGGTCCAGCAAAAACTGACTTGCCATCCTTACGCATAAGCATATGGACGTGGAGTCCGTTACCGGCCTCTCCGAAAGTGGTCTTTGGCATGAAAGTCGCCGTCAGACCATATTTTGCAGCACTGTTTTTTACTATGTATTTGATCAGCATTGATGCGTCGGCCAGCTTCATGGCCTCGTCAAGCTGAACCTCGATTTCCTGCTGACCATTTGTACCAACTTCATGATGATGATATTTAACATCGATCCCAAGCTGATCGATAAGTAATGCTGCTTCAGACCGCAGATCCCTGTATATGTCATGGGGTGCTTCAATATGATATGCCCTGCAGGGAGGAAGCTGATTCCCTCCCTCAAGAGCCTCGTCTTCAACATTCCATCCCGAAGGCCTGCTGATTATTTTGTATCCGCTTCCGCTGATCTCGTCCCTGAACTGGATCCCATCGAAGATGTTATACTCGAATTCAGGTCCTACGATGAATTCATCAGCAATATCCATGTCCTTCATTACCTGAATGGCCTTCTGAAGGATCCTCCTCGGATCCCCGCCATAGGGTTTGAACCCTTCAGAAGTTATCTCCTTTACACTGCCGAGAAAGCTCAGGGTATTTCTCTCCCAGAAAGGATCAATAAAGGCCGTTCTGAAATCAGGAACAAAAACCATATCACTGGACTCAATGGGAGCATAGCCGTAATTGGAACCATCGAATCCGAAACCCTTTTCGAACAGTTTTTTCGACAGCCTGCTTGCAGGTATGGAAAGATGCCTCCACCTTCCCTGGATATCTGTGACCTTGATATCCAGCATTTCCACTTCCTGCTCTTTTACATACTCAGCTAATTCATCGTAACTACTGAACAATTTAATACCCCCTGTGTGATCGATCTCTGAAACAAATAAAAAGATCTTTCCCTGAAACAATATAAACCTTGCAATATATTCCGTACAGTGGGACAATAGTCCTACTCAATAGAATATATTACAATGTTATTCCTGGTAGAATATTTTGTCAATTTATTCGAGGTAACTATTTTTTCAGGAATGCTTGAATTAAAATGCTTTTTCTTTTATCTTTTCATGTATATTTTCAACCAGGAAGGTGGATATCATTTCCGAAGGACTTGTTTCAAAAACTGCAAAGGTAATGGAAACTCTTCTGGAAGAACAGAAGAGCACGAGTTTAAGGAAAATTGCGGAAAAGTGCGATATGCCGAAAAGCACTCTTCACAGGATACTTTCGTCCCTTGAAGAAGAGGGCTGGGTCTATAGAAATCCCAGTAAAAGGGAATATCGTATCGGCATACGCTTTATGTGTTTTGCCCAGAAATGGAGACTCAATCAGGAACTGACCCTCCTTGCACATCCCCTGATGGAGTCACTCTCGAAAGTTTCGGGTGAAACTGCAGTTCTGGCAGTTCGGGAAAAAAAGGAGATCCGCTGCCTGGAAGTGGTGGAAACATCAAATCCCATCAAATATCATTTCCGGATCGGGACAAAACTTCCCATTCATGCAGGCGCAATGGGCAAGATCATCCTGGCATACTCCCCCCTTCAGTTAAAGGAAGAAATCCTCTCCTCTCCCCTTGAAAAATTCACCGACAACACCCTTACATCCCCTGACATCCTCAGGAGAGAATTAGAACTGATAAGAGAGAGAGGATACTCAGTTAGCATAGAGGAAGTAGACATCGGCGGAGCTGCCATCGGTGCTCCTATCCTTGGACCAGAGGGAGAACTCCTCGCCGGACTGATCCTTGACGGACTGACCCATCGCATAGAAACAAGACTGGAAGATATGGTCCCCATGGTTACAGAGACTGCCGGAAAAATCACAGATCTGGTATCATCTTAAGAAAGTACAGGGATCATTATCCTGTCCGATAAACAATTCCTTATATCCTGAAACGTTCCTTTCATGAAGAAGAGATTTTGTTTAAAGATCTTAATGAAGGACAGGCTTTTCTCCCTGAACAAACAAGGAGACAGGCCATTATGATAAAAAGAGTTATCCTGTGTTTGATTATTCTTCTTATCTATCCTTCTACAAGAAGCATAGCCCTGGAAAGGGCGTATAACCCCTGGCCTCCTGATGGTTCTACTGGAGTTTCCATATACACTGATTTCGCCTGGGACCATGATGGGGAAAGCTCAAGTCTCTATTTAGGAACAAGCCCGGGAAACCTTCAAAGACTTCTCTACAGGTCTACTGCTAAAAGTTTCGATCTTTACAGCAGCCTGAGCCTGAACAAAAGGTACTACTGGAGAGTTGACGTTCATAACGCAAATACTACCGTTACGGGAAAGGTGTGGACCTTCAGGACAAGATCATCCTTCGCTGGAGTGGTGGTAGGGTGCAATGTAGCAAGGCTCACAGGCATTTCTTCGATCATATTCTTTTTGCCTCTCTTATTGCTTAAACAAAAATAATACCGGAATGAATCTTCAGTATATCTCCATGATTACAGAGTTTCATGTAAAATAATTGTCTAAGATCAATGCAGAATAAGGAGTGAAAAAGATGGGCCTTAACAAAGCATGGGAAGACGTAAAAATCTTTCACAAAACATTCAAAGCACCCGTTGGGGAAGACCCTCACATGCTGGAAAGAGAAAGATCTCTTGCACGGGCAGACTGGATGCGGGAAGAAGTAGATGAATTTCTTGAGGCTGAAGATGTTTACGGACAGGCTGATGCCATGATAGACCTGATATACTTTGCCCTGGGAACCCTTGTGGAAATGGGAGTACCTCCCCAGGAACTCTTTGAAGCTGTACAGGCCGCAAACATGAACAAGCTGTGGCCCGACGGGAAACCTCATTTCCGTGAAGATGGCAAGGTTATCAAACCAGAGGGCTGGCAGCCTCCAGAACCGAAACTGAAGGAACTTATAGACTCAATGGGATAGAATAGAGGGCAGGGGAAACCTGCCCTCTATAATTTTTTTCTACCAGGACTATCTGCATAACAGAATGCTAAGATCGTTAACGTTCGTCCCCGTAGGACCAGTTTTTATCAGATCCCCACTAGCAGAAAGGGCATTATAGGAATCATTGTCATCAAGACTACTGTAAATGTTTATGCCTCTTTCCCTAAGCCTGTCGGTGGTCTGTCCATCCACAAGGCCTCCAGCAGCATCATTAGGACCATCCGTGCCGTCTGAGCCCACTGAAACAACTGCAACATTTTCAAGCCCTTCTATGCCAGCTGCTGCAGCGAGGGCAAGTTCCTGGTTCCTTCCACCCATTCCTTTTCCCTTGAGATGCACCACTGTTTCTCCCCCCAGAATTATTGCACATGGTTTTACAAGGGGATGATCATTGGCGACTTCTTCTCTTGCAAGGGCTGCTACAAAAGAACCTGCTTCCCTGGCTTCACAATCAAGGGTGGTCGTAAGAACCATGGTCCTGTAGCCCCTTTCTTCAGCCGCCTCTTTCGCTTTCTCACATAGAACCGCAACACTTCCCGTTATTGTGGTGGTTACATTGTCCAGTTCCTTGGGTGTTTCATCCTTGAGCAATTCAAGGAGGGTTTGTTTGACTTTCAGTCCATATCTGTCCACAACAGCAAGGGCATCTTCTGAACGGGAACTGTCCGGATAAGCCGGACCGGATGCGATGCTGTCCAGACGGTCTCCAAGAACATCGGAAAGCACTATTGAAAATACCCTGGCTGGATGTACCAGTTCTGCAAATCGACCACCCTTGACCGATGATAATCGTTTCCGTATCATGTTTATTTCTACAATATCTGCTCCGCATGCCAGCAGTTGATCTGTAATGTTAACAAGATCTTCCAGGGACACTGCATCGAGGGGTTTCTCAAACAGGGCAGAACCTCCTCCGGAAACCAGGAAAAGAACCGTATCCGAGCTGGAAAGGTCTTTTACCATTTCCAGGGCCTCTGATGTAGCCAGAATGGTGTTATCGTCTGGCAGAGGATGACCGGCCTCGAACACCCTCATTCTCCTGATATCTCCCAGGCTATGGCCATACTTGGTTATCACCACACCGTTGTCAAGCCTTTCTTCAAGGCATTCCCCGGCAGCAGAGGCCATCCGCCAGGCAGCTTTACCTATGGCAACAAGAAATACCCGGCCAGGAAAATTCTGGCCCTGAAGCGCTCTCCTGACCGAATTTTCAGGGAGAACTTCCCTGATCGACTTCAAAACTATGTCCATTGCATCCCGTCTCAAAGATCCCATCTTTGATCATCCCTCATCCTGAAATTTAAAGGTCTTCTGTAAACAAGATATGGGTCAATTATATTTCTTTATCCCCTTTATGTGAAAATATACTTTATAATTTTTAAATATGGATAACACTTCTAAAAGTTACCTTATGGAATGGTAAAACCACCAGGTAAAAGCGCTGGGAATTCCCTGAAAACTCATAGCCATAACAGGATCGGAGGTCTGATGAATGAGACTGAAGGAGAGAGCAAGCGAACTGATAAGACAGTTCAAGGGAGACAGTTATTCCTTTGGAATAGACAAACTGGAAATGGCCGGGTCATATGCCGGTGAATTCGGGAAAAGGGTTCTCCTGATCGGAAATACCGGTCATCTTGCACCTGTATTTGAAAAGATCCGCCAAGACCTCTCGGACAAAGGGCTGGTCTTATGCGGCAAAAAGATCGTGCCCGGTTCACGACCCAATTCCCCCAGAGAAGATGTATACAGAATTGCCACTTACATGTATCTCTACAGACCCGACTGTCTTATGGCCGTAGGCGGAGGAAGTACCCTGGATGCAGTCAAGGCAGCAAATGTCCTCTATTCCCTTGGATTGAGATCTCTTGAGATCGACGATTATCTCGGCACCGGCAAAGTGACTGAAAAACTCGAAAAAACCGGTGCGAACATGCTGCCAATGATAGCGGTACAAACCAACTCCAGTTCAGGTTCTCACCTGACCAAATATGCTAATGTCACGGACCCGGTGTCCGGACAGAAGAAACTGATCGTTGATAGTGCTGTGATACCTGACAGAGCTGTCTTCGATTATAGCGTCACAGAGAGTATTCCCACACCCGTTTCCCTGGACGGAGCAATGGATGGTATCTCCCACTGTCTGGAGGTCTTCTACGGTGCAAAGGGAGAAAACCTGTCAAGGGTGAGGGAAATAGCCTTAACGGGGATCGAACTTATCGTTGAAGCGGCACCCCGGCTACTCAAGGACCCAACAGACATGGAACTTCGCGAACTGCTTGGGTTGGGAACAGATCTGGGGGGTTATGCCATAATGCTTGGAGGAACCAACGGAGGGCACCTGACAAGCTTCTCCCTGGTCGATGTTACCACCCATGGCAGGGCCTGCGGACTTATGAATCCATACTATACTGTTTTCTTTGCTCCCGCCATCCCGGAACAGCTCCTGGCCATAGCAGATATATTCAAACGTCACGGCTACATCACCGAAAACCTGACTTCCCTTAGTGGACAGGAGCTGGGAGAAACTGTGGCAAAGGGTCTTATGAGTTTTGCCAGGGACATAGGATTCCCGACCACCCTGACCGAACTGGATGGATTTTCAGATGGACATATAAAAAGAGCCCTTGACGCGGCAAAGGATCCTCAGCTTAAAATGAAGCTGGAAAACATGCCTGTGCCTCTTTCCACGGATCAGATAGATGAATACATGGGTCCAGTTCTTCAGGCTGCTGCGACAGGAGACCTGTCGATAATAAGAACCCTGCATTAAGTATGATCGAGACAGATAACAATGTCCTTCCTGAAAACCGGAAGGCCATTGTTATCATAAATATAACCTGTTATCTATTCCACAATTACCCCTACTCCATCGGGTATAACAGAAATAGAAGCCTTTGGATCACCAAGGATCTCTTCTGCCATATCAAGAGCATCTTCTATAGAGGCAGCCCATTTCATATTGAGGAATCCTATCAGTTCTTCTGGTAATGAAGTGACCATTATCACCGTAGCTTTAAGGAGAACACGGAGAAATATCTGTATCTGCCACTGATCCGGTTCTGTTTCATTTCTACCCCTGGACAATATCCTCCTCAAGAGACCTTCCGGATCTTTGTGATCGCAAAAAGTATTGGCAAAAGCTTTCCCGCCTAAGCCATCACTACATTCAGCCACAAGAATGATAACTCCTCCATCTTTTACACAAGCCTCGGCAGCCGTCATTCCCTTAACTGCCTGGTAGACATTCTGGTCCATGGGGTATCCACCATTACTTGCTATAACAATATCTGAAGGTATTGCCTTAACACATGAACGCTGCCGCACATAATCACATCCAGCAAGGTGTGCTTCTTTCATATTTCCTGAGAATGCAGCAATAATCTTTTTACTTTCATCCATAACAACGTTGCAGATAAAGGCCAGTCCTGCAGTTCGTGCAGCAAAAAGCATATCTTCATGAATGGGATTCCCTGCCAGAATTCCTGTCCGACATCGATTATGAGAAATGAATTCGGCACAGTGATTAGCCATTATAGATCCATATCCGGCAACACCAGGAAGAACACTTTTTCTCCCTCCGCTGAAACCTGCAAAAAAATGAGGTTCAATAAATCCTTCTGCCACGAGCAGGTCTGCTTCCATAGTCAATTTATTCAGAAGCATCCTTCCTCCCGAAGGAAGGATGCCGGCATCGACCATTTCATCCTCTGCATGACTGTTATGGACCACTATTTTCTCTCCGGATGCAATGTCAGGCCCATATTTTTCGACGATCTCTTCTCTTGTTGTTTCGCGGTGTCCTCCCGTTGCTATGAGAATAGTAATATCTGCATATGGATTTACGGATCTTATCTCTTCGAGTAGAAGGGGCATGATAATCCTGCTGGGGACAGGCCGGGTATGGTCACTGCTTATTATTACGATTTTCTCTTTATTAACTGACAACTCCTTTAATCTTGGTGACACCACAGGATCGAGGAGAGATCCTTTTACAATTTCAGCCTCTGAAATGAATATTCTATGGTCAGGTTCCATGGGAAGTAGTATTCCCCTTAATCTATCTTCGGGAATCTGACAGGAAAGAAAACTCTTCCCGTAGGGAACTGAAATCATCATATATCTTCACTTCTTTCAAACACAGGATCCTACCAACTTAAGCAGGGAACTCTTCAGCATGATCAGCATCGGCCATGACATACCGCAGCGATGATCCCGGGAAATGGATCTTCTGAATTATCCCGGATTTAACAGTATAGAGGTCATCGAAATTATAATTTCACCTGGATTAAAAACAAATCACATAAAACAGAGTATTAAGCAGAATAAAAGATCTGGAGAAAGAAAAAGGTTATTTTTCAACTTTAAATAGTAGCCAGTACTGTTATTGGGATTAGAAATTGTCAGAAGATTAAGATATACTTATATTACAAAATGTTAGGGATTTCTAACATTAATATTCAAGCATAAAGAAAGGGACCTTGAAATCCTGAAATAACAGCATTTTTTAATTTAGTGCAAATGAGAAAATGATCAAGTACCTGAGAGAAATAGAGAGAAACAACTATCGAGAGTAACAGAGAGGGAGGTGTCAGAAATGAGAAACAGGTTCAAACTATGCTCAGCACTTTTTGTAGCATCAGCGTTTATTATTTCGACAGGTATAGCCTATGGAGCATCCTACGAAGAACTTGTGAAGATCTATCTGGAAAAGGAAAGTGTAGAAAAACAGATAGTATCAGAAAGAGTATATGATGTCAGTGGTGAAAATATCAATGCTGCCAAACTTTGGGAAGAGATAGCCTTCGAAAAAGATCCTTCCATAGTTTCTGAAAAGGGCACCAGGCTTTTAAATTACCTGGTAGATGGGAATGTATCAGAATGGAACCAGATTAAAGGATTTCTGGGACCAGAAGGTTACTCCAGATCACTTGTAGCATTCAATACCGCTATATACAGTATATCTGCTCTCCTCGAGATTGGAGATCCTGTTTCTTCAAGAAAGGCTTACGATATAGCAAAGGATATTTTCGACTCCCGGCAAACTATAGAAATAATCTATCGCACTTCTGGTAGAGAGGCCTTTAAGGAAAAGGGAAAACTCAGAGAACTTGGAGGCTCTAAGTGGATAGACAACAAGGGATACGAACTCTGGAACGTGAATGACAAGGATAGCAGGCCTTTCGGTATAGAACCTGTAAGAAAGATCAGGGGATATGTCAATGTTTCCGAGGCTGTTTCCAGAAAGATGGTATTTCTTGATTCAAAGGGTCAGGTAAATTCCGGATCTGGATTGTATGCCTGGGATTGGAAAACCGGAAAAGTCTATCGTTTACGAGACAGGGAATATTCAGACGAAGGAAGGCCTGATAGAGGAAACAGATCAGGTGAAAATCCCGGGGATGATGACAACGGAGTACCCGGCGGCGACGATGATGACAACGGAGTACCCGGCGACGACGATGATGACGACGATGACAACGGTCAGCCCGGTGACGACGATGATGACGACGATGACAACGGTCAGCCCGGTCACGACGATGATGACGACGATGACAACGGTCAGCCCGGTGACGACGATGATGACGATGATGACAACGGTCAGCCCGGACGATGGCGACGATGATGACGATGATGACAACGGTCAGCCCGGTGACGACGATGATGACGACGATGACAACGGTCAGCCCGGCGGCGACGATGATGACGATGATGACAACGGTCAGCCCGGTGACGACGATGATGACGATGATGACAACGGTCAGCCCGGCGGACGACGATGATGACGATGATGACAACGGTCAGCCCGGTGACGACGATGATGACGACGATGACAACGGTCAGCCCGGTGACGACGATGATGACGATGATGACAACGGTCAGCCCGGCGGCGACGATGATGACGACGATGACAACGGCGGTCCCGGCAACGGGAACGGCAATAACGGAAATCCCGGGAACGGCGGTGGGAACAACAACGGTTCCGGTCCTGGTTCCGGTAATGGCGGAAGTAACAACGGACAAGGCGGAGATTCCAGTAACGGCGGCGGTAATGGAAACAGTGGGAATAATGGAGGTGGAGGCAGCAACTCCGGTCTGGGAGACGGTACTAACCCCGGGAATGGCTCTGATAACAACAATGCAGGAGATTCCCCGGGAGGAAATGGCACCAATAATCCAGGTGGAAACTAGACTTAAAGCCGTTAGATATTAATTACCAGGAAGACATATTCGGATAACTTCATAACACAAATGATAGGAATAATAAAACAAGAGGGCCGGCTTAAAAGCCGGCCCTCTTGTTTATGCATAAAATTTTCCTGTTAATTACCTTTTTCTCATGAATAGAAGAGGCAGCAGAAGAAGAAGCGCAGAGGGTGCAAGGAAACCGACCGAGCAACCGCCACCGCTGCTCTTGAAGTCATCAGGAATATGCTCATCCCATTCGAGATGAATAGTGCCTTCTCCTCCATCCTGCGCTGAACCGTAAAACACCGGGATATCAAAAGAACCGTTAAGATCATTTATTGAGAAATAACTATACCTGGAAGGAGAAAGAGAACTCTGCCAGGATATATACATAGTCCGGGGTAACCATGGCCGACAGGCCTGATCCGACCCGGCCATCCGTAAGGTCATAGATAGCCTTGGAGTAGTCAATTATATTATCAGTCAGAACCAGGTCTTCCCCAGAAGATTTACATCAACATGTTTACCCAACCTAATCTTCTTCTCCACTCAAAGTTCAGCTCACTATCAAGACTATAACCGTCACTTGCCTGATCGAGGGTAAATGAAAGATCCATATCAGCACTTGTTATATCGTTAAAGGATGCAAGCAACTCATAATCTGGATCATCTTCATCGTCAAGTGATGGGTAAAAGTAATCACTAACAACTTCAGGAGTTGCAACCTTATATACTGCTACTCTGAAGGTAGGATCCTGCTCGACTTTTATTGCTCCTATTGCAAAATAATTGCTGGAATCACCAAGATCCGCATCAATTCCGCCATATATAACCCTGCGACCAGAAACAGCACCAAAATCCCAGGAAACAGTAACCCCATAATCACCGCTCACAAAGGTATCCCAAAACCTGGGAAAATCGAAAGCCCCATCTCCTCATCGTATTCCATAGATATTTCCTCGAAAGAAATATTGAATGAACCGGAAACACTTCCTGATTCCTCTAATGTACGTATAAACATCCCATCCATTGGTTGATCATTTCCATCCCAGTTAGAATGTCACAGCCTGGCCTCCTACTCGAAGACCGATATCATCAGAGTTGATCAGCAGAGGTCCCTCCATGCTGGGAAAAAATTACCCGTTCCTACAAAAATATCAGCACTATCAGTCTGTGAACCGGGATCAACAACAGCAAAACCGGGCACGAGCTACAAAAAGCATAAGCGCAGTTAACATAAATACAACGAATTTCTTCAAAACATATTACCTCCCTGATAAAAGAGTTATGTTGATAAAAAGAAACAGAAAAGACTTCCAAGATCTAAAAGCATTTGAAGAGTAACAACTCCTGTGAAAGGGCAGATGGATAATATACATCAACAACATTCTACAGAATAATAAGTAAAAATCCAAGGAAATACACTTTTATGGAAGATCCTCTGATAATGTTCCTCCTATTTCTTTGCTTTACTTTATTCTGAAATACCTTTACTCTGATGACCAATGCTCTAACCACATCTATTCTTCCAAGGAGTGATCATTTTGAGTAAGAGACTCTGCACCTGCGTCCTGGTTTTACTATTGCTGACGTTACTGACTGTTCCTTCACAAGCATCTCTGGAGTGGACAAGAATTACCAATCCCGGGAATGGACCGGGAGACCCCGATGGAATAGTTCCGGGGGGTGACCGTAACAATAGTTACGCATGGTGCATGGAAGTGCTCCCAACACCTTATGGAGATTACCTTTATGTTGGAAGCAACAGGAACCTGGGTTTTTTCATCATAGGAGGAAACAGATACTTTTCTGACTCCATGATCGAGCAATATTTTAATAACGATCTTCCTTCAGCAAAGGACTTCAGATCCAGAATATACAGATACAGACTTGATGGGAGTGAACCATGGAAAGAGGTATATGTTTCACCTACTGTTTTTTCCGGGGATGTGGGAGCTTTTTCAACAACTGCCCCAAACCTTGTGACTTTTTTTGGCGGTGAAGGTACCAATGTTACCCTTGGAAAGGAAACAGGTTACAGGGGTATGCAGGTTTTCACCCCCGCTGGCGGGGATTTACCAAGGCTTTATGTCGTTTCTTTCAATATCCTCGGAACATATTCCAGGATACTGGAGATAGACGGTTCAGATCCTGAAAGTCAACCCAGTGAAGTTTTCAGACTGGAAGTAAATACACTCAGGGGCATAACAGAACATAACGGAAAACTCTGTGTCGGAGCAGAAGAGATATACGAAACGGAAGGACCGACTCTTCAGAAAGAAGGCAACAATACTTCCACCGAAGGATGGTCCATGATAGCCACATCAGAGGATCTCAATGGAACAGCTGTCTGGGACCTGATCAGCTATAACGGTTACCTTTACTCCTTCAACTCCCAGCTGGAAGAAATGGAAGATGGCGGATTTTCGGTCTATAAGGGATATTATGCTGGTCCGGACAACCCGGATTCAAACGAAGCCGGATGGATATGGACAACCATCGCCGGAGAAGGGGGTAAATATCCGTACTCCATGGGGCACATAAGGCCTAACGCCGCTTCTCCGTTCCTGTTCGATGACAAAGTGTACGTGGGAACACTTGCCTCCATGCCAGAAGCTTTGATGGGTCTTGTAGCAGATGCGGCCGATCAGGATGGCTCCCTTACTGAAGCATTTCAGAATTTCAGAGCGCTCCTGGATCCACCCCAGATATACAGGTTCGACAAGGATGATGACTGGGAATTGATAACAGGAGATCCTTCTGAAAATCTGGACCTCTCTGGTAACAGGATATTCCAGGCAAGGCTTGGAAACTATGGCGGAGGTTTTTTCAATCCCAACCTGCTGCAGGTTCTGGCAGGAGATACCGAAAATTACTCTTTTCTCCAATATGTATGGAGAATGGAACCCTATGAGGGAAAACTTTACGCTACCACCTTCGATATAAGGGTATTCCTCAGATATTTTACAAACTTTGTAACTGATCCGGATAAACTTGAAGAGATCGAGACCCTTTTATCCCGGATAGATCTTTACAATCCAGATCCGGCAGGAACGAATATTTACAGCTCTGAAGACGGGATCAGCTGGACACCAGTAATTACTGACGGTTTTGGAGATCCCTATAACTATGGCGGAAGAACCATAAAAGCTACAGACAAGGGTCTTTTTGTCGGAACAGCCAATCCCTTCTGGGGAGCCCAGGTCTGGAAGGCAACGGCTTCTGACAGCACGGAAGAAAGTACTACTACAGTAGAGGAAACAGATGTTTCTGTTTCCTCCGGGTCGGGCTGCAGCATCGGATATATATATCCATATGCCCTGCTGTTATTCCCCCTTTTATTTGTAGTTGGAAAGAAAATCAGATAACAAGACCTGAAAACACATTGGAGGGCAGGGGAGTCATATTACTCCCCTGCCCTTTTTTTCATTATATCTTCGGTAATAAGTGCAAGAAGTGATGACATCATCAGGGAAACTGGTCCATTATATTTTCTCCCGGGACAAAAATACGACTGACTGAAACAGAAAATAGATAAAAGGGCATTTCAGTTGAATATATTGTAATATTACCTCAATGATCCATATGTTCTACTGCAGAAAGAGAAACAGAGAGTTACTTTACCTTGAAAGGACTGGACCTGATGATCAGACTTAAATTAATAGATTCATTCCTGCGAAAGATCCTTTATATTATTCTCCTGATAATTACAGTAACTGCAATAGCTGACCCTTTAAAGGCGGTAGAACCCCGGGAACTGCCGCTGGACAGCGAAATACAAGATGTGCTCACCCTTCCCCAGAATCCTTTCTTTTACCTGACTGAAGATTACAACAGAAGATTGATAACAGAAGAAGAGCAGTCCGAATACCTGGAAGAATTCAAAGAGTTTTATTTCTCTCCCTGGTTCCAGGAGAAACCCCGCCACGGAATGGATGTGCAGGAATGGATCTTCAGTCATTTTGGAGAAAAGCAGGGTTATGGTGAGAACCGACGACTGAGGACCATAAAATGGCTTGAAGAACAAAGAGCCCGGGCTAACCTTTCTGCTTTGGGCACCCTTAACCGAAAAGCTGTGTCAGTCAGGGAGACCGATCTCAGACTTCTTCCTACCCCAAGGCCCTTTTTTTACGACTTCAACCTCCCGGGAGAGGGCTACCCCTTTGATTATCTTCAGAATTCCGCTGTTCATGCAGGGGAACCTCTTTTCATATCTCACCTTTCCGGAGATGGGGCATGGGCATGGAGTGAAACATCCTACGCGGCAGGTTGGGTAAAGATCGAAGATATTGCTTTCGTGAATGATGGATTGATCCAGAAATGGACACATTTACCCCTCGGCGTTGTCATTGCTGATAATTTCCCCATAAAGGATCAGGATGGACAGTTCTGTCTTAACGGGAGGGCTGGAACCATCCTGCCCATCACAGGCAGATACATAACAAGGAACAGGATCATAATTCCCCTGAGGGGACTGGACGGAAATGCTATTGAAGGGACAGCCCTTCTTTCCTCCGATAAACTGGGAACACACCCTCTACCTTTCACAAGCTGGAATGCGGCACTTATCTGCGAAACCCATATGGAGATGCCCTATGGATGGGGAGGATATGGACAGAATCGTGACTGTTCAGCCACTATTCGTGATATTTTTCTCCCCTTCGGGATCTGGCTTCCCCGAAACTCCGGAGCTCAGGCAAAAACAGGCATAACTATAGATCTGGAGAACATGGAAAACACTGACAAGATACACGCTATCCTCAGGGAAGCAAGACCTTTCTGTACCCTTGTAAACAAGAAAGGTCATGTTATGTTATACATCGGTCGATATAGGGAAAACCCGCTTATTCTTCACAATACATGGGGGATCAGAACCCTGGATAACGGGAAAGAGGGAAGAAAAATAATCGGCAAAACAGTGATCACCACTCTGGCACCGGGCAAAGAACTCCCGGATCTCTACCCTGGAAAGGGTCTGCTTATTGACAGTATTACCGGGATCACCCTTCTGGGAGGGATACGCTGACAAGGCATGCCCGATCTATTAAAAAATGTGCCTTAAAGACTCGGGGGATAGTATGGATCATCCTTACAGATATCCCTGAAAACATGATAATGAACTTAATTTACAGGTTTTAACCTTAAACAAAAAACTGAATTTAAAGGTCAAAACTTGACAAATCAAAGCTTTACGGGATAATTGCTCCATAACCGTGGAGGGAATATGAACGTGACATCCAATGGTGGATGTCACTTTTTTGTGTGCCCTCCCATGTATGGAGGAATAATTATAGATATGGAACAGAAGAATTTCGGGAGTTTCGGTCTCAGGCCGGAACTATTGGCAACACTGGAGAGGAAACAGTTTCAGAATCCGACACCTGTCCAGGAAAAGGTACTCTCTCTGGACAGCCACAATATGGATCTTATAGTAAGGGCAAAGACTGGTTCAGGCAAAACCCTGGCCTTCCTTCTTCCCCTTTTCAACGAAGGAAAAGTTTCCATGGGGAAACCCAGGGTACTTGTCCTCTCCCCCACAAGGGAATTGGCACAGCAGATATCCCGTGAAGCCGAATGGCTTGGCAGGGACCTGGATGTAAGGATCGCGACCCTGGTAGGGGGAATGGATATATCCGGGCAGATCCGCGATCTACGCAGAGGAGCTTCCCTTGTCGTAGGGACTCCGGGAAGGACCCTCGATCACATAAGAAGGGGCACCCTCAAACTAAACGAAGTACATACGGTCATCCTCGATGAAGGTGATCATATGCTTGATATGGGATTCAGAGAAGAACTGGAAGGAATTCTCGACTCCATAGAGGACAGGGAAAGGACATGGCTCTTTTCCGCTACCATGCCTGCAGAAGTCCGCTCCCTATCCAAGAGGTATCTTAAAGAGCCTGAATATATCTCCCTTGTAGAGGATGGCGCACAGCACTCGGATATAGACCACAAGGTTTACATGGTACCCCGCAGATGCAGGCTTGATGGACTTGTTAATGTGCTCCTCTGGGCTCACTCCAAAAAAGGGCTGGTCTTCTGCCACACCCGGGCTGAAACAATGGAAGTATCTGATCGTCTTATCCGCGAAGGTTTCACTGCGTGCTGCCTTCATGGCGATATGACCCAGAGGGAACGTAACACTGCTCTTACTTCCTTCCGTTCAGGAAAGGTATCCCTTCTTGTAGCCACTAATGTCGCCGCGAGGGGTCTGGATGTTCCTGGAATTGAACATGTTTTTCAGTACGGCCTTCCTGACGACATTGAAACCTTTATTCACAGGAGCGGCAGAACAGGTAGAGCCGGCCACGATGGAGAGAACATCGTAGTCCTTAATCCCATAGAATCCAGGAAGTTCAGATTCATGATCAGAGGTACCAAGATCAAGGTTGAATGGCTCCCCGTGCCCGATGGGAAAGAGATCAGGATAAAACACCGTAAAAGATATGAAGAGAAGATCCTCAATGGATCCGTACCTTCCAGCGAGGATGTCAGAACATGGGCAGAAGACCTTCTTGAGAGAGAAGATGCCGTGAACCTTGTAACCAGACTTCTGAACCTTGTAAATAAAAAAGTTCCTTCCGGTTACGATATTCAAAAGGAACTTCAGAAAGAAATGGACAGCAGGGACCCCCGCGAAACCAGGGAGAAGAAACCTGTGAAAAACGCAAGAGTTCATCACAACAGGGGAAGGGGAACAACGGTAACTCTCCTTATGAAACAGAAGAACGGCTGGAACGTAGGCCGAGTGCTCAGATCTGTCTGCTGTGCCCTTGAAGTTGACAGGAACGAGGTTTCACAGATCACCCTGAACGAAGAGAATATAATGGTTGATCTCATGCCCCTGGCCCTTGATAAATTTCAGGATTCAGCCAGCGCCCTGAACAGATGGGGTCTTGTCCCTACCGAGAATGCCGCTGTGAAAACAGTTTCAAACCAGCGGAACTCCGCTAAAAAAAGACCTGCCGGCAGACGGCCTGGAAAGAGAGAAACTTCGAAAACCAGGAGCTGACCTCAGGGGTTGCACTGAAATATGAGAGGCTCTTCCCGCGGGAAGAGCCTCTTTTTCATTCTTTAAGGAATTGCAGTTCCGGACTTGTCATACTTGCAGTAAAACGGATAACTTCGTATTCCGCCACACCATTTTTTCTGAAGGGATCTTCATTCAGGATCCTTTCAAGTTCTTCCGGATCCTTCAGACCTGAAATAATCACTCCACCCGTCCGTGGTTCCTTCCTTCCCGAAAGAAGGAAACTGCCTGCTTCATACTGTTTTTTTAGATATTGCCGATGTTCATCCAGGAACCTGTCCACTTCCTCGACGGGCCTGATATATGTAAGGGATATTAAATACACTTAAAATCAACTCCCTCTTGTGTTTATCTGTAACTGTTTTTCTTTATCCTGGAAAAGTCAAGCTCGCTTTCAGGATGTCCGGGCTTCTCCTCAGCACCATAACCTATGGCGATTATTGAAACCACCCTGAGGTTCCTGGGAATACCCATAAGTTCCTGGACATATTCCTCTGCAGTATGCTCTTCCGAATGGGGACGCTTGCTGATCTGGATCCAGCAGCTGCCAAGACCTATGGAATGGGCGGTACAGTGGGCAATGGTAGATGCTATGGAACAGTCCTCGATCCAGGTATCGCTTTTATTTTCATCACCAAGGACCACTATTGCAAGAGGCGCTCCCTCCAGGAACCGGGCGCCTCCCGGTTTGGATGTGGAGAGTTTGCTGATGACCTCTCTGTCATCCACAAAGATGAACTCACATGGCTGGGCGTTCTTTCCTGAAGGAGCCCTGAGTACGGCTTCCTTTAATAGTTCAACCTTTTCGAGCTCGATCTTTCTTTCCTGGTACTGTCTTATACTCCGTCTTTCTCTGAGAATATTTAACATATGGCACCTCCATACCTGAGTGATTTTCTAAATACCGTAATCATTAACGCACAATTGGTTAAAACATTAAAACTGGACTTTCACAACTACTGATCTCGGCTTCGATTATAGTAGTACCTTCTCTTAAGTTACATATCGAGTATTACCGTAGGGACAAATCCTGAACCCTTTATGATCTGCTGAAGATAGCTGGAGATCTCTATGAGACGGAGTCCGTTATCGAGAAACTCCATGATCATAACACCGATAAAGGTACCCTCTGCTCCTCCAATCCCTCCGATAAGACTAGTTCTTCCCAATACTATTGATGGCTATCACATCAAGTTCCAGGCCTATCCCGATACTCGGTTGGGTACTCCAGAGCATCCCTGCCATGGGGAACCCGGCAAGATTCCTTGTTTCATCATTGTCATCAAGGATATAAATACAAATTCCGAAGGTGGTCCTCCGTCAGGATAACGGAATCATGAAAATGGATATCTGAGAAATAGAAGAAGGATCGATAGAACTGTCGAGATAGATATTCTGAAAAACAGTTTCCCGGGATTTTCATATCCTTAAACCTAAAATGATGCTCCACATGTAATGATAATATTGGAAAAAGGTGTGAATTCTCCGGTTCGAATAACAAATCTCATCTCATGAAGCATTTCTTTGAGCTCCTCATGGGTAACACTGGAACATTTAAATCCGCCGCAACATACCTGAAGTTTTTTTAGAAGATCCTTATCTCTGGATACTTCCATGGCCCAGGTCACTTCCGCTATGGCCAACTCTTTGATTACTACTTCAAGAACAGAAAAAAAGGGCGGGCAACCTGGGGCATAAGCCAGATCGATCCTGTTCACCTGCTGGGGAACAGGTAACCCCGCATCGGAGATACAGAAACGGTCGAGGTATCCCAGAGAAGCGATCATGTAATTCAACTCAGGATGCAGTATTCCTCCTTTTTTCATTCTCTTTACTCCTTTCTTCATATTGCATTTTTCAGTTTCGATCATGAAAACAATCAAGGAAAAAGGAAAATTGATAAAGGGAAGATTCAGGAAGAAATGGAAGGTAGAAGCAATTCTAGATCAATGTCTTTCATAATATTACTTAGATATCATAATATCTTATTATAGAACAGAAATGGCGGGAAAAAATGGGGTGAGAGAATGAACCTTCCCGCCCCATTTTTATGATAAATGGAAATATCCAGTTTATGAACCAGCGCTTATTGTACTGCCGGGAAACTACCTTTCCAGCTTTCCCAATCTGAAACAATATTATCTACTATTGCTGACCCTACACGGAAACCGTTGGTCATTCCTATGGAAAAACCTCCAGATGAAGTGGAGAGGCTTTCTCTTACTGTCTGGCCCGGATGAGGCTGGTCAAAGTTGACCACATCTCTTATTACGAACATTCTGTCCAGCTTACCGAAAGCGTTCAGCACCAAGGCAAATGCACTGTCCTCCATCTGGGTCACCATGTATCTCCCCGCATCATAGGCACTGCAGACCTCATCAGCAGTCCTGGAACTTCCCCTGCCATGCCAGTAGGAATCTCCGGTTACAGAAACTCCCCTCTGGACTGAAGGTTTGGACCGGGCCTCTGCATCATTGTAAAGGAGCCTGTAAAAAGCAGCCCTGGAGGAATCCGCCAGTTCAACCCCGGCAGCAAGTTCAGAAACTCTTTCGATAAGCCCAGTATTGAGCTCGAAATAGCCCAAGTCTCTCATGCTGTCCATAACCATAAATGTTGATTCCCCACTCTTCCCATCGGACTCTTTCCAGCTGTGGCCAAGTTCATAGTCCACAACCGCATCACAAAGCACGACGGAACCCAGGGTGGTACGGGAAGGAGGTCCTCCCGCACAGCCGGAGACCATGAAATAGGTATTGCTGAGATCAAAACGGGGATCTGACAGGATCGCCGTCAGTGTTGCAGCAGCCCTTGCCTTCCCCATGCCCGTTACAGTTCCTGCGACTCCATCAGAATTAATGTAGAAATTGTTGGGATTACCGGTAATTTCAAATGCCCTGGCTCCCTTAAAATATCTTTCATACCAGTGCTGAAATTCACCGGCAAAGTCTCCTGTATTCTCTCCAACCTCGAACATGGAAAGTACAAGCATTTTCACTTCGATCCCCTTTTCAGAAGCAGCAACACCGGCAGAGAGGAGAGAGAACAACAGGATAAACACCAGGATAACTCTTAGTGAACGCAAATATTTCAAAACAGAACCTCCCTCGGTTTTTAAAACGACAGAACCATCGTGAAGTGTTCATATTTCTTTTTTAAATATTTTTTAAAACAGCTTCAGCAGTCATGATAACAACAAGATAACGCAAGGATTTGCCTATGGCCACCCAAAAGATAAAGATCCATAACTCAAGATTGAAAACCCCTGCTACTACCGTCAGTGGATCTCCTACTACAGGCAGCCATGCAAGGGACAAAATGGGGGCTCCCCATTTCCTGTATATTTTTTCGGCCTTTTGCCTTTTCTCAAAGTTTACATTTATGTAACGCGATAATAAAAAAGTCGCTCCCAACTTACCAACATAGTAATTTGTAATGGAACCAAGGGTATTGCCGGTAGTTGCAACTGCAAAAATAACCCATGGATCATAGCCGGAAACCGCCATAAGGGCAACAAAAACTTCTGAACCAAGGGGAACTAGAGTTGCGGCAAAAAAACTCACCATAAAAAGTCCGAAATAACCGGATTGAAAAACCAGATCTTCTATCATTTGCCGAGAAACCCCGTTTCTCTGTTTTATCTTCGGATAATGAAAAGGTTATTCACCATGTTGACCTACAAGTGAACAGATTGGCCCAGTTATAACTGGGCCAATCTGGATAAGACCCTTCTGATAGCCTGGGCGGAGATCCTGATGTCCTCATCAGTAGTCGCCCAGTTGGAAACAGAAATTCGCATGGCATCCATGTCATTCCATCGGGAACCGCCAGCCCAGCATGTTCCCTCCTCCTGCACAAGGGATGTAACCTGCCTGGTAAAATACCCGTCATCCTTCCCTTCAGGATCAAGGAAACGAACAAGTACCTGGTTAAGGATGACTTCATTCAGAATCTCTACATTGGGATCTTCGGAAAGGAGGTAAGCCATTAACTTTGCCTGGCGGCAGTTACGTTCAACTATTTCCCTTACACCTTCCCTTCCAAGAGAGCGGATGGCTCCATAAAGGGCAAAACCCCTTGCCCTCCTGGATGATTCGGGAACCCATTGCGATGGATCCCTTACTTCCTCCGGAGCAGCTATATAGTAGGGAGCCTTAAGCGCCATGGAAGCTCTGTGGGCAGCCTCGTTGGCAACGATAGCAATACCTGAATCATAAGGCACATTCAGCCATTTGTGAGCGTCGGTTGCCCAGGAATCCGCAAGTTCAATACCTGCTGACTCTTTCCTGAGAGAAGGGGTCAATCTTGCCCAGAGCCCAAAGGCACCGTCAACATGGACCCAGGCACCGGATCTATGGGCGATCGGGATTATCTCTTCGCAGGGATCGAAGGCACCTGTATTGACATTACCTGCCTGGGCATTCACTATTATGGGCCCCCGGCATGAAGTCAGTATCTTCTCCAGTTCCGAAGTGATCATTCGCCCCTGGGCATCAACAGGGACATACCTGATATTGTCTGTTCCAAAACCGAGCATTTTCAGCGCATTGATGAGAGTTGCATGAGCCTCTGCTCCGGCAACAATATTGACCTCGGGAGCTCCATAAAGACCCTGCTTTTCCACATCCCACCCACTTGAACGGAGCACCTCGTGCCTGGCAGCGGCGAGACAGGTGAAGTTAGCCATCTGACATCCGGTAACAAAACCCATGGAAGCAGTTGGAGGGAGATCCAGAAGATCCAGTATCCATCCAGAAACTATCTCTTCCACGACACCTGATGCCGGTGAAGAAATCGAAAGGACTCCATTCTGGTCCCACACCGATGTCAGCCAGTCGGCGGCCAGGCTTGCTGGTACAGCTCCTCCTGTAACAAAACCAAAATATCTTGGACCGGGACTGGCCACAAGCCCCCCGTCCACTTTGGCTGACATGTCCCGGATCACTTCCAAGGGATCCTCACTCTTTTCCGGGAGGTCCATAACAAGATCCTTCCTCAGTTCCTTAACGCTCTTTACAGCACCCACATGCCTCGATTCGATCCCATCAAAATAATCAACTGCTAACTTGAAAGTCTCTTCCAGCATTTTGTTATCGATCATAGGGAACCTCCCCGGCTATTTCCTTTTTGAAAGTATGTTCATCTCTATTCTAAATATATAGTTGATTTCAGTTATTACAATAGGAATATTATCAGGTATTTGATAGGGTCTGGCCTATGGAATAAGGTCTATCCCTTCCTTTTGATGATCAGATCATGGAGAATATATTCACTCCGGGAAAAAAGACTGGTACCAGTTCTTTCCTGCCTTTCAGGATATATCCCTTAAAACCTGCCATTATGGCAGGAAAAGGAAATATTGAAGTGACTGTAGGGACCTTTACGATCAGAGGTTCATGATGGGCATGGCTGCCAGCGGAGCCGGCAACCATGCTGGGATCTCATTTCGGGAAAAAGGCTGTTTAATATAGCAGGCATTGCGGTCATAAAAGGATAAGCTAGAAGGAGTCATCCCTTTTCTGACCATCAACAGCAATTATGGTTCCAAGTAAGACATCCACTGCCAGAGCCAGGTCTGCGGATTCGGAAAACTCCTCCGGGCAATGGCTCCGACCTCCCCTGCTGGGAACGAAAAGCATGGCCGTGGGGAAATATTTCGCCATTATCATGGAATCATGGCCGGCACCACTGCTTATATGAATGACCCTGTCTGTAAAACTCTGAGCCGTCTTCTCAAGGATCTTTCTCAATTCGGGATCAAGTTCTATGGGAGGGACGAAATGACTCGTGGATATATTCACCCGGGTTCCGTTCCTGTCGGAGATCTCCTTCAGGACCTCTTTTGCATGGGGGATAAGCTTGTCCATGGTCTCCCTGTCCGAGGATCTGAGATCCATGGTGAACCAGGTACGGTCAGGGACCTTATTTGATGATCCATTGGGGATCTCAAGCCGCCCCACAGTTGCCACTGTATGAGGTAAACTCCTGGCATATCGGTACATCTCCACAGCAGCATGAGCTGCCACTTCGAAGGCATCGGAGCGAAGATTCATAGGGGTGCTCCCGGCATGATCAGCCCGACCCTCAACGGATACCTCTATGGTGGAAGTTCCGGCTATAGCCGATACCACACCAAGCCTGCAGCCTTTCGATTCAAGTACCGGACCCTGCTCGATATGCACTTCAAAAAAAGCACGGATATTTCTTGCCCAGTCAGCATCAGGGAATGGAATGTCAGAAAAGCTGTGGCGGAACTCTTCTACCATTTCCCGTGCATTCCTTACGTTCTCATATTTCAGGGGAATAAGATCATCTTCGCTTGCCTCTCCGTTAAACCATCGACTGCCCAGGAACCCTGACTGAAGTGCAGTTCCTTCTTCTTCCACAAAGGCCATTATCTGAATGGGATGATGCAGTTCCATATTCTGTTCTTTCAGCAACCTCACAACTTCAAGTCCCGCTATCACTCCGGCTGCTCCGTCATATTTCCCGCCATTTCTTACAGTATCCAGGTGAGAACCTATACAGACAGCAGGGAGATCAGGCGTCAGACCTTCCATGCGCCCCACCAGATTGCCCACCCGGTCCATATAGACCTGCATTCCAAGACCTTTCATTATTTCCATTACGGTTCTGTTCACATCTCTGAATTCACTTGAAAAACTGGGTCTGGTAATGCCCTGTCCGGGAGTGGAATTATGCCTGGAAAGTTCATTAAGAAGCTCGTCAATACGCTGGGTATTTGCTTTCACTCTGCAACCTCCGACTTATTAGTGTACATAACACAAAAACATAATTCATTACATCCTTCAGTATCTCTCCGTAAAGATTCTCCCCTATTTGACTGAATATATGCAAACCTTATTTGTCTCAGTATATCCATGTTAACAATCGGTTATTCAAGAATATATATGTATTTCATGGATCAATAGTTTTCCATCACATATCTTTTAAATCGATGAATCCCTTCTGTAAGGTCCTCATCGGAGGCCGCAAAGCTCAATCTTAAATAACCTTCTCCATTATCACCGAAATAAGATCCGGGAACTGTAGCGACCTTACCCTTTTTAAGAAGGTCAACGGCAAATTCTTCTGAACTTTTTCCAAAAGACCTGATATTCGGGAAAGCATAAAAGGCCCCCGCTGTAGGATAGCAGCTTACCCCCGGGATATCATTAAGGCCGTCTATAACGATGGTCCTTCGCCTGGAATAGATATTCAGCATCTCTTTCACACAATCCTGCGGTCCTTCAAGAGCTGCAATTGCGGCCTTTTGAGGAAAGGTCGGGGCGCAGGATATCAATGACTCCTGTAGATAGATGGACTGTTCTATATATTCGGACGGAGCTACTATATATCCAAGTCTCCAGCCGGTCATTGCATAGGTTTTGGAAAAACCATTATGGATTATGACCCGTTCTTTCATGCCAGGTATCTGTGCAATACTGCAGTAGGTTCGGCCATCATAGATAATGCTGTCGTAAACTTCGTCGGAAATAACGGTAAGGTCATGCTTTTTCACCACTTGAGCTATCTTGAGAAGATCATCCTCTTCCAGAAGGGCTCCGGTCGGGTTATTCGGGGAATTTATCAGCAATGCCCTGGTTTTGGGCGTCACCGCTCTCTCGATATCTTCTGCCTGAAGACGGAAACCGTTTTCCTCTGTTACGGGAACTGTGACCACTTTTGCTCCTGCAAGATGAAACTGCCCCAGGTAGTTGGGATAGTAGGGATCTGGAATAATGACTTCATCTCCGGGATTCAGAATTCCTACAAATGAGTGAAACAGGCCCTGAGTGGTACCGGTCGTGATAATCACATTTTCAGGACCGTAATCAATACTCATTTCATTTTTATACCTTTTCGCAACAGCTTCCCGAAGTTCCCACAGGCCTCCGCTGGGAGCATAGTGGGTAAACCCGGCCCTTAAGGCTTGTACACCAGCCTCTATAATATGGGATGGAGTTTCCAGATCCGGTTCTCCTATACAGAGGCTTATGACATTATCCATGGACAATGCCAGAGCCGACATTTTGCGTATCCCTGAGCGGGGAAAGTCCGACACTCTTTGAGAATTTTTCATAACAGATTACCTCCCCGGTAAAACCAGATTTCAAATTGATAGATACTGTTTTGAAGTATTAAGATAATAAGAGGGATGATGAATAATCTCTTACAACAAAGCATGAACGGCCGTGAATAATAGAGATCATGAATATAAACCACTTAAACTGTTTTACTATGTAAAACTTTATTTTATTTTTAGCCACAAACCATACTATCATAATCCATTTTTTAGTCAATCAGTTCCTTCTATTGTCAGTTTATCAACAAATCAGCCACCCTATTTGATGAAGTGTTCAGGATAAGAGATTTTATAATCCCGGGTTAAGCATTTTGACTGCAAATCCGGCCAGCATAGATGTTCCTGTAACAAAAACATCTTCATCCACATTGAACTTTGACGAATGATGGGGGAAATCACTACCTTTTTCACTATTTCCAGTTCCCAGGAGGAAAAAGACACCCGGGATCTTCAACTGATAATAGCTGAAATCTTCCGACCCCATTACTGGAGCTATTTCTTCCATGTTTTCTCTACCGATCAGCTCCTCTCCAACTTCTTTGATCATGATAAATAATCTACTGTCATTAATAGTGGAAGGTACATATTTTGTATATTTAAAATCTGCTTCACAGCGGAAGGTATGACTTACACCCTCGACGATCCGCCGTAAAGACTTTTCCACATGGTCCTGAACTTCCCTGGTAAAGGTCCTGGCTGTCCCCTCAAGTCTTACTTTTTCCGGAATGATATTGAAGGCGCTTCCGGCCAGCATACTTCCGGTGCTTACAACAGCAGTATTTTGAGGATCTATTTCACGGCTTACTATAGTCTGAATGGATGAGATTACCTGTGCTGCGGCTATGGTAGGATCAAAAGTTTCATGAGGAGCAGAACCATGGCCTCCCTTTCCCCGGATCACTGCCTCCCAGGCATCGCATGCTGCCATCATGGGACCTGAACAGCATCCGACCTTACCTGCAGCGATAGGTGACCATATATGGAGTCCGCAAATGGCCTCAACATCTTCAAGAACACCTTCTCTTACCATCTGGTCCGCCCCGCAGATTTTCAGAGCTGTCTCTTCACATGGCTGGAATATAAGACGTACCTTTCCGCAGAGATGTTCTTTCATCTCCACGAGGATCATAGCTGCACCCAGAAGCATGGCCATATGAGAATCATGTCCACATGCATGCATTATGCCTTCATTTTGCGATGAAAAAGGCAGGCCGGTATCTTCTTTTATGGGAAGGGCATCCATATCAGCCCTCAGAGCTACACATTTTCCAGGTCTGGATCCGGTTATTTCTGCAGTAACACCACAACTTGTTCCTCCAAATCCTATCCTGATATTTTCACATCCCATTTCCTTCAGTATCTTGGCGATCCTTTCAGAAGTCTGCACCTCTTCCCAGGATACCTCCGGGTACATATGGAAATACCGTCTGAATTCAACCACTTTCTGATGATTTGCCTTCGCAAGTTCCATTATCTTGTGCAACATTGTGAATCTCCTCCCTGGACTGGACAGTCTTTATGAACATTTCAGCGTTTTAAGAACGAGTGTTTCAAGAAAAAGAATAATTCTATTGACAAGACTAATTTGTATGTTACCATAATTTCATAAATAGTAAAATCGGTTTTTACATAGTAAAATAGTAAAAGAAATTACACTTCCCCATAACAACTGTTTATGGTTAAAAGAATCCGTTCCGCAGGATTTTGAGATCAAATTTATCAGGAGGTATTTAGAAATGAAACTCGACAGAATTTCTGAACTGATGGAAAAAGCAGGTATTCCCGGAAGAGATCTTTATGATCGTCCGGAAAGTGGAAAATCATTCCCCGACGGATGTCATTACAGGATCGAGATGTCAGGGGTAGAAGGACCTAAAGTCCTGGAAGCACTTATCGATGAGCGTCATAAAAGGAACGTTCCCGTCCATCGACTGATCTCTTTCTGCCAGGGTGGCACCCTTTTTGACAAGGCCGAGCTCAAGGACTTCGCGCAGATGGCAGCAGAGGATAAAATGGAAGTCATCGCTGTTCCAGGACCAAGAAATGCCTGGGATACGGGACGCCAGTTCATTACAGCCGATGGTCAGAGATGCGGAGGATTGAACCACCGTGGATCCGATGAAGTCCGCAAAGTTCTAGCAGACATGCTCGAAATGTATGAAATGGGTTTCCGGGGTTTTATGCTCGTTGACTGGGGAGTAATGGCCATGGTCAAACAGCTTCAGGAAATGGGAGATTTTCCAAAGGATATCGCTATCAAGCTGTCGGTATGGGCTGGAGTAAGTTCTGCCTGCGGAGCAAAGCTGGCACAGGATATCGGAGTAAGCTCCTTCAACCCCGTTTCAGATCTTTCTCTACCACAGATGGCTTCTATTCGTAAGGTAGTTGACATCCCCATCGACTTCTACATCTGGACCTTTGATTCCTACGGCGGTGCAAACCGGATATTTGATGCACCTGAAGTAGCCCAGATCTATGCTCCATGCTACTTGAAGTTTGAACCGGCACCCACCGCTAATTATTATTCTCCCTTTGTGGCTGATGAAAATCATATGGACCTGATGAGGAAAAAGATCAAATGGGCAGAATGGGTGATAAATAACGTAAAAGAAAATGCCCCGGAAATGAAGGTTTCTCCCCAGGGAGCGTCAGACCTCTTCATACCAAAGGTTTAGGCATTTCTTACAGGACAGATCGTGACTTTCAGCCCCCCCTGATGTCACGGCAATAACATACAGTCAGAGAGAATAAACAGTTCCAGGGGGGCATATCTGTGCCCCCCTGACCCCCCGGAGGATTTCCAGTGAATAAAGAAAACAAGATACTCCTTTTTATGGTAATGTCGCTATTTTTTACATACCTTCCATGGTACAGTTTTTCTGGAGTTTCCAACCTGATCACTGCAGAATTAGGCCTTAACACAACTCAACTGGGCTATATTCTTTCTTCCTTTCAGGTGGGGTATATAATAACCGTCCTCGTTACAGGTTTCCTTGCAGATTTATTCAGACCCAGAGCAGTAGTGCTTTTCGCTTCCCTGGGAACAGCTCTGACAGCAACCCTTTTTCCATTTCTGGCAAAGGGATTTTTGTCCGTCCTGATGTTGAGACTCCTGGTCGGATTATTTTCCGGAGCCATATATGCTCCGGGAATGGCCCTTCTCTCTTCCTGGTTTCCCCCGGATAAACGGGGAAAAGCCATAGGAGCCTACACGGCCGGCCTTACATTCTCCTATGCAGGAGGATATTTCATAGCATCACCCCTTGCCAGTGTTCTGGGATGGCGTACAGGAATGATGTGTTGTGCCATACCAGCTTTTCTGTCCGTGTTCCTGATCTATTTTTTCGTTTCTGACGGGATCCTCGAAAATGATTCGCCGGATAGCTGCCAGGAGAGTTCCAGGTCTGAACCGAATATGCCGGCACCTGCCCCAGAGGGCGGATTCTCCGGCCCTGCAGTTCTAACTTTCGGCTATATGGGGCATATGTGGGAACTTTATGCTTTCTGGGGATGGATCGGCCCCTTCCTTGTAGCCAACTTTGTACATGCCGGATTCCCCTTAAGCAGAGCTGTTTCTTTGGGAGGAGTAGGTGCTTCCATGGCCATCGCAGCCGGCGCCATAGGAGTATGGATGGCAGGTTCTATTTCTGACCGGATGGGACGCATAAAAGTTATAATAGCAGCTTCTTTATGCAGCATCCTGGGGAATGGGATCTATGGTTTTACCTTTGGAAAGGGACTGGCAACAGTTGCATTACTTGGAATATGGATAGGATTCTGGTCCATCGCGGATTCTGGAATTTACAAGGCAGCCCTGACGGAGATGACCCGACCAAGGATCCGGAGTACGGCATTGGGGATCCAGTCAGCCATTGGCTATCTGCCAACAGTAGTAGCGCCTGTCGTTTTCGGGAAATTACTTCAGATCTATAATCCTGGTATAAAGGAAGTGAGTAATGCCACTAACTGGAGCATGTCCTTCCTGGTTCTCGGTATAGGAGCACTTGTCGCACCTCTTGCCATGTTGTGGCTTCTGCGGATACCCCAGTCAATATTGATCAACCATAAGCCTGATCGAAACATCACCGGAGGAAACGGGCCAGCCGAACGTTAACATCATTTGATACCCTTATTGCATGTGATAGATCATCTGATCTACTTTACATCCTGGACATTTTATGAATTGAATGCCATTAATATCTCTACATGTCCTGTATGAATATCAATTTGTTCTTTTATCATTTTAAATCCGCATTTTTTATAAAACTCGATACTATCACGATTTTCCTTATACACGGTAAGATTCAAGTTCTTGCTGACTTCCTTCGACTTATCAACAAGCTGTTTGCCAATACCCTTTCCCTGTTCCTTCGGGGAGACAAAGATCGCGGCCAAGGTTTCTCCGCATAAAGCAACAAAGCCTTTAATCATTCCATCTTCCTCAAATACGAAGATTTCGCTTCCAGGTAAATAGATTTCACGCATGTCAATAACTTTTGATTCCCAAAACCCTTTTTCTATAAAATTGTGTGCCTTTATTGAGGCTTCAAGCCAAATGCTCAAAATCTGATCTATATCGGGCTTTTGGTAAGCACGAATCATCCCTTATCTCCTAGTATATTATTGGGGAAATGTATCTGCGGAATAAACTCAACTATATATAACGTTGGCATCACGTGATGTACTTATTGTATATTACAAATCCTATCCTATCTTTATTAACATAGGATATTCAACTGTTTTTCCCCGCATTTCAAATGGACCTAATACAGGGAACAGGCCACTTGAATACTTTTTCTGGGTCCTTATGGGTATTGAGATTGTTTCGGACTCAATTGATTTTGCGATCTAGTGAGTTGAGATTGGTATGGCCTAAAATCAAGCTAATGAAATAAAGAAGTTCAGTAAGGGTTGAATGTTATAACAATATATAGAAAGTACCAGCATGAAACACTTCTTTTATTGTTCAGCATCATTTTCTCTCTGATTCTTCTTTTTATAAATCATGGAAATATTAATCATTGCGTACCAGATTACTCCGACTAGCAATGGCTGAATTCGATTTGAATTACCTATCGCAAAAGAAGCTCCCAAAGCTGCAAACATAGCAATAAAAATATGAAAAAGACGGATAAGAATTATTTGATGGTTCAATTTAGATATAATTTTTTCAAAAATCCAGAATAAACATAGTGCTATTGCTCCAAATGGCAAAGACCCTCCAAATGCATAAATCAGGACATCAGAAAACTGTTTCATAGTAATACGCACTCCTTAAGAACAAAGCCTGATCTCAACAGAAACATTAAGAACATTCCTTGATCTTATCTATAATAGTACCAATCAAGGACCCTGCCACAAAACCTATTAGTCCAGATTTATAACTACTCCCTTCAAAATTGACCATTCCTCCAAGAATAGCACCTAATACAGCACATTTGGTCATCCAATTATTTTTGATTCCAAACAATGTTCTCCCTCATTTCATACTATATCTGTTCTACAATAGAATATTGCATATACACAAATATAGAACGCTTTGAAAAAGAGTGCGGGGTTAGCTTTCACCCCGCACTCAAAAGTTCGGTTACATACATACGTAAGTGTGTTGTCCTTAAAGTATAACAATACTTTATATGAGTAAAAATACGGCAGAACAAATAATCCCTGCCAGAATAGCAACCATTACACAATATCCCATTATGTCCCTTACACTCAGATTTGCAATGGCCAATAGAGGAAGTGCCCAGAACGGCTGAATCTGGTTCGTCCAGGAATCTCCCCAGCAAAGGGCCATAGCGACTTTTGCAGAAGACACCCCTAGTGCGTGTCCTGCTGGAACCATGATAGGACCTTGCACCGCCCATTGCCCTCCGCCTGACGGAACAAATAAGTTAACAAGTCCTGCACTTAAAAAGGTGTATAGGGGGAATGTCCTGGCAGTAGAAATACTGACAAACCAGTTTGACATCCACTCGGCAAGACCTGATGTTCTCATCATTCCCATTATTCCTGCATAGAAGGGGAACTGGAGAGCAATGCCACCTGCGGCCTTTATGGCATTGTTGATTGACTCCATATACCTTCTCGGGGACTTATATGCAAAGATTCCAAGGGTGAGGAAAATTAATATCACTATATCAAGGGTCAAACTAAACCCTTTAGTCATAAAGTGATTAACAATTACTACTGAGCCTGCTATTCCAAGAAGTAAGGAGAGAATGAGACTATTATCCAGTTTCTTAGCTGGTGAATCAGACACTTCAGCCATGATTGGTTTCTCATCTGCAAACATATTTGGATCAACCTCAAGGATGAGGTCTCCTTTTTCTTCCCGGGGATACATGAAAATGTACAGAAGGGGAATAGCGATCAAAAGAGTCAAGCTCAAGATAATGTTCCAAGAACTGTAAAGAGTTTCGGTAACCGGAACAATTCCAATAATATCTTCAAGGAAATGCTTAGGTGTCGCTATAACCAGAGGGATACTTGAAGAAGGACCGCGCATCAGATTTCCGCTATAAGCCGCCGCTACGATAATCGGATAGTGCAATTTCTTGCCATAATCTTTCTTCGCTAATTCTTTTGCTACCAAAGCTCCTGCAATCAAACCGAATGCCCAGCTTAAATAACTGCACAGAGCAGCCAATGTAGCGATGAACCATACAGCCTGAACAGGACTTTTAGGAATTCCCGTAAGAGCTTTAAGGCCTTTATGTACAATCGGAGAATTGGCCAGAGCATGTCCTGTTATCAGAACAAATATCATCTGCATGGTGAACTTATACAGACTGAAGAATCCCTTTCCCCAGTATTGGGTCATTTCCATTGGGCTTTTATGCATAATCCCCATACCCATTAGAAAAACAATAATACTCAAAATAATAGCAAAGGTAAACGGCTGAGGAAGCCAACGTCTCACAAGTCTGACAAAAAAGTTTGTCATAGCTCTAATCACATTAATCCACCTCCAGATATCTTAATGTTCAACCCAAAACTTCTTATCAAGTTAAACCTATATGAAATATTTCACCTCCTACCGGCTCTTATTCTTAATGCTCAAACATCGAGAATCGCAAATCTCTTACACTTCCATCTTGCAAAGGTTTTCAGAAACCTTAAACTTCGCTTCAGTTACCTCTATTAATTCTTCCAATGATATTTCCGGTGCAATTTCTTCAAGATATAGTTCTTCATCCCTGAATCTAAATAGACCAAACTCAGTCACAACCACGTCTACTTCTCCAAAACCGGTAATGGGAAGCGAACACTCCTTCACTATTTTGGATGTTCCCTTCTTGGTAATATGCTGCATGGCTACGTAAACCTTTTTGGCTCCTGTAACCAGGTCCATTGCCCCACCAACACCCAACTGTTTTCCGTTCGGGATTATCCAGTTAGCAATATTAGCTTTTTCATCGACCTCGAAAGCTCCAATAACAGTTGCATCTATATGGCCTCCTCGGATCATCCCAAAAGACATGCTACTATCAAAATAACAACAGCCCTTTGTTTCAGTAATAGCTATCCGCCCCGCATTAATCAGGAGACAATCCTTTTCTTCTTCACAGGCAGCTGGACCAACACCCAACATTCCATTTTCGGCCTGAAGAAAAACTCTGTTGCTCTCTATATAGTCTGCTATCATAGTAGGTATTCCCACTCCAAGATTGATAAACAGATCCTTCTGCTCACTCTGAGCTGTGAATTCCATTGCAATCCTTTTTGCAATTCTTTTTTTTGCTAATTCACTATCTAACGTTTTCAACCTGTTCACCCCCTTAAAACCATTACATCTACAAAAAGATGTGGCGTGACAACACATTCAGGATCAAGCTCTCCTCTGGGAACAAGTTCTCCAACTTCAGCAATCACAAGATCTGCCGCCATTGCCATTATTGGATTAAAGTTCCTGGCTGTTTTGTAATAAGAGAGATTACCTAACTCATCAGCCTTTAGTGCTGAGATAAGAGCAACATCTGCATGGACAGCCTTTTGAAGCAAGTATTCCCTTCCATTGAATATCTTGGTCTCTTTCTTTTGCCCCAGTTCTGTTCCAACTGCTGTCGGAGTATAAAAAGCGGCAACTCCTACTCCAGCCGCTCGTATCGCTTCTGCAAGAGTTCCCTGGGGGATGAGGTCAACATCGATTTTCCCCGAGTTATAAGCTTCTGCGACTTCCGGATTCCAGTTGTAATATGTACCGATTAAACCCTTTACCTTACCAGCAGTCAGCAATCTACCTAGCCCCACATTAGGAGAACCCAAGTCATTACTTATGATCGTCAGATCACCAATATCAAGTTCACAAAGGGCATCTATCAACATTTTAGGGTCCCCTGAATTCCCAAAACCGCTTATCATGATGCTTGATCCAGATTTGATCATCTTCATTGCTTCATTAAGTGATTTAAGTTTTGGACATTTGGAATCAATAGAGGGCATATATATCTCTCCTTGTCGATAAAATGATTTACAGGTCTAAAACCGCTCATATATTGTTGCCATGCCCAAGCCACCAGCAATACATATAGTAGCCAGACCATACCTGACATGGCGTTTTTTCATTTCATGAAGCAGAGTCACTGTGATCCTGTTGCCAGAACAACCAAGGGGATGCCCTAGAGCTATGGCACCACCATTAACATTTGTTATTTCCTGATTCAGACCCAACTCTTTTATACAGGCCAGGCTTTGTGCGGCAAAAGCTTCATTAAGTTCGATCAAGCCAATATCTTCCAGCTTTAGCCCAGACCTACTCAAAGCCTTCTGTGTAGCAGGAACTGGCCCTATACCCATGTACCGAGGGTCTACCCCAGATGCAGTACCCACAACAAATCGTGCCATTGGTTCTAAACCGGATTTTTTTAGCATAGTTTCTGACATCAGGAGAACAGCAGAGGCCCCATCGTTTCTTCCTGAACTGCTTCCTGCAGTCACTGTCCCATCAGATTTGAAAGCTGGCTTTAGCTTTGCCATTTTCTCTATAGAAACATCTCTTCGTGGAAATTCATCTACTTTAAATTCAATGGGATCACCTTTTTTTTGTGGGATGAGGACAGGCACTGTTTCATCCTCAAATTTACCTTCATCAATTGCCTGAACCGCTCTCTTTTGGCTTGTAAAAGAAAACATATCCTGCTCTTCTCTTGAGATGCTGTACTTTTCAGCAAGATTTTCTGCAGTCATACCCATTATCAGATGTCCATATTTATCTTCAGGCTGTGAACGAGGCTGACTTTCAGTATTAGGATCTAATAGGAGACCATTCCCAGCTTTATAACCAAATCTTGCTTTTCTTAAATAAAACGGAGCTGTACTCATACTCTCAACTCCACCAGCAATAACTACATCAGAGTATCCAGTCATGATCTGCAAAGCACCATTTACGATTGACTGCATTCCGGATGCACATTGCCTATGGACAGTATAAGCGGGCATTTCTTCAGGAAAACCTGCCATTAACGAAGCCAACCTGGCAATATTGGGACAGTCCGTAGACTGCTTTGCTTGTCCCAGAATGACCTCATCGACCATACCGCTCTCAATGGAGACTTTCTCAAGCACGCCAGAAATAACAACCCTTGCTAACTCCTCTGCCGGGATATTCTGTAAGGCCCCTCCTAATTTCCCTCCTGCAGTACGAACAGCAGAAACAACATACACACTCTCCACGACAACACCCCCGAATGAAATCTATAATGCCAGCAGAATAAGATACCTTTTTACTGAAATATTAGAATTGAAGATATATTTAGAGTCTTGCATGAAATCTTGCATCCCCCATAAAATGCGGTTGAAATATTCCATTCATTCGCATTATAAAACAGAATGTGTAAGAATTCCAGAGAGAATGTCCAGTAAGAGATTTTGTTATTTTTCTTTTCTATATCCCTATGAATTATTTTGGTGGGTGCTACAGAATTGAGATACTGCTCTGAACATTATCTTGGGATACATACTATGTCTTTTATTTCGATTTCAAACATCGAAAAACAGCATAGGAGAGTTACTCGTTCCAATTGTATGGGAGAGATTGAGAGTAATTTATTAAGATGGGTTTTAATAGTTCTCCATGAAAGACATTGCTTTTGAAAAGCAAAAATCCTTTAATGATAGAAATTACACGATAGGAGGCGTCTTCCTTTTCCAACCAACATAAATTTCTTCCTGATCCCAGATCTCTTCAAAGTCTTTCAAGGTGTCCTGTCCTTCCTTCCCGAATTTTCTCACCACCGATACTATCAGAGCATTCAAGATGCTCATTGTGGGCGTAAGAGAAATAACAAATGAGACCGGGGGAGCTTGAACTACCAGCGGAATATCAGATGCCATTGCAACAGGAGAAGTGAGGCTGTTTGTTATTGATGCCGTCTTTATCCCAATCGAATGAGCATACTCCAATAAACGTACTGTCGCCCTTGAGAATCTACCAGTACATATGCCAATCAAAAGGGGGTTTTGAGTTTTGTTTTTCGCCTTTAAGAGCCTTTCAAAGGCAAAATCTTTATCCAAAAGATTAATTGCCGGAAGAAACCACGAGAGGTACATATTAAGAAAATAAGCAGTGGCATAACTGCCTCTGCTGGCGACAATATATACAGCATCAGATTTTATCAAAGCATCGGCTATGCTATCTAATGCTTTATAATCCAGATTAGTAATTGTATTTAACAATGCTTCATTATCGTCCATCAGAATTTTAGTAGTTACATCATCCTTTCCAGCAGAGCTGATGTAAGTATTGTGTTCCTCAAAGGGGGTACATAGTTTAATCAATGACTCCTGGATGGAGCTTCTCATGGCAGGGTAACCATCATACCCAAGAGCTAAAGCGAATCTTACAACAGTAGATTCACTTATCCCAACTCTTTTGGCTAATTCAGCAGCAGTAAGGAATGCAACTTCATTCATTCTTTCAAGGATATACTCGGCTATTTCTAAATGTGATGCCGATAGTTCCGGTAGTTTAGACATTATGCGATCTTTGACCATCAATAATCTCCTTTAACTCAATTGATTAAAAACTCTTCTATCGATTAAAACCAGACTTTTACGCTTATAGTTATTTCCCATATATAAGCTTGTTATTATCACACACTATTACTAACTATTGCTGATTATACAAGATTCCTCTCTGCATACGAAGTAAATCAACATACATCCCGTGAAAACCCTTGACATAATCTCTTGCTAAAGAGGGTGAAAAATATTTTATTATGTACATATACTTGAATCATAGAAAAAATTGCAGCAAAGACGTTATCTGGACTTAGGATACATATCAATAGGCGGGATTCGCTACTCCCCTGTTATTTAATCGTTTACTATCATTAAAAAATTTTAATTAAGTTATTAAAATCAATTCATAGCAATTGTATGAACATGACTTACCTGATACAAAACAAGCAAACTGTCTATGCCCCAAAAGAAGACACCTGTAATACATTCACAGGCATCTCCTTTTGAGGAAATATTCTCTTGCCATATAAGCAATTAGCGCTTTATTACAATGGAGACGCCTTGCCCTCCTCCGATACAGGCAGTGGCCAAACCCAATTCAAGGTCACGATTTTTCAAAGCATATATAAGGGTGGTTAGGATTTTCGCACCAGTTGCTCCTACAGGATGACCCAAAGCTATAGCACCGCCATAAATATTGCATTTCTCCATATCAAAAGGCATTTTCCTGTTTACGGCCAGAACTTGTGCTGCAAATGCTTCATTTAATTCAATTAAATCCATGTCATCCAGGTTTAAACCGGCTTTATCAAGTGCCTTTGGAGTGGATATAACGGGCCCCAGACCAAAATATCGTGCATCTAAAGCACCACTGGCATAACCAATAATTTTCGCCAGAATCGTGTACCCTTGAGAACGGGCCCAGTCTTCATCTGCCACAATAATGGCACAACCTGCATCACATAGCGCCGAACTACTTCCAGCTGTGATAGTACCATTTTCTTTAAATATAGCTGGCAATTTACTCAGTTTTTCAAGACTAGTATCCCTTCTAGGTATTTCATCAGTATCAAATATTACGTCACCCTTTTTCCGGTCTTTAATAGTAACTGGAATGATTTCATCCTGAAAATTTCCGTTATCAATAGCGTCAATTGCTCGGAGGTGACTTCTCAGGGTAAATTCATCCTGTTCCTGCCTTGATATATGAAAGTCTTCAACTAGCTGTTCCGTCGCTGTACCCATTATCACATTCGATATCGGACAAATAAATCCATCCCTATGCAAGGCATCTGGAACACGTTTTTCTCCCATCCTATGTCCCCATCTGGCATCAGGCAGCAAATACGGAACATTCGAAGCACTTTCCATGCCTCCTGCTACAATAACCTTTGAGTCTCCTAATCTAATCTTGTCTGCTGCTAACATCACAGACTTGATACCAGACCCACATCTCTTGTTAATGCTGAAGGCTGGAATACTCTGAGGAAGACCCGCCCGGTAGAGCGCTATTCTAGCCGGATTAGCTCCTACTCCAGCCTGCCAGCCAATACCAAGGATGACTTCATCGATATCCTCGTAACTTACACCACTTCTTTTTATTGCTTCAGAAACGGCATATGCGCCAAGATCAGAAGCATCAAAAGGTTTTAAACTCCCTCCAAATTTCCCACCTGGAGTCCTACAGGCACTTATAATTACCGGGTTTCCCATAAATTAGCCCCTCCTAGAAAATGTATTCTCCTTTAGTCAATCCCTTCCATAGTGGACAGGGCATCGGAAACGGTAAATTCAGCAGTAACATTATTTGTAATATCTTCTACCGTTACCTCTGGAGCAAGTTCACAAAGGGATAAAGTCCCTTCATTAACCCTGAAAAGACAATACTCTGTCACAATAGTGTCTACGACACCAACCCCTGTCAGGGGCAGGGTGCATTTCTTAAGGATTTTGGGTTCACCTTTTTTAGTTAGCAAAGTAGTCGCTATGATAACCCTTTTCGCTCCTGTCACCAGGTCCATAGCCCCTCCCATGCCCGGGATAATCTTGCCTGGTATCCACCAATTAGCGATATTGCCATACTGGTCTACTTGAAGTGTCCCAAGAACAGTGGCGCTGAGATGTCCTCCCCGGATCAGCCCAAAACTAAAATCACTTGCAATAAGTGATGCTCCGGGGAGCAATGTGAGGCACCTTCCCCCAGCCCCTATGAATCTCAAATCTTCAGTTGCGGGTTTTGGACCAGCCCCTATAACTCCGTTTTCTGCCTGAAACACAATACTGATATCATCAGGAATATAGTCTGACACCAGGGTAGGTATACCAATTCCCAGATTAACTACTGAACCATCCTCAAGATCAAGAGCAATCCTTTTTGCAATTCTATGCCGTACCTGTTCTTCATCAAGTGCGCTCAGCATAATATGAATCCCCCTTCATAACTACAAAATCCACAAGTATACCTGGAGTAATAATTTCGTTGGGATCCAATTCACCCAATTCGACAACTTCATCCACTTCTGCGATAACAATATCGGCAGCTGTAGCCATAGCAGGATTAAAGTTTCTGTTAGTACCAAAATAAGTCAGGTTGCCTGCTTTATCAGCCTTATGGGCCTTTACTAGTGCCACATGGGCCCGTAGCGGCAATTCAAGAATATATTTCTTTCCTTCTATTTCAAGGACTTGTTTACCTTCCTCATGAACAGTCCCCACACCAGTTGGGGTAAGGATTCCACCCAATCCAAAACCACCTGCTCTTATCCTCTCAACAAAAGTTCCTTGTGGTACCAATTCAAGCTCGATCTTTCCTTCATTAAAAAGCTTACCTGTAATTTTATTGAGCCCAACATGTGATGCGATCACTTTTGCAACCTGCCCATTTGCGACAAGCTTCCCATGACCTACATCCTCATAGAGAGTATCGTTCGCAATAAGGGTGATATCCCTTACCCCACTTTCAATAAGAGCATCAACAAGGGTATAGGGAACCCCACCGTAATTGAAGCCTCCTACCATTACCCTTGACCCATCTTTAATATGACTTACACTCTCTTCAGGTGCAACTATAGGTTTCATGCGAATGGAAACCACCGTGCAATCCCTCCTTTCAAAACATGAAATCGAAGATTTAACCAGTAAGCACAAGATTCTGAATTAGATGAATAAATGGAGCTTATCTTGCATTAGAATATCACTATGCAAGGATTCTTGCAAGATTGCTTTTTATTGCTTTTGACAGGTATTTCTCTTCAACAACAATTTTGTGATGGTGGTAGAGATAAAAAATAGTGTGATCCGTAAAGGCGATAAGAGAGGATTTTATGGAATCAAGAGGAGAGTTTTCCAAAAATAAGGATACGATCAGATATTCCGATAACAGATCGTTTTTCTGAAAATATAAATATCCTGACTCTCTAAATCAGGTTAGCTGAAATCTATTGTTAAAAAGACCGTGATAACTTAGTCCCAGTAACCGATAACGTTATTTCTTCGTTCAGGACGACCAGGTTTTGAATTCAAATCTGAATATCCCAGGCAAACACAGTAATATGGTTTATAGCCTGTTGGAATTGGAATATCCGACATTTTCTCAGGATACGCAAATAAATATTGCACAAAACCGATCCAACAGGAAGCAATTCCGAGGCTAAAAGCTGCCAGAAGCATATTCTGAATTGCTGCGGAGCATTCTGCAATAGGACCGAAATTCCCATTTGGATTTGATGTCACTTCATCCCCAGATACAATTACAATAGTTGGGGCACTATGGAGCACCTTATATTTCGGATTATTACCAAGTATCACTGCTCTCGGAATTTTGCTTTCCAACATACATTTCTTAATCCTCTGATCAAGATCCTCAATTTTCTCTTTATCCTGAATGACTAAAAAATTCCACCTCTGCAAATTATGTCCACTAGGGGCATAAATTGCTGCATCCAAAATTGCCTCAAGTTTTTCGTCTTCAATTTGTCTTCGTTGATATTGCCTTATACTTCTGCGGTCTTTAATTGCATCAATAATAGGGTTCATTGATCACACACTTCCTTCCTCTGATCATTTTAGAAGCTATGAGAGAAATGCCACAGAACATATGAGAATATTGTTGCATATCCTTATCTCTATCATGCAATACTAATTGACCCCGCCCCCCAAACGAACTTTTTCCAAATGCTAATACATTATTACAACTTCTTAAGTAAAATCACCATTGAATCAACAATCAGGCTCATCAAGATACAAACACATAATTCTTCAGCAAAATAACAGGATAGGACGCTATTTCCGTCATACCCTGTTATTTTTACCTCATCGAACCGAAGGTCCGAATCAATTGTATTTTAGTATATCATTTGACTTTCTCATGTTTCAGATGGATCACTTTGGGGGGAATTAATGTTTCGACTATTACTCTCAAAATTTCCAGAAGGTCTATTTTATTCCAGGAAAAGATCTATCTGCGGAATAAACTCAACTATATATAACGTTGGCATCATGTTATGTCCTTATTGATTACGATGTATTGCCTCCTATATCCATCAATCCGGGTATCAGTCAAATTTTTCATATTTCAAGGCTTTCTGTTAAGCCCCCATAAGAAACATAGCCGATGTTTTCGTTCTTTGAGCTTCTCAACCGGAGAGCTTAATCACTGATGTCGTCCAACTGAAAGGAGATGATCTTTCGCAACTCGGAAAGTGACAGCTCTACCTGATAACCGATTTTTCCGGCACTGAAAATGATCGTTTCCAACATTTCTGCGCTGCTGTCGATCGTGGTATGGAAAAACTTTTTCATGCCAATAGGGGAACAGCCGCCATGAACATACCCGGTAAGAGGCTGGAGTTCTTTTGCTTTCAACATATCAATTTTCTTTTCCCCCACAGCTTTTGCTGCTTTTTTTAAATTCAGATCTTTGCTGACAGGAACCACAAACACGTAGTATTTTTTAGAGGCGCTTACCGCTACAAGGGTCTTAAACACCTGGTCGGGATCCTGATGGAGCACCGAAGCCACATCCATTCCGCTGACTGCATCTGTATCAGCATAACAGTGGCTTTCATAATTAATTTTCTTTTGCTCCAATAGCCGCATTACATTTGTTTTTTCCATAACTGCTCTCCAACTTCAGAATAAATTAAACTATTTATAATATTAACATCATGCGATGCCCTTATTGTATATGACAAATCGTATCCTATCTTTATTAACATAGGATATACAGCTGGTTTTCTCGAACTACAAATAGACCATTTGAGAAAACCAGGTCAATATACTGTCAATCTTGATAGCAGATTCTTCAGTCACCCTCCAAATCAATCAGGTAATATAGAAGCAGATCTTTTCCTATTTCAAACATTTAATCGATCAGAAATTGGAAAATTACAGGTAGTAATGTCAACACGCTGACAAGGCGTACTGTGTGCAGAACGCTTACCACCAGGGGGTCGGCTCCAACCTCATCGGCGATCATGCTCATCTGGGTCAGTCCTGCTGGCGATGAGGCTAGAAGACAGGTGCTGTAGTTCCAGTTAGTTATGCGGTAGAGGATCAGACTGAGGAGTATCCCCGAGAGGATCATTACAATGGCCAGGATCGAAACAGGGACTAACAATCCAGAAAGCATCATCATTGTTTCCCTTGTAATTTCCTGCGAGATGGCCAGCCCAACCCCGATTCGTGCCAGGATACGCAGATTCGAGTGGACTCGGGTAAAATTACCCCAAATGACATTGCAGACCCCCACGGCAAACATGGACCCTAAAAGATCTCCCACTGGAATCCCAAGGATACGACCGGTCAATCCTCCTGCAATAGCGGTTACAGCAAGTCTGATAGCACCAATATAGCCGTTATTTCCAGTTTCAGTCTCTTTTAGATCCGTTATATGCTCTGGAAGGGGGATCTCTTCCTCAGGATCACGTCTTGACTCGACACCGCGGGCGATAAAGGGCATAAAGATCAGGAAGAAAACCACCCGGAAAAGTTGGAGAAAGGTAATACTGACCTGATCCTCCCCCAGAGAAATGCCTAATAGAGCCATTTCCGTAAGCCCTCCGGTACTCGACCCAAGGAGAGCTGTTCCAAGAGAAAGACGGGTTACCCATGAAAGCAGAAAGCCTGAACTGATAGAAAGGATCAGCATCCAGAGGGATACAAGGATCGCTGGCAGGAGGATTTTCCTCATTTCCCTCAGTGTAGACCTGTTGACTTTCAAGCCAATAAAGCTTCCGATCACTAATTTTGAGACAAAGGTGATCTCATTCGTGGGAAAGGCTAAATGCAAACCAAACATACCTATGACTGAGCCCATAAAAAGGGCCCCCAACATGTCGGGTGCCGGGAAGCGCAAAAAAACGAAGAGCTTCCAGCCTAAGATTCCCATAAAGAAAAGTCCGAACATACCGGTAAGGATTCCGCCGTCCATATACTCTACTCTTTCACTCTGCTGGAGTGGCATCAGGTCTCTCCAGCTGGAATTGTTATCAGGATTTTGACAGATGCTATTTGGGGATGTCCCTGTTCCCCGAAAAATAGTCCAGTTGGGATGTGACAAAGTTGCAAAAACCGGGCATATTGAAAAGGAAGATCAATGCTTCAACCATTACTTCTAATGATTCTAAAAGTTGCTTTTTTATTCCAGGAAAGGATGTACCCGTGAAATAACGAAAACTATTTATAACGTCGTGGAAGAGGACATCTTAAAGGAAACAACGAAACAGTATAGAGGTACTTCACATAAAAGACCTCTGGATTAACCACGGGATTGATCCTGTACTCAATGGATCAGGAAAGCCTGATATTCATATCCTTTACAGAAGCCACGACCTGACCCACAAGTTTCAGTTCCTCGTCGCTTCCCTCTTTATAGCGGAATCTGGGGAATGTCAGGCTTACAGCCGCTACCGGCGCTCCGAATGAAAAGAGGGGAACGGCTATACATGCCAGTCCGGTCATGCATTCTTCATTATCCAAGGCATAACCGCGTTTTCGAACTTCCTTAAGTTCCTTTAGAAGGTCATCCAGTGAACTTATTGTTTTTTCGGTAAATCTGATGAAGGCCTCTTTTTCAAAGAAGCTTTTAACTTCACTTTCAGGCATATGGGCCAGCATAGCCTTTCCTACCCCAACGCTGTAGGCAGGAAAGGTTTTACCGATCTCCACATTTACCCTTATAGTATTTCTGGATTCAACCTGATCTATGTATTGGACCTTTGCCCCTTCAAGGACAGCAAGGTGAACAGATTCACCTGTATCCTCAGAAAGGCTCTCCATGTAAGGCCGTACCTGGGAAATAAGACTCTGATTCCTGTCCTTTTCCCTGCCTATCTGGGAAAACTTGAAGGTCAGGCTATATTGTTTATTAGAAAGATCCTGCTGAACATAACCCAGAGAACAGAGCGTGGCGAGAAACCTGTATACCGTACTCTTGTTCATATTCAGTTCTTCACTCAGATTCAAGATGCTCTGTTCTCCATTTTTCGAGAGATATTCTATTATGGCAAATGCCTTATGGAGGGATATATTTTCTTTCATTGTCGTCATCTCTTTTCATCTGGAAGAAATATTGTTAATAATGTTATTATGTGAAATCAGGTTTCGCTGGATGCAAAATCATACTAACACACTTTAAACTCCAGTCAATTATTATCTTATTCAGATGCCCTCTGATCTCAACTTCATCATTTCGTACAATCCTGAAAAACTTAAGCTTTTCCCTGATGGTTTACAGAAACAATGGAAGGGCATTATATTCAGCATAAGGATAGGGGCCAGTTCATAGCCTCCTGCTCCAGCCTTCTGAAAAAAGTTTCTTCAAGAATATCGATCATCCAGCCCTCGTCAGGAAGATAACCGTCTCCCCTCCATTCAATCCCATGGGCAGTACCTAGCCAGAGTATTCGGATCTCCTTTGATGACAGCCTTCTGAGATGCATCCTTAATAACTGTCTTACGGATCTTTGACAGGCCTGATAATATTCTCCCTTTCCCCTCTGAAGCTGAAAGCAGTATTCCTCCCAGCAGTTCGAGAAAGAAAAGCTGGTATCAGCAGTCATGACCGTATTTTCAAGATCCATCAGTTCGTCCTTTATTTTTCCGGCAATGTTCCTGTAGTACTTATCTATTTCTTCTTTAATGATCACTGCAAGAAATATCTTTAATTTATTGCGTACTGTTTCAGAGAATCCAGGGGCTTCCCGACATTCACCAATTGTCCCTGGAGGGAAAGAAAGATCCCTGTCCGGGAAATCAGTGTCTTCACCGGACATCTTTTCCAGATAGATCCTGATCAGATGATCAATTATGGAAGACCTTTCAGTTCCATCTTTCCAGAAGGAAAAATAAAAGTCATTCCAGCACTTATCAAGTTCCCCTTTATCCGTATTTTCATCAAGGACTGAAAGAAGTGTATAAAAATCATTCCATACCAGACCAGCATAGTACCTGCATTTATCATTAATTATCTGATCGATATCAAGATCGGACATTCTTTAAAATCCTTCTTTCTTCCATGTTTTAATGAACTTTTATCTCATCAATTGGAATTTAAGATCTTTTTCTAAAAAACTGCATAATCATCATCTTTCCTGTCAGTAATGAACATATAGCCGGGTGAATGGGTAAGAGCAAAAAAAGGCTTCGACCTCATAAGAGCTGCCTGAGGCGTAACACCGCATGCCCAGAAGACGGGTACTTCTCCCTCTTTAACGGTTACACTGTCACCAAAGTCGGGATGGCCTATATCCTTAATTCCTATCTTCCCAGGATCACCTATATGAACAGGCGCTCCGTGGACTGAAGGAAACCTGGCAGTGGTGAGGACGGTTCTGGTTATCATTTCCGAAGGTACAGGTCGCATTGAGACCACCATGGGACCCTCAAGGGAACCTGCTTTTTCACATTGTATATTCGTAATATACATCGGGACGTTCCTGCCTTCTTCAATGTGGCGCACCGGAATCCCCCTTTTCAGAAGAGCTCCCTCAAATGTGAAGGAACAGCCAAGAAGAAAACCTACCATATCCCTGTTCCAGTACTTTCTGACTTCAATGGGTTCATCTATCAGTTCGCCCTTCTCCCAGACCCTGTACCTGGGCAGATCGGTCCTCAGGTCGCTGCCGGGAGCAGTGATCCGTGCCTCTGCCAGACCCGGTTCTGTAACATCCAGAAGGGGACATGGTTTCGGATTCCTCTGGCAGAACACCAGAAAATCGTATGCCAGGTCCCTGGGAAGCACCACCAGGTTAGCCTGAGTGTACCCTGCAGATATACCGGCTGTTGGACGGACCAGTTCTCCTCTGCGGCAAAGTTCCCTTGCCCTGGATGGCAGCATTATGGAAAGGTCTTCAGAATTCAGCATTGATTTACCTCCCGAATGATAGTTTCAAAAGGATATTGTCAGAATATCCATCTATGGTCAAGGAACCCCAGGGCAATAGCCCATGTTCCAAGACCGACTTTGACGGCAATGAGAATATTAAGAGAAGGGATCAGCCCCCCGCTGAGGAAAGAACCTGGATCACCACTGACCGGAACCGACATGAAAAAGGAAAGCATGGAGACAAATAATACAAGCAGCCAGGCCTCTTTTTCCATGGCCTCGGGCCTTTCTTCCGAAAGATAGGCTCTAAGGCGACTGCTGTCATTTGTAAGTGACTGAATGACCATGGAAGTACCCAGGGCAACTCCTGCGGCAAAACCGCCTCCCGGAGAAAGATGTCCTGTAATGGCAAGAACTGTCCCGAACAGGAAAGCCAGGAACGATGCGGCTTTGAACATTATGGCTGTAGCTGGATCCACGTGGAGATACCTTTCAAGGGTGAACTTGCTGCCTCTGTTAAGAAAATAAAGTGCTCCTGTTATGGAAATTGAAAATACAATGACCTCAAATATGGTGTCATAAAGCCTGTTCCGAAGATAGATAAGAGTTACTGTATTGGGGATACCCCCTTCCCGAAGCAGCTTATGCGATAAATATCCTCTTTCAGGCCCATCCCATCCTCCGGATGCAAGAAAGAGGAAAACGAGAACAATAGCTGCAAGGTACGATCTCTTGAGATATTTCATGCTCTCTCCCCCAGGTATCTGCTTCTCAGATCTTCAAGGATGTGCCTTTCCTCACTGGTAAATTTCAAAAGCATATCCCTCAGATCGTGGGCATCCTCTGAAATAAGTATCGAATAAAAAGCGCTTTCAGACTCACCCTCCAAAGGGATATCTTCTCCGGACCGTCTTTTTTCAAGCACTCTCAGAATATCCAGCCATTCTCCACCAGCCATGGGATAGACCATTGTTTCAACAACAGGAAGGTTGAGATATCCATCTCCACTGTCATGAGGTCGAACAAAAGGACCGATCGCCATGTCCATTACCCCTTCCTGAAGGGCATCCTTAAGAGATTCCCTGTTTTCAAATAGAACGAACCTGGCTTTTATACCTGCCGAACCGCCAAAGGCTTCAAGAAGGTCCACCATGAATCCCTGAGGTTTCTCCTTATCGGTATGGACAAGAGGGGAAAGTTCAACATATCCGACGCGAAACTCACCAGTGGAGGTAAATACCACCACATAGAGCAGAGTTACCAGAAGGGCTCCCATAAGAGCCTCGGTAAGGGCCACATCCGGTGCCCCCATAAGTGCATAAGCTATCGCCGCTGCAACGCCGAGCATTCCCCTGGCTATTATGGCATGTAACAGATGCTTCTCCCCCAGGGTTATAAGGGCCAGGAACGGGATAAGAAGGACAGTCCCTGCTACCAGAAGATCAGAGGCTGACATCATTGTTCCTTCCCTTCTATCAGACGTACCGCACCCCTGGCAATTATATAGGACACCATGGGCCCCCACATAAGTAAGGCCAGAAAGGCAACGGAAAGAGGGATTATCCTTTCAGGATGTAATATTACAAGTCCCGCCACTATAAGCATGGCACCAAGAGTATCGGACACTCCAAGTGTGTGAAGCTTGACGATGATCGGAACGGGTTTAAGAAGGTAGAGGGTTCCCCAGACCATCAGAAGCGCCCCCAGCCCCATCATGATATCTGCAAAAAGGATCATCACCGGGGATTCCTCCTCTCCAGCACAATGGCCAGTACCATGACACCCAGATCTCCCAGGATGAGAGCGGCAAGGGCCACAACAGTAATGGATGGATCACCTGTCATGGCAGATATCAGGAGGATAAGGACAGCACCTTTAATTGAAAGGGAGGAAAAGGCCATAATCTTCATCCATGCCCCCTCCGAAGAGTGAAATATCCATGCTGATAGGAAAAGGAGCGCCAGCATTATGAAAGAAACAGCGGGTATCACTTTTTATCCTCCTCGAACCTGTGGATCAGGATCTCATTCAGATGATCCACGTGGATCGCAACAGTCTTTGGTGTAAGGGTAACAAGAAATACCCTTGTAAATATAGTCCACGGAGAAGCCTCATGAATCCTCTCTGTGAGATAACCTCTTCTGTATTTCCTGGAAAAAATAAGCACAAAAGCTTCTTTATAAGCTATAAAAATTGTCTTGGTCAAAAGCCACAGGAAATACACGAATTGTTTCCAGGGTAAAGATATGGACAGGATCCTGTCCAGGCAAAAGCACAATATCAACCCGGTTACAATGAGGGGAATATCATGAAGCCCCGTCAATGCTACCCAAAGAAGAAATGCTGCCGCCACAAGAGGGGTCATGAACCGAACACTCCTATCATTGCAAGTATGCAGAAAAGAGACAGACCAATTATATGTACAAGCTCTTCAGGCCATTTGGGGATTTTCCAGTATCTGTCAAAAAGAAACACCCTGTAAATTGCCATCCCTGCTAAAACCATTAAGGTAGATTTAAAAACATTGGACCATTCTGGTTTCATATGGACGAACTCAAGAACCAGAATGGAGGAAAGAAAAAAGAGGTTGCGTAAATTTACCACTCCTGTCCATTTCCCTGATGGAAGAAGGGGAAGGAAAAGAAACCTGGATGCATACACACATGAACCCATGGCAGCCAGATATACCGGGTAAACCTGCCATGCTGAAAGCCCCTTGAATACTATTGCCTTGGCTCCCAAACCTCCGAGAAGGGGAAGGCCCGCAAGTGCAAGAGATGCAATAACCAGAGGAAGCCAGTTCTCCTTCTTCAAACCACGTATTTGAAGAATATGCAGGTCCCTTTCTTTAAGTTCACCCGCACAGAGGAAAAGCCATGCCTTTAAGAGACCATGTGCCAGGGCATAAATATGACCTGCTCCTGGTACTGCCAGGATAAAACCCGTCTGGGAGACAGAGCTGTAAGCAATGACCTTTTTTATATCTCTCTCTACTGAAGCATAGCACATTCCCCAGAGCGATCCTGCCGCCGCAAGAATCAGGACGATCCTGAAGGCAGTCGGGTTCAGAAGGGAGATGCGAAGCAGAGGGGCAAGACCTATCTTGACTATAACTCCCGAGAGAAGAGCAGATACTGCTGTTTCAGCTTCTCCATAAGCTTCCGGTACCCAGAGACCCATAAGAAACACTCCTCCCTTGATACAGAGACCTGTTACCAGTAGATAAACAGGAAGCCCGGAAAGGTCCGGAAGGATCGACATAGAGAAAGATCCGCTCCGGTTATAGGCATACAGGCACCCCAGCAGATAGAGGATCATACCAACGTTACCAACCATGAGATAAATAACAGCTGACCAGGCCTGCCTTGGCTTTTTACCCAGCCTTATGAGAAGAAAGGCCAGTATACTTCCAAGCTCAACACAGACAAAGACATTGAACAGGTCGTAACTTATGAATACAGCATTTGCCGTTCCATGTAACATGGCCATGAGAGGGAAGGCGAAAAGAGGGAGAGCTCCTTTTTGCATAGAAATAGTTACTCCAAGAAATACCAGACAATTCATAAGCACAAAGGTCCATGCGAACCGGTCCAGCAGAAGCTCTACACCGAAGGAACCTTCCAGGGAAAAACGGATCTCCTTACCATAGGCAAGCATAAGAACGGCAAGAATGGAACCGGATAAAAATACAAAAGAAAGGATCCTCTTCCCATGATCAGGTTTCTTGAGAAGTATCACTCCTGTAATCAGGGGTATCAATACTATCAGGCAGATCGAAAATAGACCTGTAAGGTTTTGCGGGGCCATCAACGCTTCCATTTTATCTGTATCCTCTCTGTGTCAAGAGTATGGAAATACCTGGAAAGGTCCATAACCACAACTACCAGAAGGGCAAGGATGGAAAAGCCGATGACAATGTCTGTGAGGATAACCGCCTGGGGAACGGGATCTGCCACGGGAACTCCCGCAGAAGGATCGGTCATTATGGGTGACCTGGATCTTTGCCAGGCCGAAAGGACAAAGAGGCTTATTACGCCGGTATTCATTATATCCATGGCTATTACTTTCATGATGAGGTTCCTCTTGAAAAGAATACCTCCAAGACCAATGGCAACAACTGAAAGAAGTATAGTCCTCACCACGAATATAACGTCCACGAAAGGACCTCCCCTGCAGGCAAAAGTATTTTCATGCTTAGTCACTAGTGTAAATGGTTAAAGAGAAGTTTGCAATAACTTCGCGAACATTATCCTAACGATGTAACATGCAGAATTAATACATGGATAGAGTAAAAAGGGAGGATGGATCACGGAATGTATCTATCTGGATAACAACGCCACCTGTTACAAGCAGAGGAATATAATGAAACCCCGTCAAGGCTGTCCAGATCAGAAAAAACCTCTGTTACAAAGGGTGTCATGAACCGAACACTCCCATCATTGCGAGAATGCATAGAAGAGACAGACCGATGATATGCACAAGCTCCTCAGGCCACTTTGGCAGTTCCATAAAGTTTTTTCTCATAAACAGCAGGTAAAACCCCCATCCTGCCATAAAGAACAAAGAAGCCTTTATCATGGAGAAAAGGGAGAAATACCCGGATGAGATGTCAAGAGCGACCAGGGAAACCACAAAAAACATATCTGTCCTGTTCAGCATCCTGGAAACCGGACATCCAGGGTTCAAAGGAATAAAAACAAGTTTTGCAAAGGAAAGGCATGTCCCTGTTGCTGCCAGGTACATGAAGGGAACCTGCCAGTACGCCAGCCCTGTGAATATCTTCGACTTGATGGCATATCCGCCCAGAAGGGGCATTCCGGATATAGCCAGAGCTCCGATAAGAAGAGGAAACCTGAGATCAGCGTTCAATCCCCTGCCTTTAAGTTCCTTGAGATCCCGGGTATTCAATCTGCCTGCTGTAAGGAATAGCCAGGATTTGAAAAGACCGTGCGCCAGTGCATAAATATGTCCAAAGGCAGGTAAAACCATAATGAAACCCATCTGGGATATGGTGTGATAAGCGAGCATTTTTTTAAGATCCTTTTCAAATACGGCATAGATAACACCGTACAAGGCAGTAAAGATCGCCAGCACTGACACTACCTTCAGGATAGCTGGAGAAAGAGTGGACATTCTGAGCAAAGGGGCAATGCCTATTTTTACTATAACTCCTGAAAGCAGTGCAGAAACGGTGCTTTCCGCTTCCCCATGGGCCTCGGGAAGCCACAGCCCCATACAGAAAATCCCTCCCTTGACCGATAGTCCTGTTACCAGAAGGTAAACAGGAAGCCCGGAAAGGTCCGGAAGGATCGACATAGAGAAAGAACCGCTCCGGTTATAGGCATACAGGCACCCCAGCAGATAGAGGATCATACCAACGTTACCCACTATAAGGTACATAACAGACGACCAGGCCTGTCTTGGTTTTCTGCCGATCCTTATAAGAAGAAAAGCCAGGATGCTTGCCAGTTCTATACATACAAAAACATTGTACAAATCGTAACTTATGAAAACGGCATTTGCCGTTCCATGTAACATGGCCATGAGAGGAAAGGCGAAAAGAGGGAGAGTTCCTTTTTGCATAGAAATAGTTACGCCAAGAAATACCAGACAATTCATAAGCACAAAGGTCCATGCAAACCGGTCCAGCAGAAGCTCTACACCGAAGGAACCTTCCAGGAACAGGTGTATTTCCTTTCCCTCTATGAACATAACAACTGCAAGGACGGCCCCCGTTAAAAACATCACAGGAAGGATCTTCCTGCCATAATCAGGTTTCTTTAAAAGCATAACTCCTACAGAAAATGGGACCAGTACTATCAGACAGGCAGGAATGAGCCCTGACATGTTATCCATAAGGCTCAACGCTTCCATTTTATCTGTATCCTCTCTGTATCAAGAGTATGAAAATACCTGGAAAGGTCCATAACAACAACTACCAGAAGGGCAAGGATGGAAAAGCCGATGACAATGTCTGTGAGGATAACCGCCTGGGGAACAGGATCTGCCACGGGAACTCCCGCAGAAGGATCGGTCATTATGGGTGACCTGGATCTTTGCCAGGCCGAAAGGACAAAGAGGCTTATTACGCCGGTATTCATTATATCCATGGCTATTACTTTCATGATGAGGTTCCTCTTGAAAAGAATACCTCCAAGACCAATGGCAACAACTGAAAGAAGTATAGTCCTCACCACGAATATAACGTCCACGAAAGGACCTCCCCTGCAGGCAAAAGTATTTTCATGCTCAGTCACTAGTGTAAATGGTTAAAAAGGAGTTTGCAATAATTTCACAAACAACAACTTAATGATGTAAAATGAAAGAGCGATACACAGATAGATTGAGAAAGGAGGATGGGACATGGAACGTATATACCTTGATAATAATGCAACCACCATAGTGGACCCTGCGGTTAAGGAGGCAATGGATCCCTTTTACTGCCAGATGTATGGCAATCCCAACTCTCTCCACTCCTTCGGAACCGAAGTGCACCCGTACATGAAACTTGCCCTGGACAGACTTTACTCTGGAATAAATGCCAGGGATGAAGATGACATTCTAGTAACAAGCTGTGCCACAGAAAGCAACAACACCGTTATAAAAGGGATCTATTACCAACTCATCAGGCCAGGACATAAAAGCCAGATAATAACCACCCAGGTTGAACATCCCTGTGTAGCAAATTCCTGCGGTTTCCTGGAAAGCATAGGAGTTGATGTGGTCTACCTTCCCGTTAACGAAGACGGAATAGTTACTCCCGAGATCCTCAGGGAATATGTCGATCCCGACAGAACTGCCCTGGTATCCATAATGTGGGCCAACAATGAAACAGGATTGATCTTCCCCATAAAAGAACTGTGTCAGGTGACCCATGAGAACGGGGCCCTGTTTCATACCGATGCCGTTCAGGCTATTGGGAAAATCCCCGTGGATGTTCAGAAAACCGGAGTAGATTTCCTGAGTTTCAGCGGACATAAATTTCATGCCCGCAAAGGAATAGGAGGACTATTCATCAAAAAGGGAGTTGAGCTTCCCACCTTCATTCATGGCGGGGAACAGATGGCAAGCAGACGCGCGGGCACCATAGATGTCCCGGGCTTTATCGGGATGGGGCTTGCCATGGAACTGGCAGTCAATAACCTGGAATACGAAGCAACTGAAGTCCGGCGCCTTAGAGACAAACTGGAAGACGCAATTCTATCCATGAAAGATGTTCTAGTGGTAGGCAGAAGGGAAATACGAACTCCAAATACGATCCTTGCGAGCATAAGGGGGGTTGAGGGAGAGGCCCTCATATGGGACCTTAACAGGAATGGCATTGCAGCTTCGACAGGTAGCGCCTGTGCCTCTGAATCTCTGGAATCCAATCCCACTTTCGTGGCAATGTGTATAAGCGATGAACTTGCCCATACAGGGATAAGGCTGAGTCTTTCCAGGTTCACAACTGAGGAGGAGATCGACAGGAGCATTCTGGTGATAAGAGAGTCCATCGAGAGACTGAGAAATATATCTTCACGATAATGGACTTCTTCGGAAACAGATACTTTGAAAGAGGGTGATCCATATGGCAAAAAAAGATCTCATAGGAGGTTCCCTCTGGGAACAGTACTCGGATAAGGTTACCCAGAGAATGGTAAATCCTGCATTTATGGGAGATATAACAGAGGAAGAAGCTGAAAAACTTGGAGGAAAGCTCATTGTGGCAGATTGGGGAGCAGAGGCCTGTGGTGATGCGGTGCGCCTCTACTGGGTGGTAGATCCTGAAACAGACAAAATACTGAAGGCCAGGTTCAAGACCTTCGGTTGCGGAACCGCCATAGCTTCAAGCGACGTTATGGCTGAGATGTGTATCGGAAAAACAGTCGATGAAGTGCTTAAAATAACAAACCTGGACGTTGAGCGAGGACTGAGGGACTCCGAAGATACTCCTGCCATACCACCCCAGAAAATGCACTGCAGTGTAATGGCCTATGATGTACTGAAAAAAGCGGCATCTCTCTACAAGGGTGTGGACATGGAAAGCCTTGAAGGAGAAGAGATCGTCTGCCAGTGTGCCAGGGTTTCTCTCAAAACTATAAGAGATGTGATCAGGCTTAACGACCTGAAAACGGTAGAGGATATAATTCATTACACTAAAGCAGGGGCATTCTGCAAATCCTGCATAAGGCCGGGGGGACATGAACCTAGAAAGTATTATCTAGAAAACATCCTTCGTGAAGTACGTCATGAAATGGAAATGGAATCTGCTTCCGGACATACAACTGTAACCGACTTCACACAGATGACACTGATACAGAAACACAGAGCAGTGGAATCGGTAATAGATAAAGAGATAAGGCCAATCCTGCTCCTCGACGGCGGGAACCTGGAGGTTGTGGACATGAAGGAACATGCAGACCTGGTGGAGATCTTCATCAGCTACAGCGGTGCATGCAAGGGCTGCCCGAGCAGCCAGACCTTCACCCTCCAGAGGATAGAAGATTCCCTGAAGGAAAACCTTTCTGAAAAGATAAAGGTCACTCCTGTATAATTGCTCCTGAATAAGGATGCCACTATTGTGGGGAAAGCTTTCATCTATAGTTTTCCCCTTTTTTTCTACAATTCAGGGACATGATTCCGGCAGAACATACAAGAAGGGAATGTTGCTTCAATAGAGGAAAATGGCCCTCGAATGGGGGTGGAAAAAACAGGCATTCTTTTATCAACGAAAATTCCTGATCAGAAAGACAGTCAAATGAGCTACACTGGAAGGAAATTGCCATATTACGGAAAGTCCCTTCCGGTATAGGTGGAGTATCTTATTTGCTTCTGGTAAGTTTTATTGAAAGAAACATGCTTTTTTCGTCATAATCCAGCTCTGCATGATCGGACATTATCCCTAGAAGGGCAAATTCAGATTCCACATCCGAATCCCCGGAAAGACTCCAGTAATATTCCTCCATCTGTGGATTCCTCGGCTGGTTTAATAATTTCTTTATCCTGTTCGCCTTTTCTCGGCGCATATCCTGACAGGATCCGGAAATGGTTATCACATATCGCTCCCTTTCTTCCAGTATCCTCAAATTCATATCCCTGCAATCATATTTCAAAAAATCGCTGATCAGTTCTTCTGCCATTCTGGCTATTCTCTGTTTGTAATGGATCATCTCGAATCCCTCCTGGTTATTACCTCTAATATTGGGACAAGGACCATTGCCACTATCCCCCCGGCAAAACCGTTGTTGTAAAGATTGAATCCGGAATGCAGAACCCCTACGTTAAGTACAACCGAGGAATGGACAAACCCTGCAAGAATCCCCCATTTCCACCCGAATTCACCGCTTATGGGGGCAAGGGTGGTTCCAAAAAGTGCAGCCAGCTGGATAGCGGGGTCTGTTATAGCCCAGGATTTAGTAAGTGCTCCCAGACCTACTCCAATGAAAATGGGAAGGCTATTCTTGAGGTGTTTGCCAAAAGCACTGAATCCAACAAGTGTAAATATTCCGGCCAGAGTCGGTCCGTTAAGATCTCCCCTGATAGCAATTATATAAAAAGTGCTGAAAAAACCCATGACACCCATGTTGAACAAGGTGGCCCCCCAACTTTCAAGGGCGATAAAATCCGTTATCAGGCGCCCGGAATAATGCCATATGGCTCTCTGGGATTTTATAATACCCCTTCCTCCTATAACTATAGCCATTAATATCATGACTGAAAACAGGGATACAAGAAATACTCCCAGTATCAGGTTGTTCCCTGTGGTCCATATCATCCTGCTATCCGTCAGGAAACCGTAAGAACGGAAAATTGATACGTAAAGGGTACCCACTACCCCCGAAACGAAACCTATATTGTAGAGGTTGAAGCCATGATGGACCTTGAGCATCTGGCTTGCAAGGGTAGGCAGCACAAAACCTATGGAAAGTCCTGTTACAGAAGAGAGAATGATTCTCACTAATGGAGGTACAGATATGCCGAACATAAGCTGGCTGACAAGAGGTGAAAGAGCCGTACCAAAGACAGCTACATAAACATATTTTGAAAAATTCTCCCTGCTGAAAACAGAAAAAAGGTAAACGCCGGTAATAATGAACCATATGTTGAAAATATTCTTCCCCAGGAAACCAAAACCCGCCACAGTAAAGATAGAGGCCACTGATATCCCTGTTATCCGGGTTTTTTGAGTCAGGAAGAGAATACCAATTATGAGGGAAAGAAAACCACTATTGAAAAAGGCAGCTCCCATACCGCCAATACCAATGTAGTCACTGATGAGATAATCGGGGTCTTCGATGATCAGAAGAACTCCTCTCAGAAGCTCCATTGAGGGTTCCATGAGAAGCCCCGTAGTGATAATAAGGAGTGAAAAGGAGAAAAGGAAAAAGTACGGAAAAAGCCATTCTCTTCTCTGTGAAAGATATATTGCCATCGTTTTAATAACCCCCTTTAGCCGCCACTCCAATACTGGAAAATTTAGAATTACAAATATCTCCTACTCAAACATACCCGAAAGGCTCCGTGGTTCTTCCCATCCATGGATCACTCTTTTCTAAAAAGCGGGAAAATCCAGGATATTCTTAACTTCATTCACTGATAAGCCTGAAAGACGAACAACTTTTTCGATGGACCTCGGTCAGATATGCATAATTATCTTCAGGAACTTATCTAAAGGTTCAGAGACAATCAACAAAGAAGAAGCATAATGTACAAGTATCCTGCCATTGATTTCCATGGATCTGTCAGCATTTCTGAAACTATTAAGAACACCGGTAAGACCAATTTTGAACCTGACGGACTTGTTCCACCATTTCTTCGTTTCCATGCATGAATTTCAATAAGGATAGCACAGATGGACACCTGATTTCCAAAACCAGAAAAGCTATGATACGTTAAAATAGGAAGTATGGAGGTGATCACCCATCATGCGAAAACGAACGCTGGTCTCCCTCGTTTCAGTTTGTCTGCTGCTCTGCTTCACCTTTTCCGCCAATGCAGCATCCCTGGCAAAGGTAATGTCCCTCCCCATATGGGTAGGAGAGGGCAAAGACAGGGTCAGGATAAGGGTGGGAGACATATTCAAAAACACCCTGGACTGGGCTTTGACAACCGGGGGTTATGCTATCAATGACCCGTTGAGTTTTACCACAGTCCTTACGAACCTGCCCACAGAATTCAAAGGGGTTCTTCTGACAAAGATAGAGATGGAAAGACATTATGCCTACAGGCGCCTTATGGAAGCCGAAGATGAGGGATATGCACCCGATAAAAAGTACTTCGGCCAAATGGTGGAACGTCTCGAGGCTGCAAAAACCTGGGTTGCTACCGGGGACGGGAAAGACCTTGCCAGGCTCGTTGCCCGGGCAAAGAAGGAAACCACCCCTGGCCAAAAACAGAAGATAAGCACTGTATCCTCTGAACTCCTGCACTCCACCGGATACTTCAAGGCAAGAGAACAGCTTATGCTTCCCTTTAAGGATAACAGTCTCTTCTTCGAGGTATTTCTGAACGAACATGGAATACCCCAGATACGGGGAGACGGAAAGATAAAGATACAGATGGGAAGCGATTACGTTTATTTCTATTTCAGAATAAAAAGGGGAGAGATAAGAGACCCTGACCCCAACAAGACTTATCTTGACCTGTCTGAAATTCCCAAAAGGATCAGATGGGAAATATATGGCCGTATAGACCTTGAAATGAGCGGGCAGAATGCTCCCTTTGACGGAAGTATCCAGGGAGAGGCCTACCTGGACGGCAATACTATAACAGGAAACATCTACGGCCAGAGAGGCTATATGAACAGGCTCTGGCCTGCAGGAAACCTTGTAATAGATGCACTTCCCGGAACCCTTGACTTCGAGACGAGCCACTACTTTTAGGCAAAGGAGGATCAGCTGATGAAAAGATCAGAACTGAAGACTGTATTTCCGGCACTTCTGGTAATATGCTGTTTGATCATGGTTGTAAATATCCCCCCTGCCTCATGTGGCGAGGATGCTGATTCCCGATATAAACTTGCCAGGCAGTACCATAACGGTGAAGGCAAACCAAAGGACCGGCATAGGGCCTTCGAACTGTTTCAGGAAGCCGCAGAAAAGGGACATAAAGTGGCTCAGTTCTACATGGGTGTCTACTATGACTTCGGGTACATCTTCGAGAAGGACCTGAAAAAAGCAGCCTACTGGTACGGCAAGGCGGCCGATCAAGGACAGGAAAACGCCCAGTACAACCTTGCCAACATGTACCATTCAGGCAATGGAGTTTTAAAAGACAGGAAAAAAGCTTTCGCTCTTTATAAAAGTGCGGCAGAACAGGGGCATACCAGCTCTGAGTTCAAAGTGGGCCTTTATTATGATGAAGGTTATATAGCCCCCCCGGATTACAGAAAGGCAGCCCTGTGGTATGAAAAATCAGCCATGAAGGATCACGTTAGATCCCAGTACAACCTCGGATTTGTGTATTGGGGATTTGGAGATACAACTTTGAAAGACCTGGAAAAGGCCGAATGGTGGTTTATGATGGCCGCCCTTCAGGAAGATGTGAAATCCATGACCGAACTGGGCCTGTTATACGTAACCATGGGATCTGAAGGAAAGGTACAGTTATACTATGACAGGGGATATTACTGGCTGAGAAAGGCCTCTTTCAATGATGATGCAAGAGCCATGTACTACCTGGGCCTGATGTACTCAAAAGGGGATGGAGTTCAAGAGGACCTTAAGAGAGCAAAATCGTGGCTTGAAAAAGCTGCCGCCAAAGGAAATAAAGACGCGAAAAAGATCCTGACCGGAATGAATTGATGGACGCGAAACTTTCAGCAGGGAGTAGATATATTTAACTCCCTGCTCTCTTCATCAGATACGGGGGTTCTCCCGTTCAAAACAGGTAATGCAGAGAACCCGTCCACCGGAAAGCCTTGCCTTTGTCTCCATAACCATTTCTCCACAATCTTCACAGGAAACACTTTTTTTCATGGGAGCATATTCAGGAACTGGGAACTGGACTTCCTTCACCTCGAACAGGTCTACCAGGTCAGCCCCCAGTATCATGCCGGAATGTTCATCCCGAAGTTCCAGAAACCGGGTCCAGTCATCTTCAGAGAGGGAACCTTCGTTACTTTTCTTCTGCAGTTCCCTATACTCCTCCCGTCCTTTATCGTCACCAGGGCGAAGGACTATCCTTTTAGACTTTCCATCCCTCCGACGGTAGAAACTGAAAGCGACCTTTCCCAATGTCCTGACCACAAGATTACCCTTTCCCAGGGTACATCCTGTGAGGAACTGGATGGCATCCACTCCGCAGAAGTCCGTCTCTGCAACTGTAACGATATCTTCATCCAGGCTGTGGCCAAATTCCTGCAGGGCAAATTCTGACGCCCTGATACCGATCGCCAGCCCCGGACACCAGTGGCCGTGAAAATCTATACATTTATGTATAAGCTCTTCGGTAATTATTTGTTTGGACATATAACTATCCCTCCTGAAAAGACAATTTCGATATTGACAGTTTAAGATACGTTTTTCCTGAAGAGTGGAACCGGATCAGCTCCCGAAGAATGACTGTGGAAATCTTCTCCCTCCAGAGGACAGTCCAAAGCTGCAGAAGGGATGACTACGGGAACGTCTCCTGCAAATATAAGCTCGACCTTGAGTCCATATATATCTTCAATGACCGACGCATTTATCTCCTCTCTGCTCAATGAATAGGCGATACGTCCATCCTTGAGGAAGAGGAACCTGTGGCCAAAACGGAAAGCCGTGTTCAGATCGTGCATGGTAACCACCGCTGCCAGACCATGACCTGTGACGATATGGTCAAGGATCTCCATGACCTCCACCTGGTTCTTGAGGTCCAGGCTGCTGGTGGGCTCATCAAGTAAAAGAAGACCCGGCTCCTGAGCCAGTGCCCTTGCTATCATAACCTTCTGGATCTCCCCTCCGCTCATTTCATCCAGACTTCTAAGGGCAAGGTCTTCCAGATGAAGGGTCTGAATTATTCCATCAACAGCTTTCAGGTCATTTTCTGTTACGTGCCACCCCATGTGTGGTCTGCGGCCAAGAAGAATAGCATCAAAAACAGAAACCCTCCCCGACTGATTCCTCTGGGGAACATAACCTACCAGCCTTGCTATTTCCCGCTGGGAGAGGGAGAAAAGATCCTTCCCGTCAAGTAACATCTTCCCCCGTCCGGGAGTCAGGATACCGTTCATACATTTGAGAAGCGTAGACTTGCCTACTCCGTTGGGCCCCATGATCATCACTGTTTCACCGGGAGAAACGTTCAGAGTGATATCGTTCAGTACAGGACGTGAAGGATATTGAAAGTTCATATCCATAACCTGAAGTATCATCACCTGTTCCCCCTTATTATCAGGTAAATAAACAGAGGTGCTCCCAGAAATGATGTAAGGACCGAAACGGGAAGTATCCTGGGTGAAATAACCGTCCTGGCTGCCAGATCCGCTCCCAGAAGAAGCAGTGATCCAACTATTGCAGCTCCGGGGATAAGGAATCTGTGGTCATCTCCCACTATTTTCCGGACCATATGAGGAGCCACAAGACCCACAAAACCTATCACGCCCACACAGGAAACAATAAGAGCTGAAATCAGGGACGCCATGAACATTCCAAAAAGGCGTACCCTTTGAACTTTTACACCAAGAGAATGGGCAGATTCCTCTCCGGCGTCTATGGCATTATAGTCCCAGGATCTCCAGAGAAAGAAAAACATGGACAGCATGGATGCCAGTGAGAGAAGGATTACCTGAAGCCAGTCAGCCCTTGCCAGATCCCCGAAGGTCCAGAAAACCATCGCTGCCAATTCCGTATCGTCGGCAAAGAACTGAAGGATAAGGGTCCCTGCAGTAAACAGAGATCCAATTGCAACCCCTGAAAGTACTATGGATTCAGGAGAAATATTTCTTCGTCTTGAAAGAGCGAGGATGACCACTGTAGCTATAATGCTGGAACCAAATGCAAAAAAGAAGGTCAGTGGCATATTATTTATGGTAACAGCATTGGCAAGAGTGCTCTGCATTCCCCCCGAACCAAGAAGGATAACAGAAAAGGCCGCTCCGAATGCCGCAGCCTGTGATATTCCAAGGGTAAAAGGCGATCCCAGAGGATTTCTCAGCAGGGACTGCATTACCCCTCCCGATACAGCCAACCCCACACCTGCTGCTATAGCGGCAAGAGCCTGTGGAAGACGGATCTTCCAAACTATGAGGCTCGTCTGCCTTGAAACATCATGACCATACAGACTCTTGAGGACCTCGGAAGGTGCAAGACGGACAGGACCAAGACAGAGAGAAAGAACAAACAATATAAGCAGCAATGCTCCCCCTGTAAAAAGCCATGTTTTTTTCCTGACTATATAAGCCCTGTAAGCGGCAGGATCATGACCTCGTTCAATATGCATATATTATTTCAGCTCCAACCTTTCGAAGGCCATACCCTTGAAGGAATCCTTCATAACATGGAACACGTCCTTATCCACAAGGAATCGGAATATCTCATCAGCCTTTGCTTCCGGATCAACATCCTGAAAACGGTCAGGATAAAGCATTTTACCTATAAAATAGGCATTTGCCAATATACTCCCGAAATTCTGGCTATACCAGTTATAGGGAAGGACCCCATATACTTCTCCAGTTTTAACAGCCTTAAGTTCCTGCCAGATGGGATCGGTCCTTAATTCTGCAAGGGCACTTGCATCTTTCGGAGCATTGAGGGTGGAAAGATCGATAAAGATCACTTCCGGATCCCATTGAAGTATCTTTTCCCTGGAAACATCAGCCTGTGAGGAGGATCCTGTAAGCTCTTCTCCTGCAAAAGCCACGTTAGGAGTTCCCGTAAAGGCAAAAGGTGGATAACCCTTTTCCGTGGATCGAAGACCATGGGGACCCTTGTAGGCGATCCCTCCCACATAAGCAGTTTTCCTGGAACCCTCTTCCATACCCTTCATCCGTCTGGACAGGTCCGTTATGTTATCTTCCAGAAAATCAATTACTGCTTCTGCCCTGTCTTTTTTGTCCATTACCTGCCCCATTATTCTTATGGACTGATAAAGGTTATCTTTCTGGTTAAAGAGGTTCCCGTATTCAAGGGGTATAACGGGTATACCAGTAGATTCCTGAAGCTTTCCTGCCGGAGTTCCCATCTCAGGATAGGTTTTGAAAATAACCTGCGGAAGAGACTCAAGGGAAACTACAAGCTCTGGCCTTGTAAGACCTCGAAATTCACCTGTCTGGGGCAGATTTCTGAAAAAGGGGTTAGCTAGAAAATAGGGTCTTGGATCTATGGGGATGTTTCTTTTCTCGATATCCTCAACTCCCGAAATCGTGCGGTGAGCCTGAAGATAGGTAAGCAATCTGAGGCAACCGGGGCCGGAACATAGCACTTTTTCGACTTTCCTGTCAGCACTCAGAACATTGCCAAAGGCATCTTTTACGTCGGGATCATTCTCTGCAGAGAGAATTCCTGAAAAAGAGATCAGTAGGATTAAAGCAATAATGGTTATATTACATATTTTTCTGGAAGACAAAACCATCACCTCGTAACAGGGATTAGTAAAAACAGATTCAGAACATTTCCAGTATTGTAGCACATATTATTGATTTCGTAGCACGATAGATCCGATTTTCAAGCCCTTACTATCTCTAATACAAAAAAAGAGGACACCCCTCTCCAGGGCTGTCCTCAAAAGTTTCCTCATCTGTACTATTTATGTAATACTACTCTCTGGGTTGTACCGGGTAACCCGCCTGGATCCAGGCTTTCCAGCCTCCCTTGAGAACCTGAATATTTTCGAAACCTGCATCGATCATTTTTCGCGCCACACTGGCGCTTGTGAATTCGAAGGGTCAGGCACAATAGATAACGTATCTCTTGTCCTTGGGATAATCTGGAATCCATTCTTCCGTCTTCCAGGGATCTCCTCTGAAAGAACCCTCGATCATCTCATCACTCTTTTTCCAGTCACTGGTCTTCCTTGAATCAATTACCACAAGATCTTCTGTTCCCAAAACACTGTTGAGTTCATCTACAGTGATCTTTGGAACAGCTTCTGCGATCATGGGAATGAACAGAAATAGCGACAACAATAGAACCAGGAACAGGGGTTTTCTAATTTTCATAAACAAAATATCACCTCCTTTCATATATTTTCACATTTTAACATAATACGTGTTTAAATACATATCTATATTCTCCCCGGGTTATTTATCCGGATCTACAGAAATAAGGAATTCCAATTTAAAATTTAACAAGTCCTGACTCAACTTTTGGACCTGATCATGACTATTGAACTGCAAAGGAAAAGACAGCCCACTCTTCAGGCTGTCTTTTAAAGGATCTTCACATTACGCATTTTATAGAATGATCATTCTCTTGGCTGTACCGGATAACCCGCCCTGATCCAGGCTTTCCAGCCTCCCTCAAGGGCCTGTACATTCTCATACCCCCCCTGGATCATTGTCTGCGCCACCCTGGCGCTGGTGAATTCAGAGGGTCAGGCGCAATAAAGAACAAATTTCTTATCCCTGGGGTATTTTTTCATCCACTCTACCGTCTTCTCCGGATCCTCCCTGACGGCACCCTGGATCATTTTATCGCTCTCTTCCCAGTCGCTTTGTTTCCGGACATCGATAATAACAAGATTCTCTTCTCCCCAGATACTGTAGAGTTCATCTACTTTTATCTTTGGCACTGCTGCTTCAGAAATTACAGGTATCATAAAAAACACCATAAACACAAGAAAAAGGAGGAGAGGTTTTCCAGCTTTTTGAAACATAGGATCACCTCCATACCAGTATGCTTGTATTTTATCATACATAACTACCATATCATTGTTGCACACTTGTAAACCGAGCTTCAGAAATACCTGGACCATGATAGAAGTATAGCTATCTGTCATAAAACAAGAAAAGAGCGGACTCTTTATCAAGCCCGCTCAAATTAATAGACGGTATTTCACTTCAATATATTTCTCTCAACTTATCATTGACACTTTATTCGGGTATTTCAGAATAATTTTCTCTTATTCCTTCATTTCCCACTTTATTTTCACCGTTCCACCATCCGGGAAGAAGCCTTGCAATTACTATTGTACCCAGGGCAAGGGCTGTAAAGAACATCCCGACATGCAAGATACCGTATTTCATCATCAGGAGAGGCATGAATGCAAAGATAAACCATATGTAAAGAGAGGTAATGGCAAAGGCCATTGACCATGAACTGAGAGCCTCAGTCTTGAAATCCGGATCGACAAGTCGAAGCAGTAGAATACCTGTAGCACCCACTCCGGTACATTGACCAAAGTTAATAATACTTCTTTCAAACCAGTCCTGGCGTGGTAGCATTCTCTTCCCAAAATACATGGTAATGAAAATAGTCATTGCCAGACCCACACTACAAAGGACGGTTATGGGTATGATATAACCCATAACTGCTTTAACCGGCAGAGAAATGATCGCTGAAACGACGAGAAAATCGACAAACATACCCATCAGTCTGGCCTTGACTACAGGATCTATCAGCCAGTCTAACCCCACCTTACACATGCCAAACCATATAAGGGCCATAAGGATGATCCCCCATGCCCATGGAGCCACTCGATGGATTATGCTGCCTGCGAATAATTCCCTGACCTGAAAAGCGGCACCTACCGTGATAAGGATAACTGCAAGCATGAAGGAGTATGGTTCAATCGCAGCAGGATACTGGATCTGTTTCCCTAGGTATTTTGCATTTTCCGGACGGCTATAGCCCTTGATGATCTCTTCCGGAAGATCATCCGGACTGGATAGAAAATTGGTATAGCCCTTTCGAGCCGCATAATTTATCATCACGATTCCCGCCAGGATCCCTCCCAGAATACCTACAGTAGCGGTAGTCAAACCGACACCCTGGCTGTCAAGCCACCAGTCAACCCCCATTTCTTTAAGGGATGATCCCAGCATAGCAGCTGTTCCATGCCCTCCGGCAAATCCGGCCCAGAGCTCGAAACCAAAAGTTTTATAGGTTACCTTAAGAAAGGCGGCTCCTGTTAGCAACCCTACCCCGATCTGGGCAAGAAAGTGGAGATTAAGGTGAAGGAATTGCCGCCCAACTCCCCCGGCAAGTTCTTTTGGTTTTGGGAGCTTGATTCCAAGAACTGATGCGGTGATAACAACCGTAATGAGAACCCCTGGAAGTTTTGAAAATTCTTTCATCCATTCTTCACTTACCGGTATTACTCCCAACACGTTAGGACACAGTATCAAACCTATTACTCCGCCGATAAGGCTTGCAGGAAGAAACAGTTTTCTAAGAGGTTTTACCCAGACCCTTACGACGTATCCAAGCAACAGAAAAACACTCAACAAAATGAACTGTTTGAGAATCGTTTCAGACATATTTTCCCCCCCTATTATCTTCTGAGATTACGGATCACATAAATCTGCCTTTATACATAAACTCCCCCAAAGAATATTTCACGGGGGAAGCCTTCCCCTGGAAAAATGATTTATTAAGGACTAACCGGAAACAGATTTCCAATCTGCACTTTTTATCGCAAGATATGTCTGCCATGCAGTTCCCCATGCAAGAATACTTTCATCGAAGATCATGGCCGGATGATGGACCCCATTTTCACCATTTACCCCAAGCATAATGAAACATGATGGTATCTCCCTGGAAAAGAAAGAAAAATCTTCTGAACCCATAAAGGGATTTTCCTTTTCGATGACTTCCTCCCAGAATTCCGGTCCCATTTCAAGAACTTTCTGGGTCAGGAATGGATGATTAATAACAGATCTGTAGTTGCACTTATATTCGAAAGAGGTATCAAGCCCGTATGAATCTGCAGTTCCATGACATATCTCTTCGAGTCTCCTCTGGATAAGTCTCTGCACTGGGTCGGTAAAAGTTCTTACAGATCCTGAAAGAGAAGCAGATCCAGGAATAATATTCTCCCCGGAACCTGCATGGACCTGTCCTATTGAGACTACCGCCTCTTCGAAGGGGTCGATATTCCTGCTTACCAGGGTGTTAATGGCTCCTATCATCTGGCCAAGGGCTGGTATGGGATCTTTAACCAGGTGAGGTATGGATGCATGTCCTCCCTTACCCTGGATCTCAATATAGAAACGGTCGCTATTCGCAGTGAAGGCATTTTTTCTTGTAGTGATGCTCTTGTGAGGCAGAAGGACCGGCATTAGATGATGTCCGAAAATACAATCCATGGGATATTTTTCAAGGAGACCCTCATCGATCATCTTCTTTGCCCCCGCAAAACCTTCCTCAGCCGGCTGAAAAACAAGGATGACTTCTCCCTTTAAATCCTTTTTACGCTCAGCGATCAGTTCGGCGACCCCCAGCAGCATGGCCACATGTCCATCATGACAGCAGGCATGCATAACCCCTCCAGAAACGGAAGAATAGGGTAAACCTGTTTCCTCTTTCATGGGCAGGGCATCCATATCCGCCCTCATCCCTCTTGCAGGCCCAGGTTTATCGCCTTTAATTCTTCCGACAACACCAGTAACACCAATACCAGTAGAAACTTCATAACCCAGAAGATCGAGGACTTCTGCCACTATTGATGAAGTCCTGATTTCCTCAAAAGCCAGCTCAGGGTGTTTATGGAAGTCTCTCCTCCACGAAATGATCTTATCCTCTATGGATAAAGCGCTTTGCAGAAAAGATCGAGCCTCTGTATTCATTACCTTCACCTTTTTTTCAGTTGCTCATAAGATTTGGCAGGAATAGGGATATCTGCGGAAATAAAATAAGTATCCCAAGAACAACGAGTTCGCAGAAAATAAAAGGCCATACCCCCCTGAACACCTCTTCCAGAGAAGTATCCTTACCTGCCACACCTTTCAGGGCATAGACGTTCAGACCAACCGGCGGAGTGATTGCTGCTATCTCACCAAGTTTCATAATGATCACACCGAACCAGATAGGATCATAACCAAGAGATACGATGATCGGGAAAAAGATGGGCAGGGTAAGGGCCATGATGCCGGTAGGAATAACTATCATCCCAAGAAGGAACCAGATCAAAAGGATTCCTGAAAGCACAGCAAACCTGGGCATATCCCATCCTGTTATCAGGTTTGAAGCAAAAGAGGGAATTCTTGTAAGGGCAAGAAATCTGCCAAAGAACAGTGCTCCCACCATAATAATGAATATCATGGAAGTAGTATGGGCCGAATCCCTCATACCCTTCCTGATAGCCTGAATGGATCGGATCTTCCCCTGTTGAAACCCCAGGACCAGCGCGGAAAGGGCTCCTACTGCTCCGGCTTCGGTAGGAGTGAAGATACCTGAATAGATGCCACCCAGCACTATGGCTGCTATCAATCCAATTGACCACATCTTCCGTAACGAACCCAGTTTGCCTTTCTCCACTTTTCCGATTCTTTCACTTTCAGCAGAATCCCGAGGGGCAAGAGAGGGATTTCTAAGCACCCTTAGAATTATCATCACCGAAAAGGCGGCAGCTGTAAGGATACCTGGAAGAATCCCTGCCATGAATAATTTTCCTATAGACTGTTCTGTAAAAATTGCATAGACAATAAAACCGGCACTTGGAGGGATCATTGCGGCAAAACCGCCTGCAGCAGCGATACTTCCCAAAGCGAAAGGTTTATCGTACTTATAACGGGTCATCTCCGGCAGTACTATTTTCCCGAATAATGCTGCGGTTGCCAGGGATGAACCCGATACTGCCCCAAAAGCGGCACAACCGAAACAGGTGGCTATGGCCAAAGATCCAGGCAAGCCTTCGGTCAGATCATGTATACCTTCATAAGCCTGCTGTGCAAAAGAACCCATGGCCGCAAAAGCTCCCATCAGGATGAAAAGAGGAAGGGCACAGAAGGTTGGCGTCGCAATGGTATAGTACATTGTCTGACTGAGAAAGCTCATAGCTCCCTGAAATCCCACCAGAACCGCGATCCCCAGAAATCCAACAACAAAGAAGTCAATAGCAATATGGATCCCCTTACCAAGCAATATCAACAACAGAAGGATACCTATCAGACCAACAGTTACAGGATCCATCATTTGCCATCTCCCCCCATCGCCGGTTTTGACCAGATATCAGAGATCATTGACACTGCATTGATCACAAGTTGGAACAGGTAGAAGATACAGCCGATAAAAATAATGAATTTCACCGGGTAGACAGGAAGAGGAGTGGTCCCTGATATGGCTTCCCCAGTATCAAATGAAAAGATGGCATTAACATATGAAGCGTAGGAAGCAATGATCATGAAAAGAATGGCGATCCCATAATCGAAAAGATCGGATATTTTTCTGGAACCAGGAGACAGCTTTTCAATAAAGAATTCCACTCTTATATGGCTTCGATTCTCCTCACAATGGGATAATCCCAGGTAAACCGTTGCTACAAGAGCAAATACAGCCATTTCACTTACCCCTTGGACAGGTTTTGAGAAGAACCTTGAAACAATATCGAATAAAAGTAAAGCCATTATGGCAGTAACCAGCCATCCACTAAGCTCGGCCAGAGCGTTATTCAGTCTATGAAGCAAATCAGAAATCGAGTTGAGCATGGTTGCCTCCTTTTGAACCCGAAGAAAGGGCAGGTCTGTTTATGACCTGCCCCTGGATCCAAAGATCATTTTTTCTCTTTTCCTATTTCTTCAGAAATATATTTCTCCATTGTTCCGAGTATTTCACGTCCGTTGGCAATGCCCATTTCTTCAGCTTCAATGATCCAGCTTTCTTTCAGATCATGCCATACACCAAGTTCAACCCATTTTCGGATATCTTCTTTCGAAGCCTCTGTAACGGTACATCCCCTGTCTTTCTGTGACAGAGCTATTCTTTCCCACTCAAGTGTATAAAGATCAGAGAATCTTTCGATAACTGACGTATTTGCTCTCAGAATTCCCTGCTGGATATCTGCCGGAAGACTGTTCCATTTCTTCAGATTAATGGTCACAAAAATAGGCATGGGAACCCATAATTCTCTGGCAGTAAAAATATGCCTGGCGGGTTCATCAAGTTTAGTGGCATAAATACCGTCATAGTTTGTAAACACCCCGTCTATCGTCCCGGTTTGAAGGGCCATGTAGCAGTCACTCCAGGGGACCGAAACCGGAGTAGCACCGCAAGCCTTCAACGCTTTGAGATAATTTGCGCTTGAAGCACGGACTCTCAGGCTGGAAAAATCTTCAACCTTTGTAAAGGGGCTGGTTGAACAGAGTGCCATGGGGAGCATGAATCTCATGAACAGAACCTTCTGATTCCACTTCTCCAACTCTTTGCTGAAATCGGGTATGGAATCGTAACAGTTTGTTATGGCTCTGCTCAGATTAGAGAACTTCGTAGGTCCCTCAGGAAAAAGGGCAAAAGCATTATGCATGAAAAGCTGTTTGGGGTAATAGGCAGGGAGTACATATCCCATATCCACCATTCCGTTTTTTACACCATTCAGGATTTCCTTACCCTTCAACAGAGAACCCTGCCAATATATTTCAAGGGTCACCCGGCCATCGGTATTTTTTTCAATTTCTTCTTTCATTATCTGTACAAAATTACCGCCCAGTCCGGCAGGAGGACCAGATTCCGCATATGTAAGAGTAATAACCTTTTCTGCAGAAGCAGAACTCACCGTCAATGGAAAGACAGAAATGAGGATCGTAAAGATAATGAATCCAGAAAAAAGAAGAACACTCTTTTTAGATCTTTCACTAAACATGTTTCATCCCCCTTTACTGATTTTTTAGACTGTCTTGATTTTACATTCAGAAAAGTTCAAGGTATTTCCTCTGCAGGGAAACTCCAAGACCAGGTTTTTCCCCGACGATCACCTCACCATTGTCAACTTCAAGTGGTGGTTCAAGAAGATCTTCCTCATAGAGTGGGACTGCAATCTGGTCATTGTCATGACACATACAGACCTGACTGGCCGCGAAATGGACATTAGCCATCGACCCAAGACCTGCTTCAATATTGCTCCCGGCAACAGCAGTCAGACCTGCTGCTTCTGCTATGGCTGCAGTCTGTACTGCCCTGTAAAGTCCTCCAACCTTGGCTACTTTTATATTTAGGATATCGGCAGCTTCCATATCCACGATCCTTATGGCATCATGAATGCTGGAACAGCTTTCATCTGCCATAACGGGAACATCTATCTTATCCCGCACATATTTCAGACCTTTAAGGTCCCATCTCCTGACAGGCTGTTCAACATATTCAAGACCAAGATCACTTATATCCTCATAGAAGGCGAGAGCCTCACATGCCGTAAAAGCCTGGTTTGCGTCAATCCTGAGTTTGAATTCATATCCAAATTCTTCCCGCAGCTTGTGAAGAAGTATCTTTTCCCTTTCTGTATCAGTCCCAACTTTAACTTTCAGAGTTCCATAACCATTCTCGAACATGGCTCTGGCATCTGCCAGTCCATCTTCGATAGTCTGTATTCCGAGTACCCATGCCTGGCGAACAGAGTTTCTGACTTTCCCTCCTAAAAGTGAACATACAGGAACCTGAAGTAATTTACCTGCAGCATCGTAAATGGCCAGATCCAGAGCTGTCTTTGCACCGTGACATTCAGCTGCTGTCCTGTCCATTCTCCGGTGGATATCAGATACATCAAGAACACTTATACCCTTAAGCTGGTGTTTGAGGTTCTTCTCGATAACCTCCTGGTCCGTGTACGCTGTTTCTCCCATGAAAGCCAGAGAGGGGGAGGCCTCTCCATAACCCAGGATACCCTCATCAGTTTCAACTCTTACCAGAAGATGAGGTCTGGTATTTGCTGCATAAAGTGATATCTGCCATGTTTTCCTGAAAGGCATTTCAACAACAACTGTCTTTATTTCTTTAATTCTACCCTGTTCCAATATATCGCCCCCTCCTTGTTTCTTCACAGGAAACACGTTTCTTGTGAGAATACAGTGACAATATATAAATATCATGTTAAATTTATTAAGTCAAGAAAAGAGGACTGAGTTTTATGATTTTTCTGAAAACATCCAGCCTGACTGAAGAAGAGGTATTCCCATGAACAGCATAGAAAAGATCACATGGATACTTAAAAGACTGGGAGAACCTCCTTATGAAATGGGGCTCTCCACTCTTTCGAAGGAAATGGGCTATGGAAGAAGCGGCATTTTCAAGATCCTTGCAGTTCTGATCAAAGAAAACTTTGTAAGCCAGGATCCTGAAACAAAAAGATATTCCCTTGGCCCAGTACTCTTCCGGCTTGGAAACATTTACAAAACAGAAAAGAACCTTCTTGAAATAGCAGAACCTGTCATGAGAAATTTATTAAAGATCTCAGGTGAATCTGTAGGGTTATGCATTAGAGAGGGAGACAATGCAGTTCTGGCTCATCAGGTTGTGAGCGATCAGCATTTACGTTTTGAAGGGAAAATTGGCACCAGACTTGCACCTAATAGAGGTGCTCAGGGAAAGCTTATGGCAGCATATGAAACGGAAGAGAGGATTAGAGAGATCCTTTCCACAGCTACTTTTGAAAAAAGAACTCCCCGAACTCTGACCAGACCTGAGGAGCTTGCGCAGGAATACGAAAAAATAAGGTCACTGGGATACTCCATCAGTGATGAAGAAAGTTATCCTGGAATCAGGGCAATCGCAGCTCCCATACGGAATCGCCACGGGGAAATATGGGCAAGTATAGCCATAGCAGGACCAACTGTAAGACTATCACTAGAAACACTTCAGGAACTTATCCCGCAAGTCCTGGATGCCGCTTCAAAAATATCAGAGGGATTCGGATACCATCAGAAAACCACCGAAACTCAGGTAGAAATATCCGAACAGTGATTTAAAATATCAGTCAGCCTTTGCACAAAAACTGACCCGGCTCTTTCACGAAACCCATTCAAGTTCGCCTGAAAGAACACCCTCTCTGCACTCCGGACAGGGAATTTTCTCATCCTCTTCAGGAGGCTCAAGCAGAAGATCCTCGCAGCCGCACCGGGCACATTTCATTGGATTCTGTTCCAGGTATCCATCTATATCTTCGTCGGCATGAAGCCAGAGGTCAAAAGCACTCTCCCTTGGAATTTCATATTCTACAAGAACCACCTTTGAGACCTTTCCGCATCGGGGACAGAACATGTTTGCATATAAACCGTCTATTCCATGTTCTGAAGCCTCTTCCGAGACAGGGCAGGGATGACCGTAATCCTGCATATCTCCCTGGGTATTCCTGAAGAACTCCCAGGGTCCGTCCGTCTTAGCATCAAAAGAACAGTTTTTACATTGAATTACAAAACATGCACCCATAAATATACCTCCTCTGCACCCTGAAACATCGTTCTGAATTCCCTACCTGAGAAAATACCGCACCATACCTGCGGAACTACATTTTTCCCCTTTTTTCTCCCATGTTCCAGATCCTCTCGGCATGGTGACCTATTACCCAGAAGCTGACAGCAAGGGCTGCAAAGAAAACTGCCTTGTGCAGGCTACCCCAGAAGAACTCGAAAAAGCGGGTGTAAAGGTTGATGAGGATAAAGGTAATCCCAAATCCCCGGGAAATACTGTCGTCATATTTAACTCCATGATAGATACATGCAAGGGCAGCCGCACCGAAGAGCAGGGACCAGTGGAAAAGCTCCGCATGACCGGCATGCCTCCATATATTCATATCGCCATAATTGCCGAAGATAGACATTATCCACAGGGCCATAAAAAGGAACAGGTATCCCATTACCCTTGTAGGAACAGCAAGGCAAGCCAGCCTGCCGTAAAGCCCTCTGTCCTCTTCTCCACCCATCTTTTCCATGATAAAACCTGCAAGGGTGAGAGCCAGTCCAAAGATCACGACGCGAAGGGGGAAATTCATTCCGAAATAATAAGCTCCCCAGCCGGAGATATAAGCGGTTTGGGCTCCAAACCATGCTCCAAGTGACATGAGAGAAAAAACCCATACCTGTCTGGAAGATGCTGCCCAACCGATAATGGCATAGATGAACGATGCCATCAGGAACAGAAGGGAAATGCGGTCACTGCCCTTACCGATGGCAATACCCAGAAAACCCACAGAAGCCGCTATGGAAAGAACACCCAGGAAAACTATTGCTTCGTTGCTGAATCGCTTATGGGGTTTGTTTCTTATTCTGCGAAACCCGAAGAAGAGAAAAAGAGAGGCAAGAAGAGCAAAGAACAGTGATTTGACAAGAGCAGGTGCCAACAATAGCTGAACCAGAAAATCCATCAGCAGTTTATCGGTTATAACAGCAGAAACAGAGATCACAATACTGATAACGGCAAGAAGAAATGCATAACCTGCCAGTTTTTTCCAGTCAAAGGGAATTACTGTGATAGATCCCGATAATCTCTCTGCTTCCTCAGAACTGATGATCCCATCCTTATTCCATTCAGATATGGCACTGCGAACTATTCTGGATTTTTTCCTGGTCAGTTTCATTCTCGATTCCCTCCCCTATGACTTACTATTCAAGAGTATAGGGTATGTGTCTGAGCATGGCAAAGGTTTTGCCGGCGGATATTATCATTCATATCAGAAGGTTATCCTCCAGCCCTCATGAAGGCCATCTGAAAGGCTGAAATAAACCCCTCAGACCTGTTTTCATCAACAGAAAAGGTTATACAGGTACGGGGGAATTTCATAACTCCAATGGTAACAATGTCCTGTTCAGAGAGTTCCACTTCCCAGAAATAACCGGAGAAATGGTTCTCTCCATCTCCTGTTTCTGCTATAGCACGAAAATATTCAACAAAATATTTTCGGTCTGTACCTCTCATTTCAAGGGTTTTTTTCGTTCTCACTCTGCACCACTCCGCTCGAAAGATAATTCCTCTCGAATTACAGTATAATGCCGGTGATCTGTTATGCAATAACAAGAGGGAGGGATCTCTCCCTCCCTATCATTCATAAAGTTGTTATTCTTTAGGTTTAAGAGGTATCCGGATCTCGGTTTCCATTTCTTCCGGAGTTACTTTGTCCGGATCTTTAAGATAAACCTCTATGGACGGTCCGCTTTCCACTTCCCTGCCGCTCTGGGGTAGCCATTCTCCGTAGAACCACCTATAACAGTCGATGAGCTTGTCAAATCCGCCCTTGTGGACCATTACCGCATACTCGCCACTATCTATCTTCTGCTTTTGGATCCCATTGCCCGACACAAAAGAACTATCCACCGTTACACAGGCATCATATCGGATCTTACCTTCATCGGTAACATCGGGATCATCGTAACCGATCCCTATAGCAAGGCTTTCCGACCCACTCTTTTCCCTGACCTGCTGGTCGGAACAGAGTTTCTCCCATGCTCCACCTACATTTTTATATGAGCCAATATGTCGGACGAAGGCCACTGTCATTTCTTCGAAGTGCTTTATGGAAACATCCATCATATCCCCTCCCTGTCTCTGGATCGTAAGTACATATTTCCTATGCCCTGGAGTATTAAGAGTACCTTTCCTGAAGGTTTCCCGAAAACACTGTGGAGGCATACCGAAAAGCTCCCGGAAGATGCGTGCAAAGGAAGCATGATTCTCGTATCCCGCATCGAAAGCTATATCCTGTATGGACCTTTCTGAATGCCGAAGCTGAAGCGCTGCCCGCTCAACTCGCAGGCGCCTGACATATTCCTTTACAGACTCCCCCACCATTCCACGGAATATGCGGTGGAAATGAAAGGGGGAAAAACAGGCAACTTCAGCCAGATCTTCCAGTGAAATATCCTCATCAAGATGTTCCTGGATATAGATCTGAACATGTAATATTCTCTCTTCATAGTATTCCCGGGTTCCCATGCGCATGGCCTCAACCTCCATTTAGCATGATACCGGAAAGAGGAAAAACCTGCTTTACCGTTTTTGCTGAAAATAAGATAAAAAAATCGCTGAAACGTATCATTTATAACTACCTCCTTCTTTATCTCTATCGTAAGCAGCTTCATGACGGTTACATGGTTCCCATGCTCTGACTGTAGATAAGGTTGTCTTCAGGAATGGGATATATGGAGGGTGATCTTTTCTCTTGGGAAGATAATCTTTTCAACTCTTCCATCTGATGGGAATAACATACCGGACCTATTCCTCTTGCAACGGATACGGGGTTACTCAACTCACGACCACAGATCATGCACTTCATGAATGATTCCTCCTTAAAAATATATTAAGAGAGACGGGACATGTAAGCCTCGCCTTTCACAGGAGGTATATAGAAAATAATTATGCAGTGGCTAAAGTTCCTGGATCTCGTGAAATGAAGGCTTAATTTCCCACTTTAAGATTGAGCTGAGCATCTTGCCACTAAAAAGGGCTCCCCTTCCGGGAAGCCCTTTTATATAACCAGCAGATTCAGTAAATTGTTGCCTTCTATTTCTTAAGTAGTAATGCCAACGGTGTAATCAGCAACAGTGAGAAGGGCACCAGGGACATGGAGTTACATCCGCCGCCACTGCCTGATGTGGAAGTAGTTATATCATCATCGTCGTCATCATTGTCTCCGACTGGACTGGATCCGTACTCATAAGCTCCCATGTCGACCGCTCTCCCGTACACCCTGGCGTTTCCGTCCAGGTCAATTTCGGGAAGGGACGGCGCAAGGGAGTTTCCGTCATCTATTACAGGAGAGCCTGCCTGGAGATGGGAGTCAGCAGTGGAGACGAACATGGGATCAACATCCACATTTGAGTCTTCGTAGAGGTAGCTTTCTCCCCCTGAAAAGTCTGTGGACAGGACTGAGAAATCGTTGTCATAGACATAGAAGTAGTTCAGGTAGGAGTTGTCGTAGAGATAAATGTCATTGCCGTCGGATGCACTGTTGTTCCAGATAATATTGTTGTAAAGGGAGTAAACGGTATTATCGTCACCGCAGTAAATATACATACCTCCTCCGTAATATCCTTCCTCAGAGACGGTATTTCCAGTGACGGTGTTGTTCACTATATCAGCATATCTTACATATTCCGGGTAGAAATATGCTCCGCCACCTTCGTAGATAGAGGTGTTCCCTGCCACAAGGTTGTTTCTGAAGATGAAATCTCCGTAGTAAGGATAGATATAGACACCGCCACCGTTGTACCCACAGGAGTTGTTGGTGAAAGAGCAGTTTTCCACCGTCATATCGCCGTATTCACATTCAAGATATGCTCCGCCACCGTAATAGTCACTTGAAACAACATTCTGGTCAAAGGTGTTGTTACCTACGTAAAGATTGCCCTCATATACGTATGTATACAGACCTCCTCCGTCTCCATATGAATCGTTACTGGAGAATTCATTTCCTGACACAAGACAGTGAGCACCACCATAGCTCAGATAAAGATATGCTCCACCACCATATCCATCAGTGGACCTGTTGTTCTGGAAAAGGGAATTGGTCAGGGTTATTGTTTCAGCAGCTCTATATCCGCCATCGGTGTAACACAATCCTCCACCATCAGAATAAGATTCGTTTTCACGGAAGGAGCAGTTGTCTACAGTAAATGAGCTTCCGTCATCATATACATACAGATATGCCCCACCACCGTAAGAATCAGCTATATTCTGGTAGAAATCGTTGGATACCATGGTAAGCAGGTCTCCGTACTCCATTTCTAAGAAGGCGCCTCCTCCATCTGAACCACATGTATTGCCACTGAAGGAATTATTGAAAAGGTATGCGTTGGTATTGTAATCACCGTCCAGGTAAAAGGCACCGCCGTCTGAATCGGAATGGTTGTTTTCGAAGGTGTTGTTCAGGCAGTTAACTGTATTTCCACAGTAAGGATTCAAGTAAAGAGCACCGCCATCACTTACAGCCGTGTTGCCATTAAAAAAGTTGTCGTCCAGTGTGATTGTCCCGGAGTAGTCCTGGTAGATATATAATGCTCCACCATAATATGAGGCGACATCGTTACTGGTGAAGGTGTTACCTATGACATCAATATCTCCCACGTAAGCTTCTACATAGGCTGCGCCTCCATATTGATCTGCAGAGTTTAATGTGAAAGTGTTACCCTGAAGTGTAATGTCGCCGGTTTCCGAGATATATGCGTAAACGCCTCCGCCATAGTAATATGCATAATTTCCGTTGAAATCACAGTTAGTCAGGTCTATATTTCCGCTAGAGCTTATGTAAGCATAAAGCCCTCCTCCGTAATTATCGCCTACGTAATTATCCCTGAAGGAACATTCCACCACATTGATGTTGCCTGCATCAATATTTATGTATGCTCCTGCGCCATCATCGCTTAGATTTCCGTTCTGAACGGTGAGGTTCTGTAGTGTGATATCCGTCATATAATCAGAATTGATCTCTAATACTCGATCTGATCCACCACCATCAAGGATAACCTCTCCAGTTCCCGTAATAGTGAGACTGCCTTCATCTGGCGAACCTGCCGAGTAAGTAAAGGTGACTCCTCCAGTAAGGTATGTACCTTCCGAAAGAGTTATAGTATCGTCCTCTCCATTTGATTCTGCAGTGGTAAGGGCCGTCCTAAGTCCGTCTGCATCCGTTACAGGAAACTCTGCCGCGTAGCTGCAAGTGCAAAAGGCCAAGACAAGCATGAGAATGCTCAACGTTAAGAATTTCTTCCTCATAATATATATTCCTCCCTTAAATGATTTGGAACTTTGCTTTGTATGGTCTTAAATTAAACTATAATTAAAATATAAAATATTCTTGAAACAAACCGTTTGTAAAAAAAACGTAAGGCAAAACAATTAGTTCTGGAATATACAGACTACCCTTGAATACTTTACTGAAGATTAGGATTTATTATCAATATTTAAATTGCAATGTCAAGTTAATTCACGAACTGAAACATACACTCCACCCGTAAAATTACTGACGGGTAATTCGGGATATTTCCCATCTCTTATGTCCAACAACTCGCTTTACCGTTTTTGCTGAAAAGGAGATAAAAAAGGAGGCCCGAAGGCCTCCTTTTAATAAATATCCTACTTTTTAACTCAGGCAGTAAAATCGAAGGAACCGCCAAGTCCCTGTTCTTCTGCCTTCTGCAATGCCACAGCTGATACTGCTATATCCACAGCTCCGGTACCAATGGGAATACAGAGGATCCGTTCCTGGTCTGAAAGCTGGATAGTCTTCTTTCCTGCTGCCAGTTCTCCAAGGGTGGCATAAATATCCTTTTCGGTGACTCTGCCATGCTCTCCCAGTTCTTTAAGAGCGCCCCGGTGAAGGCACTGGCCGATATGGTCCACAACTATTTTGTCTGCAGAGAGGAGTGCTTCCTCCTGGCATTCCTGGTAGGAACCCATGGGGAACAGAATAGAACCAGGTCTGAACCATTCTTTCTTAAAAAACTTGTCCTTGGCGTGGGTAACGGTTATGACCACATCGGAATTCGCAGGTTCCTGGGGCTCTTTTGCGATGATTATGTCTCCCAATACGAATTCTTTCATTTCTTCGGCAAATTTCTCGGCTGCTTCAGGGGAAAGATCATAAACCTTAAGGGCTTCGATATCGAAGAGTTCGGAAATGGCCCGAGTCTGGGTCCGCCCCTGGACTCCCGCACCGTAAAGCCCTACTGACAGTGACTTTTTCCCAGCACATAGATATTTGAGGGCCACTGCTGTCTGTGCACCCGTCCGCAGATTGGTGATGAGGGTCCCGTCCAGAACTCCTGTGAACATGCCGTTCTGGGGATTGACCATCATGATCATGGCACTTACATAGGGAAGGCCTTTCTCCGGGTTCTTCAGCCACCCCCCTGCCCATTTTATTCCTGCAGCATCGACCCAGCCGACGTAGGCCGGCATGGAGTTTATATCCGCAGAATAGGGAGGATAGGGATTACTTTCACCAAGATCAAGGGTACCCTTGGTCGGATTGATGACAGTTCCTTCTCCCATTCCCTGATAAGTCTTGTCCAGAATGTCGATAATATCTTTCATGGATAGAACTTTTTCAATATCCGATGTACTCAAAAGCCTGGTCTGCATTAATACCACTTCCTTCATAACTTAAAGTAAAAATAAAGCCTTAATTTTTCCTATCCCTTGTTAAAAACGAAAAAATGGGGATAACAGACGATATCCCCATTTTAATATGTATTGTGAAATTGATCGGTAAATTATTTTTCTAGTCTATCTGATATTTTACTTTAAGTTCATGGAGCTCGCCGCTTTTTTCCATCTCTGCAAGAGCTTCGTTAACAGCATTTAGGAAAGCTTCATCCTCCTTTGGTAACCCAAGGGCTATGCCTTCACCAGGTTTATTGATAAAATTCCTGAAACCTATTTTGAGCTTCCCCTTAAAGGCTTCGCTTTCACGAAGAAATGAGTTTGCAACGGTCAGATTCAAAACGGTGAAATCACCACGTCCAAGGAGAACTTCCCTGAGGGCATCATCATTTTTCTGAAAACGTTTGACCTCTTTAGCAGTTCCCAGTTTGGTAACAAAGGTATCCTGGGCCGTTCCTATCTGGACAGTAGCGATCTTGCCATCAAGATCTTCGAGACCTTTGATGCTGTCATCATCAGCTCGGACCACGAAGGCATTTTCGATATCGTAATAAACGTTTGAGAAATTGACCTTTTTCTTACGCTCAGCAGTATTGGTCATTCCGGCAGCCACCATATCGATCTTTCCGGTCATGAGGGCAGGGATGAGACCATCAAAAGCCATATCAACGATCTCGACCTTCTTGCCGATCTTCTCTCCGATAAGGGTGGCTATATCGATGTCGTAACCTACGACCTGGTTTTCCTTATTGCGATATTCAAAGGGAGGATAGGTAGCTTCCGTCCCAACCCTGATAACATCTTTATCCATAACTGACCCCGCAAAAGCGGCTCCTGCTCCGATGAACACAAGAGAAACCACAAGAAACGCAAAAAACTTTTTCATTCTTCTCTCCTCCTCAAAATTGTAGGTTGATAAAATATTCCAGAAGTACCATACTTGGTAAAAGTGAATTATAACCCTGTTCAATAACAGTGTCTATAAAGAACTCAGGTTTATATAGAATATCAAACACATTTCACAGGAGGAAACAGATTTGAAAAGAATTACTGTTCTCGGAGCCGGCAACGGCGGCCAGACCATGGCAGGATACCTGGCAGCAAAGGGTAACCAGGTAACACTTTTTGAACATCCGAATTTTGAGGATAAACTTTTAAAGATAAGGGAAAAGGGAGAAATAACCCTCCAGGGATCCTTGAACTGCTCTGGAAAACTGGAAGCGGCAACATCAGATCCCAGGGAAGCAGTCAATGGCACAGATATAATTTACCTTGTGGCCCCCACCTTTGCGCAAAAACCTCTTCTGGAACTTGTCGTCCCTTTCCTGAAAGACGGACAGATCATAGTGTTACTCCCAGGCAATTTCGGGAGCCTCTCTTTAAAAAAACTGCTGAGAGAAAAAGAAATCAACATTTCCCTCGGTATAGCTGAAGCTGATACGATCCCCTTTGCCTGCAGGCAGATAGAGCCAGGGTTGATAGATGTCTGGGGAATGAAAAAGACCATGTCCCTTGCATCTTTACCAGGAAAGGATATTGAAGGGATCATCAGTGAGATCCAGGACTACTTCCCGTTACCCCTGGAACCAGCCCCCAACGTAATAGCCATAGGTCTTTACAATACAAATATGATCCTCCACTGCCCCACCATGATAATGAATGCAGGCCGGATAGAATCAGACCTGGATGGCTTTCAGTTCTACAAGGACGGCATGTCAGATTCTGTCTGCAAGGTAATGGAAGCCATGGATGAAGAAAGAATGAATGTAGGTAAGGCCCTGGGTATTGAGCTTCTTTCGACAATGGATGACATGCAGAAGATCTATCAGCTGAAGGGAGAGACCCTGAGGGAGACCATCCTCAATAACCCTGTCTACTGCGGACATGGCAAAGATTCTCCTTCTTCCATAAATCATAGATACCTTAACGAGGATGTCCCTTACCTTCTTGTGCCCGTTTCAGGTTTCGGCAGACTGTTGAACATCCCTACGCCTGTTATAGACAGCATTATTCTCCTGGCAGGCATCGTGAACGGGAAAGACTATTTCGAAACCGGGGTAAATCTTGAGAAACTTGGACTCAAGGAACTTCCGAAAGAAGAAATAATAAAAATGGTTCACCAGGGTAAGTGATCTTTCCTCCCCTTCAGAAAAAAACAAGGGGCTATCCTCAAAGGTTAGCCCCTTGTTTTATAAACCTGGTTTTACTGATAAGAAATGGACGGGATTTCACAGACAGACTCAACTCCCGTCCTTCCTGGATCATCCGGCACAAAGAACAGGTCTGGTCTCTGCCTTTTCCGGAATTTCAAAGGAAGCAATATCTTCTCCTGAGTTAACCTGTGATACAGATGTCCATATTTCATCGGTATCTTCAAAACCTTCAGGTTCCACATGAACACTTGTAAAAACGTGTCCTTTATGAATTTTTTTCAGCCTTTTTTCGATCAGGGTGGCAATATTATGAGCCTCCACCAGGTTCATATCAGGGGAAAGAATGACCTTAAGATCTACAGCGAGATCTCCCCCTATTCTCCTTGTCCGGAGAGAGTTAAGGCCTTTGACCTCTGGAAGGCTGTTGATATCTTCCATTATAAATCTCTGAAGTTCCTGGCCTGCTGAAGATTCCATAAGTTCATTCAGGCTTCCAAGGGTAATTGGTATGGATACTTTAATTATTATGAGACCTACCACCACAGCCGCAAAAGGATCGAGGATGATCCACCTCGGACCCAGAAAAATAGCTCCGCCTATCCCCAGAAGGGTCCCTACTGAAGAAAGAGCATCTGAGCGGTGATCCCATGCCTTAGCCACAAGGGCCTCGCTCTCCAGTTTCTTTGCCCGCTTTATGGTATATCTATACAGCAACTCCTTTGAGATCACAGATATGACGGCAGCCCACAGTGCGAGGATCCCGGGTCTCGACAGGGGTTCTCCTCCCAGAAAATCCACCAGCCTGTGAAGCCCTGACCAGACAATTCCGAATCCCACTACGGCAAGGGAGATCCCTATGATAAGAGAAGCTATTGTTTCCGCCTTACCGTGTCCATAGTTGTGACTTAGATCAACCGGTTTTTTTACAACCCTGAAACTTATGACAGCCACTATATCCGTTGCAAAATCTGAAAGTGAATGTACTGCATCTGCAACCATGGCGGCACTGTTGCCAAGTATACCCGCACAAAACTTGAAAAGGGTCAGGATCACATTAACCCACAGTCCTGCCCAGGACACTTTAAGAGCCTCTTCATTTCTATGATTTTTCATTTTACCTGGATCCTTCCCTATGGTTCATTTTTTTGTTTCTTAATCTATGATCAAAACTGAACAGGAACCCTTTTCTCTGGAAACTGTATTTCTATAAGAAGCCCTGTTCCCTGAGCCTGGCTCCAACGATCCCTTTGTAATCCCTTTCAGAAGAAAGAGGAACCCAGGCCAGGCCATCCATCATTACCTGGAGAGCATCCGGAAAGAGATTCTTAAAGTCTATTCCCGGGAAAACATGCCTGTCATCTACATCTGAAAAAACCATATAGGCACCTATAGCCATCGACCAGCCAGCTGCAATGATATTTTCCTTCTGTTCCGGACAAGAGAGGACCAGTTCCCCATTTTCCAGAGCTTCATCCAGGAGTTTTTCTATAATGGAAATAAGTTCATGATGAAGATCGTGAATGGTCTCCAGTTTTTCAGGAGATACTTTCTCCCTTAAAGAACCTATCCGCATAAGCTCATAGGTCCTTAAATGTCCCGGATTAAGGATCATGAAAGGCCCAAGAACAAGCCCTATGGCTGTCATTCTCTCCCTGGCAGTGCCGCCGATCCCTACAGCCTTGAGGATAATTTCCCGGATCTTCATGAGTGTTTCTATCATCAGCCGGCCCACAAGATCTTCCTTGCAGCAGAAATGCTTGTAAATGGTTCCCTTGGAATACTCTATTTCCTCTGCTATCCGTTCCATATTAAGACCAAGATACCCCTTTTCCAGAAGCATATTTCTTCCGGCCTCAAGGATCAACTCTTCTCTTTTTTCAAACTCTCTCTGTTTCCTGCTATAGGTTCCCATAACAAAGAAGTATATGACGTAACGTCATTTTATGTCAATTAGTTAGATTACCTTCAGGGAGACCTTTCTCCTCAGAAAAAAAGACCTGTCCCGGAAGGACAGGTCTCAGGCTGAAAGCAAATGTTTTCAGGAACTTTTCCATTTTATATCAGTCGTAATATAACCTTTCGGACGGCACCTCAGTGGGATCATGAAAAAAATGTCCGAGGCCTGCATCGACCATTTCCTGGTAGGAAGGGATCCCCCTGACAACTATAGCCCTGGAAGGTTCCATCTGAGAGAAGACCTCCAGTTCCTTGATAAAAGTGGTCATATGACGGGCAACACGAACTTTCATGGGCATAACAGAATGAAGTTACCGTTAGACTTCAGCCTTAAAACCTTACAGAAGACTTCCCCGTCCCTGCTGAAATACAATAGAATTCAGGGGAAAACCCAGTCTTTTTGAAAGGTTCCCGCACTTGACAATAAAAAGGTAAAAAAGGCGTTCATCCCCAAAGGGTGAACTTTCGAAATTACCTACACCCTTGCAGAGAACAACAGGGCTCTCATGGTAGATCCTGGAAAAATCGGAGGGACAGTTTCCAGGATCAAAACCGGCAATTCCGCTTCCTGAAGAAAGGACTTTACAGAGTCTGTCCAACCCGACATATACAGCATCTTCAATGGTTGCATCGTTCAATATGGGTCTGCCTCTCACTGCACAGGTAATTGAAATATCAGGAAAACGTTTCTTAAGTTCCCTGACGAGGATCTTGTCCAGTACTATCTCTCCGCAGTTATCACAAAGGATCAGAAGGGAACGGTATTTGTCGACAAGTCCAAGAAAACTCGCATATGTATTCTCTGGAAGAATGGTGTTTTTCATATGTTCGGCAAGGACAGAGAGAACCCTCTCACTGGAAACATTATGAAAGGCACCGAAATCAATGAGATTAGCTGAACCGGCGAGAACAAGAGCAGAATGAAGGGGATCATCTTCATTTCTTACCAGATCGCCATAACTTTCCTCAAGATCCAGCATAAGGGTATTGAATTCCTCCTTAACATCATGAAAAGGATCTTCCACTCCTGACATTTCTCTCAATACCGAATAAGCTATTTCTGTGAGGATGGGGGCCGATGAATCTGTCCTTAACTCCGGACTGAATCGTTCCATTACTTTCTTCAGCAATATCATCTGTGCTTCAGGATCAGGAAGAACCCTTTCTGCAACATGGAGAAGGTTGTTAATTACACAGGTTATACAGTCTGGATAAAGCTCCATGGATATACAAACCCCTTTTTTCAGGTATTCTTTAAACATCATTGGACAGGTTGAACTATAACATAAGAGAAAGATCATTTAAAAAGGCGATCCTGCCAGGGACCGCCTTTGATTATTCTTTTATATATCCTTTACAGAAACATAGTCTGGTATGGATGAAGGCAGATCTATATTACTGCCTGTTGCATCATCAAGTATCTGAACTGCCCGGGCCTTGAAAATGAAGACTGCCTCCGCCCCTTGATCAAGTTCAAGGGATTCATATGAACTTACAGTGACCACTGCATGAAGGACAAGCTTTCCACGCATACCTGTCAGCCATACAAGAGGTCCTCTTCTCTCCGTTTCCGTAATAATGACCCTCATCTGGTTCCTGGAAGATATGATCATCTCTTCTTTTGCCACCATGATATCCTCCGGCCGAACCGAAAAGATAACCTCCGAATCCTTCTGCAGTTCCGTTCCGGCAGAATAAAAACATTCACCATGGGTTCGTATCACCGAATTGCACAAGTCATCACATTCTGCTACCAATCCACTCAGAACATTTCTCGCACCAACCAGTCCTGCTACATATCCCGGCCTGGGGCAGCTGAAAACCTGTTCTGGTGTTCCCTGCTGAAGAAGTTCTCCTTCATGGATCACAGCAACCTGGTCAGCCAGGGCCCAAACGTCTTCGCTATCATGGGTAACGTGAAGGACTGTAATACCCAACTCCTGAACTGTTGACCTGACAAGTTTCCTCATTCTTTCCCGGGACGACAGGTCCAGAGCACTGAAAGCTTCATCCATCAGAAGTATTTCAGGCTTTGTGATAAGAGCCCTGGCAAGGGCTGTTCTCTGCTGCTCTCCTCCGGAAAGAGTTGAAATATCACGATGAAGCAGATCCTGAATATGAAGCTGGGTTGATATCTTTTTTACATTTTCTTCACATTCAAGGCTGGATATCCCTTTATCTTTAAGCCCGAAGGCAATATTGTGGAAAACATCCAGATGGGGGAAAAGCATGTAATCCTGGTAAACAATACCCAGTTTCCGCCTCTCGGGAGGCCAGCTGGTAACGTCTTTTCCCCGAAGGAAAACCTTTCCCTTTCTGGGGTAGAATCCTCCCATGATCGTTTCCAGGAGAACACTTTTTCCTGCACCGGAAGCTCCGAGAAGACAGCAGTAAGATCCTTCAGGTACTTCGAATGATACATTTTTTAATGAAAATTCTCCGAGATCGACAGAGAGTCCCTTTACTGAAAGAATATCCGTCAAAGGACAACCTCCTTATTCAGCATCTCAAACACTATTATGGCAGCAAGGGAGATAGTGATGAGTATGATACCGGAGGTCATTGCCATGGCCAGATTACCATAGGAAATGTTGAGATAGAGGGTTATGGGAAGGGTTTCAGTGTACATTCTTGTCCCTCCCGCAAGGATGAGAACTGTTCCGAAACAGCCCATACATCTGGCAAAGGCAATTACCGCAGCAGCAAATATTCCACCCCTTGCCATAGGAACAGAAACCCTCAGAAAGGCTTTCATCTGACTGCATCCCAGGCTCCTTGCAACAAGCTCATACCTCGGACTTATGCCCCGGAAAGTACCATAGACGACCCTGATGGCATAGGGAGCGGCTGTAAAAACCTGGGCAATAACAATAGCCCATTTACTGAAAACCACATGGATACCCATTCCTTTAAGCCAGTCTCCAAGGGGACCATGTCCAAAAAGGAGAAGGAGACAGAGTCCAAGGACGAGTTCCGGGAAAGCCATGGGTAGATCCACAATGGTCCGTAGAAGATGATGTCCCGGGAAATGGAATCTGGCGAGCACATAACCTATGGAAACGGCAAGGAACATAACGATCAGCACAGAAAGCAGACTTGACAGGAGAGAAAGCTTTACACTGTAGATCATTTCACTGGAAAGGGCGCTCTCGATTATTTCCTCCCCTTCCGGCATTAATACCAGTGATAAGATCGACCATATGAGCAGCCCCGAGAAGAGAACCGTAATTCCTCCCAGGGCTGCCCTGAAAATCCTGTTACCCATTCCTATAAAGGCTTTTCAAGGGGGAATCCCCATTTGTTCCAGATCGTCTTACCTTCATCGGACGTGATGAACTGAATGAACCTCTCTGCCGTTTCAGGCCTCTGGCTGTAGGATACCACGGAAGCCGGGATGGTTTTGATTATATTCTTTGAAGGGTCTATATGAACGATATCCACCTTGCCCTTCGACTGGGCCCATGTGGACTGATCTTCCCATGCTATTGTACCGTCCACCTGGGAAGTGGCGGTATAAATGAGGAGCTGATTTGTGGTACTCGGACTGGTTACGACATTCTTCATTATCGATTCTTTGAGCCCGTTCTTTTCCAGGATCTTGATCCCCACCTGGCCTATGGCTGCAGCTTTTGGATCTGCCATTGCAAGTCTTACTCCATCCCTGGCCATGTCTTCCAGGCATGTAATGTTACCCGGATTTCCCTTTGGGGTCAGGATAACGGGAACGTGGTAGCAGATCGTGGCACTCCCTTTTTCAACTACCATTCCCTTGTTGAGGGCATCTTTGGTATACTTTTCAGCACCAGGGATATAAACGTCTCCGGCCTTCCTTGTGGCTATCATTCCGAAAAGCTCACCAGAACCTGCATAGATCATACGAACCTGACAGCTTTCCTTCTCCTGGAACATCACCTGAAGCTCGTCCATGGGTTTCATCAGACCCGCCCCGCAATATACAAGGAGGGGTTCCTCCTCCGCTACGGCCGCAAGGGTCCCTGCAAAACACACAGCTACAAGAATTAAAAGAATAAACAATGACACTTTTCGCATAAATACCTGCACCTCCAAAAAAGAATGGCCCTCTCCAGAGAAAAGGAAGAGAGCCAGGCATGGACAATGGCTATCCTTCTCCTTTCCAGACGTGGGAGGCAATTTCCATTTCGGAAATTACCCATTGGCCTTCTACCATAGGTAACCCCTTAGGCATAAAGGCTCGGAGAGAGTTGATATTCATAGATAATAATCATTATCAATATATAACACAAGGGTACATGGAATCAATTCGCAAAGAAAGATCGTGGGGAATCTTATCCGGGGAGAATAACTGGAGATCTATTTATGACAAAGGGTATATATGGAGTTGAAAAGGACACGGACACCCTTGTAAAGAACGGACTCATCGAAATCAAAATACTCGTTGTGGTGCCCGGCCTTAAGATCTGAACCCAGAATAATGTAAGTGGATCTGCCTCCTCTATCCTGGACTCTTTTCATCATACCGACAGCATCATCACTCCATTTTACCCATACATACCTGTCAACTGAATGGAATAATCCAGATGATCCCGCAGCTTCACAGACCACATCCACCAGGTCTTCATCACTTCTGGTCGAAAAGGATTCACCCATCGTTTCAACATCGCAGGCAACTTCATACATCTCGGCTGCTGATCTTACAATCTGGACAGCTCTTGCATATACAAAATCATTTATCTCTTCAGTCTGTCCCCTGACTTCGATCTTCATAAAGGAATCCGGAGCTATGACATTTCTTCCTTCACCTGCTGTCAATACTCCTACATTGACACGGGAAGCACCACCTCCATGACGGGAAATGGCATGAAGGTTCAAAGTGGCAGTTGCAGAAGCAAGAAGAGCGTTATGCCCTTCGTTTGGTGCAAGACCGGCATGGGAAGACCTGCCCCGGTAATGAACATCCAGTTTTCTGGTACAGAGAAAACCCAGGGAACCTCCGAAGATCGTACCGGAGGGAATTCCCATACCCAGATGGATAGCAAGAAAATGATCCGAATCATCGAGAATACCCTTTTCAATAAGAGCCTTACTGCCTCTCACTCCCTCTTCGGCAGGCTGGAAGATCAACTGTATCTTCCCGGTGAGACTTTCTTTCCTCTCAGCAAGGATTTCAGCAAGACCCAGTCCCATGGCAGTATGGCCATCATGGCCGCATGCATGCATAACACCAATGTTCTGCGAAGAGAATCCTTCCCTGAAAGGCAGATGTTCATAATCACTCGCTTCGGTCGTTTCAACGGCATCAATATCAAAACGGCATGAAATGACCGGTCCTCCTTTGCCTGTATCCAGGATCCCCACAACACCGGTAAATCCCTGCATTCTTTCCAGCCATTTTTTCTCGGCTCCCTGATTCAGGGCTCTTTCCATATGTTCGGGAATTATCTCCTTATTTCTACCCATGATGAAGGATTCATCTATGATATCCTTACCTGGAAGGACCTTGAAACCGAGGAAATCCAGGATCCCGGCCACCTTCGAAGTTGTCCTGAATTCAGTCCATCCCGCCTCGGGGAAGGAGTGGAAATCTCTCCTGTAACAGACTATTTTTTTCTGCAGCATTTCCCAATTCATAAGAATACCTCCTGGGATAGACCTGGAATAAGATATTATTTCCGAAAAGAGTCCTAGGATTCATATACCCTTGAATGTATAATGATACCATTCACTTGAAAGCCTCTTAAATAACAAGAGAGAATAGCATTATTCTCAATCAAATTATGTTGAATGAAACCATAATTACACCTGATACATAAATTCAACACAAACTTGACAAGCTGATCCTCGAAAGCTAAAGTGATTCGAAATATTCTGCGAATTACTTATTTTATTAAAAGTTCTTTGTATTTCCAACAAACAATTAAACTATGAAAAGGAGGACAAAAAGTGAAGAAAAATACTCTGGCAATAGTATTGACAGGTTTATTTATTTTTTCCGCAGTTCTGCTGTCAGGTTCACCTGCAAGGGCAGAAGAACCCCTGGGTATCGAAAACCTCAAGCTTTCCGCGGGCAGTGTTGGAGGCAGCTGGTATCCCCTTGCAGGCGCCATGGCTGACCTGCTCAACAAGACCTTTGAAGGTGATCCTGCAACCGGAATTCCTGGAGGCTCCGTAGCAAATCCCGGCATAATCGCCAAGGGACAGGCAGAAATAGGTTTCTCCTATTCTTCTTATCTTGCTGCAGCAGCAGAAGGGATGGATCCCTACAAATCAAAGATCACCAATCTCAAGGGTATTATGAAGATACTTCCCATGTATGTTCAGATCCTTGTTGAAAAGGAGCAACCCTTCAATACTCTCGATGAATTCTTCGAGATGAAACCGGCTATTAAACTTTGCCCTCTCAAGCCTGGTGTCGGAGATTTCTGGGTTGCACAGAAGATCTTTGAATTCTACGGCTACAAACTTGAGGATGTGAAAAAATGGGGCGGAAGCATGCAGTTCGTAGGCTCCAGTGAAGCTGTAAACCTCTGGAGAGACCGTCACATCAATATGTACACAAGGCAGGGAGGTTCCCCCACTTCTGATATATACGAAATGATGATTTCAGTTCCGGCCAAGATCCTTCCAATAACCGGTGAACTCAAACAGACCCTGATAGACAGATTCGGGATGTCCCCCCAGGTCATTCCGGCAGGAACCTATCCTGAGCTCAATGAAGATGTGGAAACAGTGGGTATGTCTGCGGTTCTCTTCTGTACGGAAGACCTGCCGGAAGATGTGGTTTATAAATTCACCAAAACCATGCTTCAGAACATGGATCATCTTGCCAGTGTCTACAAGGTCCTTGGTACCCTTGATCCTTCTACTCTCTGGAAAAACCTTGGAGCAGAACAGCATCCCGGAGCAAGAAAGGCCTTCGAGGAACTTGGCTATCTCAAGTAGGATCCTTTTATTCAACATTCTGCAAAATGAAGGGACAGGAAATTTCTCCTGTCCCTTTTTGTAATTACCACGGGAAAAGGAGTTTTCCGACATGACAAGCAATATCAGAAAAGAACAGCCCCCCATTCTGGAAACTAATATCCGTTCTCTTAAAGGAAAAACAGGATATCTGATAACAGGACTCCTGGTGACCATGTCCCTGGTCCACCTTTATCAGATAGGTTTCGGAGTTTTTGAAGCTACCCTGGAACGATCCTTACACCTATGTTTTGCAATCCCCCTGGTCTTCCTTGGCTCATCATACGCAAAAAACAGATCACTCAAAAAAATACCCTGGTATGACTGGACCCTTGCCCTACTTGGAGTCGCAGCGTTTGCCTGGGTTATGTTCAACCATGGAAGATTTATGTGGAGAATGCCCTATCTGGATGAACCTCTGCTGCTCGACCTGATCTTTGGTGTTTCCGCTGTCATCCTTGTGCTGGAAGCAACGAGAAGGACCGTCGGACTGGCCCTTACCCTGGTTACCCTAACCTTTATCCTTTACAGTTTTCTGGGAAACTATCTGCCTGGAATTCTTGGCCATGAAGGAGTACCTCTTCCTCTCTTCATTGACCATATCTACCTGACCACTGAAGGTCTTTTCAGCAAGATTATCGGCGTCATTTCCATATATACATTTATTTTCATATGCTTCGGCGCTTTCATGGAAATATCCGGCGTAGGCAACTTCTATATAGCTTTCTCGAATTCAATTATGGGGAAATACAGCGGGGGAGTCGCCAAGACTGCTGTTTTCAGCAGTGCCCTTATGGGCTCCATTTCCGGAAGCAGCGTAGCGAATACGGCCACGACCGGGGCCTTTACCATCCCCTTGATGAAAAAAACAGGCTTTAGCGCTGAAGAAGCAGGTGCAGTAGAGGTAGCCGCTTCGACAGGGGGACAGATACTGCCTCCCATCATGGGTGCCGGAGCTTTCATAATGGCAGAATTCACGGCTACACCATATATCCAGATCGTGGCCGTATCAATACTTCCAGCCCTTATCTATTACATCTCTGTTTTTACAGCAGTTCATATTATGGCAAGAAAAAATGGCCTGCGTGGACTCCCTGAAGAGGATAGACCCCAACTGATCCCCACCCTTAAAGAGGGATTTCATCTGCTCCTGCCGCTGGTAGTTCTAATATACCTTCTGGTTGAAGGGTTCACACCATACTATGCAGGTTTCCTGTGCATAATCTTTCTGCTTATAGTCACAGCATTCAGGAGCGCCACCCGTTTTAATATTCCCATGATACTGAAGAGCCTGGAACTGGCCAGCGCAAGGATAATACGTATATCTCCCGCCGCTGCGTGTGCAGGAATAATCCTCGGAGTCTCCACACAGACAGGAGTAGCCCTGAAGATCTCCTCCATCATACTTTCAGCATCAGGAGGACATCTGTTACTGGCCATCATTCTCGTAGGCGTAATATCCTATCTCCTCGGGATGGGACTCCCGGCCACAAGCGCCTACATAATCGCAGCCATTCTGGCATCTCCCGCCCTTGTCAAACTTGGTGTTCCCATGCTGGCGGCCCATCTCATCGTTTTCTGGTTTGCCCAGACTTCAGGCTTTACTCCTCCCGTGTGCCTCTGTGCCTATACAGCAGCGGCCATAAGCGGCGGAGATCCCATGAAAACAGGAATTAAATCAACCAAACTGGCCCTGGGAATACTGGTTATACCCTTCCTGTTCGCCTATTCTCCGATCATCTTTACTGAACATAGTGTCAGTCCCATGACTATTGCAACAGTCTTTGTAACAGCTACTGCCGGAATGATCGCAATTAACATTGCCATTGAAGGATTCCTGCACAACAATGCCGTCGCTTCATGGGAAAGGTCAGCCCTCATACTGGCCGGGATAATGCTCTACCTTCCTGAGCAGATAAGCAACCTCATCGGTGGATTGATCCTCGGTGCCTTCCTGGCAAAGAGATTCTCCAGAAGGAACAATAAAGGAGGAGGATCCAAAAATGTACAGCATTCTTCTTAAAAATGGCATTATGGTAGATCCCTTTTCGGGAACAAAACAGAAAATGGATGTTGCTATCGAAGGAAACAGGATCGCTGCACTGGGAGATGACATTGATCCCGGGAGCTCCAGGATAACTCTTGAAATGGACGACAAGATCATAGCTCCAGGGATCATAGATCCTCATGTACACCTTACCAGGAGACTTGGAGGACATGAAGGTTTCTACATGTTGGCACAAGCCGGCATAACTACAGCCGTAGATTTTGCAGGACCTGTATCCGAGATAAGAGACTGTTTTCAGGCAGAAGCCTGCGGTTTGAATATAGCTTCCCTGGAAGCCATAATACCCGGAGACAATCTTTCCGGCAGCGACCCTTCAGTTTCAGAACTGGAGGAAGTGATCCAAAGATCTCTACATGATGGCGGACTGGGGATCAAGATCATGGGAGGACATTACCCCCTTACCCCGGAAGCAACGATAAGCGCCATAGATGTGGCCAATAAAAATTCGGCTTATATAGCTTTCCATGCCGGTACCACAACGAAAGGCAGCGATCTGGAGGGGGCACTTCAGGCTCTGGACCTGATAGGTAATAATTCAGCCCACCTTGCTCATATAAACAGTTACTGCAGGGGGGCGATAAAGACTCCCCTTGAAGAAGTCCTGGAACTTCATGAAAAGCTGAAGATAAAGAGGAATATAGTCAGCGGCTCCTACCTGGCCATGGTCAACGGGACCAGTGGCAAGTGCGTAGATGGCAGACCCGAAAGCAATGTAACCCGGAGATGTCTCAGGATGGGCGGATATGAACAGACAGCCCGGGGATTGGAGAAGGCCATCCTTGATGGATTTCCAGGAGTCAGCATCAGAAGGGGCAGGGCTAACATCCTCCTGTACGGAGAGGAAGCCAGGAATATCTGGTTGAAAAATGATAATCTACCCTTGAGCTTTCCCGTCAATTCTCCAGAAGCAATACTGCTCTGCGCCATATCAAAAAAGGAAGACGGAAGTTTTATAGTCCCTTCCTTCGTCTCGGACGGAGGAGCCATAGCCCGGAATTGCATTATAGAAAAGGGGCTGACCCTCGTTAAAATGAAATATCTGAAACTGGAGGATTTTATACTTAAGACATCCGTTAATCCCGCCCGCATGTTCGGTTTTACCACCAAGGGTTTCTTAAAGGAAGGTATGGATGCCGACATATCTGTCCTGGATCTGGATGCATGTAAAGCCACAATGAGTATCGCAGGCGGTCAGATGATCATGGTGGAAGGCAGAGTTATCGGTTCCGGAGGAACTCTTCTGACTACAGCAAAAGTATCAGATACACACAGGCAAAAAACGAATTTCAGAAAGATAGATATGACAAAAAGCTCTCTTTACAGCGATAAAACAGCTTGAACTTCATGCCCCTTATCGCAGAATAATCATTCAGAAGCAGGAAGAGGTACTTAAAGTATCCTCTTCCTGACCCTTTTAAATTAAAACAACTCATCACCGCTTCTGTTATCAAGACCGGGATGTCCATCGAAACGAACGACCCCGACTTTCGCCTTCCCCTCCACTGCAGCTGCCACCCTTGCCGTACCCACATGCCCGAAACCTCCGCAGAGCTCTATGGCTTCAACCCCTTCTTCCACCAGCTGTCTGGCTACATTAACCGCCTCGGCATAATTATTAACGGCCACACTGGTCAGTTCGACTTTGGGGGTTATTACAGTGCCCCTGTCCTTTGAGGGATCTACATCGGGTGCTACGAAAATAAAGGCTGCTTTCATCTGATCTTCTCCTCCCATTAAAGAATCAATTGTTTTTTGATGATCTGAATGTTCAAAGAATTTCCAACTTGCATTATCATACTATCAGTCTCAGGAATAAAAACTCGCATATCCAGAGAATTACGGGATTAAAAACCGGAAAAAGATAATATAATGCTATGGACAGATAGATCTGTGTGTAATTAACGGTATTTTATCAAAACCATGGAGGTAATATGATGGAATCATTCTTGCACAAAGCTCTGGTTACACTCGTCTTGTCAGGACTTCTGGTCCTTTTGATAATACTAGCAGCGGAAACTCCTATTCGGGCCGGGGAACTTCCTCCCCGGATCCCGATGGAGGATTTTTTCAGAAAACCGGATATGACCGGTTTTCAGATCTCCCCCGACGGAAGACACTACTCATTCCTGAAACCATGGAAAGATCGTCTCAATGTTTACGTTAAAAAGATCGGTTCCGATGAGGAAGCTGTCCGGATAACATCGTCCGAAGCAAGGGATATTTACTCCTACGGGTGGCTTAATGACAGCAGGCTTGTTTATTTTCAGGATAAGGGAGGAGACGAGAACTCCCATGCCTATGCTGTAGACATTGACAGCACCAATTTCAAGGATCTTACACCCTTCGAAGGGGTAAAGGCCATGCTGGAGGATGTCCTTGAGGATGACCCTGATCACATCCTTCTTACCATGAACAGAAGAGATCCAAAGGTATTCGACGTTTACAGGGCCAATGTAAATACCGGGGAAATGGATATGATAGCGGAAAATCCAGGAAACATTGCCGGCTGGGGAACTGACCACGACGGGAAACTCAGGCTTGCCGTTACTGTGGATGGTCTTAAGGAGACCCTTCTTTATCGTAAAACGGAGGCAGATAAATTTGAACCCCTTATCACGACAGACTTCACAGATAGCGTCTCCCCTGCTCTTTTTACGGCAGACAATAAAAAGCTCTACGTCCTTTCCAACCTGGGCAGGGATAAACTTGCCCTGTACCTGTATGACCCTGAAAAGAGAAGTTTTCTCGACCTGATCTATGAAAATGACGAGGTCGACCTGGGTGGAGTAATATGGTCAAGGGAAAGAAAAAAACTCCTTGGAATAACCTACTACACGGACAAACTTCATAGACATTTCTTCGACAGGGAAACTGAAGACTTCTTCAACATGCTCAAGGCAGAGTTCCCCGATTATTCCGTGGGTATAAGCAGTATGAGCAGGGATGAAACGAAAATGATAGTCTATATGGCCAGTGACCGGATGCCGGGAAGACTGTATTTCTACGATAAAAATAGACCCGGAGAATTCACTCTGCTTACTGACCTTTATCCCTGGCTCAAGGAAGAATGGCTGGCAGAACGCCGTCCCGTAACCTACAAAACACGGGATGGATTGACCATACACGGCTATCTGACACTGCCTGAGGGCAGGGACCCCGAAAAACTCCCAGTAATAGTCAATCCTCATGGAGGCCCTGAAGCCAGGGACAGGTGGGGATACGATGCAGAGGCCCAGTTCCTTGCGAACAGGGGGATCGCTGTCTTCAACATGAATTACAGGGTTTCCACCGGTTATGGAAAGGAATTCTGGATGGCCGGATTTAAAGAATGGGGACAGAAACAGCAGGATGACATTACTGACGGAGTTAAATGGCTTATCAGTGAAGGAATAGCAGACCCCGAAAGAATAGCTATCTACGGAGCCTCCTACGGCGGCTATGCTACTCTTATGGGACTCATCAAAACGCCTGAACTTTACGCATGCGGGATAGACTATGTAGGCGTGACGGATCTTTTCACACTCTTTGAATCCATCCCTCCCTACTGGGAAATACTCAAGGAACGCATGTACCACACCATCGGACACCCCGAAAAAGACAGAGATATGTTCAGGGAAAATTCCCCTGTCTTCCATGCAGACAAGATAAAGGTGCCCCTCTTCATTGCCCAGGGAGCCAACGATCCCAGGGTCGTAAAAAAAGAATCGGACATGATGGTGGAAGCCATGCGAAAAAGGGGAATAGAGGTTCAGTACATGGTTAAGGATAACGAAGGACACGGGTTCAGGAATCAGGAGAACCAGTTCGATTTTTACCGTACCATGGAAGAATTTTTGACCGAACACCTTAAACTGCAGTAGATCAGAACCTTTCAGGGCCGGGTCTTCCCGGCCCTTTTCTTTTCCTGCCATCATGTGTATGTGAAAATCCTGCTGCTGAATTTCAACTCAGACAAACTTTACGGTACAATAGTAAAGTAACGTTACTGTGATTATTTTTATAGAAGAAATAAGGATCTTCTATTCTGCATCCAGGAGCGCTTAACTGCCTGATCCGAAACGGGGGGATAGCGATGAGAAGGAAAAAAGAATTATTCAATATCAGAAGAAAGGATTTCGATGCATTGCTTTTTGATCTGGACGGAGTTATCACTAAAACCGCCCGGGTACACTCAATGTCATGGAAACAGCTTTTCGACGAATATATCAGGGATACGGATAGAATTCCTGAAAAAGATAAAAAACCCTTCGACCCTGAATACGACTATCACACCTTCGTAGACGGGAAACCGCGCTATGAAGGTGTAAAGAGTTTCCTTGAATCACGGGGCATATCCCTTCCCTTCGGGAAACCGGAGGACTCTCCGGAAGAGGAAACCGTCTGCGGCCTGGGAAACAGGAAAAACAGGTATTTTCAGGAGTATCTGAAACATGAGAACGTGGAAGTCCTTCATGGTTCCCGGGAATTTCTGGAACTTGTCAAAGACAAGGGATTCAGGACAGCGGTTGTAACTTCGAGCAGGAACTGCTCTATAGTACTGGAATCCGCCGGTCTTTCAGATATTTTCGATATACAGGTTGATGGACTCACTGCGGCCAGCCTGAATCTTAAGGGAAAACCCGAAGCCGACACTTTTCTTGAAGCTGCCAGAAATCTTCATGTCAATCCTGAAAGGGCAATTGTATTCGAGGATGCCCTTGCCGGTGTCCAGGCAGGCAGGGCGGGACATTTCGGCTATGTTATAGGTGTGGACAGGGCTAACCAGGGAAAAGCACTGAAGGAAAAAGGAGCTGATCTTGTGGTTAAAGATCTGACAGTATTGTCAGTAGAGGGGCAAATGCCTGTCACAACCATGCCTATGGGAAATATTCCTTCAGCCATGAAAATACTGAAACATCTTGAAGAAGAGCTACTGGAATCAGATCCTTTCATAGCCCTGGATTACGACGGAACTCTGACTCCAATCGTAGAAAGACCGGAACTTGCGGTCCTCTCCCCTGAAATGAGATCAACCCTTAAAAAGCTTGCCGAAAGATTTCCAGTGGCCATCATAAGCGGCCGGGACCTTAAAGATATAAAAGAGTTTATCAGGCTCGATAACCTCATCTATGCGGGAAGTCACGGTTTTGATATTTCCAGTCCTCCCCGAATAAACCTGGCCTTCCAGATGGGAAGGGAATTTATTCCCATACTGGACAGGATCCAGAGATTCCTTGAACAACAGGTCAGGAATATAGACGGTGTCATCCTTGAAAGAAAAAAGTTTTCCCTGGCTGTTCATTACCGCATGGTTGCGGAAGACCAGGTCAACGAGGTTGAACTTCTGGTGGATATGGCTCTTATAAAAGAACCGAAACTCAAGAAGGGCCTGGGAAAGAAAGTCTTTGAACTTAAACCCGATCTGGACTGGGACAAGGGACAAGCCCTGTTGTGGCTTATAGAGGGTCTGGGAATGGATATGGATGAAACATTACCCCTCTATATTGGAGATGACATCACCGATGAAGATGCCTTCAGGACCCTCCAGAACATGGGTATGGGAATAGTTGTAAGAGAAGGAGAAAGGGAACGCAGATCCATGGCGGAATACAGCCTGGAGAATACCATGGAAGTCAGGATTTTTCTGGAAGAATTAGCCGGAATTCCCTCGAAAGGAGAAAAACCATGACCACCTGGAATTTCACCTATCAGACGTACGAACCGGAAAAAGAAAAGCTCCGTGAAGCCTTATGCACCCTTGGTAACGGTTATTTTGCAACAAGAGGTGCCTCCGCAGAGAATGGCGCCAGCTCTGACCATTATCCCGGTACCTACCTGGCCGGAGGATATAACAGGCTCAAAACAGAGATCGCCGGGAGAACAATTGAAAATGAAGACCTGGTCAACCTTCCCAACTGGCTTCCCCTCAGTTTTCGCATAAATGACGGAGACTGGTTCGAACCGGGATCTGTAGAGATCATCTCCTATGAGCAGAAATTGGACATTCGAAAGGGTATCCTCCACAGAAAAGTTCATTTTCGCGACCATAAGGGAAGGAAAACCGCACTCATAAACCGCAGGATAGTGCATATGGGCAACCCCCACATAGCTGCCCAGGAAACGATAGTAAGGGCCGAGAACTGGTCCGGAAAAGTAGAGTTTCTCGCTGCCCTGGACGGAAGGATCATTAATGCCGGTGTGCCCCGTTACAAATCTCTCTCCAATCATCATCTTGAACCTCTTTACGAAGGTGAAATAAACAGGGAAACCATACTCCTTAAAGTACAGACAAACCAGTCCGAGCTCAGGATAACGGAAGCAGCAAGAACACGCGTCTTCAGGAACGATCAGCTGATAAATCCCGAAAGGGGAAAAATTATAGAACCGGGATACATCGGGCAGATCTTTTCCCTTGAAATTGATGAAGATGACGAAATACGACTTGAAAAAATAGTGGGTCTATATACTTCAAGGGATAAGGGGATTTCCGAGAGCGGTCTTCAGGCGGAAACAACCGTGGTTGAAGCTGATTCATTCGAAGAACTTCTGGAAAGCCACGTTATGGCCTGGGATCATCTCTGGCGCAGATTCGAGATCGACTACTGTCCCGCGGACCCCCATAAGGGTGAATGGACATCCCGTATCCTCCACCTTTACACCTTTCACCTGCTACAGACGACTTCCAGACACACCATGGATCTCGATGTAGGAGTTCCCAGTCGGGGCTGGCACGGCGAGGCCTACAGGGGGCACATTTTCTGGGATGAGATATTTATATTCCCTCTCCTCAACTTCAGGATGCCCGAAATAACCCGGTCCCTTCTCATGTACAGATACCGGCGGCTCGATAAAGCACGCAAAGCTGCGAGAGACAGAGGATACCAGGGGGCAATGTACCCGTGGCAGAGCGGAAGCAGCGGAAGGGAAGAAACCCAGCAGATCCATCTCAATCCTAAATCCGGGAGATGGAACCCGGACAACTCCCACCTTCAGCGGCATGTTAATGCCGCCCTTGCATACAACATCTGGCAATACTACCAGGTTACTGAAGATCTTGAGTTTCTCTCCTTTTACGGAGCAGAGATGTTCATGGAAATTGCCCGTTTCTGGGCAAGCAAGACAAGTTTCAACAAGCAGATCGGCCGGTACGAGATACTCGGAGTAATGGGACCTGACGAATATCATGATGCCTATCCAGGCGCAAATGAACCCGGTCTGAATAATAATACCTACACTAATATAATGACTGTCTGGATACTTAACCGTGCGTTGGAAATATGTGAACTCCTCGCCGAAACAGAACGGAAACCCCTATGCGAAAAAACCGGTTTCACAGAGAAAGAGAAGGAACACTGGAAGGATATTACCCGTAAGATGAAGATCGTTTTCCAGAAAGACGGTATCCTGAGCCAGTTTGAGGGTTACGAAGAACTGGAGGAACTTGACTGGGATGGTTATAGGAAAAAGTACGGGGACATACAGAGGCTGGACCGCATACTGGAAGCTGAGGGAGATACAGCCAACAGATACAAGGCCTCCAAGCAGGCGGACGTCCTTATGCTCTTCTATCTTTTTTCATCGGAAGAGCTCGTGAGTATCTTCGATCAGCTGGGATACGACTTCCCATCCGAAACCATTCCCCGAAATATTGACTATTACCTGAAACGCACATCACATGGATCCACCCTCAGCAGGGTGGTCCATTCATGGGTACTGGCAAGATCCAGTCGCAGCGAATCCTGGAAACTCTTTCTGGAAGCCCTGGAAAGCGATGTAGCGGACATCCAGGGAGGGACAACACCCGAAGGGATACACCTTGGTGCAATGGCGGGAACTATAGATATCCTCCAGAGAGCCTATACGGGGATCGAGGCCAGAGGAGGCATGTTACACTTCAATCCATCCATACCTTCCGAACTGGGAGAACTCCACATGCATATCCGTTACAGGAGCTATCCCATGGAGATAACCATAACCCCTGAAAAACTTACCATCAGAACCCTGCCATGCCCCAGAGGACAGGTAAAGGTAGCCTTTCGTGACAAGGTCACGGACCTGAGGATCGGCTGCGGAGAGATCATTGAGTTCCAGCTTTAGGGTCAGAGAATCTCTCGTAAAGGATAAGGGGCTTTATTTAACTCAGAATAAAAGATCCCCTCATCCTGGAATTACAGGATCTCTTCAAAAAAAAAGACCTCCCGCCAGGGAGGTCTTCGAACTGCTTACTCAGGTGGGACAGAGATGTCCCTCTGGGAGTCAGTATATCAGTCCTGGAGGGAAGCTGTATTTCCAAGGATCTGTAGTCCATGGGAAGTACGAAGCATGATCCGTTCCACGACTCGCCCGTTACGGAGTTCTGCTGCTTCAAAACGACCCTCGGGGGTCATCCAGAAGGGATCTCCGTCGACGTAAACAAGTTTGTTACTCATTCGGTGTTACCTTACCTTTCCTGCATATTCCGAAAATAACGGCACAAGAGATATGATGTTTCGGTACCATCGTAACTGCATGGCGGGAAGTGCCGCTAAAAGAAAAGGCCGCTCTGGCTTTCCAGAGCGGCCTTCAGACTTTCTGGTTAGAACATGTGTATTATAACACAAAGAGAAAGAAGAGCCTATTCTGACCCTTTCCGGCTCCAGTGTAAGGGGTTTTTCTGCAGATCTTTAACCGTATCAGGAGATCATTCCTGTTATGTCTTCCAGTGAAAGTCCTTCAAGTCCAAGCCGGGAAAGATTTCTTCCTTCTTCCCTGTAATTATCACCATTGATCGCAGAAAGAAGATTGATAAGGCTGTCAGTAAGGGGGGTATCCACTCCTGCTACCCTGGCAAAACTCACTACAGGTACAAGCAGATTGGGAACATCTTCGGTCACATAGCGGTGTTTTACCGTTTTAGGAGCATCCGATCCATGTTTCGCATATACGGGGTTCTTTGAAAGGAGTTCATAAATACTGTCCCCTTCCAATGGATATGCACTTTTGATCCATTCAACAGCAGGGACCAGATCCAGGCCATAAGCATCTCCGACCTTGACCCTCTCTGCATCCAGAAGTTCTTCCAGTCTTCCCACCGCAGGGGTTATACCATCGGTGTAAAAACGGAAATCGCCATTGGTACCTTCTATGCGTCCTGCATTGAGAAGGACCGCAGCACAATGAACTATCATATTGAGATTTGAAAAGGCTATGTTAAGTACATTCTTTGCCGCTCTAAGGGGAATGGGAAATACATCCTGAATATCCCTGATAAGTTCTTCTGTTCTGGAAGCAGAAAATGCAGCTATGGACATACCGGTCTTTAAACCCCAGACATGGACCTTCCCCGGGGCATCTGCCCTGCATGCATAGGGGAGGGTATCTGTTTCACAGAGCAGTACATCCGCTTTAGAACCGCTTTCCTTAAGAAGCTTTGCCGCCTCAAAAGAAGCGAAATTACCAGGAATAAAAACAAACTTCATCCCATCTTCAAGATACGGTATGGCTTCTTTCATTATGGGCATCTGTCCGAATGAGGGAACTACCACGTATGCGATCTCCGCACCTTTAAGAACTTCTTCCATATTGGATGAGGCTTTCAGTTTTGCAAACCCTTCGATGGCACCATGAAGTTCAATGCCTCCCTTTTCTTTTATTATCTCCAGTTTTTCCGCAAAAGCAGGATGCTCATAGAGCCTCACGTCATTACCCTTAAGGGAAAGATGGGCACTTAAGGCCTGTCCTCCGTTTCCAGCTCCCAAAACAGCGATTTTTTTCATAATTTATACCCCCTTGAAAATTAAATGTCTTGATGTCCTACATTTATACAGATAGAATATACATATCATTTATACTTGTCAACGATGGTATGGATCCCAGATAACCCAAGATCTACGGATAGATCTGCCTGTTTGTTATAATTAGCTGATTTGCTTATTAACGACAATTTCCAGATATCCTGATCCCTTGTGGTAAAACAATAATGAGAAGGTGGAAAATATTGTTCAAACCTGCAAATAAATCGACCCTCTACGAGGACGTACTGCACCAGATCCTGGACGCGGTCAAAGGCGGTAAATGGCATCCAGGCGAAAAGATCCCCGGAGAAATAGCCCTTGCCGAAAAATTCGAGGTAAGCCGGAACTGCATAAGAGAAGCTCTGAAAGCCCTTTCCATACTTAACATCCTGGAAGCAAAACCTGGACAGGGGACCTTTATAGCTGAAGATGCGCTCCGGCAGATAACCAATCGGGAACTCACCGAACACCTGTCCGAAAATGTTTCCATCATCGAATTGATGGAGATAAGGATCCTCCTGGAAACCCAGATCATCCGCTGGGCTATCGAGAGAGGAACAGATGAAGAATTTGATCGACTCAAATCAGTTATAAATGAAGAACGTCGATTCGGGCGGGAACTGTCAGAGTCAAGCCTCAAACCAAGGGCAGAATTTCACAGGATCCTGGCCGAGATAGCAGGAAACAGCCTTGCCGTCAAATTTCTGAACTCGATCCGGGGAGAGTTCGATGCCCAGAGAACAAGATACCTTGATATACCCATCGAGACATGGGAAGACATGATGAACGAACATGAAAAGATCCTGGAGCTGATCGTCAGACGTGATTCTGCCAAAGCAATAGAAGAAATGGAGAACCACCTTAAGCGGATGAAGATCGTCATAAAGTGACCGATCTGCCCCTTCTCACGAATTCAACCTGCATTTAAAACCAGACCGGACCGGAGTCCGGTCTGGTTTTTTCCTACTTTCCTATGGTAACTCTGCTGCTGACGTATCTATCAAGGACATCATCGAGAATTTCAATACCAAGTCCAGGTCCTTCGGGAGCCTTTACCCTTCCATCAACGATATTGGAACAGTAGTTGGTGATATCTGCGTCAAGGCGAAGGGGAGAAAAGTATGCATGGCCATATTCATAAAGATTTGATACTGTAAGGGCAATATTAAGGGATGCTGCCTGGGTGATACCTTCCTCTATCATGGAATTGAAGAGGATATCGATTCCCCTGCTCCTTGCAAGTTCTATTATCTGAAGGGAATTCCTGACCCCGCCGTTCTTGCATACCTTTATGCTGAAGACATCCGCAGCTCCAAGCCTTATTACTTCCTGGGCATGCCTGTAGGAAAGAATGCTTTCGTCAACAGACACGGGAACTCCGCATTTCTGACGGATAGCCGCTATACCTTCGATATTTTCGGCATCGATGGGCTGTTCAAAAAGAACAGGATCAGCTTCCTTTGCAATTCCGATAAACTTCATGGCACCAGCCATATCGTAGCCCTGATTGGCATCCACAATTATCGGATAATCCTTACCAAGAGCATCCCTGACAGCCAGCACTCTGTTACCGTCATGGACCGGGTCACCACCCACCTTGACCATGATGGAATGGTACTTGCTTTCCCGCACTTTCTCCGCTGCAGCAACGGTTTCTTCAATAGTACCTCCGCCTATGGAACCCATAATGGGGATATCTTCATAAAGAGCACCGCCAAGGACACGATAAAGAGGCATACCAGCAGCCTTGCCAAGCAGATCATGGCATGCCATATCGATAGCACCCTTTGCCATGTGGTTATCCCGAACCATGGACTCCATTATTTCATTTATCATAAGCACATTGGTTGGATCCTCGCCTATAATGGCTGGCACAAGATCTTCCTTAAGGACAGCAGCTACGGTTTCAGGAGTCTCACCGGTAAATTTGCCCATGGGATCTGTTTCACCATATCCGCAAAGACCTTCATCGGTATTGATCTTAACGATTACCGGTTTTGTATCCCTGAGAAAACCATAACGTCTGGACAGCTTGTAAGGATGTGGCAGAGGAATACATGTTTCGATTATTTCTATGGATGTTATTCGCATATCAGTTATTCCATCACCTTTCTTATCTGTTTAAAATCCCTGTTAGTGTATAAAACCGGCAATTCCGGGAAGGAACATGGAAAGGGGTTCCCAGAATGTTGTAAGAAGAATTGCCGGAAGGGAACCAAAGAGGATCAGAAGCATGGCAGGTTTCATCATCTTGTCTATGGTGACATTTCCTGTTCTTGCTCCGATATAGAGGATACCCGCCATGGGAGGAGTCATCATACCCATACCCAGATTGGTGCCCAGAATGGCTGCAAAATGTATGGGATGGATCCCTAACTGCAGGACCACCGGATACAGCAGAGGTGTAACCATAAGTATTCCGCTGAGCTCATCCATTATCATTCCTATGAATATCAGGAAAAGATTTATGAGGAGGAGCAGTAATACTTTATTTGACGTAACCCCCAGGAGAACCTCGGCTATCTGCTGAGGAACCCTTTCCATGGTATAGATACGACTGAGAATGGCAGCAAAAAAGGTCATAAGCATCATGGTACCCGTTGTGACTGCTGAAGACCTGAGAAGAAACAGCATCTTGCCTATTTTCATTTCCCTGTAGATGACTACGCTCATTACGATGGAATAGAACACGGCGGCAGCAGCAGCCTCAGTGGGAGTCATTATTCCGCCGTAAATTCCGCCAAGGATCATGACCGGCAGAAGAATTGCCCCAAAAGCTGATCTGGTTTTAGTTCCCACAAGTTTCATCTGTTCATCAAAGGGTTTTTTGGGGAGGACCTCAACAGAGGGCATCTTTCTGACCATGAATACATTGATGATACAGAATAGCGTGGCAAGGAGCAGACCCGGTCCAATAGTGGCCAGGAAACAGGCTGCTACGGACTGGCCAGTGACAAAGGCATACATTATCATGGCCAGACTTGGAGGTATCATAGTGCTGAGAACAGCAGCCGAGCTTATAAGAGCTGCCGAGTATCCCCTGGGATATCCATGCTCCTCCATCTGGGGGATCATTATAGTTCCAATAGCGATTACTGAAGAAGCCGCAGCCCCGGATATGGCACCAAAAACGCAGGAGACGACAACTGCTACGACTCCCAGTCCGCCTGTCATTCTGCCCACCATAACATTGACGAGATCTATCAGCCTCCGGGCGATACTTCCTCCAGTTACGATGTAACCCGTTGCGATAAAAAAGGGAAGGCTAAGCAGGGTAACAGAGTTCATCTTTGCAAAACCCACCGGCAGAAGGAAGGAGGGATCTATCCCTTTAGTTATTGTAAGGAAAATAGTGGATACCAGGAAACCGAAGGGAATAGGAACTCCACTGAAAATAAGGACTGTAAATATGACAAGGGAGGCAAGGATTATTAAATCCATGATTCAGCTTCCTTTCTTGCGGACAGCATTTCTTCGGGAATCGGTGATTTCTTGAGAACAAGTCGCAGCCACTGGATAAATTCAACCAGGAAATAGAGACACATAAGGCAGAGACCTATCAGAATGCTTACCTGGAAAAAAACGACGGGATATGTATTTCCAAGCAGGGTCGATCTGGACTGTTCGCCACGGACAACTCCCCAGACCAGGTAATCATATGCCCATGGGAGAATATAGGCAGAAGCCGCAAAGGATATGAAACTGGTAGCAGCCCTGCACCTTGCATAGTTCAGGGAATTTCCAAAAACCAGGTGTGTCAGTTCGGCCTTTATATGGCTTCGTTCGTATGCGCCATAGGAAGCTCCGATAAAATACATCCAGAAAGCAACATATGCGGCCAGTTCCTCAATCCCTACGAAGGACGTTTTGAAAAAATACCTCAGAATAACCTCGGTAAAAACAGCTGTAGTGGATATGCAGACTGCCAGGATCATGATAATCCGCTGTATTTTCAGAAGAGCTACCCAGACAAAGTCAACAAATTTTTTCAATGTAACACCTCTTTCACCCGTACCGGTCAACAGTATGTTCTCTGGTCTCTCTGACCCGAATCCAGTCATCAAGTCTAATTATCAGAACATAAAAAAATGGGGGTTAATGACGGGAATTGGACCTGAACAAGGGTGCCGACCCATAAAAGGAGGGCACCCCGGTTTATAGAAACATTATCTCTAGAGAAGCCCTGCGTGCTTTCTCATGACATCCATGATATCCTTACCGATCACCTTATCCATGGCAGGCCATACATTCTGCCGGACCTTTTTGGCGATCACAGCAAGCTGCTCGTCTGTAGGCATAATAACCTTGATGCCTGCCCCTGCAAGGGATTCACGGTATTTCTCATCTTCTGCCATGGCCGAGGTAAAGCTCTCGTCACCATATTTTGAACATACTTCCTGAACGATCTTCTGCTGCTCGGGAGTGAGTTTCTCCCAGGCTTTCTTGTTCATATATGCAAAGGAATTCTGGAAATGGGTATTATACTGAACCCATACCTTTGTAACATCCCTGAATGAGGACCACGTATTGAAGGGCTGTCCTCCGATCTGGCAGTCAACAAGCTTGGTCTGCTGGGCAATATACAGTTCACCCCATGGCACAGGAGTGGGATTGAAACCAAGGGCAAGAACGAGGTTTTCCCAGGCCTGGTTGCCGGGGGGGAAACGCATTTTATAGCCCTGTTTGTCTGCATCGGGATCAAGGACATCGAACTCGGGAACAGAAGCGAATCCGCCTCCTCCAAAACCGGCCGCGACCACTGAAAGAGCCTTAAGGCCGATCCCGTCCATAGCATCTGCCATAATATTGAAGAGGTAAGGGTCATCGCCAAGATAGGCTTCCTTTGCCTCTTTCCAGTTCATAACGGAGTAAGGAAGCACCCTGACCTGAAGTCTTGCGTCATATGAGGGAGAGACAGGGAGAATACCGATATCAACAGCCCCACGCATGATCTGTTCGGAAACTTCCATCCAGTCTCCCAGCTGATTTGCGGGATAAACGGTTATCTGGATAGTCCCATTGGTCTTTGTTTCGATCTCTTCTTTCATAGCAGAAGTCATCTTGTCAACCAGAGAATCGACAGGCTGATAATGTGCCCATTTCCATTTAACGACCTTTTCACCTGCTATTGCACCTGCACATCCGAGAGACAGGATCAGACCTGCAACTACAAGCAGCAATACCATTTTCTTCATCGAATATACCTCCTTCAGAAATATTATTGAACAACAAATCCCTGTATCTTGCCGACTCTACCCCTATCTTCCCTCCCCTGCTGCCAGATGACATAAACAACTCATTATTCTCTGTATAATGGATCAACACCATGGCTAAGCTGAATTCTGCTGATCCGTACACATGTATATATGTATTACTGTATAGCTGTAGGACATATAAACTAATACATAAAATATTATATTTAGAAAACTATGTCAAGGGGACGGCATGATGGAATTTCGCTTTGTACAAGTTTATCCTCTCTATAATTTATCGCAGAAAAAGGGATGGCCAACGTCCATCCCTTTTTCTGCATCATAAATTCCCCGCTTTATTCTTTTCTATTATGCTGATACTACAGGAGCTCCATTTCCTTCAGTGCTCCGGAAACGACGCTTTTAACTTCCTCGCTGATCTCAATATAAGGACTCCTTGAATAACCGGCGTCGATACCCTTCTCCCTCAGGATGTAATGCATGATAGGTACGGTAGGTCCGCTCTTTGTGACCTGTCTTATCTTGAGGATGATACGCTGGGTCTCCATTGCCCCTTCTTTATCACCAGAGATGAACTGATCGTACATCTTCCTCATTATCTCGGGAAATATATTGCCCATTCCACATACTGTACCGGTGGCTCCGGCCTCAAAGGCACCCATAAAAATAGCTTCAGTTCCTACTATGACCTGAAAATCCGGATAATTCTTCACAGCTTCCTGGTAGAAGAAGAAATTTACGAGGTCAAAGGAACTGTCCTTTACACCCCTTAGCCCTTCCTCTGCAAGACGTTTCAGAAGCTTTGGCGATACAAAGTTCTGGGAAAGGTTCTGGTTATTATATACAAAGAAAGGAAAATCCTCTTCGTTGATCGCATCCATTATGGACTTGAAATGAGCGTAAAGTGCTTCATCTGAAAGACGGGGAGAATAGTACGGGGAAACTGCTCCTGTACCGGAGGCACCAGCAGATCTTGCATGCTGTCCCAGTTCGATCACAGACCTGGTATCAGCACATCCCACGTGGGCGACAACAGGTATAGCCCCTGCCACTTCATCAAGAATTATTTCCAGGACCCTCTTTCTTTCAGGGAGGGTCATCAGGGGACCGCACCCATATGTACCTACGGGATAAAGTCCGTGGACATGGGGAAGCACATATCTGATTATCTCCCTTATCCCTTTCTCATATATCTCTCCTTCTCTGGTGAATGACGAAAGAAGAGGAGGAATTACACCCAGATACTCTTTTGCTTTCATGATAAAAAACACCTCCGCACATATTTGTGTATTGAAAAACCTGATAGATCTGTTTGAGAATTACTGGAAGATCTTCATACAAGAAGACCTGCCTGTTGTGCAATAACCAGGGTTCCCCTGATGTTGAACATATCGATCTCTTCAGACTCGGTTATGGAAGAGATATCTTCAGTAAAACCCATTTTCTCCTTTAAAAGATAACTATAGATCCTGCACCTTTCTTCCTGACCCATAAGGATAATATTTGTTTTTATGGGAAAACCCATCAGTTCAAAAGCATTCATAGCCTCCAGATCTTCGGTGGCAATGGCACTTTGAAGAAAGAGCTGCCTTTGAAAAGGTTCCGTATCCAGGAGGGTATCAAGAAATCGGGGCATAAGAAGACTTCTCACCAGACCTGTTCTGCGAACCTGTTCGTAGGCACAGTCAACAACCTGCATATCCATGGGGAAACCCTCGGTACTTCCCTCTACCCTGACCGATTTACCTATACTGGTTTCCTTTACTATTGCTGCGTAAAGCTGCCCTGAAAGAGTTGTTACCGAACCCTGAATGGCCTTGTTTTTATCAATACTGATAAACTTTGTATGGGATGAAAGGACGGCCACCGTCAGGGGAAAAGATGCTATATCCATGGCAATGAGACCCGCCATCTGGGTTTCCTCTCCTCTCATGAAATCGAGCAGAGCTACATCGCTGAGTTTCGCATTTCCCTTTTTATACCTGTTCTTCACACCTGGAATAAAGTAAATGGGAAGGTCGATGGAGAAGATTTCCGGATCAGAAACCTTCTGAAGATTGCAGGCAAGGTCATCTACTGTAACCGGAGCCCAGAGATGGGGAACTTCCAGAAGTCCCAGTTCAGACGTTATCATTCCTGCAGAAATAACAAAGGATATATCCCTTTGATCCAGTCCTGCCGCTTCAACTGCCTCGTAAAAAGCACATTCAAGGTTCGTTTTAAGATAATCATTGCTGCCATGAATACTTGTATCCCTCACCCCTGCCGATCTGAAGGTTTTTCCCAGCAGAACCCCCTTTTCATTAAGTATGTATACCCTTGAGTTAGTGGAACCGCAATCTATTGAAGCAAAATACATCCTAGACCATTCCCAGTGCCTGAAGTTCTTTTCGAATGCTGTCTATCTCTTCCTTTTCTGCAGGGACAAAGGGAGACCTGGGATAGGCTTTAATGACCCCTCTTATCTCAAGCATTGCATATACAGCAAGCTGGGTGGATTTTGCGAGATACATGATCTCTCTTATCCGGTTAACCTTGAACTGGGTCTGTCTGCACTCTTCCTGTTTCCCTTCAATACCTTCCAGATACATCTTTCTGCAGATCTCCGGAAAGGCATTACCAAGGCCCGGGATAAAGGATCTGCATCCAAGGGCACATGCAGCAGTCCATAATGCTTCAGTTCCAAGGGCCACATCAAATGTTTCATCAGCAAGTTCCCTCATATAAGTAGCCAGTTTCAGCAGGTCAAAGGTAGCATCCTTGATGCCATGAATTCCCAGACCCTTTAGTTTCTTCAAGGTATCAATGTTGATCTCGTAACCCGAAAATTTAACATTGTGATAGATATAGAAAGGGATCTGTCTTTCAAGGGCTATCAGGATCTTTGAATAATATTCCATAACATTTTCCTGGTTATGGTGGTAGTAATAGGGACCTACCGCAGCTACAGCATCACAACCCAGGGAAAGAGCATGGAGACCCAGTTCGATGCTGTCTCTTGTATTCGTGGTACCGATATGTACTATTACGGGAATATCTTTACCTACCGCTTCATGGGTTATCTCGGCAACCAGTTTTCTTTCCGAAAGGGACATCATGGGACCTGATCCATAGGAACCGCAGATGAAAAGACCATCTACCCTTGTTTTGAGAAAATCCAGCAGTCGAACCAGATTTTCAGTATCCACTTCACCATCTGCGGCAAATGGTGTGATCATGGGAGGGACGATGCCCTTCATTTTGAACATTATCTGAATTCCTCCTTTATGTTCCTGTAAAAGATTTTATTACTGCCCGTTCTGATCATTGTTCTGGAAGAAGACTTTGAAAATTCCTCCGATCCTGCTCCCGAAGAAAGTAAATATTATAAGTGCTATCAGGCCCATGCTTATGGGGTCGGTCAGAAAGGGAGTAAAACTTCCTGCAGTTTTAATAAGTCCGACCCTCAGGTTATCTTCTATCATGGGACCAAGGATTATCCCCAGGATCATTGGCGGCAGGGGGATCTTTATCTTTTCAAAAGAATATCCGACAACCCCGAAGGCGATCATTATATATATATCAAAAAGACTGTTCCTTATGGCAAAGGATCCGACTATAGAAAAGACAAGAACTATTACCATGATGATATTTCTGGGTAATCTCAGGATCGTGCCATATATCCTGATACCAATGAGACCCACAGGAATAAGAAAGAGCTGCGAAAACAGGGCTATCATAAAAATACCCTTTACAAGATCTGCATTCTGCTGGAATATCAGTGGTCCGGGACGGAGTCCGTACATCATCATGGCTCCCAGGACAATGGCCGTTATTGAATCACCGGGTACACCAAAAACAAGGGCAGGGATCCATGTCCCTCCTAAAGCTGCATTATTGGCACTGGTAGGAGCTATTACGCCTTCAAAACAGCCCTTTCCAAATTCCTCGGGATGGGAAGAGGTCTTTTTTTCCAGGCCGTAAGCAACCCATGCTGCTATATCAGCTCCCGCTCCCGGAAGAGCTCCAACACAGGTCCCGATAAGGGCGGCCCTGATAAGGGTCCATTTTCGCTTGAATATAATGCCGAACGTTTCAGATGCAGAAACTTTAAGTTTATCCTCAATGCTTGTAGCAAGAAGTCTTTCCCTGCTGCGGACGTTTTTCAGAACTTCAGAGATACCGAAAAGGCCTACCATGGCCGGAATAAAGCCGATACCTCCCATAAGCTCTGTACAACCGAAGGCAAATCTCGGATATCCGGTAGTAATGTCAATACCTACAGTTGATACGAGGAGCCCAAGAAGAGCTGAAACGAGACCTCTGGTCATGTTCCCGCTGCTCAGGACTGAACTCATGCTAAGGCCGAATACACCAAGCCAGAAATATTGGAAACTGCTGAATTTAAGCGCAAATCTCGCCAGTGGAGGAGCTATAAGGATCAATACCAGGACCCCGATAAGACCCCCAATAACAGAACAGAAAAGATCAATAGTGAGGGCGAGGGAACCCTTGCCCTGTTTCGTAAGTTCATAACCATCAAGCACTGCAGCCCCCGAGGCCGGAGTCCCTGGGATCCTCAGGAATGTCGCCGGAATATCTCCCGTAAATATGGATGTAAAAGAAACACCCAGTATCATCGCCAGACCTGCAAGGGGATCGAGGTAATAGCTTATTGGAACTATGAGAGCCACTGCCATCGTGGCAGTCAGGCCCGGGGTCCCTCCTACCAGTATTCCGAATCCCATGGATAGTATCCAGGGTACAAGTATTTTAAGCTGAAAAATAGTCAGGATCGTCATAAACAGGTTCTCCTATAATGAAATATCCAGGAAGCCTTGAGGCAGCTGGATCCGAAATAGCTTTACAAACAGGACCATTATCAGAAAGACAACTATCGCAGATACAACTGTTCCCTTTATCCAGCCTGTTTTCATTCTGATCATCAGAAGGGACGAAAAGAGGAAAGTCGTTATGATATACCCCATTTTTTCCAGAAGAATCACGTACAGGAAAAGACTCCCTATGATGATCAGTACATTCTGGTTTCCCCAGTCCTTCAGATAATCAGACAAGGATGATCTTTCAGACACTTTTCGTGCACGCAGAGCAAGCAGTATTTCGTAAAACCCTGTCACTATAAGCCCATAACTGAGAAGAGTCGGGAAAAAACCCGGACCAGCGAGTTTTTTTCCAGACATTATAAAGGGAGGAAATGTTCTGGATTGATAGATCACAGATATAGCTATTATTACCAGTAAAATTCCAAAAAGCAGACTTGTTTTCTTCTTCATGTCAGACTCCCGGTATCCCGCCCCCCATAAAGAGGGGGGCGGGATCATCTCATACTATTTTGCGTAACCGCCAAGTTCCAGGACTTTCTTCCAGGTCATATCCTGCTCTTTACAGAAGTTGTAAAATTCTTCGGAATTTCTGATCTTGATGCCAAAACCGTTCTTGTTCATGAAATCCTTATAGGCATCGGAAGTTACGATCTTGTTACAGGTCTCATAAAGGCTGTCAACGATCTCCTTTGGTGTACCCTTTGGAACCGCTATCCCTCTGAAAGTACCGGATGACCAGTCAATGCCTTCTTCCTTGAGAGTGGGAACATCGGGGAACCGGGTATCCCTTGTATCGGCCATTATGGCAAGGGCTTTGAATTCTCCCGATTCGACCTGGGCTGCCGCTTCAGGCAGACTGCAGGTAATGACATCAACATGTCCTCCAAGAAGCTCTACAACAGAAGGAGCCGCCCCTTTTGTCGGTATCCAGGTAGCTGCATCCACAGGGATACCCACCTTATCGAACATTCCGATCCTGGAAAGATCCCAGATGGTTCCCGCACCGGAACCGGAAAATTTATATTTACCCGGATTAGCCTTGACGTCATCAAGAAGGTCTTTCACATCTTTCCAGGGAGCGTCTGAACGCACGATAACAGCTGAAGGATCCTGATTTATCTGGATAACATAATCGAAATCCTCGTAAGTAAGTTTGGTTAGCCCCATCCAGTGCATTGTTGTGATCTCCAGGGTCAGAAGGGTAATGTTATAGCCATCGGCTTTTGCATAGGCTCCCGCACCATGACCTACAGCTCCGCCTCCGCCAGTCTTATTTACAACCACAAAGGGTTCTCCATAAGCCTTCTCGAGCTCTGCTGCCATAAAACGGGCAACCCGGTCAGTTCCGCCGCCCGCCCCCCATGGACAAATAACTGTTACGCCTTTTTCCGGATATGCCGCAAAACCGGTAGAAGCAACCATCAGGAATACAGCGATCAAACCAAGAACCAGTACCTTTCTCACAAAGATCAACTCCTTTCCATTCTGTTATTACTTCATTAAAACACCTGACCTCATATCGCTTTTCTTATGCCCCTGAGTTCCACCTCCTGTTGTTTTGGGAATTATGATCTTTAAACAATGCATATTTCTGTACGTCTTTCATTTATTGAGCCTTTTCCCCCGTGACTGGACAAAAGCTTCTATTTCATTACGGGAAGGCTGCCCCCTCGTAGAACCTACGGAACCGCAGACTGCAGAAGCTACTGCATTGGCAAAAAAGGCCATATCCTCTGTTCCCATGCCTTCCAGGACTGCAACGATAAAAGCGGAGGTAAAGGCATCTCCAGCTCCTGTTGTATCCACCACCATGGTTTCAAAGGCATTGGAATAAACAATTTCTTTTTCTGTTCCAATAACACAACCCCTACTCCCAAGTTTCAATCCCACATATTCCGGCCCTTCATTCAGGAGAGTTCTTACAATCTCTTCCGGATCACCCTGAAAACCAAGCAAGGATGCTTCTTCTTCGGTAAGGGATAGAATATTTGTAAAATTTCTTATGGTGTAAAGGGCCGTACTTCTGAACAGATCCCTGCTCCAAAGAGCCTGCCGATAGTTCAAGTCATAGGATATTCTGATCTTTTCAGAAGAGCAGCGGGAGAGCAGTTCATATGAGGCCTCCATGCAGCTTCGGCTTATTGCCTGAGATATCCCGCTAAGATGGAAGATCCTTATTCCTTCAAAGTTAGTCTTTTTCGTATCTGCAACTGAAAAAAAGGAGGCAGCAGATCCCTTCCTTTTATAAAAGAACTGGTGTCCTCCCCTGGAATCGTAGGTAGCAAAATAAATACCTGTATCATTCACTTCATCCATGATCACGTTTGAGAGATCTACTCCACCCTGTTTCCAGGTATCGACGATGGCATTCCCGAACAAATCATTCCCTATCCTGGTAAGGTAGCTGGAAGGATGTCCCAGCTTGTTTACACCAAGGGCAACGTTTGAAGTGTCCCCTCCGATTGCCATTTCAAAAGAACCGCTCTTACCTTCTTTCAATCGGGTGAAAAAACCTACCATGGGTTCACCGAAACACATTACCTCTGCCATAGAAACACCTTCTCTGAATATATGATCACCGATGATGGTTTTACGATCATCTCTCTCTCATGCAGAAGACCCTGTTTTATTTCAGCAGATATACTAATCCTGATTACTCCATCCGAATGTTCTGGAAATGAGTTCTGCGGTTTTTTTCGCCAACATGCCGTATTCATCGACTTTTTCGTCCTGGAAGCGATAAGCCGGAATTGAAATACTGATCGCACCCGTAGGGAAATTATTGGAGTCCATGATCGCAGCTCCAACACACCTGATACCCACTTCATTCTGCTGATTCTCTTCTGAATAACCTTTATCCCTGAATTCCTTCAGGATCTCCCGAAGTCTTTCTCTGTCGATCAGCGTATCAGGGGTTCTTTTCAGTAGATCTGTCTTTTCCAGGTATTCATCCAGATCCTCCCTGGGAAGAACAGAAAGGATAGCTCTACCCACACCGGTACTGTAGAGGGGTAGTTCCGTCCCTGTTCTGGAAAGCATGCCTACGGGATGGGAACTCTCTATCTTGAAAATGTAATATGCTTTTCTGTTTTCGTAGATCACAAGATGGATGGTTTCACTGATTTTCTCGGAGAGTTCCTGAAGGAATGGGCGGGCTATATCTATGAGCCCACTGGATCTGTTATACGAATAAGCCCAGCGGAGAAAGGCCGGACCTAGAGAATACTTCTGATGGCGGTCCTGCAGAACAAGATAGTTTTCCTGGAGAGCTCCAAGAATTCTATGAGTAGTAGCCTTGGGAAGAACGGTTTCTTCCGATATCTCTGTTATTCCCATGGGAATCCCTTTATCAGAAAGGACATTGAGGATTACGACAGCCCGATTAAGAACTTTCATCATTTCCCCCATTGTTATTCCGTTTTATGGAACAAGATTCCTTGAAATGAAACAGAATTACCTTACATCCTCCAGGCATAATTGTCAAACAATATCCAATTGAGAGTAATTGATATTTAATCTCGGATTGTACTCGGATAACATGGATGATCACAACTAATATCAGAGTGACTGGAAAGGGAATAATCCCTCCATGCTTAACTCTTTCGGGAAAATACCAGATAAACCGGAGATGATACATGGAACAGGTCAATGAAACGGATCAAGTCCTCCTTCTCCTTCAATATTCCCGAATATCTGAATGGACTGACATATTTTAATAACGGGCATAACCATCCTTTAGAAAGAAGGGAGCCGATCCCTGAGAACCGCCTCCCCTGAACGTTGATCATATTTCTGTAAAACTGAATTATTATATTTCTTAATCTTCCAGGGATATATATGCCCCTTCCATGGCAGAAACGGCATGGCGGGCATAGAGCCCCAGAGCACCTTTATAATCTCTTTCAACAGGTTTATGAATCTTCCGTCTTTCTTCGAGAATAGACACTATTTCTGCAGGTTCCATTCTCTCGCCACGGACTCCCACAAGATCAAGTTTTCTCTCATGTATATTGATCTCTATGAGATCTCCCTCTTCGACAAGCCCGATGGGCCCTCCCGAAGCAGCTTCAGGAGAAACATGTCCTATGGCCGGCCCTCTTGTAGCCCCTGAAAAGCGACCGTCGGTTATCAGGGCAATGGACGATGCGATCTCCGGATCCGAAGCAATGGCCTCCGCTGTGTAGAACATCTCTGGCATCCCTGCTCCCCTGGGACCCTCGTTGCGGATTATCATTATATCTCCCGGTCTTATCCGCTTATTGATAACCGCATCATAGGCATCCTCTTCACATTCAAAGGGACGGGCCCTTCCAACCATGTTATGCATTTCTTTCGGCGCAGCAGAATGCTTGATCACTGCACCTCCAGGCGCGATGTTACCCTTGAGTATTGCTATAGCCCCTTCTTTACTGAAGGGATATGCAGCATCCCGGATAATATCATTTCCGGTAATTCCCTTTTCCTGTGCGATCAATTGGCGTTTTTCAAAATATCCTTCCCTCTCAAGATCATTCATATTCTCTCCAAGAGTTTTTCCGGTCACGGTCATAACGTCAAGGTTCAATAGATGCCTGATCTGTGCCATAACCGCTGGAACTCCTCCAGCATACCAGAAATATTGTGAAGGGTAGGTTCCGCTTGGTTTGATATTGGTGATCCATGGGGTGGTCCTGTTGAGTTCATCAAAAATATCAGGATCCAGGTCAATTCCAGCTTCATGGGCTGCTGCCATGATATGGATGAGAGCATTTGTCGAACCTGCTATTGCGGCATGAACCATTATGGCATTTTCAAAGGCTTTTCTGGTCATTATTCTGCGGGGAGTTATTCCCTTCTCCACAAGATGGACTATTCGGGACCCGGAGAGGGAGGCAGCTTCCCCCAGTTCAGGCCGGTCTACAGGGATCAGGGCTGTACCGGGCAGGCTCATACCTAAAGCCTCGGCCATTACCTGCATAGTAGAGGCAGTACCCATAAACTGACATGCACCGCAGCTGGGACAGGCATGAGTTTTGTAATAACGGTACTGCTCATCACTGATCTCTTTCCTTTTATGCATGGCCATGTACGTGCCTATCTGCTCAAGGGTCAGGTTGTCGGGACCGGCAAGCATGGATCCTCCTGCTACAAAGATGGAAGGATAGTCTATACGAAGCATGGACATCAGATGAGCGGGGATAGCCTTGTCACACGAAGCAAGGAACAGGATCCCGTCAACAGGTGTGGATTTTGCCTGTATTTCTATCATGTTAGCTATAAATTCACGGGAAGGCAGGGAATAGTTCATGCCATCATGTCCCTGGGCTATACCATCGCACATATCAGTAACGGTATACATAGCCCCTCTTGCGTTATTTTCTGCCAGGGATCTTCTGACCAGATCTACCAGTTTATAAAGATGAGCACTTCCAGGATGGCTTTCTCCCATGGTACTTTCAATCATTATCTGAGGCAGAGCCAACTCATCTTCAGTCCAGCCGGCACCCATTCTCAGAGAATCAGCTTCAGAAGCAACACTTCTCATTTTCTGACTTCTTAACATTGTTACACCTCCTGGTGGGGGTCCTGAATGGTTACATCATAAGATTTGGTATGAACATTACCAGTTGTGGAAAAAGGATAAGGGCTATAAGAACCAGAAGCAGTGTCAGGAGGAAGGGCCATATGGCTTTTACCAGCTCTTCCAGGGTAATATTGGCTACCCCGCAAGCCACGTAAAGAACCGTACCTACAGGAGGTGTGATAAGTCCTATTCCAAGATTGACGGACATGACAACTCCAAAATAGACAGGATCTATACCGACCGATTCCATTACCGGGAGAAGAATTGGTGCCAGAATAAGCATGGCAGGGGTGAGATCCATTACGAACCCGACAAGGAATAGAAGAACATTTGCCATCAGAAGAACAAGAATAGGTGAGGTGGTTATCGATGTAAGTATATCCGCAAGCTGGAACGGAACGCGAGCTCTTGTAAGTATCCAGGCGGTACCCATAGCCATCCCGCAGAGGAAAAGGACTACACCTGTGGTTTTGGCGGTATTGAGAAGTATTCGGGGGAGATCTCTCAGTGTTATCTGCCTGTAAACGAAAAGTCCCAGTATCAACGTAACAAAGGCAGCCACAGCACCGGCTTCAGTGGCTGTAAAAACACCCGTCAGAATTCCACCTACCACTATCACTGGAATGGAAAGGGCCAGCCATGCTCCCTTCAGGGTCGTCCAGAGACGGTGAAGCTTGAACTTCTGTTCCGTTTTCCCATATCCCTTCTTTTTACATGTAATATAGGTGGTTATCATAAGTGCAAATCCAACCAGTATACCGGGAATGATACCCCCCATGAAAAGCCTGGCAATGGATGTGTTCGTAATTATTCCGTAAAGGATAAAGGGAATGCTGGGTGGGATGATTATCCCGATCACTGAAGAAGAGGCTGTGACCGCAGCTGAATAATCTGAGGGATATCCCTGTTTTACCATGGGAGGAATTATGAGTCCTCCTATTGCTGCTGTATCAGCAATAGCCGAACCGGAGATACCTCCGAAGAACATGCTGCTCAGGATATTGACATGCCCCAGACCTCCGGTTATATGCCCTACCCAGGCATCTGCAAAATCCACCAGTTTTTTCGCGATCCCCCCATGATTCATCACCTCTCCTACGAACATAAAGAAAGGTATCGCAAGAAGGGGAAAGCTGTTCATTCCCGAAATTATCTTGGATGGAAGTACCATGTAGGGAATTCCCATGACATAAAGCATTATAAGGTTCGAAAGACCGAGGCTGAAAGCAACGGGTATACCCAGGAGGATGAAACCGAAAAGAGAAATTAGAAATATCCATAGCATCAGCTGACATCTCCTTCTGTAAAGGTTTCTCTGAATTGCCTTATATTATCGGCCATTTTCGCAAGATTCATAAAAGCCATAAGGGTTCCGCAGAAAGGCACTATCATATATACATATTTCATTGGTATATAAAGGGCCGGGGAAACATTGGTGGCGGATATCGCAACTATCCATCCATACCACACAAGAGCCAGGAGAACCACCATTATAAGGACTTCATCAAGAATCTTTATAATACCTCTTATCCTTATTGAGCGGATCCTTTCAAGGACAAAGCTCAGTCCAACATGTTCATCGTGGTAGAAACTCAGGGTCGCTCCCAGAAAACAGACCCATATGAAAACGAATCGGGAGAGCTCATCCGCCCATCCCATGGAGTTATTGAGGACATATCTTGTAAATACATTGAAGGTAACTACAACGAAAAGGATAAGGGTCAGGACTATCATGGTGATCTTATAAAGCCATCCCGCAAAATGGAAGACAGGGTTTCTTTTCTTCATACTCTTAACACCCTCTCAACTTCTTTTAAAAAGATAAGGCAGAGGGAAAACCTCTGCCTTATCCTGGAGTAATGCAATCGAAAGATTACTTGCTGGCCTGAAAATCCTTTACAGCCTTCTGAACTGACTTGATGAGCTCTGGTCCGATCTCGTCGGAGAACTGATCGTAAACCGGCTGTACAGCTGCCTGGAATGCAGCCTTCTGATCGGGAGTAAGAATGGTGACATTCATTACTTTTTTAAGCTCTTCAAGATACTTGGCGTTCATTTCCCTATTGAGTTTACGGTTGTGATCCTTAGCTTCCAGGGCTGCCTCTTTAACTACTTTCTGAAGATCTTCAGGAAGCTTGTCCCAGAACTTCTTTGATATGAGAAGGACGAAGGGGGAATATACATGTCCGGTATCGGTTGTATAATCCTGGACTTCGGGGAAGTTCTGAAGGTAGATGGTTCCCCAGGGATTTTCCTGACCGTCTACAACCTTCTGCTGCATGGCTGAGAAAAGCTCTCCGAAAGCCATGGGAGTGGGGTTGGCACCAAGGGCCTTCCAGGCTGCAAGGTGGATGGGATTCTCCATGGTTCGGATCTTGAGCCCCTTACAGTCGGCTGGTGAGGAAACAGCCGTTTTACTGTTGGTAAGCTGGCGATAGCCGTTTTCCCAGTAAGCAAGACCGATAAGACCTATCTTGGGAAGCTGGTTGAGGAGATCCTGACCTACGGGACCATCAAGAACGTAGTCCGCTGCTTCATAGGTTGGGAAAAGGAAGGGAAGGTCAAAAACCTTGAATCCGTTAACAAAAGGAGCAATGGGTGCAGTGGAAGGACAGGTCATCTCCTGGGTTCCCATCTGAAGGGCTTCCATCATTTCCCTGTCGTCACCAAGCTGACTGGAATGATAGAGGTCCACAGTTATCCTGCCGTCGCTGTTTTTCTCAGCAAGCTCTTTAAAAAACTTCATAGACTGGTACTGGGCTGACTTGTCATTAAGACCGATACCTGCAGAGATCTTGTAAACATCTGCTGCCATCCCCATCACGCTGAAACAGAAAACCATAGCTACTGCTGCTGCCAATGCAACTAACATACGTCTTTTCATTTACCTTTTTCCTCCTTAGTAATAAATATATTGATCAATGCCTGTCTTCCAGGCGGGTAGCACCCGATGGATACAACTTTCTGTTCTGGTCAAAATGAATGTTCAGAAGATAATTTGCCTTCTCGTAGTTTCCTTCCTTGAGAGAGTCAAGAAGGAGCACATGTTTCTTACCCTCTGCCAGCATATCCATGCTGGAAAAATAATGGATAAAGAACCAGTAGAGGTTCCCTAGAGCCTCCCAGGATCTTACCAGAGAGGAACTTCCGGAGAGGGCTACTAGATTTTTGTGAAAGTTAAGGTCAGAGAAGATCTGATCGCGGTGATTTCCCTCTTCGGCAAAGGACAATATCTGTCGTGTATGCTCAGAGAGAGTATCGAAAACATCCTTTCCCTCTAATAGTCCCTTGCTGATAGCCCAATCTATGGCAGTCCTTTCAAGAAAAGTCCTGACCTCGTAATAGTCTTCCCTGTCTCTATCTGAAAAACTTCGGAGATGAGTTCCCTTGTAGGGTTCACTGATAAAGAACCCCATGAAAGAAAGGTCTCTGAAGGCTTCTCGAATTACACCCTGGCTCAGTCCCATCTCTCTGGCTACCTGAGTTTCAACAATTTTTTCTCCCGGAATCAATTTCTTTTCGAGAACGCAGTCCAGAAGGTAATCGATAACGTCGTCCTTGGTACTGCGCCTTTTGCCATAAAGATTCACCATATCTCAGCCTCCTGATCACCATCTATAATCTATGATAGATAATAGATTATATGGTGTCAAGTTACCATGAAAACAAGAGGACTGAAAAATCAGAAACTCCCAAATACATTTTTTAACTGACTTTTACCGGCTCATCAGGATATCTCAATATGGGGAGAAGATCTCCGCCACATTTCAGAACTGCAACAGAGGCATCCTTACCCGCTATGGAAAAAGCTTTTTCCAGGGCATCCTGAGGACCGGCTGCCCAGGTAAATCCGAGTTTTTCAGTGGTTTCCCTGTCTATTCCCGGACTCACAAGAATGCCCTTTCCACGTTCCTTTATTATCCGACCTCCATGTACGCTGTGAGCGGCAAGAGTGAGATCGACAAGTTCTCCTTTTTCAACTTTTTCCTTTATTACCTCGAAGGGCTGATAACCCAGCTCAGAAAGATCGCCATGTCCATAACATACCCCTTCCGGACAAGGTGTTACGAGTATGGAAACCCCTCCTTCCTTCATGGCCAGATCCGCAGCATAAAGCCCCTTGGCTGCCTGCCAGAGTTCCAGATCTGCTGGATAGGACTCGGCAATAACAATATCAGCAGGTCCATCCATGTAAACACCGAAAACCCTCAGGGCATCCTCGCATCCTTTTTTATGTGCTTCAACCGGATCTCCACATGTGCAGGAATAAATATCTTCATTTCTGTCCAGAACCACATTAACTATAAATTTAAGGCCTGCTGCAACAGCAACATCATTCATTTCTCTACGCACCGGATTATCTACTTTACCCATTATTTCTTTTCCTGTGAAAAAAGCACTCAGCCAGTGAGTTTGACCTGTAGTGATCCCCCCGGATACACCTGGCTGAATTATTTTGGCTCCTCCGGAAAATCCAGCCACTCTATGAGGGGTTATATGCCCCACTCCGATAACCAGATCAGAATCAAAAAGAGCCCTGTTGATCCAGATCTCAGTTCCGTTAATAGTTGAAGGAAGCTCTACCAGGCTCGCTTCATCCGTCCAGAGATGATCGATGAATTCGTATTTATCCACAATGTCCCGACCATATTTTTTTATCTTTTCACTCCGGGTCATTGACCGGTGTGTTCCCAGGGCGATCATCAGCCTGATATTCCCATGAGAAATTCCGCCCGATATCAACTCATCAATGATCTCAGGAAGAATAATATCTGTTGGAGTATTGCGTGTATTATCGTCAACGATAATGAGAACTCTGCTGTCAGGTACAACAATATCTGACAGTTTTGCAGTACCCACTGGACTCCTGAGAGATTCTCTCACAAGCTCCCTCCCCGAAAGGACTCCGGAAGGTGCTTCTGCAGGTTCGAATACTCCCAGAAGATTTTCTTCGGGCACATTGACAGATGGTATATCCTGATAATGAAATGTTATATTCACGGTCATGGCATCATATTAAAATATGGAATCCAGCCCAAAAGCATGGGCATAGGAATCCAGCATTTCACAGGTCGGGATGTCAAGCTCCACACCCTCTCTCATTGAAAGTGCACGCTGCATATATTCCTTCTGTCCGGGAGTATATACCCTGTCATTGCCCTCAGAAGGAGTACTGTTCTGAAGGGATGTCAGAATATCACCAACATATTTCCTTATGGGAGCTTCATCGCCAAAAAGATCCAGCCGGAAGGCAGAAAAGAAGTGGCATACCGTTGCTTCCTGTGTCTGAAACACATCATAAGTCCAGGCACCCATGGAAAGAGGTGCACAGAAAAGCTCAACAAATAACCCCAGACCATATCCTTTATGCCCTCCAAGATCTTCGGTCTCACCACCAAGGAAAACATTCCCTCCCCGTTCACCGGAATCTGAAGCAAGGACTTCCACCGCTTTGTGCGGATCGTTAATTGTTTTACCTTCTTCATCAACAAACCAGCCGGAAGGCATTGTCTTGTTCCGTCTGTCATAGACTCTGAGTTTACCCCTGGTAACGGTTGTAGTCCCCATATCCAGCAGAAAAGGATCTTTCCCTTCTTCAGAAGGGATGGCCACTGCTATAGGATTGCTCCCCAGTTTCCTGTCCACACTAAGAACAGGCACAGCACAACGGATTGTGTTGGTAAATGACATACCGATATAGCCATGCTTGGCAGCCATTTCGGCCCATAGACCAGCCATACCGTAATGATTGCTGTTTCTTACGGCAACATAACAGGCTCCGGTTGCAGCTGTTTTCTCAATACACTTTTTCATGGCAAACTCCGAAATATATGGACCAATGCCCTGATGACCATCAATTACGATGGATAGAGGAGTTTCAAAAACTATTTCAGGGTCATTCCGAGGTTTGGCATAGCCTTTCTTCAACTGGTCCTCATAGACTTTAAGACGAGAGACACCGTGGGAAGAAACACCTCTTGCATCAGCTTCAACCAGTGTTGTAGATGTTATTTCAGCACGATCCTCCGGGTATCCCATGGAAACAAGGATCTCTCTCGTAAGATTATGCAGATCTTCGTAACTTGTCTTACCATAGGGCATATTAAAGGCCTCCTTTTTGACCTTTCCTATCGTGGATATCAATGATAGGGAAAGACTACTTCATTCTGATCCCCGGGCATTAAAGATGCAGATACACCTCCATGTTTTTTCAAAGAAACATGGACCGGAGATCAATACACCCAGCTCAGTGTTACCACTCTGCTACACAGCCATCCTTTTGACGCCAGACTGGATTTTTCCAGTTCAGACTCTCATCCACTTTCCTCCGGACAGCCTCTTCATCAACATCTACACCCAGACCCGGCTTTTCAAGGATATGTGCATATCCGTCTTTGTATCTGAAAACAGCAGGATCTTTCAGGTAGTCAAGGATATCTACATCGGTGTTGTAGTGAATGTTCAGACTCTGTTCCTGAATAGCTGCGTTTATGGTACAGAAATCAACCTGAAGACATGCGGCCAATGCTATTGGTCCCAGCGGACAATGAGGCGCTACCGCCACATCGTAAGCTTCTGCCATGGCTGCTATCTTGCGGAGTTCCCATATCCCTCCTGCATGGCTTACATCAGGTTGAAGAATATCAACAGATCCGTCCTGCAGCATCTGTTTGAAGTCCCAACGGGTATAGTTTCGCTCCCCTGTGGCTATGGGTATTGTGGAGTGCCGTCGAAGCTCCATAAAGGCTTCCCTGTTTTCTACAAGTACAGGTTCTTCCACAAACATCAATCGGAAAGGTTCAAGTTCTTTCATCAGTATCCTCGCCATGCTTTTGTGAACCCTTCCATGGAGATCCACGGCGATGTCCAGTTTCCCGTCTGTTGCATCCTGGATGGCCTGAACCCTTTCCAGAACCTGATCGATCTTTTCATATCGATCTATCCAGTCCATTTCCTCAGTGCCATTCATCTTCACAGCTGTCATTCCGGCATCAGATCTTTCTTTTGCCGCTGCTGCAACATCCGAGGGCCTGTCTCCACCTATCCAGCCGTAGACTCTCATCCTGTTGCGCACTGAACCGCCCATAAGCTTATAGACCGGTACACCAAGAAGCTTGCCGTGAATATCCCAGAGAGCCTGCTCTATTCCTGAGATGGCGCTCATAAGTATGGGTCCCCCGCGATAGAACCCACCTCTGTAAAGGACCTGCCACAGATCCTCTATCTGTTGAGGATCTTTCCCGATCAGGTATTCTTCGAGCTCAAGAACCGCGGCTCTGACGGTATTAGCCCGGCCTTCAATGACCGGTTCGCCCCAGCCGCATACTCCCTCGTCTGTTGAAATTTTAAGGAATAACCATCTTGGGGGAACTTTAAAAAGTTCTATTGAAGTTATCTTCGCCATAAGATCTACCTCTGCACCCTTCCGCTGGCATCTCCGCCCATGAGGTTCAGTACATCCTCTTTGGAAACCCTGTTGAAATCTCCATAGATGGTATGTTTAATTGCGGATGCAGCAATGGCAAACTCTATCGCTGCCTGATCACCATCAAGATGATTGAGACCATATATCAGACCTGCACCAAAGGAATCTCCTCCCCCGATACGGTCCACGATATTTGTGATGCTGTATTTTCGGCTTTCATAGAAAGCATCTCTGGTAGCAAGAACTCCGGACCAGTTGTTATGGTCTGCACTCACGCTCTCCCTGAGACTTACGGCCAGATACGAGACCTGGGGGAACATGGCCATTACCTTCGATGCCAGAGCCCTGTACTTACTGCTGTCCAGAGACCCGGATGTAACGTCCACATCGAGCTCTATGCCAAGACACTTCTGACAGTCCTCTTCGTTCGCTATCATCACATCCACATATTTTGCTACTTCGGACATTACTTCTACCGGAGGTTTCCCCCACTTCCACAATTTTTTCCTGTAGTTGAGGTCACATGATACAGTGATACCTTTTTCCCGGCACTTCCTCAGAGCCTCAAGGGTCACTTCTGCTGTACCTGAAGCTATTGCCGGAGTTATCCCTGTTACGTGAAACCATTTCGTATCTTCCAGAATGGAGTCCCAGTCAAAATCTCCCGGTTTGACCTCTGCAATTGAAGAGTGGGCCCTGTCGTAGATAACCTTTGAGGGGCGCATGACCGAGCCGGTCTGGGTATAGTAGGTACCTACCCTGTCTCCGCAGCGAATAATATTTTCAGTATTCACATTAAATCTCTTAAGCTCTCCCACTATGGCATCGGCGATAAGATTTTCCGGAAGGGCAGTCACATAGGAAGCCTTTTCTCCATAATTGGCAAGGGATATAGCCACATTTGCCTCTGCTCCTCCAGGAGTTGCAATAAACTGCGGAGTCTGAAGAATGACCTCCCGTCCCGGCGGTGTAAGCCTCAGCATTATCTCTCCGAAAGTAACTATTTTTGACATTTAACAGATCACCTCTCTGAATCTTTCTTATTTATCTGAACGAACAGATTTTATTGTTTCGATCGTCGTTCGAGCCTTCTTCACAACTGTTTCATAGGCAGCATCCCTGCCCTCTTCCTTTGTAAGTGCGCTTCCCAGCCCCACAGCATAGGCTCCGGCACTGAACCAGTCACCCAGGTTACTGAGGGATACCCCTCCCACCGGAATTATTTCCACATAGGGAACAGGTCCGTGAACTGCCTTGATAAAGCCTGGCCCGAGAATACTGCCGGGGAAGGCCTTTACAACATCACATCCAAGCTCAAGAGCCCTTACTGCTTCAGTAACGGTCTGTATTCCTGGCGTACAGGCAATCCCATACCTGTTGCACATACGTATGACTTCTTCGGAGAGGCAGTGGCAGACAATAAATTCGGCACCAGCCAGTATACTCATCCTGGCGGAAGGAGCATCTCCCACAGTACCCGCCCCCAGGATAAAATCCTTACCGGAATTTTCTCTTCGGATCTCTTTAATTACATCCAGGGAACCGGGAAAAGTGAGGGAAACTTCAAGAACATTTATTCCACCATCTATCATGCCCCTACCCATCTCTATTGCCGCAGAGACGTCAGGAGTACGGATTATGCCTACTACACCTACATCAGCTACAGTTTCCATTACTTCAAGTTTTCTTATCTTTCTCATTTATCAGACACCTCCATATAATTAAGGCTTTGACTGTCCTCTATAAAAGGTTATTGAGAATAACCGAATTCGGCGGATAATCCCGGGATAACCGCAGCGAGAAGAAGACCTAATTCAGCTGCCCTGGTGTCGTCACAGCGATATACGGGACATGTAATGCTCACAGATCCAAGGGGATAGCCCTCGCTGTTAAGAACAGGGGCTGCTATACAGCGTATATCGATCTCATTTTCCTGGATCTCCTGGCAGTAACCCTGCTCCGCAAAATCCTTCCGCTGTTTATAAAAGATCTGCGGATCCGTTATGGTATGGGGAGTACGTTTTTCCAGTTTTTCCCGGCTGATAAAGGATTCGAACTCCGCATCCGGTAGAGAAAAAAGGATGGCCTTGCCGGCACCTGTGGAATGAAGCAGGAGGATATCTCCTCTTCTGGACCGCATCTGAAGGGGATGTTTACTCTCGGTTTTGGAAAGATAGTAGGCATGGCCATTCTCATAACTTACTAGATGGATGGTTTCGCCTGCAACATGCCATATCCTCTCCAGGTAGGGCATGGCCACACTCAAGAGCTCTGAATTGCCTTTGCAGGCCCTGGCCCACTGAAGCATTTTGGGCCCGATCCGATACTGGGAATGGCTGTCCTTTATGACTGCCAGGTTTTTATTAAGAGTCGAAAGGATCCTGTGCACAGAAGGTTTGGATATGCCAGTCGCATCTACTATCTCCTTCAGGCTGCACGACCTCCCCTCCCGGCAAATGTAATCCAGGATGGCAAAAGTCCTTTCGAGAAGTTGAAGGTTTGTATCTTTTGTTCCGCTCATCGTACCCTCATTCCGTTAAATGATATAACACACTGAAATAATAGCCTTTTTTGCATCTTTGTCAAACTGGACAAAAATATCAATACTTCAAGGGCTAATGATAAGAACAGAAGAGGGGGGTAGAAATAATATTTTTTTGGATGGAAAGAACAGAAAAAGAAAAGGAACGCTCTCTGTACATTTTACACTCTTCAGAATGACATGTCATATGGATGTCACGGTAACTGAGGAACACATCAAAAACCACCCATAAGAGATACTGATGACCTTGATTCGCAAATCCAAGCTTAAGATAATCCATGTAAAAGAGGCCGGGAATCGTTTTCCCAGCCTCTTCCTTTATTTATACATTAAACCCTTTTATTCTTCCGATCCCGGGTAAGAGTAGTCATCTCCTTTTGTGGGTACTATGCATATGAAGACCAGATCCTCATCACCACTGTTGCTAAAATTGTGATCCACATTCGGAGGTACATAGGCATAGTCTCCCTTCACCAGTTCGACCTTTACACCGTCAATATCCCCGGTGGATTTCCCATTAAGAAAGATCACGTAGTGGGGCCAGTCATGGCTGTGGAAGGGACTTGCGACACCGGGCTTCACCGTGAATACCCTCATTACATGATCATCCCAGAACTTACCCGGGCCGAAGACCACTCTTTTGGTGATCTGATCTCCCTCTCCAGCATTAAGCATGGGCAGCTCTTCTATTTTCCCACAGTAGGGTTTGGAAATTGTCATTTACAGGATAACCTCCCTTGTCAGATATATTTCATTACCATTATACAAAAAGGCTGTGAGAACATGAAAATAATACCCTTCATGCAGACGTTTTATTACCGGGGCTACAATTCCATAGAATTTGAAAACTGCGGTAATAACTCAATATTTGTCCCTTGATCTCCAGGCCGTCTCCAGATTCTGCTCCATCCCCCAGGAGAACATGAGTTTGTCCGTATTGACGATAAGAGACTGGCATCCTCTTCCGAACCAGTGATCAGAGAGCTCTGCCACCTTTTTAAGGTCAGGATTGAATATATTAGGCATCAGAGCAACGCCCCTGGATGCGGCTAGATCTATCATCTCTCCGAATTTTTCCATTACCAGGGGATGTTCCACCTGGCCTCCTACACCAAGAGATACGGAGAGGTCAAAGGGACCCATCATTATCACATCAATATGAGGAACACCTATTATTTCCTCAAAATTTTCAACGCCCTCCTGGCCTTCAACAAGGATAACGCTGACCAGATCTTCGTTGGAATGTTCAGCATGTTTTTCCCAGTCCCGGGCAACATGGCCCGCTGCCCTGACAAAGGGACAGGCTCCCCGGTTCCCCAGGGGCGGATATTTCGAGGCACTCACCGCCTCCTCTGCATCTTGTCTGCAGAGGACACCAGGATACACAAAACCCGCGGCGCCTGTATCGAGGGCTTTCATGACAAGGGAGGGATCCTTTCGGGATACCCTGATAAAGGGGATAAGATCAACGGCATCGGCTGCCCTTACAAGGTTTTCTGACGTTTCAATGCCAAAATACGAATGTTCAGTATCAATAACGGCAAAATCAAAACCAGCCAGCCCCACCATTTCCACCACTTCGGGACTACCTATCTGGATCCAGGTACCGATAAGTCTTTTACCCTTTCTGATCTCCTCTTTAAAAAGTCTTTTCTGCATGAACTCTCCTCCTCTACAAAATAATGACTCCGGGTTAAAACATTTCCGGCCCAAGGCGTGCATATAAATTTATAGAACAAACCAGAATGTGATCGGACAAAACCGGGAAAATATTGTCGGGATCCCCTCAGATCATAAGTGCTCTTCCATTATCCCGCAGCCATTTCTGATGGATCCTGTAGTCCGGGATTACGGCTCCCACCCTGTTCCAGAATTTTTTTGAATGATTGAGCTCTTTCAGGTGCGTAAGCTCATGGACCACTACGTAGTCAATTACCTCAAGGGGAGCCATTACCAGCCTCCAGGCGAAATTGATACTGCCCCTGCTGCTGCAGGAACCCCATCTTTTTGAAGCATTGGATATCTTCACCGAAAGGGGTTTCAGCCCTGTCATGTTTGAATAATGGTGACATCTTTCCCCGATTTTTTCCATTGCCCTCTCGCGGTACCAGTGGATAAGTACATCCCTGGCCGGGGTTTTTCCACAGCATATCACAAGGTTATCCGTGATTTGCACATCTATCCCCATCTTATCCCCAAATAAAAGTGGATAACTTCTGCCAAGATACAAGAAAGCCTCTCCCTGAATAAATTTCTTTACAGGAACAGGCTTTCTATTTTTCACTTCTTGGATCTTTTTCCTGATCCAGCCTGTTTTTTTACGGACAACATCCCTGATACAGCACTCTGAAACATGAAGGGGAGCCCTTATCACAAGCCTGGCTTCATCAGTTACTGCAAGGGATATGCTTTTCCGTTCTGAACGAATAATGCTTTCGATTTCTATATTGCAGGGATTCATCTAAATACCTCCAGCCTGGATGAAAGTTCACTTTCTTGAAGGCAGGAAAACGATTACCCTCAAGAGGTATCCGTCTCAGGATCATTATGTCCCTTTCCGGCTCCAGAAAAAAGACCTTCAATGCAATTTCAGAACTTCCTCATGAAACGAGGTTAAATATGTAGCCCAGGTAACAGGTCAGAAGAAAGGTTCCCTCCCTCCGGCTCAGATAACTCCTTGAAAATGAAAGTGAAATTGCCGTAATGGATATTATTATCATGATAATGATATCAGACCTTACCATCCCCGCCATGAAGTCCAGCTTTCCGAATATGGAACATATCCCCGGAACAACAAGCACATTGAAAATATTTGATCCGATGATATTACCCAGGCAGAGATCTCCTCTTTTTCTAAGAGCCGCGATCAGACTGGTCACGAGCTCAGGAAGGCTTGTTCCCACAGCAACAAGGGTCAGACCCATAAGGTGTTCCGAAACTCCCAGAAGAGCGGCTATTCTGATAGCTGAATTGACAAGAAGTTCAGCGCCAAGGGGAAGCAGGCATATTCCTGTCACTATTCCAGCGATGGAAGGGATAAGACTTTTCAGATCCATACCAGTCTGTGATCTTCTTCCTTCTGAATTCAGAGTACTGTTTGACCTTAAGAGGTAGAAGGTATAAAGAAAGAAGAGACCCAGAAGGAGGAGGCCTTCCCAGGTATCTATATGCCCTGTAAACATTACAAGACCTGCAAAAGTACTTGCCGTACCAAGAAAGAGAAAATCCTTCCAGTTCTTTCTGAAATCTGTGGCAAAGGGACTGATCATAGCCGATAAGGCAAGGATAAGACCTATGTTTGTGATATTCGATCCCAGTACATTGCCTATTACCAGACCGGAAGAACCTTTCAGCATAGCAATAAGGGACGAAACCAGTTCAGGGGCAGAAGTCCCGAAAGCTACAATGGTAAGCCCGATGAAAAGGTCCGAAAGGCCTGTTTTCTGCCCCAGGGCGGAAGCATATTTGACAAGTATCTCTCCTCCTGCATAAAGAAGAATGATCCCTGCACATCCCATGATAAAGAACATTAACATTACGGGTACCTCCTGTGGTTTATCCCAATAAAAAAGACCTTCAGCATGGCCACCGCCATACCGAAGGTCTCGCTAATCAGCTTTTAAGCTAACGGCAGGACCAGGTGCTGCGCACCAGGTTGTTGACCCTGCCCTGTGAAGCTACTCCCCTTCAGGAATATTATTTTCTCTGGAAATTCTAACCTGCATAAATAAAAAGTCAATACCTGCCCATGGATCAGATCATATATCCAGAAGAAATTCTTTCACTATTGAAAGGAAATGCTCCGGATCCTGAAACATAAGCCCGTGACCTGCTCCCTCCATAATCGTTAGTTTCGCTCCGGGTATCCTGGAGACCATAAATTCCGAGTTCTCATGAGGGGTAAGGATATCCCTGTCTCCAGAGATCAGAAGAGTTGCAGATGGAAGACATTCAAGCCGGTCCCTGCTCCCCTTCCATCGGGATATGGCATCTTCCTGGCCTGCCAGGGTTTCTCCAGGGATCTCCCCCATGGGACGCCAGAAAATATCCCTGATCCTTTCATAGTGCTTCTCGATCCATTCTCGCGGGAAAAGGGCCTCTATCCAGCGTGTGCCCCTCTCCTCCGGACTTCCGGACCGATCCTGAAGTCTTGCGATAACTTCAGGATCGGGTGGGAACATATCCCCGTCACAGAATGTCGAATAAAGAACCAGTCCTGCCACCGACTCGGGGTGGTTCAAAGCCAGTTCCTGGGCTACCAGAGATCCCATGGACCAGCCCAGAATATGGGCCTTCCCTATTCCAAGGGCCTGGATAAGACCATAGGTATCATCAGCAAACTGAGAAATGGAAAAAGGGACAAGACCCATTTCAGTCTCCCCTGTTCCGCGATTATCAAAGGTTATGACCCTGAAATCTTCTGCCAGTTTATCAATTGTCCCTGGCTCCCACAGGTTCCGGGTTGAACCGTAACCCATTATCATGATGAGGGGCACGCCCTCCCCGATCCCGGAATAACCCATTGTCATATCTTCAACCTTTATCAACAGCTACACTCTCCTGTCATTAATTCAGGAAAAAGGAATTCATTCTTTCTCAGGATCTCAAGGCATCATAACCTGTCTGCAATCCTGGATTGTGAAGACCTGATGAGCTTCCTCGTAGTTTTCATACTTGTAGTCTCCCGGGCCGCCACTCGGTCTGTCAGGATACCATGTTTCATAAATACCCGATAACACAAGAACCTTTGCCGGCATTAGATATCGGGTCCAGAATCGCTGCATTCCAGCATAATAATCATGATCCTCAAATTTATTTTCCATGTTCTCTTCAAGATAGACCGGGAGGGTTACGGTTTGCCCGGGTCTGATCGACGGGACATGGAAAAAGGCCTCATGGAAAAGGTCCTCATCCCAGTTACCATCCTTTACTGTTACCCGTATCTTCCCGGTAACCTGGTTCGTCGGGACAGATTCGGGGTTGGTTATCTTCAGTTCCATATAGGCCGGCCTGTAATAGTAATCAGGGTCCGGTTTAAAGAAGGCATTCATGTCGCCTCCTCCGTTCGCCTCCCTTCTCATTTCATCCACAAAAGCATTGACTCCCTTTTCTGCTGCTTCCGTGGCGAGCATGGGATCTACCCCTGCGCCAATGGCCTGTTCGGCAGCCACAGCCACAAGATATTCCACCCCCATATCGGTAAGTTCATCGAAATTGGGAATGCCCGGCGGCACCCCTATGGCAGCCATACCTATGTTCAGACCCATTTCAAAAGCACCCCTGAACCGTTCTCCTGCCACAGAACAGGCTGCATCTATTGCAGCGTTCTTTATATTTTCATAGGTCCTGGAGGCCCAGTTCACTGCATCCACGGCCCAACTTACAACGTCCGAGAAGAAATCACCCACGGATTCGAGAAAGCTTTTATCCTCCTGTCTTGGTCTCAGATTGAACTTATCGCCCTTTCGGATCAACGGTTCTCCTCCAAAGGGATTCGGTATATCTCTTATCGCTATCACATGATACATTGCATCCGTTGCCTGGTTCTGTATCGGGAGATACCTTTCAACCCTGATCTGTGGATGAAGGGCCTCCGGTTTCTCAAAGGCATCGGGTTCCACCTTTATGCTGCCGTCATATATGGGATCTCCATAGAGGATCCTTACCGGTTCGCAAGGAATACCTGCAGGCTGCCCGTCTGGACCCAGGGTTACCAAGCGAACGAAATAGTTCATGTTAAGAGAAGAAAAACCCTTATCCTGTTTCAGGTTTATCTTTGGATCTATCTTGATCTTTGGAGCTGTCTTGATCTTTAACCCTGTAACTGCAGGCTGTTCCTTGGAAACAACCTGGGGAATGCTCTTTTTAATGCTTATCTGTTTCACAGGCTGAAGGTTGGACGGTTTCTGATCTGACAGTGTTTTTATCTTCAAAACTTTCGATGGAGGCCTCGGGGCAAAACTGGAGAAATCGACCAGGAAAACTTTTGGATATTTACCATTCTGCACATTCTGCAGAACAGCGGGGCCGCTGGCAACAAGGCCGGGAGGGTTTTCCCATAATGCATTATCCGGAGGAAAACGCATGGTCGAAACCTGCCATACAGCAGAAGTTACTCCGGTTTCGGTACTGTTCCAGCAGAACTTTACATTAAGGTTCTCTTTAAAATTCCAATCCACCTGCGAAGCCTTCAGGAAGTTGTGGAACTCCCCGCTGTCCTTCTGAACAGCCAGATCTGTTTTACTCACCTGACTTAATGAAAAGGGGACCCTGCGAATAAGATCAACGTTAGATACAAGCTTCAGACCCTTGACAGCCAGCTTTTTTTCAGGCACAGGCAATTGTTGAGGAACTGTTTCTTTTTCTGAAAAGAAAAGCTGATGGTAAACAGAAACCTGGGCACAGGCAGGCTTTATGCTGAAAACCGGTAATAAAAAAAGCAGGAAAAGCGAAAACAGTAGAAGATATCTGTAGATGATCGGGTTTGGATCATCGTCAACAAATACATTACTCTTTTTTCCAGGGGTACCATTCATTGTTCCCATCTCCCTCTTCTGTCTTTTCTCTGATACCAACTGCTATTTCATTATATTGAAATAATACACGGAAAGATATATTGAACAGACATGGATAGACAAAAGGTCCATCTCTTCTACCTCTTCAGGAGAGGGTGCTGACATTGTCGGAAATTATTTTTCCCTTCCCGAATGGCTTCCGGTCTCAAGGTTCAGAAACCCCTCTTCTGTCCCTTCCATGGGGGGGGATCTCCCCTGCGGAACTCATCCACCCCTGGCCCCCCAAGGACCCTGAGTCTCCATATGCCATATAAGTAGCTTATGACCAGGAGCATCAGAGTGGAAGGCCATCCGGAAATTAAAGAAAAAAGAGATACAAAAACAATATTTTCAGACCCGGCAACGGAAAACTGCAACAGGGCACGGATCCCGAAGAATAAGGCCCATACAATGGTAACCTCTGTATAGGCAGGACGAACTGCCGGATGCCAGTACCAGGCAAGGGGATAATGACGGGCAAAATAACTGGTCCATGCCACCATGGGTTTTCGAGCCACCAGGCTCAGAATACAGATGATGGAAATGATACCGTTTGACCCAATGGAGGGCAGAAGAACCGATCCTGCTTTTCCGCTCCTGATAACAGCGAGAATGGCCATTCCGAGGAGGACGAGCCCTCCAAGTGAATAGAGCTTCCTCCTTCGTCTTAAAATGTCAGTGAGCGTAAAGGCCATTCCCGTTAGAAAGGATATAACAGCAGCAGACCTGAGTCCCCAGATGTGGTTCAGAAAAAGGAACAAAAAAATGGGCAGGATAGCCTCGAAAAAAGAAATGTGACCCTTCGCTATCTGGTTGAACTCATCACTGATCTCCTGAAATTTTTCCCTGATAATTCCCATTTTGAAGGCCTCACATTTTCAACTGAAGGGTAAACCTCTCAAGTAAAACAGGCTTACATGAAAAAATGAAAACCGGGGCGACAGGAACAGCCCCGGTTTGATATTGAGATCAGACCTTATCTGTTATTTTCTCAAGAGCCTGCATGGCCTTTTCGTAATCAGGTTCCTGGGTAACTTCAGACACGATCTGGATATAACGGATAACATCCTCTTTATCGACAATGAACACTGCCCTGGCAAGTAGCCTGAGCTCCTTGATCAGAACTCCCCAGTTCAGCCCGAATGATGCATCCCTGTGGTCAGAAAGGGCAACTGCCCTTTCTATTCCCTTGGTTGAGCAGAAACGACTGAGAGCGAAGGGCAGATCCATGGAAATATTCAGAACATCCACATCACCAGGCATATTGGCAGCATCTTCGTTGAACCAGTGGATCTGAAGATCGCATACAGGGGTATCAAGGGAAGGCGTAACTGAAATAACCTTAATGTGATCAGCAAAATCCTTCAGAGTTTTAGGATTCAGCCCCTGATCCATGACAGCAAAATCCGGAGCCTTGTCGCCCACTGAAAGGGATGGTCCCACAAGAGTGAGGGGATTCCCCTTCATAGTAACTATTCCTGTTCTTTCCATATTATCGTCACCTCACGATACATTATAGATGTATATTTATTGTATCACAGAAATGACGGGTTCACTCTTCAACATAGGGCCTCCGCAAAACAGGAGTGCTACAGTACGGCCCCCCGGGAAGATCTGTTACCCCTTTATCGACATCCCGATTACATGGCTTTCAGGCTCTGCAGAGTTGCACCAAGGGTTTCATGTTTTACCAGGGTTGTTTTGAACTTCAGAAGAGAAAAAACAGCCTGGATACAGAAACTGATCCCGAAGGCTGCTATAACCGTTCCGAATCCCACCGGTCCGCCGAGGAGCCAGCCGATAAAAACAGCAGATCCCTCAATTATTCCCCTGGAGATACCCACAGCCAGACCGGTTTTCCGCTCTATGGCCACCATGAGACTATCCCGGGGGCCAGCCCCGAAGCCCGAACCTATGTAAAAATAGGAAGCAAAGGATATTATAAAAAGCCCGAGGAACATCATAATAATTCCTGATATAAAACCGCTCATCCGGGGTATGACATTAGATTCCAGGATCCAGTCCATGAAGATCCCTATGAGAAACATATTAAGGATGGTTCCCAGACCAAGCTTCTCCCCGGAAAGGAAAACAAGGATACAAATCACAAATCCCGTAAGGATGCTGACCTTGCCGATGGACAAACCTATGGTCAGGGAAACACCCTGGTGAAATACCTCCCATGGTGCAAAACCAAGATGGGCTTTCATGGTAATGACTATACCAAGAGCATATAAAAACAAGCCGAATATAAGCTTGCTCATCCGCTTACAAAAGCTTTTCATTAAAAAACTCCTCCATTGAAGAGATCAGGAAAATAACTGCAGATAATAATGTATATCTACATATGATAACTTACATTCATACATAAAAATAGCTGTTTATCTCACATGGCATGTATGGGCATGCACCTGAGGAGAGCAACAGATGGGGAAGGCAGAAACAGTTCATTTCCCCGGATCTCACATCCGGGATCAGAAGCAAGAAGCAGATCAGGACATGGATCTTCCAGAGGATGGATAAGATTTACTTTATAACTGAAGTTGAAAACCAGCAGGATCCGCCCTCTCTGGAAGGAAAACCACTTTTTCTCCTCCGAAAAATGCACATGGACCCCGTCAAGGCTTCCATCATGCAGTTCGGGAAATTTCTTCCTTAGAGCTACAAGTTCCCTGTACCATTCAAGCACTTTGCCATGCTCCTCTTCGGAGAGCTCCTTCCATTTCAATCTTGAACGCAGGAAGGTATTCAGATCCTGGGGGTCTGGAATATCCTCTTCTTTCCATCCAAAGGAAAGGAACTCTCTCCTTCTTCCCGAAGTAACGGCTTTACCCAGTTCCGGATCTCCATGGGAAGTGAAGTACTGAAAAGGGGTTTCTGCTGCCCATTCTTCCCCCTGAAATAACATTGGGATGAAGGGAGAACAGATATACAGTGCCGCTGCACACATCGACATCCCTTTCCCGACAAGATGATCAAGCCTCTCTCCCCTGGCCCGGTTACCAACCTGATCATGATCCTGGATAAACCCCACAAGCCTGTCTCCCCTTATTTCCACAGAGGATCTACCATGTCTCCTCTTTCTGAAAGAGGAGTATTTCCCATCCCATACATATCCCTTTTTGAGTGCCTTTGCGATATCCTCGAGTTTCCCGAAGTCCTGATAATATCCGGTTCTCTCTCCTGTAAGAAAAGCATGTACCGAATGATGAAGGTCGTCGCACCACTGGGCGTGAATACCGTAGCCTCCCCTTTCCCCTGGAGTTATTATGCGGGGATCGTTAAGATCACTTTCGGCGATCACGTATTTCTTCCTTCCGTTATCACGGGAAAGCTGATCCACTTCTGAAGAAAGTTCCTCCAGAAAATGAAGGGCAGACATATCAAAAATAGAGTGGACCGCGTCGATACGGAGAACATCAAAGTGGTAATCCCTGAGCCACATTATGGCATTATCAATAAAGAACCTGCGGACTTCATCGCTGCCCGGTCCGTCAAAATTGATGGCAGAACCCCAGGGTGTAGTGTATTTTTCAGTAAAATATGGTCCATAATGACCAAGATAATTCCCCTCTGGGCCGAGATGGTTATAGACCACATCAAGGATCATGGAAAACCCTCTCCTGTGGCATTCGTCAACCAGCATCTTCAGCCCATCCGGGCCTCCATAGCACTCCATGGGAGCAAAAGGATATACCCCATCATATCCCCATCCCCTGTCCCCTGAAAAGGAATTTACCGGCATAAGCTCTATGTGTGTAATGCCAAGGACCTGAAGATGATCCAGATGTCCTGTTATTCCCTTGAAGGTTCCTTCCTCGCTGAAAGTACCCGTATGAAGTTCATATATAACTGCAGACCCCAGTTCATGAGGCTGCCACGTTCTATCTCTCCACTGAAAAAGGGAATGCTCAACATACCTGGAGTAACCATGAACACCATAGGGCTGCCAGCCGGACCTGGGATCGGGAAGGGGATCTTTCCCGTCAATGGAGAACTTGTAATCCAGGCCATGTTGGATATGCTCTGAAAAGCAGACCCACCATCCTCCTGTCTGGCGGCTCATCTCCACCCTGAGATCCCTGGTCACAAGTTGAACAGATCCGGCCGCTGGAGCCCATACCCTGATCCCGTTCATATGATCCACACCGTCCTCAGATCCTGTACAGGAGGGCCACAGGAAAAATCTTCAGCATATCCTCCACCCTTATCCTGTTTCCCGAAAATTCTTCTCCCGTAAAGAGGTTTTTCCATTTCCCCTCCGGAACATTGAGAAAGGTTTCACCCCAAGAACTGCCCAGTTTCAGGGGAAGCCTGGGAACCATCACCATACAGTTTTCCCCCCTCAGATAAGACACGAGATGTTTCCCTTTCTCTCCGGATGGATGAAGGGTACCATAGCTTGAACCAGGCTTGAACGATCCGGGATTTCCCCTCCTGAAATCGAGGGTTTTCATGATAAGCCACATTTTACTCAAGCCTGCATCATCTGTGCTTAAAACAGGCGGAACATCAAGATCCATGGCTTCTTTCTGCAATTCAGTGAGTCTGTTGTAATCCACCCCTCTTCTGTTATCGGGATCCACAAGGGAGAAATTCCAGATCTCACAGCCCTGGAAAATGTCCGCAACCCCGGGAAGGGTCAGCTTGAGAAGGGTCAGAGAAAGAGAGTTGATCCTTCCCGGCACAATAAGCATCTCCAGAAGATTTTCAAGATCCCTGATAAATGGGGTGTTTGAAAGTATTCCCCTTGTAAAATTGCCCAGCTTATCCTCATATTCTTTATTGACCCTGTTCCATGAAGTATATTCCTTGGCCTCTCTGGCAGCTTTCTCCAGATAGGACAACAGTCTCTGCTGCGAGACAGGCCAGATACCCACCAGGGTCTGGTAAAGGAAATATTCCATGTTCCTGTCAGGTTCAGCCTCATTCCAGAAAGGACTGTTCATGGATCTCCATGCCGTAACTCTCTTCTTCCATTCCCTGGGTACCTCTGAGAGAAGGGCTATCCTGCATCTGACATCCTCACTCCGCTTGGTGTCATGAGTAGAAGTTGCAAGAAGGCTCAATGGACAGGAAAGGGCCTTCCAGGCCATCTGGGAATGAAACTCTTTCAGGGATGTTCCAAAATCAGAAGGACTGCCTCCCACTTCGTTCAGACATATGAGAGGGTTATAACAGTAGAAAAGGGTATCTTCTACTCCCTTTGCCATTACCGGCCCCGTAAGCTGCTGAAATCTGGCCACAAATTCAGTCTCCATAGCCCCACTTTTTTTCAGAAGCAGAATGTCCTGGATAAACCTGAGCAGATCCGGGTCAATATCTGGAAAATGAATTACTGCATTTCCGGCAGCTCTTCGAATGACCTTTATGTCATCTCTCCCCGGCCGTCCCCTTTCGGGAGAAACATAGGTCCTGTAGACATCCATTGATGTAATAAGGGCTTTAAGGGTAAAGGTTATTTCTGACCTTGTATAATCACGATATGTCCTGTAGTAACTGCAGATATCGAGGAACATCTGGGTCAGGCGGTTGATGTCACTCCCGAAAAGCTCATTCAGGACAAGCATCTTCTTCTCTATGATAATCGTCTCAGGAGTTTTCTCATTTCCCACAAATCTGTCGTAGAACCTGATCAGGCTTCTCTGGGCAGAAGGATCAACGAAAAGACCTCCCGCCAGGTTAAGAAAGTCGTATCCCGTAGTACCATGGACAGGCCAGCTTTTTCTCAGTTTTTCCCCGGGTAACAGTATCTTCTCAGCTAATATCCAGGACCCGGGAGCTTCCTCTGTTATCCTGGAAAAATAACCTTCCGGATCCCTCATTCCATCAGGGTGATCCACCCTGATACCTTCAACTGCTCCATCTTTCAGCCATCCAAGGACAAGAGCGTGGGTTTCCCTGAATACCCTTTCTTCCTCCACCCTCAGGCCGACAAGGCTGTTGATATCGAAGAACCTTCTGTAGGCCAGATCTTCCCTGGCCTTGCGCCAGAAAGACAGCCTGTAGTTCTGTGCTCCCAGGATCTCGTCAAGACCATCGGTATCTGAATTTACAGCTTCTATAACCCTGTCCGCAATATCCTTCAGATCCGCTTCCTCCTTGAAAAGGCGGGAAATACCTTCTTTGATGACCCTGATGTTCCGGTGACGGAGGCTGGTGGATTCATGATCGGTCATACATGGAAGGGGAAGGTTCTCTATGGAATGGGCAAGGAAAAGAATTTCGGAATGACCCGCTTCTTTCCCTATCCTTTCAAGAAGTCCCGATATTGATCTTGGAGACATCGGGAAAACCCTGTCCCGGTAACATATGTGGAAGTCTGATCCCTCTCTTGTCAATGAGATCAGCCCTTTTTCAAGGACTCTTCCATAATGGTCCTCCAGGACTGGAAGAAGTATTTTATTTTTCATTGAACTTTCCGGAGGTTCCCAGTCAACATCAAAAAAAGCCGCATATGGGCTGGAGGGTCCGTTCTCCAGAACGTCCCACCACCATCTGTTCTCCGGTCCGGAAATTGCCATATGGTTAGGAACAACATCAACAAGGTTTTTAAGCCCGTTCTCCCGCAGGGCACGTATGAATTCCCTGTGCCCCTTTTCTCCGCCCAGTTCCTCATTGATCCGGAGAGGATCTGTCACATCATAGCCATGAGTACTGCCCGGAGAAGCCTGCAGATAGGGAGAAGTGTAGAGATGGCTTATTCCAAGACGGACAAAATAGGGCATGAGAAGGGTTAAATCTATGAAACCGAATGAAGGAGTCATCTGGATCCTGTAGGTGCAAACCGGCAGATCTCTCATTTCTCATCATCTCTTATGTGTTGCAGCACCACGAGAGACTTTCCTCCCATCATCAGATTTTGGCCCGCCTCCATTTCTGCGGGGGGATCGATGAAAGAATCTACTGCTGTATCAAGAACTTTACTCCATGACAGCCCCCATTTTTCCTCGGGAAGGGTTAAATTCACGGATTCGTTACTGGCATTTACCAGGATCAGGAAAGAATCATCCCGTACAGGCATTCCCCTGGAATCCCGGCTTGGTATGGCTTCACCGTTAAGAAAGATAGTCATACTCCTGGTATGTCCAGTATTCCAGTCATCCTCTGTCATTCTCTTGCCGTCAGAGTTGAACCAGCCAATATCTCCAAGCTCATTGCCTTTCTTGGACCTGCCCTGGAACCATTTTTTCCTCTGGAAAACAAGATGCTCTCTCCTGAAGAAGATCAGATTTTTCGTGAAGGAGATGAGGGCATCATCCACCCTTTCCCAGTCAAACCACGAAATTTCGTTATCCTGGCAGTAGCAATTATTGTTCCCCTTCTGTGTACGCCCCAGTTCATCTCCGCCAAGGAGCATGGGAATGCCCTGCGAGAGCATCAGGGTGGCAAGGAAATTCCGTTTCTGCCTTTTCCTCAGGGAAAGAACCTGTCCATCCTCCGTTGGACCTTCCAAACCACAGTTCCAGGACCTGTTATGGTCCTCACCGTCCCTGTTCTCCTCCCCATTGGCCTCATTGTGTTTTTTATTGTAGGAAACCAGGTCTTCCAGTGTGAAACCATCGTGGGCAGTTATGAAGTTCACGCTTGCGAAGGGCTTTCTGCAGGAGTTTTCGTATAGATCGGGACTTCCTGTGAATCTGGAGGCAAATTCCCCTATCATCTGTTCTTCTCCCCTCCAGAAATCCCTCATACAATCCCGGTATTTCCCGTTCCATTCGGACCACAAGGGTGGAAAATTACCCACCTGATAGCCGCCCTCTCCGATATCCCATGGTTCAGCAATAAGTTTCACCTGGCTTATTACTGGATCCTGCTGAATGATATCGAAGAAAGAGGAAAGTTTATCTACATCATAAAGTTCCCTGGCCAATGTGGAAGCGAGATCGAAACGGAAACCGTCCACATGCATCTCATTGATCCAGTACCGGAGAGAATCCATTATGAGCTGCAGCACATGAGGGTGCCTGGCGTTGAGGGAATTTCCCGTTCCGGTATAATCCATGTAATAACGCTGATCCTCTTCTGTAAGCCTGTAGTAGGCAACATTGTCAATTCCCTTCATGGACAGCATTGGACCCAGGTGATTACCCTCTGCAGTGTGGTTATATACTACATCCAGGATCACTTCGATACCCTCCCGATGCAGGACTCTTACCATCTCCTTGAATTCCCGGACCTCTCCTCCCCCGGGATCAAGGTTCGAATATTCATCATGAGGAGCCAGGTAACCGATGGAGTTATACCCCCAGTAGTTCCTCAGTCCCTTTTCCATAAGATAATTGTCATGGATGAATTGATGTATGGGCATAAGTTCGATGGAGGTGATCCCCAGGTCGTGAAAATGCCTTATCGAAACTGGATGCGCCAGAGCAGAATAAGTTCCCCTTATATTTTCGGGAATTTCCGGATTCCTGATTGAAAATCCCCGCACATGCAGTTCATAAATTATCGTTTCATTAAGAGGCACTTTGGGGAAATGGTCATCTCCCCAGTCAAAATATGGATCTATCACTACGCTCCTGGGCATGAAGGGAAGGCTGTCCATATCATTCCTGCTTCCTTCAGTGTCCCTGAAAAAATAAGGGAATACTGCCTCATTCCACTGTACCCGACCCTCTATGGCCTTCGAATAAGGGTCGAGAAGGAACTTGGATGGATTGCAGAGATGTCCATTTGTGGGGTCCCAGGGACCATGGACCCGGAAGCCATATCTCTGACCAGGACCTACGGAAGGTAGATAACCATGCCAGCAAAGAGCAGTATATTCAGGAAGGTCTACGCAGGTCTGATGTCCTTCATCATTGATGAGACACAATTCCACTTTATCGGCAATCTCGGAGAAAAGAGAAAAATTGGTACCTGTTCCATCAAAAGTCGCACCCAGGGGAAAAGGTTTTCCTGGCCATATTTCCATTCCTTACACCTCCAGACAAGAACAGGGTATCAATGCTGTATTGGGATTCCAGGCATATCCGCCTTCATCCAAACTATCCCGAGACCTGACTTCCATGGAAAAACAGAATCCAGGCACTTTACATCAGGAACTATTTCTCCTGAAGAAGGTTATGGAAAGAGGAGGAAGAGTCAGGGAAAGGGAATGACTTTTTCCGTGAAAGGGAACGGGTGAGGCTTCTCTACCTCCCATATTTCCCTGGCCACTCCCTCCGTAAACAGTCGAATCGCTGTTGAGTATCTCCTCCCACCATCCGCCGGAAGGTACACCAACCCTGTAATTATGCCTGGGAACCGGGGTAAAGTTACATAGGACCAGGATCGTCGGATCTGAGAGTCTTCCTTTGCGCAGAAAAGCCAGAACACTGTTCTCTACATCATCACAGCTGACCCATTCAAATCCTGAGGGATCAAAGTCCTTGCTGTAGAGAGCCGGGGTATTCCTGTAAAGACCGTTGATTTCCTTAACCCATCGTTTTATACCCTGGTGAGAAGGGTATTCCAGAAGATCCCAGTCCAGGCTCTGTTCGTGATCCCACTCTCTTCTCTGCCCCAGCTCGCCCCCCATGAAAAGGAGTTTCTTTCCGGGATAGGCCGTCATATATCCCAGGAAAAGGCGGAGGTTGGCAAATTTCTGCCAGTCGTCTCCCGGCATTTTCTCAAGGAGGGATCTCTTCCCATAAACGACCTCGTCGTGAGAAAAGGGGAGAAGGAAATTCTCGGAATAGGAATATATCATTCCGAAGGTAAGACGGTTATGATGGAATTTACGATGGACAGGATCTTTTGAGGCATAGTCAAGAACATCGTGCATCCATCCCATATTCCACTTCATTCCGAAACCAAGCCCCCCTACGTGAACGGGCCGGGTGACCATGGGCCAGGATGTAGACTCTTCTGCAATAATCTGTACATCCGGGAATTCCCTGTAGATGGTCTCATTCAGTTTTTTCAGTAACGAAATGGCCTCGAGGTTTTCTCTACCCCCGAAGCGGTTCGGTATCCATTCCCCCTCATTCCTGGCATAATCCCGGTAAAGCATGGAAGCAACTCCATCGACCCTCAATCCATCAACATGAAACTTTTCCAGCCAGAAAACAGCACTGCTCAGAAGAAAAGCCCTTACCTCGTTACGGCCGTAGTTGAATATGCAGCTCCTCCATTCGGGATGAAAACCCTCTTTCGGGTCCTGATGTTCGTAGAGATGGGTCCCGTCGAAAAAAACCAGGCCATACTCATCGTTCGGGAAATGCGAGGGCACCCAGTCCAGGATCACCCCGATCCCCTCCTGATGAAGATGATCGACCAGAAACATCATATCCTGGGGAGTTCCGTATCGGCTTGACGGAGAAAAGTAACCCAGAGTCTGGTAACCCCATGAACCGTAAAAGGGATGCTCCATAACGGGAAGGAACTCCACGTGAGTAAAATTCATCTCCTTAACGTACTCCGCCAGAAGGGGAGCCATCTCCCTGTAGGACAGGGGCCTTCCGCCCTCTTCCAGTACCCGTCTCCATGAACCTATATGCACCTCATAAATTGAAAGGGGCGAATCCATTGAGTTGGAAGCTCCTCTGCGGGACATCCATTCCCTGTCATGCCACTCATAGACAAGATCATGGATCACTGAAGCGGTCTTCGGAGCTGTTTCCCAGGCAAAGGCGAAAGGATCACCCTTGTCTACCCTGTACCGCTCCTGCCGTGAAACGATGTGGTACTTATACCTTTCTCCATCCGGAAGCCCCGGGATAAGGCCCTCCCATATGCCCGAGAGATCCTGCCTTGCCCTTAACGGGTAAATATCGGGTATCCACGCGTTGAAATCCCCAACCACGGAGACTCTTTCCGCATTTGGTGCCCACACTGCAAAATAGACCCCTCCGGGATCACTCTCTTTCAGTATATGGGCCCCAAGCTTTTCAAAAAGGTGAGTATGGTTGCCCTCCCTGAAGAGGTAAATGTCCTCATCAGAAAAGAGGGTAAAATCGTAAAGGACCTGTTCCTTTTCTTTATTCATAAGAATTCCTCCTGTGCCTCTTTTCTCTCATCAGACACCTCTCTCCAGGATATTGCGTATCCCTTTAAGGGGTGTGAGAATCCATTCTGGACGGTTATCCATTTCGTATCTGATCTCATAAAGAGCCTTCTCGAGCAGAAAGGCTTCCAGAAGTTTCTCTATTCTGCTCCTGTCAGAAGGTATGAATTCAGCGTTGCCTGCTCTTTCAAGATAGGCATGGAGAAAGACTGAGCTCAATGCCCTGTAGAGAGGGTCAAGGAGAGGCTCCAGGATGGGAGCAAGTTCAGGACGGAGAACGATCCTTTTTCTACAGGACGTGGAAACCGCATAATCGAAGGAGCGGATCATACCCGCCACATCCCTGAAGGGAGACCGTTTCAGTCTCCTTTCGCTAAAGGGTCTTGCGGGCTCTCCTTCAAAATCGATGATCATGAAATCCTTACCTGTGAAAAGAACCTGTCCAAGATGGAAGTCTCCATGTATCCTGATCTTGCAGGAATCGATAACTCCTTCGGTCAATCTTCGGATACGGCGCAGTATTTCGGCCTCTGCCTTCACGGTTTCGGCGGCTTCTTCCCTGACATATTCCGGCAGCCCATCTAGATTTCTTCGCAGTGCAAGAAGAGTTCTCCTGACCTGCTCTCTGATACTCTGGTAAACCGAACGCTGATAGAGGGCGGAGAAGCGCTCGGGAACAAAGTCCGGATCGGACCGGCCAGAGGCCAGGGCGATATGGAGTTCTGCTGTTCTCCTACCGAGGAGCTGGATCATTTCAAGAAAGAACTCACCAATGGTCTCTGTCAGAAGGGGCTGCTGATCATGGAGATCAGTATCCAGAAGCTGGGGTGCCCAATGTGCAAGATCTCTGAACTCTTCAGGCCTGGCAAGGATGCTTTCAAAACAGGTATCAAGGGTACCGAGAGTATAACCCCAGGCATCCCCCTGATTGGGGACATAATCCTGAAGAAGACCCACCGTCAGGGGGAGTCCCTCTCCAGTTCTGTATTCAAGGATTCCCCTGAATGCGGGTACATTCAGGAAAGCGGCCTTTTTCGAAAGAAAACCTGCCAGTTCCTTTTCCGGATTGAGGCCTTCTTCAAGTTTACGAAAAAGTTTCAGAACAAGCTTTTTCCCATAGCGGATCGAAGTGTTGCTCTGCTCAAGTTTCATGAGTTGAGAACGCACGGATGGACCGGAGACCATCCCTTTAAGCCCTGTTCCCCTTCCTGAAAAAGCTCTTCCCTCTTCACCTTTCAGCATCCTGCTATGGATCAGAAGATGAAGCAGTTTTTCCCTGAAATTCTCATCATGAACCCCATCGTACAGAACACCCTCGCCGGACATCAGAACCACTTTCGAAATGACGGCATCGGGGTGATCTTCCCTGAGTCGGAATGCCCCGTCACCTGTCGCGAGAGAAAGGGGGAGCAGGTAGGTTTCTGAAGAACCCTCCGTGAACTGGACCCTGGTAAATGTAAGGAAGGAAATATGTGAATCCAGTTTGAGAGTAAAATGATCAGTCAGGGATACCCTGCTGATGGATCGTGATTTGGAACCGAACCACCGGCACTTCTGCAGAAAGGCGGGCAGAATGTTTTCTTCCAGGGTCTTCCTTGGTATCCCGGAAAGAAGATCCTCCCATTTCGGACACTTCATTTCGGGGACCTCTCTTGTTCCCGAAACCTCGATGGAATCTTTTTCAGGTGCAAGAAGAAACCAGAAATAATCGTGAGGTCCAATGGTCAGAAGGTAGGGACGCTCCTTTATTTTGGGAAAACTGTTTCCGCTGACGATCTCTTCAGGCATCAGACCCGCATATTGAAATAGATCAAGTTCCACAACCTGGGAAAAACCGGACAGGTTGGCCACAACGAGTACGATCTCATCTTCCCAGTGACGGATGAATGCAAGTATCTTCGGGTTTTCCGGAGCAAGGATCTCGGTCTGCCCCCTGCCAAAGGCTTTGAAACGCTTTCTTGTGGCAAGAATTCTTTTTGTCCACCAGAGGAGTGAGGACTGGCTGCTTTCCTGGTTCTCCACGTTGACCACCTCAAAATGATATTGGGGATCGATTATTGGAGGAAGGAACAGTTTCTGGGGATTGGCCCTTGAAAAACCAGCGTTCCTGTCGGCCGACCACTGCATGGGAGTCCTGACCCCATTCCTGTCACCAAGGAAGTAATTGTCTCCCATGCCTATCTCATCGCCATAATAGATAACGGGAGTCCCGGGAAGGGAAAGAAGAATAACATTGATAAGCTCTATTTTCCGCCTGTTATTTCCCATCAATGGCGCAAGCCTTCGCCGGATGCCAAGGTTTATCCGGGCCTGCCTCTCCCTTGCAAACACTCTGTACATATAGTCTCTTTCTTCGTCAGTGACCATCTCCAGGGTCAACTCATCATGGTTTCGGAGGAACATGGCCCACTGACATATATCAGGGATATGGGGGGTCTGATCCAGAATGTCCACCAGGGGAAACCTGTCCTCCATCTGAATGGACATGAATATCCGCGGCATTATGGGAAAATGGAAGGCCATATGGCACTCTTCTCCCTGGCCGAAATATGCCACAGCATCTTCAGGCCACTGGTTGGCTTCCGCAAGAAGCATTGTGCCCGGGAAATGAGTGTCCACATGGGATCTCAGGCTTTTAAGGAAGTCGTGGGTCTCCGAAAGATTTTCGCAGTTCGTCCCTTCCCGTTCGAAAAGGTAGGGAACAGCATCAAGCCTGAGACCATCCACACCCATATCCAGCCAGAAGTCAAGAACCTTCACCATTGCCTTCCTTACCTGGGGATTTTCGAAGTTCAGATCAGGCTGGTGGGAATAGAAACGGTGCCAGAAATAACTGCCTGCGACAGGATCCCAGCTCCAGTTGGAAGTCTCAAAATCCTGAAAGATGATGCGCGCATCTTTGTATCTCTCGGCAGTACCGCTCCAGACATAGTAATTGCGCCATGCCGAACCCGGTCTCGCTCTCCGGGCCTTCTGGAACCAGGGATGCTGGTCCGATGTATGGTTGAGGATCAGCTCCGTTATAACCCTCATTCCTCTGGAATGGACCTCTTTGAGTAAACGCCTGAAATCCTTGAGATTCCCGTAATCCGGGTTGACACCCATGTATCCCGAGATGTCATAACCGTCATCCTTCAGAGGGGAGGGATAAAATGGAAGAAGCCAGATAGCTGTCACTCCCAGGTTTTTAAGGTAGTCGAGTTTTTCCAGCAACCCCCTCAGATCACCGATCCCGTCGCCATTATAGTCAAAGAAAGACTTCACGTGGAGCTGATAAACGATCGCATCCTTGAACCAGAGAATATCCTTATCTCCCTCTTCTGACAGAATAGACATGCTTTCTCCTCCTCTCACATGAAGTAGTCGAAATCTGATTCCCTTCTAAGTGTCCGATTTACAATAAAGATTCCTGCCGGCAGAATGCCGGGATCCAGATTCACCCCATTGAACTCTCCCTGCCAGAGATGCCTTTCATCGCCGATGAGTTCATGAAGCATATAGGAATCCTCCGGACTTATGCCAAGATCCCCTAGAGGGACCTTTACCGTACCCGACTGCCTGTGAAAGGGATCCAGGTTGACAGCCACCATGACAACATTTGAGAGATCTTTCGTCCTTTTTTCGAAAAAAAGGATCTGATCGTTATCCACTTCATAGAATTTAAGGTTGAAGGTTTCCCAGAGTGCAGGATTTTCATTTCTTATGCGGTTCACCCTTGCTATAAGATCCCTGAGACTCAAGGGACTGTTCAGATCCCACCTTTTTATCTCGTATTTTTCGGAATCCGCATACTCCTCCCTGTCTTCCAGAGCCTCGGAAACGCAGAGGTCAAAAGCGGGTCCATAGATACCGTAATTGGATGAAAGGGTGGCCGCAAGGACAAGCCGTGAGACAAAAGCTGCCCTGCCTCCGAACTGGAGGAACTGGGGGAGGATATCAGGCGTGTTGGGCCAGAAATTGGGCCGGAAATACTCCCTGAGCTCTCCTCTGGTAAGATCTTCCAGGTAAGTCTGTAACTCTGATTTTGTATTCCGCCATGTGAAATAGGTGTAGGATTGACTGAAGCCCGCCTTCGCCAGCCGGGACATGACCCTGGGACGGGTAAAGGCCTCCGAGAGAAAGATCACATCGGGATGATCCTTTCTGACCGAATTAAATAGCCATTCCCAGAAAGCAAAGGGTTTCGTATGGGGATTGTCCACCCTGAAGATCCGAACTCCCATATCTATCCAGTGGAACAGGATACTTCCCAGTTCCTTCCACAGGGCCTGCCAATCCTGACATTCAAAATCGAAAGGAACAATATCCTCGTATTTTTTAGGAGGGTTTTCAGCATACTGGATGACCCCATCCGGACGCCAGCGAAACCATTCCGGATGCTCTTTCACATAGGGGTGATCGGGAGAGCATTGAAAAGCCAGATCCAGGGCTATTTCCATGCCCCATTCCTTTGAGCAGCGGATCAGTGACAGAAAATCCTCTTCTTTCCCCAGTTGATGGTGTATCGATTTATGCCCGCCTTCTGCTGATCCGATGGCCCAGGGACTGCCCGGAGAATCCGTCCCTGCAGTTATGGAGTTGTTCCTCCCCTTGCGATTTGTTCTCCCGATGGGATGGATGGGCGAAAGGTAGAGGACATCGAAACCCATTCCTGAAATTTCAGGGATCTGCTTTTCCAGGTCACGAAAAGTCCCGTGCTCTTCTCCTTTTCCCCAGGATCGGGGGAAAACTTCGTACCAGGTGCTGAAGCCGGCCTTTCCCCTGTCCACCCAGAGGGGCAGTTCTTTTTCATAAAATGAAATACGGTCCTCCTCCACATAACGGCTCATGAGGTTTCCAAGTTCAGGACTCAAAGCGATTCGGGCCGCCCGAAACCCATCCTCCTGGCCTTCAATGCTACGGCACCACCCGTCGAAGATCTCGAGAGCATCCTCATCTGCCCTTGACCTGGCTTCCCTGATCATTTCCATGCCTATAAGGAGTTCCTGTTCTATTTCCTGGCCTGCATCTATCCTTTTTTTCAGATCACCCTGCCATGTCAGAAAGTGGTCGACCCATCCGCAGACCGTGTAAAACCATGTTCCCATTTCGTCAGCCCGAAAGCTGCCAGTCCATCGGTCATTTTCGAGAGGGTCCATAAAAATCCTGTTCCAGGAATCATCCTCTGCCTTTCTGTACATAAGACAGGCCACTACCTGGTCGTGACCGTCGGCGAAGATATGGGCCTCAACTTCGATCTTCTCTCCTGCGATCCTTTTCACAGGAAACCTTCCGCAGTCGACCTCGGGACTCACGGCCTCGATAGATACACGTTTTCTACCTTTGATCATGCTTAGATCACTCCCTCTAAATCGGGAAAATACCGGGGGGAAATTATGGGCTTTAATAGAATTGATCTTAATTACAGGAAAAGGGAAAAGGATGGTTTACGATGAGAAGAAAAAATAAAAAAACAGATTTATCTAGAGCTCACTGGCCCCCATGTTTAACCAATTACTCACAATTATACCCCAACGGCTTTACAACTTCCAAGTACAGCAATAAAATATCATTGATTCATAATGATAATACAAGTAGACTTCGTAAAGATTTACCCTATGCAGGATATGAACAATAAATTCCAGTTACTCTGCCATTGTCTGAATATACTATGTTCATCAAGGTTCTGCTTGTCAGGGAAATCAATATCCATTAAGATTAACTCGCAGTTATGCAGGAATGTTTACACTTGACTTCATACTTCTCTGGCAGCTGTTTTTCCATTCTTCTCTTCACAAATACACCAGACTACCCATACTCTTATTTTCATTCCAGGCAGGTTCCTGTTATCAACAAAAGCATCATTTCTGTTGTCCATATTTGAAAGGAGAGTGACAGCAAGATGAAGAGATACCTCTGGTTAACAGTAGTTTTTTCTTTAACAATTCTTCTACTGGCCGCAGGAGCAGGTTTCGCTGCTACCTGGTATGTAGCTACAGATGGGGACGATGACCCCGGAAACGGTTCTTCATCATTCCCCTTTGAAACCATTCAGTACGCCGTTGACAGCGCTTCCGATGGAGACACCATCCTGGTAGAAGCGGGTACTTATTTCGAAGACGTCACCGTCGATAAGGATAGGCTGACCCTCAGGTCCCTGACCACCTGGAGCGCCACCATTGATGGCGAAGACTACGGGATCGAGCTTACGGGCAACGGTCTTACAGTCGAGGACTTCACTATCAAAAATTCTGTCTATGGAATAGTTGTAAATGGAGACCAGACTGAGGACGTCACCTTCTCCTCAAACTGGTTCTCCAATATTTCAAATGACGGAATTTCTTTTGCCGGGGAGGTAACCATCGATGGATGTTCCGTTACCATCGAAGATAATGACATATTCAGCTCGGGAATTGGTATCTATATGGCAGGTGATGTGGACATTTTACAGAATGTGGATATAAAGATCCTCGACAACTACATGGACGACTGTGACAACAGCGGTATCTATGTTGATGAAATAGATCCTGATGGAAACGACATTTCATTCAAGATCGAAAACAATGATATAAGCCTTTCCGGTGGAATGAGCGGCAGCTATGGAATATACATGAATAACGCCGAAAGGACCACCTGGATCAAGGACAATACCATTACAGGAGACTATGATTACGGAATTTACATATACCTTTCAGGCCAGTATGGGAAAGACCCCTTGCTGCTTTACGTAGATAACAACGAGGTCGGTGAATGTGAATATGGTATTTACATGTACGAACTATTCGAGAATTTTGGTGGTTCTATCTACACCCGGGACAACACCATCTATGAATGCAGTTACGGGATTTATTTAGACTACGTCGGCTACGACAGGGATGCCGATGGATTCAAAGTCTACGTTGAAGATAACTATATTACAGACTGCAACGATTATGGTTTGGTGCTCTACGAGTTCTTTTATAACACCACCGGAGAAATTTATGTCCAGGGTAATACTTTTATTGAAAACGACAATGGAATGCTTGTGGACGAAGGAAACTTCCTGGAAGAATCCACCTTTGTACTGAAAAACAATAATTTCCAGGATAATCTTTTCTATGGAGTGGAAAATATTACTGGTGTACTGATCGATGCTCCGGATAACTGGTGGGGAGACCCAAGCGGTCCCTACGACCCGGTTTCTGCTATGGACAACCCCTCTTACGACAACCCCGACGGTCTGGGGGACGAAGTTACAGAATTTGTAGATTATACACCCTGGAGGGAAAGCCCATACATTCCAGGAGAGGGCAGTTCCGGCGGCGGCTGTAACACCGGAGCATCCATACCTGGCCTTCTACTGCTGATCCTTCCCCTCCTCGCTCTTGCCAGGTTCAAAAAGAATATCTAAAAACGTGAAAAAACATAAATCAGGGCCCGGAGAGATCCGGGCCTTTTTTTCTGAAACCATATACTGAAAATTTCTGCCTGGCATACTGGTTTTATCCGATGGTCTTTTCCAGGAAACAGAATAAATTGCCGCCCATGACTTTTACAGCATCTTCTTCGGTGTACCCTCGAGCCAGCAGTTCTGCAGTAAGATCCATACATTTACCATGTCCATTGATACAATCACGGAATTTTGCCGATTCCGGGTCTGCTGTGTCCCTTAAATCATCACAGAAATCGAATCCGAATCCCACATGGTCTATTCCGGCAATATCCCGAATATGATCTACATGATGTGCAAGATCTTTTTCTGTCATTTCTTCTGAGACTGAGTCACCCACAAAGAGACTGCAGACATTCATTCCTACAACTCCACCCCGGGATGCCAGCCTGCGGATCTGATCATCGGTGAGGTTCCGCATGACAGGAGCCAGTTTACGGCAGTTTGAATGGGAGGCCATAACCGGCCCTTCGTACAACCTGAGAAGGTCATCCACCCCCTCATCGTTGAGATGACTGATATCCAGATACATTCCCAGCCGGACTGCTTCCTTAATAACCTGAACCCCAAAGCTGGTAAGCCCGCCCTTGCGGCCCTCTTCCACCTGGTCAAAGAGACAGCCGTCAGCAGCGTAATTTCGACGGCTCCATGTCAGCCCCACTCCCCTGACACCCAATTCATAAAAGATCCTCAACATGGAAAGGTCGTTACCTACAGGATCAAGTCCTTCAAAGGACAGGACTATGGCAAGCTCACCCCTCTGTCGGGCCTGTCGGATCTCTTCGGTATTACGGCACAACGAAAAAAGCCCAGGACTTTCATCCATTTCGGAATAAAGGGTGCTGATCTGGTCCATGGTCCTTCTGAGTCCCATTTCAGGCAGAAACTCGTTCTCCACAAAGAGAGAAGAAATGATGAGGTCCACACCGCCAGCCCTCATTCCGGGAAGGTAGTCCTTTTCGATAACCCGGGTTTCTCCCTTCTGGCGTTTCGCCAGGACAAGGTTAAGGAGGTCAAAATGGGCATCCGCAACCAGATTGTTTTTATGAAGAGCTGCGGCCTGTTCCTTGAATGCAAGTTGAGTTTTCTGATCATACATCATAAGGTAAACCTCCACATATATTTTCAGCTTCTCCGACAGGGAGTATCACAAAATAACTCTTACACCAGAGATTATAGTCCTTTAAAAGCTCTTATTTTCCCGGTCCCTTGTCTGAATAAATATTCTGAATTAAAGTAAAATGATATTCAACAATAATTGAGGGGGGACTGGAATGTCAGTTTACACTATCAGGAGCAAGACGCGCTCGTGGGACGGGGAAAGCATAGGAATTCTTATTCTGGACGCTGCATATCCATGCGTTCCGGGAAACGTAGGAAATGCTACCACATATCCCTTCCCGGTCCGATACAAGGAGATCAAAGGTTCTTCTATTGAACGGCTTCTGAATGAGAGGGACCCTGAACTCCTCACTCCCTTCATCGAAGGTGCAAAGGAGCTTGAAGCAGAAGGTGTGCGGGCCATTACCGGAGCATGCGGGTTCATGGCCCTTTTCCAGAAAAAAGTCGCAGAGTCCGTAAAGGTTCCAGTCTTTTTATCAAGCCTGCTGCAGGTCCCCTTCATTTACAGGACCCTTAGCACTAATCAGAAAATAGGCATTATCACCGCAAATTCATCCTGCCTGACCGATGAACACTTTGAAAACGTCGGTATCACAAAAGATATGCCTCTCGTTATCTACGGCATGGAGGATCAGGAAGAATTCCGTACATCTGTTCTCGAAGAAAAGGGAACCATGGATTCAGACCTGGTCAGGAAAGAAGTTGTCGGAGTTGCGGACCGTATGGTGACAGAACACCCTGAAGTTGCGGCCATCCTGCTGGAATGCAGCGACCTGCCTCCCTATGCACACGCCGTTCATGGAGCAACGGGCAGACCGGTTTTCGACTTTATAACCATGATAAAACATGTCCATTCAGCCCTTGTACCCACACAATATGAGGGGTACATGTAAATCCATCTTACTTTCACAGGAATTGAGAAGTCAGCAATACCCTTAGCTATGGAGATGGTACCTTCAGGAACAGTCATGTAGAAAGGGAATATTGCGACCCACGCCGCAGAACAACACTCTGCTGTTTCTGCCATGGAATGGATCTATAATGGATTTTTTCAGAAAATATCAGGGACAGATATCTTTTCTGAAAAAGCTGCTCACATAAAAAACAAGAGGAACGGGTTCTCATCAAAAACCCGTTCCTCTTTAAAAACTCTGTCTGAAAGTTGTTTACCAGTTTTGGATTGCACCCATCCGATCGCGAAGATATGGAAGAAATTTGGGCTTGTAATGCAATTGCTTTGCCTCATCCTCCGATATCTCAACTCCCAACCCCGGTCTATCACTGATCTGGATAGAGTCTTTATTCATGGTTATCGGACTCTGAAATACTTTTGCAATTTCCGCATCCGGATCGACGTATTCCTGGATACCGAAACTGGAAATATGCATATCAATATGAGCCAATGCAGCATGAGCGATCGGGGAAATATCAGATGGTCCATGAAAGGCCGTCCTTATATCAAATACTTCAGCAAAAGCAGCAAGTTTAAGTAAAGGAGTAATACCTCCAAAGTGACTTATGTCAACCCGGATGTAATCTATCAGTCTCCTGCTTATCAGATCCCGGCAGTCGGAGATCGTATTAAAAAGCTCTCCTAATCCTATGGGAGTTGAACTCTGCATCTTGATATTTTCCAGCACCTTGTTGTTAAAAGAATCCACAGGATCTTCCAGAAAGAGAAGATTGTAAGGTTCAAGGGCTTTTGCCACTCTGCAAGCCTGATCTGAAGATAACCTCCCGTGAACATCGTGGATCAGGCCGATGTTGTCACCAAGTGCTGAACGAAGTTCAGCAGTAACTCTTATAAGGTCATTGGCATATACGTTTTCATCCCAGATCTGTTCTTCCTTTTTCAGCGTATTAACTTCTATCCTTTTCTGTTTCGGATCCTGATAGGGCTGTCTGAAATATTCTCCCTCACGAAAGGGGTCAGGAGTGTCAAAGCTGTATCGTAAAATGGTACAACCCTGTTCAACTTTTTCACGGCACTTCCTGATCAATTCTTCCACATCTGAACCATGGACATGCAGATATATCCGGGCACGATCGCGGCATTTCCCTCCAAACAGGGAATAAAGGGGAAGATCTGCCCTTTTCCCTTTGATATCCCAAAGGGCCATATCCACTCCTGCAAGGGCAGACATGAAAACCGGACCGCCCCTCCAGTAGCCTCCCTTGAAGATCATCTGCCATATATCCTGTATCCTGTCAGAATCGAAACCTTCAAGCCACTCTGCAAAATATTCATCGATAAGAGATTTTACTGCAAGTTCTCTGCCATTAAGAGTTGCATCACCATATCCGACAATACCGCTCTTTGTCGTTATCTTTACTATGAGGTAATTTCTCCCCGGTGAAGTTAATATGGTTTCTATTTTTTTTATTTCCATAACATCATCTCCTGAAAAACAATAATGCGATATTCATACTATACCTGACCAAGAAGCCTGGGAAGAAAAAGACTGATGGACGGAACATATGCAACAAGCAACAGAACCACCAGAAGGACTAAAAGGAAGGGCCATATACAGTGAACAACTTTTCCGAACTTCGTTTTACCCACAGCTGTAGCAACATAAATAGTTATTCCTACTGGCGGAGTAACCCCTCCGATGATAAAGGTTAAAACCATTACCAGTGCAAAATGGATGGGATTCAATCCCATCATTGCTGCTATGGGCTGATAGACAGGAACCATAATTATGGCAGCAGCTGTAGTATCCATAAAACACCCGATAATGAGCATACTCAGGATCATTATAAACAGTACTACATGAGGATCTGAAGAAAGGGAAGTTACAAAACCTGCTATCATGACAGGGATTCCCTCTATGGCAAGGATCCATGAAAAAAGAATTGCAGAGGATACTATAAGCATAGCCATACCGGTCACACTGGCAGAATCTATTATCAGTCCCGGAAAATCCTTAAGCCTGATCTCCTTATAAAGGAATACTCCCACAAGAATTCCGTAAACAGAAGCTATTGCACCTGCTTCCGTTGCAGTAAATACTCCTGAAAGGATGCCCCCTACAATGATCACCGGCATTGTAAGAGCAGGTATTGCTTTGAGAAAGGAAACAACAAAGTTCTTTAAAGAAAATTTAACACTTTCGCCATTGTAGAGACGGGGGTTCCGTTTTGCAAGAATATAACAGATTATCATGAATCCCAAACCTACCATAAGTCCAGGCAGAAAACCTGATACGAAAAGAGCTCCTATCGAAATCCCGGTTATGGATCCATAGAGTATCATAAGGATACTCGGAGGGATAATAGACCCTATGGTAGCCCCGGCGGCATTGACCGCTGTGCTGTACGAACGATCATAACCAGCCTCCACCATTGAAGGGATGAGCATGCTTCCAAGGGCAGCAACATCGGCAGTGGTCGAACCCGATATCCCGGCCATAATTATGTTTGCAACAATGGTTGCATGAGCCAGCCCTCCGCTGACAAACCCGACAAAGGATGCGGCAAATTCCACGATCCTCTTTGTAACACCGCTCCTGTTCATTATTTCACCGGCAAAAACAAAAAAGGGAATAGCCATCAGAGAAAATGAATCCGCCCCGGCAAACATTCTCTGTGGAATTATTATCAGGGAGTTACCCGAAAATACAAGGTAAGAAAGAGAAGCTAATCCCAAACTGAATGCAACCGGTATACCGGTCAAAAGCAAAGCAAAAAATATTATTCCCAAAAACCAGATCATTAATAGCCTCAGCTTTCCAAATCAGGACTCGGAAGGACCCGATTTAATCAAACGTAATGTTTCTGCCAGCATCGGGATTCCCCCCATAGGAAGGGCAAGATAGGGGAAAAACATGGGCATTCTTAAAACCGATGAATGTGTATCCCAACTCATAAAAGCCATTTGAAAACCGATATAAATAAAAACACATAAAAAACCTGCAACGAGAAGATAGATCAGATAGAACATGACCTTTCTCATCTTTACAGACACCCTGTTCTGGAGAAATTCCATACCTATATGGTTACCTCTCCTCATGGCAATGGCTCCTCCGAGAAAAATAACCCAGACAAAGGAATATCGGGCAAGCTCTCCAGCCCATGGTATGGGTGAATTCAATAAATATCGCATAAAGACATTGGTAACCGTAACCACAAACATGGTAAGAAAAACTAACAGAAGAAGACTCTTGAGGATAAACTCGTATACCCTTTCAAAACCTTTAATCTTTACCACTCCCCTTCTCAAAGGTATTAAAAAGAGGGCGGGAAACCCGCCCTCTCAAGAAACAGATCTGGTGATCTATTCGGAGATCTGCTTGAATAATTCCCGAGCCTTCTCACTCTTCATGCAGGCAAAAAGAGTGTAATCAATGCTGTTTCTGAAGCTGGTTACATCGGGAGTAACGACCTTCAATGTTTCAGCACATTTATCACGGTAGTACTGATCCTTGGTTGCTGTAGCATTTAACTGGAATTCCGCAACTTCGTCCGCTGCTTCAAGGATAGCCTTTTTATAATCATCGGACAATTTACCAAAGGCTTTTGCTGACATGGATATAGTTGTGGGACCCTCAAGATGGTTGGTTATATTCATTACCTTGGTAACTTCATGGAGCGATGCTGTATAAATAGTTTCAGGTGCATTTTCAACACCCTGAACAACTCCTGTTTCAAGAGCGGTGTAAACTTCACCGAATGGGACTGGCGTGGGTGCTGCTCCAAGCTGTTTGAAAGTATCTACATAAATTGGAGACTCGGGGACTCTCATCTTCAAACCTTTAAGATCTTCTACCGTATTCAATTCCTTGCCTACGGTGTACATCTGTCTGAAAGGCTGTACAAGGTATGTGAGCACTTTTATCGTTGTCTTTTCTTCAATAAGTTTTGAGACTTCTTTCCCCACATTACCCTGTAAAACATTGAAGGCATGATCATAACTGTTATAAATGTAGGGGAGAACCAAAAGACCTGATTCCTCCACATATGCCGGATAGAACTCCACTGCAATAACTGCCATATCGAGAGTGCCTGTCTTGAGAGCTTCTGCATTTTCTCTCTCTGAACCAAGAGATGCCGATGGGAAGATCTTGACCTCAACATTTCCATCCGTCTTGGCATTTACAAGTTCTGCAAATTTTTCACATGAAATATGGACTGAATGCTTTGCTGGAAGCTGATGACTTAACTTGAGAACAGTTTTGGAACCAGCTTCTGCAGAAGTAAATGAAAAGAACGACAGCGCCATAACAAAAACCATGATACAAGTAATACTTTTTTTCATTGCCTATACCTCCATAGAAAAGATTTTGATGTTGCATTGAAAAGATTTATCCATAATTCCAATCAGCTCTCTGTTTTACAATGATCGAAAAGAAACAGGTAGTGATGGACCCTGGATCTGAACACTATTCTGCAAACAACCTCTTATTCTCCGAGAAATGATAGTCCATCTGTTCTAAAGCAAGCTCTTTGTTATTGGAAAGTAGAGCTTCGTAAAGAGTCCGATGTTTCTTTAACTGCTTTTCCATATCCAGATCAACCCTGTTGTGTACAAAGAAGAACCAGAAACTGTGACCCAATGATTCCCAGGATTTCTTGAGAAAATCACTTTTTGCCAGATTCATGAGAATAGAATGGAACTCCATATCTGCCTTTATCTGGGTAAAAGTGTCCCCTGTTTCACAATTCGCAGCCATTGTTTCAACGGCATCTCCTAATTGACCAAGCTCCACCCCTGAAAGATCCTGGTTATCAAAGATCCATTCCAAAGCAGTCTTTTCCAGCATTAACCTCACTTTGTAATAATCCATCATCTCTTCGTAGGATAAATTATTAATAAATGCACCTTTATAGGGTTGAATGGTGATATATCCCATATTCGCAAGATCTCGAAATGCTTCTCTTACTGCTCCCTTTCCTATATTAAGGTCCTGAGCGATCTGGACTTCAACAAGTCTGTCACCGGGTAAATATTTCTTCTTCAAGATACCCTTCAGGAAATAATCAATTACATCGTCCCTCAGAACTCTTCTTTGCAAAGATTCACTTTCCATAAGCAGCTCCCCAACCTTAGAATTAGAGATTTATTGCATACAGTCTACTATCTACTATCTACTTTCTGTTTGGCCTAATTTAGCATCCCGGATTTGACATGTCAATAGATAATTATTATCAATAAAACATTTACCCTCACATGAAAATGTAACTGCAGGACTCCAGGCTATAAAAATCTTCTGTTTATTCTTTCTATTTCTATAACAATAGCCCTTGAACTGCAGCAGTTATTCGCAAAATATCATCTTCAAAAGGAAGGAAGACTCCCCTCCTCATCCCTTATCTATTTATGATTTATCTTTTTCATCATGGGAAAGTGTGTGGTTACTTTGCCATACGTGATTCAAAGTACCATGTCGGCGAATGAGGGGGCCTTTACATTCAGAACTGTCTCTTATAAATACTGGCGGGTATGCGCATAAATCCACCGGAATGTGAAATGGATCAGTTCAAGTTCATAAGACAAGGATTTTAGAAAAAGGCATGAATATCCGCGACCCAGCATCGTACCTCCGCTGCACTGGATAAAAGGTTGGTCTCTATTTGTATCTGGTATTGAATTTGAATTATGGCTCAAGCTGGACTTGAAATATACCTTGTTGCCAGGAGTCAGGAAAAAGGGAACAACGGCAATTCCGGAATTTACCACTCGTTTTACCCATAGTGGTACACCGTACTATCAGCACTTCCTAAAGAACCCCTTTCAGCCAGACCGCTATGGCAGCGGTACCCGCACCAAGGAAGGTTCCCCAGCACATGTCAACCACTGTCACCAGGACAGGCCAGCCTTTGAGAGTCGCAAAGTTGGTGAGATCGTATGTTGCATAGCAGATAAAACCGAAAAACGCACCTCTCAGTACAGCCTGGGAAATACTGCCTTCCCTTCCCGTCACGAAAAACACCATTCCCGCAATGAACAGCAGGTAAAACAGAACCGCTGCAAGCCAGTTGGGCCTTTCGGCCATAATATAGCCGATCTGTGACTTGTAGAACTTAGGCGCCACAAGACCAAGCCAGGCTCCGTCCATGGCAACGAAGGGAACCAGAGTAAAAAGGTAGGTCCTCAGAAAACCAGTGATCATTTTTCAGACACACCCCCCTTATTTCATTGTTATACTCTATTCTTCTATTCGAAGTAAACCACTGAAGCGGTTATATTGTCCAGAGAAAATGAAATATTCCTCCATGGATAATAAACTGATATAAGGGATCGAGGGTATCTTTTACGACATGGGGAAAATGACAGGAAGTGAAGCCCTATTCGATAAGAAGACTTCCCCTGTGAAATTACAATGGTAAAGGTATTGAAAAAATAAAGGGGAATATGGATAATGAGATTCGATATTGGTGGAGTTTAACGTACTCCTGCACCTTTAAGGCAAATTGCAGACATAAACTTGTTTTATTAATCTTCCTCATTGCTATCCCATATGACAAAGTAGGAGAGTTTAAAGATGTCTACATTACCTTACCAACTCCACAATAACATAGCGCTGCTTTGTGAGAGAAGAGAATACGAACAGGCTCTTGGTCTGGCAAAACAGGATCTGGAGAAAGCAGAAGAGATCCTGGGGAAAAACCACCCTTACCTTACTCCATACCTGGATAAGATCGCGGAAATATATGAATTACAAGGTCATCATTCCCATGCAAGGTCTATTTATTACAGAACTATTGAGATATGGGAAGAAACTTTTGTGCCTGAATATAACATCCTCTCAGATATCTTTCGCGGTAAAAGAAAGGAAAATGAACGAAAGTACGGCTTTCCCTATGAGAACTGCCTTCAACTCACCCCGGAACTCCACCTGGGGACAGGGGACAACCGCAGATGCTATGTGCACCCGGATAACCCCGGGCTCTGCATAAAGATAGATAAACCCTGGAATGAGGGACTTCATAACAGCACATTTAAACGAATTAAAAGGCTGTTTATGCCCTGGCTGGCAGATTTTTCATCCAACAGGGAAGAAGCAAGATTTTACCGGACCCAAAACAGGTTTCCTTGTGAAAAGTTCTATGATCATGCTCCACGCTGCCATGGAATAGCTCTCACAAACCTGGGACCTGGCCTGGTGTTTGAACGTATCAGAGACGATGACGGGAATTACTCAGCCCGCATGGACTCATATCTGGAAAAGTATCCTGGACAGATTAACCATGTTATCCGTCTCATAGAAACCCTTTACGAGGACATGCTCCAACTGGATAAACTGATCTTTTGCTGGAACAAAGAAAACCTGATCGTCCAGCAGAAAGATGATAACAATGACAGGTTAATAGTCATAGACTGGAAAAGCGAAGGGAGACCGAACAACGATCTCCCGGTAATCAACTTATCTTCGTATCTTGGAAGAAGAAAGATGTATAAGCAGTTCAAAGAACTGGTTTCAAGTCTAAAAAAACAGACCAATTAACTTGATCATTCATTTTGCATAAAGAAACATTGCTCCGGGAAGCAGATTTCTAAAACCCCTCAGGAATACCCGATTCGCAGGGAATACCCACCTGGCACATACCGCAGCCGGAGGACCCTTCAAGACCCCACTTCTCTTTGACATATGGTGCAACCACCTGCCGTATGTACTCCCGGCATCGCCTTTTATCATGCCCCTTTTCGGAAATGGCTCCTGCCGGACACCTGGCGATACAGGCTCCGCACTTACCTTCTTTAAGGAAAGGGCAATTATCATAATATGACTCACAGGACCTTGCTGATCCCGGCAAAGACATCCTGACCACCACAGAGCCGAACCGGACTGCCTTGCCCAGGGGAGTTATGAGCCCGTCACAAAGACCAAAGGTCCCGAGACCACAGGCATATGCCAGATGTCTCTCAGACCATTTTGAGGAGTACACATATTTATCGGAGTCCACACTGCACCACTCACCGGCCAGCACAGGGGCAATGGCTTCGAAACCCTTATCAGAAAGTGCTTTCACTACCTCACTGCGAACCAGGTCGTTAAACTCCTCACCCAACAATCTGGAACGTACCCAGCGTTCGCTGGGATATTCTCTCTCTTTTCGGTGATCCTCCTTCGTTCTGGCAGTTTGGGGAAGGATCCAGCTGATGACAGACAGATCTTCAGCCTTCACTTCTGATTTCGGGAAAGCCAGGGTAAATATTTCCAGGGGTGTCCAGTGGTTCTCTCCAACAGCCTCCCTGAAAGTTTCGAAGACAGGGTCATCTCCGCTGCAGAAACCGACCATAGGTTTGTCCCATGCAGGTTCCTTCCCGAAGGGACCTCCCAGTGCATTTCCCGGAGAAGACATCACAAAAGTTTCTATTATTTCTCTAACCATCTGTGCATTTTTTTCTACTGAATGCATAATTATCCTCCTCACGGTTCCCATGTATTATCTCATTCATTGATGTTGAATCCCTGATCTTCCATGAAAATAGAAACCATAGCTTCTCGTATAATGCACAAAGTTCACATTGTCAATTTCTGGAAATAATAAACTTAATGAACCACTTTTCAAATAAGATTTGAATTATTGCTTATAATGGGGGGGATTATAGAAAGGATGAGACCAATGCCAAGGCTCGAAGATATAAAGATATTTTATGAACTCATGGACATGCTGGAAATAAAGCTTCGCAACCGTAAGGCTCGCGGAGAGAGGATCCTGTCCCAATGTGAGGGGAATATGGGATGGCCTGAAAGGGGAATATGTTTCTTCTTCGAACCTGGAGAACAAAGAAGCGACTCAGGTTCAGGGTACCGTGTTGTCAGAGTAGATACCCATGCTCTTTCCAGCGGATCAAAAATAGCTCTCTGGACACGATTGAGCCAGCATAAGGGAAACAGCAGAACCGGAGGAGGAGATCACAGGGAATCTGACTTCCGAAAGATAATAGGTTATTCCCTTATCAATAAACATGGCTCTCTTCGTTCATCCACCTGGGGAAAGGGCAGTTCTGTCATAAAAAAGATCCAACGGCAGGAACTCGCTATTGAACAGGAGGTCAGCAACATCATTGGCCAGATGCCCTTTTTATGGCTGGAAGTAAATGATGAACCATCAGAGGATAGCCAGAGGGCCTACCTTGAAAAGAACATTATCGCCCTTTTAAGCAACTGGAATAAAGAGGAAAGGGTTGATGAACCTTCTGAAGAATGGCTTGGAAGGTACTGCCCTATTGAAGAAGTCAAGGATTCCGGCCTGTGGAACTCCGACCATGTAGATATTGATTATGACCCGGCCTTTCTGAAAGTATTTCAGATGTATATCGATAAGATCTGAATTGAGAATCAAAAGATCGTCTGATAAGGGGAGACATTGCATACATACGGTTAAAATCAAGGTCTGACCCCGTTATTGATCGTGTCAATAAACAGGCGGAGGTTTACAGAGTCATACCTCCGTCTGTTTATTTATGTTATGCCTCTTCCTGGTTTTGGAGCTCCCTTTATCTACAGTTAAAACAGAAGAGCCCGGTGCATATCAGGGAAAATCAGGATAACAACTGTTCCATATCCCTGAGAGCAAAGGGGAGTTGTTCAATAAAAGCATTCCTTTCCCCTTCTATGGAACTGAAACCGGTGACCGAAAGGATGAGATGATCGGACCGCTGAAGGTAACGGACAGCCAGGCCGTCTTCCTGAGCTGGACCGTAGCCTGCAGACTCTATACCCTCTCCCGAGGTCGTACTGGTGGATATAGCAATATCCTGCAGAACTATCCATGCAGGGCTCCTGTAAATAGAGGGCAGGTTATCCAGAGGCCTGTTCCCCGCTTTCCCTTCCGCAATAGCAAGGAGGAGCCCCAGAATTCCATCAATTCCTTCTCCATTCATACACTGGGAGATCCTGTTTTTATGCAAATTAAGCGCGCCTCGAAGCACTTCCGCGCATTCACTGCGAGAATTTCCCTGTTCCTCAATTAGCTGCAGAAACTGTTTTGTACCCTCATTAAAGGGACGCATCCCTTCTGTCCGCCCCTGCTGAAATTGGCGGAGCATCACCGATTCAAAAGCAGAACGAACACTTCCCCATGCTCTCTTCTGGGCCAGAAACAGGGCTGTCTGCAAGAATCCGTCAGGACTGACACCTAGTTCTTTTATCCTATCCTTGCCAAAATCGTTGAAACGAAGAAGGCTGAAACAGGTTTTCGAAAAGAGCTGCGATGCCTCTCTTTTCGCATATGTAACGGTCTCCTTAAGCTCACTCCCTGCTACGGGAGTGACCTCCTCGGCAACTGGGGCCTCTCCGGAAACAAGGCCATCCTGTCTGGTTCCATTACATATATGGCGTACAAAACGCCCCATGGGTGTTCCATCCCGCCTGGAATGTTCAAAGTTTATACCTATCCGGCCATTTCCAGGAACGATGAGCTGCAGGGACTTGTCGAACCAGCGGTTCCCCGGATCACCATAGAGGATATCCCTGGAAAGGTCTTCGTCATTCATTGGTCCACACCGGTCAAGACATAGAACAAACAGGCTTTTTTCAACAGTTTCAATTGCCCTTGCCACGGATGGGGAATTTCGAATAAGGCTTTTTCTGAGGGAAGCCCATTTTGTTCTTGGCAGACAAGTCAGTGCAGCCAGTGGAAATGGCTCTGGTTCGCTGCTGATATTAAGGATCGATGCAAAGGATCTTTCAAGCCCCTCACCCGGGAAAATTTCTCCATTATCATCCAGGACCCTCTGCCGGAAGATATGTCCATTACAGATAACAGTGATCCAGTCAGTTCTGTTTCGGATGTTCCTGTCAATATCTTTTCCTGGAATCCTGGTCATACCGATAATATCTTCATACTGTTCCATGGATAAAGGCAGACCCTTCCAGCAGTCGGGTCCCATTTCACCCTTCTGGATATCTTTGTAGAACTTCAGAATAGTCTGTACAGCCCTTGCAGCAAGCTCTGTGTTTCCTATTCCCAGTTCTTCTCCCCTGGGATCCAGGAGATAAAAGGGGTTACTCTGAACAGGCAGAGATGCCCTATGGGAAAGATACCACTTCTCCCAGTAGGGCATCCATTTGAGAACCTCCGGATCGGAGGGATAAAGATCATCAAGTTCAGCACGAAGGATCTGTCCCTCCCTTCCAGGTTTCAGAAAGCTTTTTGCCGCTTTCAGGCTCTCTCCAAATTCATTATCCGACAGCAAAGGTTTTGACCACTTAAGCAGTTGCTCACAGGTTCTCTCCAGGGGTGGAAAGGACCATAAAGGTATCTTTTCTGTCAAAGCTGCTGCGATTCTATCTCTGGAATTGAACAAGTTAGATTCCCCTTTAGAGAAGGGCTTTTTCGATCCTTGCCGTTGCCTCTGGATCCCTGACCCAGGATCTCCATAGTTCGGAGTGGGTCTGCAGGAACCATTTCGCGGTTTCAGCCGGACCTGTGCCATTCTTCTTCATGTAAGCCAGAGCTTCATTGGTCAGTTCAAGAGAAGTCTTATAACGCTCCAGCATATCCCGGATCTTCGGTGAACCTTCCAGGAAATCTCGATTAGCGACCTTGAGGACTCTGCATTTAGGGAATGCACAGCCTCCCGTTTCGTTCCAGACTTTTTCATCATAAGGAGGTTCTTCCAGTTTAGTCATGTCATACATTCCAAGAATAGGTGTGGGTTCCCAGTAATATGCCAGCACTGGTTTACCTTTTTCATAGGCTTCAGCGATGGAAATAGCGAGTGCTGCGGCTGAACCTGTAAAGAAATTCACGAATGTATCATCAAGGCCGTAGGTTTTCAGACGTTTAGCATTTGTCACGCTAACGATCCACCCCGATGGCCCATTGTTGAAACGTCCCTTTGTCTTCTTTTCCGGATCCCTGAAAAGTTCCCAATAGCGGGAAAGGTCCGTAACGGATCTGAGATCTGGCGCCAGAGGTTTGATGCCCCGGGTTTCATCCCCTTCGATAACGTATGTTGGAACATACCAGCCCTGTGGTGCATCCGGAAAATTCTTGCCAAGGCTTACGATCTCTCCGCGTTTTTCTGCCTTTTCCCAATAAGAAGCAGAATTATCTATCCACGCTTCCATAGCGATCTGCAGATCCCCTCTTTCTAGTCCCATAAAACCGGGGATCTCTTCTACAAATGTATATCCAACTTCCCGGTTCCATCCATTTTCTATGAGAAAACCGGCCACGCGGTTATGGAACTGGACACTTTCCCAGCTGAAATCGCCAAAGATTATCTTCCCCTGGTCGCCATAACCGGGCAGAGATCCCCCGAAAAGTAATAAGACTGCCAGAATAAACCCGCCAATAGTTTTCATACTTTTTTTCCCTTTTCTCATTAAAATCTCCCTTCTTATGCATAAATGCTACACCGATAAACATCCCTCGGGACAGTTCCCGTGAGAAATCAACACAACAAATGACCTTCTTCATGTTGAAGAAAGCAAAAGGCCTTTAGAACATCGGTCAAACAGGGTAAAAATTCTTTGGGACCATCGGAGGGCCTGAGACCCGATGGAAAACCCGGAGGAAACACAAAACTAAAATATTGTTTATTATTATAACATATAAGAAAAAACGGTTCCTCAATGGGTGTCCAGGGACATAGTAGACCCTGGTTTCTTTGGGTAATATCTTATATCAATGTTCTTCTCTGGTAATATAGTGTTACACAGAAAAAAGGAAATAGAATTCGGGAAAAGTGGTCTGAATGTTCCCTGGCACCTGGAGTAACATGATCTTTCCAAACTGGAGGAAAACAAAATGAACCCTAAGCACGCCCAATTAGATTGGTTGTTGTCTCTACCCGAATGGCCGAGGGCATCCCTGGCCCTGCTGCCGACCCCCATCCATCGCCTTCCGAGACTGGCAGAACATATCGGTGGTATCGATCTCTGGATGAAGCGGGACGATCTGACCGGACTGACAGGTGGAGGGAATAAAACTCGGAAACTTGAATTCCTGGTTGCAGATGCCATAAAGGCAGGTGCGGACACACTGGTCACTGTTGGGGCGATCCAGTCTAACCATACTCGCCAGACCGCATCAGCTGCTAAAAAAATGGGCCTGGAATGCGCTCTTCTTCACTGTTCCTGGACAGAAGAGGCCGGCCAGTATTATCGCAGCACCGGAAACATCCTTCTCAGCAGTATTCTGGGGGCAGAACTCTATTTAGACGAAGAGAGACGCCCCATTGAAGACCAGGGGCCTCTTGACGCTCTCTGCGAACACCTTCGGAGTAAGGGACAAACACCGTATCTAATTCCTGGTGGTGCTTCCGAGCATCCCCTTGGAGGATTCGGTTATGCCGCATGTGCTGCAGAGATCACCGAACAGGCGAACTCCATGGGGATTCATGTGGACTATGTGATACACTGCACCGGCAGCAGCAGTACGCAGGCCGGCCTGGTCGCCGGATTTGCGGCCCTTGGTGAAAGAACAAGAGTGATCGGGATCCCGGATGATGATGAAACCGAGATCAAGCGAGAGCGGGTATTGCGACTGGCTAATAACACCCTGAAAAAACTTGGACGCCCGGAACAGGTGGAAATTTCGGATATCGAGATAGTTGTGGGAGATAGAAGCCCTTATGGGAAAGCAGACAGCAAGACCTACGATGTCATACGCCTGATAGCCAGAACGGAAGGTCTCGTAGCAGACCCCGTGTATGAGGGCAAATCGCTGAGGGGTCTGATGGAACTTGCACAGAGAGGACGGTTCGAGAAGGGGTCAGTGGTTCTGTTTCTTAACCTTGGAGGAACATCGGGAATTCATGGCTATGCAGACCATTTTGAGCCCATTAATCTGCGTCCGCTTCCAAAAGCCTGAGCAGTGAGATCCAGACCCTGATCATCTGTAAATTTACAATGATGATCAGGGTTATCGACTGGGCGGTTTCCCCAGGTTAAAAATGCGATAAATTACAGATAGTAGTGACTTTATCCAATTATTTACCTTGTGGCTACCCAGTAATTCAGATCCTGTATGCACCATTCAAAGACCTTAAAACCCATTGAAGAAAACCAGGTAACATTGCATACATACGGTTAAAATCAAGGTCTGACCCCATTGTTGATTGTGTCAATAACGGGCAAGACCGCCAATCTCAATCCTCCGTAACAGGGATACACACATCAACCGAGTGTTCTTTATGGTCATCAACAAGAGGAATGCCCTTATCGTGTTGTTCTATCCCATCAACTCTCACTCGCATCTCACCATTACCAGGGGGTGTTTGCAGAACGGAGATGTGGTAAACCGTCTCTCGATATCGGTAGTACATTGTGAACCCTTTCCAATCCGGAGGGAGGCACGGCGTAAAAAACAGCTTATCCACTTCAAGCCTGAGTCCCAGGAGTGATTCCAGGATCAGCCGATACATCCAGGCGGCCGAGCCCGTGTACCATGTCCAGCCGCCACGGCCGGTATGGGGAGGCAAGGCATAAACATCGGCTGCAATAACGTACGGTTCCACCTTGTAGGTGGCCGTTTCCTGGGGGGATCTTGCGTGGTTAACCGGGTTGATCATGGTAAAGAGTTCCCAGGCACGCCGATTGTCCCCCAAGCGAGCGAAGGCCATTGCCGCCCAGATGGCCGCATGCGTATACTGTCCTCCGTTTTCTCTCACGCCGGGAACATATCCTTTGATGTAGCCTGGATTTACCGTCGACTTGTCGAAGGGTGGGTCCAGAAGTTGGATCAGCCCATGCTCGCGGCGAACAAGGCGCTTATCGACCGCTTCCATGGCCATACAGGAACGCTCATGATCTCCCGCACCCGAAAGGACAGACCAGCTCTGCGCAATCGAATCAATCTGACATTCAGGGTTATCTGACGATCCAAGGGGCGATCCTTCATCGAAATAGGCGCGGAGGTACCACGCGCCGTCCCAGCCATGCCTCTTAATGTTGCCGCGCAACTGCTCGGCCTCCCTTATGCAACGCCCGGCGAAAGCCACGTCACCATGTATGCGGGCAATCTCAGCGAAACGCATTAGCACTTCAAATAAGAAAAACCCCAACCATACGCTCTCACCTTTGCCGTGTTCACCCACCCGGTTCATGCTATCGTTCCAGTCACCGGAGCCGATGAGCGGCAGGCCGTGTTCCCCGAATCTGAGGCCGTTCAATATTGCCCTGACACAGTGATCGTAAAGACTCGCCATCTCTTCAGAGTGTCCGGGTAGATCGTAATAAGAATCTTCATCCGGGTTCACACTGCGACCCTGGAGGAAGTGGACAGGCTCATCCAGCACACCGGTATCCCCGGTGGCGAGAACATAGCGGCACGTCGCGACCGACAGCCAAAGGTAGTCGTCCGAACAGTGAGTACGCACACCTCGACCCGTTGGAGGATGCCACCAATGTTGAACATCTCCTTCCGTGAATTGGCGGCTCGCGCACAGTAGAATCTGCTCGCGCACGAGATGCGGCCTGGCATGAACAAGAGCCATCACGTCCTGCAGCTGATCCCGGAAACCGAAAGCCCCCCCCGACTGGTAGGTTGCGCTGCGCGCCCAAAGGCGACACGTAAGAGTCTGGTAAATCAGCCAGCCGTTTGCCAGAACGTTAAGGGATGGATCAGGTGTTTCCACATTGATAGCGCCGAGGGTATGTTTCCAGTGCTGCCACACCAGGTCAAGGGCGCTGTGCGCAGTGGTTGGTCCTCGAAAATCATTGATCAGTCTTCTGGCATCGTCTGCATCCCGCCCTATTCCCAGCCTGAAGACGATTTCGCGCTCCTGCCCGGATTCCAGATCGAAGCTGATCTGGATAGCAGCGCAGGGATCCCTCCCTGCTCCCACCTTGCCAGAAAGACACGTGCGATTCATGGCGGCAGGAGCGTGCAGCGTACCGTTGCGTCCCAGAAATTCTCTCCGATCACCAGTTACAGTGCGACTGGTGTCGTCCACGTCGAAGAAAGCAGTTCGGTCATGGAATTCCATATTGTAGGGGTTGCGAGCGAAGAGTGCGCCGCTATTCGGATCAATTTCAGTGATCACGTGCATGGCCGATTTCGACCGCAGGTCGCCAAGCACCCATTCCACATATCCAGTAGCGGAGAGCCGGCGGGATTGACCAGAATCGTTACGCACTTTTAGAACCGTAAACTTGATCGCTTCATCCATAGCTACATACACCCACAATTCGGAGTGGATACCGTGCTCGGTGTGTTCAAAGACGCTGTAACCGAATCCGTGCCGGGTGACATATGGCATTTTCCCGCGGCATGGCAGTGGCGTGGGCGACCAGAATTTGCCGAGATCTTCATCACGGAGGTAAAATGCCTCTCCTCTCGAATCGCTTACAGGATCGTTTCCCCATGGAGTCAGGCGGAACTCATGGGCATTCTCACTCCAGGTGTAGGCTAGGCCGCTCTCTGATATGACAGTCCCGAAGTTCGGGTTGGCCAGCACATTCACCCAGGGAGCCGGTGTCAGTTGTCCCTGCGCGGTGGTAATAATATACTCGTGTCCGTCATGGGTGAATCCGCCAAGTCCGTTGTAGAACATCAGATCGGGGCGTGGCAAAGGTGCGACCGCCAGGGGTTCGGAGCGGGGAGTTCGCGTCGGGGTAAGAAGGGGCGCTGTTGTTTCATCAAGACTCCGTCCATTTATCTGCTCCGCCAGTGTACCCCGGCTGTCACTGATTATTACGCGTGCTACCGTTTGGATAAGGATTCGGTCTTCCTCCGCTATCCGGTCCTCAGATCTCACAAAAATACCACCGGGTCGATCAGTTATGTTGGCTTCGATGCCTGCCGTAATAAGCCCCATGATCTGGTCGTGGAGGAGTTGCCGATAACCTGCATGATCTTCGTTCCAGATCACCAGATCCACAGCTAGTCCCTTTAGACGCCAATAGGCATGGGCCTGCACGAGTTGGCGCACCAGTTCGATATTGGCCGGATCTCCTATCTTCAGCAGGACAATCGGTAAATCGCCCGAGATGGCGTATCCCCAAAGACCGGATTGGCCCCGGTGGTTCTTTATGAGAACACTCGGGTCGGCTCGCAGCGAGGCATTGGCATAGATGATCGAACTGGCGAGACGCCCATAGAGTTGCGCATCTGCCTCTGACGCATTAGACTGGCGCAGCAGTACCTGACCATGAGTCCAGGCCAGATCAAAGACACGATTCGCGAGTCGACGATCCTGGTACTTTCCCGCCAGTCCTACGGCTGCATCACGTGTTTCACCGATACCGGTGACCATATCTATGGTTACTGATTCTTCGGGATCCAGGTTTATCCGGCATCGGATGGAAACGATCGGATCAAGCACTGAACCCTCACTGCCCGAGAGTTCTCCCGTAAAAGAACCATCTCCTCCAATCATCGCTTGTGGATCAGCGACGGTGTTTCCTCGGCCGATAAACTGCATGCGATCGGTTTCGTAGGAAACTGCTCCTATTTCCGCCCCACGCACAGCCATCAGGTGCATCATCCAGGGCGCCTGTTCGCCTTCGGAGCGAGGCCGACGAGTGCAGAGAATCGCTCGCTGCTGGTGGATGATCTCGGTCTGCACAAAGAGATTGCTGAATGCCGGATGAAGCGCATCCGGGGCGGGTGGCGCCATAACCACTTCAGCGTAACTGGTAATGTCTATCTCTCGCCGCGTCTGCGCGCGGTTGGTTATTTTGACACGGCGCAGTTCGATGTCATCCTCGGGCGAAACAGCTATCTCTGTATATGTATCATAATTGTGATCACGGCGTCGAAACTCTGCCCGCCCTTCCGAAAAGATCGCTTCATAATTTCCCGATAGGTTAAGCACAGGCTGATATGTAGTTGACCAGAACTCTTTGCTGGCCACGTCGCGTATGTAACAGAAGGTCCCCCAGTTGTCGCAGGTGCTGTCTTCACGCCAACGGGTGATAGCGAGGTCATTCCAGCGGCTGTAACCGCCTCCGGCATTGGTTATCATCACGTGGTATCTGCCGTTTGAAAGTAACTGCACTTCAGGGCTCGGTGTGTCGGGACTGTTGAAACAGCGTATCGGCGTCTCCAAAGCACTGAAAGTCATCGAGTGCTCGGAGAGCTCTGTTGTATGCACATAGAGAGGTGTTGCCTTGGGAATTCGCTCCTGGAGTAACAGCATGGTCGCCTGGAATAGGGGATCAGACTCGAATCGCTTCTGCATCGGGCGATCCTGAAGCACATGGGACAAAGACAGAAGAGTCATGCCCTGATGATGGGCCATAAAGGAACGAACCACGGCACTCGATTGACCACGGGGCAGACGGGATGGAGTGTAGTCTATAGCTTCGTAGAAGCCATACCGGGTTTCAAAGCCTTCAGCAGCTAGTAGCTCAAGATTCAGACACGCCTCATCGGGTGTCACCATCAATGCCAGTGCCGAAGCATAGGGTGCAATCACCAGATCCTCGGCAAGTCCTCGTTTGAGCCCCAGGCCAGGGACACCAAAGGCGCGATATTGATAGTTTCGATGAACATCTATGGCATTGTAGCCGCTTTCCGAAATGCCCCAAGGCACGTTGCGCTTTTTCCCATATTCGATCTGGCTGGCCACAGCCACCTTACAGGTCTGGTCAAGCAGCGTGTGTTCGTAAGTCGGCATAACCAGAAGGGGCATCAGGTATTCGAACATGGAACCGCTCCACGAAAGCAGTATCGGTTCTCCACCGGCAGTCGTGAGAATCCGTCCCAGGGCAAACCAGCTTTCCTGTGCCAATTCTCCCTGCGCGATCGCTACAAAAACTGAAAGTCTCGCTTCAGAAGCCAGAAGATCGTAGTAGCTGGAGTCCTTCCGGCCTTCAGCTACGTTGTAGCCGATTGCCAGCAAATGTTGTGTTTCATCAAACAGAAAACCGTATTCCATGCGGGCAAGGGTGTCGCATTGCAGGGCAAGCCCTTTTATCGCAGAAATCCTTGTTTTGGCATGCTGGCTGGCTGTCACGATTAGATCATGTAGTTCTCTGAGGTAAATTTTTTCCTCCATCGTGGAGGCAGGACTGATCCGATGTGCGATCACCGGCAACAGCTTTTTATCCAGTCCTGCCAGTTCCCGCAATGTCGGGATCTCGTCGAGATTTTGAAAGCCTCCTGGATTATCCTGAGAAGATAAGAGATCTGTCCAGGGTGCAAGAAGCTTCAGTTCATCGAGGGCGTCCTGGCATTGCCTGGAAAAGGCACGGACCCACCATTCAAATTGGCTCTCGGGGCTGGCATCGGTTGTCTCTATGCCCGAAACCACAACCGCAACGGACCTTGCCAACTGATCAATGCACAACCGTAACGCCGTGAGCGTGGGAGGGAAAGAATGAGTCGCGGAATCCAGATCCTCTTCAAGTTGAGCGAACTGGACAGGATTATATATCTCCGGCTTGTTCGCAGCAGTGTCTAAAACGATCCGGAGAGTGTCGCTTAAACTCTCAAAGAACCTCTTACTCAGGATCTTGTGATCGGGAAGACCGCGCAGACCCGACCTCAATGTCAGCAGATGGCCCGCAAGGTTTCCGCTGTCCACCGACGAAATGTAAAGAGGCGGCAGGGGTTTCAGAGAACGAGTGTCGTACCAGTTGAAGAAGTGTCCGCGGTGTCGTTCCAGTCCTTCCATGGTGTGAAGTGCCTTTGCTGTACGTTCTATAAGTTTTCCGGCCAGAATAACGCCAAAGTCGTACGCGGATAAATTTGCCAGCAGCACAAGCCCCATGTTGGTAGGTGAAGTGCGGTGTGCTAACACAGAAACAGGATACTCCTGGTAGTTATCCGGGGGGAGCCAGTTGTCTTCCGGGCCGATAAAGGTCTCGAAAAATGACCATGTTTTACGGAAGATTTTTCGCAGGAAGATTATCTGATCCGTTGTCAGTCTTTTTCTGCGACGGGTTATCGGCCGACTGATCCACCAGGCAATAACGGGAGAGGCAAACCAGAGACCTAATATCGGGCCTGCCACAACCAAGGTGGCTGACCTGAATGAAGCGATCATTATCACTACTGCAACCACAAGGAGCGGAACAATCCACATGGCTCGATACGAACCGGCTAGGTCCGTTCGGCCATTGCGATCCGAGGAGTCCGATGGATTCCATTGGAGCAGACCTTGATGTGTGACCAGCGTCCTCCATGCAACGCGAACCATTGCATCCAGATTGGAAAATGCTTCGTATGGCAAGCAGACCACTGTGAATACAGCCTGAAAAAAATGACGGCGGGCCGATCTCACTGCGCCGGCAAGGTGCAGTCCCAGGGTAACATCGGATGGTTTCTTGATCACATTCAAGACCGAGGCCATCAAAGAAGGAATCAGGATAATGCCCATAACCGCCAAAGTCCAAAACCAGGCTGATGGCAACATGACCCAACTCCATATGGACAGCAGTGTCAATGCCGGGGCCATCAGACTACGCCGCAGGTTATCGAAGATCTTCCAGCGGGACAGCATGGAAAGCGGGTTTTTCTGAAGGTGTCCACCAGGACCGGGAATGTATGGCAACAGCCACTGTGCGATCTGCCAATCACCGCGAATCCAACGATGCCGGCGACTCACATCCGCGCTGTAGGAAGATGGATATTCCTCGTATAGCTCCACATCGCTCAACAGTCCCGCTCTGGCGTAACAACCTTCCAAAAGATCATGGCTGAGGATCCGGTTTTCGGGAAAACGCCCGTTAAGTGCCTGCTCAAATGCATCTATCTCATAGATTCCCTTACCTATAAACGAACCTTCACCAAACAGATCCTGGTAAACATCGGAAACGGCGCGCGTATACGGATCTATACCGAGCTCACTTGCACACATGCGCACATAGTGTGACCGGTTCTCACCAGACAGACTCTCCGCAACCCGCGGCTGAAGAATGCCGTACCCAGCAACGACACGTTGTTTTTTTTCGTCATAGCAGGGACGATTGAGTGGGTGCGCCATGGCTCCAACAAACTGCCGCGCCGAATCGCGTGCCAATAGCGTATCTGTATCCAGGGTGATCACGTACTTCACGTCCGATAAGACCGCGGTTTCGCCGACCACAAGTTCGAAGCGATCTCTAGCTCCACCGCGCAGAAACCCATTCAGATCCGCTAGCTTGCCGCGTTTTCGCTCGTACCCCATCCATATCCTATCCTGTGGATTCCAGCGGCGGGGACGATGAAACAGAAAGAAAGTATCGCCTTCCGGACTCTTGTATTTTTCGTTCAGATCCTGGATCCGTTTTTGGGCCAGGCGCAACAGCGGTTCGTCCCCAGGAAGAGTAGCTTCCATGGCATCAGAAAAATCTGTGAGCAGAGCAAAGTACAGGTGATCCTCCCGATTTGCCAGGAAGCGGACTTCCATTGCCTTGAACAGATCCTCGATATTTTGAGTGCCCGTGAGCATCGTCGGAACCACGATCAGCGTTCGTAAATCCTGTGGAATCCCCTTGGAGAAGTCCATTCTCGGGAGGGGATGCGGCGGCACCAGCAGCGTTGCCAGCCAATTCACCATACCTACCCCCAGATGACTGGCGCAGAGAAGCGAAAGCAGTCCAACCATCCAGAGTGTCCAGCCTCTCAACCCGCTGGCATAAGCCTTATCAATGAAACAGCTGGCGACAATAACTGTTATCAGCAGAATGGTGCCGATATACAACTGTAAAGAGAACCGCCTGCTGAGTTTACTCAGAAGATCAGGAGGCGAAAATCGCACCTCCGCCACTCGTTTAAGTTGTGCCGATCCCTCGTCGATCAGGTAAAACCCGACATGCCCAGTGCGGTCGCTGCATCCTTTCCGAGCCGCTCCCTCTTGTGCCAGCTTGATTGCCCTGCTCGCTACATCGCTTTCGGATAAGGGACTGCTCTTTGCAATCTTCTCCACGACGTGGCGATAGCTATCACGGGTAGTAAAATCCATTTTGCCATAAACATCAGCAGGATCTTCTCTCAGGGTCTGCTCGACAACACTCATCTTTTCGACGAATTCGCGCCAATCCGTCCCGCCGATGAATCTGAGGCTGCCGATGCTGTTGCTGACCGAGATCTGATCAGCGGCTTGTTGCTGGTTCTCCGAGCGAACCAACTGCTCGATGGTCAGACCAGACTCGGCCAACTGCTGTTCGATCCAGGAAAGCGGCAGGGACAGGGCACCGCCCTGTCCCTGCAGGCGACGCGTGAGTTCTGCAACAAAGGAACTCACCATTGGCGGGTTCGACCGCGCCATGTCTGCGATAACGAGGATCAGGCTCTTCGGATCCTGTGCAGCAATCTCGATCATCTGGTCCGCCCAGAATTCTGCGCGGTTTCTGTTAAGCCTGCCGGCCGCTATCCGGGCGGCAACCCGGCGCAGATTCTCGATCAGTGCCAGACGCAACATGATGGGAATGGCCCATAATTCTCCCAATTTCAAAGCAGTCACCTTCTGATAGGCAGCGACAAATCGACTGAGGTTTTCCGGATCAACTCTGCCATCACCGTGAGAGATCGTCTCCAGAGCAATGTCATACACCCGCGGGAACCCAGCCGATGGTCCGTTCGACAAGCGAGGAAGTTCCCTGCTGTACCCCTTTGGCAAATGTCGGGTGGCCGTGCGAATCTGTTCTTCGATCAGATAGAAGTTATCGAGCAGCCATTCTCCGGCCGGTGTTATCCGGCGATCCATGTTGACAGCCTCTGTCTCCAGGTTATGGACTTTACCCAGGAAAATTTCGTTATCGGCCAGCCGCGCCAGAAGGAGATGCCGCGGGCGTCCAGTCATCAACTTATGCATACCAGCAAGGGTCTTTCCATGCTGCTCCATCTGGTCTGCGCTGAACAGATCTGATCGAAGGGGCAGTTCCTCACCGACATATTGCTGTTCCAGGTCGCTTCCACGGAGGCTCGACCACATACGGGAAAAAGTTTTGCGAACAGTCTTAGCGGTATCCTTCATTATCAATCTCTCCTCTGCCAGATCGGAAACCGTCTCATCCATGTCAAAAAAGTATTATTCATTGCAATAGCCACTGGCTCGGGTATTCAGATCTCTCGACAATCATGGTCTGAACGAAGCAATCAATTCGGTCCATGTGGAATTTTCGTAATAAGTAAACTATATTTTCCGATGGACATAACATCCAGGTCGCTGGACCCATCGTCGACCTGGATCAGGGCGGAGAACCCGTTTGGAGGACCACCATTGGTCCTCCAAACAAGTCCATTGCTGAATGATGTGTAATTATGATATGGGATTCTTTGCAATCGTGGATATTTGTACATTGACCTTAGGGATAGTTGGAGTTCTTTCCCCAACCTGAACAATTTAACCTTAAGGTCAAAACTCTAACTATTTATTATATCATTTTGTTCATTATTTACTCTCCGAATAAAAAGGTATTCCTTCCGGGGTGAACCTGAGGCAGACATGGACACCCTCGGGATCCACAATTTGACCCCTTTGATTCTTGGTACAGGCATATGGTTGTCAAGCCAGATCTACCTTTCATGATAATGAGTTGTAAATTCAGAATATCACCGATTCAGTGTTATAATACTTTAGGGTTAGATGCACTTTAAGAAAGGAAGTGTCAACATGTTCAACAGAAAGATATGGATTATTGCTCTTGCAGCAATAATGGTGTTTGGCGGCGCATCTTTTGCGGCTGTCGGGGGGGATCTTGTCGGAACATACAGGGGAGTATTCACAGGGTCAGAGAACTACGGTGTATTTCTTGTCACAGTTAATCCTGACGGATCCATCTACGGAACCGGACATTCACAGGTATTTATGAGTGACCTTGTTTTCGAGGGCACTGTAAGACCGGATGGTACGACCGAGTTTTACACTGTTAGCGGAGCCGATAGTCCAATATACTTCAATGGCAGGATCGATTTCATAAAGAGGCTTCTGGGCAAATGGACCTACCGGGACAACAATGCCTGGGGCTCGTTCAACGGGTTGATCCAGTAGAACCAGGATATCTTATACTGGAGAAAATGCTAGGGGTATGAATCATCCCAGTTTCGTAAACTTTGGCATTAGGTTCGTTTTAACAGCCGCAATGGGAAAATCCAGACCCGGATCATCTGCAAGTTAACACATATGATCCGGGTCTATCTATTGATTACTTCTATTGAGATCTTACGTAACGATACCCCCTGATTCCTGAAGATTCGAGTCCTGGCGGGAAATAGCTGAACTGCAAAACCGCGCGTACAATGTCGCGTACATTAGGTGTGCGTAACCAGTGAAAAAAGTTTGAAGGCTATTTGTACCCAGTTTGTCATTCAACTCATAGTTATGGCCAGTTTTGGAGTATATCCTGTTTCCAAGGGATCGAGAGCCAGAGAAACTGTCATTTCAACAATAGACCCCGATCTTTCCTTTGTTATTGCAACAAAGGGACAACAGCCCCAATAGCTATACCTTCATCTTCTTTTATATTCGACCCTTTTCACATTCGGGAATTAACCTGATTACAATTTCAGATACAGACACCAAAGGTTCGGATGATCTACATTGACATATACTAATTCATCATTATAATTAAGATAGCTACTCACCAATGATGAGCGGTAATGGCGGAGGAATTGATATCAAATGAGTAAAAGTAGAAAAGAAATTGAGTATATTGTCCTTTCAGAATTATCCAAATCAGAACATCCCTTAGGCGCAGGCGCTATTCGGGTCCTTCTAAACGATCATAATATTGATTTTGGAGAAGCTACGGTCGGAAGATTTTTAAAACATCTTGATCTTGAGGGTTATGTGGACAAAGTAGGGTTCAAAGGCAGGATCATTTCTGAACAAGGTCGAATCAGGCTGAAAAGTCTCTCTGACGAGAAAGCAAAAAACAAGAATCTGAAAGATTTCGGATCTTTTCTTTCTACAGATGATGGTACCTATGTAAGGGATATTCTTGTTGCCCGGAGGGCTCTTGAATCTGAAGCTGCAGCTCTTGCTGCTCAGAATGCATCTGACGAGGATATCAACACGATAGAGACCATACTGGACCACATGAGGTCCTTGCTTGATTCCAATCAGAGCATGGCTGTCACAGACGTTGAATTCCACGACAGTATAGCAAAAGCCTCGGGAAACAAGATTATCGAAACCGCCTTGAAGGTCATTCGTCATGGGGGGAAAGACTCTGGAATAGTTGAATTTCTGAGAAACAGGGCAGGGAGTCAGATCGGGAAGGATCACCTGGTAATTCTGGAAGCTATTCGGAACAGAGATTCAAGGAAAGCTCGAAAATTAATGCAGAATCATCTTGATAACATCATCGAAGACCTGACATCTTATGAAACAAGTGTGTTTGGCGATAATAACCATGAAAATGCCTGTTCGGGCATTAAATCAGAAAAGGAGATGATCTCAAGTGTTAAAACACCATCGAAGTAAGAAGCTCATTGCCCTGGTTATCATGTTCCTCTTTATGGCAGTTGGACCGTTAGCTGCAGCTCCCAAGTTCTTTACCATTGCCTCGGGTCCCGTAGGGGGAGGATGGTATATCCTTGGCGGAGTCCTGGGGGAACTTGTCAAATCTGAGTATCCTGAAACCAAGGTTGCGGTAAGGACCGGAGGAGCTATTTCCAATCCCACCACTGTCAGCACGGGTAAAGCAGATGTAGCAACAACGCAGGATCAGATTTTCTACCAGGCTTATAACAATTATCCCAGCTTCAAGGAACATGGTGATCACAGTAATCTTATGGGATTAGCATATCTGGGCGATATTTATATGGGTGTTTTCCTTGTAAAACAGGATTCTGAATTCCAGTCACTCCAGCAGATCGCTGATAACAAAATGCCCATAAGGATAGTAACTGCCCCGAAAGGTTCTTCTCCTTCAAAAGCAACAGAGAGATTACTGGAAGAATATGGTATATCAACTGAAGATCTGAAGGAATGGGGAGGAAGTATAAGCTACGTATCCTATTCAGAGGGATCTGCACTGATCAAGGACGGACATGCTGATGCGTGGTGTGGACCTATAATGCCTGCAACAATAGACCTTGCTGTCAGCCGCCCCCTCAAAGTTCTTCCTATCAGTGAGAAAGTACGTACGGCACTCAATGAGAAATATAAATACGGGATCAGGACCATCCCAAAGGGCACCTATGATTTCATAACGGAAGATACCCCTGTTATCGCTGAATCTCCCATCCTTATAGTTAATAAGGATATGCCGGAAGATGTAGCCTATACCCTTGTCAAAGTCATGTGTAATAACCCTGACAAGATCCGGGGTACCAGCAAGACCTACAGCAAGTGGAGCCCTGAAGTTGCCCCAAATATCACAGGTGGCCCGATACATCCGGGAGCAGTAAAGTACTACAAAGAAAAAGGTCTTATGCAGTAAACCTTTGAGTCTGTTAAGAGGAGAAGAGCAGAGATATATCCTCTGCTCTTCTCCTCTAGTGTGAGTGTTTAGGTTAGTAATAGTGGAGGGTTCATATTGAAAAGATTTGGGATACCGACAAAATATATCGTACTTATCCTCTCTATAGTCCTTGTAGGGTTTCATCTTTACACTGCTGCATTTGGCACAGTGATCACCCAGCTTCAGAGAAGTATTCATTTAACACTTGCCGCTGTTCTTGGCTTTCTTTGTTATCCTCGGTCGAAAGATTCCAGAACCGACCTCTTTGACATCTTTCTGGCAGTAATAGCTGTTTTATGTTTTGGATACATACTGATAAATTACGACAGGATCGCCCTGAGACAATCCCTTGTAAGTTATCTTTCCCCTTTTGATCTGGTAATCGGTGCTGGTGTGATACTCCTCGTGATAGAGTTGACCAGAAGGACCGTAGGGAAAGTATTGAGCCTGGTGACCATAGCCTGCCTCCTGTTTGCTTATTACGGCCAGATCATGCCGGATATCATAGCTCATATAGGGGTCTCCCTGAGAGATATCATCGACTACCAGGCCTTTGGTCTAGACGGTGTATATTCCATGCCCCTCAGCATTTCCGCCACCTATATTGTCCTCTTTATTATCCTTGGAACCATCATGGAATATTCGAAAGCTGGAGACGTGATAATGGATCTTGGCAAATTGCTGGCAGGAAGGTTCAGGGGCGGCCCTGCCAAGGTGGCGTGCCTGACCTCTGCTTTCTTTGGATCCATTTCAGGGAGTGCTGCTGCCAACGTTTATGCCACAGGTACATTTACCATACCGATGATGAAACGTATAGGATATAAACCGGTAACTGCTGGAGCAGTGGAAGCTATCGCTTCCACTGGCGGACAGATAATGCCTCCTGTAATGGGTGCAGCCGCTTTTATCATGGCCGAAACCATAGGCATTCCATATATTTCCATTTGTAAAGCCGCGCTTATGCCTGCTGTTTTTTACTATATAAGCCTCATCCTGGTTCTTGATTTTATCGCTGCCAAAAGGAACATTAAAGGCATAGCCCGAGAAGAGCTTCCAAAAGTCAGAGAAGTAATGCCTAAGGTTTACCTGCTGCTGCCTCTGATCGTTCTGGTGGTGGTCCTTATCAAAGGGTATACCCCCTTTCGCGCCTCTTTCATTGCAATAATCCTGAGTTTCGTTCTGAGCTTTTTCAGAAAGGATACCCGGTTCACTCTCAACACTTTTCTTGAGGCTGTGGTGGTTTCCGCAAGACGGACTTCCATGATAGCCATTGCCTGTGCAGCTGCAGGGATAGTGATAGGTACTATCACCCAGACAGGTGTCGGGCTTGCCCTTTCAAGCATCATTGTCTCTCTTTCCGGAGGACATCTCTGGCTGGCCCTTATTCTGATCATGGTCAGTTGCATAATTATGGGTATGGGAACTCCTACAACTGTCGCTTATATCATTGTGGCGACCTTGGCAGTCCCCATAATGAAGGATCTCAATTTTGCAGATCTTCCATCCCATCTTTTCGTCTTTTATTTCGGCGTCATGTCCATGATCACTCCCCCTGTCGCTATAGCAGCATATGCTGCTGGTGAAATAGCGCAGGAGGATCCGATGAAGATCGGTTTTGCTGCCACAAAACTTGCCGCGATCGTTTACATCCTCCCCTTTGTCTTCCTCTTTGATAACAGCCTCCTTTTAATCGGAGAATGGCCTTATGTAGTTATGAGATTATTTTTCCTGCTTCTGGCCGTTTGCATCTTTGCAGGAGCAATTACAGGATGGACACTGATAAACCTTTCTTTAATTATGAGAGCACTGATGGTGGGTGTTTTCTGCACCCTTGTAATACCTGACATACCCCTTAACCTATTGGGTACAGCAGCTTTTGGTGCCACTATTGCATTCCTTTACATGAAATCGAAAAGAGCGGATGAAAAGTTAAAGACAATAAATATACATGAAGGAAGGGAAGAAATATGACAGAAAGTAAAAAAGTTTTTTCAAAACCTGAAGGTTCATGGGTAGCACTTATTACCCCTTTTACTGAAGATGACAGGGTCGACATGGACGGATTTGCAACGCTTGTTGATTTCCACGTAAAGAACGGTTCCGACGGAGTAGTTTTCATGGGCTCCACAGGGGAAGCAACTTCTCTGGATATAGAGGAAAAGAAAGAGATCATTTCAGCCATGGCGGACTATTGTAAAGGAAAGATCCCTGCCATGTTCGGGGTAACATGCTCCACCACAAAACAGACCGTAGCTCTTGCACAGCATGTTGAAGCCAGGGGCGGAGAAGGAGTGCTTATGGTAGTACCGCCATATATCATTCCGCCGCAGAAAGCCATTTTCGACCTTTTTGCAACTGTGGCACGATCTGTATCCATCGGGGTTACTCTCTATAACAACCCGGGAAGGGTGATCGCAAACATTGACCCGTCAACGATTGAAATGCTCGGAGAAATGGACAACGTATTAGCCATCAAGGAAGCATCCCCAAGTATCACACAGCTTATGGGCGCTGTTCAGGCTGCAGGAAATAAAATGAATGTCCTTTGCTGCGATTCTCCAAAATTCGGTTTGATCCTGCCCCTTATGTCCATGGGCGGACATGGTACATCAAATGTTACGGGCAATATCATCCCGGCAGAAATGGCCAGACTTTCCAGGCCATGGGAAACAAAAGAACATGTTTTTGAAGCCAGGGAAACCTTTTTCAAATACAAACCCCTTATGGAAGCAGCTTATTCGGCAAGCAACCCCATAGCCATAAAGGCTGCCGTCGGTCTTCTCGGCCTGCCTGCAGGGAAACCGAGGCTGCCGTTGACTCCCCTGGATAACGTGAAACTGGAAAAAATGAAAAAAATGATCGAGACATTCCAGCTTCGGGAAAAATACGGCCTTTAACAGGGAGGTTTTTTGAATATGCTCACAAAAATGAGTCTGCAGAATAGTGAAGATTTTCTTCTGACCCTTGGGCCGGGGGAAGATATCTACAAGGAAATAGAAGCCTTTTTCAGGGCCTCGGGTTACAGGGAACTTGTCATAACAAGTGCTATCGGTTCGATGCTTAAAGCTGTACTGAATTATCCCAGGGATAAATCCCTTCCCCCGGTAATTGAATCAAAGGAAGTAGAAGGACCCTTTGAAATAGCTTCAATGGTTGGAACAGTCCGTTACATCGAAGATGACAAAGTACACATACACATGCACGGTTCCGTTGCAGATAAAGGTGATCAGATATACGGAGGTGCTCTTGCCCGAGGATGCACCACCTATAAAATGCTGGAACTGATAGTAAAAGGAGTTAAAGAGTAAACATGGCGGTTCTCTGGTTGAAACACTATATTCCCTCAAAGGATAAACAGGATCAGAATCCCGGGGTATATGAAAAGACATCTGTTTCTCTTGAAGAAATAGTACAGGCTTCAAAGAAACGTTTTAACGCATCTGGAGTAGACATTATGATCGAGAAAAAAGAATCCCCTGAATTCGACTCGAGAGGGGATAACGAGATCACTGTTGAATGTCTCGAGATGGGCCTTAAGGAAACTTCTATACAGGATCTAACCAGTTCTGAAAATCTCAAGGCCCGGGGTTCAATGTTTCCCTGCCCCTCGAAGGAAACCCTCGAAAACATTATGCAGGACCTTCTTTTTCAGGCCATAGATCTGGCTGATAATGATGATTCAGCCTGCTCTGGCGGTTGAAGCCTGGATTAGCCAATGGGTCCCATTGGTATGATTCCGGGCAATTGATACCACTTGCAGTAAATGCGACCCGGGGCATAAGATTCTGCCCCGGGTATTTTTTACCATTGGAATATATCCTTTTTTCAGGGAGCGAGATTCATGAAAACTGCTGATTCAAGATCTGGCTCCGATTTTTTTATGTGAATAAAAAAAGAGACCGGTCGGCATAAAGAAGTCTCATCCATCTGGCGAACCAGACGGGCGACTAGAGCCATACCTCCGTCTCAAATGTTATTTCAGACCTTTCATACCTTAAAATCCAGTAAGGACATGAGAACCTGTTTCTTCCCAGATCTATGCTTATTCCGATCTAAACCAGTTCCTGCATCTGTCCCTGGACCATCTCATTTATTTCAAAAGAACACGCAATAATATTGGATCGATTTTTTATTTCAGATTCTCCAGATAGGATCCTGCCAGTTTTAAATGTCTATTCAGTTTACTCCTGTCCATTCTTTCAAGGTTTTTCAGCATTATTTTCTGCCTGGGATTTCTGCTGAATTCATCCCTGTGGACATGAATGAATCGCCAGAAAAGGGAATCAAGTATCTGGCACCACTCTCCCTTCTGGTAACGGCCCATCCTCAGCAGGTAGCCTGAACTGCACAGATACGGTTTAGTTACCATGCTTCCGCCGTCCGAGAACTGGCTCATACCATATACATTTGGAACCATTACCCAGTCGAAGGCATCGATAAAACGGGACATGAACCACCGATAAACCTCGTCAGGTTGGACCTCGCAGAGAAGAAGGAAATTCCCGAGCAGCATCAGCCTCTCGATATGATGAGCATAGGAATATTGTTCTACTTTTTTAAGGCAGATATCTATGGGGATAATCCCCGTTTCACCATTAATAAAAGATTCAGGAATCGCCCTTTCATGGCGCCAGAAATTTGAAGTTCTCATGATATTACCTCTTTTACGATAAACAAGACGCATAAATTCTCTCCACCCGCAGATCTGCCTGATAAATCCTTCTATATTGTTAACAGGGATATCTTTTTCTCCCACGTATTTCATCGTATCCTCAAGAACTTCCGAGGGAGTCAGTAACCCTGTATTAAGGGAAGAAGAGATCACGGAATGGAAAAGAAAAGGATGTTGAGGGGTCATGGCATCCTCATAGTCACCAAAATGACACAGTCTGTGATTTAAAAAATCATCAAGCATCTCCCTTGCATGATCCCCTGTAACAGGATAGATAAAATTGTTACAGTTACCTGGATTATCAGGATAATTTTTCCCGATTTCGGCAGCAAGATCCTCCAGATCGGGGGAATAAGAAAAACAAGGCAGGGAAGGGACTTCAATTTCCTGAGGCAGTTTTTGTCGATTGGATGGATCATGGCTCCATTTACCGCCTTTCGGTCTCCCTTTTTCATCAACAAGTATCTGAAAACGTTTTCTCTGGTTTATGTAAAAACTGGTCATGGAAAGCTGTTTTCCCCTTAGGGGAAGTTGGTCCTCCTCTCCCCTGAGACAAAGGAAAGCAGGTGATTCCAGAATTTCCAGTGAAAGGCCAGTTTGTTCTGAAGCATCCTTAAGTCTCTTTTCAAGAAGGTGATCTGCGGGATCTGCCAGGAAAAGTTTCAGAATTCCTTTTTCATTAATATTTTCAAAAAGATCCCTGTATGCTGAAGCCCCCTTTTGATAACTGACAATTGCAGTTTCGTATCCTCTGGATGAAAGGTTTTTCTGATATTCAAGACATGATGCCATGTGAAGAAGCAGCTTCTGTTTCGAGAAACTGCAGGGGTACTTCCAGTCTTTCCAGAAAAGCTGGTCCTGGACTATAAAGACCCTTCTTCCCCTTTTTAAACATGGATGGTGTCTGAAAAGCTGTGTCGGGAAAACAAGAACTCCCTCATTAAGGGGTGAAGATTCCACTTTTTCTACTTTTATCTTTTCATTCTTCATAACAATTACACTCTCCAGTAATTATTCTTTGCAATATATTCTTTCATTAACATACTGTTCTTGTAAATAGAATTTGACCAGAATCAGCATCTGAAGAGATGAAGCTGATTTAAAACTGACCGGGGAAGTTGTATGAAAGCTTAATGATCAGAAGAGGCCCGATTTCAGAAAAGCTGACTTTACATCTAAAACAATGATCCAGACCACTTTCACATCTTGTATCTAAAACAATTATGTCAAGTTTTCTATATAAAAAACTTGACATAATTGTATCGGAACCTATACTTGTTACCAGAGATAACAACTTAAGGAGGGGGCTATTATGCCCGTAATGAAAAAACTCAAGCAGGACATAGCCAGAATGGAAAGCGGAACCGTTTTTTCATACAATGATCTCAAATTCAGCGAATTACAAAAGGGCGCTCTTGCAAAAGCTCTCAGCAGACTTGTTAAAGAGGGAATCATTCAGAGATTCTCAAAAGGGAAATACTACAAACCGAGAAAAACCAGGTTTGGATACCTTCCTCCTGCAGAAGACCAGATTATTGAAAAATGCCTTACCAGAGAGGGAAAAACAAGAATTGGATATGAAAGTGGAATCAATATATATCGAAAACTTGGCCTTACTAACCAGATTTCGAATGAAATAATAATAGCAACTTCGAAACTCGGGAAAAGTTCTTTTTATTTTAATAACATCAGAATTAAATTCATCCGACAGAAGAACACGATTACCGATAAGAACATCTATTACCTGCAACTCCTGGATGCTTTAAAAGAAATTAAAAAGATCCAGGACAGCGATCTGAATCAGTCTTTGAGGATTCTGAAGACTAAATTACAGGAACTGGATCCGAATGAACGAAAAAGGATGATATCTCTGGCAAAACGATACAACCCTGCTACCAGAGCTCTGTTTGGGGCATTGTTGGAAAGTATCGGAGAATCTCCAGACGCTCTCTTGCCACTCAAGCGATCCCTGAACTCTCTCACCAGGTTTATTTTGAAACTGGATCCGCAGATCCTACCGAATAAAGCGTTATGGCAGATCGCTTAGGTAACTGTCATAATGAATATTCACGAAAACCCTGATTTATTCAACGATGTAGTTGACGCCACTTCAATATGGAAAGGGATAAGATCCCTCTATATTGAAAAGGATTATTGGGTATGCAAAGTGCTGAAAAACCTTTCCAATTCCATATTTCAATCTGAAATAATTTTTAAAGGAGGTACATCTTTATCAAAAGCATTCGGTATTATAGAGCGTTTCTCTGAAGATATTGACCTTGCGATCATAAAAAGGGACAACCTCACAGACAATCAGATTAAACGAAAAATGAAACAGGCTATAAGCTGTATTGCTTCAGACCTCAGAGAAGATCCCGCCGACCTACGAATGAGTAAAAGAGGACGCTTTCGTAAAATACCTTTCAAATACCCTCATAGAAAAACTTCCTCAAGTATTGTTGATCAGGTTTCAGAAAACCTGTTGGTCGAATTTAACTCTTTTGCCGACCCCAATCCTGCATGTTCAAGAATTATAACCAGCTATATCTATGATTTTTTGAAAGAAAATGGCGATGAAGAATTGATATCAGAATATGATCTCTATCCTTTCGAAGTCTCAACCTTATGCCCCAAAAGAACATTTACGGAAAAGATCTTTGCCATCGGAAGTACCTCATACAGGGAGCATGCTATTGAAAATTTAAAAACCGGTATCCGCCATTTCTATGATCTGCACATGCTCTTTTCACATAAGTACTTCGGGAATTTTATCAGTTCTACTGAATTTCCATTGTATTGCCACAAAGTAAAAGAAGCTGACCATACGAACGCTAACTTCGGACTTGATTGGGATACACATCCCTTGTCCTCAGCACCTATTTTCAAGAACCCCAATGAATACTGGGCAGAGATATCCCTCACATACGAAAGAGATTTTGGAGGACTGGTATTCGGGAATTTTCCGGATAAATCAGAGATCGAAAAATCTCTGATAGATATTTCAAATCATGTTATTGAGCACAGTATGGTTTAGACCAAATTCACCGAGGAGTACGCCATAGAAAATGCTCTCGAAGATTACTGATGAATTTAAACATTGTTTTGTTATCAATGTTACAACATCCTGCTGACATAAAACTGATCCCCAAGGGGTCACAACTCTGCAAAAGTGGAGATTACCCATTACAATTTGCCCTATTTGAATTACAGCAACTATATTGCATATAAATGCTTGAAATAAAGCCTTGACTCCCAAATAGTTGCTGATTTTAAAGAAAGAATTGGCCGACTTGAAAGATTTTCAGGAAAACTTTTAGTAAACTTGAAACTGATATGTTATTAGATTGAATAGAGTGTCGAAATAATTCTTACTTAGCAAATTTCAGGGGAGGAAGAGAATGGCTATCAATCTTGAAGAGTGTTCTGCAAAACTCAAAAAACATCTTTTTCTGAGAACAGAACCATTGGGCATTGGGATGCTGAAGATGGGAGAAGAAAAACCGGATGGATTTCTTCAGCCTTATAAAGATCTGGGCTATCATTTATCAACCTGCCAGGGTTTTGCATTATCGAGAAGGAGCAAAATGTCCCTTCTAATGACAATGAATGATATGTGGTGCTTTGAACCGGTTGTGGGATTTGGTCTGGCTACTCCGCCAGAAGATTTTCTTGAGGGGCATAACAGGTATCCCGGCACTGCAAGTTCTCTTGAAGCAGGGAAACAATGGGCTTCCAACATGCCCCGTTTCGAGGTTGGCAAATACCAGGGTGTGCTTTCCGCTCCTCTATCTTCATTCGGAAGGGACAGATCTCCTGATGTGGTAATAATATACTGTGATCCATCCCAGTTGACCCATATTATGAGAGCCGTTAACTGGATCGATGGACATGATATATATTCAAGGATCTCTGCGCATGCCGCCTGCGTATATGCGGTGATCCCCACCATGCTGGAAAATAATTTTCAGGTAGTTGTCCCCTGCGGCGGTGACAGAAGAAGAGCAGCAGCCCAGGATAACGAGATCATCTTCAGTGCACCCGTTGATAAACTGGAAAAACTTGTAAAAGGTCTTGACGCGGTAGGAGAAGCAGATGGTGGGCTTCCTGTGCAATTTACACTTAAAGAAGAATACCCCCTGGAACCTCATTATAAAAAAATGGGCCTGGAAATAGGAATGAAACTGGATTAAGGATAAATGTGAACACAGAACCGCAATTTTTGCAGAATATTGAATAACAAACTACCTCAAGGGGAAGCTGTCAAAGCTTCCCCTTATTATTCACGACCGCATATGATGCAGACAACCCTTTTGCTTTAACCACGAAACATCTCAGTGCGTTCAGCTTGTCTGAAACAAAAAAAAGAGCTTTCAATATCAATAGGCTAGTACCCGGTTCTTGTGGTTCATGACATTTCTGTCGTCCGGGAACATGTGATATATATCAATTGAAAGAAAACATCAGAAAATGATCATTAAAATAAAGGAAAGTGTAAGTTTCAGCCTTAAGCCAAATATGTATCGATATGCTATATTAGCATGGAGAATTGAGATGGCATTTTGTAGAGGGGTGAAATACTACGAAATTCCGGAATAACAATTTACATGAGTATGGCAAAATATTCAGGAACATATTACCTGTTATAGGTCTTTCACTTTTTGTATCTGCCTTGTGGATACTTCATAAGGAGCTTAAGGATTACCATGTCCACGATATAATATATCAACTGACACAGACCCCTTTAAGATTTATTCTTCTGGCATTTTTATTTACCTTGTTCGATTATTTTACTCTTACCCTGTACGATTTCCTTGCCCTTAGAAGCATAGAGCATCCATTGGATTACGGCAATATCTGTTCGGTGTCATTCATTTCCTTTGCTTTTAGCCATAATATAGGATTTTCCCCGGTTTCAGGTGGATCTGTCCGTTACAGAATATATACCTCACTGGGTCTTTTACCTGGTGAAATCGCGAGGGTAATAGCCTTTACCACCGGGACTTTCTGGTTAGGATACAGTATTGTTGGAGGGATTGCTTTTTTGTTTGACCCTCTTGTTCTGCCAGAACAATTTCATATACCCTTTGGTTCCCTCCATTTTCTTGGTATCCTGCTTTTGATCCCCGGGATTTTTTATATAGGATTTTCCCTTCTGAAACATGACACTCTCAAGATCAATGGAATAAAGATGAAACTTTATAGTCCTTCTATACTCCTTCCGCAGATTCTTATTGCTTTTTCTGACTGGATTCTTGCCGCATCTGTACTGTTTATATTGATACGGGATATTTCTGATATATCGTTTTTTTATTTTTCAGGTATTTTCCTGCTGGCTCAGCTCTCAGGAGTTTTGAGCCAGGTACCGGGGGGATTAGGTGTCTTTGAAACGGTTATAGTATTGCTTATGCCTCCATCCATTGACAGGCACTCTCTTTTGGGCACCCTTCTTGTTTACAGAGGTATTTATTACCTTATACCCTTTTTTACGGCAATTATATGCCTGGGATTCCGGGAAACAGGTTTGAACAAAAAGTTGTTAGTTGCTGGAGGAAAGAGGGTAGCTTTTGTTCTGTTTCCCTTGATACCCTACCTGTTTTCGCTGGGCACTTTTATAGCTGGCGCAATTCTTCTAGCAACAGGTTCCCTTCCTGTACCTATAGGCTATCTGCAGTTTCTGGAGAAATATATTCCTCTTACATTAGTTGAGGTATCTCATTTTATGGGTGCTCTCACAGGTATGGCTTTGATTTTTCTATCCGGGGGGCTGCGGAGAAAGATAGATACAGCCTGGTTACTTACGTGTGTTCTGCTTACATCGGGAATTATTTTTTCTATTCTGAGAGGTTCCCATTACGTTGAGGTCGGGATACTTGTGGCCATGCTCATTCCACTTATCCCGGCAAAAAAGCATTTTACCCGCAAAGGCATGCTGTTAGGGAACGTAATGAGCATTCAATGGCTGGCAAGCGTTTTTCTTGTTTTGATTACCACATCATGGTTAGGATTTTTTTCCTACCGTCATGTAAATTATTCATCACAGCTATGGTGGCAGTTTACCCTTGAAAATAATGCGCCAAGATTCCTGAGAGCCCAGGCTGGAATTGTTATTTTCCTCAGTTTAATAGCCCTGAAACAGTTATTCACACATGCAAAAGCACAAGAGACCATGGGACAGATCGACCGATCCAGGGTCGAAAGCATAGTATCCCTTTCACCAAGAAGTGATGCTTCCCTCGCCCTTCTGGGAGATAAAAAGTTCTTGTTCAGCAATTCCGGAAATTCCATGATCATGTATGGTGTCCGTGGTAAAAGATGGATCTCCATGGGTGATCCTCTCGGGGTGAAAGAAGAATGGCCGGGTTTACTATGGGATTTTCGGGAACTTGCCGATAAATATGGTGGAAATGCTATCTTCTACCAGGTATCTCCCACACAGATCGTGAATTATGTTGATATGGGATTGACCCTTGTCAAACTTGGAGAAGTGGGCAAAGTCCCTCTCTATGATTTCAATCTTGAAGGAAGTTCACACAAGAAGTTCAGGTGGACTCTCAGGAAAGCGGAAAAAGAAGGTTTAAGTTTCAGGGTACTTATGCCTCCAGAAACGAATATCATAATGGATAATATCGAAGAGATCTCCGATCTCTGGCTGGCTGATAAAAACACCAGGGAGAAAGGATTCTCTCTCGGATCTTTTAACAGGGAATACCTGGCCAGATTTCCTGTCGGGATAGTAGAGCTGAATTCCTCCATAGTGGCTTTCTCAAACTTCTGGGTCAGTTATGAGAAGGAGGAAATATCCCCTGATCTCATGCGTTATAAATCTGGCATTCCCTCAGAAGTAATGGATTATCTTTTTTTAAAGTCCATGATATGGGGAAAAGAACAGGGATTCAGATATTTTAATCTTGGAATGTCTCCACTTTCCGGACTTGAAGGACATAAAATGGCGCCCTTATGGCAAAAGTTCGGGAATTTCCTGTACCGTCATGGAGAATATTTTTATAATTTTCAGGGATTAAGAATGTACAAAGATAAATTTTCGCCCCAATGGGAAGCACGCTACCTCGCATTTCCTGGAAAATTATCTCTGCCAGGAACATTGGCAGATGTGTCGGCACTTATTGCCGGGGGAATACCTGGCATCTTCGGGAAATAAAACCGCGGTAAAGTCCTTTTTTACCAGGTACTGCCCCATTAAAAAGGAACGCATTCGGGTCTGCGGAATTCCAACCATGTTGGCGGCAATTATGACCCGGTTTTTCTGAGAATATACCAGATGTATATCGAAAAGATGTGAATTGGAAATTAGAAAACCACATTACTCAAAGGCAGCATTGCATACATACGGTTAAAATCAAGGTCTGACCCCATTATTGTTTGTGTAACCTGATCTCTATTCTGCTAGATTTTTTTCGATTTTTCCCCAACAACCTGAATATCTTTTAACGCCTTATCAAAATCATTTTCGAAAAGATGATCCTGGACTATTCTGTATTTTTCAAACTCGCTTTCGGCAAAGTTTTTTGCCATCTCAGCAGAAATTTGCCCACTATCCTTCAAGATATCTCTATCAGTAAATTCAATAAACATATCCAGTCGTTTCGACCAGTCTTCCATAGTCATAGGGATCCTGCGTCTGGCACGCTCCTCCGCCAGATCAAGGTAGGCATTTACAATTCTGCCAAGAGCTCCCAGTTCTTCTTTCGTTAAATAGTTCTTAGCAATAGAAACATCACTTTTCAGGATCTTTCCATCGGGGCCATTCTTCCATGAAGTCAATCCCATATTTTCCTTGCTGCTATCAGAACGCTTCGTGATAAGTTCTGCAGCGGTGTGACCATGAATAGCAAAATGAAGTTTGTTCTGAACCTTGGCAAAAAAGGCTCTGGTTGTGGGTGCATCCCTGTTGTAGTCAATACTGGTAGAATATATATCGGTAATTTTCTGATAAAAACGTCTCTCGCTCAGTCGGATCTCCCGGATCTCTTCAAGAAGATGCTCAAAATAATCTTCCCCCAGGAAAGAACCATTTTCCATCCTTTTTTTATCAAGGACATAACCCTTGATAGCAAATTCTTTGAGAACCTGGGTAGCCCACTGGCGGAACTGTGTCGCTCTAATGGAATTGACCCTGTAGCCTACAGATATGATGGCATCCAGGTTATAGAACTGGGTTAAATATTCCTTCCCATCAGAAGCAGTATTCCGGAATTTCCGGATAACTGATTCGGCTTTTAATTCAGAGCTTTGAAAAATATTTTTAAGATGTTCACTCACAGTTCTTACATCAACATCAAAAAGCTCTGCCATAAGCTTTTGTGATAACCATATTGTGTCATCCTCATACCTGGCTTCTATGCTTGTTTCACCGCTCTGAGCAGTAAATATCAGAAATTCCGATGTGGAGTTCCGGATCATCTGCCTTTGACCTTTCATATGGTTTCCCAGTGAGAACACCCCCTGTATTTCCGATCTATGCTCATAAAATCATAGCTTTTCCATAGAAAGCTGCTAACAGGACCTCTAATTCAAACAAGTCTGATCTAACAAATAAAGGCTGCCTCTCCATATAAATACTATTTGTATATATTTTAGCATTTAGATCTGGAATGGAAAACAGCGTTGTTTTTGTACCAATGCTCCCCGAAATGATAAGTTCTGATGCAAACCTGCCCCACTAAATAAAAAGAGAACTGCATACATACGGTTAAAATCAAGGTCTGACCCCATTATTGGTAATGTCAGGAAAAAACGGAGGGGCATCGGGGCCGGATTGTTCTGGCGAACCAGATAACGCCCCCCGGAGCCATACCTCCATCTCTTCTTTATCGTAGTCCTTTTCAGGTTTTCAAGGGCTGCTATTATCTGCGATTTTAATAGCAGGCATCATCATCCACTTCTATCTTTCGGGTTCAGAAATCCCAGATTCGTATTGTCAAAAAGCAAAGTTTGTTCTATGATTACTGGCACATTCTTGGACTCTGAATATTAAAAATATTTCAGCTTTAATATTCCATGTTATAATTTTCGTTCACTGCGAACCTTAAATCTCAGGGTATTTTCTGGATTCTCGAAATTTGTTTTTTGAACCATCCCTATTAATCAAATGAATTATCCAGTTTTTGAAATTAAAAATATAACGATGTGAAAGGAGTGTTATGTTATGAGAAGAAATAAGTTTTTCCAGATAGTCCTTGTAAGTGCTCTTGCCATTCTTTTTTGCTCAGGCAGCGCTTTTGCCGTCACATTTATGAGCATGGGTACAGGTTCTACCGGTGGAACCTTCTATCCAGTTGGAGTTATTCTTTCTAATGTATTCAATGAAGAACTTCAGCCCGAAGGATATAAATTCAGCGCCCAGGCCTCTGGAGGAAGCACTGAAAACCTGGAAATGCTCCGTAACAAGGAGATCAAGCTGGCAGTATGCGGAAGTGTTCCGGCAGCTAACGCCTATCAGGGTGTTGATAAATACGAAGGCAAAGAGATAAAGAACATCCGTTTTGTCACCGCCCTATGGCCGGAAGCAGTTCAGCTGATGTACAGGAAAGATTCCGGCATCAAGACCCTGGCTGATTTCAAGGGCAAAAAAGTCTCCGTAGGTCCGGCTGCAGGCGGGGGTGTTTTCTATTTACCCACTATCCTCAAGGAATATAATGGCATGACCTTCGATGATTTTGACGCTCAGTACCTGGGTTATGGCGATTCTGTACAGGCGCTCCAGAATGGGCTCATTGACGCATGTTATCTGTCTTCAGGATTGCCGACTTCAGCAGTTTCCCAGCTCTATGCCGGACAGGTGGATGTGGGAATGGTCGAATTCACCGATGAGGAAATGAAGCGTATTGTCGAGGCAGCCCCCTACTTTACTCCATTGGTTATTCCCGAAAACATGTATTCAAAGCAGGATAAGCCTCTGCATACCCTTGCTATGAAATCTTCACTTATCTGTGATCAGGACATTGACGACGAGGTTATCTACAAAATGCTCGATTCCCTGTATCTCAAACATATTGAGGAAGTAAGGGGACAGCACGGCTCCCTGAAACTTGTGACCCTGGATGAAGCTGTTAAGGGTCTGACCGGGGTACCTATGCATCCCGGTGCTGTAAAATTCTATAGAGAACAGGGCATTACCGTTCCTGATCGTCTCCTTCCTCCGGAAATGAAATAAACCAGCTATTCGAATATCAGCAAAAAAGCAGGTGCATATTGTCTTGTGCCTGCTTTTTTGCATAACGGGAGAGATGTCAATGTTGGATAATTCCTCTGGAAAACTCACTCAAGTATCATTCAGGAATTTTTTTCTTATTTTTACAGTTGCAGTATCGTTAATTCACATTTATTACAACAGTTTCGGCCTTATAGAAGTAGTACCCAAAAACATGATCCACGTTTCTTTAATGATGGGCATCGTATTTTTAACCAAAAGGGCACGAACAGGTTCTACGTCCGAGTTGCCCTCATTTTTTGACTGGATATTATTTGCTCTCTCCATAGCTGTTGGAGCCCACCTTCTGGTCTCATATGACAGATGGGTTCATACCCTTTTGACTCCCAACACCATGGATAGAATATACAGCGTGATCTTTATCCTTCTGGTCATAGAGGCTGCCAGACGTACAACAGGCTGGGTCCTAACCTCAATTGGTGTCACATTCCTGGCATACACATACCTGGGCCCATGGTGTCCGGGAGCTTTTGCCCATGCAGGTTTTTCATTTAGCAGGATCATGGTAAGGATGACTATGACCTCCGAGGGTATTCTAGGAGTAGCGGCAATGGTATCGGCATCATATATATTCATGTTCATACTCTTCGCCAGTTTCCTTAAGGCCACAAAGGCCTCGGAATTTTTTAATGATCTTGCCTCCGCTTTAACCGGAGGTACCCGTGGAGGTCCGGCAAAAGCTTCCATTTTTGCAAGTGCACTTACCGGAACCATTTCCGGGAGCTCCCAGGCAAATGTGGCCACTACGGGTTCCTTTACGATCCCTCTAATGATACACACTGGTTACAAACCCTATTTTGCAGCAGCGGTCGAGGCAATAGCCTCAACTGGAGGTGTACTCATGCCTCCGATCATGGGTGCAGCGGCTTTTATCATGAGTTCCTACCTGGGTATCTCCTATAACAAGATAATGCTCGCCGGGATCACCCCCGCGTTACTTTATTACTGGACCCTTTTCCATATGGTCGATCTCGGAGCGGTAAGATGGAAACTGGCAGGTATGCCGAAGGACCAGCTTCCTGACCTCAAAAAGGTCATGAAACAGAGGGGACACCTTCTTGCGCCCCTCATCCTCATAATAGCCTTTCTGGTAATAGGCTACAGCCCCCTGTTTGCGGCTTTCATGGGGATCATAAGCGTCATAGTGGTTTCTTTTTTAAGGAAGGAAACAAGGCTTACGATTCCCAAAATGATCGAAGCACTTTCTGAGGGAGCTGTAAACGGGGCAACCATAGCCATAATATGCGCGGTAATAGGATTTGTAATAGCATCCGTTGGCATGACCGGTATAGGCCAGACCATAGGAAACAACATCGTAAAGTGGTCGGGCAGCCAGGTATGGCTTACTGGAATACTGTGTATGATAACTGCTATCGTTCTCGGTATGGGACTTCCAGGTCCTGCATGTTACATAATCACAGCGACAGTTGCCGCCCCAGCCCTTGTCAAAATAGGCATTCCCCAGCTTGGTGCCCATTTCTTTGCCTTTTATTTCGGGACCATGTCCTCAGTTATTCCGCCGGTGGCCCTGACATCCTTTACAGCTGCCGCCATTGCCCGATGTAACCCAACAAAAGTGGCTTTTACAGGATTGTTCATAGGGACAGCCGGTTTTATTATCCCCTTTATGTGGCTCTATAATCCCATCATTCTAGCTGAGTCCTTCAGCTGGGGCAGGTATGCCTGGGTTGTCTCAACTGCCATGGTAGGCCTTTATTCACTTGCCCACACCATAATAGGTTACGGGTTCGCAAAACTGTTCTTTTATGAAAGGATCATTCTGGGCGCAGCGGCATTGCTGCTTGTTTTCCCTCACCCTGTGACAAGGTCCATCGGCCTGGTGGTTTTTGCTTCAGGCTTTGCTGCTCATTACATCAGGACCAGGAAAAAAAGGCAAAAATGACAGAATAAGGTCAGGGAAGATAGCGAAGAGAGTAAAAAGAAGGTGTTTAAAAACCGGGGAGCCTTTTGAGGGCTCCCCGGTTTCTGTTATCTCTTAACCTCAAAAATTCCTTCCTTCATTACATACCGTATCTTTGAAAGGTCCTGAAGAAGGGAAATATCCTCCAGAGGATTGCCTTCAACAGCTATGAGATCTGCCATCTTACCTTCCTCCAGTGTCCCGATCTCCTTTTCAAGCCCTATACATTCAGCCGCGTATGAAGTTCCTGCCATTATAGCCTGCATAGGAGTAAGCCCTGCCTCAACCATTGCATAAAATTCAAAAGCATTCTTTCCATGGTCGGCCAGCGGCATTCCGGCATCAGAACCCATAGCATACCTCACCCCGCCATCAAGGGCTCTCTTGAAACTCAGAAGACGTCTTTTCCTGCTCGCCAGAGCTTTCTGCTGAATATAATCAGGAAGGCCCGAAGTGTCTCCATTCTGCTCTATACGTTTACCATAGGAAAAGGTGGGAACAAGAAAAGTCCCGTTTTTAATCATTAATGCGATATCTTCATCGTCCAGGGTCGTGCCGTGTTCCAGGGTATCACAGCCAGCAGCCAGGGCGATCTTTACTCCCCTGGAACCATGGGCATGACATGAAACCGGGATCCCCTGGTTATGAGCCTCCTCAACAGCTACAGTAGCTTCTTCCAGACTTAGGGCATAGGCGTCGGGTGAAGAACTTTTACGGAAAGTTCTTCCACTGGTCAGAATCTTAATAACATCCACTCCCATTGCAAGGAGTGACCTGGTTGCTTTTCTCACCTCATCCGGGGAGTCCATTGTGAACCGCTCGTAAAAATTAACCTGGGGAGGATAGAGGGGATAATCGGCTCCTGTAGGAAGTATTCTGAATCCGCTCGCCAGAACTCTAGGCCCCCGGATAATATTCTGGTTAATTCCATCACGCACAGCAAGGTCTATCAGGTTGTCTGCACCAAGATCCCTTATGGTTGTAAAACCTGCCTCAAGAGTCATTTCAGCGTTTTTGAAAGCTTTAAGTGTCTTGAAAGGCACGCTTTCCTTAATGCCTGACAGTTCAGTGTCACCCTTTGTCATGGCAATGTGGGTATGTGTATCAATAAGGCCGGGAAGAATAGTCATATCGGACATATCCAGAAATAGAGCATCTTCGGCTATTCCAGCTGACCTGTTTCCAGGAAATATTTTTTTAATTCTGTTACCACAGATCATAATGTCGCAGATTTGCGGTTCGGATCCTCTGCCATCGATCACTTTTCCCCCCTGAAGTACCAGGGGTCTACTTTCAACTGTTTTCATAACACACTCTCCTCTCCCTGTAATGCTTACGTCCATACTTTGCTTATTGTGCAAGATTCAGCTTATATTCCATATGCATCAAGGGCTATTCTCATAAAAGACATGAGACCGGTCTTTATACATTCCTGGTCAGCTCTGAATAATGGGCTATGGAGGGGAAAAACCTGGTTTTCTTCAGATACCCCGGATGAACACCCAAGAAGCAGAAATAAAGCGGGAACCTTTTGAGCATAAAAACTGAAATCCTCTCCAACCATTGAAGATTTATCCAATTCTACACCTTTGATCCCGAGTTCTGACAGAACATCGAGCTCCTTCAATCCGAACCCGAAAAGGGACCGGTCGTTCTCAAGCACAGGAAACCCCTCGGCATAGCTCAGTTCTCCATTACCACCGAACATTTTTGCAGTACCTTCAACGATATTCCTGATCTGTTCCTTTAACCTTTGTCTTACCCTGGAGGAAGTATTCCGAACAGTACCCTGAAGCTCAGCCTCCTCGGCAATAATGTTGTACCTGCTGCCTCCCTCCATACGGCCTATGGTAACCACAGCCTCGTCAAAGGGGCTTAAACCTCTGGAAATTGCCGTCTGAAGGGCCACGATAACGTGTCCCGCTATAACTATAGCATCCGTTCCAGCTTCGGGCTTTGCTGCATGGGAACTCTTTCCAGTGATCTTGATACCTATCCTGTCAGAAGCTGCAAAAAGAGGCCCCGCCTTGAGACCAACTGTCCCTGTCTTGAGCTCTGGCCACAGGTGGAGACCAAAGATCGCCGAACATCCCGACAATGCACCCTCTTCGATCATTCTTTTTGCCCCGCCTTCAGGGTTGTTTTCCTCAGCAGGCTGAAATATGAAGCGAACATTTACCCTCAGCCTGTCTGAAAAGGAGCAAAGGCCTTTCGCCGCCCCCGCAAGGATAGCAGTGTGAAAATCATGTCCGCAGGCATGCATGGCATTATTAACCGTAGATTTGTAGGGTAAGTCAGTTTTCTCGTTAATTGAGAGGGCATCCATATCCCCTCTGAAAGCTATGGTCGGAAGACCATCCCCAACTTTCAGGTCACATATAAGACCTGTAGATTTACTGCACTCGTGAATTTCAAGCTTTGAATCTGCCAGAAAGGTCCTGATCTTTTCCTTTGTCTTCTGCTCCTCGTTCGAAAGCTCAGGTTCCCTGTGAATGCTCTCCTGGAGAGAACGGACATCGGAATATATAGTTTCGGTTAAATTCTTTATCCGGGCATTCAAGTCATCCATGTAAAGACCTCCTTCTATATTCTCGACTCACCCTTGCATTTTAATCCAAATATACCCTAAAAGGGGCCATCCATGGAGGTAAAAAGAACCAGGGATCCACTTATATTCAGCAGACAACCCTGTTCAGAAATACCAGGAGATCAGTGATCTCAGGAGGTCTTATCGAATTTTCCCATATTTTGAGGATCAGAAAAGGACTGTTTCTCAGATTCACATTCAGCAGGAGAATAATTGAACGATAAAACCGCATTTGCAAGGCCTGATTCCAGTTTCCGATACATGTCTTTTTTATGGCTGGAAGTTGCGGACGAACCATTAGAGGATAGAGAAAGGACCTACCCTGGGGGAAATAGTATCGCCCTTTTAAGTAACTGGAGTAAAAAGGAAAAAGCTGATGAACCTTCAGGCAGCTGGATTGCCAGGTACTGCCTTATTAAAAAGGAACGCATTCGGGCCTGTGGAATTCCAACCATGTTGGCGGCAATTATGACCCGGTTTTTCTGAGAATATACCAGATGTATATCGAAAAGATGCGAATTGGAAATCAGAAAACTACATTACTCAAAGACAGCATTGAATACATACGGTTAAAATCAAGGTCTGACCCCATTATTGGGAATATCAAGAAAAAAAGACGGAGAAATTCCCCCCTCAATGGGGCATTTCAGAGCCGAGTCACCACAGCCATCAGGCAACTCCACTGGAAATTCCCCCCCTCAATGGATAGAAACAACCGCCTCATTAACTGGCATTTCAAGAGCCGAGTTATTGGTATTGAACCAGATAACGGACCCCATGAGCCATACCTCCGTCTTATATTTTCTTATGCCTTTTTCAGGGCTTCGGGGGCTGCTATTATCTAAGATCTTAATAGTACCTTTTTGCACTCCAGACTATCTATGACGTTTTATTGGCATGATGCCTGGTTAAAACAGGCACGGCAGTGGGATCGAAAATCCGGTATGCCAGCAGTTTCAAACGGTCATTCACAAGGAACCATACCAGAGCATAGCTCCAAACGAACAATGCCCAGCGCCAGCCGATGGGTGTCATAAACAGCCCGTATACTGCTATTAATGTTGCAATGATCTGCGTACCAAACACAGCGCTCGACAAAATCCGAGCCGGACGTGTAGACCAGAATGGGCCGCGGGTTCGAGTGAGAAAAATAGTCAGATGTCCAGCAACCGAAAGCTTCAAATACATGAGCGACTGAATATGTGCACGGTCGAGGTGAAAGACCCTCTCTCCAAGATAAAACAAGCCAAAGGCGGAGACAACCCCGATAACGCCAAGGACCGTAGCGACCCCTAACACCATTCGCATATTCCATACCTCAGGCTTCTCGCTATAATGAACGTTGTCAAAGGCAATGGACAGGATGGCACCATCGTTTAGCAGCGCCAGAATTACTATCATGACAGGTGTCAAAGGATAGAAGTTGAAGACCAGGATAGCCAATGTCATGAACAACAGCACTCGCAGTGTTTCCGCGATACGATAGATGGCATAGCTGTTCATTCGCTGGAAGATTTTTCGGCTTTCCTTTATAGCATCGACGATAACCGATAGGCCTGGCGTCATCAGTACTATTGACGCTGCTGCACGAGCTGCATCCGTTGCTCCCGAAACAGCTATGCCGCAATCGGCCTTCTTAAGGGCAGGGGCGTCGTTCACCCCGTCACCAGTCATGCCCACAATATGCCCAAGCTTTTGCAGGACATCCACTATATGGTACTTGTGCTCGGGAAACACCTGGGCAAACCCGTCTGCATTCTGGATTGAGTCCGCGAGCTGCCCCGTTTCATGGTGCTTCGTGGTACCAAAGCTATTTGCATCGAGAATGTCGGTTCCCATGCCCAGCTTTTTTGCTGTTTCCCTGGCTATGGCTACCTGATCGCCGGTCACCATCTTGACCTTCACTCCCATTTCCTTAGCATTTACAATGGTTTCACTGGCTTCTTCTCTCGGAGGATCAAAGAGGGGTAGTATGCCAAGGAACTGCCAGTCTCCCTTCGAGTCAGTCTGGGCCACCCCAAGGGAACGAAAGCCGCGCTCGGCAAAATCATTGATAGCGTTTTCAACATTGGACCTGATTTCCATGGAGTTCTTCGATAAGGAAAGGATAACCTGAGGTGCTCCCTTTGTTGTCTTGAACTCGGTCCCGTCTGCACCTTTCACGGTTACTTCGGTACGCTTGTTTACAGGATCGAAGGGTTGGAAATGAAGCACCTTGTAAGAACTTACGTCCTGGGCTGTTTTAAGCCCCTCCAGTACTGCTTTGTCTATGGTATCCTCATCCTCTGCACGGGAGGCAAGTGCTGCGCAAAGAATGACCTGGTCGGCAGCGACGTGGTTAACTGTGAAAGGTTCACCCAGTGTCAGTTTGTTCTGGGTAAGAGTACCGGTCTTGTCAGAACACAGTACATCCACACCTGCCAATTCCTCAATGGCCGCCAACCGGGTTACAATGGCTTCTTTTCCGGCTAAAATTTTTGCTCCTACCGCCATCGTAACAGAGAGGACTGTTGGCATTGCCACCGGAATTGCAGCAACCGTCAAAACCAGGGCGAATTGGAGAGTGGCAAGCATTCGATCGCCACGAAAGAGCGCAACAGCAATTATCAGAATCACCAATATCATGGCGAGCAGGATCAGATAATTGCCGATCTTAAGCACTGCTATCTGGAAATGGCTGGAGGTATGTTCGCCCTGCATGAGTTGAGCCGTTTTGCCGAAGAAGGTGTTCGCCCCGGTAGCATAAACCAATGCATCGGCTTCCCCCTGGCGAATGATCGAACCCGAAAACACCGCATCGCCAAGTTTTCGTGTGACTGGTAATGACTCTCCAGTCAGTGATGATTGATCTACCTCCACAGGTGATTCTTCCAGCAAGCGTGCATCTGCCGGCACAATGTCGCCCAGGCGAAGGCGGATAACATCGCCCGGCACCAGTTCCCTCGCCTCAAGGGTGATCCACTTTCCATCCCTTTTCACCCGGGCGTTCATTGCAAGTTTACCCTTCAAAGCCGCTATGGCGTTGCCAGCCTGATGTTCTTCCCAGAATCCGACGACGGCATTGGCAAAAAGCAACAGGAGGATGATGCCAAAGTCGGGCCAATGTCTGTCTAAGGCTGAAAGAATGACTGCCACTTCTATCATCCATGGGATGGGACCCCAAAAATAGGTGAGGAATTTCAGGAACTGGTTGGTCTTTTTTTCTTCAATCTCGTTGGCGCCATATTGGGTTAGACGTTTCTTTGCCTCGACTTGTTTTAGCCCCTCCGGCGAAGACTCTAACTTTGCCTGCAGTTCTCCCATGGAAAGATCTTTGAAATCACCTTCCACACTGGGCTTCGATCCCGAATTAGATTCTGACATCATGGATTTCATTGCATGAATCTCCCCTTTCTGATGCATGGAGAGGCTTCATCAGTTGCGTAAAATGGTCATGCTAATGTCGTCTTCCAGGCATCGTATCACTTTTCCTGAAGAAAGGTTAATGTAACGGCCTATTGCAGAAAAACCTTTTCAGCTAACTTAAATATACTTTTCGCCGCCTAAAATGTTAGATATGTAAACTCATTTTAAGAAATTTGCATTCTTCTCGTAATAATGTTGCCAGATAGACTAGCCTTAAACCTTAAACTCCTTAGATCAGGTCCATCCTGATCATTCCTGAAACCAGAAATCTTTACTTTTATCAGATAACTCTTTCTCTATCTGAACTGGTTACGTACTATTGGTAGATTTTTCATTATATGCTTAAAGCAATACCCTGTCCATAATCTTACTGGGCACCGATTATGTCATCCGTAAATCTCGCGATTTAATAAAAACTGTCGTATCAGAAAGCAATAAACCCACCAAGATGATTAAAGTTTGCCTGAACGAAGACAGGATAGGAAACTCAAGGAAGGGGATAAGCTTTGAGCGGCTTGGGAAAGTGCTAAATAAGGAAGGAGACGTCCTCTTTCAACTTGCATTGACAGCTACCGTAAGCGGGGATTGTATCGTGCAATTCGGGTTTCTTTATAAAAAAGTGCCCGGGACAGGTTAATTTTATATTGACATTCACATTCTTTTTGAATATTAGTGCAGCTGATAAATTGGAACTGATTAAATGCCGTAATGGAAAAAGGCATCTAATCAAGATAAGTGTGAAATACAGATGCATCCCTGACTGGAGGGAAGCTTGGCAGAAAACATATTATTCCACAAAACCGTACGCGCAAGGGCTGATCCAAATTCGTATTATACGGCTCTTTTTAGAGTCCTACCCCACTTTTAACATTGGCAACAGTTCGGCTATTACTTCATCGGTATTGCCGGACATGGGTACGGCGGTTAGTAGCAAGTTGATCTGTCGGGACCCTGCTCCCAGGGTTGCCTGATGACACAGGCGATCTCTGGTCTTTAAAGACTTCCAGGTATTCCAGGTACAGGGGTAAACGAGGCATGTTGTTATGGGTTTGCCTTCAAAAAGAGTTGAATAGGCCAGTACCTGGAGAAGATCGTTTCGGTGTTGTTCTTTAATGTTTTCTTCTATGGTTCCCCATGGGGATCTGCGGATTTCTTCCCAATGGTATTTGTACTTGGCGTCTAAGATTATTACCTGGTCTTCTTTTTCGATCACCAAGTCGGGGACAAGGTATTTCTGAGACCCTACAAAGGTGGGTTGCCAGGATAGGGGTGCTATGGTCTGCCTGAGTCTTCCTGTTTTGAGGATACCTCCAGTGAGAAAGGCTACTTTGTGAGCCAATGTTTCGAGCCAACCTTCGAAGAACTGTTCCATGGGCATTTCCCATGGAATCCCCTCCAGTTCTCCCAGACCTGCGAGTCCTCTTTCTTCAGTGGTCCATTGAATTGCCTGAAGTCCTTCTTTGAAAAAGCTAGTTTGCAGAGGCGTTTTTTGCCATCTATCAAATAGTAGGTGAGATGGTCTTGAAGCAGGGTATTCCGCCACCTGTTGGATGAGGGTCTGACAATACTGGATGAGCCTGAGCACCACAGATCCACCTGCAACCTGATTCTGCAGGCTGTGGAGATGTTTATTCAATGTGTAGTGAATGGCAGATTTCAGCTCTTCATTGTATTTGAGAGTTGGGTATCTGCATGGCACCTGAAGCATTTGAAACTTGGCCACCCTTTTAATGGCATAGTCTGTCCAGTTCACCTGGCCCTTGGGACTACTAGTGTCTTCGGAGGTATAGGAAAACTTTCTCTGAAGCTGTTTGAGTAGCTGTTCAATTCTGGGTAAGAGGGTTAGAGACAGCACCCATGAGGGAATTTTCTTTTCTGATTTTGGCAACAGGGGTAAATTCAACAATTGGGGTACTATCTTCCATCCGGCAACACCCAAGACAGATCCAACCCCAGACCAGCCGAATCGAGGTTGAACGATCAGGCCAATTTCAGCTCTGCCTGTGCTTGGAGAAACCAGAGGGATAGCCCCAACGTTAGTCCCCGATGTGAGTTTGAGCACCACCTGTTTTTCTGAAAAGGAAATATCGCATTCCACTCCAAAGTCTCGAAGAACTCCGAGATTAGCTTTTTTGAACTGATGCCCCAGGTTAGCCAGTCGAGGATTGGGGTCTCTGCCAAGATTGGCAATGGAAAGAAAGGAGGCATCAATCTCCCTGGAACTTGAATCTTTTAATTCAATTATGGAACCAGTGATATGGCTCATTCTTAGGCCAGATTAGAGGGTGTTAACCCACTGGATATATGCATCTACGGGACCAGCAAAACTTGAGATATAGCCCTGTTCAAGGTATTCCTCTAATAAAGGCACAAGATTCGTTCTGAGGCTTTGGGGCGTTTTTGCTTCATTATTCTCCATAAAGTATGAATGACCGGGCATAAGAGCAAAGGCTTCATCTGAGGCATATTCTACAAATATATTAACTAAGTTTTGATAAGCCTCTTTCATAAGTTTAGAACCGTGTTTTTGAACAACGGAATCTTGGGGCCAGAGTTTAGCGAAGGCAAAACGCCTACGGATTGCTATGTCCATAATGGCTATACTGCGGTCAGCACTGTTCATGGTTCCGAGGATGTATAGGTTTTCCGGAATGGAAAGGCTCTTGCCATATTCCGATCCGAAGTCATGAGAAAGGTCCAGGCTCCTGGAAAAATCATTTTTTTCGAAAAGGAAGATGGCTTCCCCCAATACTTTTGAAAGATCTGCACGGTTTATTTCGTCAATAATCAATAGATAGGGCTCTTCTGTTTTCTGGGCTTCGGCTATAGCCTCCATCAACACTCCCGGCTTTGGAGAGAAGCTGAAACCCAAAGAAGAAGTGTCTTTCTCCGGGAAAAGGCCTCCCACAAATGTTTCATAAGTAGTATTTGGATGGAACTGAATGGTCTTTCCCCTACCTTCGAATTTCTCTTTGAGCAGTTGCAAGGCCATATGGGTTTTTCCAGTACCTGGAGGTCCTGTTAAAACCGCGAAATGTCTGTCCAGGAGGAGATCAACCACATCTTCATTCGTAAGGTTGGGCATGAGGAATGAAAAATACTCCTGCTCAAGTTTGGCTATTTCCTTCAAAGGCTTTGCAAGGGGTTTATGACCATATTCATCAAAGTAAAGGCCCAGAAAAGTTTTAATCGCTTCATTTATAGACTGTTCATTTTCTTCTTCTGGAGGAGCAAAGAACCCGTAAATGACTTTGCCGTACCTCTTGAAAACAGAGGCATATTGAGGAAATTGATCCATCACATTCTTAGGTATATCCATATCTATTCTCACAGGATCCTGCTTTGACCATGCAACTGCTTTACCATTGCCATATTTGCTGTTCAGCCATGAGCAAAGTGCAGATACCTTTCTTCCATGGCCTGGCCTGGAAAGAATATCTTCATCAGGACTCAGACCTTGGGTTCCCACAACCATGGAAATCAGAGCGGGGCCATCTTCGATGGGAAAGAGAACAAAGCTCATTCCACCATAAGGACCACTATCTGGATTTGACTCATGAATTAGGGCAGTAAAGGGCACTTTTTCAATTTCAATATTTGGTGCACGAAGGGCAACTGCTTTTTTTGCACTTTCCTTAAAAATTCCAGAATCTGAACCAAATAGAGTCTCAAAACATTCTTTGGAATTACTACTCCAATCTGCTGAATGGGATTGTTTGACCAGATCAACAAAGTTCATGATGTTCCTCCTTAAAAACCGGATATTTATATCCTCTTAAACACCCTGCCTCTATGCCATTTGAGGCTTTCCAGGTCGGGGTTATACAGTTCTTTTTCGGGTAAGATCATTCCCCTGCCGGACAGGGCCTGGAGATGGGCCGGGAAGTTGGGACTGGTTGAAATCTGAGGAGAGGTCACAACCTGGTATTTTCCAGACACGGTCATTAGCCCTTCGTCGAATGCCCAGTGGCATAACTTGCAGAGGGCAAGTCCGTTACGTGGGTCATCGTTGTGGGTCTCGCTCCAGGGAATGATATGGGCTGCGTCAACGGCGGTGTGTCCCTGTCCGGTCAACATGCGTATTCCGCACAATGCACATCTGTGATCGTAGGCAGTAACAACTGCCCTTCGAAAACCCTGGTCCCTCGAAAACTGGTTCAGCCTTTGTTCTCCCCTTGGACTTGATGCTCTTTTCAGGGTCAGGAGATCTTCGCTGTATTTCAGAGCTTCATTATTTATCAGAGACTGTTCCAGCAGCTTTGTCTGAATACTGGGTGAAAAATATGTTCTTATAAGGGCAAATCTCAGGTCATCACGGGATGATGGATCAGTCGCCAGAACTGCAAGTTCTTTATCCAGACGAGCTCCGAGAATAAGATTCTTGAGATTAGAAAGAGAACCGGGTTCCTTTGTATGGCTGAGGATCTCCTCTTTTCCCGGCTGGGGGATAAGGTGCCATAAACCTTCAGACTGGAGATGAAGAAATGGAAGTGCGATATCACCTTTGCGGTGGGGAGGCATACATAAAGACCAGTACCGGGCAAAGATTTCGCACAGGTCAGGGGTGAGTTCTATTAGTTCAGGACTGGCCATGCCCTCCTGGATAAGGTCGAGTACGGAGAGAAGAAGGAGAGGTTTGTTGGGAGCCTTGAAAGCAGTATCTTCAGTCCAGTAATTTCTGCCGCCTGCGGTGTGGAGATGAGAGAACTTGCGGATGTAGTGTTCTTTATCTATCCCTGCCGCCCCCCGTTTAGTGAATACAGGATTTATTCAGGCTGATTATCTCACTACCCCGATTCATAAGCAAACCAGGCGGGGTCAGATCTGGAAATGACAGTTTTTAATCAAAAACATAACAAGAAGAACCTCTTTGACCGCAGGGGACGCTCAGGTTTCGCTGAGTAATCCGCCGCAAACCATCTTACAAAGACGTTAAGGCGGACTTACAGCACGGAGGAAAAGCATAACCCTCGTTCTGTACAGACGGCAAGGTTCTTCAAGATGATGTCCTATCTGATTTGATCCTACTAAGATAAAGAGTGATATATGTCATGAAATCGGAGATTTATGCCAGGTAATGCTTTCGTCCAGAGGTCGCTGAGAAGAACATAAACCATAACACCAACCCATAAGACCTGTTCACCACGGAGGCAGATCTGAGGGGTCCGCCGCAAACCATCTTGAACCCCGGACATAATGGTAAAATGAGGGAATATTTTACAAACTCGACAATAGTCACAATTCTCAGGGACTTGCAGATTCATATTTTTCACACTGAGTATCGGAGGCAGATCTGAGGGGTCCGCCGCAAACCATCCTGCCTAAAGGTTAAGGCGGACTTGCAGCACTGAGTATCACGGAGGGAACCTAAAACCTTGGTATTACTGCGAAAAATGATGAAGCCATTTTTCACTAATAAAACACCGGGAAAGGTTTAAGATGCGCTGAAGCACATCCTATGGTCTGATCCTATGGTCTGGAAGATCTGTGCCAGGTAAGGCTTAGGCATGGAGGTAACAGAAGTTAGCAGAAAGCCGGCAGATCTGCCGGCTTTCTGGGTCAACTATAAAAAAGTTTTTCCTGTAACTGGCTAATCTTTCCGGGAATATCCATCCCAGGAAAGGGCAAATCCGGCAAGTATCTCCATGCCGGGAAGCAGCGCATCCTCGTCCACGTCAAATAGGGGAGAGTGATGGGGATTTGCACTGCCCTTTTCCTCTCTGGCAGTTCCCAGAAAGCCGAAAGCTCCAGGTACCTTCTGCTGGAAATAGCTGAAATCCTCGGACGCCATTTCAAGGGAAGTCTCGATCACGTTGCCATGTCCAAATATCTCATCTCCCAGTTTCTTTGCAAGGCCAATGGCTTCAGGATCATTTATAACTGAAGGAACATATTTTTTATAAACATATTCCGATGTGCATCTGAAAGATTCCGAGATCCCCTTGATCAACCTTCCTAATTTCTCTTCGATCATGTCCTGCACTTCGGGTCTGAAGGTCCTGCAGGTTCCAAGAAGTTTTACACTTTCGGGGATAATATTGAAGGCGGAACCGGCCTCGATCTTACCAAGGCTGATGACAGAAGTTTCCTGGGAGTTTATCTCACGTCCTATGATACTCTGAAGAGAGGTGATAACATGTCCGGCAGGTACGGTTGGATCCACTGCCTGATCTGGTTCGGCACCGTGACCGCCCTTTCCTTTTATAACCGCTTCCCAGGCATCACAGGATGCCATTGTGGGACCAGAACGTAATGCTATTTTTCCGGTGGGCATTGAGGACCTGACATGTATGCCGAATATCACGTCAACACCCTCAAGGACACCTTCCCGAACCATATGATCCGCACCAGATTTAAGGCCGTGCTCCTCGGCAGGCTGAAAGATAAACCTTACCTTTCCGGCAAGCTCGTCCTTCATCTGTGAAAGGACCTTTGCCGCTCCCAAAAGCATGGCAGTATGGGCATCATGTCCGCAGGCATGCATTACCCCTTTATTCTTTGAACAGTAGGAAACCTTGTTTTCCTCCTGAAGAGGAAGGGCATCCATATCCGCCCTGAGGGCGACACAGGGACCCGGCTTCGATCCAGTCAGATCAGCAGTAACTCCGCACATGGTTCCTCCAAAACCTTTTTGGATGTTTTCTAATCCCAGGCTTTGAAGGATCTCCGCTACCCTTTCAGTAGTTTTCACCTCATTCCAGGCGATTTCAGGGTTCATATGAAAATGACGTCTCAGTTCTACAACCTCGGGATGTCCCTTCTCTGCAAGCGCTCTCATTTTCTCAAGCATTGATCTTTACCTCCTCAAGTCTCTCTCTTCCTCCCGTCAATCATGTCTATGATCTCTGACGAAGGCTTTTATGGATAATCTCTGCGCTCTCTGCAGTTATCTTTGCCTGTTACCTCTGAACAGGGGCATTACGGACACCACTGCGGTACCGGCAATGATCAGACAAGCTGCGGCCCAGAAAGCGGGAACCAATGAGTCTGTCATGTCCCTCAGAAAACCGGAGATGATGGGGGCTAATATGGCTGAGCTCATGGTGGCACAGTTGAAGAATCCTGTGGCTGCACCCATCTTACCGGGGTGTCTTTTGCTCACTACGTCCCCCAGCCAGGCGACCATTACGGGCTGAATGGCCGAATTACTGAGCATCCCATAGACCAGCAGTATGATTATTATTCCCGGCCTGGAAGGTATTTTTGTAAGCAGAAGCAGGACCAGGGCCGATGCGGGAAGTACTATCAGAGCTACCAGTTTGCGGTTGATCCTGTCGGACAGTCTTCCCCAGTAAAGTCCTGCCGGAATGGCGGTTATAGCCATGAGGCCGGTAAAAAAGCCCGCCTGGGAGAGAGAAAAGCCCCTTTCCACCTTCAGGAAAGTGGGTCCCCATGCCATGGCCACCCAGAATCCGTAGAGAGATGTGAAGGTGGCAAAATTGATCTTCCATATATCCATATCTCTGAAAAGAGCCAGATAATCCTTCAATGAAGGGATGGAATCGCATTTGACTTTGGGTAGAAGAAAATATACCAGGATCGCCATAGCCAGGGTTGGGACACTTAGTATAAGGAAGGGAAGCCTGTAGCTGCCTACTGCCTCGTAGACAGGTCCGCTCATGGTCATGCCTATGAAAAGACCTATGGACATCCCTATTCCTACTATGGCACTGCTCAATGCTCTGCGGTCGGGAGATACCACATGGAAAAGGGTACTGTAGCAGGTTGGATAATAGGCACCTGCACCCATCCCGGAGAGGGCTGAAAAGAAGATCAGAAGGGAATAAGTCCTGCCGAAAGTACCAATGCCTAACATGCCCAGGCCGGCTATGACCAACATGATCATCATCACCCTCTTGAATCCCCATTTGTCACCTGCTATGCCTGCTGGTATCTGCATTGCTACGTAGGTGAGGAAGTATGCCCCGGTGAGTGTTCCCGCCTGTGTGGATGAGAGCGACAGGTCTGCCGCGATCACCGAAAGGAGCGGATAGAGGCATGTGCGGTCCGCGTATAGAGTGGCCCAGCCAAGCATAAGTACCAGTAGCATTATGATCCTCCTTGATTTTGGAAGTTAAGTCAATATACCATGAATCCCCTTATATATGGTGGTGTATACTACTCAATCTCAAGTTTGTGCCAGGTAAAGATCTCCATACAGCCGACGCTTAACCTAACTCCATGTCGCAATAGGGGCAAAAGTCTTTCCTGATGCAGATTTGCAAAAAATATGAGGGTTGTGTAAAGTTAAATCCGTATTTTTCATTTGCAGGAATGGTAAGCCCTGAATTTATCGGATCATCACCGGGTTCAGGGGATATAATCCAGACCCGGTAAACGGGGATGATCATGAAAGGACCTGGACTATGAGCGAGATCATAACTTTTAAACCTATTGGTATAATCCGGACCCCCTTCAAGGAGAAGAAAGGCATGCCCATCCAGCCTCCCGGAGCAAAGGGTGTTCGGGGAGAGGTGATCCTTGACCCGTGTTACAAGGAAGGCCTGAAGGATCTGGACGGCTTTTCTCATATCTACCTGATCTATCACTTTCATCGTAATGAAGGCTACAGGCTTACGGTGACTCCTTTCATGGATACCGATCCGAGGGGACTCTTTTCGACCCGGGCCCCATGCAGGCCCAATCCGGTGGGCCTTTCGGTAGTAAGGCTTGTTGAGATCAGGGAAAACGTTCTGGCCGTTGAGGGTATTGATGTGCTGGATGGCACTCCTCTTATCGACATAAAGCCCTTTGTTCCCTGTTTTGATGTTACTGCGGAGGAATATCGAACGGGGTGGCTCAATAACAAGAATAAGGAAGTGGATTCAAAGAGGGCGGACACCCGGTTCAGGTAGGGATAATGAAGAATTCCGGGACCTTGTTCAGAACAGGGCTTAACGGCTGGGACTGTGAGAACAGGGGCAATTGAAAATAGTCTTACTGCAGGGAACTGAAGGGAACAAAGACAAAGTCCATTCCAGAAAACTGGAATGGACTTTGTCTTCAAAACCGGCAGATAGCCGGAATCAACAGGTTAACGTCTGATCAGCCAGGCAAGAGGCAACAGCAGCATCATAAGCGGAGAAAGAGAGCCGATCTGGCAACCACCAGAACCGTACCTGCTGTTCCCTCCCTCAGATTCATAGAGAGCCAGGGCGGAACTCGTAACGGTTATCTGTCCGGGGATATCGTCGGAATCGCCTGCTCCATTGTCGGTGATGGTGATCTCAATAAACTTGCCGTCAGTATCCACGTTAACTGTTACACCCTGGAGCATGGTCCAGTCAATTCCCGTACTTCTCATCCAGCAGAGAATGCTTTTGGGTGCTCCGTCTGCATCGACAAAAGCATATGGGTTATCAGGATTGAATCCTTCTGCGGGGGGCTCGAACCTTATAATTACAGAACCGCCTTCGGGGACATTATTAAGGATAAAACTGAAGGCCCCTATGGGGAATTCAGCTCCTTCAAAAGAGGCATCTTCCCTGGAAGCACCGGAAATTGTGACTCCTCCGGAGGTCCTTATGGTAACCTTTCCCTGGATGGGGTTGGTCATGTCAGCCGGCTGGGCAAGGTGTTTCTCATTGGACTCGGTGGAGGTGTCGGCAAAGGCAAGGGTCATGAGTACAAAACTGGTTGCTATGGAGTCATTACCATCATGGCTATTAGATGCTGGCCAGTAACCCACATCGCCTGAAACGATCTGATCATCGGATATGATATCTCCACTTATGAGGATTTTCTGAGGAATAACATTGTTAAGAAGATCCTGTGACCAGGAGATATCTCCAAAAATAATCTCATCTGGAGGTATAAATGCAGTAAGAGCTTTACCCATACTGAATATGAAGTAATAATAGGCATTTTTCTGGCCAGCATAGTAGGAACCAGGAGTATATGCCCATGTGTAATTATGCCTGAACCAGTCAATAGCAATGTCAACGATGGGGTTCTGATCTTCTCCTATCATGGCAAGGTTCCAGAGTCCAGCTCCAGTCTGGCACCCACCCGGATAGAAACTGGCATAGTCTGGTTCATAAGAAAAAGCTCCATCAAGATTGATATCATTTCTTCCATCTGCCCATGACTCATCATTGGTGGCATCCCATCCATGGCACCTTGTAACAAACATGAGGAGCCTGTCCGCCCATTCTGCTTCATCCATTGAGTAGTCAAGATATCTTGAGGCATACCAGAGACCAAGTGCTGCATACTGGGTATTGGACATGTCAGCCCACCCGAAGTATGAGGAATCATAATACCAACCACCATAAAATGCATCATCTGAAGTAATGCCGTTATCCTCATTATGTTGATAACTTAACAAATGATCGTAGGCGGCCTGAACCTTGTCAGAAAAACCCGGGAACAAATCTTCTTCCGCATCTGTCGCTGATCCGTAAAGGGAAAGAGCCATAAGGATAATTCCTGTTTCGTAGGTTTCGTGCCATGTCTGCTCAGGTATGAACTTCTGTTGAGTATCATCCCAGAAAGAAAGAATATAATCGATCCCGGCAATGATATGCGGGTCTGAGGCAGGCACCCCCGTATCAAGAAGTGTAGAAACAGCCATACAGGTGGTAGCAAGGGGATAATCCGAATAAGATGCCGGCCCTCGGGAAAAATGACCGTCCGGCTGCTGCTGTCCGAAAAGGAACCACTGTCCCTGCTGAACAGCAAGGGCTACATCTGCACTTGTAACATCATCGGCCCCAAGAACAACTGAACTGCATGTCAGAACCATAAACACTGCGACAAAACACAACAAAGCAAACTTCTTCAAAACTGCAACGCCTCCTGGGATTAAGATATGATAAAGGAACTACGATTTTTGGACACTATGGTTCCACTCCCTTAATAATATAGAAGAGTATGTAAAGGAATGTTTTTCGGACACGGGCAGTAATATAACTTATCTCAAAGCTTGCTACAACTCCGAAATCTCATTTTTTGAGTTAATTTAATCTTACTGAGGGGTATAAATATCCGCAAAGAGTGGCCCTTTTTGATTACAACAATATCAGGTATATTGATAAAGAACAGGTAAATTGCGTATATTACCCTTGCTATCAGGTTAACCAGGGGGTAATCTTGATTATCTGAAATACTGGATCAAGACAGGGAGGTATGTCCATGTTTGAATTCTTACAGGTATGGCACATTTGGATCATTGCAGGGATCCTTCTTTTTATATGGGAGATATTCACTCCGGGTTTCGTTGTGGCATGTTTTGGCGTGGGCGCCATTGCTGCAGGACTTCTGACCTTTATGGGCATAGGTATCAAGGCTCAGCTTACTGTTTTCGCAGTTGTCTCTGCGGCAACGGGATATCTTATTCGCCCCCTGGTCCTGAAGATGCTGAGCAGGGGTTCTCAGAAGATTGAAAGCAATGTGGATGCCATGATAGGTAAAACCGCCATAGTCGTTGTCAGGATAGATCCGGATAAGGAAGAAGGCTATGTTCGTCTGGCAGGTGACCGGTGGAGAGCTGTTTCAGTTACCGGAGAGGCTGTTGAAGAAGGGAAAAAGGTGGTTATCGAAAGAGTTGAAGGAACAAGAGTATTCGTGCGGCCTGGTGCCGGGAATTAGAATACCGGTTATAAATTTAAGGAGGTTTTTCCTGTGTTTCAGATAATTATGGCCCTTGTGATTTTCGTGGTAGTTTTTGTTGTAAAGGGTATTGTCATGGTCTCCCAGAGTGAGACCATGGTGGTAGAAAGGCTTGGGAAATATCACCGGACCCTGGGTGCCGGTATCAACTTTACCATTCCCCTCATCGACAGACGGAAACTCTTTGTCTGGAAATACACCCTGGAAGGTCCCCAGGGGAAATATGCCGTTCAGAAACCTCTGAAAACCATAGACATGAGGGAGACCGTTTATGATTTCCCCCGGCAGAATGTTATAACCAGGGACAATGTCGTTCTGGAGATAAACGGCCTGCTCTACTTCCAGATAACAGATCCTTTCAGGGCAGTTTACGAAATCGCCAACCTTCCCGAAGCCATTGAAAAACTTACCCAGACCACCCTCAGGAACGTGATCGGAGAAAAGACCCTGGATGAGACCCTTTCTTCACGGGAAGACATCAATGCCCGTCTCTGCAGGGTATTGGACGAGGCTACCGACAAATGGGGTGTCAAGGTTAACAGGGTGGAGATCCAGGATATAAATCCTCCCGAGGAGATCAGGGAGGCCATGCAGAAGGAAATGCGGGCAGAAAGGGACAGGCGGGCCCAGGTCCTTGTAGCTGAAGGTGCAAAAAGGGCTGCCATACTCAAGGCTGAGGGTTTCAGGGAATCGGAGATCAACCAGGCGGAAGGCGAAAAACAGGCCAGGATACTTCGAGCCGATGGTATTGCCCAGGCACGAGTAAGAGAATCCCAGGCCGAGGCAGAGGCCATTAAAATGATATCCTCTGCCGTGAAGGAAGCCAATGGGGATCCATCTACCTACCTTATAGCCTTCAGGTACCTGGAAACATTGAAATCCATGACCGAGGGAGACAGGGCCAAGACTGTTTACATGCCCTACGAGGCTACGGCCATTCTGGGTTCCCTGGGAGTACTCAAGGACCTGCCCGGGGGAGAGGGTTTGAAGAATATTCTTGGCGGTACAGGCAAAGGAACTGCTGAATAGTTTTTTTCACGATAGTTATGCCCCTTTCTTCCTGGAGAAAGGGGCTTTTGTATCGTTTTTTTCCTTAAAAATTGATCTTTCCATGTTCCGGGAAGGCATATTGTTATGATTGGGTTCTCCATGTTTTGTAAAGGAGGGGATATTTTACATGAACAGTCTGTTCCTTAAAGGTTTATTGATGTGGCTGTTCTTTGCTGCTGTGGCAATAACTTCGGGTATTCTGAGGGAGAAATACCTTACTCCCATACTGGGTTCCCTGAGGGCACACCAGGCTGGGACCCTTGCTGTCCTCGGTATGGTCTTTCTGCTTATATATTTTCTTCTGGGCCCTGCCCTTTCCCAGATCCCGCCTGGCGGGGCCTGGACGCTGGGACTGTCCTGGCTCGGCATGACCATCTGCTTTGAATTTCTCTTCGGACACTACGTTGTGGGGCATTCCTGGAAACATCTGCTGGCGGACTACAACATAATGCAGGGAAGACTCTGGGGACTTTTCCTGGTGGGGATCGCTATTTTCCCAAGGATAGTACAGCTACTCAGGGCTTCTATAAACTGATACACATAGAGTCCAACCTGACCTGCTTCAAAGAACAGGTTTTTTCCAGACATGGCATTTTTATATAAAATGTAAAATAAAACAATAATTGAGTGCTATTTTTTTATACATGGTATATCATCCAATAGCGTATAGTAAACATAGTATAATTTTATTGAGATATTATTGTACATCTGTTTGGCAAAATGTATAATTAACCATGCTCTTGTATTGATTGGAAAGAATAATAGTTTTCATTGAAGGAGAGAAATGTATGGGTATTCTATTACGTCTATTATATGTTTTCACAAAGGTTGGAGTGCTGGCTTATGGTGGCGGCCCTTCCATGATACCCCTTGTCCAGATCGAGGTGGTCGATAACAGTAAATGGATGTCCCTTACAGAATTTATGGACACCCTGGCCATGGGATATTCCCTTCCGGGACCCATTGCGACCAAAATGGCAGCAGCCGTTGGTTACAGAGTTGCAGGATTCAAAGGTGCCATTTCCGCCCTCCTGGGTATTGCCCTTCCATCTGCAATAATGATGCTTGTGATGGTGATATTCTTCATGCATCTTAAAGATCACCCCATGTTCGGTGCCATGATGAAGGGTATTCGACCGGTGATACTGGCCCTCCTTGCTCTTGTTGTTTACCAGATGTTTCCCAAGTCAGTAGTTTCTCCGCTGACTGGTCTTATCGGCCTGGGAGCCCTGGTTATCATGATAGTTTTCAAAGTACATCCTGCTTTTCTGATCATTGCAGGAGGTTCCTTAGGAATGATGTTCTTCAGATAAAGAAAAAGGGGCTACCCGGAAGGTTAGCCCCTTTTCTTATCTGTATTTTCCTATAGCCTCAAGCCACCGGTCCGGTTTTTATACCTTTTCAGCAGAACATGGGTCTGAACCCTCAGAACTCCCTTTGTAGAATATATCTTTTCCAGGACCAGATCCCTCAGATCATCCATATCCGTAAGAAGGGAATGCATGTGAAGAGTGCTTGAACCGCTCATAAGGTAGAGACTCTCACAAAGGGGATCACTTGCCAGTTCTTCAGCAACCTGATTGAGCGACCCTGGTTCTACGTCTATTTCAAGAAATGCAGACACTTTCTTTTCGCATTTGTCAGGATTGATAATGACAGTAAATTTTTCTATCACCCCAGACTGCTTGAGCTTTTCTACCCTTTCTTTGATGCTGGCCCTGGTCAATCCATATTTTCTACCCAGTTCCGCAAAGCTTATCCTGGCATCATTCGTAAGATCTCCAAGCAGGTCACGGTCAAGCTTATCCAAAGCAATTTCCCCCTTACATATGTGAAAACACCGGGTTTCAAAGTACCTGTAACAGAGCTACAAGCCGCTGACTCTTGTAACTTCGATTCCTCTTTTTTCCAATTCTTCGATGAAGGGATTGATGCCTATAAGGTCACTTGTCATGTGACCTGAGATTACAAGGTTACCATGTCCTTCATATTCCCTGATCTTCCTGAGTTCAGGATAATGAATATGAATATAGATCAGAGTATCAACTCCGTTGTCATAGTAGGCCCTTGCAACTTCGAATCCTCCATTCGTTCCCGCCCCATGGGAAACAGCTATCTTTCCTGCCCTGTTTTCCAGAGATCCAGCTTTAACAAGAACGGGAACCTCGCTCATGGAAAATTCAGGTATTTCATTCAGCTTACTTACAACGTCCCCGACAGTTGCATCTGGATCAAGACTTTCCAACGCTTTTTCCATTCTTTTCTTGCCGATCTGATCCAGGGGATAGTGGATATTCATAAAAGGCATACCTATAAGCCGAGCAAATGAAGGAACATGATCCGTATTGGTTATTATCCCCCAGAGTTCCCGCTGCTCCTTGAGGGGTAATATGGTTTCCCAGGCTTCCTTCACAGGAACTCCTGCCTCTATAAGCTGCCGGGCATGCTCATCGATTATATTATAAAAGGTTCTGGCCGAACCGCTTGGATGATGGGCAATAACAGCGTCATAACCCATTTCTTTTGCCAGATGTAATTCGGCAACTCCTATATCTATACCAAAAAGGACTTTTCTGATCTTCTGTCCATGATGGTAAATAGCAGAATCTGCCGGAATTTCGTCAATTCCTACCATAGAAAGAGCCAGATCCATTATTTCCTGTGTATTCACTAACCAGCACCACCTTTTAAAATTTCAGGAGTAATTCAACTATTTTTTGCAGGTTCATCAATAAAGGTTACATGCAACCTCATGTCCCGGTGAAACTTCTTTCAGAGGTGGGATGCATTCCGTGCATTGTTTCATGCAGGATTGACACCTTGTGTGGAAAAGGCAGCCCGAGGGCGGATTAATAGGACTGGGAACATTCCCTTCAAGGATAATTCTGTCTCTATTCCTCCTATGAAGTTTAGGAACGGGGATCGCCGAAAGCAGTGCCTTTGTGTAGGGGTGGAGAGGGTTCCTGAATAACTCCGAACTGGCAGCTATCTCGACGATTTTCCCAAGGTACATTACCGCTACCCTGTCACTTATATGTTTGACCACTGACAGATCGTGGGATATGAAAAGATAGGTCAATCCAAAGCTGGACTGCAATTCCTGAAGAAGATTAAGGATCTGGGCCTGTATAGAGACGTCAAGAGCTGATACTGGTTCATCGCAGACTATAAAACTGGGTTCGAGGGCCAGAGCCCTGGCAATACCAACCCTCTGTCTTCTGCCTCCATCGAGTTCATGGGGATACTTGTTATACAGCCTGGAGCTCAGTCCTACTTTATCCATTAGCAGGTCGACCTTATCTTCAATTTCTTTTTTTGTTCCCAGATGGTGTACCTTGAAAGGTTTTGCTATTATCTGGGAAACACTTTTTCTTGGATCTATGGAAGAATATGGATCCTGAAAGATTATCTGCATATCCTGTCTGAGCTTCTTCAATTCTCCGCTGGATAAACTGTTTATGTCCACACCGTTGAAAAGGACTTTCCCCTCTGTGGCATCTATCAGCCTGATCACAACACGGCCGGTTGTTGATTTTCCGCATCCGGACTCTCCCACCAGGCCAAGGGTTTCTCCCTTCTTAATGGAAAAATTGATATCGTCAACAGCCCTGACATTTCCTTTATGGGTAGGAAAATATTTTTTCAGATTCTGTACTGAAAGGAGAGTATCAGCCATTGATCATTTCCCCCTTCTCATTGTAAAGATGACATATAACCTGCTGCCCTTCCCTGATCCTTACGCAGGGTTTCTCTTTTCTGCAGACAGGCATGGCTTTGGGACATCTCGGCTCAAAACAGCAGCCATGGGGAAGATTTATAGGATCAGGCATAAGACCTTCGATGGGATTGATCGTACTGTCTTCAGATTCGATATCCGGTGTACATTTGAAAAGAGCCTCAGTATAGGGATGCATCGGATTTTCAAATACCTGTTCCAGGGTTCCCTGTTCAAGTATCTCTCCTGCATACATAACGGCGACCTTATCGCAGATCTCGGAAACTACACCAAGATCATGGGTGATCATTATCATAGCTGTATCCAGCTCATCTTTAAGATCATTCATCAACCTCAGGACCTGGGCCTGGATAGTAACATCCAGGGCAGTGGTCGGTTCATCTGCCAGGATAAGGGAAGGCCTGCAGACCAGGGCCATAGCTATTCCAACCCTCTGTCTCATACCGCCACTGAACTCGTGGGGATAATTCTCCATCCTTCCGGAAGGGATCTGGACCATTTCAAGCATCTTGCGAGCCTGATCCACAGCTTCCTCTTTAGTAGCCTTCGTATGAGCCTGAATGACTTCTGTCAGCTGTGTCACCACTGGTACTACCGGGTTCAGAGAGGTCATGGGGTCCTGGAATATCATAGATATTTTATTGCCCCTCAGTTTTTTCATTTCCCTTTCAGGAAAATCCAGGATATCCTGGCCCTGGAAAATGATCTTTCCAGCCTTTATTTTTCCGGGAGGTTTGGGGATAAGATTCAGTATAGAAAGGGCAGTTGTAGTCTTTCCTGCACCGCTTTCACCTACAAGACCAAGGGTCTCCCTGGAGTTAAGAGAGAAACTGATCCCGTTAACGGCCTTTACGGTTCCTTCAAAAGATTCATATATAACTTCCAGATCTTTAACTTCAAGAATAGAATCCGACATGATAGGGTACGGCCTCCTACATTATTGTCTTAACTTTGGATCCAGGGCATCTCGCAAACCATCCCCCAGCATGTTCAACGCAATAACCACTATTACAATCGCTAACCCCGGGAAAATAGTGATATGAGGAGCATTCCTGAGGAACTGCCGCCCGGCACTGAGCATGGCCCCCCATTCAGGTGTGGGAGGCTGTATCCCCATCCCCAGAAAGCTGAGGGTCGCAGCTGAAAGGATCGCCTTGGCAACGCCCAATGTACTCTGGACAATGATGGGTGCCATACAATTAGGGATAAGGGTTTCCACAATTATGGAAAAGTTCCCGGTTCCCAAAGCCCTTGCAGCTTCAACATATTCCTGTTCCCTGACTGAAAGGGCAGAAGCTCTCACCACCCTGGCGTAACGGGGCAGAATGCTTATCCCGACCGCTATCATTACGTTAGTCAGATTCGTACCGAAAACGCTCACTATGGCGAGGGCCAGGATTATCTGGGGAATTGCCAGGAATACATCCATGATCCTCATGATAAGATTATCCAGTCTTCCACCATAAAAACCTGAGATCCCTCCGATAAGACCTCCGAAGATAGCTCCGATACCAACCGCAATAAAACCTACATATAGTGAAACTCGACTTCCAAAAATGATCCTGCTGAAAATATCCCGACCGAAATTATCCGTTCCCAGCCAATGCAGGGAAGAGGGTGGTTCCAGCCTGTGTTTTATATCCATCTGGACAGGATCGAAAGGTGCAATAAGGGGCGCAAAAACTGCACAGATAACAAGGATGACAAGGACTGTAAGTCCAACCATGGCCATCCTGTTCTGTTTCAGCCTTCTCCATACCTCTGCCCACAGGCTCTGTCTTTTACCTCTGCCAGTATCTTCCTTTGAATTTATCACACTGAACATCAGCATTCCCTCGTCTCCTGACTAGTGATACTGCGCCTTGATCCTGGGATCAAGGAAAGCATAAAGAATATCTACGATCAGGTTTACTAATCCGACTCCCAATGCAAAGATGAGTATCCCACCCTGAACTACGGGATAATCCTGGGAACGAATGGCATCTACAAGCAATCTGCCCACCCCCGGGTAGGAAAAGACCGTTTCTGTCACAACGACTCCGCCCAGAGAATGTCCAAAATAAAGACCGGCTATTGTTACAACAGGGATAAGGGCATTTCTTATGATGTGTCTGAAGAGGACTATCCTGTCCGGCAGTCCCTTTGCCCTTGCTGTTCTCACGTAGTCCTGGCGGATAACCTCAAGCATGCTTGATCTGCTCATTCTTGCTATTACCGCAATTGTCTGAATGGCAAGACCGAATGCAGGAAGCACCAGGTTTTTCCAGCTTCCATATCCGGATGACGGCAATATGGGAAAGATAACAGCAAATAAAAGCATTAACATCAGGCCCGCCCAGAAATTGGGCACGGAAAATCCGAAGAGGGCCAGGAAACTGCTTATGTAGTCTGTCAATGTGTTCTGTTTCAGGGCCGCAATTACCCCCAGGGGAAACCCTATCAGTACTGAAAGGAGTATTGCTGTTACCGCAAGGGTAAGAGTGGCCGGGAATCTGCTTTTGATCTCCTCAAAAACCGGAGTATTCGTCCTCAAAGATCTTCCGAAGTCCCCCTTGAGGGCATTGGTCAGAAAACGGAAATACTGGACATGAACAGGATCATTCAATCCGAGATTCTCCCGCAGCTGCAGAATGTCTTCCTGGGAAGCCGTGGGACCTAACATGACCTCGGCAGGATCACCCGGGGCAAGTCTCATTATCCCGAAAATAAGAATAGACACTCCCAGCAGGACTGGTATCAACATGAGTATTCGTTTAAAAATATATTTGAGCATAATATCGATCCCCTATGGCAAATATTCTTTACTTCGTTCCGGGGTGTTCTTCCGATCTGAATTGATATTTAGAAGGGTACGGGTTCGCAGAAGATAATTCTTCTTTTCCGCAAACCCGTACTTTTTTAATTTTTATTTCTCTATGGAAACGCTGTAGAGAGGATTGATGTTATTAGGATACTGGACGTATCCCGAAACATTTTTCTTGCTGGCTGACATGAATTTAGGTACTGCTATAAAGATATCAGGTGCCTCTTCGAGAAGTTTCGCCTGTATCTCTTTGTAGACCTCTTTTCTGGCATCGATACCAACGGTTGTTCTACCCTTTACCAGAAGCTGGTCGGTTTCCTCATTACTGTAAAATTCCCTGTTGGAAGCCTGGATACCGGAACTGTGGAAACGGGGGAAAAGCCCTCCATCAGCATCTCCAGTTCCTGTCCAGCCAAGGACGAACATGGCTTTTGAACCCTTTTTGGTGGCGCTGAGGAATGATCCCCATTCCATTATCTTGATCTCGGCGTTGATTCCGACCTGAGCGAGATAAGCCTGAACAAGCTCGCATACACTCTTTCTTTCAGTTCTTGGATCAGTCCAGAGCTCGCAGCTGAATCCATCAGGGAATCCAGCTTCCTTCATCAGTTGAACTGCCTTGTCAGGATCATAGGGATAGGCTGGTTTGAGAGAACGGTCAAAACCCCAGATGCTGGGGGAAAGGACACCGAAGGAAGGATCTGCCTTGCCAAAAAATACGGCATCAATTACAGCCTGTTTGTCCACGGCATAATTCATAGCCTGCCTGAGTTTCTGATTATCAAAGGGAGGATGGGTCAGGTCCATACCGATATAAAGGGTGGACTGCCCGACTGTTTCATGGATATCAAGACCCTTCTGTGCACTGAGACGATCAAATTCCTGGGGGGGAAGGTTGTACATGATATCTATGCCGCCAGATTCAAGCTCTATTACTCTTGTAGCATCTTCCGGGATCGCCCTGTAGACGATCTGATCCACCTTTGAAGCACCTTCAAAATAATCAGGGAATTTTTTCAGGATCACTTTATCCCCATAATGTCGACTTTCAAACATAAAGGGTCCTGTGCCTACCGGGTTCTTTGCATAATCCTCACCTGCACCCTCAACAGCCTTCCTGTTGAGTATGGCCATCTCATATCTGGCCAGGTTGCTGAGCAAAGGAGCAAAGGCATTTTTAGTTACAATTTTAACTGTGTACTTATCAGTAGCTTCGACATTATCAACTTCCTTGAGAAGCCAGGCTCCGGGTGCATTCATATCCGGGGATAAAAGTCTCTGGATCGAAAAGACAACATCGGAAGCGGTCAGTTCTTCTCCGTTATGGAATTTTACACCCTTGCGAAGATGGAACAACCAGGTCTTCTCATCCGGGTTTTCCCAGGATTCAGCAAGATCATTCTCTATCTCGATCTTGTCATTTATCTTCACGAGATAGTTGTACACCTGCTTCATAACGTTTGCTGAATAGACATCATTAGCCTTATGGGGATCAAGGGTCGTGATATCTGCCACCTGGGCTACTGTCAGGACCTTTTCCGCTGCGATAGCCTGACTCACACCTGCAAGACATAACGCTACTACCAGTACAAGTAAAGCAACTTTTCTCATCACATATCCTCCTCCATTCTCTTATCTGGGTTTAACAGGGTCTATAAAACAACAAGTTCCTTGTCTGCAAAGGTGAGGACCTCACAACCATTTTCAGTTATAACAACGTCATCTTCGATCCTTATCCCGCCAATACCTGGAAGATATATTCCCGGTTCTATGGTAACTACTGAATTCACCGGCAGAAACTCTCCATTATTGAAATTGACATTCGGAAATTCATGGAGTTCGAGACCGATACCATGACCAGTAGAATGGGTAAAATATTGTCCATACCCCTTTGAAGATATATATTCTCTTACTTTTCTGTCCAATTCTCTTCCAGTCACTTTATTATTCGCTGTACTGATACCGATCTCATTCGCTTCATATACGATCCTGTATATCCCGGCAAGTCTTTCATCGACAGGCCCAACTGCAACGGTCCTTGTGATATCACTGAAATAACCTTTATAAACAGCACCAAAATCAATGGTTATGAAATCTCCATTTGTGATGACCTTATCTGAAAAAACACCGTGGGGACGCTGTCCCCTTGTACCTGAAGCAACGACAAAATGTCCCTTGGAGAGTTGCTCTGCTCCATATTTTCTGATCCTGTAAGACAGTTCTGCAGCAAGATCTGCTTCAGTTATTCCAGGCTTGATCAGAGGATAGAGATCATTGAAAGCTTTGGATGCTATTTCGCATGATTTTCTGATAAGAGATAATTCTGATTCACTTTTAACTGAACGGAGGGACTTGAAATAGTTCGAATAACCTCTCATTTCAAGCCCTAGTGATTGAAGCTTAATAAATTTATCCACAGTAAGCCTGTCTTTTTCAAAACCAGCAATTTCAACTTTGTGTTCCTGAATTAATTTTTCGATGTGAGGCCATGGATCGCGATCTGCAATTCTTTCGACGGTGAAATCTGACTCTTCTTCCGCCTGGACAAAATATCTTGAATCCACTATCAGAAAATTTTCCTCAGATGTAAGAAGGACCACTGCTACAGACCCGGTGAATCCGCTTAAATATTGAATAGTCGGCCTGTTATCGTACTCCTGGGAAAAGAGTATGAAACCATCCAGACCATCTGGATCCCAAAGGGAATCAATTCTCTCCATAATCCTGGAATTCATAATTACCTCCTGCAGCAGAACACTAGATTATCTATTTTCTATATAACATAATACTAACTTTATGTAAATAAATTTTGACTATTTATTATATTTTGTTTGGAATAAGCTCTATTTAGTTTTACATAGTGCAAGTCAAAAGGTCATTTGACCGGTTTCAATTGAGGTAGTTAGCAATTTGACACAATAAATTTCCAATAGTGATGCAAATTATCATATTTTATGTAAAAAGATGAAATAAGCCCTGATATTCTTATTCAGGGACCTTCAGGTGGTCAGAATATGAGAATTTCCTAAAAAAATATTTCCTGCAGAAAAACCAGATCTTTCATAAGGATAAAGGTCGTCTCCCTGGCATGTTTTCATACCATGGATAATCCCCGCAGTTTTCAAGAATCATAAATTGAAGATCTGAGAAGCTGATTAGCAGGCCTTCATGATTTCCCTGCCAGGATTACCATTGAAGAATATGCTATAATTTTTTCTGATGAATCTTTACCTATTTTATCAATCAGAGAGGTGGAAGAGCAATGGAGAGATTTACAAGAAAACATTATTTTGGCAGGCTTCTGATACTGAGCCTCCTCATTATGGTCATAGCCATTGCTTCAGCGGCTCCGACCGTTGGAACAGAAACATCAAGGCTGGATACCATCATGGAAATGGGTGTCCTCAAGGTAGGTACCACGGGGGACTATAAGCCCTTCACATATTTCGATAAGGAAAAAGGCGAATTCGAGGGTATAGACATTGATATGGCCAAGTCCCTTGCGGCAGCCCTTGGGGTGAAACTGGAACTGGTTCAGACCACATGGAAAAATATCGTCACAGACCTGGTTGAAGGAAAATACGACGTGGCCATGGGAGGAATATCCAAAAGGCTTTCAAGGCAGACCAGCGTTTTCTTCACCATTCCCTATCTCGAAACTGGAAAGGCACCCATAACCCTGAAAGAGAATGCGGAAAAATTCCAGACCCTCGACCAGATCGACCAGGAAGGCGTCAGGGTAATTGTTAACCCCGGAGGAACCAACGAGAGCTTCGCCAGGGCAAACCTTAAAAAAGCCACCATAGTGGTTCATGAGGATAACGTAACCATTTTCGACCAGATCATCCAGGGCAAGGCAGATCTTATGATGACAGATGCTGTGGAAACACTGGTACAGGAAAAACTGCACCCCGAACTCAAGGCCGTAAACCCGGACAAACCATTCACATTCACCGAATTCGGCTACATGCTTCCCCGGGGAGACTCCGTGTTCAAGGAATGGGTCGACCTGTGGCTCCATACCGCTCTGAAAACCGGAGAATACCAGAAATATTTTGACAGCCGGGTAAGATAGTCTCCTCTTCTTCAGGCAATCATAAGGCCATTTCAGAAGTTTCTGAAATGGCCTTGCTTTTATGTATATCTGACGAACTGACCAGCATTGTCCGGACAATTTCAACCTGCCGGGTTCTAGGGTATAGAATCTATGATGTTCCGGTATTCGTCTTCGGTAAAGATCCTTGAAGTCCTGCTTCGTATGGCTCCGCCCTTGCCAACGTGCAGCCAGAGGGATGCCATTATCTGGTCATCCGGACATTCGCTTATGACTATCATGTCGTATTCGCCTGTAGAGAGATAAAATTCCTTTATTTCGGACCCGTGTTTTTTGAAAAGCTCCTTTGCCTTGTCCAGCCGCATGTAGCTCTCCTGGACTTCGGTGATACCTTTATGGGTCCATTTGATCAGGGAAATATAGAGAGGCATATTCGGACCTCCTTTCCTCGATATTATTACGGAAGAACGAATAGATTAATTCAGGAACAGGATCAAGAATGGTTAAGGGAATGGGAACATAAATACAAAATAGCGTTATTTATACAGCCCTTTAATACCTCGACACATCCTGTTTGTCAAGGTGTTGTTTTATCCTTTTAGCATGGCAGTGAATGAGGCAATAATAAATAGAGTCCCATATAGAAATAGGGGCTTTTCCACTGGTTCACCTGGGCATTACAGGTCTGCTCTCTCTCCTGAAATCGTCGCGGGGTTGGTAAAACAGGATAATAGCAAGTTATAATCACATTTACAGGATTATGGATAATTACGCAAAAACCTCTCGGGAAAAATATTCAGCCTTCAGTTTTATGCGGGGAAACCAGCAAAACAATGAACCTTTCATTTATATGAAGAATAATGTCTCCTTACCTATTTTCAATTGAGCTGTAAAAGATTTATTATGGTAACTGCATCCCGGATCTTCAGCAGTTTGAGGGCTGGAAAACGGGAACAGGATCATGCAGACCGGGTAGGAAAAAACCTTATAATCGGCTTTTCCAGGACCTCTCGGTTCCAGTTATACCAGGTAATGGCAGAAATTTTTTTAATGTTGAAAATTTTATGTTTTTACCTATTGCTTTTACGCTATAAAACATGTAATATTCGCTAGCTTTTAAAAATTCCTTTTAAGGAGGAACGGGTGATATGGTTCAGCTTGACGGATACAACTTTGACCTTGAAAGATTCATGTCCAGAGAGGATTTCGACAGGATAAAGGAGTTCGCTTCCGATAAGCAGACTCCCTTTCTGGTGTTGGACCTGGAAAAGGTGGGAGAAAAATACGATGCACTCACTACTGCCTTTCCATTTTCCAAGGTTTATTATGCCATCAAGGCCAATCCCCACGACGAAGTTCTTAAACTCCTTGCCGCACGGGGTTCCTGCTTTGACTTCGCCTCTCCTTATGAACTGGACCAGATAATGGGTCTTGGAGTAACTCCTGACAGGCTGAGTTACGGAAACACCATCAAGAAGGCCAAAGACATCGCCTACGCCTACAGCAGAGGTGTAAGGCTTTTTGCAACAGACTCCGAGAACGATCTCAGAAAAATCGCTGAAAATGCACCCGGATCAAAGGTGTTCTTTAGGCTTCTGACTGACGGTAGCGGCGCAGACTGGCCTCTTTCAAGAAAGTTCGGAGCCCACCAGGACGTTATAATAAGCCTCATCGATCTGGCTTCAAAGCTTGATGTGGAACCCTATGGAGTATCCTTCCATGTAGGATCACAGCAGAGAGATATCGGCCAGTGGGACAACGCCATTTCTTCATGCTGGTATATTTTCGACTGGGCCAGAGAAATGGGAATCGAGCTCAAGATGATAAACATGGGGGGAGGATTCCCTGCCATGTACCAGGATCCCAATCTCGACTTCGAGGTATACCGTACGGAGATAACCCGATTCCTCAAGGACGACTTCGGAGATAACTTCCCTGAAATAATAATTGAGCCCGGAAGATCCATGGTCGGTGATGCTGGAGTGCTTGTCTCTGAAGTGGTCCTCATATCCAAAAAAGCCGAATATAACCAGTATGTATGGGTCTACCTGGATGCCGGAAAATTCGGAGGGCTCATAGAAACCCTGGATGAGGCCATCAAATATCCCATATTCGTGGACAAGGAAGGCCAGGCTCTTGAGGCCATTCTTGCAGGACCGACCTGCGACAGCATGGATATACTTTATGAAAACTTCAAATACACCGTTCCCGACACCATGGAAGAGGGAGACAGGATGTTTTTCTTTACCACAGGAGCTTATACCACGAGCTACTGTTCTATAAACTTCAACGGATTTCCTCCGCTGAAGGCTTATATTCTTCCGCAAAGGACAGAAAGTGAGAAGAAAAAGGAAGTCTATCAGACTGGAAATCTTTTTGAATAACCAGTCTTACCGCGAAGTCGCAAAGGACTCAAATCCGCCAAAAACCACTGAATAAAACCGGGGACGGGCGGACTTTCAGCACGGGTCCGGAAGGTAGATAAATAGGCCAGTATGCCGGCTGTGCAAAATGGTAGACAAGATTTTGCATGAGAAAACATTGGACCTGTTTGATGGGCTAAAGCCCATCAAACAGGTTTTGACTGTGATTTTTAATCCAAAGTCTAAAATCCGCAATCCAAAATCGGCATGTGGCAAATCAAGACCTGACCCCCCAATTATTTTACTCTCTAAGGCTCATGACACTGCTATACAGAGGCCAGAAATTGATCAATAACGTCAATGTAATCGTCCGGAAGATGAGCGTCTAATCGCTGCTCGACGGCGTGAAGCAGGGTGACTCGCTGAGTAATACCTTCCAGTATTAAGCCTGAAACAATCTTTAAAAGACGATTTTGTTCCCAAAACTCCTCAACTCGTACGGGTAGGCTATGAGATTCAACATACCATTCAACGGAGAACTGTTCAATTTTCTCCATCAATTTTTGAAACATTGCCGCAGTATAACAGGGAGTCGGGGCATACATGTTCGGGGCAAATGCATCACTCAAAAAGAGTGTGCGTTCCTCCTTAACATAAATCGCCAAGACGTCATTTGAATGATCGGTGGGAATCCAATGAAGTTCGCAGGTAATACCGCCTAAATCAAGAATCAGGAGGCGCTCAAAATAGACGGATGGCAAACTGACCTGAATGTTTCGAGTATCCCCATATTCCTTGCGAATGGCATCAGCACAAAAGACGATCTCTTCTCCATCATGAACGCGTTGAAAAAGAGCCTCATCATCCCAACTCAAACCTTTGAGACATGACAGGTTTTGGGCGATATTTTTGTGCCCAATTGCAGGTATTGAGAGATGAGACAAACCAAACGTATGATCCCAATGCCAATGTGTAAGAACGACCCAATCGGGATTTCTCTGTGTGCTGGCCTTCAGGGACTCCAGGAAAAGATCGGCGTGGGCAGGGGAATTCCCGGCATCGATCATTAGAACAGCATCGTTTCCAAGGATGGCGGCAAGGATGGGGCGGTCAGTGGACGAGTCTGGCGGAAGATACAGAATTCGATCAGTGAGTTTTTTTAACATATGACAGTCCTTAATCTGATGTTGTCTTGCTTGAGACGAAGTCCTCCTGCACATTGTCTATATACAGATGGAGTGAGATATAATGCTTCATTTGTCTTGCCACCTTATTTAAAACCATAAAATCCTGTTCATAACGGATGACTTCCGCCGCAAATCATCATGCAAAGAAGTTAAGGCGGACTTACAGCGCTGAACCCACGCAGAGGAAGATCATAGACCCTTTATGTCACTGTGCAAAATGATGATACCATTTTCCTTATTCTATTTGCTGTAAGAATTTTAATGTGGGTTATACCCTCTGGAATGCGGACAAAGGACTCTACATTCAAAGCATTTGATTCTCCATTCTCCACCATCTTCTTCTCCAAATGCATAATCCCAGCATTTCTTTTGATCCATAAAGTGGCTTCCATCTATTACATGTACAGGACACTTATCAATACAGATCGAACAGTTCGTATTACAAGGATTTTTCTCGAGCACTTTATCACACTCAAGCTTAGCGGATGTAATTATTGCACCAAGCCACACCATATTCCCATATTCTGGAGTTATCAATAATGTATTCTTTCCGATAACGCCTAATCCAGCTTGATAAGCAGCATTCTTTAATGAGATCAAGCCTGTTTTCTTTTCGATCTCATGATTGTAATTACATGGATCAATTGCACCAGTCGGAATGGCAGAATAGCCATTATCCTCAAGATAATACGCTAGTTGAACAGTAATATCATCAATATATCTGCTAAGATTATTCCTCAGAATAGTATAAGGGATTGTACTATTAGATTTTACTGTGCTACCAAGAAACTTTTTAGCAACGGCAATGACTGACTTTGCATCAGGAAGCAATGCTACAGGATTTGATTGTCCCGGCATATAGAGGAAACGGTCAGTTGAAGCAATACCACATAAATCACAGCCGATCTGTTTCGCTTTCTCTTTAATAGCAGCTGCTGTAATGCCCATAGAATTTTTCCCTTCCTTGTCTTCAGAGATATCATCCTATTACAGTTGAAAATCAAATTGACATATTACGTATGCACTGGCATTAATTCAACTGGCATATTCACCTTTTGTCCAGTGCATGCAAATGTTATGTTATTTTTCTGAGTTAAACAGTATATTTCCTGTATTCTTTATTACATCAATTTATTAAGAATTTTTATCATGACCTGAAATGCCAAACCGGGCTTTGCCTGCTGATTTACAGTACCCGTTATGTAGATATCCATATCCGGCACATAAAATGCTACTGATCCAGTGGAACCGCAATGGCCTATCATTTCGGGCACGGGATGGAAGGGTGACAGTATTCGGGATATTTTGAATTTCTGTATGCCTATTCCGTATTTAAATGGAGAGAAAATGCTATTCCATTTCTCCAGTTCATTCAGCCTTTCCTTGGGGAAAAAGTAACCATTGAAGAATGCTTTTAAAAACGTCATCTGGTCCTTTGCGGTTGAAATAATGTCACATTGCGTAGAAGCAAAGAAAAGGGGCAGGTGTATGATTTCCGATTTATAACGGATAGGAACATAACCTTTATCATCTGTATCTTTGCAAACATATGTCTCCGTAAGGTTAAGCTCCTTGAACAGGTTCTGAAGGACAATATTTACCGGCTTTCCTGTAACCTTTTCTACAACCAGACTCAGTAAGTGATGATTCGTGTCGGCATATTTTGCCTTGCCCTCCTCACCGGGAGGGAAATGGGCTTTCATTTTTTTCACTTCTCTTATGACTTTATCAATTGGCCAGGGTTGATCAAGACCTGCTTCAAGCTCATCCATTACCTTTTTTCCGTTAGATTGTTTATCCATCAGATAACAGGGGAGACCGGAGGTATGGGACACCAGATGGCCGATGGTTATATCATTCGAGTAATCTCTGCCTTTATAAGAATGCAATCCCTGGATCAGATCAGCCGACAAGTATTTTGAGATCTTGTCCTCCAGATCTAATGTGTTTTCGGCATATAATTTCAGGATGATCGCAGAGATAAACAACTTATTTATACTGGCGATATAGTATTGGCTGTTTTCTTTTATTTCCCCGGATGCGCTTATCATGTCAATGCTACTATTGCCAGTGGAAACGCAAAAAACAGCTCCGTAAATATTTTTCTTTTCGACGATATCACTTACTAATTGATCCAGGATCGAGTTATCAAGTTTTTCCTTCATTTGTTCCTCCGATACAATGGGGTAATGATTTTCAGACTTCATCCCCAAACCCAGAGACCATAGTGCGCCAGGTCCGGCAATAACGATACAAAAAAATAACAATTTTGTATCGTTCATTATTCTTTTCTTTACTTACATTACAATTCCTTCACATTAAGGTTACTAGATTTTCAATAAAAACATCGGCAATATTCTGGTATATTTTTAACTTATTAGGAGATCAATTGTTTGTCAAGACATAGATTCATCTTGCAGAAAGAAACAGTGACAAACTAATGTTGACTTTAGCCAACCAAAAGAAATTTTTGTAAAATGTAATCAGCAATCGAAAACCAGGAATTGTGAAATACCCTGCAGACCCCTCGATGAGTTGAAACGCACCCTGCGGGTTTCAGGAAAGAAATATAAAAAGGGGAATTGATGCGATTTACCACACCAATTCCCCTTTTTAATTCCAGGATGCGCTACAGATTATAATCATTACTGTTCTTTTCTGTAAACCACTTCTCCATCGATCATTGTCATAAGGGCGCTGGATCTGCTGTCCAGGGGATCTCCGTCCCACATTACGAGATCAGCATCCTTTCCTTTTTCAATGCTTCCAACCCTGTCCTGAATTCCGAGATGCTCTGCTGCATAGAGGGTTATGCACTTCAATGCATCCTCCCTTGAAAGACCTGCCCGGAAGGCGAGGGATGCGCAGAGGGACAGATGCTCTATGGGGATGACAGGGTGATCTGTGATCATGCACACGTGGCATCCTGCGTCAAGAAGTTTTTTCATGGTTTCCCAGCTCTTGTTCTTCAACTCCAGTTTCGATCTGCTGGACATGGTGGGACCCACCGCGGCCATTACTTTTTTCTTTCCCAGATATCCAGCAATGATATGACCTTCCGTACAGTGTTCAATGGTATATTTCACGCCAAATTCCTCGCAGATCCTTATGGCCGTTGCTATATCGTCAGCCCTGTGGGCATGGATGCTCAAAGGTATTTCTCCTTCAAGCACAGGGACCAGGGATTCCCATGCCAGGTCCCGCTCGTGGAAACTTTCTTTTTCTGAAGCGTCCATTTCTTTTTCAATGTAGTTCTGAGCTTTTATAAAGGCATCCCTCATACAGGCGGCATTTCCCATTCTGGTGGTGGGAAGAACCTTCTTCTCCTTGTAGACTCCTATGGGATTTTCACCCAGGGCTGCTTTCATTGAAGAAGGGGCGAGTATGACCATCTCATCCACAATGGTGCCGCGGGTTTTTATGACGGCACCCTGCCCGCCTATGACATTGGCACTTCCTGGCAGGGTCTGTACACAGGTCACCCCTCCCGAAAGGGCATCCTGAAAAGCTGTATCCTGAGGTGTGAAAGAATCTATTATCCTCAATTGAGGGGTTACGGGAGATGTCATCTCATTGCCGTCAGTGAATGATTCCGGGATCCCCTGCTCAAAGGCCCCTATATGAGTATGGGCATCGATAAGGCCTGGTGTTATGAAGCGGTCTTCCGCATCAATGATCCCGGCATCGGGGGGAATGGTCACGTCACTGCCAACAGCAATTATTTTGTTTCCATCCACGAGGATAACGCCGTCTTCAATTGTCCCGTCCGATATCGTTTCGATCCTTGCATTTATAAAGGCTTTCATTATTTTCCTCCTGTCATATCTTTTCCCTGGATCTTGTGAATGGACCTTATTTTCAGATCACATCATTTCAGCATAGGTCAAACTCACGGTTGATCCTGTCATGGGCTTACCTGAAAAAGTTTAATGAGGGAAATATCCTGACCCCTGAAACCGCTGGCATGATAAGGAAATACCAGGCCGGAAAATTCGTAGAATTACCGGATCATGTCAATTCGGAAAGACTGCCGTTCTCCTCGATCAGATCTTCAAGTTCGACTACTACCCTTCGGAGTTCATTCACCAGGGGTCTGTGGTACTGGCAGGCATCATATATCTCGAGAAGGCTTTTATAGTACCAGAGCTGTTTTTCGGGAGGAGCACTGAAACGCTTCCAGAAGTCTTCGAAGCTGCTGGTGTGCTGAAGGTCCAGCAGGGTACACCTCGCATTGTGGAGCTTGTCAGAAAGAGACACCAGCAGAACAGAAGGGTCTGCGGTCCTCATATCCTCTATGTACCGGGCTTTTCTCGGCTCCCAGGGAGGCTTTGGATTAGTGTAGGCATCCGTGCAGTGGTCGACAATTTCGGCAACCCTGTCACCGAAAAGGCTACGAATCTCTTCAAGGGCCTTTTCCCCACCCTGATCCTCCACCACATCATGAAGGAGAGCAGCAATGGCTTCATCCTCATTCCCCCCATGTTCGATCACGAGGCCGGAAACGGCCATCAGATGGGAAATATAAGGGGTACTGGATCCTTTACGGATCTGATCCTTATGTTTTATGAAGGCATATTCGAAGGCCTTCAGATATTTTTCTGAAAGCAAATGTCATCTCCCCTCCTCTGATCCTGTTTTTATGAAATATCCAGCATTCCTCTATTCAGATAATTATTCAGTATATCATTTTCAGGGATATCTGGGCTCATCCTTTATTTTCTCATAATAGCTCTTCATACCAAGTTCTTTCATCAGTTGATTGTTACTTTCCCAACTCTGTTTCAGACCTTCCGGGAAACCGTGTCTGTCACATGGAAACTGGTCACACTGAAAACAGAAGTCCACTTCTTTTTCCCTGATGCAGTCTTTGACCTGACAGGCCTTAAAAAGACACTCCCCATTGCGGCAGCCTTTGCATGTTCCGCCAGTAAGATGATCCAGAAGTTCAGAAAAGGCAGGGTAATTTGTAAAAACAGGATCCATAGCAGAAAACCTGGAAGCATAGGCGGCAAAATTATCCCCAAGTAAATGTTTCAGATTTTCTGCCGTTCTCTGTATATCTCCTCCTTCAAAGGCCAGACACTTTCCGCAGTTCAGTCCGCATGGTCCCAATATTTTCAGGAAATCTTCATAGTCTTCCATTGCTATTCTCCTTTTTTCGTACAATTATGAGAGGATCCACTGATAAAGTTCGTCCTGTCAATTTCTGAGATCTTTCTTCCATGTTGATATTAATATATCTTCCCGCAGAAGGAATAGAATGGAAAGGTCATAATGAAAATATCAGATAAAATATTTACTGAGGTTCGGCTAATGAAGCCAGATGCCTTACCTTTTTTCTTCTGTTCCTTTTCTTCCTCTTTATAACTTCTAACCGGAACATTTTTTACCACTATGAAAGGGTAGACATAAGAAATGGCGGTATCACTTATACATTGAAAAAAATGGAATAGCAGGGGCTTCATATAACAAATGACCTTCGGTTCTGAAATTATCGGAAAGCTCTACTATATAGGCCTTCCCGTCTGAAAAGAAGGGATCTCCTGCAAAGTTTTTACCCAATCCCGGTGGGGAAAGCTGTACTATGGAAAAATGTTTTACTGAGCCGCTTTTCTCTAGATCTGAAAAAAGGAGCTCCCTTTCCGTATCCAGGTCAGGCCCTATCCTGTGGGTTACCGCCCATTTTATGCCACTGTCGAAACTGACTGTCATCACGAGAATATCCTGCCCTTCATCACTTTTCATTCCCGTTCCCCAGATCCTGCAATGATGGCGTTTTCTTATGCTGACCTCCTCGGTAGGCTTCTGAAACCCGAACTCATGAACCTTGCCATTCCAGAAGGAAGGGGTCATGGGTGCATTGTTATAACCTCTATTTAAAATTGCAGCCCGGGCAGCCAGGGAGAGAGATGAAAATGATACTTCATCTGCCATGAACCACCCGGAGCTTTTAAAGATATCTATCACTTCCTGGCTGTTATTAACTAACAAGACCATGCTTATGGGTTCCTGGGGTGAACCCGTCAGAGACTCGGTATGAGCAGGAAGCTTTCCTTCCTGAAAAAGACTCGCTATATCCGGCCCTGCGACCTGGATTAAGGGAGACTGATGAACCATTTCGACAGGGTTATACACCATTCCATAGATCCCGTAAAATATCAGCTGCGATGCCAGGATCACCCCGGTAATAACTTTAACAATGGAAGGATCAGTTGGTGGAAGAACTCGCTGTTCCTTCTTTTCTGACCCTTCTCTCCATTCCTGGAAACTTACCGCAGGAATAAGCCAGAGCATCCCGAGGAGGTATCCGGCCAGGACATCGCTGAGGTAATGAACACCAAGGTAAAGCCTGCTTAACCCTATAGCAAAGATGATAAGGGAACCGCCAAAGAAAAGGTTTACCTTCCTGCTCCAGCCATGAATATTACGTACCAGGAAATAGGTAATAAAACCATAGAAAGCCACAGCTACCGATGCATGACCACTGGGAAAGGAGAAAGTATTTTCAAGGTAGAAGGCAACCTCAGGCCTGGGCCTATGAAAGGCCAGCTTGCCTACCTGGGTAAAAAGCTGACTGCCGGCAATTGCTCCCCAGAGGGGCAGAATATAGCTCCCCTTCCCCCAGATCCTGAAAAGAACAGATGCGGAAATTGCGAAAAACAGAATGACCCATGATCTTCCGAGGAGGGTTATCCATAGAAAAACCCTTATGGTCGTTGGGTGTCGAAATACAGAAATGAGATTTTCTATTCTTATATCAGTGGCAACAACAGGATCAGCCATGAGCAGGTCTCCTATTAAGCCAAGAAGCAGGGAAAGAACATATATGAAGGTTATGATAAGGAGGGTTACAGGCATTCCAGTAAAACGGGTCCTGTCCAGACGTTTCCGGACAAACATCACAAGCACGGGGTGCTTTCTTACGAAAAACCGGATACCCTCATTTTTCCAGAAAGCTTCCCTTACCGCTTGGGAAATGTCTGCGAGAAGGGAAAATATCTGGCGGCCATACCTGGAGACAAAAACCTTCGCAAAATACACAACGCTGAATAAAAGGATAAAAATACCTGCTGCCAGTCCGGCTCTTGTAGTCCAGATCTCAATGATCTGCCAGGTTCTACCAAAGAAATATCCCAGGGAGAGGTAAAAAATGGCCCAGAGAAAAGCCCCGAAGATATTCCAGGGGAGGTACCGTCCCGGATTCATGGCGGAAATTCCAGCAATAAACGGGATAAATGGTCTAAGGGGTCCTATGAATCTGGCAAGGAGAATACTTACTCCTCCCTTTTTCCCAAAATACTGCACTCCTCTTTTATAAAGGGCTGACTTGAAGATCCTGCTTTCCGGGTTAAAGAACCTGCTACCTTTTCTTCCGAGATAAAAGCTGATGCCATCTCCCATCATGGCTCCAATGGCAGCAAACCAGATGAGATCCCCCATGTCAAAAAGACCCCGGGAAGAAAGGAACCCGGCAAAAACGACAATGATACTTCCAGGGACCGCAATCCCTGCAAAGGCTATGGCATCTGTCATACACACGAGCAGTATTAACCAGTACCCCGGGATCCGGAAATGTTCAAGAGCCGGTAAAAGCAGATCCATGGTCTTCATATAATCCTCTTTTCATTGGCTGAAACATAATTTCTGACCGTTGTAATATAATATCACTATAACTGGCTGAAACGAATAGTTGAGGTATTCCTATTGTTTATGTCAGGGAAACTGTTTTCCCCGGGGAGGGAAACCCATGAATCTCATAGATATTTTTTATGTAACTGCCGGAGGGGGTCACAGATCTGCAGCTCTTGCACTCAGAGAATCCCTTGCCGGACTGGGCAGGCTCAACATTATGACAGATCTGCTTGATTTCTCCAACAGGATATTTAAATGGACCTACAGCAGCGGATATGAATTTATCAGCGAGCACATACAGACCGCCCTCAAGGGCATGTACCGGCTTACCGATCAGGACAGGAAATCAAGCAGCTTTCTGCATATGGTCGATCTTCTGAGCCAGATGAACGTTCCTGGATTTGCGCACTATATAACAGATAATCCTGACATAACCTCTGTATGTACTCATTTTTTCCCTTCCACCGTCCTGTCAAGACTCAAAGAAGAGGGGAAATATAGAGGTAAGATCTATGTCTGCATAACGGATTACGGTTTTCATAAAATGTGGTTCACCGAAGGCGTTGACAGATTCTTTGTTGGAAGCACTACAGTAAAGGACAGTCTTCTGGACCTGGGGGTAAGGGAAGAAAGAATATCTCTGACGGGTATTCCCATAAAGAAAGTATTCAGCCTGCCAAAGGATAAAACCGGGATCCAGAACCGTGAGGATCTGAAAAAAGGCAAATTCACCCTGCTCTTCGTCACAAGCTCCATCCCTGATGCGGATGTGCTGGAAATACTTGACAGGCTATCTATTTGGGAACCGGACCTTAACCTTCTCATAGTATCGGGAAGAAATATGTCAATAAAGGAAAAACTGTCCGGGATCAACTCAAGGGGAGATCTTACGATCAGAAAATACGGTTTTATTGATAATATGGATGAACTTATGGCCATCAGCGATCTTATGATAACAAAGCCAGGCGGATTGACATCCAGTGAAGCCCTTGCGATGGGAGTTCCCCTTCTGATGTACAGACCCATTCCGTACCAGGAGACCAACAATGCGGAATATATTGAAAAGAGTGGATCCGGTCTGCTGGCTATATCCGAAGAGGATCTTCTGGAAAAAATACAATTCCTTTATTCCGGACCTTCGAAGTTGAAACAGATGGCCCATAACACCAGAAGTATAGCCTTTCCCAAATCCTCAGAGACGATCATCCGTACAATTCTGTCTGAGGAGACATCTTGACAGCTTAAACAAAGAGCTCTTTCCGGTCCGGGTAACTCCCTGAGAAACATAAATATCTCGAAAACATCGGGTGCTATCGTTTAAACTTCATTACTGCTGAATTATCTCCAAGATCAAGGTACAGAGAACTTCCATCTATGTCAAAGGCTTTCACTTCAGTAAGATCCTTGAGAAATTTATCGTACAGGGATTGAGACAGGCACCAGGCAAGAGTTGAATGGGTTATAACGATCTCCAGCCTGTTGCCTCTGACTGTGAATGTACCTCCGGCATTATTGCAGTCGGCCTTTATTCTTATACTGCCATCGGGAAGGAACCTCAGGGTGTAATTTTCGGGATCACCTGGTACTCCTTTATCCTTGTTGTAGTAAATAGTTTCCTGCCATTTCCAGAGGGACTCCTTTTCCGGGGTTATCTTACTGTTTATTCTATCCCCCGCATCCTTTCCAAAGAGTATTTCCGTCAGCTCCCTGTCTGCTTCGCCGCTGCTGAAACAGATTTCTTCCATTTTCAGAAAATAGATGGAGGGAGAAAGGTCTACACGATACCCGAATATTTCCTCGGCTGCCATGTTTCTCAATCGATCCAGAAGGACCTTTGCTGCATTCTCTCCCAGAAACATTTCTGTGTATGCGATGCTGGGGCCAAACTTGTCATAACATATCTGTTCATCCAGATTACAGAGAACTCCCTGTTCAGGTGATGATAGATCTTTCGGAAGAGCAAATACAGGCGAAACTGATAGGATGAAAAAGATTAACAGGATCCCCCACAGGATAAATTTTCTTTCAAGATGCCCAATGAACATCTGTCATACCTCCTCTGCAAGGAATAATATATCTGCAAGCAGGCTTTCTCCGTTGTGAAGACTGAAAAGAGGTGAAAGGGGAAGTTCCATGGAAATAAAGAAATAGAAGAAAGAAGCGATTCTATTGCTAAATACTAATATCATTTATTTAACAGGTCAACAAGATAAAACAGGATTGTTCCTTGAATTTTATAATCTGATGCTAGTATCCTTCCTGGAAATGAAGGGAATATCTCAGATTTTCTGAAGATCTTGTACAGAAGCTTTCATGAAAGAACGCTTCACCCCCCGATGGAAGATCAAAACAGACAACATTGAAAAAATTGCAGCATTGACCAGAATCATCATGGACTTTGATCTGAAATCTGATAAAGGAGTAGTCACTGCCGGATGAATTGACAATAGTACCCTGACAATGAATAAATGGCCCTTCTGAAGTTGATGAAAGATCAGTGATACTGAATTCTGAACCTGTAAACATTATGATATGCCCCACCTCTGAATTGAAGTTTTTCAAGTCAATACTCTCTTTTATAGAATACGGACTTTTCAAGGCGAGATATATTTCCGAAGAAGGAAGGGTTTTGAACATTAAGACCTAAAATATATAGGTCTCAGGAACTATATAACTTAGGATTTGTGTATGATCCGGTTAAACATGAACTATCCTGTTACTTCTGGATGGATATGGATGGCTATCAACCAGGTTTTCGGGCCACCATAACGATCTGCCCCTTCTTCTGCATAAGCTCAAGCTTTTCAATGGTAAAACCTGCACCTTCAAGGGCTTTTCTGAAATCTTCAGGAGAATGAAGATTGAAATATTTTTCCAGTTTTGCCGCTTCCTTTTCGTTCCTGGCATACTTGTTGACTATTACAAGGTGTCCCGAAGGCTTTATGACCCTGTACACCTCACCAAGATCTTTGGGTATATCCGGCCAGAAATGAATGGTCTCACTTGCTACTACAAGATCAAAAAGGGAATCTTCGAAGGGCATAGTGGAGACGGAAGCCTGGATCACTTCTACCCGGTCCTTGCTGATAAGCTGTCGGTTCAGCTTTGAGGCCATCCTGACCATTTCAGGGGAATAGTCCATTCCATAAACTTTGCCCTGGGGAACCTTTTCAGCCAGAATGGAAAGGGATCTGCCGGCACCGCATCCTATGTCCAGAATACTGTCCCTGGATCCTATGGGGACCTGCTTCAGGAATAACTGATAGAAAGGCACGTGGGCCAGGTTCATAAGCCTGCCCATGACATTCCCCCAGAATCCTGCCGGTTTCCTGCTCTGTTCAAATACCTTATCCATAAGACTCATTTGTGATCCTCCCGTGAAAGATATCCGGGAAAATCTCTGATTAGATACGGTCGGATGGATAAAATCACAGAAAAACCCGGTCAGGACAATTTTAAATCAAATTATAAAAGAAATGGAAGGGCTATATTGCTCGTGATCAACGGGGAAATTCCCTTTGATCAGTTCAGAGCCAGCATAATTACTCTCTTTCACTCAGAAGGAACTACCCTTGTTATCCTTTCAGATGTCACTTTTTCGATTTATCTTTTTACCTTAGTGCTATTTACTGTTAATATATTCTATATGAAGGAAATAGTGGGAGGTGGAGAAAATGAATGGAAGCATTTTTTATTTTACGGGAACAGGAAACTCTCTGGCTGCAGCTGAAGAACTGGCTTCCATACTGGATATTTCAGAAATAATACCAATGGCCGGAGTATTGCAGAATGGCGATCCCGCCTGCAATAAAGATGTGGCTGGCTTTGTGTTTCCCCTGTATTACTGGGGGCTTCCCGAGATCGTTGAAAGATTCCTCGCAGAAGTCAACCTGGAGAAATGCAGTTATATTTTCGCTGTTGTAACAAGAAGTGGATCCAAGGGCAAGGTCTTTGATGATATGAAAAAGATCCTTAATGAAAAAGGCAAAAACCTTAACGCAGGTTTCTACCTTACTATGCCGGGGAATTATATCCCCATGTACGACGTCGGTTCCAAAGATAAACAAAGACAACAGCTCGAAAAGGCCTCGGATACACTGAACAGGATAGCAGGAACGATCCTGGAAAGTCAGGATGAGGTAGACCAGGAGGGTGTTTTCCTGAAGGCTATGTCAAGCATAATCCACTCCAGGTGGAAGCAGAAAGTTCATAAAAAGGACGTCCTTTTCTCCCTGAAGCAGAACTGTACTTCCTGCGAACTATGCTCAAGAGTCTGCCCGGTGGACAATATCAGGATGGTCAACGGCAGGCCAGTGTGGCTTCATCATTGCCAGGAGTGCATGGCCTGCATTCATGCCTGCCCGGTTGAGGCAATACAGTTCGGCAGAAAGACCGAGGGAAGAAGAAGATACCATCATCCGGATATCAGCTGGGAGAAGATCGCGGAGCAGAAAAAACCCCTGTAATTCCGGATCGCGGATTTTGGATTATTAAGATTTCAAGGGCTTGAACTTCAATCGGCAATCGAAAATCCAAAATCTAAAATTGCGACACCGCAGAGGACTTCCGCCAGAAAACACTGAATAACCCGAGGCGGACCTTCGGTCCGGTAGGAGATAGTTGAGTTCCACGTCAACGTTCGTTAAGATGAAATGCCGCTTTGTCTGAGGTTTTGTGTGTCACAAGATCGTAGATCTGTGACAAGGAAATCAGAAAGGAAGTTGACACAACTTTAAATAATAATTCTTTCCTTTTTCGACACTATGAAATAAGTCATTTTTCGGATGATATGAATGTCCCAATGGGCTAAGATGTTCATGAATGACTTGTCAGAACTTGCTTTCTGAAATAGTCTTGAGAAAGAGAGAGTTTTTAGAAATGAACAGGGATCCGGAAAATAGTGATCTGGAATACATAAAGGAAAAACTTAAGGAAAAATACGATAAGGCAGCTCTGAATCCGAGGGGATTATTTCCCTATCCAGTGGGCCGGGACGGACTGAAAGCCCTTGATTATGACATGGACCTTGTAAATAAGCTCGATCCGGAGATTACCAGGTTCTTCTGCGGGGTAGGAAATCCTTTCTCCCTGGGCAAAATAAGACGGGGTGACAGGGTCCTGGACATTGGATGCGGTGGGGGTGTTGATACTCTCATTGCTGCTCTAATGGCGGGACCGGATGGCAGGGCTGTCGGAGTAGAAATTGTTGAGTCCATGTACGAGAGAGCCTGCAGCAATCTAAGGCTTTCCGGCCTCATGAATGTAAGGTTCTTCCACGGTTCGGCTGAAAATCTTCCATTTAAAGAAAATTCCTTTGATATTATAATTTCCAATGGAGCCTTTAATCTTATAATCAATAAGGAACAGGGGCTTAAAGAAGCCATAAGAGTCCTGAAACCCGGGGGTAGATTTATGGTCTCCGATCAGGTACAAAAGGATATATATTACTTTGATATGGAAGACCAGGGTGGCTGAAAGGGCAGGACTATTCCGGGAATGGATTTCCTGGTAATGATGAAAAAAACCGGTTTTACCGAAGTTGAAGCTATTGAAAAGAGAGGTTTCGAGAGTTCTGAAGAAACTGCAGCAATGTATTTCAGGGGGAAAAAACCCTGTGAAAAGACATTATCAGAATTAGACCGTCGGAGAAGGGGTTGTTAATATGGACGAAACAAGGCTTGAAATTCTACGCTCAGAAATTGACAGGATCGATGATTCCATAGTAGCTCTTCTTGAAAAGCGTCTTGAGGTAGCAAGACAGATAGCCCTGGTTGACTGGAAGAAACCTGTTTTTGACCAGGTCAGACAGAAAACTATCCTTAAAAGACTCCATGAACAATTCCCCGAAATGGACAACAAGGCCCTGACTGCCATTTACGACGAGATAATGAAAATGTGCAGGGCTGTCTATAAAGAATAATATAAAACACAGATATCCCCGGGTTCTCATCCGGGGATATCTGCAGGCAAAGGGGGTCTCTGCCTCTTTTTCCAAGGAATAATGGTACTAGAAGGAGGGGGACTCCTTAAACTATTGTTCTGTTATGATACCTGCTCCGACACTGTTCATGACTTCATAAAAGTTCGGGAATGAAACTGCAACACATTCACCTTCGGATACAGTCGTTTCGCCTTCGGCAGCAAGTCCTGCCACCTGAAGGGCCATGGCTATCCGGTGATCGTCATGTGAATCGACGGCTGCTCCCTTCACTTTTCCACCCTTTATGGTCAGGGTCCCATGGGTCTCTTCAACTTCAACACCCATTTTTGCAAGTTCCTGGTGCATGAGAGCGACCCGGTCAGTTTCCTTGATGCGGACCATTTCCACGTTGGTAAGAGTTGTAGTTCCTTCAGCAAAAGCTCCAGCCACTGCCAGGACAGGTACCGCATCCGGAATATCAGAACAGTCTATTGTAATGCCCCTGAGAGGACTTCCTCCCCTGACTGTCAGACTTGACCCTTCCCTGTTCAGAGTGATATCCGCGTTCATGGCTTTGAGCACATCAACGATCTGGTCATCTCCCTGACTTCCACTCAGATCCAGGTTCTCTATGGTTATTTCGGAATCTGTTATCGCAGCGGCTACCAGTGGAAAGGCTACAGATTCCCAGTCGCTTGGAATAGCTGAATTTACAGCCTTGTATTTCTGTGGTCCCGTGATCTCAAAATACTTATAATTCTCATTGTCAAAATCAAAGGTTATACCCTGCTGTTCCATCCAGCCCGCTGTCATATCAAGATAGGGTCTTTCAATAGCATTAGCTATTTCAATTCGCGTTGTCCCTTCAAGAAGGGGCGATACAAGCATGACCGCAGACACATACTGGGAAAAGTTGCCCTCAAGATGTATGGTCCCGGATTTTATGGGACCTCTGAGAACTGCAGGAGGAGATTTTACTCCCTTTCTGGTTGTAAAACCTTCGGCACCAAGCTCGGAGAGGGCTTCGATGAGGGGAGCAATGGGTCGTTTGCGGATCTGATGGTCACCTGTAAGGACTGTCCAGTCTTCAAGGAGGGCTGCCATGGCTGCCACAAAATAGAGGGTAGTTCCGGAATTCCCCACGTCCAGGACATCTTCGGGAACCTGCAGTTTTCCTGCAAGCCCTTCCACGGTCCAGAGATTCTCCATTTCCTCCGTTACAGAACCGAAGGCACGGGCTGCTTTCATGGAAGACAGACAGTCGCGGCTTGGCAGTGGATTATGTATAAAGGATTTACCTTCCGCCATGGCTGCTATAAGGACAGCTCTGATAGTATGACTCTTTGAACCGGGTACGGACAGTGTCCCTGATAGATTCCCTGGTTTAACTCTAGCTAACATTTGTTTTCCTCCTTCTGAAGATGGAACTGAAAACCTGCCTGCAGGCAGGGATATTTGACATGATAGAAATAATTATCAATACCAGAAGGGTCAGACTTATGGGACGCATGAAAAGGGAAACCATAATGCTGTCACCGGCTTCTGCAAGGTTTATGGCCCTCCTGAGGCTGGAATCCATTATTCCTCCCAGCACCAGACCCAGAACCATTGGTGCAACAGAATAATTCCGCTGGCGCATTACAAAACCAAGGAATCCGAAGATGATCATCAGAAGAACTTCAAAAAGGCTTGAGTTTACAGCATAGGCCCCTATGACACAGAGGACCGTGACAACAGGCATGAGTATTTTCTTTGGAACAAGAACTACCCTTGCAAGCTGGGGTACCACCGTTACTCCCAGAAGAAGCATCATGAAAGCTCCCAGGAAACCTCCAGCAAGGATTATGGAGAATAGTTCCGGTGTCTCCAGGAAAAGGAGAGGACCAGGCCTTAGTCCGTGTACATAAAAAGCCGCAAGGATAACAGCCGTTACAGCATCACCCGGTATGGCAAGAGTAAGCATGGGAATAAGGGCTCCTCCCACACATGCGTTATTAGCAGCCTCACTGGCTACAATACCTTCAACTGCTCCTTCACCGAAGGGCCGGCTGGGATTCCTGACTGTTTTTCTGGCCTGATCATATGCTATGAGAGACGCTACAGGTCCTCCTGCTCCAGGAAGAGCTCCGATTATGGTCCCTATGGCTGCAGACCTGAGAGAAAGAGGAAGGTATTTCAGCATCCCTTTAATATCGATCTTCATTCGTCCTGCTTTGGTAGCAATGGCTTTGAGGGTGCCCTGCCCCACCTGGGTAAGGACCTCTGAAAATCCGAAAAGTCCTATAAGGACCGGTATAAGGGCAATTCCTGCCTGAAGGTTCATGCTTCCGAAGGTGAACCGGGTGGAACCCATTATGGGATCCATTCCTACAAGGCTGAACATTATTCCAAGTAATGCACTGATGAGTCCCTTTATAAAGCTCTTTGAAGTCAGTGAACCTACGGTAGTCAGACCGAACAGGGCAAGGAGAAAATAATCCAGGGGGGAAAAAGCCAGGGCTATGGACGTAATTGGTTTTGCCACCATAGACAGGACAAGAAGACCGAAAATGGTTCCTATGAAGGACTGGAAAGTGGCTGCCCACAGGGCTTCCGAGGCTTCACCCTTCTGAGCCATGGGAAATCCGTCAAGTGTGGTGGCTACTGCAGCAGGAGCACCAGGGATATTTATGAGTATTGCAGATACAGCACCTGCGAAAACTCCCGAAACATAAACTCCCATGATAACAGCTATGGCGCTCTTTACGCTCCAGCTGAAAGTGATCGATACAAGCAGAGCGGTAGCCATGGTGACTGAAAGTCCCGGAATTGCTCCAACCAGCAACCCTCCCATGGAACCGACAAGAACCAGAATAATAAAATTAAGATCAATAACTGAAAGCATCTGAAGTAACATCGATATCGACCATCCGGATTCAGGGTAAAAGAACTTTAAGCATGCTGCCAAAAATGAAATAGATGACGAGTGTCGTGGAAACCGAGACCAGCCCTACCATCCATATCCGCCTCTCTCCTATATAAAAGAGAAACAATGCAAGAAAAGCCACGGTAGATATTACAAAATGAAACAGGGGAAGAACCGTTATATAGACAAGACTGATAAGGGTCACAACCAGGACAGACTTCCACCTGGTCCCCTGGGCCTCATCTTTCCCTGCCGAGACAATGCCCTTTTTTATCCCTTTGAAAAGAAGACCCAGGGCAAGAAAAAAAAGTACCACAGCTCCAAGAGCCGGAAAGGTACCTGGAGACAGTACGGTTTCACCAAAACCATCCATTCTGGTAGAGAGAAAGAATATAAAAAGGGAAAGGATAAGAAAAAGAGCACTGTCTAAAAGATCTTTATTACGGTTCAGAAACCACCTTGACAACACGATCATCCCTTCAGATATATTTACGGGAACATGTGAAGGGAGGAAGGGAAAGCCCTTCCTCCCTGTCTAAACTGTAACTATAGCTTCGGAATATTGAACTCGGCAGGGCTCTTTTTTGTGACTCCTGCATCATAGAGGAGCCATGTTACTATGGACTGCCATTTCTTCCAGTAGTCCATGACAGCCTGTCCCTTAAGTTCGTCCAGCTTCACATACATGCTGCTTTTACTGAAATTGATCCATTCAGGTTCCATTACAGCCTTTTCTGCTGCTTCGAGAAGGACCTTCTGAACTTCCTCAGGAGTACCCTTGTTTACAAGGAGGCAGTTGGGGAAGACAAGGGGCAGGAACTTATCCAGCTCGGGAAGAGCATCAGTCATAGCAGGCACTCCATCCAGGAACATGCTGGGCCCGTTGGAGAAAGCCGCCAGAGGACGAAGTTTTCCAGACTTGATGTAGTCAAGAACGGTTCCCAGGTTGGAAAAGGTGAAGTCAACCTGTCCGCCAAGCACTGCCAGAAGGGCCGGGTTTCCTCCTCCAAAGGGGGTCATGGAAACATCAAGACCGGCGTTGTTTGTCAGCAGCAGACCCTGGATATGACCGCTGGCCCCAGGTCCGGAATAGGACATGCGCACCTTTCCGGGACGGGCCTTGATGTCATTGATGAGATCTTCAAAGGTTTTGTAGGGAGAATCGGCTGGCACCACGATCATTTTTTCGGTATAGACAAGCATCATGAGGGCTTCAAAATCTTCAAAACCGAGATTGCTGGTACCCATTACCTTGAAAACAGCAGGGGTTTCGGCAGAAAGAAGGACAGTATATCCATCTGCTGGTTTGGAATGGGCAAAGTCTGTTCCGATAGCACCGGAGGCTCCAGGCCTGTTCACTATCACTACGGACTGTCCGAGATGTTTTTCCCAGAGAGGAGCAAATACCCTGGCGGTCCTGTCAGTGATACCGCCTGCCGACCAGGGAACTACAAGGGTTATGCTCTTTGAGGGAAAATCAGCTGCAAATACTGAAAGGGACATTACAAACAAGAGGATCATAGCCAGAACGCTCATAATTACGCTCTTTTTCATACTTAATTTCATGATCTTTACCTCCTCGGAGTTTTTCTTATTTCTTTGATCCTGAATTATTGTAAACGTTTACATCTTTTCCAGACTTATTCTATTTTAGCGGAAGGAATCTGTCAATAACAGTAATGCCTTGACTAGCATCACCTCCTGATTTATAGTTACAATAACTGAAATTACATCGTTTATAAAAAAAACTAAAGGAGCGGCTTTTCTATTGGAAACGTTTACAAAAACTGAATCTTCCTTTAATTCTTCATCTGTAATGCAGTCATACCTGATATATTCACTGCTCATATCAGCTTATTTCTTTTCCTTCTTTTTCAGGGTATCTGCATCGGTAGTTCTTCCCGATCTGGCCCTGAAGTGGGGCATGAGCGCGACTCTTACAGGTTTTATCTCAAGTCTTTATTTTTATGCCTACGCCCTCATGCAGCCTGTAAGCGGCAACCTGAACGACAGGTTCGGGCCATTGAGAGTAGTCTCTTCAGGTCTCGTCGTTACTGCTCTCGGAGCTACAATGTTCGCATATGGATCAAATCCATTCATAATCGGCACGGGAAGACTGCTGACCGGGCTTGGACTCGCACCAATGCTTTCCGGAGCTCTGGTTTTTCAGGCTTCGTCCTTTCCTTCAAACAGGTATGCCTTCTTCTCCGGGATAACATACACCATCGGCAATTTCGGCGCTGTAGCGTCGGTATCACCCCTGGGATATGCCCTCGATGCGTGGGGAAGATCCTGGGTATTCATGATACTGGCCCTTCTTAACATCCTTCTTGCAGCAGCACTTATCTTCAATCGGAAGAAAGATCCTTTATTGTTGAAGAATACAGAAGCTTCTTCCGGAAAGGGTTTCTCTCCTTCCCATATTCTGGGAGAACTTAAAAGGGCCTTCGGAATTATCCGGAAATCCCGTCAGCTGAAGAGGATGAGTTTCTTCTGGGCAGCCTCTACTGCTTCCATAATGGCCTTTCAGGGTCTTTGGGCAGTCTCCTGGTACAAGGCTGTTTATGATGTTTCCCAGGGAAGGGCCCGATTCTGGGCTACAATGATAGGGGTGGGAGTTCTTGTGGGCAGTTTCCTGGGAGCCCAGATAGCACCGGATGCGAAGGACCGCAAAAAGGCTATCTTCCTTTCAGGCTCAGCCTACTGCACTCTCTGGGGCATCCTGCTTCTTTGCGCTTTGTTCAAAGCTCCCCTTCCGGTTACCGGGATCACAGGTTTTCTCATAGGTCTGTCGGCAGGGGTTGCCTTCGATCATCTGACAGCCGGCGTGAATGATATAGCAGAACCGGGCTTCAAAGGTTCCCTTTTCGGGGCAATGAATCTCCTGAACTTTACCGGAGTGATAATTTTTCAGTGGGGAACGGGGGCTGTTATATCCCTTTTCCCTTCGGCTGTCCCGGGAGGCTATTCCGCTCCCGGTTATAATATAACCTTCGGACTCGTAGTAATTTTCATATGGCTTGCCTTTTCAATGATACCCGGACTTGATTCATTTGATAAAGCCAGCCTTACAGAAGGGGTCTTCAGGGGGGTTGAACTTGAAAAAAAGATCAAATGAAAGAATTCCGACACTTAATGAAGTTGCACGCCTGGCAGGAGTATCTGTAGCAACCGTTTCAAGGGTCCTCAACGGAAAGGGTGCCCGGCCTGAAGTAGAGACAAGGGTACTTGCTGCAGCCAAGGAACTCCGGTATAAACCTAATCCGGGAGCCCGCTTTATGAAAGGCAAAAGAGCGGAAAACATCGGACTTCTTCTGCCAATGATATCCCATCCCTTCTTCGGAGCTCTTGCCGAAGGGGCCCTGGAAGAAGCAGGCAAAAACGACCAGGTGGTTGTTATAGCCAGTTCCCGGGGAAACCGGGAACTGGAAAAACAGAAACTGGAACAGTTTTCAAGGTCCTTTCTCGATGGCATGATCTATTTCCCCGTTGAAAAGGGAGAGACATTTCCCGAAATAGAACATTTCCGTAACATTCCCCTCGTAGTCGCAGGAAGAAGAGCCATCTTCCCGAATAAACCCCATGTATATTCGGATAACCTCAAGGGCGGCTACCTTGCCACGAAGTATCTTTTAAGGCTGGGAAGAGAAAAAATAGCCTTTTTCGCCGGTTTCTGGACTCCTCCCTGCACTCATAAAAACATCAGAGAAGCCTCTGAAGGCCCAAGTTCCGGGGCTTTTTCATCCCTGGACAGATTCCGGGGCTACCTTAAAGCCCTTGAAGAAGCTTCCCTTGATCTTGATACAGACCTTGTAACGGTATGCGGTTATGACTTCAAATCAGGAATAGAGGCAGCAAAGGAACTTACTGCCAGAATGGTCAACGTTGATGCCCTTATCTGTCCCAATGACCTTGTTGCAGCCGGAGCGATCCAGTTCCTTGAACAGCAGGGCATGAAAATCCCCGAAGACATCTCCGTCGCCGGGTATGATGACGACCCCATCGCAGTCATGACAACCCCCACCCTTACCACTATCAGGCAGCAGACAACCCGTATAGGGATAGAATCCGTAGGGTTGATCAACAGCCTTATCAGGGGAAAAACTGTTGATGACGTTGTGGTGGACGTGGATCTGATTATAAGGAATTCAACCTCCCATACCAGGAAAGACTCACTGTCATAGGGGAGGATGATCCTCCTAACCAGTCTTCTTCATCTGGACGGAACGGCACAGGGCAATGATCTCTGTATAAACGGACGCCAGGGCTTCTCCATCTATATCAGGGGCAAGATCCTGAAGTCTTCTTATAACTGCCATTTCCCTTTCCGGGTCATAGACAGGCCTGCTGCCCTTGGCTTCTCCTATCTCCCTGGCCACGGCCACCCTTTCCCGGAGCATCTTTATTATTGAATTATCGATGGAATCTATCTTCAGTCTGAGTTCCTTCAACCTTGTTTCATTCATGGAATTGCACTTCCTTCGGTCATAGATCTCTTTATTTACAAAGGCCCTGCTGAATAATATTCCGAAGAGCTTCCAGGGCCAGGATATAGCCATGGCTTCCAAATCCTGCTATTCGGCCCCTTACAACGGGAGCTATGACGCTTTTATGGCGAAATTCCTCCCTGGCCTCCGGATTGGATATATGAACTTCTATTACAGGAATGGCAAGGGCTGTTATGCAGTCCCTCAAGGCGTAACTATAATGGGTATAGGCTCCTGCATTGAGAACAGCTCCCTGGGCCTCCTTTCGATTTTCCTGCAGTATATCGATAAGGACTCCTTCGGAATTGCTCTGGGAACACCTGACCTCGATCCCCTTACTGTCTCCCCAGTTACGGCACTTCTCTTCCAGGTCTTCCAGGGTTTCATGTCCATAGACAGAGGGTTCACGCTCACCCAGAAGGTTCAGATTGGGACCGTTAACCACAAGAAAGACCGGTTTTTTCTCCATAGAGCATCACCTCCCTGTAAGCATTTTCAAGATCCTCAAGTCCTGCATTATCGACAAGAAGGCTGTTCCCTATCCCCTGGGGAATAACCAGTCGCGGCTGGCGGGAAATGAATTTTTTGTCCCTTTTTATGTAGGGAAGTATCTCTTCCCAGGGAATATCAGATCTGACAGGAAGACCAAAGGTCTTCAGCAGACCATGGAGTTCCTCAAATTCGAGGATACTCATATTTCCCCTTCCCACGGAGATGAGTGCTGCCACCATCATTCCCACTGCAACAGAATCTCCATGTTTCCAGTTCCTGTAGCCGGAGGCTGCCTCGAGGGCATGTCCGATGGTATGGCCAAGATTAAGTCTTGCCCGCTCTCCCTTCTTTTCCTTTTCATCTTTTTCTACTATTTCCAGCTTGATCCTGGTACACCACTCCACCATCCGGACCAGAACATCCTTCTGGCGGGAGAGAATGAGTCCGGCATGGAGAGTGAGCCAGGAAAAGAGATCCCTGTCATGGCCAAGACCGTACTTTGTCACTTCGGCAAGGCCCTGCCGGAATTCAACACCGGAAAGAGAAACAAGGCAGTCCACATCGGAAAAAACCGCCATGGGCTGATGAAAGGCTCCAACCATATTTTTGCCCCCGGGCAGATTAATTCCCGTTTTACCTCCAAGAGCGCTGTCAACCTGGGCAAGGAGGGTGGTGGGACACTGTATGAAATTTATGCCCCTCATCCATGAAGCAGCGGCAAAACCGGCTACATCTCCTACAGTCCCTCCTCCAAGGGCAAGGATACATCCTGATCGGTCTTCACCGGCCTCCTGGAGCTGATTGAATATATTCTGAAGCTGCGTAAGGGTTTTGGCTTCCTCTCCCCTGGGAAGCAGGCTCAGTTTTTTCCCCGACAGCACCTTATCAGCATAAAGCGGACCTGTTATCTCATCGGCAACAACAACAGGAAGTCTGTCGGAACCGGAGAGCAGGTCTTCCATGGAGGCAAGGATACCGCTGCCTATGTATACAGGATAGGAATTTACCCCGGTACGTCCCTGGAGAACTACCCCTTCCGGCTTTTCAGCCAGAGGCTGAAGATTCAGACCTTCCATGATCCTCTCCACTTCTTCCTCCACTGTCAGCTGGTCTGTCTCTATTATCAGATGACCATTGGAATAGGCAGGTATTCTCTTTTTCCACAGGGCATTTACATTCAGGGGATCAAGGAGGGGACGCTTTCCCTTCTCCGAGGCTGCTCTTTTCAGAGCCGTTTCCGGAAGTACGGACAAAACAACAAGGATCCCCTTCTCCATGATGGTTTCCTTCAGTTCCGGATCGGCAAGGATACCGCCGCCAAGGGCTATGATCATTCCCTGGAGTTCGCAGAGTTCCCGTACAACATTTTGTTCCATGAGGCGGAAAACTGATTCTCCCGAAGTAGCAAAGATCCGGGCGACGCTCATTCCGGCTCTCTGTTCAATTATCTGATCCGTATCGACAAAGGGTCTTCCTGTCTTTGCTGCGAGGTCCTTTCCGACGGAAGTCTTTCCTGCCGCCATGAAACCGCCGAGAAAAATATTCTTTCTAGCCATGGATAAAACACCCCACTCTTTTTTCATAGCTTCTCCATCGTTCTCTGAGGTCTTCAAGGGTATCTCCGCCGAACTGTTCCATAACAGCTCCGGCAAGTACCCAGGAGAACATGGCCTCTCCTACAATACAAGCGGCGGGAAGGGCACAGACATCGCTTCGTTCGAAGGCCGCTTCTACTTCAAGGCCGCTGTTAATGTCTATTGATCTGAGGGGTTTCTTAAGGGTCGGAATGGGTTTCATTGCTGCAGAGAGGATCAGTTCCTCTCCATTGGTCATTCCACCCTCAAGGCCTCCAGCATTGTTGGTAAGCCTCTGCCAGCCCTTTTCGCAAGGAAGGATCTCATCATGGGCTACGCTGCCCTGTATGCGGGCAAGTTCAAATCCCCTTCCTGTCTCCACACCCTTGATGGCGGGTATGGACATTATGGCCCCGGCCAGCCGGCCGTCCAGACGTCGGTCCCATTCGGCATGTGAGCCTATACCGGGAAGCAGTCCCATGGCGGACAGAAGAAAGGTCCCTCCAAGGGTGTCACCCTCTTCCCCGCATTTCCTGATCCTTTCCATAAGCCTCTGCTCGTCTTCCCTTCTGGGACATCCAAGGTCCGAAGCAGCTGCATGATCCCATTCAGACGGACTTTCAGGGGGAGCCACTTCTACTCCTCCTATGGATGTAACGGAGCTTCGGATGGTCACTCCCAGTTCTTCGAGAAGGAGGCGGGCAATTGTCCCCGCTACGGTCCAGGCTGCTGTAGATCTTGCACTGGCCCTTTCCAGTACATTGCGGATATCATCATGGCCGTATTTGACAGCACCAGGAAGATCCGCATGTCCGGGTCTGGGTCTGGTAACCCTCTTCAGCGAGGCTTTTCCCTCATCAGTTTTCCATGGATCCAGAAGGGACTTCCACTTGTCCCATTCAGTATTCTCAAGGGAGAAACTGAGGGGAGAACCGACGGTGAACCCGTTTCGCAGCCCGCTCCAGGCTGTGAGCCTGTCCCTCTCGAGCTTCATTCTGGGGCCGCGGCCATAGCCTCTGCGGCGCCTGGACAGCTCGCCGGCTATTCTCTCTTCCTTTATTTCCAGATGTGAGGGCAGACCCTCAAGAATAAGCATGAGACCTCTGCCATGGGATTCTCCGCTGGAAAGAAAACGAAGGGTCATTATCAGTCCCTCTCCCTCTGGACAAGGGCATTACGCATGACTTCCACTGGAGCCGTTCTTCCTGTGAAAAGCTCAAAAGCTGCAACTCCCTGGAAAAGGAGGACTTCTTCTCCTCCAACTGCAGGAATGCCTCTTTCTGAAGCAGCAGACACAAGAGGGGTTCTGCCTTCTCTGCTGTAAACCATGTCCAGAACCTTACCTCTGCCTGCAGCAGCAAGGATATCTTCAAGGAAAGGACCGGGCCAGATATTGTCTTCAAGACCAAGGGATGTAGCATTTACAAGAATGTCAATTTCCCCTTCCGGGACTGCTCCCCATGGGATGATCTCTATTTCAGTATTCTCCATCAGGGGAAGGAGGTCTTCCTTAAGGGAACAGGCCCTGGAAAGGGTCCTGTTGGCCAGGATTATGGGAGAAAACCCTTCTTCTCCAAGGGCACATACAACTCCCCTTGCGGCACCTCCCGCACCTAGCACCATGGCCCTCTTTCCATCGGGTCTGAAGCGGGACAGTACCTCTCTTACTCCAGTAATGTCCGTATTGTGTCCTATGGTCTTTCCGTCCCTGAAAAGAACCGTGTTTACGGCACCGGCCTTCTCCGCTGATGGCGCGAGCTCATCAACCCATTGAAAGGCCCCTTCCTTGTGAGGAACTGTTATATTTGTTCCCACCGCTCCAAGGGACGCCATGCCTTCCAGGGCGGAAACAAGTTTTTCCCCCTTTACATCAAAAGCCATATAGTGCATATCAAGATCCAGGTGGATCATTGCAGCGTTGTGCATGACAGGGGAAAGGCTATGGTCTACCGGGCTCCCGAGGAGACCTACGAGGCGGTTGGTATTGGTTCTCATGCAGCATTCCTCCCCCTGACCTTCTCCATATTTTCAAAGAATCCGGGATCGGATATTGCTACTGAGGAGGTGTCGTCGATAGTGATCTCCCCTTCAGAAACAAGGGAGGCTATGGACAGGGTCATTACGATCCTGTGGTCATTGTAACTACGCACCTTTGCTCCATGTAGATGGCAGGGACCCTTGATGATCCAGCCGTCATCCTGTTCCCGGATATCAGCACCGAGGGCGGAAAGGCCTTCTGCTACAGCATGGATACGGTCACACTCCTTGAATCTCAGTTCCCTGGCTCCCCTTACTTCTGTAATTCCCTGCGCCTGTGTCGCTGCAAGGGCAAGAATGGGAAGTTCGTCCACCAGGGAGGGGATCTCTTCCGCATCTATGACAGTTCCTCTCAGGACAGATGTTCTGACAAAAAGATCAGCTACATTCTCTCCACCCCATTTCCTGAGATTGCGGATCTCGGGGTTAAGACCCATCCTCTCCAGAACCCTGAGGGCGCCAGTCCTGGTGGGGTTCATTCCTGTATCCTCTATTTTCAGGCCTCTTTCAGAACAGAGGACTCCTGCAACTATCCAGAATGAGGCTGCAGAGAAATCTCCGGGGACAGTCCAGCTTCCTCCGGGTATCTCATTGCAGGGGTAGACCGTAACTGAAAGGCCTTCTCTCTGGAGTGGCACTTCGAGGAAATCCAGCATTATCTCGGTATGATCCCGGGTAAGCCTTTTTTCATTGACAGTAGTACTGCCGGAAGCGGAAAGCCCTGCAAGAAGGAGGGCCGTCTTCACCTGGGCGCTGGCAACGGAAGGAGAATGTTCACCACCTGAAAGCCGGGCCCCTCTTATGGCAAGGGGAAGCCTTTCTCCACCTTCGCATCCGTCGATCCGGGCCCCCATAGCCTGAAGGGGACGGACTACTCTCGCCATGGGGCGCATTCGCAGGCTTTCATCTCCTGAAATCACGGCAAAGAAACCGGGTATTCCGGCAAGGAGTCCCGTCATCAGACGGGCTGTAGTCCCTGAATTTCCTGCATCCAGTACTCCCTGGGGATCAAGAACTCCCTCTCCGCTGCTTATGTTCACCATGCCGTCCTTCCTGACAACGCGACAGCCAAGCCGGGAGAGGCATTTCAATGTGCTGGCACAGTCTGCTCCTGGAGAAAAATTATCAACTGTGACCCCTTCCCGGGAAAGAGCACCTAGGAAGGCTGCCCTGTGTGAAATGGATTTGTCCCCCGGAAGGGTTATGGTTCCTGCTATTTTCCCCATTCTCTCAATGGTCTTCATGGCCTCTCCCTGTCCTTTCCTAGATCACTGGAATGGCGCCGCAGATCTTTTCTCTCTCCTCCTGAACAGGAAGAGCGGGTATAAGACGGGCTATCATATCCATGAGCTGCGAGAATTCACTGCAGGACAGAGACTGGTCTCCATCGCACAAAGCTTCTTCAGACCTTGGGTGGACTTCTATGATCAGTCCATCGGCACCAGCGGCCAGAGAAGCCATGCTCATGGGTGTGACCAGGCTGCGAATACCCGTTCCGTGGCTTGGATCAACTATCACCGGCAAGTGGGACAGGGATTTTACAAGGGGTACTATATTGAGATCGAGAGTATTCCTTGTCCTGGTCTCAAAGCTCCTGATACCCCGCTCGCAGAGGATAACATTGAAATTGCCTCCACAGAGAATGTATTCCGCCGCCTGAAGCCATTCATCTACTGTTGACATGGCTCCCCTTTTAAGGAGTACGGGTTTGTCTACTTTTCCCAGGGCCTTCAGAAGGGGGAAGTTCTGCATATTACGGGCTCCCACCTGGAAAATATCTATATGAGGTTCCAGCCATTCTATGGCTTCAATGGACATGACTTCCGTCACTATGGGAAGACCGGTTTCCTCTTTGGCTTCACGGAGAAGGGCGATCCCTTCGCTTCCAAGACCCTGAAAGGAGTAGGGATTTGAACGGGGTTTGAAGGCTCCGCCACGAAGAACTGATGCTCCAGCCTTTTTAACGGCCAGGGCGGCATCTCTGATCTGTCGTCTGTTCTCAACCGCACAGGGTCCGGCCATGATGATCCTGTTACCTCCGCCTATGGTCACACCCGGTGCTATCTTTACGATACTGCTCTTTCCCCCGGTAAGTTCCCTGCTGGCGAGAGGAAAGGGACTATCTGTGGTTATTACTTCCATCACGCCCGGGAGTCCCTGCAGTGCCAGTTCCCTTTTCATTGTTCCTTCGACCATTACCAGGCATCCGTCGTAATAGGGGATAAAGCGAGCTTTGCAGCCTTCTTTTTCAACTTTCTGAAACACATTAGCCACATTGACGTTGGATGTACTGTTCTGCATTCTGATGATCGTTCGCTTATTTCCCATTTTTACTTACCTCCCTGATATCTGTTTAATAAATTTTAATAAAGGATATAAAAAAAGCCGGAACCCGGTGAAAACCGGGTTCCGGCTTAATAATGTCTGATTTTCAGCTTATTGCTTTTTACAGCTGTATGCCAGGTTCATCAAGACAGGCCGATAACCGATTTTCACGTACTGAAAGACCACTGGCATAGGAATAAAGCCACTGGCCGCTGGTAAAGTAGAAATAATAGTATGCGAAAGAGCTATCGATGGTCTTACCAGGTACGTGCATCATTATCGAACGTGTCTCCTCTCTTCAAAAAGATTTTGTCTGACTTTTCAAATATATTGTCGGCCATGATAAAGCCCTCAGAGCCTTTTGTCAAGGCTATTATGTAAAAAAGTCTAAAAGGTCCTGTCGGTCCATCTGGAAAGGGCTTTTTTTATTCCGCCCCGGGCACTGTGTTCTATGAGCCATCTGTCAATTACTTTCTTGAAACCATATTCCCCCGGGCCCAGCATGAAGGCAAATCTGGCGCAGGTAAAGGGCCGGTGGGGATTAATGGCCTTGAGAAGGGGACATCGTTTTTCCCAGACCATGGCCTCAATGGCATCGGTTATCATAATATCGGCCTCTCCCCTGATTATCATGTCAAAAACGGTCATATTGTCCTTGTGGACTGTAATTGTTGCTCTACTGAGCTTTTTCCTGGCAAAGGCTTCATTGGTCCCTCCCGGATTGACGATCACTCTCACCCCTGGACGGTCTATGTCTTCCAGGCTGTCAAAGAGGCGGGCCCTCTCTCTGGATGAGATGGGAGCTTTTCCTGTCCTGAAATAGGTGGCACTGAAAAGGGCTTTCTTTCTACGCTCCTTCGAAATGGCAATGCCTCCCACTGCAATATGAAATTTCTCTGACAGAAGATCATCCATGAGATCTCTCCAGGAGGTGGGGATGAACTGAATGCCCACTCCGAGGAAACGGGCAAAGTTCTCTGCCGTATCTATATCTATACCCTCGAGACACTCCCCGTTATCGTAACTGAAGGGAAGATAATCTGCAGGAGTGCCCACCCGGAGAATCTGACAATCCCTGATCTCCTCAAGAACGGATATTTTCTCGCGGTTTTCCCGAATCTTTACCATCTCTCCATATTTCCAGTGAATAGATGGATAGAAAGGTTCGCTTTTACCTCCTGGTTTTGTCTGGATCATTCTTATTCCTCCCTCTCTCTAACAGCCTTAAAATAAAAAAGCCGGGACCCTGAAAAGGGTCCCGGCCTGAAAAAGCTTCTGGTCAAATAGCATCCAGAGCTCCAGGAGGGGACCCGCAGCTAAAAAAGAAGCTAAAAAAGGAAGATACATTATTAAATATGTTATGGAGCTTCACGGGTTTCACCTCCTGATGGAATCTGATTTCAGACGCTATTTCACTGCTATGTCCCTGAGAATAGCCTCACGGGAGATCCTGCCCTCTTCAGCCATCACTTCAAACTTTTCGGGAGAAGAGTTTTTGAAATTCTGCAGTATTTCTATCAATCTGTCAAGGAGAACTTCCATATTTTCATGATTTGTAGCCCACATATCAGCTGCAAGCCAGGCCGGACCTGAAGCCACCCTGGATGTATCCCTGAAACCCCCTCCTACCATTCTGGGCAGGTTGGGAAAACTTTTTTTCTGTTCATCCGCCAGTAATGCAAGGGATGAAGCAAGTATGGTGGGGATATGGCTCACACAGGCAAGGATCCTGTCATGTTCGACGGGATCCAGATAGACCGCATTTGAACCTATGGAGGACACTATTTCCGCAGCCAGTTCCATTGCCCGGGGATCGGTCAGACCATGGGGAACAATAGCACAGTCAGCCTTCCTGAACAGGTCGGGAGATGCATTTTCGATCCCGCTGTACTCCTTTCCTGCCATTGGATGGAGTCCTACATAGGCCCCTCCCCAGATCCTTGACAGGGTTTCCCCTATCTCTTTTTTAGTACTCCCCACATCCATAACGGCAGCGGGGGTCTGGGCAAAAAAAGGTTTCAACATGAGACTTACCTCCTCCATGTTACGGAGGGGGACTGCCAGGATCAGTAAATCAATGGCGTCTGCAAATTCCGCAGCAGTGTAACAGGGCTCGAACACAAAACCCATATCAAGGGCAGTTCTCAGAGCTTCGGGGTTCCGGTTCCATCCAAAAACCTGCTTTGCCGCTCCCGATCCTCCAAGGGACGCCGCAAGGGAACCTCCTATAAGACCAAGTCCTGCTATTCCAACGTTAAGATCTGATAATGTCATATTTTTCTCATCTTCTTTTCAGGGTAATTGTCGGGAATCATAAACTTGAGGGTCTATTGTGTCAAGGCAAACTGGAGCGAGCCTGGAAAAACCTTATGAACTCCGGACAAAACCCTATTCTCTCGCGGAGAGAAGGGAAGGGAAATGGGAAACACGGAAGAAATCGAAATGGCTGTCTACTTGGAACTTATTGCGAAAATGGCATTAACCCCAAGTCAACCTGAAGATACAGGCCGGACATTAATTCTGTCCGGCCTGTATCTTCCTGTTTTTTCAGCTAACTGTCCGGTGCTGGACTATTTTTTCAGAACTTCTGGATTCAGAAGATCTGGCGGCGTCTTTCCTTCCAGCCCCGCAAGGAGGTTAGTCACTGCCTTGATGGCCATATCCTCTCTGGTCTTTGTACTTGCGCTTCCAAGGTGGGGCGTCATGGCGATGTTATCAAGCAGCAGAAGGGGGTCTTCGGCATCCATGGGCTCCTTCTCGAAAACATCCAGGCCGGCTCCGGCGATCCACTCCTCCTTCAAGGCTCTGGCAAGGGCTTTCTGATCAACGACAGGACCCCTGCTGGTATTGATGAGAATGGCTGTTTTCTTCATCATCTTCAGTTCCTTTTCTCCTATGAGACTCCTGGTCTCCGGAGAGAGGGGACAGTGAATAGATATAAAATCACAGGTTCCCAGGAGATCCTCAAAGGAAAGGAATGATATTCCCAGTTCTTTTTCCAGTTCCGGTCTCCTGTTCCTTCCTGTATAGCAAAGCTTCATATCAAAACCCTTTGCCCTCTTTGCCATTGCCTGGCCTATCCGGCCAAGGCCTATTATTCCAAGGGAGGATCCTGCCACCTGCTGGCCCAGGAGCATTCTGGGACCCCAGTACCTCCAGCCTCCGGATCGCATGAGCCGTTCTCCTTCGCTCATCCTTCTGGCAGCCATAAGAAGAAGGCCAAAGGCCAGGTCTGCGGTCGCATCTGTGAGCACTCCAGGTGTATTGGTAACAAGGATGCCCTTCTCTGTGGCATAAGCCACATCTATATGATCGTAACCCACGCTGTAACTGCTTATGATCCTCAGATTCCTGCCTGCATCAATTGCTTCCCGATCCATTTTTGTTGTCGCTCCAGGAATGGCTACCACTCCATCGGCAATGGAGATCTGTTCAAGAAAATACTCCCTTACAGGCGGCTCAATGTCTCTCCATATCTCAAAATTAGCCTTTGTCAGAAGCATATCGAGGCCTATATCGGGGATATTAGTCGCAATAAATACTCTTGGTAACATGGAAGAGTCCCTCCAGTAACGGCATTCTGCCGGGCTGTCAGTATTATAACTTAACTTTTCGAAGTAGAGGATAAACGCAACGATTATACACTATACACGGTCAGGGTATTATCTAAATATTCCGAAAAAATATAATTGCTAAAACAATGTCAAGAGTTTACACTATTCCCTATAATGCATCAAAACAATTTTAGGGGGGAATTTGATGTTCAGGAAAGGTTTCAGCATCGCTTTTTGCGCTGCAGCGCTAGTCGGATTAATGGTTTGCTCCGCAGGAGCAGTGACATTTGTCAACATCGGAACGGGTAGCACGGGAGGTTCGTACTATCCGCTGGGAGCTACAATGGCCAAGATCTGGAACGACCACATCGACGGGATCAAAGCCAGCGCACAGTCCACGGGGGGAACTGTGAACAATATCGAACTTATGGGAAGTAAAGAGGCTGATGCCGCATTCATGGACGGTCTCTATTATTATGCTTACCTGGGCAGAGGAAAGTACGAAAACAATCCTCAGAAATTCATAAGGGCAATGGTACCTCTCTATCCTGAACCAACCCAGCTTATGGTCGCCAAAGGCAGCGGGATCAAAACCCTCGCCGATTTCAGGGGCAAAAGAGTATCCATAGGCGCAGTCGCCAGTGGAACAGAGGTCACTGCAAAACAGCTTTTAAAAGCAGCCGGAATAGATCCCGATAAGGATATCAAAGCCGAGAACCTGGGTGTAGGAGACACAGCCAAAGCATTCGGCGACAAACGCATTGATGCAGCCGTCATGGTCGGATCCCTTGGCATGGCTGGAGTGGTAGAAGTAACTACTCTGGGACTGGTTGATTTTATCGATGTGCCGAAGGATGTCATGGACAAGGTTATCAACGATACTCCCTACTGGGTTCCCTTCGATATCCCCGCGAACTACTACAAGGGACAGACGAACCCCGTAAAGACCTACGCAAGCTGGAATATTATAGCCATCAACGAAGCAGTGGATGCCGAACTTGTCTACAATATGACAAAATCGCTCTTTGAATGCAAGGAAGACCTCCTCGCAGTAAGGGCAAAAATGGAAACAATGACTCAAGAGAACATCAAGTACATTCTTGTCCCCCTCCACGAGGGTGCAGAAAAATATTACAAGGAAGCAGGTGTTCTGAACTAGGAAGGAATAATATTCCAGGGGATAGATTCCGTAAGGTCTATCCCCTTTTTCGTGCCTTATATGTAAAGGGGTGCAGTCAATGGAAAAAATAGACAAGCCGGATGATGCTCTTATCGTCGAAAAACAGACTTTTGAAGAAGAGGATATACAGCATCTGGTAGAACAATATGATGTTGAAAGCCGTTACAGGCGCCTTGAGGGATTACAGGGGAAAATAGTGTCCTTGTGGCTGGTGGCCATGTCCTGTTTTCACATGTATACGGCAGGAATAGGTCTTCTCCCTACTTCCATTCACAGAGCGGTACATCTTACCTTCGCGATAGTAGCGGTTTTCCTTCTATACCCTGCTAAAATTACCATGAACAGGAACGCTATACCCTGGTATGACTGGATCCTGGCACTTTTTGGAGGCATAGGAACAGCCTACATAGTTTTTTTCTTCAACGTGATCGCGGAGAGAGGAGCACAAGTTCAGCCTCATGAGATCTGGTTGGGAATAATGACCATTATCCTTGTCCTTGAAGCAGGAAGAAGGGTGGTTGGAAATGTCCTTCCCTGTCTGAGCACTCTATTTCTGCTTTACTGTTTTTTCGGAAGATATATGCCGGAAATGTTCATGCACAGGGGATACTCCATTTCAAGAATAATCCAGCATATGTACCTTACCCAGGAAGGAATATTCGGAGTAGCTCTGGGGGTTTCAAGTACTTTTGTCTTCATGTTCATCCTTTTCGGAGCCTTTCTCAGTAAAAGCGGAGGGGCAAGATTTTTCAATGAGCTTTCCCTTGCTGTTGCAGGCCATTCTCCCGGGGGCCCGGCAAAGGTGGCCATAGTTGCATCAGGAATGCTGGGAACGATCAACGGCTCTTCTGTTGCCAACGTTGCAACCACAGGTGCATTTACCATACCGCTGATGAAAAAGGTGGGATATAAACCCGAGTTCGCCGGAGCCGTCGAAGCCTGCGCCTCTACAGGCGGACAGTTTATGCCGCCCATAATGGGAGCCGGAGCTTTCATCATGAGCGAATTTCTGGGTATTTCATACCTGAGAATAGCAGCAGCGGCAATAATTCCTGCCATCCTTTACTATTCTGCCCTGTTTATTGCCGTCCATATCCGGGCCAGGGACAAAAAACTGGAGGGACTTCCCCGGGAATCTCTACCAAGGATCAAGGAAGTCATGTCAAAAGATGGACACCTCCTTATTCCGCTGGCAGTAATCATTTTCATGCTGCTGAGAAAATATACTCCCCTCGCCGCCGCCTTCTGGGGGATCCTTTCCGTACTGGGGGTAGCCCAGATCAGGCAGCATACCAGGATGGGTTTCAGATCCGTATTTAAAGCCATGGAAGAAGGTGCACGAGGAGCCCTGGGAGTTGCACTGGCATGTGCCCTCGTGGGTTTTGTCGTTGGGACATCCTCTCTGACAGCCCTTGGACTTACAATTTCCAACAACATCATAGAAATAGCAGGGGGAAGACTCCTTCTTACCCTGGTAATGGCCATGGTGGCATGCCTTGTGCTGGGAATGGGGCTTCCCACAACAGCCAACTACATTGTCACCAGCACCATGATAGCCCCTGCACTCATCAAGATGAGCGTTCTCCCCCTGGCAGCACATCTCTTTGTCTTTTATTTCGGGATAATGGCTGACCTTACACCCCCGGTATGTCTTGCCGCATTTACAGGTGCCGGAATAGCGGGTGGAAATCCGAGCCAGACCGGCTTTAACGCCACAAGGATAGCCATGGTAGCCTATCTGATACCCTATACATTTATCTACAGCCCCATGATACTCCTTGAAAATCCAAGTATGGTACCCCTTATGATCCTTGTATTTTCAGCCTTTACAGGAGTTATAGGATTGGCGGCAGCTCTTCAGGGATGGATGTTCATACGATTGAATTCCATGATCAGGCTTATCTTCCTCTGCTGTTCCATAGCAGCATTTCTTCCTGGAACTGCTTTCAAGATCGGGGGCACCATGTCAATGGGAATTCTCTTCATTATTCTGAAAAAGTGGTCAAGCCGGGGAACCGAACTCGAATTACAGGAGGGATAGCTGTCTTGTCGGGAAAAGATCACTCCATCATCTCAAAGAGTACATGAAAGCTTTGAACAGTTTCCTTTGCTCCTCTCCGGAATCTTGTAAAAAGAAAGTAGACCAGAAAGGGCGGCCATAGTACATGGATCATCTGAAAGACCTGAAGGGTCTGCCATCTTAAGGCCGGAACGCTGCTTGAGAGGGCAAAAAACCATACGATCAGGGAGATGCCGAATATAAAAAGAGGTTCCACTACAAGGACAAGGATCGCCATTATTGTGACCATAACCCTTTTGAGCCCTGTCATATCAAGAACAGAGGACAGACTGGAACCAGCATCTTTTTTTTCGATACTCATCTGAAGACGGGACAGGCCGATCTTCATCACAAGGGCTCCGTCCCCTGTTCTGGTGACGGGAAATTTTTCAGACAGACGAAGGGAGATCTCCCTGAGCGCTTTTTCGGATCCTATCTGCAGATTATCAGTCCTCGCCGACAAAAGGCGGGGACTTTCCCTTATGGAGAGAAAAAGGAATATGGAAAATATCCAGGACAGGATCCCGCAGGATACCGCTGCAAGCCAGATGATCCACGAAAGGACCGGGGTCATGATATACCTCCAGGAAATAAAGTTTCCAAGTGTTTCAATATTAATATAATTCAGTATAATAAAAAAGAGCAGATAAAGTCTTCTAGAGTGCAGAGAAGAAGGATGCGATAATATGAGACCGGTCAATCTTTTCTATATCACTGCAGGAAGCGGACACAGATCAGCAGCAGATGCGCTGAGGGAAGCCCTTGATGAAAGAGATATACCCAGCGTCCTTCTGGATATACTTTCCTTTTCCAACAAGCTTTTCAAATGGACCTACAGCGATGGTTATGAATTCGCCAGTGAACATGCCCAAATAGCCCTTAAAGGTCTTTATAAGCTGACCAACCAGGACAGGGACTCGAGCAACCTCGTCCAGTTCCTTGAAGAATTCAACACCAGGAACGTGGAAGGCTTTCTTGAATATATAAGGGATAATCCCCTTGTATCTTCCATATGTACTCATTTTTTCCCCGCCTATGTTCTCTCTAAACTTAAAAACGAAGGAGCTTATAGTGGGAAGATCTATGTGAACATTACCGATTACGGGTTTCATAAAATGTGGTACATGGAGGGAATAGACAGGTATTTTGTGGCCAGTGATAACGTAAAGCAGAAACTGTTGGAGATGGGCGCGGAAGAAAACCGAATTTCCCTTTCCGGTATACCCATTTCCCGAAGATTCAGCAACATTGAAGACCCTGAAAAGATCCTTGGGGAGAACAACCTGGACGGGCGAAAATTTACCCTGCTTTTCATTACCAGCTCCATATCTGACAGCGTGGCACTCAGGATACTGGATAACCTTTATCTTTCGGATATGGAAATGAACATCCTGGTCGTTGCAGGTCGGAACAGAGATCTTTTTTCCAGCCTTGCCACCTATCATTCCCAGAACGGCATCACCTTTCGCAAGTATGAATTCATCGACAACATGGATGAACTAATGTCGATCTCCGACCTCCTGATAACCAAACCGGGAGGACTTACGGTAAGTGAGGCACTAAGCAGCGGATTACCCCTTCTCATGTTCAGGCCTATCCCCTACCAGGAAACCAATAACGCATCACACGTTGAAGAAATAGGTGCAGGAGTTCTTGCGGTCAATGAAGTGGAGATCATGGAAATAATCGAAAAACTTTACTTCAATCCCCACATGCTCGAAACAATGAAGACAAACTGCCTGAAAAATGCCTGCCCCTTTGCCGCAGACACCATCATTGAAAGCATAATGGAAGACCTGGATTAATATCAGCTATTGATGGGTATGAATTTTTTTCAGATCCAATGTCTTTCAACCTTTCTTTAAATACTATCCCGGAAGGCTTTTTTAAATCGTGCTATTGACAAAAATTATCAGCTCGTATTATACCTATAGGGTGTAGGGTATTTCATTCAATAAGTTATAAAGTTCACATGCAGTGTGACCATTAGAGGAGGAGAAGAAATGAGCAAAAGAATTCTTATCGTTGGAGGAGTCGCCTGCGGAGGTAAAACCGCCGCGCGCCTTATGAGGATAGATCCCGAAGCTGAAGTGACCATGCTGGAGAAGGGGGAATATCTGAGTTATGCAGGATGCGGCCTTCCATACTATGTGGGTGGAGTGGTCCATGAATACAAGGACCTCCTTTCCACAGCCATCGGAGTAGTGAGGGACGAGAACTATTTCCGAAAGGTCAAGAACGTTGAGGTAAAGACAAAACACATGGCCACAAAGATCGACCGGGAAAAGAAAGAGGTCACAGCCCTGGATCTTGCAAGCGGAGAAGAGAAGATCTTTCCCTACGACAAGCTGGTCCTTGCAACAGGTGCAAGTCCTGTAAAACCACCCATTCCAGGTTCAGACCTGAACAGGGTCTTCACCCTGTGGACCATGCCCGATGCACTGGGCATGAGAGCCGCCCTTGACAGCGGAAAAATAAAGAAAGCTGTGGTAGTTGGAGCAGGTCTAATAGGTATGGAAGTAGTGGAAGCCCTTCATGACAGGGGTGTGGAGGTCTCCGTTGTGGACTTCCTTCGCTCTCCTCTACCCGCCCTTGTGGATGAGGAATTTGGAAACAGGGTGAATTGTGTACTGAAGTGCAAGGGAATAAACTTCTACGGCGGCGAAAAAGTGGTTGAAATCCTTGGAGAGGAAGGTTACGTTACCGGAGTAAAGACAGATAAACGTGAGCTTGAGGCAGATATGATCCTTATGGCTATCGGTGTAAGGCCCAATACCATCCTCGCAAAGGAAGCCGGGCTCGAGATGGGTGATTTCGGTGCCATAGCTGTGGATTCCCACATGCGCACCAGCGATCCCGATATATACTCCGGAGGAGACTGTGCCATAGGACGACACATCGTTACCGGTAAGCCCTGCTGGCAGCCCATGGGCTCCACGGCCAACCGCCAGGGAAGGGTCATAGCCGACAATATCGCAGGCAAGGGGACATGCTTCAAAGGTGTCCAGAGTACGGCCATAATGAAACTCTTCGAGTACACGGTAGGAAAGACAGGGCTTACGGAAGAGCAGGCCCGTGATAACGGTTTCGATGCCGTTTCCATGACTATCGTTGACCCCGACAAGCCTCACTTCATGCCCCAGGGCGGAGTGGTCATGATAAAACTGGTGGCGGACAGGTGGTCCAGAAAAGTGCTGGGAGCCCAGTCCTTCGGAACAGGCAAGATAGACAAGCGTCTGGATGTCCTGGTAGCTGCTGTTAACGGCGGACTGACCATAGACGACCTGGCAGACCTGGATATAGCTTACGCTCCGCCCTTCACTACTGCTCTCGATCCGGTAACCCATGCAGCCAATTCCCTGAAGAACAAGATGGACGGCCTGGTTAAGACCTATTCCGCCTCCGAGCTCAAAAAGAAGATGGACGATGGAGATAACCCCGTTCTGGTGGACCTCAGGACCCAGCCGGAGATAGAATCACAGGGACAGCTTCCCTACGAACAGGTGGTCCATATCCCCCTGGGACAGTTCTGGGAAAAGGCTCCGGAACTACCGAAAGACAGGGAGATAATAACCTATTGCAAGGTCTCCATAAGGGGATGGGACGCTTATACCATTCTCAACAGGCTCGGATTCAAAAAGATCGCTTTACTCGAAGGCGGAATTCTCGGCTGGCCTTTTGAAAAGAAATAGTTAACTTATTGAAATAAAAAAGGGGCTCTTCCAGAGTTGGAAAAGCCCCTTTTTTATTTCGAGGAATTCTTTCTATACCAGATTAAAGGATGGTAAAATCATTACGAATTACCAGGAGCTGGATAAAAACTGAAATGTCTATCCTGCCCGGAGGATCCAGAAAACAGAAAATTCCGAAGGACCAAAAAAAATCTTTTTCCACCATTTGCTGTTGCAGCTTCGTATTTCTAAAAGGACAGGGCCAATACGTTGAGACAGAAGCCGGAACATGATTCACACTATATACCAGATAATGCCGGTATGGGTTACACATTAATGGCCAATCTTTTTCCAGGAGAAATCTTTGGGAAGATAGCCATGCTGGAGGGCGCTATACCGGGCTGCCCTTCGAAAAGAAATCCTTCCGATATACAGAGGGTTTCAAATGTTGCATGCCATCTCTGCATATTGTATAATCCGGTCGATTGCAGTTAATATCTGATGAAACAATTTTTCTTGACTAGGAGGGAATTTCTTATGGCAGCAAAGATCGACAAAGATACATGCGTAGGTTGCGAAACCTGTGTTGGAACCTGTCCTGTAGAGGCTATTTCCATGGTTGATGGCAAAGCTGAGGTTAACGACAGCTGCGTCGAATGCGGCGCCTGTGTTTCCGTTTGCCCCGTAGAGGCTATTTCTGTATAGCATAGGCTCTAAGCAAGTTAGATATAAGAAAAGGACTGCCCCCAAAGGCAGTCCTTTTCTTATATAGAGGTCAGAAAGAGATTAAAAAGGGAATCCCTAAAGGGGGGCGGGATTCCCTTGGATTCGAGGTCGGAAAAGGTTGAATTATCCTTTTTATGGAACCTGCCAGAAGATATTTTTAAAAGACTTTTGCGTGCCCGGAGGTGGGGGTATCTACTCCGGAAAAGTTTTATAAAAATAGCCCTGTAAAACAAGGTCCATTCTATTAGAGGGGGGGAACCACAGTAATAGAAAATAGCAACATTTTCTCGACACTCTAGCCTGAACAAGCAGGCAAAACGAATAATGTAGGGATTTTATACGTGGATGTGTATTTTGTCAAGTTTAGCTTTTGCATATTTATTAGTTTATTTTGATACTACCAGACTTATCGTTTTATACCGTGGAACAGTAAAAAAGGCCCAGCCTATGAACTGGGCCTTTTCTGATAAGAAGTAGAGGTATGATCGCGATAATGGCGTTATCGGCAAAATTAACGGGTCAAGGAGAGAGGTTATTACCCTTTTTTTAACAAAGGTAAAGGGGGAATTTGCGTGCTCCAGGAGGCAGATCCGGATAACCTTCGGGGAAAAGGGCCGAATCCTTGGCGGTAATAACCTCTTGAAATAAACCTTGAAACCCAAATAACGTAAGGGGGAACCAAACGTTCAAAGAGTATGCTTCATATATTTTCAAAGCTCGTTCTTTGTTGGCGTATACTTTATACTGCATATATAATTTTGTCAACCGTATTTTTGGCTTTTTTGTAAAGATAAAGTAAAATTAGGGTTTTAAAGAATAGTTAATGTATGCTGAATAAACCCCTAAATTGAACACTCCGTTACGAAATTAACGCCTTTTAAAATGAAGATCTCCAGCCTTTGAAATGAAAGCAATAACCGGAAACTACCTTTGACGGGTATACAACGAGAAATCGGGGATATTGTCAAAAACCTGAAACTTCAGGTACTTCACGGAGGGGAAGGCTTCGACAATATCCCCGGAGATAGGGGGTAAAGAACTCTTTTCTCCCTTCCCTATCGAAGACAGGGAAGATATGGGGGGGTATTGGGGAAAGAAAGTTCCCTTGCTCCTGTTTCTTTCTTTTTTCCTGCCTTCTGTTTTTCATCTTTGATCTGTGCCATTTCTATAGACCTCCCTGATATTTTTCGTTTATATCTGCTTTCAGTACTTCCACCATCGGGGAATGGAAATACTCTTTACCTCTTCCTTTCTTTGAAAGGGTCCAGGCTTGTTCTCGGGAAGAAAGGGCGAATATCTGAACCCCGAAAGAGGTGTATCCATCACCTGCTCCTCCGGTATGCTTCGCCAGAAAAGGCTTTCTTCATCCATATCCCTCACTCCTTTCCTCAAAGACCATAAAAAAAACCGGGCTCCCTTAAAGTTCGGGAACCCGGCCTGAGATCTACTGGTCAACGCCTGTCAGACGCCGACCACCTCAGGTGAGTCCCCGCCGCTAAACCAGTAATAAAAGTAATAGCTGTTACTGTAAGAACTATTCTTTTTCACAGAGACACACCTCGCCTTCATCAATTCGTTTAAATTTTCAGAATTATTGCCGAATACTTTATACCCCTTATCCCCATTTGTCAATACGCAACCTGAGAAAAAAAGAAAGAATATTTTCTCAGGTTGACAACCATACAATTCAAAAATTTCCCTGGGTGTTTTGAAATGGATTATACTAAAGAAAGTCAGGCAAAATTCCTGTAAAACAGATTATCAGCTAATTGTCCTGGGCATATGGACGGGGGGCATTAAACTTTGAAAAAACCAGAAGATTTCAGAATCCTTCCAGCAGGAGAATCCTGCATCTTTGTAGATTTCGGATCCATGGTAAACCTTGAGATCAACGGCAGGGTCCAGGCATTAAAGAAAAAGGTTGAAACAGAACAGCTTACCGGGATAAGGGAAGTTGTTCCAACCTACCGTTCACTGGCCATATATTTCGATCCTGTATTGCTGGACCTGGAAAGATTCATAAAAAGGCTCAAAGATATAATTCCCGGTACTGCATCCCTCCAGAATGAAACAGCAAGAACGGTGGTCATTCCCGTATGTTATGGCGGGGAATTCGGCCCGGACCTGGAAAGAGTGGCATCCCTCAAGGGACTGACCTGTGAGGAGGTTATTCGGAGGCACTCTTCAAGGGACTACTACTGCTACATGTTGGGATTTACCCCGGGTTTTCCATATCTTGGAGGAATGGATGAATCCATATCCGCACCGCGTCTGGAAAGCCCCAGGGAGGTAATACCAGCCGGCAGCGTCGGCATCGCAGGCACACAGACCGGCATCTACCCCATAAGCAGCCCAGGGGGCTGGCAGCTTATCGGCCGGACACCCCTGACGCTCTTTGATCCACACAGAGAACCTCCCATACTCCTCGAATCGGGTATCTGGATCCGCTTTCGTCCTGTTTCAGAGGAAACATACCGAAAGATCTCGGAAAAGGCCGATTCCGGTAACGGGGATATGGAGCCACTGGAAAGAGGGCGATCCTGATGGACTTCAAAGTAGATCATCCTGGAATGTTAACCACCGTTCAGGATCTGGGCAGATGGGGTTTCCTTGGCAAGGGAATGCCCATTGCAGGTGCCATGGATCCTGCTGCCCTGCAAATGGGCAATATCATGGTGGGTAATCCTGCAAACACTGCTGCCCTGGAGATAACCATTATGGGACCCACCCTTACCGTAACCGCAGGAGAAGCAATGGCTGTACTTACCGGAGCTGATCTTGGCCTAACCATAAATGGCAAATTAACACCGGCCTGGAAGTGCTTAATGATAAGATCAGGCGATAACCTTGCCTTCAGAGGATCTTCGGCGAGGGGGTCCAGGGCTTATCTGTGCCTCAGCGGAGGAATAGAAGTAGACCCGGTTATGGGGAGCCGTTCCACCTATCTCAGGGGGAAAATGGGCGGTTTCAATGGAAGACCCCTTGCAAAGGGAGATGTTATCCATACAGGAAAGCCTCATCTGCTCTGGAAAAGATTCGATGACTTTGAATGCCCTGAAGACCTTATACCGGACTATGGGCAGCAAACAAAACTGAAGGCTGTTCCAGGACCGCAGGATAATCTTTTCACTGAGAATGGGCTGAAAACCTTTTTCTCCTCTGAATATACCATCACAACTTCGGCTGACAGAATGGGTTACCGCCTGGAAGGACCCGTAATAGAACATCTTGGAGGTCCCGACATAATCTCAGATGCAATTCCTCCGGGATCGGTCCAGGTTCCCGGAAACTGCCAGCCCATAGTGATGCTTGCTGACGGGCAGACAACCGGAGGATATGCCAAGATCGCCGTCCTGACGACCCTGGCCCGCTGCATGCTGGCACAACGTCTTCCGGGACAGACAGTATTCTTCGAAAGGACGGATCAGGATTCAGCCATCCTGGAAGCACGGCAGTTTGCAGAGAAGATCAGCAGACTGGCAATAGCAAGGGCAGCATTTTCGACAGGTCATACCATATTTCACCCGGAAGAAAGAGAATCGGCTTCGGGTTCCATGAAGATGAAAATCAATGACAGGATATGGAAAGTCGACTGGGAACTTCTTGATAAATAGGAAAGGGAGGAAGGACTATGTTCAAAATAGACCTGAACAGCGATCTTGGAGAAAGCTTCGGACCCTGGAAAATGGGACGGGACAAAGATGTTATGAAGAACGTTACATCTGCTAACTTAGCATGTGGATTTCATGCAGGAGATCCCCTTGTAATGGCAGGAACTGTCGAACTGGCAGTATCTGCAGGAGTGGGTATAGGAGCCCATCCCGGCTATCCCGACCTCCAGGGCTTCGGACGGCGGAAAATGATCTGTTCTGCGGAAGACATCTATACGGACACCCTTTACCAGATAGGCGCCCTTTCTGCCTTCTGCACGGCAGCAGGCACCGAATTACAGCATGTGAAGGCCCATGGAGCCTTATACAACACTGCGGCAAAGGATATGGAGATAGCCCTTGCAATAACAAGGGCAGTCAAGGACTTCAGGGAAGATCTCATCCTTATGGGTCTGGCCAACTCCCTTTTCGAGAAAGCAGCAAAGGAGATGGAAGTCCCCTTCGCATCTGAAGCCTTCGCCGACAGGGCATACCAGGAGGACGGATCCCTTGTTCCCAGAAAAATGGAGGGTTCTGTCATTCATGACAGCCAGGTTGCAGCTCAACGGGTAATAAGAATGGTAAAGGAAGGATCTGTTGAAACCATTACAGGTAAGATAATTTCTCTTAAACCCCATTCCATCTGCCTCCATGGCGATACCCCCGAAGCGGTGGAAATGTCAGCGGCAGTAAAGGAAGCTCTTATCCGGGAGGGGATACAGGTGGTTCCTCTGAAAAAGGTGTTGCTGGGGTAACATTATTGCAGGATTACCAGGTTTAACGAATTTTCTGGTAACAGATGGGCCAGGGCAGCAATGCCCTGGCCCATCTGTTACCAGACCTGATTGTTAATCTTTTGTTTGATCAACAACTGCTCCAGTGAGTGAAGCCTTTTAAGATCCTCGTCGTTTTTTTCTTTCCTGTTCAACAGGCATGCCATAAAGGATCGGAGGAGAATGGCTTTCAATTATTTCGATATAAATGTTCCGACTATTGACAAATATCGGAATAAGTATATCATGAATATCATTCGCGGAACAATAATTCCGTTTCAATGATAATTAGAAACAATCTAATCCTTTTCCAAAAAATACAAAAGTCGAAACCTCCAGATGTCCAGTCCTGGTAATCCCGAGATGATTGCCTTGACTGAGAGCGATCAGTGGAATCAGACAGTAATTGGTCATTCAGAAACCTTAAGAGAGAGGGGGCTTCGGGTTAATCTCATTTCTGGTGTGGGGAAAACTGGGAAACTAAAATATGAGAGGAGAAAAATTAAATGAAAAAGAAAATGTTCCTGGCTTCTTTAGTCTTGCTAGCTGTTAGCCTCGCTGCTGTAGTGTTCACTCCAATAACTGCAATATCGGCGGAGAAACCGATCGTGTGGAGAAATGCGATAATGTGTGGAGGCACTGAGGATGCATTTAACTGGGTAGAGCTCGCAGAAGAAGTGAAAACGGCTACAGATGGCCGACTCGTGATAGAGCTTTATTTACCAGGTGAACATCCCTATGGTCCTGCTGATTCACTTAGAGCAGTTCGGGATAATGAGTTCCAGATAACGGGGCTTACAGGTGGTTATGTAACTGGTGTTGACCCAAGGCTTGGGGTTCTGGACCTTCCGATGTTACTGCCTGGCGGCGACTATGAAACCTTCCTCAAAGTTCATGATGTTTTCGACAAGTACCTTGGCAAAGTTCTCACAGAAGACTGGAACTCCGAGGTTTTGATCCATCATAACTGGGGGAACATGCAGTTTTTCATGAAAAAGGGTTTTGTAGAGAATTGGGATAGCTTCAAGGGGAAAAAGGTCAGGGTATGGAGTGCCGAGATCGCCGACCTCGTAACTCTTCTTAACGGTACACCGGTCAACATCGCATGGGGAGAGGTTTACACATCGCTGGCAACAGGTCTTGTGGACGGATTGACCACCGACTTCTTTTCTGCCTATAGCACCAGGCTTACTGAACTGGCCCCGGATGTGACCATGATGTCATATATGTTCGGTACCAATAACTACATCGTAAATAAAGATGCGTTGAATTCATTACCCGAAGACGTGAAGAAGATCCTACTCGATGTAATGGCCAGGAAAGATCATTCCTTCCGAACTGCAACCGTACTAAAAGATGGCCTCGCGCTTCAGGAAGCGTTTCTGAAAGATAACATCAAGGCACACGGAATATCCAAGGCCTTTTTTGACGATGTCAGAAAAAAATCATATGATGCCATATGGAAACCATGGATCGAGCGAAGTGGCTCGGAAGGCGCCGCAGCTTTTGATGAGGTAGCCAGACTCATAATAGATCTGGGATATGACGTTCCCGGTTATACGCCGAAGTAAAGCAGGAGAACAGGCGTATCAAATACAGATAGGAGATATTGCGTGGGAAACATTCTTAATAAATTATCAAAGGCTGTTTCAATCAGTTTGGCAAGTGTAGCTGCCATAACCCTTGTTTCCTGGGTATTTGTGATAGTGGTATTTGTCTTTGCTCGTGCCATTTTCAATGTGCAGTGGATGTTCGTAGAGGAATACACCGGTTATTGCATGGTTCTTTTGACTTCCTTTTCCTTTGCATACGCTCTGAGACGGGGAGCACACATAAATGTAACGGCTGTTGTGGATAATATTCCAAAGGGAATGCAAAAACCTTTGAGGATATTCGCTGATCTGGTAGGTCTGATAGTCACAGTTTACCTGACCTGGCACGGGATACGATGGCTGTTGCATGGATTACAGGGAGGAGAACGTTCCTGGTTCCCCAGCCGAACTCTTTTGTGGCCAGTTTACGCATTGATCCCTATAGGTCTGGCAGCTCTATCTCTGGAGTTTCTTAATCAGTTATTATCCAGTATAGCCAGCTTCCGCGAGGGTTGGACAGAACGAAAGTAAGGGGGCAGATATTGTGCCATTGTGGTGGTTGATAATCCGACTCGTTATGCCTCTGTTTATATTGCTGGCAAGCGGGGTATATATTGCAGTTTCTCTTGCGGCCTCGGGTATTCTTGGCTTGGAATTTATTGTAAAAGTTCCCCAGCTTATCGGTAACCTGATGTTCAAAAATCTGAATAGCTACACCCTTTTAGCTATTCCTCTGTACATCTTCATGGGAGAGATAATGCTCCACAGTGGTATAAGCCGTGGTCTTTTCAGTGGAGCTTCCAAGTTGACAAAGGTCGTACCCGGTTCATTACTACACACTAATATTTTAAGCTGCGCCTTTTTCGCTGCAGTCTCAGGTTCAAGCCTTGCTACTGCAGGTACTATAGGTAAAATAGCCTATTCTGAAGAAAAAGCGCGCGGATACAAGCGGTCGATGATAGGCAGCACCATAGCAGCCGGGGGTTGTCTGGGTATTCTCATTCCCCCATCCATAGATATGATCATCTATTGCGTTATCGTACGTGCTTCTGTGGGACGTCTCTTTGCGGCCGGTCTGATCCCTGGAATACTTCTGGCCCTGATCTTCAGCCTATATATCGGAATAAGGGCTACTCTTGACCCGACGACATCAGAGCCCCGGGAAAAAGTGACCCTGGGTTATATCAGAGGCATCCCCGCTGCGCTTGGAGAACTGTGGCCCCTGTTCCTGATAATGGGAATCGTTTTCGGTGGCATATATGGCGGTATATTCACACCTACCGAAGCTGCAGCGGTGGCCAGTGTCGCAGCATTAGTAATAGCGGCTTTCTATGGGGAACTCACCTTCACACTATTGAAAGGAGCTGCTATGGCAGCCCTGGAAACAACCGCCATGATCCTTTTCATCATGCTCGGTGCCCAGATCTTTGCAATTGCCCTGTCCATGCTGAAGATACCTGCCCATTTATGTGCCATGGTGTCCAGTTTGCCGATCCATCCACTGATAATATGGTTCTTTGGTATTATCCCGCTCTATCTTGTTTTGGGATGCTTCCTGGATTGTGTTTCAATGATCGTGCTTACCGTTCCCATAATATATCCAATTGTGGTTGGCACATTCGGCTTTGACCCGATCATGTTCGGTGTGGTACTTGTTATACTGATCGAGTGTTCACTGCTGACCCCACCTGTGGGGATGAACATATTTGTTGTTCATAATGTTACCGGCGGAGGGGACATTATGGAGCTGTTCAAGGCGGCCGTTCCTTTCGTAGTATGTTTGCTGCTGGTAATTGCCATCCTTACATTTTTCCCGCAGATAGCTCTGTTTCTGCCTTCTCTTGTATTTGACTAAAATATTAAAAAAGCCCGGCCACATTGCCGGGCTTTTTTAATATTGTGATTGTGGTCCGGATCATACTAATTGTTGATCCCCCGGTCTACCAGAAGTTTTTCCAGCGAATGGAGGCGTTCAAGGACCTCTCCCCTCTTTCGCTTTCCTATCTCCACGATAAGAGCATCAAGGATAGTCATTATGGGAACCAGAGAATAATGAGTCGAAGTGGAAGGAACACAGATCACCTCTGAAGCAAAAGGAACAGCCCTGTTTGCCAGGTCATCAGTGATAAGAATTACAGGAACTCCTTTTTCATTCGCATATTCAACAGCCTCAATGGTCCGGATTGCATAGTGGGGTCCACCCGCTGATATGGCCAGGAGGACATCCTCTTTTTCGAGATCTATCAACTGTTCATACATATGATCGCTTCCAAGACAGGCTGGAAGCCTTACGTTTGGAAGAAGCTGCCTGCACAGAGTGAAAAAAGCTTCGGCGGCAGCGCGGGAAGACCGCATTCCCAGGATCAGGATCTGCCCTGCCTCGCATAAGCGTTCCACTGCACTGTGAAAGGCATCGATATTCAGGGTAGAAAGACACTGGGTTATGGTATTGGCATTTTCCTGGACTACCTGTTCAAGGGAACCATCCATTGCCTTGTCTGTGGAAAAGGACTGCTCCAGTCTCCACCAGACAGAGGAATTGGTGGATATCATGATCTTATGAAGCTGGTTCTGGAAATCAACAAAAGAAGAATAACCCAGGCTGTTGATAGTCCTCATAACAGTAGCAGGACCCACACTTGTTTTTTCCGCAATAGCCTTGACGGTCAGGAAAGCAGCCTCCCTATAATTATGAAGGAGGAACTCACAAACCTGCTTCTGCTGAGTAGGAAGGGTCTCCATGCCTTCCTGAAGTTTTTCAAAGACCGTGATTTTGACTTCACCATGTGGCACCATCAATTACCCCCTATTTATTGAACTTAAGGAATATGATCTCCTGCTATCCGATATATATATTCCGGCTATTGACAATCTTTGGAATAAGTATATCATAAATACTATTCGCGGAACAATAATTCCGTTTACTCTATAAAACAGAATAAAAATGATTCGTACGGATTTTCATGGGATAAACAGGGAGGTAGTTTCATGAATGCTAAAACTCCAATAGAAAAAATGAATATCATCAAGTCTTTTAATTATGAACCCGCAGATATCAGAAAAGGTTACACGGACCGGATACTCCATCTGAATATCTCAGAACATTCCTTTGAGAACAAGGCAGTACCTTCGGATATGAAAAGGAATTTCATCGGAGGAAAGGGTTATGGGATGAAACTTCTATGGGATGCAGTCGATGGAAGAACATCCTGGGATCATCCTGATAATGAATTCATAGTCTCACCTGGGCCAGTATGTGGAACAACACAATACCCCGGCTGCGGCAAATCAATAGTAGTGACCCTCTCCCCACTTACAGGAACTGCTATAGACAGCAATGTTGGAGGATACTTCGGCCCCCTTATGAAATGCGCAGGCTGGGATGTCCTGGAAATAAAAGGGAAATCGGATAAAGACATCATTATAGTAATAGACGGCGATAAAGGACAGATACTCCTCATAGAAGATTACCTCGATAGTAGTGACAGCCACCTTGTTGCAGCCCAGCTCACCAGGGATATGGCAAGGGATGAAACAGACAGGCCCAATGTTGCAGTTGTCTCCGCGGGCAGGGGAGCTGAGAACTCTCTCTGGGGAATGGTTAATTTTTCCCTTTATGACCGCCGCCGCAAGGATGTTCGGCTAAAGCAGGCCGGCAGGGGTGGTACTGGAACAGTCCTGAGAAACAAAGGAATAAAAGCCATTGTTGTCAGATCCTCTATTTACCTTGGAGACATGAACAAGGCTCAGGATCCTGCCATTGTAAGAGATCTAGGGCTCAAGGTCCACAAAGAGATATTTACCCTGGACAACAAACAGATCAAGATGAGGAAAAGCGGCACTTCCTTCCTTGTCGAACTCTGCAACAGCTATGAACTTCTCCCCGTAGAAAATTACAAGTATGGATCAAGCCCCGAACACTACAAGGTTAAAAGGGAGGTCTGGGAAAAAGCATTTACCCAGGGTATTCCTGATGGCTGCTGGTACGGATGCAGCATCCAGTGTGCAAAAGCAGTAGACGGATTTACCCTTGCCACAGGACCATACAAAGGAGAAAAAGTCATCGTGGATGGGCCTGAATATGAGACTATCGGTGCCCTTGGAACAAATTGCGGGATATTTGATCCTGTCCATATCCTGGAAGCTAATTTTTACTGCGATACATACGGTCTTGACACAATAGGAGTAGGAACCGGAACGGCCTTCGTAATGGAATGTTATGAACTTGGAATTCTTGACAGGGAAAAAACGGGGGGACTGGAACTTACCTTCGGTAATAAGGATGCCGCCATTGAACTTCTCCATCAGATTGGGAATGGAGAGGGTTTTGGAAAGATCGCCGGGAAGGGCATAAAGAAAATGAAAGAACACTTCATCAGGGAATTCGGTTCCGACCCGGTTATTCTGAATGATATCGGAATGGAAACCAAGGGACTTGAGTATTCGGAGTATGTGACTAAAGACTGTATCTCTCAACAGGCAGGTTTTGCCATGGCCAACAAGGGACCTCAACATGATGAAACATGGATGATGGGTATGGAAGTAATAAACAAGGAACTGCCTTCTTTGGGAGATAAGGTGGAAGCTATCTACTGGTTCTCTCTCTTCAGGACATGGTTCAGCCTTAATGGAACATGCAAAATGCCCTGGGCAGATATCGTACCAAAGGACAACTATCTTAAACCCAAAGCTGCAAGGGTCCCTGAACACGTGGAGAATCTTGTAAAACTCTACAGTGCAGTTACAGGGAATGAGATAGATGAAGAAGAAATGATACGGCAGTCCGAGCGGGTACACAACCTTCAGCGGGTCCTGAATGTCAAGATGGGAATCTGGGGAAGAGAAAAGGATACACCCCCCTACAGGGCAATGGGACCTGTAACTGAAGAAGAATATCTTCACAGAAAAGAATATTACGATGAAATGATTCGGTCTCAGATCAAAGGAATACCCGATACCATGAAAATTAAGGAAAAACTTTCAGTCATAAGGGAATATAAGGAGGACAATTACAGAACCCTCCAGCAGATGATCTATCAGAAAAGAGGATGGAATGAAGAAGGTGTGCCAAAACCGGAAACCCTTAAAAGATTGGGTATAGATTATCCGGACCTTATGAATACGGTTGAGAAAGCACTGGTTCAAAAAAATTAAATATCAGAAATACCAGGATCAAGGAGGTCTTGAAATTGCCAGTACCAAGTGTAAAAACATTAATGCTTTCCCAGGATGATCTCATCAAAGTAGGAGTCCAGGACATGCCCAAATGCGTGGATGTCATAGAGGGTGTTTTCGAACTTCTGGGTAAAGGCGACTACATGATGGGTGGTCCCCGGGAGAACGAGCACGGCCAGATGATCTGGTTCCCTGAAGAAAAAAGATTCAATATTCCAGTTACCGGCCCCGACAGACGTTTCATGGCTATGATCGCCTATCTCGGCGGAGAGTACAATATCTGCGGAGAAAAATGGTATGGCTCAAATGCGGAAAACAAGAAGAAGGGCCTCCCAAGATCTATCCTGACCACCATTCTTAACGACGCTGATACAGGAATCCCCTTTGCGATCATGTCCGGTAACATGATAAGCGCCATGAGGACAGGGGCTGTTCCCGGAGTGGCAGCAAGACATCTTGGCCGCAAGGGCTCAAAAGTCATAGGAGCCATTGGCGCAGGCGTTATCAATAAAACATGCACCCTTGCCATCGCAGCAGGCGTAGGAACTATAGAAGAAGCAGTAGTCTACGATCCATTTCCCTCCGCTTCCAGGGCCTATGCTGAGGAAATGAAGGAGAAGCTCGGTATCAGTGTACGTATAGTAGACACAATTAAAGAAGCTGTTGAAAATGCAGATGTCATTACTATCGCCACCTCTGGAGAAAACTTCCCCCGCATTGAAACGGAATGGCTGAAGAAGGGGGTCCTTCTAACCATGACAGGTGCGGCAGACATGGATGAAGAGGCTTTCCACAAATGTACCCTTTTTGCAGATAACTGGAAGATGCACCAGGCATTTATAGCCGATGGAAACGAACATCCCAAGGGTTTCACCGCTCTTGAAGTAATTGCACCTTCATACCCGCTTATCAAGCTTGTCAATGAAGGCAAAATTGACGAAAAGGTCATCCGTAACCTTGGAGAAGTTGTTCTTGGTACCGATTCCGGCAGAAAAGACGATGATGAGAAGATCATTTTCGTTACCGGAGGGATGCCCGTACACGACCTGGCATGGGGTATGACCTTGTACAGGGAAGCGGTAAAACAGGGGCTTGGATCTGAATTCACGTTCTTTTAAAACCTGAATAAAACTCATAAAGCAGATAATATTTACACCTCTATGGGGCCCGGATCTTTTCGGGCCCCTTTACTTTTGTTATTCTGTAATTTAACATAGTAGTGTTATGCATAATATAAACACAGGAGGGATAGTAAATGATAGATCTTAAAAGAATGCCAGCCCTGCTATTGCTTGTAACTTTTATTCTAACTGCACTTTTACTGACTGGGGGCTTTGCCCAGGAACCGAGTTCCCGTTGCGGCCTTGTGACCCTCAATGATAAACCCCTGACTCTTGCGGGTGCAGAACTGAAAGTGGGAGACAAGGCTCCCGGATTTGAACTTCTTGATGTGGATAGTAACACTGTTTCAAAAGAGACATTCAAGGGAAAGATCATGGTTATCTCCGTCATGCCTTCCATCGACACTCCTACCTGAATGAGCCAGATCCAGTGGCTGGCCGGTCAGGCTGGCGATCTCAAGGAGAATGTGGTCATCATCAACGTGAGTGTGGATCTTCCCTATGCCCTCAAAAGATACAGGGAGGAAAAAGCAATTGAAAATGCGGTATTTCTCTCAGATCACCTCAACGGAAGCTTCGGAAAGGACTGGGGTGTTCTTCTGGAAGAGATAAGGCTTCTCGCCCGGGGACTTTTTATCGTCGACGAAAATGACATCATCCGTTATACCCAGGTAAGCCATGACGATCTCTTCTCAAAGAGCCTGAATTATGAGGAGATCTCCATGGCACTGGATGAACTTAAGCTTTACAGATAACTGAAGTATTCTTAAGAGAAAGGGGGGAACCCGGAGGAAGGGATCCCCCCTTTCTTATGATCAGCACAACTTAAAAACTATATCCTACACTGGCATAAAGACCATCAAGATCTGTTCGGGCAAAATCACCGCTATCTTTAGCCTTTATCACCATGTTCCTGTATCCGAGTGTAAGGAAAGCCCTGTCTGAAAAATGATAGGCAAGAATAGCTTTTCCATCGTAGATATAGCCGTAATCTTCAACAGATACCCCGGAAAAATAGAAATTGAAATTCCACTTTTCCGTAAATGGCCAGTCAAAACCAAAGCCCAGAACAGGAATTCCAATGAGAGTATCCTCAAACTCCCTTCTAGTATCCGGTTCTCCTGCTTCTTCAAGAGAAGCTTCGATCCGGTATCCCCTTATTCCTGCAAGCCAGAAAATCCGGCCCTTTCTGTTATTCAGATCATATTCCCGGAGAGGGAATTCCCAGTCAATGCCATACTGGGTTAACTCAAAGGTTCCCATGACCAGGGAATCAACTGGATATATTTCATCTTCCCATTCGATATCCCCTTCAAGATGTTTGGTCCCGGAATTATCAGTAACCATATACTCAAAGGTCATGTGGGTACCGCTGCGATATATCCATCGAAGCCTTATTCCAAGAACACTGTCATCTGAGAAGCCGAAGAGATCAGTAAAATTTATAACTCTACCTGCATCACCGGCCTCAGATGTAAGATCATTACTCGGATCCCAGTAGAAAATCTCGGCCGAAAAATCCGTTGCTGTTGAAAGACCGCTCCATGCAAGCAATAGAAGCACTCCAATAAATAATGGTTTAAAAAATAGCTTCCCATTTACAAGTCTCATACTCATCCTTGCCTTTTCTCAAAAGTTTCCACAGCCTTGTCAAGGTTATAGAACATTCTCTCCTGTCCAAGGATCTCTCCCAATGGAGCTTTCCTCACCATTTCAAGGAAACTGGGGTTCAGACCGGCTAGCCAGAGTGTTATACCTGCTTCTGATAGCTTCTCCTCGAATTCCGTCATAACCTGAAGGGCAGTATATTCAATATCCGGAACGGCTGACAGTTCAAATATGAGAACCCGGGGTTCGTATCTATGTATAAAAGCCCACATTTTTTCCCCAAGCCTGGGTACGCTGGCGAAATTCATACGTCCTTCTGTTCGAACAACAAGCAGGCCAGGCAAAGTCTCATCCTCTGGATGCTTTGGGGAAAGGGGTCGGTATATCCTGGTCCCGGGTTTCCTGCCAACTGCATACAGTGGAGGATGGTTGGCCTGGTAAAGAAGGGTTACAAGAGATATAGCCACGGCCACCAGAATTCCCCTCAGGGTTCCCAGGAAAACCACTCCAGTCAGTGCAGCTATCCCCCACCAGAACTCTGTTTCTCTAACCCTTCTTATAGCTATGAAATCTGCGGGATTCAGCAGTCCAATGGTAGTAGCTACTACCACTACTGCCAGGGTAGCCTTGGGCATGAGCTCTATAACAGGGGAAAGGAACAGGAGCACACCCAGAACAACCAAAAGAGTTACCACCTGGGATATCTGGCTACGAGCACCTGCATTACTGTTTACAGCCGTCTGGGAGGTTCCTCCTCCTGCGGGCAGGGCCTGGGAAAAAGCTCCCAACATATTGGCTATACCCAGTGCCCTCAGTTCCTGGTCAGGAACGGGACGGGGATCACCATGCCGGGCAAAGGTCCGACCGGCAGCAACTGTTTCCGTAAAGGACATGAGCGATATGCCGAGAGCACCAGGCCAAAGGACGGTAGAAAGAGACAGGGCCGGCATCCTCAGGGCAGGGAGGCCAGCCTGAACCTCGCCGATCAGTTCAACTCCCCATCGATCCAGACCCAGAATGAAGGAAAGGAGTATTCCTGTTATGACCGCAAAAAGCGGACCAGGGGCTTTGGGAATTGAATGCTTGAAGAAAATCAGAAGAGCTATCATAAGTATAGAAACACAGAGAGTGGCAGGGACAGTTTCCGGAACATGATAAAGGATGGAAAGTATATCCCTGAAAAATCCGGCCTTGTCGATATGGATCCCCAGAAGCTTGGGAACCTGGTCAAGTATTATTACCAGGCCTATACCTGATTTGAATCCTGTCAGGACAGGGGTGGAAATAAAATTTGCGATAAAACCAAGATGTAACAAACCTGCCAGAAACAGAAAAACCCCTGAGAGAAAAGCGAGCATGGCCGCAACTTCAAGAACCCCTTGGGACCCCACAGCACCAGTGACCAGAGAAAGCTCCGCGGCAACAAGAATAGCAATGGTGGAAGTGGAACTCACACTAAGTACCCTGGATGTACCCATAAACACATACACCAGCATGGGAAGGAAGGCTACATATAACCCGACCTCAACGGGTAAACCCGCAATAGTGGCATATGCCATGGCCTTGGGAATGACAACAGCAGAAGCTGTAAGGCCCGCAATAAGATCTGAAGGCAACCACTCAGACCTGTAAAGGGGAAGCCATTCCAGTACGGGTAAAAGATCTGACAATTTTACAGAACTTATTTTCATAAGAGCGCTCCCTGATAAAAAAGATGACCCGGAACCGGTTGAAATGTTCCAGGCCATCTTCCACAATGTCACTGTTTCATCATAAGTTTATTCATTTCAGCCTCGTCATCCTGAATGAGGTTTCCTGAAACATCTATGGTCACATGATCTATGGTGCCTGTAAATTCAAATGCTCCCTTGTAATCCTCAGGCACCACTGAATCTGCCGCATCATAACCGCAGCTGAGGCCTATGATCCCGAAACTTGAGGGAACAGTATAGGGGAACTCAACGTTTGCAACAAGTTTTCCATTGACATAGAGCTGTCCCTTTCCTTGCGAACCCTTCCCTACTGAAAAATCAGGTTTGCCGGTGGGCTCAAATTCATAGCGGAGGGAAAGCTTTCCAGCAGGCAACTTGTCAGGGGAGGAAACCCTGAATTTCTCCAATGCCAGGTAGTTGTGAACATAATGGAGTCTGCCATCTTTAATGTAGAGAGCATAACCGCCATGACGGTTTCCATGGGCCAGAAGAACCCCTTCGGCACCAGCTTCAGGGATCTCCACTTCGGCAGTTATGCTGTGAGACCTGTTGAAAACTCTGGGGGTGGCTGCAAAGGGAACGGGGGATCCGCCCGGATAGTAGGTAAAGGTACTCCTGTCCTTTGAGATCTTTGGTCTTGGAACGTTCATCCGGTTTATGTCCGCAGTTGCAAGAGGAAGTACTCCGTATTTGCCGGCCTCCGTGTACCATCGCTGGATCATTTCGTTGAGCTTTTCAGGATCCTTATCAGCCAGGTTATTTATCTCCGAAGGATCCTTCGCCACATGGTAGAGTTCCCAGCCATTCTTATCCAGATCTTTCAATACTTCGATTGTCAGGGGGCTCCCGAAAGCCCTGCCCTTGGTGGCTGCCTCGGCAAAACTTGGGCCGGGGAAGGGGCATACGGCCCTCCATCCATCATGGTAGATGGAACGATGGCCGAACATCTCGAAGTGTTGCGTAATGTGCCTGCTCTCTGCAGAAGCATCCTCGAAGGAGTTTGCAAAACTCACCCCCTGAATATCGGACTGGGCCACGCCTCTTATCGATTCAGGCGGATCCATATCAAGAGCTTCAAGGACCGTGGGAACCAGGTCGATAGCATGGGCGAACTGGGCACGGGTTTCCCCTCCTGCCTTTATTCTCTTCGGCCAGAAAACGATGCAGGGGTCACTTATACCTCCCCTGTAGGTCTCCCTCTTCCACCTTCTGAAAGGAGTATCTCCGGCCCAGGTCCATCCCCAGGAGTAATGACAGAAGGTATCGGGCCCTCCCCATTTATCTATGGCCTCTATGTTGTCTTCCAGTCTCTCGGGAACATGGTTGAAGAAAAGCCCTTCGTTGATAGAACCGTCAGGTCCACCCTCCGCGCTGGCACCGTTATCGGATATCACAACGACCATGGTGTTATCCAGCGCTCCAAGTTTTTCCAGAAAATCGAGGATCCGGCCGAAATGATAGTCCGTCTGGGACACGAATCCCGCAAAGACCTCCATCTGCCTGGCATAAACCTTTTTTGCGATATCTGAAAGGGAATCCCAGGCGGAGATATCTGGATCTCTTTCGGACAATACTGTATCCGGTGGGACTATCCCCATCTCTTTCTGCTTCTCCAGGACTATCTCCCTGTACCTGTCCCAGCCCATATCGAATTTTCCCTTGTACCTGTCGGCCCACTCCTTCTCCACATGGTGGGGAGCATGACCTGCGCCGGTGGCATAATAGAGGAAGAAGGGTTTATCAGGAGCATTGACATGGGCATCCTTGATAAAATCGATTGCATGATCTGCCAGATCGATATTCAGGTGATAACCCTCTTCGGGGGTCTTCGGAGGTACCACACTGTGGTTGTCATAGGTCAGGTCAGGGTACCACTGGTCCGTATCCCCTCCCATGAATCCATAATACCTTTCGAATCCTCTTCCAAGAGGCCATCCGCGATATGGACCGGCAGGGGTGGTCTCCTCGGGGGCGGTCAGGTGCCATTTGCCTATGCAGAAGGTGTTATAGCCTTTCTCCTGAAGCATCTCGGGGAGAAAACCGTGTTCAAGCCCCACCATTCCGTTATGGGCAGGGAAACCCATGGAAAGCTCCGTAATTGCAGACAATCCCAGGGTATGATGGTTCCGTCCGGTGAGGATACAGCCCCTGGTGGGAGAACAGAGGGCCGTGGTATGCATATTTGTATAACGGAGCCCCTTTTCGGCCAGACGATCCAGATTGGGAGTCTCCACCAGTCCTCCAAAGGGAGAAAGCTGCCCGAAACCCACATCGTCAATGACGAAGAAAATAATATTGGGAGAACCTTCCCTGGCTCTGACCGGAGAAGGCCAGGCCGAAGTAGATTCATCCAGGGTCCTGCCTATCTTGCCGGGAAAGGGAGTCCCCGGCTTGTATTCTCTTATCTCATCCACTTCAATTACCTCCTTTCGATTTTTTCGAGGAGAGAGTTGAAGTTTGGTAAACAGAAAAAGGGAAATGACATTGTCAGAAATATATCTCTCGACCAGGAAAAGTTAATTGGGGTATTTTATGAATAAACCCAACCACTAATGTTTTGCTCCGCCGCTGCTGTCCTCGAGTTGTTCAAGCACTGCATCCAGATTGAAGGATGCCGGTTTCTGCCGGGGAGGGAAATTCCTGAAGGATTCGATCTGATCCGCAACCAGTGCCTGCATTCCGTAGATCAGGTAAGCGTGGGAGATCAGCCAGTCCCAGTACGTGTTTGAATTGTGATCGGCACGCTCGAAGGGATCCCTGCGAAGATTGAAAATCTTGGGGCCTCTAAGCTTCACGAAGGGCTCAAACCAGCAGAATAACTGTCTCTCTCGCTGTTCCATGAGCACAGCCTTCCAGTCTTTGTGCCGGATAGCCAGGACATCACCATCATCACTGATGTAGAAAAAGCTCTCCCTGGGACTATCTTTCACTTCGCCCGTCAGATAGGACAGCATGTTGAAGCCATCGATGTGACAGTTAAAGGTCTTTTCCCCCACCTTACAGCCCTTGAGAAGCTTTTCCTTAACCTCCCCATCTCCTGCCGCCGCCAAAAGTGTGGGCAGCCAGTCCTGATGAGACACGATACCGTTCAGGACAGACCCTGACTCGATCTTCCCGGGCCAGCGAACAAAGGCTGGTACCCTCCAGCCGCCTTCCCAGTTGGTGTTCTTCTCACTGCGGAAGGGGGTAATTCCGGCATCAGGCCAGGTGTTATAGTGTGGTCCGTTATCTGTGGAGTACATTACAATGGTGTTATCCGCTATTCCCAGTTCGTCCAGCTTATTCAGCAGTTCGCCAACATGTTCATCATGAGCAACCATGGCATCGTTGTAGAATCCCTGGCCACTCTTGCCTTTATGCTTTTCAGCAACGTGTGTCCGGAAATGCATAGCCGTCGTGTTGTACCATACAAAGAAGGGTTTGTCCTCCCTGTGAGCATCCTCTATGAAACGCAGGGAATGGCCGGTGGCCTCATCGTCGATGGTCTCCATCCGTTTCCTGGTCAGCGGCCCGGTATCCTCGATCTTCTGTCCGCCTTTTCCATCGGCATGGCAGTGTAACACACCCCGGGGGCCGAACCGCTTTCTGAACTTAGGATCTTTTGGATAATCCGGATCTTCAGGCTCCTCTTCAGCATTCAGATGGTACAGATTGCCGAAAAACTCATCAAAACCATGCATGGTGGGGAGAAACTCGTCTCTGTCACCAAGGTGATTCTTCCCGAACTGCCCCGTTTTATAGCCCATGGGTTTCAGCAGCTCTGCTATTGTAGGATCTTCTGCGGGCATACCCACAACTGCTCCAGGCATGCCCACTTTGGTCAGCCCTGTCCGGATGGGATTCTGGCCGGTTATAAAGGCAGCCCTGCCAGCAGTGCAGCTCTGCTGGGCATAGTAATCGGTAAAGGCAACCCCTTCGTTTGCTATCCTGTCAATGTTCGGGGTCCGGTACCCCATCTGCCCCCTGCTGTTGTAGCTTATGTTCCACCATCCTATATCATCTCCCCATATAATGAGGATATTCGGCTTTTTATCAGCCATTTCTTAATCACTTCCTTTCTGAAAAATCTTCAAACCAGAGCAGAATATAGATTCCATCAGTAAGAAGGATGTTATTACGGCTTGAACTATTCCATTTTATCTGGTTGTACCATCTATCCTTCCCCTCCGCTCAGGATGGGAATATAGCTCACATCTGCTTACGCAGAGGAGTTGCAGCTGACTTCTCCTCCATGGCCAGAATATCCATGATCTCGTCGGCATAATGTCCTTTACTTAACAGCTCCGCCATTATCTGCATGGGCTGTGCAGTATGGACAAAAAATGCCTTCAGCCCCGAACAGAGCCAGTTGAGGCCTGGCTCTCCATCAGGTGTTTTCAGTACCCGGTTCTTGGGACATTCACCATTACAGGCGAAGAGGTATTCGCACTCCCGGCAGTACCTGGGAAGGGTGTCAGATTTAGCTCTGCCGAAGGCTGCCTGTTTCTCCGACCGCACCAGTTCTCCCACAGGGGTTTCTGTGATATTACCAAGGAGATGGGCAGGTTCAACGAAATGATCGCAGGAATAGACGTCACCGTTGTGTTCAAGGGCGACCCCGTCGCCGCAGGTGGGACGGAATATGCATATGGATGAATACCCTCTGATCCATGAAGCTACGGTGGCATCGAACATCTGGATGAACATGCTGCCCACGTCATTTCTTACCCATTCGTCAAAGATTGTGTTAAGGAACCTGCCGTACTGGTCAGGGTCCACAGTCCGGTCCGTAAGTTTCGTGCCTTCCTGGTTTCCGGTTTCATTGTCCCTTTCGACAATGGGGATGAACTGGAGGTAGGGGGTCTTCATCTCGTCGCGGAAGAAATGGTAGACCTCCAGGGGATGTCTGCTGTTGGCAGAATTCACAGTGCAAAGGATGTTGAACTCCACACCCCATTCCTGCATCAGCCTGGCAGCCTTGACCACCCTTTTGAAAACGCTCTTTCCAGCCTTGTCCAGACGGTACATGTCGTGGAATTTTCTGGGTCCATCCAGGCTCAGCCCCACCAGAAAATTGTTTTCTTTCAGAAACCGGCACCATTCTTCGTCTATGAGGGTGCCGTTTGTCTGGATGGTATTTTCGAAGGTCATGCCGGGCCTGGCATACTTCTTTTCCACTTCCATGGCCCTGCGGTAGAAGTCCACTCCCATAAGGGTGGGCTCACCTCCCTGCCAGGCGATGGTCACCCGGGGGATCCGGTGAGCCTCGATGGTCTGTCTTATGTACATCTCCATGAGTTCATCGGACATGGTGAAATCGCTTCCCGGGTAAAGGTTCGCCTTCTTCAGAAAGAAACAGTAGGCACAGTTCATATTGCATCTTGCTCCTGTAGGTTTTGCCATCACGTGAAAAGCAGGACGTTCATCGGGTTTTACCATGGGAGGCCTCCTTTTTTCTCATGATCCCTGAAAAGATCCTGTTGGATATTCCTCTGGAAAAGGAATAGGGAACCCCCATTATGAAAGTTCCTACAAGAAGAGCTGGAAGGGGCCGGATATGTTTGAATATCAGATACTGGGCTATGGCATCCAGCGCTATCCCCACTATTACAGGGGTAAACAGTGAATGAAGGGCATTTCGGAACTGTCTTCGATAATGTTCTTTTTTGAAGATAACGTTGTATATGAATGGAGGCGTCCCCGCCTTCGCATCAAGCCTTCCGTCACGGATCCCGAGTATCACTGCCACCATGGGCTGTATAATAAACCTGAAACTCATGGGACCGGCTATCCGGGCGACCATATCATCCAGAAACTCACTCGAGAAAATATACATTCATGGATCACCCCTCTGAAAAAGAAGCAATAGTATGGCAGTATATAAAACTGCCCCTGAGAGGAAAGCCCAGAACTTGCTCTCCTCCCGTTTGGGAAGTTCGATTATCATGGTGTTCATGATCACCGCACCGGCAATAAAAGCTCCCAGGGTAACCAGAAAAGGAAGGGGCAGTACGATGATTTTGTAACAGCCCCAGCCCGCAAGAGGTGCCAGAGCAAGCAGATTTTTACCCTTACGGCTATAGAAAACCCCATAGTCCATGAGAAGATAAAAGTCCACGAGTATAAAATGAGAACTCATGGCTACGATATAGAGAACCAGCGGAACAGCACCTTCACGAATCTGGAATCCGAGGAGATAGGTTATGAGCCAGGAATAAAGAAAGAACTCGGAAACAGCTATATACAAACCTTTCCGGACTCCTCCCGGCTCTTTGACATCAGATGGCGGCTTACTGTCCGATAGTCTGCTGGAGGTAGCCCAGTGATATAGACCGTAGGAAATAATAAATCCGGCCAGTGTCGCAAGGTAGATCCGGTGTTCACCAAAAGGATAACCCAGACCTTCGGAACTCTGGAGAAAGAGTTTCCTGGCATGTTCGAGCTCGGGCAGAAGCTCCGCAAAGATATAGGCAACAGATATCCCTCCCGCAAAGGAAAGAAACCTTCGATAATATCTCTCTCCCCTTCTGGGGAAATGGATCTTCACCCCGAAGTAGAAAATACCGGAAAAGATCAGTGCTACCAGAAGGAGCTGAATATCATTCGCATTTTCCATGATCTATCAGAAAACCTCTCTGTTCATCAGTATTGTGATAAAAAGGAAAAGCCCCATGATCCCTATAAGACTGGCCAGAACCACCGGGAATTTACGCATCTGGGCTCCATAAGACTTCAGCTGGGAAATGATATCCCTGTATTCCAGTAACCCCAGAACAAGACATGCTGTCCCCAGCCCGATGAGAAAAAGACCAATATTTCTGGGACCATAGGTCCTGATAGTCACCTCTGTCAGATCTTCCTTCACATACTGGAGAAACTTGTAAATGGTAAAACCAAAACTGATCATGGAGAGACCCGTCCGTATCCAGGCCATGAGAGATCGCTCAGCTGCCAGGATGGTTCTCTCCGCGGCAAGGAGCGTCCGTTTCTGTGCCAACCTGTCCGATAATTTCAGTTCGTCTTCAGCCATATTTGATCTCCTTTCGCACTTCACTCATTGATATGAAATAAAGGGAAAACATAATGGGCAAAATATGCTTCGATAACTGAAAAGGGATGTGATCCGGAAATTAAAACCAGCAAAAGAGGAAGGGAAAAACAGCAAATGAACAGAAAATGAGCAAAAAACGATCTAAGACCAACTCTTTACTTATCTGCTACGTTGTTTTATTATATTAGTGGTTTGTCTAATTCATGTCAAATATTAACTTAATATGAAGATTTCTCTTTTCTCATTCCCCTTCAGAACGTCCATTCCGGTAAACATATCTTCAGAACGATCTTAATATCCCAAAACTATTTTCATGGACATTATGCAGTTTACAGCCTGATCAGTTCTTCACAGGAAGACAGAAGCTCTATGGGCAAGCAGGCAGATCCTGGGTAAAGAGAGATAAGTACCATGAAGTTCACAAAGGAAAACCTGAAAATTAATGGCGACGGGTCCTTCGACATTTCATTTGGTCCGCAGGGACCTGCAAACAAAGAGGATAACTGGATCCAGACCATTCCCGGCAAAGGATGGAATAATTCAGGTTCCTGAGGGAGGTTCTTTATGGAAAAGAAAAAATATCAGGACCATTTATTTACATCCCTGTTGAGACCATTTCTTTCATTGATCCTGATCTCATTACTGATCCTTTTACTGAGTATTATCAGTTACCCGGATAATGCCATCCATGCAATTGAACAGACTCTAGAGGAAGAAACCGCCGAAAAAGCAGCTGAAAAAGCCGTAGAAAAAGCCGCTGAAAAGGCGGAAGAAGAGGAAGCTGAAAAGGCAGAACTTACAGCCAGGCGTCCTGGCGAATGGAGAGGTCCCACAAAGATCTACTTCCTTATTTTTATTCTTGATATCGATGAAATAGATGATGCCAACCAGAATTTTATGGCTAATGTCTATCTTCAACTTCGCTGGCAGGACGAACGCCTTGTTAACCCAGGCGGAACTACCCGTCAGATACCCATGGAAGATATCTGGAATCCCAGGATCCTCATATCCAATCGACAGGGCCTTGTTTCGAGGTCCCTTCCCGAAGTTGCCCAGGTCAATTCTGACGGAACTGTATACTATCGTCAGCGATACAGCGGCAGACTGTCTCAACCACTCACTTTAAAGGACTTCCCCAGGGACAGCCATACCTTCAACATCCATTTTGTGGCAGCCGGTTATCCTGCAAAGGAACTTGATTTTATCCCCGATGAAATGGGCACTTTTGTCGGAGGATCCATGGCAAAGGAACTTTCTCTCCCCGACTGGGAGATTCTCAAATATGAAGCTCTTAATCTTCCCTACAAACCAATTGAAGGAATAAGCACTGCAGGCTGTGCCTTCCGTTTTGAAGCGAAGAGGTACTCCATCTATTATCTATGGCAGGTAGTATTGCCCCTCGCTATTGTTGTATTCATGTCCTGGGCAGCCTTCTGGGTAGGACCTGAACATGTGGGTGTGAGAATAGGTATTGCAACCAGTTCAGTTCTGACACTCATAGCGAACCGCTTTCTCCTGGCAAGTCTTCTTCCCCGTCTCCCCTATATGACACGGCTGGACTATTTTACGGTGGGGAGTACTATCCTTGTGTTTCTGGCTCTTGTCACTGTGATAATGACAGCCTTTCTTGTGGAGCAGCAGAAAGAAGAAGGAACCCGAAAGATCGATATGGCAGCCCGTTTGGTCTTTCCAGCAGTCTATCTTGCTTTTTTTAGCTGGTTTATTTTTGCGTGAATCAACAGAAGTGAATTCAGTTCATAAATTTTACAGGTACTATTCCAGGACAAAATATAGAGATTAATAAAGGAGGGAAAAGTAATGAAGAAAAAAGCCATGATCCTAGCCTTGGTGATCTGCATATCACTGGTTCCACTTTCAGTCCAGGCTTCAACCCGGGATAACGCCTGGAAATACTCCTTTTCTCCCTATTTGTGGTTCGCCGGAACGGACGGAAATATAACTGCAGGAGGAGAGACCTACCCGGTGGATATGAGTTTCAGCGATGTACTTGATGACCTTGACTTGGCCATGATGTTCCGTTTTGAAGGGTGGAAGGCCAAATGGGGATACTACCTGGAAACATTTTTTATAGATACCACTTCCAGGTTTACTACTAATGGAACTCTTCTGCTCAAAGTAGATGTTGATATGTGGATAATCGACCTGGGAGCCGGTTACAGGATGCATGAATTTACCACAGAAAAAGGCCTTCCCGGGACCTTCGATCTTCTCGCCGGCATCAGATATTACGATTCAAGTACGGATCTCTTCGAAATTGAAGCAGGCAATTTCTCTTCAGGAACTGACTGGACAGATTTCGTGATCGGCGGAAGGCTTTCCTATCCCCTTTCAGAACAGTGGATATTCCGTTTAAGGGGAGACCTGGCTTTCGGCGGTTCTGACCTCACATGGAACGCCGTCGCAGCCTTTGATTACAAATGGAAAGAAAACTGGTCCCTGCTTATAGGTTACAGGATCCTTGATATCGACTATGAAGACGGAAGCGGAGCTAACAGAAAGGCCTTCGACCTTCAGATGGACGGACCTGCTTTGGCGCTGACATATAGCTGGTGATGGTGCAACAAATATTAAAGGAGATGATCTGAATGGTAAGGTTTATTCAAAAATCCTTTCCAGAATTTATCATCGTAATATTTGTCCTTATTTTTCTTTGCTCTTCATCGGCTGCCGATACCGATCCCGGTGAACTGGCCAGGAAAGCACAGAATCCCGTTGCAAACATGATCAGTGTCCCCTTTCAGTATAATCTTTCACCACAGACCGGCCCTTATGAAAGGCCTTTACACATACTGAACATCCAGCCTGTTATACCCTTTCCACTGGATGAAAACTGGAATGTCATAACTCGAACTATTATCCCGGTAATAAGTCAGCCCCAATTCATCTCCGGGCAGGGGCGGGAAACAGGACTGGGAGATATTAATATGACTTTTTTCTTCTCTCCCAGGAAGGTGGAGAAGCTTATCTGGGGTATTGGCCCTGTCTTTCAGTTTCCAACAGCAACGGATGACCGGCTGGGAACGGATAAGTGGTGCGCCGGAATAGCAGGAGTGGCCCTCAAGATGAAGGGTCCCTGGGTCTATGGTGCTCTGATAAATAACATATGGTCCTTTGCTGGAGATGATGACCGGGATGATGTAAACCAGATGCTCATACAGCCCTTCATAAACTACAATCTGCCAAAAGGCTGGTATTACTCCTTCTCCCCCGTCATCACCGCGAACTGGGAGGCCGACTCAGGCAACCAGTGGACGGTACCCCTGGGATTGGGCGTTGGACGTGTCATGACCCTGGGAAAACAGCCCGTCAACATATCCGCTGCAGCCTATTACAACGTCGAGAAACCGGAATATGTGGATGATTGGCAGATAAGGCTGCAATTTACACTGCTCTACCCAAAATAGGTTTTGGATTCAGAAAAAAGGAGGACGGGAAAATGAAAAATTTTAACAGAATGTTTCTTCTTTTAATGGTCGTAATGACCGCTTCTCTCATGATGCTCCAGGCATTTCCTGTATATGGAAGCACGCCCGAAGAAAGGATCGACTCTTCCATCAAGATGCTGGAAGAGATGTCGAAACAGACCGATGCAGGGTCCATGGCACGCTATATAAAAGAAGGAATAGGTGTAGCCCTCTACCCTTCGGTGTTAAAGACTGGAATGGGTTTCGGGACCAAACGGGGAAAAGGATTGATCCTGCAGCGGGACCCGGCCACAGGAAAATGGTATGGCCCCAGCTTCACCGATATCCTTGGTGCTTCATGGGGGATACAGATCGGTGTCCAGGTCATATCCCTTGTTCTTGTCATCAACAACGAACGGGGTATGGAACCCTTTACAAAGGGTGACAATGTAACCATAGGAAGTGATGTGGGTGTTGCTGCGGGGCCTGTGGGAAGAACGGCTGGAGCAGCCACAGATATTCAGGCGAAGGCGGCCATGTACAGCTACTCCATGTCGAAGGGACTTTTTGCAGGACTGTCGCTGGAAGGGGCAACTCTGCGGATCGACCAGAACGCCAACACAGCTTACTGGGGGAAAGCAACTCCTCCAAAGGAAGCCCTGTCAAAGGAAGCCACAGATGAAAGGGTGAAGCCCCTCATTGACAAGCTGGAGGAGCTTATGAAAAAAGCAGAATGACCCCGGTTTCTGAGACACCGGATCGGAGGGCGTTGCGCTGACAATGGAGGTAATGAAAATGTGGAAAAGAGGAATATTTTCAATCTCGGGTTGTATTTTAATACTGCTTTCTTTCTCCATTGCACTGGCATTCCCCGTTATTGAGCCTCAGAGGATACTTTCAGAGGAAGGCTGGCAGGAAGAATATGATTCATTTCTTGTAGAAGATAACCTGTTAAATGATCTGAAATCCGAGATGAAAAGTGAGGATGCCATTGAAGTATATTTCGCTTTCTGGTGCCCCGATTGCAAAAGGGAACTTCCCCATTTTCTCAAGATCATGGACATGGCAGAAATGGATCTTGAGAATGTAACTTTCTACGAAGTGGAAAGAAAAAGCTCGGGTGACCAGAAATACTATTTTGAGGAAAAGAAGGTAACGAAAATACCTGCATTCATCCTTTTCAGAAATGGAAAGGAAGCGGGAAGGATAGTGGAATCCCCTAGGAAAAGCCTGGCCGAGGACCTTGTTGAAATATTGAAGGAATAGGGAGGATGTGTCCGAATTGTCCAGGGATAAACCCAGGGATGGAGCCCTTTTACTATTCAGATCAATGTTCCTGATACTGCTGGCCTTCTTTTCGATAACCCTTTGTAACCCGGGCCATGCTTTCTACTACAGATCCCGTCCTGAAAGTGAAAAGGGCCCTACAGATGTGAACATAGGTATCTATGTTATCGATATATCCAGAGTGGATGATGCAAACCAGAGATTTTCCACAGATTTTATTCTTCGCCTTACCTGGAAGGATCCAAGGCTTGCCATTGAATCGGATGAAGACACATCCTTAACCAGGTTCCTGTCCCTTGATGAAATATGGCATCCGGCTATTGGAATAATCCAGCAGGAGAATCTGACCAGGCATTACCGGGATAATGTTGAGATCAGCCCTTCAGGAGATGTGAAATACTCCCAGAGATATTCAGGTAATGTTCATTTTGTCATGGACCTTAAGGACTTTCCCTTTGACGATCATATAATCACGTTGAGTGCTTCGTCATATCCCCACGACATTCATGAAGTGCAACTGATCCCTGACCCCGAAATAACAGGGATCGATCCGGCATTAACCCTGACCGGGTGGAAGATCCTTTCATCCCGATACAATTCAGATACTTCATATATGGCTCCTCAGAACAAGTACAGAAGCAGGTTCAACCTTGAAATTGAGGTCAAAAGAGAGCCCGGTTTTTTCCTCATGCGGATAGTTTTCCCTTTATCCATAATAGTGTTCATGTCCTGGATGGTCTTCTGGATCAACCCTATCCATCTTGAAGCACAGATAGGAGTTTCGGCCACTGCCCTTCTCAGCCTTTTCGCATTTCACTTTTCCATGGGCGAACTCCTGCCCAGGATCTCCTACCTTACAAGAATGGATATTTTTGTTACAGGATCGACACTGCTGATATTCCTGGCCATTGTTGAGACCGTACGCACAAGCCTTCTGGCCGACAATGGACAGGAAAAAAGGGCATTGGATATCGATAGTTTCTGCAGGGTCTTTTTCCCGTTATTGTATATTTCCATCGCCGTCTATTCCATGCTCGTGATCTTCTAGCAAGAAAATGAAAATGGAAATATACCTGACAGATTTATTGTTCCATCCCCTGAGACCCCGGAAATTGCGGGTCTTTTTTCTTTGGATCTATCTTCTTGACAAAATCGCATATGGGACTAAAATCAAATAATCGTTTAAATCAAACGTTTGTTTGGTAGTAATTTCAGGGAGATGAATATACATGTCGATGGAAGAAATGAATACACGGGAAAGAATACTGGAAACTGCAAAGAGACTTTTCGCTGATAGAAGCTTTGAGGGGGTTTCCATAAGGGATATAACAGGTGCTGCAGGAGTGAACACTTCCATGATCTCCTATTACTTCGGGGGCAAGGATGGTCTCTACGAGGCCATCTTTGATAGTGAATTCATGTCCATGATCCGTTTCCTCAGTGACAGTGAGACCCTCAAAAAAATGCCTCCCCGTGAAAGGATAATCCACCTGGTCGACATGATCGTGGAAATGCACACGGAACATCCGGACCTGGCCAGGCTGCTCCACCATGAAATGCTCCACCCCACCAGAATGTACTCCGAAAAGATAGTGAAGGGAGTCTCCCTTCTGGCCGAAACTTTCAGAATGACCTTTCAGGAAGGAATTGAAAAGGGGATATTCCGTTCTGACCTGAAAAGTTTTGAAATGTCCTATGCCCTGGCCTCCATGGTGAACTACCAGTTCATCTTCTCCGGGCTCCTTTCAACGATAATGGATAACCTTAATGTTTCAAAGGTCAGAACGGAAAGCCTTATTTCAATACTCATGGAAGGAATAGAGAATAGATGAAGAAGCCAGGGGTCATTTTTTTCACTATATTAATCGCTTCAGCAATTGTGGCGGGATACTTCTACAGGAACAGACTTCTGGAATTTCTGCCCCTGAACAGAAAAGATAACACCGTTCTGCGTGCTACCGGAACAATAGAAATACAGGAAGTTGATATTTCATCAAAAATGACAGGATATATTGAAAATATCCTTGTCGAGGAAAGCGACCTGGTGAAAGAAGACCAACTGCTGGCAGTCATCAAGAGGCCCGATCTTATATCAAGGCTGGCCCTGGACAGAGCTTCTCTGGAAAAGGCAAGGGCATTACTTGCGGATATACAGAAAGGTGCCAGGAAAGAGGAGATCGCAGAAATAGACGCCAGGATCAAGGCGGCTTTATCACGTTACGGCCAGGCAGAAAAGGACTATGAACGTTATCGCAGACTTTACGAGGATAACGTGGTCAGTTCAAAACAGATGGAGGAATTCCGTCTCAGCAGGAATGTTGCTCTTGAAGAAGTCAAAGCCCTGAAGGAAAAGAGAGACCTTCTTCTCCTTGGCGCAAGGGATGATCAGGTAAAGGCCCAGGAAGAGGAAATAAAAAAACTTGAAGCAAACATAGGAATAACCGAAACAGAAATAGAAGATACCCGGATAACAAGTCCCCTTTCCGGAGTTGTTCTTTTAAAGAATTACGAGAGGGGCGAGCTTGCCTCAGCAGGTTCCATTCTTCTGACCATCGGCGATTACACAGATTGCTGGATCAACATATACGTTCCCTCAAGCCTGCTGGGTTATGTATATCCAGGACAGGAGGCTTCCATCAGGATAGATTCCTGGCCAGAAACCGCTTTTACCGGAAATGTTTCGGAGATCGCGGAAAGAGCCGAATATACTCCCAGGGCGAGCATTACTCCCGAGGAAAGAGCCAATCTGGTTTTCAGGGTCAGGATCTCCCTGGATAATCAAGAGGGTATCTTCAAACCCGGAATGCCCGCTGACGTGATCATAATGAAGAAGGAACTGAAATGATCGAGGCAAGGGAACTGAAAAAGGATTTTGGCAAGGTGAAGGCTGTGAGAAGCATCTCCTTCACAGTCCATAAGGGGGAAATTTATGGGATAGTCGGGCCCGACGGCGCCGGCAAGACGACAACTCTCAGGATGATAGCCGGAGTAATGAAACCTTCTGGTGGAGAGATCTTTCTGTCGGACCAGAAAAATGGTAAGGCAGTTCCCGGGAGAATGGGTTACATGCCACAGAACTTCAGTCTGTACGAGGAATTCTCCGTATGGGAAAACGTAAATTTCGTAGGATCCATGTACGGGGTAGAGAACATGAAGATCAGGAAAAAAGGAGAGGAAGTTCTCTCCCTTATGGGGCTTATCGATTTCGGAGACCGCCTGGCTGGAAGGCTTTCGGGGGGAATGAAGCAGAAACTGGCCCTGGCCTGTGCCCTTCTCCACGAACCGGAATTTCTTATCCTGGACGAACCTTCGAGAGGAGTGGACCCTGTATCCAGAAGGGAATTCTGGGAGATCCTCTACAGATTGAACAGCGAAGGAATAACAGTACTGGTTTCAACCCCCTACATGGACGAGGCGGAACTATGTTCTCAACTTGCCTTTATGCATCATGGAAGGATACTCCTTTCCGGATCACCAGAAGAAATATGCCGGAAATATCCCTGGAAAGTTCTGGAGGTTCATTCTCCTGAAAAAAGATTCCGGAAAGAACTCGAGGATTTACCCTGTCATGATATCAACTCATTCGGAGACACCATTCATGTAGCAGTTGAGGATGTTTTTCAAAAAACCCGCGAAATAGAACATATTTTTGCCCATTCCGGGATTGGGGATTATTCCATAAGGGAAATATCCCCTTCCATAGAAGATGTTTTTGTTGAGTTTTCAAAGGATTGATCATTATGAAAGAAACTGTTGTTAAAACTCGAGGACTCACGAAAAGGTTCGGCACTTTCAGAGCTGTTGACAGGGTGGATCTTGAAATATCCAGGGGTCAGATCTTCGGTTTTCTGGGTCCTAACGGTTCAGGAAAGACCACCACCATCAGGATGCTCTGTGGGCTTCTCTCTCCTTCCGAGGGAGAGGGCTCCATACTTGGAATGGATATTTCAGTGGAAGGTAAGAAAATACGGGAAAATATTGGTTACATGTCACAGAAATTCAGCCTCTACTCCGATCTCACTGTTATGGAGAATCTGAAATTTTATTCGGGCATGTACAGTCTTGGACGGAAGATGTCTTCGTTAAGGATAGAGGAACTGATTAAATTATCCCATCTTGAAGAGATGGGAAATGAATTGGCATCAAACCTTTCATCCGGGGTAAGACAGCGATTGGCCCTCTGCTGTTCTATTCTTCATGAGCCTTCCATTCTATTTCTGGACGAACCCACAAGCGGAGTCGACCCGGCAGGCAGGAGGAATTTCTGGAAGATCATCTATTCCCTTGCAGAAAAAGGCACCACTATCATGGTTACCACCCATTTCATGGATGAAGCAGAACACTGTGACCGGCTGGGACTTATGTACTCCGGACAGCTTCTGGCCTGTGATACGCCTGAAGATCTGAAAAAAGAACTCCCTGGCCATCTCTTCTGCATAAGTACCAAGAATCCTGTAACCCTCCTTGAACACATAAAGAATAGCAATGAGGAGATCATTGACGCCTATCTCTACGGCAGGTCATTAAGAATACTTTCAAGGAGCGAAAAACTTGTGATTCCAGGAGAAATGCCGTCGGAAAGGATCGAGCCCTCCCTTGAGGATATTTTCGTTCACTATGTCAGGGAAGGCATAAAAATCGAAAGAAATGCAGCCTGAGGAAGAGGGTAAAGATGAGAAGACTTCTGGCCCTTATAAAAAAAGAATTCATTCAGATGAGGCGCGACAGGATAACCCTGGCCCTTATGATGATGCTTCCGGTGGTACAGCTAATTATTTTCGGCTTCGCCATAAATACTGATGTCAAACACCTTTCAACGGCGGTGTTCGATCAGTCCCAGACCCAGGAAAGCAGGGAGCTGATAAGATCTTTCAAGGCAACCCAGTATTTTGACATAAAGCACTATGCCCGAAGCTACGAAGGGGTAACCGAACTTATCCAGAAAGGGACCGTAAAGGTGGGAATAGTGATCCCTCACGATCATGCCCAAAACCTGAAAAAAGGAACTCCGGCCCAGGTACAGGTCCTTGTGGATGCAACGGACTCCATGTCTTCTGCCTCTGCAATAAATGCGGCGGAACTGGTGGGGTTAAAAAGATCGGAAGAATTAAGGTTCCACGGGTTGAAGGGCACCAGGGATCCTGCCTATGATATCCGGGTTAGAGCCTGGTATAACAGGGACTTCAGGTCCACATGGTTTATCGTTCCTGGAATCCTTGGCATCATTCTGACCATGACCATGCTCATGATAACTTCCATGGCCATCGTCCGGGAAAGGGAAAGGGGTACCCTTGAACAGCTTATCGTAACTCCCATGAGATCCTGGGAGCTCATGCTTGGAAAGATCATTCCCTACATAACCGTGGGATACGTTCAACTGACTCTGGGACTTCTGGTTGGTAAATTCATTTTCAGGGTCCCCATGAGAGGCAGCATGACCCTTCTCTATGTACTTACCCTTCTTTTCATAGTGGCAACCCTTGCCTGGGGAATACTCATATCAACCATGGCCAGGACCCAGACCCAGGCCATGATAATGTCCATATTCGGTCTTCTGCCCAGCATCCTTCTTTCGGGATTCGTCTTTCCCCGGGAGGGAATGCCCCGGTTCTTCCAGGTCATAAGCAACATTCTCCCGCTGACCTGGTTTCTCCAGATAACCAGGGGGATCATGTTAAAGGGTGTGGGAATAAATTACCTGTGGCCCCAGTTAGGAGCCCTGGTGATACTTATATCATTTTTCCTGACGGTAAGCCTCATCAAATTCAGAAAGACTCTTGATTGAAAAACTGAAGGTCTGATCTGCGAAAATGTTTTATGCAGAATACTAACAGTGAGAAGAACTGGCTTGATGATCTTAATAATCTGGGGTATCATTCAATCTATCTCCTCAGTCAACTCTTTAACGAGCTAATAAAAATATTTACTTTTTTAAAGAAAGGATATGGATCATGAAATATTTCAGGGGAGAGAAATTATCAGGATATTTTCTGTTCTTAATTATAATCCTTTTACTCACGGGGCCCCTGGCTGTTTTCTCAGCATCAGAGGAGGTTTCCGTCGAGAAATTACTGCTCCTTGTTCAGCTTGAAAACAAAACTATTAAATCATCTGCCTCCCGGCTTGAATCGACCTACTATGCAGTGAGATCTGCCGTATCTTCACAGAGACCGGCTGTGGTCATTCAGGGTACTACAAACAGCATAACCAGCGAAAATGCTGAAAACACTATCTCCGCAGGTATAACTCACCGTCTGGATATCTCCGGTATCTACTCTACCCAGGAGAAAAGTGCCATCTACGGGTACCTTGTACAGGCTGAAACTCACCGGAACCTGGTCAATGATATTCTCTCCTCTGCAGAAGCTCTTTACTGGATGGGCGTCATGGCCCTGGAGAACGTAGACCTTTACAGGAACATCCTGAAACAGAGACAGGAAAATCTCCGTATAACTGAAGAACAGTTTCGTCAGGACCTTATTCCCATGCTTGATGTTATAAGGGCTGAAACAAAGATGGAGGAAGGTATAAGTCTCCTCACACAGGCAGAATCGGATTACAGAGACATCCTTGCCCAGCTTTCAACCCTTGTAGCAGGACTCGAAGTATCACCCTTGAAAACCAGTCTCATTCCTCCAGATATGCCAAGGGTCCGGGATGTTGAAGAAACCTGCTCAGACCGGCCGGACATAAGGTCTCTGGAATATGCCCTGGAAAAGGCAGGCAGGGACCTTGACCTTGCAGCCAAAGGCCTTTCCCCCACCCTGGATGCATTCCTGGGGTGGACAGCGTGGTCGGACTCAGAGCGTATATCCCCTGCCGAGAACGAGATCCTTCTTTCCCTGACTCTTAATGTTCCCATCACTGATGGGAATAACACAAAAAACCAGGTAAGAGAAAAAGAGGAAACCATAAAGGGCGCAAAAAGGGAACTTGAGGCACGGAAGGATAAGGCCAGGGAGGAGATAATCCTCGCACAGAACAGGTGGGAAAAGGCCCTGGCTCTCAGAAAAAGCCGGGAAAAGCAGGCCCAGCTCGCAGAAGAGGAATTGAGAATAACCACCCTTCTTTACACTGAGGGACTGGGAAGCCAGCTGGATCTTCTCAATGCCCAGACGGAACATGTCCGGGCCAATACTGAAAGACTTGATACCATAAAGGAACTGTACCTGGCCCTGGTGGATATGAAGCGGGCCTGCGGAACCTATGCCAGCGAATATACGGACAGGGATTGGATAAGATATCGGGAGTGGTGATCTCCATGAGAAAGAACAAGGGAAAAATCAGGATATTTTATTTTATTGTCGTTTTACTGATCCTCGGTGGACTATTTACAGGATTTCGTTTTATTGCTGCCAGAAGAGCAAAGGAGGAAGTTCCTCCCAGCGTTGCTGACATACGGGCTGAGAAGGGCATACCTGTCAGGGTCGCTAAAGTAGAAGCCCTGCCATGGCAGGTCTGGAAAAGGTATTACGGACAGGTCAGGGCATCAAGGACACAGGACGTTACATCCTTCGTGAGAGAGTTCATCGTTGAAGTCCCCGTGGATGTGGGGGATAAGGTCAGGACCGGAGACGTCCTTCTTGAACTGTCAACTGAAACCCAGGCCTTTGATCTTTCTGCCAGGGTCGCAGACTACCAGGAGGCGAAAAGGGACTACGAAAGAAAACTTGCTCTCAGCAAGGCCGGCGGTCTATCAAAACAGGAAGTTGAAAAAGCCTACGTAACCATGGAACAGAAAAGATCCCTTGTGAGAGATGTCCAGACCAAGGTTTCTCGTACAAAGGTATATGCAAAAATAGATGGGACCGTAACCTATCGTGATGCCGAGGTGGGAGAAATAGCCGAATCGGGCAAACGGGTAATGGCGGTCGCCGACACGGAACATCTGGAAGTTGAAGTTCTTCTTCCCCCTCTGGAAATAGGACGTATTAAAAAAGGGATTACTGTAAGAATAAGTCTCCAGGACAGGACCTGCCCCGAGATGAAGGTCTGCGAGGGAACCGTTCTCAGGCTCGACCCCGAGGCTGATCCCAGCACCGGGTTATATAAATGCATAGTGGAACTCACCCGTGGAGCGGACTTTCCTCCAGGATCATACGTGGAAACGGAATTTCTCATAGATGACAGGCCTCAAGTTATACAGATACCTTACGAGATCATCGACCGGGAAGGCAGCAGAACCTTCGTTTACGTCATTGAGGATGAAAGGGCCTTCAAACGCTACATCCAGACAGGTGAAGGTGTTGACCGGATGATGGAAGTTGTTCAGGGACTTTCTGCCGGGGAAACAATCGTTGTTGAAGGTATGGATAACATCTTCGACAGCGCTCAGGTATGGATCCAGGAACCATAACAATTTTAGATTTTAGATTTTAGATTTTGGATTAGAAGCAAAACCTGAAAAATTAAAAACAAGAAAAGAGAAATTTGGAATTTTAGAATAAAACCCAACAATAAAAGATTGCATTTTAGATTGAAACCCCAAAAAGAACATCAAATCAATTCAAGACTTTACAATTTAGAGGGGATGCAGCATGGACGAAAAAACATTCAAAAACAGAACAAAGCAAATAGCCCTTGATTTTATTACATTGATCGACAAACTACCCAAAACAAGTTCAGGATCAGTCATAGGAAAGCAGTTACTCCGATCATCAACGTCTGTCGGAGCGAATTATAGAGCAGCATGCAGGGGAAAATCTGTTGCAGATGTTATTTCAAAAATGTCCATTGTGGAAGAAGAAGCAGATGAGACACTTTACTGGTGTGAACTTCTTAGAGAATCTGGATTATTTTCTGAAGAAAACATTATGCCTCTTGAAAAAGAAATGAATGAGATCCTGGCCATGACAGTGGCTTCGATAAAGACACTTCGATCAAAACAGAAGAGGAAGAAGGATTAGGAGCTTTTTTTAAAATAAGAGCTTGAATTGTTTTTGACTTCGGGATCTAATCCAAAATTGTTCTAGCTGTACTGTGTTTCAGGTCTTGGTTTTAAAGGTTTTGGTTTGGGGTCTTAATCCAAAGTCTAAAATCCAAAATGAACTTAATACTTCGCGTTAATGGTTTCCCGGGTTTTGGAATTTACGTTTTTAATCCAAAATCCAAAATCTAAAATCCAAAATTAGAATGATGCTTTCATCAAAAACAAAGGAAACAGAAATGCACATGGTTTATGAAGCTTTTCTCTAAAAGGAGACAGGGATGGGAATAATTCGGGCTTTTGTAAGAAGGCCGGTCTTAACAAGCGTAACGGTCCTCATGGCTGTATTCATAGGAATATATGCATACTTTGAACTGGGGGTGGAACTCCTTCCCCGGGTGGATATTCCCGTGGTGGTAGTCCAGACCTCTTACAGGGGAGCCGGTCCCAATGAGATAGAGAATCTCATCTCCAAACCGGTAGAAGATGCCGTAGCACAGGTCGAAGGTGTAAAAAAGATCGAAAGCTATTCCGTGGAAGGCATTTCCTTCGTTGTAGCCGATTTTGAATATGATATAAATCTTTCCGAAGCAACCCTGGATGTTTCAAACAGGGTGAAGGCCATAGCAGGTCTCCTGCCCGATGATGCCGATGATCCCATCGTCGAAAAGTTCGATATAAATGCTCAGCCCTTTATGACCCTGGCAGTACTCTCCTCTGCTCCCCAGGAAGAAGCCTATACCGTTGTGGAAGACAGGATACAGAGACAGATCACCCAGATAAAAGGTCTCGCAAAGGCAGATATCCTTGGAGGCATAAAAAGGGAGATCCATATCTATGTAGACCCATCCTATATGGAACAGTTCGGTATCAACCTGCAGGATCTGACCCGCATTCTTGCTGCGAACAACCTTAATGACCCATCAGGACACATTTCCAAGGGGGCAAAGGAGCTTTCCATAAGGGTTCTTGGAGAAGTGGAAGACCCAAAAGAGCTGGAGGATATCAGAATTCCCCTTCAGAACGGGTATTCCGTCAGGATAGGCGATTCGCGCGGGTGGTAGACACCACTGAAGAGAGAAGGAGTTTTGCCAGATACAGGGGCAGAAGCGCGATCTTTATCGACTGTATCGCCAGCCCCAATGCAAACATAGTAGGAATAAGCGAGAAAATACAGGTAGAACTGGACAGAATAAGGCAGTACATGCCTCCCGGATATGAGATCATAATTACCAATGATGAATCTACCTTCATTTCAGAGGCCGTAAGGAACGTTTTCCGCGACATGGGCTTCGGTATACTGCTTACCGCCCTGATACTGTATATGTTTCTGATGAGATTCTCCGTTACCCTTGTGGTGGCCCTGTCCATGCCTACTGCAGTGGTGGCTACCTTTATTCTCCTCTTCACCAGCGGAACCACCCTTAACATAATGAGTACCCTTGGTTTGGCCATCTCCATCGGAGTTCTTGTAAACAACGCTATTCTCGTGATAGAAAACATCTTCCGTTTTCGTGATATGGGCCTTGACGCCATGGAAGCAGCGGAAAAGGGGACCGGTGAAATAGGTCTTTCTGTACTCTCCACGACAGTAACCAACCTGGCCGTCTTTATTCCGGTGGTATTTATGGGAGGTATTGTTGGACAGTTTTTCAGCGACTTTGCCATCACAGTCGTATTTGCTACGCTCTTCAGCCTGTGGGTGGCCCTGACATTTACACCCATGGTGGCTGCACGGATACATTACGGAGAACCTTCGAAGATCAGCAGATTCCTGACGGGATGGTTCCAGTGGATCTACTCTCATTTTGACACTCTTCATCATGTCCTGGTGAAAAGGACCCTGAGGCATCCCTTTCTGACACTAATCCTTTTCCTCCTTCTTTTTACAGGTTCCATAATGCTGGCCGGATATGTGGGAACGGAATTCCTCCCGAGGGCTGACCAGGGAGTGGTCACTATGGAGATATCCCTTCCATCGGCGGTATCCCTTGAATATACCGAAATGATAACAAGGCAGGTCGAAGACTATGTCACGAAACTTCCCGACATCAAGGCTGTAGAAGTCCTTGCAGGAGGAACCGGAGCCGAACAGGGAGTTAATCAGGCAAGAATAAGGATCTTCATGAATGAAAAAAAGGGACGGGTCACAACTTTTGAAATATCGGAAATGGTAAGACCCTTCATGGCCTCCCTTCCCGACGTGACCTCTGTGATAAGTGCTTCAACAAGCGGAGGCCCTCCTGGCAGAGCTCTCCAGATAGGTGTAATAGGAGACGAGATCGAAGAACTGGACAGGATATCCCAAAAAATGCTGAACATCATGAGAGCTACTCCGGGTATAGTGGATGCCGATGTAAACTGGGAACTCGGCCGCCCCGAAATTACCCTTCAGGCAAACCGTTGGAGGCTGGCCCAGCTGGACCTGAGCGTTTCGGAACTTGCAGATACGTCAAGAACCTACGTTACAGGCAAAGATGCCGGTGTCTTCCGTACAGGAGGAAAGGAATACGATATCCTTGTCAGGCTTGAACCATCCAAAGTAGATAATGTTTTTGACCTTCCAGGCCTCCCTGTTCCTACAAAGAGCGGTTTCGTTCCCCTGGGTGTGGTTGCCAACGTGGGATACAGCCTGGGTCCCACCACAATCCTTCGAAAGGACAGGAACCGCTACATGGCCGTTGATGCCGACGTATCTGGAATAACCGTCGGAGAGGCCTTCAACCAGGTTCTGCCGAAGATCCAACAGATAGAACTTCCTCCCGGCTACAGGTTCGACTTTGCCGGTGAAGTGGAAAGCATTCAGGAGAACTTCAGATTCATGTTCCTGGCATTTGGAATGGCTGTGGTGCTGACATTCATGGTCATTGCAGCTATCCTGGAATCCTACCTGTTCTCTTTCATAATAATGCTCACCATACCCCTTTCAGCCATTGGGGTTATCCCTCTCCTTTTCATAACAGACATAGCTGTTTCCGTATATGGACTTCTGGGAGTAATCATGCTTGTGGGACTTGTGGTTAACAATGCCATAGTCATAATCGACTATGCTGAAAGACAGCGCAGAAATGGACTGAAACCCTACGATGCCATCCTTGAGGCTTGCCAGGTAAGGCTTCGGCCCATCGTCATGGCAGACATAACCTCCATCATCGCCATGCTGCCACTGGCCCTGGGACTGGGAGCTGGTGGTCCCTTCCGTCAGCCCATGGCCATAGTCGTAATAGGAGGTCTGCTTGCCGGCGGGACCCTTGCCCTCTTCGTTATCCCTCCAGTTTACGAAAGGGTCTGGGCCTTCCGTGAATGGCATCAGAACCGCAAGCCACGCTGATCTCCAGAATTCTCTATTCTTGAAGTCCAGTTTCAGAACTGTTTGCTCAACTTCTGGTTCCTTACTTTTCTGTTAAAAAAGGATATACTCAGTCTGCAACCAATGTAAGGAGGGATATATATGCTTGTTTTCGGACCTGTACCATCAAGAAGGCTGGGGAAGAGCCTTGGGATAAACCATATTCCGCCAAAGACCTGTCCCTACTCATGCATCTACTGCCAGGTAGGCAGGACCAACTCCATGATCGTAGACCGCAAAGCCTTTTACGATCCGGAAATTGTGGTTGCCGAGGTTAAAAATAAAATTACCCTTTCAAGAGAAAAGAATGAACAGATAGATTACCTTACCTTCGTTCCCGACGGGGAGCCAACCCTTGATATAAATCTGGGCCTTATGGCTGGCATGCTCAAAGATACCGGTATCCCCCTGGCCACCATATCCAACGGTTCTCTCATATGGATGGAAGACGTCCAGGCCGACCTGCAAAAACTGGACTGGGTTTCACTCAAAACCGATTCGGTGGTAAAGGATGCATGGAAAAGAGTTGACCGTCCCCATGGAAAGCTGGACCTGAGAAAAATACTGGATGGTTACCTTGAGTTTTCCGAAAAATTCGAAGGGAAACTGAACACAGAGACCATGCTGGTGAAGGGCGTAAACGACTCGGAATATTCCCTTAACGAAACTGCCGCCTTCCTGGCCGAGTTAAACCCCGACATAGCTTACATCTCCATTCCCACCAGGCCTCCCGCAGAAGAGAAGGTCCTTCCAGCTGATGAAGAGACTTTAAACAGAGCCTTTCATATCTTCTCTGAGAAATTGAACAAGGTGGAACTGCTCTTCGGTTACGAAGGAAACGAATTCGCCGCCACGGGAAATGCAGCCGAGGATATCCTGAGCATTACGGCAGTCCACCCAATGAGATCCGATGCGGTTGAGGAACTGCTGAAGAACTCGGGAGAAAACTGGAGTGTTGTAAAACAGCTGGTCTCTGAAGGAAAACTGCTCGAATTGCCCTACCGGGAAAAAGTCTTTTATTTGAGATCCATGAAGAAGGGCTAAGACAAAGCTAACATTAAATCCCCAAATATCTGCTACATAGTATCTGGAGTAAGCTCTTATCTCGACGAGAGATATTCCCTTCTGTACCAGTCGATATACCAGTTAAGGAATTGCCTGTGTTTTTCTCTGCTCTCCGGTAAAATATTTACAGCCAGTTCATACATTCTATCCCACATATTCCTGCTTGCTATAGGAATAGACAGACTGGAGAGGTTTTCCCTGATCACTTCGATGAAAGGCTCAGGAACAGGGAAGCCCCAATCTGAAGGATCTTCGCCATGAATCAACAGCGATACGATCCCTCTTAAACATTTTTCACAAAGGGCACAGTTCTTTACAGCGTTACCACTCATGCTATCCAGACAGACCCTCATAAAAAGCTTATCCTTTCCCGGGTTGTCCCTGCAAAAATTTATTATGAATTGGACTTTGTCCACCCAGAAAGAATTCATTCCTTCCGCAAATACCCTGATACCGCTAACTTTAAGCCTTGGTTCAAGAAAAGGATGGGCTCCCCATGGCACATTATATGACACTTTCTTCGCTACAGAAGAGGAGAAAATAACTGTATTCCAACCATTAAAAACAGCAAGAGGAAAAGCCAGTCCTGCTAATCCAAGTCCATGCTGCACCATTCCATACCATGGTTTGAGAACGGGATATTTTTTATGTATATCTCCACACCGCAGAAGTCCAAAGACATTTGCGCTTACCCTGATCGACCTGAAAGTAAACCGGGAGGCAAAAGAATCCACCTGGCTACAGACGGTCTCCCATGCCAGGTCATTATTCAGTGCAATGTCGTGACCGCGTACGGTAAGAAGCACAGTTTTGCCGGGATCGACATTGAGAGCCGAATAGGTGGAATCCACCCCTCCTGAAAAGAAAAGTACCTGGGACAGGTCTGTCGTATTTTCTCTCATGGGGACAGAAGTTAAAGTTTCAGGAATAAGCCGGCCCTCCCATGGAACATTCGGATAAAGGGTCCGAAATCCTTCCCGGACCAGTTCAAGGCTGGAAAAAAGATCCTTATCCATAAAATCCACCTTATATGTTCCGCCAAGAAACCAGAGAAGGGGAATTACATTCAGCAGAAAAGGTGTGATGACTATTGAAGGATGCAGTTCCCGGAGGTCAATATCTGCATCGTATTCTATGGTTAAAGGCTGTCTCATTCTTTTAATCAGTGGATCCCCCTGAAAGACTGTAGCTTTTTTCTCGCTTATATCAATATGGGAAATAATATTATCCATTCTCGATCAAGTTCTCCTATTGTATAACTGCTCTCTGATTCCCAACCTTTCAGGCAAAAGAATTACAGATAATTTTAGCTACTGGCCTTGCTGGATGAACAAGGATAAATTTTCTCCGTCTGAAAAATGTACTTCTTTTCGTACCAGTTCGTAAACCAGTTGATGAATTCTCTATGTTCTCCCCTGATTTCCGGAAAAGCCGACAAAACCTGTAGGGCCACCTTGTGGATGCGGTCCCAGATATATTTGTTAGATCGTGGAATAGTCATGGTTAAAAGACAGTTCTTCAGGCTGTTGAATACAGGATCCGGGACAGGAAAGCCCCAGTCAGAAGGATCTTCAAACTTGATCATCAATGAAACTATCCCTCTTAAACATTTCTCACAAAGAGTGCAGTTCCCTATTGCATTTCCATTCATGTCATCCAGACATATTCTCAAAAAAGGCCTTGCCACTCCTGGATTACTGCTGAAAAAATCGACAATGGCCAGAACTTTATCGACCCAGAATAGCTCTGTTCCCTCTGAAATAACCTTAACTCCATTAACTTTAAGCCTGGGTTCAAGAAAAGGATGGGATCCCCAGGGAACATGGGTAACCTGCTCTCCGACGGAAGAAGAAAAAATGACATTATCCCAGCTGTTATAAACAGCAAGAGGGAAAGCCAGCCCCGCTAATCCCGACCCATGTTGAACCATTCCATACCATGGTTTTAAAACGGGGTATTCTTTATGTATATCTCCACATCGTAAAAGGCGGAACACGTTAGCCCTTACCCTGGCGGTTCTGAAATTGAAGGCGGAGGCAAAGCTGTTCACATGGGAACATACTGTATCCCATGCCAGGTCATTATTCATGGCAATATCGTGACCACGTACGGTCAGAAGGACCGTTTTGCCAGGGTCAACATTGAGAGCCGAATAAGTAGAATCTACTCCTCCTGAAAAGAAAAGAACCTGGGACAGGTCTGTGTTATTTTTTCTCCTGGGAACAGAAGTTAAAGTATCAGGAACAAGCCGGCCTTCCCAGGGAACATTCGGATAAAGGGTCCTGAAGCCTTCCTTGATCTGTTCCAGAGTACTGAACATGTCTTCATCCATGGAATTTACTGTACAGGTTCCACCAAGAAACCAGAGAAGGGGAATTACATTAAGCAGAAAGGGGGTGATCACTATTGAAGGATCCAGTTCCCGGAGGTCAATATCTGCATCGTACTCTATTGTGAAGGGCTGTCTCATCCGCTCAGCAAGAGGAGTTCCCGGAAATACTGTGGCTTTTTTCTCGCTTACATCAATGTTGGTAATAATGTTATTTATTCTCAATAAATTTTCCTGCCTGTATCTCAGATATATAGTCTCTATGGTTCACTAATGATGAATAACCTTCATTACAGTTTCCCTCTTAACAAAACCGATCATGTCTTCGTACTTAAATTATATATTGATTTTCATACCAATTAACAAACCAGTTGAAGAACTGTCTGTATTCTCCTCTACTTTCCGTTAAAGCTCTTGAAGCCAGAGCATGGATGCGATCCCACTCATATATATTGAACTCGGGAATTGTCATATATAACAGAGAGTTCTGTACAGCACCAAATAAGGGACTCTCCACAGAAAATCCCCATTCTGAAGGATCCTCAGACCTTACCATAAGGGAAACGATCCCCCTCAGACATTTCTCACAAAGGGTGCAATTCTTGACAGGATTGCCGTTCATGTCATCCAGACAGGTTCTAATAAAAGGTTTATTCATCTCCGGATTATTCCTGTAAAAATCGACAATGCCTAATACTTTGTCAGCCCATAAAAGTTCATTACCCTCTGATATCACCTTAATACCATTCGCTTTGAGCCTTGGTTCAAGAAAGGGGTGAGATCCCCAGGAAACATGGGTTGTTTTTTCATCTATAGATGAAGAAAATATTATTCTTTCCCAACCATGATAAACAGACAGGGGAAAGGCCAGACCCGCTAATCCCGACCCATGTTGAACCATTCCATACCATGGTTTCAATTCAGGGTGTTCCTTGTGTATATCTCCACATCTTAAAAGTCCAAAAACATTTGCACTGGCCCTCGCAGTCCTGAAGTTAAAAGTTGAGGCAAAATCGTTCACCTGTGAACATACTGTTTTCCAGGCTTTGTCATTATTCAGTGCTATATCATGACCTCGTATTGTAAGAAGTACCGTTTTGCCGGGATCGACATTGAGAGCAGAATAGGTGGAATCCACCCCTCCTGAAAAGAAAAGTACCTGGGACAGGTCTGTGTTATTTTTTCTCCTGGGAACAGAAATTAAAGTTTCCGGAATAAGCTGGCCTTTCCAGGGTATATTCGGATAAAGGATTCGGAATCCATTCCGAACGAGCTCAAGGCTGGAGAAAAGATCCTCATCCATGGAATCCACCTTATATGTTCCACCCAGAAACCAGAGAAGGGGAATAACATTGAGGAGAAAGGGAGTTATAACAATCGAGAGATCCAGTTCCCGGAGGTCAATATCTGCATCGTACTCTATTGTGAAGGGCTGTCTCATCCGCTCAGCAAGAGGAGTTCCCGGAAATACTGTGGCTTTTTTCTCGCTTACATCAATGTTGGAAATAATGTTAGACAGATTCAAAGAATGTTTCTCTCCATTTCTTGATATCACAGGATGAGACTTTTTTCTGCAGTAAACATGAATTATTATTATAATATATGAAATTCCGGCAGTACAAGCTGAGACAAACACCAGGTCCGGAGTAAGAATATCCCTGTAATTGTCCTTGGCAAGTATAAATGCTTCTGACAATTGAGAAAAGCGAGTGATGGACCATTCTGGATATAAAAGATGTTGAAAAGGAACCACGTTCCCCTTCTCCTGAAATCTCCGTTGATAAAGATTTTCTTTCCCGTAAGGATTGGGGAAAAATTCTTCTCTCTGCATGGGAAAAAACCTTTTCAGGACGCAGGATCAACATAGCTGATGATTTTTTTGACCTTGTAGGGACCGATTCTGCAGCCGTTCTCGGGATCAGGATGAGGAAACATATGGAAGAGATCTCAGGAAGGGATTTCTACCTTTCTCTTCTTTTTGAAAATCCTACAATTGAAAGTCTTTCTTCGGCACTTGAACAACGGCAACAGGGCCCTGAAAAATGGCCAACCCTCGTGAAGATCAAGGATGGAGATGAAGCCTTTCCTCTCTTCTGCTGCCATCCCATAGAGGGGAATGCCATCTGGTATATGGAAATGGCAAGGGCACTGCCTTCATGGCAAAAGGTATATGGACTGGAAGCACCTGGTCTGGATAAAGTGCAGTTTCCCCTTTTCACCATGGAGGATCTGGCTGTATTCCATATTAAGGAAATGAAGAAGGTGCAACCCCATGGCCCATATTTTCTAACCGGTTATTCCTTTGGGGGCCTTTTAGCATTTGAAGTGGCCCGCCAACTTGAATGCTCAGGAGATAATGTAGGGTTACTGGCTATTATTGACCGGTCAAAACCTGTGGCCGCCCCTAAAATAGCGGGTGGAGCGATCTGTCCTGCTGAATTAGCCTGCGAAAGGGGAACTTCTTTTTCGGACCGCTTCCATTCTCACTGGTACTGGACCAATAAATGGATAAGAATGGAGTTCCGGAAATCTCTGGCTTCCTTTATGCGGATTTTTAATCCCAGGATTCCCTTCATGCGAAAAATAATGAGGGATGTTTCATATTTTATGATGATGTTATATCAACCAGCTTCTGTTTATAAGGGTGATATTCTCCTGTTACGCCAGGAACCGGAGAAGAGACCCTCTAACAGACAGGCAGAACGCTATAATCGGGAAGACTACGGATGGAGCGATCATGTCTGTGGCAAAATACAGATAAGGCATATCCCGGGAGAAGATCATCAGGGTCTTATGAACAGACCCTATGCTGCCGTTATATCTTCAATGATCGAGGAAGCCCTGGAAGACGCCAGAGACAGATATTGCCAAAAGTCAGATCCAAGAGAATAATTCATTACTCAAAGTGAATAATCAATAATAAAAATAAACAGAAGGGCCGATCTAACCTGGCCTTACTGTAATTTTAAGAACATTCCCCACAGGAGGTACAATCACCCGGACAGCTGGTATGTCCTTCTTCAAGGTCAGCCAGGACAGGAAGATAAAGATCCAGGATCTCCTGGATGTCTCCTGCACATCAGGTCCCGGAAGGATTCATTACCGGGCAGTTATCTCCGGTACAGGCTCCGGTGATCCTCTTTATATCCTCAAGGGTGCGTGCCCCATCTATGGTTATGGCTGAAAGGATCTGCATCTTGTTGACATTCTTGCAATAACAGACTGTTGCGGCGCCGCCTTTTTCAAGCCATGACATTAATGTTTTCCCCCTGTCTTACAGTTCCGTGTTCATTTATGAATTGCTCTACGGCTGCCCTTATCTGGTCTCTGACGATCCTGGACCTGGCAACCATTTCATCCCATTTCCCTGTGAAGGCTCCTATATCCTCAAAAGGCCAGTCGATCTTTTCATGCTGCCCCGGGAATATGGGACACCTGGCGGATTTGGCCTCATCACATACAGCTATTACATAATCGTATGTCCTGCCCTCTTCGAAGAATTCCATTATACCGTTAACTTTGTTAGCGGAAATGTCGACATCGATCTCCTTCATTACTTCCACGGCAAGGGGGTTTACTCCCGGACCCGGCTCAAGGCCGGCACTCTCGGCTTCGAAACACTCTCCGCCCAGCATGTTCATGAAAGCTTCACCTATCTGGCTTCGAGCCGAATTCTGTCCACATATGAATAATACACGAATTTTATCACTCATTCTAACAATCCTCCTGAAGTGTATCAGCTTACCCCAATATATAAGCTTTTTCTCAAGCTTGTGTAACAATACCCATTCTGATAGTCCGGGCAGAGTTCAGAACAGCCAGAAGTGCCACACCAACATCGGCGAACACTGCTTCCCAAAGCCCCGATATGCCGGCCAGGCCAAGAATAAGGACTAACCCTTTAACTCCAAGGGCAAGGCTTATATTCTGCCAGACTATCCTCCTGGTCTGCCTGGCTATGGATATAGCATCTGCCACTTCTGAAGGTCTGTCGCTCAGGATAACCAGGTCAGCTGTTTCAACGGCTGCAGCTGAACCCAGTCCACCCATTGCTACTCCGACATCGGCGGCAGCAAGGGAGGGAGCATCATTAATGCCATCCCCTGCAAAGAGGACCTTTCCTCCGATTTTGTTTCGGATGTTCTTTACCTGTTCGACCTTTTCGTGGGGAAGGAGTTCCGCCCTGTAATCGTCTATTTCCAGAGCTGCAGATACGGTTGTTGCAACTCCATACCTGTCGCCTGTAAGCATCTGTATCGTCCTGATCCCCATCTCTTTCAGTTTTCTTACCGCAAGGGGAGCATCTTCGCGGATCACATCAGAAACGACAAGGTAACCCTGATATCTATCATCCAGGGCAGCATGTACCACCGTACCTCCTTCTTCGACATGGGGTACCACTATACCCCTGTTTTCAAGAAGGGCTGCTTTCCCAGCGAGTATGAAATGGCCATTTTCTTCTGCTCGAACACCCTCGCCAGGGATCTCTTCCATCTCAATATTTATTGATGCCGGTTTCTTACCATAGGCTTTCATTACTGAACGGGCAATAGGGTGATTAGAGTTCATCTCAGCCATTGCTACGGTTGTCAGAAGCTCCTCGGGAGTCACCCCGGCAACCGGCCGCAGTGAAGTCACGTTAAATACCCCTTCTGTTAAAGTTCCCGTCTTGTCAAAGATAACTGAAGTCACCTCAGTAAGGGCATCCAGAACGTTACCTCCTTTTACAAGGAGACCATGTCTGGATGCAGCGCCTATTCCTCCGAAGTATCCCAGGGGAATACTTACCATAAGGGCACAGGGACAGGATATTATCAGCAACACCAGAGCTCGATATATCCAGGAAGAAAATGAACCATACCCCATAAACGGGGGAAGAAGGGCTACAAGAACCGCCAGGGTAACAACCGCAGGTGTATAATAACGGGCAAACTTTGTGATAAACCTTTCAGTGGGGGACTTCTGTGCAACTGCAAATTCGACCAGTTCAAGGATCCGGGCAATGGCGCTCTCCTTATATGGCGATGTAACCCGGATCTTAAGGACTCCCGTGAGGTTGAGACTTCCTCCATAAAGGGAGTGCCCAACGCCTGCTGAGACAGGTACAGGTTCTCCCGTCAGGGGGGATGTATCCACATGGGAAGATCCTGTGAGCACCATTCCATCCAGAGGGATCTTCTCTCCCGGTTTTACTATCAGCATATCTCCGGGATTAACAGTGTCCGGAGAAACATTTATGATCTGATTCCCTTTGAGAAGGTTTGCGAAGGCCGGTTTTGATGCAAGCAGTGATTTTATGGATTTTCTGGAATTTGAGGCTGCCACATCCTGAAAGAATTCACCGACCCGGTAAAAGAGCATGACCCCCACGGCCTCTCCGAAGAACCCAAGGGCAATAGCCGCAAAAGTGGCAAGGGTCATGAGGAAGAACTCGTCAAAAAGATGTCCCCGAATGACGTTCCTGAAAGCAGATTTAATAACACTCAGGCCACAGATAAGGTAGGCCGAGAGGAACACGGAATAGTAACCCAGGGAATAAGGAGTGGCTTTCAATTTCTCCCCAAAGACTATCCCTCCCATAAAGAGCAGCCCTGCAAGAAGGAGTTTCTTTATTTCGGGAAGGTTCTCCCTGTTAAAAATCGCTGACATGATACTCCCTTGCCCGGGAACAGCAGGAGTCATATTCTCTTCAGTAAGGATCTCCTCCACTTCCACATCCGGCTCTATCTTTTGGATAACCTGCAATATGGTTTCGAGGCCTATCTCTTCCCCATACATATTCAGAAGGGACTCGTCAAAATCTATGGATACCCCGCTGACACCGGGAAGACTCCCGAGAACCTGTTCCATCGTAGCGGCACAGCCTCGACACCCAAGATTGATCAATCGATATTGTTTCATTTCATTCCTCCGTTACTGAGGATCTTCTGCAATTTCTGTTCAGATATTAACCCGCCATCAGACCGAATATGGTCCCTGCCAGAGTTGAAAGAACTACCACAAGACTGACATAGACCACGGTTTTTTTCGTTCCGATAACGCTCCTTATGACAAGCATGTTGGGTAGGGAAAGAGCCGGACCGGCCAGTAGAAGAGCCAATGCCGGCCCTTTACCCATCCCTGCACCAAGAAGACCCTGGAGAATAGGCACCTCCGTAAGAGTTGCAAAATACATGAAAGCACCGGCAATGGAAGCAAAGAAATTAGAAAAGATCGAATTACCTCCCACAAGGGATGCGACCCACTGGCTTGGGATCAATGCTTCGTGGCCGGGTCTTCCCAGAAGAAAACCTGCGACCAGAACTCCGCCAAAAAGAAGGGGAAGTACCTGAAGGGCATATCCCCAGGTAGAACTCATCCATTCCTGTCTTTCTTCTTTGGAGAACCATATAACTGTTGAAGCCGCTACGGAGACAAGAGCAGCCGCGGCTATATACCACTTAATCGAATAAGCCGCCGCCCAGAAACCCACCGGCACCTTTGGTGCTGCCCAGTTGGCAAAGACAAGAAAGACAACCATGCTGGCCATGTGCCACACTGTTTTCCAAAGGGGACGGGTATTATCATCTTCTTCGATCCGGGCAAAACCTGCCTGACGTTCCCTTTCCTCATGACGGAAGATAAAGGCCATGGATATACCGATGATAACGCTGAAGGCAATAGCCCCCACAGCCCTTGCAATACCCATCTCCAGACCGAGGACACGGGCTGTCAGTATTATGGCAAGAACATTTATGGCCGGTCCGGAATAAAGAAAAGCTGAGGCCGGGCCAAGTCCTGCTCCCCGCATGTAGATACCTGCAAAAAGAGGAAGAACTGTACAGGAGCAGACAGCGAGTATCGTACCTGAGACGGCGGCAACACTGTAGGCGACCATCTTCTTTGCTCCGGCTCCAAGATACTTCATCACCGACTGTTGACTTACGAATACCGTAATGGCTCCAGCTATGAAAAATGCCGGGACAAGACACAAAAGAACGTGCTGACGGGCATACTCGTGAGTCATGGCAAGAGCTTCAAGGGCACCACTGCTTATCCTTGTACTCTCAACGGGAAGAAAATAGAAAAGGGCAAAGAAAAGAAATATATACAGGAACTTCTTTCTGTCTTCCATCTTTGAAAAAACCTCCATTAAGTGAAAATTTATTCACATATATTCTTTAAAACTTCCCCGATGATTCAAATCCACCGGGGTTTTTATTAACCTGTACAGGCCTGCATAAATGGAGGCACTACTTCGACAGCAATTCCTTCATTCTATCTTCAGTCGGGATTTTCCCGGCCACTACCACTTTTCCGTCAATTACAAGACCAGGGGTGGACATTACACCGAACTGCATTATATCCACTATCTCCGTAACTTTCTCAAGTTCATAATCTATACCGAGATCTTTAGCTGCTTTCTCTGCCACCTCGGCCATTTTCTTACACTTTGCACATCCTGTACCAAGAATCTGTATTTTCATTTTAAAACCACCTGCCGATTTTAGATTTGCGATTTTGGATTGAAACCCGGTTAAATTCATAAGATCAAAACAGTTAAAATCCTGTACATTAGAATTTAATATTTAAACTCAAAAACTTATTCCTTACTGCTACAGCTGCATGTCAGCAACGAAGTTAGAGGCTCTTCTCCCTGCACCACAAGTTCAACACATTTAAGAAGGGTAGTCAGGCACTTCATTCTGAGGCTGTAATAAATATGAAGGCCATCCCTTCGGTCATCAAGAATATCAAGATTTTTCATGAGAGTCAGGTGTTTGCTTATGCTGGTCCTGTCAAGGGTAAACTTCTCGGCTATGTCACAGACACACATTTCGCCGCCTGCAAGAACCTCAACAATTCCAAGACGTACCGGATGGGCCAGTCCCTTAAGTATGGCTGCCTTTTTTTTCTGTATCTGATCACTCATCCTGATGATCTCACCTCCATTATGTGAATATATTACCACATAGCCATTTATCCTGCAAGAGTGTTAAAAACATTTCAAGACCCTGTCTATTTTACTTGCTCCAGACCTGAAGAGTTACCTTTGAATTTAGATGGGGGAAGGATTATGTATGTTTTTAAAGGAAGGAATATTAATAAAAATACTATATCAAGACCTGACCCTAACTTGACGAACTTAAAATTGAAAGTGGTGGATCATACAGGAATCGAACCTGTAACCCCCTGATTAAGAGTCAGGTGCTCTGCCAATTGAGCTAATGATCCACTTTATTCTCTTGAGATGGTTCAATGCAAAGGGAATAATAACAGAAAAAAGGGCTCAGGGAAAGGGGAAAACATCTGCAAATCAAAAAAAGACCGAATTTATGATCTCACCCTGAGTCCCTTCTCTTTCCGTTTACATTCAAAGATCCGAAATAAATCTCAGTCGGAGCCTTCCAGCACCTTCGACGAAAAAAAGGAAATCCCCTTCCTTTCCAGGCCCGATCAGTTCCATATGGGCAGAAACATCCTCATGGATCCAGCATGTGATATTATCGGTTGTCTGAAAGGGTTCATAACCCTTGAGTTCTTCAGGTTTTCCCCAGAGGCCCAACGGACCCTTGAAAGCATTTCATCAGCCGGAAATACAGACGCCCATCCTGATATGAAAATGCCCTCCCTTTGAGGAAACAATACCGAGCCAGTATTTCGAGGTTATCCTTATCTTTTTCATGAAATCAACTTTCCATCAGAATTTTATTAGTCCTCATAATGGGTAAACCATGAGGTATCAGAATTCAGCCTGCTCGGACCTGGCAATTATCTCTTCCTGATGATCCCTGTCGAGATCGACGAAATAGTCACTGTACCCCGCCACCCTCACAAGAAGATCCCTGTAGTCCTGGGGATTTACCTGGGCATCTCTCAAAGTTCCGGCATCAACCACGTTGAATTGCATATGATGACCGTTGAATTTGAAGTATGTCCTTATGAGGTTCATGAATTTGCGGATACCATCTTCTCCCTTAAGGACAGATGGCAGGAACTTCTGGTTAAGAAGAGTGCCTCCCGTCTTTATCTGGTCCATCTTCCCGAGAGATTTGACAACTGCCGTTGGGCCGTTCCTGTCTGCTCCATGCTCTGGTGAAGTTCCGTCAGACTCGGGCATGCCTGCCAGCCTTCCGTTGGCGGAAGCTCCAAGCTTCTTCCCGAAATAGATGTGACAGGTGGTAGAAAGCATGTTCAGGTAATATCGGGTCCCCTTTGTATTGGGTTTACCCTCTATGAACCTGTTGAGAGAGGCAAAGACCCTCTGCATGATCTCATCGGCATGGTCATCGTCATTCCCGAAGAAGGGGGTGTGGTTGAAGAGGAATTGCCTGAGGTCCTCCCTGCCTTCAAAATTCGAAAGAAGAACATCATTAAGCTCGGGAAGAGTCATCTTATTATCCTGGAATACATGTTTTTTTATGGCTGAAAGGCTGTCCGTAATAGTACCTATTCCGCAGCACTGGATGTAGTTGGTGTTGTAGCGGGGACCTCCGTTGTAATAGTCCCTGCCATTCTTTATGCAGTCCTGTATTACTACTGAGAGGAAGGTGGCAGGAACTTCCTTACCATACATCTTCTCGATAATGTTATTCACCTTTATCTTAAGATCCACTATATATTCAAGCTGTTTCTCGAAGGCATCGTAAAGATCATCGAAGTTTGTGAAAGATCCAGGCTCCCCGGTCATCAGTCCGATCTGCTCACCGGTCATGGGATCGACACCATTGTTCATGGCTAGTTCAAAGATCTTGGGTACATTCAGATAGCCCGTAAGTATATAGGCCTCTTTGCCAAAACATCCTGTTTCGATGCATCCGCTGCATCCGCCACCCCGTGCATCTTCAAGGGATTTTCCCGCCCTGACCTGCTCGGCCACGACCGCATCGGCATTGAAAACCGAAGGATATCCGTAACCCTTCCGGATCACTTCGCTCGCCTTTTTCAAAAAATGATCCTGGGTCACCTGACTTATCTGCACATTGACCTGGGGCTGAAGAAGGTGGATCTCGTCAAAGGCTTCAAGGAGTATGAAGGAAACCTCGTTTACCCCTGATCTTCCATCCCTGGTGAGCCCTCCCAGGTTTATATTGGTGAAATCGTTATAGGTCCCGCTTTCCTGGGCCGTCACCCCCACCTTGGGAGGGGCCGGCTGATTGTTGAACTTTATAAGGAAACATTCAAGGAGTTCCTTTGCCTGTTCACGGGTCAGGGAACCATCCTCGATCCCCTTCTCGTAAAAGGGTCCCATGTGCTGATCCAGGTGACCCGGGTTCATGGCATCCCAGCCATTGAGCTCAGAAATGGTACCCAGGTGGACGAACCAGTACATCTGGAGGGCTTCATGCAGGTCCCTGGGGGCATTGGCCGGCACCCACCGGCACACTTCCGCGATCTTCAGGAGTTCTACTTTCCTTCCAGGATCCTTTTCTGTTTCTGCCATTTCCTCCGCAAGGTCTGCGTGCCTGTTGGCAAAATGGATTGCCGCATCGCAGGATATGAGCATGGCCTTCAGCTCTTCTTCCTTGTCAATGGCCTCGGGATCATTAAGATAATCAAGCTTTAAAAGGGCTTCGCTGATCTCTTCCTTGAAATCCAGCATCCCTTTCTCATAAATGATCCCGTCAAGGGTGGTGTGGCCGGCTGCCCTCTGTTCCATGAACTCAGTGAACATACCAGCCGAATAGGCCCGTTTCCATTCTTCCGGAACCACCTGAAATATACGATCCCTCATAGTACGTCCATTCCAGTAGGGCAGGACTTCCTTTTCATAGGTCGCGATATCCTTGGGATCCACATCGTAGGAGGTCATGGGTCTTGAATTCAATACCCTCAAGTCTTCCACGGTATGGCAGTTGAGTTCGGGAAAAGTGGAAACAGCCTTTGGACGTGGCCCCCTCTCACCAACGATCACTTCGCCCTCTCCGATATATATGGTCTGTTTCGCCCACAGATTGCTGAAATTAAGGGCTCTCATCACAGGAGCCGAGTACTTGCCTGCATTTTCCCGATAGAATTCCGTTACAAGCTGTGCTCTTTCGATCGATACAGACGGCTTTGTGTTAAGGCTTTCAGTTCTAAGTTTTTCAACTCTTGGGGTCATAATTTCATCCTCCTATCTGCACTTCAATTCCATGCTTACAGAACAGATCCTGGATATGAAGCATCTTATCTTTCCCTGGGGGTAAGGTCTCTTTCAATTTATAATCGCTTTTCAAGTTGGAATACTTGGATTTTCCAAAATCATGGTAGGGCAACAGGTTCACGGAGTAAGAACCTTCAAGGGTCCTGAGAAAGTCTGCGGTGGCATTCAGATTTTCAAGATCATCGTTTATACCCGGGATAACAGGTATCCGGATAAAAACCCTGGTCCCGCTTGCGGAAAGAACCCTGAGGTTGGAGAGGACAAGCTCGTTCCTGACCCCGGTGTATTTAAAATGTTTTTCAGGATCCATCATCTTGAGATCATAAAGGAAGAGATCCGTGAACGGAGTTACTTGTTTTATGACCTGTAAAGGAGCGAAACCCGTTGTGTCAACAGTTCGATGAATACCCTCATTGCCGCAGGCCTTCAGAATTTCAATAAGAAATTCATGCTGGGAAAGAGGTTCTCCTCCCGAAAAAGTCACACCCCCTCCTGAATCATCAAAGAAGGGAATATCCTTTCGTATCTCTTTCATCAGATCCTTGACCGTTATCTCTTTCCCCATCATCTCCAGTGCCCTTGTGGGACAGCTTTCAGCACAGGTGCCGCAGGAAGTGCAGAATGAACTGTCTATCCGTATACCCCCCTCAGAGGCGAGGTACAATGCAGATTCAGGGCACACAGAAACACATGTACCACAGTCAATACACCTTGAGCGGCGATAAACAAGTTCAGGTTCCGGCCTTATTCCTTCAGGGTTATGACACCACCAGCAGGACAAGGGGCAACCTTTAAGAAATACGGTGGTCCTTATTCCGGGCCCGTCATGGAGGGAATATTTCTTTATGCTGAATATCACGCCATTCTTCAAAGGTTTTTCTCCCCTTCAGGATGATCAAGTTCGTGGGAACTGGCAAAGTAATATTTTTTTATATAACGCTCCTGAACATAATATGACCAATGCACATCCCTCACAAATTTCGAGGCACCCTCGAAATCTCCTTTGTCAAAAAGGTTTACAAGTTCACGATGCTCACCCATGGAGTTCATCTCCCACTCCTTAAGGAAACCCTTTTTCCTGGGAAAATCGTAAAGCCTCTGCTTGTAGATACGGACCATATGGACAAGATCAGAGTTCGTCGAAAGATCTATGTAGATATCGTGAAAGGCAAGATTTTTTTCATAGAAGTCATCAAAATCGTTTCTGTAAAGAGCATCATCCATTTCCCGGATAAGTCTGTTCATGCTGTCTGTATCCGCTTTGCGAAATTTGAAAGCATTGTTGATTATGGCCGTGCTTTCCAGAGAACCCAGGATCTCGTAGATATTCGATATTTCCGGAAGGTCCAATACCCGAACCATAACGCCCCGCCTTGGAAATATACGAACAAACCCTTCTGCCTCCAATTGAAAAAGAGCATCCCTCAAGGGCGTTTTACTTATTCCAAGTTCGTTGGCCATTTCACCAAGCATCAGAAATTCACCAGGCTCAACGGCACCTTCGTTCATCTGGGTGCGAAGAAAGGTATAGACTTGTTCTCTGAGTGATTTTACCGGTGATGGCATGGTGTTCCCTCCATCTTATGATGTTTGGATCCCAATGTTGTATGTAATATATCAGTGATGTATAAATTACCACAGTTTCTTCTTTCGGTCAATTGTCTACTCTTATAAAGCATTCCTCTAACCTTATATGGGTATCTGGATAATAGTTTTTACTGCTCCAGTTCCTGTCCTGCTCCTTTTAAGAGAGCTGATTCGTAAACATCATTTGCCACGACCAGGTCGAACAGAGCCATCCCTACCGTCTTGACAAGAATGGTCCCCTTTTGAACCCCTTCTTCCCTGGCAATACAGTCGGACATGAGAGTAATTTTGTCGGGATCCAGGTAGTGGTTTTCAAGGGGGGTAATAAGATCTCCCGATTCTTCAAGGGCATGTTCACAATCTATAAATATTCTGTCAGCTATTGTGAAAAAACTGTCAGGAAATTCACGCTGTGTCGGGAGGGCAGAACCCACTCCAACGTAAAAACGATCTTTCAGCAGTCCTGGATCATCGGGGAGAACCGGTTCTTGAGATGGAGTGGCGGAAATGATTATTTCCGAATTTTCAACTACTTCTCTATTTGATGCACAAGCTTTTACAATAACATCCGGTAACCGGGAACAAAGTCTATCTACATATTCAGTAAGCTTGTCAGAGCAGGAGTCAAATACCCGTATTTCTCTAACAGGTCTGGCCTCTGCAGCGAAGAGGGCCTGGGTAAACCCCTGGGCACCTGCCCCGAATATCCCTAAAGTTGAGGCTTCCCTTGAAGCCAGTCTCCTTATAGCACTTCCTCCGACTGCTCCTGTGCGGTGTGCAGTAAGTGCTCTTCCATCCATAACTGCAAGGGGTGCTCCCGTTTCATTGTCATATAACTCCACCAGTCCATTTATAAATGGGCGGCCCTTGGCTGGATTATCTGAATTAAGGGTGAGGATCTTCACTCCCCATACTCTTTCGGTACCGCAAGGCATGAGTAATAATTTGTTACCATTTATTTCAAGAGAGGAGCGAAGTGGCATGGAAAAGTTCCCGCTGCCATAGATCTTGTAAGCTTTCTCTATGGCATTCATCGTTTCCTGAAGGGGTAAGGCTTTTTCCATCTGAGAACTGTTGAACCATAACATCATGAATACCTCCCTGGTAATTTAATAAGCTCTTGAAAAGAGATCATTAAAGTTGAAAACAACTCCTTATTCCTGGACCGGTATAGTCAGTGCCGAAGGGCAGATAGCAAGGCCGCCCTTTGCCGTACACCTTAGCTCGGGCGGCATCATTTTACCTACTGAATACATGGCATCGATCGTTTCATCAAGGGGAACCGGATTCTCATAGCCCCCCATTACAAGATCTGCGCAGAGAAATGCATTTGCCGCAGCTGCTGCATTCCTTGTATGACAGGGAATTTCCACAAAACCCTGGACAAGGTCGCATACGCTTCCCATGGTGTTCTGAAGAGATATGGCTGCTGCATTCAGAGCTTCTTCGGGGAGTGCCCCTGCAAACTCAGCTACACCAGCGGCACCCATGGCACCAGCCACACCTATTTCCACCTGGCAACCGGCTACTTCTGCTGCAAAAGTTGCTCTCTTTGCCACTACAAGACCTACGGCAGATGCGGCAAAAAGCGCTTTCGCAAGTTCACCACCGCAAAGGCCCATTTCCTGCTTAAGTGTTACAAATACACCTGGCACAGTACCTGCGGAACCGGCAGTAGGAGCTGCACAGACAAGGCCCTTGGCACCGTTTATGTGCATTACCGCCATTGCCCGGGCAGCCGCTCGAGTATGGATCCCGCCGATAGCAACCCTGTTATTCTTTTCGGCTTCCATAACATTGCGGGCAGAGGGATAAAGGAGTTTCATAGAAGGGATTTTCTCGGCCAATCCTGCTTCCACAGCTTTTTCCATTACTCCGTAACGGCGAAGCATTTCCTCCTTGACATCTTCCAGTGTCAATCCAAGAAGCCTGGCTTCGTATTCCATGGCTGCTTCCCCAAGAGATTTGCCCTCGTCCCTGCACCATGAAAGCATCTCCTGTGCCGACTCGAACAGGGTTTCTCCTGTTTTAGGAAAAAATACCGGCTCAGCCACAAGGACTGCCTTGACGTTTTCCAGCTCTGTTATTGAATCCAACAGTTCACAGGACGGCTTAACAAGGAGAGTCAGCTGGTTAAAAAAGCCTTCTTCTGAAGAAACTTCTTCTTTCCATTCCATCTTCTCAGGGGAAAGAATTTCCCCTCCAAGGCTTTTATCGGAAAAAACCATTATCTCGTATGTGTCACCTGAAAAGTCCGTCTTAAAACCATTTACATGGGTGAATTGAACAGCTCCTCCTCCAATGGATCTGGCACAGACGGTTACCTTCTTTCCACTTTCTCCTGTCATGCGCACATCCGCCACGTTGGGGTGGTCTTTAACGGTCAGATCCTCAACCGGAAAGGAAATATGAATACCTCTTTCTTCCGCTTCTTCAAGAGCTGTATAGAAAAGATCATCCGTTATCTCCAGGCCCATCATCCCCACAGCAAAGGCCTTGTCACTCCCCTGCTGGCGAAATGTCTGCCCATAAGAGCCGTCTTTATCAAAAGCACAGATCACAAAACGAGGTTTTTCACCCAATATATAACGGCAGACCCTCCCAATATGGAAGCTTGCGGCCGTATGGGAACTGCTTGGACCATGCATTATGGGTCCGAGCACATGGTTGAAAATGGATACTGACATAAGATCACCCCTTAAAAAAATATCCATTACAGATACCAACAGGATGACGGCAAAGCCGATCCCGGAAAATAGCAGGAAGCAGACTCTCCTGACAAAACCCTTTCAAGGGCCCTTTCGTCCCTGAAATAATATATCCCTTAAAGTTCACACTAATACAGCTGTATTAATCATCCCGAGATTGTATATTGAAAACCCTGAACCCTCTAAAAAACCTGGCATAGGGTGGATCATTCCATCCCTTTTTTGTCGCGGTCCTTGAAAAAGCCCCGCAGATCATGGCCCCCCAGAAGGCATAGGGAGATTTCGTGGTAATGGCTGTAATAAAGAACATAAAACAAAGGGCTGCAAAGAAATTGCGGTAAAATTTCATTTCATCACCTTACCAGGGAACTCCCATAATGACATGGGGCAGGAACAGAACAAGTTTGGGACAATAAGCTGTAAACAGAAGCACAGGACCCCAGCATAGAAGGATAAACCATAGGGTGGGAGTCATCATCTCATCAATTGGAGCATTGCCCAATCGTCCCCCCAGGTATAATACGGGCGCCGCTGGCGGCGTAATACACCCCAGACCGGTATTCACTCCAACAATTGCTGCATAGTGGATAGGGCTGAATCCCAGTTCCATTATTATGGGCATAAGGATAGGAGTAGTAAGTACTACCACGCTGATATCATCCATGAGCATTCCCATGATAACGAGAAAGATATTTATCATGAACATAATGATCCAGCGGTTATCGGAAACCGCGTAGAACAGGGCCAGCATCTTTCCTGGAAGATCTTCCAGTATATAGAGCCGGCTCAACATCGATACAGAATAGAGCATTACCATTATTACACCTGTGGTTATAGCGGATTCAACCACCACTTCGTAGAGGCTCTTCAGGTTAAGACCCTTGTATATAAACATTCCCACCGGGATAGCATATAGGACAGCCATTGCCGAAGCTTCTGTGGTTGTCATTATTCCTCCATAGATACCCCCAAGCACTATTACGGGCAGCATCAAGGCTGGAATTGCCAGTTTACCCCTCTTTTTAAAGAGGTCCCACTTTTCCGTGGAAGTTCTCTTGTGTGCCACCAGAACTGTTTCATTATTGCGAAGGAGCCACATGTTAACCAGGCATATGAGTGTGGTAGTGAGAATCCCAGGTCCGATGGTGGATAGAAAACATGCAAGAACCGATTGGCCACTGATCCATGCAAAAATGATAAGTGTTGCATTAGGCGGTATGAGGAGCCCGAGAAGGGAAGCATTGGCCATCAATGCCGCTGCATGCCCCCTGGGATACCCTTCAGCCCTGAATCTCGGAAACATTATGGAACCTATACAGGATAGAGTGGCACAGGCCGCTCCAGAAATTGAACCGAAAACAGCACAGGAAATGGTCCCCACAATGCCTAATCCTCCCCTGAGATGCCCCACGAAGACATCCACAAGGTCGATCAGTTTTTCTCCTATCTTACCCCGTTCCATTATGCCTCCTGCCATGATAAAGAGAGCAATGGCTATGAGAGAGACAGAATTCATCTGTGTGAAACCGTAGGGAAGAAGCTGACTTGGCTGGTACCCCTCGCCACCGGGGCCCCCGAAAAAAATAAGCCATGCAGAAGAGGCCATGAAGCTGACCGGAACGGGAACTCCGATCATAAGGGTTACCATAAGGATAACGAGAGCTACAAAGATCATCTGCTTCCCCTCCTGAACAGGGCAACAGTGCTATGCACGAGATCCCTGGTGAAATAATAGGCCATGAAGATCAGTCCTGTGAAAACGGCAAGATAGGAAGTCCAGAGACTTATCCGCCAGATAGTGGTCTTGGGGATGGCAATTCCAGTTCCCAGTGGACCCATAAAACCGAACATGAAGAATTCGTATCCATACCATACAAAAAGCAGGGTAACCCCTACTGTTATCAGGTCTTTCACAAAGAGCATGAATTTTTTTATAAACCCCGGAGGCATATATGAATGGACAAGGTCCGCGGAAACATGGGTCCTATTGAAAGCACCGATAGCTGCCCCCATAAAGTAGAGCCAGAAGGCCAGAAGTTTGACCACCTCCTCGTAACCGTAAAGGTCACCCTTCAGTACATAGCGTACAAAGGTTGCAGCACAGATTAGGAGCGTTAACAGTATGGAAGTAATAAAGCAGATGATGGAAAAGACGTTGATATTTATACGGTCGAAAAGGTTCTTCGGAATTGTTACACCGCATACACAGTCAGGCATGGCTGTGCATTCTTTTTCATTAACATTTTCTGACACGAAAGTCCCCCCTTAATCAACATCATGAGATTCCGGGAAAATGTCATTTCCCGGAATCTCATGAATTAATGGAAAGAAAAGTACGGCAGGACTCCTATTTAGGTGCCAGCTCTTTTCTGAATTCATCCATAAGTTCTTTGGTCATGTTCTTTTCGAGTTTAGGCCAGGTGGTAGCACAGGCTTCTGCAATAGGAATAAGCTGTTCCCGGGTATAGGTGAAGACCTCAATGCCCTTTTCTTTCATCAGGGACATGTAGTGTTCATCAAGGGACTTGGCGTTGTCAATGCTCAGGAGAGTGGCACGTGTCATTGCGTCCTGAATGATCTGCTGATCTGCAGGACTGATCTTTTCCCATGTCTGGGCACTGACCATGTAATTCAGGCATTCGATGGAATAATTGGTCATATACCAGTACTTGAGTACATCTCCAAGAATGGTATAGGCGGCTGCCACGGGGTAACCGTTAACTCCGTTGCATACACCCGTCTGCATGGACTGATAGACATCAGCGTAGGGTATGGTAACAGTGCGATAACCCATAGCCTCTGCCGCAAGTTTGTAAACATCCATGTTGGGAACACGAATAAGGACTTCCTGATTGACAGTGGGATTGAGAGGATCCTTTGCCGGTTTGGTGGTACCGGTGCCGATCATACCTTCAATGTAGAAACCGAGCAGCTTTACGCCAAGGCGCTCGTTAAATTCGTTCATTTTTTTGAAGAGCCATCCATCAGGAGAAAAAACTCTTTTAGCATCTTCGTAATCACTTACATAACCGTTGATATAGACCAGTTCCATCCGGGGATCGAATTGACTGGGTACGGATATGCTGGACAAGTCTATAGTTCCGCGGATCTGCTCTTCATAGACAAGGGTATAGTCGCCAAGCTGGTTGGCAGGATATACTTTGACCTCAATCCGGCCATTGGTTTTTTCAGCCACTTCTTTGGCAATTTCCTGCATCATAAGGGTTGCCGGGTGATCGGCAGGGGACTGTCCCGCAAACTTAAGGATCATTTCCGGTGCAGCAACAGCAATACTGCAGAAACAAAATGTCAATACTAAACCGATTACTGCCATCCTCACAAAGAACCTTGCTGACTTATACATACATTTCTCCCCTTTCAAATAGTAAAAACCGGTAGAACTACCAACAACATACAAGAAAAATATCCCACCCCCCTAAGGTAAGGTATTTCTCTATCCCTTCGGATAGAGCCCTGTTTACCAGCTTTCAATTGTATGTTCCAACAATTCTGATGAACCTGAAGCGGCTGTAGATGAAAATTGCCAATTCACAGGTCCATTCATATTTTTGAATTATTTTAAAGGAAGAAAGGAGTAGGCCAAAATACAAAGGTCCATTTTACGATTGCTGTGATGATGTCTATAATTTCAGTATTGTATGTAATGTATCAATATTATATAAACTACCACATTTTATTTCTTCCGTCAAAAATTGAATGCAGGAAAAATTTACAGCGGGCAAAACACCCGGAAAAATTATCCAAAGATCCCGTAAAATCTTTTATCCGGGTCAAATACTGACACTGAAGATCTGGATCGACATGCTCAGTATGATGGCTTTTTCTGGCATCGATCTTGAAAATCAGTGAAGAAATAAAGATATGAAATTATGCATAAGGGAATCAAAGAAACGGACTAAGCCATAAAAGAAAGATTATTTGTCTTCCATATCAGCTGGCGGGTGGAATATGGGATTTTCTCCAGTAAACAGGGGTGCTAATATTAAGTTCTTGAAGGATCCTGTTATCCTTGATCTCCTCTTAGCCGGTTCTTATCAGTGCTACAGGGTGATCATGGTAACCTGCGGATCCCCCAGGGCAAAAGAAGACACCTGAAAATGATGCTTCTTTCTTTTGAAAGGAGGTAGTCTTGTATGAGGCTCGAAGTTATTGGAAGGATTTGCCCGGATTGCGACAGGTTTTACCAGATGACCGAAAACATTGTCAGGGATCTGCATATGAACGCCGAAATACAGAGAATAACGGATACAAAGGATATCCTGAAGAAGTTCGGAATGATCCACGTACCAGCATTAGCTGCTGATGGAAAGATCCTTTTTGAGGGCAAGATACCCGCACCTGAAAAACTGAAAGATAAACTTGCCCACCTTCACTAATAGATCTTCCTCGCTATCTCTTCAGTAAACAGGCCCCCGGACCCCATCCGGGGGCCTGTTTACTGAAGAGATAGCAAAACCTTGAATATTGATACTTAATACTTTCCTGTACAGAAATCCATCTTTCTGCTGTTCATTTAAGAAATTACCTGGAAATCGGTATTTCCTGCTTGACATAGATACATGACGTATCTATAATTGCCGAGCTTAGATACGTCGTGTATCTATATTATTGTTTAGAAGGTGACTCCATGACAAAGTACAGACATCTTAAAAAACACACTCTGGCCGTTCTTTCGGTTCTGCTTCTCATCACTGTGGCATTCCTGCTTCTGGACAGGGAAAGCAAGACCGCAAACGAGATACCGGTCGAAGTTCCGAAACTGATAAAGACTGAAGTGCTCGAAAATTCAAGTACAACCATAAGTTATACCTATCCTGGAAAAGTTCAGGCTGCAAGGAAAGTCGACCTTGCCTTCAGGGTATCGGGACAGCTTATGGAAGTTCCCATCAAGAGAGGTCAGCATGTCAAAGCGGGAGATCTCCTTGCGAAACTCGATCCCCGGGATTTTCAGATAGCTCTCGACAGCATAACGGCAAGGCTCGGCCAGGCACAGGCCCAGATGGCGGCCATGAAGGCAGGTGCAAGGGAAGAAGACCTGAGATCTCTTGAGGCCAACGTCGCTTCTGCACAGGCGCAGATGAATGAAGCTGAAGCCCAGTATGAACGTTTCAAAAATCTGTGGAAGGAAGAAATGGTCTCCGAGTCTGAATACGAACGCTATGAAACAATGTGGCAGGTTTCAAGATCCTCTTACCAGGCTGCCATCCAGAACCTGAAAAAAGGCAAGGCAGGTTCCCGGACAGAGGACATCCAGGCCATGGAATGGTCCATCAAGGCACTTGAGGCTGAACAGCGTTCCGCCCAGGCATCCCTCGACGATACAGAACTGAGGGCTCCCTTTTCCGGTGTAGTTGCTGACCGGGCAGTTGAAAACTACGAGAATATTTCAGCGGGATACCCTGTACTCTCCCTTCAGGATATGACAGAACTCGAGATCGTGATCAATGTTCCCGATAGGGACATAATAATTGCAGACCCTACAAGGGACTGTATCCCCCTTGTCTACTTCGATGCTTTTCCGGAAAGGTCCTTTGAAGCCTATTTCAAGGAAATAAAAACAAATGCAGACCCCTCAACCCAGACCTATGCCGTAACAGTTGCAATGGATTACCCCACAGGACTGAATGTCCTTCCCGGAATGAGCGTATCCCTCAAGGCAGATATTCCCTCTGTTGATACTTCCCATGATGGCAATTTTATTGTTCCCTCAAGCGCTATTTTTGCTGATGAAAATGGAGGCAATTATCTCTGGGTGGTTGATCAGGAAACAAGATCTGTCGAGAAGAGAAATATCTCCGTGGGCTCCCTCGACGGTGGCAATATAGAAATATCGGGAGATATCCGAATTGGTGAACGAATTGCCACAGCAGGAGTACATCTCCTCCGCGAAGGCCAGATCGTAAGATTTACAGACTGATATAAATGTATATTTTCAGAATAAAGAGGATCTTTTAATGAACATAGCCCAGTATTCCATCACAAAACGCACCGTAACCCTTTTCCTGTCCCTTCTCATCCTGATAGGGGGTACAGCAGCATACTTCCAGATGGGAAAACTGGAAGATCCGGAATACACAATAAAGACCGCAGTGGTGATAACCCGTTACCCCGGAGCAACCCCTTCGGAGGTTGAAGAGGAAGTTACAGACGTCATTGAGACTGCTGTACAGCAGCTGGGACAGGTTGATGAAGTAAGATCCCTTTCCAGGGACGGTGTCTCTACAATATATGTGGATATAAAGGACACATATACGGGGAAAGACCTTCCCCAGATATGGGATGAACTTAGAAGGAAAGTAAATGGAGCCAGGTCACTACTTCCTCCCGGAGTTGGTGAACCCTTCGTTAATGACGATTATGGTGATGTTTACGGAGTCTACTTTGCCCTCTCCGGAGAAGGATACAGCTATAAGGAACTCAAAGAATATGCTGATTTTCTTAAAAGGGAACTTCTTCTCGTCAAGGATGTGGCAAGGGTTGCGATCCAGGGAGACCAGAGGGAAGTCATCTATGTTGAGATCTCAAGGGCAAAGATGGCCACAATGGGCATATCTCCCGATGCGATCTACGGGTTTCTTAACCAGCAGAATACCATCTCACAGGTGGCAAAAACCTCAGTTGGAGATGAATACCTGAGAATCGACCCTACAGGAGGTCTCAGGTCAGTTGAGGATATCGGAGACCTTGTTATAGGAGGCGGCCCTTCCGGAGCCCTTGTACATCTTCGGGATGTGGCCACTGTAACCAGGAGTTATATGGATCCTGCCTACAGTCTTATGCGTTTCAACGGAAAAGCTGCCCTTGGAATTGGTATTTCAACCGTCAGCGGCGGAAACGTCGTTGAAATGGGACAGGCAGTGAAGGAAAAACTTGCCATGCTCGAAGGACAGGCTCCCCTCGGTATGGCACTGGAACGGATATATCTTCAGTCCGACCGGGTCACCATTGCCATAAACGGATTTCTTATCAACCTCGCAGAAGCCCTTGGCATAGTAATTGCCCTTCTGGTTGTATTCATGGGATGGCACAGCGGACTTCTCATAGGAGGAGTTCTCCTCCTTACAATAGGAGCCACATTCCTGACCATGCAGTTCATGGGAATTTTTCTCCAGAGAATTTCTCTGGCCTCTCTGATAATTGCCCTGGGAATGCTGGTGGACAATGCCATAGTAATAACTGAAGGTATCATGGTAAAGATCCATACAGGAATGGACCGCTTTAAGGCTTCAGGCCAGACTGCGAAGGAAACAATGTGGCCTTTGCTTGGCGCGACTATAATAGCCATTCTAGCCTTCTCTGCAATAGGCCTCTCCCCTGACAGCGTGGGAGAATACTGCCGCAGCCTTTTCCAGGTAGTGGGTATCTCTCTCCTGTGGAGCTGGATCCTTGCCCTGACCCTTACTCCCCTGCTCTGCCACATGCTGATAACAGAAAAAGACGGCGGTCCCCAGGAAGATCCTTACGGCGGAAAGTTCTTTACCCTGTATAGAAATTTTCTTAAAACAAGGCTAAACCGCAGATGGCAGACCATGATGGTCATGGCAGGATTTCTTTTTGTAGCAATATGGGGTTTCGGTTTCATAGATAAAACATTTTTCCCGGATTCGGACCTTCCCCTATTAAAGGTCGATTTCCGCAATCCCGAGAGCGTATCCATAGAAAAAACTTCAAAAGACATGGAGAAGATAGAAGATTATCTTATCCATCAGGGAGAGGTTGAATCGGTATCAACGTTTGTCGGAGGTGGAGCCCTTCGCTTCATGCTCAGCTATTCCCCTCCCGATGCTTCTTCTAATATGGGACAGATCCTCGTAAGGGTTAAAGACTTTAAAGACCTTGGAAGCATTATAGAGAGAACCCGAAATTATCTGACGGAAAATTTCCCGGACTCACTTCCCATGACCGACCTGATGCCACTGGGCCCTCCGGGAGGAGGTGTCGAAGTACGCTTCAGAGGCTACGACCCGGCAATTCTCCGCGAACTGAGCAACCAGGCAAAAGCAATCATGGCCGACGACCCTTATGCTATAGACGTCAGGGATACCTGGAACGAACGTGTCAAGGTTCTAAGACCCCAGATACTGGAAAAACAGGCCCGCCTTGTGGGCCTCACAAGACCAGACATAAACCGGGCCCTTCAGACAGCCTTCAGCGGATATCCCATAGGTATCTACCGTGAGGGGAACGATCTTCTCCCCATCGTTTCCAGGTACCCCGAAAAGGACCGGGGAGGGATAGAGGACCTGGACAAGGTTCAGGTATGGAACGCGAACACCAACAGGGTCATACCTTTAGGCTCGGTCATGAGCGGGCTCAAGACCGAATACGAAGACCCGGTGATCTGGAGAAAGAACAGGGTAAGAACAATAACCGCCCAATGTGATGCAAAAACCGGTACAACCAATGTCATGCTTTTCAACAGGCTTAAGCCTTTGCTGGAGAATATAATACTCCCCCAGGGATATACCATGGAATGGGGAGGGGAACATGAAAATTCATCGGATGCTCAAGCAGGATTAAGTAAAATGCTGCCCATAAGTCTTCTCCTCATGGTGACCATACTGGTGGTGCTTTTCAATGCCCTCCGACAGCCCCTTATAATAATTCTATGCCTTCCCCTTGCCATAATAGGGGTTGCGGCAGGACTGCTGCTTACGGGCCAGCCTTTCAGTTTCATGGCTCTGCTGGGATTTCTGAGCCTTACGGGTATGCTGATAAAGAACGCTATTGTTCTGATAGACCAGATAGACCTCGAGATAAGGAGTGGTAAAGAAAGTTTCGATGCTGTACTGGACTCGGCAGTCAGCAGGTTGAGACCCGTAATGATGGCTTCCATGACCACTGTCCTCGGTATGATACCCCTTATCTGGGATATCCTGTTTGCACCCATGGCTGCCACAATAATGTTCGGACTGACCTTTGGAACAGTATTGACTCTGATAGTGGTACCTGTTCTTTACGCCCTTTTCTTCAGGATAGATGAACCAGTAAAAGAGGAACCGGAGGCGGTATGATCATGAATAAATCCGATGAAAACATGAAAGAGATTATATTATTACAGAGCTTCAAAAAATTATGTATTTTCGTTCTTGCAGTCGGGTTTGTGATCCTACTCATTGGCCGTCAGGCCTGGTCATCAGAAGGGTTATCCCTTCTGACCATTGAAACAGCCCTTGAGCTGGCCTCACAGAACAACCCGTTACTGTCCGCAGCACGGCAGCAGGTGAAACAGTCGGAGGAACAGCTGAACCAGGCAAAGTCTTCCCTCTATCCCTCCCTGGGTACGGAACTTATATACCAGAAGAGCGGAGAGGAACCTTTACTTCCGGTCTATGGAACAGACGGTTCCTACCTGGGCAATGCTGTCAACGGTTTTGAAGATACCTACAGGGCCGCCCTCAACTTCACCTACCTCCTCTATACAGGCGGGGCAGTAAAACACAGCGTCCAGGCAAAGGACCTGGAGCTGGAAGCTGTCAAAGCCAGGGTGAGGAGGACATACCAGGCAGTTGATAACAATGTTTACACTTCCTACTACAACCTCCAGCGGGCGAGGGCCCGCCTGTCAGTTGCAGAGGAGGCCCTTAACCTTGCAAAGGAACATCTCAGGGAAGTGACCCTCTTCTTCGAAAATGGAGTGGTGGCAAAGAACGAGGTGCTGAGGGTCCAGGTGGAGGTTTCCAACTCCGAGCTCAACCGTATCAAAGGGGCCAACAGCGTGGATGTGGCATGGTCGGCCCTGGAGAGGTCAGTGGGAGTGGATCTGAGGAATCGGTATGTACTGCCCGAAGGAGAAACATCCCCAGGCAGTTTCGAAATACCACAGAACCTTCAGGAAACGGCCTTTGATAACCGGCCTGAACTTAAGGCCCTCGATAGGTCCCGCCTCTCAGCCCTGGCCCTGTCGAAGGCAGCCGCAGGACAGGGCGGTCCACAGGTGGTGCTCAGGGGAGAGACTTACGTGGTGGATGATGAGTTCTTCCCGGAACTTCAGGATGACTGGAAGGTTTCCATAGCAGCCAGCTGGAAGTTATATGACGGAGGACAGAGCCGGGCCAGGTCAGCGGAGGCGAAGGCTGCAGCGGATGAACTTCTCTACCGGTTAGAGGACCTGAAAAAGCAGATAGGCCTGGAGCTTTCAACGGCCCTTCTTAATCTCCGGTCGTCGGGTCAGCGGGTATCCGTAGCAAAGGATCAGGTGAAGAGCGCAGAAGAGGATTACCGCATGGCCCTCCGCCGTTACAGGTCCCAGGTGGGAACCAACCTGGATGTACTCGACTCCAGGGTCGCCCTCATAAACGCCCGCAACCAGCTGGTGGATTCCGTTTACGATGTCTTTCAATCCAGGGCTGATCTGCTTTTCGCACTCGGTCTGGATTCTTATTCCGTTACACCTCAGGGGGAACTGTAATGGCAAGAAACAGTCGTGAAGATGCTGAAAAAACAAGATGCAAGATCCTTGGTACAGCTCTGGAACTCTTCTATGCAAGGGGTGTTCCAAGGGTGACCCTCACAGAAATAGCTCAAAAGGCTGGATACACCCGGGGGGCCATATACAGCCATTTTTCAAGTAAAGCGGAAATTCTCAGGGAACTGCTGATCCTTCAATCCGATATTCTTTCGAACCAGATCGATGAAATGATCTCTCCGGAAAATCCGCCTCTCTACAGTTTATTCCTCATATCAAAGGAAATGCTTCGTATGGTGGAAGAAAACAGGGAATTCGGATTGCTGGTAAGGGTAATGTTTTACAGCCTTCATCTCCTTGAGGAACCTGAATTAAAGCAGACTACCCGGGATATCTTTCAAAAAAACATCCATCGGGACATGAGGTTACTTGAAAAGGCCCGGGAAAGGGGCGATTTGCGGGATGAACTTGATGTAGAGATCATAGCAAACTCTATTTCCTCCCTTATACAGGGTCTGCTTATGGATTGGGTATTCGATAAAAATGAGTTTTCACTGAAAAGAGCATCCCATTCCCTGGAAATATTCTTCAGGGGCATACGGAAAGATTGTCTTTCTTCCTGATAAGTATTCAGAGTCATTCTGCACAAGTCCTCTATCCGTGGAGGAATTGTTCTTCTCTTTCACGGATTTTATCCTCTAAATGCACGACCTTTCATCATTTCCAACCTTTAGAAGGAAGTCCGGCATAGCCGGACTTCCCTTTCCCAAGAGTTTGAAAAACAGGTCTAGCGGCAGTAACCCCTTAAGGTATTCCCTTTGACAACCTCTGTTTACCTGGATATCCACAGGTTATCCACGAAATTTGTGGATAATTATGCTATTTTATGCAAAATAATCAGAAAATTGATAGAAATCCACATCTGATTATGATAAATTAATCCTCAACAGATATAATATGTTTCTGAACCTGGAAATATTGTTTCTTCTATAAAAATGGCATATGTCAAAGGAGGTGCTGCATATGTGCGGCGGAAATCACGATCATCACCATCCCCAGGTAATAAAAGTGTTCAAACCCGAACAGGACGGGGAATGCTGCTGTGAAATAAAAGCTGAAGAAGTTGAGATCAAAGAATCCAACTGCGGATGCAATTGCACCTGCGGGAAAAAATAACTCCTTCTTCCAAGTGAATTATCAGCAAAGGCCGGGCAAATGCCCGGCCTTTTTCCTATTCCGTTCGATTCCTGGTCTTTGTCCTTATCTTTCCAATCCTGCTGCTGACAGCCTGCTGGGTAATTCCGAGTTTCCGGGCTATCTCCTTCTGCAGATAGCCGAAGGCAACCATTTTCAGTATATCCTTTTCATCGCCTTCCATTAAATCAAAGATGCTGTCGGCCATCCCTGGAAGCTGCATTTCTGATCCAGGCTCCATTCCCGCATCTATCAGCTGATCCAGATCTATGGTTTCCCTCTTCCTAAGCCTTCTGGCTGCATTTCGGACCTTGGCGGGAAGCTGGCGCTTCAGGAAAAGGGGCAAAACTCTGGAAGAAGTACACCTTGGAGCAAGTTTAATAAGGGCAAGATACCCTTCCTGAACCAGATCTTCGTACTCCGCTCCCCTGCCTTCATATCTTTTAGCAAGGGCCTTGACCAGAGGAGTGAACTGTTCTGTCAATTGCTGCATTTCTTTGTCGCTGTAATTTTTTTTCTTAAGACTCGTATTCAAATTTCCCCCTCGTTTTATCAGCGAATACCCAGATGAACAAAATTCCGTTTATCGTAAGTTATGACTGAATCAAAACCCACAACTCGAGCGCATTCCTGAAAGACTTTCTGTTCAGGCCAGAAAACCACTACATCTACTGCAAGACCCTTTCGATGAAGACTGTGAGGAACTCCTCCCACCTCCTGATTGTGTTTTTCACAACGATAACCACTTGTAATGAACAATGGCTTTTTCCATATCTCCCGTAAATCTTCGAGTTTATCTACCAGGCGTGTATGGACCCTGGTACAGAGGCAGCATGGACACTGAAACTCACGCATGTTGAAATGGTCGGAAAGCCTGAAATCATTGATCCCCAGATTTCAGTACCCCCTGGCCCGCTATGGCGAATCGAAGTTCGGATATAGCCTGGGTCAGATCTTCCAGGCGCTTTTCCATACGCACCAGCAGATAGGCTGATACTGCTACGGCAAAGCCGCTCTGGATGGCTGATGAGACAAATTCTTCCAACTTAATACCCCCCATATCAATTTTGGATTTTAGATTAAAAACAAAAGTCAAAACCTGTTTAGATTTGCGATTTGAGATCAAATGCCAAATTCTCGCGCAGGATGGGTTGTAAATGCGTCTTAAAGTCTTTGCATGATTGCCTACGGTCCGTCCCTCCACGGTTTTGTCAGTGATTTTTGACGGATTTGTGGCGTACTTCAGCCCATCACCTCTGCCTGAAAGCCGGATGGGCAAGGAATTAACCCTGCCCATCGCAGTTTTATATCAGCGCACCTTAGCCGATAAGCTCGGTTACGGTGTTTTCATTTATTTCGGCACTCAAAATGGAATTGATATCATCCACAAAAATGGAATTGTCGATGATGGACTGCATCGCTGCCTGCACCTCGGCAGGAGTAAGGCCATCCTTGGGGTACTTTAAGGAAATTGACATGGTGTCATTGTCACTTGTTCCAAATACCATTCTCAGAGTTTTCAATATCTCACCTCCCCTGCATTAAAAATGTCACTGCCATGATACTTAAACAGCTATGACCGCGTCGGTGTCGATCTTCTGGGTTGTATAAAGGGGAACGTTGATAACACCGGCAAGGGCTGAAGCCACTGCCTCCACTGCATCTGCCGTGGCAGCGGAATTAACTCCTCGCAGAGTCTGACTTGAAAGCTGAGGTTTGCCCCACTCGTCGGACCCGACCTGAAGCTTCAGGACAAGCTTGCTTTCCACTGGCTGAAAATTGGCCATCTTTTATCACCTCCAAAAATTTTATTTGACATCTATAAGAGTGCACCTGAAATCATATATATACAAATAGTAAATATAAATTTCTTTCTGTTGTCAATCAGAAATCCATAACCAGCCACTTCCGAATTGACTGGCACCCCATCTTTGGACTAATATCAGAGAGTTTGAAATTGATTCTCAGGAGGAAACACACAATGAAATGTCATCTTTGCGAAGAAAAACCCTGCCGGAAGGGAGAACCGTGTATCGAAAAGGATAGCCGCCATCTCTATGAAGATCCTCTGGACCGAAAGCTTCTGAAGGTTGCCGCGGAAGTTGAAGCCCTTTATTACGAACAGATATGCAGGGTCGATGAGATCATGGAGTTCTCCAGGAGAATGGGTTTTAAAAAAATAGGGATCGCTTTCTGTGTTGGACTTGCAAAGGAAGCACGTATAATAGGTGAAATATTTTCCAGAGAGTTCGAGGTTCATTCAGTATGCTGCAAGGTGGGAGGCATGGCAAAGGCCGATTTTGATATGCCTGCTCCAACATGGCTTGGCAGCACCACATGCAACCCCGCAGAGCAGGCTAATGTTCTCAACGAAGAAGGTACAGACTTCAACGTGGTACTGGGACTATGTGTAGGCCATGATTCTCTCTTTTACAAACACTCCAAGGCACCGGTCACAACCCTTGTAACAAAGGACCGCAAACTTGGACATAACCCCGTGGCTGCCATCTACTGCCCCTACATCGTCCGCCACCTGGGAGATAAACCGAAGGAAAGAACTGAATAGCTGATAATTCAGGATAAAAGAGAGCCCGACTTTTAAAATTGGCCAGGATCTCTTTTATCCTGAGGTTATATCCACTTTATCCAGGATAGATTTTTTGAGCAGATAGATCATTCTCTGGAAATAGAATCATAAAAGAATTCTTTAATGAAAAAGATACATACCCCCGCACACAGCATTGTTCCGATCATAAGATAGCTGAATCTTATGGCTGGATCATTGAAAGCTCTTCCCATGAAATCCAGGAAAACAGGAGAAGTAAACTGGCCAAGAAATATCATGGCGCTTAAAGTTGCCATGGCCTTAACTGTCTGATCCCCTGGTACGGAGTTGGAAGCCTTGAGAAAAACGTATGGATACAGGGACCTGTTCGCGAAACCTATGAGAAAACTTCCTCCAAAGACCATCCAGAGGGCAAGTGAAAAATGGAGGGTAAAAAAACCGATGGCCATAAGAGACAGCATGGCTGAAAGGAAGTGTTTTCCCGATAACCTGTGAGTCGTGTGAAGGAAAAGACCGGCAAAGAATCCTGCAAGGGTAGAACAGGCAACGGCCGTTCCTGCCTCCCTGGAAGTACCAAGGGCACTCTCCTTCAGAAAAAATGCCATGGTTGGAGGAAGGGCGAAAAAGACTAAATTAAGGCAGAACATACCCACAGCAAGGCAGTATATGGAAAAGGGAAGCCTGGTTCTATGTGAATCAGGAGAAGGATGTTCTGGAGGTTCGGGAATAAATAACCACGCCATAACCAGGACTGGAAGGGCAAAGAGATATATAAGGAAAGAATACCTCCAGTGAAAACTGGCCAGATAACCCGAGAGAACCAGAGAGACGAAACCTCCAAGCATGTTGGAAGAACTGGACATACCCATAAGTCTTGCCCGTTCCCTGTCTTCAAAAAAATCAGAAATTAGAGCGGTGGAAAGGGGCATTACAAGGCCTACTCCTATTCCAAGGATTACCCTGGATAAAAGCAGTGACAAGATTCCCGGCGCTACAACGCCTCCAAGACCTCCCGCTATATAAACAAGAAGCCCTGTAAGAAGAATGATTCTTTTGGGGAATTTCCCCACAAGCCAGCTGGATACAAAGAGAAAGGGGATCATTACCAGGGCGGGGAGAGTCGCCACAAACTGGACGGTAAGTCTCTCTGCCTGAGGGAAAGCTGCGGCTATAACTCCCAGGGCAGGAGAAACTGCTGCCCCGGCCATTACAGTGAGGAGAGACAGGGAAAGAACTGCCGGCTGAAGGAATCTTCTATATTTTGAATTCAATACTCTCATACTCCTCTGTCTGTTGGATTTCACAAAGAAAAACCTGCTCTATTGTTTCATATTTAACAGACAGTTATTCTCCCACATATAAATAAAAAAGGACAGAAAAATGATGATCTTTCTCAGACCTTCTCAGCCGGACCCTCTTCCAGAAAGGATCGGAAATCCCTTACGATCTCAGGAAGGGTCTTATCCATCTCTCCCCGGCATATCTGTTCAAGTGCACGCCGTTTCTGGATAAAAGCATCCTCTATCTGTTCAATAATATAATTACACATTTCATCATCGGTCTGGTTGAAGAAGCGCTCCTCAAAGGCTATCGCTTCCTTTCTTATGCCAAAATCTATAAGACCCATGGGGAGCATGTCAAAAATGCTGTGAAGAGAAGAATAAACTCTTTTGTGATCAACATCATCCCATTGCTGCTGAATTATCTCCCTTGCCCTCTGAGATCTGAGATCATGAAATTCGGGCCTGAGGGCTTCGTATACCTTTTTCTGGAAATCTTCCCTTATCTGACGGGCCCTGGCAAGGAAATTTGACGCCTCCCTTCTCAGGAGCAGCGCTGCCGGATTATCCTTTCCACCCTTTGCCAGAACACCGGATATTTCAGAGCGTAACCTTACCTCAACGTCCTTGTTGAGTTCAAAGGAATCATCGGGATTTCGAAAGAGGATACCCTGGCAGGAAAGATTTTCCAGAATGTCCTTGAGACAATTATTATTTTCCTGGCCTGCGGAGTAATCTTCCTTCCCGCAAAGACAGGTTTCACAAAGCCTCTGCTGTATTTTTTCATTTGAGAGGGGGTGCTCCATACATAAAAGGAAAAGGATCCTTGGCGTGATGTGTTGTGTAAGAAATTCAGGATCCGTTCTGCTTAAGGATCTGATGTGATCTTTCATTACGATCTCCTCCTCTTTGATGTAACAGATCGAACTTCTTCTCTAACAGTATAAACGTATTTATCCTTTATAGAAAAAAATGAATAACGCCTCCAGGGCAAGAAGAAGCTGTGCTGAGAATAAACCGTTAAAGATATTGAGGAAAAGACAAGGGGAACCCTTCCCTTGGGCTCCCCTTGTTAATTCAGACTCCTTAATTAGAATATTTCCTCAAAAAACAGGTTCATGGCCTCCCATGACCGTCTATCCGCATCAGCATTGTAGGCAGAACCCCTCGAAGGGTCATCCCCGGCTCCAGGGTTTGTAAAACTGTGAACTGCATTGCCATACATTATCAGTTGCCAGTCTACTTCAGCATCCTCCATCTCCTTACGGAAATCCATTACCTGTTCCATGGGTACATTGGGATCTGCCGCACCATGTAGAACCAGAATCTTTGCCTTTATATTCCCGGCATCTTTTGGGTCTGGCGTATCAAGGTTGCCGTGAAAACTTACCGCACCAAGAATGTCAGATCCACTTCTGGCCTGTTCCAGGGCAACTCCTCCACCAAAACAATATCCGATTGTTGCTATCCTGTCAGGGTAAACCTGAGGAAGTTTTTTAATCTCGGTTAGAGCAGCATTTGCCCTTTCTCTCATAAGGACACGATCCTTTCGGTAAATGCCCGCCTGTCTGGCCGATTCTTCCCTGTTAGAAGGACGAACACCTTTGCCATAAATATCAGCAGCAAAGGCAAAATAACCAAGTTCCGCAAGCATGCGACATCTTTCGAGGATCTGGGGATTGATCCCGTTCCACTCATGAACAACGATTATTCCCGGTCTTTTGCCTTCCATTTCCTCATCCCAGGCGACAAAACCTTCCAGAACCGTTCCTTTGTGGCTGTATTCATGGTACTTCTCCTTTATCATGGATGATTCACCTCCGGATACTGCGGCAAGGAGCAATATAAATACAATGACAGGTATGTAAACAACAGGAAAAAGTCTCTGATACATTTCTCTCATTCCTCCTTTATACAAGCACTCTTCTAACTATCTAATTATACAAGCATATAGGCGGCTTGATAAAGATTCACAAGATAATATTTCAATAAGACATCTTATAAGAAGAACAAAAAAAGGGCCGGATTTCTCCGGCCCTTAAAAAGGGGAGGTTGCTCAAATCTTGGCGCTTCATAAGTGTTTATTATTCAATGCAATTATTTTGTCTATATAACTTAATGTTAAGTATAACAAACATTTTTAATAACGCAATGACTAGAAATTGCCCTCAATACCCTTGGAGAGTATTTATTGCCGGTATTTGCACAAATACTTTCATTTTCAGATATTTTCAGCTCATATTACTTCCAGAAGTGAGGGTTCTTTTCATCCAGACCTTGAAAGCGTTATAAAGATATCCAGGAGCCAGGTCCAGGTAGTTGCTGAACCACCCCGGCTTGAAAGCTGCAGCATCTTCGGTCATCTGAAGGGATATTGCATTTACAGGACAGGCCATTACGCAGAGTCCGCAGCCTATACAGCGCATCCTGTCGAAGTTGATCTTTCCGTCAACTAAAGATAACGCCCCCATAGGACAGGCTTTCAAACATTTACCACATTTTATGCAGCTGTTCTCCTCGATTTCGGGTATATATCGGGGTCTGCTTATGAGGCTGGGAGCATTGAACTGATTTATGGTTTTCATTGCATGACAGCAGCATCCGCAGCACGAACAGCTGGAGTTTCCATTGGGTTTACCCGTAATGTCGTTCATCATCCAGCTAACGCATCCCTGTTCTTCAGCGTAACGCTTGATGGCAATTATCTCCTCTTTATCGCTTCGGCGCATGAGCCCCCTATCGATGAACCTTACCGCAGTAGGTCCCATAGTGACACAGTTTTCCAGGGGCTTACCACAACCTTTCCCTTCAAGCTGAGTTGTCATACGACACTGGCACATGCCCACCGCAAAATCATCGTAGGGTTCAATAGCCTCCTCCAGACGATCCGAAGGCAGGGCCATGTAGAGGGTCTTTACTACTCCTCCTACAGGCAGATAACGAACGATGGGCTGCACTTTGCCCGTATAATCAGCTATGTAGCCATCATCCCATATACTCTCAAAAAGGTTTGCAAAACCCTGATGCCAGCTATTACGGGTTGATATATCTGGAGTCATGAGAGCCATTTCAAAGGTTCCGGGCACAATGGGCATTAGGGTGTATTTCCGGGGCTCCCCCCAGGCTAGAACAACACGTTTATTGAAGGAAAGGGAATCCAGGATCCGCTCAACTTCCCGAAGAGGACGACCGGAACGGGCAGCTACCTTTGCAGCCGTCCGGGGGCGAAGGGGCGGAAGGTACTGTACAAGCTCTGCCTCCTCGACGGAGTACATGTGCATGACCATTGCCAGCAGATCTTCAGAAGGCTCCGGGCCCAAAAGCAGAGGCGAAGCATAGTATTTCAATATCCTGTGATGGGCAGCCGTGGGGACAGTCGCACTCTCAAAACCCGTCATTTTAGCGTTAAGATCTATATTAAGCTTCACTATTTTCGATGTCATTGCTCTCGCTCACTCCTGAATAACAAATGGGGTCAGACCTTGATTTTAACCGTATGTATACTATTATTTTTTAATGGACAGTTTGTAATGATCGCAAACATTTTCATTCTGAAAGGAGTATTTTTTCTTGCCCGTCAGTTCACAAGTCCCTTATCATCAGGGCTTCTCTTTAAATAGATACCTTTCGGCCTTTTACTGTCTGCCTTAAGGTCAGAGGGGATAAAGCTGTAACTGGGCAGAAGATAGGGTCCATAGGGCCCGGCAGCGGTGATATTTCGCAGGTATTCGGTGGCCATTGAATAAAGGAGGGATGATCCCTGAACGTAGATTAAGGGTGCAAATCTTTTTCTGTTTTCATCCGATGCTTCTTTCATTCCGGGACAAACAAAGAAACCTTCAAGACTCAGGGAAAAATCATAGGGTATTTTCGATCTGTCAACCTTATTAGATAAGCCTATCAGTAAACTGACTTTCCATCTGGATGGATCTTCCTGATGGTTCATCAGGGTGGCTCTTACCTCGATCTGTCCTTCCTGTTTCTCCCCCTTTTTATAACCCGGGGAAGCTGTACATAAGGTACGGGTATAGAAATAACGTTCAAGCCGGAACAGAGGTGTGATTTCTTTTCCTGATCCTTTATCTGCCAAGGTATACCTCCAGAAATCTCTTTTTATCAACTCTTTCAGAAAATAGCAAAGATTCGGAGAGAAAATACCAACTGGTCTCTCCGATGTTTTATCTTAACTAGACATCCTCAAGGAGTTGTTTAAGTTTTTCCATCTCAATATCAGACAGGGTAACACCCTTACCCATCTTCTGGTGATCAGGTGACCATTCTCTGATATCGTACTTCGGTTCTCTATCATTCCAGCTTACAAGATTAAGCTCCTTGGTCCATCCTTTGGAAGACTCGGAGATTACACCGAAACTTTGGGTTATCTCAAATTTGAATTCAGCCACTGTATTTCCACCTGCCCTTAAAATGTATCAGGCAATTATTGTAACAGAAGATACTAATTCCTGAATTTTCTTACTGCTTTGCTTACAGTACTGTAGTGTACTCTGAAATGCCTTGCGATCTCTGCCTGGCTGTAATTACCGGAAAAATATGCCTCTGCCATGGCCTCTTTTCTATTCGAATATTTAGCCTCAAAATCTTCCAGTTCCTTCAGCGGTTTACGTTTCTGCTCACGGGCAATATTCGAAAGATCTCCCTCTAACTGGATTTTGTTCTGCATGGCAGATACAAAGTCCTCATCTCCAAGGTAGATCTGCTGCTGGATACTTTTCATCAGGTCCGTTCCTCCTGTTATCCCATCCAGGACATAAGCCGCGTAAAGGTCCTGTTTCTTTTTCAAACCCGACCTGCAGTCAGCAACAACACTGAGGATCCACTCAGTGTTCAGCCATTCCGGAGATGGACCCAGCCCTGCTGTCGATCTGTAACTGCTCCAGAACCAGTCTTCTGGTTTCTCAACCAGTTCAGCCCTCACCGGATTCAGGACAACGTACCTGGCCAGTTCAAGGAGGTAATTTTCTTTATCTACAAGAATGGATTTGTACCGCCCCTGGAAAAGATGTCCCGTTCGGCCATGGGTGTGGTTGAAAGACTGTGTATATATTCCGTTGAGGAGTCTCATTCCCTCAGAAAGGGTTGCTTGAGGTGTTTCAATAACAAAATGGTAGTGGTTATCCATAAAACACCATGCATATGTGATCCATTTCAGCCTGTCATTGATATCACTATATATCTGAAGAAAACGATTCCGATCGTTGTCATTCAGAAATATCTGCTGTTTGTTGTCGCCCCGGGATATGACATGATAGAGAGCTCCGGGAAACTCTATTCGAAGTGGTCTGGCCATAATTGAGTATAATAGCATACATACGGTTAAAATCAAGGTCTGACCCCATTCTTTTGGGACCTGAGTCCCTTTATTTTGATACACAAGTCCCGATAAAAAGAGAAAAGATACTGTATAGTGATATTTGTTATTATTTTTATCTGAAAATTATTCAACTTTATTTGAACCAAAGCTACGGGTCTAGAGCCTTAGAGGCCATGACCGCCAAGCTGCCGACACTCTTTATTTGCCCTTCGATAACTTAACCCCGGGCAGAGAACCCGGGGTTTTTTATTATTTGATCATGAAAGGAGGAATTTTTGTCTTTTAATTCAAGAGAGAATTGAGTGGAAAGCATGTCTTTTAGAGAGATTCATCCTTAGCAAATCTTAATAATCTTTTGAGAGAAATGTTCAAACCTGAAAAACACATCTGACAAAGGAGAGATGATCCATGCGCAGAATATGTTTAGCTTTATTATTGTTGATGTTCTTTGTATTACCCGCTTGTGCCCTTGAGTTCGTAACAGAAACGGTGGATGAGGGAAGTATGCAGGGTGAAAAGACTTCCCTGGTATTCGATAGTGAGGGTAATCCCCACATTTCCTTCCTGGGAGATAATCAATATTCACTCAAGTATGCCTGGTTCGACGGAACCGACTGGATAGTCCAGACTATTGATACTTCTAATTACGGAGACAGATTCGCAAACGCCACATCTATTGCCCTTGACCAAAGCGGGAATCCTCATATCAGTTACTTCCTCGGGTGTGACTACAGAGACCTTAAATATGCCTGGTTTGACGGTACTGACTGGCATACAGAAACCGTTGACAGTGAGGGAGATGTTGGGAAACACTCATCCATAGCCATCGATTCCCAGGGTAACCCCCACATCGGATATCACACAGATGACGAAACAAATGACCTGAAATATGCTCAAAAACTCAATGGGCATTGGATAATCGAGACAGTGATATCTGGAGAGATAAACTGTGCCCACAGTTCCATGGTCCTTGATGGCAACGACAACCCCCATTTCAGCTACAAGTATGGATGTTGGGAAAATAGCAATCTATATTACGTATATTATGACGGAACAGACTGGGTTGAACCACAAGAGGTGGATTCCGGAGACCATACAGGCTTCGATTCCTCCATTACCCTTGATGGAAATGGAACACCCCATATCAGCTACTTTGACTCTTCATACGATGACCTTAAATTTGCTTTCCTTTCCGGAGATCAGTGGGTCACATCAACCGTTGATTCTGACGGTTATACAGGCGAATCTTCTTCCATAAAGGTCGATTCAGATGGTTATGTACATATCAGCTACTTCGACTCTTCATACGATGACCTTAAATATGCTTTCTACGACGGGAATGAGTGGACTTTAACGACTATAGATTCGGAAGGTTATGTTGGACAGGATACATCCCTTGCCCTCGATCTTTCAGGAAATCCCTCAATAAGTTACTACGACAGCAGTAACGAGGATCTTAAATATGCCTCCTTCGACGGACAGGAATGGAATGTCCAGACCGTACCGATGGCAGGAGGACCTCGTGGTTACTATCCCGATATGGTACTTGATTCGGCTGAAAATCCACATATGGTCTATACTTCCCGAACCTACTACTACGGTGACGATGATGACGACGATGACAGTCCTGTCTTCTATGCTTATCATGATGGCACCGAGTGGCAAAAAGAGGTTATTGCCATGGGTGACAGCTATAGCTATGGAGCTTCCCTGGCCATGGATGACAATGATGTTCCTCATGTACTTTTTGGGGACTCTTATTATTCCCCTGAAACTGGCTCAAATTCCGAGCTGAGATACGGTGTTCTTTCAAACGGTAGCTGGGAATTTGAAACAGTGGCTTTCGGTGACAGTTATACTTCCCTGGCCGTAGAGGGAAATGGAACTCCCCATATCTCTTTTGTTGGCAGAACCATTATGGATCCAGCAGAACTCGGATCTTCCGCATCATATTCTGATATTCTCTGTTACGGTGTAAAAAACGAAGATTCCTGGAATATCACATCTGTAGATAATGCTAATGGAGAATTCAGGCAGAATACCATCGCCCTCGACTCTGACAATAACCCGCATATATGCTATCTCAACTATGATTATTACGATAGCGAATATCAATTAAAATACGCCGTTGATTTAAGTGGCAGCTGGGATATACAGACCATCGTATCGGACATACGGGTTGAAGCAATCGATTTAGCCATAGATGAAACGGGTATACCCCATATCGCTTTGACAAAATCGATTGACTACCTTGAAGATAAGTCTTTGAAACCATCCGACTCAGGAAATTATGAACTTGCCTACGCTACTCTGATCGATGATGAATGGGTAATGGAATCGGTAGACACCATTGGCTATTTCAGAGGAGGTAAGATCTCCATAGCTTTAGACTCGGACAACAATCCTCACATAACTTACAGATGGGTTTCAGGAGATTTACGAAAGGGAGACATTGGAGAGACAGGAGAAACTGAACTCAAATATGCCTATCATGACGGTTCTTCATGGCATACGGCTGTGCTTGAAACTGGAACTATGTCCGAATTTGGCATCTATTCTTCCCTGGCACTGGATAGCGGAAATGTTCCACACATCGTCTACTTTACAGGAACTGGTGTGGATTACGGCACGGTGGAAGGGACTGGACTCTCCTCCAGCGGAGGAAACTGCGGGGTGGCCTTCTTCACTCCATCCCTTTTACTGCTTTTACTTCCTCTAGTAGGGCTAATGAAAAAAAGTAACTAGCTTCTAATACAATATATTCGTGTTATATGAGGGCGGGCAACTTCCGCCCTCTTTTTTTTATTTGTCAATGCAGTTTTAAGTGGGAAAAATGATATCGCAACATATATTGCATACATACGGTTAAAATCAAGGTCTGACCCCATTTTTTGTTGACTCATGGAAGTTATTCTTCTATGCTTTCAAATACAACTTAAATTCCAGATCCATATCCATCTTACGTCGAAGGGAGCTTATACCTTATATGAACCTTTATCTCAGAAAGAACATTCTTTTTCTTATTTTATGTTCTTCCTTACTCATGTTGTTATCCACATCAGCAGTGGCAGGAAGCTTTGCCCCCCTTAACCCGGCTTTTATCCAATACCAGGAGGAACAGAAATTCAAACCATCAGGTACTGGATCTCCCTTCTTTGGAAGGACTCCCTCTCCCGTAGACCTTTCACATCTCAAGGGGATATCCCTTTCGGCACAGGTTCAGGAATATCCGGCAAGTTACGACCTTAGGGAACTGGGATTTGTTACTCCTGTAAGGAACCAGAACCCTTACGGTTCATGCTGGACCTTCGGTGCCCTTGCCTCCCTGGAATCTACATCCCTCAAACTGAGAGGGAAAGAGCTCGATCTTTCGGAACGCTACATGATGTACTTTGCCTACATAGATGAGCTGGATCTTCCAGGTTTCGGCAACTGCACTTCTGCAGACTTTCCATGGACTGCTGATTTTGGAGGGGACGACTACAGGGCTACGGCCCTTCTTTCGAGATGGACTGGTGCTGTTCTGGAAGAAGATGCACCCTATGATGACCTGGACTGTATCCCCACAGGCTTTGAGAATGACGCAATTCATCTTCAACATGTACTCTATCTGCCCATGGATCAGGAGACCCGATATCCAAAGGCAAACATAAACAATATCAAGTATGCCCTCACAAATTATGGTGCCGTTTCGGTCGGAGTATGGGCCAATGATGCAATGGGAGGGGGATGGAACACTTCTGATTACTACAACCCTTTCACATACGCCGCCTATATTCCGGAAGACAATCCAGATGATCTGACAGTGGGCTGGGCCAATCATGAGGTAAGTATCGTGGGATGGGATGATAATTTTGCATCAGCCGACTTTGCTACCCAGCCTCCGGGAGATGGGGCCTGGATCGTAAGGAACAGCTGGGGGACCAACTGGGGAGATGAGGGTTATTACTACCTCTCTTATTATGACGCTGTCCTGGACACAGGGGCTGCCTATATAGGAGAGGATCCCGACAATTACCGCAATATTTACCAGTATGACCCCCTGGGATGGATCATCAGTTATTCACCGGTTGCTCAGGGAAATGAAACAGCCTGGTTCGCAAATGTATTCACTTCACAGCAGACGGAATTTCTCAAGGCTGCAAGTTTCTACGCCGGCGGAGTGAACAACACTTACGAGATCTACATCTATGACCACATAGGGGGCGAACTGATCTGCGGACCTCAGGCCGGTACTTTGAATGAACCAGGATATCATACAGTTCTCCTGGACAAGCCCGTTCTTTTTGAAAAGGGGAAAGAACTGGCTATTGCTGTAAAACTCACAACACCAGGATACGCATATCCCATAGCCATAGAATTTAATATTTCAGGTTATAGTGACAAAGCATCCGCCCTTCCGGGTCAGAGTTACATAAGCCTGGATGGACAGAACTGGACAGACACCACAACTGTCGATGCCTCATTGAATGTCTGCCTTAAAGGATTTACAGGTCATTTGCCCCTGGAAATATCCGGATTGAACAATATCAAGAATAACGACCTGACAAGCACAAGCTCAGCGGATCTTGCCTTGGATAATGCAGAGGAAGATCTGGCAGAAGTTGATCCTGCCTTATTCGGATTATCCCTTTCTGAAGACGAATATCTTGCCCTGTCAATGATAGATTACCGCATTCTTTCAGGAGATATGGAGACTGAACAGTCAAGCGTGGTTATGGGAAGTTCACTTATTCCCCCGACTGCTGGAAAAGGGAAATACATCTTCCTGCTGGCATTCAATTATGAAACAGGAAAGTTTGATATCCTCTCTGTAACGGGATCAGACACCATCTCGCCAGGAAGCACTTCTCCATCGATCTCGATAACCGATGGCGGCCCTTACGAAGATCCAGGTATTCCAGACGGAAAGTTAAGCAACGCAACAATGATGGAAGTGGTTGCGGAAGCTACACCTGCACCACCATCAGCCGGAGGAGGCGGAGGTGGATGTTTAACAGCTTCTTCACCAGCTTCAGCAATATTTATTCTACCTTTCCTCATAATCCTCCTTGGAAAGAGGTAATAGGATTTTTAATCTTCATGGTCCGATTTATTCAGAGGGTGGGAATTCCCACCCTTTTTTTATTAATAAACTTCATAGAATGTTAAAAATATTTTAATCATACACATATTATTGATAAGAACAAATTACAGAACCATTTCTCTATTCCAGAATCAGAAACGTAACACTTATGAAATCTTTAGAGGGAGGATATCCGGACTTTTCAACTTTTTTAATATATCCTGGACTTGCAATAAATAATCTTTATCCATATAATTAAAGCGTTAGTATTGTAACTATCAAACACGTGGAATCGAACATTTTTACCTGTTAAACTACAATTTCTTCTTATTACAGTTTCACCTCCTGATATCCAACTCCTGATTACAATACAAGAACCCTTCGTTCCAGAAAGAAAACTCTAAGTTGTGTATTCCTCTCTTTCTTCACTGTTTTTCCAGGAAAAATTATCATGGAAAGGTTGTGAAAATATTGAAAATGATGCAAAAGGTATGTCTGTTACTGTTTTTGTCTGTTTTGTTACTTCTGGGTGGCGTAAGTACTTCATATTCATTTCTTTCCCCATGTGACAGTCCATTAACTCTTCCAGAAACTGTTGACATATCTGTATTTCTTCATTCAACAAGCTACCTGAGAACGGTAATTCATGATAACCCTTCAGGAAATTCTCTCGATGAAGGCTCCAGATGTTACGAGACCTGGAACATCAACAACAGCAAAACCCTGACATGTGGACAGATCTATTCAGGTTCCATTATCTCTTCAGATTTTTATATCTCATCAGGATGGCCAGATTCTACCCCTGTTCCTACAGACCCTGAAGTTGGGACATGGGAACTTATAACATGGCTGCTCAATCATAAAGGATCAGGCAGCCGCGAAGATATCCAGAATGCCATATGGTATTTCACTAATAATGACAATCCTGAAGTAAGGAATTATATTCGCGGTGATTCTGAAGCTTTCGGACTTGTCCAGGGTGCTTACGAAGCAGTTTATGATACTGTAATTTCTACAGACAACATCAGTGATGATCTTCTTCCAGGATCTTACCTGGGTTACGATCTTTGTGCCGATACGGACTTGGATTCCAAAGGACGTATTTCCCCATTGATCCTCTGCCCAGGAGGCCTTTCTAGCGGAGAATGCTCAAATCAGATGCTCATCCTTGAATATTCGAATATCTATTTGCCAGAACTTTTCGTAACAAAGTTTTATGACTCAAACTTTAACTCATGGCATGATTTGCCTGAAGAACCCTGGCTCAACATGATGCCCTGGACATTTCTCCTGAAATGTCCAGAGGATATCACTCATTTCAACTTCGACAACCTTATAGATCCAGATGCCCCTGACGTTCTTACAAATGATAAATGGTATATCCTTTGCCCTGGAAAATATTCCATTGAAGAACCCCTGTATCCACCTTATATTTATCCGGAAATGATGGATAAATGGATGGCAACCACTCCGAATCCTCTTGAAATTGAAATTTATGCCAACACCTTCTCTCCATCACTACGTTGGGTCTGTTTTGGGAATATATGTGTGGATGATCCCGGCCATACACCTGGATTCTGGTCGAATTACCCCAAGAACTGGGACAAGGTGGACTTTGGATCCATGTCAGGACCCCAGATCCTTGCAGAACTGGACAAACTGAATCTCAAGTATTTCGACAGGGACACAGATACTCTGATGGATTTCCATCCCAATGCCTTTGGAGGAAAGAAAAGATCCGAACCCATAGAGGGCGATACTCATAACCTGATCCCCTGGATGAGGGAAAGTAATGCAAAAGCTATGGAATATAAGCTTTCCTGCCACCTGGTCGCCATGAAACTGAACCTGCTTGCTCAGGACGATAAGAAACACAATTTTGTGGAATCAGCCAGTCTTATCTATGTTCCTGATCTTGAAGGTTACAAAGACTGCATAATAAACTATTTCGGATCACTGGACTACAGCCTTATAGATGGTGAACTGTTTCTGGAGCCAGGCGTCAGATTCAGTCTGATCATTAAGATCGAGGATCTCATAACGCTCTCAGCAGAAGCCCTGAAAGGAGAACCTTCAGGATGGGATGAAGGCTCATGCGGTAAATACAGGGACTTTCTCAATGCCCTGCATTTGGCCCTCATGCATGGGAACAAGAATGTATCCAAAGAAGGGGAAACGATTATTTATTTCTGGCCCCTTGAGGAATGCGGATATGAAAGTCCATTCCTTTCTGCCGCAGCTCTGAACAATAGCGCACCTATAAATTCCGGAGAAGGCGGAGGAGGCGGTGGTGGCTGTAACAACGGTTTCTCATCGCTGGGATCCCTAATTCTTCTAATACCCATGATCTTGTTCTTTAAATTCTAAAGAAAGCCCAAGATGATATTGGGACGAGTTTAAAAAGAATCGGGGGCAGCTTTAAGCTGCTCCCGATTGATGATTATAAGGGAAAATCCCGTGCAGCACCTTCATCGATGAAGTCAAGGTACCAGATTTTTGACAAAATCAAGGAATTTCCATTTCTGAATCCTTGCCATTTCAAGAAAATAATTCCTTTTGACATGAAGAATATCAGCATTCCAGTTTGAAATACAACTTCCCAGGCCTTCTTCCATTTCGTAAAAGAAGTTTCCCCCAACAGGATCAACTTTAAAACCATGATCCAGAGTCTCAGCAAGTGCATGCATAACACTGCCTGAATCCACTATTAGAGGTTTACCGGCTAACAGGGCCTCATAAAATCTGTTAGGCATCGCCACCTGTTGCATTTTAGCTTTACCGTATGTGGCAATAACAAAATCAGCATGATCATAGATCCTGGCAATGTCTTTTTCGTAATTATACGATCCATGATAAATGACCCCATCCATGTAGGCATTGGTCGGTAAATTTTCCTGAGGGCCTCCCCAGATGTGGATCTCCACATCGTATCTTGAGTCACTTTTCCAGTCTATTATCTTTTCCAGGCCCTTAATGTCTCTGATGTAACCTATATAGGAGAGAATATATTTTTCTGAAAAGGGCCTTGGTTTTAATGAGGCCAGCTGCGAAGCAATTGTTTCTTGAGGATAATTTTCAATGATCACCGTAGGTGCTCTGGTAGATATGAATTGCAGGTATTCTGCACTGGTCAGAACTATGCCATCTATATCATCCGCTAAATAACGGCTCAGGAGCCAGGTTTTCAATCGCAGAGGAATATGTTTGAATTTACAGTGTGGAAGATCTGCTATTTCCAGCAGATAAAGGGTATGTTTTTTAGGGCTTTTCCATGGAAAGGAGAAAGACAGAAAGGCTTTCAGGCTGCTGAAGTATATCAGATCGAATTCCTGAATTCTTTTACCCAGATCCTTCAGTTTTATAGAGGGATAATTGTTCTGGAATTCCACATCTGACACCAGTTTGAAATCATCGCCACAGCAGACATAGATTTCTTTCGCAATATCAGAGAGCCAGACCAGTCTTTTCCTCATGCGGGGGTCAAAAGGACTTGTTGAAATAACACATATTCTCATGAAAATCGCTCCCAGTCCAAATCATGATCTTAACTTGTAACATTTTCCTTTCTCTGAATTATTTCCTGAAGTAGATCATAGTATTTACCGGTACATTTTTTCTGAGAATATTTCTTTCTGAAAGAGTTAGTCGCATTTTCAGATAGAGTTTTGTAATATACAGGATCATTCTTCATCTGCAGTACCTGATCTACAAAAATATCTACTGCACCATTGGGACAGACTACTCCAGACCCGTCTTCATTTATGACAAGACCTGTTTCAGAGAATTCGGGAACAATAGCCAGAATGGGCTTTCCCGCACTTAGATAGTAATAGAGTTTGCTCGGGACAGATAAACCCCTGGAAGTATCTCTCAGAGTGACCACAAAGGCGGAGGCTCTTCTCAGCAACTCCTGATATTGGTCTTCGGGTAAAAAATCCGAAAAGGTGATATTCCCAAGCCCCTTTCGTTTCACATAGTTTTCCCAGAAAATTCTTTTCCTCCCATTGCCCACCAGGAGAAAATGTATGGTTTCATCATTTTTTTCAATCTCTTCTGCTGATCTGAAAAGAGTTTCAAGATCAGCAGTTTCACCAAAGTTTCCGGCATACACAACCAGGAAAGAGTGGTTCATTGAATTAACCGTAATTTGACTTTTTAAGGGTGATTCAGGCAGTTCTCTACCCCAATTGGGAATATAGGAGATCTTTTCAGGAAGAACCTTGTATTCTTTCACCAGATACTGTTCCACATCCCTCCCAAGAACGACGATCCTGGAGGCATTTCTGAACAGGGATCTATTCTGCCCTTTTAAGATAACAGCTAAGGGATTATACCTTGAGATCTGCTGACGACGAATGGCAGGATCCGGGTCGAGATCATGGAGTATGAGCACAAAGGGTCTTGATCGCTTCAAACAGACCTTTAAAACATGAAAAGCAACGAATAAGGGCGGGAAAACCACCATAACGGATCTGGCATTCAACTTTTCCTGAAATTTCCTGGCTTCCAGGGCAAAACCGAGATAGAGCAGAGATTTCTGCCATGCCTTGTTTTTATCAAATTTGGGAAATTCGGCTCTGAACACATCACATCCTCTTATATGCTCAGAGGATGGATATTTTTCTTCTGGGTCATAGTAAGACCGATTCTGTGTAAAAACAGCCACTTTCAGCCCCTTTTCAGCCATGTCTGTGGCCAGGTCATACATTAACTTTGATGTTGCAGCTATGTCAGGATAAAAAGTCAGAGTTACAAGACAGACATCGTATTTATCCATTAATCTCACCCTGGAATAATCCATTATTCTTGGTTCTGCTGATCTTAAATGCCTCCATCATTTCCTTTTGTCCATTTCCTGTTTGTGTTTCATGATACTCTGAATTGAAAAAGTCAGGAAAGGAAATGGATCATCTATGGCAAAAACCTGATCGTGGGTGTTTTTCATGCTGAACCATGATGGTTCTGATCGAAATCGGTCTGGTGATCGAATGAACCATAGCAGGTCTGTGTGGATACACCTTAATCTGATCCCCTGATCATATTCAAGAAATTCCGATACTTCTTCTCCCAGTGCCAACTCAATGATCTGCCTGGCAATGTTGATCCCTGCCATAAACAATATCTTTACACTGGCGGAAGCTCTCGGATTGATTTCCATTACTTTGGCAATACCATCCCTCGGATCATATATCAGATCAATGTCTGCACAGCCTCGCCAACCTATCTCCTTCAGCAGTCTGCTGCAATTATCTATGATCTCAGGCTCTTCAACGGTGATATTTAAAGTGCTTGACCCTCCGTTGACCGGATACCAGCGATTCTTGGAAAAGCATAAAGCAGTTTTTACAGAATTGTTATTGTCCAGGAACATGGCGGCTTCGTATTGTATTTCCGTCTGTGGGATGTACTCCTGAATAACATAATCAGATATGACTTCCTTAATACTCATTAAATAATCCTTCAGGACTGTTTCCGTATCAAACCTTTTAAAGCCGATGGCTCCATGACTCTTTCTTGGCTTGACCACCATGGGAAACGTCAATTCACTGAAATTGATCTGATCTGTATCAGTGATGTCGAATAACGTCCGGGGACAGGGAATTCCTTTATCCATACATATCTTCATCGTATTTAGTTTGTCATAGGCCACATTAAAAAGTCCTTCATCCACTACTGCCACTTTTGCATACTTTTCGATCTCTTTCTTGTGGTGTGAAAGGTGTTCCAGTGTTTCATCTGAAGTACCTATAACAACATCGATCTTCATATGTTTAACGATAGAGCATGTTTTCTCTATCAGATATTCAGAGTCACCTTTTATTTTCCTGTCCAGGATCTTTCTATGGGCATACCTTGTATTGTTTCCATTATCCAGCCTGGAAGAATTAAGGGTTACCACACGGCAGCCAAGGTCATGACAGGCCCTGGCAAAAGGCAGGGTCTGCCTGTCCTTACCGTCGATCAATAACACTACAATATCTTTGTAATCTTTCATATGACTGACCTCATCAATATCCGGACTGGATCACAAAAGATCAAGATCTTCCCTGAGGAAGAGACCTATCGGTTTAGTTGGATCAGGAAAAGAGGAAAATAAGTGTTCCAGTTTTTTTTGTGCCCAGGCAAGACCATAATAATGTCTGAACCTTAAACCCCATTTAATTGTTCTTATGTAAGGCTGATGAACATCTATTTCCCATGGATGAAAATAGAACAGATAAAATCCGTTTTCAGCAAGATATTTTTCAACAAGAATGTGAAAAAGAGAAAAAGGAATTAACCTGAAATATCCTCCCCCGGATATGGGAATAGTATTTTTTGCAAAGGACAAGACAGGTAAAGGACATTCAACAACGCCACTTTTATGAACAAAAGGACTATTGCAATCACCAGATTCCAGTTTTCCGTATCTGGAATTTCTTTTGAACTTAATAAAACTTGAATCATATTTGAAACCATTTGTATGTAAAACATCCATAACAACTTCACTTACCGAAAAACATGGTGCTCTGTACCCTATAACATCCCTGTCAATTATATTTTCAAGTATGGTTTTACTTTTCACTATATCCGTAACTATCTCTTCCTTACTCATTTTTGAATTCAGCTGGTGAGAATAACCATGCGAAGCAATTTCGTGTCCCCTTGAATAGATCTCGGAAACAAGGTCCGGCAATCTTTCAGCGATCCATCCCAGCACAAAAAAAGTTGCCTTGAATTGATATTTATCCAGTAGGTCCAGAAGATCCCGTGTATGAGTTTCAACTCTGAGTTTCTGTGAATTCCAGCTGGAAAGAGGAAATTCAGATCGAAGGTTTTCAACCTGGAACCAGTCTTCAACATCAAAAGAAAGACATACTGTTTTCTTCATAAAGGTATCCTCCAACAGAGCCTCATAAAATAAAACGAAGGAATATCTGGAAGATCTTTAAATTAATGAAAAAGGAGAAAGTGGTTATTTTAAAACATATACGAGGTAAGATATAGATGATGTTATATCAGAAATGGGAAAGAGCTCTTCTGTTTAGTTGTTTAAAATATCTCATAATTTATATGTTAAGTCAAGAAATTGTCAAGCTGATAATTTCAGCTGATACCGACCATCTAAATACCTTTATACTATTAACAGAATTACAGTATTATTCACTTGAGAATCCTTTTGAAGGGATGGTTATGATAATGGATGAAAAATTGGAGGTCATCAAGGGAGACATAACAAAACTGAAAGTGGATGCCATCGTGAACGCTGCAAACACTTCACTTCTGGGCGGAGGCGGAGTTGACGGGGCAATTCATCGGGCTGCAGGACCACAATTGCTCGAAGAATGCCGCACCCTTGGCGGATGTCCTACTGGAGATGCAAAGATAACAATGGCCTACAACCTGCCGTCAAAATACGTGATCCACACTCCCGGTCCCGTATGGAGAGGCGGAAAGAGGAGAGAATCAGAACTCCTTGCGTCATGCTACCGCAGGAGCCTCGAACTGGCCGTGGCTCATGACTGCAATAGCATAGCCTTTCCAGCCATAAGCTGCGGAATTTACGGCTACCCCCTGGAACAGGCAGTTGGAATAGCGGTTGGCGAGGTTAGGGCATTCCTCGAAAAAGACAAAACACTGAAAAAAGTATATTTTGTCTGTTTTAGTGACGAGATCTACGGTGAATATGAAAGGGCTCTTTCTGAATTAAGCTAGGAAAAATATTTTGTCTTTAAGCTTAATACCGATAAAAAAAGAAATGGCACCCCTTCAAGCTGAATTTATATCAGATAGAAAGGGTCACCATTTCTGCAAAAATCTTGTATTGTCCTAGACAGGATAGGCTACATCTTCCTCCGCTTTCCCAAAACCGATATCTCTCTTGTATCTTCTGGCATATTTCCTCATGAGAAATTCTTCCGCCACCTGGGGAAATAGAACGTAACTCAATACATCCTCTGGCTTTATCATCCATATACCAAGTTTCTTCTTAGCTGACTTCAGTTCCGGTTCGATCTTTTCTCCGGGACGGCAGGTTATGGGTTCTTCATCACCAATAACCTTTTTCTGTATTTCAGGGTCTACATCTGCGGGAGGTTTACCGTAGTATCCAAGAATGTAATTTTTCACTTCCTTTGGTACTATCTTCCATCTTTCCCCAACAAGAACATTCAAAGTTGCCTGGGTTCCTACTATCTGACTCGTAGGCGTTACAAGGGGAGGATAACCCATCTCTTTTCTTACCCTTGGCACCTCCTCAAGGACTTCCTTTATCCTGTGAAGGGCATTCTGTTCCCTAAGCTGATTTTCCAGATTGGAATACATTCCTCCGGGGATCTGATAGACAAGAACGTTGGTATCGGCACCTTCCATTTTGACGAAAATATCATCATACTTCCCGCGAATTGATTTAAAATGCTCAGCGACTGGAAGAAGACTGTCAAGGGTCAGTCCCGTATCGTAGGGGCCACCCTCAAGGGCTGCTGCAACAGATTCAGTAGCTGGCTGACTGGTCCGCATGGACATGGATGATATGGCACAGTCCACAACATCGGCTCCAGCCATGATTCCGGAAATATAGGCCATGGAAGCCATGCCGCTAGTGTAATGGCAGTGGATCTGGACTGGAAGACCCGTGGCTTCCCTGATGTTCGTTACAAGTTCATAAGAGACGGCAGCCGAGAGCAGACCAGCCATGTCCTTGATGCATATGGAATCGGCTCCCATGCCCTTCATCTCAACGGCAAGGTCTGCAAAGGTCTTAACGGTATGTACCGGGGAAAGGGTATAGGATATGGACATCTGGAGATGGGCCCCTTCCTTTTTGACCTGGTCCGCTGCGATCTCAAGGTTTCTCAGATCATTCAGCGCATCAAAGAGACGCATTATGTCTATTCCATTACCTACCGCCCTTTTTACAAATTCCCTGACTGTATCATCTGCATAGTGCCTGTAACCCACAAGGTTCTGCCCTCTCAGAAGCATCTGGAGGCGGGTATTCTTAAAGTATTTTCTGAGGGTCCTGAGCCTTTCCCAGGGATCTTCATCAAGAAATCGCATGCAGGAATCGAAGGTCGCCCCTCCCCACACCTCAAGGGAATGATAACCCACCTCATCCATACTTTCCAGAACTGGAAGCATATCCTCGATCCTAAGGCGGGTCGCCATCAGAGATTGATGAGCATCTCTAAGAACAGTCTCGGTGATCCCGACTTTCCTGGTGGAAGAGGTTTTCTCTTTACTATTCAGAAAATCCTTATCACGTTGCTTTACTCTTTTGACTTTTTTGACCTGATCTGTCATTACCTCATCTCTCCTCTCTCTAAAATAGTGAAGTTAAATGATCTCAATTATCTGAATACAGCCTTTCCAGACAAGACTTTGCAAGAGCCCAAAGGCTCGAAATACACATTTCCTCCGGTAATGACGATGCTCCATAAGCAAGAGGGATCTCCGTACACGCTGCTATAACCGGAACCTTTTTTTCAGCCCATAGCTTTTGAATAGCACTTTCAAGCTTAAGACCTCCTTCATGGAGCCGATTTGCCTTAACCAGTTCTATACTTACCTGGACATCTCTCTGGCATTCCCTGGAAGGATAGTATAGCTTACAGGATACCGAATCGGCATAATCACCGAAAATTCCACTTTTGGTTGTTCCTTCGGTAGCCAGGAACCATGCTCCCTGGGGGCTCTTTTCCCTTGCAAGGTCAATGGTTGATTCTACTATATGGACAAGGGGGCAGGGAAGCTCATCCCTGAAGGTATTTATAAAATAATGTGCTGTATTACATGGCACAGCAAGGATATCAGCACCCCAGTCACAAACCCGCAACAAGCCTTCCTTCAGAGCAGGAAGGGGTGAAGGCCCCTTTCCCAGGATGGCACTGCTTCTATCGGGTATTGCAGGATTAGAGTAGAGAATGATCTTCGGGTGTTCCTGATCCCTTCCAGCTGGAGCCAGAACTGCCAGCAACCTGAGAAATTCTGCTGTAGCTGCAGGGCCAAGTCCTCCAAGAATACCCAGCACCTTTTCAGGTGACCCTGTCATTGAAGTATCTTTCATCGCTTTTTCCTCCCATTTACATAACTCTTTATGATACACGGTATTGCGAACTTTTCTCTTACATATTCATTCAGGTAATTATATATAAAACGGCGGGAGTCAGAAGACTTTCCGCCGTTTTTGAGGGGGGGGGTATTACAATCAAGTAGAATCTACCGTTCGTTAAATTAATAGATCCATGCCGGTCTTTCCCAGAGAAACATTCTGCTCTCTTCTGTAAAGTTCAGCCGCAGCAAGGAAACCGGTACAATGACATGGTATCCACTGTTTAACAGAGAACCTCTCAACCAGAACATCAACGATCCTGGAGGCATACTCTTTAGACTTTTCCCCAATATGCATACCACCAATTACAGAATAGAATTCCCTGGTCTGAAAGTGTGAGGAAATCTCTTCCATAATATTCACTATACCTGCATGGGCACAACCAAGTATCACGCTTAAACCCAATTCTCCTTCCACAACAATAGAGATGTCATCCTCAAAACTGTCCGTTTTCCAGCCTTCTCCTGAGGGCAGCTGCAGGTGCTTTGGAGTGGAGAAAAACTCAGGATCCCGTTTATCCATTGGAATCTCTACTGCCCAGACTTTGTCGGTAATGAGAGTCCTGCCCTTGACAGGGCGGAAATCAAGAGATCCTTTATTCATATGACAGCCTATAAAATAACGCTTGTCATTCTTAAACCTTGTATGGGAACACTCTATCCCGGGATGAGCCCATACCGGGATATTGCCGGCTTCAATAAGTATCTGGCCTAACATACTGGTATGGTCATAATGCCCATGACTCAATACAATCTGATCCGTCTTTTTAAGATCGATACCCAGTCTTGGAGCATTATGAAGGATAGATTCCCCCTGACCTGTATCTATCAATATGTTCTCTTTTCCCGTTTCGAGCCAGAAGCTTAATCCATGCTCCGCTTTGAGGTCCTGTCTACCGCATAGATTATCCACAAGTATCGTTAATTTCATTTAAGACACTCTCCCTTACGAAGGGCTTATTTCCTTATGTGAAACAATGGTCTTATCCGTTTCGTGTCCTCTTTCCCAAAGTTTAACTGATAAATGTCACCAGCTTGTCAGGGTCAATATTACCTCCCGAAAGGAATAGACAGACCTTTTCCCCGGGCTTGAAGCTTATCTGACCTTCCAGAGCTGCGGCAAGACCGATAGCAGCAGAAGGTTCGACCAGAACCTTTCCCTTAAAGATGATCTCTTTAAGAGCTTTGGTTATAAATTCATCATTGGCAGTAACAATTTCATCAACATACTGATCGATAAGGGGATAATTATGCTCCCCGGTCTTCGTTATCATGAGACCATCTGCAAGGGTCGGCCCCATGGGCACTTCTACGGCATGACCAGCTTTCCTGCTTTCACTGTAACGGGGTATGCCTTCCGGCTCCACTCCTATGACCCGGACATGGGGATTGGTCGCCTTTAGTGCCAGAGCAACTCCTGCCAGAAGTCCGCCGCCGCCGAGAGGAACTATAACAGTATCGATATCGGGCTTATCCTGAATGATCTCAAGACCTGAAGTTCCCTGGCCTGCAATAAGGTCGGGGTCATTATAGGAATGAACAAGGGTATATCCCTTTTCTGCCTGGATCTCATACAGTTTTTTATAGCGCTGAATTGAATCAAAACCATGAAGTACAACTTCTGCCCCAAGGGCTTTTGTTCCTTCGATCTTTGAAACTGGTGCGTTTTCAGGGAGAACAAGAACCGCCTTTATACCCAGCATTTTCGAGGCATAGGCAACACCCTGGGCATGATTTCCGGAAGAAGAAGCAATTATACCTTTTGCTTTCTCTTCATCAGTAAGGGAAAGGATCTTGTTCGTAGCTCCCCGTATCTTGAAAGATCCGGTTATCTGAAGACATTCTGGCTTTAAATAAATTTCGCAGCCAAGAAGATCGTCCAGTTTATCTGCCCTCAGAAGAGGTGTATGTCTGACCCGCCCTTCAAGCCTTTGGGCAGCTTTTTGAATATCACTGAAAGTTATAGCCATGTTATAAAATATCCCCCTTAACCGAGTAGTTTGTTCATTGCCTTCTGGATCCTGTCTGCTGCGGTCTCAAGATTATCCATTGAGGTAGCATAGGAGATCCGGAAGGAATATTTATTGCCTGGTCCAAATGCCAGCCCTGGTATCACGGCTACTCCAGCTTCATTAAGAAGGTAGCTGCAGAGTTCTCCGCATTCCATCCCTGAATCTTTTATGTTCGGGAAAAGGTAAAAAGCTCCTCCAGGGGCAACACATGTCATACCCTTTGTTTCATTTATAGCTTTCAGGATGAATTCTCTTCTTTTTGTGAATTCTTCCACCATTTTCCGGGTCGGTTCCTGGCTTCCCTTAAGTGCCGCAAGGGCACCCCACTGGACCATGGTCGATGCGTGGGTCACCAGGTACATATGAAGTCTGACCATGATATCAATGAGTTCCATGGGGGCTGCTATATAACCGATCCTCCAGCCAGTCATGGCGTGGGATTTTGCAAAACCGTTAAGGACAATGGTCCTTTCACGCATACCTGGAAGAGATGCGATGCTTATACATTCATATCCAGGATAAATTATCCTTTCATATATCTCGTCGGATATAACCAGAAGATCATGTTTTCCTGCAAATTCGGCAACCTTTTCCAGAGTCTCCCTTGTCTGAATACCTCCTGTCGGATTAGACGGGTCAAGGATCACAAGCATTTTTGTTTTCTCTGATACCTTTGATTCAAGCTCTTTGAGATCTATCTGAAAATTATTGCTGTCCGAGATCGAATACTGCACAGGAACTGCCTGGTTAAATACTGGTACATGAGTATAGTTGACCCAGGAAGGATCGGGGACAAGAACTTCGTCTCCAGGATCAAGAAAGGCCGTGAGGGCTATAAAAACTCCTTCTGCCACTCCCACTGTACAAATGATCTCTTCTGGAGAATAGGCAAGTTTATTCTCAACTGAAAGTTTCTCACAAATAGCTTCTCTGAGCTCCAATATTCCTTTGTTTGCTGTATAGTGAGTTGCTCCCTTTCTCACGGCATCTTCCATAGCAGAGATGATATGAGGGGGAGTATCGAAATCCGGCTCACCAAGTCCCAGACTTATGATATCTTTACCCTGGTCCCTTAATTTATTAACCTCCGCAAAAACTTTTCTTATTCCTGAAACAGGAACCTTTTCCATTTTTTTTGACTGCAGGAACATTCAAAAACCACCTCTACTTTAAGGCTAGATCAAAATATTTACTGTACCTTCATGTCCTTTAATTTCATCTTTGAAACAAGTGGGGACTGGGGTTACCCAGCCCCCCGTAAACTGTAATAACGGTTCTATTTAAGGAGACCGACTTCCTTGAAGTATTTCAATGCACCGGGATGATAAGGGATCATCATGTCTTTCTCGGGTTCAACCAGTCCTGGTCCGAACTGAGAAAGAGCAGCAGCAACTGACCTGACGGTCTCATCGTTCTCGTAAAGAGCTTTGGTCATCTGGTATGCTAGTTCTTCGGGAAGTTCCTCACGGCAGACGATAAGATCCGCTGGGTCACCGGCGGTGATAACTTCATAATCCTGGTTGGTGTAAAGGTTTGCGGGAATGGTCCTTCTCTGGATCCACTGGTTGATCTTCTTCAGGTTCTCAAATGCCTCATCAGAAATGGGAAGCATTACGACCTTTCCGGTCACCATCAGTTCTGCAACCGCCGAAGCTCCGGGAGTAAGACCAAGGATTGCTCCATCTATCAGTCCGTCCGACATCATGTCCACTGCCTGGCCGGCTTCGATATACTCAGGTTTAATGTCATCAAAGGTAAGACCATAAGCCTTCAGGATCTCGCGGCTGTCGACAACCCCACCTCCGCCCAGTGGTCCTACTGCTATCTTTTTGCCTTTAAAATCAGCTATAGTTTTGATACCACTGCTTTTAAGAGCTGCAACCTGCTTGGCATCGAACATGACTCCACCTGTTAGAGAACGAAGCCAGGGCATTTTCTCTTTGTACTTTTCGATCCCATTGAAAGCCCTGTTAGCTTCAACTGCTCTACAGACCGCAACTTCAATGTCATTGGTTCTCAGCATATCAATGTTATTCACAGATCCGCCTGAAGCAATAGCAACTGCCTTCATATCCTTTATATTGCCATTCCATATGGTTGCCATTGCGATACCAAGAGGATAGTTCATTCCACCGACACTTGCGGTTCCTATAGTAATATGCGTAGTTTTTGCCATTGCAGGCAGAGTTCCGAAGGAAATACACAGAACCAGTGCTGCCGCTATAAACAAAGAAATTGTTTTCAGTTTTCCCAGTTTAATCATTTAGTTCCCCTCCTATATGATATATATTTATGTTACCTGTTTCCAGTCGCAGTTATCTGAATATCCTGCTGAAATGAGATCATCACCTCCTCAGGTTCTCCCCTATAAGGTCCCTATCCTGATGTATGGGGACCTTTATGTATTCATGACATGATGGTACTTAAATTTTTCTTTCTCTTCATGAATGCCACTAGAATGGCTATACCTGCTACTGAAAAACCGATTACATCCGAGCTTACACCAGGCATCATCAGTGAGAGCGCAGAACCCAGGAATATAATCCTGAGCCAGATGGGAAGGGAAAGGAAAAGAAATCCCTCAATGCCCACCGCAAGAAGAGCTGTTCCGATAAGACCTGTGGTTGCTGCCCAGGCTATTGCTGCATGGCTATCAGATATGAGAAGTATCTCAGGCGCATATATGAAGAAGAATGGAACGATGAATCCCGCCAGTGCCAGGCGGAAAGCGGCCCAGCCAACCTGGTTTGTATCGGCCCCCGCCATACCCGCTCCAACATATGCCGAAAGTGCAACCGGTGGAGTGACAGTGGAAAGACATGCAAAATAGAAGACGAACATGTGTGCGGGAAGGCCGTCTATTCCCATCTCTCTGAGTATGGGCACAGCTATGGAAGCAGCAATGATATAACAGGCGCTTGTAGGAAGTCCCATTCCAAGTATTATCGAAACAATCATGCTGAGGAAAAGTGTAATGAGCATGCTTCCATGGGAAAGGGCTACGATGTTATCAGCCAGCACGATACCTATTCCGGTCATGGAAAGGACCCCTACGACAAAACCGGCATTAGCCATGGCTACACTTAAACTGACACAGGATCTGGCGGATGCAACGGACAGATCGACCAGTTCTTTTACACCCATTCTGGTCTCTTTCCTTAACAGGGACAGTATCCAGGTAAAGACACAGCAGTAAAAGGCCGCATAGATAGGAGTAAATCCCTCAAACAGAAGGAAGACCAGTACAAAAATGGGAATAAGCATATGACCGTAGGATTTAAGAGCCTGTTTCACACTAGGCATTTCTTCCCTGCAGAGACCCTTGAGCCCGATCTTTCTAGCCCTCAGGTCTATCTGGAAATATACGGCCGCAAAGTAAAGGATGGCTGGAATAAGCGCCGCTGCAGCAATAGTGAGATAGGATATGCCCAGGAATTCTGCCATTATGAATGCGCCTGTACCCATGATGGGAGGCATTATCTGCCCACCCGTAGATGCAGCCGCCTCGATTGCTCCGGCAAAATAGGGTTTATATCCCACCCTTTTCATCAGGGGGATTGTGAATGCCCCGGAAGTGGCAACGTTGGTAGCGGAACTTCCATTGATCATACCTACCAGGGCACTTGCAAATACTGCCACTTTTGCAGGACCTCCAACCATTCTTCCTCCTATGGCCATGGCGAGATCGTTAAAGAGAGAACCCAGCCCGCTCTTCCCAAGCAGATTCGAAAAGACTATGAAGAGGACCAGGTAGGTTGATGCAATTCCTATGGGCAATCCGAAAATACCCTGGGTGGTCAGGTACATCTGGTATATGAGCCTGTGAACTGAATATCCCCTGTGAGAAAGGACTCCGGGTATGTAAGGCCCAAGATATGCATAGAGAAGAAATGTGACGGCAAGGATGAGCAGACCAGGACCTGATACCCGTCTGCATGCTTCCAGGACAAGGATTATATACATGCCCCCGAAAATAAAATCTGTGGGGACTGCCCTGCCTGCCCGGAGTGCCAGTGAATCAATGTTGAAATAGGTAAATATTGTAAGGACAACTGTCAGGGCAATAAGTCCCATATCAAGATAACTGGGACGGCTTTTTATACTTTTACGTTTTGCAGGATAATATATCCAGACCAGGCAGAGAATAAAGCCCAGATGGATAGCCCTGTGCTGAAAAGCCGGCGGCATTCCGAACCTTGAAGTAATGAGGTGATAAGCTATAAAGATACACGACAATACGACGACGGCTGTTTTCCAGAAGCCACCCATCTTGTTACGAAATCGTGATTCCCTGTCAACTTTTCTTAGTACTTCCTCACCATCAATTACCTCTTTCTCATCTACCGATATAAATGAATCTTCCGGAATTTTTTTCCCCACAATACCTTTCCCCCTACTGCTTTAATGATCAGATCTGTATACTGAAAGAATTTCAATAAATTCTTCAACTGAAAGAAGGCCTCTTTTTGCTGCTCCCCTGGCTTTAACTTCCTGTACTACTTTGTTGATGGTATCGTCACCCAGATCAGTTATTCCCAGACTGGAAAGCATATATTCCACTGAGGCCTTACCACTCTTCTTCCCAAGAACAATTTCCCCTGTTCTTCCGGTAAGTGCCGGGGCTACTGCGAACATGGCAAGAGGTTTTTTCATAACCAGATCTACACCTATTCCTGACTCGCGGGTGTAGTTCCTTTCACCTGTTACAGGTTTATTACGGGCAATACTGATACCCGATATTTCTTCCACAGCCCTGCAGAGAGGAAGGATCCTGTCAAAACGATAGTCTGTATCCATTCCCAGAAGGATCTGTAACCCCATTATCAATTCCTCCAGGGCTGCATTTCCCGTTCTTTCTCCAAGGCCGTTAACACAGCTGTGGACAACCTCGGCACCGGCTGCAACTCCTGCAAGCTCAGTGGCTACTGCCATCCCAAAATCATTATGGGTATGTACTTCAACAGGAAGTCCCGTCAGGGCTTTAGCTTTTCTGACAAGATATTTGATGGTCTCTGGAAGAGCACACCCCATGGTATCCACTATTCCTACCGAATCCGGTGATGAATCCTTCACAATCCCTGTAAACAGATTTGTAAGATCATCATTTCTTGCCCGAGTCGTGTCATAGGGGAAATAAACCACATAAAGTCCCTTTTCCTTTGCATAATTAATGCAGCTTACGCTTTTTCGGAGAACGTCTTCCCAGGTCCATCCGAACTGGAACTTAAGCTTGGGATAACCGATGGGGATTTCTATGATCACCCCTGTACATCCGCATTCAAGGGCCTTGTCTATATCCACAGGAAGAGCACGGGCAAAGGAAAATATCTCGGCTTTAAGCCCAAGTCCTGCGATCTCCTTTATGGCCTGAAAATCTTCTTCCGATACGGCTGGCATACCGCCTTCAATACGGTCGACTCCCACTTCATCCAGCAAACGGGCGATCCTGACCTTGTCCTCCTTCCGAAATACAACTCCGGGAGTCTGCTCTCCATCACGGAGGGTTGCATCATGGATCTTGACCTTTTTCGGCAGTTCGAACTGTTCAAGTACTTTTTCTTCGAAATTGTAGGGACTGATGCTCCATTTATCTTCCTGGAAATATTTTTCTCTCATAGAGCCTTCACCTTTCCTTTAGAACCCTTACTCTTCATCCACAACAATAGCCAGGTCCGGACAGGATCTTTCGCAAAGTCTGCACTTTATACAGTCTTCCTGCCTTGCAGGAGCCATAACGTTGAAGCCTTTTTTATTCACTTCATCGGATATTTCGAATACTTTTTTAGGGCAGAGATTCTTGCAGAGACCGCAGCCCTTGCACAATTCCTTATGCACATGTACTGCCATGGCAGTCACCTCTTATCTGTCTGATTATCTCGACTATTTCCTGGGGAGTCCTTGCTACGCGGGCCCCTGCCTCTTTGAGTCTCGAGATCTTTGACTGGGCGGTACCTTTGTTGCCCTGGACTATGGCTCCGGCATGACCAAGGGATTTCCCCTCTGGCGCTGCCCTTCCCACTATCATGGAGACAACGGGTTTGGTCACATGCTCCGCAATGAAATCGGCGGCGTCTTCTTCCATAGTGCCTCCTATCTCTCCCAGAAGTATTATTACCTCCGTCTGGGGGTCATCCTGGTAGAGTTTTATGGCATCCCTCTGGGTCATCCCCCAGAGAGGTCCTCCTCCGAGAGCTATTACGGTGGACTGACCTATTCCCGCTTCTGTAAGGCTTTTACCCACTTCATAGGAAAGGGCTCCGCTTTTGGATACGATGCTCACATTTCCTTCCCTGTACATCATGGGAGGATGGGCTCCAAGCTTGCATTTGCCAGGTGCTATCATGCCCGCCGTTCCCGGTCCGAGTATGCGGGTCCCTTTCGCTTCCGCATAGGTGAGGATCTCTATCACATCATGGGCGGGTATCTCCTCCATGGTCAGGACGAGGAACTTTATTCCGCTGTCAATGACTTCAAAGGATGAATCCTTCACAAACCGTGCAGGGACAAAGCTTATGGCCGCATCTATACGGTGTTCTGCTGCTGCTTCCCTGACAAGGTCGTAGACGGGTATTCCGTCCAGTTTCTGTCCTCCCTTGCCGGGAGTCACTCCCGCTACTATCCTGGTTCCGTATTCTTTCATGACCCTGGTCTGGAGGGCTCCCGATTTTCCGGTTATTCCAAGGACCAGTACGTTGGTGTTCTCATTTATAAGTGCTGACACGGTTATTCCCTCCCTGCCATCTCGACGGATGTCTTTACTGCCTCAAGAAGGTCACGGCATATAGGAAGGCCTGCCGCCTTCATTATCTTTTCCCCTTCTTTTTCAAGGGTTCCGCACATCCTTACGGCAAGAGGAAGCTCAAGTCCCTTCTCATCACGGTAACGGACTATACCTTCTGCCATTTCGTCCATGCGGTTGAATCCTCCGATAAGGACAACCAGAAGACTCTTTACTTTCGGATCTTCCAGTACCCTCTCCAGAGCGCTGTACATTATCTCGGGACTGGTCAGCCCTCCCATTTCACAGAAACAGGCGGCTTCCCCTCCTGCATCCCTTATGAGATCCAGGGTGAGCATGCCCGTTCCGGCACCGTCAGAGATGAGTCCCACTGAGCCGCTGTCAAGGGGTACGTAGGTTATGGTGTCGTCGCTATCCTCCTCGAAGTTGTCTCCCATGAGAGCCCGGTTCTCTTCGGTGAGGTTTTCATAGAGTCCCTTCTGCCTTGCCTTTGCCTTGTCATCCAGTACTACCTTGGCATCAAGGGCAAGGAGTCCCGACGGGGTTTCTACAAGGGGGTTTATCTCCACCAGTGAGGCATCTTTTTCTACAAATACTTCGTAAAGGTCATTGACGATCTTTCCGAGTTCCTTAACATCACTGTAACCCAGTTTTTTGGCCATGTATCTTACCTGGTATGTAGTTATGCCCACAAAGGGATCAACAAAGAAGGTATATATCTGGTCAGGATCTTCATCGGCCACTTTTTCTATTTCCACTCCCCCTGCGGGGCTGAACATTACCATGGCACTCTTGCTGCCGGGAGGTATGGTGATGGATAGATAAAACTCCCGCTGTATTTCGGCAAGACCTTCTGCAAGAACAGCAACAACGGGGTGATCCTTGATGGTCATCCCGAGAATGTGCTTTATCGCTTCAAGTCCTTCTTCGCTGTTTTTGCAGAACCTGACCCCACCGGCCTTGCCTCTTCCTCCTGAGTAGACCTGGGCTTTTAGTACTGCCGGATATTCAATTTCCTCTATATCCGCTTCCGATGTCAGGACTTTTCCGGCGGGGACCGGAATTCCCTTTTCTCTAAAAAGTTTTTTCCCCTGAAATTCAAACAGATTCATTGATCATCCCTCTATATCCACAGATACTTCACCGGCCAGTTCTATGCCTGCATCTATGGCCTTCGTGTTCAGCTCATGGAACTTCTCCGGCAGCAGTTCCTTCATTGTGGAGACAAGGTCGTCCCTGCTGACAAATTGGGTAGCTCCCTGGAAGTAGCCCAGGACCACCATGTTGGCGCATATGCGGTTTCCCAGTTTTATGGCTGTTTCCGTGGCCGGAACCTCAAGTACCTTGGCCTTCGTTCCGTGAAGGTCATTCACCATATCGGGATCCACTATCAGGGTGCCTTCTTCCTTAAGGTAGGGAAGATAGCTGTCAAGGGCCGTCTGGAACATGGCGACCAGGATATCCTTCTTCTGGGTGGCCGGAGACATTATGGGTTTCTCGGAAATAATAAGCTCAGACTGGCACTGGCCTCCTCTTGCTTCAGAACCGTAGGACTGGGTCTGGACTGCATAGAGGTTTCTTTTCGTTACTGCGGCCGTGCCAAGGATGACTGCCGAAAGGACTATTCCCTGTCCTCCAAATCCGCAGAATCTTACGCTCAACGGCTTCATTCGCAATTCTCCTTTTCGTAAACCGAACTTCCAGCGAAGACCGGTTTTTTCTCGTTAACAAACTCGCCGGTCACAAATCTTTCGTCTCTCTCCTCTTCGCTGAGCTCAGCGGCTTTTCTGTCTGATATGGAATTTTCCTCTATCCATTTCATAAGGAAGGCTGGGTTGCCCGTTCCCATGGCATATCTGCCGAAGTGGGTGGGACACTGGGAGAGGATCTCTATTACTCCAAACCCTTCATGCTGAAGACCCTTTTTGATGAATCTGATCATTTCCATGGGACGGGCGGTTATGGTGCGGCTCACATAGGTCGCTCCTGCCGCTTCCGCTACCTTGCAGAGATCAAAGGGGGGTTCTCCGCTTCCATAGGGGGTGGTCATTGTAACTGCTGCTTTAGGGGTCATGGGCGCTACCTGGCCGCCCGTCATGGCAAAATTAAAGTTGTTAACCACTATCATGAGGACGTCCAGGTTCCGTCTGGCTGCCTGGATAAAATGTCCTCCACCAATAGCTGCCGCATCTCCGTCTCCGGCAAATACGACTACCTTCGTTTCCGGCTTGTGCAGCTTGATACCAGTAGCCCACGGAAGGGTCCTGCCGTGTACTCCATGAAGGGTATCTGTCTTCATATATACGGGGATCCGGGCTGTACATCCTACTCCTGCCACGGTCACCATCTTCTCAAGATCCAGCCCGAGGTCATCCACTGACTTGAGAAATGCGTTAAGCACCTGGCCACAGCCGCAGCCGGGACAGAAGAAATGGGATCCTTCGGGCTCCCTGAAATATTTCTTCCTCAGTTCGTTTACAGGCTGGCTCATTTCCATACCTCCCTGACTGCTGCAAAGATCTCCTCAGGGGAATGCACAAGACCCCTGTTCTTGGTTATCCTTGCTGTCCTGCAGTTTCCTCCGCATACCCTTTCAATTTCTCCTGCATATTTACCTATGTTCATCTCTACGCTGATCACCATTTTTACCTGCTTCGACACTTCAAGGATCTGTCTTTCCGGCACTGGCCAGACTGTCTCAAGCTTTAACAGACCTGCCTTTATTCCGTTCTCTCTTGCCATTTCAACGGCGTCGAAACAGGGACGGGTCTCACTTCCGTAGGCCACCAGGACTAGTTCGGCGTCGTCCAGGTAGAATCCTTTCGTGGTACAGATCTTCTCCCTGTTTTCCGTTATCTTGCCGGTGATCCTTTTGTAAAGGCTTTCAAAGACATCTTCATCCCAGTCTATGGAACCTTCTTCCGAATGGGGATTAAGGGAATATACGGTGTGGTAGCCTTCTCCAAGGGCCGCAAAGTCCGGTACCCCATAGGGGGTGGCCTTGAAGGGCAGATATTCCTCGGGAGTGGAAGTGGTGTACTTCCTGTTCACTATCTCTATCTCTTCCGCCCTGGGTATGTCGAGCCTTTCCCTCATCAGCGCTATGGTCGTCTCTGACATCACTATTACGGGGGTCCGATATTCTTCAGCCAGGTTAAAGGCCCTGACCGTGAAGTCGAATAGTTCCTGCACTGAGGACGGGGCAAGAACGATGAGTTCCGAATCTCCGCTGTGACCCCATTTCATCTGCATTACGTCCGCCTGAGTGGCAAAATTCTCGCCCCGGCATCTCTGTACATCAACTATTACCAGGGGTGCCTCTACTGCTACTGCATAGCCGATCCCTTCCTGCATATAGTTGAATCCTGCACTGGCCGTAGCCGTCATGGCCTTGGCTCCTGCCAGGGATGCTCCCGACAGGGCATAGATCGAACAAAGCTCATCCTCTCCCTGGAGAAACCTCCCACCCAATGCGGGAAGCCTTTTGGACATCCTCTCGGATATTTCATTGGCCGGTGTTATCGGGTAGCCTGCAAAAAAATCGCAGCCCGCTGCCAACGCGCCTTCTACTGCTGCATAATTTCCTACCATAAAGTGAGTCCCCGTAAGAACTCGCTGCTCTTTTGTCAATACTTTCGCCCCTTTCTGAAAAAATTAAATTCCTGAACTCAAACAGCATCCCGGTCGTAATAAACAGGTCGATTCTTCGATACTCAAAATACAATGGAGGGTCAAAAGGAGTACCCCTTCCAATAACACAAATTACCATGCACTATGTATTTTGTCAAATGTCAAATGTTTAATCGTGGAGGGGAAATAGTAGTTCAGGAAATACACAAGAGGACAGGCTGATGAAGCCTGTCCTCTTGTGTATTTCAATAATATTTTTAAAGTCCGGGATCTTACTTTGTCTGTTTGTACATACCCATATCGATGATCATTTCCATAAAGAACTTGCTCTGTTCTTTCATTAACTGCTTTGATTCTTCTGGCCCTAGTGCAAGGGGAACAGAACCGGACTCTTTCATGTACTTCTGATATTTTTCACCCTCAGCTGCTGCTTTAAAAGCCTGGTAGAGGGTTTCGACCACATCTTTCGGCGTTCCCTTGGGAGCTATGACCTGTCGATAGTTATCAATGGTGATGTTATACCCCTGTTCAATATAAGTCGGGACTTCAGGGAAGGCTTCAAGCCTTTCCTTGCTCATGACGCCCAGAGGCCTTATTTTACCTGCCTCGTATAAGGAACGACCAGTAACCGGTGCTGCCTGGCATGCGTCTACGTGACCTCCGGCAACAAGTTCAGGACCCTTTGATTCCCCGCCTGATTGACTGGCGATACGAAACTTGACACCGGCTTCCTTTTCGAGGAGAAGGAGGCCAAATCTGGTTATGGAACCCGGATTTGAGGCCGCTACAGTAATAGTTTCCGGAGCCTTGCGGGCAGCTTCCACAAATTCTTCAAGCGTTTTCCATGGCGCATCTTCCTTAACCCAGATGGCGCCTGGATCAGTGTTAAAAGTCATTATCGGTTCAAATGATTCATAACCAATTGGAATATTGCCAAGATGTTTATGTGTGGATATGGTACCTGTTGTATTTCCAATGGTATATCCATTCGGTCTTGATTTTGAGATTTCAAGATAGGACTTGGCTCCTGAACCACCAGGCTTGTTCACAATTACGATTGGCTGTCCCAGGTGTTTCTCCGCCTCTCCGCAAAGAACCCTGCTGACCAGGTCAGATCCTCCTCCAGTGCTCCAGCCTATAAGGAACGTTACGGGTTTTGAGGGGAAATCCGCCGCTACTGCGGCACCGGCAACAAACAATACCAAAGACATTGTTAGTAATACAGTCAATTTTGCTCTTCTCATTTTTCTTCCTCCTTTAAAATATTCTTCTTCATCTGTAACAGAGACTGATAGCAACTCATGCATCTTCTTCTACTGATTCTTCCATTCGGGAAGATAATGATCCCTTTTTCCTCTTATGTTTCTGCCATAATGGGAACAGGATCACTAAAACAGTCAACAATATAAGCACCACAGATATGGGTCGGTGAAGGAATACAGCCATACCCTCATCTGTTATTTCCAGGGTGCTTCTAAGATTTGTTTCAACCATGGGACCCAGGATAAGACCCAGAATTATGGGTGGCGGCTTAATCCCAAACTGCTTTAACAGGAAGCCGACACCTCCAAAGATCACCATTATTCCAACATCAAAATAACTGTTCTGGAGGGCGTATGCCCCCACAACACATAAAAGAGTAATGATAGGAAGCATAATCGTTTTCCTGATGGAAATAATGTAGGGAGCTGCCCCTGCCATCAGCAGACCTACAAACAACATTGCAAACTGGGCCAGCATTAGCCCGATGAACATGGTATAGACAAGGACCGTTTCATTAACAAAAAGCATGGGACCTGGCCTTAAATTGTGGATAAGCAAAGCTCCAAGGAGAATTGCCGCAGGAGAACTGCCTGGAATTCCAAGGGTGAGAAGAGGAACAAGTGAACCTCCTACAGCTGCATTATTTGCAGACTCTGCAGCTATAAGCCCATCAGGAATTCCAGTGCCGAAGCGTTCCGGTTCTTTCGAAGTCTGCATTGCCTGGTTATAGCTTATGATGGATGCAATGGTCCCTCCTGCTCCAGGAAGAACTCCAACTATTGTGCCGATAATACTTGACGGGATAAACCTGGAGAAAAGGAGTTTCATGTCGTCCTTGCCCGGAATAACACTTCCCACCTTCTGGATGGCGGAAGTTACCAGATCAAGTTCCAGGCATTGGGTCAGGATCTCCGTCAGGCCGAACATCCCTATTACTATGGGGACATAGCTTATCCCGGACATAAGATCAATCTGTCCGAAAGTAAAGCGGGGCATATTTGTAAAGGGATCAAATCCCACTGTAGCAAGAAGGAGCCCTATGGTTACTCCTATAAAACCTCTTATATAGGACTTACTGGAAACGGCTACGATAGCACTTAATCCGAAAAGGGCCAGCATGGTATATTCTGCAGGTCCGAACTTCAGTGCAAAGTTAGCGAGCCATGGAGCAATGACGATCAGGCATACAACACCGAATATTCCTCCCAGGGTGGAAGCAAAGCTCGAAAGACCTATTGCCCTGCCTGCTTCTCCTCTTTGTGCCATGGGATAACCGTCAAGTGCAGTCATTACTGCCGGCGGAGCTCCGGGAATGTTAAGCAGTATCGCGGAAAATGAACCTCCATATATTGCCCCTACGTACATACCCAGAAGCATTAATATGCCATGGGCAGGATCCATGTAAAAAGTTATAGGCAGCATGACCGCCAGTCCCATTGTGGCAGAAAGCCCGGGAAGAGCACCCACAACTATCCCGAGAGCCGTCCCTCCAAAAATGAAAAGGAGCATAAGGGGACTGAATACTGTCTGCATGGCAGAGAAAAAATAATCCATAAAAGTTCTCCTCCTAAATACCGGTAATACGATGTTGTATCGACATCATGCTGCTAATTCATCCATAATGGCAATGGAAGTGGGACTCGAAAAAGAAGCGCGAATATGGCATACATGACAAGAGAGACTGTTATCGCATTAAGAGCTAAGAACCAGACCTTCCTCTCCCCCAGAAAATACTGAACGATGGAAATGAAAATAATTGCTCCAGGGATAAAACCGGTAAATCTCATTCCCCATGCAAAAACGATCACAGTGACAAGAATGGAGATCATACGATAGGTACCGCTGCAGTGAAATTTAAAACAGAATATTGGAGATTCTTCCTTTTTCAAACCATGCCATACCAGAAGACTGCTTAAAAAAAGCAGAAGAGCCCCCAGAGAATAGGGGAAAAAGGTTGGAGAAATTCCCCTGTATCCCGCATCCTCATTCGGGAAATGCCATACCATCCAGAGTATCCAGATACTGAAAATGACCAGTATCGAGCCAATGAATGTAGCTCCATTTCTTAATAAACTGATCTTGAACTTCCTCGAGGTATTCATTATTATCGCCTAAGATAGATCTGCCCTGACATCCTCTTCTGGCACACCCTTTTCAGGTTCTTTACGTTTCTGATCACAAAGCTGCAATCTCCATCCATCGGGATCTCGGAAACGAACATTACCTCTTCCTGTATGCCGATTCCGATAAGGCTCAGTATCGAATTTAATCCCTTTACTGACAAGTTCTTCATATGTAACTACTACATCATCAGCCCTGAATGCTATATGGTTCACACCTATGTTTTCTTCATCTATGACTGTATGTATCTCAAAGACCGGCTGATTTTCTCCAGGTAGCTGAAGTTCTGCAGAACCTCCATGATGATCGGTCCACTTGATCAGCTTAAAACCGAGTTTCTGGAAAAATTCAACGTGAACATTTACATCCTTAACGATGAGCTCAATATGATCTAACTGCGTTATCATCAATATTTCCTCCCCTGATTCCTTTGAATAATTTTCGGATCTTCTGAAACATGAACTTACTGTTATTGAAAATATAATCAATCAGATGTATGATATGTTATCAAATGTATTATGTCAAATGTCACATGCCGGAATGGGCCCGTTTTTGGTAAAATATACTACCGGTGAGTAGTTATGGTATTATTCTGATTTGTTACATGTTTTTTCTTAAACGTTAAAAGATTAAAGAAAAGGATTTGGGAGAAATGGCTGCTAAGAAAATATTTCATTCGTTAGGTGACCAGATCTTTGAAACTCTCAAAGAAATGATCGTGAACAATGATGTCGAACCGGGAGAGATGCTTCAGATAGAGAGACTTGCTTCCGAGTTTGGAGTCAGTACTACTCCAATTCGTGAGGCTCTCACAAGACTCCAGTCTCTGGGTCTGGTTAAACAGGTTCGCAACAAAGGCGCCATAGTAACCCCTATAAGCGATAAAATGGCTCATGATGCATGGGAATTCAGAAGGGTTCTTGAAATATATGTTGTGGGATCTGCAGTAAATAAATGCACTCCCGAAGAACTTGAAAAAATGAGGGACCTTCTGAATAAGGTTCTTGAGGATACATCTGATTTTGATCTTTACAAAAAATCTGATCGTGAAATGCATAAACTTCTGCATAAATACTGCGATAATGAACTTATCAACAATTCCTTCGAACAGGTAAGCGATCTTGCACAGAGGGTTCGTTATTTCGCAGAGAGTTCTCCATGGAGAGACGAAGTTATCATTTCAGTGACCAATGAACATCTCCTGATTGTCGAATCCATGGTAAAACGAGATATTGAGATGACCCGGAAACATCTTCTTCAGCACCTTGTGAACGCTGAAAGAAGAACAATGAGAGCACTGGAAAGACTTCAGCAGGTCGAGGCAGAAGTCTGATCCTGGAGAATACTTAAAAGGGTCACATTGATACATCACTATACAAAGGATTAAAAACAGGAAGGGACTTTCCCGATCGGGAAAGTCCCTTCCTTATATAGTATAAAGAATATCCGACTTATCTGCTTAAAACTGGAAAAGATCATGGCAGGCAGACGCGGTATTAATGCCATATATTTTTTTATACCCGGAATCAACAGGTCAGGAGATTGTTTTTCCCAGGTAGGCTTCCTGGACAACGCTGCTCCGCAAAAGCTCTTCGGCACTTCCCTGGAGGACTACATTTCCTCTTTCAAGGACATATCCCCTATGAGAAACAGATAATGCTATCTCTGCGTTCTGTTCCACGAGAAGGATGGAAATTCCCTGACTGTTTATCCTGACTATGTTATCAAATACTTCATCCACGATCACCGGAGCAAGACCCATGGATGGTTCATCAAGGAGCAACAGGTCGGGACGGCTCATAAGCCCCCTGGCCATGACAAGCATCTGCTGCTCTCCCCCGGACAATGTTCCGGCTATCTGTTTTATCCTTTCTTTCAAACGGGGGAACAGGGAAAAAGCCTTCTCCATATCCTCTTCAATTTCAGACCCGTTTTTTCTTGTATATGCTCCCATTACAAGATTTTCCCTGACAGTAAGATCCGAAAATACATGTCTTCCTTCAGGGACATGGCCAATACCTGATTCAACTATTTTATGCGCCGGGACGGAGGAGATCTCTTTGTTTTTGAAGATAACACTTCCGGAATGAATGGGAATAATATTCGAGATGGCAGACAATGTACTGGTTTTTCCGGCACCATTTGCTCCCAGAAGGGCAACTATCTCTCCGGCCTCAATGTTAAAAGAGATCCCCTGGACTGCATGGATCACGCCATAATACACATTAAGATCTTTAACTGTGAATAACATGACTTGATCTCCGTTTTCCTAAATATGCCTCAATCACATGGGGATCCTTCTGAACGTGATCAGGAGAACCCCTTGAAATTATCTTTCCGAAATTCATTACTGCAATTCTTTCGCTCAAATTCATTACCAGACCCATCTGGTGTTCGATCAATAATATACCGAGAGAAAAATGCTCCCTGGAAAAGCGGATCAATTCAACAAGAGAATGAATTTCCCCGAGGGTCATCCCTGCAGCAGGTTCATCCAGAAGGAGTATTTTGGGCGTGATGGCGAGAGCACGCGCAATTTCGAGCCTTCGCTGCTGTCCATAGGGAAGGTTCCCCGCCAGTTCATCTGCCCGCCCTTCCAGACCGAACAGTTCAAGCATATGAAAGACCTTTTCACGAATAAGCTTTTCACCTTTTTTGAAGCTGCTATTTCGAATAACAGCTTCGAAAGAGCTGTATCCTGCCAACCGGTGGAAAGCTATCTCAAGATTTCGAAATACTGTCAGATCCTTAAAGAGCCTGATATTCTGGAAGGTCCTTGCTATGCCCTTTTCTGCTATCCGGCTTGTTTTCTGCCCGATAAGGTTTTCGCCATCGAGCACAACACTTCCTTTAGAGGGGGGGTAGATCCCCGTAATGATATTAAAAACAGTTGTTTTTCCAGCTCCATTGGGACCGATCAATGCAACGATCTCTCCTGAATCAACGTCCAGGGAGAAATCGCTTACTGCAGTCAGACCTCCAAACTGTATGCTTATATCGCTGATCTTCAATAAACTCAATTTACTCCCCTCCCGTTCTGGTGCACCACAGGAAAAAGCGTCTTTGTAAATACTTCAAGGGGTCCCTGCTTATGAAGATGATCAATAAAAGAGGATACAGGATCAGTCGAAGATCCTGGGAAAACCTTAATAATTCAGGAAGGACGGTAAGACCTATTCCTGCAATTACAGATCCGACGATACTTCCCATACCTCCTACGACGACCATAAGAAGGATCTCTATTGACTTTATAAAGGTATATTGGGTTGGATGGGCCAGCTGGATCAGGTGTACAAGCATCCCTCCAGCCAGTGCAGCAAAAAAACAGCCGATAACAAGGGCATGGAGCTTGACTTTCAAGCTGTCAATACCCAGCGATTCTGCTGCAATTTCATCTCCAAGGATGGCTTCACAGTTCCGCCCCCTTGAAGAATGTATATATCTGCTTATGAAAACAACACTTATCCATGCGAGGAAGATCAGACTCCAGAGGTTACTGAGTTTTGGTATTCCATAAAAACCCCTTGGACCTCCCAGAAAATCCAGATTATTCAAAGCCACTACTACTATCTGATTGAAACCCAGGGTCGCAATACAAAGGTAATCACCCGTGAGACGCAGGATTATCAAACCCAAAAAAAAGGCAATCACTGCAGCGGCAAGGGCTCCGATCATAAGACTCAGAAGAAACAGAACAGTGCCTGAAAAAAAACCGGCTCCAGGTTTAAGGTGGAATACAGCTTTGGTCAAAAAGGCAGAAATATAGGCACCTACTGCCATAAAACCTGCATGCCCAAGAGAAAACTGCCCGGTTATGCCCGTTATCAGGTTCAGACTGAGGGTAAGGATCACATTACATAAACCCACCATTAAAACGAACATGATATATGGCGAAACCACCTGGAATCTGTCCAGGAAGATAAGGATGAGGGTCAGGATAAATGCAGTCACTGGCCATTTATATTTTACAAGAGATTGATAATTGAGGACTGATCCCATCTCTACACCTTCTCCCTGGTACTTTTACCGAAGAGTCCAAAAGGTCTTATCAGCAATACAACGAGCAGCAGAAGGAAAAAAACCCCTTCGGCCATCTGTGAATTAACAGCCGTAGCAGCGGTTTCTATGATTCCCATAAGCATTCCCCCCACCATGGCTCCGGGAATACTTCCAATTCCTCCAAAAACAGCAGCAATAAATGCCTTTAATCCGGGCATTATCCCCATATAGGGACTTAAGCGAGGATAAGTTATTGCGGTGAGTACCCCCGCGGCACCTGCCAGGGCTCCTCCGAGGGCAAATGTGGCCGAGATGACCCTCTCTACATTTACACCCATAAGCTTTGCCCCTTTAGGATCAAGAGAGACCGCCCGCATGGCAATACCAAGTTTTGTTTTCTTGATAATGAACCAAAGCATAAGCATCAGGCTTATTGCCATTACCAGGTTTATTATCTGAATGTTTGTAATAATAATGTTTTCGGTTAATGAAAAATTTTTGACATTTATTACATCTGGAAAACGTCTGAAACTCGGCCCAATGAATGGAAGGGCCCTGCAGCCATTCTCCAGGAGTAAAGAAACACCCATTGCGGTGATCAATGCCTTTAACCTGGGCTGGGACCTAAGGGGTTTATATGCAACTTTATCCATGATAATAGCTCCCAGTGCACCAACCGCCATGGATGCCACAAAAGCAACGGGCAAAGGAACATGCAGGTTAACCAGAAAATATGCTACATATGCGGCGATCATCAGAAGATCACCATGAGCAAAATTTATAAGTTTCAGAATTCCATAGACCATTGTGTATCCCAATGCCATGAGGGCATAAATGGCGCCAAGCTGTATACCATTGATAAGCTGAATAATAACTAATTCCATATGACAAAGCACCATCCTTAAAACCAGGGATCCTGTTCAGGATTCATAGATCACATCAACAGGATCCCTGAACTATTTAATAACTCTTTTCTGACACCAGGAACGATGCAGGAAGAGATGTCAGAATGTTACTGGATGGGCTGATAACTCTTCATATAATCGATCCGCCCGTCTTTGATAACGAGAATAGCAGCCGGGAGGGTCATGGGATCTCCGTTTTCATCAAGGGTAATATCACCCTGGGCAGCCTTCAATCCATTCGTTTTTGCGATGGCATCTGCAACTGCTCCTCTATCTTCTTTACCTGCGGAACGGATACCGTCAATAACCATTAGTGCGGCATCATACCCCATGATGGCTAACAGATCGGGTTCTGAATTATATTTCTTTTTATACTCTTCGATAAAGAACCTTGTTTCAGTACGGGGATCCTCTTTTGAAAAATGACTGCAGTAATATGCTCCTTCCAATGAAACCAGATCAAGCTCTGGCGAATCCCAACCGTCAGAACCTACAAAAACAGCCTCAATACCGATATCTTTTGCCTGTCTGGCAATAAGGTTGGCATCATTGTAGAAATCCGAGAAAAAGAAAACATCAGGTTTTTTAGATTTGATAATACTTAACTGGGCCCTGAAGTCTACTGCCTGGGATGGATGGGTCTGAACCGTAACTACCTTTCCTCCCTCAGCTTCAAAAGTCCTTATAAAGACTTCGGCAACACTCTTGGCATAATCATTTCCAAGGTCATAAAGAACTGCGGCTGTTTTAGCAGATAATTCGTTTACACAGAATCTTCCCATTACCACTCCCTGAAAATCATCGGTCCAACAGCTTCTTGATACAAAATGCTTTTCAGGAGTGATGGCCGGATTCGTTCCTGTTACAACTGTGGGCACCCCGGCATCCTCCACTATGGAAGATACTGCCATACCGATAGTACTGGGAATTGGGCCGACAATTGCCAGCACATTGTCCTGCCCGATCAGTTTAAGGGCGGCACCTGCCCCGATAACAGGATCTCCCTGATCATCCTCATTCAGAAGCCTGATCTGCTTCCCCAGAACTCCACCATTCATATTTGCCTGTTCAACAGCCAGTTCAACACCATTTCTATGACTTTCTCCATAAGTCGATAAAGGCCCGGTAAGACACGCAATATTACCTATTTTGATAGCATCACTGGAAGCCCACGTGGCACCTGCAGCAAAAATGATCATAAGGCTCACCGCAAAGAACATAAAAACTCTCTTACCCTTCATTCTGTTCACTCCCCTTATTCTGAGTCTAATTAAAGCTCCTTGAGTTCTTATTTCATGTAGAATTATTCATGTCCCTTTTCAGGAAGGCAAAAGGGAACTTGTTTTAGGATTATCTCGTCAGAAGAATTTTTAATATACCGGAGTTCCTTCCTTGTGGATCAGTATCTTGAAACATTCGATCAGGGAAGTGGTTATCGGTCCTGCAGTTGAATCGCCAATTTCTCTTCCATCAACCATTCTTACATGACATATCTCTGCTCCTGTTCCACAGACAAAGGCTTCGTCACATGTATACACATCCCCCAGGGTGATATCCTTTTCGCACGTGGGTATCTCCATTTCCCGAGCCATTTCAATTACTGTCTGACGGGTTATTCCATGGAGGATATTTGTTCTAAGGGGAGAATAGAGCACTCCATTTTTAACGATAAGAAAATTTTCTCCCGGTCCCTCTGCAACAAAACCCTGTACATCAAGAAGCAGAGCTTCATCGCAATCAGAAGCTGTGGCTTCCTGTTTTGCCATAATACCGTTAACATATGTGCCCACACATTTGGCACGGGAATCAAAACAGGCCGGGGGAAATTTCCTCACAGCAGAAGTTTTCATGGTTATCCCCGAATCTCCAAGGAAGGGCTTCCATGGATGAGCGAGGACTATAACAGTGGGATCATAGTCGGGATCAGGTCCGACTCCCAGACCCATGCCACGGGTAATGATAGGCCTTATGTGGGCATCTCTGAGGCTGTTTTCACGAAGGGTATCTAAAACAATTTCTTTCAATTCATCTTTTGTCGATGGGATCTTTATCCCCAGGATCCTGGCTGAATCAAAAAGTCTGTCTATATGTTCATCCAGCTTGAAAACTTTTCCATCGTATTCTCTGATCCCCTCAAAAACGGCATCTCCATAGAGAAGACCTCTGTCAAAAGGTGAGATACCCGGCTCGTCAGCAGGAACAAATTTTCCGTTGATATAAACCTTTAACCCTGATAAATCGATCATTCTTGCATTCCTCCCTGTCTTTAGAACTGTGGATCCATTAAAAACTATCATCCTGATAATGTTCTATGCACATTGCATTACAGGTTTAATCCAATTTTGAGATTTCTTCAATATCTTCCCTGCTGATACCGGAAAATACATGTTCCTCTGAAGGAAACTGTTTCTGCTTAACTTCCTCATTAAAACTCTGAAGCGCCTTGATGATCTCTTCTCCTATCTGCTTATACTGCTTTACAAACCTGGGTACAAACTTGTCAAAAAGGCCAAGCATGTCATGGAAAACAAGAACCTGTCCATCACAATATCTACCCGCACCTATTCCTATCACGGGTATCGATAAAGCTTCAGAAACAGCCCTTCCCAATTCCTCAGGAACACACTCCAGTACAATGGAAAAAGCTCCCGCTTCCTCAAGATATTTCGCTTCATCAATAAGCTTCTTCGCCGATTCCAGACTTTTTCCCTGGACTTTGAATCCTCCAAGGAGAGAAGCTGTCTGAGGAGTAAGACCGATATGACCCTGTACAGGGATTCCTGCTTCCACTATTGCTCTCACTACTTCCGGCCTTCCTCCTTCCAGTTTAACGGCATCGCATCCTCCTTCTTTCATCATACGGTTGGCGCTGGAAATAGCCTGTGATATGCTTTCGTTATAGGATCCGAAGACCATATCTCCAATGATCATGGCAGATGGCGCTCCTTTTACCACTGGACGAATATGGTGGATCATTTCGTCAGTAGTAAGAGAAACTGTCCCCTCATTTCCCAACATAGTCATTGACAGAGAATCACCCACCAGGATAATCTCTATCCCGGCTTTCTCGACAAGAACAGCCTGAGAATAATCATAAGCCGTAACCATGGATATCTTTTCTTTGCCTTCCTTCATTTTCTGCATCTTTTGAATGGTAAACTTTGCCATTCTTTTCAAACCCCTTTCAGCTTTTAGATAAAAAAAAGGCCGGGACCCCTTTTAGGGTCCCGGCCTGAAGGTTGCGGCTAAAGGTTAAACGCCAACATCCACTCCAGGAAGGACCCTGCAGCTTAGGACATCGACTACTACAACAACGGCAAAAGATATTCTCTTCGTAACACGTGAACGGTCCACTGGACTCACTCCCCTTGAAGGAATGCATAGAATGTGAATTGGTGGCAATTCTATAGAAGATTGCCCAAAAGGTCAACCCTTTTTTCAGAATTTTCATGAAAGATCTTGAAAAAATCTGCATAATCTCTTTAACATCAACCTTTACATTTACATCCTGACACTCCCATGACCCTTTACAGGAAATTCTGCATATTCTGTAATTCCCGGGGGATCAAAAGTCAAAAGAGGGCAAATGCACATCCATCTTACCTCTTTCATATTCATGGAAAACAATTCTAGAGCATTGCTTCTACGGCCATCCCGCTCTCCTCAAGCACTGACTGGGCGGCGACCAGTCCGCTGGAGGCAGCCTGCACAATTCCCCGGCTCACTCCGGCTCCATCGCCCACCATGTACAGGTTTTTCACCCCGGGGACTTCGAGGGTACTTTTTAACTCAAGCCTGAGCGAATAAAGCTTTATCTCAACACCATAAAGGAGGGTATCGCTGTGGTTTACTCCAGGCATGATAATATTCAGGGCATCGAGGAACTCGACAATATCTACAAGATGTCTGTGGGGCAGCACAAGGCTCAGGTCACCAGGCTGTGCATTGGCTGTTGGCGCGACCATTCCCCGCCTGATACGGGCCTCTGTGGATCGTCTTCCATCCCTGAGGTCGCCAAGCCTCTGAAGTAGTATGCCTCCACCGGCCAGCATGTTGGCCAGTTTGCCTATATGGGTAGCATAACCTATGGGATTACTGAAGGGCTGTGTAAAATTCTTGGTCACCAGGATAGCAAAGTTGGTATTCCTGGACTTTGTCTCTTTGAGACTATGTCCATTGACTGTCACGAGGTTGTGGGACCGGCTGTATTCTGTTACAACGAATCCGGATGGGTTCATGCAGAAGGTTCGGCAGCGGTCATCAAAGGTCGGAGTATTGTAGAGACACTTCACTTCATAGAAGTGTTCCGTAAGGTCCTCACATACGCTATCCGGGACCTCCACCCGGACTCCTATGTCCACAGGCATGGAAGCGATGGGCAGCTGAAGTCTGTTCACTATGTTCTCCAACCAGGAAGCCCCGTCTCTGCCAGGAGCTACTATTACACTGTCAGCATGGTAAATTCCATCATCCTTTAAAATTACACCTCTGGCTTTTCCTTTTTCGACTATTATGTCCTTGACAAAGGTGTTGAGCATGATGTCACATTTTTCTTTAAGGTCAAGATACATGTTATTAAGAACTTCTCTGGAAGCATCGGTACCTATGTGACGGATCCTTGCAGGAAGTACCTTTATCCCGACACTGGCCGCTTTGCGTATGGTTTCCTTGACAATGGGGCCGCCGGGTTCATAACAGTGGTTGTCTGCACCAAAACTGACAAAGGTTCTATCAACCATATCAATATACTGATCCAGTCTCCCATCACCTATGTATTCCTCGAGGTTGCCTCCGAATCCGGTGGTGAGGGTAAGTTTGCCGTCCGAGGCAGAACCTGCTCCTCCCCAGCCTGATACTACACTGCAGACGGCACAATTGACGCAGGTTTTGGCCTTTCCCTCAAGGACAGGGCAATGCCTTTCCTTGATCACCTTTCCCTTGTCGATTATGAGCACTTTTTTGTTGTGCTTCACAAGTTCTGTAGCCGCAAATATTCCCGCAGGTCCTGAGCCGACAATTATGGCATCGTATTTCATAACTTCATTCTCCTTTAGAAGAATTGGGTTTCCTTTATTCAGTATAACCTTAGACCCTTCAAAATGCATATTCCCCCAAATGGGGATTTTCTCACCAGGAACAGTCGAAATCAAACGATCTTTTTAGGACTATTTTCAGCTATTTCATCTTATTCATAGAACACCCTGCGGTAAATCGATTTTTGATTGCCGATTTTTGATTTTAGATTAAAAGCAAAAGTCAAGAACATATTTGATGGGCTAAAGCGACATCCTGTATTTCGGAGGTAAAAAGGTGTTTGTTTTTTCTCGTGCAAGATGGAGTCTCATCTTGCGCAGTAATACAATGGTTTAACGGTTCCCTTTGTGAACTTGTCGACTCATATGCGGTAAAACAGGTTTTGCCTCTGCTTTCCGATTTTCCCGATTTCAATGCAAAATCGCAAATCTAAAATCGTGTGCCTCCAAGTTCGGCATGGCGGAAGCAGTTGGTTATATGGTCGTTAACCATCCCCACTGCCTGCATGAAGGAGTAGACGATGGTGGGCCCCGCAAAGTTAAAACCCTGTTTTTTGAGATCTCTGCTTATCCTTTCACCCAGAGGTGTATATGGAGGAAGCTCGCAAACTCTACTCCACGAGTTCTGTATGGGAATTCCATCCACAAAATTCCATATATAGGCATCGAAACTACCATACTTCTCCTGTACTTTGAGGAACTGTCCGGCGTTTCTGACGGCCGACTCCAGCTTTCTTCGATTGCGGATGATGCCTCTATTATCAAGAAGATGGCCTATTTTTTTTTCATCATACCTCGCAACCATGAAGGGATCAAAGTTATCAAAGGCTTCCCTGTAGGCCTCTCTCTTTCTCAGAACAGTGATCCAGCTCAGTCCTGCCTGGGCTCCTTCAAGAACAAGAAATTCAAAAAGGGTTCTGTCATCATGGACCGGGACACCCCATTCCTCATCATGGTAAGTCACATAAAGAGGGTCAGTTCCGGCCCAGTCACAGCGGGTTATCATCTATTCGTACCCCCGGTTGGTGTTGAGGGTCTTTAGCATGGCGTACATGGCTCTGGTATAGGGAAATTCATCTTCATTCCGGGCATATTTCAGAACCCCTCCGGGTATGGTTTCCACTTCCATCCGTCTTCCGGCCAGGTTGTCCTGAAGCATGGAGGGAATATTGGTGGCCGTCTTGCGGATGTTATCCAGAAAGGTGTCCCAGAGTTCTTCCATTTCCAGGTTTATTCCTTCCCTACATGCAGCCTCCACGGTCTCCCTGCCTATTTCCTTCATTAATTCCAGGATAAGGGGGCTTGAGATAAGACCTTCATTATTAAGCCCTGTCATGGCTGCACAGGTGTTGACCATGTTGTTTATGGTGAGCTTCTTCCATATGAAAGGCCTTGGGTCTTCCACGTATTTCACATTAAAGGCACTCCTTTTGAGGATTTCCATCACCCAGACCATATCATATTCTGCACTCCATGGCCCCAGGACGATCAGGGCGCCTCCTGCCTCCTGGACAACTCCGGGAGCACGCTTTATGGCTCCCCAGTGGGCAACTCCTGCAGCTACCTTTTCCTCCCCGAATATGGAGGAGAGGGTCTCGGCGTTTCCCAGTCCATTCTGAAGGGTAAGTACCACTCCTCCCTTTTTCAGAATGTCCCTTAGAGGGTCCAGTTCTTCAGTGCTGAAGGACTTTACCAGCACGATGATCAGTTCTGTGGGTTCAAGGTCCTGCACTCTGTCCGATACAGAAGAAAGGATATAGTTCCGTGAACTGCTCCTGTCTTCCGACTCTATGGTGAGCCTTTTTTTCAATGCATCAAGAGTGGCTCCCCGTCTCTGGTAGACCTGCACTCTGAAACCTCCATCCAGGAGTTTCGAGGCAAATATGCTCCCCAGGGCTCCACAGCCTGCTATGGTTATCATGAGAGCATACCTTCATTGTGCGCAGCAGCCTCATCCATGGAACGGATAAGGGAATAGAGAGTCCTGGTGTAAGGGAATTCGGCCCTTTCTTTTGCCAGCTCGAGGATCTGGCCAGCTATGCTTTCTATCTCCGTCTTCCTTCCCTTCTCCACATCCTGAAGCATGGATGAACGGTTCCGGGCGGTCATCTCCATGGTTGATACCACCATTTTCCAGAGTTCCCCGCCATCCAGTTCAACATCTCTCCGCCTCGCCGCCGCCCGGGTCTCTTCACATATCTTCTGCATCATTGCAAGGACGGGCTCAGATTTGAGAAGATCACCGTTCCGAAGTCCGGTAAGGGCGGTAATGGTGTTTATGGTAGCGTTCACAGCCACTTTTTTCCACAGAAAGGGTTTGGGATCGGTGACGTAAGAGACGTTCAGACCAGCTTCTTCCAGAAGATCACAGACCCATTTCATGGAGGTTTCTTTCTTCCATGGACCAAGGGTTATCTGCCCATCCCCTCCCCATCCGATCACCCCGGGAGAGATGCGGAATGCCGCGTAATTTGTTATTCCTGCCGCTACTTTTTTTTCGCCGAAACCCTTTACAAGGGTTTCGGCATTACCCAATCCGTTCTGGAGGGTAAGAACCACTCCATCTTCTTCGAGAATACTGCTTACGGGAAAGATCTGACCTGTATCATAAGATTTCACCAGAACAAGTACCAGCCGTGTTTTTTCAAGATCTGAAGGGTCATCAGATATTCTCTTTAAGGAAAAGGTCCTGGTACTTCCATCTTTATCTCCATTTATGGTGATACCTCTGTCTCTGAGGATATCAAAGTGGGAACCCCTTCTCTGAAAGGCCTGGACTTCAAGGCCTCCTTCTATCATTCTGGCTGCAAGGAGACTTCCAAGGGCACCGCAGCCAGCTATGGTAACTAACATAGGCTTCACTCCTCAGGAGAAGATCTGAGCTAGATGTTTCCCCTGCTCAGATCAATGGCTTTAAGCAGGGAGTACATGGTCCTGGTATATGGAAAATCATTTTCATCAATTCCATATTTGAGTATCTCCCCTGCAATACTGTCTACTTCCATTTTCCTTCCTGTCTCCATATCCTGAAGCATGGAAGGTTTGTGATCAGGCGCTTTTTTCAGATTTTCCATAAAAAAAGCCCATATCTGGTCAAGATCCAGATCTACACCTGCTCTTTTCCCCGCCTTAACTGCCTCTGAACCTATTCTTTTCATAAGTTCCAGAGAGAGATCGCTGTTATAGACCTCAAGGGGAGACATACGCGTGAGAGCAAATGTGGGATTGGCCATTACATTCATTACCAGTTTCTTCCATATAAGAGGCCTGGGATCCTCGACGTATTCGATCCGAATACCTGCGTTTTTGAGAATCCCTGCTATCCAGGACATTTCTTTTTTCCCGGATCTGGACCAGGGACCATAGGTTATGGCTCCCTTAAGCCCCTCCTTAACCACTCCAGGAGACAGGCTTACCCCTCCATAGGTGGTTATTCCTGCTGCTACCCGACCTTCTCCGAAGATATCTGAAAGTTTTTCGGCATTTCCAAGTCCATTCTGGATGGTCAGGACAATTCCGTCAGGATCCAGTCTCTCCTTGAGGGGAAAGATATCCGAAGTGCTGTAGGATTTCACCAGAACGAGGATCAGATTTGATGGAGACAGTTCCCATGCCTTATCCGAAACTGCGGCAAGAGGGAAGGTTCTCACCTCCATATTCTCTTCGGATACAAGGGTAATGCCCTGATCTTTCAGTACTTCCAGAGTTTTACCTGCCCGCTGAAAGACCTGTACCTGTAATCCCCCCCCGATCATATGGGCCGCCAGAAGGCCTCCAAGGGCACCACAGCCCGCTATGGTGATCAGCATTTTCCTGCCCCCTCTAAAAAAACACGAAAGTCCCCGAGCATAAAACCCGGGGATCCATTTTGAATTCCAATATCAAGGTTACCATAAAATCAGTCGATAAATTCACGTATGAAAGATTCCATAGCTCCATCAAGGATACCTGCGTGTTTCAATAACTTGAGTTCAGGATCATTAATAAAGGTTCCAGCAAAAAAAAGGGCAGAGTTTATTATGAGGTTTCCTTCCTCAATTCCCATGAGATAACCCACATAATGGAGATTGGAGGCATAAAAGCGGTTCCTGAAATCTTCAAGCTCGTTGCCTGTATCCAGAGGAGCTTCGTATACCCCCCCATCCATACATTCCACAAACCTGTCAACACATGGAGCTGTAAAACTGAAAAAAACAAGTTTTCCTTCCCTGTTCATCTGTTCAAAAACGGAGCTCCGGCTGATATCGATGGATACAGGCTGATCCCCAAGTTTTCCAACAATGTAAACGGAGCTGAAGGGATCGACGAATTGATCTACCTCAAAATCTACAAGGCTATCGATAAATCCCTCAAGGTCAAATTTTTCGAGGGAAATTTTTAAAAGTTCCATCCATTTTTCTCTCCTTTAACTGCAGTATCAGAAAAGCAGGGTCTGCCTGTCTTTTTGCTCTGCAGCAAGCTGATAGGTACTCCATCTTGCAGAACCGAACCTGTCCAGGAGGCTGTAATTCACAAGTTCTGAAAGTTCTCTCGTAGCGATCCGCGAGTCAACTCCTGTAAGCCTGCAATAATCACTGTTATTGATCCATCCCGTGTGCTTGATATGAGCGAGGGCATATCTCTGGCTCTCCGTAAGGGTTTTCCCCCTGTTGATTATATCCAGCCATTCCAGGGTTGGTCCATCGAAAAGGGTTCTGTTAGAAAGGACCAGCCGGAAACGGGCAAGGTCCACCTTGAAACCGGGAGGGGAAAGACGATCTTTCCTGCATGATGTCATTATGGCCGCAAGCCCCGATCCCCTGTTCTCACATAGAGGTCTGGATTCACCGGATGGAGAAAGATTTTCCAGGATGTTCATAAGGATCTCGTTTCTGGATGATTGTACTCCCACCTCTCCAAGGCTATCTGGTAGGATAGCCCCGTAAATGCCTCCCGGACTTATGATTTCAAGCCTGTCGGGGAATATGAGCATCTGTACCTGACATACCCTGGCCTGAGGGGAATAATCCCTGTGACCCAGAGCATTTATAATGCCTTCCCGGATAACTTCTTCAGGATATTCCCAGCGTTCTTCCCTGAACATTCCCCTTATGATGTCCCTTCTCTGCATATTTCTCTTTGCGGTTTTTATAGTCTGAAAAACAATTTCAGAAATTGGACCTTCAATTTTGACATTATCGAGGAATCTCTCTCCCTCAGGGCCGATCTCTCCGGCAACAGGTGTGGGAAATCTCATCAGTGTAACGCAAAGGGAGGGAAAGAATTTCTGTGGGTAGGGGGCAAAACATAGCCATCCCGCAAGAGATACAACATATTTCCCGTATCTGTCTCTGACAAGAACCTTGGAGGCCTCGAGGATCTCCTGGTCAGTCCACTTTGAAAATGGCGTGCCTGAGCGGTTTTTCATTCTCTCCAGAAATCCCTTTAACAGAATTGGATCCAGGTCTTTAAGGGAAGTACCTTCCATGGGTTCCCCATCATACCGGGGACTGGAGGAACTTTCTGTGATTGACTGTATCTCGTAGGAAGAAAGGACCCGTTCTCCGTCACCTGCACGAATATAGGATCCCGTAAATATTCCCTTTCCCCTGTAATAACAGGGTTTATCTTCTGGTGGAAGCTCTCCTATCTCGACAAGAAGGATGTCCTTGTCGAGAATCCTGAATTCCTGAACAAGGGGACCGAGCCTCGGTGACATCTGGGAACAGAGCACATCTATTTCTTCCTGAAGATAGTGGCTCCTCTTCACTCCCGAAATTTCGAAACCGTTTTTTTCGTCCAGGCCAAGTATAATTGCCCCTCCACCTGGTGAATTGGCAAAGGCAGAAAGGGTTTTCCAAAGATCCTTCGGAAGTTCCTTTGTCCCTTCTATAGTCTGTACAGGTATCTTGTCGTGGATTCCTGTCTGAAGGTTCTTGATTAGGTCAAGCAATTCATACCGTGTCATGTCTGATCGGCTCCTTCACAGGTTGAAGTATCCTTTTAAAGAATTATCTCATTTCTTGACAGGTACATCAATTCAGTCTTTAGATTCATTAAGAAACAGGGATTCACCGGAAAGTTCCAGATAGTATAAGAAATAAACAGAGGTTCAGAATTGTGGAAAAGTTATACACCATTGTGGAAATCTTTCAGCATGATAAAGTGATATTGAATATTATTGTGGACAAATACACATATTCCTTTAATCCAGGGGACTTCACAAGCCCGACTGTGTATAATTTGACCTGTAAAGGGGGGAGGGGCAAAATGATCTGGTTCTTTGGCAACAAGAAAGAGCATAAAGGGAATGCGTGGATTTCTCCTGAAAAATGTACAGGATGTGCCATGTGCCTTGCTGTCTGCCCCGTAAAGGCAATCAGACTTGACGGTCAAATTGCCATGGTTGTGGATTCAAAATGCATCAGCTGCGGCATATGCTGTATAGCATGTCCCGAGAAAGCCATACACATAAAGTGATTCTTTCTTCCTTATCGTTCCATTGATTTATCAGGGAAGAAAATCCATGATCTCCCTGAAGGTAAAACCCTTTTCCTCCAGAAGGATCAGGCATGCATCTACAACATCTTCTTCGTAGAGAATACCCCTGTTATTTTTCAGTTCTGAGATGGTTCTTTCCATTCCAAGGCTTGACCGGTAGGGCCTGTGGGAAAGCATGGCCTCCACCACGTCGGCCACTGCGAGTATCTTTGCTTCCAGCATTATCTCCGAAGCTTTGAGCCCCTGGGGGTAACCAGATCCATCCAGCCTTTCATGATGCTGGTATATCATCTCGGAAATAGGCCAAGGGAACTCCACGGTCTTCAGGATCTCTTTTCCATAGTAGGAATGAGTCCTTATCATGTCCATTTCAGTTTCAGTGATCTTCCCGGGTTTGATAAGTATGGATGACGGGATCTTGATCTTCCCCACATCGTGAACAAGGGCAGCGTACCTGATGGGAATTATCTTTTCCTCAGAAAGGTTCATTTCCTCCGCAATGGCAACGGCAAGCTGGGATACCCGCTGTTGATGGCCCCCTGTGTAGGGATCCCCCACTTCAATTATCTTTCCAAGGACTTTGATCATGTCTTCCACATTATTAAGAAGCTGTATGTTTCTTATCTCAAGCTCCTCTTCAATTTTTTTTCTGAGAAGTACTGCTCCCAGAAGGTTACAATAAAGTCTCAGATCTTCAATATCTCTCTGTTTCCACAAAAAGACTTCTTTCAAGTTCCTGACACTTACAAATCCTACTGGCATATCTTCCATGAAAAAGGGAATATTGATCATTGATACGATATTGTTTGCCTGGAAAATTGACCTTTCCCTGGAACCCTCCTCGGGAATGAGGGCCACATCCTCCACAATAAACTGTTTTTCCGTGATTATCTTCTGATAGAACCAGGCAAGATCCGACAGGTCATATTCCCTTGAAGGGAAATTGTTTTCAGAATTCTCTTCAGCAGAATACTCATGGCTGCAATACATCCTGTTATTCTCCAGATTGAAGAGAAAAACAGATACATAACTGGATCTGAAAAAACAACATATTTCTTTCAGTGATTTTGAGATGCTGAGGTCAACATCTTCGGAGGTCATAAAGGTTGATGATATATTCGCTATCAGGGATTCAAAACCAAGCCTCAGTTCAAGGTTACGTTCTGCATCTCTGATCTGGGAAAGATCTCTGTATACGGCATAGGCCGAAGCACCTGCCATACCCTTTACAATTGGCATGGCAAGGATGGAAACTGGAAGAAGGGTCCCATCCTTCCTTCTCCGAACAGTTTCTATCAGGCTTCCACACCCCGAACGGGCTTTAAGTGTCACTTCACGGGCTTCCTCCTTCAGGCCGGAAGAGCGGGTTATAATCTGATCCAGATCTTTACCCTCAAGTTCTTTCCCGGAATAGCCGAACATCTCGCAGAATTTTTTGTTCACCCTGCAGATTAAGCAGTTTTCATCGACCATGACAACACCCTCGGGAAAGTTATCGAAAAAACACTGCCAGTAATTTTCTTCCTTTTCAAGCTGTATATTTTCTCTCAAGATCCCTGGACCGGACAGATCTTTATCTTCCATAATAAAAAGCTGCTCCGGTTCAAACACTATCTCCTCTTCTCCTGCTACAATGTCATGTTTCCTTAACATGAAGACCTCCATCGGTTAATAGAATAAGGGAACACAGTCAGTCTATGGATCACTCATCACACTCTGATCGACAAAGCTTATCATAGTTTAATGTTTATACTCAACAAAAAAAGGTTCCAATCCCCGTCGGGAACTGGAACCTTCATTTTCTCGCAACATATACAAAGGGTATTAATTAATTTTTGGCTTCAGGTGCCTTATCTCCGCTGTCTTCTTTCTGTTCCTCCGCTTTTTCCTCAAAGAACTCGGCAGGGTGCTTCGTCTTCAGTTCTGTAAGGGTCTCATCATATTTCCTGAACTGTTTCTCATTGAGGAGCTTTTCATTTATCTGTTCATTTACCTCAGCGAGTTCCTTGATCCTTTCAGGTTTCTTTTCATCAACGCGGATTATGTGCCATCCATATTCTGTCTTGACAGGTTCGCTCAGGTTGCCTGCCTCAAGGGAAAAAGCCGCTTCCTCGAACTCTTTTACCATCTGCCCCCTGGCAAAAAATCCGAGTTCTCCTCCCTTTTCTTTTGAAGGACAGCTTGAAAATTCTGTTGCTGCCTCTTCAAAGGTCTTCTCTCCACCCTCAAGCATGGCAAGGATCTCTATGGCCTGATCCTCACTGGCTACAAGGATATGGGAAGCCTTGACCTGTTCCGGCTCCTTGAACTCTTCCTTATGCTCCTCAAAATACTTTGCAACCTCTTCTTCACTTACAGTGATATCTTTCATAACCTCTTTCATAGCGTAGTTACTCATCAGGTTTTTACGGATATTTTCAAGGTCAGCCTTGAAATCATCCCTTTCAGCTACGTTGTTATCCTCTGCCCAGAGATAAAACAGTTCCTTGTTAACAAGCTCGTTGAGTATACGTTTTCTTCCGTAATCAGTATTGAACATAAAAGACTGCTGAGGAGGAAGCTGGGAAATTACCGCATCTACATCTTTAACCCTGATCTCCACATCGCCAACTTTAGCAAGGACCTTTTCTACATCCCTTTGCTCTTTTTCGGCAGGGACCTTTTCCTGTGCGAAAGCAACAACACTGAAGACCATTACAAAAACAAGAACGAGAAGTACTAATCTGGAATATCTAGAAGATCCTGACATTTACATTCCTCCTAAAGGGAAATTTAAATTACCCGACAAGTCTATCATAAAGATAAATAACCCGATGGGTTGGAACAAAAAAACAGGTAATATTACTTACCGGAATTATGATAGCTGTTATAGAACTCCTCATAATCTGCAAGCATGGTCTTCAGCAGGGCAGGCGTATCAAGACCATAGGGGCACCTGCTTGTACACTGACCACAGTTCCTGCATTCCCTTATCGTTTCCATTTTATTCTTCCACTCTTCTGTCATGTACTGCCGGAATGGTGCACGTCTCAGAAGAAAAGCCATGCGAGCAGCCTGTGGAATATCGATACCGGCCGGACAGGGCATGCAGTACCCGCAGCTGCGGCAGAAATTGCCTGCAAGGTCCTTTCGGTCCTTTTCTATCTTTTTGAACATATCTTCATCCAGTTCGGGAGGATCTTTCTCAAGGGCGAGAAACTGATCCAGTTCCCACTCCCTCTGGATTCCCCAGATGGGAACCACATTGTCAAACTTTCTGAAGAAAGCAAAGGGTATGGATGCATCGGTCACAAGACCGCCCGACAATCCCTTCATTGCGATCACACCCACATCATGTTTTTTACAAAGGGATATGAGTTCCAGGTCCTTGTCTGCCGAGAGATGGTTCAGGGGAAACTGTATCGTATCGTACAATTCCGAGGCAGCCGCCTCCAGGGCCACATCAAGTGTATGGCTGGTCAGCCCTATAAAACGTATTTTACCTTCTTCCCTTGCTTTGAGGGCCTCATCGTAAAGACCGGTTTCATCACCGGGCCTGGGCACTTTTTTGGCATTATGGAACTGATATATGTCAATATAGTCAGTTTTCATATTTTCCAGACTGGTTCCCAGATGTTCTCTGAGTTCCACTCCATCCTTACCATGGCTTTTAGTGGAAATTACGATATCTTCCCTTAAATGAGCAAGGGAATAACCTATTTTTTCCTCGCTGTCCGTATAACTTCTGGCGGTATCAAAATAATTGATACCCCCTTCATAGGCTTTCTGAAGCAGATACTTTGCCTCATCAAAGGTAACCCGCTGTATGGGTAGAGCTCCAAAGGAACTTTTTGTGACCATGAGTCCCGTTCTTCCAAGCCGCATCCTATCCAATACTGTTCCCTCCTTTACTGTAATGACAAACCTATTATACCTTCATTTCTCCAGAGAAATAACATGGATATCAGTTGATCCTGAAAACAGATCAAAGAAAGAAAAACAACGGATGGATAAATGATAAAGGGAAAAACCTAGTAACCGAACATCCTGTAATTACCGCTAAGATAGTCATAGAGGCTGTAGACAACCCCTGTTTCTGGCAGTTCTTTTCCGGATATCTCACAGCATATACTGACAAGGGAGTAATATAGATCATCTCTCAGCCTTGCGGGCTGCAACTGGCCCCAGAGCTGTTCAGGCGTTTTCCATGCCCCTGGCTGACGGGCAGCATAATAGTTCCATTTGGACAAAAGGGAAAATTCCCTTTCCTGGCTATAGGAAAGGCTGCTCCCCCAAAGGGCTCCGGGGGGTATATTCAGATACATGCCGAGGTTGCTGTAATCCCGACCCCGGGTAAGTTCATCTGTCTTTGCTATCCAGAAACCTATGCCTAGATCATTCCACCATCTTGTAGCTGTAAGCTTGATCCCTTCATCCCCATCGATGAAGCGGCCCCACTCCGCCATGAGGTCCAGGTTATATAACGGATCGGAGTAACCTGCCTGAAGCCACCAGGCCCATTCCCATTCATCACTTCTGTAACTTCCGGGGTCGGTTTCAACCCTGCCTCCTCCTGTTATTTCCACGGGATCATCCGAGAGGGAGCAAAAACTCTCCGGATCTCTTTCATGGAAAAGACTCACTCTTGCCCCAGCCCACCATCTTCCGTCCTTTCCATAGAACCTTCCCCAGGCATTTCCGCCGAACCACTGGTCATCAAGCCATCCCGCCTCCATAAGGAAAGCACTGTCGTTTCCCGGATGGGCAAAACTGGCAACTCCTTTATAGATTCGGGTATAATCATTGACCTCCGGTTCCCACGGTATATCTGCATCATTGAGCAGGGGCTGACGTACATCCAGGAACACTTCCCAACCGCTGGAGGTTCTCATCCTGTATATCCAGTCCACGCTCCACCGGTCCATGTAGGAATCGTCATCAACTGCATCTATCCTCGGTTCGTAGGATATCATGGCCCGGAACTCTGAAACACCCTTCGCTTCGGTATCTCCAGGACCGGAACAGAAGAACCATTTTTCCCCATCTTCCACCAGCCCGTTTCTGAACCATGTGACCTCCGTTTCCCGGTTGTCATTCACAAGTATCTCTCCCATTCTCAGAAGGGCCACATGTGAGCCAGGAACATCCACCCGTGCCACGGGGTCTCCCCGGACCTTCACGACCAGGGTCATGACCTTTACATCCCATGGCAGAATAAATGATGCGTGGTAAATGACCCTTGCCATTGCCTCGGCCTGGGATGAATAGCCAATATTCTCATAAGCCAGAAGGATCTTCTTCTCACCTATGAGGACTTCCACATCCCTGATACCCAGGTTCTGGCCCAGTTCCTCCACAAGCCTGGCCGACAGTTTGTTCAGGTCTGTCCTGTTCCAGTCAGGTAATAGAATATCTTCATCAGGAGGCCTGGAACATCTTTTCTTTCTGCCCCCAAAGACAGGTTTTGAAAAATCAAGGTTCCAGGAAACAGAAAGGGACCATTCTTCATCCCTCTGTCTGCTTATTCCAAGGTCCAGTCCCACATCTGTTCTGGCATGTATCCCAAAGTTCCAGTTTTCATCAGTTTCATGAGGGTCAAAACCGAATAATTCCCTTTCCTTCTGGCTGGGATCCAGATCACAATACTCTGCCTTAAGCTCCAGACTGTCATTCAGCATCCAGGACAGACCTCCGAAGAAACCGTTATACCGATCCGAACCATAACCCGCAGAAAGAGCCAGTTTTTCCCATTCCCAGGTGGCTACAGCATATAAGGCTTCCTGTATTCCATCTTCAAGAAGATCCGTCCCCCCAACGGCAAGGGAAGGAGTCCAGCCATTACCTGAGTAAAGAAGAAGTTTCAGATCCACTCCTCTTTCACTATGGCTTTTGGAAATCCCGTATTTGTAGAACCCGTCGGAGGACCCAATATATCTGAGGTTGAATTCCATCCATGGAAGGTAGCCAAGGGTAACATACCAGGTCCTGTAAGGATCACTCCATGAATGGCCGATCCAACCCTTTCCATCACCCGGCATCTGGGCAGTAGGACATTCATAGAGGCCAGTAAAACCTGCATTGGAAGGGGATGCAGCCTCTAAAACATCTGTTGTGGTAATAAGGGAAAAGTGAAGAGTCAGGATAAGAATCATCATTACCCTGGTTAAAATTTCGTTCACCTCCATAGGATAAGGCTTCATTCTCACCCAAAGGACAATCTGGTTTACCTGGAACATCTAAAGAATTTTTTACGTCTGGTATGGAAATTCATGAACAATTTCTGCAGTCTGGAAAGGAAAATCCTTATCTGAGGTAAGGAAAAACAATTCGACATTCGTTATTTAAGAATAATTCTCAAAAATAAGATTACAACATCTTTACATATAATGCAATGTAGTAATATAATGAAGCGAATAGATTACTTCTTTAACATTTCTTTCAGATGAATAACTGCTTAGTTTTTCATTTCAGCCCCTTTCACCCAAGTGCATTTTAAATTGAATTCCCTCTTTATATTTCTTAAAGAATTACCAGTTATCATCAATATTTTTCAATCCAGAGTAATTAAATCACTATCAACATCACGAAAAACCTTATTAAAGGGAGGTATTTATATGAAGCCTCGACTGCAGATAATTATTTACGTATTTCTTTCATTTTTTCTCCTTTTCTCATGCCTTGCCCTTCTTGCCCCGGCAGCTCCATTCAGCAACAACATCCCCCAGCAGGGACCGGGTATGTACATACCGGCTAAACCTGGAGAGGAAGGGTTTCAACAGTTTCCCTGGGAAACACTCTCATCTGACCAGGGTTCAGGATATACTCTCCCGGAAATACAAACGCCGCCGCCTCCTCCGAGTCAACAACAGCAGACTCAGGTCACCAGTATAACAAGTCCGGATATAAAAGATTTTATTTCAGGAGCTCATCCTTCCGAGATAACAAAGCTGCTCCCACGTTTCGGATATTCCTTTTTTAATGCCCCCTCAACTACCTTTACACCCCTTCTGGATATTCCGGTAGGTCCTGATTACATTCTGGGTCCGGGAGACAGTCTTCGGGTATCCATATGGGGATTCCAGGAAGGTCAGTATACTCTCGAAGTTGACAGGAACGGTAATATCTCCCTGCCTGGAGCTGGAGTGATAGGAGTGGCAGGACTCACTTTCGAGCAGGCAAAATGGGCCATAGAAAAGGCATATTCCCAGTATTTCACCAATTTCGAGATCAATATCACCATGGGACAGCTCCGTACAATAACCATTTATGTGGTGGGTCATGCCAACCGCCCTGGTGCCTATTCCATATCCTCCCTTTCCACCATCATCAACGGACTCATTGCAGCCGGGGGACCAGGCTATTCGGGTACATTAAGGAATATACAGCTCAAACGGAACGACAGGGTGGTCTGTACCTTCGACAGCTATGACCTTCTCTTAAAGGGTAATAAAAAAAATGACAGGAGGTTAATGCCTGGAGATGTAATATTTATTCCTCCTGTCGGGGCCCTTGCCGGAATAACTGGAGATGTCAAAAAACCCGCCTATTACGAGCTGAAGGGAAACACCAGGCTTTCAGACCTTGTTGAAATGGCAGGCGGTTTCACCGGCAGTTACTTCAGAGGAAGGGTTCAGATAGACCGCACCATGGGACACGAATACCGAACAGCCATTGGAAACGACCTGAAAGGACTCAAGGAAGACCCGAAAAGAAACATTTTCATTCAGAACGGAGACCTGGTAAAGGTCTTCCCAGTCCATGAGAAGGACTCCTTCGCCTTCCTGTCCGGTGCCATTTCAAGACCGGGCAGATATGCTATTCAGCCCGGATCCACCAGAGTGGGGGAGCTTCTGAGAAGGGCTGGAGGCCCCCTTTACATGGCTTCTGAAACTGGGGAGATAACAAGAGTACATGTGACCCAGGCCGGACCGCAGACCGAGAGATTCATCTTCAATGTGGGAAGGGCTATGAACGGAGATCCTGATCATGATTTCAGACTTGAACTTAATGACTACATCACTGTAAGAACTGTCCCCGAATGGGATCTTTACAGAACAGTGCGGATACTGGGCGAGGTCAGATACCCGGGTATCTACTCGGTCCAGAAGGGTGAAAGGCTTTCAGATCTTCTGGAAAGAGCGGGTGGATACACTTCAAGCGCCTTTCTCAAGGGATCATTCCTGGCACGAAAAAGCGTGATGACAAACCAGCAGAGGGAAATAAATAAGATGCTTGAAAGACTCGAAACAAGCCTCTACGGAAATGCAGTTGAGGGCGTTTCGACCGCACTGAATCCCGGGGATGCTGAGTTGAGTGTTCTGGAAAGGGAACAGCGGCAAAGATTCCTGACAGCCCTGCGCCAGGTGAAACCCTCGGGCAGGATGGTTGTCAATCTCCCTGAAAATTACCGTCTACTCAAAGGGACCCCCTACGATGTTGAGCTTGAACAGGGAGATTCACTCTACATACCCAAACCTCCGGAGTCCGTGAACGTCGTGGGATCCGTTTTCAATCCAACATCCTTCACATACAGGCCCAACCAGAAATTCACAGAATACATAAAACAGGCTGGAGGATACACCATCAATGCCGATCAGAAGAGAGTCTACCTCGTGCGGGCCGATGGAACGTCCTTAAGAGCCTTTGAGAAAAAGAAACCCCTTCTTGTTAAGGATGGGGACACCATCGTTGTTCCCGAAAAGATCTACGTAAAAAGCAACAAGCGGGATACCGCATACGTTATAGACATGCTTTACAAATTATCCATAAGCGTTGCGGTAGTTACAGACGCGTTCAATGATTAGCTGATCAGACAGGAATGGAGGAAGGGAAATGCCTGAAAACTGGAATTATCCTCCTGAATCAGGGGAACCCGGAAAGGGAAAAAGAATTCGGGTCCATGATCACTTATACCGGAATATGGATCTTCTCAAATTTCTGAGAGAAAATCTTGGGAAAATCCTGATTTTTACTGTTTTATGCTCTTTGATCGCTTTTGTGATCATTTCGTCAATTCCTCCTAAATATAAAGCTCATACTTCCATTCTGCCAGTGAAGATGAATCCCCAGGCTGAGGATTTTTTTCAGGAAATGGGAGTCCAGAAAGCAAGGAATAATGAAAAAGCCTCTATTGATGACGTCGTTCTTGGCATTCTTCAAAGCAGAACAATAAAAGACAAGATCATAAAAAGATTCGATCTTATGACCGAATTCGAGACAGACAAACAGGACAAAGCCAGAAAAGCGCTGACCGATATGATCCAGGTGAATTCAGAAGCAACTACAGGGATAATAACCATCTCTGCTCTTAATAATGACCCTGAGAAAGCATCAAAACTTGCGAACGGGTATGTATCTGCTCTGGAGGAGCTCCTCCAGGAACTTGCCATTACTCAAGCCTCCAGAGAAAGACTTTTCCTTGAAAAACAACTCGGGGAAACCCAGGAGAAACTTATCAAAGCCGAAAACGAGCTGAAAGAATGCCAGAAAGAAATGGGCATTCTTGACGTTGAAAAACAGGCAGCCACTATTGTTCAGTCCATGTCAAGTCTTAAAGCCGCCCTCTGTGAAAAGGAGGTGGAACTCAGCGCTGCGATGACCTATGCAACACGGAAAAATTATCTGGTCCGAAGCCTTGAGGCTGAAGTACAGGAAATAAAAGATCAGCTTCGCAAAATTGAAGTTGAAGCAGCTGATAATGAACCTTACGCCAATACCCTTCAATTCCTTCCCGATGCCGGAATGGAATATCTGAGGAAAGTAAGAACTCTGGAGTTTTATGAAACTCTCTACAATACGGTTCTATCGCAATACCAGAATGCAAGGATGGCTGAGGCAAAAGAGACCCTTATGGTCCAAATACTTGACAGGGCAGTTCCACCCGATTCAACAGAAGGCCCCGGAACCATCATCGTCGTATTTTTTGCAGGTATTACAGCTGCATTCTTCTCCTTTTCCTTCCTTTTCCTGAAAAAGATGTTTATTGGATGATCAAAGGAAAAAGACAGGGCAAGTTAACCATATCATCAGAATATAAGGACAGGGAGGAGAGGTATCTTGAGGCTTAGACTTAGATCTCCCATGATCATCATGTTCATCCTTGATACAATATTCATATGGCTGGTCATCATACTTTACGGCCATCCGGCCTCAGTCATGGAAATATTCCACTCTTTCATGGTCTATCTTATATACATCTGTTCACTCTATTCGTTCCGTTCCTACGAATTTCTAAGATTCATGAAACCCTACGACTGCATATCAGGCACCTTGAAAGGTGCCTTGATCGGCGGATCTGTTAATTATCTTATTTCTGTCTTCTCTATGAGCTATATACCCGCTAATCTCAATCACCTGCTTCTGCTGGGTGGAATGGTATTCTTCCCCCTTGAAAGATTCGTTATCTGGCAGATCTATGATCGTTTTATTGAACCTGTCCCCATGATGGTAGTAGGCTCCAGAGATAAATGGGAAAATATACTTTGTGAAATGATTTCAACCATAAATAACAAGATCCTGATAGTGGGATATTGTGATCCGGAAATATATAAATTTGAAGAATTCCTTAAACTGAATCCTCATATTTCCCTGGCCCTCATCACTGAAGAACGCTTTTTAAATGAACCTCTCGTAAGAAAAAAATGCCTTTTCCTGCTGAAGAAAAATATTGATATCATTTTTCTTCCTCATTTTGCAGAAAATCTCCTAAATCGAATTCCTATTGGAATTGCCATAGAATTCAAGAATTATTACGAATTGATATTCAACCAGAAAGAATATGATCCCAAGAAAAGGATCTTTGAAGTTGTCTTCTCGATCTTTGCAATAATTGCCGCATCACCTCTGATGCTTATGATATCTCTTGTAATACTGCTTGAATCAGGATTACCCATCATTTTTTCCCAGCAAAGAACCGGACTTGATGGTAAGCCTTTCGTTATGCATAAATTCAGGACCATGTCAAAACCCCAAGGCCTCCACAAACCGGATTTCGCAACAAACGAAGTTTTCAGAATTACAAGATCAGGCCATTTCATAAGGGCCACCCATATGGATGAATTACCCCAGCTGTTTGACGTTCTCCTGGGAAATATGAGCCTTATAGCTCCAAGACCGGAACAGACAGAATTTGCAACGGAATACTCTGACAAGATCCCCTTTTACCACTACCGTCACAGAATACCGCCTGGCATAACCGGTTGGGCTCAGATCAACTATCAGTATTCTTCATGTCTGGCAGAAACAATATCCAAAGTTGAATATGATCTCTTCTATATCAAGAACCATACTCTGTTCCTGGATATGAAGATTCTGTTAAAGACTGTTGAAACTGTCCTCTCCATAAGGGGACTTGAGATCACTGTTCCCGAAAAAGAAGAGGGGAATATAAGAAAAGAACTTACCGATGAAGAATCAGGTTAATTAACTGAAATATGATGGGGGTCAGAGTTGTTCCAGAACCCGCATGGATCCTGAATAAAACCTTGATTGCATTTATACAGATGCGATCCTCATGATATTTTGATCTTTTACCCGGATCACAATCTTTTCATTACCCCAATCAACTCTACACAGGAAACATTATCTGATTACTGTAAAAACACTCACCATGCCTTTCACCCAACTACCTTTCATTCTCATAAACTGAAAAAAGGAGGAATTTCAATTAATTACGACCAGAATATCAGCTACCCTCAGGAGAACATATCTGACCAGGACCAGACAGGATTTCTGAAATACGCAAACGATCTGGCATGGATAATTATTATTCTCAGCATGCATATCATGTATTTCAACCTTGGAAATATCCTTAGAACAAATATCACTTCATCATTGGCCTTACGGCTCATTGGTATGACCATGTTCATTATTCTCAATATCAGGCTTCGAAATTCCCAGTTGAATCTACTTCTTCTGCCCATAACCCTTTTCTGGGTTTTTTTCCTGCTTAACCTGAATCTGTTCTGGTTATGGAATAGAGGATGGAATATTTTCGAGGTCTTTAAACAGGTTGTTCTACTTTCTTTGGGTCTATTCTCTGTTTTTGCAGCATCACAGAGAAGCAGCCTGAAGAACAGTCATTCATTTCTCAAGATATATTTCTGCTTTCTACGCCTGAATATCCTGTTTATTCTTCTCCAAATTATACTGAACCACTTTTTCAAAATTAATCTTATCTTTCCATGGCAGGGAACACCTTTGCTTGCCGGATCTTTCAGACCTTGTGGGTTATTGGGAGAACCAGCCCACGCGGGTATCTTTTTCATGGGGATCCTTTTTTTAAGAAGCCAGCATATCAGGGAAAGAAGATCTCTCCTGATATGGAGCATATTGGCTCTTTTCTTTACCTTCTCCCTTATTTCCATAATCGTAGCCTCAGCCCTTACTGTAAAAATATACTTTTCTCTTGATAGGGTATCCAGAAAATACCCTCTGCTTATCTGCATCGCAGTGCTGTCCATATTCATAATCTACAGGGACCACCCAAGAATAATAAGGATACAGGGCTCTCTTTCATTTTCAGGAGGATCGGCATACCCCAGGGTAATACAGGGATTAAAGATCTATGGCGGGTTAGATCTGAAAGAAAAGTTCTTCGGTATCTCTCCCGGCAACGATCTTGTAAAATCAGAAAAACTGGCCCGACAAACCCGGAACAGGCCATATTTCGACGATTTTATAAGCGGGATGATGGGCGAACTTATCTCTTACGGTCTGATTCCTTCTATTATGATCAACCTCCTGATTCTCCAGTGTCTTTATTTCAACAGACATCCAAAATGGATAATGTTATTTGTCATATTAATGCGTTTCGGGACTCAGTTAGGCATTGATAACCCTTTTCTGCCATTTATTCTCATGCTTTCTATCTTCAGCAGCTCAGGACCAGATATTAGCTCAGTTGGAACCGCAGCATCTGGAAAGGATGTCGTAAATTGAAAGTCGCACTTATCGATCCCTTTCAGCGAGGCCACCATAGAAGTTATTCCACCATTCTCTCTGAAGGACTGTTGGAGAAGGGCATTGAAACAGTGTATATGGGCAATAAGGAGATAGCTGACTATTTAACTGAAAAGGGGATTCAGGCCCATCCTTTGAATTTACGGGATCATAATAATCCGATTATCCGAGAGGGCGCAAAGTTCGCATTTGTAAAAAAGGCTTTATCATTAAGTAGAGGAAATGTAGATATTGTCCATTTTCTCTACGCTGACAGGTTCATCAGGTCCCTGGGATTTTTCAGTAACCCTGAAAATGATTCCCCCTTATGTGCAACCATTCACTGGGGATATCTGCTTCCAGAATTCTATACAGGAAGGAAATTGGATAGCATCAAATGTTCTTCTGAAAACATGGCCCTTGGGAAAATTATCAGGAACGGTTCCAGAATAATGGTTCATTCAGAAATTCTTTCGAGAAGGTTCGCCCAATGTAATGGAACTGACTCTTTTGATCCTGTTCCATATCCGATCGAGATAGACCCGCATGACACTTTTGATTCTGAAGGGTTCAGAAAACAGATGGACATTCCTCAAAACTGCACACTCCTACTTTGTTTCGGGGAGGCACGATACGAAAAAGGTTTTGACCTTGCCATCAGATCTCTTTCCCATCTTCCTGAATATTTTCATCTCGCCATATGCGGCCCCGAAAAAGACCTGAAAAAGGATGATCTTTTTAATCTCGGACAAAAAATGGGTGTATCCCCCAGGCTTCATCTTAACCTTCGCTATGTATCTGAAAGTGAGATGATATGCTGGTTCATGGCATCGGATCTTCTCCTCATACCTTACAGGAAACCTTTTTCCGGCCAGAGCGGTCCCCTTATAAATGCCGCAAATCTTGGGCTTCCAGTAGTTGTCTCAGATCTTCCACTTTTGAGAGAAACGGTTGAAAAATATACAATTGGGAAAATTTTTGAAGAGGGAAACCTGAACTCCCTTGTCAATACAATACTGGCCATATCCAAAGATCTGTCAAAGGTCAGGAATCTTACCTTTATAAAAGATCATTCTCCTGAAAAATTCGTAGATTCTGTTATCAGAAGCTATTTGAGAACTCTTTCTCAAAAAGAAGGGCAATAATATCAGTTTTGGACGTTCATAGATGAAATGATCATGGTTTTCCTGTTTATCACATAAATGGTTGAAGGTATAACAGAAACAAGAGATATTAATGCCACATATGTAACTGAAAGGTCAAATCCTGAAAAGATCAGGCCTGTCAGGAGAATGAGATTGCCTCCTGTCTGGATAAGATTGAAAATAAAGCAGTAACTTACTCTTCCCATTCCGATAATAAAATAGTAAGAGGGAACCCCCATAAGGCTGAAGAATGTAGCACCAAGGAACAGGCGGAAAACGGGGAGAAGGATAGAATTAAAGCTGCTCCCAAGCCACATCCTCAGAAGCTGCTCACATAAAATAAAAAGAGGAAGGTAGAGAAAAAAACCTGCAAGAACAATGATGCGGTTAGCTCTTTCATTTATGTCTTTGAGATGCCTTAGTCCTTCGTTAGAATACAGGGTTGAAAATTTACTCACCTCTGGAACAAACGCCCTGAATCCACTTTCCACAAGACTTCTTATCTGCATTGAGCCATTAAAGGCAATTTCATATACGGGTACAAAGCTCAGACCGATATAACGTGTAATTATGAGTTTGTTGAAGGGATTTACAATGATATTCAAAAGCATTGTTCCAAACATGCCGCTTCCGAAAGTCAATAATCTTTTAAAACAGGATAGATCCCTGAAATCCAGTATAAAAGGGGAAAAACCCGTTATACTCACAAAAATAAAGAGAGTCGCTCCGCATACAAGTAAATATGATAGAGAAGCTCCTGTAAAAAGGGCTTTTATGCCGAATCCCATGCGAAGGCCTATAACAGAGAAGCTCACCGTCAGGATCCTGTTTATTAACAACATATAGTTTGACAGATCCATTCTTCCCAGCCCCGAAATACCTGCATTAAGGCTTTCAACAAGCATGACAAAAATTGAAAGGATACCTGTGGGAACAAGGAAAATCGACACGATCCGGGAATTCTCTGAACTGAGGTTGAACAGGGAAACTATATATGAATTCCCAAAATGTACAACAAAGACAATAAAAAATCCAATCAATATGAGCAATATGCATGAATTGGTCATATATATCCTTACCTTACGGATATCATCCCGTCCGAACTCTTCTGCCACAAGCTTTACAAGAGCAGGCTTTATCCCGAGATTACCTATCTGGGCAAGACTTAGAACAATGGTAAGGATCAACCATATACCATACTGCTCAAAGCCGAGAAATTTCAGATAGAGAGGATAGGAAAGTATCGAAACAACAATATTTACAGCCGTACAACCTACCCCTGAGAGAAAATTTCTTCCAAGCTGATCTGTATGAAATGCCTTTAATAAGACATTTGTAATTTTTTTCATTTTGAACCAATGGATATTTGAGAAAAAAACAAGCCTGAAATCTGAAGCATAACAGAACTCCTTTATGTCGAATATATATGTTGTCTGATCTTATGCTTGATAGAACGTGAAATCCTTTTCATGGGAGAAATATTGAGAGAAGTATTGGAAGTTCCCATAAATCCTTCAAGTTCAGGAACAACTGGCGGAAGAGACCACTTTCTATCCTGGGATAATCCAAGATGGACAGCCCTTGCCAGGACGTGTTCAAAGAAAACTCCTCCTGTATCATCAATTATTTCAGAAAGGGGAAACAGGTAATTAAGGAAAAAATATCTGGAACCTGTGAAGACCTGGCTGTCAGAATATCGAAGATTCTCTCTGAAGGTACATACTGCATCAAGATCAGGATTGTTTCTCAGGAAATCCGTAAGGAGGTACATATTTTTTACAAAATATCGTCCATTAACTTTTATTAAAAAGGGGTTCCCCCACTTATCCACTATCCCTGAACGGTCAAGGATATATTTTAAAGTCATCATCTCTCCATATCCCTTACCCCGAGAACGGGGGAAGTCTTGCCCGTAAAAACTCAGAAATTCTGTTTCACATCTTCCTCCTACTGCCGCCATTTCTTCAAATTCTAAAAGATCGGCCCCCGAATTCTCACAGAATATTATCCCGTCAAGACCATCCGTTCTCAGCCATTTGGCCAGGGCCTGTTTGTAATCCTGATATCTCTGTTCCTTATCGGTCCTTTTCATGAAAGAAATACCCGACGGATCCACAGTAGCTGTAAGGATAAGACATACTGCCTTTTTCTCGTCATTCATTTTTGCTCCCCCCCCTTTTTAATGGTCCTGAAGATCCTTTCCCTATCGGGATTACTCATTATAGATAAAAGGAGTTCTGAACTGTTCAAAAGAAATGAACTTCCCATCCCTTTCCGATAGCACCGGATCAGGGTCGGGCCACTGCATATTTATGGAACTCCACAAAATTCCAGAATCGCTCCCGGGATGATGAACTGATGAGGCCCTGTACATTACAATGGCCTCATCAGTGAGGGTATAGAAACCATGGCCAACTCCGGGAGGGAGATAGAGCATTCCAGCCCTCTCAGGCTCTATCTCAACCGAAAACACCCTTCCGTAGGAAGGAGAACCCTTTCTGAGATCCACTATTACGTCCAGGATTTTTCCCATTGGACAGAACACCGTTTTAAAATGCTCATGGGGAGGTGTCTGGAAATGAATTCCCCTGAGAACCCTTTTCCGGGAAACGGAATAATACCCCTCAGCGATCCTGAAATCCAGACCTCTTTCTTTCAGAAGATCCCGGTTGAGATGTTTCACGAATCTTCCTCTCTCATCCCGGAAGATATCCGGAAAGATGATGTAAACCCCGGGGATCTCTGTGTTCCTTATATCCAGCATCCCTGTCACCTTCTGAAATAGGAACGAACTGTATTTATCATGTGATCCAGCATCTCCCGGGTAAGTCCAGGATATACCCCTATCCACAAGAGGTTGTTCATTACGTAATCAGTATTTGCAAGTTCCTGGGGAACACGATGGACCTGTCCCTTGAAGGCGGGCTGCTTGACCAGGTTCCCTCCGAAAAGAAGCCTGGTGCCTATCCTGTTTTTCTCCAGATGATCCACCAGTGCATTTCTTGAAGAATAACTCCCCTCCCTTAACCCCATGGGAAAGCCAAACCAGGATGGTTCTGAGCGTCTTTCAGCATCTGTAAAAAGTAACACATCTTCCAGATCTGCAAGGCCCTCCCTCAGAAAAGAATAGTTCTCCCTCCTCTTCGTTATGAACATGGGGAGCTTCTTCATCTGGGAACATCCCACAGCCGCCTGCATATCAGTAACTTTAAGGTTATATCCCATGTGTGAATAGACGTATTTGTGATCATAGCCGAAGGGTAGATCTCCATGCTGTTGAGCGAACCTCTTTCCACAAATATTTGACTGACCGGGTCGGCATCGGCAATCCCTCCCCCAGTCCCGGATGGAACGCACTATTTCGGCCATTTCAGGATCATCAGTGACCACTGCTCCACCCTCTCCCATTGTTATATGGTGGGCAGGATAAAAGCTGAAGGTGGAGAGATCACCGAAAGTCCCCACCTTCCTGGAATCATAAAGGGATCCCAGGGCATCACAGCAGTCCTCCACCAGCCATAGTCCGTTATCTCTGCAGAAGGAACATATCCTTTCCACATTGAAAGGATTACCCAGGGTATGGGCTAGCACAACTGCCCTGGTTCGAGGAGAAAGGGCCTTCTCCAGATTTTCAGGATCAACGTTACAGGAAGGAATAGAAACATCAACATACACCGGAACTAATCCATTCTGATAAATAGGGCTTACTGTGGTGGGAAACCCTGCCGCCACAGTTATCACCTCATCCCCTTCCTTAAGGGAACGACTTCCCAGCCGGGGAGATCGAAGGGCGCTTATGGCTACGAGATTTGCGGAGGATCCCGAATTGACCAGAAGACAGCTTGATACACCTATATATTCTGCAAATTGTTTCTCGAACCGCTCAGCATAGGGACCGCTTGTAAGCCAGAAATCCAGGGACGCTTCCACAAGAAGTGAAATATCCTCCTCATCAAAAACCCTTCCACTCACTTGTACAGCGCTCTTTCCAGGTATGAAATCATCAGGAGGAAAGGAAGAGAAATAATACTGTTTTACCATTTCCAGTATCCTATTTCTGATATCCGTACAATCCATTGGCTCGCTCCATAAATTCGTTTACCTGCCCCAGACCGAACTGGTACATATCCCCACCTCTATAAAGGGTTTTAACCCAGTCTATGGTATATTCAAAGGCATTTTCAATATCCAGAGATGATCGCCATCCCAGGATGGATCTGACTTTACTTGTATCCAGGGAAAGAAATGAAGTTTCATGGGGCTGGTCAGGAGACGAAACATCAACCCATGAACCGCTACCCCATTTCCGGATGATCAGCTCCACACATTCTTTCACCATCATAGGACGACCCTCTGTGGGACCGAAGTTCCAGGCTCCGTTGAGCACTCCCTTGCTCTTGAACATCTTTGAAGCCAAGAGAAGGTAGCCTCCCAGAGGATCAAGCACATGCTGCCATGGCCTCACAGCTTGAGGGTGCCTTATACTTATGGATCTTCCCTCCAGGAGAGATCCCATACAGTCCGGAATCAGCCTGTATTTCGACCAGTCCCCGCCACCTATTACATTTCCCGCTCTCACTGTAGCTACAGAAGGCCTGATACAACCTTTCCGAGGATCGAAAAAGGAGGCTATGTAGCTTTCCACTATCTTTTCGACACAGGCTTTACTTGAACTGTAAGGGTCCTCCCCTCCAAGAATATCGTTCTCCCTGTATCCCCAATCCCACTCCATGTTCCTGTAACACTTATCACTGGTTATAATGAGGACAACTTCAACAGAAGATGTCTTACGAACGGATTCGAGAAGATTGACTGTACCCATAATATTGGTCTCAAAGGTCTCTCTCGGATCCTCATAAGATGGGATGACAAGAGCCTGAGCAGCCAGATGGAATATGAATGTGGGCAAGTAGGACAGAATAACCTCTTTCAATCGGGAAGAATCTCTAACATCACCTCTTATATCAACCATCCGGGCAGACAATCCGGAAACAGCAAAGTTATCCTTCTCTGTGGAAACATGATCGGAATAGCCAACCACTTCTGCACCAAGGGAAAGAAGCCACATGGAAAGCCAGGATCCTTTGAATCCCGTATGACCTGTTACCAGAACACGTTTCCCCCTGAAAATATCTTCAAAAGACTCCATGCTACCAGACCTTCCAGAAAGCATTTCCACTGTTCCATAGCTCATTCAGGTAGTTAACGTCCCTTTCATGATCCATACAGGCCCACTGACCTCCATGACGGTAAACCGCGATTTCTCCTTTTCCTGCAAGCTCCTGAAGGGGACCTCGCTCAAAATCGCAGTTTTCATCCTCTGTGAGATAATTCATAAGTTCCATGTTGAAAACCATAAACCCTCCATTTATAAACCCCTGGGAAGTCTGGGGTTTCTCCTCAAAACAGCATACCCTGTTCTCTTCTATCACAAGCTCACCGAACCTTGAGGGAGGATGAACTCCGGTAAGGGTAAGAATTTTTCCCTGATCCTTATGAAACCTGATTAGATCATCAATAGGAATATTACCCACTCCATCACCATATGTAAGAAGGTTGATACCGGGATCAAGAAAGGGTTCCACCTTTTTGAGCCTTCCTCCCTTAAGGGTATTGAGTCCCGTGTTGATAAGGGTGACCTCCCAGTTATTCTCTTCATGACCATTGATAAAATCCACAGAATCATTTTTCAGATCTATGGTGAAATCGTTGTTACAGCTCCTGTAATGAAGAAAATAATTCTTTATGACCTCCCCCTTGTATCCAAGACATATGATGAATTTTGTTATTCCAAAGAAGGAGTAGATCTTCATGATATGCCAAAGGATAGGTTTCTCACCAATGCAGACCATTGGCTTTGGGATTACACTTGTTCTCTGCCCGAGTCGGGTTCCGAAGCCACCTGCCAGAATTATTACCTTCATGGATAGCCCCTTTCGCAAAAAAGCAAATTGACACGGATAAGATCCTCTTTTCACTTTTTTGCTACATAAAAGGTATTCCAGGAAAAGACTTATTAAGGAGGATGGTTCGTATATGGTTGGTCTTAAAAGTGGATATGGAAGGAGAAAAGCACTATATGTCTATGTAATGTATTATAATAATAAAAAGATGATATTTCAACTTAATAGATAATGTGCCAGTATCCGGATATCCGCAAGGAGAAGAGATCATGAAAAAAAGCAGGCTGTTATTTGGTTTCCTGTGGTTGATGGCTCTCATACTAATCGTATTGGTTTCGATCATAAAGGGTTTCAGAGAAATTCATTTTTTATGCTTACTGGAAAACTGGATACCCTTTGCTGACAAGGCAGCACATCTTGTTACATATATGTTTATGGCTTTTACTGTTACACTTTTTTTCAAGGGTAGCATATTAATGATATATTCAGTACTGGGCCTATGCCTCCTGGGAATAGTTCTGGAGATAATCCAGTTGCACGTGGCAGGAAGAACCTTTTCCTTTCTGGACTTAGCAGCAAACATAATTGGAGTTATTATCGGGTTTTCCATGGCATGGCTTGTTATGTCTCTTTTTCAGGGAAAAACTTCCTCCGGAATGAAAAAGGGCTGTTAATTCCGGAGGAATCAGATTCTGTTAAGGATCTTCTTCAGACGGCTCAAGAATCCTTCGTAATTATCTCCAAAGCCAGATCCATATCAACCTCTTCCCGCTTACCATCACCAAGCCACAGTTCGACCTTGCCCTCGGAAGCACCCCTTCCAACGACTATGGTAAAGGGCAGGTCCAGGATCTCTGCATCGGCAAACTTTACCCCACCCCGCATTTCCCTGTCATCCACCAGAACAGAAAGACCATTCTTCTCAAGGTCTTTCTCTATTTTTTGAGCCAGCTCTACTGCCTCGGCATTTTTCATGGACGGGATGGTTACAAGGGCATGGAAAGGAACTATTGAATCTGGCAGGGAGGTTTCCACTCTGAAGATTGCAGTCAGAAGGGATTCAGTCTGGACTGTCCCCTTCCAGAATGCCACCGGTGCTGGTTCATTGGACCCGTCCAGATAGGTGAGATCCTCTATCCTGCTCTTTGGACCAACCTTGAGATAAAGGTCACAAAACTTTGTGAAATAGGTATCCTTCAATTCCCTTCCGCATTTGGGACATTTGTCTCCTGACTCAAGACTTGAAAGGTCTGCCATGGAATGGACACGAAAATCCCTTCCCCAGCAGGCACCTCTAAGATGAAAATCCTTTTTGTTTGCCCCGATAATTACATCTGAAGCTCCTTCAACACTTTTATCTGCAACTATCAGTATATTTTCCGGCAGGCCTGCCGGGCCAAGAAAACCTTCCACATTCCCTATAGAATCAGCTATTTCCCGTGAAGTGGCAGGTCTGATATCTGGAACTCCAAGATGGGCAGCAAGTTTCGTTTCATTTACATTCCTGTCACCCCTGACAAGAACCGCAATAATTGAGCCTTCGTCAGGAGACGGGACAAATAGCATGGTCTTGACACACTTAAAGGGCTGTATATCCATAAAGCTGCAGAGATCTGCTATGGTCTTTATTCCCGGAGTGTGAACTTCTTTCATCTCCCCCGGAGAAGGGTTGGGATATTCAGTAAAAGGAATAAAGGATTCCGCCGTACCGCGCCAGCTGCAGTTGCTGTCCGAACAGGCAAGGCCCTTCTCTGAACGGTAATAACCTTTGTCGGATCTTACTCCAAGGACATACCTCTGCCCACTTACGGAAACATCTTTCCACGAAAAAAGTTGTATCCCGAGACCTGTAACGAGAATCTCCATTTTTTCCCAGAAATTCTTTAATTCTTCCTCGGCAGTATAGAAGTCATGGGAATAACCTGCCAGCAATATTTCACTGTTTTTCTCTTCAAAAAGGATAAAAGGAAGATGACGGTAACTCTGGATAACTCCCCTTGCTATTGAAAGACCTCCATCATAAGCAAGGGAGGAACTGACTGGTTGAAATGACATGTTCATAAGTTTTTCCCTTAAAAAATCATGAAGTCTGCCCCTTATCATCACTCCCATCGGCAGGAGAGAAAGCCGGTTGCCATCACTTGAGAAAGAAGCATATCCCCTTCGAATCATGGACGTAAGGCCTGGATCTGTAACATGGGCAGGATTTTCCTTCATGGTAGGAAGAAGGAGAGAAGATATTTTCATTTTGATCAACCTTTCAATCTGGAATTACGCATAATAACGTGATTCAGAACAACTCAGACATAAACATTTTTATTATAGATCAGCGCAGAGAATAATCAGATCATATTTTAACTTAGTCAATAATGGTCAGTTATTACACACACTTTTTCGGTAGATTTACTTTAAATGTCATATAACAATCTCAAAAATTTCAGAATATATTTATGTTTCAGGGGTAATAAAAAACAGGCCTATTTTCCAGGCCTGTTTTTTGTAAATCGGACAATAATTATTATGGAATCAGGATATTCTGATGTCTATGTGTTTCCGGACCTCATATTCCCGGTCATTTTCTGAAGATTTAATGGCTTAAAATCCAAAATCAAGATTCAAAAATCCCCAATTGTTACAGTGGCATTTCCCCCGGCCTGTAAATAAGGACCGAACAGGAGGCATATCTGGCTATATTGGTAGTAGTGCTTCCTACGAACATCTGCTTTATGGGACTGTCGTCACGGTATCCTGCAATGATGAGGGAATATTTACCTTCTTTAGACTTTTTGATAACCTCATCGGCCGGGTTGCCCTCTTCAATAAAAAGCTGATGCTCATGTTCAGGTGCACCGGGATATTTTGTTTCGGCATCTTCAAGCCATTTCTTGACTGTAAATTTATAGGCTTTTATCGCATCCTTGAGCACATCTTCGGGGATCCAGTTTTTATATCCCTTCCAGGGTGTTGAGGGGTGCTCAAGAACATGAATAAAATCGAGTTGAAGATCCATTTCATGTGCTATCTTGTGGCTATAGGCCACAAGATCCTTTGAGAGGTCACTAACACCAATGGCTACAAGCACTTTTCCAGGCATTTATACTCCTCCTTAAATAAATTAATGAGAAAAATATTCCCGAACAAACTAAATCATTGATTAAATAGTATACCAGTTCAGAAAGATTATTGTTATTGAGCGATCCCATTATGAAAAATTTCGATTGTCTGAAAGATCGGGACTTTTCACCATATTTTTCTACTGAAAATTGTTATACAAGAATTTATTAATAAGATCTTTTCATGTAGTAATAAAGGGGGAGGCTATAGCCTCCCCCTTTATTATGTTTATAACACTATTATGGTATGGGAAAGTAAATAACGTGGGATCCGTCATCTCTTTCTCGATCGATTACCCTGTAGATTCTGCCCCTGATCCTGTCCCATGCGTAATTACCCATATTCACGATCTGACCTGAACCATTAAGAAAGGTGAAGTTCCTGCTTACTGCCCAGTTATTTCCAACATATCCTCTAACAGGTACAGCAAGAGGAAGCTTTCCCTTAACTTCTGGCTCGGTCCAGTTTCCAATAACAGGATTCATTTCCTTATCCTTAAGCATATTGATTATCGAAAGATATTCAGCAGGAGCTGTTTTCATAAAGTGGTACCTTGACCTTGACGACCGGGAAAGGTCGTTTAAAAAATTTCTTGCAAGCCATGCTGAACCTTTCCTGTCCATCCGGACCAGCTCAAGGGATGCAACATATACCGCATCTATAGCTGCAAGAGGTTTTGGAATTATTCCCGGATACCAGAAACCTTCAACATCGTTCCATCTTCTTATATCCGAATCAGGATATAGCTCATCGATCAATTTGATAGCGTTAGCAGCTCTTTTTTCTGGATCTATACTTTCATTCCAGAGAGTTCTCCATAGATCATAACCTGTCTTTTTATCAGCCTTGAGTTTCAGTTCCCTTAAAAGTTCCCCGGCATTTTTTTCCCAGTTTGAAGAATTAAGGTAACTTGAATAAAGCTCATCGAAAGATTTTTCAGAAGCATTTATTCGCGGTACATAAAGAGAAAATAGAAGAGAAAATGCAAGGAAATAAAAGATTATTTTTTTTAAATACTTCATTTTTCTCACCTCACAATTTTTTTTTGCCATTAATGGATTATGGGACATAGATGAAAGTTTTAAAAGTTAGAAGATATAAACAATAATTATAATAATTATAACTTTTATTACCTATATGTAAAGAACACTTATACCTGAATAAAACCGGTGGGGAAATAATATAACTGTTTAATTGGTAAAATAGATGAATTAAGAGGGTTTTCTGCTGTTTTCGTCAGATCCGAACCTTTTTCTGTATGTAGCCTTCAGATTTGCAAGGGCCCTGGCAAGTTTTTCATCATCCAGCCTTTTTTCCATATATTCGAGTTCCCTTTTAACATCCTGAGGGGAAGGGTTTATTCTTATAGTATTCCGGGTCTGTTGAGATGAAGAGTTTTTTCTTTCCTGCCGTCCAACGTAAACCTTAACACCGGATATATCAAGGTCCCATATTGATTTTATCCTCTCTCTGACTGTACCAGCCCTCATTTTTACCTGCTGTGCAACAGAAGAGCTTGAAGCAATAACTACAAGATGATCTTCTTCCAGACCTGAAACACTGCTTTTTCCAGCAAGAAGGGGACCAACAACCTCGATCCAGTTCTGACTTATTTCAGAAATCTTCATTCTCTTTAACACCTTCGGATGAAGAGCACCTGTTATAAGTCCCGAAAGCTTCCTTGGTCTACTCCTGAACCTTTTCTTCGCCATTTTTTACCTTCTTCCTCTGTCTCTGGGCATGAAGAACGACCGACAGCAATTGGAGGTCCGTTGGAGTAACTCCTGATATACGGCTTGCCTGCCCAAAGGTACCAGGTCTCACCTTTTCAAGCTTCTGGCGGCTTTCTGAAAGCAATCCCGGAACTGTTCCATAATCAAAATTCTCGGGTATCCTGACCGTTTCCATCTTACTTAGCCTTTTTACCTGCCTGTACTGTCTTTCGATATATCCTTTGTATTTTATCTCTATTGAAATACTGTTTATTTCTTCATCGCTTAAAGTCTGAAGAGGAGGGGAAAAATTAGAAATAAGCCCATAGTCAACTCGAGGTCTGCTCAAAAGTGTCGCGGCAGGCACAGACTCATCAAGGGGTGCTGATCCAACCTCAGCAAGCCTGTTGTTTAACTCTTCCGAAGATCTTATCCTGGCATTGTATAACCTTTCAATTTCATCATCGATTTTCTTCCATTTGGAAATCAGAAATTTCCATTTTTCATCATTCACAAGTCCCAGTCTTCTTCCTATCGGGCAAAGTCTCCTGTCAACATTGTCATGTCTGAGTAGCAATCGGTATTCACATCTGCTCGTTAGCATCCGATAAGGTTCTTTGGTACCCTTGGTCACAAGGTCATCTATAAGAACACCTATATATGCCTCTGACCTGTCAAGAACAACAGGCTCCTCTCCCTTCAGGTAAAGAACCGCATTTATGGCTGCCATAAGGCCCTGGGCCCCTGCTTCCTCGTAACCGGATGTTCCGTTTATCTGACCGGCACAGTAAAGTCCCCTTACCCTTTTGGTTTCGAGACTGGGTTTAAGCTGGGTGGGAGGCATAAAATCATACTCTATGGCATAACCTGGTCGAATTATCTTTGCATTCTGGCATCCTGGTAAGGAATGTGTCATTTCTACCTGTACATCAAAGGGAAGACTTGTAGAAAAATTCTGCATGTAAATTTCCTTACTGTTCCTTGCTACAGGTTCAAGAAAAACCAGATGGCTGGATTTATCGGGAAATCCCACGACCTTGGATTCTATGGACGGACAGTACCTTGGGCCAACTCCTTCTATTCTTCCCGAGTAAAGGGGCGAACGGTCGAGGTTGTTCATTATTATTTCGTGGGTCTGGGGATTGCTCCTGGTTATATAACATGCGATTCCTTCATGGACCTTTTTTTCTCCCCAGATGTCAAAACAGAGGGGTTCATCAGAGCTGTCCTGCCTCTGAAGGGAATCCCAGTCAACCGTGTCTGCATGGATACGAGGGGTAGTACCCGTCTTCATTCTCCCTACCTCAAAACCAGCTTCCCTCAGTGACCCTGTAAGTTCCGTTGCTGCCACCTGTCCCAGGGGTCCGGATGGAAATGATGTCATACCTATATGGACAGCCCCTCCAAGATAAGTTCCGGTGGTAAGGATAACTGCAGGCGCGTAAAACACAAGGCCAAGCCTTGTCTCCACACCTTTTATGCAGTTATTTTCTACAATGATCCCGGTAACTATATCCTGGAAAACATCTAGATTAGCAGTATTTTCGAGGGCGAGAATATAATGATCGTGATATTCATGAAGGTCACACTGGGCACGAAGAGCCTGAACGGCAGGACCCTTTGATGTATTAAGCCATCGTATGTGCATGGTAGAAGCATCGGCTGCCCTTGCCTGTTCTCCTCCAAGGGCAGATATCTCCATTGTAAGGTTCGCCTTTGCCGGACTTCCAATGGAAGGATTACATGCCATGAGAGCCACATTGTCATGATAAAGGTTTATCATAAGAGTCCTGGAACCCATCCTTGCTGCCGCAAGAGATGCCTCGCATCCGGCATGTCCTCCGCCTACGACAATAACATCATAATCTGAACTTATATCCATGGTCCTCACCTTTTATCCCGGATTTGCATACTCTTATCCTGATCTGAATTATATATCAACTGACCTTCGGCTAAATGACCTCGAACTCTATTATGCCCAATTTACCGTAATCTGCCCTGTAATTTCCCTTTTCGGCCAATACCATGGAACCCATAGCACCTGTCAGGAGAAAGTGACCCTTCCTGATGGTATATCCGTCTTCAATTATCCTGTTGACAAGCCAGAGTGAAGACTCCCACTGGTCATCTTTCCAGGTATTGCTCCCGACTCCGCTGTCTATTTTCCTACCTTCATGGTAAAGGCATACTTCTGCATTATTGATATCAAATTTATCTGAAGAAATCCTTATTCCTTCCAGAGAACCGGAAGCTATAACGTTACAGGCAATCAGGTCAACCACTTTATAATTATCAAGATCAGCAAAATTATGATCGGGAAATTCAATAGCAGGCATTACCTCTGCTATTAGATCTTTCATTTCCTTCACGCTACTGACAGGACTGGAAATATCCGATCCTGGAACAAGTCCTATCTCGGTTTCAATTATCATCTGCCCTGAAGGATAATAAGGAATCCTTCTTTCAAGGCAATTTCCCGAAGAATATAGAACGCCCGAAAGGGGTTCATTATAGTCAAATTTATTCTGGGCACCAGAAGTACATAAGCCTGCTTTGAAACCGCATATCTCGTCTGAAGCAAGTCTTGAATGAAGATATGCCTTCTGAACCAAATAGGCTTCTGAGGGAGTTATTCCAGGCTTCAGCATGGAAGCAAGGGGAATTTTTTCTCCATCTCTATACGCTTTGAATATCTGATCGGCAATTCTCTTTATTTCTCTCATGGAAATGCTTTTGCTCAATTTCATATTCTCCTTCCAGGATGAGGTATTGAGTTCTTTTCTATCCTGCCATTCTTTACTTCCCACACTGCTCCGGGCCAATTCTTTATGTTGTTCTCTGCTGTGGCTGCAAATACCTGCCATGAACACTCAGCAAGAGATTTTACCATTACTTCCCTTCCCCGTTCATCGAGTTCTGCCGCTATTTCATCAAGAATGAGGATGGGTTTCCGTCTTAAACGCCTTTCAACAGCCCAGGCAGCAGCCAGCATCAAAGCCACAGACGCCCTTCTTCGATGGCCCCTGCTGAATTTTTCAGAAGCATTCTGATCTCCGCAGGTCATTATAATATCGTCCCTCTGTGGACCAACCAGGGGTATCCTGTATTTCTGTTCTTCTTTCCGTCTCAGTTCAATGGATTCCCAGAAATCCTGCAAAGGGTCTTCCACACCAATTGAACCTCCCCTTATATGTTTCAGATCCAGATTTCCGGGAAGAAGATCAGGAAAGGAAGAAAGACCAGCACATACAAGATCCATGGCAGTTATCCTGGATGACCATATCCAGGATACAAGGGGAGCCAGAACCTTTGAAGTAATACCCGTATCCCTACCCTGCTTAAGAAGTACAGTACGATGCCTTAATGCCCTTTTGCAGTCATTTAATCTGCTGGCATAAAGGGGAAAAATAAGGGCACATATCCTGTCCATATATCTTCTTCTTCCTGAAGGAGAACCATCTATCAGGGAAAGGTCTCCCGGGAGAAAGGCAAGGGCAGGGATTCTGGACCTGACCGATGAAAAATTGGATTTTTTCCCATCACAGCTGATAATATTACTGGAACCCATCGCAGTATATATCTCAATATGTTCTTCTCCAGCAAAAAATCCCTTCATAAGAGTCTGTTCAGAAGGCTGGTTCCAGTTAACAAGAGATGATTTTCGAAGTGACCTGAATGGCCCCCACCCAGTAAGAAGATGCAGAGTTTCAAGGGTATTTGTCTTCCCTGAACCGTTCTCACCAATAAGAAGATTAAGCCCCATGGACCATTCAAGTCTCTGGGGCTTAAGATTTCTGAAATTACGGTTTGCAGAAGATATGCAGTACATCTTCCTATTCTGAAGCTTCTCCTTCTTCAGTGTCTTCTTCTATGGAGGAAATATCGCTATCAGTAAGTTTGATCGGCATAAGCATGTAAAGGAAATCATCCCGATTGGGTCTCAGCATTGTCATCTGACCTTCAGGTCCGTTAAATGTAAGATATACCCTTTCACCCTGTACAGCCTTCAGACCATCGACAAGGTAACCGACGTTGAAGGCTATAACAAGGGGTTCACCATCTATGGCTGCATCGAGTACTTCCCTTGCTTCTCCTATTTCGGGAGCCCTTCCGCTCAGAGTAAGGTCTCCTTCGGGAGACATTTTCATAAGTACCATCCTACTGAAATCCCTTACCACAATATCAACTCTCTCGAGTGCTGATATGAATTCAGATCTCCTGATTTCCATGCTGGAAGTGGTAAGAGGATTAAGTATCTTCTCATAATTGGGGAAAGAAGATTCTATCCGTCGAATGGAGAACTCTATTCCATCAAGCTGAAAATAAGCAAGAGAATTATCGATAAGTATCCTTACTGGAGCGTTTTCATCTATACTTCCAGCTATTCTGAGAAGCTCCTTTAAACCTGTAAGGGGAAGGAGCATTTCACTATTATCGCCACATTCTTCCACCATACACTTCGATAAAGATAATCTTCTTCCATCCGTGGAGACCACCCTGACTTCTTTTTCTTTCAGCTGGATAAGGGCAGAACCAAGGTACTTTGGAAATTCTTCTCCTACTGAACCTGCAACAGTACCCTCGGTGAATATTCTGATAAGCTCTGAAACTTTAATATCACAAAAAAGATCTGCACTTTCGGAAGAAGGAAGATTAGGAAATTCTTCAGGGGAATATGTGGTAAAACGGTATCTGTTCCTCCCGGCAATAAGAGTTCCTCTCCCATCCTTGTTTATATCGACTGAAAATGTCTGGGTAGGAGCTTTCTTGAAAAGCTCACCAACTACTTTTATTGGAAAAACTATATCTCCCGCTTCTTCCACAACCACACCGGAGGCCCTGCATTTTACAGATGTTTTAAGGTCTGTAGCTTCAAGGGTCACTTCAGAAGAGTTTTTGTTGGCCCGGCAAAATATTCCGGCCAGACTGTTTATGGTACTTTTTGAACTTGTTGCCCTTTCTGCGATCTGCCAGCTTTTCATGAACGATGATCTTTCAACCTGGAGTTTCATGTTATCCCCTCCCTTATTGCTTCTTTATCTTTTAAATATAAGTAATATAGTAGTTCTAGTAGTAAGGTATGTGTATTTGTGGAAAACTATTATTTAATACTGGCGTTACACGCTTTTTACTGTGAATAAATTTGTGCTGAACCCTGTCGGGTTATACACACTATCCACATAGCAATTGTGAAAAAGTAAGTATTTCTTTAGTGTCCACAATCTATTTTCAGCAGAATCACCCTTAAATCACAGTTTTTCCTCTATGTTATCCACAATTTTTTTAACCCTGGGCTGTTCTACAAGGAGTTTGTCCACTTTTCTCTGGGCATGGAGAACCGTGGTATGGTCTTTTTTGTTAAAGGCAAATCCTATCTGCTGAAGACTTGATTCAGTATGTTTTCTCGAAAGGTACATGGCTATCTGTCTTGCAAAAGCTATCTGGGATGTTCTTTTACTGCTTTTAAGGTCTTCTACAGTAAAACTGAAATTTTCTGCCACTATCTGTTGAATTGTTTCTACACTCACAGGACCATGTGAAACATGCCGGATAACATCTTTAAGCCATATGGCGGCATTCTCCACTGTCATGGGTTCACTGTTGAGGGCAGAACAGGCTATTATCCTGTTCAGGGCCCCCTCAAGTTCTCTTATATTGCTTGGAACATTATTTGCAAGGAAATCTATTATCTCAGCAGGAATTGAGGCATTACGGCTCTGAGCCTTGGTTTCCAGAATGGCCATCCTGGTCTCGAAATCGGGTAATTGAATATCTGTAACAAGTCCCCATTCGAAACGGCTTACCAGCCTGTCCTCTATGCTCTGGATATCTTTGGGAGGCCGGTCAGAACTTATGACGATCTGTTTTTTTGAGTTATGGAGACTGTTAAAAGTATGGAAAAATTCTTCCTGGGTGCTTTCCTTGTTAGCAAGAAACTGGATATCGTCTATAAGCAGAATATCTACATTGCGGTATTTTGATTTGAATTCCTGTGTACGGTTGTTCTTGATCGAAGTTATGAGCTCATTGGTGAACTTTTCAGAGCTTACATATGTAACCTTGAGATTACTTCCCTTATTGCTGTCCAGATAATAGTGTCCTATGGCATGCATAAGATGTGTCTTTCCAAGACCTACACCTCCCCATATGAAAAGGGGATTATATGCTTCACCCGGAGTTTCGGCTACGGCAAGACTTGCAGCATGGGCAAGACGATTGGATTTTCCAACGACGAAATTTCCGAAGACATAACTGGGATTAAGACCGGATCGTGGATTTAAAACCGGAGAGGCCTGTGCAGCCTTTTCCGCTCTTTTCTGTTCGTCCTTCTTGGCTTCTGCGGCGACCTTCATCTCGATCCTTTCCGCAAAACCCTTTTCTATGACGAGCTCGGTAAGATCTTCCAGAAATCTGGATGAGATCTGTTCTTTTACGAATACATTAGGTACATCAAGTAGAAGGATATTATCCTCAATGGAAAGGGGAACACATGTTTTAAGCCATATATCCGAAGCCCCTTTATCAAGTTTTTCTTCTGCAGTTTCGAGAATATCCTGCCATATTTCCTTTACGTTTTGCTCCAAGACCTTCACCCCTGATAACACAATCTTGACCACAAGCCAACTAATCCACAAAAGTTATCCACATATCCACAGTTATGCACTCGCTCTGTGTATAAATCTGACCAGCGAAGTTGCTGATTATAACAGCTTTTTTATAAAAAAAATTCCTGTCAAGGAAGACTGATCAAGTTTCACCAAATGGGAATAGCGGTATTTCCACATATTTATCCACACGATATTCACGGGAGTGGATAAATAGATAGCCTCCGGGAGTATTTCAAGAATACAACAACAATCGGGACTCCAGAGGAGTTTAGACAGTCCAGACTGAATAATAACATAGGATAGAGCTCTTTTGTGTATAACATGTCAGGATTTTCCCATTATGGTGGATAACTTACTACTTAAGGCCCATTTTTTCATATACAATAGCTTTACAAAATGAACAGAAATAGAAGAGAAAAACACCGAGGAGGTATTTTCTTGAATTTTCCACAGAACCTGCTTCACATAATCAGCCACACCGACCTGGATGGAATAGTATCTGCGGCCCTGGCCTGGCATTTAAACTATGGGAGATATCCTCTGAAAGTAACCCTTGCGGGTTACGGTACGGTGGATAACCTCATACAGGAAAGCCTTCAGAAGGAAGAATCCTTTATGGTTCTCGACCTGTTCTGCCAGTATGACCGTACTGTAGACGAGATTGATAAACGTTTCCTGGAAGGAAGCCAGCCACTGGTCTTCGATCATCATGAAAGTAATTTTTCAAAATATTCCAACAGACCATGGCTTGAGCTTGATATAAACTACTGTGCAGCCAGAGTGTACTTTAACTGGGTAAAGTCTACTTCTTCTGACACCGGAACCCTTTCAATGCTTAAAGATCTTGAAACCATAACAGGGATAGCTAACGACAGGGATCTCTGGATAAATGCCATACCTGAAAGCAGGTTATGGCATGCTCTTGTGACCCTGTGCGGTCCCTGGAGCGTTTTTACAAGGCTTGTTGCAGATCCATCGGGAGATCTGAATTCCAATGAGAAGGCCATAGCCAGGGCTTTCGTGGAAGATCAGGAGAAGAGGTTTATAAGGGCCGTCGAATCAATAAAGAGTAATGGCAGGGATCTTTCTTTTCTTGGAAACGGGATCCTGGAATTTGGTGATGTATCCGATTTTGGAGGTCTTGTCCTTGACAGGATGGATTCTCCTCCCCTCCTTCTGGCCGTCGCGACGAGAAGGTTCAGGGGAGACTGGGCTGTTTCCCTTCGAAGCAGAGATGGTTTTGCCGGCAGAGTTTCGGGGATTCTTCAGGATGGGAAGAAAGTAAGAGGAGGAGGACATGAAAATGCCGCAGCACTGTATTTCCCGCCTTCCTATTCTGAAACAAGGATCCGTGAAAGCCTGGAAACGGCACTTCATACCTTGAAGGAACAGGAAAAACCCATGGGAGCCACGCTGGGAGACTTGTTCAGGGATTTATCAGATAATAAATAAAAGAAGTATGTACTATGGGGAAAATATCCGTGAACAAGCAATTTATCTTGTTCTGGTGAAGGAAGAATACAATGCATAAAATACTTTTTTCTCTCTCTCTCATAATATCGGGAGTTTTTTCCGGCTATATTATCCAGTTGAAAGTTCAGAAGGGATCACTCAAGCTTCCCCTGGATCTTGCTTTTCTCAGACTGAATATCCAGAAGGCCGTAATTCTATTCATTGTTCCGGTAACGGTCATAGGAGCACTCTGGAAAATTGAGTTCGATGATATAAGACTGGCGGCCTTTCCTATCCTGGGAGCATCTCATTATATTTTTGGCGGTATTTTTGCTCTTCTTGCTGCAAAATTGCTTAAACTTGACAGGAAAAAAACGGGTTCCCTTTTCTGCTGCGGTTTTTTCAGCAATATAGGATCCGTGGGAGGCCTCGTTGTTTATACTTTCCTTGGAGAGGAAGGCTTTGCCCTGGTTCCCGTATATCACCTTTTCGGTCAGCTTTTTTATTACACGGTAGGATTCCCCATAGCAAGGTTCTACAGCTCAAGCCATAAAGAGGGGGACCCTCTGCTGGTAGTTATCCGAAGAGTTTTTTCGGATAAATTTGTAAGGGCAACTGTAAGTGCCATAGTAATAGGGAGTTTACTTAATATATCCGGAATAGATAGACCGGCTTTTTACGGTGTTGTAAATTCTATTTTCATTCCTGTTGCTGCTTTCCTCATGCTTGTATCAATAGGGCTGGCAATGCGTTTCAGCAAGGTATGGTCATATCCGGGGGAATGTATGGCCATCGGGATCATTAGAATGATAATAATGCCCATGGTTCTTCCCCTGATAGCATTTTTTCTGGGTTACCATACCCTGATGGGAGGAATTGCTTTCAGAGTGGTCATAATATTGTCTTTCATGCCCGTTGCTTTTATAGGGATGATCCCCCCTTCAATTTACGATCTCGATATTGACCTTTCAAATTCATGCTGGCTTTTTTCCACAGCTAGCCTTATATTTATTATTCCTGTTTTGTACCTGATCCTTTCGGTTATCCCCTTCTGATACCGGGGCTATTCTTAAGGGTTTCAATTTCTGGTGATCGGGGAAAGATATTATGGATAAAATTATTTTTTCACTGGGGCTTATATTTTTCGGACTTTCCTTCGGCTACACTATCCAGATACTTGTTCGGACAGGCAAGTTGGCCCTTCCCCTTGATATTGACCTTCTCAGGAAGGGTATCCAGAAGGGAGTACTTCTTTTTGTCGTCCCTGTAACAGTTATGGGTGCCATCTGGATAATGAATCTAGATGACATGAGGATCATTGCTCTGCCCTTTGTAGGAGCCCTTCACTTCCTCCTTGGAGGGTCCATCGCCATATTTGGTGCAAAGCTTTTCAGGCTTGACAGGAAAGAAACGGGTTCACTCTTCTGCTGCGGTTTCTTTACCAATATCGGTTCTGTTGGAGGGCTGGTGGCTTACATACTGCTGGGTGAAAGCGGATTTGCCCTGGTTCCTGTCTACAAGGTGATAGGAGAGGTTATCTACTACGCCGTGGGTTTTCCTGTGGCCAAATTTTTCAGTTCCGCATCAATAAAGAAGGAAACCCCCATGGATGTGCTGAAAAGGATCAGCAGGGATATCTTCGTCCGCGTTTCCATGATAGCCATAACCGCGGGGGCCGTTCTGAATATTTCAGGTATTGAAAGGCCCTTTTTCTACACCAGGATCAACGCCCTCTTCATTCCTCTCAGTGCTTTTCTCATGCTTACCTCAATTGGCCTTGCCATGCGTTTCGGCAAGGTAAAGAACTATAAAAAAGAATGTATCCTTATTGCCTGCATAAAGTTTTTCATCATGCCTTTGGTTCTGGGTTCGCTGGCCCTTCTGCTTGGTTTTGATGAACTTATGGGGGGCCTGGTCTTTAAAGTGGTGGTGATACTGTCCTTTATGCCAGTGGCTTTTACAGCCCTTGTTCCTCCGTCCATCTACGACCTTGATCTTGACCTTGCCAATGCCTGCTGGTTTGTGACAACTTTGTGTCTGGCTTTTATTATCCCATTTCTTTCAGTGGTTATGAATTTTTTATCCTGATTTTACAGTTCCATTGCAGAAACCGGATTATCTTCTGCTACGAAAAAAACAGGGTTTCTTTTTCAGGATCAGCTATTCCATTTTCCCCTTCGGGTAATGGTACAATAAGTAATAATCATTATCACGAAAGGTGATGGTTCTGTAATGGCTATATATCTTAACAATGCTGCTACTTCATGGCCCAAACCCGAGGCTGTTCCCAGGGCTATGTTCGATTTCCTGACAAGCAAGGGCGCAAATCTTGCCAGGGGTGCCGCTGCAAAACGGGATCTCTGCACCATGGATATGGTCATGTGCTGCAGGGAGAACATTGCAAAGATCTTTGACGGATTCCAGGATGCAGATCCTAGATATGTGACCTTTACGTCAAACATCACTGAATCCCTTAACTTAGTTCTTAAAGGCTATCTTAAACCTGGCATGAAGGTCGTCACATCGAGTATGGAGCACAATGCATCCATGAGACCCCTCAGAAGGCTTGAGCAAAAAGGGATCATCCAGATGACAGTAATAGAGTGCGACAGGGAAGGCGTCCTTCATCTGGGAGACCTCCGCACCGCCCTTGAAAAAGACTCCTTCGACCTCATGGTCTTCACCCATGCAAGCAACATCTGCGGTACCGTTCAGGACCTGTCGGGAATCTCTGCCATCTGCAACGAATATGGAGTACCCATTGTTCTGGACAGCGCCCAGACTGCAGGCGTAATTCCCATTTCAGTTTCGGAGCTTAATCTTGCAGCCCTTTGTTTTACAGGCCATAAGGGCCTTATGGGTCCCCAGGGTATGGGTGGAATTTTATGGAGGCCCGATTTTGCCGGGGAAGTTGATTGCTTCATTGAAGGAGGAACAGGAAGTTTTTCTCACCTGGAATTTCAGCCGGATATGATGCCGGACAAGTTTGAGGCCGGAACGCCAAATCTTCCGGGAATTGCCGGGCTCCTGGCTGCAACAGAATGGCTTCTTGAGGAAACCATCGAAAATATTCAATCCAGGGAACATGAACTTGGCAGCTTCCTTCTCCAGGGATTGAAGAAACTGCAGGGCCTTGAATTAGCTGGTAAAATGACCATGGAGGGGAGATTGCCGGTCTTCCCCATCAACTTCAAGGGTCGGGATCATGCCGAAGTGGCAGCCCAGCTTGCTGATGATCCGGGAATAGAGACAAGACCTGGTCTTCACTGTGCTCCAACAGCCCATAAGACCATAGGTACCTGGGGAAACGGCGGAGCAATGAGAGTCAGCGTGGGGTATTTCAACACAGAGGAAGAGATAGAAATATTTCTAAAAGCTCTTGAGGGAATCCTTTCCATACCGGCAGAAGCATAAATCTTGATATCAGGAAGGTGATCTCTATTGGTAATTGATCCGACCATTACCGATGTTCTTTTAGCTTATCGTTTTCTTAAAAACAGGGTAAGACATACCCCAACAGAAAGATCCGCCCCCTTGAGCGAAAAACTTGGCACCAATGTTTTCATTAAGTGGGAGAATCAGCAGATAGCCGGATCATTCAAACTTCGGGGAGCTCTTAACAAAATGTTCAGCCTCTCCTGTGATGAAACAAAGCTTGGAGTAGTGACGCCATCAAGCGGAAACCATGCCCAGGGTGTCGCCATAGCCGCAAAGATGCTTGGAGTTCGGGCAGTTATCTGTGTTCCGGGTGTATGTCCCATGACCAAACAGAAAGCCATAAAGATGCGGGGCGGCGAGTTTGTAGACCTGAGGGTCATAGGACATTTTTACGATGATGCAGAGGCAGAGGCAAAGAGACTTGCCCGTGAGGAAGGATTGACCTTTGTTTCATCCTACGAAGACCATTTTGTGGTGAGCGGTGCTGGAACATTAGGGCTGGAACTCATGATGGATGAGCCCGAACTCGATGTTCTTGTGGTTCCTGCCGGAGGCGGAGGTCTGTTAAACGGTATTGCAATAGCGGCCAAGGCATTGAGACCTCACGTCGAGCTATACGGTATCCAGTCTGTTGCATCTCAGCCATGGATAAAGTCCTGGCCCCTTGGTAAGGTAGTGGAAGTTGAATACGAAGATTCCCTTGCTGATGGACTGATGGGATCCATACCCCAGAGCCTGCTGGATCTTTCAAAGAAAAGGATCAAGGATTTCCTGGCAGTTACCGAGGATGATATTGCCCGTGCCATAGCCTTTCTCCATAACGAACACCACCAGGTGGTGGAAGGATCAGGAGCCATAGGTGTGGCGGCTCTCCTTGCAGGTAAAATACCTGTAGAAGGTAAAAATGTAGGAGTTGTTATTTCCGGAGGCAATATAGATAAAAAGAGGCTTATGGAAGTACTCAACCTATTTTAGATTTGCGATTTCGGATTTTGGATTGAAAACAGGAACCGAAAAACATATGAGAGAGAAATACATAAAGCCGGGCAGGATCCTGCCCGGCTTTATGTCGTGGAATGTTTATCAGGCTTCACCTTTTTCGGTGCGGTCTCTTCCTCTTTCTTTTGCATGATAGAGAGCCTGATCTGCCCGGGAAAACAGGCTGGGATAAATTATACTAAGCACAAACTGTTTTTACTGAAAGTAAATTTACAGCATTTTTGAGATTTGACTGTACAGATAAGAACAAGTCTTGACTGAAAAGTGTTATTTCTTTTCGAATTCTTTTACTGCCTTGCTTACCGTTGAATAATGGACCCCGAAATGATTTCCAACTTCCTTAAGGGTGAACTGACCTGAAAGATATGCCCTTGCCATAGCTTCTTTGCGGTTTGAATATTCAACATCAAAGTATTCGAAGGTTTTCATGGGATTTTTTTTCTGTCCCCATGGAATTTCTGAAAGGTCTTTTCCAAAACTGTAGTTTTCCTGGAGTTCAGCAATAAATTCTGCACTTCCCAGGAAAACCTGGTGCCTTATCTCCTTCTCCAGGTCCATTCTCAATTTTAAACCCTCTTCAACAAATTCCATGTAAAGGGTTCTGGCCAGCTTCTTTGATCTGTCAAAACAGGAAAGGATCGGGTCGACGTTGAGCCATTTCTCTCGGGCATCAAGTCCGGCAGTAGACCGGTAACTGCTCCATGGATAATCTTCGGCCTTTTCTGTTATGTTTGCCAGGACGGGGGTAAGGGCTACATACCGCGCAAGTTCTTTGAGGTAAGCTTTTTTTTCTACCAGGATGGATTTGAATCTTCCCTGGAACAGATGTCCTGCCCCGTCATGACGACGGTTGAAGGTCTGGGTGTAGACTCCGTTAAGCAGGCGCATGCCTTTTGAGAGATTTGCCTCGGGGGTTTCAATGATCAGATGGTAATGGTTTATCATCAGGCAATAGCCGTGACATATCCATCCCATTCTTGAAATGGTATTGCCCAGGATATCAAGAAATACTTCCCTGTCCTCCCCATTCATGTAAATATCCTGTTTTGCGTTTCCCCTTGAGGTTATCAGATACAGGGCGCCTTTGAATTCAATTCTTAGTGGTCTGCTCATGGTTACAGGATACATCAATAATAATATTATTCCAAGACCTGACCCCATATGGTTGAGACCGAACCTGAGGGGCGGGGGGTGTTATTTGTTGTTTGGGGTTTCTTCGGGATCGTTCTGGGAGGGCTCGAAGGATTCCCGGGCAGCTTCCTGGTTCAGCCTGATGGCTTCCAGCTTGAAGGCTTCTATGATCTTCTGGAAGTCTGGCATGAGGATGTTTTCTCCCTCCTGCTTAATAACGAAGATGAGGTGTTCCCCTAGAAATGTGCCCTTAAGAGTGGCGTCAAGCTGTTTTTACGACACGTTGCAGATCCTTCCCACGGTGTCCACGGCCACGCCAGTCTCTATTCCCTTTTCCTCGAATTGAATAAGAAGTCTTTTCTTCTGTAAGGGAAGGAATGATTCAATTTTAAGGAATTCCGCCAGGTCTCTAGCGGGGAGTATCTACCCCCTTATGGTGTAAACCCGGGGGAGAGTGGCCAGTGTCAGTGCCATAACCCTCACTTTCTCAGGCCTATGATCTTTTTCATGATGCTGATATTGACAGTGAAGACCCTGCTTCCAGGTTCCAATACCACCACTTGCATCACGGTTTTACCCTGTTTGGGGCCTTCTCCCATTTTTCTCTTTCTGATTAAAGGCTGTTCATATTTCTTTTGCCCTTAACAGCCTTGTAAAAAGGGTTATCACTTTTTCATCGAATTTGCAATGGCAAGAAGTTCATCGGCGGTCTGAATGGCTTTTGACCCGGCTTCGTAGGCTCTCTGGGCAGTGATCATGCTAACCATTTCCTCTACCACCTGCACATTGCTTCTTTCAATGGTACCCTGCACTATAGAGCCGATCCCATCTTCCGATGGTGTGCCCACTATGGGGGCTCCGCTTGCATCAGTCTCAAGGAAAAGACTTTTTCCTGCTGCCAGAAGCCCTGCAGGGTTGACAAAGCGTGCAAGTTCTATCTCCCCTATTTCCTGGAAGAGAGGATCATCTGCTACTTTGACCGATACTATTCCGGTGTCGCTAATGTTCATCTCGGTGGTATCCTCCGGAATTGTCACGGCAGGCTCCAGAATATAGCCGTCCATTGTTACCATCTGGCCTTCCCCGTCTATGCTGAAGGCGCCGTTCCTTGTGTACGCTATTGATCCGTTGGGGAGAGTGACCTGGAAAAAACCGTCCCCCTGGATCATTATATCCGTAGGGTTATCGGTGACCTCCGCAGTTCCCTGTCCCATCATTCGCATAGTTCCTGTTACTCTGCTGCCAAGACCTACCTGTACACCAGTGGGTACTGTGGAACCCGGCTCTACAGGTGCCCCCGGCTCTCGATCTATCTGGTAGAGGAGATCCTCGAAATCCGCACGCTGCTTCTTGAAGCCGGAGGTATTAACATTGGCAAGGTTGTTGGCTATGACGTCCAGATTCGTCTGCTGTGCTTTCATGCCTGATGCTGCCGACCAAAGGGCCCTGATCATATGTTTCACTCCCCTTTTCTTTATCGGATCAAAATCATGCCAGGAGAGACAGGAGACATCCCTGGATCTCTGTGGTGATACCCATGATCCTGCTTCTTTTTCCTTCCCGGCCTATCACCTTTTCAAGTTCGCTGAGTCCCTTGCGGGTCCTGTCAATAAGTAGTCGGGAGGATCCGCATATCATGGAAAAGTCCCTTCGTATCTCCAGCATGGACTCTGCCTTCTGAAGTATCTGACCCACCACACTTCGATACTCCTCCAGGACCTTGTCAGAGGGAAAGCGGAAAAGCTTCTCCGTCACAATTTCCAGGTCGCTCAGGATATCCCTTGTTTCTACCCTGAGAAGATCTTCCTCGAAGTTTGCCTTCCCTGCATCTTTTGTCTTTAGCTGAAGTTTTCCGGTTTGGGTCCCCTTTGAACTTTCCATAAAGGATTTTTCCAGAAATATTCCTTCAGCAACGCAGTTACCGGAAATGCTCATTAACGGGCCACCTTTCGGGAACTAGGGCCTTCCTGTAAAAGGAAAGGGACTCCTCATAGAGTATCGGTCCTCCCTGTCCTGCTCTTGAGTAGGAGCGTATATTATTCAAGGGAGGAAATGTACCATCCGCCCTGAAGCTCCGAAAGCTTGAGGGAGACAGATCGGAGTGTTCGTATAACCAGCAGTTTCTGGGCGAAGATCACCTTTGCCTCGTCCTTATCTCCTTCATCAACTAGTTTTGAGTCAAGGGGAAGTGTACCGGGCAGGGATCTTTCCTTCAACAGGGCTTCCAGGTCTTCTGAGCTCTCTATCTCCTCTCGGAAAGCTGGCGAAAGAAAATTCAGCATCTCCATGGAGTCGCCCTTTTTCCATGCCACCAGAAAAAGCTTCATAATCTGGTTTCGACTGAAGCCTGGAATGATAGGAGCCTCTTCTTTCTTCCGGGAGGGAAAACTCACCTCCGGAAGAATCACTTTCTTCTGTTCAGCAAAGAGGGGTTTCTGTTTTTTGACCAGTTCCGCCAGGGTCTCATCGAGCCTCTCTCGAAGAAGAGCCTTCTGGCAAGAGAGGGCTTCTATCTGTTTGAGAAGGATGGACTTTTCTCCCTCCCAGTTGTTCCTGTTATCCTCCAGTTCCTTTTTCCGGATCTCTTCAGCCTGGATCTGCATTTCCTGAACTTCTGCAACGGAGGCAATCTCAGACTTTTTCTTAACCTTTTCGGTAACTTCCTTCCTCAAACGATTGTCCCGATCCTCGGGAAATTCGAAGGTAAGTTCTCCTCCCCTGTCTGGAAATAGTACAAGCTCAAAGGGGCCCTCCACAAGAGGAAAGAAGACCAGTCCCTGCACCAGGCCGGTTATGGGACTGTCGAAAAGGTTGTCGTAGGAAGTGGGAGCCAGTCTTTCACCGTCCGAGGTCTGTAGGAAGAACTTTTCAGATAGAGGTTTGAGCTCAATAGCTCTATCTGTGTAGCTGTGAAGGGAAAGGAGAACGGGGGTGGATTTATCCATTTTCAGGGAACAGCGGAAATCTTCCGCCATCTTCCCTGTAGGGTCCCCTGCTCCGCCAGTTCTTGACCTTACCCAGGGATCCACCATATCCTCGGGATAGTGGACCGCCCATACCAGAAAGTCCCTGCCCCAGCGAAAGGCTGTCCTGCCGTCCAGAATGGTCTCCACAGGGTTTACCCCTCCATTCGAGGGAACAGGGGAAAGAAACAGGAGAAGGGTTAGTGTAACGGTAAAAAAATTAAGGGTTTTACGGATCATGACAAACCTCCGGATATCTTGACTGTATGAAGATTCTTTTGACCATATACAAACCTATAAAAAATATTATAATAATAAACGTTTATATGTCTACTATATATTTTTAATTCTTTTCGGAACTGTAATTTCAGAAGATGAGGGGGGCCTTGTTCAAGAGGGGTTCTTCCAGGAAGGAGCTGGTCTAGCCAATGACGGTAAGGATAAACACCCCTCTTATGGGGGAAGTGGATGTGGAGGAGAAGGACCTACTCTTTTTCCCGAGAGGTCTGCCGGGCTTCGAAAAACTGCACCGCTGGGTACTGGCGGGAGAGGACGATGATTGTATAAAGTGGCTTATCTCAGCCGACCTAGGCCAGATAACTCTGCCGGTGATGGACCCGGTTCTGGTGGATTCCCGTTATTCCCCCTCTATTCCGGTAGAAGTGCTGGAAGAACTGGAGATAAGGGAATTTAAGGATGCTCTTGTGATTGTTATCCTTAACATTCCCCGGCAGGAGCCCTGGAAGGGAACGGCCAATCTTCTCGCACCCCTGGTGATAAACCCCGTGAGCCGAAGGGGCAGACAGGTGGTTCTCTATGACGAACGCTACAGCGTCTATTCTCCGCTGATTTCCGAAGGGGAAGTGCCCCGGGTAGAAACCGGAGAGCCGGAGACTTGCGAAGAAAAGGAGAATAACTGATGCTTGTCCTCACCAGGCGCAAGGGTGAAAGCATAGTTCTGGATGTGGGCAACGGCATAGAGATAACCGTCATTGAAGCGGGCAACGGATCAGTAAGGCTGGGCATAGATGCCCCACGGTCGGTGGATGTGTGGAGAAAGGAAGTGCTCCTCCAGGTGCAGGACTCCAACAGGACGGCAGCCCAGCTGCCCGAAAAGGGCCTGGAGGGTTTACAGAACCTCCTTAAAAAGCGAAGCCATACCCAGGAAGGATAGACACAGGGTAATGGAAGCCCTTGAGGGTTCAGAAACACTGGAGTCTGTTTATCAAGCCCATTCCTTCAGGGATGAGACCTGGAAGCAGTATGATCCTAAAAATCCTTATGATTATTTTTTTGTTTCCAGAACTCAGGACTCTTATATTTCTCCACGAGGGGCAGGGTCCTGCCGGCGGATTTTGCCCGGAAGTGCTCACTCGGGTGCTTCGGATTCCACGGAAGGAATTTCAAACAACTTACAAGGAGGTTTCAGCAATATGCGTATTTACCATAATATCAATTCCATGGTAACCCAGAACAGCCTCAAAACTAACGACAGTTCCCTTTCCAAGTCTCTTACCAGGCTTTCCACAGGTCTCAGGATCAACAGTGCTGCCGACGATGCAGCAGGACTCGCCATCTCCGAGAAGATGAGGGCCCAGACCTCAGGACTTGACCAGGCTGTGAGTAACTCCCAGGACGGCATTTCACTCATCCAGACCGCAGAGGGTGCTCTTAACGAGACCCAGTCCATTCTTCAGAGGATGAGGGAACTCACCGTCCAGGCTGCCAATGACACCCTTACTTCCAATGACCGCCAGGCTATGCAGGGTGAGATCGACCAGCTCACCGAGGAGATCGACCGCATTTCCGACACCACTACCTTTAACACCAAGAAGCTCCTGGACGGTTCCGCTTCTGCTCTGACCTCAACAGATAACGCCAATACAAGCGTTTTCGCAAGGGGTTCCGTAACCAATGAAGGCAACTACAAGATCTCCGTTGATCTTCTTGAAGCAGGTGTTGGCCAGGTTCAGAAGAGCGACGTTTTCACCATAAAGTCTGATGTAGATGCAGTAGTTGACAAGACAATTGACTCCAGTGCCGGAATTACCCAGATGGACGCTTCAAGTCTGGCTTATGATACCTATACCATTAAAACAGACGCTTCTGAAGCTGCAGCTGGAGTAGCATTCGCAATCACAGATTCTTACATTCAGAATACTGGTGGCGGAGCGACCGATATCTTTGATGGAGATCTTGCAATAGGGTCAAATGCTGTGGATATCAATGCTTCCATTTCGATGGAAATTACCGATATCACCGGTGCGGATGTTACTGTTGCGTGGGAAAGTTATGAAATGGCTGCTGATGGAACAACCACCACTTACAGTGGGACCTATACCTGGGATTCCGATGGAGCAGATGCTGCTGATGTGGTTTTTGGTACCGTTAAACTGGATATTGCAGGTGGTGGTGGTAGCGGATCAGCCGATATTACAAACCTTACTGTTGGAGATAAAAGCATCATAACGCAGTCCGGAGACAACGGAACTGCTGCCCACGATGCCATTACTGTTACTCAGGGAACGGCTGATGCTGCGGCCAAGTTCGTTTTTGCCGAAGATCAGTTTGACAATGGTACTGCCACAGTCAGCATGTACACAATGGATGCTAATGGAGAAGTTTCTGAGGGTACAATCAGTTTCGAATTCGGTTCAATGGTTTCTACAGATCCGGCCGCATCTTTTACATATGGCATGTCCGAGGGTGATGTGGCGACTTCAAGCACAACCCTTAAGAACGTTGATGCATTCTACGATGCATCAGGGACTTTTCTGCTTGAAGACCCCCAGACCCTTACCATAGTGCAGGGCGATGGACAGAAGGCAACCGTAACCCTTTATGCTGATGATACTTTGGGCGATGTAGAAACAAAACTTAACGATGCCCTGAAGTCAACCCTTAACCAGGGTGATTATGTCGGTCTTGCAGATAGCGAAAATCTCGTGCAGTTTATCGACAAAGGTGAAGTTGTTGCCAATACCAATTTCTCAACCAATGGAAACTTTGTTATCAGCAGTGCTGTTACCGGAGCGTCTGGTGAATTTAATTTCATTGGCGATGAGGCCCTTATAAATGCTATGGGACTTACCGAGATCCAGGCAAGCCAGGAAAACCGCTTCTCACTAGATGTTACTGACGCCCAGACAGGGTCTTTCATTGCAAGCGGAGTTGAGCTCACAAGCAACACCCTTGTTGGTGTCGTGGATGCCAACGTGGATGTCCAATTCGACAAAATGGCAAATACTGCAGTTTCCTGGGATTCCACCAATAAGGGATGGACAGTGGCAAGTGATACGGGTTCAACCGACATCAACATACACATCGCAGCCCATTCCACCAGGTTCCAGATCGGCGCAAATGAAGGCGAAACCATGAGCATCGATCTTGGCAATATGTCAGCTGCCGCCCTTGGTGTTGCTAATATTCTTGTTACCGATCTTGACAGTTCTTCCCGCTCCATAACAGTTCTTGACAATGCTATCAATAAGGTATCCAAACAGAGGGCGGGCCTGGGTGCTTACCAGAACCGTCTTGAGCACACCATCAATAACCTGAGCACGGCCAGCACCAACCTCACTGCTGCCGAAAGCCGTATCCGCGACGTTGACATGGCTGCAGAGATGACCGAGTTCACCAAGAACCAGATCCTCATGCAGGCTGCCAATGCCATGCTTGGTCAGGCGAACCAGCTCCCACAGCAGGTCCTCTCTCTTCTCAGGTAGCATCCTGCACCATACCTGTAAGTAAAACCTCAACGAGGCGAGCCCACTGGCCCGCCTCGTTTTTTAGTGTTTTGGTATTTTTTGCCAGGATGGGCTAAAGCCCATAAATTCCATCAGAAGTATTTCCGATTGCGGATTCGGGATTGAAAAACTCAAGTCAAAAGAAGGAAACCTTCTTCGCCGCAAAGCTGCGGAGGACGAAAAGATTAACTCTCACCGTGGCAATACTGGACAAAATGATGGGACATTGTAATCGATGAGAATCATTTGAAACGAATCGGCAGGATTGGGTTCAGCCTATCCTGCCTTTAAATTTTCATGAAATATCCACCGCAAATTGGCATTCAACTAAGTTAAGGCGAACTTACAATTCATCCAACATTTATTCCATGTTTTTGGGGAAGAAAAATTCGTTTTTAAAAGAGTTTTCAGAGAGAGGTGTTTTCGAAAGTAACAAAATTGTAAATTAATGTCTGTTTAGTTAATATAATGAATGAAATCGGTTGACAGTATATGAAGTATATGTTTAATTATAGAGGCACTATATATAGGGATTTAATTTTGCTGTTCACAGAATGAGAGAGTTGAAAAAGGCAAAACCGTCGAAAGGCGGTGACGCAAAGCCACGGATCTAAAGCCTTGTAAGGTCATGGTAGCCGGGTTGCCGAATATTATGAGAAACGATGTTCGGTACGCCTTTGGTTTGATATTCCCCAAAGGCGTTTTTTATTCATCCGATACCAGGATAAAATAACTTGTTTTAAATAACGTTATTTATGTTAGAATAAGTTTCATGTTAAGCGATGAACAATTTCTCAAATTCTAGGGATGGTGAAAATATGTCCATGTACTTTTATTATGTCGGGCGATCTGTAAGGATCACTCTGCTTGACCCAGACAACTATATCTACATGGAACGGGTCAGGTGTCTTGCTTCCTTTGTTTCTGAAGCAGTGGAAAAGTGGGAGCGGTCTTGCGATCCATCTTTAAAAAGTACAGATTTGCCAAAACATCTTGCCTATGTCCTACGCAAGCTTGCTGAAATGCTTCCTTATGACGATATCAAAAAAATCCCCGAGCAGAGTTTCTACAAAAACGCGTCTGTCCTTCTGCATAGTTCAGGTAAGACTAGGTCGGAACATGCTTTGAAGATACTTTGCGAAGGTTTTGCCAGGATCCAGAACCGCCTGGACCATGGACTTAAACCCTTTGATACCTGGACCCTGATGCCTATATTGGAGATCCAGCAAACAGGAATAAAGGATTCTGTTGCAGGTAAAAGGATGTCCTTTCTGGAACGGAAAGACAAAACCCCATTGCTTCTGGCCAATTGACTGGATAAAAGGAGAAAATATTTCCTAAAGGATCTTAATCAGATCCTTTATCGCTTTTACCCCTTGGGGTGCTGCTTTTTAGGGACCCTGGCAGTTTTCTTTTCTCCTTCAATGGCTTTACCGGTTTCCCGGGCAAGGTCCTGGAGAAGAGAGTCGTCCTCGGCTTCTGTCCCGCCGAAAAAGCTTTCGAGTTTTCCTCCTAGCTCATTCATGGGTGAAGGCAGGCCCCTGCGTTCCAGATCCTTGTCGAAAAGCAGTGCGAAAAGAACGCTTACAAGGCTGCCTGAATTTATGACTCCCAGGTAATCCGTCTCCATTTCCTTGAGGTAGGGAAGGTAATGAGGCATTAGCTCATGGTCGGATGTGAGCTTAAGATATTTGATAAGCTTATTGGCAGGCAGGAATTCCGGATGGCGCATGGATTGTTTGAGAAGAGTAGTAAGATATTTGTAATTGGGAAAACTTGAACTTCTAGTGCCGTCGAGGCCTGATTTTTCCCAGTTGGCCACAGTCACATTGCCAACTTCCATGAGTTCTGCGAACTGAAGCTGGGTAAGGCCCAGACTCAGTCTGAGTTTACGTATGTATTCCCCTGAAACAACGGGAGCAAATTTCTCTTTACCGTTGTTACTCATAGCCGATATACCTCCCCTGAATAAAGTTATTATCCTAAATTATAATAAATTCTATATATTTATACAACTACTGTCCCAAGAATACTATACCAGGGTTAATTACGCACTATTCGTGAATAGTGGCATAAATTACGCTGTCATGATTATAAGTATAATAACTAATGACTCTTTAAAAAACGTTTATTCAATGAATTATGAACTCTGCTCAATATTGACTAATTTCATGAACTCATTGTCTTTGAGATCTGAAAGGTTCCTGTAGATGAGGTTCTGCTCGGGAAAATGGAGCCCTTCCCGGAAGGCTGCGGTCCTGATGGAATTTAAGAGATCCTTTCGCACAGTTTCCTCGAGGGGAAAGAGTTTTCTATCTCTGGTGAGGGTGTATTGTTCGTAGGTCTTAAGGCATGCCTTTTTGTATCCCCTGTTCTGGTCCCTGTAAAAGAAAAGAGCTTCGGTTGCTGAAATGCCTGATCTCTGAAGAACTTTCTCCAATATATATACGTGATCTTCGGGAAAAAAAAGGTCCCTATCGATCTGTGATGGGGCGAGAAAGAACCTTTCGCCTGCCAGTTCCCTGAAAATGGAGGCGAATTCTTGCAGGAAAATGTTGAAATTCTCAAGATCCCTGTTTCGAAGTGAGGCAAGCTGAACCTCTTTTTGCCACTCCTTCATCCTGTAACCTGGTTTCCTTCCAGAGAAACTTTTACCCTTCTTATTGGGAGGGGTATTTTTATCCTCTATGTTTTGAAGGTTTTCCGGATATTTCATTGAGTGTACCTCCCTGCGGAAAAGATGGCTCCATACGCTTAAGTATCGGTATTTGGATGGGTTAATTTAAGGAAAAACAAAGATAGAAGACAAAACTTTTCCCTTAATTCCGTCTGTGTTTCTGGCAGTGTTTGTGAGGGAGGTCGGGTATATTGAAGGACATAAATAATGTAGTTGAGAATCTTGCCTTTGTAGATTCTTCCGGGAAATTCATAGATGGTGCGGATTTTGCGAACCTTAACCTGAAGTTTCCCAGGCTTGAGAGGCTTCTGGATGACATTATGAGAAGGAATGAATTTAGCCGTCTCATTTACCAGTCCAGAGAGAGCATGGGGGAGGTATGGATAAGAAGGCTAGACAGCAAAGGGAACTTCTGGAAAGTATGGCAGGAAAGGGAAATAGATGGAGAAAGTGAGGAAAATCCCTCCATACGGTTCATCTATCACCCTGACCATGGTGTGGTCCGCCCTGTGGACTATGCAGACCCTTTTGTTCAGCTGGAGGGGAACAGGCGCACGGCCCAGCTTCTCATCTCGTCTTTTCTTACCCACTGGCTTTCGGGAGTCCTTGTGCTTGCTGAGGAAAGAGATACTTTCAGGGGTCTTGAGGAAGTGGTCGAAATGGAGAGGGATCTGTTTTAGAAAAGGAGCTCCTGGAGATTTCTCTCTATTCAGAATCATCCAGTACCTGACAGGCTTTCTCTGATGTTATCTATGGGCCCGAGGGAACTCCATATTTCCCTTTCCAAGTCCAAACCTAACAATATTGTTCAAACATGGTACCTCCCGGTCTATTATTCTTTGCCGGCTTGATCTGCTTAATATTCCAGTGTCAGAAAACCTCCCAGGAATTGCAGAATTCCCTTATTTCGGGATTCTTTCTGATTTTTTCCATGCTTCTGTTCACAATGCTGCGGATATGCTCAGAACTCTTTCCGTAGACCTTGGCGATGTCAGCCAGTGTCTGGCATTCGTATATTCCCAGGCCGAAACGCCTGCATAGTACGTCAAATTCCTTTTTGTTGAGTTTGTCTCTCAGAAGATCCAGAGCTTCCTGGCGGAACAGCTGTTCTTCGTCCGGGGGGGCGTAAAAAGTTTCGCCCAGAGAATTGTCATCCATATAGCCGTTGCTGTTGCCCATTTTTTCAGGACTCAAAGAGAATGAACCCTTTCCCGATTCTTCAGGATAATCAATGGAAATAGTAGATGCCGATATCCTTACCAGGGCCTTGAGCCTTTCCAGGTCAATGTCCTTGGGAATAGATTCCAGTTTCCCCTCCTTGAAAGCCTGGATATGTTCCGACATGATATGCACAGAAGTTCCTGCATATCCAGGAACGCTGAATCCGTGACGGTGTTGTACCAGGGCGATCTTTATGCACTGGTATATCCAGGGTATCCCATAGGTGCTGAACCTGGTATTTCTTTTGTAGTCAAACCTTCTTACAGCTATCATAAGACCCAGAATGCCCTCCTGTACCAGATCCATGAAGGATAGTATGCTCTGGTGGCCCATACGATCCCTTATCTTCTTTGTACAGGCTATGACCAGCCTGAGATTGGCCAGGACGAACTTCTGGAAGGCTTCTCTGTCGCCTTCCTCCTGAATGCGCCGCGAAAGTTCTTTCTCTTCTCGGGGAGTCAGGAGAGGTATGTTTCCTACCTGGGAGTGAAAAAGCTCGTAAACTGTCTTAAGGGCTTCCCGGTCTTCTTCCGAGTCTACTGTGATCTCTATGATATCTCCTTCATCCTTTCCAGGCTGAAGTTCCAGAGATGTATCTATCCATGAGGAATATGCCTCATGGGGTTTTCTTTCCTTTGACGACAATAATGATATGGTCCCCTGTTTCTTCCTTGACATTTTCCCGGCTCCTTCCCTGGATCCGTCACTGCTTTCTTTTAGTTATCGGCAGTAAGGAGGGGGGTAATTTAGCTTATCTGTATGAATCTGTTTAAAAGAACCCTCTTTTCCCATCTTCATTTATAGGTTAGATTAGAAAATGAATATTAGACAGGGAGGGATGAGACATGGATAGAACCGGAAAGGTGATAAGAAAACTTCCTTCTCCTGAAGCTCTGAAAACAACCAGTGCTCTCTATGACAGAAAAGGGAATCTTGCACAGACCGGAGAGACCACCGAAACAGCGAACCTGGAGCATATAGCTTATATCATGGAGAGGCTGTCTGCTCTCTACGGAAGAATAGTGGAGACAAGGGTCCTTCCCGGGGAGATAGCCTTCTCAGACGAAGATGGAGAACTTGTAAGGATCTCAGCAGTCAGGGCCCTGTCTATGGTAGAGGATATCCGTTTTCTCCTCTCCCCCGTCCTGGACCGTAAGGCCTGAATTGTGATTATCTTCATTTGATCAAAAGTCCATATTCAGCGGGCGTCTCTACGGGGCTACCCTTTCTTTTTATGATTTACTGAAGTACAACTTACGGTTTTTTGGATTAAGAAAGAAAAGTCCTGGTTGGCTAAGGGGCCATCTTGCCGACCAGATGATGAGAGAAAAGAGATGGTTCCTGTCAAGGGATTAAAAAGATTGATGTTGACAGGTGCTTTCTATGGACTTAGTCTTTCTTGATGAAAGGGGTGAAGTCCTGTATGCCGGAAAGAACAGCGGAAAAGGAATCTGAAGGTTTCCGAAGAGATCCTGAAACAAAGGTCAGGAAGCTTCTGCAGTCGGGAGGTTTGCCAAGTTACAGACTTGAGCGAATTGCCGGAGAAGGAGTATGTCTTGAGCTTATCCTCTATTCACCGGAACATCTTGCTGCAGCCAAAGATCTGATAGATAAGGAATCTGGCCCTTTCCGAGGTTCTTCACAGACCTCTGTGAATTGTCGTCACGGAGACCTTTCTCCCATGGAATATGATATTTCCCTGGACGGAATTCCCTTTATCCTGAAGATGAATACCCTTTTCGGACAGGCCTTTTGCGCTGCCCTCTCTCACCTTGAGAGCGTACGAGGCCCCCTTTCGTCTAAAGAAAGGGAAAAGCTGAGAGAACAGGTGCTGAAGCTGGAGGGAGCTTTCTCGAAAAAAGGGTCCCCTATTCATGGAAAAAATAAGTCTCTTCGCAGAAAAAGATCTGCCCCGGATAGTACCGATACCCTTGATTATTATGAAGACCTGATCAATGTATCAGAGGTTATGCTCTATTTCCAGATTCACCCTTCAACCCTGGAAAGGTGGACCTCCCTTGCCGAAGATAAAGGCATATCCATTCTAAGGGATCCTGTGAATGGCGTAAGGGATGATGAGCTGCCTGAGGATCTTGTGCTGCTCATGGAGGTTCTCAGAGGCCTCAGGATACGGGATCTTCTGGATTTGAAGGAGTACATCTGCAGGAACCTGGAAAGCTGGGAAGACCTTTACGAAGCCTTCGAGACGGCCAGCTTGATGGGACTTTTCCCTTCGGAAAGCATTACACCCTTCAAGTTCGCCTGGGCTCTTATGGAGGCAAGAAAAGGCTGAGCATCAAAACAAGGGACTGAAAAAGATGTTTGAGTGATACCCCATGATTCGGCCCCCCTATATCCATTGATAGCTCTTGGAGAACAGAACTGTTTCCAGGTAACAGGTTTCCCGATCAATACTCCAGTCTCATTGAATCTTGTGATGTGGCCGCAAATAAGGGGAGGAGTACGACTTTCCATACTGAAACAAGCGTCCTGGAGGTTTGTGTTATTTGAGAAAGGAATAAAAGCATCCGAACCCTTCAGGAGAGGTCGTTATCAGGCTCTGGTATCAAGGCTGACAGTAACATGGCCGGGCCGGACAAAACTTTTGAGTCTTTCAAGGATCATTTCCGACAGGAAACGCTGTTCTTCAGCCTGCCTGGAGAGGATGAAACTGATCTCCTTGATCGAAACGACCACAGAGAGAAGATTTCTGGATGATTCCTTGAGTCTGCAAGAACTTTCGTTGTCCAGGGCGGTGCATATTTCCTTCAACACGGGATTACATCCCAGAGTCTCGGCGAGTTTGGCTGCAGCCCTGTTTCTTTCAGCTTCTGCCAGCATGGCCTTTCCTGAAATTTCCTGGAGATGCCGAAGCAGTGCGGGCAGTAGATGGGGTTCGCCCCTTCTGAGGACTTCTTTCTCTTCCTGGAGAACTTCCAACAGCCCAATAAGGGCCTCTCTCTGTAAATTATTCTTTTCTATGAGGGAGTTCAGGAGTTGTTTCATTTTGTTTCACCTCGCGGAGATTGTAATTCAGACCCACCCATCTGTTTCTTATATTCCCTTGATGCTTTTTCCTGCTTGAGGGTCTGGTATAGGTCCTTCCATAGACCAATTCCTCCATTTTCCTGAGAAGCCAGACTTTCTCCGGTCATTTCAATTGTGAGTTCACGGAGGGATTCAAAGGGTTTGTTTCCTTTTCGTTCACCTTTAGCAGAGTTGGAACTCAGGGATTCCTTAAGCATGCTGGCAATGAAGATTCCCTCGAACTGTTTGCAGGCTCTCTTTAATTTCTGATCGTCCTTTTCCTGCAGGTGTTTCTGCTGTTGAAGTCCCTGGACCTGATCTGAGTTACCTACCTTCATAATTTATTCCTCCTAAAGGATGACCAGTTCGCCTTGAAGGGCTCCTGCCCTGTCGATGGCCTGAAGGATGGTTATTATATCCCGCGGAGTTGCTCCAAGGGCATTAAGACTTTTTACAACGTCTTCCACCGTAGCCGATGCTTCCAGGTGGGCCAGGCTCCCTCTCTCTTCCTCCGCTGTGATCAGGGATTGCTCAAGTATCACCGTCTCGCCTTCGGAGAAAGGCTGGGGCTGACTAACCCCTTTCTGCGTCGCAATGGTAACGGTGAGATTCCCGTGTGCCACGGCCACTTCGCTGATCTTCACGTTGCCCCCCATGGCTACCGTTCCGGTCCTCTCGTTTATGACCACCCTGGCTATAGTATCGGGTGTTATCTTCAATATCTCCAGTTCTGCTATGAAATGGGGAGTCCTTCCCTTGAAAGTCTGGGGTATTTTTATCTCCACACATCCGGCATCAGAGGCATAGGCTACTGAACCGAACCGGGCATTGAGGACCCTCGCAACCCTGTCAGCGGTTGTGAAGTCAGGTTCTCTCAGAAGGAACCGTATGGTCTCCCCGTTACCGGAGTTCCAGGAGGTCTCCCTTTCTACCAAGGCTCCTCCGGGGATCCTCCCCGTGGTGGAGATATTCTTCGAAAGGCTTGAGCCTGATGCACTGGCGGAGAATCCGCCGATGAATATGGGACCCTGGGCTACGGCATAAATATTTCCGTTAGCAGCCTTAAGGGGGGTCTGAAGCAATATTCCGCCTTCGAGGCTCTTGGCATCGCCCACAGCACTTACTGTAACATCGATCTTTTCCCCGTTCCTTGCAAAGGGGGGCAGTTCACAGGTTACTGTTACAACGGCAGCATTCTTGCTCTTAAGATCATTTCTGTTTATTGATATCCCGAAATTCTGCGTTAGGTTGCCCAGCATGGCTATAACCAGGTCCCCCTTGTCGCCCGTTCCCTGAAGACCCATAACGAGGCCCATACCCGCAAGCTGGTTAGACCTGACTCCTTCCATCCTTCCCAGGTCTTTAAGACGAACCTCGGGATGGATCTGAGCGGCAGGGATCGCAGGAGAGGCGAGGATGAGTAAAACCAGGCTCCATAGCAGGATGTTTTTCAGTTTAAGACCAGATTTCTTAAGAAGAGGGCTGTAATGGTCCATTCTATATCACCTCAAAATATGGCGTTGAATAGCCGGGTAAGGAGGCCGGGATTCTGGATATCGCTTATGGTGCCTATTCCCTCAACGCTGACGGTAACGTTGGCAAGTTTGTCGCTATGTATGATGTTGTCCGGTCCCACATCGAGGGGCCTCAGGATCCCTTCTATCTGGAGGGTCATGTTTTCTTTATGGGTCTGAATATTTTTGCCCCCCCCTACCCGCAGGGTGCCTCCCGGAAGGATTTCCGTGACCATACAGGTCACAGTTGTGGAGAGGTTGTGGGTTCTTTCCGTGGATCCGTCCCCTTCCATGGTGCTTTCCGTGGAAAATCCCAGCTTCCTTATGAAATTCAGGATACCTGTACCATCTGAGGCTGTACTGGAATTTTCCTTTGATATGTCAGTGTTGGCTTCGTCTTTTGCCTTTGTTTTTTCTTCTACCAGAACAGTTACGATGTCCCCGACCCGTGAAGGCCGATGATCCTCCACCAGGGACGGACCGTCCATCCACAGTGACTGGCCCGGAGATGTTCCTGCGAACAGGGATAGAATAATTGGCACTATGAAGCAGATCTTAATGGATCTCAAGAAGATCACTTCCTTCCGGGGATCAGATCCCCTCATTTACTAGAACCATGCCTGGACTTACGACCATGGCATGAATGTCCTTACGGTATTTCCCTATCCTTACTCTTATGGTAGATCCCCTGGAACCTGATTCAAGGGCAAGTCCAGGGAGTTTCACCTCTACGCCTCCGGATCTCGATATCACGGTTAGCCGGGCTCCCCGCTCTACCATCATTATCCTTTCCACGTCCCCTTCGGAAATAAAATCCCCCGATGCTATCCTCCGTTTGGCCCTTTTCCCGATCAGGAGTGTCATGTCTGAAAAGATATCACCATAAGTCCGTTTATAGTGGGCCTCCCGAAGATTCATGTCTTCTCCTGAAAGGATCTGTCCCCGCTCTATATTCCTGGTGGCATAAACCATAATGGCATTCCATTCCAGCCTGTAAACGCCGCAGAACTCTCTTGTGCCTGATCGCAGTCTCAAGGTCAGTGACGGAATTCCCGGGTATATCCTCCGGGGATTAGTCACCTCTCCGGTCATGCCGAAATGATGTGGTTCCATGGTTATGCCGGTCCATTTTATTCTGCTTCTATTTTCCCGGAGAAGGTCCAGTAAAACCTCAGTTCCGTCTGTGTGATCCAGCTGAAGTCCTTCTATGGATATTGGGGCTGCTGCGAGGGCCGGAACAACAACCAGCAACAACAGCATAAAAAACAATACAACTTTACAGAAAGCTTTAATCATAAATAATTTCCTCCAGTTATAAATAATAACATTATAAACAACGTTTTTCCATATAACCTTAATTAACAATGCATGACCTTTTCATTGTTTTTTACACAGGGAACTGTTGCTGAATGCTTGTATTCCCGATAACAGAACTAGATCTCCCGGATAATCCGGGTCGAGATGGAGGTATGAAAATGTCAAACACATTTTCGGGTCTTGAGATAGGCAGACGAGCGATGAATTATTTTAGACAGGGCATAGAGACTGCTGGTCATAACATAAGCAATGCGGATGTTGAGGGTTATTCGCGACAGACTGTAGAGGCTTCTCCTTCAACACCTTTCACTGCTCCGGGTCTCAATAGCGGGGGGCAGCCCGGGCAGATAGGAACAGGAGTGGATATCGACGCCATTTCAAGGATCAGGGATTCATTCCTGAATTCCCAGTACTGTCAGGAATCCATTGAGGGAGGTTTCTGGGAGGCTGCCAGCAGAACCATGGAATATCTGGAGATGTTCATTGGAGAACCCTCGGATAGCGGTATTTCGGCGGTTATGGAGAATGTAAACCAGGTTCTGCAGGAGCTTCAGAAAACGCCTGATTCCAGCATTACCAGGGAGTCTTTCATAAGCGAAGTTGACAATCTCTGCAGTCTTATAAATCACACCTACAGGAACATGTCAGAATATCGTGTTTCCCTCAATCAGGAGGTGGAGGTAAAGGTTCAGGAGGCAAATGTTCTTATTGAAAGAATCGCATCACTCAATGGCCAGATAGAAACGGTAATGGGCATTGGGAATAACCCCAATGATATTATGGATCAGAGAGACAAACTGGTGGAAGAACTTTCCGGACTTATCGATATCTCCGCCTACTCCAGCGGCGATAAGGGTGCTGTGAACGTAAGTCTGGCTGGAAGGTTGCTTGTACAGCAGAGCCAGAGCCGCCATCTTCTGCTTGTTCCACAGGAAGGAAACTCAGGATTTTACGATGTGCAGGTGGAGGACAACGAATTCGATTCTTCATCTCATCCCGAAACAGCCTCAGCAGCCATAGGAAGGGAAGCAGTGGAGGGCATTTATAACATTGAGATAAGCAGGCCTGCAACAGAATCCTTGTGGGCCATAGGTAAGGGTTATGACACCGGTATTGCTGATTCAGCGGACACAGCCCTTGGTATAGAAGGTTCCTTTTCGCTCCAGGTGGGAGTTGATGGTTTCAGGGGAGTATCTTCAAGCATTTCGGGGGGAGTTCTTCTGGAAGCTCCTTCGGGAAATTCACCGCTTAACTACTCCTTCCGGATCGCTGCAGGTTCAGAGGAGCAGATAGCGACTATAAACTGGGACGATTCTACAGTCCCTGGACATTGGACCATTGACGGGACTGACGTGGGGAGTGAACTCGATCTCACAGAACTGAGAGATTCCATAAATAGCCTTTCCATGAACATTAATGTTTCTCTGAATGCTTCGGGAGATAAGATATTCTTTTCTGAAAATAATGGTTTCATGGTTTCCCTGACGGACCTGGAGGGGGACCTGGTTTCCGGTATGGGTTTCGAAAAAACCTCTCCCAGCGTGGACATTTCCATATCCGGTACAGATTCTCTTCAGACCGTAGCCAACAAGATCAATAGCTTATATGATATTACTTCTGGCGGAGGCCCGGATTCCCCCCATGAATGGTTGCATGCCAGCGTTGAGGAGGCAGGGGACGGTTCTTTCTTTCTCATGCTCGAGAGTAATTCCGTAGGGGAGAGTTACAGGATAAATGTTGGTTCTGCCGGCGGAGGAAGCCTTGAGATAGCCAGACTTCTCGGTCTGGTTGATGGAAATGGTGCAACAAAGATCATCAGGAATTCAAATGATGCCCTTCTGAAAGTGAACGGCATGGAGTACCTTTCCTCAGTTAACTCCTTCTCGGAGGCACGCCTCATAACCTCTTTCAATTCATACAGGGCAGATACCCTCCAGACTGTCATACAGGGTGTGAAACTGGACATAAAGGAAAGTTCGACAGGATCTTCCACTGATATAAGGGTGGAGCGGCATGTGAATGGCGGTTTCATAGAGGGCCTGCTTCAGTCCAGGGATGATCTGGTAACGGGAGCAATGGATTTTCTCAACAGTTTAGCCATGTCCCTTTCAGATCAGTTCAATGCTGTTCATTATTCAGGACATGGATCCGGAAATCAGAGTCAGACAACGGGAATATCACTTTTTGAGCCTCTTTCATCTAAAAATAATTCCGCCCTGTTCCTGGCAGTAAATCCCGAGCTTCTTGCCGATTCCAGACTCCTTGCCGTTACGGGAGACGACGGTCTGGGCTCAAGCCTGGGCAGCGGTGACGGATCAAGAGCCCTTCAGATGATCGGTTTCTTTTCGAACCCTGTTTTTGACGGAGGTGCATCAACTCTGGATGAATATTACATCTCCTTTGTTGCATCCCTGGGATCCCAGAGTCGGCAGGCCAGTATCATGTACGATAACCAGCAGACCCTTATGGATCAGATATCCAACCAGAGGCAGTCTATATCGGGAGTAAATATTGACGAAGAGATGATGGATATGGTCCAGTACCAGCAGTCATATCAGGCAATTGCCCGGTACATCACGGTTCTGGACGAGATGCTGGACATGGTTATTAATGGGATGGGGTTAGTGGGAAGATAAAAGATGGATAAAAAAATAAAACGGGAGGGCTAATGATGAGCCCTCCGTTTTTCAGCAGGATATGTTCAGGCCGCCCCCCACAAGTTCAGGTGTGGCAAATCTCTCCTCTTCCTCTGTAGAGAGAGTGCCCTCTTTCAGGAGCCCATCCAGGGCCTTTTGCCAGCTTTCAAAAAGTTCTCCAAGCATAAACATTACCTTTTCTATTTTCCCCGTATCTTTTTTGAGGTTTGCAATTACAAGCTCGTTATGCATGAAGTCATAGAGTTGGTTAAGTCCATGGGACAGTTCTTCCGCCTTCTCAGGCCTGAGTGCGAACTGAAGTTCCCTGATGGCTCTCTGGGCTGTCTGAAGCTCTGCATTGGCTCTCTCAGCATTACTCTCCTCTATGGCCGCTATGGCTTTGTTACAGGCACCGATGGCGATCTCGTAGGTTAAGAGAAGGAGTTTTTCCCTGGGAGCGGAGAGAATCTCCTGGTGAAGATATCTGAGGCGAACGTTAGTGTCTTTTCCTTTCAATTTGTCCTCTCCTTTCCAAAATATCAGGCGATCCAGTGCAGTATACCCTTTTCAAGATCTATCCTGGCAAGGATGGGTCCATCCTCTTCAGGTTGAGGATTTTCGCAGTTCCATATTTTATGTCCAGAAAAGGTATTTCTTTCTTTTCCAGAATTACTTTCTCTTCCGTCATTTCCCACGTCCACGGAGAGATCCCCAAGGGTTAAACCCTGCCTTTTCATGGCTTCCCGGAGAATGTCCTCCGAACCCTTTATAATATCTCCTGCCTCTGGTCTTTCCACGGTGAGATGGACCTGAACTTTATCATCCGAGGTGTTAATGATTATCCTGACCTTTCCCAGTTCGGGTGGTTCCACCTGAAGGATGCCCTTTCTTTCTCCCTTTTCATTTTTCAGAAAGGATACCATGTGAGCCAGTCCTGCGCTTATTGCCCTTTCGCCTGATGTCTCCAGGGTTATGCTCTTATGTTCCCCCGCGGCTGAAACAATTGTTTTCCGGAGGTGGATTGTTTCGGGCAAATTTTCGAATATGGAGGAAAAGTCTCTTTCGGCTTTTTCCCCTGTTTCCCCTTTCTGAAAGGGTGCCTTTTCAGAAAGATGTTCATTTTTCAGAAAGATCTGCTTTTTAATGAACTTTTCGTTCACTTTATTAAGGAGTCCCTTATCAGGAAAAACCGTCTCTTCAGCCTTCTTATCAACTGTGGATATTTCCATATTTCCTTCTTTCTGTTTTTTACCGGACTTTCCCCTAATTTCCCGGTGGCCACCTGATAGAAGGGAATCTTCTATGTTCATCTTTACCGCTGATAGGATCTCTCCTGACAGCGCAGATTCCTCATTCCCGGGAGCGTTGTTTCCAGGGGGATTTTCCAGGGGCTGTCGGAGTATGTCCTTCTGGAGAGGGGCACAGTATTGAGAAAGAGCTATCTCTTCAGGGATGAAGTCTCTCTGTTTCTCGGGTTCAATCATTGTGTCTGCCTGATCAGGAACGACAGGACTTTTCGTGTTGTGGGGGGTGGGCATCCCACGGTTTTCATCAAGGACAGCCAAGGTCTTCTCCAATCCCATCATTTCCGCTGATGAAAAAGCTTCCCTGTATCCTTCGGATTTCACAGTTTTGTAGACTGATCCTGTCAAGGCCTTCCCCCGATATCCTTGTTCAAACCATGGCTGGGTTTTCGTCTCAGGGCAAAGATCTTCGGGAAGTGTTTTTCCTGTCAATACATTTGGAAGGGAGAGGGGCTCCTGAAGTATCCCTTCCCGAAAAGATTCATCCTGTCCTACTGGATTAGAAATAGAAAAATTTTTCTCCTGCATTTCAAGAGTAAGGACCTTCTTGTACAGGGCTTCTCCAAAAGAGTTTTCTTCGTTCAAACCCTCCAGAGAGGCTTCTCCTTCATGACAGGTGTTCCTGTTCACCAATTTAGGGTTGTTTTCCGTCAGCATTACTGAATTCAAAAGATCCAAGTCAAAACCTCCCGGCTTTAAAGGCGTCTCTGTCCCTGTTTATTTTTCGGCCATTTTCGCTTCCGGGAATAGAGAGAGTTTCAAAAAAGGACCCCTTCAAAGGTCGAGGGAGTCCCAGATATTACGCTGCCAGGGGTATCAGGAGTTGCTGGAGTAATCGAAGCTGGTGAGGCTCGAGAGGTATTCTGCTTTCTGGGTCATTTCAGCCAGGCTTGTCTCCATGTTGGCATAGAGGATTTCCAGGGAAGCTTTTTCCATTGCTAGCCTTGCTTCCAGGTTTTCTATCCTCTCGTCGATGTTGTTTGAGCTCCTTTCCAGAGAATCCATACGATTGCTCAGGGACCCTTCCTTTGCAATGGTAGTTCCTACGGTAATGGCGGACTTGGAGATCATGCCTTCTGCAAAAGTCTTCATATCTGCAGCAAACGAATTCATCAGTTCTTTCACAGCTGAGGGATCTTTGAGCATCCCCTCCATGAAAGCCGATTCGTTGAATTCAAGTTTTCCGCTTTTTCCGTAATCAAGAGATTCGGTGGCTATACCTATTGATGAAAGGATTTTGTATTGCCCGTCAACGGAATCGCTTCTGGATCTGCTCGCAATATATCTCATGTTCTGTTTGGTACCCCATACCAGGGAATCTCCCCTGAGAAGGCCCCACCTTCTTTCCACATCTGACTTGGGATCCTCGGCAGTTTCTTCGTTCAGGCGAATGTTTATCCAGTCTATTGCTGCATTATAGGCTTCCATCATTTTCTGCACCGATGTGACTGATTTCTCTGCATCAAGCACCACGTCTACAGACGCAGACCCTTTTCCTGTTATATCCAGAGTGAGTCCTTTGATTAGGTCATCTATGGTGTTGGAGGAACGGCTTATTTCAAGACCGTCCACTTTGATAATGGCATCATGGGCTGTCTGAAGCTCCCTTGCCAGGTTTCCGGTTTCATCCAGTACCCCAAGATCCAGGAGGATGCCGTCATCGTCTGTGGTACTTATTTTGTAATCCTCACCTGTCTCATTGCTGGTGAGGATCAGGGTATTATCCATTATCTTCGCGGAAAGGGGATTCCGGATGTCTTCTTCCGAAGCTTTCTCCTGCACCGCAATGTTGATGGCTGAAGCTACATCGTTGAGACTATCTCCGGATGATATGTTTACGGTGATCTCGAAGTCTCCCACGGAAAGAGAAAAATCCCCTGAAAGTTCAAGGTCGGCTGAAGCGCTGTCCACCATGTTTCCTGCGATACTATGGTACCCAGCCACCGATAGGACTTCCATTTCATATTTACCGATCTCGGCCTCTGTGGATGCCGTTATGGAGAGAAAGCCCTCAGAACCGTCAAGTACATTTATATCCGCCGTTTTATCAAGGAAGGTGGATTCCATTCCAAGGGGATCCATACTGTCTCTGAGGTCATTCAGATAAGTGTCCAGTTCTCCATAAAGAACCATTTTCCCCTGAATGTCCTCCTGTTCCTCAAGCCATTGGATCTCAACGCTCCTCTTGCTTGACATCATACTGTCGATAATGTCTCCCCAGTCGATGCCTGAGGATATACCCGTGATCTGAAGATCGGACATATCTTATGTCCCCTTTCTTCTTTGATTGCTTCAGAAAATCTATTTATAATCTGAATCACTCTTAACATTTAAAATCTCTTTGCAGATTCTTTCAAGTTTCCGGAAGAGATGGTCCTGACGCTGAATATTTCCTGAACCAGTGTTTTGTCCTTTCATCCCTTTTTCTGTGAAGAAGACTCCGATGGAAGAATATCCACTATGTTTGCACAAAGATTGCCTCTTCGATTTGAACCGAACGTGACATAAAATTTGGGTATTGGGCCCACATGCATAGTTCCCCCTTCGGTTATGGGGGTACCCAGGTTTATGACATCACCCGGAGAGAGGGTGCTGAGTTCCTCCAGAGTCAGGGTTGTATTTGTAAGTTCTGCCGTCAGATCGATGGAGACCTTCTCGATTTTTCTCGATAGTCTTGCCCTGTCCTCTTCTGAAAGGAATTGATCTTTTGTTACGAACCATTCCTGGGGATTGAACCGTTCCATTACCGATTCCAGAGTATGGAAAGGGAGACAGAGATTCATCCTTTCTTCCACCATGCCCACCTGTGCCTTTATATTAACAAGAAGGACCATTTCTGCCTTTGGTACTATCTGGACGAAAAAGGGATTACTCTCCTTGCCGAATAGACTGAAATGGATATTTTCTTCTATGGTTTTCCAGCTCGCGTCAAGCTCCTTCAGGATTCTTGAGAGAGTCCTGTCCACTATTACCCTTTCGAGGTCGGTGAACTCTCTTGCTGAATTAATGGGAAGGCCCTTTCCTCCAAGCATCCTATCTATGAGTGCGAACATCAGGATTTGGTTTACTTCCAGTATGGCCTTGCCGTTAAGGGGAATTACGTCCAGGATTGCAAGAGTGGTAGGAGATATGACGGATCTTACGAATTCTTCATATGGGACCTGTTCCACGTTGGATATCTCAACTGATACCATGGATCTTGTCATGGTGGACAGGGTGCTGGTCAGATATCTGGCAAAGCTTTCATGGAGCATCTGAACGGCCCTCATCTGGTCACGGTTGAATTTGTTGGGTCTTCGGAAATTATATGGTTTTACTGCTTTTTCCGTATTTTCAGGCGGGCTGGAAACTTCTCCGGAAGCCAGAGCACCAAGGAGTTTATCTATTTCAGCCTGATTCAGTACATCAGCCACGTAAGTTCCTCCTTACTGTACAACGAAGGATTTGAGAAGAACCCTTCTTATCGGACTGGATACCTTTGGCAGGGTGGGACCCACACTGTTAAGACGGGTGGTTATTGATTCGGAGAGTTTCAGAATTCCTTCAGAGTTCTGAAAAGCCTCCTGGCCATAACTGAGGGATTCGGAAATGACCTCGTTCCTGAAGAGGGCATTCCAGTATTCCTCGGAATTAAGGGTTTCAAGTACCTTCTGATTATGAAGTTCCAGGATCAGCTCAAAACTTACCAGACTTGGATCGGTGAATTTGCCTCCCGGCAGGGAAAGATTGAACTCACCCAGATCAAATATGGGAAAAGCCCTGGTTTCCTCGGTTTTTAATGATTCCTCTCCCATCCCTGCCGCCATGGTGCTGAAGAAGATACCTCCTGCAAATCCCACGGCAAAGACAAGTAAAAGAAAGATGCCTCCAAGAATCATTTTTTTGAAGTTTAGTTTTAACAAATTATCCCCTCCTGGAAAAGTGACACCCTTTCGCCTATACTCCTAGTATAATAATCGGCTTTCACGCACCGATTCATTAATGGAAACTGAAACAATATTTTTACATGCCGGAAGGGAGAGCATTCACCTTGCATCAGCCGCGAACTTTGTTACGGCTTTTTTCATATTTTTTATTTTTCCTGTTCCTCCTTCTGCCGCATTATGTTCTTGCAGCCGAAAAAAACAGTCCTACAGCCTGCCATAGCTTGAAGGTTGCCTTTCTGGTGAGTGAGAGTAAAAAGGGTATTGCCCTTTCGCAGGCAGCAAGCCTTTTTCTGAACGAACTATTTCAGGAGGGCGGCACGAAGATAGAACCTCTTTTTATCAGGATGGGATCATCAGGCAATACATGTTCCTTCGAGGACCTGCCGGGATTTCTTGAAGAAAAGGAAGTGGCAGTGGCGATATCTCTCCTTAGAGGTCCTGGTGTTTCCTGCCTGAATAATGTTTGTGGAAGGATCAAAATTCCAATTTTAATGACGTGGGCAGAAAGAATAGACCTGTCAGGGTATAGAGACGAAAACCCTCCCCTATTGTTTAGCCTTGATTTTCCGGAATCATTCAGGGCTTCAGCCATGACTTTATGGGCAAAAAGCAGTGAACAGAAGGATTGGTTGGTCTTTACGGATAATCTTGACAGAAGGTCAAAGAAGATGGACAAGTTGTCCTCGGATCTTTTCTTCACTAATAACATACAGCACAGGTCAATAAAATTTCTTCGAAACAGCCCATATGGTTTCATAAATTCTTCCAGAGAGTGTGTCACTTCCGGTTCAGAAAACCTCCTTTCCTGGCTCGCGTCTTCAGATACCATGATATTACAGCAAACAATCTTTTCCCTGGGAGCCTGTGTGAGGAGGCTGGTCTACGGAGGTCAGAAAGAGGACATATTACTGGGTGCTGACGGGATAACTGTCTTCAGTCAGGATCCATTTCCGGAAAATAAATTTACTGAGCAGATCCTTGATACTCTTCCTCAAAACCTGATGGACAGGATATCGTCCTCGGAGCTTATCAAGGTGAGAGCCGTCCTGGTATGGTTTTCCACGGCTCTGTCCGATCTTCAGGATAATCCTATTACCTCAGCGGATCTGGTCTCTTGTCTCGAGGAAGTAATCTCTATTTCCATGCCGGGTTTCTCCGTCAAGTTTTCCAGGGGTCTTCACTGGCCTGTTAGAAAGACTATATTCATTCTACACTCCAGAAATGGTCTATGGGTAGAGGAAGGAAGTCTGTTGATGGAGATGTCTCCAGATGGATCCTTTTCTATAGCCCGATGAAGAGAGGGATCATTTCGAGGAACCTGTCCACCTCAAGGGGTAGAAGCTGCTTTACCATGACAACGGCCAGTATGGACAGCAGGAACAGTGCAAGAAGGATCTTCACAGGAAAGCCAAGCATGAATATGTTCATCTGCGGTACTGTTCTTGCCATGAAACCCAGTCCCATTTCCGCAAGGAAGAGAACCCCGAAATAGGGAAGTACTATCTTTACTGAAAGGATAAAAAGTTCTCCTATCCACGTGTAGATTCCCTCTAAGGACAGCATGGAGATCATGGAGGTACCTACGGGAAGTAAATTGAGACTTTCCACAACGGCCCGGGTCATGATCAGATGTCCCCCCAGATAGAACCAGAACCATGTTCCCAGAATGTATTTGAGCTGCCCTATGATAGCAACTTTTTGCTGCGAAAAAGGGTCGAGGATCTCTGCCATGGCAAAACCCATCTGCTGGCCTATAAAGCGTCCAGCCATCTGCAGAGCGTAGAGAGGGCTGGATGCCAGCACTCCCAACATAACGCCCACCAGTATTTCCCTTCCTGAAAAGATAAGAAAGCCTGCGGTGGTTAGAAGATCCTTCATCTCCACCTCGGTGTCCTTCAATATTGGCATACAGGCGAGGGCAAGGGTAAGGGACATCCAGAACTTCACAGGTGTGGGCAGAGAGGTTCCAGAGAAGAATACAAGAGACGTCATGAGCCCGAGAAATCTCAGTGAGGTCAGAAACACTATAAGGATAAAGGGAATAAGTTCGTTATGAAAATCCATGGCCCTTAATTGATGAAAGAGTTGAGGTTTCCCAGTACATCCACCGCCATTTTCAAGATAGGTCTAAAAATAGTTGGGCCAAGAAACAGGGTGCTCAGGATAACCACCAGTATTTTAGGAACGAATGATAGGGTCTGTTCCTGGATGGAGGTTGCCGTTTGGAGTATCCCGATAATAAGTCCTACTACCATTGCTGCCGCCAGAATGGGCAGAGCTGCCCATATGGCAGTCCAGACTGCATTGTTGAATAAAGCGGCCAGAGAACCATCCAAGAGACCTTCCTCCTTAATTGAAACTCTTTACCAGGCTGACCACCACAAGGTTCCACCCATTAGCAAGAACAAAGAGAAGAACCTTGAAGGGAAGGGATACCAGCATTGGCGGCAGCATTATCATCCCCATGGACATGAGAATGCTGGAGACTATCATATCTATGACAAGAAAAGGGACGAAGATGACAACACCCATCTGGAAGGCTGTCTTGAGTTCACTGAGCATGAATGCCGGAAGCAGAACCAGTGTGGACACATCCTCGGGAGTCTCGGGTCTTTCCATGTCTGATAATGAGATCATCAGGGATAATTCCTCGTCCCTGGTTTGGGAAAGCATGAACTGCCGAATAGGCTGGAGGCCTCGGTTAAGAGCCTGATCAGCCTGTATCTGACCTGACTGAAGAGGTTTATAGGCTTCCAGATAGACCTCTTCCCATACCGGTCTCATGACGAAAAGACTAAGGAAAAGAGCCAATGTAACTATAACCTGGTTGGGGGGAAGCTGCTGAATTCCCATGGCATTGCGAAGGAATCCAAGTACCACCAGGATGCGGGTGAAACTGGTTACCATAAGGACCATGGCAGGTGCCAGGCTAAGGATCGTTATCATAAGGAGTATCTGTATTGTTACAGAAAGCTGTTGCGGGTCTCCTGGCTGACCTACGCTCAGATTCATCGAGGGAAGGGTCGGGAGGGAAACTTCCGCAGCAGAGGCTCCCCCTGCTAGAACACAAATGAAAAACAACAGTACAACTTTCAGAGGCCAGCCCCTTATAGTGATCAACTCCTTTTGATAGAAGTCAAATATTAATTATAATATTTATACTGTTGTTTATAATAAAATAAAAACTATTATTTGTACAGATAGGATTTGCTTCTACTGCTGAAAACCAATTACTACGTAAATGGTGTAACCCTTTTCTCCCTGGAGGGAGATAGTGTATTATCAGATACCCTGAAGTGAGGATGGGAAGGATAGTAGATTATTCCCTGCAAAAAGCCGGGGAGCGGTTATATTGATCCTGACGGGTTGGGATTTCCCGAACTCCTTCAAGGCGGTTCCGCATATCATGTTTGCGAGTTCTCCCAGGTCGGTTATGGAAAGGGGGGTATCTGTTTTCGGATCCTGGATCATTCCTCCGGACATGGTGATAATGGTTTTCTTGAAAGCTCCAGGGTCTGTGAGAATTGTTATGAACCCCTCAATATCATCTCCTATTACGCCTATAAGAGCAGCGGCGCAGCTTCCGGAGGTTTTCATCCAGGTCCCTTTCATGTCAAGTTTGAGGCTCAGCCCGAGATTCTTTGCTACTGTAATGGTGGAGACTGCAAATGCCGGAACCATGAGTGTCAAGATTTCCAAAAACGCTATCTTGCAAAATTCCTTTCCTTCTTTCTCGCTGTTATTCACCTTAGCAGCAGTTGAAAATTCTTTCTTTGATCATTCAAAACTTCGCTTGTTTATGTTTCGGGGGGCAGAACTTGGTTGTTGTAAATGACTACCTATTCTATAATTAAGAAAATTGACCTAACACTTTTCTTGAGGAGAGATAACTTTGGCCACCATAGATGTTAAGGTGAAAACTTCGGAGCTTAGACCTGGACAGGTTCTTGCTGAGGACATTTACGATATTTACGGAAGGCCTCTCCTTTACGCAGGGGTTATACTCACCCCCACAATCATCAGGGGTTTGATCCTCAGGGATTATTTGGATTATGTAAAGATCCGGGTACCCTGCGAAGAAGCTCCCCAAGGCCTTATCAAGCCCGAGGAATCTGTAAAAGGAATTCCCAGGGGTATCCACAAGAAGATAGGTAATTTCTTCGACCGAGCCAGAGATGTTGACCGGATCAATGCAGAAATGATTGATGAGCTTTCCAAAGATGTGAAACCTGTAATAGATAATATTTTCGATTCGGAGCCGGTCGTAATGGATAGCCTCCAACTTCTCTCCAGTCACGATGACCATACGCACCAGCATTCCTGGATGGTTATGCTTCTGACTCTTTCGATCCTGCGAAATGCGGAAATTAAAGGAATTCTTCGACCGGATCCTTACGATAAGATGGATGCTGCACTTGGGGCTCTCCTCCATGACATAGGTAAGACAAAGATCTCCCTTGATGTCCTTCTCAAGCCAGGCAAGCTGACATCAGAAGAATTTGACCTTATTCGAAAACACCCAACCTATGGCTACGAGATGGTGAAGACTACACCAAATCTGATGCCCATTCCAAAGGCCATAATAGCCCATCATCATCGTTATCTCGATGGTACCGGATACAGTGCAGAAGGTTTGCCTCCCCTGGAGAGGTTGCCTGATCTGGTTAGGATAGTTACCATTGCTGATGTATACGATGCAATAGTGTCAGAAAGGCCCTATCACGTGGCTGCCCTTCCCTTCCATGCCTTGAAAATACTTTTTCAGGGTGCAGTAAGCAGGTTCGATGAACGCTTTATTTCTCTTCTCAATGATATTGTTGCGGCCTTTCCTTTAAGCTGCTTCCTGCTTTTTTACGGTGGAATAATCGCTCAAGTTGAAGAGATCAATGAGGAAAATAAAGATAATCCTCTAATTAAGATCATTGGGTCTTTTTCTCGAAAAGGGGCTCACCTTGTGGGTAGCAAATTTTATCTGGATTCCGCCCCTTTTGAAATGCCTAAAGAAAAAAGCCTCGTCCTCGGCGCCTATTCAATAGACAGTCTTGAAACAAAAGTCAAGGGAGCTGTGAGCCTGGGCAAAAGTTCAGAGGATATAATAGGTCCGGAAGAAAATAACTACTTTAGCTCTCTTCCAATATTCGAGGAGTCCCTGCAGAAGATTTTCTCGTTATTTCAAGAAAAATCCCTGCAACTTTAATCATAATCACTGGTTAACTGAAAATAATCATCAGTCTGGTTATCATAACAACACCTTGTTCACTGCTTCCAGGATCCTATCGGGCTGAAATGGTTTTACAACAAAATCCCTGGTTCCTGCCTTTATGGCCTGAACAACAATGTCATGCTGTCCCATAGCGCTTACTATGACCACATTTGCTGGGGGATCCAGTTTTTTCAGGGCAAGAAAAGTGTTGAGTCCGTCCAGTTCAGGCATGGTTATATCCAGGGTTACCAATTCGGGTTTAAGCCTGACATATTCCAAAAGGCACTTTTTCCCGTCTTCGGCTCCGCCGACTACTTCATGATTTCCCTTGGTCTGGATATCCTTCATCATCCTCATGAAGGCAGCATCGTCTACGACAAGAATTTTACCCACATCAATACCTCAAGTTCATTTTCAAGTTCAACGTTCTTCCAGTTCAGGAAAAGGATAAGAATTAAAGAGAATCATAAAACCATTTTTCTTTTCTTAACTTCCTGAAAGTTCAACTCTCTTTCCGGTATATGTCCCAAATCACCTGAAAAACTGCTCTCGGCTATAAACCATCGTAATGATGCCTCAGGAACGGATCCTTACATCCTTGGATTTTCTCTGACTGATCATCTTTGTGGGGGCTTTCATAAAACAGTACAAGGATAAATACTGTGAGGACTCCAGGGACAAGGAAAGGTACAGGATCTTAAATCTTCTAATGATCTTTAAACATCTCCGACCTTTTTCCTGTTCTGCAAGCCATCTGTCAGTCTTGCAGAGGCCTCCCGAACTGACTCGGCATCTCCCCTGGCAAATGATTCGAGCATCTCCAGAAGGGTTTCTTCTTCCATCCTCAACCTTGCCATGACCCGGCTGTATTTTCTTATCAGAAGGGTATCCTTTTTTTGGGGCCTTGGAACATCTCTCCTCAGCCCAGAGTAGTGATCCTCTATCCGTTTTTTCAGTTCTTTTTTCCTGTAGGGATCTCTAAAACAAGCAGCCATTTCTGCTGCACCTGGCAGCGAAAATCCCTTGTTTCTGATCATTATATATTTTCTCTCCTCCCGGATGGGGTTCATTTCCTGGAGCCGAACTTGTCGAGCATGGTTTTCAGAAGTCTTGCCATAGGCCCCTTCTGGCCGTCCAGAGGAGCCTCTCTGTCCTTTTCTTCAGGAACGGAGAGGATTCTCTCCGTTATATCCTCCATTTTCTTTGCCAGAACACTTCTTGGATAAAGTTTGACCAGAGGACATCTTGCTTTTACAGCCCTCGAAACTCTCAGATCATATGGAAGGTAACCAAGAAAGTTCAAGTGAAGATCAAGGAAATGCTCGCTAGTGCGGATAAGCCTTTCTGCTCCGAGAATGGCCTCCTGCCTTGAGAAGGCCATGTTGATGACGATGTAAATTTCCTTTTCTCCAAGCTGCTCCTTTGTATAGCAGTGGAAAAGGCTTTTGATCATGCCGTAGGCATCTTTCAGGGCAGTGGGTTCGGGAGTTGTAATAAGAACAATGGCATCGGCGGCCATTGAAAAATCCCGTACCGTGGAATTGATTCCCGCCCCTGTGTCTATAACTATTACATCCACCATATCGTCCAGGGCCATTATTTCGGGCAGAAGTTCGGCTCTGGCCTGGGGGTCCATTTCTGCGAGCTCAGGTATGCCGCTCCCGCCAGGAACGAGCCATACCCTTTCCGAAACGGGAAGGGTTATTTCTCTGAGGGAAAGCTCTCCCCGGATCACGTGATTGAGATTAAGCCTTGTATCCAGCCCCAGAAGAACATCCGCATTGGCAAGCCCCAGATCGGCATCTATAAGGGCGGTGGGTTTATTGAACTTTTCGCCTATGAGGAGAGCGAGATTCAGTGCAAAACTGCTTTTCCCAACGCCCCCCTTGCCGCTTATGACGGCTATGGACTTCTTCCCTTCCTGGCGGATCTGCTTATTTTTCAATGCTCCTTCGTAGAGAGCTTTCTGTAATTCCCTGAGCTGAAGGGATTCGAAACTGTAATCCTCTATGTTTGAGGAGGTATTGTTCCCTTTTGTAGAAATGATCTTGCCGAGCCTCATCTTTCTTCTCCCCTGCCGAAAATAGAATCCATAATGAACTCGGGGTCGGCGTAGTTTATATCCCGAGGTACGTTCTGTCCAGTAGTGACGAAGGAAAGCGGGAGGTTAAAGGTCAGAGGCAGAGCCAACAGGCATCCAAGACCCAGGGTTTCGTCGGCTTTTGTCAGAAGCAGCCTGGAAATTGGGACAGCTCCCCCTGTTTTTTCAATGGCAACCCTGACATCACCTGGTCTGGAAGTGGCCGATACCGCCATGTGAACAGCCTGGGGGGAGAAGTTTTTATATATGTTCTCTACCTGTCCGATACGGTCTTTTTCCCTGAAACCATGTCCAGCCGTGTCCATAAGGATAAGGGTGTCCTCCGAATATTTTTTCAGCAGTTCAGGTATCTCCGCACCATCGTTAACGGCTTCCAGGGGGATGTGAAGGACTCTTGCGAATGTCCTGATCTGATCCACTGCAGATACACGGTAGTTATCTGAAGTGAAGAGGGCCACATCCCTTCCTTCCTGAACGGCTATAGCAGCTATTTTGGCTATTGTAGTGGTCTTGCCCACTCCCGTGGGACCAACTATCATTACCCTGTTTCCTCCCAGAGCACTGGTGAGCATGTCCTTTCCGGGAGCAAAACATAGCCCTTTACATCGCATTTTCAGCCACTTCCGGAAAGAAAGTCCACTTTCAGAGGAGTCACAGAATTCGTTCCATAGCATCTCAGCATGATCTTCAGGAAGGTCGCTTTTCAGCAATACTTCCAAAGCCAGGGCCTTTTCAGAGAATTTTCCTTGTCCTTCTGTCCCGGTTTTTCCCATCTCAGGTATTGGTTCAACAGGATTGGAAGCAGGGTGGACTTTGATATCCACAGTGTCTTCCATTCCCTCAATGAGACGCTCCTGAAGGTTTTTTGTATCCTCTTTCTGAACCAGGTTCTTTTTGTATTCCAGCAGGGCCTTGAAGACCTCCATCTGCCTCTTTTCGAGTTCGGGATCCCGTTCTTCCACCGTGGGTTTCTTTTCATCCTCCAGGATGCCCGCTCTTACGACCAGTTCCTTCTTCCTGAAAAAGGGGAAGAACGAAGGAGCTCTAACGGTTTGTATGGAAAGGATAATTCCGTCGGATCCAAGCTTCTCCCTTACCCGCTGAAAGGCTTCATTCTCGGTTTTTGCACGGAATTCTATTTCTTTAATCAGCCTCAATGGTACCATCACCTTCTCCTGTCTGATCCCGGGTATCAGAATTCTATTTGGTAAATATCTTATCTTATATGATGGAGAATCTTTATGAGTCTCAATCCTCTTTTCTTTGATAATTCAAGTGTAAGTAACCTTTGAAGGTTTTTTGTTGAGTAAGGAACCAGACGTTTTGAATCTCACTTTGGTGGGACCGCATATCTCTTAAATAGGCCCGATCATCAGATAACTATCCGGGTCAAGCCAGTTAAAGAAGTCTTTATAAAGCCTGGACTTCGCCTCTGATGGAAAGTAGATAACCACGTTTTTGCAAGTCCTCTGGAGAAGTTAATGGTATTCCCTGTAATTGGAGATGTTCCAAGTATTCATAAGGGAATGAATGGGAAGATGGATCTGGTATTTGTAAATTTCCAGAGCCACTCCAGTAAGGAGGCAAAATCCTTTTTGGATTCTTCATATCCGCCAGTCGGGTATATTTTCTGACTCACGAAAAATTTCCAGCATGTTTCTAGGAAGAGACCCCGTAGGTTATTACCTGTTCCCTGTTGCAATGACCGACGAGTTCTGTAATCCTGATCCCGAAATTTTCATCTATTACAACCACTTCGCCTTTGAGGATTAGTTTGCTGTTGGCAAGGACCTCGACCGGCTCTCCCACCAGCTTATCCAGCTCCACCACGGTTCCCTGTTCAAGGGAAAGGATCTCGCCGATGGTCATCTGGGTTCTTCCAAGAACCACTGATATCTTCACGGGTATATCCATGAGCAGGTTTATCCCCACTCCATCCATGGTCGAAGAGAATTGGGGTGTTTCCATATTGCCGATCTGGGGAAAGCTTGCTGGTTTTGCCTGAAGCTTTTCTACAGGAGAAGATGATAGGGGTTTCAAATTGGAGCCTGAAGAGGATTTCACACCTGTAGTTGTTTCATCGAGAGATGAATAACTCTCGCCTTGGCAGCATGATTCGATCCCCATCCTCTCAAGGTCTGGAATTTCAGGGATGCTTTCCGCGAGGACGTCCAATCCTTCAAGTCCCCTGGTAATGGCATCGGCCTCCTCGGGGCTTATTCCCGAATAATCAGATTTTTCAGGAGTTTCGGACTTTCTAGGTTTCTCCTCCTGGGAAAGGACGGTTTCTTCAGAACCTGTCTGATTTTCAAACGTGGGTTGTCCATCCTTTATTGTTTTCTCTTCGGACATGATAAAGGGTAACTGCCTGCCGGCAATTCACCCTCACCTCCTTCTGTCAGCCTTTTTTCTTCTAGGACCCGAAGGTCTCGATCATCTTTCTTGCGGATTCAGAACCGCATTCGAAAGCCTTTGAGGCAGCTTCATAAGCCCGGCTAGCTTCGATCATTCTCGTCATTTCTTCCACAATATTTACATTTGAGCCTTCCAGAGCTCCAGCAAACAGGTTCACATCTTCCCCGTCAACTTCTTCAGGAGAGCCGGAGAGGCTTGTCTCGGAAAGGAGGGTACTTCCCCTTCTCATTAGGTAGGAGGGTGATGCAAAACGGTACAGGGATATTTTGCCTATTTCCGCTCCATCCGCCAGGACTGACCCGTCAGATCCTATCTCTATGGCCGAAGCTTCTCCGGGGGTTATGGGACCGCCCTCTCCCATAATGGTCATGCCCGTGGATGTTACCAGGTTACCTTCTGAGTCCAGAGAGAAGTTTCCTGCCCGGGTATAGTAATTGTTATGGCCGTCGGAGACATGGAAATAACCATCACCACTTATGGCACAATCCAGGGGATTTCCTGTTTCCACTATTGTGCCGGGTTCAGTGTTAACTGCCGTTTCGGAGAGTACTACCCCCAACCCGGCAACATCTACTGTTTTTTCAGAGATGCCTCCTGAACCGTTACTTTCCTTTCGAAAAAGTTGGACTTCCGGAAATGTTTTTGCCACAGCCAGACTTTTGGAAAAACCCGAGGTACTGGCATTGGCAAGGTTATTGGATGCCACATCCACTGCTTTTTCCTGAACCAGCATGGCTGCAATACTTCCATAAATTCCTCGAAACAAGTGATCAGCCCCCTATCCCTTAAGGAGGTCTGTGGCTGCTTCCCACATGGATCTGGCCGACTGGACAACCTCCAGGTTAGCCTCGTAGGCACGGCTGGCTGCCATCATGTCAGCCATTTCCCTGACCACTGAGACGTTGGGGTATGCCACGTATCCCTCTTCGTTTGCATCGGGGTGGCCCGGGTCGTATTCCATACGGGAAGGGGAATCATCCAACTCGATTTCCTTGATCACAACTCCCGCGGATCTTCCTCCATCTCCCATGGCTTCCACCAGTTTCTCTTCAAAGACAGGGATTTTCCGCTGATAAGGGCCGCCATCTTCTGTTCGGGTGGAGTTTACGTTGGCCAGATTTTCCGCAATAGTGTCCATCATGACTCTGTGTGCTGTAAGGGAGCTGCCTGCTATGTCCATATTCTTGAAAACTCGCATTTTACTTGCCTCCCATTGCTGTTTTTATCATATCGGCCCGCTTTGCCATCATTCTCAGGATGCCGTTGTAGGCCATCTTTGTTTCTGCCATCTTTGCCATTTCGATCTCAGGGTCCACGTTGTTCCCGTCAAGGCGATAAATCCCTTCATCGTTGGTTATTTCCCTGACCTGGAAAACCTCAATTCCCTTTTCCTGGGTATTTGTGCCAAGGTGTTTCTCATCGGTGGTCTTAAGAGCCAGCTTTTGCGAAGAGCCATTTTTTTCAAGGGCTGACCGGAGATTATCTTCGAAGGGAACTTCCTTTTTTTTATAGGCAGGGGTGTTTACGTTGGCCAGATTTTCAGCCACTGCCCCGAACCTCCTGGCAAGGGCGGAAGCTCCCAGTTTGCCTGCCATCCATGTTTTGTCATTCATCGGACCCGTTCACCCTCTCTTCAAGGTGCTTGTATTATTTCTGAACAGATTTTTTCTTGAATTATCTTATGTTCTTCTAAGTCTTTTCGGTTTTTATCCTTGCAAACCTTACAAGTTTTGCTGCGGATTCGGGATTCATTTTTCCCAGAACCTGGGATCTCTGCTCCGGATCCATAACTTCCAGCAGAGAGGCGGCTTCCTCCAGTGGAAGAAGAGAGATTATCCTGGCTGCCTTTGAAGAAGGCATCTCTGCAAAACTTTCGGAAATCAGACCGAAGAAGACTGGAGCCTCCTCGCTTTGTGTCTTTTTTCCCTTGATCTTATCAGGGGTTGCAGCCTTTTCATCAAGGAGGGTCTTGCTGGTCCTGATCTTGTTCTTCTCCTTTTCGAGGCTGGCTCTTTCTTCTTCCAGGGCCTTGCTCTTTTCCAGGAGATATTTCTCCTTCTCCTCAAGTTCCAGGAGACGGCGTTCGTAGGCAGTTACAGGGGGTGATATTTTTTCTAGGAGGGGATAGACTTTCCTGCCGATGAGGGGTACTCTCTCTACCCATGGCACTATCCTGTCAGCGATCATATACATACCGCCACCCATATAAAGTCCCGCAATTATGCCTGTTAAAAGGACCAGAAGGAGCAAAAAGATCTTGAAGAATTTCAAGGTATTTCCTAATCTACCAATGCTGGTTTCCATTTTCTTCTCCTTGTCCCGTCAGTAGATCTCGTTACGGGAAATTTTGCAGAGGTAATTCTTGTCCGTGCTCAGATAAATTTCAAGTATGGTTCCGTCCTGATCGTTTTCGCTGAAGCAGTTTATCCAGTCGGCAGGAATGAAGCTGCCGTCCAGCATGATGTCCCGGGCCCTTTCGAATGTCCTGCATACGAAGGTTCCAAGGTTAACCTGGGGTTCTCCGTCCAGAGAGAAGGCCATTTTTATCCTTTCCCTTTCCTCTTCTTCTTCTTCTCTCTCCTCCTCTGCAAGAAAGGAGGAACTTCGGTAGGGAGCGGGGATCTCAACCATCCTGCAGGAGCATGACTCTATTTCAAAGATCTGAAGGACATAGCATCTCTCCATATACACTGGGACCTCCCTAAAAGACTTTCCAGGTCCGTTCTCCTATGTCCTGGTTGTGTACAAGCTCTGCTGAAAAGGAACTGTATTTTTTCAGCAGGTTATGGTTGAGACCTTCAAGAGCATCCAGATCTGGTCTGTAAGGATCGATCTGAAGGAAGATCCTGGTCATCTCTTCTATTGTTCCCTGTGGTTTTCGATCTATTTGCCAGAAATACTTTGCCTCTGCAATTGTAAGGGCTACCTGAAGGGTATGAGAGAGACCCGCCCTGATCCGGCCTTCAGGAAATGAACGGCCGATGAGATCGAGTTTTTTCTCCATTTCCTTTCTACTTTCCTCGGGACATCTGTCCTTCATAAGGGCATCGGCGAACCAGAGCCTTGACACACAGAAAATCGGCCATATCTGGTTTTCGAATACACTTTCCGGCATTGCTTCCGGTCCCTCAACTACAATAGCAGAAAAGAGTGGGTGAACCCTTTCCGCCAGGAATGCGAGGCAGAGGCATCTTATAAATTGGGAGTTATTTCGGTTTTCCCCTTCCGGTAAGAAGAATATGTGCTTTTTCCCTTCAGGATCACAGGAGGCTTCAAAGAGATCACCGTCAGTTTTACATATCTCCAGTGGCCATTTCAGTTCTTTTTGCAGTTTTCTGATAGCTTTATCCAAAATTGTTGCACCTCTTTTCTTAGTAAAGGGGACTCCCTTTTCTAGAATCGGCAATCTGCGGACGGAAAAATAGGGGGTTTTTCCAAATTTTTACTTTTTTCCAGGGGTCCCGGCTAACATACTTAAAAAGAGGTCTTTAATCACTTGTTTCACCTCAGGAGAGAGGAGGTCCATGGATGGACATATTGGCAATGTCAAGTCTTCTTGCTACATTAGCCCTGGTAGTGGGGAGTATTATACTTGGAGGTTCCCCAGGAGCGTTTTTTAATTTGCCTTCCATATTCATCGTTGTGGGCGGAACCATGGGTGCTATTGGTCTGGCAACGCCCATGAAAGAACTTATGATGCTCCCTCACACTCTTAAGAAGGTCTTTGCTCGAGAGGAGAACCTGGATATCTCACATGTGATCCGCATAATGATGTCCATGGCAAAGAAGGCAAGATCCGAAGGGCTTCTTGCTCTTGAAGAGGAACTGGAAAAGATTGATGACGGTTTCATACTTAAATCAGCCCAGCTTGTTATAGATGGGACTCCTCCGGAACTTGTAAAATCCATCATGGATGTAGAAATAGATCTTATGGAAAGACGTTACGATGAGTCCAAAAAAGTATTTGACCTCATGGCTGATCTTGCACCAGCCTTTGGAATGATGGGGACCCTGATAGGATTGATCCAGATGCTGAGAAACCTGGATACTCCCGAAGCCCTGGGGCCAGGGATGGCTGTGGCCCTGATAACTACCTTCTATGGAACATTCATCTCCAATGTATTCGCCATACCTATTTCTAAAAAACTGGTAACCAGAAAGGTCAATGCTACCAAAGGAATGGAGATTGTAATGGAAGGTATCCTGTCTATACAGGCCGGTGATAATCCCAGACTGATAGAGGAGAAATTGAAGATTTTCCTTTCACCTCAGGAGAGATTAAGGTTGGATGAACCGGAAAACCGATCCTCAGAGAGAAACATAACGGGGGTGAATGTATCGGAGGAACCCGTCGTTCAGTCGTAAAGTCATTATCGGGGAAAGGGCAGAAAACCGTTCCAGAAGGGGATACGGCCCTCCATTACTGTGTTCGCGAACCTTCCTGTAATGAAAAGTCCTGAGGCCTTGGGATTCCCGGGCAGTTCCAGGGATGGCTTAAATGCTATCCTAAAATTAAGTGACAGACATGGTCTTAAGTCAGGTATCTGATCTCTTGAAAGAATCATCCTTCCGCCTGTGGCCTCTGAGAGCCTTAATTGATAAAGATCTGGAATTACCTTGTCAGCCAGAAGATGGATCACAATGCCGTTGGAGAGGGCATATCCTCCGAAGAGGGTTAGGGAAGCCAGATCCTGGGGAATGTTACCAGGATCAAGTAAAAGCTGCACTGCAGGTCCTCTAATGAATTCCTCGTCTGCGGGATCGGGAAGGCTGGGTTTTTCAATGGGAGCACTATCATAAGTTATCTCAGTTTCTACAACATCGATGAGGTTCCCTCCAAGTATTCCCTGGAATATCCTTTCATCAGTTCCTGATGGTCTGCCCAGAGGATGAATCAGCCTTGCTTCCACTATCCAGTTCTGGCGATTCCCTCTCTTTGCAGAAACAGGCCGGGGATATTTCAGGGCCAGAAAACCTTTTTCAGCTTTTGTAATTATATTGCTGCACCTGTAAAGACGGGTGTCAGTTACTAAAACCTCCCCCTGACCGTTGCTGAAGAGAAACCACGCCTCGGGAAATGCCCCTCCGATACGAGAGCTTCGTTCATCCTTCAGGGATAATTCGAATAATTCCCTTTCCTCGGTAAGTACAAGAAGTTTTTCCGAATTGAGCCATTCAACCGATCGGGGATGTCCTGTAATATTAAAATTAGTAATTTCTTTACCTTTTTGAATATCCAGGATGAAAACCCTGTTTCCCATCCTGTCCGCGACTGCGAGCAGTGGACCAAGAGATGCCAGGGATACAGGTTCGAAGCCTGATGAGGAAGGGTGCCATGAGTAGAGGGTCTTTCCGTCGGAGATGTTCACTACGAAGATCCTGCCCATTATCCTTTCGGCCAGGACAATGCGCCCAGCTCCGGCAAAGGATGCATCTGATATTGAACGGGCTTGGGTATTTCCCCTGAGTATTTCTGAAAAAACCTTACGGTTGAAACTTCCCCGAAGGAAGGTACCATCGGAGAATACCAGAACCAGACTATCTCCCCCTGTCGGAAGTGCCCGCACTATCTGGCCTCCGGCTTTACCGGAATAATATCTGCTCCACCCTTTTTCGTTTTTCTTGTAAACCCAGACCTTTTGGTTCATGGTATCGCAGAGTGTAAGGATATTTCCCATGAGAGACGGGCGGCCCGGCATGGAAAAGGAGGATCCCCAGAAAATGTCCAGGTCGAATTTATCCCTGAAATTGCCTGGACCTGACATTTTAGTACTGCTGCTTATTCCTGAAGAAAGGCTTTTCTCAAGATAAACACTTCTATCTTCAATTTCCTTGAGAAAACCGATGGCGAAAGGGTCATCAGGCTTTACTTCAAGGTAGAGTTCCAGGTTCCGCCTGGTTTCGGCATAATCGCCAAGAAGTGAAAAACAGTAACCTCTCAGGAGGTAGTATGAAACCAGGTAGGGATCATACCTAAGGGTCTCCTCAAGTTCTTCAAGGGCATTGCCTACCTTCCCCTCCAGAGCCTTCTGATAGGCGGAGGCGAAGATGGCTTCGCCGTACATATGTTCCGCTGTTGGGAGAAAGATACGGGGTTCAGATGCATTTACAAAGGCAGGAATCACAATAATGGTTCCTACCAGGAGATACAATATGAACTTATTCACCCTTTTCAAAACAATTCCCCCGTTCATTACCTTAAGCTTGTTTTCTTCGGCAAACCATACTATTAATCTTTTTTGACGGAAGCAGGGTCGATTATAAGAGCTACATTTCCATCCCCGAGGATAGTCCTTCCTGAGGTTGAACTTTTACTCTTCCTTGATCCGTCAGGTACTTCTTCCATTGTATTGGTGAGTGATGTCATGTTATTGAAACCCATGGTTTCCCCCATTCCCTTCAGGGTATGGACAACCCGGAAGATCTTGTTGATCACCCTCTTCGAAGGCCAGAAGATATTTTTTCAGCCTCTACAGGTTGTCTTCAGTTGAATCGATAAAGGTTCCGATATAATCATTGAGATCCATAATGGAATTCTCTACTTTTTACTGGTAGCTGGAAAAGCAATTCTTTCCCTGGAAATAAAGACAGATGAGTGCTTAATACCCTTAGATATTTTTCCTTTTCCGTCTTTCATCAATGAACATCTCGTTTGGCTTCGAGTTTTCACAGGAACCTCTCTGTTCCATCTTTCTAAGCTCCGAGGCGAACTGGTCTGCCAGGTCTCTTCTGTAAACAGTTTCTTCTGACAATTTTTCTACCTCTTCAAAGAGGCCTTCCTCTGCTAGTATCCGGATATAGAGGAGATCCACATCAAGTCTTTCAGAGAGCTTCAGGCTGTCGAGCTTCTCACCGGGAGAGGCGTTACGGATCTCATTTCTGGCTCTGAAGTATATCTCGTTGAGTTCATCCTTGCATTCAGGGCAAACCCTGGGGCCTCTGACATGCATATAAATCTTTCCGCAAATCCTGCAATTTTTCAAAGAATCTTTCATTTTGGCAAGTTTCCTCCCATCTGGAACGATCCACAATAACGAGTATAGAAGTAAAAGAGACAGCAAAAACAGCATAGGTTCTTAAAAAGGGGGTTACAGGCATGTTTCTTTATCAGGAAAGAATGACCAGGTCCACTCTCCTGTTCATCTGCCGGTGATAATCTGTGTCGTTGGGCATGATAGGTCTGGATTCCCCATATCCTATAGATAGCAATCTCCTGGGAGAAAGGCCAACAGATCCTGAGAGAAAGGACACTATTCTTGAGGCTCTGAGAGCTGAGAGGTCCCAGTTGTCCCTTATGATCCCTTTTCCGTTGACGGGTATGCTGTCTGAGTGTCCTTCTGCTGAAATATCGTTGGGTATCTCCCTGAAGATCTCTCCAAGGATAGATAGGACCCTTTTCCCTTCGGGCAGAAGCTCATATTGCCCTTTCTGAAAAAGGAGCCCCTCCGAAATTGAAATCACCACTCCACGCTGATTTATTGAGACATTGATCTCTTCTTCCAGCCCATATTCCTTTATGATGGATTCTATCTTCCTGGCCACTTTCATGGTGTCCATGGTCTGTTTCCTTGAACTGCCCGCATCCTTCATGGTCTGGCCCGAAAATACGTTCTGGTCCTCTTCGAAAGTCTTACCTCCTTCGATAATTCCGATGGCTCCCCGGAATGAGGAAAGCATTTTCTGAAACTTCATGACATCTATGGTGGAGAATGAATAGAGGAGGATGAAAAAGGTGAGGATAAGGGTGACCATGTCGCCATAGGTTGTCATCCAGTTTCCTCCAGACTTGGATTCTTCATTTTTCCTCTTTTTTCTTGCCAATTTTCATCTTCCTTTCGCGGCCTATTCTACAATCCCTACGGTCTTTATCCTGGTATCGCCGGGAAGTTCACTGTACCCCATGACCGCCACGTTGGGAAAGGACCTTTCTATGATCTTCCTCACAAAAAGCCTGACCTCAGGATGGACTATGAGTACCTGGGGTAGACCTTCCCGAAGAAGATTTTCAGTGGCAGAACCCACGGCATAGATGAAGCTCTGAATATCCTTCGGGTCCATCTTCATGCGCCACCCCTCCACCAGGTTGCCCTGGACGGATTCTTTGATCATCTTTTCTCTTTCAGGTGAGAGGGTCACTGCCGTAAGTTCTCCCGAAGTTTCATTGATATAAAGGGAGAGTATAATTTTTCCCAGGGTTTCCCTGGCCTTCTCAGAGAGAAAATCGGGATTCTGTACTGACTTGCCGTAATCTGCAAGGGTTTCGAAAATGCCAGCCAGGTCCCGGATGGGTACCTTTTCTCTCACAAGGTTCTGAAGCACTTTCTGAATATCGCCCAGGCTGAGGTATCTGAGCATTTCTTCCACCACTGCAGGAGCGCTGTCCTTGACCATATCAACCATGTTCTGAACGGTCTGCCGGGTCAGGAGATCCGCAGCATTGGTCCGGACCACCTCTGAGAGATGGGTTGCCAGAACGGAAGGAGCATCCACAACGGTGTAACCAAGCTCCTCAGCCTTGGACCTCAGTTCAGGAATTATCCACAGGGCATCCAGATTGAAAGTAGGTTCCTTCGTGGGTATACCCACAAGTTCACCCTTCGTGTCTCCCGTATCGATGGCAAGGAAGTGATCGGGCATGAGCTCAGCAGCCTTTTCGGGAACCCCCCTGACCTTTATCGTATAGGATGTCGGTTTTAGCTGTAGATTATCCTTGATCCGTACCGGAGGAGTGACCACACCCATTTCAAGTGCCAGCTGGCGCCTGAGGGTCTGAATCCTGTCAAGCAGATCTCCTCCTCTTGAAGGTTCGATCATTGGAATAAGGGCGTATCCGACTTCCAGTTCCAGCGGGTCCACGGCGAGGAGCTTCATTACATTGTCAAAACTGCCGCTGTCAGTTTTAGACTGGGGCGCAGGATTTGCCTGTTCCTTCCGGCTCTTTGAGGCCTGCAGATCTTGTTCCTCCTCTTCCTCTTTCTTGATCTTGAAAACCCAGTAACCCAGTACGCACAGAAATGAAGCCATAAGAATGAAAGGGATCCTGGGAAAACCGGGTACCACTGCAAGTGCAAAAAGAAGAACGGATCCCACCCATAGGGGCCTGTAATGGTTTATAAGCGATTTTGTTATGTCCCGGCCGAGGTTGTTTTCTCCTGCTGAGCGGGTGACCAGAATACCTGTAGCCGTTGAAATTATAAGGGCCGGTATCTGCGCAACCAGACCATCTCCAACGGTGAGAAGGCTGAATTTCTGAGTAGCTTGTGAAAGAGTGAGGCCCTGCTGGAATATCCCTATGCAGATTCCTCCGATGATATTTATGGTTGTTATTATGAGGCCTGCAACTGCATCACCCTTGACGAACTTTGAGGCGCCATCCATGGCTCCGAAGAAATCGGCCTCCCTCTGGACTGTTTTCCGTCTCTCCCTGGCTGTATGTTCGTCTATAAGGCCGTTACCGAGATCTGCATCGATAGCCATCTGTTTGCCCGGCATTCCGTCAAGCTGAAAGCGAGCCTGTACTTCCGCAACCCTTTCTGCACCCTTGGTAATTACCAGGAACTGGATAAGGACCAGGATGAGAAAAACTATACCTCCTACCAGATAGTTTCCACCCACTACAAAGTTTCCGAAGGCGGTGATGAGTCTTCCCGCAAAGCCATGAAGAAGGATAAGACGAGTGGTTGATACGTTCAGGGAAAGCCTGAAAAGGGTAGCTACCAGAAGTATGGAGGGAAAAGCGGCAATCTCAAGGGCATTATGGACATAGAAAGTGGTGAGAAGTATGATAACTGCAAATGTGATATTCAGAGCCAGAAATACGTCCAGAATGATAGTGGGAAGGGGAATAACCATCATAGCCACAATAAGGATCACCATTAAGGTGATCCCCATGTCGGAGTATTTCAGCATTCTTTCGATGGGATTATGTTTTCCTGCCTTAGCTTTTGCCATTGCCATATTTGTGGTTCAACTCCCCGCTACTCTTTAAGTGAAACGATCTTTACTCTACCATTCTGGTAGACAAATTGGACTTCTTCCAGGGTTTCCCTCAACAGAAGAGTGTCCTGCCGTATGGAAACGGCAACGCCTGGGTAACATATACCCCGGACTTTAACGGTACCCTGGAGCTTTGCACGGTCGATTGTCTGATCTATTTCCTGCTGAAGGGCCTCTATCCTGGCCAGTTGTTCCTGAAGTACTGGACGGAGCTCAAGGAATCTGGTGGCCAGTGTTTTCTGGTTGTCGTTGAGGCCCCTTTCTTTCAAAGTTTTTGACAGATAGAAAATGTTCTTTTCCAGAGTTTTGACTTTGGCCATAAGATCAAGTTTTTTGTTCAGGAGATCCTTCTTCTGAGCGATAAGTTTTGGTGAGATTCCTACGAGAAGTGAGGTTTTTGTTCCTATCCTGGAACCAAGGGAGGTACATTCTATTTCCAGGCCGGCTCTCAATATACCTCCTGCAATGAGACCCTTTCCTCCCTCAACTAAACGGATTGCTCCTTCCGCTTCCACTTCGCAATGCATCAGGGCTTTTTTAAAGAAAAGGTTTCGCCCTGTTTTTATTCTGCACTGGTCCATATATTCTGCATTAAGGTCGTTACCGCACTCGATGAAACCACTTCCCATTCCCCTGACGCTGGACCTAAGGGTCATGTCCTTGCCTGCGGAGAGATAAGCGCCCTCAACTACTCCCATGATCTCAATGTTTTCGTGAGCTTTCAGGGAAAAATGGTCCCTGACCGAGCCAGAAACGATTATGCTTCCGAAGCACTCAAGGTTACCTGTCCCGTAGTCAATGTCACCACGGACCTGGAAGACTGTTTCCACGGAGAATCTGTTGCCATCCCTTAAAAGATGGCCTCCAGCTGTGGCTGTAAGCTCCAGCCCGTCCTCAGAAAGGCTGGTGTTGGGGCCAGCCTTTATAGTGATATCCTTTGCCTTGCGCGACTTGACGGATTTTCCCGTAACATCCATTCCATCAAGGCCCTCTTGAAGGGGGGTCTTCACAGCTATGAGCTGTTTTTCCCGAATACTATTTATGATCCCCAGGTTCTTCAGATCTACCTGGACAGCATCGTCGGAGTTAAGGGGGGTATTTCTACCCGTATCCACAAGGACATTTAAAGAGGCATCGATCCCGTCTCTGGAGGGCTTCCCCCTGGCTATCTCAATCCATTTCCAGGAGAGAGCGGCTCCTTTTTCCGGGATTTTGTTCAGGAGTTCTTCATCCAGACCTTCAATAACCCCATTTTCTTCAAGAGCCTTCCTGATCTCGTCCATTCCGGGCATGCCGTCCGATTCTGAAAAATCCAGAAAGATCTCAGCTTTCATATGGTCCGGGGAAATACGGACCTGTATTTTTTTATCCCCTTTTCCGGTTATCAAGGTCCATTGTCCAGATGCTCCTGCAATTGCTCCTTTCACCTTTTCAAATGAAACGGCTATTCCCTTGTCTGCCAGGGATTCAAGGATAATGTGCGGGTTTGTATCTGCATCTAATACCCTTAAAAAAATCTCTCCAGATTCTTTTTTCAATTCGTAGGGTTTTTCGTGATCCATTATTATGGGCCTCTCTCTCAGGGGTAATTCTCTATTTTTCTCTTGCTCTGCCGATCATGGCAAGAACACATTTCACATAATGGTTCACCATGGGATGGGGTGGAACGCCACCGTAATGATCGACCCGGGAAGGCCCTGAATGATAGGCCGCAAGGGAAAGATCTTCCCTGCCTTTATAACGTTCAAGAAGTGTTTTCAGGTACCGGATGCCGCCGTCCAGATTCTGCTCCGGATCATAAGGGTCCTGAACGCCCAACATTTCAGCTGTGGAGGGCATTAACTGCATCAGCCCCATGGCTCCAGCCCTTGAAGTAGCCCGGGGATTGCCTCCTGATTCCATCTCCACCACAGATCTGACCAGGTTCTCATCCACTCCGTATCTGAGGGCCTTTTCCCTGATCAGAGAGTCCACGTCAGGTGACTCGCCCCTCGTTTCAAGATTCTTATGGGAAAGTCCAGGGGAAACATTTCCCCCCTTCCTGTCTTTTTCAGGGAGGGGGATATCTTTCTTTTCATTAATTTTTTCCAGGACATGGATGAATTTGCGTTCGGGTTCCGATTCCCCAAGTCTGCAGAATCGGTTCCGTATCTCCTCCATTCTGGACTGGACATTTCTCATATTGGAATAACAGGGTCCTGCAAAATTTTTCAGGGTTCGTCACTCCTGTCTATTTTCCGAAGGACATGAGAATCAGTTCGTCGAGTTCCTTCTGTTCATCCTTCAGAAGCTGTTTCCGGATTTCCCTGTTACTGTTCTCAAGAAATACTTCTGTCAATTTCACATCGCTATGTTTTTTCCTAAGGTCTTCCCTTATGGATTCAGCATCCTCGCTGACCTCCACTATGAGGCCATCAACCTCCCTGATGTTATCTTCCAGGGAATCTATGTCATCTCTTATCCACCAGAGCTCTTCCGTTGTGATATTCCCATTTCCGCATCTGTTACGGAACAATCCCATGGCACCTTCCCACCTGCATTCCAAGTCAAGGGATTTTTCCTGGAGTGATCTCTTTTTCTCTTCCACTTCTTCCAGACGGATCCTTACTTCATCCCGGATCTTTTCTCTCAAATCTTTAAGGCGTTGTAGTTTTTTTAGCTTTTTATGAGCTATCATTTTGAGCTATCCTCCCAAAGTGGTAAAGCCAGCATAGCTTTTTTCGTTTCATCGAAAGTCGAACATTCGTCTATAGGCTGCTTTAGGAATGACTCGATCTCATCCCTCGAATGTACCGCAAAATCAAGTTTCGGATTACTTCCAGGCTTGTAAGCTCCCAGGTTGATAAGCTCTTCCGCTTCCTTGTATATTGAAAGGAGTTCCTTGAGGCTTCCCGCTGTTCCTGACTGCTCAGAGGATACAATGTCTATCATGATCCTGCTGATGCTCTGCATTACGTCAATGGCAGGGTAGTGGTTCCGCATGGCAAGTTCTCTTGTGAGGACGACGTGTCCGTCAAGGATCCCCCTGACAGCATCGGAAATGGGTTCATTCAGATCATCACCCTCTACCAGAACCGTGTATATACCAGTAATGCTTCCCTTTTCTCCTCTACCTGCCCTTTCGAGCAGTTTTGGGAGGAAGGCGAAAACTGAGGGAGTATAACCCCTGGTTGCCGGGGGTTCTCCTATGGCCAGACCAACATCCCGTTGGGCCATGGCGACTCTGGTGACCGAATCCATCATGAGCAGTACGTTCTTCCCGATATCTCTGAAGTACTCCGCTATTGCAGTGGCTGTCATTGCTGCTTTGAGCCGTACAAGGGGAGGCTGGTCGGATGTGGCTACTATTACCACTGAGCGTTTCATTCCATCTTCTCTAAGGTCTTTTCGGAGGAATTCCTGAACCTCCCTGCCTCTTTCACCCACCAGTGCAATGACATTTATATCTGTTTCCGCGTTTCTGGCCATCATTCCCAAAAGGGTGCTTTTCCCTACTCCCGAGCCGGAAAAAATTCCTATCCTCTGGCCCTGGCCAAGGGTGAGGATACCGTCTATGGCCCTTATGCCAACGGGAAGAATGGTATCCACGGGTTTCCTCTTCAGAGGATGAGGCGGATCAGCCTGAAGAGGATAATATTCCTGACCCTTTATGGGGCCCTTATCGTCAAGAGGATCTCCGAGCCCGTTTAATACCCTTCCAAGAAGGCCCTGTCCTACCTTGACACCCAGAGCCTTACCAGTGGAAAAAACATCACTTCCCGGACCTATCTTCTGTAGGTCTCCCAAGGGCATGAGGAGGACTTTTTCTCCACGAAAACCCACTACCTCGCAAGGAAGGGGTGCTTTGTTCCTGTTACGGAAACGAACTTGGCACAGGTCGCCTATTTGTACGTCAGGGCCCCTGGATTCGATGACGATCCCAATCACTTCGACTACTTTGCCGTTAACCGGAACAAGCTCCAGAAGGCTGAGTCCATCCTCAAGAGCATCAAAGATCCGCCCCAGTCTGGAACAGTTCATCACATCAGATCTCCCTGACAAGAAGGTCTATCTGTCCATTGATAGCCTCAAGCTGTGAACTCCACCTTGCATCGTGGACTCCCAGATTAGTCTCAAGGATGCAGCTTCCCCTTTCGATGTTATCGTCACCAATGATCTCGAAAAGTTCCGCCACTCTTTTAATTTCGGCCATTTCATCGCTTCGGCTTAGGAAAAGGTCTTTATCGGATGGATTTATGAAGAGTTTTACCTTACCCCTGTCACTTACCCTGGTCATGAGTTCCCTGAAAACCCGTAGGGCCACATCTTCATCAAGTTCCACTCTGGTGCGAAGAAGCCTCTTCAGCATTATCTGCCATAGCCGTACCATTTTAGGGGCATTTATTTCAATATCCTTTTCTATGGATTGTTCCAGACTCTTCAGAGCCCGGATGAGGAGTTCTTCCGTCTGGGAAAAACGGTCTGAATATTCGTGTCTTAGTTTCTCTTCAATTTCTTTTTCAGCAGTGGCAAGGCCTTTTCCATACCCTTCTTTGAATCCTCTTTCAGATTCCTTCCGGTGTAACAGCAAACCTTCCTCCCGGATCTTATCCCTCAGGGAGTCTTCTTTTTCTTTGAGTTGGAGCTCTGCTCTTTTCCATTTGTCCTGGAGTTCTGAGATCTCGTGCTTCATCTGTTGTTCTCCGTCCAGAAGGGTTTCGATCCTCCTCTGGAGTTCCTGAACCTCCACCGCGGCAAGCAGGTAAGGATCTATCTGTCTGCCCCCTTCGAAAAGGCAGTTCCGTACGCCCGAGGGAAGGACCACTTTCTCCTTGGAAAGGGGAAGATCCCTGAGGACTATCCCCCTGACTTTATTAGATGACAATATCATCACCGCTTCCTGCGAGGACGATCTCTCCAGCCTCTTCCAGGGCACGGATCTTGCTGACCACCTTCTGCTGGGCTTCTTCCACATCCCTGAGCCTTATGGGACCCATGTATTCCATTTCTTCCTTCAGCATCTCTCCAGCGCGCGCTGACATGTTCTTGTAGAATTTCTCACGAAGGTCATTGCCCACACCCTTGAGGGCCATGGCGAGTTCCTTGTTGTCCACATCGCGGAGGAGTTTCTGGAGGGAACGGTCATCCACCAGCATGATGTCCTCGAAGGTGAACAGTTTTTTGCGGATATCTTCTGAGAGTTCCGGATCTTTTTCATCCAGGATCTCCAGAATGAGTTTCTCCGTTTTTCTCCCTGCCTTGTTTATTATTGCGACCACAGAATCTATTCCACCTACAATTGAAAAATCGGATCCTACAACGGCGCTGAATTTCTTTTCAAGGACCTTTTCTGTATCTCTAAGCACGTCCGGTGCCACTCTATCCATATTGGCTATCCGGAGGGCCACCTCTGCCTGGAGTTCTCCCGGGAGGCCCCCCAGAACGGGAGCAGCCTTGTCGGCAGAGAGGAATGACAGGATCAGTGCGATCATTTGAGGGTGCTCCCCCTGCAGAAAGGACAGAAGCTGTACGGGGTCTGAAGCCCTGAGAAAATCGAAGGGCTTGGACTGCAGGTTTGAGGTGAGTCTTCTCAGAAGTTCTTCTGCCTTACTTGAACCCATGGACTGTTCAAGGATTTCTCTGGCGTAACCAACTCCTCCCCTGCCCATGTACTCCTTTGCCATTACAAGTTCCCGGGATTCGCGGAGTACTGTATCCCTTGTTGCATTATCTATTCCCCTTAGAGATGCTATCTCAAGGGTCAGGAGTTCTATGGTGGCCTCATCCAGGTACTTGTAGATGTGGGCAGCCTTCTCCTGTCCCAGAAGGACCAGAAATATTGCAGCTTTTCTTCTTCCCTTTATGTCTTTAACGGGAGCCATGATCAGTCCTCCTCCAGCCAATTCTTGACTATGGAAGCAACTTCTTCAGGGTACGTCTGGGCGTAAAGACCCATCTGTTCTTCCAGGATCTGCATATCGTTCTTAGGTATGTTCAACAGGTCCAGTGTTAGATGGGGTGTCACTTTCTCCTCTTCATCTTTATCTTCATCGGTCTCCACTTTTTTTCTTCTCCGTCTGAAGATCAAAAAGAATGCTCCTCCAACAGTCAGAGCTGCAACCAGGACCGTGATAGGAAGAAGAAATCTCTTAAGGGAGCCCCGCGGCTGGGGTATGGTTGCGAATTTATCTTCTTTCTGATCTACCGATGCGAAGGGCATGAAGGCAAGGGAAAGGAGGTCTCCACGTTCCTCGTTTATCCCTATGGCTGTAGAGATCGAATAGAGGAGTTCATCTTTGGGGACCGAACTCTCCTCCGAGTTTATGACCACCGATGCGGTGATCCTTTTCATTGTCCCGGGAGCCTTCTGTTCCTCCTGCTGGAAAGATGAAATTTCATAATTGATTACCTGGTCTGTTTTATTGTAGTCACCGTTATTGGAACCCGAAGCTTTAACAGCGTATCCAGGTATGTTGGAGGCAGTGCCCACTCCCTTATTGGATTGGGCGGAACCGGAAAAGCTTTCTTCTACGGTCTGGATGCTCCTTACGATACCCTTTCCTCTCGCTTCTGGAAGATATCCCTGCTTGGTCCTGCTGAGGCTGCTGAAATCAAGCTCCACCCTTACCCTTACAACGGAATTTCCAGGGCCAAAGATGGCGGAAAGCATATTCTGGACCTTTTTTTCCAAGTCTATTTCCTGAAGCCTTTCCATCTCCCTCTGGACGGAGGAAACTCCACCGGAGGAACCCTGGTATATGAGAAATCCGTCCCCCACAAGTTCGGAAAGAAGATGGCCCGAGGTGTCCACTATAGACACATTGTCCGGATTCAGCCCTTCTACACTTGAAGCGACCAGCTTCATAACTGCTTTTATCTGGTCCGTCTTCATCTGCCTTCCGGGGCGGAGTCTTATCAGTACCGAAGCGGTAGCAGGCTGTTCTTCCTTGAGAAAGAGCTTCTGTTTTACAAGAACGACGTTGACTCTGGCAAATTCCACTACATCCAGCCTGCTGATGGTTCTTGCAAGCTCTCCTTCCAGGGCTCTAACATAGGCAACCTGCTGCTGGAAATCTGTCATGCCCATCTTCGAATCGTCAAATATCTCATATCCTACTGTACCGCTCTTGGGAAGGCCTGAAGATGCCATGTCAAGCCTCAGGTTATAAACTGCATCTTCGGGTACAAGAATTGCGGAAGCTGAAGGATCTAGCCGATATTCCACACCCTTTTCCTTGAGGATGTCCACTATGGATGCCTGATCCTCCAATCCAAGGCCTGAAAAGAGGGGGGCATAGCTTATCCTTCCGGAATAGAAGAAAAGGAGAGAAAAAAAGATCATCAGTACAACTGCTGCACCCGTAAGGGTCCACTTCTGCCCTTTGCCAAGGGAATTCCAGAATTCTTTTATCTGTCCGAATAGTTCCTTAAATTTCTGCATTCGCAGTATTCCCTGTCATCAGAGGCTTCCAGTCTCACACGGAGATCCTGATAAGCTGGTTATAAGCATCAAGAAGCTTATCTCTCACCTGTATTGCAAAACGAAGGGCGAGGTCTGCTTCTGAGACTGCTGCAGCAACTTCGGAGATATCATCCACATCTCCCGTTACCATGTTCTGCATGGCGCTTTCTGCACTTATCTGAAGGCTGTTGACCTTCTGAAGACCCTCCTTGAGAGATTCTTCAAAGGAAGGGATAGCTTTTGTGTCCTTATTGTTTTCATCGCTTTTTGCCAGGTCGGCGGATTGAAAATTCTTGTTGATTCCGTAGGCTGAGCGCACGGACCTAGGGTTTGCAAAAGTCACCGGGGAAGAGCTCATTCTGGCGGATACCCCCTTATTTTCCTGCTTCTGTATTGAAGAAAATTATCACACGGCGATCTCAAGTATCTGGACCAGCCTTTCCTTGAGTTTGGAGAGGACTCTTTTGTGAAGCTGTGAGATCCTGGATTCTGAAAGACTGAACTCCACAGCGATATCATGAAAGTTCCAGTACTTGAAGTAATATAGGTAGATAAGCTTTTTTTCCCTCTCCGTAAGATCGTTCATTGCCTTATAAAGCTTCTCTATTTCATCCATGTTTTCTGTAACTTCTTCAGGCCCGGGTTCATCTCCTGTAAGAATAGAGCTCTTGCTCACTTCAGAATCTTCAAGGACCAGCTCCTCATCAAGAAAACCTATGTAACTCCTGTTGGCTATCTCCAGGACTTCCCGGAACTGTTCCTCCGACATGCCCAGCTTTTCCCTGAGCCTCCTGTTTGAGACCTCTCCGGTTTCCTGCAGAACCTGTTCCGATGCTTTTTCCAGCGCATGAATTTTTTCCCGTCCTGTGCGGGATATCCAGTCGAACCTTCTCAATTCGTCCAGGATCGCTCCCCTTATTCTGGAAGCTGCATAGGTCTGAAAGGCATAACCCAGGGCAGGGTTGTAACGGTCGATGGCATCAAGGAGTCCCATGTTTCCATAACTTAGGAGATCATCATAATCAAGTTCTCGAGGAGGGGAGATGTTTGTCCTTCGAATGACGAATCTGACAAGATACTGATATTTTTCTACCAGTTCCTTCTGGATCATTCTTCTATCCAGACTGAGTTGAGGGCAAAGTTGATATCTTTCCCAGAGATCCCTCTCGGCGTTTCTGTCAAAATCCGATCTTGTCTTTCCAACTTTCTGCCGCATGGAATACCTCCAAAGGGCCAAATTAAGAAACAAAATAAACATCATTATAAATAACATAAATACAAACGAAAGTATAAACTAATATATACATTTATGCAATAAGGTGTACTGAAAGGGTATTAGATTTTCGGGTTCTGTTCTTTTTTCAGAGAGTATACGTAGGCAAGGACTTCTGCTACAGCCACATAAAGATCCTGGGGTATCTCCTGTCCGATCTCTACCGTCCTGTAAAGGCCTCTGGCGAGGGGCTTGTCTTCAAAGAGGGGAACATCTGCTTCTCGGGCAATTTCCCTGATCCGAAATGCCAGATAGCCCGCGCCTTTGGCTACAACCAAAGGCGCCCCCATTTGATGACGGTCGTATTTCAGGGCAACTGCGAAATGGGTGGGGTTTGTCACAACAACATCCGCTTCAGGAATCTGGCTCATCATCCGGTTCCTTCCCAGTTCGACCTGTTTGCGGCGGATCCTTTGCCGGACCAAGGGGTCTCCTTCAGTCTGTTTGAATTCATCCTTGATCTCCTGTTTTGTCATTTTTATGGATTTGGAAAATTCCCATTTCTGGTAGCCAAAATCAAAGAGCCCCAGCGCAAGGAGAGCTATGCCCAGCTTTATGGAGAGATTAAAAAACACGGAGAGTACAATAGTGAAACCCCTGGCTGCATCAGTTCTGGAAATCTCCTGGAAAAGAGGAAGTTCTTTCCTTATCCCGAAATAGAGGACAAAGAAGAGAAGGGTCGCCTTAAGAAGGGCCTTTATAGCTTCAACGAAGGATCTGAGAGAGAACATCTTTTTAATGCCCTTCAAAGGGTCGAAGCGCTCCATTTTAGGTATCAGGGGATTTGGGGAGATCTTGAGACCTACCTGGCAAGCCGTTACAAAAAAGCATATTCCCAAGGAGATAAGAGCCATGGGAAGCCAGGCCTGTATAAAGAAGAGGGTTCCCTTTCCAGCGAGCGTCATGGGCCAGTGTTCCCTGGCTTTGGCAACGGTGGGAAGCCAGGCAAGACACCATTGCAGGAAACTCGAATAAGCCTTCCACATGAAGCTGGAAAAGATAAAAAGGGTCGCGGTACCTGTAAGGATACTTACCGCGGCCGTGAGGTCCCTGCTTTGTGCTACTCTTCCTTCTTCCCTTTCCTTGCGGCGTTTCCTGGGTGTTGCTTCCTCTGTTTTTTCCTGAGCGAAGATCTGCAGGTTGAAAAAGGGCAACATCGATCTCAAAGAATGAGATTTACGGTTTTGCCCTTTTATTGTTTCGAGTATTGACCCAAAGGAGAGATCGAAAGATTGTTTAATATATTTCACCATCCATAATTTATATTAATATAAATAACAATAGTTATATTAATATAAATAAGTGTGGGAGGAAAGATTTAAGTAAGGTAATCTACCAGGGTGGGTTGGACAGCCTTTGCTATTGTAGCCAGGGTTGCCTGGTAGACGGTCTGGGCTGTTTGAAATTCCATTGCAGCTTCTGCAATATCAACGTCCATTATATTGCTGTAGAGTTCATTGAAGGCGATGCTGTTTTCTCCAAGCCTGTTACTGGCTGTTTCATACCTTTTTTGAAGAGCACCACAGTAGGACCTTGCCTGCAGTGCTTCATCCATAGCTTTATCGAGCTTTGGAAGGAAGCTTTCCGACAGGGCCTTATCGGCACCCTGTTCTATCGCCACTGCCAAATCGTCCAGTAGAGCGAAGAGATCGACCTCCTCTACGTTGGCACCGCTGCGGATAGCCAGGTTCTGGTTATAGGGACCGGGTGCATTGCTCGCTCCCCGGTCAGGGGTCGTGACTACTCCAAGAGGAAGGTTCATACCGACAGGGACCCCGAGGATGTGGACATCTTTCCCCGCAGGGGAATAGAGGATTAAATCGCCGCTATCGGCTATTCGGGTGTGAACATCCCCTTCGCTGAAGCGTGTGTTCACCAGATCAGCAACTTCCTGCAGAGAGGATAGATCTCTAAGGTCCATCTCATGGGTATATCCGTCAACTGAAAGGCTGAGAATATCTCCACCGGACCAGGTGCCTTTCTCGATCCTGACATCAGTGTTCAGGTTAAAGTCTCGGGCAGCAGAACCGTTTACATCGTAAATATTTATAGGGCTCCCGTCCTTTGGGAAGAGAGCAAGTCTGTATTGGCCTGACGCATCGGATGCCAGAGAGACATCCAACCAGCTCCCCGCCAGGTCTTCAAGCCTTGAGGCTACAGATTGCAGATCCTCTCCGGAAGATACAGACAGAGCGACTTCCCTGCTTCCCGAAGATATAACGAAGCTGCCCTTACCTGACGCAGAACTGGACCAACTACTGGCTACCCCTGACTGAAGGCCCGAGGACATGGCCAGGCCGGATGAAAGTCTATTAAAGGAAGGATCGCTATAGGGCAGGTCCATGATACGCAGGGGTTCTCCGGTCACGGAGTATAGGACGAAACCGGTGCTCCATCCGGTGAGATCGAAACCGACCTTGTCGGATCCCACCTGTTCCCTGATCTTAAGGGCCATGGCCTTGGGATCTATGAATCCGGTTGAGGTATCAACAACATCTTTCTGATATAGTTTTACCTCGTGAATATCACCATCGATTTCCACGCCTATTCTGATCGGAACTTCAGATCCTGCGGTATCCGGGAAAACCAGATTGCTAAGGTCCACAGTGGAGAGGGCAGTCTGGATGCCGAGTATTTTTGCCCAGTCATTTTGCTTGTCGTAGATTGTGAGGGGGCTGCCATCCTTTGGCCATATCATGAGTCTCTTTGTTCCAACTTCGGAGTCGCCGACTGAAGAGTCTGTCAGGTCGGTCCTTCCAGGATCTTGCTGGACAACAACTTCAAGCCAATCTCCAGCTGCGGCCTTTATCTGTTCGGCAAGTTTTTCCAGGGTAAGGTGGACGTCGTCGTTTACATTAATTTCCAGTTTGTTATTACTGGACTGGAATACAATATCCAGTTCCTGTCCGGTAAGGAGAGATGTATCGCCGAGTTCAGATGTTATCTCTGTAGATGTTACGGCAGTGGCCAGGCCAAGATAGTTTGACAGGCCTATATGGCTTATCTCTTTTGGTTCAATCATGGCCTGGGATATTTTATCTGTTCCGAAAAGGTCTGTAGCGCTGCCCGAGGCGATGATGGAAAAAGGATTGGAGAAATTTTCCGCAACAAGGGCGATTGATCCGTTATCCCTGACTCCGACCCAAAGACTCTCAACGGCAGCGAGGGAATCGGCCACATCCTTCAGGGTATCTCCTGCACTGATCTGGATATTGTAGGAAATGTTATCGTCCATAACGATGGAGATCTGTCCATTCGAATCGGCATTCCACCCTCCACCGGGAGCTTCTGAGCTGATGAACTGCCCCCTTTCCTGAAGGCCTTCCCATGGCAGGGATATCACTTGAAGAGGTTCGCCAGAAAGACTTTGGATGGAGAGCTTCTCAGTTTCTGAAAGGATATCCGTCTCGACTGATGCATGTACGAGCTTTCCCGCACCGTCATTGGCATTTATCAGCTTGGCGATCTCCGAAAGGGAATAGCCCATAATTTCCTCTCCAGGGGATGCAAAGCTGTTGTAGTCGGAAAGATCTGCCAGGTTGCTGGTGTTGTGGTCGAACCATCTCTGAGGAAGCATCACCTGAGCTGAATCATTTCCCACAGAGATCTGAAGAACCTCCGAACTGCTCTCCCAAGTGAAACCCATGGGTACCTCAATACTAGTTACGTCCCTTTTGAGAAAGGAAGTGGGGAAAACGTCCCTTCCATTGAGGGATACGCAACCGGTCAGGCCCTCCTCTATCTCGAAGGATATTCTGTTGTCATCCCCCTGGTAGAGCACATCTCCTTCATCGTTCTTGAGAAAGGGAGCTTTGGAGGTTTGAAGGCCTCCCATAAGGAACTGTCCCCCTACGTTGAAGTTGGCGGCCTGCATGAGCTCGTCCCTCATTGCCCTGATGTCCTGGGCTATAGCCTCGCGATCTGTCTGGGAAAGGGACCCGTCACCTGCATATATTGTCTGTTCTCTGATGGAGGATATGAGGTCTGTTATCTGCCCAAGAGAGGTTTCGGTGTTGGAAAGCCATGTGACGGCATCATCAAGGTTCCTCATGTACTGCTCGTTCCGGGAGATGGTATTTTTCACGGTCATACCCCTGGAAACCTCCGCGGGGTTGTCTGAAGGTTTTGAATAGAGTTGCTGGCTGGACATCTGTTTTTCTACATCCATCAGCCTATTGAGGCTGCTGTGCATATCCTTGAGGAACATGCTCGACATCATGGATTGGGATATTCGCTGCACAATAGATCACCTCACAGAAATAGAGACTCCTATGTTTCAGTTATATTTGTTACCTCTTGAGGTTCATCAATTCTTCCAGGATCTCATCGCTCGTTGTTATTACCCTGGCAGACGCCTGGAAACCTCTCTGGGCGATTATCAGATCGACAAATTCAGAGGTAAGATCTACATTTGAGGCTTCCAGGCTGTTTCCTGCGATGCTTCCTGCCCCGCCCTCCATGGGCCTGAGGATCTGAGGTATGCCTGAATTAGAGGTGTCCCTATATACCCCACTGCCCAGTTTCTCAAGACCGCTGGCATTTGAAAAAACGGCCAGTGCTACAGTATAGAGATTTTCAGTCTGTCCGTTATCGTAAACACCCCTGATAACACCATCCCCGCCAACGGAATAATCCTGCAGGACTCCCATTTCGTAACCATCCTGGTAGTATTCCTTTGTTGTAAAGGATGATCCGAACTGAGTAACGGCATCTATATCGTCTGTTCCCAGGGCGTTGCCAGTAAAGTCCAGCTGGATCTGTGAATCCTCAGCACCAACGGCTGCAAAATTGATATTGATGGTGCTTGCTTCAGCTCCGGTTGAATCGGTCACACCTTCTACCAGACCAGCGGGCGAAAATTCCACCAGGCCGGTGTTACTGTTTAGTTCCACACCTGGCATATCTGGAAGCCATGTTCGCCAGCGCCATGTGTTGTTATCGATCTTTTCCCAGCTTGTTTCCAATGTGTATGCATTGCCCTGTGAGTCGAAGATATCATATTTCGTTGAATGTATGCTTGAAGTCTGGAGATCGAAGCTTCTGATAACTGTTCCGCCTTGTCCAAGTGAAACACCCATTCCGGAGGGGGTTGCATCCACATCGATGGTCTCTCCTGCAATTGTTATCTGGGTACCCGAGGGTATATTGAAGGATCCGTCATCATGGGCCGCAAGATCCACAGAAAAAGTGTCCATGGTGTTTGTTCCCGAACCGTTGTCTCCCCACAGGGTCAGTGTTCGTCCTCCGGCGGCAAGATCATTGAATTCGGCTAGATAAGGAGTGGAGGTTCCACCCACATTTATGTCAACGATCCGGTAATTGAGGGCAGCACCGATCTCACCTGTCCAAACTGAAATTCCCCCATTTGTAACCTGTATCTGACCGGTGGTGTCGTTGAAACCAATAGTTTCCAATATTCCGTCACCATCTAGATCTACATTGGAATTACCAAGAGTTGGAAGGCCCGTGGTGGTGTTGATGCCGGTCATTGCAAGATTGGCAGTGATGGGTGCTCCACCGTTCTGAGTGAATGTGATGGTGAGGAAGTCAGTAGCAGAAGATCCCTCCGAGAAGGTAATGCCCGTAAAATCCGTCTCTCCGATGGTTCCCTGCAATACCAGGTCTTTTGAGCTGAGTCCCATGGGTAGGACATTACCTAACCTGGAATCGAGATTACATCGGAAACCAACAGTAGTGGTGGCCTTGGCGGGCAGTTTCTGGCCTACGGGTATGTTTATGTCCGTGAGATCCGTACCAACGACCTTTGTACCTGGATTCAAGGGGTCGTCAAACATTTCAAAGCCCTGGAGCCTATATCCAGTTCCGCTCTGAACCATATCGCCATTACCATCCAGGATGAAATTTCCTGCCCTGGAGTAGACATTGGTTGTTCCGTCTTCCACCACAAAAAGGCCATCCCCTTCAATGGCCATATCGCTTTTTGCACCGGTATAGTTTATGTTACCCTGGCTCTGATCTATAACCACGCTTCCCACAGCTGTTCCCAGTCCAACCTGCTTAGGGTTTGTGCCTCCTTTTTCTGCGCTTGGAGCAGTTGCGGCCTCTTCGGTCTGACTCATGAGTTCCTGGAATTGAACATCTGATTTTTTGAATGCTGTTGTGTTGGCGTTGGATATATTATCGCCGACCACATCGAGAAGGGTCTGATTGGCTTTAACCCCACTGACACCTGATGTTAAGGATCTGAGCATTCCTTTAACCTCCCTTGATATCTACTTTACAAATCGTTCTTATTCTTTGAGACCGCCATTCTTTTCGTAAGGCCATTCTTTATTGATTGAATCCTGTGATCTGATCTAACGGAATTTCCACACCATCTTCAATTCTTACCTTTATGTTGTCGGCCTCAAATACCACCGACTGTACTGTCCCCGTTTTTATCCCGCCGTCTTCCAGATCTGCATAGGATATCTTCGAACCTACCATGGCAGAGGATGAAAATTTCATGTACTGTCCCAGTGATTCAAGCCTGTCTTCTATATTGGCAACCTGTTCAACCTGGCTGAATTGTGCCATCTGCGAAATGAATTCGGATTGGTCCAGCGGCTCAAGGGGATCCTGATTCGCTAGCTCTGTAACCAGGATCTTTAAAAAGGCATCCTTGCCCAGAAGGCTGTTGCTGGCTGCAGTTTCAGTAGCAACCTGCCCGTTTATGTAAGTAGTTCCCACCGATCCCACCGGTGCTTCACTCATGGAGATCTCTCCTTTCAGTGATACCTCTGATTACTTATCGGCAGGTTTACTTCATCATCTTAAGGTAAGTATGCCTGGATCATGAGAAAAGGGGAGAACAGGGGAAAGAAAAGGGGGTACCCATTCAGGGGTCCCCTGAGTTTCAGATCAATGTTTTACAGAGATCAGTGGACATATCGCTTTTCTAATCTCTTTTCCCATGAGATTCGCTCGAAGGTTCCGTCCATATTCGACATAAGAGCTGAATAGCCTTGTTTTCAAAAGCCTCAGTAATCGTGGTGTCTTAAGAGGTGAGCCCTATACTATGGAGGAAATATGCAGCAGATAATACATTCATCTGTTTCTGAAGATGATCTGTGACTGAGGTTTAAATTTAGGATTATGGTAGACAGTTGGGCAAAAAGACCTGGTTTTTGGTTACAATACCAGACTGGAAGAATCGGGCTTTCCCACTTTGCATCATCTTGTTGGAGAGAAGGGTTATTAAATCAATCCCTGGAGAAATTCTAATGTTGCTGTCTTTTTTTCTCTTTTGGCTCTGTACATCATTTCATCTGCTTGCCTGAAGAGGGTCTCCAGATCATCGCAAGAGGGATATCCGTGAGAAAATCCAACCGAAAAACTGACTTGCATATCGCTTTTCTTTTGATTGTATTCTGCCAGGTGATCAAGGAGCCTTTTCTTTAAGGATGCAACAGATTTTTTGGTACAATCAGGAATAAGAGCGGCAAATTCGTCACCGCCTATCCTGGCCAGGATATCCCCTTCTCTGAAACATCCTATAAGGATATCTGCCGTGCCCTTTATGACTCTATCTCCTGAATTGTGTCCCCTTGTGTCATTAATTTGCTTTAATCCATCAACATCACATACCATTATACAAATGCCATTCTTCATTTCGATCTGTTGAAACTGTCTTGTTTTTTCATCAAAGAACCTGCGGTTGAAAAGCCCTGTCATAGTATCGTGAGTGTCTATGTACTCCATTTCTGCTTCTTTTTCCTTAATTATCAGGGATTTACTGCTGTTTGATATCGCAAGTCCAATAACTCCTGCAATATCAAGGATGAAGTTCAGGTATTTAAACATATTTGCAGGAAACTGAAAATCAGCTAAATGAAGTATTCCTCTGATCTTTCCGCCCTGTTCTATTTTGACCAAAAAACCGGAATTATCGTCCAGAACCTTATATTTTTTCCTTTCTCTAAGGAAAGATGAATAGTAAACCTCCAAAGGCTCCGAAATATCTTTTCGACTGGCAGAAATATATTCAACCTTTTTACAGGAGAACAAGGTGGAAAGTTCTTCCTGTATTGTAGAAATTATTTCCGGTACGCTTTCCTTATCAGTAAATTTCCTAATTATTTCAAAGATTTTCATGTGATCTGCAGGCTGTTTTCTGTAAAATTCATCTTCATTGGAATGATTATTATTGTTTTTCTTTAATTTCCAATCTTCATACAGATGTTGCAGAAGATCTCTAATGTAGGAATAGTCAGGTTTCATTATAGAAAAGGGAAGGTTAAGATATCGGGAAAATTCTTCCAGTTCAGGTATCACGATGTTCTCTGGTCCTTCTGATATGCAAATGATCCGGCGGGCGATTTCGCCATAAAACCGTTGAGCTCTTTCCCTTTCCCTCTCCAGACCCTTTCCCTCTATATGGTCTTTCCATCTCCGGACCCAGAGTTCTGTGATCAGATAACCTCCCTGGGCAATCAGATCCTTGACCACCGTCTTTCCCAGGAGATGGGAAAAGCAGTTATCCTGCTTTTCGACCTGAACATGTACTGCTCTTTCAATTATCGATTTAAAGGCTGGACATAAATAGCCTCCAGATATAAGAACGGAATTACCGTAATAATTTGCCATGCTTTCTGAAAAAGGATGTTCTAATCCATCATATTGATGACAGGAAATACATGGATAACTGAAGTTAATGATCTCCATATCCTGGAATTCGGGAAGAGCAATCTTCTGAAAATAGGAATGAAAACATTCACAAACAAGGATTTTCAATTTATATGCCATTTTGACTCCTTTGAACTATTCCTCTCTGATTTCTATGCAGGAAGGTCTTTTCTGATTTCGCACTTCCTTAATGGTGGAAAATATGTTCTCATGAAAAAATAGGGTTATTTCTCCATGATTTTCAAAAAAAAGCCTCCAACCGGTAGATTTTAACCAGGGAGTATTTTCTCTATTTTCAGATTGATTCAATTTGTACTGTCTCATCTCTTTGCTGTTGTATATTGCATGGAAGATAAACAATACCCCTCAAGCCATCTATCCTGAGCAATTATTGGCGATGCTCACGCTCATATTTCCCATAGCTGTTCTTATTTATCGGCCTTCGAGGAGGTCATTTCAAGAATAATGTTTCTGGTCCCTGATCCCAGCGGATGATCTCGAAGGTGCCGTCCATGTTCTCAACCAGAGCTGAGCAGCTCTGAAGCCAGTCGCCGCAGTTATAATAACTTGCATCGCCGATGACCCTCATCTCGGGGCGGTGGATATGTCCGCACACGATACCCTCTACTCCCCTGTTCCTTGCAGCTGTCTTGATGGAATTGTCAAAATCACTGAGCTTCTGAACAATATCCTTGACCTTGTGCTTCAGGAAGTTGGCAATTAAAAGGTTCTGTTCCCTGTTTCTCGAGATAATCCGCTCTATGTTCGAATTTATGGTCATGGCCGCCTGGTAGGCAGAATGTCCCAGTTTTGCCATCCATCCCCGGTATCTGCTTATGATGTCGTATTCATCCCCATGCACCAGGAGCAGTTTTCTGCCGTCCAGGGCTGAATAAATGGAATCTTTCAGTACGTCGACTCCATCGAAACAGGAACCGGCAAACTCATCAAGAAAGGCATCATGGTTTCCCGTCACATATTGAATTTTCGAGACCCTCGCCATTTTCAGGACCTTCCTCATTAAGGGGTGCCTGCGAAGGTTCCATTTTGCAGATCTTTTACTGTTCCAACCTTCAAAGACATCTCCAAGCAGGAAAAGGTTTTCGCACGAAACATTTGAAAGGAAAGAATTAAGATTCCTTACCTTGCACCAGCGATTCCCCAAATGGATATCCGAGATAAAAACCGAACGAAACTGCATATAACTACTCCTTACTATTGGAATAAAAACTCCAGAGTTCTAAGCTTATCATAAAAATCATCATCTATAAGATATAAATATGCAATTTTACCATAAATCGTTATTCACAATCTCTCAATTCATAGATATACTAGGATAAATAGTTAAAACGCAAAGCACAGGGGAGACGATTTCATTGCTGGAAACCCTCGATCTCGATAAACACCTGTCAAAAAAAGATTTCAGGAATCTTTCTGAAAAATGTCAGATCAGGCTGGGAGTTCTTCAAAGGGAATTTCGTGACCATGGTATTCCGGTTATTCTCATATTTGAGGGTCTTGGTGCTTCCGGAAAGGGCAGGCTGATAAACAATCTTCTTCTTTGCTGGGATCCCAGGGGTTTTACCTACCACTATGTCAAACTATCCCAGGAAGAAAAAGACCGTTATCCCATGCTTTATCACTACGGCAGCAGAGCTCCTGCCAGGGGAAGGATAAGCATATTCGGCAGATGCTGGTATAGGGAGATCCTGGACAGGGGCGTTGAAAAAGGATTTGAAGACCAGTTTTTCAGGGATGGCATTGTAATGGCAGATGCCTTTGAAAGGCAGCTTGCTGCAGATGGGACCCTTGTTCTCAAATTTTTTCTTCATATAGATAGAAAGGAACAGAAAAAAAGGTTAAAGGAGAGAGAAAAAGACCCGGCCAGCGCCTGGGCAGTGACTGATTATGACTGGAATCAGAACCGTGATCACAAACAATATGTCAAGACACTCGAAACGATATTTCAGAAAACGGACAGTGAATATGCTCCATGGACAATAGTTGAGGCTACGGACTGGAGATTTGCCACATGTAAAATTCTTTCAACGGTGGAGAATGCCATGAAAGAACGTCTTTCCGGAAAAGTACTTTCAACGCCACCCAGCACGGTCCTTCCTGAAGAAGTTTCTATGATCACGTCGGTCCTGGACAATCTTGATCTGACAAAGGATCTCATCGGCAATGAATATAAGAAAGAACTTGAAAAATCTCAGGAACTCCTCCACTCCCTTGAACTGGAGATTTTCCACAGAGGGTTACCAGTTATAACACTTTTCGAGGGAATAGATGCCGCAGGCAAGGGTGGCGCCATAAAGCGTCTTGCCCAGTGTCTCTACCCCCGGAATTATGAGGTGGTTCCCGTTGGAGCTCCAAATGAGTGGGAGCTGAACCACCATTACCTCTGGAGGTTCTGGAGAGAACTCCCAGCCAGGGGACAGATCAAGATCTTCGACAGGAGCTGGTATGGAAGGGTCCTTGTAGAAAGGGTTGAAAACCTGGCAACACCAGAGGAATGGAAAAGAGCTTATCGCGAGATCAACGAGATGGAAGAGGATCTGGATCGTTTCGGAGCCATAATAATAAAATTCTGGCTTCAGGTTGACAGGGATGAACAGCTTGCCCGTTTTGAGGCCCGCAAGGAAGATCCTGAAAAGGAGTGGAAACTCACTGAAGAGGACTGGCGAAACCGTGAGAAGTGGGACCAGTACATGGAGGCGGCCAGGGAGATGCTCTTCCGTACAAGTACAACCTATGCTCCCTGGACAGTGGTGGAGGCAAACTCCAAGCAGTATGCAAGAATAAAGGTCCTGAAGACTTTATGCGAGGCAGTGAAGAAAGCCCTGGGATGAGGGCTTTCTAATTCTGGATTGCCGATTTTAGATTTTGGATTAAAATCATCAGGTCAAAAACCAGAAACAAAAACCAGAAACAAAAACCCTTCAGGCCGGGCAGACCATCGCCCGGCTTGATCTCTAATAAATAGTTTCTATGGGGTGTGCTTCGAAGAATCGATCTGTGACCTGAGTCCCTAAATGTTAGTCCAAATGTCCCGGCACATGAAAGAGAAATCGGGTATATTGATATCTATTATTCCTGTACTTTCTAAAAGTCGCTCAACCTTATATGAAGTAAAAGCAAAACCGTCGAAAGGCGGTGACGCAAAGCCACGGGTCTAAAGCCTCAAAAGGAAATGATCGCCGGGTTGCCGATGCAGTTCATTTGCCCTTTATGTGTATTATCTCCGGGCAGAAAGGTTCGGGGATTTTTTATTCTGTTTTAAAAGAACGTTATAATTCCGAGAAAAAGTATAATTTTTTGCACATTCTCTTCCATACTCCTGACAATTCATCACTGACAAAGTACCTGTTCAGGTTTATTTCAGGAAATTCAATTTTTCCGAAGTACGCCTGATTTTTAATTATGATTACTTTCAAATTTTCATGAAGAGGAGATGAACTTTAAATGAAAAATTTAAGAATCTTGAAGTTGTTGTTAGTTCTTTCAATTGTATTTCTTATGAGTGTTTCAACAGGATTTGCTTCTTCGCATGTAGTAACGAATCTGGATGGTGGAACGGAAGTGCCTGGTTCGCTGAGAAACATTTTGCTCTATGTCGTTCCAGGTGATTTAGTAACCTTTCCGGATGGTTTTAGCGGAACTATTAACCTTACCGGGCAGATATTTCTAACCCAGGATATTACTATTCAGGGACCCTGGGAGGGGTTGATCACTGTAAGTGGGTCTTTTATTGAACCTGCTAGTCTGATCCAGGTTGGCTATGGGGTAAATGCTCAGATATCGGGTCTTACATTTGCAAATGCAAATGCTGGAATCCAGGACGGTGCAGCGATCTCCAATGCTGGTAATCTTAGATTAACTGAATGTTCATTCCTGGGAAACCAGGCAGCTCGTGGAGGGGCAGTTTATAACGGTACAGGCTTAATTGACCCTGTGGCCTCAATGGATATTTTCGACTGCCAGTTTTGGGGCAATCAATCTGATTCCGGTGGAGCCATATATAACGAAGGAGATCTCTCTGTAGAGAGCTGCGATTTTACCGGCAACCAGGCTCTTACCAGTGATGGTGGCGCCATATCCAACCATGGCAGCGCGTCATTAACATGGTGCAACCTGACCGGTAACACGATGACATCAACTTTCATGTCCGGTGGAGGTGCCATATCTAACTATGATGCCCTGGTGCTGGATTCCTGCGTGCTTGAAAACAATCAGGCCCTTAATAACCGCAATGGTGGAGCAATATACAGTTACAATGCGGAGGGCGGTACTTTCCTCAACAACTGTACTCTTAAAGGAAACAGTGCAGGTTCCGGCGGGGCCATACGAAACCAGGATGCAGAAAATTACCATAGCGAAGGGATTTCTCTAAGTCTTACAAATTGTATTTTGGAAAATAACGTGGCTCAATATGGCGGGGGGATTTACAGTAATCCCCAATATAACAAAACGATCCTCACAAACTGTATCATAGCCGGGAATACTGCAACAGTATCAGCAGGAGGCATCTCCAATGGCAACAACCAGCTTGAGATGAGAAAGTGTACAGTCAGCGGGAATATTGCCGGTTCCTCTGGTGGGGGAATATATAACTCCATTTATTCTGATAATTCTGCCTTGAGACTCTGGAACTCCACTATTACTGGAAATATTGTTTCAACTGACCAGGGAGATGGTGGTGGAGGTGCTTGTAATGTTCAAGGGACCTTCCAGACTACAAATTGTACTATTACCGGAAACTCTTCCCCTAAAGGCGGAGGATTATCATTTCTGAATGGATATGTTGTCCTGAAAAACACCATAGTAGCCTTTAACGAAGGTACCGTTTCCAGGGATATTTATGTTGATCCTTCCGGTTCTGCAGAATGTGCAATAAACAATGTTGTCAACAATCTGGTAGGAGTGGATCCTGATCCTGCTAGCTGGTTTGGCAGATCTCAAACAAATATCGTACTCTCAGGTGACATTGCCTCAACGGATGTATTTTCCGGGATCGAGGAAGGTCCCGAGGTTGGAGCTCCGGGTAATACAGAAAAAATGCAGGTTCTTGCTCTTAAGGCGGGTTCCATAGCTATTGATGCCGCACATTGGTTCGATCTTTTTGGAAAACTTGTATCAGAAGACCAGCGCGGAGTTTCCAGGCCTCAGGGAGATTATAATGACATCGGAGCTTTCGAACGTGAATTGGCAACCTACACCATAACCGCCACTTCTTCAGCTGGAGGAACTATTTCCCCGGTATCAGCGGATGTTCCAGAGGGAATGGATCAGTCCTTCACGATAACCCCCTACGACGGTTTTGTCATAGAGGAACTTTATGCTGACAGGCAAAGAGTCGATTTTATTGCCCAGGGCGATACCTACATCTTTAATAATGTTTCGTCAAATCACGAACTTGAAGCCAGCTTTATGGTAGACCCTGCCATGATGGAAGATGCAGGGATTGAAGATTTTGGTATAACGGGAACGGACAAAGGACCCCTTGCAGACCCTGTAGCTATAACTAAGCAGGACCTGCTTTCTATCAGTGTGGAAAAAGTGGACTTGGCTGAACTTGGTGCAGGCATACCAGAGGGGAATTTTGTGACCGGCCTTTCCTTAGAGATGGAATTTGATTCACCTGATATGGGAAATGCAGTCACCCAGGTGGATCTGGTGTTGGAAATATCCAGAGACCTTCTCGGTACAGATACATGTGCTGCCATCGATGCAGGAGACGACCTGGAAGAGGCATTCTTTGAAAACGTGTCCCTGTATAAAATAGTTAGTCCGGATGTGTATGACCTTTTCGAAGTTGCATCAGAGGATCAGGATCCCTATGATTTCTTTGAAGTATCCAGTGATGACAGTGGTTATTATGTGTCCATGATTCTAGTCATAGCCGATGAAACTGCGCCAGAGGGAGAAGAATGCGTTCAGGCCCTTTTGGAAGGGCAGGATAGGTTCTTCTTTGTCTATGATGGAACTAAGGACGGCTGTTTCACAGATCCCATAGTGGCGGCAATAAAAACTGCAGACGAGATTACAGAAAGCGGTACAGGCGGTGGAGGCAGCTGCAACGTGGGGACCTTACCCTCAGCATTCGGGCTTCTCATGGTGCCGTTACTCTTCCTGCTTCGCAGGTAAGTCGATTTTAGATTGCCGATTTTAAATTTTGGATTAAAATCATAAGTTCAAAAACCAGAAACAAAAACCCTTCAAGCCGGGCAGATTAATTGCCCGGCTTGCTGGTATTCTAATTGAGAAGATCTTTTATCTCTGATTCAATAGTTTCATCAGAAATGTTCTCTCCAGGATTCTCCAGGTTTATGAATACGTTGGAAATTAGGACAGAACTGTTTTCCATATTATAGGGACTACCGCTTTTCCCCGTTGACACATGAGTCCCGGTAGATCTTCAACAAAGGATTTATATTTTTCTTTTGATTTTTGTGATATTCTTAATATGATATTTTTATATACGGCAGGCCTCTGTTCTTAAGAGACGCTCAATAACTACATGAATATCCCTCCCAATTTATATTGAATAATTTCCTTAGCATTAAACCTGTCTATTCCTGTTTTTCACATAGCTTTACAGCCCCGGTTTCATTAGTGTGAGGGCTTTATTTTGAGTTGCATAAGCAGGTACATAGGTACAGCTCTGTAATACAGCCTGCTATTCCATAGGGCAAGTTCAATTTTTTTTATTAAATCCTTACTGGGAGGGATGAATAATGAAAAGATACAGAATTGCCGTGGTACTGGTATTTTTATTCTGTCTTTGCGGCACTTCCTTCGGAGCGCTATCTTCTGCAATCAACCCTAATCCTTCGAATGGGGCTATCGGAATTAACCGTGAGGGTCTTGTAATTGACTGGGACTGTAGTGAGTTCGGAACCTTCGATCTTTTCTTCGGGACCTCTCCGGGCGACCTTCTTCTTATTGCTGAAGACCTTGCATCTGCCGTCTACTTTGATCTTGATACTCTCGATCCTGAAACGACCTACTATTGGCGGGTGGATGTGGTATCTTCTGACACTATTACTACGGTTACAGGGGATATCTGGAATTTCACCACATGGGCTTCGGCGCCTGACGACGATGATGACGATAGCGGTGGAGGAGGCGGAGGCGGCTGCAACACTGGTTTGATACCCGCAGCATTCGGATCTCTGCTGGTGCCCTTGATGTTCCTGCTGAGGAAATAGGTTTGATGGGCTGAAGCACACCCTGCGATTGTCAAAGTAAACTGATTTTAGATTAAACCATAAGTTCCAAAACAAGATAAGCAAGCCGGGCAGAACATCGCCCGGCTTGCTTGATGTTTTTAGCTATTTTCCAGATGTTAAATAGCTGAAGCTCAATCTGTGACCTGAGTCCCTAAATGTTAGTCCATATGTCCCGGCACATGAAAGAAAAATCGGGTATATTAATATGAATTATTTCTGTACTTTCTATAAATCATTCAACTTTATATTCAGCAAGGGCAAAACCGTCGAAAGACGGTGACGCAAAGCCACGGGTCTAAAGCCTCAAAAGGAAATGATCGCCGGGTTGCCGATGCAGTTCATTTGCCCTTTATGAGTATTATCTCCGGGCAGAAAACCAGGGGATTTTTATTAACCTGTGTTGAAAGGAGGAGAAAATTACCCTGAAATTAAGCAAAGTTCCCCTGCAGGAGAAAGATGATCGAGAGAAGAAAATCTTTACGAAAATAATGTTGGAATCCATATGATGTTATCCCTGTCTTGATTTACCAGGTCAGTAATTATTTGTCATTAAAAAATCAGATTTAGTTGCAAAGGAGATGGACTTGAGATGATGAATTTTAGAACTGTGAAGTTGTTATTAGCTCTTGTAATTGTATTTTTTGTTGGTATTTCAGCAGGATGGGCTGATACACTTACTGTAACAAACTCCTCCGATTCTGGAGCAGGATCCCTGAGACAAGCAATTGCTGATGCAGCTGAGGGAGATACTATAGATTTTAGCAGTGATTTAGAGAGTATCACCCTGTCTGGAACGCTGGTTATAAGCAAAAACATCACCATTATGGGATCCGGTGCTGGCACCCTTTCCATCAATGGGGGTGGCAACTGCAGGATATTTGAGATCGAGAGTGGAGCCTCAGTTGATATTTCCAACCTTTCCGTAGTAAGCGGTGATGCGACAGTATATGCAAGAGGTAAGAATGGCGGAGGGATATTGTTAGGGAACAATGCTGCACTCAGCTTGAATGGCTGTACCTTTGAAGATTGCAGGGCCAGACTTGGCGGAGCTATTACCTGCGTAAATGGAAGCAGTACTAATATTGAAAACTGCACTTTCAAAAACAATGAAGCTGTTGGAGATGCAAACAGTATCCCAACAGAAGGTTACGGTGGCGGGATCTATACTGGCGCAAACAGCGCCTCTTTAACCTACCTTTCTGTAACTGATTCAAATTTTTACGGCAATAAAGCCAGGGATTACGGTGGCGGTATTTACAATATCAGGGACTCAAATGCTACTGTTACAAACTGCAATTTCAGCGAAAACACTGCCGGAGTTAACGGCGGCGGTATTTGGAATTACTCAGAAAGTCTAACCCTTTCCGGATGTACCTTCAGCAATAATAGTGTAACTGATGGGGGTGGCGGAATATATAATGTTTCTCCAGGTCTTGCCGTGCTCCTGAACTGTACTATTACACGCAATATAGCCTCATCAGAAGATGGAAATGGGGGCGGGGGGATTTACAATAGATCCGGGTACCTTAAAATCTCAAACTGTACTATTTCCGATAATTATTCTCCTAAAGGTGCCGGGATATCGGGTAGGGATGGTACCGTTGCCCTGAAAAATACCATAATCGCCTTTAACAATGGTGAAGTTTCCAGAGATGTTTATATTATTCCTGGTGGTTCCTGTGTATATGGTAATGGCTCAGGTTACAACCTTGCAGGAAACGTTCCTGAAAGCTGGTTCATGAATTATGGGGATATCATCCTCTCTGCCGATATTACCTCATCCGATGTTTTTTCAGGTTTAGAAAACGGTCCTGAAGCCGGTGCTCCTGGGGATACAGAAAAAATGCAGGTACTTGCACTGAAGGCTGGGGCATTGGCGGTGGAGGCAGCCCATTGGTTCGACCTCCGTGAACAATTAGTTTCCGAAGACCAGCGCGGTGTATCAAGGCCCCAGGGATATTACAATGACATAGGTGCTTTCGAGCTTGAGCTTGCATCCTATTCCATAACCACCTCCTCTACTTCCGGCGGCGGAAGCATTTCTCCCGAGTCAGCGGATGTTCCAGAGGGAATGGATCAGTCCTTCACGATAACCCCCTACGACGGTTTTGTCATAGAGGAACTTAATGCTGACAGGCAAAGAGTCGATTTTATTGCCCAGGGCGATACCTACATCTTTAATAATGTTTCGTCAGACCATGAACTTGAAGCCAGCTTTATGGTAGACCCTGCCATGATGGAAGAAGCAGGGATTGAAGATTTTGGTATAACGGGAACGGACAAAGGACCCCTTGCAGACCCGGTAACTATCACTAAGCAGGACCTGCTTTCTATCAGTGTGGAAAAAGTGGACTTGGCTGAACTTGGTGCAGGCATACCAGAGGGGAATTTTGTGACCGGCCTTTCCTTCGAGATGGAATTTGATTCACCCGATATGGGAAATGCAGTCACCCAGGTGGATCTGGTGTTGGAAATATCCAGAGACCTTCTCGGTACAGATACATGTGCTGCCATCGATGCAGGAGACGACCTGGAAGAGGCATTCTTTGAAAACGTGTCCCTGTATAAAATAGTTAGTCCGGATGTGTATGACCTTTTCGAAGTTGCATCAGAGGATCAGGATCCCTATGATTTCTTTGAAGTATCCAGTGATGACAGTGGTTATTATGTGTCCATGATTCTAGTCATAGCCGATGAAGCTGCGCCAGAGGGAGAAGCATGCGTTCAGGCCCTTTTGGAAGGGCAGGATAGGTTCTTCTTTGTCTATGATGGAACTAAGGACGGCTGTTTCACAGATCCCATAGTGGCGGCAATAAAAACTGCAGACGAGATTACAGAAAGCGGTACAGGCGGTGGAGGCAGCTGCAACGTGGGGACCTTACCCTCAGCATTCGGGCTTCTCATGGTGCCGTTACTCTTCCTGCTTCGCAGGTAAGTCGATTTTAGATTGCCGATTTTAAATTTTGGATTAAAATCATAAGTTCAAAAACCAGAAACAAAAACCCTTCAAGCCGGGCAGATTCATCGCCCGGCTTGCTTGCACTAAATAACTTTTATTTCAATCCATGGATCTGGGACCTGAGTCCTGAAATGTTGAGACATAAGTCCCGATAAAAGATTACAAAATACGATATAGTGAGAACTGTTATAGCTTTTATCTGAAAAGTCACCCAACTTTATATTCAGCAAGGGCAAAACCGCCGAAAGGCGGTGACGCAAAGCCACGGGTCTAAAGCCTCAAAAGGAAATGATCGCCGGGTTGCCGATGCAGTTCATTTGCCCTTTATGAGTATTATCTCCGGGCAGAAAGATCCGGGGATTTTGTTATTTACAGGTGTTTCTCTAATTGAATTCTCAACCATTTTCTAATTGAGGAGAGGTTCATCCTGTCCATATCTTTTGAGAGTTGAAGATCTGATATTTGAATCATTACATAATTCCATACTTTTTCTAAAAAGGAGAGATACCATGTTGATGAGAAGACTTAGTATTGCACTGGCCATGATATTGCTGTTTTCATTCTCCGCATTTGCAGTTGAGATGAGTGTTGAAACCGTTGATGAAGGAAGTACCCAGGGCTACAGCTCTTCCCTTGCAATTGATGAGGACGGTAACCCCCACATATCTTTTAAAGCAGATTCACAGATCCTCAAGTATGCTTATTTCGATGGAGATGAATGGGTTACACAGAACGTGGTGGAGGGATCTAGTTATATTAACCAGACCTCAATCGCCCTGGATTCAGAAGGAAACCCATGTATTGCCTTTCAGAGAGGCGCCTATCCCGACAGCTCTGTAATGTTCACATCCTTCAACGGCAGCATCTGGGAGACAGTATCAGTTGATCAGGGTTACTCCGGTACGGGAAATACCCTCTCCCTCGCATTCGACAATAACGGTGATCCGGGTATTGCTTATACTTATTACGATCAGGAGGATTCATCTGTTCTCAGGTTCGCAAAAAGGGAAAATGGCTCCTGGTCTCGGGATACCGTTAATTCCGACGACCATTCTTATTCAAACAAATGCACCCTTGCATTCAGCAGTACAGGTGTGCCCTTCATAGGTTATGGATATTTTACTGATACCTATGGAGATACCTGTAATATGTATTATTCATGGCTCGATGAGAATACCGCTCAGTGGCAGATGGAGTTAGTAGACGATCCTATGACCAAAACGGCTTATCAAACTTCCACCATGGCTCTTGATACCAACGATAATCCTCACTTCGTTTATTCTGCCAATGATGACGACTCTCTTAGATATGCATTCAAAAATGGAGAAAGTTTTTCTTTTTTGACTGTTGAAAACGCAGACAGGATTGGACACTACTCATCCCTTGTAATTGATGATGAAAACGTTCCCCATCTTGCATACTGTGCTTTTTCGGGCGAAAGTGACCTGAAATATGGAGTTCTTCAGGGAAATTCATGGGTAACAAGTGTTGCCGATTCCCAGGGTGATGTGGGAACCTTCCCCTCTATAGCTCTTGATCCGTCGGGCAATCCCTGTGTCAGTTATCTCGAAGCAGATGATTATGACCTTCAGTATGCCTGTAAAAATGGACAGGAATGGGATGTGCAGACCGTTCCCATCGAGGGAAAGAGAAGAGGTTCCTGCCCCGAGATAGCCCTGAATTCAAAGGGTGAGCCCAGCCTGGTCTATATGCTTCAGGATACAAGAGCCATGCTGTTTGCCTCAAAGGATGGAAACGAATGGGAAAGATCCACAATAATTTCCTTCGAAGACCTGGACTCGGGCCATTATTTAAGGGATCCTTCCTACATTATCGATGAAGATGATAATGATCATCTGCTTTTTGTATCAGACGATGTGCTTACATATGCGGTAAGGACAACTGATGCATGGGACTTTGAATCCATATCTTCCGATATTGAGTGCTGGGAATGTGATCTTGCTATGGATAGTTCAGTATGTCCCCATGCTGCTTTTAATATGAGTGAATATCTTGTTATTCCCAGCGGAATGTCCTCCTCTGCACAGTACACAAGCAATCTGTGGTACGGCACAAAGATCGATTCGGGCTGGGAATTTGAGAGAATTGACATCGGGCGGGTGGATAATATCGATATGGTTCTTTCTGAAGATGAAAAAGCCTTCATATGCTATTTCGAAGATAACGAAGATGAGTTGAAGTATTGTGTTCAGAACGAGGTCAGTTGGGACATTGGTGTAGTTTCTTCAGATCTGAGGGATGTCCATTCTCTTTCCCTCGAAATGGATTCCTCCGGCATTCCTCACCTGGCCTTTATTTCAACGAATCAGACTTCCGAAAGTGTTCCACTCAGAGAATCTGAAGTCGTAAGTTATTCGTATACATTGAACCATGCCATATTCTCTGGCAATGATTGGATCATTGAGAAAGTAGATGATCTGAAATTTAGTGGAGGTGTAAGGCAGATCAAAATGGTCTTTGACTCCCTTGATAATCCTCAGATAGTATACGGGACAGGTTCTTTCGGGATGCAGGGGGGAACCGATTCTGACATTAAGGCTGAATTACGATACGCCTGGTTTGACGGTGAGTCCTGGAACAAGGTGATGCTGGATGAAAATTACCTTACCTCCTTTGCGTCATATTCCACTGTGGTCCTCAATTCAAATGATGTGCCTCACATAGCATATTTCACCGGCACAGGTTTGAATTATGGTACTTTAACATTCGAGGATGTTGCAACCGGTGGCGGCAGCACCTGTAACGTGGGGGTCTTCCCGGCAGCATTCGGGCTTCTGATGGTACCGTTACTCTTCCTGCTGCGCAGGTAAGTCGATTTTAGATTGCCGATTTTAGATTTTGGATTAAAAATATAAGTTCAAAAACCAGAAACAAAAACCCTTCAAGCCGGGCAGATTCATCGCCCGGCTTGCTTGCACTAAATAACTTCTATTTCAACCCATGGATCTGGGACCTGAGTCCTGAAATGTTGAGACATAAGTCCCGATAAAAGATTACAAAATACGATATAGTGATATCTGTTATAGCTTTTATCTGAAAAGTCACCCAACTTTATATTCAGCAAGGGCAAAACCGTCGAAAGGCGGTGACGCAAAGCCACGGGTCTAAAGCCTCAAAAGGAAATGATCGCCGGGTTGCCGATGCAGTTCATTTGCCCTTTATGAGTATTATCTCCGGGCAGAAAACCCGGAGATTTTTTGTTTGAGGAGAACAATTTCTCTAATGGAATTCAGAATAGATTTTCACATTTTCCCGGGAGGTGGTCGGAACAACTTGTTTTTTAAGGGATGGAGCTTTATTTCAGTTAAATTAAACCTTTCATAAACTTTTATAAGGAGAGATGAATAATGAAAAGATTAAGTATTTTCCTTGTCCTGTTATTCTGCATGTTCTGTATTTGCGGCACCTCCTTTGGATATGTGGTCTACTCCGAGGATTTTGAGGCTTTGGATGGAGGATATATCCATAGCGGGACTGGAGATTGCTGGCAATGGGGAACCCCGACAGCATGGCCCAATGCAGCGGCTTCAGGCACGAATTGCTGGGGAACCAATCTGGCTGGCAACTATGCGAACAACGCAAATTTCTCTCTTGTTTCGGGCTGGATAGATCTTACTGCCTACCCGGCAGGGACACCACTGACCCTCAAATGGAAACAGGCCCTGGACATAGAAAGCTCAACCTGGGACAACGCTTCCTGCTCGGGTGAAACCGATGTCCCTGAGACTGAAATTTTTTGGCAGCACAGTGGGAGTAGCATTACTTACGGCTGGACAGAGGTTTCTGCTGACATCTCCTTCGCTGCAGGTAAACAGTTCAGGTTAACCTGGAGATTTTCTACTGACGGCAGTATTACATACGACGGTCTTTTTATCGATGATGTGATGATCGAAGTCTCAATATCCCCAGCTACGGATCCTGATCCGGAAGATGGTTCCAGCGGCAATTCATACGAAGATCCTGTCCTTTCCTGGGTATGTGAATCGGCTGACTCTTTCGACCTGTATTTCGGAACCGCCTTGGATGATCTTGACCTGATCTCTGAAGATATGACAGTGACCTCCTGCGACCTGCCCCTTCTTGAGCAGGGTACAACCTATTACTGGCGGGTGGATGTCGCATCTGGAGATATAGCTGTATCTGGAGACCTGTGGTCCTTCACTACCCTCCTGGAGAAACCGGCTTCCCCGGATCCCTCGAACGGAGCGGATGATGCAGTAAATGCGGATGTAGTCCTCTCCTGGGAGCATCTTTCAGATAACGTTTCTTTCGATGTCTATTTCGGACTGACTTCGGATGATATGGAAGTCCTTGCGACCGGGATCTCTGAAGGATCGGTGGTTTTAGAGGATGATCTGGATTTCCTAACTGAATATTTCTGGAGAGTTGATGTCAGGACAGAAGATGCAGCGGAATCCGGAGACCTCTGGAGCTTTACCACAGCGGATGAGAGGGTGTCTGGTAGTGGAGGATGCAACGCCGGTTCAATACCGGCAGCATTCGGGCTTCTCATGGTACCGTTACTCTTCCTGCTTCGCAGGTAAGTCGATTTTAGATTGCCGATTTTAGATTTTGGATTAAAATCATAAGTTCAAAAACCAGAAACAAAAACCCTTCAAGCCGGGCAGACCATCGCCCGGCTTGCTCTTATCTTTAGGAATCGACCGCAGGATGGGCTTCAGCCCATCCTGCTTTCCGGTCTTTCACGATTGAGGAAGTACTTCCACTTTGACTTCGAAATTTTCTCCGAAGGTTTTTTTAAAGAACTTCTGCTGGTTCTCCAGGGCCCAGAGCTCTATTTCATAACCCTCAAGGGCCTTTATATTCAACACAAGTCTTCGGGCGTGACGAGAAAACCATGCCTCCTGTATCAACTGATGATGACTGCGGTCAAGGCTTTCTGCTATTGACAGGAGCATGCTCAGTACCTTTACCGTTTCCCTGGATCGTGGATCAAGGCCTGAAAACTCCGGATGTTTGTTCCTGGGGTATTTTCTGCTGTGATAAAAGGCGGTGCTGGCCATTATTGCTATCTCACGGGAATAAAAGCCAAGAAGCTCCGCATTTCTGATGATGTAATAGGTATGGGCGTGGTGGTTGACGAAGGAGAGGAACATTCCCACATCATGGAGCATGGCAGAATATCTGAGAAGTTCTCCCTCTTCATCCCCTAGACTGTGAAGCGCCGATTCCCGGCCACTTTCGAACAACTGGACTGCCAGTCTCGAAATATGCCGGCCATGGGTTTCGTTGAAACCGCAGCTCCTTCCAAGCTGGAGAACGCTCTGTTCGCGCACTGATATCCGAGGTTTGGCTTCAAGATAGCCGTATTTCCCCCGGATAAGGTAATCATGTAGCAGTCCGTGTCTCAGGTTTCGTCGGCTTATATGGATCTCCTCAAGTCCCATCTCCTCCATCAGGGTGTGAAGGATTGCGGCACCTGGAATGATAATGTCGGCCCTCCGGGGGTTCATTCCGCGGACCTTTGCAAGATCCTGCAAAGAAAGTGAACATAACAGTTTTACGGTATTGTCAAGTTCCTGGAGAGAGAGTACTTCCTGCCCCTCCTCGACATCGATTCGCTTTCCCTGGATATTGTTGCGCCTGGCTATTTCATAAAGTGTCTCGATGGTCCCCGAGCTGCCTATTGCAAGGTGGGATTCCGTATCCCTGAACCGCTGTATGCTTCTGAGAGCGGAATTGCGGACATGCTGCTGAAGCAGGTCATAATTATCCATATGAACGGGGCCCTGATCTTCTTCAGGAAAGAACATGTTCTTCAGCCTTACCGCGCCGAGTTTCATGGAATCCAGGGAAAAGTATTCGAACTGATTTCCCAGAATTGTTTCTGTACTTCCTCCGCCGATGTCCAGAAACATGGCAGTTTTATCCCCGAGATGAAATCCGCTTGATACACCCAGGTATATGAGCCGCGCTTCCTCGAGGCCCGAAATGACATTCAGATCAAGGTCTGCTTCGTTCTTTACCCTGTCAATAAACTCATCCCGATTCTGGGCATCCCTGGTTGCGGATGTTGCAACTGCCCACAGGTCTTTTGCGCCCAGGTTGGCGGACATCTCGACAAAACGCTTCAAGACCAGTATGGTACGGTCCATGGCTTCCTTGCGGAGCACACCCCGGGTGAACTCCCCTTCTCCAAGGCGTACCATGACCTTATGCTGGTTAATGATGGTATATGATCGATTGGGGTTGAGGCGGACCACCATAAGTCTGACGGAGTTTGTTCCCAGGTCGATGAGTCCTACCACGTTCCCCGATTCCACATTCAGATTTGGTCCCACGATACAGATAACCTTCTCTCAAACACTTTTTCGAAGAGCTGACCCTTTTGAAGGGCCCTTTCTCTCTCTTCTTCCGATGGATGATGGACCATGCAGTGCAGGTTAACCTTAGCTTCATCCACTTCGCAGAAAATATCCTTTACATTGTCCAGATGTTCCCAGTCCAGACCATCCGCTATTCTTATTATAGATGCCAAGGATTTAACCACATTTCTATCCTTCTCTGCAAGTTCCCTGTAATGGGAATGTTTAATGTCCGGATCAGCCTTGCGATGGTATCTTGCGATGGAAGCTACCATAAGGCGCAGTCGGTTATCGGGAATGACTTCTTCGGCCTTCAATACCATTTCCAGGGCCGTTTTGTGATGCCCTTTCTGTCCCTTTACCCAGCCGATATCGTGTAGATTGGCTGCCAGTTCCAGCGCCAGACGTCCTTCTTTATTTATGCAGTGGAGCGGGAGAAGCTGATCGAAGAGGCTCAGCGAGAGTTTTGCCACCTGTCTGCAGTGGGGTGCATGGATGGGAGCATTCTCTTCGAGATATGCCCGGGCCCTCTGCACCGACGGGTCTTCCTCCGGTATACCCGGGTCTCCATTCTCGTGAGGGTCGGTTACGCAGGGATCACTTTCGGTCTTTTCTTCAGGGGGGTCCACGTCATCCAGGTTTCTGCCCTGGAGGAACATCTCCGAGAATGAGGAGGGCAGTCCTTTGTTCTCTAACTCAGCAACTGTTTTTTTAACGTCATATTCCACCCTGTAGTGGTCGATCCGGAAAAATCCCGACTTGATCTGAAGGATCGCATAAGAAGCTCTGGGATCGCCATCATCGGGACGTCCTACACTTCCGGGGTTCAGGAACCATGTTCCGCCGATCTTCTTTGAGAATGCTTCGTGGGAATGGCCAGTGATTATTATCTGGGCATTTGCCAGATGGGCCAATTCGGTAAAACGCTCGTCGGAGGTGTCTTTACCCAGGTGTTCGCTTATGCTTGTAGGGCTTCCGTGGGTGACGAGGATAGTCTTGTTCCCTGTGACGAATGCTTTCCTGGCCGGAAGTGAGGAGAGATAGTTTCTGGTTTCGGGACCAAGCTGTTCGAAAGCCCACTGGAAGGCTTTCCACTTCTCGGGGCGTTTCTTCTTTTTCCATTCCTCCAGTTTCTGCTCTACTTTCAGCACTTTTCTGTCGTAATTTCCTATAACGCTAACTGTCTCTTTTCCCATGAGGAGCTTTACGGTCTCCTCCGGACATGGACCGTAGCCAGTGTAGTCTCCAGTATTGATTATGATATCCGCTCCCCTGTCGGTCAGGTCTTCCAGAACGGCCTCAAGAGCGGCCAGGTTTGCGTGAACATCTCCGATAAGGGCTATCTTCATTTCTCTCACCTTCCAATACTAAAGGTCGGCCGGGACCTTGTCTTCAAGAAGGTCGTAACCGGAACGAAGGGTGTTTTTGAGTTTTTCCCAGAAGTTTTCAGAGATCAGCCTGTCCCAGCATTTCAGGAACTCTTCATACAGTTTTTCCCTTGAGTTTCTTCGTTCTGACAGTAAATGCTCTATTCCCCTTTTTATTTTAGGAATGGGTCTGGAATGGCCGTAGTACTCCATGGTTCTGCGGGTCTCTTCCTCGATAAAACGGGGAAGAAAGTCGGACCACACATCGCAGTCATGTATATCTCCAATAAGGGTCTGCAGGTTCTTCACTTCTTCTATGTAGGGCTTTAGTTGCGTATTATAGGGCAGGTCGTAGAATTCGAGGGTGTAACGCAGACGCTTGGCAGATTTTCTAAGTGCATGGATCTGTTCTACGTTTACTGGGTCACGTACAAAATCATCGTAGCTGAGAGCATCGGCCATTCTCTCCATTCCCCTATCCACGGCAGTGCTGAATATGGACTCCGAAAGAGGGGGTACTTCCTCTACCCTTGCTTTTCCCAGCACTTCGCGGAAGCACTCCATCATGTTCTGTTCCACTCCGCTGTTTACAAAGCGGTCGATAGCCTTTCTGACCCGTTCCTGAAGGGCTTCCCTGTTCTGTCTTATTCGCAGACAGAGTCTCTGAACGCCTCGTTCCAGGTCGGAGTCGGCCGTGTCTTTGAGCGATTCTTCCAGTACCAGCAGCTGCACATCCGCATCCCTGGCTTCACCGAGGGCCCTGGTTATCCGTTTTATCTCCTTTTCCCAGGCCTGGACCTGGTTTGCCGGGAAACATGAGGCAAACAGGGGCAGGGCGCTTCTCAACCTTCTGGTTGCCACCCTCATTCGGTGAACGTATTCCGTATCCTCAAAGGCGTGATCTCTCACCCCATCGATTTCTGCGGTCAGCCTGCCCAGGTGCTTGAGCAGGGTTCTGGCGCCGAAGGCACAATAGGACAGGTCGATCTTACTCAAGAGCTATTCCTCCTCTCCCAGGTAATTCCATCCTCCTTCATGGCTCATCATAAGAGCCTGGGAATCAATAGGGATGCTTCCATCCCTGAGAACCTTTTCATAGTTCCCATCGCTTTTAAGGCGTCTTCCCTTTACGTTGTCTTTCAGGTGGATCTCCAGTATCTCCGAATAGATCCTGTTTCTTAGGTTTGGATTTTCGATGGGTGTAAGGACCTCTATCCTTCTGTCCAGGTTGCGGGGCATAAGGTCTGCACTTCCAATGTACATCTCATCCCTGCCCCCATTGCGGAAATAGAATATACGGATATGTTCGAGAAAACGCCCCACGATGGAGGTTATCCTGACGTTGTCGCTTATTCCTTCAATACAGGGGACAAGACAGCAGATACCCCTGATCTGAAGATCTATCTTTACCCCGGCCATGGAGGCTCTGTAAAGGGCCTTTATACATTGTTTATCCACCAGCTGATTCATCTTCATGGCTATAAAGCCATTACCTTCCTCAAGGTGTCTTTCTATTTCCCGATCTATCCGTTTTATGATCTCATTCCTGGTGGATGTGGGAGAAACCAGGAGTTTCCTGTAGTTTTCCTTGTAGGAGTAGCCTGTCATGGCGTTGAAAAGATCTGTTACATCCGCGCAGATATCGGGGTCACAGGTGAAGAAACCCATGTCAGTGTATATTTTTGCCGTATCTGGGTTGTAGTTACCAGTTCCTATGTGAACGTATCTTTTAACACCCGTTGATTCCTTTCTAAGGATGAGACACAGCTTGGCATGGATCTTGTAACCTGCAAATCCGTAGACAACATGAACGCCTGCTTCTTCAAGGGCACGGGCCCAGGTTATATTCTGTTCCTCGTCAAACCTGGCTTTTAATTCCACCATTACAGTAACCTGTTTACCATTTTTACGGGCTTCCATAAGAGCTTTGACTATGGGGGAATTGCTTCCAACCCTGTAAAGAGTCTGTTTGATGGCCAGAACCTTCGGGTCTCTGGCAGCTTTGCGGACAAATTCAAGGACGGGGGAAAAACTGTCATAAGGGTGGTAAAGGATTATGTCATTTTCCCTGATCATTGGGTGAAGAGAAGAACCTTCTATCAGGGGGGCAGGTATACGGGGAATATAGGGACTGTATTTCAGATCGGGCCTGTCAACGCCATAGAGCCTTAGAAAGTCGGAAAAAGCCAGGGGGATCTTTGATTTATATATCTGAAAGGGAGCAAGTTGTAGCCTTTTCATCAGGAACCTGTACATATCCGAGGGCATGCCGGTTTTTATCTCCAGGCGGATAGCCTCTCCGAAGCTTCTCTTCTCCACGTAGTCTTCAACTGCCTCAAGAAGGTCGTGAGCCTCATCTTCCTCAATTTCAATATCAGTATTCCTGGTGACCCTGAAGGTTGAGGCATTGAGCACCTCAAGGCCCGGGAAAAGCATACCCAGATGCTGCATAATTAGATCTTCCACCAGTATTATCTCGTTGCTCCGGACATTTACCGAAAAACCGAGGTTCGTATAGGTCTTGGCTTCCTTGTTACGGGGTATGAAGACAAAACGGGACAGGTTTTTGGGGATCTTGACCCTGGCAAATTTCACCCCGCTGTATGGATCGCGAAGCTGGACCAGGAAGTTGAGACTGAGGCCCGAGATCCTGGGAAAGGGGCGTCCGGGATCGATGGCCTGTGGGGTAAGGACGGGATATACCTCATCCTCGAAATATCTTTTCAGAAAAACTTTATGTTTATCCGTAAGGTTCTTATAGCTGGTGATATGTATATTGGCATCATGGAGAGCCGGGCTCATCTCTTTGTTCCAGTAATCCTGGGCCAGTGCCAGCTGTGGGATAAGTTTTTTCCTTATGAGGGTAAGCTGTTTCGCAGGGGAGAACATATCAGGGGAGGAACTGCCTACCCCCTCCTTGTACTGACGCACCAGGCCTGCGATTCTGACCATGAAGAACTCATCGATGTTGTTGAAGAAAATTCCCAGGAAGTTAAGTTTCTCCAGGAGCGGGTTCGAAATTTCCATGGCTTCCTCAAGGACCTTGTAGTTGAAGTCAAGCCAGTTGATCTCCCTGTTAAGATATAGTCTCGGGTCGTCCAGATCTACTATGGGATTTTCTTTTTCAACGGTTTTCAGGGAATCCTTCTCCTTTTTATGGGTCATGCTGGAACCTCCAATTGCTTTATTTATATAGATAGATATCCTTATAAAAACAAGTTAGCATTATATAGTTAATCTATTATAGCGCTATATTAATTCGATTAAAATACACCCAGCGGCAGGCTTAAGCCTGCCGCTGGGTACAAAGAGGGAAAACAATTGCTTCAAGGAGGCGCTTTATTGGATCAAGTCCTTGGCTAAGGAGCTTTCTGTGATAATAACAGGCTCGGACATATGATGTCGGACCAGCGGTTCCAAGGTTCCCTTCTGTCTGTAGGCCATTTCCCCATCAGCAGTTATTATGGGAATACCCTGTTTTTCAGGTCCGAACCATCTGATAACCTCGAAAGTTCCATCCATATGTTCAACCAGGGCAGAGCAGGTCTCTACCCAGTCACCCGTATTGAAGTAGCTGATATTTCCCACTTTCCGGAGGGCAGGACGGTGAATATGACCGCAGATTATTCCGTCCACTCCATTTTTATCTGCTGTCTTAAGGAGGTAATCTTCGTATGTTCCTATGTATTTCACAGCATCCTTTACCTTGTGTTTCATGTACTGCGAAAGGGACCAGTATTCCCTTCCGAGGATCGACCTGAGTCTGTTAAAACCGCAGTTGACCCATAGGGCAACATCATAGGCATAATCTCCGAGAGTTGAAAGCCAGCGGTTGTATTTCACTACAATGTCGTATTCATCTCCATGAACCACAAGAAATTTACGCCCATCCAGTGATGTGTAGAAAGCCTTTTTACAGATCTTGATATGTCCAAAGCTGTACTGATCGAACTCGTCCATAAATTCGTCATGATTTCCGGAAATATAGGTAATTTCAGTGTTTTTTGACATCTTGAGAAGTTTCTGGATTACCTTGTTATGAGACTGGGGCCACTTTGATCTTCTTTTTAGCTTCCATCCGTCTATGATGTCTCCCACAAGGTATAATTCTTCGCATTGTATGGAGGATAGGAAAGAGGAAAGGTATTTCGCTTTGCACCATCTGCTACCGAGGTGAGTGTCAGAAATGAATACCGAACGGAATTTCATCATATCACTCCTGTCCCTGTGGGTGTCCTTTCCCTGTCAGGCAGGTGGAATATTCCTTCAACTTTAGAAAGATCACGGCGGATAACTCTTTTTACGATGTTGGAAGATGCCATTGGCCGAGCCAGTTCGCTGCATCTGTTTTTCATTTTTTCGATTTTTTCCGGATAGTGGAATAGTTGGCTTATCCTGTTAAGGACATCTTTGATATCTTCGCAGAGGCAGCCGGCCCCCTGGCTGTCCAGAAATATCGCGTTCTTGGTCTCCTGAAATGGTATGGGGGAGAAGAGGATCATGGGAAGCTGAGCGCAAAGGGCCTCGGAAATAGTAAGACCACCCGGCTTGGTTATCATCAGATCTGCCTTTGTCATCAGCTCATCCATATTATCCACGAAGCCGTGAATATTTATTCTGACGGGAGGACAGCTGATGAAATCCTTGAGCTTGTCGAAGAGAGCCTCATTTCTCCCGGTTATTATTTCAAGATCAAGGGGAAGTTCAAGATCGTTCAGCCCTTCGAGAATGGAAAATACTTTTTTGTCGGAGATGGAGCTACCTGAAAAGAGGATCCGCAGTCTTGAATCCCTGGGACCGCTTTTCCTTGGCAAGTTGCTGAATTTTGAATTCACAGGTATACCGGTAATATTGATCTTTTCTTCATCAACACCCAGATGTATAAGTTTATCCCTTATGTTTCTGTTGGCCACGAAGTATTCATCAACTCCATGGCAAAACCACATGAGATGGAGGTCAAAATCAGTTATACAGCTATAAACCTGGCCAGAATAAAGACCTCGAGTTTTCATCTTTGCAAGAATAGCCTGGGGCAGAAAATGAGTGCAGATAACGGCAGGAGGGTCATTATCCGTTATAAAGCTTCTGAACTGGTTAAGACTTATCTCGCTCAACCGATCTACCAGCTTGACAAGGTTGCTTTCCTCTCTGTCCTGATCAGTGAGTTTATATATGGCTCCGCAGCTTGAGTGAGAGTGTTCACCGATGACCTCGTAGATATTTGAATAGATCATTCTGAAAACCCTGTCGGAGAAATTAAGAACATCCACCGTTACGCAAGGTTTATCTTCTCTTTCGAAGGCTTCCTTCAGCGACATGGAAGCTGACCTGTGTCCATTTCCTGCTGTTACATAAGGCAAAAGAAAAGGTTTCATTTTCATCTTCCTTTGTTTATTCTTGGGTTAAATTTAACTCATTGTGGTAACAGGAATATGAATTTCAGGTAACAAAAAGGTTACAGTCCAGCTTAAAGAAATTTATGGTTTACGAACCTTCTTTTTACAGGAAATGGCCTTAAGGATCATTGCAATTGCTTCTACATAGCGATAAAATATTAAAGTAATAAATAGTACTGTGATTTATGTTAGAAAGGCATGATCGAATGAAAAGGCTGATTTCTGTCATTGTGTCTGTATATCTTCTATCTGTATTTTTAACTGTGCCCTCTTTTTCGAAAGAGAGTCCAGATGTGGATGTTTCTGTACCATGGTCCTGGATGTACAGTCCCATATCTGCTGTAAATGAAGGGTTCCAGATAATTTCATTCGAGGGGAACAACAAAGTAGACCTTTTCCTTATTCCTCTTCAGAGACAGGTGGGAAATATCCCTGAAATCTGGCATTTAGGCCTTTCCATGAAGAAGGGGGATAAACTTGCCTTTGGTATTTCCTGGACTCCGGGATTGATTGAAGATGAAATGAAGGGCCCCCGGGATGAGAATTTAATCGAAAACAGGATCCCCTGGGGAACCTATGGGGCAATGGCCTGGAAAGAAAGTATGGAGATCCCACAAACCCTTCATTGGGGTATCTTTTACAGACCGGAATCAGATCTTCTTGCCGAAGCAGGTCTTTCCTATACACAATGGAGCAGATACAGCACGGATAATAATTTCTCCTTTAATTACGGAAATCAGTCACTTCAGGATACACTGGGTATTCAGCTTGGTCTGATTTACAGCCTGAATCAGACCATGAATATTCAGGCAGGTTACATTTTTGATCCGTCGCCAATTGGCGGAGGTTCTTCCTTTCGGGGATATACCCCCTATGACAGACACATTCTTCGATTCGGGACCGGATACAGGAGGGGGGAACTTGACATGAGTCTTTCATACATGTTTTTACTCTATGAGAACAGCGGTCAGCAGACTGGTAGCTCTGCTTCTGACCCCTTCATGGACGAGGAGGATGCCAGCCAGCTGGAACTGAAGGTTCAATACAGGTTTTAGAAATATCCTTCCACCCCTACCTTTCAAGATAAGGTAAAAACAAAATAACAATTTGCAAAACAAGAAAATATAAGTATAATACCTCGTATATAAAGGTAATAAAGTTCTTATTACTATTTAAGCGAGGTATTTAATATGGATTACATCGACAGACAGATCCTGAAAGAACTTATTAGCAATGGAAGGGTAACCCTGGCGGAACTGTCGGAAAAGCTGGGTCTTTCTTCTCCAAGTCTCTCGGAGAGGATAAGAAAGCTTGAAAGAAAGAAGATTATCAAGGGTTTTACCGCCATTATCGATCCTGAAAAGACAGGTTCCCCCCTTCTTTCCTTTCTTGCTGTTACCCTGGAAAAACCTTCTGATCGGGGGATCTTTCTTAAACTTGTTTCTGAAATGGATGAAGTCCTCGAATGTCACCATATAGCAGGTGATTTTGATTATCTTATCAAGGTAAGGTGCAGAAATACGGCCCATCTTGAAGACATAATAAGCAACAGGCTCAAATCACTTGAAGGAGTGGTCCGCACAAGGACAATGATAGCCCTTTCCAGCGTCAGGGAAATTTCTTTTCAGCCCACGGAAGGACCGGAAGAAGATCTATGATACCTGTCAGCATGGTGTTTCTGTTTTTCAAGGGAGCCGTCATGGGTTTTTCCATAGCTGCTCCTGTGGGGCCCATCGGAGTTCTATGTATAAGAAGGACTATTTCTCATGGAATGCTTAACGGACTGGTTTCCGGCCTGGGAGCAGCAACGGCCGACGGGTGTTACGGAATTATCGCAGCAGCGGGCCTTACCACCCTTTCTTCTCTTCTCGTTGATAATCAGGTTCTTTTAAGAGTTGCAGGAGGTGCCTTTCTTCTTTACCTTGGCATAAAAACCCTTTTTTCAAAACCCTCAATTACAGCTTCCGGAGATGACAGGCCCCAGCCCGGGCAACTTGTTAAAGCCTATTCATCCATCTTTGCCCTCACCATAACCAATCCTATGACCATAATAAGTTTTACAGCCATATTCGCAGGTCTGGGCATTGGCTCTTCTGCTGGAAGCATAGGCGGTGCTGTGATAATGGTGGCCGGGGTGTTTTCCGGTTCAGCTGCATGGTGGCTGATCCTCAGCGGTTCCTTTGGTCTTGTCCGAAGGAAGGTAAACCGGGGAATGATGCTCTGGGTCAACAGGGTGTCGGGGGTAGTTATCAGCACCTTCGGGGTGCTTGCCATAGCTTCTCTTTTGTAGGATGGGTTTGATGCCTTTTAATCCAAAATCCAAAATCGGCAATCTAAAATCGATTCACCCCAGGGGATGCAGAGGTTTCGCAGAGTACCGCCGAGGAAAATCCGCCAAAACCCATTAAATAAACCGAAGGCGGGCGGACCTTCGGCCCTTAAAACTCACTGTTCTACTGTGCAAAATGGTGAACCCGATTTTGCACGAGAAAACATTAACTTCTCTTTCCAGGGTGGAATGCAGCTCATCAGGTAAGTTGTGATTTTGATGTTTAATTCAAAATCACACTTGTCCAAAAGCTATTCTGGACAAGTGTGGGAACAGGGCACCATTCCCTGGATGAAATTATCTTTATTGAGTGATATGTGATATTTTGTAGAAAATATTTTCTGAAGGAGGCCATGGGCATGAACGAATTTATAGAGTGGCATAATGAAATAACTGGCGAAACAGTTGTTAAAGCCCTTACTGGAAATGGTTTTTCTGCAACCTATTGCAAGACGGCAAAAGAAGCTGCCACAGCGATTCTTGATCAGATCCCTAATGAAGCAACAGTGGGTATGGGTGGTTCATGGACTGTAGGTGAATTGGGTTTGCCGGATGAACTTGCTGCACGAGGCAACAAAGTTCTGAATCATGGTAAAGCCGGATTGAGTAAGGAGGAAAAAAATGAGATCAGGCGGCAACAGCTTACCTGTGACGTTTTTCTGACAGGAACTAATGCTGTCACAATGGATGGAGAAATGATAAACGTGGATGGAACGGGCAACAGGGTCGCAGCAATGATCTATGGTCCCCACAAAGTCATTGTTGTGGTTGGCATTAACAAGATCGTGCAGAATCTGACAGCGGCGATGGAGAGGATACAATCAATTGCTGCTCCGATCAATAACAAGCGTCTCGGATTGCCCAATCCTTGTACAAAGACTGGAGAATGTATGGATTGCCAGGGGCCGACCAGGATTTGCAATGTGACGACTATTCTGCACAAACAGCCATTACTGTCTGATATTCACGTGTTTATCGTGGGTGAAAACCTGGGGTTCTAGAATATAAATGAAAATATCAGTCCATAAAATGAAGAGGCTGTTTTGATAGACCGTACTGGCGAAAGCAGGCCCCCTATTTCTCAGGGAATAGCTTGAACAATAGGGGGCAGGTCTTTCGTGAACGGTTCTGTAGTATTAGCACAGAGGATTTAGATCCCCTTTGAAAAATAAAATGCCCTGGAGGACGTAAGTTTTTTTCTGTCCTTTCTCTCTTAACCCGAAATCCAGAAAAGACAATCCCAAATATCCGGTTCGTCGGATATTTCAATATGGGTTGGACTTCTGATGGGAAAGGCGTATAATTGGCGGGCTGTTGCAGGTTATCAAAACAACATGGATATCGCGGGGTGGAGCAGTCGGTAGCTCGTCGGGCTCATAACCCGAAGGTCGCAGGTTCAAGTCCTGCCCCCGCAACCAAATCAATACAGGGGTTCTGTCGGATGACGGAACCCCTTTTCCAGTTTAATCCTTGTCCACTAATTCCATACACCTAATACACGAGGCCTTGCACGTGCGGTTTTGCAATACTATTCATGGAGCTGAACATTCCTTAATAAAAGATGACCCTAAGCTCATTTGGTGGACTATTGCCCTTGCTTTTAATACAAAATCCAAAATTGACGATCTAAAATCGTCAGTGTCAGCCATTGATTTTAACCTTATGTATGCAATAATGATGATTACTCCCAATCTATTGAATACTCCATTGAACTCTATCTTCTTTTAATATAGATTAATCCGGTGAGATATATTACTTTGAGGGACTGGATATTTCCCAAAGTGACCCTTCACAACATGGCAAGCTTTGATGGATATCCGGAACAGGCCAGGGATTTGCCCGAGGCTCTTTTCAATTTCTATGAATTGAGTTTTTGCTGAAAGACGGCAGGGAATTGATGACGGATTCTTAAACAGAGAAAGGAGAACATACAGTGAAAGCCAAAAGAGGAAAATATGTAGAAAAGCAGATATATCTTTATAATATCAGGATACATAAAGGGTCTTTCGGGCTTATGGTCTGTTTGACAGCCCTGTTTCTGGTTCTCTGGGTCTCGGGAGCACAGGCTCAATGGCCTGGCGTTGTGCCTTCCAGAGATGGGACACCCATTTCCTACGAGACCTATGGGGCCGGTGAACCTACCCTTGTATTCGTCCACGGCTGGAGTTGCGACAGCCGCTACTGGAGAGAGCAGATTCCCTGTTTCTCAAGGAATAATCGTGTTGTCCTTCTGGATCTTGCCGGTCACGGGCACTCTGGTTCCGATCGTTCAGGGTATACCATGAGGGCTTTCGGAGAAGATGTTCAGTCGGTGGTAAATGTTATCGGCGGCGGGAGTGTCATCCTGATCGGGCATTCCATGGGCGGATCTGTCATTGCTGAAGCTGCCCGGCTTATGCCGGACCGGGTTCTGGGGCTGATAGGTATAGATACCCTCGAGAATGTGGAATATCCACTGACCCGTGAAGAGCTGGATCAGATGCTGTCAGCTTTTAAACAGGATTTCAAAGCCGGAACCAGGCATTTTGTGGAAAACATGATCCTGCCTGGAACTGAACCTTTGCTCAGGGAATGGATCATTTCTGATATGTCTGCTGCTCCGCCTGCTGTTGCCCTGAGCGCTATTGAAGAGATGATGACCCAGTACATTACAGGTGAAGCTGCAGGGATATTTGAAGAAATACCGATTCCCGTTGTGACAGTGAATGGGAGTCTCTGGCCTGTTAACGTTGAAGCGAACAGGAAGCATATGTTTTCTTTCGATGCCATTGTTCTCGATGATGCGGACCATTTCCTGATGCTGAACCAGGCGGAAAAATTCAACAAAGCACTTGAGGATGCAATTGATATGGTAGTGAAAAAGCGACTGAAATAGAAATATTCTTATACAAGCCAGATTCCTGTCTTTGCTTTTATTCCTAAATTGTCAGGGTCAGAGTTCAGTAAGGCCTATTAGAAGTTTTTACTATAGCCCAAGCCCATTTCAAAGCCTGGTTGTTCATTGCAAGTTCCTATGAAGGTTAGCCGATTTGCTGGTCTTCCTGTTTGACATCAGCACCCTTTTCGATGAATAACTTTCTCAGCACTGATATATGACAGTGTTCTTCATTTTCACAGTAACATCCTACAGAGAAGCTGGTCTGATGGGAAAGGGCGACTAAAAGTTCCAGGAGGTGGCTTTTTTCTGGTTTTGCCAATTCTGCACGGTATTTCCTTTTGAAGGCCATCCAGTCTTTTTCAGTCTTTGCGCTCTTTCCGAACTTCATTGTCTCAAGGCTCGGAGCAAGGTTCGGAAACCGGACATCGTACCAGTTCTTTGAGCTGAAATCTGCCTTTGATACTCCACGAGGGGGACGATTGACTATACCTATTCTAAGGCCTTCCCCTTCTACCCGCTCACTTCCCAGTCTTACAATACGAATGGACATGGCTACCTCCATAAAAATTAAGCCTCTTCTCCGGAAATGAACAAAATCTTCTTAAGAAACAGGCTGGATTTATCTTGTTAATAATCGATGTTAAATCGGAATCCGAAAACAGGCAGCTTTCCCTGCATAAAATCAAGGTCTGCCGATCTCCTGAACCCCATATCTTCATACATTTTCCACGCTACCTGCATAAATTTTGTGGAATGTATTATCTATCACCTGGCTCCTTTTATTCCGCCTGTCTTTTTCAAGGCACTCAATGGTCAGTCCTTTTCCCATTCCCTCTCCCCTATGGGATGGATCAACAGTCAGAACCTGAAACCTGCAGCATTTTTCTCACTGGTTGCAGTACCGCCTGGTGCGTAATATTTCATATCATTGAAATACACTACAGCCTCTACTCTCTTTCCAGTTGTTGAAACCGCTGCCAGAAGTCCCGGGTCCACTTCCGGTAGCACCGGATAAAGCTGAAAAAGATTTCCCTCTGTTTTTCACTTATCATTAAGATTACCCCCGGCAAGAAGTAAAATATCAATTCCTCTTTGCAGTTTATCATCTGGGTCATGGAAGTGCTTCTGATATGCAATTTATCTGCCAAAGGAACGAACTCTGGTTCGAGTATTCAAGTGTGCAGTGGCTGTTTTCCTGTTAAGGATCGGGGGAAGGATCTTCAAGGAAATTGATATAATGATCAACATAAAAATCAGGAACCAGAGGATTTAAGCTATGAAAGTCAAGGAAATCCATTCAAAAACCATTCTCTCGGTATCTAAAATTTATGATTATGTCATTAATCCATATGTTGGCTGTCAGCATGCATGTACCTACTGCTATGCCCGTTTTATGAAAAAATTTACCGGGCATAGTGAGCCATGGGGCGATTTTGTGGATGTCAAGATCAATGCTCCCGATCTGTTGCAGGTGGAGATAAAAAGGAAAAGGGAGGGGACCGTATGGGTAAGCGGAGTATGTGATCCTTATCAGCCCCTTGAAGCAAGATACAGGCTGACTCGAAGATGCCTTGAAATTCTTACACAAAATTGCTGGCCTGTTTTTATCCAGACCCGCTCTCCCCTGGTTCTCAGGGATATGGATATCCTTAAAGAAGCTGTAAATATGGAAGTGGGGTTTTCCATTACCACGGCAGACGATAGTATCAGGGAACTATTTGAACCTCATGCTCCATCCATAAAAGACAGGCTTCGAGCACTTGAAGAATTGCATAACTCCGGGATAAGGACCTATGCCATGATCGCTCCTCTTCTTCCGGGAGCAGAAGCTCTGGCCGAATGCCTGGAAGGAATAGTTGACTACATCCTTGTTGATCGCATGAACTATCACTATGCCGACTGGATTTACAGGAAGTACGGATTGGAAGACATGCTTTCTGAAGATTTCTTTTACCGTACAGCCCGAGAGATCGACCGGATGTCCAGGGAAGCTGGGATCGAATGCCGAATCGTTTTTTAAAATGATTATCTGCTGTTTAAAAGTTTAACGATATGATTTGTATTGATATTTTCATGTTCAGAAGGAACTGAGATTAATCCTTCAATTGCTGCTGCCGCTGTTTATGGCATCCTCGTCTATGAAGATCTGCTTGAGAAGGTTTTCCATGACCTGTTTTTTGAACTGGTCTCCGGCACTTTCCGAAGTGTCTGTGCCCTCCCCTGTGGGAATACTGACCTCGAACTTTATTTCTTTCTGATTCGGCATCCCCGGATCATTGTCCTGAGGGATTGAGGAAGCAGACGTAGTCGAATTATCAATTTCAAGACTGTAAAGGGCTGGTTTGCTCCAGGTTCCTACAAGTTCGAAGTTGATCTTTCTGAAATCGGGACCTGAATATCCTCCCACCAGTCCGGAAAGGAAATCCTGAAGAAGAAGATTTGCATCTCCGCCATTGCCGCTTCTTACTATCCCCTGGATAACACCCTGAAGGGCATTAAGGGCCTGGGTGTTTATCTGTCCGCTGCATTTGAGGTCCATGTTTGTATGGGGACCTCCAAGGGCACCGCTGAAGGAGAGATATTTATATACTTTATCGTCGGGATATGCCGATACTCTGCTTCCGGGCAGAAGATAGACATTCCCTCCATCTAGGTTGAAACAGGTGTTCAGATTACGATATTTCAGAATGCCGTCCTGGGTCAGTGATTTCAGGGCATCAAAGCCGCCTACGGTACCCTCTCTAAGAGCCATGGAACCTGTTCCTGAAAGAAGATATACTTTGTCGAGAACCCCGGAGAGAGCGATTTCAAGGTCGCCTTTTCCTGTGCTGTTAACTTTGAATTCCCTGAAGTCCCGGGAGAATCTTGCCAGGTCTGCATCTTTAAGGATCAAGCCCATTTCCCATTTAGCCTTATCCATATCTAAACTGCCTTCCATCAGTGCATTGCCACCGTAAATTCCGGCAGAGGCTCCCTTGCTTATCATCTTATTACCCTTCAAAGTAAAGGGTATTACAAGGTTGTTCATGTTGTATCCCTGGATGGTCATCTTTGAGGAAGTAAGTTTCCCTTCCCCCCTAATGGAATGCCCTGTGATCTTTCCCTTGCAGGTAAAATTGAAATTACCCTGTAAGGTGCTTTTCAGGTTTCCCATTATTTTCTCAGTAAGTTTTTCCGCATCAAGGTCCCTGCCCGTTGATTCAAACGTTATTTCCAGGCCGGATTCCTTTTTCGTGGCCACAGTGCCTGTTATCTCCAGAGGTGTATCTCCTGTATATGTTCTGAGGAGATATTCCACAGGTTCTTCCCTGTTTTCCCCAAGCCTGGTTTCAAGTTCCAGACCGTCAAATGTCAGTCCTCCCAGGTTGAATGTCTTTGAAGAAACAGACATGGAGATCTCTGGATGTTTTAGAACTCCAGTTATGGTGATATCCGTTGAAACCACTCCGGAAACTGGAAGGTCAGGGAAGGCTTTTTCTGTAAGTGAAAAGAGGTCCAGGCTCTCTATAGTAGTCCTCAAATCAAGGGTATCCTTATCTTCATCCAGAAGCTTAATGGTTCCGCTGCTCCTGAGGGGGGAACCTGCAAGGTCGGCCTTCATCCCTTTGATGAAAAGTTTTCCATCCCGTGCCTTTATTGAAGCTTTTGCGGCCTTGAGGGGAAGACCGTTGATACTTAATCCTGAAGAGTCAAGAGTTGCTGCGACTTCCGGGGCAGAAGGTGAACCCAGAATCGAAAAAACGGAATCTACTTTTCCCTTTATGTTCAGAGGTACTCCCAGGTCTGCTGCAAGGTTCTGAATTTTCATCCCGGTAGACTTTCCCTTGAGATCAAAGCATGGGCTACTCTCTTCAGGGAACTTTACCTGGCCGGAAAGGTTAAGTTTTCCCCCGGCAAGATCTGAAGTAAAAGATTTAAGTGACAGGATCCCATTTTCAAAAGTTCCCGAAGAGTTGATATTCTTGATGTCAAGAGTCTTAAAAGCCTTTACACCTGGAGAGGAAAGGGTCATCTCTCCACGGGGAGACTTTCCATTGATATCAAGCAGGCGTCCTTTTCCTTTAAATGAGGAACCCATCCATTTCGTTTCCAGATTCTCCACCTTTGTTTCCTCTCCCGTATTAAGGAAGGAAAATCGAAGATCCTGAAGAAGATGTTCCTGTAGTCTAGCCTTATCGGAACCGAAAGATCCGGATATTTTGAGATCATTAGTGTAGCCTTTAAGGATGGCCTTTCCAGCCAGGGTGCCCTGGAGATCAAGACTTCCCACGACAGGATATCTGTTCTTCATCTGATGGATATCCAGGTCCTTCGTTTCAAAACTCATATCCAGGTATGAGGCTGGTTTTACGATATGGATAGATCCCTCTCCCTTGATATTGGCTTTGTACCAGGTGCCATTTGCCCGAAGGTTGAGATCTTTACCGTTATTCAGCTCCAGATCTGCAGAAAGCTTTTCGAAAGGATGTCCTTGTATGACTGCTCCCTTTCCGGTGTGAAAGGATACACTGCCTGACAGTTTTTTGAAGGGACCTTTGAGATTGACTTCAATGTTATCCAACCTGCCAGTGGCAAAATCGAGCCAGGGCAGCGGTGTGTACCAGTCTGCAACATTCAGATCCCTTCCACTCAGTTTCAGCAGCGATTCAAGGGGGCCGCCAGTAAAGATTATGTCAATATCACCAGATACGGGTGAGCCAAAAACAAGAGAATCTATATTAGAGAAGGAAAGGGTCCTGTCGAAGAATTTCCAGCTTGCCCTCCCTTTGTCAAATCGGAATCGGGCTACAGAAAAATCTCTCGCTGAAAGACTGCCTTCCAGTAGAGGAGTTTTAAACGGTCCTGTTATCGTAAGATCCGTATTGACCCCTCCCTTTAAACGGGCCTTTACTGTCTTCGGGATCAGCTTTGAAATAAAGGAAAGGTCAGGAGTGGAAAACTTTCCGGCAAGATCCAGATCCTTTCCTGCTGTTCCAGATAGAGATAGCAGAGTTGCCCCGGATGTTATATCCATTTTTTCAACAGCAAAGGAATTCTCATCCTTCACTATTATGATATCTGCTTCAAAGTCCATGCCATTCAGTATGGCTTTTCCTTCTCCATGTAATTGCCCCGTAGAAGGGATCTTTACCACAAGGTCTTTCACCTCAAGAAGAGAGGATCCTGAAGAGAAAGAACAGTTCTCAAATTCCATTCTGCTGAGGAAATTTTCGGAATTCGGCATCTGATCAGCCTGATACCTGGAAAGGACGGAGGTCAGCATGTCAACATCAAAACGGGCATCCCTGAAGTAAAGGTTCGATAGATGGAGTTTCCCTTTGAGGAGGGCCTGCTTTTCAAAACCCACTTTCAGAAAGGATGCTTTAATGACCCTTGTACCATCGCCTGACTCTATATTGATATTTTTCAATGTAAAGCCTGTAACGGGATTCCCATTTATCTCTTCAGTTCGAAACTGGAAGCCTGAAAGATCATTGATCCTTTTTTCCAGTTCGGTCTTGAGGGTTTCAGTACCTATGTTATTCCTTTTAAGGAAAAGGGCAGATAAAGAAAGGCCTGCCACAAAAATAACAAGGAGTAAAAGAAGGATCCTGGATTTATTTTTCATGGAAGTTACAGCAACTCCTGACTATCTTTCATATTTTGAAAACTTTTTTACCTTTTCTCTTTTTCTCGATATTGGCTGAAGTATATAAAAACCCTTCATATAATAGAGGAAGAATATTTTTTTTTCACTGTAAAATTACCTAAAAGGGAGGGATTCTGCGTTTTATGGATAATTAGAAAGGGAAAGTGGATATTTCATCAACAATATGTGGATATGTGTATAAACTTGTGGAAAAGATGACCTAAATATGGTCTGAACTCCCTTCAAAACAACCTTTGTGGATAACTATGGTGATGTGGATGAATTATCCGTACCAAAATCCAGAATCTGTAAAGGGTCTTTCAGGATAATTTCTCCACCATGATATCCAGCCATTACCTTTCCCACAACCTTCAATTCTTTTCCAGAAAATGGGATGAGAAAGGCAAACTTCTCAATATCGCTATCATATATTACTAGGGAAAAATGTCCACTGTCTGCGAGTAGAATATTTCTGTTTCCACTTCTGATGATCTTTTTAACCTTTATCTTCAGGGTAATAAAGTTCCCTTTCAGGTAGGGTAATTCCGCCCATGCCTGAGCAGTGCTGAAATGCCTTTTACGAGCCCTTTTCCATAGCCCATTCTCTTTCTCTCTGGCAAAATCCAGGGCTTTATGGATCCTCTCTGTGTATTTCACATTGGGAGGGATGGTAAGAGGCATGGCGAATCCCCTCCTGACAAGTTCCTCGTTTACCATGAACTGTCTATCTTTATCCAGCCACAGGTAGGCCAGGAGCCTCCCATATTTATCTCTTTCCTGAAGGTCGAGTTCCAGAAAAACCTGTCTCTTTTCCACCATTTCCCTGTTTGCAAGAAAGGCTTCTATTCCCAGCTCTTCACGCCCCCGTTGAGGATGATGGGTTTCAGGAGTGTCTATAAGAAGGTATCTTACCGTTTCCAGGGAGCCTTTCTTAAGCCTTATCTTTGCTGTATCTCCATCAATAACATCAATAACACTGCCCTCCAGAAGATCTTCAGGGTGTTGACCTGAAGGGTAACTTTCAAGAGAGGAACAAAACATAAACTGGAATATCAGCGTTATTGCCAGAAGCAGTAGAGAGATCTTTTTTCTCATTTTCAAAGTCGGAAAGATCTTCCGGTTCCTTTCTGAACGTTTTTATCTGTTACCATAGATCGCTCTACGGGTAAGGTAATTGACAGAATCCGCAGTTCAATAAAACAGAAGGCAAAGCCACCAGCAGAGCTGCACAATATTTATTATCATATACAGCTGTAAGCTTTTTCATGTATCATAACAGAAACCGCTCTTTCCTTTCAGGAAGAATGAAAAATGATTCTTATGTAACTGACACCATGTCAACCGGTGCAGCGCTGAAGAGTTAAAGGATCTTTTTCTTCAGTTTTTGGTAAACTTTAATAAACATGATGATCCAGATCTCAAGCTGCATAATACTTACCAGGGGGTTATCTATTGACAGATCTTCAGCAGATATTTCCGGAAGATTTCGCTTCTCTTAGGGAACCGAAGGAATCTCTTCTTAAACAATATTGCCATCTCCTGTCCGGTTATTCGGGAAAGATCCGATTGACAGGGCCTTCTGACCCCGAAGTGCTTTGGAGGGAACATGTTCTTGATTCATGTTATGCTCTGCCCCTCCTTCCAGCATCCGGAACGATTCTGGATGTTGGAACTGGAGGAGGACTTCCTGGTATTGTCTGGGCTGTCTGCAGGCCCGACCTTGAGATACATCTTCTTGACAGCATAAAGAAAAAATGTGTGGCCCTGGAACAGATAATATCTGATCTTTCCTTAAGGAACGTGAAGGTAATATGCTCCCGTTCGGAAGAACTTGCCCAAAATTCCAGGGAAAGCTACGATCTTGCCGCTGCAAGAGCAGTAACTGCCACAGGTGTCCTTTTGGAATACCTGGCTCCCCTTGTAAAACCAAAGGGCCAGGCTCTTGCATTTAAGGGGTCCAGCTATATTTCCGAAATAGGAGATCTGACCAACAGATGGTCTGATCTGGGTTTTTCCGATCCTTCTATCCGGAATTATTTTGTGGGATCCAGTGAGCACTTTATTCTCTTATGGAACAAGAACAGTTCATGCCCTTCCGGATTTCCCCGTAGAGCTGGAATGGCAGAAAAAAAACCATGGTGGAGGTGACTTCTTGATCACTTTAGCAATGACTAACCAGAAGGGCGGCGTTGGGAAAACGACGAGCTGTGTAAATCTCGCTTCTGAACTGGGCAATGCCGGTTACAACGTTCTAGTAGTAGATATAGACCCCCAGGGTAACTGTACCAGTGGCTTGGGAATAGAAGCATCACAGATCGAAAATTCACTATATGATCTTCTTCTTGATGATGCCGAGATCTCTGAGGTGGTTACACCCACATCATGGAAGGGAGTTTCCGTTATTCCGGCAACCATAGATCTTGCGGGGGCAGAAGTTGAACTGGCAAGTGCCATCAGCCGGGAAACCAGGCTGAGTCGAGCCCTGGAAAAATCTACAGGTTTTGATATAACCATTATTGATTGTCCTCCATCACTGGGTATTCTTACCATCAATGCTCTTGTGGCAGCAAATAAACTCGTTATACCAATTCAGTGTGAGTATTATGCCCTTGAGGGTGTCGGACAGCTTACAAGAACAGTCAAGCTACTTAAGGATTTTCTCAATCCCTCTCTTTGTGTTGATGGAGTTCTTCTCACAATGTATGATCCACGAACAAATCTTTCAAATGAGGTTCTGGAGGAAGTCCGTAACCAGTTTGGTGAACTTGTATTTGAATCTGTAATTCCCCGAAATGTCAAACTTGCTGAAGCCCCAAGTTTTTCGACACCCATAACATACTATGAACCTAATTGTTCCGGAGCAAAAGCGTATAAGGAATTTGCCAGGGAGGTGGCTGTAAGATGGTTAAACACCGCGCCCTAGGAAAGGGACTTGGAGCCCTGATTCCAGGAGCTCCAGAGATGCCCGACCGAAACTGTGATGAAGTCTTGCTTCCTTCGCATAAGACCTCTACCCTGCCGGTTAACAAACTCTTTCCCAATCCCGATCAACCAAGAAAAGCAATGGACGAAGAAAGTCTGAAGGCTCTGGCTGAATCTCTGAAGGTCCATGGAATTGTTCAACCACTGGTAGTCAGGGAGAAAGATGGCTCCTTTGAGATAGTTGCAGGAGAAAGGAGATGGCGGGCTGCTCAACTTGTGGGCATAAATGAAGTTCCTGTCACTTTCTTTGAGGGTTCTGACCAGGATGCCATGGAAGTATCTCTCATCGAAAATATTCAGAGGGAAGATCTATCACCCCTTGAGATCGCTCAGGCTATTCTTGATCTGACCACAGAGTTTTCACTCACCCAGGAAGAGGTCGCAAAGAAACTTGGCTGGAGCAGGGTTTCAATAACGAACAAGCTCAGACTTCTCAAATTACCGGAGGAAGTCAAGTTTCTCCTAAACAACGGACTCCTTTCCGAAGGCCATGCCAGAGCTCTCCTTGGTCTTGAAATCGATGAAGATCGTATCAGTTATGCCAGGCGCTCTGTATATAAAATGTGGTCGGTCCGACAACTTGAAAAGACTATACAGGAGAGGAAACACAATACAATACCCCAATATGTTGAGAATGCACTTGAGGTTTCACCCTTTCAGAAGCATACGGCTCTATTTGCTACCCGCTTTGGCCTTTCTTTACGTGTTTCAGGCAAGGAATCCAACATGAAACTTTCCCTTACAGGTCTTCAGGCCAAAGAAGTCGAACAAATACTTGATATTCTAGAAAATGAGGCTGAACAGTTATTTCCCGGGAAATAACACCATATCAGTAGTTAGTACTTAAAGGAGGTACATGCTATGGATAAGCGAATTGAAGATCTTTTATATTTTGGACGCATTATATCCTCGGCCCTCCTCATTTGTGGTTTTGTAGTGCTTGGTATGATCATCGGCAAAAAACTGGTCGAAAAAGGATATCCCAACTGGGTAATCTTGCTATGCGCATCACTTGGCGCCCTTTTCGGATTGTGGCAGGCGTGGCTTTGGATTACAAAGATAATTAAACGTAATTAACCAAAAATCAATATAGTATATAGTCTGTTAAATATTCATTAATGTTTCACGTGAAACATTATCTTCAGCGCGCATATTTCGTGATCGTCTTTAGAAGTAAAATAGAAACCCTATTTCGGAAGGTGATGATAGTATGGATCATCTATTTGCTCCCTGGCGCATGTCATATATAGGAGATGAAAACAAGAAACAGGGATGTATCTTCTGTGATTTTCCTAAAGAAAATAATGATCATATCCGTAATATCCTGTTTCGTGGGAAATCCTGCTTTGTAATTCTTAATGCTTTTCCTTATAATTCGGGCCACGTGATGGTTGCGCCCTATCGTCATGTGGCAAATTATGACGATCTTTCTCTTGAAGAAATCACGGATCTCAACCTACTTACCTGCAGGTGTTTAAAGATGATGAGAAAAGTACTCAAACCCGAGGGTTTTAATATGGGTATTAACATGGGTAAAGTTGCTGGTGCCGGGTTTGCAGGTCATGTTCATCTTCACATAGTACCCCGCTGGAACGGCGATACCAATTTTATGTCTGTAATCAACAATACCAGGGTTGTTCCCGAAGCTTTGTCCCAGACTTATACCAAGTTTTCTGAAGCCTGGGAGTAAATATGTCGGAAATCGTATATCTCCGTCCCTTCCGGAACATTTCTGTTGATTTTAAGGAAAAACGCTCTCTGTTTATTGGACATGTTCGCCTTGTCACCAGTGAAGAAGAAGTCCGATTGGAACTTAAAACCCTCTCTGAACAATATAAAGATGCCTCTCATAACTGTTGGGCTTATCGTCTTGATTTCCCTTCCTACAGGGAATACTACTCAGATGCCGGGGAACCATCCGGCACAGCGGGTAAGCCTATCTCAGGCGCAATCGCCCGAAAAGGTATTACCGATGTCCTTGTCGTGGTTACGCGCTATTTCGGGGGTACTAAACTGGGAGTCCGCGGCCTTATTGAAGCGTACGGCAGAGCTGCTGACATGGCACTTGACGCCTCGGATGCCTGTCCTTATACCCCTTCCATCCTCGTACATCTTGTTATTCCCTATGATGGGATCCGCTCAGTGCTTTATGCCCTTAAATGCCTTGGCATCCATGAGAACGATGCCACCATTTCTTACCTTGATTTCATAGAAATCCTGATCCCCATTCCGCTCATCATAAAGGATCAGGCCTCGGAACTGTTCACTGGTCTTACACACAAAAACTACATCCTTCGATGGAACTGGCAGCACTGAATACTTTCACACTCAATAATGCCCCTTCTTCCCTGTGGCGGGAACACTCCCAGTCACATCGCTTTGAATAGTTCATTTCCAATCATCATGACCAGTTTAACTATCTCTACCGTGGCCAGCACCACGATGTGATCAAAAATGTTTCACGTGGAACATTTTAAGGGGAGTAGTTATAAAGTCCTAGGTCAGTAATGGTCAGCGCCTATCTACACATCTAATGTCCACGAATAAAGGTATCCATGCCAATTGTTGTTACTCTTGAAATCGCGATGTCAGTCTGTATAATAAACGGGTGACACTTACATTGGAGGTTGAAGTTTGAAAAATAAAACCGTGTTCCTGATAATGTCTTCCCTGTTTGCTATTCTTACGGCTATCGGCGCCCAGATACGAATCCCATTTCCTTTTGTGCCTCTGACACTGCAGACATTCCTGGTTGTTCTCTCGGGTCTTGTTCTTGGACCAGTCGCAGGGGCTGTTTCTCAGGTGGTTTATATTGTTATGGGTCTCCTTGGTCTTCCTGTATTTGCAGGCGGAGGAGGTCTTCATTATATATTCCATCCAACTTTCGGATTCCTTGCTGGTTTTGTTCCAGGGGCATGGATAGCGGGTAAGATGGCCAGGAAGATCCGATCTGGAAATATCTGGACTTATGTTCCTGCCTGTACTACTGCAACTGCAGTGATTTACATATGTGGACTTTCTGTTCTGTATTTCAATCTTAACTTTATTGCAGGGAAATCCCTTCCCTTTGGAAGTATCATTCGTATGGGGCTGCTTCCCTTTCTACCGGGTGACCTGTTCAAAATATTCGGAGCTGCATTTCTTGCAGATAAGGTTTTACCTGTTCTGCACCATGCTGATCTATTCAATACTGCTGATTCAAGGGAGAATCCTTAAAAGATATATACCACACATCCCAATTCTAATTTCTGATCTGCGAAGGTGAAGGGTTTCTGGCACAGGGTAGTGGATGTCTTCTTTTCTTTTTAAAAAACTGCCCTGAGAAGAGTATCCAAAGCCTGATCAAAACTGACCTAAACGTGCGATCTTTCCATACATCAAGTACACATATTTCTCTTTCTTTTACCTTTCAGCCATAGCCTTTATTTGTTCTATATATCTCTGCACATTGAATTTCCTTGTTGCTCCCTTGTAGTTCATGTATCGTATCTTCCCGAAAACAGGCCTTGAAGGCCATGCACGGTCATGTACCCCTCCTATGCTCCAGGCTATTCCAGTGTATCCGTTGGGATCTCTTCCATCCAGTTCATAGCGGTCATTCAGCAGAATAGCTCTCTGGAGGGCTTCTTCTGGAGAAGGTGACCATTCCAGTATCTTTTTTGCCCAGTACATCCTTATCCATCCATGCATTTTCCCCTTCATAACCATCTCCAACTGTCCGGCGTTCCATAGTTCATCATGGGTTTCAGCACCTTCAAGTTCGCTGAATGAATATAGATGTTCCCTTCTGTCCTGACGGTGTTCATTGAGGCTATTACGTGCCCATTCGGGGAAAGAACTGTATGAGTCATAAAAAGGTGTATAAAAACAAAAATTATCGGCCAGTTCCCTTCTTACAATGACCTCTTCCAGAAAGGCTTCTTTAGCTTCCGTTCTTTTTCTGGAGAGTGAAACTTCAAGTGCAGTTCTCTGAGGAGATATATGTCCGAAATGGAGATATGGAGAAAGAAGGGATAAACCAGGAATTCCCGGATCATTTCTGTCCAGAGGATATCTCTCAAGTCTTTCTGAAATAAACTTTTCCAGAACTTTCATTCCTCCTTCACTCCCGGGAACGAGCCAGGAAACAGGTGGTACTGATCTGTCTGCCCTGATCCGTCTCTGGATTTCTTTCCATGCCACCCTGGGGATTTTCTTTTCAAGGGGGAATGGGTGGAAAAGCAGGTCCGGAAAGGAGACAAGGTATTTATTCAGAAGTCGATGGATCTTTGGTCTTATGGTCCTTGCAGCGAATTCTTTCTTTGTTGATGTTTCCCAGCAGGGTATGATGTTATGGGAATCAACTTCATGTAAGGGTATATCGATGGTATCTCCAACCTTTCTTTTCCACTGCTTTTTTATTCGCAGAGGATCAAAGTCGGTGATGATCTCGGAAACTGAATACCTGCTGACAAGAATGGAAATATTCTGTTCAGGTTCTCCCTCCAGCAGGAAGAATGGTATTCTTTTAGCCAACAGCTTTTTTTCAGTTTCTTCCATCCCTTTGAGCATAAAGTCATAGGCTCGGTAGGGAGAGTCCAGGAAAGAGGGAGTAATATTGAAACAGACAATGAGGGGAACCTTCATATCAATAGCTCTTTCCTGAGAGTAGAGGAGAGCCCAGTTGTCATCTGCTCTCTGGTCTCTGCTCATCCAGTACAGGACTGGTCCCTTCTTTCTTTTCCCCTCCTGAAGTAGCCTTGTTCTTGATTTATCGATCATTATAATTCCTCCATAAAAGGATCCACTCTTTTCACTATTTTTTTTAATGTAGAATATTCCATACTGTTCAGATCAGATAGTAGGTCCTTCTCTCCGGGTACCGAAGAACAGGGGATCCTGAAAAAAGAATACTTTGCTTGCTTTCTCGAGAGTTGGATGGTTAGTAAAAAGCTGATAAGGAAAGATCAAAAGGGCCTGTTCCCGGCGTGGAGTTCTGTTCTCATGGTCCTTCTGATCATCTCGAGGATTAAAGAGTTGGATCCCATTGATTTTCCATTGTAAAGCTTTCAGGCAGAATAGTTAATCAATGATAATTATCAGGATGATTCTAATCGTCACTTTCAGTTGCATGGGATGGGTAAAACGAATAGAGTGAAAAGAGATAGAGTATTCATTTACTTGCCATGGAGGGGTTTAGAGAATATGAGTGTTGAGAAAATGGGATTTTTCATGAGGGATTTTATTGTTTCAGACATTAAGGCAACTGAAAAAAAAGTGGAAATATTTCCAGGAGATATATTGAAGAACATTGTCAGAAAAGAGCTGATAGTTGAATATGAAGATTTGGACGTTGACCTCAGGGAATTGGATTTTTCTATACTTACGGTTCCATATATTCTGAATGTAGCACCTGTCATTTGGGCAATGGGCCTGAAGTGTCGCATATATTCCATGGATGAGGTCTTTGTTCAAAGCCTTGAGGTAATTAAAAATGGTTTAAAGAAACTTTACCCGGCCCTGAACTGGGATGGAGAGATCATTCCTGAAATGGTGGTGAAGAATTTCTTACCAGAGGCAAGGGAGAATTACAGGGATGTCCTCTTTTTCTCGGGAGGGTTTGATTCGACTTATTCCGCATTGAAAAGTGATCCCGAAAAAACAGTTCTTTTGACTGTAAGGGGTCATGATATTTCTCTGAACAATGATTCAGCATGGCACTCTGTAATTTCGAGGGTAGAAGATTTTTCAAAGGCTCTTGGATTCAGGACGGGAAGGGTGAATGCAAATATTTTCCGATTTTTGTATTACACTCCGATTCATAAGAGATTTCCTGAACTTAAGCCCTGGTATGCTTTTGTACAGCATGGATTGAGTCTTGCTGGTCTGGCATTTCCTCTTGCCTTTACGAAGGGGTGGAATTCCGTAGGTTTTTCTTCTTCAAATGATGAAGTATCAGCTCATCTTCCATGGGGGGCTCATCCTCTGCTTGAACCAGAAATTAAAGTGAGTGGTATATCTGTTAAATCTGTTGGAGCAGAGATCAACTGGATTAACAAATTGAAGGATATCGTAACTTTTTACCGGAAAAATCCTGATCTCCCGAAGCCTTTTTTAAGGGTCTGTCTTGATAAAATGTCAGGTCGAGCCTCTGAAAACTGTTGTAGATGTACTAAATGTCTGAGGAGGATAATTGCATTGCTTCTATTTTCAGAAAATCCTAATCAATGGGGGTTTAATGTTCCTGAACCAGTTTTTCTCCACGTCAGGAAACGTTGTCTTGCCCTGGATATTACAAATACTTATGATGAGTATTACTGGCATGAGATGGCCAGGATGGCGTTCCCCTACTTCGGGAAGGAGAACGAAGAATATGAAAATTTCTTTAGCTGGCTTGAAAAATGGATTCCGGGAGACTGTGATTCCTGATGATCGAACTTGAAAACAGGGGGGTAGGGAAAAGGATGGATGATCTTTTGAAATTTGCAGAAATGATAAAAACTTCTTCGAAAGTTGTTGTTTTCACAGGAGCCGGTATGAGTACCGAATCGGGTTTGCCCGACTTCAGATCTGATAATGGCTTATGGAAGGAAGTTGATCCCACCCAGCTTGCTTCAGTGGAGGCTATGGAAATGGGAGGCGAGGAATTTTTTTCCTTTTACAGGGACAGAATCGATACCCTCATGAAAGTGAAACCAAACCCGGGGCACTATATTCTTTCCGAATGGGAACGAAAAGAGGTCATTGCTGGAATAATAACCCAGAATGTGGATGGGCTCCATCACCGGGCAGGATCGAAGAATGTCGCCGAGCTTCATGGCAACCTGAGAGAAGTAAGGTGCAGAAGGTGCCAGAAGATCTTTCCCGCATCGTTGTTTCTTGAAAGCAGGAAATGTCACGAATGTGGCGGCAGGTTAAGGCCATGTGTTGTTCTTTTCGGGGAGATGCTTCCTGTGACAGGGCTTACGAAGAGCGAGGATCTGTTAAGGGGATGTGACCTTTTCATAGTGCTTGGTTCATCTCTGCAGGTATCTCCTGCCAACTGGTTTCCTCGGGATGCCAAAGCAGCCGGAGCGGATCTTGTGATAGTGAACAGAACTCCAACTCCCCTGGATGAACTGGCTGATCTGGTCATTGCGGGATCTGTTGCAGAGGTTCTCGGGAAAATTAATGCCATCCTTTAGAGGGGAATGGGGCTTCTCTGATCATCCTCTTCCATTTTGAGATGATCATGAAAGTTATTTGCAGTAATTTCAGAAATATTTGACTTGTCTTGCCGGAGAATGGTATAAAGACTTCATCTTGTTTCTCTCAGGAGATTTTATGACAGATTTCTTTGATCTTTCTGTTGTTCTGCCCAATATATTTATTCTAAGTGTGGGACCCCCTTTGGGGACCGACGCTTAGTTGCGTCTGGTTTACCAAAGGCCGGGGTCCCAATAAGGGAATCCCGGCCTTTTTTTATGTTTTCAATTGTTCAGCATGTAATTCTACAGGAGGTGATGCATAGAGAAAAGGGGAAGCATTGGTACGGATCTTCAGCATCAGTGTTTAGTGCGTTATTTTGAACTTATCCTGGAGTGTAAGAACGGAGGAAAATGATATGGATTCTCTTACAGCGTTTGTTATTATCGCAGCAGTTTTTGCAGTTGGTGATTTTGTTGCATGCAAGACAAAAGCAATATGTTCCATGATTTTTGTTTCAGGGCTTGTTTTTCTTGTGGGGTTCTGGTATTTCATCCCGAAAACTCTTTTTGCTGATTCCCAGCTGATCCAGGTAGGGATACTTTCCATCCCCATCCTCCTCGTTTACATGGGGACCCTGATGAAACTAAAGGACCTTAAGGATGAATGGAAAACGGTCCTCATAGCCTTTGGAGCTGTTGTCGCAGTGGGAATTTCCATGCTTTTTGTAGCAAGCCCCATTATTGGAAAGCAGTTTGCAGTAGCAGGTGCGGGTCCCATCTCCGGCGGAGTTGTGGCCACTTTCATGGTCAATGAAGTTGCCACCGCAAAGGGACTTGATGAAGTGGCAGTGTTCGCGACACTCCTGCTGGTCCTTCAGACCTTTGTGGGTCTGCCCATTGCTTCCATATGTCTTGCGAAGGAAGGGAAAAAACTTCATAGCCAGTTCAAGGCTGGAGAAGTCCTCATGGCTGATCCCTCGAAGGACGGGGCGGATCCCGACAAACCTACATGGAAGATCTTCCCGGCTACCCCGAAGCAGCTTCAGACACCATTTATTCTTATAATGAAAACAGCCCTTATCGGATTGCTTGCCTTCAAGGCCGCTGCCCTTACGGGTGGTGTTGTGAATAAATATATTCTCTGTCTTGTTTTCGGTATGCTTTTCTATGAGACAGGTTTCCTTGAACATAAGATCATGGATAAGGCCAATGCAACAGGTTTCCTTCTTTTCCCGCTTATGGTGATAATTTTCCTGAATCTTCCCAAGGCAACCCCCGATATGGTGGCCAAACTGATAACGCCCATAGTCATAGCTTTTGCAGTTTCAGTTGTTGGAATAGCAATATTTACATTTGTCCTGGGCAAATTCTGTAAATACTCCTGGAATCTTTCCCTTGCAATAGGGGTTACATGTATGTTCGGTTTTCCCGGCACCTTCATAGTGGCCCAGGAAGTATGCCAGGCTGTTTCAGATACACCTGAGGAGAAGGAATTCCTTTTGAGCCGACTTCTTCCCAAGATGCTTGTCGCTGGATTTACCACAGTTACCATAGCATCTGTGGTCCTGGCCGGTGTCCTGGTCAAGTACATCTAGACATGACTCGAAAGGAAGATTCGAATATGTCAGGAAGGATCCTTTTCAAGGGAGCCACATTAATCGATGGAACCGGTAAGGAACCTGTCGAAAACGCGTTTCTCCTTGTGGAGGAAGACAGAATAGCGGCTACAGGAATATCTGCAGAGAATCTGGTTGGGAAATATGATGAAGTAATGGACCTCTCCGGAAAATATCTTATGCCGGGAATGATGAACTGCCATACCCATGTTGTAATGGAACCCGTTGCTGATATGCAGTCTTTTGCCAGGGATCAGACCCCCGTTACCCATGCTGCAAGGGGAGTAGCCAATCTTCAGAAACTTCTGAAGTCCGGTACCACTTTTATCAGGGATATGGGTGCACCCTACGCAGCTGACCTTGGTCTGAAAAGGTGTATGAAAGAAGGTGTTTTCAAAGGGCCTGACATGTTCTGTTCCGGGAAAATGATAACCATGACAGGTGGGCATGGCTGGATGTTCGGCAGGGAGGCCGACGGCCCCGATGATGTCAGAAAAGCAGCCAGGGAACAGCTTCGAGCCGGTGCGGATGTTATTAAAATCATGGCTACGGGGGGAGTCCTGACCCCTGGAGTGGAACCCGGTTCACCCCAGTTTACAGAGGAAGAGATACGCGCAGCGGTGGAAGAGGCTCATAAGGCCGGGAAAAAGACCGCAACCCATGCACAGGGAACAACGGGTATCAAAAACGCTATCCGTGCCGGGATCGACTCCATAGAGCATGGATGCATAATGGATGATGAAGCAATTGAAATGATGCTTGAGAGGGGCACCTGTTTTGTTCCTACTCTCGCTGCTGTTTTCCAGATAATTGATAATGGAGTGGAAGCTGGAATTCCAGAATATGCCGTCGAAAAATGCAGGAGGATCTTTGATCATCATCTTGAAAGTTTCCGCAAAGCTAGACAGGCTGGTGTTAAAATAGCCTGTGGGACAGATGCCAGTACTCCCTTTAACGGTTTCGACAAGACAGCCCTGGAACTTGTTCTGATGACCAGGGCCGGGATGGGTAACATGGAGGCCATAGTATCTGCCACCAGGGTAAGTTCCGAACTCATAGGATGTGACAGGGAATATGGCACCCTTGAGAAGGGAAAGTTTGCCGATTTCCTCATTCTTGATAAGGATCCCCTGGCCGACATAAGTACCCTTCTGGAAGTCGGATCCGTTTACAAAAAGGGAGAATTGGTCTCCTGCTGAAAATACTTCCGTTAATGGAAATGAAAGGTGGAGATTTTACAGGTATGCTTAACAGAATAAAGGAACTGGGAGAACAGTTCCACCATGATGTGGTCGATCTTAGAAGGCATTTCCATGCCCACCCTGAGGTTGCCTGGAATGAAGTGGAGACAACTAAAAAGGTGGCAGAGGTACTTAAGGGACTGGGATGTGAAAATATCCGAACCGGTTTTGGCGGGACAGAATGTGGTCTTACTGCCGAGATCACAGGTTCCAAACCGGGTCCCTGTGTTGCCCTCAGGGCAGATATGGATGCTCTCCCTCTCTCTGAAGAGAACGAGGTGTCCTATAAATCCCTGAACGTTGGAGCTATGCATGCGTGTGGACATGATTCCCATACTGCCATGCTTCTCGGTGCAGCTATGGTCCTTACCAAGATAAAGGATGAGCTTCCCGGCAAGGTCCGCCTGATCTTCCAGCCGGCAGAGGAACATGGTCTTAACTCAGGGGCTGACAATATGGCCCGTGAGGGAGTATTGGAAGGTGTGGACGTAATATGCGGCCTTCATGTATGGTCTCCTGTAAAATCGGGAACAATAGCATACAGGGTAGGTCCCATGATGGCTTCCTGTGATGCCTGGGAAGCGGTAATAAGGGGCAAAGGTGGTCATGGGTCTGCTCCCCATATGGCTGTTGATCCCACTATAGCCGCCGCAGATATTATCTCTTCTCTCCAGACAATTGTGGGAAGGGAAGTCGATCCCATGGAAGCTGCGGTAATAAGCACGGGGAAGATGGAAGCCGGTTCTGCCTTTAACATCATTCCGGAAAGAGTAAGCCTTCTTGGTACTACCAGATCCTTTGTTCCCGAGGTTCAGGATATGGTTGAAAATAGCATAGGCCGTCTGATCCATGGGATATGTTCGGCTTTTCAGTGTACGGCAGAGTACAAGTACACCAGGTATGTTCCTTCAACTATAAACGACAGGGAAGCAACTCTTATCGTCAAGGAACTGGGAGAAGAATTCTTCGGACCGGAAAAAGTTGAAGAGGCCGCCCTTGTCATGGGAGCCGAAGACTTCAGCTATTTCCAGCGCAAGATCCCGGGGACACTGTTCTTCCTGGGGTGCGGCGATCCGGAAAAGGGGACCGATAAGCCCCATCATTCGCCCACTTTCAATGTTGATGAGGATGTCCTTTCCAGTGGTGTTGCCATGCTTGCCGGTTTTGCATGGAAATATATGACCTCAAAAAAATAGTTTCTTATAGGGGAAAATAGACAATAGATACCAGGGGGAGGGTCCCTTTCATCAGGAAAAGGATCCTCCTCCTGGTATTATCGTAGTCATAGTGTCCTTTCTTTTCAGGAAGGGAACTATAATATAAAGAGGTTATTATCGTTCGTCCATTCTGAAAGGAAAGGAAGTAGCCCTTTTGGAAGAGAAGGGTAGATATCTTGAAGAACTGGAAATATCCATAGGGGAATGTTTCAGATGTTCCATAGCATCATACAGAAAAAGAGTAGTCATGGGAGAAGGTCCCTTTTCCTCAGGTCTTATGATCGTAGCCCAGGCGCCAAACAGACATGAGATGGAGAGCGGAAGGATCTTCACAGGGTCTTCGGGGGCAGTCCTGGATGAACTGCTGGCAGCTGGAGGATATACCAGGCTGGATTGCTATATCACAAACCTTCTGAAGTGTCCCCTTCCTCATTGCAGAAAACCCCGCAGGGCTGAGATAGGATCATGCCTTCCCTTCCTCCGGAAGGAAATAAAGATCCTCAGACCGAGAGTATTGATACCTCTGGGACGTTACGCGATAAAAGAAGTCCTCCGTGAATATGGACACTCTGTTCCCCCCAGGAATAATGAAATACCATTCCTCTTCGGTCATATATTCCGAGGGGGCGGTATTTTTGTTATTCCTCTCCCGCACCCGGCTACTGTCCTCTACAGACCAGCCTTTTTTGAGCCGACCCTTAAGCTTTATGGAGAGACCCTTTTGAAGGTTACGAAAATCCTGAATTGTCTGGAATAAAAAAGGGGATCGGGGCCTGCCGGCCGAATTATGCAGGCCCCGGCTTTCGAGGATCTTTCCTCAAAAGTGTTTCTATCAGAAGGGGGGTAGTAAGCGATTATATAATATCCAGGCCTTTTGACTTTTTCAGCCTACGATCCTGTCTTTGCCGTGGTATTTTTCCTCAAGTACATTTCGGGGAAGATATTCTTCTTCCATTTTTCTGATGTTCTCGAGGTGAACCACTTCTGTGAAATCCCTGAATGATATCAGTTTATCCAGGTACCGGTCGGAGACTCCATTTTCCCTTATCTCACTCATCACTTCGTACATGCCCTTTGCAGCCGAATATAGGGTGGAAAGGGGAGGAACTATCCATTTATAGCCCATCTCTTCTGCTTCTGCTATGGGAATAATAGGAGTTTTACCGCCTTCGATGAGGTTAAGCATAAGGAGAGTCCCTTTAAGTTCTCTGGCTGTATTTTCTATCTGTTCCCTTGTTTCCAGGGCTTCAACAAAGATCATGTCAACGCCTAGATCCACTGCATTTTTTGCACGTTCGAGAGCATCCTGGTAACCATTTACCGCAATGGCATCTGTCCGGTAGATGATCAGAAAATCTGGATCAAGACTAGCCCTGGCATCCATGGCGGCCCGGAGTTTCCCTTCCATCTCTTTGTAGGGGATAACCTGTTTGCCTTCCATATGGCCGCATCTCTTCGGAGCGACCTGGTCCTCAATGAATAGTCCGGCAGCTCCTGCTGCAATGAATTCCTGTACTGTCCAGTAGGCATTGACGGCGTTTCCGAATCCGTTATCGGAATCAGCTACAACAGGAATATTGACAGATCTTGCTATGGTCCTGACCTGGGAGACCATTTCTGTGAGGGTCAGAAGACCTATATCGGGCTGTCCCAGCATAACTGCCGCGGTGCCGTATCCCGAGTGCTGAAGGGCTTCAAATCCGACCATTTCACATATCCTGGCACTTAAACAGTCATAAACTCCCGGTGCTACGATCGCGCGGGATTCCCTAAGCCTGTTTCTGAGCATGGTTGATTTTTTCATGGCTATTCCTCCAAACCTGTGAGCTCCCTTCCAGGAGATCAACTATCAGCTTCTATTCCTCTTCCGGTGGAATAACGGGTCTCCATTTCACGGATAGCCTGCAGACCAATGAGTTTGTTGAAATCCTCGAAGGCTATCATCTGATCTATCATTCTTTCTGTGGACCCCGTTTCCTTAAGAGTTTTCATTACCTCTGTAACTGCCTTTGCTATTACGTAGGTGGCTGTTACAGGGAATATGGCCAGGTCGTAACCGAGCTCTTCCAGCCTCGAAACGTTAAGGAATGGAGTCCGTCCATGTTCAACCATATTGGCAATTACAGGAACATTGAAGCTGGCAGTAATAAGTTTCATTTCCTCTTCGGACTCGGGAGATTCGATAAAGATGATATCTGCGCCGGCCTCTTCGTAGGCTTTACCTCTTTTCAGGGCCTCATCGATGCCGAAGTTTGTCCTCGCATCAGTTCTTGCCATGATCAGAAGGTCTTCATCCCGCCTGGCATCACAGGCTGCCTTGATCTTTCCGGTCATTTCTTCCAGGGATATGACTTCTCTACCAAGCATGTGGCCGCATTTTTTGGGTGCGACCTGGTCTTCAAGCTGGAGGCATGCAACGCCCGCTTTCTCATATTCCCTTACTGTCCGGGTTACGTTAACTGCATTGCCATAACCTGTGTCGGCGTCTGCAATGACCGGGATATCTACTGCATCTGCAAGCCTTGAAGCCCTGGCGGCCATCTCCGTAAGAGTAAGAAGCCCCACATCAGGTTTGCCCAGCATGCTGGCAGAAGTTCCGTAACCGGTCATATAGAGAGCATTGAATCCCTCTTTTTCTATTATCCTGGCGGTGAGACCATCATGTACTCCCGGAGCTACCAGTATCTCTTTTCGGGCAAGAAGTTCCCTCAACCTGGTCCTGGTGCTTTCTTTTTTCAAAATCTGCATCTCCTTTTTACTTCAGTTACCATTGTGTTACTAATGCATTACCGATGGCAACCAGAGACTGATCTGAGGGAAGGCTATTGCCAGTATCAGCATGAAGACCATAAGTATGATAAAGGGCCATACTCCCTGGATGATGTCGGACATGTGAATATCCTTCCGGAGGCCGTTAATAACGTAAAGATTCATCCCGACAGGAGGTGTTATCAGGGCCATGGTCATGTTTATGGTGAGGATAATGGCGTACCATATCGGGTCAATATGCAGGGCGAAGAGAATAGGTGTGACCAGGGGCATTGTAAGTAGAATTATGGATACGGTTTCCAGTATCATTCCCAGTATTACCATAAGCAGGTTCATGGCAAGGATGAACATCAGGGGCGAAAGGTTATTTTCGATGATCAGCTGGGTCAGCTTCTGTGGGATCATAAGCATGGTCATGACTTTTCCGAAGAGTATAGCCGCTGCGATAATGACAGCTATCATACAGGATGTACCCACTGATTTCAGGCAGACCTGGGGAAGTTCAGTTATCTTTATGGTCCTGTAAACAACAACGGTAATAAAAAGGCTGTACACCAGTCCGACCGCTGCTGCTTCGGTGGGAGTGAAAATGCCGCTGTAGATACCGCCGATGATAAGTACCGGAAGGAAAATACCCCAGATATTCTTCCGGGTTATCTTCAATCTTTCTGACCAGCTGGTTCTCTCCATGGGAGTAAAGCCGCCCCTGCGGCTCTTCATTACAGCGTAGACAATGAATATGGCGGTAAGAATAAGTCCGGGAACCACTCCTGCGATGAAAAGTTTTCCTACGGATTCTTCCGTTATAGCTCCGTAAAGGATCATGGGAATGCTGGGCGGGATCAGGATACCCAGAGTGCCTCCGGCAGCAAGGAGTCCGAGGGTGAATTTCTTGTCATATCCCCTCTCGATCATTGCAGGGTAGGCTACCATCCCTATGGTTGCAGCAGTAGCTGCCCCGGAACCTGTTATAGCAGCAAAGAAGGCGCATGCAAGGATGGTTGCAATGGCAAGTCCGCCAGGAAGATGCCTGACCCAGGCATTCATTACTTCGAAAAGGTCGTCTCCAACCCGGCCGTCCAGGAGGATCTGGCTCATGAGAATGAACAGGGGAATGGCCAGAAGGGTAAAGCTTTCCATGCCTGAGAACATGGTTGATCCGACTATCTTTGTCGGAAGATCATAAAGAAGGATCAGAACGACAGATGTTGATCCAAGGGAGAAGGCCACGGGGAGTCCCATAAAGAGAATGATCAGAAGAAGTCCGATAACCATAAGGAAACTCAGCATGGCTGTTCACCTTCCTTTTTTTCATGTCCGCCAAGGGTTGAAAGTTTTGTGCCTATGATAACGATGAACTGCAGGGTCAGAAGAGCAAATCCCACAAGAAGGGCAAGCTGGGGGATCCACAGGGGTACCCTGAGCGGAGTTGCAGACAGTTTGTGATACTTGAGTGTTGCTTCCAGCATATTCCAGGCCTGTAATGTTACGAAGGCTGAAAAGAGCATTCCCAGTATACTTGTAAAGAATTCAAGGAAACTCTGGGTCTTCTTTGAAAAACGGATGATCAGGAGGTCTATCCTGACATGTTTACCCACCTGCAGGGTGTAGGCTGCGCCTGCAAGCATGGTCCAGATAAAGAGGTAAATGGATATTTCCTGGGCCCATATTGTGGGTGAGTTGAAGAAGTACCTCACTATGACTTCATAAAAAAGGATGATCCCCATGGCCAGAATACCAAGGCCGCTGCAGTATCCAAGAAGAAGATTCACCCTTTCTACAAAACTTTTTAAAGACGAGAGCATGTCAATTCCCCATTTCAGGTTTTTCTTTAATTTAAGGGAAGGAGGAGGGTTTAAACCCTCCTCCTTCCCCAGGTGATAGAAATATACTTACTCTGAAAAAGTGTTTTTGTTCAGATCAGTCAAGAGTTGATGCTATTTCCATCAGCTTTTTGCCTATTTCGCCCGTATTCTGGGTAAAGGCAGCTCTTACAGGCTCGGTAGCCTTTACGAAAACAGCCAGCTCTTCATCGCTGAGTGTGTAGATCTCGACACCGTAATCCTTGATAACGTTATAGGCCTTTTCTTCAGCCGCTTCAATGGAGCCGCGTATGAATTTGGATGCATCTTCACCGGCCCTGAGGAGAACGTCTCTCTCGTTGTCATTGAGGGAATCCCACCACTCAAGGTTTGACTGGACGAAGAACTGGGCGGTTGTATAGTTGGCGATAGTCATATATTTCTGGACTTCAAAGATCTTTCTGGACACTGCTGCGGGCATACCGGTGGTAGCACCGTCAACGGTGCCTCTCTGAAGAGCCATGTACATTTCGGAAGAGCTCATTACTGCAGGTGTACCACCAAGGGCAGTTACAGTATCTGCTGAACCCTTGCTGAAGGTCCTTATCTTGAGGCCTTCAAAGTCAGAAGGTTTGGTGAGAGGACGTTTGTTGTTATAGAATTGAACAAGTCCATAGTCAACCCAGAAAACGATCTTTGCGCCCTTGCTCATGAATTCCTTGTCCAGAATCTCTCCAGCACCGGCCTTCACGAACTTTTCAGGAGAATTGAGATCTTTGAGGATGAAGGGCATCTCGAAGACGTCAGCTGCAGGAACCATTCCAGACCATTTATTGACGGGTACCAGGGCCATTTCGACGAGACCTTCCTGAATGGCTTCAACTATCTCGGTATCCTTGAAAAGCTGGGCTGAGTGGAAAACCTCGACTTTCATCTCGCCCTTGGAATATTCGGCCACTTTCTCGGCGAAAACATCCATTCCCTTGGAGATGAAGTGGGATGGGGGGAGCTGATTAGAAAGCTTCCATGAGGTCACTGCCATTGCCGGCAAAGAGCAGAAGGCTACGATCATTGCAACTACAGTTGCCATTAAAACAAATCTTCCAAGTTTCATTCTTTTTACACCTCCATGAATTTTGTTCTTTCTTGAAAAATGTTGCCTTTATACTTTTAAAACCCTGATGGTTTCTTTTTAAGGAAACACCTCCATTCGTCAAAAAATGCCCCGTTATTTATTATTGGTCGACAGTCGACTCTGTTTATGTTTATAAAAAGAATCAACCCCCGGTTTTAATATTTTCAAGCCTTCTTGCGAACAGACTCCAGGATCTGCTTTGTTTGAGCTTTTCGATCTCGCCCTTTTTCAGGAATTCCAGGATCTTGTAATGATTGCGGGCTGTTTCTTCCAGATTTTTTTCATGACTCAGATCGTCAAGCATTCCAAGTTCAAGCTGATGGTAAAGATCGGTAAGGATCTTTCTGGTTCGTGGTCTTTCCGCTTTCATCCATGTATGGTGATGGAATTCTATGTCTTTTCTGAAGAAAGCCAGAACCTTTTCATCCGGTAGCATTTCAGATCGTGCAATTTCCACCATCTGGTCTATCAGGCAGGAAAGGTGGCTGTAATCAGTTTCCTTAAGGAGACTATTTTTAACCAGAGTCTCGTAAATGTTTCCCTCAAGGAGATAACGCAGGTCGTAAATTTCTTCTATAGCTTCCTCTGAAAGATCGCACACGAAGGTTCCCCTCCGGGGAACTGAGGTTACCAGCCCCTGGCTCTCAAGGCGGCGCAGCGCCTCCCTCACGGGAGCGCGGCTGATATTGAGCTTTTCTGCGATCTCTGATTCAACAAGCTTATCTCCCTTCCTGTAGGTTTTAGAGACAAGTATCTGATTTCTCAGATAGCTTATTACCTTGGAAGTTATCGTTTCATTCAGTCCGAGTTCGTTATAGCCCATGCGTACTCTGCTCCTTGTTGAAAAAGAAGTGATTATAGTCGACAGTCGACGACAATGGGATAATTCTATAATAACAGAGGGGTATTTACAATGTGGATAATAAATGGAGTATACAGTATCCCAAGTGCAAAATAGGGATTATGCTCAAAGACTAATTAAAGAAATGGGGTACTGTTTTTTTCTCGAAAGAGGAATTATCTGTCTGTTTTTACTACTCCAGCCACTTGGTGATATTTTCAAGGTATTTCCTGTGCAGTTTACTGGTGATGGGTCCGGGTTTACCCTGACCTATTGTAATATCACCTATTCTTGTGACAGGAAGGATTTCCTTGATGGAGCCGGTTATAAAGGCTTCTCTGGCCTGAGGGAGTTCTTTCACCAGGGGGCATCGTTCTTCAATATTGATATTTAATTCTGACGCTATGGATATTACAAGTTCCCTTGTAGTGCCTGCAAGGACTCTGTTCAGGGGTGCGGTTATGAGACTGTCATTTATGATCAGGAAAAAATTGCTGTGGGAAGATTCAGTTATCTCTCCCTTTGGCGTGTAGAGGATCTCGAAAGCATCCCTGTCCTTTGACTGGCTGGTGAAGGATATCATGTAATTGATGGATTTAGTGTGGGGCATGAACCTGTCTGCATCGATGGGCTGAAGTGCAACCCCTTCTAGATAACTTTCAGGGGCGGGTTTACGGGTTTCCTGGAAAATTATGAATAATCTTGGAGAAGTGAAAGTAAGGCTTTCCGGGTCAAATACATCTCCCCCTGTTATGTAGGGTCTTATAACAGCCTCTGAATCCATTTTATCTATACCTTCCCGAATAATTGAGACCATTTCATCATAGGTGAGGGGAAGGGAAATGCCAGATTCCATGGCGGATTTCTCAAACCTGCGAAGGTGTGCAGTAAGCCTTATGGGGCGTTTCATATGGGTGCTTAGAGAGTCAAAAACACCTACTCCTCTCTGGATGATCAGGTCCGTGAGGGGAAGAGCAGCTTCGCTAAGGGGAATAAAAGAACCGTTTATATAACAGAGATCCATCAGTATTAAGCCTCCATATGGCAGAATTGATCAGGCAATTGTATCAGAAAAGGGAATCGGGAGCGATGGGTGACTCTGGAGCCCGAACCTCGATTCATCCCGGCCTTACGTTGCGGGGACTGTCAATGAGCGTCCTGGTAGGATATAATCTTTCTTGGAATGATCCCTTGCCGGAAGGTTTTCTCAGCTACTGCGCAGGGAGATTTCTACAGGGTGGATGTTTCTGTTATTTCTTGCATATTTCATCTATATTATTTGCGTTCTTGTGGAATATGATGATCTTTCTCGGGAGAAAGTCGCTATATGTTCATAATTCATGACTCAGTCAGGCGTCTTGCCCATGGCCTTTTTTCGGCTTCTACATTTGTCCTTCTTACGTTCATCATCCTTATCACCCCGTTGGAGGCGGAGGTTAAGGTCCCCCATGTTCTGATCCTTAATTCCTATGGTGAGATTTTCCCCTGGACCGAAAACCTTACGGACAGTATTATTTCCACCTTTAATGAGGGGAAATTCAGAGCCGAACTCATTGTTGAATTCATGGACAGCAAAAGGTTTGCCTATTCCGGTTATATGGGACGACTGGCCGAGGTCTATTCCAAGAAATACCGCAACGTAGAATTTAAACTTATAATTGCCACCGATGATAATGCTGTTCGCTTCCTTTCTCTTTTTGGAAATCTTCTTTTCCCCGGAGTTCCGGTTGTATTCCTTGGAGTAAATGACAGAACTTTTATAAGGGAAGCTAATTTCCCGAATATGACCGGCTTTATAGAAAACATTGATATCAGGGGAACTGTTGAACTAGCCCTTTCTCTTCATCCTGTGACCCGAAAACTGGTTCTGATCAGTGACTTTACCAGAACCGGGATCAATCATATCCAGAGGTTCAGAGAACTAAGACAGACCCTCCCGGAAGATCTTGAGATCATCGAACTTATTGGTCTTGAAAGGGCAGATCTTGAAAGACGACTCAAGGCTCTTGATAAGGACAGTGTGGTCCTTTTCTTCTCCTATTACAGAGATTCCACTGGAAATGGCTATTTCCCCAAACAGGTTCAGGAAATTCTGAAGGCAGCTGGGTCAGTGCCCGTATATTCCTTCTGGGACTATATGGTATCCCAGCCTGGAGGATCCGTATTGGGAGGCATGACCATATCTTCCACTTCCTATGGCCGTGATGCTGCCAGAACAGCCATATCTATCCTCAGCGGAAAGACATTATCTGAAATCCCCATCGAATGGGATGGACCTGAAACACATCCGTCCTTTAACTATCATCTTCTTAAAGAGAATGGAATTAAAGAAAAAGATCTTCCTGAAACATCGCAAATCTACAATATTCCCCAGTCTGTTTTTTCCGGGTATGGAAAGGTAATTCTTGCCAATATGGGATTCCTGCTGTCTCTTGTCATTCTGGTTTTCTATCTGGCTATGAACGTTTATTCCAGGAAGAAGACAGAAAAAGCTTTGTCAAGAGAAAAGAAGTACTGGGAGAGCCTTTTCGAATATTCTCCGGAGGCTATCGTCTGCTCTGATTCAAAGGGAATACTGAAAAGATCCAACAGGAAGTTCCATGAACTTTTTGGATACCAGGAGAAAGAGATAATCGGTAAATCTCTTGACGGTCTTTTTGCAAGATCCAGAGAACAGTTCAGGGAAGCTACAGCATTAAGCCGTACTATGAGTGAGGGGAAGAGAGTAGGTGTGGAAACGACCCGTATGGCAAAGGATGGAAGCAATATCCCGGTATTGATGATGGGACTTCCCCTTAGCATAGGTGGTAAGCATATGGCCGATTTCTGTATTTACAGGGACATAACGGATCAGAAAAGATCCGAAGAGGAACTCAAACATCGGCTGAGATTCGAGGAAGTCCTTTCAAGGGTTTCTTCAAAACTTGTTTTTGTGAAGAACGTGGACAGGGTAGTTCTGGAAGTAATGGAGGAGTTAAGAATATTTCTGGGATGCTCTTACATCGGACTGGCAAGAATAGACAGGCCTTCTGGATCCGTTAACATAACCCATGAAGCTTATGAAGAAGACGTCCTTCCCTTTAAAATAAAAAATACACCTCTCAATAACGTATCTGGCGTGATGAGGGATCTCCGTACCATGGGAGAATTTATCCTTGAGGATATCTCATCCCGCAGCATAGTCGATCCTTTTATCAGCACTATTACTGAAAAACGGGACAGCCGATCTCTTCTGATCCTTCCTCTTCACATGAAAAAGGATCTCGAAGGAATGCTGATATTTGAAAACCTCTGGATCGGTAAACACTGGAACGATTACGATATAAGCCTTCTGCAGACCTTCAGTGACATTTTGGGAGAAGCCTTCAGGAGGGTATCTTCTTCTGAAAAACTCCAGACCACCATGACCGATCTCAAACGGGCCTTTGAAGGTACCTTCAGCACCATGACCAAGATACTCGAAATTAAAGACCCTTATACAGCTGGTCATCAGCAGAAAGTCACCCAGCTTGCCAAAGCCATAGCCCTGGAGATGAACCTTCCTGTAGACAGGGTGGATGCAGTATATTACGCTTCCCTCGTCCATGATATCGGCAAGATCAACATTCCAAGCGAGATCCTGAGCAAACCTGTAAAACTGACGGAAATTGAGTTTTCTCTTATCAAAAACCATACAACCTATGGTTGGGAGATACTCCACAACATATTTTTCCCATGGCCCATTTCGGATATTGTTCTTCAACACCATGAGAGACTTGACGGTTCAGGATATCCCAAAGGTCTGAAAGGTCGGGAGATACTGCTTGAAGCCAGAATAATTACCGTGGCAGATGTAGTAGAGGCCATGGCATCGGATAGACCCTATCGGCCGAGCCTTGGTATAGAAAAAGCCCTGGAAGAAATAGAGAAGAACAGCGGTCGATGGTATATGCCGGAGGCCGTAAGAGCCTGTATAACCCTTTTCAGGGAAAAGGGTTTTATTTTCAGGGAGCCTTCACAATGAACAGGACAAGTATGAAGATGTTTTCAAATGTTTTTCCGGTCAGACTGACTTCCCTCTTCCTCTTCCTTTGTATTGCCGGCCTGCTTCTGTTTCCCCTTTCAACGCCATCAAGAGGGGATGACGGGAAAAAGGTCCTTCTTATTCATTCCTATCACAGGGGCTATCAATGGACGGACAGTCTTAACAAGTGGATAGTCAAGACGATCACAGAGGAGAGGCCTTCCACAGATTTTTACGTGGAATATATGGATACAAAACGCTACTATACCCATGGTTTCCTCTTTGATCTTGCCATGATCTACAAACAGAAGTATATGTCCATAGATCTGGATCTTGTGATCTGTACCGATGACAATGCATATAAACTTATGCAGTATTATGGAGCGAACCTTTTCCCGGGAGTGCCGGTTGTCTTCTGCGGGGTGAACGACCCCTTCCTTGTACAAAGACAGGCCATAGAGATCCGAACCGGGTTGATGCAGACCCCGGCCAGCATTGAAACGGTTCTTCTGGCCCTCGAAATTCAGCCTGAAACAAGGAACATCGCCCTTCTCTATGATTCGACGGGAACGGCCCTTGAGAACAGGAATAATTTTTTCAAAAAAATTTCCGAACTACCGGAAGACTTGACAATTATCGAGATCCCCCAGATGAAGGAAGCGGATCTCAAATACAAACTTTCAAGCCTTCCTGAGCAAACGGTGATACTCCTTCTGGGTTACTGGAGATCCAGTGAAGGAATTTTCTATAATCCCTTAAGCCTCCTGGAACTCATAAAAGGAGCCTGTGATCTTCCGGTATATTCCATGCTGGGATTTATGACAGAGGAATGTGGGGCCCTCGGAGGGAAGGCCGACTTCGGATATGAACATGGGACTATTGCCGCAAGTATGGCTTTAAAGCTCCTTCAGGGAGAATCAGTGGAGAAAATCCCTGTTATATGGGAAGGGCCTTCAAAATATGTCTTTAACTATGATGAACTTATACGTTTTGGAATAGATCCGAAGGATCTTCCCCGTGACAGTATTATCTTTCACAGGCCGGAAAACTTTTTTGAGCGTTACCGCCAGATAATAATAATCAACGTTATTATTATCCTTGTGCTTCTATTTATGGCAGGGTATCTCTACGCAAATGTTCACAGTAGGAAAAAGGCAGAAAGGGAACTTCTGAAGGAGAAGGAATTCATGGAGCAGCTTTTTGAAAATTCTCCGGAAGGGATAGTCCTTATTGACAGTGAAGACAGGATACGCAGGGCTAACAAGGAAATGGCCAGGCTATTCAAATACCGCATGAAAGATATGATCGGTGCCAGGATTAACAGTATCGTAGCTGGAAATCCGGAAATGATGGAGGAGGCCAGCCGTTTTTCCAGGCGTTCACTTGCAGGGCATGAATTTATGGTTGAAACGGTGAGGCATAGATCCGATGGAACAGAATTTCCCGTTTCCATCTGCGGGATGCCCTTTGAAGTTGATGGAGAAATGATGGTTTACGGAATTTACAGAGATATCAGCGAGAGGAAAAGAGCTGAGGAAAAGCTTAAAAAAAGGCTGAAATTTGAAGAGTTTATCTCAAAGATCTCGTCAAGAATGATATTCGAGAGCAATCTGGAAAATCTGCTGAATGAAAGCCTGGAAAATCTGTGTGGAATAATAAATGCTGCAAGGGGACACATCGTATTTTTTGAGAACGATCATTCCCAGTTTAATGCGATCAGTGAATGGACCTTCCATTATGACAATATCCTTACCAGGGACAAGTGGACTTCAGCTGTTCAGGATTTCCGCTGGATGATAGACCACCTGAAGGAATTTGGTCAGATAATTGCTGAGGATCTGGATTCTTTCAAAGCTATTTCTGAAGAGGATAGGATTCTACTTACCAATGATCTTGATACTTCTGCTCTTATAGCTCTCCCTTTCTATAGAGAGGAGAAGCTTAATGGCTTTATAGGAATTTACGATCCCTGGCCAGAACAGGTATGGAACAGTCAGGATATTAACCTCCTGAGGACATACAGGGATATTGTGGGGGAAGCTTTTCTTCGTAAAGAGTCCGAAGACAAGCTTCAGAAAAGCCTTGAGTCCCTGAAACGAACCTTCGAAGGCACCATAGATTCCGTAGGAAAGATCCTGGAGGTGCGGGATCCCTATACTTCAGGGCACCAGCGCCGGGTGGCTCATCTGGCCGTAGCCATAGCAAACGAACTTGAGCTTGAGGAGGATCGTATCACTGGACTCTATTACGCTGCCCTTGTCCATGACATAGGAAAGATCAATGTACCAAGCGAGATACTCAGTAAACCCGACAGGCTGACACCAATTGAAGAAGCACTTGTAAAGCATCATTGTAATTATGGTTGGGAAATACTGGAAAAAGTAGACTTTCCATGGCCCGTTGCGGAGATGGTGCTGCAGCATCATGAACATTTTGACGGATCCGGCTATCCAAGGGGACTGCAAGGCGATGAGATCCTTATAGAAGCCAGGATCCTCACAGTTGCAGATATGGTGGAAGCCATGTCCTCGGACAGGCCTTACAGGCCGGCTCTTGGCCTGGATATGGCCCTGGAGAATATCATACGTTTCAGCGGGAAACTGTACGACCCCCGGGTTTCAAAGATCTGCCTGTCCCTTTTCAGGGAGAAGGGTTTTGAACTCAGAGATAAATAAAAGGAGACCTGGCCTTTAACTCCGCTGAGATTAATTCCATCTTCTTTGACATGTGCAACAGGGCAGTTGCCCCTTTGTGCAGGGTTAAGAAATTTTACCTCGGTTACAAACATTCTATAATGTATAATACTGTAAGCACAAAAGAGAAGAAATATAATATTTTAAGAATATATTAATATAATTCAAACAATTTGTTTTAAGGAGGGGGGAATTTTATGGCCAGGGAGATATTAGCCATAAATCCTGGTTCTACAAGTACCAAGATCGCGTGGTTCAGGGATGAAGAAGAGATATGGAGAGAGACGGTACGCCATGATCCTGAAGAGGTGGCCAGATTTGAACATGTAGCAGATCAGTATGCCTTCAGACTTGAGACCATTGAAGAAGCAGTTGGCAAGCATGGTGTTTCAATGGATTCGCTTGATGCGGTAGTAGGAAGGGGAGGCGTATTTGATCCCATTCCAGGCGGAACATATGAAGTGGATAATACTCTTATCGCCAGGGCTAAAGTGGGGAAACCATGGGACCATGCATCCAATCTGGGATGTATCCTGGCCGATGCAATCGCCAGCCCCAGAGGGATCCCTGCCTTCATAGTGGACCCCGTTGCGGTGGATGAAATGGATCCCATGGCCAAGCTGACTGGCCTTCCTGAACTTCCCAAACATGCACTTTCCCATGCCCTTAATATAAAAGCTACCGTAAGAATGGCTGCCAGGGATCTTGAAAAGGACTGGAAGGAATTGAACTTTGTAGTGGTCCATCTTGGAGGAGGCATCAGTATATGTGCCCATGCCAGGGGTAAAATGGTTGACCTTAACAGCGGTAATGATTTCGGTCCCTTTTCACCGGAGAGAACAGGCGGTCTTCCTGCAGGTGATCTCGCCAGAAAATGTTATTCCGGTGAATTCAACCAGAAGGATATGCTTAAGGAACTGGTCGGAAGGGGCGGAGTAATGGCCTATCTGGGGACCAGTGATATGAGAGAAGTCAAGAACAGGATAGATGGTGGTGACAAGGAAGCTGAGGCAGTGGTGAGGGCCATGGCTTTCCAGATCGCCAAGGAGATAGGAGCCCAGGCTACCTCGATTGCAGGTAAGGTTGATGCCATCCTTGTAACCGGAGGAGTTGCATACTATGATGAACTTGTGGCTATGATCCAGGAAAGGGTTCAATGGATAGCCCCGGTTCTCAGGTATCCCGGTGAGGATGAGATGAGGCCCCTTGCCATGGGCGGTCTTCGAGTACTGAAGGGGGAAGAGGCCCCTCAGAAATATGGGGATTACCATAAGGGGGAATAGCTTATGTCCCTGAAAAAACTGGATTTCCTTTTTGAAAAATGCAAAGAGGGCTGCCATATGAATCTCGCTGTAGCCTGTCCCCACGGCACGGATGCCCTGGGTGCGGTATGCAGGGCTCATCATGATGGACTTGTCAACGGTATTCTTGTAGGGGATCCTGAAAGAATGAAGAGAATGGCTGAAGAACAGGGCTATGATCTGTCAGGTCTTGAAATAGTAGAAGAGAAAAACGATTATATTGCAGCTGAAAGAGCAGTAAAGATGGTCTCAGCCGGAGAAGCCGACCTCCTGATGAAGGGGCTTGTGAAGACAGCTGCTCTCCTGAAGGCCGTGCTTAACAAGGAATGGGGGATGAGAACAGGTTCCCTTCTTTCTCACCTTCTCCTTTTCGAAGTGCCCCTTCTTGACTACCGGGTCTTCGGTCTGGCAGATGCGGGGATGAATATGTATCCCGATCTGAACGCAAAGGCCGGCATAATAGAAAATTCCGTTGAATGCTTCCATAAGCTTGGAGTGGAGAACCCCGGGGTGGCAGCCCTTGCGGCAGTCGAGGCTGTCAATCCCGACATGCCATGCACAATTGATGCGGCAGCACTTACACAGATGAACAGGAGAGGACAGATAAAGGGTTGTACCGTTGACGGTCCCTTTGCCCTTGACAATGCAGTGAGTCTTGAATCGGCCAGGATCAAGGGTATAGATTCTCCCGTTGCCGGAAATGCTGATCTGCTCCTTGTTCCTGATATAGAGGCCGGAAATATACTGGCCAAGGTGGTCCTTTACATGGTCAAGGCCAGAGGAGCCGGAGTGGTCCTTGGTGCAAGCCGGCCAATTGTTATGACAAGCCGCTTCGATTCCATGGAGACCAAGCTTGCTTCCATAGCCCTTGGGGCGACACTGGCAAAATAATTTTAGATTTTAGATTTGCGATTTTGGATTAAATTCAAAATCCAAATCAAAAATAAATGCTATTTTGGATCCTTGTTCTGTGTTTTCAATCCAAAATTGGCAATCGAAAATCTGAAATTGAATGGGTTTTTCCATTCTGTATAATGTATTTGCCTTTTTCCATTTCATGGGGTAACCTTTGAAAGGTTTGTGAAAAAAATCAGTAATTTGAAATTTTATATAATCTTAGGGAGGTTTTTCAGGTATGGAACAGATTCGTTCGCTGTCAGCTCTTCTCGAATATGCTAAAAAGATCGGAGCAGAGCAGGGTCCCAAAACAATCAGTGTCGCAATGGCTGAGAATGCTGGTCTCATTTCATCTCTCGAGGAGGCAAGAGTATCCGGTATAGCAAACTCCATTCTTGTAGGTAATGCAGACAAGATCGCTGCTGCAGCCAGTGAAGCAGGGGTAGACCTTGCAAACTTTGAAGTCATTGATGAAAAAAGCGAGGCCAAAATGGGTCTTGTAGCAGTTGAAAAGGTATCTTCCGGCAAGGCCGATATCTATATGAAGGGACAGATCCACACCAATGATTTCCTTCGCGGAATGCTCAACAAGGAAGTAGGCCTTCGTATGGGCAAGAATACCATATCACACTGTTATTTCCATTCCGTAGAGGGTTACGATCGTATTTTCTTTATCTGCGATGCCGCCTTCAACATGTATCCCGACCTTGGCCAGAAGGCCAACATTATCCAGAATACTGTCAATTTTGCCAGAGCCTTAGGTGTGGCCGAGCCCAAGGTTGCTGTTCTCGCTGCCGTAGAAGTTGTCAATCCTGATATGCCATGTACCCTTGAAGCTTCAGCCCTTACACAGATGAACCGCCGTGGTCAGATCAAAAACTGTGTTGTGGATGGTCCCTTTGCTCTGGACAATGCTATCAGTGAAGAGTCTGCAAAAACAAAGGGAATCGTTTCTCCTGTAGCCGGCAAGGCAGATGTACTCGCGGTTCCCGATATCGAAGCAGGAAACATGCTTGCCAAGGCTATTGTCTATTTCTCAAAGAACGAAACAGCAGGTCTTATACTTGGAGCAGCAGCACCTGTTGTTCTGACAAGCAGGGCTGATTCTCCCAGAGCCAAGCTTCTTTCTCTTGCAGCTGCAGTTGCTCTTTCCGCTTTCCAGAAGAAATAACCTTTAAGGGCAGAATTTCCCCTTATGGGTTTGTTCAACAGATCCAGGGGTTGCATATATATTTTTCATGTTTAGTGAAAAAGAAGGGGCCGCCCTGCTGCAGCGGCCCCTATCTTGTAATTTATAGGGGGATTGTACATGAAGATACTTGCCATAAACCCGGGTTCTACAAGCACAAAGGTTGCTTTTTTTGAGGATGACAGGGAAATATGGAGCGATACCCAGAGGTATGACGTTGATGTCCTGAAGGAATTCCACGGAATAATGGCCCAGCAGGATTTCAGACTTGACGAGATCCGTAAGGTAGTAGAAGCAAATAAAACAGACCTCTCTGAACTTGATGCCGTTGTTGGAAGAGGAGGTCTTCTGAGGCCTATTCCCGGAGGAACCTACGAAGTGAATTCGGATATGACAGATGATCTTGGTTCCTGTAAATATGGAGCCCATGCCAGCAACCTGGGAGCGGGTCTTGCTGTTAGCCTGGCAAGAGAAGGCGGCTGCAACAGGGCTTTCATTGTTGATCCTGTAGTAGTGGATGAACTCATTCCTGAAGCTCGTTTAAGCGGTATGCCCGGTATCGACAGAAGATCCATCTGGCATGCCCTTAACCAGAAAGCTGTAGCACGAAGGGCTGCTGGAGAAATGGGGAAAAAATATGAAGATCTGAACATCATTGTAGCCCATATGGGAGGCGGCATTTCCGTTGGGGCACATGAAAATGGAAAGACCATAGATGTTAACAATGCTCTTGACGGCGAAGGACCCTTCTCTCCAGAGAGGGCCGGTTCCCTGCCTGCAGGCGGGCTGGTCAGGCTGGCCTACAGCGGGAAATATGATCTGCCCGAGCTTCTGAAGAAAATGGTAGGTAATGGCGGCCTGGTGGCCCATCTCGGTACGAACGACCTGAGGGAAGTCCAGAAGATGATAGAGTCGGGCAATGAAAAGGCGAAACTGGTCTTTGAAGCCCTGGCCCTTCAGGTAGCCAAGGAGATCGGTTCCCGCGCAGCAGTTCTCAAAGGTAAAGTTGATGCCATTGTTCTTACTGGAGGTTTGGCCTACAGCGATATGCTTGTGCAGAGGATAAGGGAAAGGGTATCTTATATAGCCGATATCAAGGTATATCCAGGAGAGGATGAAATGATGGCCCTTGCAGAAGGAGCCATGAGAGTCCTGAAAGGCGAGGAAGAGGCCAACGTTTACAAGGGATAGTTAAATTTCATCAGGATTTTCCGGATCAGGGTGTCACACCATGATCCGGAAAATCCTGATGATTCAGAAAGTCTCGCAACAATGGTTGGTCCTGTGGGATCCCCGATCCGTCCTGGAACAAGTTGACTTACTTTGATCAATCCTGCTGATATCCCAGCCTGCTGGACAGCCTTTTACCTGTTTCAATCAGAGCATTAAGGATCATTTGTACTCCTTCAGTATTATCTGTATAACGGTACTTAAGGTAAGAAATACTGACTGCATAGGGTATTTCTCCCTGCTTGTTTCTTATGGGTACCGCATAACATATCATGCCGTCCACATACTCTTCGTTGTCACATGCATATCCCTGTTCCCTTATTTTTTTTAGATCTGCCAGTAGGTCAGAAAGGTTCATAATGGTATTGCGGGCAGTTTTCCGGAAAGGATATTCTCTGAATTGATCCATAATGAAGTCCTCTGGTTGATAAGCCATAAAGACCTTTCCGAGGCCTGAATTATATGCAGTAGCAGGGGTTCCGATCTTTCTTGCGTCAACTTTTATGGGGAAATCAGATTCTACCTGATCGATGAGAATGACCTGATCCCGATACAATACTCCAACATTTACGTTTTCGCCGGTAGATTCTGCGAGCAATTCTATTTCTCTGTGGATCATATCCCGATCACTTGATCTTCTTGCCACGTTGTTCCCGATGGAGAATAACCTGTAGCTAAGCATATACTTACGACTTTTTTCCTCTTCCACGACCCATCCGAAGTTTTTCAGAGTGTATACCAGCCTTTGAGCTGTACTTTTACCTATATCAAGTTTTTTGGATATATCCCTGATCCCGATTGGTCCATTTTCATCAAGAACTTCAACCACCTGAAGAGCTTTTATTACCGATTGAAGGATATTTTTATCTCTTTCCATTTTTTACCTCCCCAACGATTCTTTCAGATAAGGAACTGCCAAAGATATTCTCTTCAAGATGACATCCCTTATGTCTGGTCACTAATGTAATGTTGCTTTTTGAACAGGAGTGGATTATACTTTAAATGTACCCAATATACGGGTCAGTGTACCGCATAGCGGGTCAAATGTCCAGAGTTAGAAAATGATCTGTTATTCACTCTGGGATGCTGATATATCAAGTTCCTTCGAAGTCAATGTAAATACGGTCAGATAACTGACTATTTTAGCCAAAGGAGGCAGGAAGAAATGATAAAGACCAGGAAACTTGTAATGATCCCGGGACCGACTCCGGTGGTTCGTTCGATCCAGGATCAGATGGGCAGGGAAACGGTGGCCTTTGGAGATTCGGGTTTTGTGGAAGATTTTTCTGAGGTTCTTGCAGATCTTAAAGAATTGTGGAAATGCGATGGAGAAGTGTTTGTGGTGGCAGGGTCGGGAACGTTAGCTATGGAAATGGCAATAGCCAATACGACCAAACGTGGTGACAGCATACTGATCTGTTCCAATGGATTTTTTGGTGATCGTTTTATAGATATGTGCGAGAGGAAAGGCCTTGATGTAGATGTTCTTTCTGCCGAGTGGGGAAGCAGCGTGACCCCTGAAATGGTAGAGGCAAAACTTGAAGAGAAGAAATATGATGCGGTAACGGTAACCCATGCGGAGACTTCCACTGGAGTTGTAGCGCCGATAGGAGCTATTGGAGAGGTTCTGAAAAAACATCCTGAAACTATTTATATTGTGGATGCGGTAGCCGCAGCCGCAGGAATAGAAGAGAAGGTAGACCCCATGGGAATAGATATACTTCTTACATGTTCCCAGAAAGCTTTCGGAGTTGCCCCCGGACTTGGGATAGTATGGGCCAGCAGAAAGGCAATGGCCAGAAGGGAAAGCCTTGGAAAGATCCCCGAGTCATATATAGATTTTGATAAATGGCTTCCTGTAATGCATGACCCCAGGAAATACTGGGGAACTCCTCCCATTAACATGATATGGGCTTTTAAGGAAGCTATCCGCATAATCAGGGAAGAGGGAATAGAGGAGCGATATGCCCGTCACATAAGGCAGGCAGCGATGTTTGACGGAGCTATGGAAAGTCTTGGTTTTGAAGTGGCAGCCGAGGAAGGATACCGGGCTCCGACCCTTTCTGTATATAAGTATCCTGGGGGTGCTGAAGTGGATGATGCCAGTTTCCGATCGGTACTTGGGGAAGAGGGAGTAGAGTCGGCAGGCTGCCTTGGCAAGTACAAGGGAGTAGCCTTCAGAATGGGTCATATGGGCAATATAGACAAGCACACCCTGGTTTCTGCAATAGCAGCAGTGGAGAGGGCCTGCATGAGATGCGGAGTGGAGATAGAACCCGGCAGGGCTGTGGGAACCCTTCAGAGGGGTCTCGTCAACGAACACTGATATCCTGCTAAAACATAGGAATTATATAACTGAAAACCTGTAGGCAAAGAAGTGATTTAAAAAACCGGGAAAAAGGCATGCCTTCATTCCCGGTTTTTCTCAAAAGTGCTGTTGTGTTGGTGAAAGACCAATGAATCGAGATATCCAGCTGGCACATACTTTTATAGTCGTTAGAAGAAGAAAATGGTGGATGCTAATAGAATTAATAAAAGCAATACTGTCATTTTATCTCAAAACCATGCGGAACATAGTAAGGGCTCATAAAATCTATGAGCCCTTACGGGGTATAACTCTATGACGTAGTGTGCAGCAAAATCTTATTCACAAACTGGAGTGTCAATCTTTTTAACTGATATTTTCTGAATGAACCACATTAAAATCAGAATTCCAAATCCTATTGAATCTGATAACACACCAGGGAATATAAGAGCTAGAGCTCCTACGAAGAGGATCAGTCTTTCCCAAATCTTCAGATTTCTTAGCCAGTAGCCTGATCCGGCAAAGGCAAGGGAACAGGTTCCAATGACGGCTGTGATGGAATAGAAGAGTACATGCAGAGGTGTCGTATTTATAAGAAGTAACTGTGGGTTATACGCAAAAACGAAAGGAATAGTGAATCCCGCGATAGCTAATCTCAAGGCTGTAAAACCTGTTTTCATTGCATTGGCATTTGCTATTCCGGCGCCGGCGTATGCAGCCAGGGCTACAGGTGGTGTAAGGTCTGCTATGATCCCGTAATACAGGATGAACATATGAGCAGCAAGAGGTGGTACACCGAATTTCTGTATTGCCGGTGCGGCCATTGATGCGAGGACGATATATTTAGCTGTAGTAGGAAGACCCATTCCCAGAATAATAGAAGCGATCATTGTAAATATCAGAGTAAAGAAGAAGTGGCCACCGGAAAGGATTATTATTCCATTTGCAAGTTTGAGGCCTACTCCGGTAAGGGTGACAACTCCTATTATGATTCCCGCGCAGGCACAGGCTGCAGCTACACCAAGGGCAGAACGGGCGCCACTCTCCATTGCGTCAAGAATGTCTTTAAAACTGAGTCTCGTACTGGCTTTGAACATAGCAATACCTACAGTGACCAATATGGAAACAAAGGCTGCCCTTAGGGGAGTATAGCCTTTTACAAGCAGATAGACGATTACAAAGATAGGAATAAGAAGGTGACCGCCCTTCCTGAGGACTTTGCCTAGTTGCGGGAGATTTTCCTTGGGAAGTCCCTTCAGTCCAAGTCTTTTGGCTTCCATATGTACCATTATTCCAACTGCGAGATAATACAGAACTGCTGGAAGAACAGCTGCTACAGCTATCTTGATGTAGGCAATCCCGAGGAACTGGGCCATGATGAAAGCTGCGGCTCCCATTATTGGAGGCATAAGCTGTCCTCCTGTTGAGGCAGCTGCTTCTACTGCACCTGCAAAATGTCCTGGATAACCGATACTTTTCATTAGGGGGATAGTGAAAGCTCCTGTAGTAACTGTATTTGCCACAGAGCTTCCCGATATTGTTCCAAAAAGTCCGCTGGCAAGAACTGCTACCTTTGCAGGACCTCCGACCCTGTGCCCTGTCGCTGAAAGGGCAAGGTCAATAAAGAACTTTCCGAGGCCTGTTTTATGTAAGAAAGCTCCAAAAAGAATGAAAAGAAAGACAAAAGTCGCAGAAACTCCAAGGGGTAACCCAAGGATCCCTTCAGTGGTTACATACATGTGAGTGATGATCCTTTTGAGGGGAAAGCCTCGATGACCTAGCATGCCAGGGATGTAAGGGCCTAGTTTTGCATAAAGGAGGAATACTGCGGCTACGATGGAAATTGGAAGGCCAACGATCCGGCGACATGCTTCGAGAACAAGCAATATAGCCAAAGCTCCAAATACCAGGTCACCCCAGGTGGGTAAACCTGCCCTGAGAACTATCTCTGTATAATTTATTACAATATATAACCCCACCCAGCTTCCGAGACCAGCCAGGATAATATCGATCCAGGGAAGCCTGTCCTTTGATGCTTTCGCAGAAAATGGATAAAGAAGGAATACCAGACACAGGGTGAAAGACAGATGTATCCCCCTTTGTATCTGGGCAGGAAAAACTCCAAATGCAGCAGTATAAAGCTGGAATGCAGAAAAGGCTATGCAAAGGAAAACAATGATCTTACCCCACAGCCCATCCAATATCCGGAAAGTTGATTCCTTATCATACTTTTGTAGTATTTCCTCCACATTTATTTCGTGATCAGAAGCTGTTTCTGAAATATTGTTATCCAGAGTTGTCTGTTGATTACTCATAGCTTCACCTCCAGCGCTTAATCAATTCATTGAAAAGATAGGTCTTTTCTATATAAAAGCTGACGGGTTTTCCCGGTTTTTCCCAGGACTCAAGTTTGAAAATATTCTTCTCACTAAGGAAAGTATGGTCTGCATACCTCCCAACCCTGATGTCCAGCCTGGGAATTTTCAATGTATAACCTGTTATTCGAAATTTTCCGGGTTCCCGGATGAATTTCTGGTTTTCAAAAGAACAATAGGGTAATCCTGCACCAAAATCTGAGTAAACTGTTTCGATCAAGGTAATCTGACCATCAATTATTTCGTAGATTTCATCAACCGGTGTTTTTTCGACAGAATGAATACATCTTATGGTGAACTGATCTCCATTACTTATCAACTGTTGATATACAATCTCTCCATCCTCATTTTTTACGATGAGAACTCGAAGAGGAAAAGTTAAAAAAGTTATGGTTAAGAGAGCTATTATGATGGCGATAGCATTTGAATTCTTTTTCAAGGGATTACCATTCTTTCCTGGTTTACTAATATTGAAGCAACAAGTTTAAGATGGAGTTTTCTGAGAACCTGGTCCCCGGAAAACTCCATCCATTTCTTCAATTTATGAATCTAGCTTATTTCACTATCCCTTTTTCTTTATAGTATTTCGCAGCACCAGGGTGTATCGGGATGGTAATTCCATCCAGGGCTTTTTCTAATTTAATGGATTTGCCCTTATGATGGCTTTCTCCTACTTCGTCAAGGTTTTCAAAAAGGGCTTTGGTGATGTTGTAAACTGCCTCTTCGGAAAGATCAGCATTCGCAACTATAATAGCCTGGACTGCAACCGTTTCTACTGGCTCTGTCTGTCCATTGTATGTATTCGCAGGCATTACCTCAACTGCGAAGAAGGGATACTTAGCCATCAATTGTTCTCTCATCTTTCCGTAAATGTTGATGAATTTGATCTTGTGGAGAGTGCTTATGTCCTGGATGGAAGAGTTGGGAGCACCAGTTGTGTAGATAAACGCATCAAGCATTCTGTCTTTAAAATGATCTGCGGTTTCTGCATATGAAAGGAAATGAGGTTTGAAATCTGTGTATTCGAGACCAAAAGCGCTGAATATCTGTCTGGCATTTGCCTCGTTACCGCTTCCCGGAGCACCTACTGAGACATCGTGGTCCTTAAAGTCCCTTATAGTCATCAGTTCACTTTCAGCTGGTGCTACCACGTGGATAGTCTCCGGGTAAAGTCTTGCAATGGCTCTTACGTTCTCGATCTTTTTCTTGAAAAATTCTGTGCCGTTATATGCGTAGTGTGCGATATCATTCTGAACAAGAGCAAGATCCACATCTCCAGCTGCAATAAGGTTCATATTTTCAACAGAAGCACCTGTTGACTGGGCGGTGATATTTACATCTGATACATGATTGCTGATGATCTGGGCGATTGCCCCTCCAAGTGGATAGTATGTTCCTGCTGTTCCACCTGTAGCAAGGGTCCACTGAAGAGTACGTGCAGATGCTCCACCTGCTATGGACATGATGCATAGTGTTACAAGAAGAATCCTGATCCAGTTTTTTCTTAACATTTTGTCCCCTCCTTTTAATTTTTGTAACGGTGTCAAGGAAATTGAAAAAGCCTCATTTCTTATTTATGACGTTACATTAAATTTATAAAATTCAGGATTTAAGAGCCCGGGGATCTTCTCTCCTTTCAGGTAAGAAACTGTAGATAGTACAGCCCCGCTGACTTCTCTGTAAAGAGCCTCTTCCGTCCATGCGGCTACATGGGGCGTCATTATAATATTGTTCTGTTTGGCCAAGGGGTGGCTTGAATTGACGGGTTCTTTGGAATATACATCTATTGCAGCTGAAGCAATGCTTCCTTTTTTCAGGGCCTTTATCAAAGCAGTCTCTTCTATAATTGGACCTCTGGCAGTATTTATTATTATCGAATTCGGCTTCATGAGGTTAAATTCCGGGTCTGAGATGAAACTTTCAGTTTCTTCCGTGAGAGAACAGTTTACTGAAATTACATCTGATTCCCTTAAGAGGAAGGCAAGTTCTCCCGTTGAGGTCATATTGCCGAATTCATTTTCTTTGATATCAACATAGGGATCGTAAACAATAACCTGGCAATCAAACCCCTGTAATTTTCTTGCCACTTCTTTACCTACTGCACCATAGCCTATAATGCCAACCGTTTTATTCCTTAGTTCAAAGCCAAGAAGCGTATCACTCGTTCTCCATTTGTCTCTGTGTATTGTCTCAGCATGGATCTGAAGTTTCCTCAAAGAAGCAAGGATCAATAGTATGCAGTATTCGGCCACAGTTGTGTTATTAGCTCCGGGGACATACGAAACTGCAATCCCTTTCTTTGTTGCTTCCCTGATATCCACATTTGAAGGTTTGCCTCCACACTTTGCAATTATTCCAAGATTCCGGGCATACTTCATATCTTCCTTGTCAACACCGCACCTTGAAGTAATTATTATGCCATTGGTTGTCTCAAGGATCTCCCTGAGGTCAGTCTTGGAAAAAGTGTCATCGGGATAAACAAACCGGATGGTGGTCAATTCTTCGAGAGGTCTGAACCATTCCATAGGACCTTCTGGTTCAATGACGTGAATCAGTGGTTTTTCAGCCAAACATATCTCCTCCTTGAAGTGTGAGAAAAGGATCAATGGTATATAGCTGTAATAAATCAGAGCAGTTTCCTGGTCAGAATATTTGACTGACAGCTTAAGTACATATATCATGTCAGATATACGATGTCAAATATTGATGCATTTGAAAGTAGCTTTCAGATTTTTGAGATAATTTGCAGAAACTCTTTTATCGGCCAGTTTTCAAATGGCATTTATGGTAAATGTAATCTCTGATCAAGGTCTTTGCATTGCACATGATTTTTTGTACAAATAGACCTTTATATAGGGAGGAATAATTATTCCATGACAGAGAATGGTTCAATTGGTTTTTTTGATTCCGGACTTGGAGGCCTTACTGTAGTAAAAGAGGTAATGAGACTTCTCCCGGGAGAAAACATCCTTTATTTCGGAGATAACGGTCGATCTCCCTATGGAGAGTACAGTAGAGAAATTCTGCAGACCCTGTCTCTCCAGATCTCCGGGTTTCTTCTAAAGAGGAGGGCTAAAATGATAGTTGTTGCCTGTAATACTGCAACAGCTGCATCCCTGGATCTTCTTCAGTCGACTTTTTCGATTCCTGTGATCGGTGTCATTGAGCCTGGTTCAAGGGCCGCCGTTCGAGCTACGAAAAACGGGAGGATTGGTCTTCTGGCAACGAACTACACTGTTAACAGCGGTTTTTATCAGAAAGAGATTACTGATCTTCTCCCTGAAGCGGAAGTATTTTCTGAACCAGGCCCAGAATTTACACCATTGATAGAATCTGGCAAGATCGAAGATAGTGAAACCGAAGAAGCTGTGTTGAGACATTTGAAACCATTGAAAGATAAGGATATCGATACTCTTCTTCTTGGATGTACAATTTTCCCGATTATCAATCCTTTATTCATTAAACATCTGGATAAAAAAGTTTCTATTATTGACCCTTCAATGGAAACTGCAATTTCTGTCAGGGAAATACTGCTGGAATATGGACTTGTCAATGAAGGGGAGACTTCTCCCCGAAGGGAATTTTATACCACGGGAGATCCGGATAGATTCAAAGGTTTCGGAGATCGTTTTTTGCCTGGAGCACCTATTCAGGTTTCCAATGTTGATCCGTATACCCTTGTTCCATCTCTTAATATCTGATAGAAAAGACAGATTAATGAATCTGTCTTTTCACGGAGTTAATTTGGTTTGTATTTTGGAAATTGATCTCGGCAATATCTGGATTACAGGGAATGCGGGTTCCATGCATATCCTGGAAATATAATAAAACAATAAAGGAGTGTTCTGAATTGAAAATAGCAGGGATGTTCGCACCGGTTCCGACTCCATTTAAGGATAATGAGGAGATCGATTTCGGAAGGTTTAAGGAAAATCTTGGGAAATGGGAAAAAACAGGGCTTGCAGGTGTTGTTGTACTGGGATCCAATGGGGAGTTCGTTTCTCTTACCCATGAAGAAAAGGTGCAGATGATATCCTTTGTGAGAGAAAATATTTCAAAGGAAAAGATGGTTATCGCCGGAACAGGCTGTGAATCCACAAGAGAAACTATCCAGCTGACGAGAGAAGCTGCCGAATGTGGGGTTGATGCCGCTCTTGTAGTCAATCCTACTTATTTCAAGGGGAGTCTGAAAGAGGATGTATTGGAGGCACACTTCAAAAAAATTGCCGATGCATCTCCGATACCGGTAATGATCTACAACATGCCAGGAAACACAGGGATCAATATGTCTGCCAGACTTCTGGTCAGGCTTTCCAGACATCCCAATATTGTGGGATTGAAGGATAGTGGAGGAAATATTGTCCAGATCTCTAATGTTATTAACGGTGCATCAAGGGATTTTTCGGTTTTTGCAGGCTCCGGAAGTTATCTTCTGACCACCCTTGTGATGGGGGGAGTAGGTGCCACAATGGCAGTTGCTAACGTGGTTCCGAACTATTGTGTCGAAATTGAAAAGGTATTTCAGGAGGGAAATATTGAAAAAGCCAGGGATATGCAGCTAGCGCTTTTAGATCTAAATGCTGCAGTGACAAGCGGGTTTGGAATTCCCGGTCTGAAATATGCCCTTGACAGGATCGGCTATTACGGAGGACCTGTACGTTCTCCCCTGCTGCCTGTTTCCGATATTCAGAAGAAGGAAATCGATAGATTGCTTGAAGAAATTAATGCTTCTGCATGGGCATAAGGTGGTGAACATCCTTGCCAATTGAATCTGCACGTAAAATGGAAGAAATAAGACCTTCTGCTACAGTGGCAGTTTCAGATAAAGCAAGAGAACTGGCTCTGGAAGGCAGGGATATCATCAATCTTGGCGGAGGAGAACCGGATTTTGATACCCCGGAGCATGTTACTGAAGCGGGAATAAAAGCGATAAAAGATGGCAGGACCCATTATGTTTCCAGTCTTGGTATTCCGGAACTCCGAACAGCGGTTTCCAGGAAGCTGTATGTAGAGAATGGTTTAACCTACACCCCGGATGAAATTATGGTCAATCCAGGTGCGAAGCTTGGGTTATATGCAGCGATAATGGCATTGATCGATCATGGAGATGAGGTCCTGATCTTTGATCCAAGCTGGGTTTCATATGATGCCATAATTCGTCTTGCGGGAGGAACACCAGTACATGTACCACTTGACAGGGGAGATAACTTCACCATAAGGAGAGAGGTTCTTTCAGAAAAGATAACACCCAATTCCAGGATGATCCTTATCAACAGTCCTAATAATCCTACAGGACGTATTCTGACACTGAAGGAGTTAGAGGTGGTAGCAGCGGCAGCAGAGCAGCACGATCTTTTTGTTCTTTCGGATGAGATATATGAAAAGATAGCCTATGACGGTAATAAGCCGGTAAGTTTTGGGACCGTGGATGGAATGCTTGAGCGGACCATCGTTATCAATGGTTTTTCCAAGGCCTATGCCATGACAGGTTGGCGTCTGGGATATGTAGCAGCAAAGAAAGCTCTTATGAAAGAACTTTTGAAAGTACAGCAGCATTCTGTAACATGTGCAGCAGCCTTTACTCAATATGCTGGAGTAGCTGCACTTGAAGGTCCCCAGGAAGTAATTGAAGATATGGTCTCTGTTTATGATACCCGTAGAAGGATAATAACTGATGGTCTGAATAGTCTGCCAGGAGTTTCCTGTGAGACGCCTGAAGGAGCATTTTATTCTTTCCCGGATATTTCAGGTACTGGAATGTCATCAATGGAGTTTACCAATTTACTTCTTACAGAAGCAGGAGTGGCTGTTACACCGGGCATAGCCTTTGGAGAATGCGCAGATGGCCACGTAAGACTCTCTTTTGCCAATTCTACAAAGCTCATTGAAAATGCCATAGCTCGAATGAAGACATTGTTAACCTGAAAGAATCATTTTGAACAGCAATTGAGAGAGCATACAAGTTTTATCGATGAATAGTCAGTTTTCACAGGATTTTTCACTACAAAGGAGGCAGGAAGAAATGATAAAGACCAGGAAACTTGTAATGATCCCGGGACCGACTCCGGTGGTTCGTTCGATCCAGGATCAGATGGGCAGGGAAACGGTGGCCTTTGGAGATTCGGGTTTTGTGGAAGATTTTTCTGAGGTTCTTGCAGATCTTAAAGAATTGTGGAAATGCGATGGAGAAGTGTTTGTGGTGGCAGGGTCGGGAACGTTAGCTATGGAAATGGCAATAGCCAATACGACCAAACGTGGTGACAGCATACTGATCTGTTCCAATGGATTTTTTGGTGATCGTTTTATAGATATGTGCGAGAGGAAAGGCCTTGATGTAGATGTTCTTTCTGCCGAGTGGGGAAGCAGCGTGACCCCTGAAATGGTAGAGGCAAAACTTGAAGAGAAGAAATATGATGCGGTAACGGTAACCCATGCGGAGACTTCCACTGGAGTTGTAGCGCCGATAGGAGCTATTGGAGAGGTTCTGAAAAAACATCCTGAAACTATTTATATTGTGGATGCGGTAGCCGCAGCCGCAGGAATAGAAGAGAAGGTAGACCCCATGGGAATAGATATACTTCTTACATGTTCCCAGAAAGCTTTCGGAGTTGCCCCCGGACTTGGGATAGTATGGGCCAGCAGAAAGGCAATGGCCAGAAGGGAAAGCCTTGGAAAGATCCCCGAGTCATATATAGATTTTGATAAATGGCTTCCTGTAATGCATGACCCCAGGAAATACTGGGGAACTCCTCCCATTAACATGATATGGGCTTTTAAGGAAGCTATCCGCATAATCAGGGAAGAGGGAATAGAGGAGCGATATGCCCGTCACATAAGGCAGGCAGCGATGTTTGACGGAGCTATGGAAAGTCTTGGTTTTGAAGTGGCAGCCGAGGAAGGATACCGGGCTCCGACCCTTTCTGTATATAAGTATCCTGGGGGTGCTGAAGTGGATGATGCCAGTTTCCGATCGGTACTTGGGGAAGAGGGAGTAGAGTCGGCAGGCTGCCTTGGCAAGTACAAGGGAGTAGCCTTCAGAATGGGTCATATGGGCAATATAGACAAGCACACCCTGGTTTCTGCAATAGCAGCAGTGGAGAGGGCCTGCATGAGATGCGGAGTGGAGATAGAACCCGGCAGGGCTGTGGGAACCCTTCAGAGGGGTCTCGTCAACGAACACTGATATCCTGCTAAAACATAGGAATTATATAACTGAAAACCTGTAGGCAAAGAAGTGATTTAAAAAACCGGGAATGAAGGCATGCCTTTTTCCCGGTTTTTTAAAGATACAAAACAAACAAGCACCTGCGGGTGTTACGGGCATTGGGTTTAATGAAGGGCCTGATGTTGAAATGGAGGTACTGTGTTATCCCCCAAAGATACTGAGGAATTGCTTATTGTTCTGAAACAGATGATTGCTACAGGCCACACTGTCCTTGTATACAGATGGATTGATCCTCTAAAAAGTGAACAAGGGAGGTTCCTGTTATGAAAGACTTTATGTACAGATGTTGTGGATGTGGAAAGAGTTTTCCCGGAACCAGGCTTCACTTTCGCTGCGAAGATTGTGGAGAACCCATGGAGGTAGATTATGTCCGCCATGGAAAGATTGCCAAAGATTCTTTTTTGGGAAATACAATATTGGAAAGATTTGCAGATTTTTTCCCCTTTTCCGAAACCTGTAAAAATATATCAATGAGAGAAGGATTTACGCCACTGGTAGAATCAGAAAAACTGGAAAACGAGTTCGGAGTCAAAAAAGTATATCTTAAAAATGAAAGTCAGAATCCAACCTGGTCTTTTAAAGATCGTGGTACTGTTGCTGGATTGAACCATGCTCTTTCTCTGGGATATAAAGCCATAGGAACAGTTTCAACCGGTAATATGGCAGCTTCTGTAGCCGCATATGGTTCGAGGGCGGGATTAAAAACATTTATCCTTGTTGATCATAAACTTCCCCCGGAAAAACTGAATCCCATCGTAGTATATGGAGCAGATGTAATAAAGGTTGAAGGAGATTATGGAAATCTTTATTTTGAGAGTCTCAAAATCGGGAAGGACTTGGGGATATATTTCATTAACTCCGATTCGCCCTTCCGGGTAGAAGGATCAAAGACCATAGCTTTTGAAATATATGAACAGATGAAAGGGGATAATCCTGATTTTGTTATAGTTCCAACCAGTGCAGGAGGCAATATAAGAGGAATAGCTAAAGGTTTTAAAGAGTTGAAGCAATGTGGCCTGATAGATAATATCCCGATTATTATATGTGCACAGGCTGAAGGTTGTTCCCCCATTGCTTCTGCCTGGGAAAAAGGGGAAAGTATGATTAACAGGGTAAACCATCCTGAAACTATTGCCCATGCCATAGAGAATCCATTTCCTCCCAGTGGCAATGAAGTGTTGAGGATGCTGGTTTCTGTAAAGGGGATGTGTGTATCAGTATCAGACAATGAAATTCTTGATGCCCAGAAGAAACTGGCTCATGAAGGGATCTTTATACAGCCAGCCTCAGCCACCCCCATTGCAGTAATGGCAAAACTCAAGGAAAGGGGTTATTGGAAAGGGAATGAAAAAGTGGCTTGTGTTCTTACAGGAAGTGGTTTGAAGTTTACAGCCGTGTTCGAAAAATTGGGCTTATCCTCCCAAAATTGTAAAATCAGGGAACTGGGGAATGTGATTGCAGAATTAATGGATAAATAGAAACTCTGGAGTTAGTTTTTCTTTCTGGACATAACTGTAAGGGTGGATAATTAGAACTTCGTCGAATATTGTCTTTTCTTTATGTCATGATAGATTTCTAAAAAGAGGTCTTAATTCTGATTATTTTTAAATCTTCTGATCGCATCTAGAGTTCTTTCCATGGCTTTTAACAGGTGTTCCTCAACTTTCTGTTGAGCAAGATCAGGATCATGTTTCTTAAAGGCCTCTATTATCTCAAGATGTTCTTTTGTTATAGTTACTATCACTTCTTCAATCCTGAGATATCCGGTTGCTTTTTCTGTAGTAAAATACATAATCCTTTCGGATTTCTGCTTCAGGTTTTCAAGGGTTTCTTTTATGAGTTTATTCTCGGTATATTTAAAGAGCAATTCATCAAGCTGTTTTTCTGTTTTGATGTAAAGGGTCATGTTACCAGGATCTTTAAGGAGGTTCAGAAATTCTGTCTTCAGCTTTTCCAGATCGGAATTTTCGGAAAGATGGGCGACAGACCTGGCGGCACTGCTTTCCAGGAGAATGCGCAACCCCCATAGATCCCTTACACTGCTTTCATCAACTTGAGTTACGATAGCACTTTTATTTGGGGAAATCTCAACAAGGCCCTGGCTTTCAAGTTTGAGCAGGGCTTCCCTTACCGGAGTAGTACTGACATCAAATTCATTCGCAAGGCGATCGATCTGAAGGGTTTCTCCCGGTATGTATTTATGACTGATTATCATCTGTTTTATGGAATGAAAAATCTGGTCAGACAATTTTATTTTGGTAATTTTATTACCCATATGAGCACGCCACTTTCATTCGGAAAGATGTAAAAAATTATTTATATTATGGATCCTTAAGGGTTTCTTATTAGTGGGATTGAATAGAAATATATGTGACATCATATATACTATATTTTAATAATTCAAAAAAATCAAGAACATTATTTACCTTCATTGCTGCAGTCTTTTTCTCTGAAAAACAGCCATACTCCCTGTTTCCAACCATCGGTTCTTATATGATTCGATATAGTCCTGAATCTGTATGGTCCTGATCTGTGGGACATTTGACGACAAAATTATCTATAAGAATAAAAACAGATCATTGAAGGTAAGTTTACACTTTTCTGATAAACAAGTTATACTACTATAACTTCAGTAATAATTCAATAATATGCTCAGGACAGATATTCTTCTGCTTTTAAATGGTTTTTTAATAAAATTAAATCTGCTGATAAAGAAGGTGTATCTTTCGTGTCAGAAAAAAATACCTATGTTATCTGGACAAGGGAAACATTGCTGGAAATGGCTGAAAAGGCGACCCATGGCAGTAACCCCGAGGGTGGAGTGTCCATCTCTTTTCTTCGTCAGGAGAACGAGTGTGCTGTAAACGTTGTAGAACTGAAGAAGGGGATCCCTTCTCATAGGCATGTGAGACATGATGAGATAATCCAGATACTTGAAGGAGAGGGAAAAGCCGTAATTGATGGAGAGGAAAAACAACTCAAACCTGGAGATGTACTGTTCTGCCCGAGAAATATCTCTCATTCCCTCCATTTTCCAGTCAAACTTCTTTCCATATACACACCCTCCTTTGATCCACGGAATCCGGACAGGATCTTCGATAATTAAAAGAGAATCATTTAATGGGCTGTCCTGAATGGGATAGCCCATTTTTACAGACAGGTTTCGGGAGTGATCTGTAAAAGGGGCCAAGCGTAATAATTTGCAGGACCATAGTGTTTGAAGGGATATGGATAAAATGAAAAAAACCCGCAAGATAAAAATATACATGGAAAGACCCTACTCTTCCGTTTGCTGAAGTAATTTCTGCTATGGAGAGGAAGAGATGAAATCCTTTCCCATGAAGGACAGCCGTGTGCTGGTCGGTAATATTCTGGGGAAAATAAGGGAAAAATATGGATCCAGGGTGAGCATAAACATATATGATCCAAGGTGCTACCTCTGGTTTTTCGATCTTGTAAGGTTCAACGTAAGGGCTACTGAAGCAACATGGATCATGGATGGGAAACTTCTGGCCAGGGGCGTTCCATCCTGGGAGGATCTTGAAATATCCATTGATGAAAGGCTTGAGAAAGAATGAGCTGTGGTAAAATAATCCTGCCTTAATCGAGTTTTCCATCAGGTTGGTTTCATCCTTTTTCTTTGAAGGTGGGTTTGTTATGACCGGAGACGAAAGAAACAGAATTTCCTCAGAACGGAGTCCCTCCGTGGAAAAACCCGTCCTTGAAAGTGAAAAGGTGCCCTGCTCTTCTGAAGAGAAAGGTAGCGGCCTCCGTCGGGAGATGCATATACCCCTGGGATTAAGCAGTCTGATATCCTTCCTCATAACCGATATTCAGGGAGAGGAAGCTTCTATAATGTCAACAAGCAGCGGAGCAGAACGACTTTTCGGTTATGGTCCGTCTGAAATGGCGGGTCAGCTCCTTTCGTCCATTATGGTTCCAGACAGGGTGTGCCGCCTTCCTGTTATTTTCGGCAAACTATCGGCCACTAAAGAGGGATACAGTTCAGAGACAGTCCTTGCAAAGCGATCGGGAGAACTTTTTCCTGCGCATCTTAAGGTCTATCCTGTGCATGATAAAGATGGTAATGTGGTACAGGCCCTTTTTTTTATCACCGACCTTTCCTCCCGTAAAAAACTTGAAAAGGAACTCTCCAGGAGCGAGGAAAAATTCCGTATTCTCATTGAGAATTCTCTTGATATCATAACCATCCTTGATCACGATGGAACAGTGACCTATCACAGCCCTTCTGTCAGGGATGTCCTCGGTTATGAAAAGGGTGAACTGCAAAGAGCCAATATTTTTGACAACATACATCCTGAAGATTTCCCTGCGACTATGTCCGCCCTCGCTGAAGTATCTAAAGATCCAGGTATTCCAAAGGTCCTTGAACATCGTTTCAGAGATAGTTCCGGGGCCTGGAAGATATTTGAGAGCCGGGGTAAGGCTCTTATATCCGGTTCTGGCCTTGAAGGGATAATTGTAAATTCCAGGGATATTTCCGACAGAAAGGAAGCAGAGAGGGAACTTTCCCGCCGTCTTCATTTTGAGGAGACCCTTTCGGAAATATCAACAAGATTTGTCCTGACACAATATCTGGATGAAGCGATCAACACTTCCCTTGAACAGCTCGGTCTTTTCAGTTGCGCAAGTCGTGCCTATATTTTTACAATTGACAGGAAATCCGGAACAATGAGCAATACCCATGAATGGTGTTACAAGGATATAGAGCCCCAGATAGATCATCTCCAGTTCCTTCCTCTCAATAGCTTTCCATGGTGGATGAAAAGACTTGAAGAAGATGGAGAGATAGTTATTCAGGATGTATCCAGCCTTCCTCCGGAGGCATCTGCCGAGAAGACTATCCTCCAGGAACAGGGGATAAGATCCATCCTCGTACTTCCCTTTTATTGTGCCAATTCGATCAGGGGTTATGTGGGTTTCGACAATGTGATCTCCACCTGGGCCTGGGAAAAGAAGGACATAAGACTTCTCAAGGTCTATGCACATATCCTTGGCCAGGCTTTTGAAAAAAATGAAACTTTCCGTTCCTATCAGTCCAGCCTCCAGTTCAACCTCAGTCTTCTCAACAGTTCTCCAAACCCGATAATGGTTCTTGATGCACAAGGTTCAATAACCTATGTAAATCCTTCCTTTGGCAGGGTATCAGGCTATACCTTAAAGGAAGTCAGGGGCATGAGAGCCCCTTATCCCTGGTGGCCTGAAGATGACGTGGAGGATTGCCTCCGGGAACATGAAGCCCTCTTAAGAGGTAATAGTACAGCAGGAGAGAAACGGTTTATATCCAGCAAGGGAGAGACTTTCCGGGTTTACATAAATAGCTCTCTTATAAATGGAGAAGAAGGGGAGAACCATTTCCTGGTTAACTGGCTCGATATCACAGAGCGGTATCGGGCAGAGAGGGCTCACAGGGCTTCAGAGGAAAAATACAGATCTCTCGTGGAAAACCTGAATGAAATAATTTATTCACTCAACAGGGAAGGACATATCACTTTTATAAGCCCTGTTGTAAAAGCATTGCTTGGATATGAAACATCGGAGATGGAGGGATGCGCCTTTACTTCCTTTGTTCACGAAGATGACAGTTACGCTGTGGAGGCAAGCCTGAAGGACCGGTGGGCTGGCATTCCGGAAAAGTATGAGCTCCGCATGATCAGCAATGAAGGTAAAGTACATCACGTGCTGGTTTCGTCAAGACCCCAGTTTGACGGAAATAACGTAGTTGGTGTTATCGGCTCCCTCAGCGATATCACAGCCCAGAGGGAAACGGAGATCAAACTGGAGGCAAGTTACAGAAAGCTTGATGAATTGATGGATGGAGCCGCATCTTCCATAGTGTCTCTTCTGGAGATAAGAGATCCCTATTCAGCCGGACATCAGAGACGGGTATCCATACTCGCTACGGCAATTGCAAAGGAAATGAAGCTTAAGGAAGAACAGGTGGAAAATGTAAGAATTTCCAGCCTTGTCCACGATATAGGAAAGATCCATATACCAGCTGAGATACTCAGTAAGCCATCAAAGCTGAGAAAAACGGAATTCGAACTTCTCAAGGCTCATCCCCGCTCGGGTTCTGAGGTCATACATAAATTCGCTTTCCCTGAGATCATCGGAGAAATAGTGCTCCAGCATCATGAGAGATTCGACGGTTCGGGTTATCCGGATGGTCTGAAGGGACAGGAAATACTGCTTGAGGCCAGGATCCTTGCCGTGGCAGATGTTGTGGAAGCTATGGTTTCCCATAGACCCTATCGTCCGGCCCACAGTTTTGATGAAGCCCTGGAGGAGATCTCTTCAAAGAGCGGCATTCATTTCGACCCTGAAGTTGTAGTTGCCTGTATCAGTGTCTTTTCAAAAAAAGGGTTCTTCGCAGGGTCTTCCAGTATCTGAGGAACATATCTCATGGGGTCATCACCGCCATCGACCTCTACCTCCCGGACCCCGGCCATGACCGCCCTTTCTTCCAGGACCGAAACCTGAACATGGAGGTCCTGCGATGTCATTTTCGGGGAAATTTCTATGGCATTCATCGCAGACGGCCGCTATTTCCAGTGTCTGGGGGAGGAAGTGAAATGCCTCTTCCTCAACCCATTTCCTGACCATAGCCTCTTTGCCTGTTTCATCCTCCATGTGTATTACCTTGCCGCAGATCCTGCAGTATACGTGAAAGTGCATCTTTTGACCTGGAAGTTCAAAACGGTAAAACCCTTCCTCCAAATTAACCAGGTTCAGGAGCCCAAGCCTGGATAGAAGGTTTACAGTACGGTAGATGGTGGCGATCCCGATAGTCGGGTCCTCTGCCTGCGCCAATTCCCTGAGATCGTTAACGCTGCAATGTTTTCCCGAGTTTTCGATGAGGGTCCTTATGATGATTTCCCGCTGACTGGTAAGGCGGAAGCCCCTTTTTTTCAGTTCTTCCCTATATTGGTCGCTCAGCTTTCCAGGTAACATCTTGTTCCTCCAGAAGGTTATGTTCTCTTTATGAATTTTACATTGACCCTTGACAATATAACATATACAGGTCTAGAATGCTAATGATAATCATTATCACTAATTGAATCTCCTGATATGCGATACATGAGTAATGATCCTGTATTTCCGACTCTGGTTTTGCTGACACTATTTTTGTAAGTATTGTACTGGAGTTTCCAGAGAAACGGGTTTCTTCTGGCCATTCTGAATTTACTTATCCTGATCATGTATTGCTATAAGAGGACAATACATCTTTCCAAAGGGAGAGATGAACTTCAAGGAGGCGATACAAATGCCGAGATTTAACGGAAGAGGGCCAAGAGGTATGGGTCCCGGAACAGGATGGGGCCTTGGTCCCTGTGGAGCAGGCAGAGCCTGGGGCCGTGGAGGCGGATATGGGTATGGCTGGAGAGTGCCTATGGCAGACAGTGGTTATTATCCTCCATATGCTGCGCCTGTACAGCCTGCACCCCAGGATGAAAAGGTCTTTCTTCAGGATCAGCTGGACTATCTTGAATCTGAAGTCAGGCGGATACGGGAAAGAATGGATGATCTCGATAAGGCTTAACCCTGATCTTTTCTTCTTACCCCATGTTAACTTTCTTTAAGAGAGGGGAGTTTTCTCTCCTCTCTTGATTTTGTCTGTTTCTCCGATACAATCAGGGAATGCCAATTGCCAACTGAACAGAATAATCAATATCAATAAACCATTATTTTAGATGGAACAAGAAAATCAACGGAGGACGTGATCTCGGAAATGTTTCGAATAGCAGTTGCAAGCGGCAAGGGAGGTACCGGAAAAACGTGTGTTGCCTCATCACTTGCATTGACGGCAGGTCAGGCTGTTGCCGTTGATGTGGATGTGGAAGAACCCAACCTTGCTATTCTTATGGGAACAGAAATGAGACATCATCTTGATGTTACAGTACCTCTTCCCGTAATAAATGAAGATAAATGTACAAAATGTGGTAAATGTGCCGAGGCCTGCCGTTTTGGAGCCCTGGCCATTTTTCCTGACAAATATCCTATCCTTAACAGTTCTCTCTGTAATGGTTGCGGTACATGTTCTATTGTCTGTCCATATTCTGCCATAACTGAAACGAAAAGAGTAGTTGGAGAATTGAATTACGGGGAAGAAGGATCTATCAGGATACTTGAAGGGCGTCTTAATGTAGGTGTCTACAATGCCATACCTATCATCGAGAAGACTCTTAATGAAGCTGAAAAATGGGACACTACCCATGTGATAGACTGTTCTCCCGGCACATCCTGTCCCATGGTGGCAGCGGTGGGGCGGGCCGATTATGTGGTTTTAGTGACAGAACCGACTCCCTTTGGCCTGGCGGATCTTGCTCTTGCCCTTACGGTGGTCAGGGATCTTGGCATACCGGCAGGAGTAGTGGTCAACAGGGCAGATCTTTCCGGAGGGGATCTGGGTCCTCTATGTGACAAGTTCGGAGTGGATGTTATTGCCAGTCTGCCCTTTTCAAGACAGGTCGCGAAAGCCTATGCCAGTGGTATTTCCCCAATCAGGGTCGATGCAAACTGGCGGGAGGCTATGAAAAAAGTATTAAACAGGGCAGAGGAGGCACTTCAATGAGACCTCGTGAAGTTGTTATTGTAAGCGGCAAGGGGGGTACGGGAAAGACATCCCTTTCTTCGGTTCTCTGTGCAAAGGCAGCCGGAAAAGCCGTTTTTGCAGATACTGACGTTGACGCGCCGGATCTCTGGATACTTCTTAAGCCCGAAGAAAAGAAGCGTTTTGTTTTCCACGGTCTTGAAAAGGCAAAGGTTGATCAGGGAAAATGTATAGGCTGCGGAAAATGTGCCCGAACCTGCCGATTCAACGCCATAGAACTCCAGGATGGAAAGGCTTTTGTTAACACCACTTTCTGTGAGGGCTGTGCGGCCTGCACTTATGTTTGCCCCACGAAATGTATTTCCCTTGAGCAGATAACACAGGGGCATTACTTTTACGGTGAGACAGAGCATGGTCCCATGTGGCATGCTCTCCTTGATCCGGGTGGAGAGAATTCTGGAATGCTTGTTTCACTCATCAGAAGATCTTCAGCTGAAACCGCAGAGGATATGGGGCTTCCCCTGATAGTGATTGATGGACCTCCCGGAGTTGCCTGTCCGGCTATATCGACCCTCACAGGAGCTGACCTGGCGGTTGTTGTAACGGAGCCGACCCTTTCGGGCTGGCACGATCTCAAAAGAGTCGGAGAACTCTGTCGGCAGTTGAGAGTTCCCATGACCGTAGTGATAAACAAGTACGATCTTGCCCCCGATGAAGCCGAAAATATTTCCCGGAAATGCCAGGATAGCAATTGGCCTGTTCTGGGTATGATACCCTTCCGCAGGGAAGTTGTAGATGCTGTTTCACAGGCCCGGATCCCGGTGGAGGAACTATCTCCGGAGATCAACGTGATCTGGAGGGCAATAAAAACTCATACAGGTTTAGATATCTGACAAATACTTAAAAAGGAGTTGAGGTAATTATGATAGCAGTATCATCCGATGGTAATTCCCTTTCAAGCATGATAGCCTCCCGTTTTGCAAGGGCGGCCTTCTTCCTCATTTTTGACGATGAGGGCAAGCTGCTGGAGGCCATGCCTAACGATACTTCAGATGTGGCTCATGGCGCTGGAGGCAGGGCTGTTCAACTGCTTTCAGCTAAAAAGGTGACATCTGTGGTGGGTCCCATGTTCGGCCCCAATGCCTGTGTAGCCCTCAAGGCTGCGGGCATAAAGGCCTTTGAGGCCAGGGATATGACTGTTGAAGATGCAGTCAAAAAGGTTCTCCAGGGCGAAATGAAGGAAATGGTTTTTTAGAATAATCCATCATCTCCCATTATATAAATAATCTTCATGGCCCCACTACGGTGGGGTCTTTTTTTTGGGGAAAGTACTTGCTATATACCCCTTAGGAGCATATAATGCTATTGATAATCAATATCAATATTCAATATCGCTGTTATAGATTTCCTGTAGCAGGTCAGGAGGATTAGAAATGCCATGGGTGAGAGATGATCTTTGTGTTAATTGTGGTAAGTGTATAGAGTCCTGTTCTTCGGGAGCCATATCCATGAAGGGTGGAAAAGCCTTGGTATCTCAGGAAAAATGTATTAAATGTGGGGCATGTATGCCTGTTTGTCCTGAGGGTGCTATAAGGCCGAATTCAGAAAATCCGGCCTTGGCTGGTAGATCTGGAGCGGGATATGGTTTTGGCCAGGGAATGAGCCGTTTGAGAAAGTAGAGAGGTCTATTATGCCCTGGATATCCCCTGAAAAATGCGTTGGTTGTGGAATATGCGTACATAAGTGTCCTGTCGGAGCGATCTCCATCAGGTATAGTGCCGCAGAACTGGATATGGACCAGTGTATTCGCTGTGGAATATGTCATGACGTATGTCCCAGAATGGCAATAAGACATGATAGTGAGCGGATTCCACGGGAGATTCAGTCTAATCTTGAAAAAGCGGAAAGATCAATGGCGGAATGTGTAAGGTTGCTGGGAAATCCCAATGAAAGAATTAAGTGTCATGAAAGGCTGGTAAAACATTTCAACAAGGAAAAGATAGTTATCGAAGAAACCCTTAAAGAACTTGAGAGAATCAGGTAGGGTCCGTTAAATACAGTTTTTATGATGTATAGGGGACTTCTCCAATCGGTCAGCATGAATCCTGTAAGCAGACCAATAATCAAGGTTGCGCAGGCCTATGTACCTGCTCCGCCTTGTTGTTAACTTTAGAGAAACAGGAGTGTGATGAAGTTTGAACAAGGAGCGTATCAGGAATTTCCCCATTTCCTTTTTTGCGGTTTCCATGGGGATCACCGGAGTTGTTCTTATGGTCGAAAAGATGGAACATCTGATTCTCATTCCCCACATTTTTTCGAGTTTCCTTTTATTGTTTTCCCTTGCCCTTTTCGTAATCATCAGTGGTTTGTATTTTACAAAGGTCTTTTCCTATCCCCGTGTTGTGGCAGAAGAACTTCTGCATCCCATAAAAATGCACTTTCTTCCCACTTTTTCGGTGAGCCTTCTTCTTCTGTCAGTAGCTTTTCTTGGAGAATATCCCGTCCTTTCGAAATCATTCTGGATACCAGGGACGGTTTTACATTTGATCATTACCCTTTACACATTATCCAGCTGGGTACAGCGCCAGGATTTTGAAATTCAGCATGCCAATCCATCCTGGTTCATACCCATCCTTGGAAATCTGATAATTCCGGTTGCGGGAGTGATCCATGCCCCTCTTGAATTGAACTGGTTTTTCTTTAGTGTGGGTTTATTTTTCTGGGTACTCCTTTTTGCTGTATTGCTCAACAGGATCATATTTCATCATCCCATTCCAGAAAAACTTATCCCAACCTTCTTCATTCTCATGGCTCCGCCTGCAGTTGCTTTTATCTCCTATGTCAAGCTTACCGGAAGGATAGATCTCTTTGCCCAATCTCTCTATTCCCTTGCTCTTTTCATGTTTCTCTTTGTGATCAGCCAGTTGAAACTTTTTGCAGGGATCAGGTTTTATCTGTCATGGTGGGCCTATTCCTTTCCCCTCGCAGCCCTGGGACTTGCCTCTTCCCTTATTTTTTCGAAAACGGAGAGGGTCTATTACCAGTATGGAGCCATATTTTTCTTTATCATCCTTCTGGGGGTGGCCGGCTTTCTCGTATTCCTCACAATAGGACAGATTAAGGCAGGCAGGATCTGCGTTGAAGAATAAATCACGGATCTTTCTGGATAGCATATGAGGGTGGAATTTCTTCAGACATGAAAACTAAGGCTTAGATATTCAATGGTATTTGTTTGAAAGTTGTCCATGCTCCAGGTTTTCCGGGAGGATGTGGGATCATAAAAGTCATAAAAAGGGGGCCGGAAAAGATCCGGTCCCCTTTTATCGTCCTGCATGTTCTTTACAGTATGTTTTTCCCAGCTTCTTTAAGGTCTGCGATGAGTACTTCATCTTCAGATGCTTCATTTTTAGTGTACAGGTCAGGGTAGCAGAATTCTCCGGTTATCTCCATTTCCAGGAGCTTGCACGATTCCCTGAAAGAAAATAGAAGTCCGTCAAAGCAGCTCTCATGACTATCTCCTGCACTTGCAACAAGAATGGCCTTTTTCCCTTTAAGTGCCGAAAGAGCTTCATCAGAAACGAAGGGTACCAGTCTGTCAAGAACCGGTTTTATCTGAGAGCTCCATGAGTACCAGTACAAGGGTGTAGCAAAGATAACAGTATCAGCTTCTGCGAGGGATTCATAGATATTATCCATCTCATCGTCTATTATGCAGGGACGTCCTCCGCTCCAGCATTTCCGGCAGTCAAGGCATCCATCGATGGTCATGTCTCCCAGGCGGAACCTGTCTATCTCAACATCTCCATCGAACTCTGATACCAGAGCTTCGGCCATGGTTTCACTGTTCCCGCCCTTTCGGGGACTTCCAAGAAGCAAGCAGATCCTTTTCATAGTTTTCATCTCCTTTTTTCTTTTTTCTCTATCCTCAGAAAAACGCCTTTCCTGTAACTGTTGTTCTCAAGATCTTTCCTGATATTCTCTGTTGCTTCGATAAGCCTGGCTATGTCTACCTGTCTGAAACAGGGTCCGTATTGTTGAAGAAGTCCTGTTCCTGAATCAAGCAGGGTCTTCGCACCTCTTGTATTATCTCTGCTGAGATGATACATCGCAACAGCTAAATGGAGCAATCCCTGGTAAAAGGATCGTATTTGGGAATCTCCGAACCCCCACAGGTGTTCCATAACATCATGACAACGGTAAAATTCCCCTTTGTTGAAAAGATCTATTCCGTAATCGAGGATTTCAGTTTCTTTCCACAAGACCAGATCATCAATGGGAGTATTTCCATTTATTCTTTCCAGCATGGGTTTCACCGTCCCTTTGTAACAGTTTAGGAAAAATATTTGAAATAGTAAAACTTTTTCTTGACTTATTGAAGAATACATAATACATTATCCTGCATATCGGTATTTATCAAAACAGGCCGTTTAATGGAGTTGATTTCAATGCAGAATAATCTGGCCAAAAACAGCATGTACAACCTTCCTGAAAGTTTCCTCATGGGTGCAGGAGAAAAACGTGAAAAGACGGGCAATATGCCTGGTCTTGTCTATCCCTCCTTCTTCAAGGGTTCCTGGATAGCCGTTGATTTCATAGGTTTCATGAAAGAGGCAGCATCAGTTGGGATTTCGTGGCCTGCTCTCCTGCTCAGAAAAGTCGTTGTAGATCTGATCAGGGAAAACCCGGCCCCGAACACCCTCGTATGTTACATGAGATTCGCCCACATGCTTAAAGTTCTTTTTCTCTCGGACGAAGGCTGTCGTGATAATAATTGCGGACATAGTCTTTTCAGGGAATATAAGGGATATCTGGCCGAGGGGAATAAGATTTCCAGGCCCGTTATTATAAGACCTGTTGCTTTCTGGGATGGAAAGGGCATGGTAATGGCCCTCTGGCCCGGAGGGAAAGATGGATGTGCCCACTATGCCAGTGATCCAAGGATCCTTGATGCCGGCAATTTCCTGGACTATTCCAGTTTTCCCAGATCCATGTTCAGTATGCCTTCCAATATTGACCGGCCAGGATCAGATCAGACGAGCATTCCCCTGGAACCTGTCTCCATGTTCGAATATGATGGAGTTATATATACACACGGTAACATCTGGTTTTCCTATCCATCCTGATTCCCTGTTCTTTCTCCTCCTTTTGAAAGGCGCCTCTGTATAGAGGCGCCTTTTTAATGTTGACAGATATTGACATAACAAACAATATATTATATTGTTTGCATATAAACAAACATAAGGAGGTTATATTGTGAATTATTCCGGTGATGTTTTCTGGAGTGCCCAAATAGAAGATATGGTCAGGGGGTATGTTTTCCGTAAGGAAAATGCTGTTTTCCTCTGCCTGCTCTGTGGTAAGTCCTTTGAACAGGGAGTTATTTATCCCAATGGAACAGAACTTTTGGATGCGGAAAAGGCTATCTGCCGTCATATTGCGGATGAACATGGAGGAGTTTTCAGATCCCTTGTAGAGATGGATAGAAAGTATACTGGTCTTTCAGAAATCCAGCAATCCATACTTAAAGCTTTTCATGAAGGCAAGGGAGATAATGAAATTGCCAGGGAAATGGATATAGAAAAGTCTACGGTCAGGAATCATCGCTTTAAAATGAGAGAAAAGACAAAACAGGCACGGGTTTTTCTTGCCCTGATGGAGCTCGCCGAAAAAAAGCAGAAAGAGAATGAAAAACTTGTTGAGATGCACAGAAATGCCCGGATGGTGGATGAGAGATATGCTATTACCATGGAAGAAGAGAAAAAACTTCTGAAAAAATATTTCAGGGAAGATGGAAAACTTGATCGCTATCCCATAAAGGCGAAGGATCAGATAGTTGTGCTCAGAAGAGTGGTGACTCTTTTTGAGACAGGGGAAAAATATTCCGAAAAACAAGTGAACGCTATTATCGAAGGTATTTTTGAAGATTACGCTATTCTCAGGAGAAACCTTATTGAACACGGTTTTATGCAGAGAAGACCTGATGGAAGTGAATACTGGATAGTTTTTTAGCACAATATATACAGTTTCTACCTGAATATTTCTGAAACCTTGTCCTTTGTGCTAGTGCTGCGTTAAAATATAAAAGCAGAATTCAGGGCCAGGGGGGATGTGGATATGGACAAGTGCATAGGTTTTATTGGTGCCGGGCATATAACGGAGATGCTGATCTCAAGGATAATAGAAACTGGAGCAGTTGTTCCTTCAAGGCTGTCTATAAGCGATATAAACAAGGACAGAGTCCTTTTTATGGAGGAAAAATTCGGACTCAGCGGAGCAATGAATAACAGGGAGCTTTTCCAGAAGTGCAAACATATTTTTTTCTGTATCCATCCGCCAGTTGTCCAGAAAATCCTTGATGATCTCTATGGCCTGGATTTTTCAGATAAGCTTATAGTTTCCATTGCTGCTGGAATACCCATGAAGACCTACTGTTACCTGGGGAATATTGCGGTCATAAGGGCTATTCCCAACCCTCCCAGCAAGGCCGGTTATGGCATAGTTCCCTACTCCCTTAACCCTTTTGTCACGGAAGAGCAGAAAAAGGAGATCCTGGAGCTTCTTTCTTCCCTCGGAGAGAGTTTTCCCATGAATGAGGATGCCATCAGTATTGTAACCTCCCTCAGCAGTCCCGTCACAACCTTCCTTTTTCTGGATTCCCTTGTTGAAGCGGGAGTTCTTGCAGGACTCAGCAGGAAAGATTCGATAAGGATAGTACATAAAACAGTCCTGGGTTGTCTTAAGATATGGGAAAAGGAGCCGGAAAAGACCTTTGCCGACCTCCTCTCGGAAGCCTGTACCCCAGGAGGTATTTCAGCAGAAACCCTTTTGACTCTGGACCGATACGCCTTCCGTGCAGCAGTCAAGGATGGAATCCTCGAAGGAGTAGAAAAGGCCAGGGGGTTTTCCAGTTCTTATGAGTAATCACAGATCCTGAAAAGGAAGACTGCTGCAATAAGAGCCTTTTAGAATTGACTTGCCAGGTCCTGGGTTAACAAAATCCCCGGGACCTTTATAATGGTTCCTGTTGAAGCATGAATGCAATGAGATACAGGTGAAGTTATGGCATAACAATAGATTTTATCACATGGATATTTAGCGTATCCCAATAAACCTGGGGGTGTATCATCATGGAAGTGGAACTTGGTTACGGAAAGGGATCAGTATTGGTTAATGTAGATGAGAGCAGGCTTATGGGAGTGCTTGAACCTGCCTCTATTGAGGGTTCCGGCCTTTCTGAAAGGCAGGAAATAGAAAGGGCGCTTTTGAACCCCGTCAATTCTCCCCGACTTGAAACCATGGTGAAACCAGGAGAAAAGATCGTCGTAATTACCAGCGACATTACCAGACCATGTCCCTCATACAAGGTTCTGCCTCCCCTCATGGAAGAACTGTGTCGTGCCGGAGCAAGGGATAATGACATAACCATCGTCTTTGCCCTTGGCAGCCACCGGAAACATTCCAAAGAAGAAATGAAAAAACTCGTGGGTGAAAATATTTACAGCAGATATTCCTGTGTAGATCTGGATGTGGATGATTGCGTGAGCGTGGGAGTGACAAAGAGGGGAACCCCGGTGGATGTGTTCAGGCCGGTTGTCGAAGCGGACAGAAGAATATGTGTCGGCAACATTGAATACCACTACTTTGCCGGTTACAGTGGAGGAGCCAAGGCTATCCTGCCAGGAGTCTGTACCAAAGAGGCCATACAGGCCAACCATCGGATGATGGTCCGGGCTGATGCTGTAACGGGAACCCTCGATACTAACCCGCTGAGGTGTGACATAGATGAGGTGAGTGATCTCATATCCATCGATTTCATTCTTAATGTGGTTCTTGATCCTCACAAGAAGATCCTTAAAGCTGTTGCAGGTCATTACATTGATGCTCATCGTGAAGGCTGTCATTTCCTCGATAGCCTCTACAAGATCAGAATAGAGAAAGCGGCGGATATCGTTATTGTGTCGCCTGGAGGTTTTCCCAAGGATATCAATATGTACCAGGCTCAGAAGGCTCTTGACAATGCCCGCCATGCGGTGAGGGAAGGTGGGGTTATCATCTGGGTTGCTTCCTGTGGTGAAGGATTCGGTTCTGCTGTTTTCGAGAAATGGATAAGGGGAGCAGATTCACCGGACCAGATAATTGAAGATATTCAGAAGAACTTTGAACTGGGAGGTCATAAGGCTGCTGCCATTGCCATGACCCTGAAAAAGGCCGGAATTTTTCTTGTTTCCGATCTCGATGCCGACCTCGTCAGGTCTATATTCCTTAAACCCTTTTCTGATGTAGCGGAAGCCCAGAAAGAGGCTTATCGCCTTCTGGGAAGTGATGCTGAAACTCTGCTTATGCCCTATGGAGGTTCAACTCTACCGGTTTATAAGGGATAACAACCCTTAAGTAATTGTAAAACGAGCTTTCCCCCGGGTAGCAGAAGGGAAGGCTCGTTGTTCGTATTCCTATTTTCTCCAGAGGTCAGTGTTTTCCAGGTCTGCGGCAACGTCCTTGAGAAGAGATGGTATCTGGAGGTGCTGGGGGCATACCTCCATACATTTTCCGCAGTTTACACATAGAGAGGCGTGGGCTTTTTTGCCCATTATTCCGCCGAGCCAGAAATAATACTGACGTTTTGGGTCTTCCTGCCCGAGAAGATGATAGCGGTTATAGAACTCAAAACAGGTGGGAATATCCACTCCTGCCGGACAGGGCATGCAGTAACGGCATCCAGTGCAGCCCACTTTTGTAAGGCGGCGGTATTCATCTCCAGCCCTCTTGACCATGTCAAGTTCTGTTTCTGTCATGGATTCAGGTTTAGCCTCGCTGGCTATCCTGATGTTTTCCTCGATATGTTCTTCTTCATTCATGCCTGACAGGACAACTTTCACCTCTGGATGGTTCCAGAGCCATCTGAGTCCCCACTCTGCCGGTGTTCTCTTTATCTCTGATTCATCCCATATTTCCGCTACTGAAGGAGGCACGATCCTGGTCAGACTCCCACCCCGGAGAGGTTCCATTATGATAACTCCAAGTCCCTTTGAAGCAGCATATCTGAGTCCTTCCGTTCCAGCCTGGAAATCTTTATCCAGGTAGTTATACTGGATCTGGCAGAAGTCCCAGTCAAAGGAATCAACTATTTCTTTGAATGTTCCCAGGTCATCATGAAAGGAGAACCCTGCATTTCTTACCTTTCCATTTTTTTTAGCTTCAACAAGAAAATCCAGTACTCCCAGATCCCTTATGTTTTCCCAGCTTTGTCTTGAAAGGGCATGAAGCAGGTAATAATCTATCCATTCTGTCTGAAGTCTTTCGAGCTGAAGGTCAAGCATTCTCTCAATATCATCCGGTTCTTTCATAAGCCAGCAGGGCAGCTTGGTGGCAAGCTTTACCTTCTCCCTGTAACCGTCTTTAAGAGCCTTTCCTACGAAGGGTTCGCCATCTCCATTGTGGTATGGATAAGCTGTATCAATATAGTTGATTCCCCTATCTATCGCTGATTGGATATGCCGGGTTGCCCGTTCTTCATCGATGGAGCCATCCTTCTGGGCAAGTCTCATACATCCGAAACCCAGAATAGAAAGCTCATCACCGTTCTTTGGCATTTTTCTGTAAAGCATTTTTCTCCCTCCCTGAAATATACGGTAGAAAATTCATTGAAATATCTCGTGAAACATAACCCTTAACATCAGTACATCTCTATTTCTGATACCTTATTTGTTTTCTGTAGAGGATAGATGACACTATAACATAAAGTGTAAAAAATCATGAAAATAAAAATGAGAAATATTTCACTAAGGGATGTTATAATAGGTTTAGTAGGTCAGACTGATACTCTTCTATTGAGAATTAACCGAAATTAGTCAAGGAGGAATTGTAATGAAAAAAACTGAACTCCTCTCTGCTGTTGCAGCCTGCGGGATCGATTGTATCAACTGCCCCATGCACGAAAAAAACATAACTGAAGATCTGAAAAACAGAGTTGCCGCCATGATGGGGAAGGACCCCGATGAAATGATCTGCCATGGCTGCCGCTCGGATAAGCGGGCGGCCATATGTCCTGCCGACTGTTCCACCCTTACCTGCTCAAGGGAAAAGGGTGTTGACTTCTGTTTTGAATGTCCAGACTTCCCCTGCGAAAAGCTCAACCCGGCTTCAGACCGGGCTGAAAGACTTCCCCATAATCTTAAGGTATATAATTCCTGCCGAATGAAAAAAATGGGTCCTGAAAAATGGCTGGAGGAAGATGCCGGACCAACTACTGCCAGGTATTACAAGGGAAAGATGGTCATCGGAAGGGGCCCCGTACTGGAAGGAGAGTAATTCTGCAAAAGAAGTTTCATGTATTTCTGTGCTTTCCTGAAAATATTTTATTCCATGATCTGAAGGGTTATGCAGTATAGATAGGATCCATATAGAGGGACTCCTGTTTAGCGGGATGCATTTATAATTCTGCAGATGCAGGATATACTGGTATTCTACAGAATATCTCAGGAGGTGCGAATTCATTATGGATACCAGGCTCCAGAAACTTCTTTCCCATGTCTCTACAGAAGAACTTGCAGAGTTGACAAGCCGTTTTATCAGGATCCCCAGCCACTGGGATGTGCCGGACAAGGAAGTCGAAATGGTAAAGGCTGTGGTTGCATTCCTTGATTCGGAAAATATACCCTATGAACTCGATCATGTCGAAGGAGAAAGGTACAATATAATCGCCTGTCTCAAGGGGACTGGCGGAGGCAGCAGCCTTTCCCTTGCCGGACATCTCGATACGGTACCGCCCTATAATATGAAGGTTGACCCCTTTGGAGGAAAGATCGAGGGGGACCGTGTATGGGGCCGTGGAACGGTAGACATGAAAGGTGCAGATGCATGTATGCTCCTGACATTGGCTGCATTCAAAAGGTCAGGAATAGAGCTTGCAGGGGACCTCTATTTTGCAGGTGTTCTTGCTGAAGAGACCAACAGCGATGGAGCCGAGTCCCTTATCGAATCAGGATTCAGAACAGATGGCGTAATAATCGGAGAACCGTCAGGTATCCAGTATTCCATAGGACACCGTGGCCTGGAATGGATCGAAGTGGAATTCTTCGGAAAAACTGCACATGGCGGAGTTCCGGAAGAAGGAGTCAATGCCATCCTGCAAGCCACCAGATTTATTACAAGGGTCCAGGAAAAGATAGTACCCATGCTCAAAGAGCGTTACCATCCCCATATGGGCCCCTCAGTAATGAACTTCGGTAAAATTGAGGGAGGTCTTCAACCGAGTACAGTAGCAGGAAGTTGTACCCTCCAGCTTGATCGGCGATACCTGCCCTGGGAATCGGTAACCAGTCTTATGAAGGAATACCAGGATGTAATTGATGAACTATCTGCGGAAGATCCCACATTCAAAGCCGAACTCCGTCTTCTCGATATAGGAATTATGAACAAATATGAACATGTGGCCCTTGAAACTTCCCCCGACGAACCCATCGTAGATGCCATAAAATATGCACTCTCCGAAGTTCACGGAAAGCCGGCAGAACTCTCCACCAAGCATGGCTGGACCGATGCCGCTCTTTTCAGACATTACGGAAATATGCCCACAGTAGTCTATGGTCCTGGAGACCTAGTCAGGGCCCACGGACCGGAGGAATATATAACTTTCAAAGAACTTGAGGATGGTTTCAGGACATATCTTCTTGCGTCCATGAAGTTTTGTGGAGTCTGCTGAAAAAAGGGACCATTATTCCAATGAGCATTTCCAGTATTTTCGAGATAATAGGGCCTGTCATGATAGGCCCTTCCAGTTCCCATACCGGAGGGGCCTACAGAATGGGAATAAAGGCCAGAACACTCCTAAAAGAAGAACCGGTCCAGATCAGGATTGTTCTGTATAATTCCTACGCCAGAACATGTCAGGGTCATAAGACACATGTGGCTATCCTTGCCGGCTGCCTCGGTTTTGGACCAACTGATCATAGAATAATCGGATCCTTCGAGTACGCTTCAAATTCCAATATCAGGGTTATCCTTTCCCACTCCTTTGATGAATCCCTTCATCCCAATACAGCCGATATTGAATTGACTTCAACTTCAGGAAGATCCCTTCGGCTAAGAGCAATATCCATCGGAGGAGGGGCTATTCAGGTTCAGGAAGTTGCGGAATCACATTCATCAGATAGAGGGAGCTTTTATCCTGTTGAACGGGAAAATGAAGATTTTACCGGAATCGAAGATATTCCCGTTATCTGCGGTCTCGAAAGTTTTTCCGAGCTTCTTGAAGAAGCTGAAAACAAGGGGATCAGTCTTTCGGAAATAATCCTTAACCAGGAATCCAGGGCTGCCGGGGCTCTGGAAGAAGACATTCTGGCCAAGGTATCAGAGATCCTGAATGTAATGAAAAAAGCGATAAATAGAGGTGTAAAAGGGAATGTGTCTACTCTTGGCGGATTATCAGGGAAAGATGCATCCCTTATATCAGACAGAAAAGGCAGCAAACAGGTTCTCAGAGATCCTGCTTTTTCGAAAACCCTTGCTTATGCTCTTGCCGTGAATGAGGTCAATGCTTCCATGGGGGTAGTTGCGGCAGCCCCTACAGGTGGTGCGTGTGGAGTTCTTCCTGCGGTGCTGCTTGCGATGGCAGAATCCCATAACCTGGAGGAAGAAAATATCATAAGAGCCCTGGTAACAGCAGGAGGTATTGGTGCAAGGATAGCGAAAAAAACCTCACTTTCTGCTTCTGTCGCAGGGTGTCAGGTTGAGGTAGGTGTGGCCGTGGCGATGGCTTCTGGTGCACTGGTAGAACTTCTCGGAGGAACTCCACGGGAGGCAATTGAAGCTTCAGCAATAGGACTCAAAAGTTATCTGGGGCTCGCCTGCGATGCCATTGCAGGCCTGGTGGAAGTTCCCTGTATAAAACGGAATGCGATTGGAGGCAGTGCATCTCTTGCAGCAGCCCAGATGGCTCTCCTGGGGATAAAGAGCCAGGTTCCTATGGATGAAGTGGTCTGGGCCCTGGCTGACATTGGCAGTAAGATGCCCCTCTGTTTCAGGGATACCGTCTCTGCAGGCCTTGCCCTTACTGAAACTGGGAAAAAAGTTTACAGTAATATTTATGGTGAAGAACTCTAGCTTATAACTTTAACCCTCTATCTACGGGGTTGTTCCTTTCTGAGAATTGATTTTTCCAAATGAAGAAAATATTTACATTTTGTTTCCTTTCTTGTTGACTTAAAACATATTGATATCTATTATCATTAGTGGTCTTTTGGAAAACTTAAAACTGAGAATTTGATATAAAGAAGGGAAAAGTTTTTATAACTGTTCCGGCCTTGAAAATATTTGCAACGCCATTTCTTTCCTAGGGGGAACGACAAATGTTTACAATCAGGGAATTTTTGAGATCGGAAGTGAAGCCTGCATTGGGATGTACTGAGCCCGGTGCGGTGGCACTGGGCGTAGCGAGGGCCGTAGAGGAACTTGGAGGAGCCCCCGTTAAAGAGATCGAGGTAGTGGTAAGCGACAGCATATACAAGAACGGCATGTACGTAGGTATTCCAGGTACAGGAGGCCTCAAGGGCAACGACATAGCAGCAGCCATGGCAGCCCTTCAGGGAAAGTCGGAATACGGCCTTGAAGTTCTCAAGGACTGCGATGCTGATACTGTGAAAAAGTCCCAGGCCATGGTGGATTCAGGGAAGGTGGTCATAATCCCCGACCTTGACCGCCACGGAGTATATGTGGAATCCAGGGTGAGCAGTGAAAATGACACAGCAGTGACGGTCATAGAGAGCACCCACACCAATATAACGAAGGTTACCCTCAACGACAGGGTCATATTTGAAACAGAAAAAGGGACAGAGGACAAGAACGGCAGTAAGACCCTATCCATCCCCGAGCAGGTGGAAAGGATGAACTACTCGGAGCTGGTCAGTATGGCTGAGGACATGGACGCAGAGGACGTGGACTACGTCATGAACGGAGTGGACATGAACCTCACCATAGCCGAATACGGATTCACTCACAACGTAGGCATCAACCTCGGATCCACCATAAAGAAACTGGCAGGTGAGCATTACGACTCCGATGACCTGAGCAGCAGGATCAAGGCAGTGGCGGCGGCAGCCTCCGACGCACGAATGGACGGAGCACCCTATCCCGTTATGAGCAGTGCCGGAAGCGGCAACCACGGGATCACCGCCATCCTTCCCGTATACGTAGCAGGAGATCATTATGGCAAGAGCAGGGAAGAGATAGCGAAAGCCATAGCCTTCAGCCACCTCACCACATCCTTCATAAAGAGCAGGATGGGCAGGCTCAGCCCCGTATGCGGATGCAGCGTAGCTGCAGGGGCAGGAGCGGCATCGGGGATCGTCTATCTTCTGAGTAAAGACATAGCAAAGGCAGAGAAGGCAGTGGAGATGGTGCTTGGCAACCTGGTGGGGATGGTATGTGACGGAGCGAAGGAGACCTGTGCCCTGAAGGTAGGGACGGGAGCCCTTGAATCCTACCATGCGGCCATGATCGTGATGGGAGGCAATGGCCTGAACGGACCCCAGGGAGTGGTGGACGATACCATAGAGAAGACCGTGGCAAACGCTGCTTCCATCAATGTGGAAGGAATGACGGAAGTCGACAGTATTATCATTGATTTCATAAAACAAAGGTTCGCATAAGAGTCTTCCTTTAGCTTGAAATGCAAAGTAAGGTCTGTTCCTTCAAGGAGCAGACCTTACTTTGTTATCAAAGTTATTTAAATTCTTGCAATAGAGTTTGCGAAGGGGTGGCCTGCCTCGAGGATCTCTATGGCTATTTCGGCTGCGAATCGGGCAGCTTCTCCGCATACGTCCGGGCAGCCCTCTTCGGCGTCGACCATGATATCGTGAAGTTCATCCCGCTGTTTTTCATCAGTGAGGTCGAAGACCCTTCCGTAGAGTTTTTCGTGTATTTCCGTACAGATAACTGTTCCGTATTTCTCTTCAAACTTATTGAAGAGCTTGTCCATGTAACCCATTCCCCGAACAGCCTGGTCCTTCATCTCCAGGTCATCCCGACCTGCGAGGAGACCGAGGAACATGAGAGCTCCGGCAAGGGCTCCGCAGATATTGCCGTGTCTTACACAACCGCCGGCAAAGGCGGTTGATGACCGCAGAACGTCGGGATTGTGAATACCGAATCCTGTCATGAGGGCAGCCAGGGTTCCCTGGCTGCAGAGGTGATATTCAGCCTCATTATGATTTGCCATTTCAGCTACAGCTTCAATTATCTCATTGTAATATTCGTCCATGGTTGACCTCCAGTGGGTGGAAATAATAATTTGATGGAACCTATTGTAGCAGTATAAACATTCAACTGTAATCCTTAAACCATTATCGATCAGTAATTTATTCTTCCTGAATGATAAAACGGGATAACCTTTTTTCTGCTAAAATAGGGTTCTTGTGTTTTTCTCGGGTGTTATACAGAATGCTCTGCCCGGAGAATAGGAATATATAATGACAAAAATGCTTAAACCCACTATTCTTTCACTATCGCTCCTCACAGTGATATCCACATCTGCAATATCGCCTGCCCTTGGAGAAATAGCAGATTATTTCCCATCTGCCGAGAGGTTCATGATACAGCTGATCGCTGTAATGCATGCCCTTGCTATTGTTCCCTCTCTATTCTTTGCAAGCTGGCTTACTGCAAGATTTCCCAAAAAGAGAGTCCTTCTTGCCGGTCTCCTTGTCTTTGCCTTTGGTGGAATATCAGGAGGGCTTGCAGAGAATATTTATATGCTCCTTCTATCCAGGATCGTACTGGGGATAGGTCTTGGTATGGTCATTCCCTTTTCCACAGCCCTCATCGCTGATTTTTTCGAAGGAGAAGAAAAGACCAGAATGATGGGCCTTTCAAGTTCCTTCAATATGCTGGGGGGAATGATAGCATTGACAATATCCGGTCAGTTGGCCATCCTGTCATGGAAACTTCCATTCCTGATCTATGCCTTGGGAATTCCTGTGCTCCTTCTTAATGCAAGATATCTGCCCCAGGTGCAGAGCAAAAAAAATGAACAGCATTCATCTGCTGTTGAACCCCTTCCCCGTCGTGTTTACCTGGTCGCCTTCGTAATGTTTCTTTTCTGTATGATGTTCTTTATTCTCACTCCTACCATGGCCCTTTTCCTGAGAGATAATGCCTTTGGGGATGCAAGAATGGCAGGAACAGCCATATCTTTTGCTTCCCTTGGAGGATTTACATCCGGTTTCGTTCTCCCATGGACCAGGAAATTTACAGGGAAATTCTTTCTTGCGGCCATGCTTGCAGTTACCAGTACTGGTTTTCTGTCTCTTTACCTTTCGGATGTAATAGGAATGGTCTTTGCCGGGGCATTATGTATAGGTTTTGCCAACAGATCTGTCTATCCCCTTTTCTTTCTTAAGGTTACCCAGGGAATTACTCCAGACCAGTCTGTACGGGCAACTGCAGTTCTGAGCGCCATGATCTATGTAGGCCAGTTCATGGCACCACCCTTCCAGCGTCTGGTAAGATTTGTTTTCCACCATCCAGAGATCCGCTTTCTTTATCTTTTTGTAGCTTCAGTGACCATGTCTGTTGCAATTGCACTTTTTCTCCACGCATTTTTCAATAAAAAAGAAGACCTGGGTTATATCAGCGAGTAGCCTTCTTCTTTAAGTTGTTACCATCCGGGAGATTAATATTCAGTTGCCCCATGTCAGATTTACCGAAATCCTCTCCTTTAAAACCCGATAATACCCTCTTGTTGTTCTTTGAGTTGACAAATCCGGTTACTGTGCCTATATTTTTAAGTATATTTTGAAGTATACTTAAAAATATACTTAAATTACGGGGGGAGGAGTGATATTTTTGGATAAAGTTACCGTAATTGGTGCGGGAAATGGAGGTCAGGCTGTAAGTGCATTTCTTTCGACTCAGGGTCTGGATGTAGCTCTTTTTGAACACCCTGATTTTGAGTCAAATCTTGATGGAATAAGAGAAAACGGCGGAGTTCAGTTCGAAGGACCCATAATGCAGAACTTTGCAAGGATACCTCTGGTTACAGTTGAAATTGAGGAAGCCCTTTCAGATTCTCAGATGATCATTATGATCGTTCCTTCCTATGCCCAGGAAAACATGTTCCGCCTTGCCCTTCCTTATCTCAGAGATGGACAGGTAGTTTTTGTTCTTCCAGGGAATTTTGCGTCCCTGTGTTTTGCCAGAATAGCGAAGGAGGCTGGAAAACAGCTTTTCTTTGCTGAAGGGGCCACTATCCCCTTTGCCTGTCGAATAACGGATCCCGGGAAGATCTATGTGGGCGGTCTTAAAGAAACATTCCCGGTCGGTTGTTTTCCAGGCGGGTGTAACAATTCCGTAAAATCCTGGATCCACAAATACTTTCCTTTTAACTTCTTTTTTGCAGAAAATGTACTTGAGGCTGCTCTTTCGAACGGGAACATGATAGTCCATCCAACCACGGCAGCACTGAACACTGGCTGGATAGAGAGTACTGGGGGAAATTTCTGTTTTTACAGGGAAGGCATGTCAGAATCGGTCTGCAGGGTAGAAGAAGCCATAGACAGGGAAAGGGTCGCCGTAGGTAAAGCCCTTGGACTGAAAATACCTCCATTTGTAGAACTTATTAACAGGTGGTACAGACTTAATGTCAGTTCTATAAGGGAATTTGCATCTACCTCTGCTACCCATAATAATTTCGGTCATGATGCACCTTCATCTCTGAATAACAGGTATGTATCGGAGGATATCCCCTTTCTTATGGTTCCGGTTATGAGTCTTGGCAGGGTCCTGGAAATAGAGTGTCCCCTGATAGAAAGTTTTGTACGTCTTGGCTCTGTTATCAATGGTGTTGATTATCTGCAACAGGGCAGGACCCTGCAGCAAATGGGTCTGGAAGGTATGACAAAAGGAGAAATAATAGATTTTGTAGGTGTTTGAACCTTGATAAGAGAGCAGGAATGGAACATAGTTTAAAAGGAGGTGTCAACTTGAATATTCCGGTAATAGTGGGAGCTCTTGCATTTATGGGACTGATAGTGGGAATAGGTTTCTGGTCAGGGCTCAATGTTAAATCCAGTAAATCCTTTTTCCTCGGTGGGGGAAGCCAGGGTTTCTTCCCCATAATTGCGACCCAGGCCGCCACCAGTATAGGAGGAGGATGCATGATAGGCTGGGCCGGTTTTGGATATACCTTTGGATTCGGTGTCGCCTGGTACGGAATAGTATGTATCATTGGTCTGGCTATCCTGGTTTTTACGGTAGCTTCCTTTTTTCAGAAGAACGGATTTTATACAATACCTGACTGGATCTGTCATTCCCTCGGAGAAGACAAGTTCTTAAGAGGTATAGCTGCTCTTCTTGCCATGTGGATGCTTGTTGGAGCCTGGGCGGGGAATGCTGTTGCCACAGGTACCATAGTGAATCAGCTCACTGGATTGCCTGTAAAAATGGGAGCCCTTATAGGCGGTCTTCTTGTCCTTGGTTATTGTTCCGTTGGTGGTCTTCAGTCAGTAATAAAGGTGGATATGTTCAATTTCGTAATACTCTGGCTTGGAGTAATTATCCTGATTCCTGCAACCCTGATCATGGCTGGCGGTTTTTCGAATATCCTTGCTTCAAATCCGGTCGTGAATCATGATATCTGGCCTGGAATGAAAGCAGGCCTTGGCTGGTTCATTGCAGTTACACCTGGAATGATGACCATGCAGACGGCCTATCAGAGATTTTCCGCCTCAAAGAACGAAAAGGTCGCGAAATGGGGTATTTACGGAACTATAATTTCCATTGTCATTATAGTAGCCTATGCTTCAATAACGGGAATGGCCATTCGCACAATAAACCCGGAAATAGCAAGGGGACAGATGGCTGTTCCATGGTTTGTTGTCAATAAGCTTAATCCTGTTTTTGCCATATTTATTCTTGGCGGTATCCTGGCCGCGCTTTTCTCCACCTCCGATTCAGTCCTCAATTCAGCCTCGGCAAATATTGCCAAGGATTTTTATGCAGGCATATTCAACCCTAAAGCCACCGATAAGGATATGCTCAGGGCAGGAAGGATAGCAACCATTGTTATAGGTATAGTCGGAATAGCAATTGCCCTTTACATTCCCTATATCATGAAACTGCTTATAGCAGGTTACGGTGTCAGTGCGGGAGGATTGCTTTTCCCCATATTCCTTGCCCATTACTGGAAAAGGACCACCCGAAATGGAGCCCTGGCCGGTATGATAGGCGGTTTTATCATCGCGTTTCCCGGGGCATTTATACCATCTGTTGGAAAGGTGCTCAGCAGTTACTTCTATAATCCCATCCTTGCCGCTCTTATGATATCCCTTATCCTGACTGTTATAGTAAGTCTTGGGACCAAAAAGGAAAAAGAACCCGTTCCCAGCGAAGCGATCGCTTCCTGATACTGATTTTATGTCTGCATCTTTCCTGACCCTGATCATACTGATCGTATCAGGGTCAGGAATTGTTATTTCCAGAAGACACGCATTTGACATATCAGGTCCTGATAATGCACTATTATTCCATGTAGTAAAGTTAATGAAGACCACCATGGGGTGTGGAGGGGAAATAATGAATAAAACCGTTAAGGCAGAGGATAGAGCCCACAGGGAAATACTGAACCTCATCATTCAACAGAAATTTGGTCCTGGTGAGGTGATAATGGAAGCGGAGCTCACCCCCATGCTTGAAATGAGCAGAACTCCTGTCAGGGCAGCCCTTGGAAGGCTTGCTACAGAAGGTCTGATCGAAAAACATCCTGGGACAAAAAGTTATATTATCCCCCCTGTAACTCCTGAAGACCTCAGACAGGTATTTCACGTAAGAAGCGTGCTTGAATCTGATGCGGCATCGCAAGCCGCTATTTGCGCTTCAGAAAATGAAAAGAAAAGACTCAAGGAGATACTGGAGCAGGAGAACAGCTATGACTTTTCCAGGAATTCTTTTGATTATTCTGCTTTCAGCCAGTATTTTGAACCTTCCCAGCGACTTCATTTTGCAATCGCTGATGTCTGTCACAATGCCTATCTCAAAAGATTTATCCTTCCAGCGTACTGGAGGTCTCAGCTCTATTTCTATTTCTTTGACAGTTTCTCTTTTTTGAGCAGGAAACAGGCAGCAGATCCTATTAATATCCATCTTGAAAAAAGTGTGGAAGAACACAATCGTATAGTTGATGCAATTCTTTCCAGAGATAGTGAAGGTGCCCGAAAGGCGATGAAGGAACATCTTGAAACTACCATGTCCATTCTCAGGCCTTTCTGAAGGAGGTCCCCAAAAAGCAGATATCAGAATAAGAAACAACCAGGGAAAAAGGAAGGATCATGGCCATGAATGAAGTGATAAGTAACATCAAAACCCGAAGGAGTATCCGAAAATATCAGCCTGTCCAGGTGGAGCAGGAAAAGCTGGATGCCATTCTTGACGCTGCCATACATGCTCCAAGCGGGAACAACCAGCAGCCCTGGCACTTCCTGTTAGTTCAGGACAATGGCATTATCGAAGATCTGGACCTCAGGATCAGGAAAAGCATGGCGGAAAGTGGAATTTCCAGGATGGTTAAATTGGGCGAAGATCCGAAGTATCGTGTCTTTTTCCATGCCCCTATAATCGTAATAGTATCTGGCAATGAGATTAATTATGCCCCGGAGGGGCACCTCATTCCCTTTGCTGACTGCTGCGCAGCCATACAGAACATGCTCCTGGCTGCCCACAGCCTGGGAGTAGGGTCCTGCTGGATCGGCCTCGCCCGTTACCTTTTCCGACATCCTGAAAGAATGAAAGATCTACCTATCCCCGAAGGATTCAAACCATATTATGCCGTCTGCCTCGGTTATCCGGATCCATCCTTCAGGACAAACTGTCCGAAGAGAAAAGAGGGAGTAGTGGATTATCTGAGATAATGTCAATCAGTTTGTTTATCAATAAAAATTTCAGAAGCATACTATAGAATATAAAGTTTCCTGTATGCTTCTGAATTCTTATAAGTTTGTGTTTAAATTTATTAATCGACAAATTTGGGGAGAAATTCCTTTTCCAGTTCTCTGAATTGAGGGAACCCCACAAGATCCTTAAAATCTGAGAATGGAACTACGAGGTCTGTCCTCTCAGGAGCTATTTTATCTCCTTTTATTACTTCCAGATAGTTGATCATTCCCTGTACAGCTGCAAAGAGTGGTCCCACTGGCAAGCTTATTCGGGCCACTCCCATCTCGCGAAGTTTTTCTATGGCAATTAGTGGGGTTTTACCTCCTACCACAGCATCCATAAGATTGATACTTACAGGGGCATTTATTCCCTTGACTATTTCATTTATCTGTTTAGGGGAGCGGGGAGCTTCTACAAAAATAAGATCTGCCCCTGCTTCTGCATATGCGTTCCCCCTCCGGATAGCTTCATCAACTCCTGACACAGCTATAGCATCAGTCCTTGCATTGATTACAAAGTCCGGATCTAAATTTTTCTTTACGGATTTGCAGGCTTTTATCTTGAGGACCATTTCATCAAGAGAGACTATCTGTTTTCCTTCAAGGTGCCCACATCGTTTAGGAAAAAACTGGTCCTCAATATTCATTCCCGCTGCACCCGCCCTGATAAGCTTTTCTGTTACATATCTCGCATTGATGGCATTGCCGAATCCAGTGTCAGCATCAGCCATTACCGGAATATTCACTGCATCGATGATATTTCTTGTAAATTCCAGCATCTCACTGAAACTCAAAAAAGCCATGTCAGGCATTCCAAGATAGGTTGCAGCAAGGCCAAAACCACTGACTTGAAGGGCTTTAAAACCTGCTTTTTCTATCAATTTGGCGGAGAGGGCATCCTGTGCTCCAGGACAAACAAGGGCCTGTTTATCCAGGAGCATGTTTTTCAATTGCGTTGTTTTTCTCATCCGTTTCCTCCTGTTTATATTGACCGTGATGTATGGTTTTAAGGTTTAATCCGAGTTTCTGTAATCATAATTTATAGTGAATTTCCATAGCCCTTTCTCTTTCTAAGAAAGCCCACGAGGCCACCTTCTTTAAGGATATCAATCATAACGTTGGGCATGGATTCTACTCTTGTTTCAGTTCCCTTTGTAATATTGAAAAGGGTTCCTGACTCTACATTGTATTCCAGTTCATCCTCATCTGATATGGCAGAAGTATCACATTCCACAATAGACAGTCCAACATTTATTGCGTTCCTGAAAAATATTCTGCCGAAGGAAGAGGCTACAATGCAGCCGACGCCTGCGTTCTTTAGCGCGAGAGGGGCCTGTTCTCTTGACGAACCGCACCCGAAATTTTCTCCCCCTACAACAAAATCACCTTTACTTAGTCTGCTATGAAAATCAGGGTCCAGATCTTCCATGGCATGTTCGGCTAGAATGGACATGTTTAGAGTTTTTGTATATTTGCCGGCAATAATAAGGTCTGTATTGATATCATCACCGTATTTCAGAGCTTTCCCATATAGTTTCATTTTTAGGCCTCCATCTTGCGGGGATCAGTAATTTTCCCTGTCAGGGAACTTGCTGCTGCTGTAGCCGGAGAGGCAAGATATATACAGGCTTTATTATTTCCCATCCTTCCCTTGAAGTTTCTGTTCGTTGTTGAGAGAACATTTTCATTGTCTCCAGGAATTCCATTATGTGTACCAACGCAGGCTCCACAGCCTATAGGAGCCAGGGTTGCACCGGCATTGAGAAGAGTGGAAATGATTCCTTCTTCAATGGCCTGTAACAATATTTTTTTTGAAGCTGGAGCGACCAGAAACCTTACAGAGGGGTGGATTTTCCTACCCTCAAGGATTTTTGCCGCAATCCTGAGATCATCGACCCGGGCATTTGTACAGCTTCCCAGGAATATCTGTTGGATTGGAATCCCTTCAACCTCAGGAATTGAACAAACATTATCTACCGTATGGGGTTTTGCTACCATAGGGGAAAGTTTTGAGAGATCAACTTCCACATATCTCTCTATCACAGCTCCGGCATCTGATTGAAGGCCTGTCGAGGAATCACAGATAACACCGCATTTCGCTCCCATCTCTACCACCATATTGCAAATGGTCATTTTTTCAGAAAGAGAGATCGCTTCAAGGAAGTCTCCATGAAATTCTATAGCTTTATATACAGCACCCTGTGCACCTAAAGTTCCGACTATTGAAAGAATAAGGTCTTTGGCAAAGACTCCATCTGGTAGATTTCCATTGAGGTTTATCTTGATAGTCTGTGGAATCCTGAACCATGATTTACCTGTAAACATGGCTGCAGCGAGATCAGTTGAACCGACACCAATGGAGATAGTCCCGACTGCTCCATAGGTACATGTATGGGAATCAGCACCAAGGACAAGATCTCCTGCTTTAACGTACTCATTTTCTATAATAAGTTGGTGACATATCCCTTCCCCAATGTCATGAAACAGGCATGCCTGTTTCATGGAGAATTCCCGAATGAGACTGTGCAGGTTGGCAATATTCTGATTCGGAGCGGGGGTGGCATGGTCAAGAATAAACACAGTGCCTCGGGGTTTTGCGATATAGAGACCTCCCATTTCTTCGAAAGCCTTGATCGCAAGAGGGCCTGTAGTGTCAGAAGCCATAACAAGATCAACATCACATATGTGGTATGACCCCGACCTGGCGAGGGATCCTGAGTGTTTAGAAAAAACCTGTTCAGTTATTGTAAGGGGAGTAACCTTGTTCATTTGTTCCCATCCTTGTAACCAAGGGATCTTGATATATCTCCGGTTGCTTTAAGAATGAGATCAACAAATTGATTGACACGTTCAGGGGTAAATCTTATTGTTGCTCCTGAGATGGTTAATCCTGCAACTACAGTTCCATCCCACCTTCTGATAGGGGCAGATACGGTTGAGGCCCCAGGTATTCTTTCACCATGTGAAACAGCAAAACCTTTTTTTATGATTTCGTCCAACTGCTTGTTTATTTCAATCATAGTCTGGTCTAACTCTCCCAGATTGTCTTTAATTATTTTATGAGCGTCCTCTCTATTCATATATGCGAGCAGAAGCTTTCCGGATGCAGCCGAATATAAGGGGAGTCTTTTCCCTATTGTTGCAGAATATCTCAAGGTATGAGAGCTGTCGATCTTATCTATGCAGAGCCTGGAACCTTCCATCACAATATTGATCTCTATGGTTTCCTGGGTAAGCATTGATAGTTCTTCCATGACTGGTCTGGATACTTCCCGGAGTCTTAGTTTGGATTCAGCAACCTTCCCAAGCTGGAAAAGAGCCATACCTAGAGAATATTCCTGTGTGGCCTGATCTCGTTGGAGGAAGGCTTGATCATGTAGAGATGCTACAAGTCGGATAATTGTTGTTTTTGGTAATTTTACAGATTCAACTATTTCAGAAAGCTGCATCTGAGGTTTATCAAAACTGAAACACTTAAGGATGCTTAAAGCTCTTTCGACAGATCTTACCGGGTTATGAGAGTTTTTCATTTTATATCTCCTCTCTGAGTTAAGTCCATTAAATGGTTTTAAATACCATAATAATAGTTAGATTATAGGTATGTTCCAGGGCATTTGTCAAATAGATAGGATTGTAATATTGCTAACATATAGATTTAAAAAGTGCAAACTTGACAAAAACGCTATGCCATAGGATATTATACCCATGGTCTATAGAACGGGAACAAAGTCCATCTAATGGACCTAATCCACTTGTAACAAAATTCATCTTGATTTGAGATAAGTTATTAAGGAATGAGAAACATAAAATTAAAGTATGTCAGGGAGGTAAGTGAAATATGAGGAAAAGTATTTTGGCGTTCTTGATGATGTCTTTGGCTATTGTGGTTATCTTTCCTCTAACGTCAGGAGCGGCTCCGTTTCCAGAGAAGGAGATAAATTTTATCGTAGCGTATAATCCTGGTGGGGGTTCTGATACGACTGCAAGAATTTTTGCGAAGTTTGCTAACAAATATCTTGCTAAACCCATCATAATTGTCAATTATCCTGGCGGTGGTGGTTCCATAGGTCAGCAGAGGGGTGCTCTTGCCGAGCCCGACGGATATACCCTAACCCTTATTACTACGTCTCTTACTATTCATCCTTTAACAAAGAAGCTTCAGTATGATTATTCTTCATTCAAGCCTGTAGTACAGTTAACGAATGTCCCGGACATTCTCATGGTAAGAGGTAATGACGAGGATCTAAATTCTGCTGAAAAATTCCTTGCATATGCCAAAGAAAAACCTAATGCCATAACTGTATCTACTTCCGGCGTAGGAGCCACAGATCATTTTACTGCCCAGGTACTTCAGGAGGAGGCTGATATTAAACTTACTCTTGTTCCATACGGTGCAGATGCAAAGGTGGGTCTTCTTGGCGGACATGTCAGTGCTGCAGTGGGGGGTCCCGAGGATGTCTTTGATCTTCCCGATCTGAAGGCCATACTTGTTTTTGCTGAGGAGAGGCTCGATACTCTTCCTGATGTTCCCACTGCCAGGGAATTGGGGATAAAATGGGAAAGCTCAGTATGGAGAGGAATTGCTGTTCCCAAGGATACTAATGCTGAAGTAATTGAATATCTTGGGAAAATATGTAAACAGACAATGGATGATCCTGAGTATCAGAAAACGATGGCCGATCTTGGACTAGGTTTCCAATATCTCGATGGGCCTTCTTTTGCGAATAAAATAAAGAATCAGGCTGACACTTACAAGCGCCTTATGGGCAAGTAGTCGTAGCAATATTATGAAAACATGGGTTGGCGAAGGTCAAGTAAACTTTGCCAACCTTTTTTCTAGAAAGCGAGGAAGATCTAAAATATTATGTTACGTAAAAATGGAGAATTAATAATATATGGAGTTTGTGTCATTCTTTGCGTATTTTTTCTTTTTGTTATCAAAGATCTTCCGGCAACGGCACGAAACTTTCCTCAATTCAGTTTAATATCCCTGATTGTTGTAGCCGGTTTGGGTTTTATCAAAACATTACTGTCTCTGCAAAAATCTGATAAAGAGAAGGCAGCTGCGGATTGTGGAGGAGAAAGGAAATTCCTATTTACCCTTCTATTATCAGTTCTTTTTGTTTTTTCAATGAAATATCTTGGGTTTTATACAGCATCTTTACTGTACCTTACATCACTTATGTATCTCTTAAATATCAGGAAGATCAAGGTTGTCTTAATGGCGAACATTGTGTTTCTTACAGGGATTTACCTGGTATTTTCTCTTTTTCTCAACGTTCCTGTTGAGAAAGGGATATTTTTTTAAGAGTCACAGGAGGAAATGATATTGAGTATTCTTTCAGCTTTTGCTACTGCTTTTTCCTTTTGGGGTCTTGTTGCGTCTTTTGGTGGAGTTTTTGGTGGTATTGTCATAGGTTCACTCCCGGGCTTATCAGCTACAATGGCAGTAGCTCTCCTGATACCGGTTACCTTTGCCATGTCTCCAGGCATAGCTCTTATCCTTCTTGTAGGGATTTACTGTGGTTCTGTTTATGGTTCGTCCATTTCTGCCATTCTTATAGGTGTTCCAGGAACACCTTCGGCTGCGGCTACCTGGATGGATGGTTATCCCATGACAAAGAACGGCGAGGCATCAAAGGCACTGGGTGGTTCAATTATAGGATCTTTTATTGGGGGTATCTTCAGTGCTTTCGCTCTAGCTCTCCTTGCCCCTGTCCTGGCCAAAGTTGCCCTTAAGTTCGGGCCTCCTGAATATTTCTCTTTGGCCATTTTCGGACTTTCAATAATAGTCAGTCTGGTTTCCAAATCTTTCCTCAAAGGCCTAGTGTCTGCTTTACTTGGTCTAATCCTTGCATCAGTCGGGATGGATCCGATCTTGGGAGAGGTCCGAATGACCTTTGATAGCATAAACTTAATGAGTGGTATACCCTTTGCCTGTGCAATAATTGGTATTTTCGGTTTTTCTCAAGTTCTCCAGCTCTGTCAACAGAATATCATTGCAGAATCATCAGAAAATGATATTTCAGATAGAAGGCTTCCCAACCTGAAAGAAATATTCAAATTCACCCCAACTATTATCAGATCTTCTATTATTGGCACTATTATTGGAATAATACCAGGTGCTGGAACAAGTATGGCTTCTTTTATAGCCTATAACGAAGCTAAACGTTTTTCAAAGAACAGAGAAAAATTTGGCACAGGGTATCTGGAAGGAGTAATTGCGCCAGATACAGCAAATAATGCTGTAACAGGTGGATCAATGGTTCCTATGCTTGCTTTAGGTGTTCCCGGGAACGGCGTTTCAGCCATTTTCATTGGAGCCCTTATGATCCATGGAATAGCCCCAGGTCCATTACTTTTTAAAAATCATGCGGACCTTGTCAATACAATCTTTCTTGGTTTTTTTGTAGCAAATTTCTTCATGCTCATAATTGGGTTGCTGGTCGCTAAATATATGTCCAGGGTTACTCTTATCCCGACGGGTATTCTTACTCCGATGATATGTGTACTTTGTGTCATAGGATCCTATGCCATCCGTAATAATCTTTTTGATGTATGGGTAATGCTTTTCTTTGGATTGGGAAGCTATTTCCTTTCAAAGTTTAAATTTTCTCTCATACCCTTTGTTTTGGCCTTGATATTAGCTCCCATTGCTGAAAAATCATTCTACCAGTCTCTTCTTATTTCTCAGGGTAGTTATTCAATCTTTTTCACCAAGCCCATAAGTCTTGTCCTGATTGTACTGGCAGTCCTTTCTGTTGTAATACCACTTTTCAAAAAAGGACTTAAAGAACAGGAATAAACAATATCTGAATGCAGCCCGAAAGGTAGGGATCAAATGGGTAAGACCTTTGCGGAAAAAGTTTTGGGAAATGCAGCGGGAAAAGATGTTGAACCAGGTGAGATAGTAAATGTCTACCCTCACTTTTGCATGAGTCATGACAATGCTGCTGCTGTAAGAAAAATATTCAGCAGGATAAATACTGCAAAAGTCTGGGACCCTGAGAGGCTAGTATTTATCCTGGATCATGCCATACCTGCACCAAGTGACAAACATGCATTGAACCACCAACAGATCAGAGAATTTGTAATGCAACAGAATCTTGTCCATTTCTATGATGTTACCAGTGAGGGTGGAGTATGCCATCAGGTGATGTGTGAAGAAGGGTATGCTCTTCCGGGGTTGATAAATGTGGGAACTGATAGTCATACTTGTACCCATGGTGCCTTTGGGACATTTTCTACCGGAATTGGCAGAACTGAAATGGCAGCAGTCTGGGCAACAGGGCATATATGGTTCAGAGTGCCAGAATCGATCAAGATAATTCTTGAAGGATCTTTTGCTCCAGGGGTAGTGGTTAAAGATCTTATTCTCCGGATCATTGGTGATATAAAAGCTGATGGAGCCGATTATCGTTCTCTGGAGTTCCATGGTTCTGCCGTAGAAAAGATGAGCCTTGCAGAGAGAATGACCCTGTGCAATATGGGTATCGAAATGGGTGCCAAAAATGCTGCTTGTCCTCCAGATAAAAAGGTTCTAACACATATAGAAATATGTGCCAAGAGGAATGACTGGAAGGTTCTTTGGGCGGATGACAATGCAAAATATGCCCGAATACTTAATTATGATCTTGGAACAGTCGAACCAGGGGTAGCTAAACCCCATACGGTAGATAATTACTCTCAAGTTTCTGTGTTGTTTGGAACTCCAATCCACCAGGCATTCATAGGAACCTGTACCAACGGTAGATTCGAAGATCTTTACGCTGCTGCTCAGATCCTTAAAGGTCAGAGAGTATCAGTAAGAACTATCGTTATACCTGCCTCATGGAAGGTATACAGAAAAGCTATGAAGGAAGGGCTCCTTGACATATTCCTGGATTCAGGTTGTGTTATCGCAAATCCCGGATGTGGGCCCTGCCTAGGAAATCATGAAGGAGTATTGGCTCCTGGAGAGGTATGTGTATCTACTGCCAATCGCAATTTCAGAGGTCGAATGGGCAACAGAGACAGCTATATATACCTGGCAAGTCCGTTAACTGTAGCCGCGTCTGCACTGAAGGGAGAAATTGCTGACCCAAGAGAGGTGCATAAGGGATGAATATAACCGGTAAGGTGTGGAAATATGGTGACAATGTAGATACTGACGTGATTTTTCCCGGGAAATATACGTATACAATTACCGATGAAAAGGAAATGGGAAAACATGCACTTGAAGACCTTGATCCTGACTTTGTTTCCAATGTGCAGCCCGGAGATATTATTGTTGGAGGGAGAAACTGGGGGTGCGGATCTTCCAGACAGCAAGCCGTAACTTGTTTAAAAGTGAATGGGATTGCTGCTATTGTTGTTAAGGGAGTTTCCAGAATCCATTACAGGAACGCTATCAATGAAGCTCTTCCTGTCATAGTCTGTCCTGAAGCTGTAGATTCTATAGAGCAGGGAGATACTATTAGTATCGATCTTTCTAACGGAAAAGTCTACACGAGAAAAGGTGAATTTTCATTTAAACCCTTTCCTCCTGTAATTACTGGTCTTATTGAAAGTGGCGGACTCATCCCTTTTGTTAATGAGAACCTTGGTAAAAGATAGATTAAGAATTCTATATCATCCTGGCGATTGAATAAAGAAGGGCGAAGCCTGTAACTGCTTCGCCCTTCTTTATTCTGTAGTTTCTGTCTTCAATTATTTGAAACATAAATATTATTTCAATGTTTCCCTTGCGGCCCTGGTAAGATTGGCAAGACCTTCCTTCAGGTCCGGGATATGAGGCCATCCGTAACCCACCCTCATGAAGCGGCGGGGCATCTCGAACCAGTGTCCCGGTCCGACGTAGGTTCCGTATTTTTCGTTGAGGATCCGGTAAAAGTCGTCCATGTCCATATTCAGTCCTGAAGATATCCTCGGGAAACATACGACCCCGCCCGAAGGTTCCACCCATTCGAATTCAGTCTGGTTTTTCATCCAGTCCCTGATAATCGAGAAGGCTTCAGAAATGTGAAGGTTGTTCGATTTGAGCCATTCTTCCCGGCCCAGAAGGGCTCTGTAGGCAATCTCCTCGTCCACTACGCTGCCGCAGATACCGATCTGCTCCTTCGCGGAAAGCAGGGTTTCCATAAGTTCACGATCCCTGCAGACTATCCATCCTGTCCTTATTCCCGGTATCCCATAGGTTTTTGAAAGGGATGATACACTTATGGCCTTTTTTGACAGGGATGCAGCCACCGGCAGTGGTTCTCCGAAGGTCATTTCCCTGTATGTCTCGTCCACAAGCAGACGACATCCTTTATGTTCCACCAGATCAATGGTGTTTTCCAGGTCATTTATCGTCATTAACGTACCTGTGGGGTTATGGGGAGAGGTCAGGCTCACATACTTTGTTTCGGGTCGGATCATGGAAGCTATGCGGCTGGTATCAAGGGCAAAACCTTCTTCAAAGACCAGGTCCAGAAAACTGATATCTGCCCCTATGGCCCGGGGAGTTTCTATATTGGTGGAGTAGTTGGGTCTCTCCACAACCAGATGATCCCCCTTTTCGAGAAGGGACGTTGCAATGATGAATAGGGCCCCGGCAGCCCCTGCTGTTATCAGTACATCATCTGGAGTAATGTTTTCACCGGATATGCTGGCTATTTTTTCCCTGAGCCCGGGATGGCCCGCGTGGTCACCGTAGAACAGGGTCATATCCTCCAGGGTAAATCCAAGGTCAGATATCTTTCTGTCTCTGACGGAACTCTCAGTAAGGTTGTAACGGATGAGATCATATCCGAGCTGTTCAGGTGATTCCTTTTCAATAGGCATGCGAAGGTATTTCAAAGTGAGTCCCCCTTTTCTGTACTGCTATATCAGTATCCGCAGGTCAATGTCATGAGATCGCTCAGCACTCCATAAGCCGTATCATACAAACTGGGGTCTTCCTGGGTTATCAGTACGGGGCCCATGAGGTCCGTTTCTATACGTATCACGGCCCCTCCACCCGTGACGGAATTATAATGGTGTCCGCCAGGAATCTCTTCAACTTTTACGCTTGCCCTGACCTCTTCCTCTTCTCTCCATGCCCTGCAGATAAGCTTGAGCCTTTTTCCTGAATCGACAGCTTTTCTCACATCATCAGTGCTCAGGCCGGTAATACCCTTCCTGTCGACGTCGAAAGGTGTAATTGATGCATCCATGAGGGCATTTGCAAGAACGGATATTTTTGCAGAGGGGTCCCAGCCTTCCAGATCGTGGCGGGGGTCTGCTTCAGCAACTCCTATTTCCTGGGCTTCCTTAACAGCACTCTCAAGATCCTGCCCTTCTTCCATCCTGGTGAGGATGTAGTTGGTGGTTGAATTAAGGATCCCGTCAATTCCTTTAACGGTACATCCTTTCAGGGAACAGCGGGCCATGTTGAAGACGGGAGCGCCATCCATTACGGTGGTCTCGTAGAGAAAGACAGAGCCCTTATTTTCAGCCAGGGTATTCAGTTCACGAAAGGCGAAGGCCACTGGCCCCTTGTTGGCCGTTATGGCATGGCTGCCTCGCTCCAGGGCTGTCCTTATGTGACTTATGGCTGGTTCTCCCTTTTTTTCAATGCTAAGGGTAGAAAGTTCAACAAGAACGTCATAGTCAAGGGTACGGGCGGCCTCTATCCCGGTCATGGAAGTGATGTCCGGGTTTGAAGGAGAAAAGTTTCCCAACTCTTCCACTTCCTCAAGGGCTTTCTGTAGATCGACACCACTCTTTTCATTAACCAGGCTCCCTTTGGATCTCCCTATAATACCCACTACTTTGAGATCCAGAGGTGCAAGCCCGGGAAAACTGTTCTTTTCTCTGGTCAGTATACGGGCTACCTGTTGACCCACGTTACCGAAACCAATAAACAGGGCTTTAAGGGTTTTTGTGTGTTTATCCATCTTTATTCTGATCCTGCAATTTCTTTAACGGTGTTTACCAGGCGTTCCACTTCCTCCATGGTGTTGTAAAGGGAAACGCCCACCCTTGTCACTCCACCCCTTTCCATAAGGCCGAGGACCTCTATGGGACGCATGGCGTAGAAATGACCGTCCCAGGCACAGATACCCTTTTCATTAAGGGCCCTGCACACATCTATGGGATCCATGCCTTCCAGGGTAAAGGAAACGGTAGGAGCCCTTCTCTCTGTTTCGAAGGAAGGCCCGATGAGGGTAAGGCCCGGAATTTTGCCGAGTCCTGTATATATCTCCCGGGCAAGAAGATGTTCATATTTCCTTATTCGTTCCATCCCGGTTATTATTTTTTCCCTAAGGGATCCACCCATACCGAAGGTGGCAATATACTCAACTGCTGCCTTGACCCCTTCGATGGCGGCATGATTGAGGGTTCCTGTCTCTATACAGTATGGAGCATGCTGTTCCTGGCTTCGGAGGGTATAGACGGGAAGCTGGCCAAGAACACCGTCTTTCGCGTAAAGAATGCCCACGTGGGGGCCATAGAATTTATAAGCAGAGCAGACCAGGAAATCCACGCCCAGGGATGTTACGTCAATGGGGAAGTGTGGGGCATAATGAACTGCATCCACCAGAAGCCATGCTCCTACTTCATAGGTCAGTTTTCTTATTAGGGCAATATCGTTTACTGTACCAATCGCATTGGACGAAAAACCAACCGCCACCAGGCGGGTGTTCTCGTTGATCTTTTCCCGAAGATCGTCATAATCCAGAGTACCTTCGGGGGTGATCCCTATCTCTCTAACCTCAATGTCCAGCTCTCGAAGGGCAAGCCAGGGACCCCTGTTAGCCTCATGATCCAGCTGGGTTACCAGTATTTCGTCGCCAGGCTGAAAAAATCTTCCCATGGCCCGGCTCAGGGTGAAATTAAGGGTGGTCATGTTGTGTCCGAAGGAAATGTTCTTCCCGCTTCCAGCTCCTAGAAAAGCTGCTACAACTTCCCGGGTATCCTCGATCATCTGGTCTGATTCATTTGTGGTTACAAAAAAACCATGGGTGTTCGAATTATGGGTGGTGTAATAATGGCTCACTCCGTCGATCACTGCCTGTGGGACCTGTGTGCCTCCCGGACCGTCAAAATAGGCCAGGGGATAATCGTTGTGGGTCCTTGCCAGGGATGGAAATTCCTCTCTTCTTCCCCATACGTCCTTGTAATCCTGAAACCAGTTATCCATTCAGATTCCTCCCCGTAGAATAGTGTTTGAAAAAAGCGATAATTCAGATGCCTCTACTTTTATAACACATCAGGGGAATTATGAGGGTAAATCTCATTAAAAAAGGGCTGGAACAGTGGTAACTTCAATGCCCACTTTCCAGCCCCGCTTAATTACTGGATTGATGAAGTCCACACCTGATATTTCCAGGAAGGATATCAATTCAATTTTTTTGCAGAGGATCGGATCAGTTCCTCTGAAGGATTGCTTTTTTCTTTTTTTGAAACTTCTACGATCAGTTGTTTAAGATCCACCTTTTCTTCTTCAGCTATTGATCTGAAAAGAGGTAAAAAATTTGAATGAAATCCTGCAAATCCAAAGGTCAGATCAAGGGGCGTAATTCCGCTTTTGGGCGCAAAAACCGGTAAGAGGTCTTTTTCTATGAACCTGAACAGGGTATAAATATCAACATTCTCCAGATGGCCTGTTCTTTTCAAAGCTGCTACCAGCACTTCTGTCGGAGCATTTCCTGCACTTCGTGCAAGTCCCATAAGACTGCAGTCAAGGGAGAAGGCTCCTTCCCGGTATGCAGCAAGGGCGTTGGCAACAGAAAGCCCCATATTATTGTGGCCATGGAATCCTACCGGAATTGTAACGGCATTCACCATGGTCTTTACGTAGGATCCTGTTTCTTCAGGAAGCATGTATCCTGCAGAGTCCATAATTGTTACACCCTGGGCACCGTAGGATTCCACTTTTCTTGCATCCTCCGCAAGTTTCCGGCTGTCAAGGGCATAAGCTTTCATAAGGCTGTAGCGTACTTCCAAACCCAGGTTTCGGGCCTTGTTTATGACCTCTTCAGACTGTTCAACTTCGCCTGCGTTCGTTCCAATCCGCAGGAAACCCAGTTTGTATCCGGCAGCCAGTTCAAGATCTTCATCTCTTACAAATCTTGGCTGACAGAACATTCCCAGGTTTGCCTCGGAAAGATATGGTGATATGCATTCCAGGTATTCAGTATCAGAGGCCGAAGCCATTTTAGGACTTGTGAAATTGCCCCCTATACTGGAACTGTGTCCAAGTTCTATGGTTTTGATTCCAGAGGAGATAAGGCCTTTTACTACCTTTTCTGTTATCTCAAGGTCAAATCCAGCTCCAATAATATTTGCGCCATCACGAAGAGTACAATCGAGTAACTCCATCTGATAAATGTCAACTCCTTCAAATAACCGGTGATCTTAAGTTTTCATGTTACGTGCCTGATCTGATGTTCTTATCCTTGACTTTTTAATCTCCTTGTAAAGAGGAAAGAAGACGGATAGCACGATAAGCACTATTATTGCCAGAGACAAAGGTCTCTGGAAAAAGGGAATAAAACTTCCATGGAACAGGATAAGAGACCGCCTCAGTTCGGCTTCAGCCATGGGGCCAAGAATAAGGGCAAGGACTATTGGTGCTGGGGAGAAATCGTACCTTTCCATAAGGTATCCCAGGATGCCGAATCCGAACAAAAGCCCGACATCAAACAGATTGTTCCTGATAGCAAAGGATCCTATCACGCTCAATACACAGATAACCGGTGCCAGGATCCTTGTGGGGGTCTTTATGACCTTTACAAAATATTTAGCAAAGGCTATTCCGATGATAAAGAACATGATGTTGGCAATAAAAAGAGAAAGTATAAGGGTATAGGTTATGTCTGCATATTTTATAAAAAGGTTTGGCCCTGGGATCAGGCCATGAATGGTAAGGCCCCCTATGAAAACTGCAGTTACCGCATTGCCAGGGATCCCCAGGGTAAGAGCAGGCACAAGAGAGCCTCCAGTGACAGCGTTATTTGCCGCTTCTGAGGCGGCAACTCCTTCGGGGTTTCCCTTGCCGAAACTCTCAGGTTCTTTAGAAGCTCTTCTGGCTTCGTTATAACTTATGAAAGAAGCTATGCTTGTGCCGGCTCCAGGCATTATTCCCACAATGGTACCTATAACTGACGATCTGATGGTAGTAACCCAGGTTCTGGACATATCAGCCAGGGTAGGTAGGACCCTGTCTGAAAAGGAGACATCTTTTTTTACGATGGAGGACTCCTTTGAGATGGCAATTTTTATAGCCTGGGAAAGGGAAAAAAGACCTATTAATGCTGGAAGGATCGGAATTCCATCAAGCAGGGAATCAGAATTGAAGATAAACCTTGGATAGCCGGTAAAACTGTCCATCCCTACTGTTGCTATCAGGAGTCCGAAAACTCCTGAAATGAGTCCGTTAAGATAGGAATTGGATGAAACGCTGATAATGATTGAAAGACCGAAAATGGCCACCAGGAAATATTCGGGGGGGCCGAACTTCAACGCTATCTTTGCCAGGAGGGGTGCTATCAGGAGAAGAGCGACGGTACTTATAATTCCTCCGATAAAGGAAGCTGTTGTTGATATCCCGATGGCCTTACCTCCAAGCCCCTGCTGTGTCATTGGGAAACCGTCAAAAGTTGTAGCGATAGAGGCATCGGTTCCAGGGGTTCGGAGAAGAATGGCTGTAATAGATCCGCCGTAGACAGAACTGCAATATATGGCTCCAAGAAGGATCAATCCGGTTTTTGGATCCATCCCGAAGGTAAGGGGAATAGCAAGGGCAACCCCCATGGTTGAAGAAAGGCCTGGTAGTGCTCCTATAACAAGCCCTGCTACCGTACCAAGAAACAGGACTAGGAAGGAATGGGGGGTAAAAACATATCCGAGAGCTATTGCTAAATGGTCAAGCATGGTAGTTCACCTCTAAATCCACCTTTAGAAAAGTAGTCCTCTGGGGATGGGTATATGGAGCATAAGGTCGAAGAAAGTGTATATCAATCCCGTTGTTGAAAGGGAAATTATAATGACAGTTATGGTTTTGGCTGCTTTAAGCATAAACATGAATGACAGCAGGAAAATCAGTGTGGAACTGTAAAATCCCAGAAAACGTACAAGTATTATGTAAAGAAGAATAGAAGCAGTGACCATGAAAAACTTGCTGTAAGACGCATGTTCACCGGTCTCTTTTTCTGTCTTGTTGTTTTTCAATGATCTCTTAATGAGGAACATTGAAAGAAAGATCAGCAGGGCGGAATAAACAGTTGGCATTACCCTGGATTCCTTCGGATATTCCTGGGCTGCTACTATTGCTGCAACACCGCATATAATCAAAATGGCCGCTATCAATAAATCCCGTTTCTTCATCCTTAAAACCCCTTTTGTATCAGAGGGGCAGGGGAATACCCCCTGCCCGCTGTTAATAGCTATTTCTTGATCCAGGGATCTGCTTCCCAGAGACCCTTCCAGAATTCATGCTGTTCCAGAAGGAATTTGCCGTAATCGTCACCGGCCATGAAATCGAGAGGCATGTTAAGTTTTTTAAGCTCCGCGAGGTATGTCGGGTCACTGGCGATCTTTGTCATTGCATTGATAAGAACTTCAAGCTGTTCCTTTGCCATATCCTTAGGGGCCGCAAATCCCCTGGAGGAAGCCTGAAGGACGGTGAAACCAAGTTCCGGGAAGGTGGGTACATCGGCAACTTCAGGAGACCTCTTGCTGTTCTCTACTGCCAGTCCGCGAAGCTGACCGTTCTGTATCATGTCTGCTACTTCGGAGACGTTTACTGCCATTGCGTCAATATGACCTCCCATCAAAGCTGCCTTTGCAGGAGCATCACCATCGAAGGGCACGCCGTTCAGGGTTATGCCAGCTTCCTTTTCGAAAGCAAGGATTCCCAGATGATCGCCGCCGCCTTTGCCTTCATGGGAGATGGATATCTTGCCAGGATTCTTTTTTGCATCATCGATAAGGTCCTGAAGTGTTTTGTAAGGGCTGTCAGCTCCGACACAGATTATGCCGGGGTCTGTAACTACATTTGCAATGGGGGCAAAATCAGTGATCCTGTACCTTACGACTTTAGGTCTTGTGATAGGATTAACCACTACCGGAGATACATTGATAAGTCCAATGGTGTAGCCATCCGCTTTTGCTTTGGCAAGGGCAGTGAAACCTATATCTCCGCCTGAACCGTCCTTATTTACTACGACAAAGGGCTGACCCAGTTCTGCTTCAAGATATTTGGCGGTAATTCGTGCGAGTGTATCAGTGCTGCCGCCTGGAGCGTAAGCCACTACCATTGTTACTGCTTTGGAGGGATAGTCACCTGCGAAAGATATTCCAAAGGCCAATGCAAGGCAAACAAGGGCCATCATGGTTATCATGCAAAACTTTCTGGATCTGGACATTCTTTTACACCTCCTGAGAATTATTACAAAAATCTTTTTCATACAGGAATCTGATCAGACCATTCCTCATTGGCCAGCCGTTCCTGCGATAAAACCGCTTCTCCTCTATGATTCTGCAACAAATAAAGCACCTTTACTCACTACCACCTCCTAAACGCTATATGGACTCCAATTGTTTCAATTTTCCATTTCTGAAAGGAATTCCTTCAGTCGTGACATCCCTTCAATAATATTTTCATCTGATACAGAGTAGGCGATCCTGAAAAACCCCGGCATAAGAAAAGCGGTACCCGGTACGAGGGCTATGTTTTTTGAATCCAGCAGTATCTCGCAGAATGCTATATCGTCGGTGATCTTCGCGTCTTTGAATTTCATTCCCTGGCATTTCTTTATGTTTACAAATACATAAAAGGCACCATCCGGAGGGGTATAACTGATCAAAGGCATTTCATCCAGTAGTCCAAGGATAAGATGTCTTCTTCGCTCAAAATTCTGTCTCATCCATTCAACATCGGACTGAGCTTCTTTTAGAGCTCCAAGGGCTGCCCATTGAGATATGGTGCTGGTATTGGATGTCAGGTGGCTCTGGAATGAGACGATCTTTTCCATAAGTTCTTTCGGACCCAGGGCAAAACCAAGTCTCCAGCCTGTCATTGCATAGCTCTTGCTGGCTCCGTTGATATTGATGACATGTTCCCGGGCTTCAGGTGCAGCCTGCAGGATCTGACAATATTTTCTATTGCCGAAAACCAGTCTTTCATAGACTTCATCGTTGATAATCAGGAGATCCCTATCCATTGCCAGGTGGGCAAGATCTTTGAGAAAATTGGCGGTGTAGACAACCCCTGTAGGGTTATTGGGCGAGTTTATTATGATGGCCACTGTATTGATGTTTATTTTTTCATTTATGGCTTCTATTGTGGGAACAAAGTCAGTATTTTCTGTATTCACTATTACGGGAATGCCGTCGAAAAGTCTGATCTGTTCAACATAGCTTACCCATGCCGGAGCAATAACTATTACTTCTTTTGCCTCTTCCACAATACATCCCAGTGCCTCATAAAGAAGTTGCTTTGCTCCTGTTCCTATAACTACTTCCGAGACAGGATAGGATATGTCGAAACGGGATCTGTAATAATCTGCAACAGCCTGTTTAAGTTCATTAATTCCGCTTGTAGAGGTATAGTGGGTATGTCCGTCATCCATAGCCTTCTTTGCATATTCAAGAGCTGGTTTGGGAGAAGTGTAGTCAGGTTCCCCCGTAGAAAAAGAGATTACCGGGTAACCCTGTTCCTTTTTAAGCCGTGCCTTACTTGCCATGGCCGTTGTGGCTGATGGTTCCATCCTTTCGATCCTTGAAGTGAACTTCAATAAAGACACGCTCCTTTAACTGACTGTTAAAATCTTATTCATCTGTGTCCATAAGTATGTTCCAGCGTTTACATATCTCGCTATTTTTCCCTACCCGTTGAAGAGCTTCTGTTTTATTGGCCAGGGCCACCCCTGTAGCCAGGGCGTTCAGTACAGCATTTGCTGCAACGGTGGAATTAAAGAAACTCTGACTTTCATATTCTGTGGGTATTACAACATCGGCCATAAGGCCCACCGGAGAAAGAGCTCCATCGGTAATGGCTATGATCCTGCATCCCAGCCTTTCTGCTTCTTCCACGATTGATACGGTAAACTTTGCATATCGGGGGAAGCAGATAGCAACCATTACATCCGCGGAGGTCATTCTCAGGAGTTGTTCGGGATATCTTCCTTCATTCAGTGTTATAAGGTTTACACCTCCCCGGACCTGTTCAAGGACAAGGCTGAAAAACGATGCAGCACCGTATTGAGTCCTCATGCCTGCTACATTAACCTCTCTGGCCTCGCAGAGGAGTTTTACTGCCTGGTTGAAGGTTTTTTCGGAGATCCTCTCTGCAGTCATCTTTATATTCTCAATATCTTTAGAAAGGGATTCCCTGAAGCCAAAACTTCCCTCTGATATGGATGCCCTCTCGAGTCTTTCACTGGGAAGAAGGCGTTGTTTCAGAAACACCCTGACTTCTTCCTGCATTTCAGGAAAACCCCTGTATCCCATTTCCGCTGCTGCCCTGGATACTGTCGAAGCGCTCACTCCCACGCTGCTGGCAAGTTCATCAATAGTCATAAAAGCCACCGTATCCGGATTGGAAAGAGTGAAAACAGCAACTTCCTGTTTGGCCCCACTCAGGTTTTTGCAGGCTTTCTTGATTTTATTCAGCATCTACGGTATCCCCCTTGAAGAGTTGGAAATATTGTACCAAGTATAAAGATATGTTGCAAATATTTTTTCATTTGTATATACAATTACCAAATTGCCAGTATAGAAAAGGGGGGCATTACGCCCCGCCAGGAAAAGTTCCTGTTACTTAAGCTCAAAATAGTCTTGTTTCTAGAGTTCTCCCTTTTCCAGTCCTTTAAGAATATCCTCTGTTGAAAGGACCTGTGCGAAGGTTCCGTTGAGGGCTGACATGAAAGAGAAATGAACATTTGCAGCGGACAGTTTCTGATCCCTGAAGATAAGATCCCTGGTGGTGCATCCATCATCTGCAACGATGCATGGAAAACCTATATCGAAGGCAGCCCTTACAGTTGAATCTATGCACATATGTGACATGGCGCCGCAGATCACGAGCTGAACAATATTTTTTTCAAAGATCAGGTCCACCAGGCTTGTAGCTCGGAAACTGTTGGGAAAATGTTTTTCGATAACCGGTTCTGATCCCTCTGGTTTTACACGATCATGTATTTCTGCTCCGGCGCTTCCAGGGAGAAAGAAGGTCGAACCAGGATAGGTGGATATGTGCTGAACATGGAAGCGGGACATATCTCTTTTTCGAAAATAATCCAGCAGCTTTCGGGCATTATCTGCCGCTTTTTCCATTTCAACCAGTTCCATGGATCCTCCCTCGAAATAATCTTTCTGGATATCTACGAGAACAAGACCAGTCTTCATGTTATTACCTCCAGTCATTTATCTTTTCCCGATGATTTCCATATCCGGGAAAGGACGAATCTTCTCAGAGTATTGGACTCAGGAGTTTTGCTATGCCCTGGACCGTCTTTACCCGGATGGGTCGTTTCTCCCATTGTTCGATATCGACCTTCGTGGCTCTTGATAGATATTTCTCCTGAGCCTTCCTGAGTTCTGATATCTCTTCCTTACCGTATAGCAGCATGTTCAGTTCAAAGTTGAGGGCAAAGGAGCGGATATCAAAATTACTTGACCCGAAAAAGGCAAGATCATCATCTACAGTCATTGTCTTTGCATGTAAAAGGTCTGGCTGGTAGAGGTATATATCTATACCTATCTCCATCAGTTTTGAGTAGTAGGCTCTGGCAGCATTACCCACCAGAAACTGGTCAGACTTTTCAGGAACTATAAGGTCTACCTTTGCGCCATTAAGGCAGGCAACTTCCAGGGCCTGGAGAAGGCCTTCATCGGGTATCAGGTATGGAGTAGTTATGGTTACCCTTTCTCTCGCCTGGAACAGCGCAGAAGCAACAAGTCTCTGGTAGTTCTGGGTTTCATAGGCTGGACCGCTGGGAACCATCTGCAGGGGATATGTGCCACTCTCTTCTTTCGTAATATCCGCCAGGCATTGTGTCAATACCTGGTCAGTTTCCACATACCAGTCCTCAATAAAAACCCCCTGGATCTGCTCTACGATGGGTCCGGTAACTCTCATAGTAAGATCTTTCCATTCCCTCCCCTTTCCTTTTCCTCCGTAGGAAGGTTCGATCATATTGTGAGATCCCATGTAACCTGTGGTGCAGTCGATGACGGCAAGTTTACGGTGGTTCCTGAGGTCAAACCTTGCGGTCAGGGGAGTCCTCCTCAATCGTGACAGGGGAAGGGTTCTCTGCAGATTTATTCCTGCCTTCAGAAGATCAGGTCCTTCCTTCTTCAGAAACTTTTTTGAGCCCAGTTCGTCTAAAAGAAGATAACAGTTTATGCCCCTTCCTGCGGCGTTTTTAAGTGCATCGATGAGTGGGGCGGTCACATGGTCTTTCATAAATATGTAATAGAGAAGGGTCACATTCTTCCTGGCATTATCAATATCTTTAACCAGTTTCTCAACCAGCACCTCTGTGGAATCAATAAGTTCCATCTCCCTGGCATACTGAACAGGCCAGTGACCTAATTTCTCTCCCATGTTACTTATGGATTCAAGTTTTTCTGTAAAAACAGGTTTTCGAGGGGAAGGCCACATTTTAAGGGTTTCCTTCAGTCTGTTCACTGCATTTTCGTGACGCTCCCTTCGCTTCTGGGGAAGTCTTGTGGACCCAAGGGAAAGATAAAGCAGGCCTCCGGGAAGGGGCCAGAAAAGAATTACCATCAGCCAGGTCATTGCCACAGAAGGATTGTGTCTCAAGGGCAATACGCATATTGCTGCCAGGCGAACGGTGAAAAAGAAGATGTTGTAAAAACCAAGAACAAGAACGTTTAAAGTCATATTAACTATCTCATCCTCTCCGTTTTTCAATGTTGAAATCACATACCAGGGGCAGATGATCCGAGAGATGCACCCTTGGGATCTCCATAGTCTCTATCTTCACCTCTTTACTGGTAAGGAGGTAATCCAGCCTCAGTTTAGGCATGCGGCTCGGGAAAGTTGGTCTGGCAATGGTATCAGCATCCCTTAATCCTGTGGTTATTGTCAGAGGGTTGAGTTCGGAATGACCATGGAGAAGGTTGAAGTCTCCCCCGAGAAGGACAGGTTTTGATAAGACCTTACATCGGCCTGCTATTTCCTGAAGCTGGGTCTTTCGTGCCCTTTTCCCGAGGGAGAGATGGGCAAGAATAACATGAAATTCGGTAAATTCAACCTCAAGGTATGTGTTCTTGATACCCCTGGAAAAGTGATGCTCTTTCGATGAAAGAATGGGCAGTCCGGAAAGAACTGCATTTCCATGAGAAGAGAGTATAGGCAGATAGTTCAGAGGAGATTTAGTCCCGTACTTATTGGAGAAGGTGTGTTCCCATCCTTTAAGAGAAGCCAGGTGACGGGCCTGGCAGTGTTTTCTGTGACGATATGATCCCCCGTCCACCTCCAGAAGACATACGATATCTGCTTGCAGGGAATCGAGAAACTCGGCTATTCGCCTTATTCTTGTGGTCGAAAAACGGAAGAAACCGGAGAAAGGAAAGGGGAAGTGGTAATTCCAGTCGCTCCCCGTGCCATAACGGATATTATAAAAAACGATCCTCATATTATTTGCCCTTTCCACATCTACAGATATGCATCCAGGTCATTCGTCATCTTTGTAAAGTATGCAGTCTTATCTGTAATATGACAAGATATTTGTCTTGAGAAAGGACAGATTCTCCCCGGAATTGAATAAAATTAAGAATTTATTCGTTTCCCCATCTTCGAAGGATAATAATAACGTTAAAAAAAGGAAAGATCAGTACAATAGAAAAGGCATAAAGAAGCCCCTGGCGGTCTACTACCATCCCCACAAGGGTCATCATCAACCCGCTGAGACCGAAGGCGACTCCCATTAGAAGAGATGTAGCTGTACTTTTTGATCCGGGAGCAAGTTCCTGTGCCCTGGCAACTAAAAGAGGAGAAGATGAAACCAGTAGTGCGTTTCCAAGCATGAACAGAATAAAGGGAATCCAGCCTTCGTAGAACAGCTCAGGGAAAAGCAGCAGGGGTGACATACCCTGGGCGAAGAGTAATACCCTTCTTTTGCCGTAGATAAGGGCGGCCTTACCGGCCAGAAGAGGAGACATAACCTTTGCCAGCTGAACGAAAAAAAGTGTTAAACCTACCTTTTCTATACCTCCGCCTCTGAGCACGACCAGGAGGGGCAGAAGGAACTTTATTCCGTGATTGGTTATGTCCCTGAGAAATGTAACGGTCCATACGGGCCAGATATCATGAAGGATATCCCTCACTATTTTCAGGAAGTTTTTGGATTTTCCAGGTTTATCGATCTTGCCTTTGATAGAGGGGATCAGTATCCAGAACAGAATACCAGTTGCGGTTACAGGTATTATCGGGAAAAGATTCAAAGGCAGATCTCTGAAGTGCTTGAAAAGAAAAGCTGCATATAGGGGGCTTAGGGAGCTTCCGAGTATTCCCACCATGCTGAAAAAGGCCAGTTGCAGGGGTATCTTCTCAATATTTCCAATATATCCTACAGACCCGTGTCCCTGGGGATGAAAAACAGCGCTTCCCAGCCCCCAGATGGAGACAAGAAGCAGGGCTGTCCCATAGGATGGAGAAGATGGGATAAGCGAAGCACCAAGGGCCGTCAGGACAGGACCCCAGACTATCATAAAAGGGCGGGAACTTGCATCCGAAATAAAGCCCAATAATGGTTGAAGGAACATATTGAACAGCCCTGGCAGGGATGTAAGGATACCCGCTTGAGTTACTGAAATACCAAGGTTTTCGATCAGAAAGGGTAGAAAGGTCTGCAGAAAAGCTGTATGCAGGTCATTCAGAAAATGCTGAAGGTAAATTAATGAAAGTTTTCTTTGAGTGCCAGGGATAACGTTTTGAGAACTGATCAATATGGTCTCCTTGTTCATAGGTTTTCAGAAGGTGTTGTGAAATTAACTAATGCAGTCCTTTTTAATGGCTTTACTGATCCTTGTGAGACCTTCTGTTAACGTCGACCTGGGAGTTGCAATGGTCAACCTGGCAAATCCCTCTGTTACCTTGCCGAATTCTGCTCCTCTATTCATTCCTACCCTTGCTTCATGGACCAGAAAGTCCTGCAGTTTTTCTGAAGACAATCCCAGTTTTCTGAAATCTATAAGAGGGACATATGTGCCTTCAGGTTTTATGAGGTTTATCCCGGGCATATTCTTTTTCAGAAATTTTTCGGTAAAATTCAGGTTTTCTTCCAGATATTCAATCAATTCTTTCAGCCACTCTTCACCGGAACCGTAGGCAGCAGCAATTGCTTCCGAACCAAAGACGGTGACCCCTGCAAGGTGCATGCCCGAGATAAGGCTGTTGTATCGTTCCCGGAGATGTTCATCAGGGATAACTACTATGGCCGACCGAAATCCGGCAAGGTTGAAAGTCTTGCTGGGTGAAAAACTTGTTATCGTTCTATTTCCGATATCCTCTGAAAGACTTGCTATTGGGATATGTTTATTCCCTCCATATATGATATCGGAATGAACCTCATCCGATACAATGATGATGTTCTTTTCAAGGCAGATTTCAGCCAGTTCTGTCAGTTCTTTTTCCCGCCAGACCCTGCCTGAAGGATTATGGGGATTACAGAGGAATAACATCCTTACCCCGGAATCCAGTTTATCTCTCAGGTCATCGAGGTCCATGGTAAAACGTCCATCATTGAGAACCAAGGTATTATCAACGATCCTTCGGCCATTCTCTTCAATGATATGGTAGAAAGGAGAGTAGATCGGAGACTGTATCATGATCCTGTCTCCCGGTCTTGTAAGAGCAAGCATGGAAAAGACAAGGGAAGGTGTTACTCCTGGAGAGTGGCAGATCCATTCTTTCTCTATCTTCCAGCCATGGCGGCGCATCATCCAGGAGATTATTACATCATAAAAATCGTCCGGCCTGTTAGGATACCCGAAAATACCATGATCAAGCCTTTTCTGGAGCCGTTCTATCACCTCAGGGGGAGCCTGAAAATCCATATCCGCCTTCCACAGGGCCAGAATATCAGGATCACCGAACACTTTTCCGAGATTATCCCATTTCTGACAGGCCGTATTCTTTCTGTTTATAATCCTGTCAAAGTTGTATTTCCTCATAAACGGTGTCCCCCTTTCACAGTAATATCAATTTCTATATCAATTTAAGAATTCAGTATCGCTGACACACTGTTTCCTGGAAAGAGCTATGACCGCATCAACCTGTTCAGCTGATTTGCCTATATGCTTGGTGTAGTCCATAACTGAATCAAGTTCTTCTTTTGTTAAATTTGCGCCTATTTCGGGATCTTCCAGAAGGAGTTCTCTGAATGTCTTATTGCCGGTGTTGGCCGCAAGTATGGCATCCCGGATCAGGTGATGGGCAGTCTGCTTTCCCATTTTTTCCCCGAGATGGAACATTAGGGCTTCTGAAAAGAGCATTCCGTGGAGCATGTCCAGATTCTCGCTTATCCTGGGTTCATTAATATCGAGACCTTCAACGACAACAGTACATGCCTGCAGGGCTTTTGCCATCATGATGCTGCTTTCGGGGATGGAATGCCAGTCAAGTCTCCAGCTCCGGGTGTCCCTCTCGTGTTCAGCTATCATTCCCTGAAGGCCAAGGCTGGCATTATTCATTATCACCCTGGTCATGGCTACTACGAATTCAGATGTTTCGGCATTCCTCTTATGGGGCATGGTGCTGCTGCCGACATAGTGTTTGCCCAGAGGTTCCTGAAGTTCAAGGATCTCTGTTCTGCTCAACTGGTAGATCTCATTCGCAATTCTCCCTATAGTTCCGGCAATAATGCCGAGGAGGGACTGGTATTCTGCAAAGTTATCCCTGGAACTTCCCCATCCGGTAACGGGGACTTCAAGGGCTAATCTCTCCATGACACCCTCTATAATTGGGTAGGCCTTTTCTCCCAGACCGGCCATGGTTCCTGTTCCGCCATGAAGCATTCCCACGAACAGCCTTTGACTGGTATCCTTCATCCGTTCAATATCCCGTCTGACCTCTGCGGCCCAGCCGGCGAACTTGAGTCCGAGTGTTATGGGCAGACCCTGCTGGTTATGGGTCCTGCCTGCCATGGGGAAGGCCTTGTATCGATCTGCCAGTTCCAGAATTGCCTTTTCAAGTCTGCAGAGATCTCTGAAAATGATACGGAAGGCATCCTTTATCTCAAGGACCATTCCTGTATCCTCTATATCCTGGGTAGTTGGTCCGTAATGAATATATTCACCTAGGGAACCATCGCATATCTTCTGTACTGCACGAAGAAGGGGGACCAGGGAGTGTCCTGTCTGGGCGAGACCTTCCTTCACAAAATCCAGGTCCAGAAGTTCCACTTTGGCTTTTTTTGCGATCTCATCAGCTGCTTCTGAAGGAATTATTCCAAGCCCTGCCTGGACTTCTGCCAGTACGATCTCGATATCCAGCCATCTCTGGTATCTTTTCCTGTCGGAAAAGACATTGCGCATCTCCTCCGTGCCCCATCCATTTTTATAAAATTCCGAATCAATAATATGTGCCATTTTTACAACTCCTCCATGTACTTGTTTTTCTTTTTACAGGATGCCTGAAACTTCAGGCATGTATAGTCCTTTGTAGGTTCTCATCTGATCCAGGGTGTAGATCCGGTTCAGGATCCTTTCCCTTTCTTCTTTTTCAAGGATTTGAGAGGTGAGTTCCGTAAACTTGTCAGTCATGGAAGTCTTGTCCATTGGGTTCTCGGGGTCACCTTTCCTGAATCGGTTCTCAGCGCTCAGGACAGTTCCATCCTTGAGAGTTACCGAGATACCACAGGGTCTGCAGGCGGGGAAGAGTCTGTCCAGCTCCGGATCGAATATGAGTTCTATTTTTGACATAAGATCCCTGATAACAGGGTCCTGGAGATCCTTCTCCGAAAGATTGGTAAAGGTTATATCCTTTTTTGTAATAAGGGCGGCCATGCAGAAGGGATTGCTGAATTTAGCCTCTTCAAAGGAAGAGGGGTCTGTAATTCCAGCTACATCGATGGCTTTCTGGTAAACCCTTGCTTCGATCTTTTCTATTTCTTCGGGTATCAGGTCATGGGTTTCCATGATCTTTTTCACTGCATCTATCATGCTATGGGTCTGGCCGCAGGTGGGATATCCCTTGAAATTAACTTCATCGACCTTGAAATGCGAACCCAGTCTGTCTGCCAGGTATAAAAGGTCATAACTTGGAGATACTGACCTGCAGAATCCTTTTTCGCCTTCAAAAATATGTTCCGGCCCCTCGATTCCCTGGGAAGCAAGTTCAGCGGCGATAATACCGTTAAAAACCGCTTTGCCCGGATGGAAGGCTTTTGCCATAACTGCACCATCAAGAAGAAACTGCCAGAGACCGGCAGCCTGGGTCCCGGTATGTCCAAGGGTCCAGACGATCTCCTCTTCGCTCAGTTTCAGCATTTTTGCAGCAGCAGCAGCAGCGCCGAAAGTTCCGGCTGTCGCCGTAGTGTGCCATATGGAGTAATGGTCCTTGCCAAGACATTCTCCTACCCTGATGGCCAGATCATACGCGCAGACAGCGGCCTCGATCATCTCTTTTCCGGAGGAAGAGAGTTTTTCCGCATAGGCAAAAACCACAGGAAGGACAACTGTTCCAATGTGCATTATGGACATCCTGTGACCGTCATCAACTTCGGTTATATGGCCCAGGCATGCATTCGCAAAGGCTGCCCAGGGAAGGGTGGTCTTTTTCCCGGAACCGATGATGGTGCTGTATCCTTCCCCGCCCATTCTGGAAGCAAAATCCAGGTATGATGTGGAAAGGTCATTCGTATATGAATTGTAGACTGCAGCAAGCCAGTCGGTAAAACAGTGCTCTGTTTTAAGTATTGTATTTTCAGGTAGTTTATCTAATTCCAGGCTTGAAATATATCTTGCAAACTGTCGGGAATAACTCATTTTGATCTCTATCCCTTTAACCTGGAAAGACCATTTTTTCGGGCTTCAGGTATTTATTGAATTCTTCTTCCGTCATATAGCCAAGGGCCATAGCAGATTCCTTCAGGGTGGAACCTTCCTTATGGGCTTTTTTGGCAATCTCTGCTGCCCTGTCATAGCCGATGTGAGGGGTCAGTGCAGTTACGAGCATGAGTGATTCATTAAGGTATTTCTCAATTCTGTTCCTGTCAGCTTCTATTCCCCTGACTGCATTTTTCTCGAAGGAAGCCATTACATCAGTGAGCAGGCGACATGACTGAAGGAAGTTGTAAATGATCACAGGCATGAATACATTGAGCTCGAAGTTGCCCTGGCTGGCAGCCATACCGATAGCTGCATCGTTACCCATTACCTGGACCGAAACCATTGTTACGGCTTCGCACTGGGTGGGATTTACCTTTCCAGGCATGATGGAACTGCCCGGTTCGTTGGCTGGTATGGTTATCTCCCCAAGTCCGCAGCGGGGTCCGGAGGCAAGCCAGCGGACATCGTTAGCGATCTTCATGAGGTCAGCAGCGAGTGCCTTCAGGGCTCCATGGGCAAAGACCATCTCATCCTTGCTTGTCAGGGAATGGAACTTGTTGGGAGCCGTTCGGAACTGTTTCCCAGTCAGTTCAGAAATTTCTCCGGCTACGGATGTACCGAATTCAGGATGGGAATTCAGACCGGTTCCCACGGCTGTTCCACCAAGGGCAAGATCTTTCAGGAAATCCACACTGTTAAGGATCATTTCCCTGCTTCTCTCCAGCATCCTTACCCAGCCGCTGATCTCCTGACCAAGGGTCAGAGGGGTCGCATCCTGCAGGTGTGTCCTTCCTGTCTTTATGATGTCCGAAAATTCCAGGGACTTGTCCTGAAATGTTTTCAGGAGCCTGTCAAGAGAGGGGAGCAGTTCATCCTCAATCACCATTACAGCGGCCAGGTGCATGGCTGTTGGAAAGGTATCGTTGGAACTCTGGGATCTGTTCACATGATCATTCGGATGGATCTGGAGATCATTTTCACATATTTCCGAAGCTCTTCTGGAAAGGACTTCGTTCATGTTCATGTTTGACTGGGTACCGCTGCCCGTCTGCCATACTGCCAGGGGGAAATTGCCATCCAGCTTTCCTTCCAGAACTTCATCAGCAGCCCTGCATATGGCATCAGCCCTTGCCTCATCGACAAGACCAAGGGACGCATTAGCTTTTGCCGCAGCTTTTTTTAGAATTGCAAAGGCCCGGATGACCTCATGAGGCATTTTTTCAATACCTATTTCGAAATTCTGCAGACTTCTCTGGGTCTGGGCTCCCCATAATTTATCCGAAGGTACCCTGATTTCTCCCATGGAATCCTTCTCAATTCTGTAATTACCTTCCAAAATAAGTCCCTCCTTCAGATATTATCTTCAGATCCGTGCTGTACCAGTTTTTCTTGCGGCTTCCGCAACAGCTCTGGCAACGGCAGGGACAACCCTTTCGTCAAGGGCTCCCGGAATAATATATTCGGCATTGAGTTCTTCATCAGAGACGAGTTCGGCAAGGGCCTTTGATGCAGCAAGTTTCATTTCCTCGTTTATATCAGAAGCTCTGACATCGAGGGTTCCCCTGAAAATACCCGGGAATCCGAGGCAGTTGTTGATCTGATTGGGGAAATCGCTTCTTCCGGTCGCAATAACCGCAGCTCCGGCTTCCTTTGCATCTTCAGGGAAAATCTCTGGTGTGGGATTAGCCATGGCGAAGATAATCGGTTTTTCTGCCATTTCTTTGACCATTTCTGTTGTCAGAAGACCGGGGGCAGAAATTCCGAGGAACACATCCGCTCCCTTCAGAACATCGGCAAGAGAACCTTTAAGCCTGTGGGGGTTCGTTTCCCGGGCGATTTCTTCCTTTGCCCAGTTCATGTTCTCTTCTCTTCCATCGTAAAGGGCTCCGGCCCTGTCACAGAGAACGACATCCTTCGCACCGGCGGACATGAGGAATTTACAGATGGCAGTACCGGCAGCTCCAGCCCCGCTCATTATGATCCTGCAGTCCTCGATCTTCTTGCCAACTATTTTCAGAGCATTCCACAAGCCTGCCAGGACGATAACCGCTGTGCCATGCTGGTCATCATGAAAAACAGGAATATTGGAAATTTCCTTGAGTTTCCTCTCTATCTCGAAACATCTTGGTGCTGCAATATCCTCCAGGTTTATTCCGCCGAAGGAAGAAGTAATAAGGCTGGAGATCTCCACGATCTTGTCTGGTTCCTGTGAGTCAATACATATCGGGAAGGCATCTATTCCTGCAAAACGCTTGAATAGGACGCACTTGCCCTCCATTACAGGCAGAGAGGCGTCTGCTCCTATATTGCCCAGTCCCAGGACTGCGCTTCCATCGCTTATTACTGCCACCATGTTGGCCTTTGATGTAACTTCGTAAACTGCTTCAGGCCGGTTATGTATCTCCCGGCATGGCTCTGCCACTCCCGGAGTGTAGGCTATTGAAAGATCGTGCATGGTTTCAACGGACATTCTGGATTCAACTGAAAGTTTACCCTTACTTTTCACATGAGCTTCAAGAGCTTCCTTGAAGATGGCTTCTTTTTTAGCCAAGGTATTTCATCTCCCTTATATATTTATCGAACCCTGTGCCACACGAATTTGATCACGGGTGCAAGGGCAAAAAGCGCTGCTGCGACAAGCATAACCAGGCTTATGGGTCTCTGCAGAAAGATAAGGAAAGATCCCTTCGAAAGGACCAGACTCTGGTAGAGACCTCTTTCCATCATTGAACCAAGGACCATGGCCAGGATGAGGGGTGAATGGGGCAGATCCAGTTTATTGAAAATGTAACCCACCACACCAAAGAAAAGCATAACCCAGATATTGAAAATGCTGTTTCCTACAGCAAAGGCTCCGGTAACGCAAAGAAGGGCTATGACTCCTGACAGTACAGCTCGAGGGATTTTGAAAATAACTCCGGAAAGGAATTTCCCGAGCATAATTCCGAGGGGTCCCATTATCAGGTTAGCAACAAAAAAGCCCACAATGATCAGGTAGGCTATATCTGGAGAATTCTGGAAAAGAGAAGGTCCTGGCCTTAATCCCTGTATCATAAGGGCACCAAGGAAAAGAGCCGATGTGGAATTGCCGGGAACACCCAGGGAGAGCAGTGGTACCATGGAACTTGCTACAACAGCATTATTGGCGGCTTCTGGAGCAGCCACACCCTCGGGAATTCCCGTTCCGAATTTCTTGTCTTTGTTGGAACGGACAGCCTGGTCGTAGGCAAAATAGATGGCCATGATCATTCCTGCACCTGGTATGACTCCAATGATATTGCCTATGGCTGAAGATTTGATCCAGGTGGGCATAAGCCTTTTCACCATCTGTCTGTTCGGGAGGACCCTTGTGATCTTTGGAATAGGTCCTTCTGCGGCAAGGTTTGCTCCAACGGTTTTGATGGATTCAGCCACTTCAAGGACAGAGGTAACGCCAAAAAGGCCTATAAGCATGGGGATGAAGGGTATCCCTTCAAGGAGATAGGGGTTCTCGAAGTAGAAACGGGGGTATCCCGTCTGGGGGCTCATTCCTATGGTGGAGATCAGAAGGCCGATGGCGCAGACGATAAGACTTTTTAGAACCTTGTTGCCCGACATCCCTGCTACTGTACTGAGGCCAAGAATTGCCAGGGCAAAATATTCGGGAGGGCCGAATTTAAGGGCATAACTTGCAAGAACAGGAGCAAGGAACATTAATATGAGAGAGCTTGTCAAACCTCCGAATACAGAACTGGTGGTTGATATGCCAAGGGCCAGTCCTGCTTCACCCTTCTGAGTCATGGGATAACCATCCAGAGTCGTTACGACGGAAGAAGCGGTACCTGGTATCTTTAATAGTATGGCCGGTATCGACCCCCCGTAACAGGCGGAACAATAAACACCTACCAGCAGAGCGAAGGCCTGCTGAGGCTCCATGGAAAAGGTTACAGGAATGAGAACGGCCAGGGTGATAGTGTCATTGAGGCCTGGCAGTGAACCTACTATCAGGCCGAGGACCACCCCGAAGAATAGAAAAGCGAACACTGATGGATGCAAAAGATCCAGAAATGCGCCGAGGATGTGCTCCATTTATAAATCCTCCTAGAGATCAGAATTAATTCGTAAAATCTTTTTCCCGAATATGGAGAAAAAGTAATTCTCTCGATTATTAAAGGTTTGCTTAAGAGCTAACCTTCCAGGAACAGACCTGGAGGCAAAGGAACCCCCAGCACTATTTTGAATGCAACATAAACTGCCAGTACACATCCTGCTGTGGTAAGAACCAGCGCCACTTTTTTTGAAAAACCGAGAAAGGATATAAGGAATAAAAGAAGTAAGAAAGACGAAACAAGATATCCTGCATATTTTAATGCAATGGTGTATACTCCTATCCCTGCCACCACAATAAATACACCCTTCATTGAGGAAAAATCAGTTTCCTTTTCAGCATCTGTAACTCTCGTTACTACTATCGATTTGATAAGCAGAGCAAGAGAAAGCCCCCCAAGAACCAAAGCAAGTCTTGTGGGGAAATGTGACGCTATATCTGGATATTCCTTGGAAACAATAAATGTAGAAAGACTTATAACCAGTAACGTTACTGCTAAAATAGAATCTTTCAGCCAGTTTTTCATCTCTAAACCCCCGAAAAATCAAAAGATCACAAAAAAGAGAAGTGGACCCTGAATTTTCAAGGTCCACAATATTAAATACTGGAACTAGTTCTTATTCAGAGTTGGGATTACTTTCTGCAGGTCTTCGGCTACAATCTCTACGTATGCAGCGAAATCAGCACCATTACGGTAAACGACGGGGAATCCTGCCTTTTCCATACTGGCTGCATAGTCAGGGTCAGCTATTATGTCCTTGAATATTTTATCAAGGGCCTGAACTGTTTCATCGGGGGTGTCGCCAGGAACGGCAAGACCTCTGAAGGCGCCCCATTCAAGATCAAAACCAGCTTCCTTGAAAGTGGGGACTTCTGGTACATTGGGATCTCTTTCAGCAACTGCAACTGCGAGTGCCCTTAGAGTACCATCTTTCACATAACTTGTAGCTTCTCCCATTGCCATCATACCCGCATCCACATGTCCGCCAAGGAGCTGCTGAAGCTGCATGGCGGCACTCTCGTTGTGGACATAGCCGAATTTGACTCCAAGTTTGGATTCCATAATAAGAGATGCAATGTGATGGGAGGTGGAATATCCTGGAGTAGCTACACTGAGTTCCTTTTCTTTTGCCGCATTGATCAGATCCTCCAGAGTTTTGTAGGGGGAATCGGCCGGAACCATAAGGATCTCGGGGTCGAAACAGTACATGGCTATGGTCTTGAAGGACTTATGGGTATAGGTTGTTTTTTTGGTCATAGGATTGGAAACAACGGAAGAAGTATACGCAAGGATAGTGTATCCGTCCGGTTTGGCCTTTGATACAAAAGTGTGGCCGATGACTGCTCCGCCTCCGGGCATATTCTCAACGATGATCTTCTTGTCTCCAAGATATTTAGGAGCCACTTCTGCGAGCATCCTGCATGTTGTGTCAACTCCGCCGCCTGGTGCAAAGGGAACGATTATTTTAAGGTTCTTTTCCGGGAAAGTACCCGCAAAAGCTCCTGCAGTACCAACTAACACCAGACACATAACCGCGATAATACCGATAACTGTTTTCCTCATTTTTCTATCTCCTCTCGATTTTGTCTTTATTTTTTGTAACTTATTGCACATCTGAATAGAATTACAAAGGATCCTATTCGAACCTTTTCTTTATGAAATCAATGATGATACTGTCAACCCCGGTCATTCCTTCCACATTGATGGAAGCAGCGTTTGCCACGGTCTTCTCTATGGTATCGTCCACCACTCCCTGGGGTCCGTTCAGGCCATTGCCTCCCATCACGATCATGGCCGCATGGTAGGATTCAAGGGCTCCCGTCCCTACCTTCAGGGCACAGGTCTCCTTCGCTCCGTCACATACCATCCCTACAAGGTTCCCCAGTACCATCTCCACTGCCTTCTCTGCCTTTGCTATGTCTTTACTCAGAAGATAGACGATCCCCGATGCCGCTCCTGCTCCTGCAGCTACGCTGCATCCGCATACGGGGCTGAGTCTGCCCATCCTGCTCTTTATGAAGGATGTGGTGAGGTGGCTGAAGGCTATGGCTTTCGCTATCTCTTCCCTGCTCTTGCCATAATGATCTCCTGCTACGTATACGGGAAGGATGGCGGTGATCCCGTGGTTGCCGCTTCCGGCACTGCTCATAACGGGATAGGGTGCTCCGTCCATTCGTGCGTCGGAGGCTGCCGCCGCCACTGCCTTGATCCTGCTGCTCAGGTCATCGGAGTCGTAATGCTCACCTGCCAGTTTCTTTATGGTGGATCCGAGGTTGATGCCTACGTTGTGAGTGAATCCGTATTCGGCTATGGTGAGGTTCATGTCCACTCCGTTCATGACGTAGTCCACGTCCTCTGCGTCCATGTCCTCAGCCATACTGACCAGCTCCGAGTAGTTCATCCTTTCCACCTGCTCGGGGATGGATAGGGTCTTACTGCCGTTCTTGTCCTCTGTCCCTTTTTCTGTTTCAAATATGACCCTGTCGTTGAGGGTAACCTTCGTTATATTGGTGTGGGTGCTCTCTATGACCGTCACTGCTGTGTCATTTTCACTGCTCACCCTGGATTCCACATATACTCCGTGGCGGTCAAGGTCGGGGATTATGACCACCTTCCCTGAATCCACCATGGCCTGGGACTTTTTCACAGTATCGGCATCGCAGTCCTTGAGAACTTCAAGGCCGTATTCCGACTTTCCCTGAAGGGCTGCCATGGCTGCTGCTATGTCGTTGCCCTTGAGGCCTCCTGTACCTGGAATACCTACGTACATGCCGTTCTTGTATATGCTGTCGCTTACCACTACCTCGATCTCTTTAACGGGGGCCCCTCCAAGTTCCTCTACGGCCCTCGCTACGCCCAGTGCCACCGCACCGGGCTCAGTACATCCCAATGCAGGCTTCACTTCCGATCTCAAAAATTCCCTGATTGTAAACAAGATATATACCTCCAGTATCTATTCATATGTTGATCAGTTTCCGTTATTTGTTATCTTGTTCAGGTATCTGTAGATGGAGTTCTCTGAAGTTTCAAGAAGACTTGCCACTTCGCCCAGTGCACCTCGGAGAAGGAAGACTCCCCTTGAATTAAGTTTCTCTACAATATCCATTTTTTCGTCGGGAGTCATTCTTGAAGGAGGAACAGGGGAACCATGGATAGTATCCTTGATGATGGAATGGGTCAGGTCCTCTATGGAATTATCTTCTTCCTCGGCAAGGATGACCGGCTGTGGTTCCTGCTGAATCCTTACTCCAGGTCCGAGAACGTATTCGTCCAGAAGTTCTTTGAGTTCTGAAAATCTGGTCAGGTCCATGTTCAGGCAGAGAAGACCGATAAGATCTCCATCTTCATCTTTAATCAGGTAAGACGCAGTTTTACGCTTTCTTCCCTTCTCATCGGATACTATCCTAGATTTAATGAAATCTGCAGAAGGGTTTTCCTGTTCACGAAAAAATCTCCCCAGATTCTTTAAGGGATCTCCTATGGTTCTTCCACTGATGTGATTGTTCTCTATGGCGACTATGGATTTCTCTATATTTCTCACATCGTGGAGGACTACTTCACAGTTATAACCAAGGAAACGGGCTAGAAATTTCACCAGGGGAACATATGCCTGAAGTTTTTTATTAATTTCCTGGTCAGTCTTCATGAGCATTCCTCCAAAAATTAGAATTATTGCAAACGTAGAGATAAAAATATATTTTTATGGTAATAAGAAATTTTTATAACCTTGATAATAAACTTTTACCACAAAAAAATATTTTTACAAGGGGAAAATATTTGTATTATGTATTCGACTATTAGAAATGGAGAAAAATCAGGTTGATCTTGTGAGAGTGCAAATCCCAACCCGGTATAGAAGGGGGTACATATTTCCAAAGGAGCTGTGAAGAATGATTTATCTTCACAGCTCCAGAAAGAATGTTGGACAGATTCAGCGTTCAGGCAGTAATAGAAGGATGTTGTCCCTTTACTTGACCATTTCCGGGAGATACATGATTACAGAAGGGAATATAATAGCCATAAACAGGGAGATAACAGCTATAAGAACGATTGGAAGTACTGCCCTGCTGCTTTTAGCCAGATCCACATTTCCAACTCCCGAGGCAACGAAAAGACAGGTTCCCACGGGAGGAGTGAGGGCTCCAATACAGATATTAAGAACCAGGAGCACTCCAAAATAGATAGGATCGATCCCCGCTATTTTTATCAGGGGAAGAGCTACCGGACTTATTAGAACCAGAATAGAAACTGCGTCGATAAAGCAGCCGAGGAAAAGGATGAAAATATTCAACAGGATCAGGATGATTAGGGGATTCTTTGAAACAGACAACAGTGATCTCGTTATGGTCTGAGGTATCTGCTGACTTGTCAGAACCCAGCTTAGAAATGAAGCAACCGCTATTATGAACATTACCGAGGAAGTATTTCGAGCAGCTCGGGCAAAAACTTCAGGGATGTCTTTCCATTTCAACTCACCATAGATAAATTTACCTACCAGAAAAGCATAGACAGCAGCAACCACAGAAGATTCGGTTGCAGTGAAAATTCCGCTCAGGATGCCGCCAAGTATTATCACTGGCATTAGAAATGCAAGGAAGCCTTTCTGAAAAGTCCTTAGGAGCTTTTCAAAACTGAAGGATGATGTTTCCCTGGGATAATCGTGACGAAGGGCTTCGTAATATGAGTATGCCATCAGGAAGAGCCCGAAGGTTATACCTGGAATAACCCCCCCAAGAAATAGTTTGGCTACAGAAACATTTGCTATCACGGCATAAATAACCATGGGGATACTCGGCGGAATTATGGGGCCGATTGCCCCTCCTGCCGCAATAAGTGCTGCGGCGAAACCTTCCCTGTATCCTTTTTCCCTCATGGAAGGTATCAGAAGAGAACCCACTGCAGCAGTATCTGCGACAGCCGAACCACTCAAGCCCGCAAAAAGCATGGATAAGACAACAGCAACCTGGGCAAGACCGCCTCTCATCCGGCCAACCAGGGCAAATGAAAATTCCATGAGTCTTCTGGAAATACCTCCTGCTTCCATGAGTGTTCCCGCAAGCATAAAGAAAGGAACAGCAAGAAGGGAGAAATGGTCTACTCCCTGGTACATAACGTGGCCAAGAAGTACGGGATTGAAAATGCCCTGTACTGATGCGATGAGAACACCTGTCAGTCCGAGGGCTATGGCAATTGGCATCCCGAAAATTACAGTAAGAAAAAACAGGATGAAATACAGGATGATCTGGAGCATTTAGGCATCCTCCGCTGTTCTAGTCCAGTTGTGAATAAGGCGTTCAATAATAACGATAATAGCAAGTATTCCTGATACAGGGATCACCATGTAGATCATGCCCATGGGTACATTTATGGAAGTGGCCATCTGCATCATCTGTCTTTTAACCAGGGGTATGCTTCCCTTGGACAGGTAATAAAAAAACAGTATGTAGCTTGCTGAAATAAATAAAGACATGAACCTGGATCTCCAGCCTTTTAGTCTTGAAAGAAACAGATTGAAGGATGTCATTCCTGATCTGTATATCAGGGTTGGTACTCCGGCAAAAACGACCCATGTAAAGAGAAAGCGCGAAAGTTCCTCGCTCCATGGAATGGAAAAATCAAGCAGATATCGGCAGAAAACCTGGGCAAAGGTGGCTGTGGTCATGATCAGAAGAAAAAAGAAAAGCATGTATGTGGATATCTTGTCTATTGCAAAAGCTGTCCTGGAAAGGGCTTTTTGAAAAAATTGCATTGATGAAGGTCCTCCCATATCAGAAAACTGACAGGGGAAAGAAAGAACTTCTTTCCCCTGTATATCTTCATTTTAGCTGTTAAGTTTATTTTACAGTTTTGATCCTCTCGATGTACTCTCCGGCAGTCTTGCCGTTAGCCTTGGTAAATTCATCATAAATTGAGCCCATGTATTCAGCGAACTCACTTTTATCTACTTCATTTATCTCCATGCCCTGGTTTTTGAGATTTTCCAGCAGTTTCTGTTCCTGATCCTCAACCATTTTACGGACTTCTGGTCTTACCTCCTCAAAGGCCTCGACAACGATCTTCTGGAGGTCTTCCGGAAGGCTGTTGTAGAACTGGTCAGAGATCATTATAGTGACGGGAGAATAGATGTGGCCGGTAAGAGAAAGATACTTCTGGACCTCGTAAAGTTTGGATGCCCAGATTATGGAAAGAGGATTTTCCTGACCGTCAATAACTCCCTGCTGCAGAGAAGTGTACACATCGCCGAAGGGCATTGGGACAGGGCTTGCTCCAAGAGCAGCGATAGTATCCATTACCGTTTTTGTTTCAGGAACGCGTATCTTCAGACCCTTGAAATCCTCCGGTTTTACAATTGCTTTTTTGGAGTTGGTAGTATTTCTATAAAGATTCATCCAGTAACCCAGTATCCTTATACCTGTTTTTTCCCTGAACAGCTCGTTAAGTTCCTGACCGATCTCTCCGTCCACTGTGTTGTAGACATGCTGGTTATCACGGTAAAGATAGGGAAGTTCAAGAACTCCAAGGAGGGGCATGAAGGATGCCAGTCCGCCGGGGCTCTGGGTACCTATTTCGATGGTTCCCAACTGAAGACCTTCAGAAATTGCTCTCAGGTTTCCCAACTGTCCGCTTGGATAGGCAGTAGCCTCGATCCGACCGCCGGATTTCTCGTTCATTATTGAAGCCATTTTTTCGAAACCAACGTGAAGTGGATGTTCAGGTGCTGTTACGTTCGCGATCTTGATGACATACTTGTCAGCCGCTGAAGCAGTCAACGCGAACAGAGACAGGGCTAGAACTACTACAACTGATAATATGAAGCACTTTTTCATGAAAAACACCCCTTTGGAAAATATTGTTTTCTTATAATAATCAGATATCGTATCCGATATCTGATTATTATATCATTTGTTCCAGATTATTTAATACCCCTTCAGGATAATGACTAAGCTAATTCAAGACGAAATAGTTCCATATTTCTCTCCAGAAATAATATGAGATCCTGGTGGTATGCAGGATAAGTAATGAGAATATCTGTAAATGTGCACTCCTGATTTCAGAATGTATCTCTGGAGCCTGGTCGATGCAGAATCGCAGATCAGGAATGGTTCAGGTTTGCCCTTTTTTCGATGTAGAGGCATAATTAACGATTGTGTTCACTATTGTATTGCGTGGATGGGGAGGTTTTTATTTGCAGTTAGTGATAATTTCAATTGCTACATTTCTGGTTGCAGTTTTCATGACCATGGCAGGCCGGGGTGGAGGAAACTTTTATGTGCTTCTTCAGGTTGCAGCGGGTGCTTCAATGGGTATGGCCGCCAGTACCGGTCAGTTCCTCATGTTCGCCACTTCTCTTGCAGCCATGTTCATTTTCAATAAACACAAGACAGTTTCCTGGTCTATGGCGATATTCATTGGCCTTACCACAAGCCTTATGGCTTTTGTAGGAGGGTTTTCGGCCAGCTATTTTTCAGGCACATGCCTGAAACTGGTTTTCTCAGTCATGCTTGTAATAGCATCCATATTCATGCTTTTCCCTGTGCGGGAAAGAGAAGGAGAATTACCCTCCGGTTTTGGACTATGGAAGATATCCTTTGATGGAGAAGAGTATGTCATTAACTTCTGGATAGCCCTTCCTGTAGCTCTTGCTACAGGATTTGTTGCCGGTATGGTGGGTGTTTCAGGAGGATCTTTTCTGATCCCTCTCATGGTTCTGGGCTGCCGCCTGCCCATGCACGTAGCAGTCGGAACTGCTTCCGTAATGGTTGCAGCTACGGCTGGAATGGGTTTTCTCGGCCACCTTGCCAGCGGTGGAGTAGACTTTGCCTGGGTATTGCCCCAGGCGGGTGTGGCTATACTTGGCGGGGTTATTGGCAGCAGGCTTGCCCTTAAAACCAGGCCAAAGTCTCTGAAAATGGTCTTTGCCCTGACAACTTTCATCGCTGCAGGTCTCATGTTCTTCAACGCCATTACAGGGTAAGTCAATTTTAGATTGCCGATTTTAGATTTTGGATTTGAAACCATCAACAGCTGAAAACAGGATCGAGGATCTTTTCCATGGGATAAAAGTCATATTCTCTGTAGATTCCCTGTTACTATCTTAACTACCCCATCATTTCTTTATTACGTTTCTGTCCAGTATGAAGTCTACGGGAGTGGGTTCATTCACGCTGTCTACCACGGGGCAGAGAGATGCCACCTTTTCAATAAATGCTTTCTTTTTAAGGTCATCAAGGGGAGAATCCAGGTTCACAATGACCTTCATAACAGGAAAACCTACCCTGTTTACTGAATCTTCACCCATGGTTTTCCTTACGTCTATTTCGCCTTCCACCTTTGCAGAGATCGAATTTATAGGTACTCCAGCCTTGGCTGCAACCCTCCGGGCTGTGCTGAGGAAACATGCTCCAACAGAAAAGGCAAAGGTTTCAAAAGGAGTTGGTGCCGTGTCTCCGCCTCCCAGGCTTTCGAGGAGATCTGTCTTAAGGGAATACTTTCTTGCTTTTCCCACAACGGTATTACCCTTCCCTTCCTGGAGCGAAACACTTACAGGCAGCATAACAGGTTTTCCTATCTCTACCATGTCTTGAGACTCCTTCCATAATCTGAATAGATTCATGTATTTCAGTTTAACAGCCCTTGTGATAACGAGTCAACCAGATAAATAGATATTATAAGATCAAAGACAGGGTCATTAATTTACCCTGAATTTATTACCTCTTGATCCTGAAACCAGTTTTCTGTTTATAATATTAATTATTTTTCTGAATGATATAATCTTTTCAATAACTCCTCCAAATTACGATAATTCAATCCGCAACTGGTATGCACAGAATACAGGCCTGCGATCATTCTCTTTTCATTCATGATCATTTAGAGATAAGGATCATTTCAGATGATGACAAAGATAAGGAGTATTTCCGGAGATCTTGTAACAGGTTTAAGCATGGCGACTATCATTATCCCCTTTTCAATGGCCTATTCCGTGAATGCAGGGCTTCCTGTATCTTACGGACTGTCTGCTGCTGCCATACCGCCGCTGATGTACCTCTTTTTCGGCACTTCTCCCTATCTTTCTGTTGGTCCGGTGGCCATGCTTTCCCTTATCATATTTCAGGGGTGTTCTCCCTTTGCTGTACCCGGCACGTCTGAGTATATTTCATTGGTACTCATGGTCACCTTCATGGTAGGAGCCATACAGCTTCTGGCTGGTTTTATCCGGGCCGGTTTTATAATGTCCTTTCTTTCCCAGGCCGTGATAAACGGATTTACTTATGGTGCAGCCCTGGTCATTTTTACCAGCCAGTTTCGACATGTTCTTGGTATTGATATTAACCCCGTAGGTTCCATGGCCCAGATCATCTACAGGGTATTTCTGAATATAAGGCAGCTGAATGTTTTGTCCCTGAGCCTGGCTGTCACTTCCATTGTTCTTATTCTGACCCTTGAGAAAAAATACCCCCGTTTTCCAGCACCTCTACTGGTTATAGTAACGGGGAGCATAATGACCTGTCTGCTGAGACTGGATAATTTCGGAGTGAGGGTGGTGGGTGATATAGGAACCAGTTTCCCTGCCATTGTCCTTCCCCTGGGAAACCTTCCCATGATACCCCATCTTCTTCCCGTTACATTTACTCTTCTGGTGGTGGGAATGATGGAATCAGTTCCCATATCCCGCCACCTGGCCTCCCGGTCCAGGAAAAAGTTCCATATCGACGCGGAGTTGAAGGGCTTAGGTCTTGCAAACCTGGTGTCTTCATTCCTGAGTGGATATGTAGTTACTGGAGGTCTCGCGAGAACTCTTTTCAACTATCGGTCAGGAGCGCGGACCAAAGTATCATCGAGCATAACCTCTGTGCTGGTGATCATAAGCCTTGTAATGTTCAGGAAGATCTTTTATTACATTCCACAGCCTGTCCTTTCTTCCCTTATCATGTGCTCGGCTATTTCCCTCTATATGACAGAAGATGTCAGGTATCTTTACAGAGTTGAAAAGAAAGATGGAACAGTTCTGCTCCTGACTTTCGTAACTACCATTTTCGTGGGTGTGCAGTGGGGTCTAGTGCTGGGGATATTGCTTTCCCTGGTATTACTCCTTCATAAACATATAGAACCATGTACCGAGGAACTTGGTTACTCAAGGCAGGAGGATCAGTTTATGGAGCTATGTAAATGCGGTGAAAAGGGTTCTTTTGACGAGGGTGCTATCCTCAGGGCAAAAGGAGATCTTCATTTTGCCAATATCCATCATCTTGAAGACCTTGTCCATCAGAAGATCCTTGAAAAGTCATCCCTGGTATGGATACTTATGGATCTGAAGGATGTTGACGATATGGACGGAGTGGCAGTTATGAAGATGGAAGAGCTTATGGACCGATGCATGAGCAATAACATATCCCTGCATATATCTGGGGTGCAGGGCGAAGTTAAGATAAGGCTCGATATGCTTGGATGGCCGGAAAAATATAAAAACTCAATTCATACTGATCTTAAGAGTGCCCTCGATAAAATCGATTCGGGACACAAGTGCGATCCCTTTATCCGTTTCATTTAGCTGTTTGTTTATACATCTGTTCTTCTGATTTTTTATCTTCAGGTCCAATTGAGACGCTATTGAACCTGGGAAAATATGCCAGCCTTCTGCTACTGCTCGTCAGAGTGGGATCTACACTTCCTCCCCAAAAGAGTATTGTTAAAATACCCTGTCCTCAAGCATGGCTCCTTCATCGGCCTGGAGTGCCATTTTGGCGCATATACCCAGGATCCCCCCCTTTACCTTGGGAGGCGGAGGGGTCCATGCTTCAAGTCTTTTTTTAATAATTTCATCAGGAATGTCGAGATCAACCCTTCTGTCGTCGATATCTATAGTTACAGGATCACCATCCTCAACTATTGACAGAGGTCCGCCTGTCGCTGCTTCCGGAGTTATATGACCCACTGCGGCACCTTCTGTGAAACCCGAAAATCTTCCATCCGTAAGGACATACACATCCTGGCCAAGTCCCAAGCCAACCAGGGCATCGGTGGTCATCATCATTTCCCTCATCCCGGGTGCTCCCCTGGGGCCTTCATAACGAATTACCACTACATCACCTTTTTGGATTTTTCCTCCTATAACGGCTTCATGAGCCTTGTCATCCGAAGAGAAAACTCTGGCTAAACCCTTGAACCTGCGGCTCTTCTGCCCGATGGTGGTGGTTCGGCATATGGCACCTCCAGGCATGAGGTTTCCCCGGATAACAGCGATGCCTCCATTCTCAAAGACGGGGTCGTCTGTTGTGGTAAGAACATCCCTGTTGAGAGATCTTGCCGTCTTCATGATATCTCCAGCAGTTTTGCCGGAAACCGAGGCGGCGGAACTGTCAAGATAATCTCTTAGTTCCCCCATGATTGCAGGGACCCCTCCAGCATGATGCAGGTCCATTACAGTCGCCTTTCCGGTAGGAATGACTCTGGATATTACAGGGACTTCCCTGGAGAGTCTGTCAAAATCGTCAAGGGTCAGGTCGATTCCCAGTTCACGGGCATAGCTGAGAAGGTGGAGTACCCCATTGGTGGACCCCGCAATTCCCAGGAGGAGGGTCACAGCATTTATGATATTTTCTTTTTTGATTAGTTGGGAAGGGGTGATTCCCTCTCTGGTAAGTTCAACAGCTCTTCTGCCGGTCTGGGTGGCATAACGGAGTTTTTCTGCATAGACAGCGGGAACAGTGGAGGAACCCGGAAGGGCCATTCCCATCCCTTCCATCAAAATCTGCATGGTGTTGGCTGTTCCCATTAGAGCACATGCTCCTGCACCGGGGCAGACATGATCTTCCAGGTATTTCAGTTTTTCCGATACATCCTTTTCACCATACTGGGAACCGAAGACAAGCTGGTCAAGCTCGGACATGACAGCCTGTCTTCCCTCGCAGGTGCATGTAAGCTGGGGGCCGCCTGAGAGGAAAATGGTCGGAAGTCCCGACCTTATAGCCCCTATGAATACACCGGGGATGATGCTGTCGCAGGAGGCGAGGATAACAAGACCGTCAAGAAGCTGGACATTGGCCATTATCTCCACGGAAGAAGCGATGACGTCCCGTATCACAAGCTCGTATCTCATGTGAGGGGTCCCTATGGGAACGGCTCCGCAGGTGGCAATGGTACGGAATTCAAAAGGGGTACCTCCAGCCTGCCAGATCCCGGCTTTGACATGTCTGGTGAGATGGTCAAGATGGACATGTCCCAGAGCGGCATCATTGGCTGGATTAACCACACCTATAAGAGGTTTCGAGAGATCTATATCATCATAACCCGCACCTTTATATATGGCTCTTCTGGAAGCCGCGGCACTTGTTGAAAAAAGTTTATCTTTCGCAGAACGGTAATTCTCCATTTTCAAACCACCAGCTTTCTCCAAAATAGAGTATTTACAGGTATAAGTTCCGTCAAAATATTGAGACAATTCAATTCTAAAGGAAAAAGGGTTTCCGTATAGGGGGTAATACTCTGAAATCCTGAGATCAAAGGAACGCATACCTTATAACATAAAGGATGTTTGAAGGAATTGAACACGCAACAAACAGTATGGTGGATAGAAGAGGCGCCTTTATTTTGTTGAATGATGGTTTACGGCCTATTTCAACGTACCGTAAATGGCCATAATATATTTCACTTCAGAATCCGGAATTGATTTACTGCTGAGGTTAATACCTCTTTCCGATACAACATTTTCTGCAAAAACTGCTTGATCGTCCTTCCAGGCGAGCTTCGACAACTATTTTTGCCAAGAAAGCTATAGATTTGACTTGATGTTTTTAGGTAATATAATAAAGCGATAAAGAGCTATTTACTCCTGATATCGATATTTCAACCGTATTTTAAAAACGATAATTGTTCTTTCCCTTTACTATTGAAGCTAGAACCAATTCTTCCATAAACCTTCAGTTGTCAATCAATTCAAACCTGAGTATTCAGGTCGATCCTTCACCTCTTTTCATGAGAATATGCTCTTTTCCCGGATCTAAAACAGTGATGTGGAACAATATCTGTCATCTTAGACAGGTCAGTATAGGCGATGTCACATGTCCAGGAGGGAAATATCATGGGTATACTCAAGGAATTCAGGGAATTTGCAGTAAAAGGAAATGTTGTCGATATGGCTGTTGGTATCATCATTGGTTCAGCCTTTGGAAAGATCGTTTCATCTTTTGTAGGTGATGTGATCATGCCTCCGATGGGAGTAATTCTGGGCGGAGTCGATTTTTCCAATCTGGCTTTTACTATCCAGGAGGCAGTTGGAGAGACGCCTGCTGTCGTGATTGCTTATGGCAGATTCATTCAGACACTTATCGATTTTACTATCATTGCAATGGCGATCTTCATTGCAGTCAAGGGAATAAATTCACTCAAGAGGAAGGAAGAAGAAATATCACAGGCTCCGCCGGCACCTTCGACAGAGGAGGTATTGCTTTCTGAAATTCGCGATTTGCTTAAAGAACGGAGGTAAGTCGTATCCGGCAAAGTTCCAACTTCTGTTCCTGAACAGGACACTTTTACAGAGTCCGGGTACATAACCTTAAGATTAGCTCATAAAGTAAGGGGAAATCAGATGAATAAACCCTTTTCAACTGAACAGTTCTTGAATGTATTTAAAAATAACGATTTTTCTTTCTGGTCAATGCAGATCCTTTTATATGTATCAGCTTTGATCATAATAATTCTTGCAATTAACAGGAAAAATTATTCTGATAGGGTTATCGGATTGATACTGTCATTTTTCTGGCTATGGATGGGATTTGTTTGTCATTTGATCAATTTTACTTCATTCAGTACAGCTACCCATATCTTCAGTATTCTTTATCGGGTTCAGGGACTTCTATTTCTTTTTTCGGGTGTTTTCAGAAACAAGCTTTCCTTTAGATACCGATCAGATATTTATGGAGTTCTGGGCAGTTTCTTTATCTTGTATGCCCTGGCATTCTACCCCCTTTCTGGATATTTCTTCAGGCATCTTTACTCCGGACCCACTGTCTTTGGAGTTCCTGGACCGATAACGATCTTCACATTCGGGATCCTGTTGTGGTCAGATAAAAAAGTACCTCCATATCTGTTAGTTATCCCCTTACTCTGGACAGCAGCCGGCTTCAGAGAAGTAATAGACATACATGTCAAGGAAGATTTCGGTTTGGTCATCGCGGGAATATCGGGAGTCATTCTATTAATTTACAGGGACAGAAGAAGATAGCAGAACATCAGAACGGTAATAGCAGGAAAACATTTGATTTGGAGGGTGTACAGAAATTGGAAAAAGAATTAATTAATCATGGAGGAACATGGGAATGAAAGAACACGAAAAAATAAACTACGTCGAGTTCCCAGCGAAGAATATCGAGGTCGTCAAAAATTTTTTTGCAACAGCATTCGGGTGGACCTTCGTAGATTATGGTCATGAATATACGGCCTTCTCAAGTCAAGGTATCGATGGCGGTTTTTTCAGATCCGATCTGGCAGCCGTGACTTCAGGCGGGAGTGCCCTTATCATTTTTTACAGTAAAGATCTTGAGCAGACTCAGGCGAAGATCGAGGATGCTGGTGGTTCGATCATAAAACCCATATTTCCTTTTCCAGGTGGACGCCGTTTCCACTTTACCGACCCCAATGGGAACGAGTATGGAGTGTGGTCAGATTGAAATTGTACCTGATATGGCCAGTCCAAGGCTCATGTTCTTCAAGCCATGGCAGTTTGAGATATTTGAAGTCATAGTCACCTTTCCCTGTGGATGGTCCACATTCTTGCGAGCTCGTCCTCTTCGCAGCGAATTTCTGTTTCTATGGAGAGCTGCCCTTTCCTTGTAATTGAAATCCCATTACCTTCCCTTGCCTCTCCTGCTCTTGCTGCGGGAATGCCGGCCTTATCAAGGGCATGCAATGTTATTTCGGTGTTTTCATGCGGCATGGTACATACGAGAGAACCTGAAGAGATCATTTTCAGAGGGTCAAATGAAAAGGCCTGTGCAAAACGATCCACAATGGGTCGGGAAGGTACAAGATCTGCATCTATTTCCATTAATAATCCGGATAGCCGTGCTATTTCCATGGTGGTTTCCACTATGCCTCCCCTGGTTACGTCGTGCATCGCTGTGGCTCCATTATCGGCCAGGATCATTGCTCCTTCCACTACACTGACTTCTTTTGCCAGTTTTGAAGCTTCCTGAATTTCGTTATCTGTAAGGCCAAGGAATTTACCCTCTTCCCTGAAATCAGTGGCAAGAATGGAAGTTCCCTCTATGCCGGCCCCTCCTGTTATGATCACCTGGTCACCAGGTCTTGCTCCTCCGGTCTTTACGATCCTGCGTTTCATGGCAGGTGCTATGGCCGTGACTGCGACCACTGGTCTGGAAATACCCGAGGAGTAGCCCGTGTGTCCGCCTACGATGGTGACCTCTATTTCCGCCGCAGCCTTTGCAGCATCTGACATTATTTCCTTGACAAGCTGATGATCCTCTCTGGAAGGAACCAGCAGAAGGATCTGGGCCCATCTCGGCCTGATCCCCGAACAGGCTATGTCATTACAGGCTACGTGCATGGCAAGCCAGCCTATACCTGAAACTGCACCCACAATGGGATCCACGTGGGAGAGAAGGATATCTCCGCCAACTTCGGTAAGTGCCACATCCTCCCCAAAGGTGGAACCCATGAGCACCGAAGGGTCATGATGTTTACTTCTGGTGTAGGGATAAACGCACTCCTGCAGAACTTCAAAGGGAAATTTCGACACCTTTACCACCCTCATCCCTGAAAGAATTACCTATATTGAATACCTGGGAGGTGCTGGGGTAAAGGTCCAGAAATGCAGTATTCGTCGATCTTTCTGGTTTTATGGCTCATGCTTCCATCGTGTAGGGAGCTGACAAACGGCAATCTGAAATTGATATGGGGTAAATCAGGCCCTTTTATGTGGGATGTTTGTTATCAGTAGGGAATCGATAAATTGTGAAAGGATGGACAGGCTGGTCTTATTTTCTGTGAAAAGGAGTGAAAAGCCTTCTTTGAACATGATCGGATCCATCATAGGGAACTACCTTGTTTCTTCCCTCTCTCTTGGCCTGATATAGTGCTGTATCCGCCTCCCTCATTATCAGGTCAAAGGTTTTGTCCCTTCCGTCCGTTGAAGTAATGCCGATACTGATAGTAAAGTTAATGGAATATCCTTCATAATTGAAGTTCATTCCTTCGATCATCGATCTTAGCCTTTCCGCCACTTTGAAGGCCTCTTCTTTACCGGTGTTGGGAAGGAGGATGGTGAATTCCTCCCCGCCGATACGCCCGGCCAGATCAGTGGGTCTAACAGACTTGCTTAAAATACTGGCAAAATCGTGGAGCGCTTTATCGCCGGCGGCATGCCCGTAACTATCGTTGATCTCCTTGAAATGATCGATATCCAGAAGAAGTACAGAAAGGATACTATTGTCCCTTCTTGCTCCTGCCATGGCTTTACCGGCTAATGTCGAGAGGGCCCTTGTGTTGAACAATTCCGTGAGATGGTCTATCTCAGAAAGTTGCCTGAGCTTTTCAACAAGGCGAACCGAGATAAGGAAGATGTATCCCAGGGTCATGGCAAAAATGAAGATTATGAGTTCGAAAAATAATATCTTTGCCATTCCTCCACCCTGAAAAAAGGGCATCTCAGGGGATGCAAAGATCAGAAGGAAGGAACGGAGGAGATTAAACAGGCCATGAAGGAAAAAGGTCACCGAAAAAGCCAGGAATGGTATGGACCTGCTTGTCAGTTTCTGTGACGTTTCCCAGGATATAAGGAAACTCAGGGCTGCTGTGGCCACCGCGCTAAGGGATGCACGGCTGATAAGGCTGAAGAAAGAGTAGGAAAAATATCCTTCATACAGAATATACAGGAATATGAACAGAATAAAGGGCTTATGTGAAGGAAGTGTTTTACCCATATATGATCGAATACCGAGATAGATCAGGTAATATCCACATAAAATAAGGGTATTGGCAATGATTATTGAAAGAAAGACAGTAAGATAAGGTCTTAATATGAGGAGAAAAAATCCTGATGCCAGAGCAAGATTTCCAGCAGCCCAGAGAGGGATCCCCGGAACTGATGGATTCCAGATAAGAAGTACCATATGAGAAAAAATTACAATGCTTACCAGAATACTATTTACGTAAACGAGGGTATTCAGGTCAAGGCTTTCAAAGAAATCCAGCAATTATTTTTTAACCTTTCGAGTTATTTGGGGAAAATTCTGTCATTTTATATTCCGAAACCATATCTTTGAAGTCATAATGTGTCAAGGAGTCTACGGTGATGGTTTATTGAAATAACGTAAGCATTCAGAATCGAAGAAAATCATCAGATCGTCCATGGGTTAAGATAATTGAGATATACCTTCTTTAAATGAAAGGATCTGAGAATCATGGAAGAATCCCTTCGTCAGAGAAAAGAGCGAGTCCTCTGGGACAAACTGGTTTTTCCACGATTTTGACATAGGTCAAGGAAAGCATAGCAGTTATTTGACATTATATGCATGAAACAGGAAGAGCAGTTTATTCCTGTTGTATGAGGGAGGCAGAGATATGATAACCAGGAAACTTTCAGAAATGGCAATAATGGATAACGCCCACGGAGTGGATGCCAGGAACCTTTACAACACTGAAAATGCCGTGGTAACAGTGATCACCCTGGAACCCGGCCAGTCTCTAAAAAAACATATGACACCTGTAGATGTTGTATTCTACGTACTTGAAGGTGCAGGGGTGGTGGAGATAGGGGAGGAGAAACAGAAAGTTCAGAGAGATACCCTTATCGAAAGTCCTAAAGATGTTCTTCACTGCTGGTACAACGAAAGCACCGAACCTCTCAGGTTTATGGTCATCAAGGCACCCAGGCCGGCAAGGGAAACAGTCTTTGTGGCAAATTAAAGATACAGGTTGCAATCAGCGGCTCCGAAAGGGGCCGCTTTTTTTGATACAAACTCCAGTCAATAAATCTTCTTAACCACGAATATTTTCTATTGGTTTAATCGAAAATTTAAAATCTAAAATCCAAAACCGGCTCACCACGGAGGTAAATCTGAGGAACACGGAATGGATCTTTTAAAATGTGTAAACCCAAGACCTGAAGGCAAACCCCAAAACAAAGCTAACCTCAGAGGGCGCAGAAGAAATCAGTGTTACGGGATTAATCGAAAACCTGAAAGCGTCTCACCACTGAGGTCACGGAGGGTCGCAGAGAAGATCTTTTGATTTTGTCATAAAACTTGAATGATTATTTTTCATAATAAAGTATTCAAAACTGAATTAACTTGACACAAATGAAACAGTAGTCATAATCAAAATAATTTTATCCACCTTTAACTATCTTGAGAGATTCATTCCTTACATTGTCCATAGCCCTCCCCCTGTTAAAGGTTGATCAGTTCTACAGTTCTTTCCATTTGAGATTTTTCCATTGTTAATTCAATTCTATTTTCCAGAGGAGGTTGTTCACACATGAAGACATCTTGCAAACGTTTCTCTGTCCGTTCTTTTCAGTTATTTTTCATCATGTTTTTGGTTTTATCCTTCTGTTTTATCTGTCAGCCCGGTTCAGCTGAAACAATTGTGGTTACGAATACCAGTGATGACGTATCTGTGAAGGGATGTCTGCGCTATGCCATAGAGAGCGCAGATATCGGGGATATCATTGACTTTGAACTTGATTATCCGGCTACCATAACACTTTCACGTGAACTGGTTATATCGAAGGATATTACAATCCAGGGACCTGGGGCCGAGGACCTTTTCATAAGCGGTAATAACACCTGTAGGGTTTTTTATATTGATCCATCTGCCATGGACATAACCGTGACCATCACGGACCTTTCAATAGTGAGCGGAGATGCAGGTACTGATCTTGGCGGAGGCATACTAAATAAGTCGGATAACCTCACCTTGACTAACTGTACCTTCAGCGGAAATAACGCATATCGAGGAGGTGGAATGAATAACCGTTATTCCAGTCCCACAATATCGAACTGCACCTTCAGCGGGAATACCTCCGAATATGTACAAGGGGTCTGGGATTATGGTGGAGGTGGAATGTGCAACGACACTTCCAGCCCCACAGTGACGAACTGTACTTTCATCGGCAATACCGCTGCTCTTTACGGTGGTGGGATGATGAATGGGAACAATTCCAGGCCTACCCTGTACAATTGTACTTTCAGCGGGAATAGGTCAGATGCCAATGGTGGGGGGATGCACAACTTCGCTTCCAGTCCCACAATATCAAACTGCACCTTCATCGGGAATAATGCGATATCGCTAAGTGGTGGAATGGATAACTACGGTTCCAGTCCTACTCTATATGGCTGTACCTTCATCGGGAATACTGCGTCAAGTGCAGGCGGAGTTTTTAATAGAGAGAATTCTTGCCCTACACTGTACAATTGTACTTTTCATTTCAACAGTGCAGGATCTGGTGGCGCTATGAGAAATTCCGATTCCTCCAACCCAATTCTGTATAATTGTACCTTCAGTGATAATATTGCAAACAAACACGGTAGCGGGATATATAATGATGCTTCCAGCCCCAGTTTGACCAACTGCATATTCTGGGATGAAGGCGATGAGATATATAACGTTACAGTTAGTTGGGTTGACCCAAGCACACCTATCGTAAACTACTGTATCGTCCGGAGCGATGATGTCGGTATTGGTACAATTTCCAGTGATATTACCTCGGCAGATCCATTTCTGGAACCCCTGGCTGACAACGGAGGTCCCACATGGACCTGTGCACTGGGTGAGGGAAGTCCTGCCATTGATGGAGGTATTACCATTACAGAGGTCAGCACAGACCAGCGTGGAGCGCCAAGACCCCAGGGAGCAAGTTTCGATATTGGCGCTTATGAATCCGGGGTTGGTTTCTATGAAATAACTGCTACGTGGTCGAATGGAGGGTCTATTTCTCCTGACCATGCTATTGCCCTGGCAGGGATCGAGGATGAGGTTTTCACCCTTCTGCCGGATGAAGGGTACGTCATCGAAGCAGTCTATGTAGATGATGCCGTTGTTTCATATGATGAGAGCAGCAATACTATCACCTTATTCGATGTTTCGGCATCCCATGACATATACGCAAGTTTCATGCTGGATGAACAGGATGATGGAGAGGGAGGCGGAGGCTGCTGCATCTCTACCATCCCTGTGGTAGGATTGTTACTCATGATCCCAATGTTGTTCCTTGCAGGGAAGATTCGATAAATTAAGCTGAAGTTTGAGCAAATAGCGCGTATATCCAAAGACCCCGACACTTAGATGTCGGGGTCTTTTTTATTTGGGGAACAGTCTAAAAGCTTGTTCACCACGGAGAGCACGGAGGAGGAACTCTGAGGAAGTCCCTGCGGTTGATCGATTTTAGATTGCCGATTTTGGATTTTTGATTAATCCAATAGAAAACCTCTGCGGTTAGCTTCAGGTCTAAGGGTTTTGGATTGATACAAAGGAAGAAGGTTTCCTCAGAGCTATTCCTCCGTGTACTCTGTGGTGATAGAAAGGTTTTGATCTAAGGTTTCTACACCTTTATCATCTCTGCAGTGAGCTGGTAAATTCCCCTCCACGCCAAACCCCTCATCTTTCAAAAGTGCTATCATGTCTTTATTCAGCAGGAGGAATGATCATCTTTCTGCTCAGGTCAGAGAACAGGGTCAGGTATTTCCAGATCTGCTTTAATGTTTTTCTGATCCTTATCGGTACCTTGATGCTTCTTACTTTCTGCCCACAGGAGGGATAAAGGATATGAAGAAAAGGAAACTGAGAGAATTAATGAACAAGCCGGGAATTATAGTGGCACCAGGAGTCTGTGATGCTATCGGTGCACGCCTGGTTGAGAAAGTGGGATTCGATGTCTGCTATATGACTGGCAATGGCGCCATGGCAAGCATGCTGGGGAAACCTGACATTGGTTTGGGAACCATGACTGAAATGGTCCAGAGAGCCCATAACCTGGCGTCGTGTATCAGAATCCCCCTGATCAGCGATGCGGATACCGGATACGGGGGTCTGAATAACGTAAAGCGGATGGTGGAAGAGTTTGAGGCAGCGGGAGTATCGGCCATTCATATAGAAGACCAGGCATCACCCAAAAAGTGTGGTGCCATGGAAGGGTTAAAGCTGGTTTCCATCGAAGAGATGTCCGAGAAGATCAGGATCGCCGTAAAATCCCGTAAAGATCAAGATTTCCTTATCATTGCAAGAAGCGATTCGAGGAAAGTCCTTGGTTTCGAAGAATCCTTAAGGCGGGCAAAAGCCTTTGCCGAAGCAGGAGCAGATGTGGTTTACGTCGAAATGCTCGAAAGCAGGGAAGAGATCCTCAAGTTGACAACCAGTGTGGATGCTCCTGTCCTATACGATATGCTTGAGATGTCCCCGGACAATATCTATTCGAACCAGGAGCTTCAGGATCTCGGCGTGAAGATCGTCATTTATTGCCTTTCCACAACTCTCTATGCTGCGAATAAGGTGAAAGAGATGCTTGAAGTGCTCAAACAGACAGGAACGACAAGATCACTCTTTGATCAAATGATGCCCCTTCACGATTATGAGAAGGTGATCGGATTGACCGAGGAGAACAATATCCGACAACTTCTTGAGTAAAGGTGTCACTTCTTGTGTTTCCGATAGATATTGACAAAGTATGGAGGGGCCAGGCTCTGCAGAGCGTGACCCCTCTTTTTTCAATGGATATTTTCTGAGCCTGTTTGTTTAATGAGCGCAGGACTATCCTGAATTGGCGCTTTCCCTCTTCGTTCCCCGCTCAAATGATTTTAAGGACTTAAGATCTGCTCTTGAAAACCCGGGACATTAAGGAAAATGATGAAATCCTTTTCCAGGTAATGGAAAAATTCACAGGAAAGATTGCCAAAGTTTTCAGGTGGATTTGTTCCATTACAGTAAGGACAAAACAGGTCTTCTTTTGGCCGTATGTTCCGGGTTAATGGGCTAACGTTCTCCTCTGCCTACTCTGCGCAACCTCTCCGTCCTCTGCGGTAAATCGATTTTTGATTTTTTCAGCTTTTTCTTTAAGGTCACTGTGGTTAGCGTTTATATCAGAACAAACGCCAGAGCGATTCCGGGGAAGTGCTCTTCTTGAAAGCCCCATACCACCTGCAGGGCCAGTAGAGCACCACCAGAACACTCGCCCATGCAAGGTATCCCGCAGAGTATCCCGATACATCCAGGAATTTCCCCAGAACGCAGAAAAGGGCAATATGAATAATGTAGAAGAAAAAGGGCACTCTTCCGAAAACCAGGAGAGGGTCATACCTGTCCAGTGACGATTTGATCCTGTTAAAGAATGCCATAGCTATCAGGATGCCCCCAAGGGTCAACAGGACGAAGGCTATGCTTGGGGGATACTTTGTTATGGAAAGGAAACTGATCAATCCCGATGGCTCCAGGTTGTTTATGTTGCCTATGACACCAGTGAACCTTACTGCCACGAAGGCGACAAGAAGGGCTCCACCGACCAGGTGCATTTTCTGGAACACTTTTACCCCATACTCCACAAGAAAACGTCCCAGGGCCATACCTGCCAGGGTTATTCCCAGCCAGGGGATGATGGGATAGGCCATGATCGCCGGTCCTGCAGGGGTCATAAATTCCCAGGGAACGAACAGCAGAGTCTCCGGAATCGTGATGGTGCCGGCAACTTCTTTAATGGGCAGTCCCAGGGGAAGTAATAAGGTGGTTGATACAACGCAAACTACTGAAAGGATCAACAGCCACAATGGTCGTAATTTGATGAGGAATGATCCAACTATCATGGAAGCACCCAGGGTGGCTATGATGGTTAAGAAAACGAACCATTGGGGTCCCTCCGGCCTCACAAGGAATCCCCAGTTCCAGAAAAAATCCTCCAGGGTCAGGGACGCAACTATCAGAATAAGGCCTCTTACCAGGAAATGGCGGATCAGGGAACCTGTTCCCCAGCCTCGCTTGATCCTGGATTCTGCGAAGAGTATCATGCCTGCTCCCATGAGAAGAGCAAAACCCGGTGCGCAGAGGTGAGTCACCCACCTGGTGAAAAAGACCAGCAGGGAACCGCTGTAGTCCGACATGGGCCTGGCCCACATTTCGCTGACATGTACATGGGCCAGTAATGCCATGGAATGATCCAGGGCCATCAATATCATTATTAGACCCTTTGCAGAGTCAAGTTCAAGTAATCGTTTTGGAGAGAGTGTGTGTTGCGTTGTCATTATGTACCCACCTTTTTGAGAAATTAAAATTCGGATACTTTCTACAAAGTTTTGCTATTATTTAACCTATATTTAACTTTCTTATATTAGCATCCAATATAGTTCTTTCACAAGTCCCGCCCAGGTTAGTCTGAACTCTCTCCGCAAGGTCATTAACTGCCTGTTCGAATTCTGAGAACCTGGAACTGTCAACGAGCTCTATGCACAGAAAGGCATTTTTAGTGTTCTCGGTCAGGATGGTCCTGTTGGCTTCGCGCCAGTTCCAGCAGCGGCAGATGGCACCAGCATCATCCTTGTAGACCACTTCACCTTCATAGGGAGGGGAGTTTTCGTCACTCCCCAGGGGAACAAATTCTTCATCGCCGATGGCCCTTGTGAGCCTGATGTCTCCGACGAAGGTGTCTATATCCTCGCCGCCGCATGGGAGGGCATATTTCAGTGAAATAGAGTTGTAAATGTCCACCAGGGGATTGATGGTTCCTATATGATTTCCTTTCTGAACTCTTTTCAGCAGGGCTTCTATGGATGACCTGGCTCCTTTCTTTGTCCTGAACTTCTGAAAGGCTTCCCGCCAGATCCTGATAACGGAGTTGCTGCTGAAATCCTCATCCGGGATATGTACCAGAGCTTCCTTTTCTGCCGCTAAGAGCATTTCTTCATATTTCCCCTTGTATGTTAGAGAATTGTCAATTCCTTTACAGGTCACTATTCCTATTCTGGCCTCTGGAAATAGCTTCCAGAATGTGTCTTCCACAACAAATCTTTTCATTAAAGTAACCTCCTCGAAAGAATCATCAGGTTCTGAATTATAGTGCTTTGCACAGTATTGAAATATCAATTCTTTCAACTCTAAAAATTTTACTATTGGAGAAATACCTTTTCCTAAAACAGTAATTACCCTTTTATCGTTCTCATAAAGATCAATAGTGCCAACATCTTTTTAAAACTACGCTTATGTAATTTTATTAAATGAAATCCGATTTTACTTGACTAAAAAGAGGCAGGAGTCTACAATTCTATGCAAACATTCCAACTTGAAAGCTAGTATGTTAAATGGATACAATAACCAGACAGAGTATGAAGGTCCTCCCGGTTTTATGATCTCAAACAAAGCAATTCAGTGTCCCTTTTTTATGTTACCGTTGTTCGTATTCATGTGAATAAAATTATCATAACAGAATAAAAGTTTTTCCCCATAACGATGGGGGAGTTAACGCGGAAAACGGGTTTTTACACAGTTTTTTTATTTCTTGAAGGAGGTGTTTCAATGAAACACAGAGGTTTAGTAATGTTAGGAATAGTCTTGGCAGTGACTTTAGGTATTCTGGTCACTTGTTGCACTACACCAGCCATGGCTAAGGATGACAAGGTTTACAAGTGGAAATTCCAGAGCCATCATACGCCTGGATCACTTGCAGTTGAATCCGCCATCAAACCCTTTATTGAAAGGGTAGACAAGATGTCTGGCGGCAGGTTGAAAATCAGTCTGCATTATGCAGGGGAACTGGTGAATTATTCGGAAGTGGATAAAGCTCTCCAGTCAAACATGATCCAGATAGCCAATACCAGTTCATTGTTCTTTAGGGGATCTATTCCCATGGGTTGGGTATCGGCACCTAATATGCCGCCCTTTGTTACCCGTACCAATGATGAGTTCAACGAACTGTTCCATCATAGGGGAATTGATAACCTGGTAGGAGAGGCTCTGGCAGAGCGCGGTATTCAGTTCCTTGGCAGCCATAGCGTGGGCAATACTTACTTCTGGAGCAAAAAACCCATTAACTCTCTCGAGGATCTGAAGGGATTCAAGGTAAGGTTCTTCGGTTCCATGTCGGATTGCATGGAACATTTCGGAGCTGCTCCCGTCATGCTTCCACATCCGGAAACCTATATGGCAATCGCCACGGGCACCCTTGACGGCAGTGGTACTGCCTGGTGGCTGTATCGCGACCTCAAGCTCTATGAGGTGTGTCCATATTTTATCGGTCCGGCAATGCAGGTTCCCCAGGGAATGGAACTCTGGGCCTCCAAGAAAGCCTTTGATGCCCTGCCTGAAGATCTCCAGGCCATCGTTACGACAGCGGCCGAATCCTTTAACACGGATTATATGGATGCTGTGACCATGCAGGAACGTGAGATGTTCAACAAGTCCTTCAAAGAGTGGGGAACCACTTACATCGAATTCAGCAAAGAGGATGTAGCAAGGATAACCCACGAGTTCTCCCTGCCCTATCTGGACAAGATCGCTGCTGAACAGGGACCGAAGGATGAAAGAGTTGTCAAGGCTATCGAGATCATCAAGCAGTTCATGAAGGATTACGGATACGTAGATTAAGGAAAAATCAATGAGAGAACCCCCCTCCTTCAGGGGAGGGGGGTTCTTCTTTATAGGTTTTTCAGCAACCCAATGGGTTTTTCAGCAACCTAAGCTTCCAATGAGGTGAGGCAATTGAATTCTTTAACTGGTTTTATAAGATTTGTTGACAAGATGAATGATCGAATGGGTAAAATTGTCAGTCTTCTTATTTATCCGATAATGCTCGTGCTGGTGTACGAGGTGACAATGAGGTATGTCTTCAACAGACCGACGATCTGGGCTCATGAGACTTCCTGTATGCTTTATGGAGCACACTTTGTACTGGGAGGAGCCTATGCCCTGAAACATAATGCTTTTGTAAATGTCGAGGTTTTCTATATGCGGTTTTCCAAACGCACAAGAGCGATTATTGACCTTGTCAGCTGGAGCATGTTCTATATCTTTGTGGGAGTATTGCTCTGGAGAAGCGTGCCCTGGGCATGGGAAAGCTTCTCAGTGCGTGAATTCTCCGACAGTACCTGGGGCCCCTATATCTGGCCTTCCAAGCTCACCATACCCGTTGCAGCTTTTTTCATGCTGCTCCAGGGAATTACAAAGACCATCAAAGACGCCGTTCTGGCCTTTACAGGACATGAACTGGTTGTAGCGGACACCGAAGCCGCTGCCGGAAACTGAGGTGACATTATGGATATAGCAATGATTTCAATTTTACTTTTTGGCAGCATGTTCCTGCTATTGGCATCAGGACTTCCCGTCGCTTTTGTCCTTGGAGGACTGGCTACGATCTTTACTGGAGTTTTCTGGGGTCCTGAGTCCCTCTTTATCATTGTTGCCAGAACCTATTCAATGATGTCCACCACTACTCTGGTTGCTGCTCCCCTTTTCGTGTTGATGGCAGTGGTTCTGGAAAAATCCGGTGTAGCAGAGGACCTCTTCGAGATGATGTACCGCTGGTCGGGAGGCATCAAGGGAGGATTGGCAGTTGGTACTGTTTTTGCCTGTACACTCATAGCAGCCATGTCAGGAATAGCCTCCACCGGGGTGGTCGTGATGGGTGTAATGGCTCTCCCAGCCATGATCAAGAGAGGATATGACAAGAGACTTGCCACTGGATGTATCCTTGCTGGAGGAGTTCTGGGTCCCCTTGTTCCTCCCAGTATCGCACTGGTCCTTTACGGAACAATTGCCCAGGTATCCGTAGGCGAGCTATTTGCCGGAGGAATGGGCGCCGGACTGCTCTGCTCCGCTCTTATCATCGGCTACATATTGATCAGATGTTATCTGAATCCTTCATTAGGACCGGCTATTCCCGAGGAGGAAAGGGCTGACTTCGGGGCGAAGATGAGATCCCTTAAAGGAGTAGTCCTTCCCCTTCTTCTGATAACTGCCGTTCTGGGCTCGATCTACACAGGTATTGCCACTCCAACTGAGGCAGCTGCAGTAGGAGCTTTTGGTGCTTTTGTGTGTAGCGCCATCCATAAACGGCTGAACTGGCAACTGATCAAAAGCGCTGCCTACGTTACCATACAGGTTCAGGGTTTCATGATGTGGATACTCTTTGCCGCCCAGGGATTTGCGGCCGTATACATGGGTCTGGGAGCCTCAAGGATGGTTATCAGTCTGGTTGAAAAATATCAGGTAGGCTGGTGGGCCATGCTCATAGGCATACAGGTGGTCTGGTTCCTCCTTGGTCTTGTCATCGACGCATGGAGCATATTGATGATCACCCTTCCCATCCTTCTTCCTCTTCTGCCTATGTACGGATTTGACCCCCTTTGGCTGGGTGTTCTTTACGCTGTAAATACGCAGACAGGTTACCTGACGCCGCCATTCGGAACCATGTTGTTCATGATGAAGGGAATTGCGCCTAAGGAAGTGTCCATGAACGATATCTACGCTTCCATTGTGCCCTTTGTTATAACCCAGCTGGTCTGTCTGACCCTTTGTATAATATTCCCGAAGATCGTTACCTGGCTTCCGGACCTTCTTTTCAATTAGGGAGCTTTCGTGGGAGTAGAACAATAGCATTTCATGAAAATCTTTCAGGCGAGGGGATACCCCCTCGCCTTTACTGATATGAAGAGGTAAGGAACCTAACCCCAGTCCATACATTTCTTTTCCGGCCTTTATTCATATTGATGAAATTCTTTTCTCAACTGATATTTCTCAGAAGACTGAAATCTTTTTCCCGTATCTTCTTCACTGCCTGCCGCATAAGTTCCGCATCCTTCTTTCCGGGTTCCGTTTCAAGTCTGCTATTCAGATCCACTGCCGAAGGTCTGCATATACGGATAGCCTCGGATACGTTCTCCGGCCCGAGTCCTCCTGCCACAATGAACGGTTTTTCTGCGGCAACCTGTTTTAAAAGGGACCAGTCAAAGCTCTTTCCCGTTCCTCCGGAGTTTTTCCCGACCCGGGTGTCGAAAAGGAAATAGTCAGCCCCCTGATAATTCTGAATTTCTTCAAGATCTTCTTTCGAACTTATACTGAAGGCCTTGATGGTCTTTATCGGAAGACCCTTCAGCACAAATGGGTCTTCCTGGCCGTGAAACTGGATGTGACTGAAAAGGCCACTGGATACTATCCCTTCCAGTTCATCGGCATTGGGGTTCACCACCACTGCCACTGTAGAGACGAAGGGAGGGAGTCCCTCGGTAAGCTTAGCCACATCTTCAAGGGAAACCGGCGCGGACTTTCTGCCAGGATAAATCCCAGTCCGTCCACCCCGAGTTCAACTGCTTTCAACACGTCTTTTCTGCGGGTCATACCGCAGACCTTTATCCGTGTCATCTGATACCGGGTCACGCGACACCCTCCTCCCGCGAACGGCCAAAGGCTGCTACTTCCCTGACTTTTGCCGCGGCAAGGCCGCTGTCGATGATCTCTTTGGCCATTTGTGCTCCAGTCTTCAGGGAATCGACCCTTCCGGCAGTTAAAAAGGCAGCGGCAGCGTTGAAGACGACGACGTCCCTGTGAGGTCCCTTTTCTCCAGCAAATATCCTTTGGATGATCCGGCAGTTTTCCTTCGCTGTTCCTCCTTTGGCATAAGCGGCTTTAGCCAGTGGGAGTCCGGCTTCCCCAGGAGAAATCTCCAGATCGTTCACAACGCCGTCTTTAAGAAAACTTGCTTTGTTGGGTCCGCTTAACGAAAATTCGTCCATCCCCCCATGACCATGGACCACAAGGGCACGTTTAACACCCAGCTTTCCAAGGACCTCTGCCATGGGATGGACAAGTTCGGGGGAAAATACACCCATAAGCTGATGGTCCGGGCGTGCAGGATTTGTCAGGGGACCCAGTATGTTGAATATGGTTCGCAATCCCAGGGCCTTGCGAACCGGGGCAACATTTCTCATGGCTTTGTGAAAATATGGAGCGAATATGAATCCGAACCCTGTTCTTGCAACGCTGTCTGCCACATCGACAGGATTTGCAAGGAGAGGGATGCCCAGCGTTTCCAGAACATCAGCGCTGCCGCATTGACTGGAGACCGAGCGGTTGCCATGCTTGGCCACGCTCAGGCCAGCGGCGGCAGTAACGAGGGCTGAAGCTGTGGAGATGTTAAAAGTTCCTGTACAGTCACCGCCAGTTCCGACGATTTCAAGCAGAGGGTTCCTTTCTATTTCAACAGGAAGGGCTTTTTCTCTCATGACCCTGGCGGCTTCAGCGATTTCCACCACGGTTTCACCTTTGGCCCTGAGGCCTGTAAGAAATGCCGCCATCTGAGCATCTGAAACTTTCCCCTCCATTATTACTTTCATAGCCCGATTCATTTCCCGTGCCGTAAGGTCGGTTCGCATAAGGATCTTTTCAAGATATTCTCTAAGCATGTTTATCTCAGCTCCTCTCATGTTAGAAGATCACGCGATCTTCTGCAGGTAAAAATTCTTCAGAAGTTCCATGCCTGACTCCGTAAGGATGGACTCTGGATGAAACTGTACGCCGAAAAGAGGGAGATCGCGGTGTTCCATGGCCATGATCGTCCCATCATCCGTTCGGGCGGTAACCTCCAGTACCTCAGGAAGGGAGGATTCCTCAGCCACAAGAGAGTGGTACCTTGTGGCCCGGAACGGAATGGGAAGACCTTCAAGAATACCCTTGCTTTCGTGATGGATCTCGGATACCTTCCCGTGAAATGGTTCTGCCGCGCGGATCACTTTTCCTCCCAGGACCTCTGCTATGCTCTGGTGGCCAAGACATACACCAAGGATAGGTGCAAATCCCATCAGGACCTGGATGACCTCTTTCGAGATGCCTGCTTCGGATGGTGTTCCAGGACCCGGCGAGATGACTATGTGACTTGGCGCCAGGGCTCTTATCTCCGCGAGGGTGGCCTGGTCGTTACGTATCGTTTTGACCTCGTCGAGTTCGGAAAGGTACTGGACAAGGTTGTAAGTGAATGAATCATAGTTGTCGATCATGAGGATCATCTGGCATTTCTCCTTTCAAGGCTCTTTTCCAGTGCCCGTAAAAGAGCCCTGGCTTTACTCCGGGTCTCCTCGTATTCTTTTTCAGGAACTGAATCGTAGACGATGCCTGCGCCTGCCTGGACAGTGATGGTATTACCTTCCCGAACCAGGGTCCGGATGACGATACATGTATCCAGGTCCCCATCAAAGCTAATGTAGCCTACCGCCCCTGCATAGGGACCCCGGGGATAGGGTTCGAGTTCCTCTATGATCTCCATAGCCCGGATCTTGGGGGCACCTGAAACGGTACCAGCCGGGAAAGAGGACTCTAGAACATCCAGGGAGCTCAGGTCCTTCCGTTTTTTACCTTCCACCTGGGATACTATATGCATAACCTGTGAATAGTATTCCAACCCCATCAATTCCGTTACGGTTACTGTTCCCGTTCTGCAAACCCTGCCTAGATCGTTACGGGAAAGGTCTACAAGCATAAGATGTTCAGCTCGCTCCTTTTCGTCAGATAGAAGATCTTCGGCCAGGATTCTGTCCTCTGACACGGAATTTCCCCGACGGCGGGTTCCAGCCAGCGGACGGGTGATAATATGTTCACCCTCCACGCGGACCAGAACTTCTGGCGATGATCCGATGAGTTCAAGTTCAGGAAGGTTTAGGTAGAAGAGATAAGGGGAGGGGTTGATCTCTTTAAGTGACTCGTATATTTCGAGGGAGGGAAGGTTGGTCTCGGTTGTAAAACGCTGTGACAGAACAACCTGACATATATCTCCGGCCATTATGTGCTCCCGTCCCTTTCTTACCATTTCGAGGAAGTCGCTTTTCGGTATGTGTGCCTGGATATCTCCAAGAAAGAAGGTTCCGCTGGAAGGATTTTCTGTAGGATCCTCTTCGATACGATCCGCAAGATTTTCAAGGACTTGTACCCCTCCCAGGTAAAGGGCTTTCATTGAATTATGATCCGTATTTTCTGGAATGCGGACGTTATGTATAAGCAGGATCTGCCGGGTCTCATGATCGAGCGCTGCAACAGTAACAAACCCCATCAGCAGGGCTGCATCATGGCTTGAGGGGTTCAGTTTTTTCCCCGTTCCATGGAACAGGTCTTCCCATTTTTCCACCATGCCGTAACCGAAGTATCCGGCCACTCCTCCCGTAAAAGGGGGAAGATCTCCTTTTACCCGGGGTTTCCGGCAGGACAGGTAATCTCTGATAGCATTCCGGCTTCCCCCGGGAGAAGGATAAAAACTGGTTGGATAACCCTTTTCATTGATGACGGTACAGCCTTCATTGCTTACACGGAAGAGCCTTTCGGGGTCCACCCCGATGAAGGAATAACGGCCCTCCTTTTCTTTCCGGTGGCCGCTCTCAAGGAGGAAAGAGTTCACCCTTCCTTTGCTGAGTTTTCGATAGATGGAAAGGGGTGTCTCTTCTCCCATATCCATTTCCAGAACCAGGGGGATGAGGTTATACTGTCCTGTCTGGTTAGTGAAACTTTGCAGGCTCGTCATTTTCTCTCTGGTTTTGTCCGTTACTTGTCTCATCATGGAAAACCTCCTGAACATCTCCTTACCCGCGGGTTAGGATATAAAAAAAGGGGAGGGGCCTTAAGCAGGCCCCTCCCCGATAAAAAAATACACGAAAGGCCTTGAAGTGAATCCCAATGGGATCCGCCTCCAAGGCCTCTCGCTAATCTATATACTTGCGATCGATCAGGCTCCTGGCGGCAGACTTAGAAGATCTGCCACCACCAATTCCGGGTTGTGAAAGCTTTACTCATGATCGCACGCTCCTGTTTATAAGTTGTTGGCGGAAATTATATCCTGCTTACAGTGGACCTGTCAAATCGAAGTCAATTTTCCAGGAGAATCGAGATTCAATCTGTAGATAATTAAATTAACGAAAAGACAAGGAGTTCCCCTCGCCTTTGTTGTGTTTTTATGCACTCTGGTGTTAGAGAAAGTTGGGGAGAGTTCGATAGCCATTGCAAGAGGGGCAGGAAAAGGGTTGTACGCTCCCATTACTGCATATGTCCCGTAACATGAAATTGTAATCAAGGGTGTAACTGGATAGCAAATTCATGTCCGCGGTCGAAAGATCAGAAGGAAGTTCAGAAACCCCTCCTATAAATACGATCCATGATTGGTCAATGCAAGGGCCGCTGTCAGCTTGTAAGACCAGTCGAATCTCCGTAAGTGCCATTATCCAACGAAAGAACCTGTGCAAAAGATGTTGCTGAGAGGGGGATATCAAAACTCCGCATAAGAGAAAAGGAATAAATACCGTAACGCATTCTTTATAGCCTACCTAAACGAAAAGAATTATCAGGTTAAAAAATAAAAAGACAGTTAATCATAATATAAGGTAACAAAACAGACAGGTGATAATCGTTATTCCAGTAATATACAAATGGAATCAGGTCCTGAAATGACATTTTTGCCCCCGGTTGCTTCCTGCAAGGGATTTAGATACTAAATAGCTTAAGGGAAGATCTTCCATATTTGGGGAAGTAATCATTAATTCACTTAGTCAGTGTGATAATATAAAGAAAATAAATCAATTATCTCAGTAGAGGAGTGGATCTCATGAAATCTCCTTTTCCAAGAATTATGGGTATAGGTACAGCTGTTCCCGAGAACAGGTTTGAACAGGATAGGGTAAAAGAATTGGCAGAGGATTTCTTTAACGGTCATCTTCCGAACCTGGCCAGGTTTCTGCCGGTCTTTGACAATACCCTTATCAGGACCAGGTATTTTGTTCGGGAAGTGGAATGGTATTTGAAATCCCATACCTTTGCCGAAAAAAATGATGTTTTTCAGAAAACGGCCCTTGAACTGGCCGTGAAGGCTTCAAAGAAAGCTATCAGCCAGGCTGGGGTGGATCCAGCTGATATAGATGGAGTAGTTTTCGTTTCATCCACGGGGATCGCCACGCCTTCCATAGACTCATATCTTATGCAGGAACTTGATATTTCAAGGAACGCTGCCCGAATGCCCATCTGGGGGATCGGCTGTGCGGGCGGAGTATCGGGACTTGCCAGGGCAGCGGAGATGGTGCAGGCACGGAACAGTGTCGCAGTTCTCCTGGTTTCGGTTGAAGTGTGCAGTATCAGTTTCCAGATAGAAGACAAAAGCCTCGCAAATCTTGTGGGAACAAGTCTTTTTGCAGATGGGGCAGCTGCAGTGGTGGTCGGACCGGCTAATAGGGGTATGGAAATAAAGGGATCTCATAGCCGTCTCTTCGACAATACCGATTACATGATGGGTTGGGAAATCCTTGACTCAGGGCTTAAAGTGATTTTTTCAAAGGAGATCCCCGGCTTTGTCCTTAACAGGGTAAGCGGAATAATGGACGAGTTCTGTTATTCCTTCGGGATCAGCCGCCATGATGTAAGAAACTTTGTAACTCACCCTGGCGGCCCCAGAGTTCTCGAAGCCTACGAGAAGGGACTTGAAATAACCGAAGATAAACTCTCTTCCGCATATAAAGTTCTCGCAGATTACGGCAACATGTCCAGTCCTTCTGTGCTCTTCGTGCTGGAAGATTTTCTTGAGAATAATGAAGCTAGTGGTGACTATGGAGCAATGATGGCCCTTGGTCCAGGTTTTTCTGCGGAAGAGCTGCTTTTTAAATGGTGAAGTTATTTTTAGCAGGATTACTTGTTTTCCTGCTCATTGAAAGGCTATTAGAACTGAAAAGAGCCGAAAGAAACAGAAAAAAGATCATTGAAAAGGGTGGTAGTGAGTGGGGAGCATCTCATTATCCTCTTTTCTTTATTCTTCATGGAGCATGGTTTTTTTGCTGGCCCCTCGAGGCAATCTCGAGAGGGTTCAAACTTAACCCATGGTGGTTCTTCTGGCTGAGTATTTTTATTTGTGCTGATGCTCTGAGATATTGGTGTATGTACCTGCTGGGTTCACTGTGGAATACAAGAATAATGATCTTACCCGGGGCCAGACGGGTAAGAAAAGGTCCCTATAAGTGGTTCTCCCATCCCATATATTTCGCAGTTTCTTTAATTCTCCTTACGGTGCCTCTCATTTTTAAGGCTGTGATTACAGCTGCAGTCATTTCAATTGCAAACATCCTGTTGCTTGTTTTTGTCCGCATTCCCCAGGAAAAAGCTGCCCTGAAAACCCTCAGATAAAAACATTTGATCCGAGTGGGAACAGGTTTTGAAAAATAATCTTGTAGTCTCAGATCAGTAAAATGGTTTTCAGGCGAGGAAATGCCTTCCCTGCATAAGTGTATTTATTTCAGCGATGAGTAGTCCATCTCTAGATCCTGACATTTCTGAAGCCCAGGCCTGCCGATATCTCGGCGGCACCTCTTTTGATCGCAGTGATCATTTCGTCCAGAAGGAGATCTGTTACCCGGATAGAAGGAGCGACAAGGGTCAGACTGGCTGCCAGGTTGCCATAGGCATTGAAGATCGGTGCTGCCACGGAGTAAAATCCCTCTTTTCTTTCAGATTGACTCAGGGCACAACCCCATTGCCGTACCTTGTCTATTTCTTTGATCATCTGTTCCCTGTCCGTTATGGTGTGGGGAGTGATCGGTTTTACCTCTTCCAGTATCCGATCCCTTTCTTTTTCTGCCATATATGCAAGAAAGATCTTACTTGAAGCACCTGCCCAGATTATGGTTTTTGTACCTTTTTTTACGGATATCTTCAGGGGAAGGTGACTTTCCAGGGTTTCGTAACATATCCTGTAATTACCATCACGGATCATTAAAATAACCGTTTCATTGAACAGTTCCCTTATACCTTCCATAACAGGCAGGGATATCTGTTTCAGCGGAGCTGTTTCCTGAGAGATAACACCCAGAGTAGAGATCAGATGTCCCAGCCGGAATCTTTTTGTCTCGGGATCCCGGTCAATGATCCCCTCTTCATGGAGAACCTTGAGGATCCTCGATGTGGTTGGCACAGGAAGATCCAGTTTCCTTGCTATCTCCGCCTGGCTAAGGGTGGGTGCTGTTATTGAAAAGCATTTGAGAACCGCTATGGCTTTTGAGATGGTTCTGGTCCCTTCTATATTCCGGATGATCTTTTCCTCCAAGGATCCTTCCTCCTGGCATAAATTCTCAATGATCAGTGAAAACAAGTTATCTGAAAATACTTGACATAAAACAACCATGGTTTATATTGAAAATATATTCCACATAATAATATATTATTCCATATGTTGGAATAATTCAAGTCTGATATTTCAAGAAATGTAAAAAGGGGGCCAGGTTCTATTGAAAAAAACGACCTTATTCAGAAAACTCATCAACGATCCTGAAATACTTGTTTTACCAGGTGCACATGATGCTTTAACGGCAAGGGTTATCGAGAAAACAGGTTTCAAGGCAGTTACATGCGGCGGATACAGTCTGGCTGCGAGTCTTCTGGGAAAACCCGACATAGGACTCCTTGGTATGAAGGAAATGGCAGATCAGTATCGAAATATGGTAGAGGCAGTCGACATCCCTGTTTTTGCTGACGGAGATACGGGTTATGGAGATGTCAATAACGTTATGCGCACGGTCAGGGAATATGAAAAAGCGGGTGTGGCCGGTCTGTTCATAGAGGATCAGGTTTTCCCAAAACGCTGCGGGCATATGGAAGGCAAGAATGTGATACCGGCTGAAGAGATGGTGGCCAAGATCAGGGCTGCAGTATATGCAAGGGAAGACGAGGATCTCGTTCTTATGGCCAGGACGGATGCCCTGGCGGTCCACGGTATAGATGAGGCTATCAGGAGAGGAAACCTGTATGCAGAAGCAGGGGCGGATCTTATCTTCATTGAAGCTGTATGTACCGTGGAAGACATGAAAAGGGTTAACGCCGAGATCTCTAAGCCGACCCTTGCCAACATGATAGAAGGAGGTAAAAGCCCCCTTCTTACCAACAGGGAGCTTGAAGATATAGGTTATAACGCCGTGGTATATCCATGTACCCTTACCTATGCTGTAACAAAGGCTTCCCTCGAGTGCATGGAAGTTCTTAAAAATACCGGCACCACTGCAGGTTTCATGTCGAATCTGGTTCCCTTTGAAGAGTTCTTCAGATTCATCGGCGCCGAGGAGATACGCAGGAAGGAAAAGAATTTTTATTAAAGAAAAATATAAATTAACGAGGAGGTATGGTTGCTATGAAGAGAGCAATAGTTATTTTAACGGTTTTAGCGTTCTGCCTGGTATCCGCAGGTGCTGCCATCGCTGTTGACAAGGTCTCCCTCAATCTTGGGCATACCGGTTCGACCAGTCATCATTATCACACCGCAAGTGAGAAGTTTGTCCAGCTTGTAAAGGAAAGGACCAATGGCGAGGTTGAGATCAATATCTTCCCTGCAAGCCAGCTTGGTTCCATTGCTGACATGACTGAATCGGTTCTTCTCGGTACCCAGGATATAGTCCTTACAGCCGGACCTATCCTCGGGAATATGATCCCAGAGTTCCAGGCCCTGTATATGCCCTATATTTTCAGGGATTACGATCATATCGCCAGGTTTGAAAAGAGCGAAGCAGCAACTATTCTTGGAGACAAACTCAGGGATAATGGCGGAGTGATGCTTGGCTGGTGGGAAAATGGTTTCAGAGTTCTCACAAACAATAAAAAACCCATTGTAAAACCTGAAGATATGGCTGGAATGAAAATAAGGGTCGGTAAAGCCCAGATCGCAGTAGATACATTCAAGGTTCTGAAGGTTAATCCCACTCCCATCGCCATAAGTGAACTTTATACTGCCCTTCAGCTTGGTACGGTGGATGGACAGGAAAATCCAACGGGGAGGATCCTGAGCGCCAAGTACTATGAAGTTCAGAAGTACCTTTCTATATCTCACCATCAGCATGCTTTTGAGACCCTTGTCATGAACAGGGATAAATTCGATTCCCTGTCAGCAGAGAATCAGAAAATACTCCTTGAAACTGCAGCAGAGGTCGCCCTTTCTGACAGACAGGCTGTTGCGGATGAGGAAGAATCACAGATCAATGCTCTCAGGGAAAAGGGTATGTCCGTTAATGAAGTGGATATGGCCGCCTTCCAGGAAGCCATGTCTTCCCTTTACGATAAATATAATTCGGAACGCGGGGAAGAGTGGAAAAAACTGGTTGAACTGATACAGTCCCTTTAACCTGTCCAGAACTCATCGCGAGGGTGCAGCCTGAAAAACAGGCTGCACCTTACTCATACGGAGGTTATGTAATGTTGTTTCAGATGGTTCTTGATCTGCTTAACAGGATAACCCGTATTTTCATGATAGGTATTATCCTGTCCATGTCCCTTATCCTGCTGTTACAGATAGTTTCCAGGTTCCTGGTTTTCATGCCCCTTTCCTGGTCCCAGGAACTTCTTCAGTATCTGAATATCTGGCTTGTTTTTCTGGGAGCTGCTGTTGCCGTCAAGGAACAGGCTCACATCAAAGTTGATTTTGTAGTGGAACATTTTTCTGTTTCCGCAAGGAAATTCTTCAGGATCTTTTCCTATCTTGCAAGCGGTCTCCTTGTATCACTGGTGGCAACCCAGGCCTATGAACTCATGGGAAAAACAATGAATAAAACCACGGGATCCTTTCCTGTGCCGGTGGGATATTTTTATTTAAGCCTTCTTGTGGGGTGTTCTCTCATGACGCTGAACTACATTTTTCTGATCTATGCCGAACTCACCCCCTCCGTAGAAGGGGGGAGTCTTGGATCATGACAGCCTTTCTTTTCATAATCTTTGTAGTCCTCCTCCTTTTTTCCGTCCCCATCGCTGTATCCCTTGGAGGAGCATCTTTACTGGGTATAGCCTTTAAGACGAGCATTCCCACCTTTATCGTAGCCCAGAGAATGGTGGGGGGGATCAACAAGTTCCCCATCCTTGCCCTGGTTTTCTTCATCCTGGCTGGAAATGTTATGACAGAAGGCGGAGTTTCAAGAAAGCTTGTTCAATTTGCAAACGCCTTTGTGGGTAAAATTTCCGGAGGACTGGCTATCGTATCTACCCTTGCTGCCATGTTCTTCGGTGCCATATCAGGTTCTTCCGCAGCAACAACTGCAGCCATAGGCTCCATAATGATTCCTTATATGAAAGAAGCAGGGTACAAGGAAGATTTTTCTGCGGCGGTAATTGCCTGTTCAGGTCTGTTAGGACTACTGATACCTCCAAGCGGGACCATGATCCTTTATGCCCTGATAGCAGATGTTTCCATATTACGGCTCTTTATTGCCGGAATAGTGCCAGGAGTGCTTATAGGGTTGAGCCTGATGTGCGTGGAGTACTTTATTTCAAAGAAGAGGGGCTATAAAGCCCTTGATCTGGAAAAGGAACATGTATCAAAAGGAAGAATATTCAGGGACAGTATATTTGCCCTCCTCTCACCCTTCATAATTTTGGGAGGGATCTATTCCGGGATCTTTACTCCAACTGAAGCAGCAGGAGTGGCAGTATTCTACGGGCTCTTTGTGGGTGTCTTCATATACAGGGATATGTCTCTGAAAAAACTTTTCAAAGCCTGTTACGGTTCGGCTCTCAGTGCTGCGGTCATAATGTTCCTGATATCGACGGCTTCCATTTTTGCCTGGCTCCTTGCGACACAGCAGATCCCTCAGCACCTGATCAGGATGGTTACATCAGTTTCTACGGATCCGAAGGTGATACTCCTCCTCATAAACATCGGACTCCTTGTTGCAGGAACATTCCTTGACAATGTGGCAGCCATAACCCTGCTTACACCAATCCTGCATCCCCTGGTGGTATCTCTTGGTATTGATCCGGTTTTCTTCGGTGTTGTAATGATAACCAACCTTGCCATAGGTCAGGTTACTCCTCCTGTGGGAATGAACCTGTTTGTGGTGTCCAACATCTCGAAGATACCCATTGAAAGGATAGCGAAGGAGGCCCTGCCATTTCTGGCGGTGCTTATATTCGACCTTTTCCTCATTACCTATATCCCCGGTCTGATAACCTTCCTGCCCGATCTGATACTTCATTGATTAGGAAGAAGTATAGGGGGGCTACCCTTAGGGAGAAAAGGGAAATAAAAAGATAGACTTTTGAAAAATCGCTACAACGTTTTAATTACCATTCCTTTGTGTTCTTAGTGGCAACATATTATTTACGATCAAGGGAGGCGATAACCCTCCCTTGATCGTAAACTACATTATTAATTTTTTAACCAAAGAATTTTCAAGAGAAAGATTGCCAGAAAGATCCCGCTAATCTAATTTCATCCCTATTTTCAACCCCAGTTTTTTATAATGAGGTTCCAGAGGGTATTCTTCTTTAAGAGTGAATTTTACAGGAAGACCACCGTCTGTTTCTTCTATAGTTTCAAGTGCTTCGATAAGTTTTTTGAGTTTTGCTATGGGCAAACTAAAAATTATCTCATTATCCTGAGCTGCAGCTCGTTTCCTGTCTCCGGCACAGGGAACAACGACCTGGAAATTGTTATCCTGGATGGCAGGGACAACAGCATAGACACATGCAGCATGTCCGGAAATTCTTGAATATACATCACGACCATCGATCCAGTTAACAGCTATCATTATCTGAGTCAATTGAGCAGGGTCGCAGTAAATAATTACGGCATCCGGGGAGGGGTTTTCTCCAAAGGAGGATAGCGGCGCAGAGAGAACACCCTGGTATTTCCCAACTGGGAAACAGGGCATATTGGATGCCCACTGTTTTCCTGCTTCAATTGAACTTGCTGTGCCAGGATACCTGTTGTGACCTTCCAGAAAATCTTCTGGTGGAGTAGTAAGCCCGAATCCAACGACTGGTTCGAAGCACCACATATCGTCCAGGGTCATAAGAAATGACATTTTACTTCTTCTGGACAATGCAAAACCTTGACAAGTTGACAAATGATAACCCAGATCTTTATAAGGCTGAAGAAATCCTTCTGGTATTTCTTCTCCGATCTTTAATAACCCAATACCTAATGGTTCTGTTTTCAAAAAAAGATGTTTCTTGAGTTTTGCAGAATATTCCTCAAGATTCACTTCCATTTTAGATATCCTCCTTCAGCATGAATAGAAAAGATTGTTGTCTAAACACACAAAATCTATCGAAAAGAAATCATCCCTTGAACTAGTTTTTAGAAAATCTAGCTAAAAATCTCTCAAGCCTATCCATCCCTTCTTTAATTTCTTCAAGAGTTGAGACAGCAAAGGTTAACCTGATATGGTTTTCAATACCAAAGGCAGGACCGAAGAGAAGAGCTACTTTTTCTTCTTCAAGTAATAGATTTGCAAAGTCTTGAGAAGTATTCACTTTTTGATCTTTATAATTGTGGTTTAAATAATTCAAAATATTTGGAAAAACGTAGAAAGCTCCCTCTGGTTTAGGGAAATTAAGGTCCATTTGATTAAGTCGTTTACACATATAGTCTTTTCTGCGGGTGTATTCTTTAACCATCTCGTTAACACATTCCTGGTCGTTTTCTAATGCACTGACACATGCAAGTTGAGAAAAGGGGGATAAACAGGAGAGGCTCTGGCTTTGGAGTCTCGCTACCGTAGAGATTACTGCAGACGGTCCAGCAACATAACCTATTCTCCAACCTGTCATTGCATATGTTTTTGAAAAACCATTTACAGTGAAGGTGAAATCTTTTACTTTTTTGCCAAGAGAAGCAAAAGAATAATGTACGCAATCTCCATATAGGAGTTTTTCATAAATCTCATCTGAAATAACAGAAATATTTTTGCAAGCTAGATAGTCAGCAATCTTTTCAAGTTCCTGTTTAGTGTATACTGTCCCTACGGGATTTGAAGGTGTATTTATTATCACTACTTTCGTCTTATCCGTGATCATTTGATCGAGTGCGGGAACAGTTAATTTAAAATTGTCTTTTTCTGAGGTTACAAGTATCCGGGGTATGGCTCCTGCTAATCTTATCATTCCAATATAACCGGGATAATAGGGTGCTGGAATAATAACTTCATCGCTTGGGTCGCAAAGTACTCTTAAAACATTGTAGATGGCTCCTTTAGCTCCGTGAGTTATAACGATTTCATCTGAAGCATATTCTATACCGTTATCTGTAACAAGTTTGTCCCGGACAGAATCTTTCAGTTTTTTAAGGCCTGCAGAAGGAGAGTAATGAGTAAAACCATTTTTCATTTTCATGTATGCACATTCAATTATTTGGTCTGGGGTTGTAAATCCAGGATCGCCAGTACCAAAATCAATAACCTTCACCCCGTTTTGTCGCATTAGATTGACTTTCTGACTAAGAGGCAATGTAGGGGCAGGCAAAATATCAGAAAATTTTTCTTGATTAAATCTAATTTCCATAAAATTCACTTCCTTCCATAACAATGGAGGAAAAGAGAATCGCTTAGAAAAACTTTTCCTCCATGTAAACTGCTTCTGGTGTAGTAATATAGTACAGGGGTTAAAGGTTCCTCTATGAGTCAGTATTTTATATTATTCGTCCACGCCTTCGTTTAACGCTTTTAATTCCTCTTCTGAATATTGAGTGATGGTAAACCCGGTAAGTCCGTAAATAAGAGATACTATGGGTGTTATCCAGCATAGGAAACAGAAAGGAATAAAAGCAAGAGAGGATACTCCCAGAGTCCCTGCAGCATAAACAGCCCCTGTATTCCAAGGAATGATAGGTCCACCAAGAGTTCCACAGTCTTCTATGACTCGGGAAAGATTTTCAGGTTTTAAATTCCATTTTTTGTACACTGGAGCCATAAGTGTCCCTGTCATTACTGAAGCAAAGCTGATCGTTGCACCAATCATATTGGATAAATAACTTACGATGATCGTTGCGACTATTACTCCCCGAGTTGACTGGATCTTTTTCGAGAATGATTCTAGAATTGAATTTAGAACGCCAGTTCCCTGCAACATTCCCCCGAGACCAAGAGCAAATATAAATAGGCCGACAAGGGAATACATACTTGCTACTCCACCACGATTTAATAACTTATCGAGGAATACCATTCCGGTATCAGACTGATATCCCTTATAAAATACAGATAGTACTGATGCAATTGTATTTCCCTGATATGCTATAGATACGACAGCAGCAACCACAGAACCTATCATGATTGCCAAAACTGGCGGTTTTTTTGTCAGGAGGAGATAGAATACAACTAATGCGGGAATGAGGGGTATCAAACCGATCTTGAATATATCGGAAAGCTGGGTACAGATTGTATCTATATTCTGGTAGTCAACAACTTCACCTGAGTACCTGAAACCAATAAATGTAAATAAAGCAGCAGTAATAAGATAAGCAGGACCAGTTGTCCAGACCATATGTTTAATATGAGGAATAAGCTGTCCGCCTGATACGGCTGGAGCAAGATTTGTACTATCAGAAAGAGGGGACATCTTATCTCCAAAGAAGGCTCCTGAGATTATTGCTCCTGCTGTAATGCCGGGAGGTATTCCCAGACTTGGACCTATACCTATCATTGCAAGCCCTGCGGTGCCAATTGTTCCCCATGAAGTACCTGTGGCAAGGGATACTATTGAACAGAAAAGTAGAGTAGTTAAGAGGAAAAATCTGGGTGAAATTATCTTCAATCCGCCGTAGATAAGTGTAGGTACTGTCCCGGCAAGTATCCAGGAACCGATCATTCCTCCAATTGCAAGAAGGATCAGAGATGGTTGCATAACCTTTCTAACCATGTCGTATGCGAATGTTTCCAAAGATTCAAAACTATAACCTAATTTCATTGTCATCGGTACTACGATAAGCCAGCTCAAAAACATCATCGCCTGAAGTTTTCCCTTAAAAACTATCATTCCAAAGCACATAAATGCAGAAATCAGTGCCAAAATTAAATAGGAGTAACCAATACTAGGCTGTTCTACTTTTTTCTCCACAATCTTCACCCCTTAGAATTAGGTAAAATAGCATCAAATCGTAATAATATTTTCTTCAATCGCTTATATCTAATTGTAATTTTGCACTATTTGTGCGAATTCTTCATTTGTCAAATAGGTTCCTTTGTTTATACTGAATAACTTTACTTCATTGAGAATTTCGGGGATTACCTCCTCCCTAACACTAAGACCCAATTCCTCTAATTTGATTTTTATGGTATCTTTGCCGCTTTTCTTGCCCAGTACTATTCGAGGTTCCCTGTTAAGAAAAGAAGGTCTGACCGGGAAAATCGTAGTTGGAGCAGTATCGAACAATTTAGCACCCAGTCCTATTTCTCTTGCAAAAGCTACATCTCCTGTGAAGGGCTTGTTTATTGGAATAGGGATCTTTGAAAGTTCACTTATTCTCTGACATGTTGAATACAGTTTCGAGAAATCTATATCAATATCTATACCCAGTAAAGTTTTCATTGCCACCATGATCTGTTCAAGAGGCGCATTACCAGTCCTTTCTCCCAGGCCTGTCATGCACCCATGTACAACCTCTGCTCCCGCCTCAACTGCTGCAAGGGAAGTAGCTACTCCCATTCCGTAGTCATTGTGAGTGTGTATTTCTACAGGAACATTTACCCAGGATTTTACTTTTTTGACCATGTAGTAAATTGCCTGGGGAAGAGCCATTCCTATGGTATCAATTATTGCTACTGAATCTGGGTTAGCCTGTTCACAAACATCCCTATAAAGGCTTTCCAGAAAAGCAGGTTCTGCCCTCGTCGTATCGTAAGGGAAAAAGGTGACATAAAAGCCCTTCTGTTTTGCATATCTAATACCATCAATGGCCTTTTTTTTGACATCATCATATGACCAGTTTGGGAATTGATTTTTTATTCGAGGATAGCCGCTTGGTACTTCAATTATCAAACCATCTGCTTTCGTTTCCAGAGCTTTTTCAATATCAGCAGGATGAGCCCTACAAAAAAGCATTATCTTTGCTTTTAAATTTAATGCAACTATGTCTTTTATTGCCTGAAAGTCTTCTTCCGAAACAGTGGGCATACCTGCTTCTATCCTGTCGACTCCAAGCCCATCGAGCATTTGAGCTATTTCTACTTTTGCTTCTTTTCTGAAAACGACACCAGGGCATTGTTCTCCATCCCTTAAGGTTGCATCATGAAACTGGATTTTATCAGGGATGTCAAAGGTATCTCTAATTGTGTCAATCCAATTATATTGACTTCCCCACCAATCGTTGCTTATCCAAGGTGTTTTCCCGCACGACATAGATCTTCCCCCTTTATAATCTCTGATTTGTTAATTCTCCGCAAATGGATACGTTTATGAACCAATAACGTATCCATTTGCGGAGACATTGATGGAAGTATATAATTTGTTAATATTAAAGTCAACATGTTATCCAAGGAGAGATTTATTAATGAAAGAACTTGATGCCACAGAAATTGCTTTAGAAAAGATTACTGATCTTTTGATAACTCATAAATACAAGCCTGGGGACAGGCTGTTGGAGACTGTGTTGGCAAGCGAGCTAAACTTAAGCCGAACTCCGATCAGAGATGCTCTAAGCAGACTTGTTGCTTCTGGGTTTGTCGAAAAACAAAAGGGTCAAAAAGGATATCAGATACCTCTTCTAACACCAGATGACATGAAACAGGTTTTTCAGACACGAATGTTTTTGGAGGGAATTGCTGTTCGCATGGCTGTGACTGCCTGTTCTTCCGATGATATACAGAAATTGCGAGGACTTAATCAGCGAGAAATTGAAGCTTTTCATAACAATGAGAAAGAGGTATATGCGAATATTAACGAAACATTCCACCTCTTTCTGGCTAAAATTTCCAGTAATAATTATGTATCAAGATTTATTGAACAGACTTTCTGGCGCTCAAGACTATATAACTTTTTCTTTGCTGGTTTTTATACTCTTGATGATCAATTGATTCAATACAGGGAAGAACATCAGAGGCTGAGTTACCAGGAACACAGAGAGATAATTGATGCTATTGAAAATAGAGATGCGAAAGAAGCAGGCAAGCTAATGGAAGATCACATTAAAAAGACTTATTTCCACCTGCTAAACCCTCATTCACAAAGAGAAGATTCTCCTCAGACATTGTAGAATGATTTATCGTTTTTCGCGCTAACCCGTCTCCAAAATCTATTGTGCATCAAACAAAGCAGGAGAAGTGTAATAGGTCTATTTAATTTAAATCTATTTCTGAAGATTTTATTTTACCTTGCAGTATTACCATACTCGCATAGTGTTCTTGTTGTTAAAAATGAGTCTAAAAGGGGTCAGGTCTTGGGATAACGGCGTTTAAGTAAAAATGGAAAAGTGAATATGTTTTTAAGGATTTCATTCGGGTGGTTAATCTTTTAGTCTTTTCCATGTGAATACGGCAGAGTATAATAAGTTCAGACTGTTGTTGATGTATGAAAATAAAATTACCGATAGCGAAAGAGGTGCCCCATGGAAGGAATGGAATATTTCTATGAACTATATGAGGCTTTACCGCGATGTGGTCCTGGAAATAATGAATCCACCAGGCAGGCTTACAGCTTTATTACGGATATACCGGAACATCCCCTTGTCCTGGATATAGGCTGCGGCCCGGGAGTTCAGACCCTTGAACTGGCCAGGCTCTCTGGAGGCAGGATAATAGCCCTTGATAATCATAAACCATTTCTTGACGAATTGATGAAGAGGGCAAGGACCGAAGGACTTGCCCATCAGATAACTACTATGAATATATCAATGCATGACATGGATTTTGAGGACAAAAGATTCGACATTATCTGGTCTGAAGGGGCACTTTATTTTATGGGATTTCAGAACGGTTTAAGGCGATGTCATCAATTGCTGAAAAATAATGGATGTCTGGCTGTGACAGAACTGGTATTGCTTGATCCGGATCCACCCCTACCGTTAATGGAATATCTGAAAAATGAATATCCTGCAATTATGGATATCAGGGGTAATATGGAATTGATCGGAAATGAAGAATATAACGTGATCTCCCACTTTACCCTTGATAAGCCTGCGTGGCTGGAGAGTTATTACATACCCATGGAGAGAGAACTGGCCCGCCTCTCAAAAAAATACGAGGATAACGAAATAGCCTCTGCTGCATTTGAGGGAATGAGAAAAGAAATAGACATGTATAAAAGATATGCTGATTTTTACGGTTACGAATTTTTTGTTATGCAGAAGATCGGATTTTAGGAAAAGTGTTTCTCAAGGCATAAGAGCAGTAAAGGTTTGACCTTTTGAAAGGAGGTTTTCATGAAAACCCTTCGATATTTAGGTTCCATAGCCTTTGTAGCTGGCCTGTTCATTTCCATCTTCCTTGGAATTCCATGGGCTGTCATCACGGCAGATGATCCGCCCGTACCCTTCTGGTTGCGAGCAGCTGTTTTTGCCCTTTTAGGAGGTATACTGGTGGTTCTCGCCACTGTGGCCATAGAGCAAAAGCTGAAGAGAAAAACCATAAAAAGGGGATCCCCTATTACCAGAAGACCCCATGGATTGATCCTGCAGAATACATCAGAGATCCCCGGCCGACAGGTTTCTGAAGTTCTTGGGATGGTGGAGGGTCACACGGTCTATGCGATCTGGATAGGTAAAGATCTTTCAGCCCTTATTCGCCTGATCCTGGGAGGCGAGCTGACGGAGTACACCGATATGATGGGTAAGGCGCGGATCCTTGCTACGAACAGAATGGTCGCGAGGGCCGAAAAAATGGGTGCAGATGCTGTGATAAACGTCCGATACATGACCACCAGTGTTATCGGCAGTGCCGCTGAACTTCTTGTTTACGGTACGGCGGTAAAACTCAGCGAATAGATTTTCATATAGCGGGTTTGCTGCAAAAAGTGAAATCAAACCCTGGAAAAATAGCCTTTATCCAGAGGTCGTCATTCCTGGGTTTGATTCTTTTTGTACTTCAATTGTCCCTGTTCGATTTGATTTTATATAATCAATGAGGAGTTTTTGGACCAGAAGGATCGGAGGAATTGCTGGTTGATCGATATTACCCATACCGGAAAATATATTAATAAAGCTATTGGACTTGGAGCACAAGAAAGCAGGGTTATCGATCCGGCCTCAGTTGTAACTGCGCCATGGGTGAGACTGAAATGCAAGTACGGCTGCCAGTGCTATAACACCAACCGCTGCTGTCCTCCCCATACGCCAACTGAAGAGCAGATGAGAAAGATCCTGGATTCATACAGTTGTGCCCTGCTGATTCGCTTCAGGGGTCATGAAAAGGTCAATGAAGCAGTGGCAGCTCTTGAAAAGGAAATGCTTGGCGATGGTTATTATAAGGCCTTTGGATTCGGTGCAGGTCCATGTCTGCTTTGTGAAAAATGCGATATGAAGGAATGCAGTTGCCCATCCCTGGCCCGGCCTTCTCTTTCCGGGTGCGGAGTGGATGTTTTTGCCACAGTGAAGTGCAATGGTCTCAACATTCAGGTTAATACTGACGATCCTGGTGAAGGGGACTGTTACGGTCTTATCCTTATCGAGTGAATCCCGAACGGAAGAATTGAATTAAAAGAGCCCCGGAATTTTCCGGGGCTCTGATTTCTTTTACCTGGCCAGTTCAATTATGGCTGCAGCAATTATCTTTGTGGTTTCCATCATATCCTCGATCTCCCAGCCTTCATCAGCTTCATGTATGTTATATGACTTACCGGGCATTTCAGGGCCGAAGGCCAGTATGTTGGGCATGGCCTTGGCGTAGGTTCCTCCGCCTATGGCCAGGGGTTTCTCATCTCTCCCTGTTTTTTCCCTGTAGACCTTCATCAGTTTCTGTACCAGTTCGCTGTCTTCAGACATGAAGAGAGGGTCGTCCTTCATTTTTACAGTTAAGGATATTCCCTCATTCTCAAAGGATGAGATCAGGGCAGGAAGGACATCTTCCTCTCTGAAAGTTACAGGATATCTTGGGTTTATTGAAAAGGATACCTTTCCGTCTGCTGCTTCCATGGTCCCCCAGCACAGGGAAGTATAGCGGGACACGTCATCATAGAGGCAGATCCCAAGACTTTCGCCGTGATATTCGGTTCCTATGAGGCGGTTAACCGATGAGAGAAATTTACCCTGTTCTCCTTTTATGCCAAGAGTGAGAAGGAGTTTTACCATCCAGGCTATTGAATTGACCCCCACATGTGGGGTACTCCCATGGCCAGATACCCCTTTCACGGATATAATTACTGTCCCATCTTCATTTTCTTTATAAAAGGCGGAGGTCCTCTCCGGTCCCTCCCAGTTGTCGATGGAGTAGCGGACCCTTTCCAGAAGTTCGGGTGCTACATTAAGCACGGCTTCGCAATGAGCAGGAACAACATTATCTGCTACGCCACCCTTCAATGAGAGAACCTGAATATCCCCTTCCGGAACAAAGGATGCTTCACCCCTGCAGATAAGTATTCCCTTTTCCCCGTTGATGAGAGGGTAGTCAGCATCAGGAGTAAAACCTGCTACAGGAAGTTCCTGGCCTGATTCCACATATTTCTTTACTGCCATGCTTCCCGTTTCTTCGTTGGTGCCGACCAGTATCCTGACCCTGTTGTTCAGGTTAATTCCAGCTTCCCTGATCGCTTTGAGCGCGAAGAGTGAGCATATTACCGGGCCCTTATCGTCAACTACACCGCGGCCGAACATTTTGCCGTCGTGGATCTCTGCGCTGTATGGAGGATAGGTCCATCCGTCTCCTTCAGGGACAACATCAAGGTGACCCAGGATACAGACCATGGGTGCTTCCTTTTGCCCGTATTCCGCCCAGCCAACCATGTTCTCGAAACAGTCAGTCTCAAAACCAAGACGTTTCGAGATATCCATGAAATTATCCAGGGCCTTCCTTGGTCCAGCACCGAAAGGAGCTCCTTCTTCCGGTTCTCCGCCTACACTTTTAATTGAAACATTTTCCTGTATTGCCGAGAGGAGCTCATCTTTCAGTCCGTCAATAATATTGTCAAGCTGGTTCATTCTTTTGTACCCCCTGCGAAATCTGTTTAGAAAACATTCAAATTTAATTGTATCACTCGTAGGGAGAGTAATGCTTATAAAGCCTTAAATCTGTTTTCTTTCGATACCATCGAACCAGAAATAGCCCTCGTCGGGCCTGTAAAGTCCGTTCATTCCGAAGGGAAAGTCGCTGGCAAAAACTATTCCGTCATCTTTTTCCCACTTGAGCATGTCCCTGTTCCCTTTCTTTATGAAAGGCTTCCCATCATAAAAGCCGAAGAAATTTGATTCAAAGGCTTGGAGGGTTTCAAAGAGAGGCATGTCCATCTGGGATATCATCCTCAGAATGAATTCACTGTCAGTAATGTTCTTGAGGTGTGCAAGAGGAGATACGGATCTCTCGTTGCCATTGGCAGCAGCGATGATCTCCCTTTTATCCTGGATATGATAGGGATGACAGTTGGCATCCGATATGGAACCACCACTTGCCTCCCTGGTATGGAAGAGAAACCAGTCATATCCTTCGGACTCCATAGCTTGTTCTATTTCAGACACATGAAGATCTACACCCTTTTTAAATTCCTTGAGTTTCCCATCCTTGAAAGTGGCATAGCCATTTCCATGTCCGCCATCACGCAATTCGAGATCGGCAAGGTATTTCCCAAGGGTGGGACAACCCGGAATGGACTTGAGAGTTTCCTTGAGTTTCATTACGCCTTCATAGTTAGCCATCAGTAATCTGCACATTTGATTCACCTTCCTGATTTGTAGGGTTTGTTGTATATGCATACATATGATAAAGAATGCATCGGCTTTAAAGACTAAAGAGATAATATCATGTATTACTGCCTCCTATATCCTTTTTTCGACATGCTTTTATCCTGTCGGTTCATATGAGGCAGTGCAGTGAGAACTGTTCCCAGGTATTCTTTTCTTTACTTAACACTCCTTAACATTCCTTAACCCTCCTCTTACACAAACTGGTATATAGTACCTGCGAAGAGTTCTGAACATTCGGTATAAAGAGGAGGAACAGAAATGAAAAAAACGGAGAATGCGGCTTTTCGCTCAATGGTATTTTCAGCTATTGTTTTGTCCATGTTGGTTCTTCTGTCCGCTCCCCAGGCGGGGTATGCGTCCCCTTCCAGAAATTCCTGGTACAGCGGTGAATCTTACCGGATCTCAAGAACAATAGCGCGGGATCTGAACCTGAGACCTGCACAGCAGAAGAAGGTAATTTACATTGTTGAAAAGGAAAGAAGATCCACTGAAAAAAGTAGAGATCAGCTGGAGAGAGTGCTTAAAGTAATTGAGAGTAATAATTTCAGGATCCCCGACAGAATGAAGGATCGGATCGAGAAATTAACGTCGAACCTGATATATTCAAATTACAGAATAAGAAACAATATTTACAGCATTCTTGGGAGACAGCAGAAGAAAATCTTTTCGGTAAAAATGAGAAACTCCTTTGATACTGAAAAGTATTCCCGATCTTCCAGGGAAATGAAAAAGTATATGAGCCGGAACAGAGATCGTATAGAAAGGTTCCGTAATTCCGATAAAGCGGTCAAGGCAATGATAGTAAAAGATAATTTTTCTTTGGAAAGAACGAAGAATCGTTGTGATATCCAGGCCAGGATCCTGATTCATATGATGCTAAAAACCAGGAATACCCGCTTCTTTGAACATTATGTGGATAATATCTGGTAAATGAATCTAAACAACAAAAAAGGGGAGGGTTACCCTCTCCTTTTTTGTTGTAATTTTTTTAAAGATAGCACTCAAGAGACGGTCTGAAGATCATTATAATGGTGTTAGCAGCCTTTTTGTCTCAATGGAAATGATGAAATAGTATGATCCGATCCTGGCCTGCCAGATCAATGCATAAGAGGTCTGATCTTTCTTTCGTTCAAAGTCCCCCTTTAAAATATATATGATATTGGATATCATTAACCTTTACGAAGTTTCAGATTGACCATTCAGCGCATTCAGACCAAGGAGGAAATTTACAATGGCAAATTTACCTGAATCAGTAAGCAGAGCATGGGAAGATCGAGATGGAGCGGTGGTCCTTACAACAGTAGATGAAACTGGAAATCCCAACAGCATCTATGCCACCTGTGTGGGCAAGTTCAGTGAAGATGCTCTGGTGGTGGCAGATAACTATTTTGACAAGACCCGGAAGAACATTTTCGCTGGAAGCAGGGGATCCATCCTTTTCATAACGAAAGAGGGTAAATCTTTCCAGGTAAAAGGTTCAATAGAGTATATAACCGAAGGTGAAGTATTCGATTTCATGAAAAGCTGGAATCCCGAAAAACACCCAGGCCATGCCGCAACAGTTTTGAAGGTGGAAGAAGCCTACTCGGGGGCAAAAAAGCTTCTGTAATCCCCTCAGGCCAAAGTATTTTTCATTGGTTCCACCAGTCCAGTTATAAACAGATAAATGATATTCTGAATATTTTTCGAACGAGCAGGGCCTTCGAACAGGTTCTGCTCTTTTTCTGTGCCTTTTTTTCTGTAAATTCATTTGAAAAATTTGTATGTCATTTTCGACAAACAATGCCGGGTAGGGTAATATTTGTTGATATAAATTATCATTAGCAAAAGATTCAGAAATTTACTTGAACAGTTTCGGACACAGGAAAGGAGGCAGTCCCTTTTGTCCAGGGCAGGTGTTTATTCTTCGTTATTCAATACGACCCGAGGAGGAGTTTGAGATCATGAGTAAAAAAGAATTATTGCCAGTATCTGTACTTATTTTAATAAGTGGTGCCATGTTTTCTTCACATTTTGGAGTGGGAGATCTTATTTTCCCTCCCATCCTTGGAAGGGATACAGGAACAAGCTGGTTCACTGCATCCATGGGATATGCCATCATCAACAGTATAGGAGTATGGCTGGCCTATCTTGCCTGTGCTCATCAGAACCAGTCCCTGAGCGGTATCGCTACGAAAACCCTGGGAAATGTTTTCGGAAAAATATATACTGCTATACCAGTTCTTATAACAGTATTCTTCATCCTTCCCCGTGTTGCCTCTGCAACCCATGAGATGGCAGTACTTCCCTTGTTTCCGGGAGTTCCCCTCTGGCTTTCTCTTGCTGTATTTTTCCTTCTTAGTTTTTATATTGCCTTTACCAGGGCTACAGTAATTGATAAGCTGGGCAAATTACTTGCTCCGGCTCTTATCATCTTTGTCGTTATCCTTGTCCTGAAGGGTGTCTCGTCACCCCTTTCAGTTCCCAAAAGTCCCGGTTCCGCTACAGCATTGAAAGAAGGGATGCTCAATGCTTACAACACCATGAACGCTATCGCTGCTCTTCTTTTCGGAGGCTGGGTTCTGCACGAACTGAAGATGAGAAATATAACTACAAGAGAGGGACAGGACAGGAACCTTAACGTTATAGGTATAGGTACGGCTCTCCTTCTTGGAATAACATCAACTGTACTTGTTTACCTGGGAGCCACTTCCGGATCTTCCTTCCCCGATGCTTCCATAGGAGTCCTGTCAACCGAAATTGCGAAGGGGCTGCTTGGCCAGGTAGGTCTTGTCAGTTTCGCAATCATAATGGCTCTCAGCTGTCTGAGTACTTCAGCTGCTATCACTTCCATGTCAGGGGATATGTTCCAGGAAATGACGGGAGAAAAACTCCAGTACAGAATGATCGTCATCGCAAGTACCCTTATAGGATTTACCCTTGGCCTTGTCGGTTTGAGCAAGATAGTCAAATATACGGTTCCGTGGCTCGTACTCCTTTATCCTTCGGTGATAGTCCTTATCCTTACAGGACTTTACTACAAGTTCGACAGGATCAGAAAGGCAGTTACAGTGGGTATGGTCGTCGCCCTGATCTTCGGTCTTGGAGACATGCTCTGTTTCTATGGTATTACAGGCAATATGATAACGAAGTTTGCATCATCCCTTCCCTTTGGTGACAAGGGAATAGGCTGGGTCCTTCCGACTATTATCTTAATGGCTGCGGCACAGATGATACTCCGTCCAAAGGCAGAAGAGATAAAGCCTGAGAGTGAGTAATGATGAAAGAAAAAGTCGGATCCTTTATTAATTCCAATATTCAAAAGGGTTTCTATGCCGGCGGGCAGGTTCTTGTAGCCCACCGGGGAGAAGTCCTTGCTGATCTTTCCTGCGGTTACATGGTCAAGGGATCAGACAGCACTGTGGAAAGGGTCACTTCGGATACTCTTTTCAATATCGAATCAATTACAAAGGTAATGGTCACCCTTCCCCTGGCCTTTAAACTTATCCAGGACGGCAGGCTCTGCCTTGAGAACAGGGTTGTCGATTTTATTCCTGAATTCGGTCTGGATGAGGAAAAGAAAGGGGTCACCATAAGGGATATGCTCAACTTCACCGCCGGGATTCCCCTTGAAGATCCCCATGGCTGTGAAAAAGCCGCTTTTGAGGATGATCAGGAACTTGCCTGGAATATGCATTATTCACAGGAATTGGCGACAAGTCCAGGGAACAGGGTCTTTTACAGTGATGTTTCCTGCAGGATATTCGGAAAACTTCTCGAGAGGGTAATGGGAAAAGATCTTGCTTCTGTGGCGAGAGAATGGATATTTGAGCCCCTCGGAATGAAGGATACCATGTTCAATCCTCCTGCAAAGAACAGATGTGCCGCCACCGGCGTTTCCGAAAGGGGACGCCGGTTGAGGGGAGAACTTACCCAGGATCTGGAACATTACATGGGAGAAGTGCTCGGATCTGATGGACTATTTACCAGTGCCCGGGATATGTACGTTTTTTCTGAAATGCTGCTTAATGGAGGAGTTTATAACGGCAGAAGGATCCTGGGTGAAATAACTGTGGATAAAATGATCGGAGAAGTCTCAAATGCTGATCTCTTCGAGGTTCCCTCTTCTTATCTTCATTATATTCTGAGTGGACCCAAGGTCTGGTTCTGGGAATATGCGTGTTCTCCCTATTCTTTCTTCGGAGATCTTGTATCTGAAAGGGCCATCGGGAAAATGGGTGGAGCAGGTACTTTCCTGCTTATTGACCCGGAATACGACCTGGTGATAGTCTACCTGACCAATTACGGTCAGCCTGAGCATACCCTTGCTGGTGATGATGCCTGGAACAAGTTCCAGAAGGAGATAAACATGATGGGCCTCTGTAATCTGGTTATAGGAAACCTTCCAGGCTGATATACAGAACCATAATTCAGCAGATAAGGATGGTAAGAGGGGCGGATCTTATGGATCCGCCCCTCTTACCATAGAGCATAGGGTTATGTTCTGAATTGACAGTTTACCCAGGTTAGTGTATCTCAAAAGCATCAAGGCTATCTTTGTAATATACTGAAGTGGAGTTGAAAATTGAAGAACCTGTAATTTTATCTCAGGTTCTTCCGGGGGGAGAAATCGAGATGACTTCTGTGGTAGAGCGTTTTCTGAAATATGTTTCCTTTGATACCCAGTCCATTGAAAATGCGGGTGTGGTCCCGAGTTCACCAGGGCAGATGGACCTTGCCAGGGAAGTAGTCCTGGAGATGGAAAAGCTCGAAATGACGGATGTTTCAATTGATGAAAATGCCTATGTCATGGGAACCCTTCCCGGGAATATGGAAGGGGAGGATGTCCCTTCCATAGGTTTTATCGCCCATTTCGATACGGCCAGGGAGGTATCAGGATTCAATGTCCGGCCAAGGATAGTCAGGAATTACGATGGCGGAGATATCCTTCTTAACAGGGAAGAAAAGATCGTGCTGTCACCCCGTGATTTTCCGGAACTCACGGATTATAAAGGCCAGGATATCATTGTAACTGATGGTACCACCCTTCTTGGTGCGGACGATAAAGCTGGCATGGCGATCATTATGGCGGCTGTTCAGTTTCTGAATGAACATCCGGAAATTAGTCATGGTCCCATGAAAGTCTGTTTTACTCCTGATGAGGAGATCGGTCACCAGGCAAGACTCCTGGATATCGGAAAATTCGGTGCTGATTTTGCCTATACCGTGGATGGAGGAGCACTGGGGGATCTGAACTATATGACCTTCAATGCTGCAAAGGCTGATATCCTGATCCATGGGCGAAACGTGCACCCCGGAAAAGCAAAGGGTAAGATGATCAATTCTGTTCTTGTGGGAATGGAGTTCATGTCCATGCTTCCTCCGGATGAGATCCCTGCAATGACAGAGGACTTTGAAGGTTTTTATCATATTCTGTCCTTTAAGGGAGATGTAGAGAAAACAGAGCTGAATTACATTATCCGTGATCATGACATGAATAAATTCAAGGCAAAAAAGGTAAGAGTGGAAGAGATTTCAGCATTCCTTAAGGCGAAATATGGAGATAATGTCATTGAGCTTAACATGGAGGATCAGTACTACAATATGTCAGAACATCTTAAGGACTCAATGCATATAGTGGAAACAGCCGAAAAAGCCATGATATCCATCGGGGTGGAACCCGGGATGGAGCCGGTTCGCGGAGGGACTGATGGCGCAAGTCTTTCTGCAAGGGGTCTCATTACTCCCAATATCTTCACGGGGGGCCACAATTTTCATGGCCGCTTTGAGTATATTCCCATACCTTCCATGGAAAAGGGTGTCGAGCTGTTGGTGAAGATCCTGGAGTTGTATGGAGAGAAGAAAAAGGATTAAGCCATGGTACTGAATATCTGATCAGAGCTTTGTAAAATGATCTTTGAGGGATCTTTCGAACTCTAATAATTAAAGGAGAGGGATTTTCCCTCTCCTTTAATTATCTTTTCCTGTGATATTTCTGTATATCTGTGCCGCTTATCGCTAAGATAAGGAGGTATAGTCCTGTATTATCCAGGAGTAAAGCAGGGAACATTTCAGCACTTCTGCAAGGTCCACATATTCATCTGCTGTATGAGCCTGTTCAAGGTTTCCAGGTCCCAGAATTACACAGGGGATCCCGGCGAGAGGTCCGAGTTTGCTTGCATCGGAGCTGCATGTAAGAATTCCCGGTTCAGCTTTTTTCCCGGAGAGCCTTCCACATGCCTCCAGGGCAGCCCTTACTACTGGTTCATCAAGATCGGAGCAGACCGGCAGGTCGATCAGGGACGGGTCACTTCTCCTGTAAGTGAAATTATCATTATTGCTGGCAAGTCTCTCCAGCATCAGATCTGCCTCGTTCAGAATTTCCTCAGGGTCCTCTCCAGGCACGGTTCGTCTATCTATGTCTATTACACAATGATCTGGTACCACGTTGTTCTGTGTTCCTCCCCTGATGGTTCCAACATTGAGTGTTGGGGCTCCTACCAGAGGGTGGGCCCGTAGTGGAAGCTCGTTTTCAATATTCGCCAATTCTGACAGAACAAGGTTCATATTCATTATTGCGTTTATCCCCAGATTTGCAGTGGAACTATGGCAGGCTTTGCCAAAGGTTTCTATCTGCCATCGTACCAGTCCCTTATGGCCTATACAGGGGACAAGCTTTGTAGGTTCACCCACTATCGCTGCGTCAGCCCTTATGCCTGAATCAATAAAAGCCATAGCTCCTGTAGCTCCAACCTCTTCATCAACAACTGCGCAGAGGATGGGCAGTACGGAAAGGTTTTCTGGAGATATTCCCTTAAGATTTTCAAAGGCAAGGAGAAGAGATGCAAGGGAGCCCTTGGTATCACAAGAACCTCTGCCATAAAGGCGATCTCCTTCCCACAGGGGATCCCGGTATTGTTCCTCCATTGATGAGCGGGCTACTGTATCCAGATGGATCTCAAATAACAGCACCGGTTTCGTTGAGATGGATCCTTTTTCGAGAATATGGCCGCAACCTGGAAGTGTGGCGAGAATGTTATTTCGCCCGGGATGGACCTCCTGTTCCTTAACCTCGAAATTCAGGTGTCTCAGAAATGAAACCACATATTCGGCCATTTCCCTTTCCCCGGGGCAATCTTCTCCGAGGAAAGAATTGGAACTGTCTATGGAGACCATCTCATAAAGGATCTGTCTGGCTCGTTCTCTATTAATGCTCGAAATATTGATTTTTTCCAGGGCTGATCACTTCCTTCATTTTTCCACAGGAACAGGATTCATGCCGGCGGATATTTCTTTTTTTCAACCATGACCACTGTGGTTTATTGATGGAATTTCTGAAGTATTTTCAGAAGTTTACCATCATCTACGTTTCCTCCGGAGATAACAACTCCGACTTTGCGTCCCTTAACATCAACTTTGCCTGACAGCAGTGCTGCTACAGAAGTGGCTGATCCGCCCTCGATAACCTGGTGATGGTGCTGATGGGTAAAAGCCATAGCTTCTTCCATTTCATCTTCTGAGACAGCCACTATTCCTGTCAGACGGTTTTTCAGGAATTCAAAGAGAGGCTGAGAGGCACCTCCACAGAGAGCATCTGCAATAGTTTCCTCTTCTTCTACCGGAACGACTTTCCCTTGTTTAAAGGCTTCGGGCCAGGCTGGATTAGCGGAGGCATGGATTCCCCAGACCTCGATACCTGGTTTAAGTGACTGGGCAGCCAGGCTGACGCCGGAGATGAGTCCGCCGCCGCTTATGGGGCAGAGAATGATATCCAGTTCCGGTTCATCCATGAGCATTTCGAGAGCCAGGGTTCCCTGTCCGGCTGCTATCTTCTGATCTTCAAAGGCTGAAACGTAAGTAAGTTTTTCTTCATCGCGAAGACGGAAGGATTCGATCTCTGCATCGTCATAGAAATGACCGACGACTCTCAAGTCGACATAATCGCCACCCAGATTTCGTATGGCCTGTCTCTTCGTTTCCGGACACATACCCGGAACGCAGATAATTGCCCTCGTTTTGAGCATTTTTGCAGCCATGGCGACTCCCTGGGCATGGTTTCCTGAAGATGCGGTTACAACCCCAAGGGCTTTTTCCTCTTCAGAAAGCGAGAACATCTTGTTTAATGCCCCCCGGATCTTGAAAGATCTGCAGATCTGTTGATTTTCCCACTTAACGTAAACCTCAGCGCCGCTTTTTTCGCTGAAAGGGAAAGAATATTCCGTAGGTGTCCTGTGAATACGTCCCTTGAGAAAACGGGCAGCTAATAAAACATCAGTAATGGTCGGTTCTATTTTCATGATCATAAACTCCTTTCTCATAGTTCCACGGTTTCTCTTCATCAGATTTAGAAAAGGTATCCGGGAGTATTTCAAATGCTTTCTTTGACTCTCTATTTTTTTTTAAGGTCAGGCATCTATCCCTACATCTGAATTACTGTTCCAAGACCTTTTTCTGTAGCCATACGAAGTGCCAGTTCAGCAGTAATGATGTCCTGAAGGGCCATACCGGTGGCATCGAAAAGGGTTATGTCTTCTTCTGATCGACGGCCTTGACTTTCTCCGGCAAGGACCTTCCCGATTTCTGTGACACTTTCTTCTCTTATAAGACCCTGTTCAAAAGCATGATGGGATTCTCCATGGTGAAGGGTCTGGGTTTTAGAGTCAACAAAAAGCGTGGCAGATGCAACCAGGGACGGTTCAACCTCCTGTTTTAATGTCATATCTGCACCGATTGCATTAATGTGCGTACCTGGCCTGATCCACTCTTTTTTGAGAAATCCTTCCCTTGAAGGAGTGCATGTAACTATGATATCTGAAATGGATGCAGGTTCTCCAATTTTTTCCCATGGCACGGATCTTATGGATAGATCGGGAAATCTGACAGACATTTCCTCCACGTAAATTCTGTCCATTTCCGGGTCCATGCTTGCCGCTGTTACTGATTTAAGTTCGGGAAGTACTGTTATAAGACCTTCCAGCTGTGCCCGCCCTTGTGCTCCGGTACCAAGGATCAGAGCCTTTTTTGAATTTCTTCGGGCAAGCCATTTGGCTCCTACAGCTCCGGCTGCACCGGTCCGGAGATTGGTAATGGTCATACCGTCAACAAGCCCCAGAGGCTGTCCGGTTTCGATGCTCATGACCATTACGAGGCCGGATAGGGCTGGAGCGTTCAGTTTCCTGGGGTTATCGGCAGCATAGCCTACGATCTTCAAACCGAAAAGGCCAGCACCTTCAAGGTATCCCGATTTGATGTCCATGTCCCTGATACCAGGTTCGAATTCGTGGAAAATAACAGGCCAGAGGCCTGCTTTATCTGATGAGTAAAGGTTGTAGGCTTTTTCTACACACTCCACAACTTCGGTCATTGGAAGAAGACCTTCCAGAGCCTTGCAGTTGAGAACTCTCATATTGTACAAGAACGACACCTCCCTGATCTCGATAATGCTCTTCAATGTAGCCTTTGCTCTCCCTTCTGTCAACGATAAGGGGATTGTTAAAAGTACATATCCGATCTGTGATCAGGAAAAGCAGGCAGGAATAATTTTGATAAAGATCTATCCTGATATATTCATGAAAATAGCATGTCCGAAAACCGCCAGTCTTTTTGGACGAAATAGGATATAGTTCTCTCCATGGAGATGATAGCCTATGAAACTTGATCAGGATGTCTGCGAAAGAGCTTAATGGATATTTTGCAGGAGAATTAAGGACCTTTGATCTCACTCTCGCTCCTGCAGGTACCGAATTTCAGAAAAGGGTATGGAAGGCCCTGCTCCATATCCCGTATGGAGAAACTGCATCTTACAGGGATATTGCCTGTTCAATAGGGAATCCATTGGCCAGTCGTGCTGTTGGGATGGCCAATTCCCGTAATCCCATTCAAATAATAATTCCATGTCACAGGGTAATAGGTTCCAAAGGAACGCTGACAGGCTATGCCCATGGTCTTGAAATAAAATCCCGACTCCTCGATCTCGAGAGGAGATCAGTATAACAGTTAAGAAAGCCAGGTTTTTGAAGGCTGATAAATAATAAACTTCAGTATTGTAGTATTATTAATGTCAGGAATTATTGAAATATCTACAGGTACCCATCACGTTGTTTCCATTTCTATGACTGGAGAGCAATATGATCCCTAGAACCCGTAGTATCAAGACGAAATTCATTATTTCCATTTTCATTACTGTCCTCCTTTTTCTGGGTGTACTCCTTGCTTTGAGTTATAACACTCTCAAGGAGGGTGCCCTTAAGAATGCCCATGATCTCTCCATTGCGATCCTGACCCAGACAGATAAACGGATCAATTCGTTTTTTTCGGAAATAGAAAAACTTGCCATGACAATGGCGGGTTACCCCCAGTTCTATGAGGTTCGCCCAGCGGAAATGAAGCCCATAATACTTTCTGCAGTCATTACCAGGAGAGATTACCTCAGGGCCATATACCTGGGCACTGTTACAGGGAAGATGTATGAATGGGGAATAGGAGAGGGTTTTGTAGAGAATTCCCCCATCCTTGAGCCTGACTATGACCCCAGGAAAAGGCCATGGTTCCGTGAGGCTATTGATAAAGGCGGTTTCTCAATTTCTGAGCCCTACATGTATGCAAGTGTCAAAGCCCTGGGGATTACCGCAGTTACTCCCGTTTATGACAGAAGAGCATCTCTTGTGGGTGTTCTGGGTATCGATATGATGCTCGATGATCTCAAGAGTATGATCGAGCAGCTCGAAATTCCAAAGGAGGGCAGGATAGTCCTTCTTGATAAAAGTGGCGAAGTAATAGTGAACCAGTTCAATGGAAAGATCAATAACGAAGGGGATATGGATCTGAAAAAATTCAGTCTCTTCAGCGTAGAGGATCTGGAGTTCTGTGACAATGGACGCATGGTGACACCACTGGGGTTTAAGGACAGGTACTACATTACCTGTACAGAGAACGGAATGACGGGGTGGAAGCTTATCCTGGCCCTTCCATATTATTCAGTTATGGCTCATGCTGTAAGCAGTATAGAATTCATTATTTTCCTGGATATTCTGTTGATGCTGATGCTAATAGTCGTTCTCAGTTATCTCAGCAATGTCATGATAATAAATCCCATGGAAGGGATCATGGGAGTGATGCGCCGTCTTCGAGACGGAGAAGATGATGCCCGTATTCCCGAAAAGAAAAAGGATGAGTTCGGAGTCCTTGCACAGCAGTTCAACCGTCTCATCGAGACGGTGAACGACTACTCCAGAAGCCTTGAAGAAAAGGTGGAGAAACGCACAAGAGCCCTCGAAGATCTGCAGAAGGAAAATATCCGCCTTAGGGTAATAGAGGAAAAGGAACGCATATACGGCTATCTTCACGATTCACTGGGAGCACGTCTGACAAATATCTTTATTTCCAACAGTGTTGCCCAGTCAGCGGTGGGAAATAACCCAAGAGTTCTCAAGGACATGCTTGACCGTATAGCGAACAATACGGAGCAGGGTATTGCAGATCTTAAAGAGATACTTCACAGTTCTGAGAGCGATAGTCGGAGATTCATCGACTTCAACAAACTCATCCAGGTCAATATAAGAAAAAGACTGGAGCTGAAGCACATCAGTCTTTCCTATACCATGACAACTCCTTCTGAACTGAATGCACTGAGTCGGGAAATGCGCTTTGAGCTTGAGAAGATCCTTCAGGAACTGGTGAGCAATATTCTGAAACATTCGGGAGCCTCCAAGGTTGACCTTATTCTTGAGATCCGTAATGAAAAGATATTCCTGGTAATATCAGATGATGGTCATGGCGGGGCTGAAAATGGAATGGAAAGGGGTGGATTCGGTCTGAAGAACATACAGAACAGAGTAGTCCACCTGGGTGGTACTTTCCACCTTCATTCACCCCATGACAAGGGAACCCGAATCAAGATATACATCCCGCTGTCCACAATGGGAGGCTGCTGATGATCAGGGTAATGATCTGCGAAGATGTTGAGGATGTAAGGGAAGGTCTGAAGTACCTTCTTAACATGGATCCAGAGATTGAGGTCGTGGATGCTGTTCCCACAGCTGAAAAACTTTTTCTGACAGTGGAAGAGCACGGTGTACCGAATATAATCCTTATGGACATCGTGTTGCCAGGAATGGACGGGATCGAGGCCACAAAAAAACTTAAGGCCCTGTATCCTGATATAGATATCCTTATTCTGACCATTTTTGAAGAGGAAGAAAAGATCCTGAGTGCCATACAGGCTGGCGCCACCGGATATATCCTTAAAAACACGAGACCGGGGGAGCTGACCGCCCAGATAAAGGCCCTGCATAGTGGTGGTTCTCCCATAAGCCCTAATGTGGCGAGGGTTCTGCTTCACGAGTTTCAAAGGGAAAAAAGACATAACGGAAGAGATGAATATAATCTTACTCCTCGGGAAAAGGAAATCATGCAGGGAATTATCAAGGGTTATACCTACAGGGAAATCGCAGAAGAATATAACATAGCGAGTTCAACTGTAAAAAAACATATTCTCCATATATACAAGAAACTTAATGTGACTTCCAAGGTAGAGTTCATTAAAAAAGTTATGGACTGGGACCTCCATTAAACCTTTTTATACACCAAATGGTCTACCCTTTTGCCTTTAGAATTTTTCAAGAGTCTTAAAATACCTCCTTTGGTTAATTTACCTTACCTCTCCTTTTGATCTAAACTGAAAATTGAGGTGTAATATCCTTTTTCCTATTAGGGGGGGTTATTTTATGAATGCAAAGGGGGGGAACGGAGGAGCCTTTGATTGGTATTTTAAATCCAATCTTCTCATGAGGATCCTCATCGGGCTTGTCCTGGGTGCGGTCGCCGGTCTGGCAGCAGGGGATGCCATTCTTTGGGTCGCACCCTTCGGCAGCCTGTTCGTAAGGCTTCTGAAGATGATAGTGATGCCCGTTATACTTACTACCCTTGTGGTGGGAGCAGCGAGCATCAGCCCGGCAGAGCTGGGAAAGGTGGGAGTTAAGATAGTGATATTCTATCTTCTCACATCTGCTTTTGCGGTAGCCATAGGCCTTCTTATGGGCAATGTTTTCAAACCGGGTCTTGGGCTTGAGCTAGGTGCACTTGGTGAAGCCGCAGGAAGGGCCCTGCAGAAACCATCTCTTACTGATACTCTCCTTAATATCATTCCGACGAATCCTTTTGATGCTCTTTCTGGGGGGAAAGTGCTTCCGATAATATTCTTCGCGGTGATATTCGGTATAGGGATAAGCTACCTGAAGATAAGCAAGGATCAGCGTATCAGGAATGCCGGAGAAACTCTGTTAAACGTCTTTGACGGTGCAGCTGAGGTTATGTATCTCATCGTCCGCTGGGTTCTCCAGTATGCTCCTATAGGGGTCTTTGCTCTTATCGCAGTTGTATTTGCAAAGCAGGGTACGAAAGTAGTAGGACCCCTGGGAACGGTTACCCTGGCATGTTTCCTGGGTTATTTCCTTCATGTGATAATTGTTTATGGAGGGCTTCTTTCCATGAACAAACTGAATTTCATTACCTTCCTGAAGGGTGCGAAGGAAGCCATGATAACAGCCTTTGTGACCAGAAGCAGCAGCGGAACTCTTCCGGTAACAATGAGATGTGCTGACGAAAATCTGGGTGTACCCAGAAATGTTTATTCCTTCACCCTTCCCCTGGGAGCCACGATCAATATGGATGGAACTGCCATTTACCAGGGAGTCTGTGCCCTCTTCATAGGTTTTGCCGTGGGACTTCCCCTGGACCTTACCCAGCAGTTAACTGTAATACTGACTGCTGTTCTTGCTTCAATCGGGACAGCAGGAGTGCCGGGTGCAGGTGCGATAATGCTACTTCTGGTACTAAATACGGTAGGCCTTCCAATAGAAGAGGGATCAGCTGTAGCTGCAGCATACGCAATGATCCTTGGAATAGATGCCATCCTGGACATGGGAAGGACATGTATTAATGTAACGGGAGATATGGCCGGAACAGTTATAGTAGCTAAGAGCGAAAAACTGCTGGATCTTGCCAAGTGGAAATAACCGCTATCTTCAAACCGGGAATCGTATAATTTAATTGCAATACATCGCAACCCGACCCTGGATAGGGCATTAAGTCCATCCGGGGCCGGGTTTATTTTTTCAAAAAACGGTAAAGGGAATTAAGGGTAATTAATATAAATTTGTATAAAAATTTCTAAAATATTCTTGACAAATTTGAGATAGTGCTATATACTTTCCCAGTTGCCGATGTAGGGCAACAGAAAAAACTTTTAGGAGGCAACACATTTTGACAAACGGAACAGTTAAGTGGTTCAATGGCACAAAGGGTTATGGTTTCATCACCGGAGAAGATGAGAAAGATTATTTCGTGCATTTCAGCGTGATCAATGTCGACGGTTTCAAGACTCTTGATGAGGGTCAGGCAGTAACCTTCGATATCGAGAACGGTCAGAAGGGACCCCAGGCTAGTAACGTAACGCCTGTGTAAGCAGCTTCCTTTCTGCTGAAATATATAGATTTTATAAATCTCACTGTTTCACAGAACTGAAGTCAAAAGTGACGGCCTTTCAAGGCCGTCACTTTTTTTGTTCAGTTAAAAGTAGAAAAAGCAGGAAATTACTATGCCTTTACGAGGAAAATAGCCAAAATTAGACCTAAAATGAAATAATTACCTAAAAACTTTAAAAAAAGAGTTGACAAACTGGGGGATTAACCTTTATGTTGGTTGTGCTGCTATATAGATGGCAGATGAAAACATTTTAGGAGGTTACAAATTTGAGTCAGGGAACAGTCAAATGGTTCAACGGTAGCAAGGGTTATGGTTTTATTACTGGCGAAGACGGCAAGGATTATTTCGTTCATTTCAGCGCGATCAATGTCGATGGCTTCAAGACCCTCGATGAGGGCCAGAAGGTCACCTTCGATGTTGAGTCCGGCCCGAAGGGACCACAGGCATCTAACGTAACGCCTGTGTAAGCAGCTTCCTTTCTGCCGGAGTGTATTTCATTTCATAGAACTCTATTTCAGCAGAAGCGAAGACATAAGCGGCGGTCCGAATGGATCGCCGCTTTTTTTATATCAGGGTCTTAAGTCCCTTGACAAAAGCCCTTCTATTCGTTAGATTCTTAACATGGTGAATTAAAGAACTGTCATAATGTTTTCTTCTTCAGGTGAATCCTGGGAATCTTCCTTTCATTTCAGAAATTGCCGCAATAGCTCTTCCTGACTCGTTCATCAGTTTCTTTAACACAAAAGAATATGGAGGGGAGTGAAATGAACAAGGCGATCTTTAAGGCTTGTATTGTTATTATTCTTCTTATTCTTCTATTTTCATGTCGAGCACTTTTCTGTGACAGGGCTTTTGCCCTCTTTCCAGCTGAACTCCTTGCTTCGAATGACATAATAGCCTTTGGCGGGGACGATGGTTCGAATATCCTTCAAAATTCAACAGAAATCACTCTGGAGATGGAGTATATTGGTGAAGACCTTTTCTGGACTGGAACTTCGAATGATATTGATGGACTGCTGATAAGAACTATGGAGAGGTCGGCAGAGATGGATGCAGTATTTCACCTTCCCTGAGGCTGACAATCCTTTACCGTGAGTTTCACGGGTATCACAGGTGCAGAGAATGCCCCGGGACTTGAATGTGACGAAGGATATATGGTGAAATGGGATATTACTGTGAAGGATCAGATCCTTTGGGGCAGTATGTATGTTTACAGGAAACCTGGCAACAAACTGATCCCGGTCGATGTTGTCTATATTGAAGAAGGACTCCACCTTGATCTGTATTGTATGAACGAGAACAGTAGCCTTTCTGACGCCTTGTCGATCGGCGAATGTTCAGATAAGGAACTCCAGGTCTGTATAGACGATTTTGTGAAGCAATGTGAACCGGCAGACCATCTTTTCCTTGTTATTTTCAACAGGGGAACGGAAATGCCTCAACTGTCCACTGAGCCCGACTGGTTCAGTTACCCCAGCTTTAATGACAGCGAGGACCGGTTTCTCAATGTAGTGGAAGAAAACGGGATCCCTCCGGGTTTATGTGGCATTGTTGATCTCGGACCACTTTCAGAGCTTGGAGGCCAGGCTAGTCTTTCTTTTGCTGATGGCAGTAGTCTTGATCTGACCTGGGAAGAGGTCCCCGGCGGCAATGAGACTCCTGAAGACACATCCTCCTCAGGAGGATGCGCTTTAAGCCTGATAAGCAGAGAAAGCCTTCTAATATTCCTTGCCCTTTTCCTTGTATTTGTCTGGAAGCCGTAGAAACCAGTATCCGGGTCTCATATGGAACAGATAGACACCATAGATAGCGAGGCGGGGCCGGAATTCCGGCCCCGCCTCGCTATGGCTATATGAAAACAATTATCATTATGATATGGTATTAAAAACTCTCATAATGGATATTTCAGTCATGGGATAATGAGAGATCAGAGAATGTTTCTCAGCGGGGAGGATGCATATATGAAACTTACAGTAGCAGTAGAGAACATGGCAGTATCTGGAGAACTGATGGGGGAGTATGGGTTGAGTTTTCACCTGACCGATGGAGAGAGGAATATCCTTATGGATACCGGACAGGGCAGAACCCTTCTCTATAACTCTAAAGTCCTCGGTCTTGATCTCACAAGGGTTGATACTCTCCTTCTGAGTCATGGTCACTATGACCATGTGGGAGGTTTTTCGGAGATAATAATTCAGAATAGTCGTATGGAAGTATGGGCTCACGAAAGAATTGGAGACCCTCATATGGCTATCAGGAACGGTAAACCTGCCTTTGCTGGATGTCACATCAACATGGATGTAATTGATTTCAATCCTGTTCGTGGATTAACAAAAATAACTGATAATGTATGGGGTGTTGAGATCCCCGTTGAAACAAGGGATCCTGAATTCTGGGACAGGCCGGAAAGCCTTGTTGTTCCCTCCGAAGATGGATGGGAACTTGATCCTTTCCACGATGATCTCGGTTTTGTCGTGGAAGGAGAGCATGGTCTGAGTGTTATCCTTGGCTGTTCCCATTCAGGTGTTCTGAACATCCTGGATACCGTTGCCAGGCATTTCAACACGACCTGTTTCCATACCGTCGTTGGGGGGATGCATACCCGGGCTTTCAAGGCTGAAAAACTTGAAAAACTGACAGGAGAACTTGTAAATCGCTTCAAGGTGGAGAAGTGGAGACCCTGTCACTGTTCCGGTTTTGGTGCAGCAGCCGCCCTTGCTTCCAGACACGGCAATGTTGACTGGGCAGGTGCCGGAATTGAACTGAAACTCTAACGTTCCTTCAGAACAGAAGATAAAGGATAATATAAAAGCCCCGGGCATACTTCTCCCGGGGCTTGACTGATTAATATATTTTCTAGAGATTCTTAAGGCACTTGCGGGTGATGTCCATACCTTTCTGGATATCCTTGAGAGGAACATTCAGAGCCGGCCTATAGCGTATGGTCAATGGACCGCATGGCAGGATAAGCATCTTTTCACCATGAAGGGCCTTGAGAAGCTTGTTCCTGGTTTCAGTGTCCGGAAGATCATAGGCGCACATAAGTCCCTTACCTCTTACATTAGAGATCATGGGGAATTCCTTCTGGAGTTCCTTCAATCCATTAAGCAGAGCGGGACCGGCGGTATTGGCGACATAGTCAAGGATATTTTCCTCAAGGTATATTTCGAGGTAGCGCTGTGCCCTTACCATATCTACAAGATTGCCGCCCCAGGTGGAATTGATCCTGCTCGATGTTTTCCAGCAGTTACCTTCCGCCTCGTCAAGACGGGAAGTGGTGCATATTCCGCAGATCTGGGCTTTCTTGCCAAAAGCAAAAATATCGGGCCTTACATCATAGTGTTCAAAGGCCCACATCTTTCCAGTAATGCCCATTCCACACTGAACTTCATCAAAGATAAGAAGCATTTCGTGCTCATCACATATTTTGCGAAGGGTTCTCAGGAATTCGCCGCGGAACTGGTTATCTCCGCCCTCACCCTGTATGGTTTCTACGATAATGGCACAGATATCGTCGGGGTTTTCTGCAATGGCATCTCTGATCTGTTTGATGGACTGCTGTTCCGCCCATTTGATCATATTGAGGTTTTCTTCCATGGGCCAGTAGATCTTTGGATTCAGAACCCTGATCCAGTCGTTATACTTGGCGAAATACTTGTGTTTATTGGGATCATGGGTATTGGTGAGACTGAGGGTATATCCGCTTCTTCCATGGAAAGCCTCATTGAAATGGATGACCTTTGTTCCCCTTTTCCCTTTTATAGCTCCGCCCTCTGTGAGTTTCCCGGCAGCAATGAGTTTTCGTACCTTCCAGTCCATGGCTGCTTTCAATGCATTTTCGATGGCCAGTGTGCCGTAATCTATGAAGAAAAGGTGTTCAAAACCTTCAGGAACTGCGACAGTGTCAAAAGCCTTGAGGAACTGTGCCATTTCTATTGTGTAGATATCTGAATTGGCAACCTTGTTTATTGCAGCCCTGAAGATCTTCTCCTTGAATTCTTCTGTTTCAAGCTTTGGATGGTTCATCCCAAAGGGAGCAGATGCAAAGAAAGTGTAGAAATCAAGCCACTCGTCTCCATTGATGGCATTCACAATATGGCTTCCCTTTGATTTTTCCATATCGATGACTATATCAAAACCATCCCTTAGCATACGGGATTCAATTGTGGAGAAAACATCCTTTGCCTCTACTGAAAAATCGAAATCTTTTATCACTTTTTAGTCCTCCCTCAAGATCGGTTAATTTAAAGATTGCCTGGTGACAGTGCCTTTCACCGGGTTATCTGGGTTCCTGCATTACCTCTCAGTGCTTCAAGGGCATGATCAAGGCTTGAGATAACAGCCCTTTGTCCACCATTTTTCACAAATCTCAATGCAGCCTCTACCTTGGGTCCCATGGAACCGGCTTTAAAATGTCCCAGGGCCTTGAGGTTTTCCAGTTCCTGAACAGATACTTTTTCAAGCCATTTCTGATCCGGAGTATTGTAGTTTATTGCAACATTAGGAACATCAGTCAGTATTACGAAGATATCCGCATCAAGTTCCTGGGCGAGTTTTTCGCCTGCAAGATCCTTATCGATTACGGCTTCGACTCCTGTATAATTCCCATTTTTATCCCTGATTACCGGGATGCCTCCGCCTCCTGAAGCTACTACGATAAACCCGTCCCTGACAAGATGCCGAATAACATCCCTTTCCACTATGCCCTTAGGATCCGGAGAGGGTACAACCCTTCGCCAGCCCCTTCCAGCATCTTCTATCCAGGTTTCACCCTTTTCGTCCATTTTGTTCCGGGCCACCTCTTCGGTATAGAATGGACCTACGGGCTTGGTAGGTTTTTTGAAGGCTATGTCTTCCGGGTCGACTTCAACCCTTGTCACAACGCAGACAGGGTTTCTGCCCGATACTCCATGTTCTGCCATGGCATTTGTAAGACACTGGGAAAACATGTATCCGATAAAGCCCTGACTCTCTGCACCGCAGTAATCCATGGGCATAGCCGGGACATGACTGCTTCCCAGTTCATTCTGGATAAGAAGAGCTCCTACCTGCGGCCCGTTGCCGTGGGTCAGGGCGACATCATATCCGGCTTCTATCATCCTTACGATCTGACTCACTGTCTTATGGACATTTGCCATCTGTTCGGAGGAAGTTCCCCTTTGACCCGGCTGAAGAATTGCATTTCCTCCCAGCGCTACTACTACTCTTTCTCCCATTACTATCCCCCTTAGATCTTTCCCCTGTTTCACCAGGGGAGGGAAGGGGAATATATGGATTCCCCTTCCCTCTGTTTCTCTATCGGTCAGCTAAATCTGGATCACTGTTCTAAAGGTTGCCTATGGTCGCCACCATGACAGCTTTTATGGTGTGCATCCTGTTCTCAGCCTCGTCAAAGACTTTTGAAGCAGCTGATTCGAAGACATCCTCAGTTACTTCTTGGCCCTTGTTCGCCGGAAGGCAGTGAAGGAAAATGCTATCATCCCTTCCAGTAGCCTTCATGACTTCGGCATTGACCTGGTAGGGCTGAAGAAGGGCCATTCTGGCGGCTTTCTGGTCTTCCTCACCCATGGATACCCATACATCGGTATAAATCGCATCAGCGCCTTTAACCGCTTCCATGATGTCTGTCTGGAGTTCTATGACGCAGCCATTTTCTTCTGCGATCCTGCGGCATTCAGCAACGAGACCTTCTTCAGGAAAGAGACTCTCAGGTGCTGCAATAACAAAGTCTATTCCCATCTTCGCGGATCCTATCATCAGGGAATTTGCCATGTTGTTCCTTCCATCTCCGGCATAGACAAGCCTGAGTCCCTTAAGGCATCCGAAATTCTCCTGTATGGTAAGGAAGTCTGCCAGGATCTGGGTCGGATGGTAGGAGTCAGTGAGACCGTTCCAGACCGGAACACCGGCATACTCTGCAAGCTCTTCCACCATGGACTGTTTGAAACCCCTGAACTGGATACCGTCGAACATCCTGCCGAGAACCCGCGCAGTATCCTTCACATCTTCTTTCCCACCGAGATGGATGTCATTTTTTCCCAGGAATTCCGCGTATCCGCCTTCATCCTGGCATCCCACTGTGAAAGCGCACCTGGTCCTGGTAGAAGCTTTTTCGAAAAGAAGGGCAATGCTTTTTCCCTCGAGCAGCTTTGTCCTTATACCTGCCCTCTTTTTGGCCTTCAGATCCATGGACAGTTGAAGCAGGTACTGGATCTCCTGGGTGCTGAAATCCTTGAGTGTCAGAAAATGTCTTCCCTTGAGATTAAATGGCATTTTCTCAAACCTCCCATTTTTTATTTTTAAAACTCGTAACGATAAAGGTTCGATAATTGAATATGGAAATTTATTGATTCCTAGTATATCATATTGATATATGATATATCAGATATCAGTTGTTTTTCAATCATCTTTTTTAAGAAGTCGATCACGTTGTAAATGGAATTTGAAGAAGGTTTCTTTTCAATGAATTGAAGATCCAGGGGGAAAGATATTATTTCTGCCGGGAAAAGGGGAATATAAAATGATCACAGATCCGATCCTGAATAACAAATCCTTGCGTCAGCAGGTTTATGAATATCTGAGAAATGAAATGATACAAGGCAGTTTCAGGCCAGGTTCCTTTCTGAAACTGAAAGAGATCGGGGCAAACCTGGGCATAAGTGTTACACCCCTTCGAGAAGCCCTGCTTCAATTGGAAGTACAGGGTTTCATAACCATTTACCCAAGACGGGGATTTGTGGTGAACGAGCTGAGCCTTGAGGATATAAAGTTTGCCTACCAGATAATAGGAGCCCTTGAGTCATCTGTAGTTATCAATGAACGGGATAAGATCACACCCAATGTTATTAAGTTACTGAAGAAAAAGAACAAGGCTCTCCGGGTGTTGCTTGAAAAGGGCAATTATAATGAGTATTTTCTTCTGATGGACGAGTTTCACGATGTGCTGGTCAACCTGTCTTCCAATGAAGGTCTGAAGGAGATACTTAACATCCACAAAAGCAGGATCTATGATTTCCCCCCAAAGGGAAATTTCCCTTTCCTGGGAACCTGGGGTGATGGTTCATGTGAAGAGCATGAACATATTATAGAACTGCTTGAAAAGAGCGATTTTTATGAAGCTGCCAGGTATTTAAGGGATGAACACTGGTCCTTTGCAGTTCATGAGGATTACATAAAACATTATTATCAGCCTGAGTAAAAACAGTCTTTGTTTTTTCAAAGAGGAGACGGATCTTTCAAGTCTCCTCTTATCTTCCTTTTCTTAGAAAGGTTCCTCCGAAGACGCTTTTAAGGTCTACAAGAAAGGCAAATCCCTCGTAATCGTGAGCCAGATCAAGGACATGTGTGTAGCTTTTCCTGTCACAGACCACTTTCAGTACCAGGCGCATACCGCCCTTACCCTCACCTCTGAGGACAGTGGTCCCGAATCCCTGATCCCTGAGTTTTTCTACAAGTTCCATTCCTTTCTCCACATCGGAGAGGATCACTTCCACCAGTACATGGCCATTCATGATCTTTTCCTCGATGAAAGATCCCATAAAGTTGCCGGTAGCGAATCCTCCGGCGTAGGCGATTATATTCGCCACGTTGTCCAGACCGCCTGCTTTAAGAACATATGTAAGGGAAAACAGATAGATCATTATCTCGAAAAAACCGACTATGGCCGCCTGCAGCCTTTTCCCCTTAACAATGAGCAGCATCCTGAAGGTAGCCATGGAAACATCGCAGACCCTTGCCGCGAAAATAAGAATTGTTGACAGAATCACTATATTACTTATCACAATTATCCCCTCACCAGGTATATATTATTTATTGGCTTTTTCTGAAAGACTCAGTCCCATTTTCTGGATACTATGACAGGGAGTGCAATACTCGGAATAACTCCCATGAGGATCATTATGACGGGCAGGCCGAAATTGTCGGCAATAGCACCGAGAAATACTGTAAAAACCCCTCCGAAACCGAAGGCGAATCCCATAATGATGGAACTTGCCATACCCCTTGCATGGGGGGCCATGCGCTGTGCCATTGCATTGGTTATTGGTTCCGTAGCAGTCAGGAGCGCGTAACCGGCCATATAAAGGCCTATTGATACAACACCCTGAGTAAGGGCGGCTGGAACAAGAAGGAAGGGTATTATTACAAGCAGAACGATAAGTGCCTTTTTCGGACCAAAAAGGTCAGCCATCTTTCCGCATATTATGGGAGAGATGGATGAGCCTATTGTTATTATAAAGAGAACTGTCCCTATGGTGACAAGAGACCCCCCCCTTGCAGCGATAACGAGGGGAAGGAAAAATCTTAAACCCTGCCCGGTCACTGCCCTCAGGAAGGCTACTATCCATATTCTGTAAACTACCCTGAACACATCCCAGAAATTCCTGAAAAATCCTCCAGTTGCCGGTTTGAAATCAATTCCGTCCTGTATCGACGGAATGTAGTAGTAGATCAGCCCGACTGTTATCAATACAGGTACCATGGCAACAACAGGCATCCAGTGATAGTTGAAGATCTTGACAAGGCTTACTGCGTAGAGGGGGCTTAAAGCTCCCGCAAGCATTCCTCCAAATCCAAAGAAGGCAAGAGATGAAGAAAGAGTCACTTCACTGCATAAATGACCTATGCTCCCACTTCCCTGGGGGTGATATACAGCAGTGCCTATTCCCCATATGAGAACAAAGACCAGTGCTGTAAAGTAATTGGGAGCCATTGGAAGAAGGGTAGCTCCCAGGCATGCTAACACGGGTCCGGAGATCATGTACCTGGGTGAAGTTGTTTTATCTGCAAGATAACCGAAAAGAGGTTGTCCAACCATATTTATGAATCCGGATATGGAGTTGAGAAGACCGGCCTGGGTAAGGGAAATACCCAGTCTTTCAACAATACCCGGTATGAAAGTCGGCAGGAAAGACAGATGAATATCGTTGATAAAGTGAGCCAGGCATATCAGGGCTATCTGGAGAGCGGGTTTTTTTGTTTTTGTCTGGAAAATAGAAATTTTGCTGTCCTCCTAATATAATATTCTGAATCCGAATGTATATTCTAACATTGATTTTCATTATTATCATAGAACTCTTATTGGTCGAAGAGCCTCATGTTCCTTCTAAGGAAGAATGCACACTGTCATCCCTTTTGATTTCTGGTGTTAGTCATTATTTGATAAAATTTTCATGTGTTTTGAATTATTAACACCAACTTATATTATGGAGGGACATAAATGCGAAAGAGCCGCTTTGTTTTAGCTTTAGTTTTACTGCTGGTCATGCCCGTTTACTGTTCTGCCGCTGATATCCTGATAGATCTTAATGACAGGGAACATAATGATCCTTCAGCCCTTCTTTTCAAGACATTTCTCACAAGGTTGGACCCGGAATCCATGACCATGGTACTTGATGCTGAACCGGCATCTGATGGAACTGTCCGTCACCTTTATCTGGATGTAAAGGGTGCCGCTTTCGACGGTTTCAGGCTGGAAAATCTGAGAGTTGAAACCGTTTTCGGGAAATTCAATCCTGTGAAAGAATGGAAAGAGGGCAGAGAAATAATAGTTGAGGATGTAATGCAGGGATACGTTCATGCTATTGCCATGGAAAAGGATATGAATCAGGCCCTGCTCGATCTGGCCGATGAACATTGGAAAGATGTAAAGGTTGATCTCCGGCCTGGAGAACTTTTTCTAAAGGCTCGATACCACGTTAAAGGATCCCTCAGTCTAAAGATCCTTGTGGAGATTTCAACTGGATTGAAAATTATGGGGAAACAGGTATGGCTGGATAATTACATGCTTGAAGTGAATAATGCCGAGAAAACATCGGTTATAAAGGACGAAATAGAAAAGTATCAACCGTTAATGGATCTGGAGGGATTTGTATTACCCCTTGAGCTGAAGGAAATAATCATAGATAAGGAAAAGATAGTGTTCTCCAGCAGGGTGGAGCCTAAACCCTTTGATGGCATCCGATATCTTTACAACCCTGAAAACTGATAAACTTACCCCATATTTCTTCTTTTTTCTATAAGAAAAAGGGAAACAGGAGGCCTGATAATGGAGATCATTTCTTTAAATTACTTTGAAGGCGATACCGAACTGGAGGGGATTCTTTTCAAACCGGAGGATCAGGAAGATCCTGTTCCCGGAATTCTTATGATACATGAATTTACCGGAATAGGAGCCTGGCTTTATCCCCATGCGGAAAGACTCGCCAGGTCGGGTTACATGGTTCTTCTTCATGACATGTACGGCAAGGGTAATATGCCGGAAAATGCCGAAGATGCTTCCAGGATAGCCCTTTTTTACAAGAAAGAACGTAACCTGATGCGTTCAAGAGCCGTTGCCGGTCTTGAAGAACTCTTGAGCTTTTCAGAAGTGGATCCGTCCAGGGTCTTTGCCATGGGTTTTTCCTTTGGAGGATGCTCAGTCCTTGAATTGGCAAGGAGCGGAGCCCCTGTTACCGGGACAATAAGTGTTTACGGTAATCTGAATACTCCCTTTCCCGAGGATGCGGAAAAAATCCAGGGAAGTGTTCTTGCTATCCATGGAGGAAGGGATCCTCTGGTGATCAACGAAGAGATGGTAGCTTTTCTCGAGGAGATGGAAGCGGCAGATGTAGATTGCCGGATAAAGGTTTTCACCAGGGCTGGGCATGGTTTCTTTAACTCAACCCTGACAGGCGATAGTACCGCAGGTATCTTTTACAGCCCTCATTTTGAAGGCCTTGCCTGGCGGGAGATAGACGCCTTCCTGGAAGAGTTGTCGAAATAGCGTCCTGAAATCTTCCAGGAAGGTTTCAGCTATATTTCAAGTTCTATTTCTCCGGTTATGATGGCCGTTCCTCCTACCATGACCCTGATGATATTCCCGTTTCCATCAATTTCAATATCAGCCAGTATCTCCGAAGGTCTGCCCATGGAATAACCCTGTTCAAAGACAAGGTTGGAGGTTCCGTTAAGCTGGTTATACCTGTACAGGTAGCAGCCCAGCGCTCCGTTAGATGTCCCTGTGGCTGATTCTTCAGAGATGCCGTAAAGGGGCGCCAGGTTCCGGCAGTGGGCTGTTGATCCATATTTTGTTTCAAGACAGAAAAGATGATAACCAACCACACCGTACTTCCTGCTTATCCCGGAAACTGAGTCAAGATCCGGATTGATGGACAGAAGGGTTTCCAGATCTTTTATCGGGACAATAATGTCCTTCAGTCCAGTGGATACTATCTGGGGAGAAAGGGTGCCGTGGAGGTCTTGTGCAGAGATTTTCAGACTTGAGGCAATTTCTGCTCTTCCAACTTCTTCATGGAATTCAGGAAGGGCCTGCTCCATAAAAATCTGTCCATTCCCCCCTATCTCTATATCCAGGTTTCCAGCAAGGGTTTCCTGGGAGTATTTCCCCGGCTTGAGAATACCCCTTTGAAAAAGAAGGGAGAAAGCGGCTATTGTCGCATGACCGCAGAGATCCACTTCTTCCGAGGGTGTAAAGAATCTTACCCGGTAGTCTGCACATTCTGAATGTTGAAGAAAGGCTGTTTCGGAAAATCCCACCTGTAATGCAATATTTTTCATTTCTTCTTGAGAAAGTTCTTCACTTTTCAGAACTACTCCAGCAGGGTTACCTCCTTCAGCAGTTTTAGCAAAAGAGTTCAGAGTGGATACCTTGATATTCATGGGTCTGCTCCTTCCCTCTTCCGGGAAATTCAGTCTTTCAGTTCTTCCATGGCAATAAGGGCAGTATTAGCCAGAACACCTGCTCCTATTGCAAGAGCCCTTTCGTCTATTCTGAACTTGGGGCTATGCCAGGGATGGACGGCCCCGATCTCGGGATTTCCAACTCCCAGCCAGAAGAAGCATCCCGGAACTTTTTCCTGGAATAGGGAGAAGTCCTCTCCTCCTGTGGATGGGGTGGGTTCAACAATGGCTTCTTTATCCACGACTGCTTCTATGGCTCTTTCCACTATTCCTTTTGGAACTGCCTGGTTTATTACGGGTGGTATTTCATAGATATAGGAGAGTTCGCCTTTACATTGTAGAGTTGCAGCTGTGTTTTCAACAACTCTTCTGATCTTTTCCTCTATACTGTTTCTTACTTCAGGAGCAAAGGTCCTTACAGTACCTGTCAGTTCGACCTTATCGGGGATTATATTGTTCCTGGTCCCGCCATGGATGGTGCCAAGGCTTATTACAGCAGAGTCCAGAGGGTTGATGTTACGGCTAACTATGGTCTGAAGGTTCATGATCATTGATGCGGTTGCAACTATGGGGTCTATATCCCTGTGGGGCAGACCACCATGCCCGCCTTTCCCGGTAATTGTGATCTCTATCCTGTCTACCGCGGCCATGAGCGGTCCTTCTTTCAGAGCGACCTTACCCACAGGTATCTCCGGGTGATTATGAAGGCCGAATATCATGTCAATTCCGTTAGTTTCAAGGACTCCTTCTTTGACCATTTCCTTTGCACCGCGGTTAAGTTCCTCAGCGGGCTGGAAGATCATTGTTACTGAACCCTTGAGGCTGTCCTTTAGTCCTGCCAGGAGTCTGGCAGCACCCAGGGCACAGGTTATATGTACATCGTGGCCGCATGCATGCATCTTTCCATCAGCAGATGATGCGTAGGAAAGTCCCGTTTCTTCCTGTATGGGAAGGGCGTCAATATCGGCCCTTATGGCGATGTTGGGGCCAGACCCTTCTCCCTCGATGCGGGCGGTCAATCCGGTTCTACCTACTCCTTCAGTTACGTTATAACCAAGATCCTGGAGATATAGAGATATCTTCCGGGCGGTTTCAAATTCCTCAAAACTTAATTCAGGATTTCTGTGAAATTCACGAAAAAGGTTTCTCAATTCATCAGCAAGGGCAAAGCACTCTTCTCTTATCATGATCTCGTCCCCTTCCAGTTCTGATTTTTTTACCAGATTACCTTCCAGCAGTATAACATTATGAATTGAAGTGATGAAGAGAAAAAAAAGAGGAGCGGCCTGAAGACCGCTCCTCTTAAAATGAAACAATTGATCTTGTATTATTTTTTTTCCCGGAAGTAAATACCGGAAGCTTTTCCAGGTATATAAGATCATCCTGGGAATATCCGCCTTCTTCAAGTAGTACAGCTGCTTTGGCTACGATAGTGCAATCGGCTTTTGCCAGGAGATTTTCGACAGCTTTAAGAGAACCTCCTGTAGATACTACGTCGTCGATTATGCATACCCTTCTGCCTTTCAGTTTCGCAACATCTAGTCCGTCCAGGGTTATGATCTGGGGCTCCCTTGTTGTAATGGATTGTACCTTCTCGATGAGGGGATCCTCCATGTAACCCTTGACTGATTTTCTTATGATCACGTAATCAATGCCCAGTTTATTGGCCATCACGTGGGTAAGGGGTATTCCCTTGGCCTCAGGGCATACCAGGATATCTATCCCTTCAGGCAGTTTTTTATAAAGCTCTTCCGCAGTCCTTTCTATAAGCTCAGTATCACCAAGCATTACGAAGGAGGCAATAGTGAGATCGTCACTGATTTTTATTTTCTTCAGTTTTCTGGTGATTCCGGCAACCTTCAGTTCGTAGAAATCATTCATGAGGATCATAGCCCGAAAACGATTTTAATTGCCAGGCCCGCAAGGAGTCCGAAGAATGGATTCCACCTTGCTGAAACCAGGGTGGTAGCACCGATAACCATTCCCCAGGGTCCGAAACCGTAAGGGCCAGCAAAGGCAGGCGCAGAGGCGATAGCTCCCTGGATATTGGTTGCGAAGGTTACAAAAGTTCCCAGTATAAAAAGAAATCCTGCTATGGAGGACTTGTGGACGTATTTCCCGAGGACAGGAAGGAATCTGAACAGAAGGATAGCAGCCATGATGGCCATCATGAATACGGAAGAACGTAATGGATTGGGAGCAGTGGCCGTACCTGAAATGATGGCTTCAACAGGGGCTCCTCCAAAAAGGGAAGATCCTATATCTGCCAGGCTTGAATAAACAGCCAGATGGTCAATGTTGGTTTCGACACCGGCAATGCTTCCGGTTATTTTGCCAAAGCTTATGTTTGCTCCTATGTTAAGACAGGCCAGAGCCAGCGCTCCAAAGAGTATTCTGCTGTTTGACCAGAATTTCCACTCTATATTGCCGAGGTGAAATTTTTCGTTGGACAGGTCTATGGTTGTTTCCTCCATATGGACCTTCTTTGAATACTTGAGGTAGTTATAGACGGCAGTAGAAATGATAACTGAAATGATAATGGTTTTTGCAAGGTCCTGGGTCATAAACCAGACCACAAGGGCAGATATCATGGATGCGACTCCGGACCATTTCTCGGAGTTGAAAAGTTCTATGGCAACGTAGGCGAGCATTATACCCACACCTGCCATCATTGAGGTAACGATAGTGGGTCCGATAAATGCAACGATTGCTTCATTCAGGCCAAGAACGGATGGTATCAGAAGAAAAACTGCTCCCCAGAAGACAAGGCTCAGCCTTTCCTTTATGTTGTGCCCCATTGTTCCGGCCAGGGTGATGGTTTCCGCCTGGAAGGATATTGTAGCTACGGAGTTGAAGGCTATCGATCCGGCAATTCCTATGAGAAAGGCAATTGCAGTGGGCAGGGCGGCAAAACCGAAACTCAGGGCCAGGATACCCTGGGGTATACCATTGATAACAACTGCCAATGCTGTTAGTAGATCAGTAAACATCAATAATCTCTCCTTTTTCAGATAAGGTTGGATAAATAAAAGGACAAAATGGTTCAAGCTGATCCCACAAGATGCGGGAATGGTATCTGAAGCTCCAAAGGGGATTTTATACGAGGAATCTATTTATTAAAAGTTTACTTTCGTAATTTTAATGTAAGGGAATCTGAATTCCCGACCTTTGGAATTACCTATCTTCAGGGGTTGGATTTATTCCTTCCATACATATAGAATAAACAATTATTTCCTGATAGATTTGATAATAAACTACATCTTGCCTTAAGGAGTGAAAAAGAGATGAAGATAAGAACCTTTGGTGTTGAACGCTGGATGGATGATTACGAGAACCTTGCCATAAATAATATAGCTGAAACCTGTGTCGATTCCATGACAGTTGGGGAACTTCTCGAAATGACGGGAAAGACCGGGAAAATAATGGAAGAACTTCTGGATATGCGCCTTACCTACGGGCATATTCCGGGAAGCCCTTCCCTTAGACAGGGAATAGCAGGGCTCTATGAAAAACTTGAAGAAGATAATGTCCTTGTTATGAATGGCGGAAGCGCTGCCAACTTCATGATCTTTTATTCCCTGATCGAACCGGGGGATAAGGTTATCTCGGTTAACCCGACTTATCAACAGCTTTACAGTATTCCTGAATCCTTTGGAGCCAAAGTTGACATCCTTCCTCTGAAGGCTGAGGATGGTTTTTTCCCTGATCTGGAGAAACTGTCCATCATGGCAACGGCAGGTACGAAAATGATCTGTATCAATAACCCCAACAATCCTACCGGCTCCCTCATGGATAGAGATATGCTTGAAAAAATAGTTGAAATAGCCAGGGGTTGCGGAGCCTGGCTGCACTGTGATGAGGTATACCGCATGCTGGTCCATGAACCTGGGATTGACGTGCCTTCCGTAGCTGATCTTTATGACAAAGGGATCAGTACCGGAAGTATGTCCAAGGCATTTTCTCTTGCGGGTCTGAGGGTGGGCTGGATGGCCGGTTGTAAGGATTTTATTGACGAGTGCATGCTCCGCAGGGATTATACGACCATCAGCTGCGGAATGATCGACGATGTCCTTGCCTCTATAGGACTGGAACATAAGGAGAAGATCCTGGAAAGAAATATTGCCATAGTGAGGAACAATGCTGCTATCCTTGACAGATGGGTAAAGAGTGAATCCAGGATAAGTTATGTCAAACCAAGGGGTGGTACCACAGCTTTCCTTCATTACGATTATGAAATTCCCTCAAGGGATTTCTGCAGGCGTCTTGTTGAAATGAATGGAACACTGCTCGTACCGGGAGAATGTTTCGACATGGAGAACTACCTCCGGATAGGTTATGCTTTTGACCCGGATGTGCTGTCCAGGGGACTTGAAGGGATATCGGAGTTTTTAAGAAAGCTGGAAAATGAGGGACTTTAGGATCCATCCTGATTCATTGCATGAAGGCAATGAATGTGATGTTATTTCAGGGGAAAGGGAGAGACCTTTTTATTTTTCTGTTATTTTTCTTTTCCATATATCTGTTACTGTTTTTTTGAAGCGTGTAACCTTAGACTGTTGTTGTACAACCATAAAAAGGGAGGAACTTGGATGAAGACCATTGGAGTAATTGCAGGTGTGAGCTGGGAATCTTCCATAGACTACTATCGGATACTTAACGAGGAAGTGAGCAGACGTCTTGGTGGACTGCATTCCGCAAAGATAGCCATGTATTCCGTCGATTTCGAAGAGGTTGAAGGCCCTCTGAGTGCAGGCCGAAGAGACGAAGCTGCAGCAAAGATCGTAGAGGCAGGGAAGAGTATACAGAGTGCAGGAGCAGACTTCTTTGTGATCTGTTCCAATACCATAGGAATGTTCACCCCCGATGTTGAAAAGGCAACAGGGATGAAGGGCATTTTTATCGCAGATGCCGTGGGGAGCGCAATACAGAAAAAGGGAATGAAGAAGGTTGCCCTTCTGGGCACCAGGTTCACCATGGAAGAGGATTTCTACAAGAAGGTCCTCATTGAGAACTATGGTCTGGAACCCATGATCCCCGATGATGAAGGAAGAAAGATCGTTGATGATATCATCTGGAATGAACTCTGCGTGGGTATAATCAGGGATGAATCCAGGGAGAAATATGTAAGAATAATTGAGGATCTTGCAGCGAAGGGCGCAGAATGTGCTGCCCTGTCGTGTACCGAGATCCCCCTGCTGGTAAAACAGGAGGATGTTTCCATCCCAGTATTCGATTCGACCATGATCCATTCCCTTGCTGCAGTGGAAATGGCCCTGGCAGAATAGGTTTTTTATCAACAGAGAAGGCCGGTCTCAACAGGGACCGGCCTTCTCTCTATCTGACAGGAATAAATGGTTCTCCGAGGAGGGATCTTTATGACCGTATGTATTGCAGGCCATGCAGGAATAGCCCACAATTTCGGGCATTCCGGGCTGGTTCAGGATGATGCACAGGGTTTCAGCGCAGCAGCAGGGATTCTAAAAAAGCATATACAAGTGGACACCTCAATCAAGGATATCTGTTTTGATGATCAGGAGGGCAGCCTTTTTATTTTCACCGCCTCGGGTGGCTGCGGTAAGGCAAGACCGAGAAGGGGCTTTACTCCTTTTGAGAAGGAAATGCTTTCAGGTCTTAAGGGTATGGAAGCAACCCTTCCACAGGTTGCAGTACTGAAGATCTTTGGAAGGTTTTATGGACACGGTGTGACAGAGGTCCCTGCTTCGGTGGAATTTGCACTGGCTGAGGCTGCCATTGACAGCTTTGCCAGGAATATTGAGGGATTTGTTATTGCCCGAAGGGATTCAGTCTGGTTCAGCGACATCATTGGAGGGATTAAGTTAGATCCTGAAGGCAGTCCACTGGTGATAATGCTGTCAATAAATGGATCCCGAAGAGGAGTTGGTCCCAATGAGGACCTTGAGGGCAATATTCCCCTTTCCGTTAAAAAAGAGGTTATGGAGAAACTTCAGATAATGAAAACTCCCACCATCATTCTTGAAAGCAAGGCTTTTGTACCCGCTTTAAAGGATATTGAAACAGATCATTTTCTGGTGCGGTTCAACTCGGAAATCGATAACACCGCGGTAGGTTATGCTATCGAAAAAGCCCTCAAGGATCTTGAACTGCCCTATGTTTTAAAAAGTGATGCTTTTCCTGAAGACCCCGGTCTTATGAAACGAGGGGTAGAAAAAGTTGCAGATATGATAGGTTCCTGTGCAGAACGTTTGAGAAACAGTACTACATCCGAAGAGAGAGTACAGATCGGAGCCGACCTTGCTTCAATAATTTCCGAGGATTACGGCGGAGCCATATTTATGTCTGATCCCCTTCATGTGATTGTCCGTGCAGCAGGTCTACTTCCTGGCACCGCAGCAGTTATTTCCAGAATTGTGCCACCTTCTTACGTGAGAACGAATATTATTCCCTTTACGACAGAGGAGGATATAGAGGATATGGCAAGGGTAGCCCTTGCCGCCGCCCGCAATATTGAAGGGAATCCTCAAAAGGCTATGCAAGAGCTGGAATCAAAATATTCCTGGGTTGAAAGTTTTTAGAAGAAATATCTGATGTAATAAGGCAATTAAATTGAGAGTCAGGAAACCCCGTCTTGACTTTTTAATGACATATCTGTATATGTGGATATGCGCATATGCAGATATACAGATATGAATATTTTCTGGAGGTGTTTAATCTGGAGAAAACAACATCCCTGTTTAAAACTTTATCGGATCCAACCAGGCTTCAGATACTTCTTATTCTTCTTTTTCATGGCGAGACATGTGTCTGTCAATTTACCCGCTGCCTTGAAGCTCCCCAGTCACTCGTTTCCAGGCACCTCAGGGTCTTAAGGGAAAATGGACTTGTAGAAGGGGAACAGAAACAGCAGTGGGTATACTACCGGATCAGTGATTCCCTGGACCATATGGAGATACGTATCCTGAAGGTTTTGAGGGAAAATTATGAGGGTCATAGAAAAATTGATTGTTTTCTGAAGAAGATCAGTGAAAATCCCTGCTGATTTTTTCTGTTATACAGAAGGAGTTGATCTGATGAGAGAGGGAAGAATGGCATTTACAGGGTATTCCGTTCTTTTAATGATAGTGGTGGGTTTTATCTTTCTTTCTGGGGTGGTTTTTCCATCTTCTGCCCGGGAAATGGTCCAGAACTCTGCCGTTGATAGTATCAATGGATATGAATATGGAGAGGACAGTCAATTTGTTGTTTATTATTTTCATGGCAACAAAAGATGTTCGACCTGTAAAAAACTTGAGAAATATAGTGAAGAAGGGGTTAATTCACAGCAGGTCATGGACAGGACCGGTATTACCCTTCCCCTTGAGATAGTCAATTTTGATAGCCCGGAAAATAACCATTTTATGGATGATTTTGATCTTTACACCCAGTCGCTGGTAATTACAGAGGCGAGGAATGGCCAGATACTCAGATGGGAGAACCTCGACCAGATATGGATGCTGGTAGGTGACAGAGAAGAATTTATTAAATACGTTCAGGATGAAATATGTTCATTTGTGAAGGGTGAATGATGTGGGTATCTCCCTTGTGGGTCTAGCCGGAGCTCTATGGTTGGGAATACTTGTTGCCGTAAGCCCATGCCCACTGGCTACTAATATTCTTGCCATTACCTACATAGGTCGAGGAACAGAAGTTCGGATCTGGAGTGTTTTAGCCAGAGGAGGCTACTACATACTTGGCAGGGCTCTGGCTTACCTGCTTCTCGGTTACGTTCTTGCGGCCGGGGCTATGTCTGTACCATCCCTTTCACGATTCCTGCAGAATGATTTCAACAGGATACTTGGTCCTGTGCTTATAATTGCAGGCTGCTCTATTCTTGGTTTATTCAAGCTGGATATACCCTTTCTGAGAGTTGGTGAAAATCTTGCTGGAAGGGTTTGCGGAAATGGAATTACGGGAAGTTTCCTCCTGGGAGTGATATTTGCCCTTTCTTTCTGTCCAGTATCGGCAGCCCTGTTCTTTGGAAGCCTTGTCCCACTTGCCATAAAGAGCCATGCCAGTTTTCTGGCCCCCCTTGCTTTCAGCATAGGGACTTCTCTCCCGGTAGTGTTGTTTGCCATCCTTCTGGCCTTTGGAACTGCTTACGTCGGAAGTGTCTATAAACGTATAAAACAAGTGGAAATATGGTTTCGAAGACTGACAGGAGTCCTTTTTGTAGCCGTGGGATTTTATTTTGTATTTATTCATCTTTTCAATATCTTATAAAAGCATCTTGAACTTGTTGAGCAGGTAAAAAATTCTGGAGGTGCTATGTGTGATGGCAGAAACTGCGGCAGTCAAAACCAGTCCGAAGGGGCTTGGTTTTTTTGAGAAATACCTTACTGTATGGGTTTTTCTGAGTATCCTGGCTGGCATAGGCCTTGGAAAGGTGGCTCCAGAATTAGCCGCCGGACTGGATGGCATGGCCATCTCGGTAAGCGGTGCACCTGTAGTATCCATACCTATAGCCATATGTCTTTTCTTCATGATGTATCCCATCATGGTGAAGATAGATTTTGATGAGGTTGTACAGGCCGGCAAGAGTATAAAACCGGTAGGGCTGACTCTTTTTATAAACTGGGCAATCAAACCCTTTACTATGTATGCCATATCTATATTTTTTCTTGGAACCCTTTTTCTCAGGTTTATAGGTCCTGAATCAATGGATCTTTTGAAGATGCCCTTTGGTCTGGATCTTGCTGTGGGAGAAACCTATGGAGTTGGCAGAGTAATCCTTGTAAACGGGATAAAGATGCTGGAAGTCCCTCTATGGAGGAGCTATCTTGCAGGGTGTATTCTTCTCGGGATAGCTCCATGTACGGCAATGGTCCTTGTCTGGGGTTTTCTGGCCAGGGGTAACGACGGACATACTCTGGTAATGGTGGCAATAAATTCTCTAACCATGCTTGTCCTTTACGGAGTCCTTGGAGGTTTTCTTCTTGGAGTTGGAAGGATACCTGTACCGTGGGAGGCCCTTCTGTTATCCATTTCCATATATGTGGCCCTGCCTTTAGTGGCTGGTTATTTTTCCCGTAAATTCATATTCAGGACCTTTGGGAGAGAGTGGTTCGAGGAAAAATTTCTACATGTTCTTACGCCTGTGACAATAACCGCCCTTCTTATCACGCTGGTACTCCTTTTCTCCTTCAAGGGAGAGGTTATCTTAACTAAACCTCTTACCATTTTATGGATCGCTATTCCCCTCTTTATTCAGACAGTGCTGATATTCGCGTTAGGTTACTGGTTTGCCAGGATACTGGGCCTGAAATATGCCGATGCGGCTCCATCTGCCATGATCGGGGCTTCAAACCATTTTGAGGTTGCCATCGCTACTGCCACCATGCTCTTTGGTATTTCATCCGGAGCTGCACTTGCAACAGTGGTGGGAGTCCTGATAGAGGTTCCGGTAATGCTGATGCTTGTCAGGATCTGTCTCAATACTCAGCACTGGTTTCAGAAGGGTGGCTCCGGATCTGAGGTCAAAACAGCAGGATAATCCAGGAGATTTCAGATGACAGGGGCTCCTGTAGGTTATACTACTGGAGCCCCTGTTTATACAGTAAAAACGTGACTTATGAGGTTATAAATTCCATCACTGCATAGGCGAGTTTTTTCGGGAACTGGTAAAGCATTCCGTGCCCTCCATTTTCTATTTTTACGATTGTGGCATCTGGAATCAGATCGAAAAGAATATCCGAATTTTCGGGCAGAACAATGGCATCTTCGGTACCTGTAAGGAGAAGGGTTCTCTTCTGAAGTTCCTTCAGCCTGGTGAATGTTCCAGTCCATGACAGTATGGCCTTTGCCTGTTCTCTTATGGTGTCCATGTACTCAACGTAAACTGTCATGGGTCTGGCGGTGAAGGCCTTTGCAAAGCCTGCTTCATCCCTTAGCCATGATGGTGGGAACATGAGATCCAGTGCCCTTTGTGTCATTTCTTCCGGAGATGCGGTAGTATCGAAAAGCCGTTTTGTTACTTCGGGGGAAGGCATTATAGCTTCAGAACCGCCACAGTTGCTTGCATAGAGGATAAGTTTCATGACCTTGTCCGGGAAATTCAGGGCCAGTTCCTGGGCTATGAAACTTCCCATGGACCAGCCCAGAACATGGGCGCTGTCTATGGAAAGGGCTTCCAGAAGCCCTGAGGAGTCCCTGGCAAACTGATCTATGGAAAAAGGCGCAGAACCTTTTCCAGAACTTCCCATACCCCTGTTGTCGAAGGCTATGACTTTGAACCTGGAGGCCAGCAGGTCTATGAATGTCATTCCCCAGTAGTCCATAAGGGCAGCAAAACCGGTTATCAGGAGTAGGGGTTCTCCCTCTCCCTGTATTGAATAGGAAATTTGGGTATCTCCTAAATTTACTTTGTTAAAAAAGTTAACCATTTTTCTATTCAGCCCATATTTCCCCATCTTTAATTAAGACAGAAACATTCTTTTTCCATTCATCTCGCTGTGCGGGATAATCTTCACGGAAATGAACTCCCCGGCTTTCTTCTCTTACCAGGGCCGCCTTTGCTATGGACATGGCAGAATCAAGAAGTCCCCTTATTTCAAGGGCAGAGAGCAGCTCCTGGTGGTCAGTTACCCGTATGGTCGAATAGTCCTTATCCAGTTCCTGCAGATCGGCTATGGTCCTCTCTATTGAAGCAGCTGTTCTGACTGGTCCCAGTCCTTCCTGTACAGTACTTTTGAGAGTTTGCCTTATCATTACAGGTGATTTACTGCCCCTGGTCCAGTTCGTAACCATTTCCCTGCTTTGTACGGGCTCGAAATCTACAGCTCTTTCAGTTACCCTTTCAGAGGCGCATCTTCCTGCTATTAGTCCGAAAGTGACAATGTTCGTAAGGGCATTTCCTCCGATGCGGCTTGCACCATCCACACCGCCCGTTACTTCTCCACATGCGTAAAGACCTTCTATTCCCGTAAAACAGGAGGTGTCTATCTGTATGCCTCCTGTCATATAATGCTCGATGGGACTTACCCCTACAGGGCCGTACTTCCAGGGTTTAAGTTCTTCAGGATAAAAGTTGAGCATTTCAATCAGAGGTTCGGCTTCCCAGTACTTTTCGGGGATCTGTTCAAGGTGGAGCATTGCCTTTCCACCTTTTTTCAGATGTCTTGCCAGGAATATGGATGCCTTGTCCCTGGCGTAGTAATTTGCCTCCATGCCATCTTTCAATCCCCAGGACTGGATCGCTTCCAGAAGAAACTCCCTGTTCTTTTCATCCAGAAGGGGAACCCTGTCTATCATTGCCAGGTCCACCATCCAGTTGGTAAAACCAGGTTCATCCCAGCCCAGGGGATAGAACTGGACAAATTCCATGTCTCTCAGTGATGCTCCTGCCCGAAGGGCGAGAGAGTAGCCGTCTCCGGTTATCCTGCTTGGATTGTCTGTCCTTTCATAGATCTGTCCGGCTCCCCCGGTGGCAAGAATAACGGCAGATGCACCGAACCCGCACACCTTGCCGGTCTGCCAGTTGACACATTCAACACCGGAAACTTTTCCATCATCCAATCTCAATCCTGTAGCAACTGTATTTTCCACAAATCGTATTCCCAGGTCTCCGGCTATACGGTATAGTTCCTCCACCATGCCATAGCCTGCCATAAAGGGATTGGGAGCACTTGCCCTTGTGGAGGCATGACCGGAGTCCATCAGGCTCAGGGTAACTCCCCATGATTGAAGTTCTTCCATTGATTTACGGGCATTTTCGGAGAAGGTCTGGACCAGCTTCAGATCGTTTACATAACAGCCGATCTCCATGGTTTTTGATGCATGCATTTCCGGGGGGACCTGTCCGCAGCCCAGGGTGAAAATACCTGCTGCATAGGCAGTGCAGGTTCCGGTTCCAAGGGGCGTTTTGCTTATAACAACCACTTCCGTGCCGGGTTTCCTTGCTGCTATCGCTGCCACCAGACCTGCTCCTCCTGAGCCAAGCACTATTATCCTTCTAGTCATACTTTTCACTTCCTTTATTAGCAGGGTCATCTGATCCCGGAATATTATCTCTGAATTCTGCCAGAGATCTTCTGTAATTCCCGTCTCTACCTTTTACAGGTGAGGCGTATATCATGGAATTTATGATGGCCTCCTCCGTGGCTTCCGCTACAGCCCTGAAAAGGGAGTCTATCATTTCATCGTTGAACATTTTCATTGCCACGGTGGCTTTCTCATTATAATGATTGACCCGGTTGCCAGTGGTAAAAGCCACGGCTATTTCGCCGCTTCCGTTCTCGATGAACGAACCTGTCCTGCTTATCCCCACCGAGGCCCTCCTGCAGAGTCTTTTGAGCTGTCTTTCCGAAAGGGGAGCGTCTGTAGCTATTACTACGATTATTGACCCGGGATTATTGTCATCACAGGGTGGAGCAATTTTATAAATGGCCTCTCCGGTTTTTACTCCCTTTATAGTCAGGTCCTTCATTTGTCCGAAGTTGGAGAGAACAAGGGTTCCGACTGTGAAGGTTTCACCGGCAGTTTCTGTAATGCGGGATGAACTGCCGATCCCCCCCTTCAGCTTGTAGCAGGACATTCCTTTGCCAGCCCCTACATCTCCCTGTTTGAATTCTGCGGTTGCATTTTCTATCGCCTGAATGACATGTTCCGGTTTTACGTGTAATGCCCTTATGTCATTAAGAAAACCGTCATTGCATTCACAGATCACAGGGTTTACTGTTCCGGTATCTCTTCCTATATCCTGGTTCTTTTCAAGCATGTACCAGACAAGACCCTGGTATGCGTCGCCTACGCTCAGGGTGTTTGTAAGTATAAGGGGAGTTTCTATAGTACCGAGTTCTTCCACCTGGATCAGGCCGGCTGACTTGCCGAAACCGTTGATCACATGGGATGCAGCCATAACCTTTTCCCTGAAAAGATTTCCCTGGTGGGGGAGTATGGCGGTAACCCCTGTCCTCGCTGTGCCTTCCGAGAGAGTTACATGCCCTACGGTCACTCCCTTTACATCTGCTATGGAATTAAGATCCCCCTTGCGGAGAATACCTCCGTCGAGACTGAATTCCTTGAGATTTTCATGTTCTTTCATACTCTCACCATCCCATTGTTATCTATCTCAAGCTATTTCCGATTCATTAAACCATATTTGATCTTATTTGGGAAAAAGTGTTGCGGTTGAGCTTTTTCGAGTATTATTTAAAACAAAAAACTGATCTGGAAAAGAGGCCTGTCATGAGTATTCCTCGAAAAGCCCTTTATTTCTTCTGCGTAAAAGAACCCTGGCACTATGTGGGCAGGGATGTATTTGAAAGAACCATGGAATTATATGATCCCAGGGAAACCCATATTAAGGTTGACGGGTATCCAGTGATGGAATACCGGGATCATAATGGAAATATCTTCTATTTCATGAGGCAGAATGCCCTGGTGAGCTATGAGTTTGACCGATTTCTGCCAATACTTAAAGAAAATTTTTCCGATGTGGAAGTCGCTGGCGAGGTCAACTGGCACGGGGGGGAAAAGGCTCCGGACAGGGTGCTTACCGTCCATTCCATTGGCGACGTCGAAAAAGGTTATTTCAGCCCTGCTGTTCCTCTTTTTATGAGGAATCTTCTTTACTCCATGGAGAAATATCGGGTTGAATCCGGACTGGATGATTTTACCGTTACCACCGAGGCAACCCATTGGACTGGTTCCATCAAGGGCGGAGATCCTGCCCTCATTACGCAGTATCCTGTTCCTCTGCTGGATATAGAGATAGGGAGTGTTCCCGAAACATGGGAAAAACCTGAAGCTGTAGACGTCCTTGCCCGTTCCCTGGTGGAAGTCTTTGACCGGAATGAAGAACTGGTCAATATTCTATGTGTAGGAGGCACCCACTTTGCGGATTGTTTTGCCGATGCGGCAAAGGACTTTGACTATCCCCTGGGCATAAGCCATATTCTTCCAAACCAGTGGCTGGTATCCGGTGGATATGAAACTGAAGAAGGTTTGAAAAAAATGAAAGACTGTGTAGCAGCTATACCAGGTGGTATCAAAGCAGTTTTTTACCATGAAGGCATCAGGGGTCCCTACCGTCAGACCTGTCGTGATCTTGCCGAAGAGCTTGGAATACCTGTATATAAGCATAAAAAACTTCGGAAACCGGAGGACCTGGAGATACTGTAGAGAACTGGAGTTATGCACCTGTTCATTTTCAAAAGGAGGTTCCTGGAATGGGAAAAGAACTGAAAGCATGCTGTATAGGTACCGGTACCATGGGTTCATCCATTTCTCTGACCCTTGCTATCGGCGGTATGGATGTTGTTATGTTCGGGCGAACCAGACCCAGTCTTGAAAGGGGGTTACTCTCTATCGATTCTTTCTGCAGGAACCTGGTTGAGTCCGGATTATTTGGAGATTCCGAGATGGAGAAGATCAGGGGGCGGATAGAACCTTCAACTGATCTGAAAGGTTCCCTGGAGGGTTGTTCCTTTGTGTCAGAGGCAGTGTCGGAGGACCTGGAATTGAAGCAGAAACTTTTTTCCACCGTGGAAAGTCTTGTTCCTTCTGAAGCTGTCCTTACGAGTACAACATCAGGACTGGATCCGGACCTGATATCCCTTGAAATGTCCAGTAAAGAGCGGTTCCTGGTGGCACACTTCAGCAATCCCGCACATCTCATGCCCTTTGTCGAACTTGTACCCTGTGGATCAACTTCTTCCCGGGCCATGGACTTCACCGTTAAATTACTTGAAAAGACAGGGTTAAGACCAGTAAGTCTTTCGAGATATATACCCGGTTTTGTCTTCAATCGGCTCCAGTTTGCCCTTCTCAGGGAAGCCATGTACCTTGTTGATGAAGGAATAGTAACACCTGAAGCCGTGGATGAAGCAGTTACCCATGGTCTGGGCCGTCGCCTTGCTTTTACGGGACCGCTCCGGAGTGCGGACATGGGAGGTCTGGATGTTTTCAACAAGATCGCATCCTACCTTATGCCAATGCTCTGCAGTTCCGGTGAGGTTTCAAAGGTGCTGAGCGATGCTGTTGCTCATGGCAATCTTGGCTGTAAAACAGGTAAGGGTATCTTTGCCTGGACTGAAGAAGAGATAGAGGTAACAAAAAAGCAAAGAGAGAAGATATTGATGTATTTTTTAAAAATGGGAGAATTTTAGAAAAATACAGGTGATCTTCAGAAAATGAACTATCCTGATCAATGAGGATCAGCTTTTTTCAGAAAGTCGTACAAATACATGAATTTGTACGATGTCTCATTTAATTATCCCTGGCAATCATGTCTCAAAAGCCGTAAATAGAAGAAGCGGGGGAGTTGGAGAGACTCCCTCGCTTCGGAGGAAATAGTAAAGAAACTTTCAGGCCCATACATTCTTTTGATGTCACAATAGTCTAGGCCGATAACATCTTTCTGTCATCGTTTACACGGATAGAAAAAAGATGTTATAGTTTAATGCATATTTGTCTATGGTGAACAAAAAAGGATAGGGAAGAGGGATTCTTTTGCTCGAAAAATATGCCCAGGAGATAGTGCAGGACATCGCCGAGATAATCGGATATGAAGTTGTGATGAGCGACAGAGAGGGCATTATCATCGGGAGCAGTGATCCTGACAGATTAGGAAAGCATCTTTTTGAGGCACCTGTAGTGATCCGGACCAGGAAGGTTTACCTGATAGATGAAGAAGAAGTTCGGAAATTCCCGAATGCAGTGGTCGGTGTTACATATCCCATTGAAGACATGACAGGAGAGGTTATAGGGAGTATTGCAATTACCGGAAAGCCTGAAGACGTAAATCCCTTTGCCCTGATCGTGAAAAAACATGCGGAACTCTTTATCAAGGAGAGGGTTTTCCTTGGTTCTCTTCTTGAGAAGGAAAGGACGTTACAGAACTTTATCCGTGAACTGGAAGCCTTTGATCCAAGGATTTCCGAAATCTCACTTCTTGAAAGGAAGGCCAGGTATTTCGGTTACAGGTCTGACCATCCCTACTGTGTGATCTGGGTAAGGATAAGAAACCTTCCTTCCATGATGGAAGATCTTGTAAAAAGGTCGGGGAAGGAAAAGATCAACAGAGATCTGGCCCTCCAGTCTCTGAAGAACCGGGTCAGCGTTGAGATCAGGAACGTATTCAGTGAACCCGGGGATATATCTGCTCCTTTCGCTGCCGATGACTTTGTGATTCTGCATGTCCTGAAGGAAGGGAATGGACAGAGGGAACGGCTTAAAGACCAATGCAGCGAAGTATTGAGAAAGCTTTCTGATGCAGGGTTCATGGGAGATATCGCAATAGGATCCATAGCCAATGCACTGGAAATGCTATCCAGATCCTTTGCAGATGCCGGAGAAGTGATGGAAAAGGGCAGATCATGCGATCCAGGGCAGAACATATTTTCCATGGATGATCTGCGGTTTGAGATACTGCTTTCATCTACGAGGCCTGACCAAAGGGAAACTTTCCTTTCCCTGAAACTCGACTGTCTTAAAGAACAGCGGGACTGGAGCGAGATAAAAGAAACCATTCTTGCCTGGTGCGATACCAGTTTCAGTATCAAAGAGGCGTCTGAAAGGCTTCATATCCACAGGAATACCCTCAAGTACAGGCTGGAAAAGATCGAGAGTATATGTTCTCTTGACCTCAGGGATTTCAGATCCCTTCTGGAACTTTATACCGCCATCAGGATGGATTGTTTCAGATCATAATACGGGGTTCCCTTCAATTTGTGACAGGGGAAGTTTCTCCAGTTACCTTCAGCGAAAGGATAACCAGGCCTGCAAAAATAAGAACAATACCAGTCAGGGCAGTTATTGTAAGTTCTTCTCCAAGAAGGAATATGCCCAGACATGAGGCCGTAAGGGGTTCGGCCAGGGTGAGGGTATATGCCGTAGATACAGGTATATCAGGAATGCCCGTCGCAAAAAAGACATAGGGCAGAGCTGTTGCTATAAGACTCAGATATAATACTGCCGAAGTTCCCCTCACTGTTGGAACCCATGAAAAATCACGGAAAAAAATGACAGGTGCAATGATGACACTTCCAAGAAGAAGCATTATTGCTGCCTTCTCAACTGGAGATCTTGAGGGGGGCATCATTTTCATTGAAGAACCTGCAACGGCCCAGGATATACCTGCACAGAGGGCCAGGAAAATTCCCGATATTTCGACTCGGAATGTTCCCGATGGCAATGACAGAAGACAGCATCCCCCAACAGCGAGGGTGGTAGCTATAAACCATGTTCGAGTAAGTCTTTCCCGAAATATCATTAGGCCTATGATACCTGCTACGATGGGAGCGCTTCCTATGGTTATCATGGTTCCCACGGCCACCCCGGTCTTAAGGAGGGCAGCAAAGAAAAAAAGCTGGTAGAAACCCATTCCCATGGCTGCCCCGAGGGTTGCCTTCCAGGGCCAGGGACCTTTCAGTATTCTGAAACCCTTTCCGGGAAGATCCAGAAGAAGGAGAAACAGTCCGCCGAACAAGATCCGCAGAAAGCCCAGGGCAAGGGGGTCAGTTCCTGAAGGTGCAAAAAACTGGGCAGTTCCTGTTGTTCCCCATAGAACCGCTGCGGTTGAAATAAGCAGATATCCATTCCGGATATTCCTTTGAGGCGTTTCCATCTGATTCATCCTTTTTATTATAGCTGTTATTCTGATTTATTGTGTGCGAATCTATTGTGCCTGGAAGCTATATTTAACCTTAAGGAGTGGCGGAGGAGGTATGGGACCCTCCTCCCGAAAGCAACGGAGCATAGATTTTGAATGTTGTTAAAGGGGCATACTGCAGTTTTACTTTTTCTTAGCGGCAATAGCAAAACTTCCATAGATAAAAACTGCTAATCCTATGGTAGTTGTCCATTCAATCATAGACATAATCTAATCTCCTTTCAGGTTTCTGCAGAAGGCTGTGCTTTTTATCAATCATTAAAAGGCATACCTGATCATATCGAAGTATAAAGAGGTATCCGGGCATTTTCATCGTGTATGGATATCAGAAAAAGTATTTAATCATTGGATTTATTTGTTCTTCATGCATAAAAAAGGTATTCTTTAAAGAAAGGCAATGAAGGCTGGTGGGATATCTATGCTCGAGAAATATGCCCAGGAAATATCTGATACGACCTCAAAGATAATTGGATACCATGTCCTTGTTACAGATAAGCAGGGGATCGTTATAGGAAGCAGCAACCCTGAACGGTTGGGGAAATCTCTTTTTGAGGCTCCTCAAGTTATCCGATCCAGGAAGGGATATATAGTCAGCGAAGAAGAAGCCTTGCAAGTAAATGATACGAAACCTGGCGTTACCTATCCCATAGAAGACGTAGATGGCCGGATAACAGGAACCATAGCCATAGCTGGTGATCCTGATAAGGTAACTCCTTTTGCCCTGATAGTGAAAAAACAGGCGGAGATGTATCTCAGGGAAAAAGCTTTCCTGGAAACAGCTCTGAACAGGGAAAGAACTGTACAGATATTCATGAAGGATGTTCTGGCCTTTGATCCAAGGATTTCAGGCAAGGAGGCCCTGGAACAGAGAGCCTGTGAGTTCGGCTATGATAAAAAATGGAAATATGTTCCCATATACGTTAAGTATCAGTTGGACTCTTCCGGAACAGGGTTGGATGAGAATTGCCTTCTTTATCGTCGTGCCGAGTCCCTTTTGCGGAGTGTTTTTGCAGGAAGGAATGATATTTCTGCATGTATGGGCAAGGATGTTATCCTCCTGTTTCATGCCCTGCCGAATAGAAACCAGCAGGAGGATGAGACCTTTCGGATCATTACCGGAAAATGCCTGAACCTTGAGAAGCTGATGGCAGGCCAAGGCTTTTCTGCTTTTTTGGGAATAGGTTCCATTGTTTCTGACCTTGAAGAATGGGGAAAATCCTATATGGAAGCTATGCAGGTCCTCGAAAGGGGCAGGATATTCTACCCCTCCAGAAAGGTGTTCATCATAAGGGATCATCGTCTGCATGAGATGGTAGCCAGTGCAAGAAAAGATCTAAGATCTAATTTTGCTGGAGACCAGTTATCCGGTCTGAATTCGCAGCGGGATCGCCTGGAACTTAAGGAAACCATAGAGAAGTGGTGTCAATGTAATTTCAGTGTCAGGGATACCTCTGAAGAACTCCACATTCACAGAAATACCCTTCATTACAGAATAGACAAGATCGAAAAGATCTGCGGCTTCGGTGTGAGAGATTTCACCAGGATGATGGAACTCTATCTGGCCCTTCAGCTTGAAAAAATCAACCTTCTTGAATCCTCCAGTTGATAAGGTATCAGTGTAGATCTGGCTTGTCCATATACTTGCAGGTGCAATTATATTATGATAATATAATTGCACCTGCAAGTATATGGGGGTGTAATGTTGGGATCCAAATGGTCTCCGGGCAGAAATATTTCAAGGATCTATAGAATATGCCAGCTTGATCTGGACAGGGCGTTTGCTGAAAGCGGTCTTGGGAAGGGTCTATATCTATGCCTGGTAGAACTTGCCCGACAGGAAGGGATCAATCAGAAGACCCTTGCTGAAAGACTTGTTCTGGATCAGGCTTCCGTCACCCGATCGGTAAGAAGACTTGTTGCCATGGGATGTGTTGATCGAAGGGATGATCCGGAGGATGGCAGGGCTCACCGGCTGTTTTTAAGTGAAAAGGGCAGACACCTGCTTGTCAGAGTCAGAGAAAGACTTGATGAGTGGGATAGTGCTGCTATAGGAAATTTTTCAGCAGAGGAAAGGAAAATCTTTGCTGAGCTGCTGAAGAAGATGGAATTAAACCTGATGAAGGCTAGAGACTGATCAGAGAAGAGAATGGAGGATGAATAATGAGCAATTATGAGATGGGCAGACAATTTGCAGAAAAACTGGACATGAAAGATCCCCTAGCATCATTGAGGGATCGATTCTATATTCCCTCTGAAACGATATACATGGATGGTAATTCCCTTGGACTTGCTTCAAAAGACTCGGAGGAAAGTCTCTTGAGGGTTATGGAAGAGTGGAAAAAACTGGGGATCAGGGGATGGCTTGATGCGAAAAATCCATGGTTCTTCATTCCGGAGGACCTTGGTTTTAAAATGGCATCTCTCATGGGTGCCATGACGGATGAAGTCATCATGACAGGATCAACGACCGCCAACCTGCATTCGCTTGTTTCAACTTTTTACAAGCCCTGGGAGGGTCGAAAAAAGATCATAGCAGATGAACTCAATTTCCCCTCTGATATATATGCCCTTAAAAGCCAGATCCGCCTTCATGGACTGGATCCGGAAGAAAACCTGATACTTGTAAAAAGCCGGGATGGAAAGACCATCCTGGAAGAAGATATTATGGCTGCAATGGATGAAACTGTTTCTGTTGCAGTCCTTCCAGGAGTCCTTTACCGGAGCGGCCAGCTTCTTGATATGAAAAAGCTGACGGAATATGCCCACAGCAGAGGAGTGATAATCGGATTCGACTGTGCTCATTCTGCGGGAGCTGTTCCACATTATCTTGATGATTGGGATGTGGATTTTGCCTTCTGGTGCAGCTATAAACATCTGAATGGAGGACCGGGTAGCCCTGCTTTCCTGTACCTGAACCGTAAACATTTCGATAAGGAGCCAGGGCTTGCAGGCTGGTATGGGTATAAAAAAGAAAAACAGTTCGACCTTGCCATAGAATTTGATCATTCCCGAACCGCGGGAGGCTGGCAGATGGGAACACCCTGTATTCTTTCCACAGCATCTCTGGAGGGTGCATTGAACCTCTTCTCCGAGGTGGGTATAGAAGAAGTGCGGAAAAAATCTCTTGAACTGACATCCTATCTTATGTACCTTGTGGATTCGCTGATCTCTAAAGAGCCCTACAATTTTACGATAGGAACTCCCCGGGAATCGGGGAGGAGAGGCGGCCACGTGGCAATAGAACATGCCGAAGAGGCCTGGCGGATCTGCTGTGCCCTTAAGGCAAGGGGTATAATTCCCGATTTCAGACCGGAATCTGTGGTACGTATAGCACCTGTGGCCCTTTACAATACTTTTACCGAAGTCTGGGAAGTGGTGAATGCCCTTAAAGAGATAATTGATAATAGAGAGTACGAAAAGTACAGCAGGGAAAGGGATGCCGTTTCCTGAGATCTGTTTTATTTTTTTCGGTTAAGGAGCGCATGCCTTCCGGGATGCGCTCCTTTTTTACAGGGATGGGCCAGTCAGGAGTAGAAGTCGGGAGCGCAATTATGATACATTGCTCTGCAATGGTTTCTTTAAGGATTTTACCCGAGGGCATTTATGGAGGTACTGAATGAAAGGCAGAATAAGAACCATCGCAGCTGATATTCTTGCAATGATGAAACGCGAAAGATCGACCCTGGTTACTTCGACCCTGGGAACTCTTCTGATGTGTTTCGGAATAATGGCACTCACCATTCCCTACAGGTTCCCCGATACCGGGGTAACCGGTCTTGCAATACTGTCCAATTATGTATGGGGATTATCCCCGGCATGGATAATAGCTGTCCTGAATATTATTCTCTTCGTGTGGGGATGGCGCCAGCTCTCACCCCGTTTTATCCTGTGGACGATCTACGTTGTAGCCCTGACCACTGTGGGATTAAAACTCTTTGGCATGTTTGAGTATCCTCTTATAGAAGAGACCCTTCTGGCGGCGATCCTTGGCGGAGTAATAAAGGGTCTGGGTATAGGCCTCGTTCTCCGGGATGGATCTTCAACGGGTGGAACGGATATTGTTGCTGTAGCTTTGCGAAAGAGATATGGCGTAGATATCGGTATGTACAATTTCTATATCAACATTTTCATCCTTCTCGGGAGCTTTTTTGTTGTAGGTCTCGAAGGGGTTCTTTTTGGAGGAGTCATGCTTTACACTGAAGGCATTGTAATAGATAGCGTACTTCGTTCATTTGACAGGAGAAAACAGCTTTTCATTGTTACAGGTAAAGTAGAGAAAACAAAAAGGTTCATTATTGACGAGTTGGGCAAGGGAGCCACCCTTCTATGTGGTGAGGGTGCCTACTCGGGGAAAGATAAACCGGTTCTGATGTCCGTCCTCACGAGGCGGCAGATGGTGGAACTCAAACGGTTTCTTGCAGAAAACGATCCATCGGCCTTTGTCATTATTACCGATGCGGCAGAGGTTGTTGGCGAGGGATTCCGGAGCTGGAAAGATATTTAGATCTCTGCCTTTTCTCATGGGGCTGAGATCAGCTGAGCGTGGCGTTATTTCCGGGTCTGGGAAGATCTTTATGACCCATTTTATTTATATCTCTATGCCTGCTGTCTCATTTTTCCAGAGACCATAAGGTTCTCGGTAGTATATATAACCAGAGCTGTCCATATGCATCCAAAGGTTACGAACTGGGCAGGGGTAAAGGCTTCTCCATATGCGAATATTCCCAGGAGAAAGGAAATTGTGGGAGAGAGATATTGTAGAATTCCCACTGTTACAAGACTAAGTCTTTTTGCACCGTAGACGAAAGTGATAAGTGGAATTGAGGTAGCGATGCCCGTTCCCAGAAGAAGAAGATCTGTTTTAATCCCCAGGTCTCCCAATGCTCCCCCGCCATGAAATTCAAGAAGCCCCAGATAGATCAGGGCTGGAATTGAAAGAAACAGCGTTTCCACAAATAACCCTACACTTGATTCGACTTCTGCCATCTTTCTCAAAAGACTGTAAGTGCCGAAGGTAAAGGCGAGCCCAAGGGAAACCCATGGCAGCTGTCCATATCTGAAAAGTTGATAAAGAACTCCCGATGCGGCTATTGCTATGGCAAGCCATTGAAGTTTGCGGAGACGATCCCTGAAAAAGAGAAAACCGAAAAAAACGTTTACCATAGGTGTTATGAAATACCCGAGACTTGCCTCGATGACCCTGTCTGAATTTACTGCCCAGATGTAAATAAGCCAGTTTCCACAGACAAGGGTTCCGGTGATGAGAAGCATCCTGAGGACTGAAGGAGTAGTGAGGGCCTTCGCGACTTTTCCCCATTTCTTCTGTACCGATAAAAGAAGGGCAAGGAAAACCACTGACCATATTATCCTGTTGGCCAGTATCTCCAGGGGTGAAACCTTCTGGAGAAGTTTCCAGTAGGCTGGAAGGAAACCCCAGACGATAAAAGTTGCCATGGTCGCTATAAACCCTTTGAAGGACTGGCTCTCCGTTCTTTTCACCGGATGTTTCTCCTTTAGCATGTCAAAAGTTTCTCTATTCTACACCATTATCTGATTTTCAACTCCTTCAAAATATGCCTGCTCGCAAAGCATTGATTTATCAATTCATAGTGATGTAGAATAACTTCATATGGGAGTTGGAAAAGTAAAAAAGATCTTTATTGTGTCTCTCCGTTATCCTGATCCAGTTGTTGATATCCCTCCCTTCCAGCCCGTTAGTGGCTCAGACAGAATAACAGGCATGGCGGTGGCATCCCGTGATGGAGAGGTGGAGGGGGTTTCCTGTGGGATTTGTGATGATCGTTCCTCTTCTGATAGCTATTATTCTGTTATGGCCTATCTTTAAGGGTTCGGGAAGAAAGGAGTTCCCGATTTACAGGACTGAGACTGCCATTGATATTCTGAAGAAACGTTACGCCCGGGGAGAGATCACAAAAGAAGAGTTTCTGGAAATGAAAAAGGATCTGGAGGAATAAAAATCGGCCTTTCTGGAAGGATCAAATGGAAATACAGGTTGTTTTGCTATACTGATAAGCGGAATTATTACCGGGGATAAAGGAAAACTTACAGAATGGATAAAAAAGAAGGATTAACTCACAAGATCAGTATTTTGGGCTGGGGCCTGTTCCTTGTCTGGCTTGGTTTATTTCAGTGGATGCACTTCAGGATCGGTTTCTTTCTTCTGGGTTTAGGAACGATCATCCTGATCGTTCAGGCTTCCAGGAAATATTTTACCCTTAAACAGGAGAATTTCTGGATCGTGGCGGGGATCTTCTGCATTGTTGGCGGGCTATGGGACCTTATCGAAACGGATCTCCCCCTTGTGCCTCTGCTGCTTATAATCGCAGGTTTTGTCCTCATTCTTTCGGCTATCTGGGGTAGAGAGAGATTCCCTTTCTGAAATTTAAATCTTTCCCTGGATGTTGAGGATTAACCTGTTAACTGCCTTAACTGTTGAATTCCCATTTCAGGGAGAAATAATCCTGGAGAAGTCAAATGCGAAGAACAGCTTCTCTGAAGGCCATTTTTATAGTGCTCCTTTTCCTTTTTCTTCTTACGCCCTTGATGTGGGATTTTTCAGGGCCTGATGTCTTTCAGAAAACTCCCACATTCTACCGGGGAGATTATTCCTATGCCATTAATCATGCTGAAAACCGGATCAGTTATCTTATGACAGAATACCATCTGCCCTGTTTTGCCTTTGCCATGGTGGATGATCAGAAAGTCATCTATCAGGCTGTGAGTGGTTATAAGGATCTGCAGGAGGGGCTAATGGCCGACCTTGAAACGCTCTTTCGTGTATGTTCCATATCCAAGGTCTTTACAGCTATTGAAATAATGCGTCTCTACGAAGAAGGACTTGTCGATATTGATCTTCCCCTTTCGAAATATATTCCTTATTTTTCAATAAAAAGCCGTTTCAGGAATGAGGACCCTGTAACTCTCCGTAAAATTCTTGCTCATCGTTCAGGTCTGCCCAGAAATGGCTGTCTGCTGCCCTGGCACTGGGATGGGCAGCCGAATGTTCTCGAAGATGTTGTCCGTTCACTGAAATATTCCTATATGGCATATCCACCGGGGTATAGGTACAAGTATTCAAATGTTGGATTCGACATTCTTGGTCATATTATCGAGAAAAAAAGAAAGAAATTGTTCCCTGAATATATGGACAGAGATGTATTGCCTGATATGGATATGGAGGAGAGCACATTCCTCCCTTTATCTGATGACATCGGCAGGATTGCCAGGGGTTACAGCTATGCTAAGGGGACCTTCTCCTCTTACGGTCGATATGAATTGAACCAGATGGCTTCGGCCAACCTCCACTCTACCATACCGGATATCTGTGATTTCATGCGTTTTATTTTCAGGAAGGGACAGGTCGGACAAGGGCAGCGAATAAAGGGGGAAACCCTGGAAATGATGTTTCAGCCCCAGTACTCCTGGCCTGGAGATCCCCACGAAAATGGTCTTGCCTGGCGGACAGACACTCATCGATTCTCGGAACTTACAGTTTTTCATCATGGAATATGTATGGGTACTCAGTCTCTTATTGCACTGATGCCTGAAAAGAAACAGGGTATAGTTCTTATCTGTAACTCTTCCAGCATAGATGATTCCATTCTTCTTGAATTCGGATTTGAAATTCTGGGATTGATGTTGCAGACAATAGATGGAGTGCTTCCAAAGTCTGAATCAGGGCCCCAACCATCAGGTTCCCCTCAAACATCATCCGAAAAGGATCAATATGAAGGCAAATATTGTCTGGATGGTGAAATAATTGAACTTTTTATTAAAAGTGAAGATCTCAAAGTAAAGATCGAACCTGGAGAAATGGAATTGCTCCCACTGGAGGGGCGAAGGTTTTCACTGTCCAGTGATATGAGATCCCTTGAAAGGTTCGGGAAAATAGAAGTGGAGTTCTTCCTGGATGAGATTAGCAGAGACTGGATGATGCATATTTTCAGGGGTGGAATGTATGTGGGTACTGCAATTAAATGTCCAGTTCTCGACGAGACCGCCCTTGAAAAATGGAGAAAACTTGAGGGGAAATATGAGGCTTATCCCCGTTTTGAATCACGGTTTACAGGAGAGAAAAGATTCGGCCATGCTGAAATAATTTTAAAGGATAACTTTTTGCTATTGCCTTCCCACAGGGCTGTCCTGATGCCATTAAATGATATGGAGCTTGTTATAAAGGGAGGGCTCTTTGATGGAGAGACCATGCTTTATGACCCTGTTACAGGTTACATAACCTGGCAGGATGTGGTCTATTTTCGACCAGGGAAAGAAAGACATTAAAGTAACCCCCGCCTGATCCCCTTACATTTTAAATTAAATAATCAATCTTTTTCCGCCCTTGAAATTCTGATAAAGTACTTCCATTAACCTTATATTTAAAAGGGTGGATGATAGAATGTCAGCTTTAACTGCATTCAGAGGGCAGGTCCTTTACACCTCTGTTCCCGAGAAGTTCGAAACATTCGAGAAGGGTTATGTGATTGTCGAAGAGGGTAAGGTTCAAACTGTGGTTTCCACCCTGAGCGAAGATCACAAAGCTGCTGAAATAGTGGATTTCGGAGATAAACTTCTTATTCCTTCATTTATGGATCTGCATATCCATGCTCCCCAGTATGCCTATAATGGACTGGGTATGGATGAAGAGCTTGTGGGATGGCTGGACAGATATGCCTTTCCCGAGGAAGCAAAGTTTTCCGACCCGGATTATGCAAGGAAGATCTACTCTAGAGTTGTTCACGACCTGTGGAAATATGGAAGTACAAGGGCAGTGGTCTTCGGGAGCCTTCACAAGGAGGCAACCAGGATCCTTCTGGATCTTCTGATTGAATCGGGTCTTGGAGGTTTCGTAGGAAAGGTCAACATGAACCGTAATTCCCCCGGTTTTCTTATTGAAACAACAGAACAGTCCCTTGCTGATACAGAAGAGATCGCCCGGGAGTATGCCAACAGATCCGATATGGTAAAACCCTGCATAACACCCCGTTTTATTCCCAGCTGTACCCTTGATCTTATGGAAGGTCTTGGAGATATTGCGGAAAGATATAACCTTCCCGTACAGACCCATCTTTCTGAGGCCGTTGCAGAGGTGGAATGGTCCCGCCAGCTTCATCCTGAATTTGAGTATGACGGAGCGGTCTACGATCATTGCGGTCTCTTCGGCCAGACTCCTACCATAATGGCTCATTGTCTTTTCTGTCCCGAAGATGAGATCCGGATAATGGCTGAAAGGGGAATATTTGGAGTTCACTGTCCCTATGCCAACCTCAATGTTTCCGGAGGTATGATGCCCATGAGAAAGCTTCTTGATGCGGGTGTACCCGTAGGCCTTGGTTCCGACATTGCGGGAGGACACGTATTCTCCCTTTCGAATGTTATGAGTATGGCCGTTTGCATTTCCAAGATGGTCTGGCATCAGAGTGGGAAAAAATATAAACCCCTTACAACGCCCGAAGCTTTCTATCTGGGGACCAAAAGTGGTGGATCCCTTTTCGGGAAAGTAGGCAGTTTTGAGCCCGGATATGAATTTGATGCCCTTGTAATAGATGATTCTGAACTTGGCGACAGTGGAAGAAGTCTTGAAGAGAGGCTTCAGAGATACATATATACCGGAGATGATCGCCAGATAGTAGAACGTTACGTCAGGGGTAGAAAGATCAGGGAGCCGGAGATCGTTCATTAGCCCATGGGGCAAATATATCATAGAGAGAAAAACAGCATAATTTCGGGAGGAGAGTTCCAATGAAGAAAGTTCTAGTTTTCGTTCTAGCAGTCATGTTAGTCGCAGTATCCTCTGTTGCATGGGCCGAGCTTAAGCCTATCCCCGAGGATAAGATCAAGGCAGCCTATCTTTTTGTAGGGCCCGTTGGAGATCATGGATACACCTATATGCATAATGCCGGGGCCATGGCAGCCCAGGAAGCCCATCCCGGTATGACCACCTATACCGCAGAGTCAATTCCTGAGGGAGCAGAAGTGGGAAGGGTAATGCAGCAGTACATAAGGAAGGGTGTAAATGTTATCTTCAGTACATCCTATGGTTATATGGATCCATTGCTTGAAGTGGCAAAACAGTATCCGGATCTTTATTTCATGCAGTGCGACCGCTACAAATATGCCGATAATGTGGGCAGCTATTACGGACGCATGTATGAAGCCTACTATCTTGCAGGTATGGCAGCCGGCAGAATGACAAAAAGCGATGTTCTCGGCTATGTAGGCGCTTTCCCCATTCCCGATATAATCGGAGAGATCAATGCCTTCATTCTTGGCGCAAGAAAGGTCAATCCGAAAGCCACATTAAAGGTTATATGGCTTTTTTCCTGGTATGACCCGGCAAAGGAATCAGAGGCAGGTCATGCCCTTATCGATTCCGGTGCTGACGTAATAAATATTCATGTTGATTCTGCCGCCATTGCAAAAATGGCTGAGGAAAAGGGTGTCTATGTCATAGGATGTAACAGTGACATGAGCAAGTTCGCCCCCACCAAACAGCTTACTGCTCAGGTCTGGAACTGGGGAGTCCTCTACAACGAGATCATAGACAGGATAATTGACGGAACCTGGACTACAGAAGAGATCCTTATGGGAATGAAGGAAGGGGCTGTCCAGCTTGCTCCCTTCTCGCCGGAGGTTCCACAGGATGTGATAGACATTGTTGAAGCGGAGAAAGAGAAGATCATAAGCGGCGAATGTACCGTATTTGACGGTCCTCTCATTGACCAGTCGGGCAATGTCGTACTTGAAGAGGGTAAATCTTTAAGTTATAAGGAAATCCACTCCATTCATTATTTCCTGGAAGGTGTGGAGGGGACCATCCCCCAGTAAAAGACCTTTTTCACAGAATCTTGAAGCCACCCTCACCCGGGTGGCTTTTTTGTTGCATTGCTGGTTGCTATGTCATATATTTAAAGCATGAAATAACAATTATTGATCTCAATAAGCTGTTCAACTGAAAGAGGGTGAAAATGATAAAACATTCCAGAAAACCGTCGAAATCAAGGTATGGTCTGCCTCCGGGATCACTTATCCATGTTGGCGAGAGAAAGATCGAAGAGGTGGAGATATCCTTCATAGATTACGACGGACAGACCATTAATGAAGAGCAGATAGAGCATATACATGAAGCAGCCCGTTTTCGGGAAACAGATACAGTGAGCTGGATCAATATCAACGGTCTTCACGAAATAGGAGTACTGGAAAACATAGGTAAGATCTTTGACATACATTCCCTGGTGCTTGAAGACATTCTGAATACTCAGCAGAGGCCAAAGATCGAGTCTTATGAAGGATACCTGCACATGGTTCTCAAGATGCTGGATTATAATCCTGATTCAATGGAGATAGCTTCGGAACAGGTAAGCGTGATACTGAAAAACAATCTTCTTCTATCCTTCCAGGAGCGTCCCGGAGATGTTCTGGATCCCATAAGGGAGAGGCTTAAAAAGGGTCTTGGAAAGATCAGGAGATCCGGAGCAGATTACCTCGCCTATGCCATAGTGGATGCAATTGTGGACAGGTATTTTTATATCCTGGAGATGCTGGGCGAAAGGATAGAGATCCTTGAAGAAGCATTACTTGCCGATCCATCAAAGGATTCTGTTAAGGAGATATATAAACTGAAACGCCAGCTTATAACCCTGAGGCATGCGGTATGGCCCCTGCGGGAGGCAGTGAATTCTCTTAGAAAAGGTGAAAGTGAGCTTGTTCAGGAAGGAACTCTCATATTTTTTGGAGACCTCCATGACCATATCATCCAGGTCATTGATACCGTTGAAAATTACCGTGAAATGGTGGCCGGTCTTCTCGACCTCTACCTTTCCTCCGTCAGCAACAGGATGAACGAGGTTATGAAGGTCCTGACCATTATTGCTACCTTCTTTATCCCCCTTACTTTTATAGCAGGGATCTATGGTATGAATTTCAAATTCATGCCGGAACTGGGATGGAAGTGGTCCTATCCTGTCCTTTGGGTGGTCATGATAATTATTGCTGGTTTTATGGGCTCCTGGTTCAGAAAGAAAAAATGGTTATGAAAAAGAACTGATTCATCCTAGCATGTCTAATGTTCAGGCTGTATATCTGAAAGAGCCTGCCTGATGGAGGAGTATTCAACAAGTTTTCCGTACTTTTCCCTCCAGCCGGCTCTTTCTGCTAAATCCCTTACCGGTCCTTTCATTCCTGCAAAAGCAAAGGAAATGCCATGTTCTCCATATGAGTCGATCACTTCTTCAAGACCCTTTATTGCCATGGCATCCATGTCATTGACTCCTTCAAAATCCAGCACGATCCATTTCAGATCGCTCCTGGACTTCACTGAACTTTCGAGAAGATCTTCGAGAAAATGAAGGTTTGCAAAATAAAGGGATGCGTCGATCCGGATGATAATTACATGATCAAATAGTTCTGCTTCCGGATAGCGCCTTATATTTCTGAAGATATCTGACTCTTTTATGTAGCCCAGTTCCGCACTATGGGGAGAGGCGCTTCTTTTTATGAACAGAAGGAGAGAGAAGATCACTCCGGTAAGAATTCCCCAGTCGATGCCTATAAGCAGGGTCGAAGTAAAAGTGACGAGAATGACCCAGCCGTCACTTTTTTTAATACGGTAGATCTCAATTGCTTCCCTGATATTGAACAGAGAAGATACTGCTACCAGTATTATTGAAGCCAGTACTGCCTGGGGCAGAAAATGGAATAGGGGTGTGAAAAAAAGCAGGGTCAGCGCAACTATCAGAGCTGTGAAGAGAGATGCAAGCTGTGTCCTGGCACCTGACTGAAAATTTACCACTGTTCTCGATAAACCCCCAGTGACAGGATATCCCGAAAAGAAAGCTCCACAAAGGTTTGCCAGGCCCAGTCCTTTCAATTCCCTGTCAGGATCTATACGGTATTTGCCTTTATGGGCTATTACCTGTGCAATGGCTATCGATTCCATAAATCCCACAAAAAGCAGGGTCATTGACGTAGGAACGAGTTTGAAGAACGTATGTATGGAATGAACAGGGGGAATGGAAAAATGGGGAAGCCCTGATGGAATATCTCCAATTATCCTTATGCCATAATTATCCAGTCGGAATAGGGCAGTTACGACAGTGCCTGTTATGACGGCCAGTATAGCCCATGGAATAGATGGAAATCTTTTCTTTCCTGCTACCAGGAAGAGGATAACAGCAATTGCCATAAGCAGGGTAGGGAGATTGCTGTTTCCAAGATTCCGGGCAATTTTCACAGCAGTATCAAGAGTTGTACCACTTGTCGGAATATTAATGCCCATAAGATGTTTTACCTGGCTGAGGCCTATGATTATTGCCCCTGCAGATGCAAATCCGTTTACTACTCCATGGGACATGAAATTTACAAGAAAACCGGCCTTGAAATATCCCAGGAAAAACTCTTCAAGCCCTACCATGAGAGTCAGCAGCAGAACGAGAGAAATATATTCCGGGCTTCCGGGAGGAGCAAACCTTGAACATGCGTTAAAAACTATCAGGGACATCATTGCTACAGGTCCAACTGCCAGGTGTCTGGATGAGCCGAAAAAGGCATAGATAACCAGGGGGATGGTGGATGCGTAGAGACCGAATACAACAGGAAGACCTGCCAGCATGGCATAGGCCATACCCTGGGGTATTAGCATTGCAGCGATCGTAGTTCCGGATACAAGATCAGGAACAAGATCTACTCTCCGGTATCCATGGAATAAAGGAATTCCATTAAATCTTGTTCTGAACATTATCTGCCTTTCCTGTTTCTTTATTTTAACCATTCAGGAATAACGAGTGGATGCTGATCTTTGTCCAGATCGTTCTCAATACATTATTTCTACTCCAGTTTACATCTATCACATCAGAATTGCATTCATCTATCATGAATCCTGGAGAATATTTTTCTGTAGGCATTTTGTCCCGGTCTTGAGTTCAGGGGAAATCATATATGTTTTTAAGTTGAATATTATGACTCAGTAATATCAACACTTGTCACCAAAAGGTGACAATGAGATAATTCATTGGTTGTTTTAATTAGGAGGATTGAGTATGAGAGTTACAAATATAGGAATTGCCGGCGTTGCCTGTTATCTGCCGGAGGAGTGTCTATGTAACGAGAAGCTTGTAGAAGAGTTTGGCACATGGACTCCCGAAAAGATATACCACAAGACGGGTATAAGGGAGAGACGGATCGCAAAAAAAGAACTCGTATCGGACATGGCTACAGGTGCAGCTGAAAATCTTTTTGAAAGATATCATATATCAAGAGAAGAGATCGACATGCTGATCCTGTGTACTGAAACGCCAGACTATCTCATGCCTGCGACTGCCTGTATAGTTCATGACCGTCTGGGTTTGAGGAAGAATAGCGGTGCTTTTGATTATAACCTGGGATGTTCGGGATATGTCTATGGACTCGCCCTGGCCAAATCTCTTATAGCAGGAAATATTGCATGCAATGTGCTTCTTATCACCGCTGATGTACTTACCCGCTTTATCAATCCGGGTGATAAAAGCACAAGGACCATTTTTGGTGATGCTGCAACTGCAACCCTTGTAACTGGGTCAGGGGCATCATCAGGCTCAATTGGAGAGTTTGTAATGGGTACTGACGGCAGCGGAGCCCCGAATCTGATCATTCCTGCAGGGGGAATGGCTCTCCCGAGATCTGCAGAGACGGCTGATGAGAGAAAGAACCGATTCGGGAACATCAGATCAAAGGACAATTTCTACATGAATGGACCCGAGGTTCTGCAGTTTTCAATGAGAGAGGTTCCAGTTGCTGTAAATGATGTTCTGGGAAAAAATGGGATCAGCATGGATAATGTTGATCTTTTTATTTTTCACCAGGCAACAAGACTGATGCTTGAACATCTGCGGACAGAGCTGGAAATCCCCGAGGAAAAGTTTTATATGAATATGGAAAAACTTGGAAATACCGTAAGTTCAACTATACCCCTCGCTCTTGAGCAGGCCGAAAGGGAAGGTATCCTTGAAAAGTGCAAGAAGGTTATGCTTGTAGGTTTTGGAGTTGGTTATTCCTGGGGAGCTACTATCATAGACTGGTAAACTGAAGGAGAAAGGGGATACTGGAGGTATTCATATGGCAGGGAAGACCATTGATCAGCTTAACATAGGGGATAAGGCATTCTTTGAAAAAACGGTGTCTGAATCAGACGTGTATCTCTTTGCCGGAATAACAGGAGACTTTAATCCAGCCCATGTAAATGAAGTAGAGGCTTCAGGTTCCATATTTCAGGGCAGGATCGCCCACGGCATGCTGGTAGCCAGTTTCCTTTCTACAGTTGTAGGTATGTATCTCCCTGGTCCGGGAACGATCCTTGTAAGACAGGAACTTAAATTCCTTGGTCCTGTAAGGTTCGGAGACACTGTCCGGGCTGAAGTGGAGATAAGGGAGATCATATTCCGGAAAGAACTTGTGATCCTGGGGACGGTTGTTACTAACCAGGATGGAAAAAAGATCATCCAGGGTAAAGTGGTAGTAAAACCTCCCCGGAACTGAAGCAGAAGGTCAGATATAATTCTTCAGGAAGAGCTTCCTCAGTTAAATGGGGAGGCCTTCCTGTTTTTTCAGGACTTACATCAGAACCATTGTTTACTGGATTATTGATTTTTCTCCGACTTGAAAGGGGGCTTCTTTTAGTGAGATAATGCTTTCGCTCCTGCAATAGGGATAACTTAAATATATAATGAACTGACAGGAGTATATCCGGTATTTCCTTATACCATGATAGTTTTCCGGTAATGAGGTCTTTCCTGAAAACCGGAATTAACCGGGGACTGATCCGGAATGGTTTTTATATTTAAGAAGCTCTGACCATATTGATATAATATTGGACATCCTCAGGGAACCAGGATGTTCTTTTGAATGAGAGGATGGATCACATGATGGAACCGTTCGTTATAAGTGGAGATAAAATAAACCTTCATATGCTGGGTGCAGGGGAATTGTCTTCCTGGCTTGATAATGAGGATGAGTTCTCGAAAAAATATGGTTTAACAATCGTAAAGGGGCTTGTAAACAAGAGAGTCCAGGAAGTCTTCAGACTTAAACTTGAAAAGATCGAATCTGATCCGGGAAACGTACTCTGGTATACCTACTTTGCCATCGTGCTCAGGGATACTGAAACCCTGATCGGTCTTATAGGATTCAAAGATATTCCTGACCAGGCTGGATTATCGGAAATAGGTTATGGGATAGGTGAATCATACAGGAACAGAGGATATGCTACAGAGGCAGTCAGCCTTCTGGTGGACTGGGTTTTCTGTAATACAGATTTGAAAACTGTTTTTGCCCAGACAGATATCAATAACATACCCTCAGGGAAAGTCCTGGAAAAGGCTGGATTTTCCATGCAGAGGCAGGACGGGAATATGTTTGAGTGGAAGCAGGAGAGATCTCCATCGCCAGTTCTGTAACAGAAGCAAGTAGAAATAATTAGATCTGTCTGTTGCTGTTTTAGCGTAGGAACACATTATTATCAGAAAACATTTCAAGGGGGGCACAATGCCCCCCTTGAAATGTTTTTAAACTATAGGTAATTCTAAAGCTTGTTTTTTAAAAGGATCAGTAGCGGTGCTATCATCAGTACCATGGTATGGAGTCCGGAAATAGAAGAACATCCCCCTCCTCCGCCTCCTGACATGACCAGATCCGGATCACCGTCTTCTGCCTTTGTGGTAAAGTTTAGTATATCTCCCTCGATCGCCGAGGAAACAAGATCTCTTTCAGGATCCGAAAAATGTGTGACCACTCTCCAGTAATATGTTGTGTTATAGCCCAGATTTCTAACGTTTAAGGAAGAAAGTGACGTACCAGAAACAATGAGGGCCCCAATGTCCATATCTGAAACTGAATTTTCGTCAGCGCTTAAATAGACATCAAAGGTCGATCCTTCCATGTCATAATTCCAGGAAAGAACAGTTTCAGAGTCTACGTTGACAGCATTATTGACAGGAGAATTATCATAGGCTTTCAGAGTCACTGTCTTCAGTCTCCATGTTGTTCCGATGGTAGATGTTTCCCCGCTGTGAAGGTTTACTCTCCAGAAATAACAGGTATCATAGGAAAGCTTGTAGCCAAGATCTTCTTCAATGTCCGGCAGTCCTGTCGAAGATGCGGCTGGATCTTTCGAAATTTTCACTAAGGTATCATCATCTGTCCCGAACCACAGGTCATATGAAACAGGATCCAGAGCGCTATCCCATGAAAGAACAGCATCAAAGGGGACGTGTTCCTCCCCGTTTTCCGGGTCGGGTCCATATGTCATATCAGCTATTACCGAGGGAGAAAGAGCCTTTCCAGCCATGACATTTACAGGTTCATCTTCATAGGTTGAGGATACCAGATCAGATAAAGGCAGTAGAAGGTAGTCATCTTCTGATCCCCTATAGTCGGACAGGAAGGAAGTTGTAACATTTACTCCGCCAATGGCATTGATAAGAAGATTTCTCACTTCCCAGTATTCCAGATTCGGTTCAATAGCCCATATCAGGCCTGCAATACCTGCAGTGAATGGACTGGCAAAGGAAGTTCCATCCACAGTTACGTATGATCCGGTTCGATCTGTGGTTAAGATGGAAGATCCGGGAGATGCTACTTCAACCTTGAGATCTCCATAATTGGAAAATCCTGAAAGGACCCCGTTGCTTCCTGCAGAGGCTGCAGCGACATAATTATTTGACTCGTTCCATGTGGGATAGACATATCTCACATCTGTATCGATGCCGTTATTGCCTGCAGAACCAACAAAGAGGATTTCATGATCTTTAAGATTTGCGAAGAGAACATCAAAAAAATCTGCCAGTTCATTATCAGAAGTCGAAGATGGGTCGGAATTATAACTCAGGTTGATGATGATATTAGTTCCAGTCAGTTCTCCTTCTTTCAGTCCCATGATATAGTCACATGCCGCTGTAAGGCAGGTGATTGAAAGACCGCCTCTGTTCGTCGCGGATCTTATGGGAACCACCTTGAGGGATGGTGTTACCCCAGTTGTAGAACCCACGATGGTTCCCGTTACTTCAGAACCATGGCCCTGGTAGTCAGTGACTAAATCATCGGAGGCAACTCCGTCAAGATATGTGTCGTAGAAATGTCTGGCATAGGTCATATCAAGATTATCAGTCAGGTCCGGATGGTCCGTATCTACTCCTGTATCCAGTACAAAGATCAGGACAGAGGAGAAATCTGCACCCATTTCAATGGCATATTCCTGCAGAGGCTGTGCCTTTAGAACGTGCCAGGGAGTTTCGGATAATGACTGTTCTGACAGATCTGTTCCCTCTGTTGAATGGTATAGCTTCACATCGGCTTTTATTATCACAAGATCCGGTCTTTCACTTCTCAGTTTTGCGGCTGTTCCCGCCTCCAGATCTGTCATGGCAGCTCCGAGGAAAGGATAGGTCTGCTTTATTTTTTCAGGAGCTATGCCAGCTTTTATAAGCTTGTTGAAAGCACTCTTTTCAAGAGCCGTTCTACCTGAAAGCCCATCCAGCGGTCGGGAAAGAACAAGATAGCTCTCAGCCCATGATGGAAGTGTAAAAAAGATCAGGATAAGAATAATCAGAATTGAACGGGTAAGGGTAGATCTTTCCTTCAATGCACTCACTCTCCAGTTTTAAATTAATGGCATAGTCTTCTGAACGATCTCTTCAGACTGGTTAAATCTTTTCTTTTTTAATTCTAATTGAAAAAAATTATAAAGCCATGATCTTCATAAAAAATATTCATTGAATATAAAAAGGAAGGGGCTTAAAGCCCCTTCCAGATGTGTTTTTTTAAACCAGGTTATTTCTTTCCGATCATCAGTGCAAGAGGAGCAAGGATCAGCAGCAGGGAAGGAGTGAATGTAGCAACCCCGCAAAAACCTCCGCCGGAGGATCTTGACGTGCCTGAATTGACTGCAAAGGGCTCAACTGCCCAATCGCTGAATCTGATGGTATTTTCCTGTTCAAGGAAAAGGACGGTAACTTCCGCGGGAAGTAATGGTTCTGTGATGGTGAAGGGATAATAGGTTCCATCAACTCCCACCAGGAAGCTTCCGAGGGAATCTCCATTCCCGTCTGCAGGATCTCCGTTTACCGGATCGAGGAAGAATGTCTCTTCATCTGTGGCAAGTGTCATGCTCTCTGGTAATGCATAGGAAGCCGGGCCGCTGTCGTCACCCCACCAGTTATTGCTGGCGTCGAGAATATAGTTATCATCGAGGGTGAGCACCTGGTCAGTAAGTTCATGAACAGCTCTTGCCGTAGCAAGAACACCGAAATTACCGTTTTCTTCGATGTTGTTCTCGCTAAGAGTTATTCCCTGGGCTGCATCGATAACCAGTACTCCTCCGCAGAGGAAATCGGCAGCTGTAATGCCTTCAAATATATATTCATCGAAGATAGCTGGTCTGTCTTCCTGGTTCGTTCCATTCCCCGTGATACTGTTGAGATAGATATCAAGTTCGGGGTATATGTCGCCGGAAACAACTTCATAGATCGGAGTCATTGCAAGGAGCCAGTCTCCCACTCCAATATGAGCCATTCCCAAAAGAGCGTTGTCATCAAACAGGTTATGGTGGATCTCTCCCTTTACGGAAAGAGCGGAGATCATGCCTATGTGGTTGCTGATGAAGGAGTTTCCAGACACATCGCCGAGTTCGAGCTTGTTTTCAGCGCTCATAAAATCTTCACGCCACAGGTAGTCCTCGACAATAGGAACGATCACTTTGCCAGCCCCTACGAGGGTCATACCGCAGATGTTGCCTTCAACTGTGTTGTTGGTGATGTCTATGTTCTGTATATCTTCGATTATTCCCGTATCGATGGCAGTGATTCCCAGAAGTGTTCCGGTCACTGAATTATCATCGATACTGATGTTCCTTGCACCGTCAAGAAGGACTATGCCCGCAAGGGAAATGTCGTCAAGATCAGGTCCATCTCCCGAGGGAAGGATGGCAAGGGGTCCATTGTCGACAGTGCGCTGTCCAAGGGCAATTGCCAGTCCTGCTACTGGCTCAGGGCCGAACAGGAATTCATGGGCACCTTCGATGGGACCGCTGCCAGTTATGGTGTTTCCGGAAACGTTAAGGATTCCCAGCTGGTCGATAAGGAATGGGTCTTCATCATCCTCATCATCTCCGGCATAAAGAGGGGCACCCATTATTGTAGAGATTGCGGAACCGATATCAAATTTCTGAAGGGCGAAGAGCATGGATACTCCCGTTATGCCGTTGAATTCGTTATCAGTGATATAACTGTCTGAGAAGTCCCCAAGACATACGAGACCGGCTATAAGGTCCCCGCTCAGGACGTTTTCAGAGAAAGTCATGTCCACTTTCCCTGCGAGAAGGGCGCCTATCATGTTGTTATTGATATTCTGTTCAGATACGTGAAGCTTGACAGGGGTATCGTTCAGTGATATCTGTCCAGAATCTACATAAACTACTGGGACTTCCGGGAACAGGTCTGCTGAAACAAGCAGAAGAGCATCGAGTCCGCCCACTGCGGTAATACCCACTACGTTATCAGTGATATTATTGACCCCTTCAAGGCTGAGTCCGCTTCCGGCTTCAACTGCTGATGGTCTGAAATCCAGTTCTTCCAATTGAGAAAGATCCAGATTGATGTTCTTGGCAGTGATAACCCCGAAGAAGTTAGTGGATACAGTATTGTCATAGATCCTTACCTGGTCATCCACTCCGTTGGCAACCACTATTCCTGTGAATGGCCCCGGGAATCCCAGAAGGCTCCTTTGATCATATGAGCCAGTGAGGGATGCAGGGTTCGTAAGGGATGTCAGGAAATCGTAAAGGGTGGTGTTAATAGCCTGGCTGCTCAGAGCTTCTCCGGCAAGTTCTGATGAGATCATGGAAAATTCCGGATTACCCACCAGTTGGTTATCGTGGATATCCGCAGTGATCCCCTGCCCCAGAAGGGCGACACCGGCATACCAGTAGCTGTTCATGGAACAATCGTTCATTGTCAGATGGGTGGGAAGAGGTTCCTCATCAATCATGCCAAAGAAGTCCGAATTTATTTCTCCAAGGTGTTTGAATATCTCATCCCAGTTTGTAGCCACTACTCCGGCTATAAAATCTCCGCTGATCACGCAGCCGGTAAGAGTAAGATCTACGTTTCCACCAGCTATGACTGCAATGGAAGTATAGTCATTTGCCGGGTTGTTATTGAACTCGATATTAGAAATGGATACTTCGGGCGCGTTATCGCCATCGCTGTGAACAGTAATTATTGGTACATCTTCTTCATAATAAGCATCATTACTGGAAACAAGGATGACTCCCTCCTGGCCCAGAAGGCTTACGCTGTAGTCAATATCAAGATTGCCGTAATAAGTTCCTGCTGTAAGTGTTATTTCGGTATCTCCTTCGGCCAGTGCATTTTGGAGCTCTTCCATGTCATTAACTGTTCTGGCATTGGCAATGGAAGCAAAAGAAATAAGCAAAATACATAACAGGCATATTCCAAGATATCTGGATCTTCTCATCAAATTCACTCTCCTTAGCTGCAAAAAAAGAATAGTAACGGGGGTAATAGAGCCACGATTCCAACTCTTATGTCTGGTGAGGTTACGACCTCCTTTCGGATTACCTTGATAATTGGGGACATAATACGATCATTTATTCACAACAACCTGACCAGGTCTCTTCCAGGAAACCTGCACAGGCATGCCATAAACAAAGCACATTTCGATTCGACTAATATAACTAATAAAAGGAAGGATCCGGTTGTGCTAAGGGCTCAACCGGTCCCAAGCGCCCATACAGGTGGCAGTTTTCATAGCCTGTCCGACCGAGTTTGACCATTTTTTGAAATAAAAAGAGCCGGTAATTCTTAACTATATATTAATCAAGGAAGGTGAAACATGAAAATGATAACAAAATTGACTTGTTACAGATTCTTAAACCTATTCTCCATGAAAATTCAGACGCTATATATGACTATTATATTAACATGGTTGGGTCTTTAGACTCATTTTTATTTATTGATATTGTCAGAATAGCAGATAAATTAACATAATACTATTGACTCTGGGTAAAACCTTATAATGTTAATGATAATATAATATTACGAAAAAATATTCTGAAGAGAGCCATAATAAAGAATCTGGATATCCCTTTTTGATCTATGTTTTTAATATCTATCTAATATGAGTCCTTGCCCAAAATAGATCTCAGGAAAAATTATCCCCCGATCAGTGGAATATCATTAGAAAACCAGGATGCAACAATATCAAGCGAGAAGGAATATGGCCAAAGGAATGCTCAAGGTGCAAATATCCTTTCATCGACTCTTGGAGAAACTTTCTGTACGTACTTTGAAAAAGAGTGTTCAAATGAAGGGTATAGCCATATGTCAAAGGCTTTCGATCCTGTAGGAAGTGTGTGGCAATTTTTTTGCCGTCTGAAACATGCACATTTCTGGAGAGTGCCATGGATCTTGTAGACGTAATAACACAATCTTGTTTTCCAGGAATCAATGTGTTGCCAGAAAAACCCATTCTTTCCTGAGTCAACGAACACCGACTTTGCGAGTTTTACTGTGATTTGTTCTTGTGTGTCCTGCAGCATTATGAGTCCGGACAAAGTATTTCCTGCAGAAGAATGCGCAATAACGTTAATAAATCGTTCCATATTCTCTGTGATGTTTTAATAAATACTTTCACTAAACTATTGTCTTGACAGCATAAGTCAGCTAAAATAGAACAAATATATCTTTCTGAATTCTGCTTTAGTATTATCCCCCTTGAGTTATTCCTGTTATTCTCTTTCTCCAGGCCTGTTTTAACAACATTTACCCATCCAGTCCCCCAAACGTTTCAGTATTTTGAAGCAGTTGAGTTTGATAAAAAAGAGGTGGAGAGGATGAAATGGTCTGGTAGAAGAGAAGGCTCATTTGTGCTGTTTCTGGCGGTTTGTATTCTATTTTCCCCTTTTCCTGCAGTTTCTTTTCCCGCAAATCCAGTTCTGACAGACTCTTTTAATGATTGGAGCAATGCAGGGGAGGAAAACTTTTCAGGTGGTATTCCGGTAGCCTCTCAAGTTTTCCCGATTTGCTTTGAACCGGCAGATCTGGAGATAGTGCAGAAATTTAATATAAGCCAAGGTGGGGAAATGCTGGAGGAAAGTGCCGTTCTTCCTGATACGGCAGATCTGCTGAAATATATGCCACCCGTTTCATCCCAGCTGTACCAGGACTGTACAACATTTGCTCTAGCCTATTACTGTACTTCCTACTGGAATTTCAGGAGTAGAGGTTTATCTCCCGGGAAGGATAACCGTTACCTGGGATCATCGTTATATCTGTTTAACCAGTGTAACGGAGGCAGCAATGTTCCCATATCTTTTGCCACTCCCTATTATTTAACGCAGCTTAACGGGTGCTCGCCTCTCAGTACCTTTTCTCCGGGCAATTATTCATCATTGCCCGGAATAGAAATTCAGATACAATCTTTGCAGCAGAGAACTTCAGATCTGGAATATATTTATATCTCAAGGAATTACGCCGGAAAGGAGCAATATGATCCGGGTGGGGAGCCTTTGTCCTTGTCAGACATCCACAATATCAAATATTATCTCTCTAAAGGTATTCCGGTAATTGTCTCGATCTATATTTACCCTTCCTTCTTCGATGCCTCGGGCCTCTCCTCAGCATCTGTCTATTATGGTCCCTCCAGACCCTATCCTGAACCTTCAAGTATCCATTCCATAACCATCGCAGGTTATATGGATGATCCGGAAGCTCCTGGCGGGGGATTTTTCTATCTTCGTAATTCATGGGGCTCTGGTTGGGGATCAGCGGGAGACTGCTGGGTTACTTATGATTTCATGAAAGAGCATTCCATTGAAGCTTATCCAGTCAAGGGGCTTCAGATCTATAGCCCTGCATTTTTCCTTGTTCTTCAGGTGGAGCATCTTCACAGGGGTGATCTTGAAGTTGAAGTTCTTGTAGATGGGGAAAATATTCATACCTATAGTCCCTATGATATGGATCCTGGGGATTCAAGGGAAGATCTTGATCTCGTAATTGATCTTACGGATCACATTACAAACAGCACTGATGTAATTGATCTGAAAGTTTCGGATCTTTCAAAGGAAAAAACGGGCATAATCAGGGAAGCCTTGCTGGTCCATATATTGCCGGAAGGACATATCTCTGCTTCAGACACGGATCCTCCAAAGATGACTGCGGTGGAATTCGAGATCGAAAACCCCGAAATTTCAGATGAGGGTTCTGTTCATGGAACTGTTATATTAGATGAAGTCTATTTTGTCGAGATAGAACCCATCCCTGAGCCTGATCAGGTTAAAGTTAACAATGGAGGAGGTTCGGGTGGAGGTTGCGATGTTACTGTCAGAACCATTTTCATGGTATTCCTTCTTGTTCCCGCATTTATTCTATATCGCAAAGGATAACATGTTCTTTCCCCTGATAACATTTAAAGGCGAGTCTTCAGACTCGCCTTTAAATGTTATCAGGTTATTGAAGTTTTTCTTCGATAGTTTTTATCTTCTCGGGGTCTCCCACCCATTCCTTCCACTGTTCCATGTTTTCTTTCAGGAACCAGAGGGCTGCTTTTTCTGCTGAATTATCGTGGTCTTTCATCCATGCTAAAGCCTGGTTGGTCTGATCCAGGGTCATGTGGTATCTCTCAAGAAGCCCCTTGATTTCCTGGTTCCTGGAAAGCCATTCTGCGTTTATGGCTTTGGCTACGGTGTATGAAGGAGAGGCGCAACCGTGGTTCTTTTCCCATATTTCAGGGTTATGGGGAGGTTCACCGATCATTACCATATCCAGCTGGCCAAGCAGGGGAGTGGGTTCCCAGTAGTAGGCTATAACTGGTTCTCCCTTGTCATAGGCGGCTTTTATGGCTGTTGCAAGGGCAGTTGCAGAACCTGGATCAAAGGGTTCCATAAATTCTTTGAGTCCATATGCCTCTATCTTGTCTATGTTAATAGTGTGGGCAGACCATCCTGTCGGAGCATTGTAGAATCGTCCTTTGTTCGGGTTTTCCCGGTTCTTGAAGATATTCCAGTATTGCTTGAGGTCTTCTACATCTTTCAAGTCAGGGGCTATGGCCTCTATATTTCGTGCCTTATCTCCGTTCATTACATATCGGGGTACATACCACCCGGATGCGGCATTGGGAAAAACTGTGCCGGCATTGAAAACCTTTCCTGTTGATGTGGCCTTTTCCCACCATTCCTTCTGGGCTTCGGTCCAGACTTCCATGATAATGTCCAGGTCACCTCGCTCCAGTCCCAGGTAACCGGGCATGGTCTCTGAAAAGGTGTATTCTGCTTTATAATCCCAGCCCTTTTCAAGCAGAAAAGCCATTACCCTGTTATGGAACTGGATGCTGTCCCAGGACAGGTCTCCGAATACTATACTCTTATCCCCTGCAGCCAGGGATGGTGCTGTGATACCGGATACTATAAAAAGGCACAGAAATACCACAAGCAGTGAACGTTTCATCTCTTATTTCCTCCTTATATTCATATTGAGATATCTATGACGCAAAAGATTACCTCTATCTGGTAATGTCAAGAGAGTGTGATTGCATATGTTGGAGTTTTTCAGAATATTCATTAACAGGGTGCAGGTGTTTAGCGATACAAGGGCAAGGTGTTAAATGTCTTTCAAGTATATCATATGCCCTTTGCAGGGGTCTTTATTCAATATCAGATGTTGATCGGTATATTTAAAGTGATAGTCTTAATGTGAAAAACTTTTTGCAGGCATGTCATGATCCAGGGTCTTTTGCCGTTTAGCTTTATGTAAGGCCCTTGAACAGAAGGAGAGCAGATTTTGAATGATGAAGAACTGATGGAACTTATACAAAATGATGACGAAACTGCATTCAGGATCCTTTATGCTCGATGGTCCAGGCGGATAATGTCCTATGCCTCAAGAGCGCTACAGGACAGACGGGAGGCAGAGGATATTGTCCAGGAGACATTTATGGCTCTTTTCAAGTCCCGAAAACGTTACGAGGCCAGAGACCGTTTTCCGTCTTTCCTCTTCAGGATCGCCGGAAATGCAGTGAGAAACCGATTCCGTACCCGTAGGCCCATCCCGGTTGAAGATCCTGGCGAATTTTGTGAAGAATCTCCTTATAGCCGGGATATAGAGGCAAAACTGGATATGGAAGAAGCTCTGAGCCGATTGTCCTTTGAACAGAGAGAGGCCCTCCTTCTGGCAGTAATGGGGGGTATGAATTACAGGGAGATAGGAGTTATGACCGGAAGTTCCGAATCGGCAGTAGCACAGAGAATATGCAGAGCCCGGCGGAGGCTTTACGACATAATGGTTCCACCGGAGGAGGTGGCGAAATAAATGAATAATATATGCAGGGAAATGGAAATGCTCGTATCTTCAATGCTTGATGGGGAGATCTCTTCCAGTGAAAAGGAAGTCCTTTTCCTCCACCTGGGGGAGTGTTTACACTGCAGGAGATTTTATGAAGAACAGCGGAAATATCATGAATTTATGGGGCGAACCCGGGATGATCTTGATGTGCCGGCCTGTCCTTCTCTTTCAGAACAGCATGCAAAGATTATTCGGATGCCCCGCTATCTGCAGATCGGTGCAGCGGTCATCCTTCTGGCACTATCTTTTTATGGAGGTTTCTTATCAGGGGATAAAAAGGCTCTGGAAAGGATCCCAACCTATGCGAGGGTGGGAGCCCCTGCCGTATGGGCCAGAAATTCTTCTCTCCCTATGGAGATGGATAGAAAACAGTTATCCCCCCTTCAGGACCTTATCTCGGAATACCAGTTCCAGATAGGCAACGAGCTTGGCAGGGATGAAGTCAACTGGCAAAAGGTAAGAACCATGCTTGATACCCTCGGTTCATTGAGGACGGATCTTGAGCTGCTTTCCCTTCAGATGGGTTTCATGGACGGAGCTCTTCAGAACAGAAATTCTCCCCGGAACACATGGTTGCAGTTGCTGGGAGTTAATAGAAAGGAAGAGTCCCTTTAGAGGACTTTCCAGGAGGTGGATGTCAATGTCAGATAAAAGAGTGAAAGGTATCCTGATCGCATTACTGGCCGCGGTAGTAGTATTCGGCAGTTTTCCTGCCCTGGCTGAAGAAGAACAGTCAGTTATGTTCAGGAGCATGGTCCAGACAATGATGGGACAAGGTTTGAGAGAAGAGGTCGCAAATAGAATTGCAAATAATAACAGATTTATGGTTCAGATGTGTGTTGACCAGATAGAAAAGGACCAGCTGCAGACCAGGGATCAGATACAGACAAAAGACCAGTTACAGATCCGGGATAACGTAAGTGAAAGGGTCGGTTCAGCCTTTGGTCTTGCCCTTGCTGCCAGTTATCGGAATCAGGGAGAAGAGAAAACCTTCCAGACAGGCATGGCAGTGTTTTCTTCAATAAGAAGAGGGTTATCCCCTGAAGGAGCAGCTTCTTCTGTAGAAGTTCTTGCAGAGAACGATTATGAAGTGGAGCAGATGTACAGGGTGATGATGAGGCTCACTGAACAGTTGAGAAATTCCGTCAATTGTGATGAAGAGTGCCTTATGACCCAGTTGCGAACCATGGCCCAGGAAAGGCTTTCTGTAGGTGCTATGGAGGATAAAATAGCCGAAGAGGCAAGATCTGGCAATGGTGCAGGACAATCCGGGTCATCGGAAAATGCCCCTCAGACCGGGAAAAATCAGGGCCAGGGCAGTTCCGGATCTTCCGAAGGAGCCCATGGCAAAGGGAAATAGGCGGTTTTCTCTATAGCTTATAATTGACATTTCCGAAGGCCGGACCCCATGAAGGGACGGCCTTTTCTTTTTGCCGTAATGATACTCCAATATGGTATAACATATTGGGCAATGATATAATGATTGGCATTAACAGATAAATAAAAGGAGGTATGAGCCTTGTCCCTTAACAATAAACAAAAACCCATGGATCCCTATCTTGCCGGGGCTTTTGCAGGATTGCTGGCTGTTATGTCAGTTGCTGTTGCAGGAAAATATCTTGGTGCTTCCACCACCTTTGCCCGACTTGGCGGTTCAGTTGAAGCTCTTGTTTTACCCCATCGAGTTGAAGGTCTCTCCTATTTCCAGAAATATCCTTTCAAAATTGACTGGCAGCTTCTTTTCGTTGCAGGAATTGTATTGGGGTCCTTTCTGTCATCCATGTTCTCAGGAACCTTCAAATTCCAGGCTGTGCCTGATATGTGGAATTCACATTTCGGGTCTTCGAAAATCCAACGGATGATTGTAGCTTTTATTGGAGGTATGATAGCCATTTTCGGAGCAAGACTTGCAGGGGGATGTCCTTCCGGTCATGGGCTGAGTGGTCTCATGCAGATGTCCTTAAGCGGTTTTGTATCACTTGCCTGTTTCTTCATCGGTGGGGCCATAGTGGCCCGGATGCTTTATGGAAGGAGGGCTGCCAGATGAACACACAGCTTGTCGCGGGTCTTGTAACAGGTATAGTATTCGGCATTCTCCTTCAGAGTTCCGAGGTTATCCGCTATGACCGTCAGGTGGGAGCGGTGAGGCTTATTGATATGACCATAGTCAAGTTCATGCTTTCCGCCATTATTGTAGGGATGGTTGGAATTTATCAGCTTTATACCCTGGATATTATCAAGCTCAGCGTTAAGGGGACTGTTCTTGGTTCGAATATAGCTGGGGGATTGATCTTCGGTGCAGGATGGGCTCTCCTTGGATATTGTCCAGGCACTGCAGCCGCTGCCTTGGGTGAGGGGAGAACAGATGCCCTTTTTGGCATGATGGGAATGGTATGTGGAGCAATGCTTTTTGCAGAATTCTATCCTTCGACCGGGACCGGTATTTTAGCCATGGGAAATCTGGGTAAGGTCACTATTCCCATGATGACGGGACTGGATCCCTGGCTGCTTATTCCCGTCTTTTCTGCTCTTTATTTCCTGTTCTTTGATTTTTTCGAAAACAAGGGTTTATGAAACAGTATTTTTTTGGGATTTAACATTGGAAGTACCAAGGGGATAGGTCAAAACCTATCCCCTTGAAGTTGATTAAGTTAGGTAAGAAATAATCACCAGACCCACTTCTATATTATCAGTTATCCTGATGTCTTATTTGAAAAGAGAGAACAGGGGTAACAGGAGAAGTAAAGAACCAGGAATGAACTCAACTGTTGCACATCCTCCGCTTGAACTGACTTCGTCCCAGGAAAATTCTAACGCTACCTCCTGAGGCTGAAATTGCTCTGGAACATTCGGCTTTGTCTCTGTTACATAGACCGAGAAAGTACCATCAAGCTCATTTATCCTGTATTGGTTAGAATTAGCTGGTTCTCCAACGTTGCTAAAGGGAGTGACAATAACCGATACACCAGCTCCGAATACACTTGGATATTCAGGATTACCAATCAGTGCAAGCTGGGGCTCTCCCCCTTCTGGCCCAAGCCACCGATCAAAATTGTCTGAGATGAATTGCGCTTCGGGTGATTCGTCCAGGTCAAGTTCACTGGTACTCCAGTTCTGGATGACGATATAGAGGTATTCATCTGAATTGCGGTTCTTGGTGAAATGATATTCACCTTCAAGGGTTTCTGTTTCCCATACGCCAAGAACCTCGGAAAAGGGAGAACCGTCGTGGTGGGTAAATATATTATCAGTAGGTACCGTTCCCGAGAGGGCTATGATCTTATACCTGTTACCCTCATCGCTGAGTCTTGTAGCTCCCAGACCCATTTCAGCTCCACCATCATCGATATTCCCTGCAATAAGATCAGAAACCAGCAGCCGTCTTTCGGGGTCCTCGCCAGCATAATCATTAAAATTCCAGATAATCGCAGATGGAATTGAATTATCTGTTGTGAGGGATGGCCATTCAATGCTATTTCCCTTAAAAAAGACTTCAGGGGCTGGATCATTTTCATAGCTCAAAGCATATTCATCTGTAGAAAGTGTAATAGATAAGGAATTCCCCGAAAATTCATTAACAGGTAAAACTGTCCTGACCATAAGGAAATCGATTTCATCAGAAGTTGGATTCCATACAAAACTCGCCTCTTCCCCTGATTCTTCGAGGAGAATATCAAATGAATCAGAAGAATATAATATATCGAGAGTTGGAAATCCATCACCTTCAGTAATCTGGCCTACAAGTATGTCCGTATCTCCTGCCAGGAGCCCGATGTTAAAGGGTAAGGCAGCCGCCATTGAAAAAGAACATGATAATAGGATGAACATCGCCGCTGCAATTCCGGTTAAAAGAGCGCGTCTTTTCAATTTCAATCCCTCCTGTTCATGATCAATAAAATTTTGAGATCAGGTATTACGGCATCGCTTAGCTATAGAATGAAACATTGTAAAACTGAAAAACTGAAAGTAAACCAGGGAAAAACATGTTCTGACGTCGAATGCTTGAATATTGAGGAATTGTTGGAGGAGATACGGCGAAGTTAAGGAAGAAACAAAGTAGAAGAATGCGCAAATGTCTTTCCTTGTCTTTAATGTAACCAGATTCGGGATTTTTTCACCAGTGTCCTGAGAACTATTTTCAATTAGGCCGATCGTTACATATTGTATGATTTGTGTGTTGCAATAAGAAAAATAGGTTTGTGTTTTATCCATTGTCTCCAGTGAAAGCGGAAGAAATATTTTTAATGTTCTCGAAAAACAGGAGTTTTGGGAAGCAACAAAGGGAAGTCTATTATTTGCTGATTTGACAGTCCGTCTATCTGAATCTATTATTTACTGTGTTAATTGAACGTAGTGAATATTATAATTGAAGTCTATTCTTATTATTCCCTTCTCATTATTTTCTCGGATAGATCTATCCTCATATTTGCCTCCATTAAATATACCTTTTACCCTCTTTGCTTATTTATTCCAGGCCTTTAGTTATCCAGATGTACAGTCATGCGATGTTAAGCAACTGATCTCAGATTTTACAGCTTTATCTCAGGGAGGGATCCTGATGAAAAGATCATGGGACTCTATTTTCGCAGTTGTGCTGGCACTGCTCTTATTTGGGGCCGGAATGGTCCTTGCCCAGGAGCAGCTGGTTTCCCTATATGTGTTTGAAGAAGTGTCAAATTCAGATGTTGTCTGGACTGGAGTTGCTGTTTCGAAGGAAGGGAGGATATTTGTCAATTTCCCGAGATGGTCACCTCTTCACGGAATATCAGTAGCAGAGATAACTGCCAGTGGAGATGTGATCCCTTACCCTGATGAGAACATGAATAAATGGGATCCTTCTATGAAACCCAATGGCCATTTTATATGTGTTCAGAGTGTTTACATTGATGATTCCAATGGTCTTTGGGTTTTAGACTCCGCAAGTCCCCTGATAGAGGGGACCATTGAAGGAGGTCCCAAACTTGTAAGGATCGATCTGGAAAAGAACAGAGTAGTCCAGAAGATCGTTTTTGGACCAGTTATTGCACCAAAGGAGAGTTATCTGAATGATGTAAGAATAGATCCTAAAGAAAATTATGCCTATATCACAGATTCTGGTACGGGAGCTATTGTTGTTGTGGACCTTTCCACAGGAAAGAGCAGACGAGTCCTCTATGATCATTATTCAACCAAGGCCGAAGGTATAACCCTTGTGATCGAGGGTCGCGAATTTCAGCTGGATGTACATGCAGACGGGATAGCCCTGGATCCGCAGAGGGAATATCTCTATTTCCAGGCTCTTGCAGGGCGCAATCTTTACCGGATAGGGACCAGATGGCTCAGGGACGATTCCCTGAAGGAGGAAGACCTGGGAAAAATGGTTGAGTTTGTTGGAACCACAGGAGCGGCGGATGGTATAGCCTTCGGAAGGGACGGGAAGTTGTACCTTACTTCCATCGAATATAATGCTATCCGGCGTTTTGATCCCGAAAGCGGGAATACAGAGGTAGTTCTGTGGGATGAAAAGATAAAATGGCCTGACAGTTTTTCTGTTACTCCCGATGGCACCATATATTTCACTGTTTCTCAGCTTCATCTGGATGAACCTGGAGAGCCCTACAGGATATTCAGGTTTAAACCGGAAAGTCTTCAGAATAAATAATGTCATGAAATCCCTTTCTTCAACGTTTAGCTTTATATCACTGATTCCCTTTGTCCAAAGGTCGAAGGGGGTACAACTTTTCCGGGAGGTTAAGATCCATGAAAAAACTTCTTCTTTTCATGAGTATTCTGCTTGTACTTTCTTTGTTGGCAGGATGTGCCATAGCTGGTGGTGGACAGAATTGTGGAACTATAGGGAAGGGAAATGTGAATCAGCAAGAGAATCGGGTGAATCAGTAAGCTGTAAGTCGGAGAACGGTTTCATTTATCGTGATTGCTGATAAGTGTGAATTCTTTCAGGGCCCCTCGCTTCTAATGAAGGGTCCTTTTCTTATTCATATTGACAAAATTCAGGAATTCAGATACCCTGTACCGTAATTTATATCAGAAAGAGGTATTTACCATGTTGATAATTACAACTACTCGCAACTGGTGGTGGCAGGCCTTCTAAGTCTGCCGCCTTGACCCGCATAGATCTTATATGTTAGAGGGCTTGGAGGTAGACCCCTGAAAAGGGGTTTTAACCGCTGGGCCCTCTTTCTTTTCTCGGAAAGGGAGAGGAGCTTGTAAAAGTTCCCCTCCCTTTTTTTATTGAAAGGAGTGGAGATAAATGAGAACGGTTCCTCTGGATGAAGTGGAATTTTCGAAAAAAGGCAGGGTTATCCCTTTTCAGGGTGCCCCCTCCGAAGGGCATGAATTAATGGAGAGATCCTTTCTTCATAGGGTACTGGAACAGAAGAGAACAGAGGTAGGGGAGATGAAGAAAAAAAAATTATCCCTGGAATACATACTCAGGCAGAATGAAATGACTGTTATAGCAGAGGTGAAAAGGGCTTCACCAAGCCAGGGGATAATCCAGGATAATTTTGATCCGGAAGAACAGCTTCGGAAATATGTCATGGGTGGTGCAGGTGCTATATCCGTTCTGACTGATAGGCAGTTTTTCAAGGGAGGACAGGAAATTCTCCAAAGGATCAGGTCTATGACAGATCTTCCTGTATTACGAAAAGATTTTATTATCGACCCGCTTCAGGTCTATGAGAGCAAATTTCTTGGAGCGGATGTGATCCTCCTGATCCTGGCTATTCTTGACGATAAGAAACTACAGGAGCTTCTGGGTCTTGCCCATTCCCTGGGTCTCGAAGCCATACTCGAGGTTCACCATAAAGATGAACTCTGTCGAGCTCTACATACTGAAGGCAGGATCATCGGGATCAACAACAGGAATCTGGATGATTTTTCAGTAGATCTTTCAACAACTGAAAGAATAATGGACGAGTACCGGCATCTTTCACCTGTTTCTGACAGGCTTTTCATTTCTGAAAGCGGCATAAGAACTGCAGAACAGGTTGCGGGTCTGGCCTCTACCGGAATAAAGGGCGTCCTGGTGGGAGAGACTCTCATGAGATCAGACGAGCCCGATATTGTCATACGTAATTTCCTGGGGTCCATCAGATCCTGATAACGCCCAGATTTCAGGTAGTTATTTAAAGATTGGAGGAACATGATATGACGCGTAAAGGTTATTTTGGCCAATTCGGAGGCAGGTATGTACCGGAAACATTGATTCCTGTACTGGACGACCTCGAGGAGGCTTATCTTAAGTACAGCCGGGACAGAGATTTTAATACCGAACTGAAGCATCTTTTATCTAAATACAGTGGAAGACCTACTCCCCTGTATTTTTCAGAAAGACTTACTGAAGAGTTCGGAGGAGCAAAGGTCTATCTAAAAAGAGAGGATCTTAATCACACCGGGGCTCACAAGATAAACAATGCCCTGGGTCAGGCCCTTCTGGCCTCGAGAATGGGTAAGAAAAGGATAATTGCTGAGACAGGCGCGGGTCAGCATGGAGTGGCATCTGCTACTGCAGCAGCAAAATTCGGTCTTGAGTGTCATGTTTTCATGGGAGTGGAGGACATGGAACGCCAGGCTCTGAACGTGGAGAAGATGAGGATACTCGGGGCCGAGGTCATACCGGTAACATCGGGCAGTCAGACCCTCAAGGATGCTACCAATGAAGCCATAAGAGACTGGGTTACCAATGCCGATACCACGTATTACATTATTGGTTCCGCTGTTGGTCCCCATCCCTATCCTTCCATGGTAAGGGATTTCCAGAGGGTGATAGGTGACGAGGTCCGTGAACAGATACTGGAGATGGAAGGAAGGCTGCCAGATCACCTCCTGGCCTGTGTGGGAGGAGGAAGTAATGCCATAGGCCTCTTTTATCCCTTCGTTGAAGAAGATCAGGTGAAAATGACAGGTGTAGAGGCTGCCGGCAAAGGCGTGGAAACTGGAGAACACGCTGCCACTCTTACAGCAGGTTCCCTTGGTGTACTCCATGGAAGCAGGTCTTATCTCCTCCAGGATGATTATGGACAGGTTATCCCTGCCTATTCCTTATCTGCCGGCCTGGATTACCCGGGTGTGGGTCCCCAGCACAGTTATTTCATGGAAACAGGAAGGATCGAATATGTTTCTGTTACGGATGAGGAAGCAGTTGAAGCATTCTTTCTCCTCTCCAGGCTGGAAGGTATAATCCCGGCGCTGGAAAGTTCCCACGCCCTTGCCCATGCGGCAAAACTGGCACCCTCTCTTTCGGCTGATTCCCTGTTGGTGGTCAACCTTTCAGGAAGAGGGGACAAGGATATGTATTCAATAAATAGTTTCATGGAAAGGAGGGAAGGATAATGGAGAAGATCCAGCAGATATTTGACAGCGGCAAAGTCCTCATTACCTTTGTTACAGCAGGAGACCCGGATCTTGATACAACAGCCCGGATAATTCATGCAATAGATGAAGCCGGAGCGGATATTATAGAAGTAGGGATGCCCTTCTCCGATCCCCAGGCTGATGGACCGGTTATTCAGGCTGCAGGTCAGAGGGCCCTGAAAAAAGGCACAGGTCCAGAAGGGATCCTCACCATGATATCCGGACTGAAGGGTTCTATTAAAGCCCCCTTGTTCCTTATGGGGTATTACAACCCGGTAATGTGCTATGGCAGGGATAAGTTTATTAATGATGCCTTCGAGGCCGGAGTATCCGGATTGATAATCCCGGATCTGCCCTTCGATGAGGATGAAGAGTTCTATGCGAAGCTTAAAGAAAAAGAAATGGCCGGTATCCTCATGGTTGCACCGAATAGCCGGGAGGAAAGGCTTGAAGAAATAGGGAGGAACTGTTCAGGATTTGTCTACTGTGTTTCCCTTCTGGGTATTACTGGAGATAATCGAGGTCCTGCAGCAGGCATTGAGGAGTATATGGGCCGTGTAAGGAAATATGTGAAGGTTCCCCTTGCATTGGGTTTCGGAATTGATGGACCCGAAAAGGCAGCCCGGGCTGCTTCTGTTGCAGACGGAGTTGTAGTGGGAAGTGCCCTTGTAAAAATCGTAGAAAAGTTTGGAAATACAGACAGGTTGATACCTGAGATCAGTTCTTTTGTTACAGGGCTCAAGAAAGCGATTTCTGAATAGTTACTTCCAGGATCTTCTGATATGGAATCTGTGTAAGTTATATCGGAAATAACAGAGCAGAAATTAATCGAACCGGAACCGGAGCTGGGAAGAAGTTATGAATCCTTGCGGGCAAAATATAACCATTTATACTGTATCCTTATGGATCTGTTTTAGATAGAGCATTTAAAGGGAAGACAAAAAAGTCAGGTATCATACCTGACTTTTTTGTCTTCCAGGCAAGGCTTCTTGAGTTACAATTAACTGGAAGCAGATTTTACTCAGTGAAAGATTCCAGACAGAAAACGGGGTGTCCCTATGAACAGCCATAAAGATGCATTAATTCTTTCCCTTGAAATATCCGATCCTTTAATCCAGGAATTTCTTCTTCAATTTCCGGAGGATGTCCGGGAACAGAAGGCCCTTGAGGCCCTGAAGGTTGGAGTGATAGCCATACAGTCTGCTTCTCCTTCCCTGGATACAAGAATAGTCGAGGAAAAGTTCAGGGAAGTGGAAGGGGATATCAGGGAGAATGTGGATGCCTTCAAGGACGAACTGAAAGTCAGGTTGGAGCAGTATTTCAAGACCGAGGGCGGTTCTGTCCCGGCGTTTATAGAGAGGCATTTCGGGGAGAACGGCCAGATCTCCCGCATACTTGATGCATATTTCAGTTCCGAGAAGGGCAGGCTTGTGAATATCATGGAAGGCCAGGTGGGTCCAAACAGCTTTATTGGCCGTCAGATGGACCCCAACAACAGGGAAGGACTTATAAGCCAGGTGGAAAAGGCGGTCGAAGAGATCCTCAAGGGCAGTTCCAGCCAGATCCTTTCGTCCTTTTCTCTCGATGATGAAACAAGTGCCCTCAGCAGACTGAAAAGATCCGTGCGGGAGGAGATAGAAAAGCTCCAGAAGATAACCGTCGAACATTATTCCGAGATCAGGGGGATCCTGGAAAAAGAGAAAGGCCGGGCCGAAGAAGCGATCAAAGGGACCAGTAAAGGACGGGAATTTGAAGATTCTCTCTACGAATATCTTGCCCGGACTGCTGGTTCTATGGAGGATATATCTGAAAACTGTGCTGGTGCCAAGGGTCTTGTTGCTTATGAAAAAGTGGGTGATTATACCGTAACCCTTGGAGAGACCAGCAGGGCTCCCGGTAAGAAGGTCGTCTTCGAGGCGAAAAAGGCCACCAATTACAATATGAAGAAAACCCTGGAAGAGCTTGATCGTGCAAAGAGAAACCGTGGCGCCGAAATTGGGATATTTATATTCTGTAAGGGTTGTGAACCCGTTGAGGCTGGAGACTTCCATAGAACAGGAAATGATTTTATCGTTACTGTTGACGAGGAAAAACTTGAGAGGAATGAAACTCTCCTTTTCCTCGAGGCTGCCTACAAGATCGCCAGGACCCTTATCGTTACAAGGGCGCGAGAAGAGGAAGAGGAAGCTATTGATACCGAATATATCCGGGGTGAAATGGAGAACATAACCCTTGCTATGAAAAATGCCTCGGATATCTACATAAAGGCCAACACGATCAGGAACAGTGCCGATTCCATAGAGAAAACCCTGAACAAGGTAATAGCGAAGATCGAGGAACATCTCGACAATATCCGGGACCATTTGCCGGACTAGAGATTTTCGATTAAACCCCGAACAAAAAACAGGATAATAATTATTGTATAAAAGCAATGCCTGGCTGTATTTAGCCTGGCATTTTTTATGTTTACTGAAATGCCGGATCAGCATCACCCCCTTAAATGTAAAAGGCGATTTTTATTGCTGTATCATTCAGAAACCGAATATCTCGATGAAAAGAGAATAATAGTATACATACGGGTAAAATCAAGGTCTGTTACCCCTTAATTGAGAGTTACCCATTTCTTTCAGTCTTAACAATTCTTTACACTTTACTATTGCAAAAAGCTTTATCAAGGTAATACAATTAGAGTTTGAAAAAATGACCCTCTGGTCAATTGAATGAATACACTCTTGTTTTCCCGTATTAAGGAGGGCTTCTATGCCCAGGCTCAGCGAAAAAAAGAAAGAAATGATAGAAGAAATGATGAAAGAGGCCCTCTACAGGGCTTCAGCTTCAGTTATATCCGATCATGGCTGGCCTGGTCTTACCATGGAGAGGGTCGCTGAAAGTGCAGGTGTTTCCAAGGGAACAGTCTATAACTATTTCAGAGACAAGAAGGATCTTGTCTGGTTTGTTATGACCAGTCTGGCACAGGAAGTTGAGGATCGTATAAACCAGATAATCGAAGGTAACGAAACTTCTGTAGATGCCCTTAAGGAGATCATCAGCCACGAACTGAGGGGTCGAAGACAAAATGCCCACATGGTTACGGCTTTTATTCAGGCCTTTCAGGAGGAGCCGGAATTGAGAGAGAGAATGTTCAGTTCCAACCATCCTTTTTCCAGGGTTGAACGGATGACCCGTGATCTGTTTACTAGAGGGATAGAAAGAGGAGAATTCAGGGCAGTAGATCCCGTAGCTATGGTTGCAGTCCTTAATTCAATTCTTATGGGAATATCTCGCCAGTGGGCCAGTGGCCAGCTGGATCTTTCTACTGATGTCATGACTGATTTTGTGATCTCTCTTCTTGGAGAGGGACTGATAAGGAAGGATAACCAATGAAACTGACAAACACTGCTCTCAAAAGGCCGGTTACGGTCCTTATCGGACTGATAGCGCTCATAGTTTTCGGCGTTATTTCCATAACAAGGATGGGAATGGAAAGAATGCCGAACATTGACTTTCCCATAGTCTCAGTGTCCACTACCATGACCGGAGCCAGTCCTTCCGTAATGGATAATGACGTTACAGATATTATTGAAGAACAGCTCAATACCATTTCCGGTATCGAGAATATAAGCTCTACCAGTTATGACGGTCTTTCCGTCATAAGGGTGGAGTTCGAACTGGATCGTGATATAGATGCTGCTGCAGCTGATGTCCGGGATAAGGTCAACCGTGCAAGCAGGCGTCTTCCAGATGAAGCCGATGATCCCATAGTTCAGAAATTCTCCACCAGTGACAGGTCTGTTTTTGCCATTGCCATATTCGGAGAAGCTCCTTATTCCGAGATATCCCATTTTGCCGACAAGGTGGCAACTCTTAAACTTCAGACTGTTGAGGGAGTCGGAAGTGTCAGCACCTCAGGTCTCAGGGAAAGAGAGATCCGGGTCTGGCTTGATCCGGCCATGCTGGAGGCCCGGGGTCTTCTGGTGGATGATGTAAAGGATGCCATATCCCAGAAACATATAGAACTTCCTGCTGGAAGAGTTGAGACTGAGGAAAGCGAACTGACTATCCGCCTGGAGGGAGAATATTCCTCGGTGAAGGAGCTCAGTTCTCTGCCCATTACCACAAGAGGTGGAGCTATTGTACGCCTTTCAGATGTGGGTTCTGTGGAAGATGGCTATGAAGATCAGCGATCCATAGCGACATTCAACGGCAAGCCTGTAATAATCCTCAAGATCAGGAAACAGAGAGGAATCAATGAGGTACAGCTTGGGGGAGAACTTGTCAAAGCAGTGGAGGAACTTCGAAAGGAACTTCCCCGCGGTCTGGATATGAAGATCCTCTCCAATTCTGCCACCTTTGTAAAGGCTTCCATGAAGGGTGTAGGTATAGACATCATTGTTGGTATTGTACTCTGTTCTCTGGTCATGCTGCTTTTCCTTCGGACCATGAGAGCCACCTTTGTTACTGTCATTACAATTCCAGCCTGTCTTCTCGGCAGTCTCATCGTCCTTCGCTTCAGTGGTATAACCATCAACAATATGACAATGATGGGACTTTCCCTGGCAGTCGGGATGGTCGTTGATGCTACCACTGTTGTTCTTGAGAATGTTCACAGGCATCAGGAACTTGGGGAAAAACCCTTCAACGCAGCCTCCATAGGTACCTCCGAGGTCGGATTTGCCGTCCTGGCTGGAGCTGCTACAACAATTGCCGTTTTCGGCCCGGTTGCTACCATGGAAGGAATCATAGGCAGATTTTTCTTTGCCTTTGGCGTTACCGTAGTTACCACCATCGTTATTTCCCTTGTACTTTCACTTACCCTTACCCCCTTTCTATGCTCCAGACTTCTGCAGCATGATCATCCCGGTCCCATCGGCAGGGTTATTGAAAGATTCTTCAAGGGCCTTGAGAGAGCTTATAGTTCTGCCCTGCATTTTGCTGTTCATCACAGAATGGTCGTTATGGTCATTGCCATAGCATTTTTTGCAGGGGGTATGTTCCTGGCAGGCCAGTTGGGGCAGGGTTTCTTTCCCACGGAAGACCAGGGGGATTTTACTCTGGATATTGAGCTGCCCATGGGGTCCTCCCTTTGGAAGACCGAGAGGGTAATGCAGCAGATGGGGGAAATTGTAAGGGCAGTCCCGGAAGTTGATTACACATATTCGACGGTGGGTTCTGGAACTGGCGGAGAGGTCTACAAGGGTGACATGAACGTATACCTCATTCCCAGGAAGGAAAGGATCTCCATGTTCGAGGTTATGAAGAAGGTAAGACGTGAACTCTCGATCTTCAGGGATGTAAAGGTGACCCTTGGTCATCATGGAGGAGTAGGTGCAAGCCTGACTCTTCTGGGGCCGGATATGGAAAAACTGTTCGAGGTAGCGGAAAAGATGAAGGCTGATCTTGCGGGAGATGCCAGGCTTGCCGATATAGATACAAATATACGGCTGAAAAAACCACGCCTTAATATGACCATAAACCGCGCAATGGCAGATGACATGAACATCAACATCAAGAGCCTTTCCGAAGAAGTCCAGGCTTATTTCGGCGGTGTTAATGCAGGAGTATTCAAGGATGGAGGCTATCGCTACGATATAAGACTTCGTGCGGCAGGCGATTTCAGAAGATCCCCCGCCGATATCGACAATATCGCTATTCGTAACGGAAGTGGCGAGATCCTTCGTATTCCGGGGATAATAAATGTTGAAACAGGAACGGGACCGAACCAGATAAACCGTTATAACCGTCAGAGAGCATTGACAATTTCCGCAAGTAACGTCGATGTTTCCATGGGAGAGGCCATGGCACTGGTCAGACAGAGTTTTGAAAGGAACAGGCCTGCGGATGGAAGTGTAACAGCCCAGGTCACCGGAAGGTCGAAGCACATGGCTACTAATTTCGGTTATCTCCTGAATGCCATAATGATAGCTGTTGTTCTGGTCTACATGGTTATGGCAGTCCAGTTTGAGTCATTCCTTCATCCCCTTACGGTCATGTTCTCACTCCCCCTGATGACGGTGGGAGTTTTCGGAATGCTTCTGGTTACAGGAAAGGAAATAGATGTCATGAGCCTTATGGGGATCATCCTGCTAGTGGGTATAGTAGTCAATAATGCCATACTCCTTGTTGATTTCACCAACCAGCAGAGGGCCCAGGGAGTAGATAAGGTAACTGCCGTCCTCCGGGCCGGCCCCTTGAGATTGAGGCCCATACTGATGACAGCCATTTCCACTATGGTTGGCGCTCTTCCTATTGCCCTTGGCCTGAGTGAAGGATCCGAGGTAAGGCAGCCCATGTCAATAGCAGTTATAGGAGGTCTTCTGACTTCGACTATACTGACCCTTCTCGTAATTCCTACGGTCTATCTGATAATTGATGATATGAAGGAGAAGGCGGGAGATCTTGTTTTCGGTTCAGGAAAACGGAGAGCAATGGATAAAGAGAGAAAAAAAAGTGAACCGGCAGGGTCCGGACAGGATCTGGAGTATTCTGGAGGAAATCAATGAGAAAAATTTCACTGCTCATAATCTTTACTCTTTCAGTTACGTTATTTTTTGCTGCTGGAGTTTCAGCTGGTGAAGTGCTTACTCTTCAAAAGGCGATAGAGGTTGCCCTTGATCAGAATCCCGAGATCCTGTCAGCGAGACAGGAACAGGTTAAAGCGGCTGGAGCCATGTCGGTGGCAAAGGGAGCCTTTCTTCCATCCATAAGTCTTGGGGGTAGCTATACTGTAGAAGAAGAGACTTCTCCCACCTCGGAAACTGATACTTATGAAGCAAATGTAACCATGAGCCAGTCCATCTATCAGGGTGGTAAGCTGAGGGCCTACAGGACCCAGGCTGAACTCGCCGTAGGAATAGCTGACAACAGGGTTGCGGATACGGAAGAAAGGATAATATACGAGGTTTATAAACGGTTTTACAATGTTCTTCTCATTCGGGAGAATGTGGATACTGCAGAGGATGCCCTATCCTACGCCGAGAATTATTACCGCGAACTGGAAAAGAGATTTGAAGTTGGCCTTGTTACAGGCCTTGAAGTCACCAGGGCCGAAAAACTTCTTGTAACAAGCAGGAAAGACCTGGTAACAGCCAGGAACAATCTTCAGATTTCACGGGTGAACCTCTTTGAGATCCTCAGGTCATCAGAAGAAAGATTTTCATCCATTGAAGGAAGTCTTGAGTACAAATCTTTTTCAGGTAATCCCCGTGATTCTCTGAAAAATGCTCTTGAGAACCGGCCGGATCTTGCAGGTCTGAGAGACCAGGTCAAGGTCCAGGAACAGGATATAACCATAGCTGGAAGCAGCCTGAAACCAAATGTCAACCTTTCTGCAGTCTGGGAATACAGTGATCCGGCAAAGGGCAGTTCCAATGGCGAACAAGATACATGGTCTGCAAAGATCAATGTCAATTTCCCCATCTTTGACAGCGGTATTACCAGAGGTAAGGTTATCCAGGAAGAAGCTATCCTTGAACAGGCCAGGGAATCTGTCGTCACTCTGGAAGAATCAGTCAAGGCAGAGATCGCAAATGCATACCTCGCTCTTGATACTTTAGCTAACTCAGTAGCAGATGCAATAAAGAACCTGGAACTTGCTACGGAATCTCTCCGTCTTGCGGAGGTGGGTTATCGGGAGGGAGTAGGCATTCAGCTTGATGTACTTAATGCCCGGGCTGAACTCACCGATGCCCGGAGACTTTATTCTCTATCAGTGAGGGACTACAATCTGGCCCTGGCCAACCTTCGAAGGGCAGAAGGTACCCTAATAAGCTATTCCCTTGACAGGGATATAACCGGGGAGTGAATCAGTTGAACAAAAGGTTTTTTAAGATATTCTTTATCTTCGTTACTATCGGAGTGTTTCTGCTTGGAACAGATCATGTGCTGACGGCCCAGACTCCTGAGAAAAGAACGTCACCGGGACTTCCCCCGGCAAGGGTAGAAGTGGTTGAGGTTGCAAGGATACCAGTCCTTTACAGGGGATATCGGGAAAGCAGTACCCTGGAAACGATGGAAGAGGTCATCATTTATCCCAGGGTAACGGGAAGATTGGAGAAGTTTTCTGCCAGGGAAGGAGATCTGGTTAAAAAGGGGCTGGTAATTGCTGAGCTCGATCACCGGGATGTCAATGCCCAGATAAACTCCATCAAAGCACAGATTGCCGTGGCTGAGGCCAGGCTGGCCAGTTCCAGAGCCAGTTTCGCCAACGCTAAAAACGAAAGGGATCGGTATCAGAAGCTTGTCAAGGAGGGATATGCCACCTCACAGCAGCTGGAGTCAAAAGAAACTTCCTACCTTCAGGCCCTTGCCGATATAGATCTGCAGAAAGCGTCTATCCAGCAGTACCGGGCAGAACTGGCAAAGCATGAGGTAAACCTCTCTGAATATTTTGTGAAAAGTCCTATCGATGGGAGGGTAATGGACGATTACTCCCATACAGTCGGAGAAATGATCAGTCCCTCCATTGCTATTGCAAAGATAGGTGTGACTGAAAGACTGAAGGCAGTCATCAAGGCTCCTTCTGGAAGGGCTGTCCGTTTCAGGAAGGGTATGAAGGCTCTTGTGAGCGTGAGCAGCCTTCCTGAAGGTAATTTCTCTGGAAATATTGAAACCATTTCACCTTCCGTTGATGCCTCAACGAGGACCACTACGGTAGAAGTAACCCTAGTAAACGATAAGGATGAACTGAAGCCAGGAATGTTTGCGGAGGTTTACATAATTGAGAAGGAATCCGAAAATGCTTTGGTCATTCCAAAGGAGGCCCTCTTCGAAAAAGACGGGGAAAGTTTTGTATTTATAGTCAGGGAAGATTCTGCGGTGAAGGTTCCCGTAAGCATCGGTATAGAGAACGATATCCATTATGAGATCCTTGAAGGGCTTAAAATGGGAGACCTTGTCGTGGTCTCCGGTGGAAGCACTCTTAGAGATGGAGATAAAGTCACTTTAGTTCGGTAAAAGAGAATAGGGACATTCAATAAACTGTCCTCTGACCTGGAATACGTGAGCTGAAATAGTGGAAGCTCTCCGCGCCTCCACCATATGATAACGAGCAGTCAACAGAAAACATTCTTTTGACTGTTTTTTTATGAATCAACGAAAGCTTGCTTGTCAGCTCTGGGTAATAAGTTCCAGAAAACGGGTGGATCAGTATCCAGAGAGAGTTTGATAAATATCCTTTTTCCTATAATGAATACCCTGGTCATTCATGTTATCATCTTGAATGATCAATCCAGGTATTCTTTTTTCAAATGTTATATTTCCCAGTTGATGATTTCGTTTTATGAAAAGGAGTGAAATAGTTATCAGAAAACATGGTTTTCTTACCTTCCTGCTATGCCTGCCTGCATGTTGAGAAACTCTTTGGATTTTCTGTTGATGAAGTTACGTCAGATTCCATTTGAACATTATCAATAAGAGTTATTTGCATGAATGATTTGCAATAATAATCATTAACTTCAAACTTGAATTGAAGGGAGAGATATCAGTGAAAAAAAGCTTCTTTGTCCTTTTCGTGGTGATGTTTATGTTGATCTGTTCCGGTTACGGTTATGCAGCCGAATTCAATATTTCTACAGAGGAAAGTTTCCAGGATGCCCTTGATACAGCGCAGTCCAACGGAGAGGGTGACACTATTACCCTCCAAGCGGGGACATATCTGGTCAGTTCCAATGGAGGCACTTTTACCTATGATCCGAAAGTGACTAGTGAAGACAGTTTGACCATCAGAGGCAATGGAGAGGTGATCCTTAACGGGGAAGGATCCGACAACATCTTCCTTATTCTTAATGAAAGTCCATATCTGACCGAAATCACCCTTCAGGGCCTCACCATCCAGAACGGGAAAAACACAATGAGCGGTTGCGGTGCCTATATTGAGATCAATTCCGGGAATATTAATATTATTGAATGTTCTTTTAAGGATAACGAATCTGATAATGAAGGTGGAGCAATCTATGCCTATATAGCCGATACTGGCAACGTAACCCTTCAGGAAAACAGCTTCTCTGGCAATTCTTCTGAACGCAGAGGAGGTGCTGCAAACATCGAGGTTGGATCAGGGGATGTCACTATAACAGGTACCGTTTTTAACAGTAACAGTTCCGTGGATAATTCATCAGGGGCCCTGGATGTGCGTACCGAAGAAGGAAATATAACTTTGTTCGATACCGTATTTTCCAGTAACGAATCTTACCGCAACACGGGGGCAGCATTCCTCAGCATATCAGGAAGTACAGGTTACATAGAGGTAGATTCCTGTGATTTTACAGGTAACAGGACATACAGTTACGAAGCAGGGGCCCTCTGGGTATCAAACTATGGTGAAGGTGTTCTGATCACCAATAGCAGGTTTGAAGATAATATCGCAGAAACCCGTGGGGGAGGGGCATACCTGTCCTGCGAGAACGGTTTTGTTTTAGTTCAGAACTGTCTTTTCTCTCATAATAGCTCTAGCAGAGATGGTGCGGGATTTTACTTATCTTCAGATGCGTATTCTCCTGAAAAACTGACCTCTGCTGACATAATCAATAACACGATCACCGGCAATGTAGTGTCCGGGGACAATTATGGCGGCGGTGTTTATGTTCGCTGCGGAGACCCGGATACCGTCTATTCCTTTACTAATAATATTATCTGGGGTAACAGTGCTGATGCTGGTGCTGATGTGTATCTCAAAGACGAACGTAAGATCAACAGTTATTCCTTTAATATTTCCAATAACGATATCTCTGTCATTTCCCATGACCTGTCTGAGGACAGTGAAATGTTGGGAAATGACAACATTAACGAAGACCCATTGTTTGTATCCCCAACGGATTATCGTCTTCAGAGCGTTTCCCCGGTGATAGACATGGGAGATAATAACGCACGCTCCTTGCCAGAGTTCGACCTCGATGGCAATGCAAGGATCTATGGGGACGCAGTGGATATGGGAGCCTATGAATATATTTCCGGTACGGTTGATGATGACGACGATGACGATGGCAGCGGAGGTTGTAACATCTCTGCATTTTCAGCCATCGCTTTTCTCCTGCTTGTACCGCTCATGTTCCTTTCAGGGACTAGAAAGTAACAGTAAATCTTAGATAAAGCGATACACCAGACAGAGTATAATAAAGCCAGGTCCATTTCCGGGCCTGGCTTTATTAATGCCCAGAAAGGAGGTCTACTGACCTGCTACCCGAAAAGTGTTCCAGAAGAAATACGAGAAATCTATTATATTCAAATATCAGCCAAGTCCATTTTCAGGCCTGGCTTTTTTCATGCCCAGAAAGGAGGTCTACCATGCCATCAGTCACAAGTGTTAAAATCGGGAGGACGCCAACCTATCTATTCCGCAAAGATTTTGCCAGCTATAAGCAAAAAAGGTGTGAAGGTATCGTTGGATCTGTCCTGTATGAAATGGGAGTAGAGGAGCCTCGCAAGGTTGAGCAGTTCGATGTATACTCCCGTGAAGCCGTGATTAAATTCGTGAAGCCGTAAAGGGGAGAGTAAGAGCATGTCGCCAACCACATCAGAGCGTGAAGCATTCCGAATATCGTTCCGTTCATTTGTGCCATTTCTCATTATTTCCTTCGGCTTGGCTTGGGGTATCCTCGCTTTGTACATTTTTCTCCCGGAGGGGATGGCATCAGTGTTTGGGCAACTCACAGGCAACCATCCCCTCTTCTTCTTGGCCGTGTATGCTCCTGCTATTGCGGCGTTCATTATTGTTGCCCGTACCGGTGGTGTCACAGGACTGAAGCGCTTCCTCGTACGGGTATTGCTATGGCGCTGCAGCTCAGCCTGGTATGCATTTCTGATTATCGGAGTTCCACTGATCTTTATCGTCGGTTCTCTTATGAGAGGAAATCTCTTTACGGAACCGTTTCCATTTATGTCTTTTCATAATTTGCTCGCAGCTTTGGCACTCGCAGCGATCAAGGGCCCGATCGAAGAATTCGGCTGGCGGGGGCTTGCTCTTCCACTTTTGCAGAGGAAGTTGGCTCCGGTCTGGGCCGGGCTCGTTCTTGGAGTCATCTGGGGGCTATGGCATTTTCCTGCTTTCCTCTTGAGCGGGACCCAGCAAAGCGAATGGTCATTCGCGGCGTTCTTTGCCGGGTGTCTGGCGATAAGCATTGTTGCAACTGCATTGTTCAATAGGTCGCGCGGCAGTATTCTGCTGTCGGCGTTCTTCCACTTCCAGTTGATGAACCCCATCTTTCCGGATGCTCAACCCTACGACACATACCTGCTGGTCATTGCTGCTGCTGTTATCGTTTGGTGGAATCGCAAGGATATGTTCAAGAAGGAAGGTGCTGTCACCGAAGTCATTCCAAACCAAAGGAAAGTGACTAATGGCAGCTGACCATGTCCTGTACTCGGACGGGCATTCAGCTGAGCTCCATCGCCACCATTGATGGCAACGTTATGTTTCCAATTCTTGAAGGAGCAGCGTCAGATGTGTCGATAAGGAGAATAAATACTGAGACCAACTGAACAGGATACAGGAGATTGTTTGTTTTATCGAGGTGAACAAGGAGCTGCCGGAGAGGTATTGCTTTCTGCTGTTCGAGGTCAAGCGGGGCGGGTGTGACACTGGTGCCTTCGTAGCTTCATTGATCCTGCTACTGGCACCTATGTTCCTTCTCAGCAGGAAACGTTTGATATCCCAAGTCAATATAGTCTTCTTTAAGGGGCCTGAATTCCGGGCCTGGCTTTTTTCATTGGTATTTACCTTGTTCCATAAAATGATCGGATCAGTATCCAAAACCTTTCAAAATCCCTCGAACATGACAAAAGACTGCTTCTCATTTCATTTGGTGAATTAACTTGACCAATAGATTCATAGTGCTAACATGAAAAAGTCTTTTCCGATTAACCCTGCATATTTTTCCGTTCCTTCTTATTTGCCATCACACAAAGATCACTTTTCCTTTTAGCCTGTGTTTTTTCATCACTATATTTCTTTTTATGGAGGTCTTTTATATGAAGAGCAGTTGCAGCTCAGTTTCTTTTCGACGTTCTACGGTCTGTATGTTGTTTGTATTTGTGTTGTTCGCATTTATTTCTTTTACGGGTATAGTGACAGCGGTTTATGCTGAAACCTTTATGGTTACTTCAACCACTGATGATGTATCGGATACAGGTTCACTGCGTTACGCTATCCAAAATGGAACAAGCCAGGATGTAATAACCTTTGACCTTGAATACCCGGCAACAATTACATTAGGCCAACAGCTTAGAATCGTTCATGGAATCACAATCCAGGGACCTGGAGCGCATCTGCTTGAAGTAAGTGGCAATGACGAATTCAGGGTCTTTGACATTGCTTGTTTGCAGGAACCCGTTACCATATCAGGTATTTCCATCGTTAGAGGTCGTGGTAAGGGCGGCGGAATATACAACATCAATCCCTATCTTACTGTGACGAACTGCACCTTCAGTGGCAACGGAGAATCTAATGATGGCGGCGGAATATACAACGAAAGTTCCAGCCCTACCGTGACAAACTGCATATTTACCATGAACAGTGCTCCTGGTGGCGGAGGGATGTACAACGACCATTCCAGCCCTACCGTAACGAACTGTACTTTCAGTGACAATAAAGGTGATGGTGGCGGAATGTACAACTATCGATCCAGTCCCACCGTTACGAACTGTACTTTCTCTTCGAACGGAGGAGGGCTTGCTGGCGGCGGAATGTACAACGATGAGTCTCATCCTGCTGTGACGAACTGCACCTTCAGTAAGAACAGCACTGGAGAGTTTAGTCTAGGCGGCGGGATGTACAACGAAAGTTCCAACCCTACCGTGACGAACTGTACTTTCTCTTCGAACTTTGCATCGTATGGCGGCGGAATGTACAACACAAACTGTTCCAGCCCTACGTTGAAGAACTGCATCTTTTGGGCTGACTGGGGCGAGATATTTAACGCTAATGGATGTGTTTCAGATCTCAGTTACTGTATTGTGGAGAACTGGGATGTTAGAGGACCAATTACACTTTCAGGTCCGATCTATTCGTCAGATCCCAAACTTGGTCCATTGGCTGATAACGGAGGTCAAACGCAGACTTGTGCTCTTATGCCTGGAAGTTCAGCTATAGATCAAGGCTTAACAATCCATTTTCTTTCAACAGATCAGCGAGGAGTAGATAGGCCTCAATGTGCCAGTTTTGATATCGGTGCCTATGAATTGAAATGTTACGCCCTTACCACCACCTGCAATAGCGGAGGCTGCATTCTTCCTGAATCAGCAGATGTTTTTGAAGGTGCGAACATGGACTTTTACATCTATCCGGAATCGGATTATGGTATATCTGGAGTCTATGTCGACGGGAATCCCGTTTCTTATGATGAATTAAACTGCTGTTACACCTTCCAGAGTGTCTCTTCTGACCATGTACTCAGTGCTGATTTTCAACCAGGCGGTGATGACGATGATAATAATGGAGGTGTCGGTGGAGGGGGCTGCAGCATCTCTGCATTGCCTGCCATTGGCTTGTTCTTGTTGATGCCCCTTATGTTCCTGTCAGGAAGAAGGAAGTAACAGCCCAGCTTAGATAAAGAGATACACCAGCTAGATTATAAAAAAGCCAAGCTCGATCCGGGCCTGGCTTTTTTAATGGTCCTTGGAGAGTTCCATAAAATGATCGAATCAGTATCCAAAACCTGCCAGGAAGAATAATGCTTCGAGAACCCATTATATCAGACTGTTACCCTTTCATTCGGTGAATTAACTTGACGTTTAAATCACTGGTGCTAAGATGACAATAGTCTTTTTCCCTGAACTGATTGATATTTTCCACCTTTCTTATCTTTCCACCATAAACAAGGCAGATCCCCTCTTTCTTCGCTTTCCCGTTTTACGAACTGATATTCAATTTTAGGGAGGTACTTGATATGAAGGATTGCGGTAAGAGATATTTCCGGTATTCCGTTTCTTTAGCATTGCTTGTATTTCTGTTAGCTTTATTTATCAGTTTTTGGGGAACGGCAGGTTATGCTGTGACTTTTGCAGTTACCAACACGAATGATTCTGGGGAAGGTTCTTTGAGAGCAGCTATTGTGAGTGCTGATGTTTACGAGGATGTAATAAGTTTTGACTTTGCTACTTACCCTCAAACCATAACCCTGGAGTCTGAACTGGAGATAAGCGGCGATAAGAGTTTGAAGATCCAGGGTCCTGGAGCGGATAAGCTTGTTATCAGCGGAAACAAAAAATGCAGAGTCTTTTATATTGCTACCACGGCGTCCGTGGACATATCAGGCATTTCCATCGTGAGCGGGAGTGCAGATATGGGTGGTGGAATGTACAACTATCGATCCAACCCAATTATAACTAACTGTATCTTCTCTGCTAACACTGCTTCTAACGATATTAATGCTACTGGCGGCGGAATGCTTAATCGGAATAGCAGTCCTATAGTTACCAACTGCACCTTCTCTGAAAACAGCTCGAGCGTTTATGGGGGTGGGATGGGCAACGATACAGGTTCCAGTCCCACAGTCAGTAATTGTACCTTCAACTCGAACAGCGCTTCTATTGGAGGCGGGATGTGTAATTGGTATCTTTACACCTCACCATTTCTTAACTGCACCTTCTCTTCCAACACGGCAGGTCAGGGCGGAGGTATGTACAATTTCGAATCATTGCCCGAGTTAACCACTTGTACTTTCTCTGAAAACACCGCAACCCAGAGGGGTGGTGGAATGTATAACTCAGTTTCAAGCCCAGATATGACGAACTGTACCTTCAACGGGAACACTGCAAATGATTATGGTGGAGGAATCTATAATTATTTATCTGATCCCACCGTGATTAAATGTACATTTTTTGAAAACCATGCGGCAAATCATGGCGGCGGAATGTGCAATTATGAATCCACTTTTCATGTTTCTGATTGCACCTTTGATACCAACAGCGCAGACTATGGAGGCGGCATGTTTAACGATTTCAAGCCATCCTCTGCCGTTACAGTATCCACGGTAATCCAAGGCAGTACATTTACAAACAACATCGGAGTTGAAAAAGGTGGAGCTATCTACAACGAATATGCAAAAACGGTTGAGATAATCAATTGCACCCTGATCTTGAATTCTGCTGAATATGGTGGAGGAATTTATAGTTATATTTCCAGCCCTGTCATTACTAACTGTACTTTGACTGGCAATACAGCAAATTCGGGAGTTTCCATGTACAGTAAAGAGTCTGAACCTTTTGCAAGAAATTGCATTTTCTGGGAGGACAATGGAGTGGAGGTCGTAAACAGTCTCTCTAGTCCGGATATAGCTTTCTGTGTTGTGGAGAATCAGATAACAGGAGCCACGAACATTTCAGATATTATTACTGCAGATCCAATGTTGGAAGCATTGGATGATAACGGAGGTCCAACATGGACCTGTGCCCTGGGAAGGGGCAGTTCTGCCATAGATGAGGGGACTGACTCAGGCAATATTCCTAATACTGACCAGAGAGGAATAGAAAGGCCCCAGGGTGCCGGTTATGACATTGGCGCCTTTGAAGTGGAACCATCTTCATCTGACACCAGTAGTGGCTGCAGCATCTCTGCATTGCCTGCCATTGGCTTGTTCTTGTTGATGCCCCTTATGTTCCTGTCAGGAAGAAGGAAGTAACAGCCCAGCTTAGATAAAGAGATACACCAGCTAGATTATGAAAAAGCCAAGCTCGATCCGGGCCTGGCTTTTTCATTGTCCAGAAAGGACGCTGCCATCCCCACAGTCACAAGTATTAAAATCGGAAGGACACCTTCCTTTCTATTTTGCACAGCGTTCTCAGACCATAGAACGGGTATTTGCGTATGTCGGGGAAAGGCACGGTCTGAGATATCCCATGTTGAAAGGCAGGGCCAGAATAAAAATGGAGGTTCTGCTTACCTTTACATGTATGAATCTGAAAAAACTGGCTAAGTGGAAGGTCAAAGATCCAGGGTTGGGGGAGATTAAATCCTATGGTTCTTCAAATTCTACTCATTTTGTTTCAGCCAGGATTTAGAAAAATATAAAAGTCCCTTGGAACAGTATCTCCAAGGGACTTTGTCTGCAATCTGGACTCTCTGAAAGGAGTGCATAATTATTTTTGTCTTTCAAAGATCATTAATCGTCCCCGCTGTTCTGAGAAGGAAAAGCCCATTCTGTTAAACAGGTTTAAAGTGTTTTCTGATTTTCCATGGCCTTTTTCAAATGCAACGGTTCCTGCCGGTCTGATGATCCTTTTCATTTCCAGTATAAGGTCTTCAAGTCCTCCCGATATGTGTCCCAGGCCAAAGAGAAAGGCCAGATCCATGCTTTTCTCTGGGAATGCAGTCTCTGAAGCATTACCCTCAATGGCAGTGATATTGGATAACTTAGCCTTTTCAGCTTTTTTCTCTACCCTTTCAATAAATCCCGGGTGAAGGTCCATGGCATATATCTGTCCCGTTCTTCCCACTATCTTCGCAGCCGGGATAGTGTAAAATCCTGGTCCGCACCCCACTTCGATAACTTTCTGTCCTTTCTTCAGACCCGCTGCTCTCAATTTTGAAAAGGGGTCTTTCAACAGCTTAAGTAGCGGATTGTCATGTATAAGTGTTATTGTCCAGTAAGCAAGTATTGATCTGTGTTCAATTTTCTTTCCCATTGTTTTGCTTCTCATGCAACTCATTCTGCAGTCCTTCCTTTCCCGTTTCCATTTGATCCGGTAATACCTTTCCATCCCCATGTTCTGAATAGGGCCAACTCTTGCGCAAATTTTTCAAGTTCTTTCTCCGATACAGGGTGTAAGGATGCTTCCCGAATAGTGCTAACGTAAAATGAGGCCATGTTGTGTATGAAGAACTCAGAAACAGTAGTCGTAAGTGTTTCTGATCTTTTAAGTATCTCAATAATTTTTTTTGTCAGTATTTCATACTGGTCCACCAGCCGGTCGAAATAGTTTTCCAGGGAGGACCCCCCCGCACAGGCAAAAAGCAGTCTAAATTCATCCCTGTGGTTACCAATAAACTTCATGTGAGTTCCGTATTCTGCTTTCCTCTGTTCAATTCCCCAGGTTTTTGCAAGTTCAACCGGGTCTGTTTCTTCCACTGTTTTTTTCTTTTCTACAAAGTAACTTGTAACAGGTTCAACAAGGTGTATAAAAAGGTCTTCCTTATTCCTGAAATAACAGTAGATTGTAGGTGCAGATATTCCTGCCCCCTCAGCAATACTTTTCATGGATGTTTTCTGAAATCCGCTTTCGAGGAATTTTGCCTTTGCCACCTGAATTATCTTCTCTCTGATCTCTTCCTTTAGCACCTGCATCCAGGATCACCCGCTTAATAATGAATTATGTTCGCTATTAAGAATATACGCGAAATTTGCCATTTGTCAATACCTATCGACATTAGTTATTATTGTTAGAGAAATCAGTTGTATCTACAACTAATTTATGGTATATAGTTGTAGATACAACTATATGAGAAAGGGAGTAATATGCCTTGAACCCTGAACGAGAACACATGCTTGCGAATGAACCTGTTTCAAGCCTTATATGGAAGCTTTCCCTTCCAGCTACGGTAGGGATGCTGGTTCAAGCCCTTTATAACCTTGTTGACACCATATATATCGGTCACAGTGTGGGTGCTCTTGGAATAGCAGGGCTCTCCATCTCTTTTCCGCTGCAGATGATAATAGGTGGGACGGGGGCAATGCTGGGTATGGGTGCAGCCTCAGTCATATCAAGAAACCTGGGTGCAAAGAATTACAAGAGGGCAGAGGTGGCCTTTGGGAATAACCTTCTTGCCATTCTGATCTTTGGGGGGGGCATTGCCTTTGTCGGTAAGTTTCTGACTGTTCCGATCCTTCAGGCCTTCGGCGCCACCGAGGCCATATTGCCCTATGCTCTCGACTATATGAGCGTGATCTTTCTTGGGACGCCCCTTATTGTATTCTGTATGTCCATGAACAATGTTATCCGTTCAGAAGGAGCGGCAAAGGTCGCCATGTATTCAATGGTTATTGGTGCGATTGCTAACATAATACTTGATCCGGTATTTATCTTTGTATTGGATATGGGTGTTCGTGGTGCAGCAATTGCAACAGTTATGGCACGACTGGTTGTTATTGGCTGGATTACCTATTACTATTCCACGGGACAAAGCTTTTTAAAATTTTCCATCAAATATATGAAGCCCCAGCTGGATATTATGGTTGAGATCATCGCCATAGGCTTCCCTGCACTGGTCAGGCATGCTGCGTCAAGTTTCGTATTTGGAATGGTCAATCAACTGGCTGCCTTTTATGGGGGGGATATGGCAGTTGCTCTCTTCGGTGTCAACAACCGGGTCATTATATTCTCCTTTATGCCTGCAATAGGAATAGCACAGGGAATGCAGCCCATCCTCGGCTACAGCTACGGGGCCGGTTCCTATCACAGGGCCAGGGAGGTCATACTGAAATCAGCTTTAATAGCTACTGTCTTTTCATCACTTCTGGCCTTAGTTTTTTTTATTTTCCCCAAGACGGTAATATCCATATTTACCCATGATCCTGCCCTTCTTGAAATGGGACCCCATGCTTTGAGGCTAATGACCTTCGCTTTGTGTGTAATCGGTTTTCAGATGATAGGGGGAACCCTTTTCCAGGCTATAGGGAAGGCACTCCCGTCATTCATCCTCAATACATCCAGGCAGATCCTGATACTGATACCTGTCCTGTATTTTCTTCCGAAGTACATAGGTATTGATGGTGTATGGCTTGCTTTTCCCATCGCAGACATCCTTTCAACCTTCATAACTGTTCTTGTAGTCATACCACAGATGAAAAGCCTGAAACGGGCTGAACTTGCCATGGAAGGAGAGTGACTTCCCTAATGACATCTCCGAAATCTATCGGGAAAATGGTGTCCGTTATCCACAGGTACGGTCACAGCTATTTTGATCATGAATTTTCTGATCTTGATATAGGGCATGGACCGAGAAATTTTCTTGCAGCTCTTTTCTGTCGGGAGGGTATGACACAGGATGAGCTGAGTGAGTCCCTTATGATGGACAAGACAACAACTGCCAGGGCGGTGAAACAGCTTGTCCAGGCAGGATATGTGATCCGTAAAAGGGATGAAGATGACCATAGATACTATCATCTTTATCTTACTGATAAGGCCAGAGACCTGGCTCCCCGTATATGGGATGCAAGGTCAAAATGGACTGAAGTATTATCGAAGGGATTCACCGAAGAGGAAAAAGAGCTAATCTATATTTTTCTTGAAAGGGCAGCAGATAATGCAGCTGGATTCAGGGAAGAAGGTTTTCTGTTACAGGTAGAAACAGGTCAGGATAGCGATTCGAAATAGACAAGTTAACAGGCAGGGAAGATATTATGATCACCTGCCTTTTAACGATGATCCCTGTGTGAGAGAAAGATTCTCTATTCAGTTGCAGTCCCCTGAAGATACGTTCTGCTGAATCCAGTTCCTGGCTATGATAAGAGAGATTCCACTGGACTCGGTTTTTTCGATGATCATGGTGTCATTAATAAAACGAAGAAAATCCGGAACATAGAGGGTCATCTCATCGATCTTTATCGCAAAGTAGTTTATATTATCTCTCCTTCTGTCGCGCTCAACCAGAGCGCTCTGTTCCTCTCCTCAGTAACCCTTGTATATACCCATACGAATGTAGAGATCTGGGCCTTTTTCCCGCATTAGTTCTTTTACGGATTCCGATGCCACCACTGTTATGTGATCAGATTGTCCCGATAATGCAGCTGGTACGGAAACATATAAGAATACAATGAATATGGCTGTTAAAGCTGAAGATCTCTTCATGTCTTTTCCTCCCTGTCATAACTGCTCATCTATTGTAACTTCGATACCATATTAAATACCGAGCTGTACGTGTGGCCGGAACTTAAGACACCACTGAAAAAAGTGTTTACTATTGTTCGATGAAAATATGTGCGCAGGTCTTTTAAAAAGTATGTCTGAAAGTAGCTTTTGAGTTGAAGAGGTGCTGGAACTATTTAACTTCTTATAGTATGATATCACTAAAACAGGATGAATAGATGAAATACTATAACAAGAAAGAAAGGAGGGAGACGAAGTGAGAAAAGCTTTAGTTCCCATTGATACCAGTGCCATAAGCAGATCTCTTATCAGTTATGCTTTTGGATATGCCAGGAAAGAAGGTATTGAGAAGATCGACTTTCTCCATGTGATATCCAAACATGAACAGAGCTGGGATTACAGGCTTGCAGAACTTGATGAAAGATTCCTGGCTGACTCCAGGGAACGTTTCATGTCCATGATCAAGGAGCAGATCGATAAAGGAGCAGATGGAGTGGACTATGAGCTTGTGATAGCTTCTGGAGTGCCCTATAGCCAGATAGTTGAAAAGGCAGAGGAAGGCTACGACATAATTCTGATAGGTCACAGAGGCCTTAGCGATGTTGAGCGGTTCTTTATAGGAAGCGTTGCTGCAAAGGTGGTTCGTCATTCCCCATGTACTGTACTTGTCTATCATCCAAGGGAGGATTAATGGTGCTGGATTCGATCTTAAGAGAAAGATTTCAGATTTTACCCTGAAGGGACCGGAACAGGAATAAAGTTAGAGCCGGTCCCTTCTTACTGGATTCTATCCAGATCTTTTCAGCCAGTATTACACCCTCTGTTTTATATTCTCGCCAAGTTGACCCCATTTTCGGACTGAGATATAATATCGGATATCGTATCCGATATCCGAAAAATGAAAAATTCCTCATCAACACGTTTTGAATAATCACTGTGCATGTTAAAGGAGAGGGTAGATATGAAAAAGATCCCTACAATGGCAGAGGTTGTAATGAGAGATATCGAGAACAGGATAATGGAGGGTTCCTATTCACCTGGTCAGAAACTGAATGTGGATGAGTTGTCAAGGGAGCTCAACGTGAGCAAGACTCCTGTCAGGGAGGCCCTTGGAAGACTTGCCAGACAGGGCCTTGTTGAATCTCAGCCCAGGGTTGGATGGAGAGTTTCTCTTTTATCGGGGGAGGAATTCTTTCAGTTCCAGGAGATAAAACACCTTATCCGGTACTACCTTGCCAGTCATATCGCTCCCTACGTGTCAAAGATAAACTTCCAGAAGATCGAGGCCATGAACAGCAATATGCACCATTTTACTAAAACGAGGCAGTTCGGCCGGCTTCTTGAGGAGAATGATAAATTCCATATGGAGATATTCGGAGTATACCCCAACAAAGTTCTCCTGGAATATCTCGATGAAGTAAGCAGTGCCATAAGATTACAGCGAATTTATATGCTGGAACAGAAACATCTTGACGAAGAGAGTCCCCTTATCGTTCACGCGGCAAGAGAGCATGAGGATATTATCGAAGCTTTGAGAAAAGGTGACCAGGATGAAATACTGAGATCCTTTGAAAAACACCAGAGAACTATAAGGGAGTCATCTCACAACGAGTAGATGATCCAGGAAGAAAAGGAGTGTTCAAATGATCAGACCTGTATATGATCCAATGAAGGGAAGAATGAGGGTTGCAGCCCTCGCCTCCGGGTCAGGGAATACCCTGTGGAAAGTACATGATCTTCAACTGGAACTTGAAAAGACCTTTGAAGGCAGTACCTTTGAGGTAGTAGCCCTTTTTTCGGATAACCCAGGTTCAAAAGCGATTGAAACAGCAGGAGAAAGAGGTATTCCGGTCACTTCAATAGATATAAGGCAGTTCTATGCCGACAGGGAAAAACCTCTCAGGGACAGAGAAGTGAGAGCTGAGTTCGATAACCGCATAATGGATTTCTTCGAGCAGTATGATCCGGATGTGATCCTTCTGGCAGGTTATGTCTGGGCTACCACATCGGTAATTACAGGAAGTCTGCCGGTTATAAATGTACATCCTGCAGATCTTTCTGTTAAGGATAGCGATGGAGGAAGGGCATATGCAGGCGCTAACGGCGTTGGTGCTGCCCTTGCAGACAATGCACAGGAACTCCGGTCCAGTTCTCATCTGGCCACAGATGAGCTGGATGGAGGACCCATAATCCTTATAAGCCCGCCTGTTCCTGTCGATCAGGATCCTGGTATGGAAGAAAAGGAAAGATTCCGTAAATATCTGAAACTGGTGAATGAACAATCAAGGTCTACAGGGGCCAGAACGATCCTTGAAATATCACTTGGAAATTTTGGAAGAGATGAAAATGGTCTTCTTCACTATAAGGGAGATCCTGTTCCTGATGGAGTTAAATTGGAAAGCTGGAGTTCTTTTAAACCTCTCCATGAGAGGGATACTGAAAAACTTCTCAATCCCGGGAGTATTGCCGTTATTGGTGCTTCAGCCAAACCCGGGCTGGGTAATGCTGTTCTGAGGAACATCGTTGACTATGAATTCAATGGAAGTGTTTTTGCAGTAAATCGAAAAGGCGAAGATGTTCTGGGGGTCAGGGGATACAGAAGTGTAAAAGAGATCGAAGAGACTGTAGACCTGGCCCTTGTTACTGTACCTGCAAGTTTCGCTGTGGATGTCATAAAAGAGTGCGGAGAAAAGGGAGTAAGGGCAGTAGCGACCCTGACGGCCGGTTTCAGGGAAATGGGAGAAGAAGGGGCCAGAGCTGAATCTGAAATAATGGAGATCATTAACAGATACAATATGAGACTCCTTGGTCCCAACTGTATGGGCCTTCTTAATACCGACCCGCAGGTCAGACTTCATTCCAATATGCTTCAGAACATCCCTGCCAGGGGTCCCATAGGACTCATTACACAGAGTGGGGCCATCGGAGCGGCCATGCTTGACTGGGCCGAAGAGCTAGGTCTCGGATTTTCCATGATCACTTCCACGGGAAATCAGCCCGATCTCAACATCTGTGACCTTTTACCCCTCTATGCCCTGGACCCCGGAACGAAGGTCATTCTTGCATATCTTGAAATGATCCCTGAACCTGCGAGATTTGCAAGGATTCTTTCCAGGGTGAATAAAATTAAACCGGTCATTATCCTCAAGTCTGGAAGGACAGAGGCTGGTGCCGCCGCCGCAAGGTCTCACACGGGAAGTATGGCCGGAAATGAACAGATCGCTGAAGCACTTATCCAGAAGACAGGGGCTCTCAGGGTGAACACTCTGGAAGAAGCCTTTCTCCTGGCTTCGGCCCTCGGACGGATGCCGAAAGTGAGAGGCAACCGGGTGGGAATCATAAGCAATGCGGGTGGGCCAGGTACCCTTGTGGCCGACGCCCTCCATGATCTGGGTTTTGAACTCCCGGTTCTTTCCGATGAACTGAGAGACAGTCTGGCAAAGGACATTCTTCCCCAGGCTTCGACTGCGAATCCCCTTGATCTTGTTGCCACTGCTGCGCCTGAACATTATGGCAAAGCTTCCGGACTTATGGCGGAAAGCGGCATATACGATGCGCTTATAGTTATAATGGTACCCCCCGTAACTGTAGAGACAGGTTCCGTGGCCCAGGCCATGATCGATTCTCTCAAGGATATCGATATTCCTGTCCTTACTTGTTTCTTCGGCCCTAAAATGGGTAGAGCCGGGCGTAATGTCATGCTTGAAGGTAAGATACCCTCTTTCCCCTTTCCTGAACAGACTGCTCAGGTCCTCAACCTCATGAGAGAGACAGAAACACCGGAAAAAGATGCAGCAGCTTACCCCTCCGCGGTTCCAGCTAGAGAACTAAAGAATACCAGGTCCCTTTTCAAAGGGACTGCCGGTACTTTTCTCCCCCCGGAAAAGTGCCAGACCCTGCTCATGTCATATGGATTCAAGGTAGCAAGATCCATTCTGGTGTTATCCCCTCAGGAGGTTGATGGCCTGGACTTGAAATTTCCTGTAGTTGCGAAGATAGATCACAGCGATATTATTCATAAATCCGATAGCGGGGGGGTTATTCTTGACATTGCCGATAAAGGCTCTCTTAAAAAGGTAGTAACCGAAATGTTTTCAAAGTTTCCCGGGGCAAGGGGTGTGCTGGTACAGGAACAGGTTTGCGGAAATGTGGAGGTGATACTTGGAGCGAAAAGTGACCCGGCCCTTGGTCATGTCGTTCTGGCTGGCTATGGTGGAGTTGGGGTTGAGGTATTTAAGGATGTGTCACTGGGTCACGTTCCCTTCGACGGGGTAAGTGCCCGGAAGATGCTGAAAGACCTGAAGTGTTACCGGATCCTGGAAGGATACAGGGGAAAGCCGGGAGTGGACCTTGAAAACCTAGAAGACCTCATAATGAAAATGCAGGGTCTTCTTATCAGTAATCCCGAAATAGAAGAGATGGACCTGAATCCCCTTATCTTTGACGGTAAGGAATTTATCGTAGCCGATTACAGGATAAAGATAGCAGGTTAATACAACGAACATGTACTCTCAAGACCAGCAGTTCAGAATAAATTATTTTGCCAGGAGGTAATTCGATGGGATACAGAGAAGATGGTAAATGGTGGGTTTCACCGGCTAATTATACGGAAGAAGTTACAGGTAATTACAACTTCGCTGAAAAGATCGAGATTCTTGATACGACCCTGAGGGATGGAGAGCAGCAGCCCGGGATCATTTTTACCAGGGACGAAAAGGTCTCTATTGCCAGGAAACTGTCGGAGGTCGGAGTTCACAGGATAGAAGCAGGAACACCCGCGGCATCCCAGGAAGATGCAGATGCCATAAAGGCGATCGTTGACGAGGGGCTTGATTCGAAGATATTCTGTTTTTCCCGCAATATGGTAAAGGACATGGAACTGGCAAAATCCCTTGGAGTACATGGGGTTCTTGCCGAGATGATCGGAAGCGAGCAGATGCTCAGATACGGGAAAAAATGGACCCCGGAACAGGCCATTGAAGCATGTGTTGAGGCTACCCGGGCTGCTCATGAAATGGGTATGTATGTCACCTTTTTCCCTGCAGATGGCTCGAGAGCAGAATTGAATTATCTTCTTGACTTTGTACAGGCAGTAGCTGAGGGCGGACACATCGATTCACTCGCACTGGTGGATACCTTCGGAACTTTCTCTCCGGAAGGTGCAGCCTTCATGGTAAGAAAACTCAAGGAGAGATTCGATTTTCCGATAGAGGCACATTTCCACAGTGATTACGATCTTGGTGTCGCAACTACTCTTGCCGCCCTTGTGGCTGGAGCAGAAGTGGCTCATGTAACTGTCAACGGGATAGGCGAACGGGCAGGAAGTGCACCTCTTGGCGCTGTAGCCCTTTCCCTGGAGGCTCTTTACGGTCAGAAAACCGGGATCAGACTTGAAAAACTGAAGGAACTTTCAGAAATGGTGGTTGAATACTCAAGGTTCCCGGTATGGCCCATTAAAGCAGTTGACGGAGATCGTCTATTCGGATGGGAAACAGGACTTCCATCAAGTCTTTGGGTAAATGCAAAGGAAACCAATCCCCTTATAATGCTGCCCTATCACTATACTCTGACGGGTCAGCAGGAGCCTGTCCTTTATCTTGGAAAGAAAAGCGGTAAGGATAATCTGAAATACTGGCTGGATAAGGCTGGTGTGGAAATAGACGATAACCAGCAGAAGGAACTTCTGCAGATGGTGAAGGCAAGGTCTATAGAGATGAAGAGGGATCTTGACATGGATGATTTTAAATCCCTGCTGAGTGCCCTTGGATCAAGGTAGATCAGAGCCATGTCGGCTGTGAAGATAGCAGAAAGATTTTCAGATCTGCAGCCTTCTCTGATGGTCAAGGTCTTTCGCGCTGCTGCCCAGGTGGAGGATCTCTCGAATCTTGGAATTGGAGAGCCGGACTTCAATACTGAACCCGACATAGTGGATGCTGCTGCAAGGGCTGGTAAAGAGGGTTTTACCCATTATCCGCCCCTCCCCGGTTTTCTTGATCTGAGGCAGGAAATATGTTCCTGGTGGGATAAAAAATACGGACTGAAATCGGTCCCGGATGAGGTATTTGTCACCACAGGAGGCATCCAGTCACCATTTCTTCTTTTCCAGGCCATACTGGATCCGGGAGATGAGGTTATTGTGACTGAACCTTGTTTTGTCGCCTACTTTCAACAGGTTGAATATAACGGAGGCAGAGTGGTTACGGTTCCATGTTTCGAGGAGAACGGCTTCAAGCCCATGGCAGAGGATATAGAAAAGGCAATCACTCCCAGGACCAGGGCCATCATGCTGAATTCCCCCTGTAATCCGACAGGAGCTGTAATTGACCGCGTGGAGCTGGAAAAGATCGCTGCAGTGGTGAAGAAACATGATCTCTTTGTCGTATCTGATGAAATCTATGAGTCTATCCTTTTCGAGGGAGAACATGTTCCCTTTGCGACCCTTCCGGGAATGAAGGAAAGAACCATGACTGTAGGAGGTTTTTCCAAGTCCCATGCCATGACTGGATGGCGTATAGGTTATGCCATTGCTCCTCGTGAGATCCTCAGCCTGATGCAGGTCCTGAGCATTGTTCAATCTTTTGGAGTTAATTCTCTTGCCCAGAAAGCAGCCCTTTATGCCTTGAAAACACAGGAGAAAAAGGTCATGGAGAGAAGGGACATCTTCAGGGAGAGGGTTGACTATACGCTGGGGCGTCTTAATGCAATACCTGGGATCAGCTGTCTGAAACCGGGAGGATCCTTCTATCTCTTCCCCAATATAAGCGGAACAGGAATGAATTCAGAAGAATTCACATTCTGGCTTCTCGAGAAGGCTAAGGTTGCAGTTATACCCGGTATCTCATTCGGAAAGAGTGGTGAAGGTTATGTAAGGATATCCTGCGCCATGTCCCTGAAAGATCTGGAGAAGGCCATGGACAGGATGGAGAATGCTCTGAAAAACAGGTAACAGAGTGGAATGCAGGATATTATAATATTCATTTTTTTATCACGATAAGGAGGGAAACTAATGGATAATAAGGGTAAGAGAGATCAGTTCACTTCCGGTTTTGGATTTGTTCTGGCCTCAGCTGGTTCTGCGATCGGTCTGGGAAATATATGGCGCTTCCCCTATATGACGGGGACTAATGGTGGAGGAGCTTTCGTACTCCTGTACCTTGCAATAGTTCTTCTGGTGGGTGCGACCCTGCTTCTTGTCGAGTTCACCATTGGCCGCCATGGTCAGGCAAATGCTGTTGCCAGTTATGGCAAAATAAGTAAACCCTTCAAGTGGATAGGTTATCTCGGGGTCTTTACATCCTTTCCCCTTCTCGCCTATTACGCAGTCGTAGGCGGATGGACCATCTATTACTCCGTGCAGTCAGCTCTGGGTAAGTTGACCAGCGTTCCTGCAGATCAGATGGGAGCATTCTTTGGAGGGTTCATAGGTTTAGTTACATCACCGATCATTTACCTGGCCATTTTTCTTATCTTCACCCTTCTCATTGTGGCAAAGGGTATCTCTGGAGGTATCGAAAAATGGAGCAAGATCCTTATGCCAGCCATGTTCGTGCTTCTTGTCATTCTTCTGGTAAGGTCTGTCACCCTTCCGGGAGCCATGGAAGGTGTCAAATGGTACCTTAAACCTGATTTCTCCAAGATCAACGGGTCAGTCGTTGTAGCAGCCCTTGGTCAGGCCTTTTTCTCCCTGAGTGTGGGATTGTCCGGAATGGTTACCTATGGTTCCTACCTGTCAAAGAAAGAGAACCTCACCACCAACACCCTTACCGTTGTTGGTTTCGATACTCTCATAGCTATCCTTGCCGGTTTTGTAGTATTCCCTGCCGTATTTGCCTTCTCCATGGAGCCCGGCGGTGGACCCGGTCTTGTGTTTATAACCCTTCCCCAGGTTTTCAGTAAAATGCCTATGGGGGCCTTTTTCTCCGCATCTTTCTTCCTTCTCCTGCTCTTTGCTGCCCTTACCTCATCCATTTCTATCATGGAAGTTTCCATATCCTACTTTACTGAAAGCTTCGAGGTATCCCGCAGGCAGATGTCATGGGTATACGGAATAATCGTATTTGCCCTTGCCATACCTGTTTCTCTCAGTTTTGGTATATGGGGAGATGTCTCTATCCTCGGAAAGGGCATTTTTGACCTTTACGATTACTTCTGCGCCAATCTGGCCCTTCCCTTCTGTGCCTTCATGTGTGCCATTCTCGTTGGCTGGGTATGGGGCAGGGATAAAGCAATGGCAGAACTTACCAACAATGGAACCATCGATAACTGGTATATACGGATATGGTTCCCCCTTGTAAAGTATGTTTCACCCCTTGTCGTAGGACTTATTCTGCTTAACGCTATAGGGGTTCTGAAATTCTAGCAGGATAATCCTGACTGGAATCCGGTTAAAATATAAAAGGCCTCCTGCCGGTTTTTACCGGGGAGGCCTTTTATATTTCCCTTTAGATATCTTCGAGGGGATGAAGGGTGTCTGTCGGAAAAGATAGACCGACATGTTCTCCGGGGTTGAAGATCCTTCCAGTTACAGGATTTGTCGTGTGGATGGTAAGGTTGGGAAGTCCTTCAGATCTGACCTCGTATTCCACTATATTTCCAAGGAAAGTCGTCCTTTCTATCTCTGCTGTGAAATCCCCGGTTTTCCCATCTTCTCCTTCTGATAAGGCTATTGCTTCCGGTCTTATGGTAATACGTACCTTATCGCCCGGGTGGAATCTGTCCATTCTGCCTTCAAGATCAAAAGTTTTGTTTTTTATTCTGACCACACTGTTCTCCAGAGCTTCTCCCTGAAGAAAGTTTACCTTGCCTATGAAGGCTGCCACAAAACTGTTCCTCGGCCGGGCATAAAGTTCTCTCGGAGTTCCTGTCTGTTCTATTTTTCCCCGGTTCATTACAACGACCCTGTCTGAGATACTCATAGCCTCCGACTGATCATGGGTCACATATACGCTTGTTATGCCAAGCCTTTTCTGCAGAGCCCGTATTTCGATCCGCATCTGTTCCCTAAGTTTGGCATCAAGATTGGATAGGGGTTCATCGAAAAGAAGAAGTTCCGGTTCCATTATAATGGCTCTTGCCAGGGCGACTCTCTGCTGCTGTCCGCCGGAAAGCTGGCTTGGCTGACGGTTCTCCAGTCCCTTAAGTCCCACAAGTTCAAGGGAGAGTTCCATCTTTTCACGGATGGTTTTCTGAGGAAGTTTTTTCAATCTTAACCCGAAGGCTATATTTTCATATACATTAAGATGGGGGAATATGGCATAGGACTGGAAGACCAGAGTGGTATTCCTTTTATTGGGTCCCAGGTCGTTTACACGTTTTTTCCCAAAGAAAATATCTCCTGAAGTCGGATCTTCAAAACCGGCGATCATTCTCAGCAGTGTGGTTTTACCGCAACCGCTCGGACCGAGGAGAGTTACAAGTTCTCCTTCGCCGACATGCAGGTCCACATTGTTAACGGCTATAACTCCAGAATCCTCCTGGTCAAAACTCTGAAATGTCTTTGTAAGTCCCTTTATCCGAAGTTCCATCTCATATTTCCTCCTGAATCTGGATTGCACTTATTCCGCCGGCCCTTCCTGGAACCAGCCTGCTGATAACTACAATTGCAAAAAGAACTATCCCTACAAGAATAACGCTGAAGGCGGCAGCAACTCCAAGTCTTCCTGAGCCCACCTGGCTGAGTATCTGGACTGTAAGTAGATTCCAATGAGCGGACACCAGGAAAATGGCCGCGCTTATTGCCGTCATTGCCCGCACAAAGGCAAAAACCAGGCCCGAGAAGAAAGCAGGGGCTATGAGGGGAAGGGTGATCTTTCGGAAAGTCGTAACGCCATCGGCTCCAAGGTTGCGGGCTGCCTCTTCGATGGATGGATCTATCTGTCTGAGTACGGCAATACCTGACTGTATTCCTACAGGGATGTACCTGAAAACGAAATTCAGTACAAGAATTGATAATGTGCCGATGAGAATAAGGGGCGGTTTGTTGAAGGCCAGAATGTAGCCTATACCAACAACAGTACCGGGGACAGCAAAGTTCAGGATAGATGTGAATTCAAGAGAGGCTTTGCCAGGAAAGGAAAGCCTGACCACCATAAAAGCTATCAGCATGCCCAACAGGCCAGATACAGGAGTGGATAGCAGGGCTATTATCAGGGTGTCCTTTATGGTATCAAGGCCAACGCTGAAAGCATATATGAAATGTTTCAGGGTAAGGGTGAAATCATATCCCCAGACTGAAGTGAAAGCGCCCACTGTTATGGTTCCATAGAACATGATCACCAGCATGGCAAAGATCGTTACACAAAAATAGAGGACCCTTCCTGCTCTCCTGCTGACCAGTTTTGATGATGAAGCCACTGGTTTGCCTGTAATGGTGGTGTACTGTTTTTTCTGGAGGTAATATCTCTGGATCACAAATGCTGTTACTGAAGGTAGAAGAAGTACAACTGCAAGGGCGGCACCCAGGGGCAGATTGAAGGATCCGGTTATTTCGAGATATGCCTGGGTGGCGAGCATGGGGAAACGGCTTCCTGCCAGAACCAGGGGATTACCGAAATCTGCAAGGGATTCTATCATGACTACCAGGAAGGCGCTGGCTATTCCAGGCAGGCTCAGGGGCAGGGTTACTTTCATAAATGTCTGCATTCTTGTTGCTCCTACATTCATGGCAGCATCTTCCAGAGTAGGGTTGAGGGAATCCAGGACTCCCCTTAATGTCAGATATGCTACGGGAGCAAAGGTGAAGATCTGTGACAGAACTACCCCCTTGAATCCATAGATCGAAAAATTCCTGATCCCAAGGACCCCCCGTGTTATAAGGCCGTGTGACCCAAAGAGCATAAGTATGGAGAGGGCGCTTGTAAAGGGAGGAGAAATGATAGGTAAAATAAAAAGTACATGGAGAAACCTTTTACAGGGTATGTTGGTCCTTACAATTGTAAAGGCAGCCAGATATCCTGTTACAACACCTGTAAAACCGGTTATAATGCCTACAAAAAGGCTGTTCCAGAGGGCATTACGCAGGTATCTGAAACGGATGAACCTGTTATAGTTGGCCAGTGAAAACCCTCCATCCATGGTCTGGAAGCTTTTTACCAGAACGGACAGCAGGGGATATATCACAAATATTATCAGAGACAGGGCTGTAAACCCTGTTAATAATGCAATGAAAGGGTCTCGCTTGAGTAATTGAAGGTCCCTCATCCCTTTTCTTATCTTCTGATGCATTTAATCCTCCGCAATAAATATTGCCCGGGCCTGAAAAGATCTTTTCAGGCCCGGGCATGGCTTGAATGATTTATTTACTGTCCAAGCACTTCTGTTACCCAACGGTCAACGATACGACCCTTATCAGCCGCCGCTTTTTCCCTGTCATAGTCTATCAGTTGGATTTCAGCAAGGGATGGAACCCCCTCTCCTGCTGATACATCTTTTCTTACGGGGAAAAAGTATGTCTTGACCTGACTGAGAGTGGTCTGGCCTTCCTTTGAAAGAATCCAGTCCACAAGGGCCCTGGCTTCATCCATATTCTTTGCACCCTTGAGAATGGATACTGCTGCTGCCTCATATCCCACACCCTCGGCAGGGAACACCACTTTGGCCGGGAAGCCCTGGTCCACTAATTTCAGGAATGCAGGGGTGAACTGAATGGCCAGAGATGTTTCTCTGATGGCCAGGTTCTTGCTGGGGCCAGTTCCGCTCTGGGTATAGGTCTGGACATTCGGGTTCATTTTTTTCATGAATGTGAAGGCTTCATCTTCCCCGAAAATGCTTATAAGGGTCTGGATCACGGCATAAGCTGTTCCGGAAGACTGTGGAGAAGGCATCTGTATCATACCTTTATAGGAAGGATCGGTTAGATCTGCCCATGCAGCAGGTTCCTTTACCCCTGCACCCTTGAGTTCTTCAGGAAGGATCCCGAAACCAAGGGGATTCATATAAAAGGCGTGCCAGTAGCCTTCCTTATCCTTGAAATTGTCGAGAAGTTCCTTAGCGGAAGGGGATGCATAGGGTTGAGTAAGACCCCGGTCCCTGGCTACAATGTGGTTTTCGTTTGGAGCTCCGAACCATACATCAGCCTGGGGATTGTTCTTTTCAGCCTCTATCCGGCTCAAAGCCGGACCTGAAGAAAGAAATACCATATTTACTTTTATACCGGTAGTTTCAGAAAAAACATTTAGAATGTTTGTTGCGTTTTCCTCATCGACGCTCGAATAAATAACAAGATTTCTGTCCGCTGCGATTGAGCATGCAGCAAAAGAAACAACCATTACCGCCAGGGTCAGAACTACTGTGAGCCTGGAAATTCTGAACATGAAATTACCCCCCTTACTTTTTTTAAAAAATGTTGTGACCTTTAATGGAATATATCACAAAGGTAGCAATGGAACAATCTGTTGCATCTATTCATATTATGTAAGGGAACATAAATAGTATCCATATCGGAGGAAAAGGAGATAATTTTATTTAGGGAAGGAGATCTGCACCTTCCTGTTGCATATGTTGAGTTTCTTATACAATATGGGGTTTACAAATTTGTCATTAAAGGGTAACAATCAATATCAGTTAATTATCAGAAAAGGCTGGTGATATGGATGTTTGTCAAAGATGAAAATGCAACTGTTACTAAGGTATTTGAAGCAAGAGGCGGAGAAGGGTTTGTAAATGGAAGAAACTATATAAGTCCCGAAAATGCTCCTGAAGGAAGTGTTTTCAGGATGGTTGCCATCATGACCCTTGAACCTGGTGCATCAGTGGGATACCATGTCCACGAGAATAATGAGGAAGTTTACAGCATCCTTTCCGGCAGTGGTATATATAGTGATAACGGCAAGGAGATAGAAGTGGGACCTGGCGATACCACCCTTGCTCCGAGAGGAACTGGCCACGGAATAAAAAACAGCGGTGATGCTCCTCTTGTTTTCTTTGCAGTTATAGCTGAATAGATAAAAGGCTTAACATATAGACAGGGACTCTCCGAAAGGGAGAGCCCCTGTTTCATCAGGTCTTTTTCTTGAGTTTTAAAAATCCCTTCTGCATTTTTCCCTGAAAGGATATATTTTCAAGAGAAAGAAGTATTACTGCCATAACTATCAGAATTCCGCCCTTGAAGGCGTTAGCAGAGGGTATCTCGTTGAGAAATATCCATGACCAGAACATGGCGAAGGGTATCTCAGTCATTGAAACGATTGCTGCGACCCCTCCAGAAACGACCCGAAGAGAAAGCATAAGTATGCCGAATGCACCTATCCCGGGGAAAATGGTGAGATAAAGGACGGATAACCAGGCTTCCCAGTCAGTTACCAGGAGCATGTTTAATTGCCCCGTAGCGAAAAAAATCATCCAGAGGCAAAGTGCTCCCCATAGAAACATCTGGACGTAAGCTTTAAGTGGGTCATCCTTCCCCATTCCATGTTTGCCATTGAGCACATAAACAGCATATCCAAATCCAGCTCCAAGGGCTGCAATCAACCCCATTACGTTGTAGGGCTGGAACTTTATCCCCCCAACTGCCAGCCAGACTCCAGATATTCCCACTAAAAGAGTTAGTACCTGGAACCAGGTTACTTTTTCTTTCCAGAATACCCTTGCCATTACCATCACCCAGAAAGGGGCAGTGTTAATGAGTAGAAAGGTCAGGCCTATTGGTATTCGTCCCATAGCAAAGGCTGCTGAAGTATGGCCTATAGCTACTCCGAAAAGCCCGCTTATCAAACATGGGAATATATCCATTCTTTGCAATATAAATACATCTTTTCTCCTTGTGTAGAGTGCATATATAACCATAATTATAGCTGCGAAGGTTGTCCTGAAGAGAGCCAGTGTTAAAGGAGTCATGCCATGGGAGTAACTTATTCTTACCGGAGCTCCTTCGGAACCCCAGAGTGCCCCGGAAACAACCAGGGATAATACCCCGATAACATAAAGGAGATTTGAACTTGAGTGTAAGGGGTTTCCCATTGGTTTTCTTTTGAACGCCATTTATTAAACCTCGTAATCTTCAGATGACTGAAATATGAATGACAGGGGATGGCCATAATGGCCATCCCCACTAATGTCATATTATCCGTAAAAAAGATGCTAGAACCAGTGTGGCTCGTCCCAGAGCTTAAGTTCCTGGCCTATACCTTTTTTGAGGGCATTCTGATAAACACTATATCCCCATGCCACATCTTCAACAGGCATTCCACCAGTTATAAATACTATCTTTTCCTTGTCATCTTTTCTGCCCGGGACTTTACCGCATGCTATATCCCCAAGGCTTCTTATGTCTTCGTGCTTCATTTTTTGATCAAGTATCAGTTGAATAACAGGAGCCGAAGGGGCCCAGGTTAGAATACTTTCGATTCCCTGGGGATGTTCTTCTCCTTCAGTCATCCATGCCTGGTGCATTTTCCAGTTATCAGCTATTACTGTATTGTCCAGGTAGCAGTCGTCGCTCAATTCCGCGGTCCCTGTGAGGGTAAGGAGAGCACCTTCCTTGAGCCATTCTGTGGGAATAGTGGCCTTTTTTGCACCGGCAGTGGCAATGCTTATAACGTCTGCTTTTCTTATGCATTCTTCAAGAGAGTCTACCGGAGTTACCTTGAGCCCAGTGACCTTCTCCATTTCTTCTTTAAATGCAATTGATTTCTCCGGGAAAATATCGTAAATCAGGGCTTCTTCAAGAGAAGGAGTTCCTTCGGCAATGGCCATGAGACAGGCCCTGCTTATTACTCCAGCTCCGACTACACCACATACCTTGGAATCCTTGCGGGCTAGATATTTAGCAGCTACTCCCGGCACGGAACCTGTTCTCATCGCACTGATAAGGTTGCCGGACATTATGGCCAGAGGTTCTGAAGTGACGGCATCGTTTAGCATTACTGTAAGAATAGATCTTGGCAGGCCGGATTTTGGATTTTCAATATTTGAACCATACCATTTTTCACCGCATACGTTGAATCTTCCTCCAAGATAGGTAACCATTGCCATGAACCTTCTATCCGGACCATTGACGGGCATATTGGGAAAACGTTTTTCTTCAGGGAACCATATCATCAGGCCATGTTCATTTTCCCTGGGGCCGCCCATCAAATAGTCACCCTCGCCAAGGAGATGAAAAGCTTCATCTATTACCTTGACGCACTCTTTCATATCCAAGACCCCGGCTTCTATCATTTCAGGTTCTGAAAGATATAAAAACTTTACTTCTTTTCCCTTCATAATAAAAACCTCCTTTATGAAATAATTATCCAGAATCAGTTGCTGAAATTGAGTTGTTTATTTTAGAACCAGTGAGGTTCGTTCCAGAGTTTAAGCTCTTGTCCGATGCCTTTCTTCAAGGCATTCTGATATACGGTGAAACTCCATGCCAGATCCTCGGTCGGCAGGCCCCCGGTTATACATACGGTTCTTTCCCTGCTGTTTTCCCTACCAGGTTTTTTGCCGGAAATAATATCGCCAAGGCTTACCACGTCGTCGTCTTTCATCTTTCCATCCTTAATATATTTAAAGAGGTATTTGCTAGCCAGACCAAAATGTTTTTCAATGTCAAGGCCTTTAAGTTCTTCTCTGAAAGCCATATGCATTTTCCAATGGTCTACCACGACTTTTTCCGGTACATTCAATAGATAATCGGGTTCAAATGATACACCAGCAGGAAGGGCCAGGTATGCCCCTTCTTTTACCCATTCCGGTTTGATATGTGGTGAAGCCTTTCCTGAAGCTGCCACATTTATTACATCTGATCCCACCACACACTCTTCAAGAGAGCCGACGGGGTGGACATTAAGGCCAAGTTCTTTAGACATCTCTTCACAGAAAGAAGCAGCCCTTTCCTGGTTAAGATCAAAGACTTTGACCTCTTCCAGATCTTTAAGGACATATGCGAGGGACATGAGAGAAGCTTTACTGATTACACCTGCAGCGACAATACCTGCAACTTTAGAGTCAGGTCTTGCAAGGTATCTTGCACCTACTCCCGGGATGGCTCCTGTTCTCATTGCGCTGACAAGATTTCCCGACATGAAAGCAAGGGGTTCTGAGGTATCGGGGTCGTTCAAAATGATGTTGAGGATAGATCGGGGTAGTCCTCTTGAAGGGTTGATTATATGTGAGCCGTACCATTTTTCTCCGCACACATTGAATTTTCCCCCCAGATAGCCAACCATGGCCATGAATCTTCTGTCAGGTCCAAGCACTGGCATATTAGGGAATTCAGATGTTTCCGGGAACTCAATTTTGATCCCATGAGAATTCCGGGAAGCTCCTCCAAGAAGATAGTCGCCTTTTCCCATAAGATCGAACATCTCTACCATCGTTTCTACACATTGGCCCATATCAAGGACACCTGCTTCGATCATATCTTCCTCTGAGAGGAAAAGAAACTTGACACTTTTACCTTTTACCATGAATAAACCCCCCTTGGTTTAACTTCGAAATACAGGGGGAGTATGAACTCCCCCGTAAATGTCAATAACGAATTAAAAACAGACCGCTTAAATCTGGCTATTCAGCCCCAGCTTCTTCAGGTAAGACCTTAGAAGGTCTGGCAATTGGCAGTTTTGAATACCACCATTTCATTACCATCGGCGCCACGAGGAAAAATGCCAGGTATGCTCCTGCCGGACCTAACAAAGTCCAGAACTTGCCAGTTGACAGAAGGATCGGGCCAACGGATACCATGAGAATGTCTGTGATAACGACTATAGGAGTGATAATTGCAGTATCATCAAGAGTTTTGGATCTCATGTCAGGATCTACTATACGGAGAAGAGCAAAACCGATGGCAAAAACTCCAGTGCAATATCCGTAAACGAAGATTCCTCTCTCGAACCAGTCCTGCCTGTTCATCCTGGGGGCAAGGAATAAGAAGCCTCCTACCACGACAAAGATTCCCAGGATCATGAGCATGGAGAAGGGGGCCCAATACTTTAAAACAACGGGCAACTTGATAGAGGCTACTCCAAAGAAGACAAGGTAATCTGTAAAGGCGCTTCCCATCCTTCCAACCAGTTTCCGATCCACGTATTTATAGGCTCCGCAGGGCTTCAGCAGATAGTAGAAGGCCACTGCAACTATGAAAGCCATGGAGAATGTCGGGACATGAAGACCAAACTGGGAATTTATCAATTGAGCCGCTATACGACCGATACCTGCCGGGAAAAATATTAATGCCAGATGCCAGGCTAGGGGGTCAATAGATATTGGAGATACTGTTTCTGAGCCAATAGAAACTCTCTTTTCGAGAGGGATAAGACCAGTTTGAAGTTCTTCCGGAAGGCTGCCAAAATCTTTAACGTAAGATGTGATTCCACGTTTAGTAGCCCACTTGATCAGAATAACTCCGCCAAATATACCTGCCATAATTCCTATGGTTGCCGACGTCATGGCGAGGTCTGTTGCGTCAGCCCATCCGTAGGCAGCGAACGTTTTTCCTACTGCTGCAGCTGTTCCGTGTCCACCTACAAAACCAGCGCCAAGAAGCATCCCGAATCCTGGGTGAATAGTTGGGAAAATCCTGTTAAGTACATAAATTCCGAAAACGATGGGGACGAAATATTGAAGCATATATGAAACTTCTTTGAAGCACATATAACTTCCTATGCGCTCAACATCTTTCTTGAAACCTCCCTTTGATATTTCAAAACCGCGAAGTCCGATGGAAACGAAGACAAGAACTATTAGCATTCCTGAATATCTTCCCATCTGATCTGAGAATGGTATAAAACCGAATCCTCTGGGACCAAGGGCAAGACCGACAAAACCGGCGATAAGACTTGCAGGGACGAAAAAACTCTGGAAAAACTTCACTTTAGCTCTTAATAACTGTCCGACAAGGATAAATCCACTGGCAAAGGCCAGATCAAGTAAAAAACTGTAAACATCAAAAGTTTCGGCAAAGATTGACAACATTCACTCCCCCTTATCTGGAAAATAATGGCTATGTTTCCAATCCGGCAATACTGGAAAGATTGTACTTTCTATTACCAATACCAAACCTCCTTTTTTGTAGTAAATTGATAGAGCTGGGTAAATATGATAAGAAAGATCCATTTCTTAAACTACTATAAAATAGAAAGAAATGTTTCTTTCTTAGTAAAGATAGTAGAAGAAATAAAACATGTCAAGTATAATAATCTGTATTGGTGTTCTTATCCATGTTTCCGAAGAGAGGAAAGAGAAAATAATGTCTAAAGCTTCTTTTTTACATATAGGTGAAAGAATGGAAAAATTTCCGACTCAACAGAAAAATGTCTGTAAGTATATTCAGGATCATTACGATAAAGTAGCCTTTATGACAGTGGAACAGCTTGCTGAAAATGTCGGGGTGAGCCCTGCCACAATAGTAAGGACTGTTGACCGGATGGGATATCCAAACTACCAGGCACTTAAGGATGAAATAGTCAGTGTCATCCTTTCAACAAAATCTCCCTCTACCAGCCAGTTGGAAGAGTATTGGGATGCACTTCTATCTGCCAAGCTCCCAACCCGTCATCAGTTGGAAGATTCCTGGAATGAGCCCCTCAACGAAAACAAGCTTATTGCTATTGCCAGGAAGAATGCAGCTGGAATCCAGACGATGCTGACGCCCCATCTTATTGATAACTTCGGCAAAGCAGTTTCGATTCTTGGCGGTTCAAAAAGAATAATGATAATGGGACAGAGATCCAGCAGGAGTGCCGCACTGTATTTTTATCTTCTGCTCAGGGAGTTCCTTCCTGCTGTACAACTGGTAGGAACTTACGGGACAGATGGTATGTATGAAGAATTATTTGATCTTAATGCCAATGATTCGTTATTCGCTATTTCTTATGGTAGCCCACTGTATGCAAAAAGAACCATTGATGCAGTTCGATTTATGTCAGAAAGAGAAATTCCCGTAGTGCTTCTCACGGATAGCCTTAAAAATCCTGCAGTTCCCCTTGCCTCACAGGTTCTGCTCGTACCGTCAATTGCAGATCACTACAGTCTTGTTCCGGTTATTACAGTTCTGGATGCACTCATTGCCGAGGTGGGAAGGAACAATCTTAACCCGGCAAAACGGAGATTAAGGAATCTCTGGAAAGTGTTATCTGAATCGGATATAACTGTTTCTACTCCAGAACTTCAGGAAGAAATGGAGCGGAGGGTTTCTGATGGATGGTCTGCAAAATAGAGAACAAAATTATACAGGGAGGTAATTAGATCTATGTCTGGAATCACTTCATTGTTGAAAGAAAAAAAGACTATTATAGGAATGGTACATTTTCCTCCTTTGCCTGGAACTCCTTTATATCGTGAAGAATGCGGCATGGACTGCATTCTGGACAGGGTGTCCAACGATCTTAAGGCCCTTCAGGATGGCGGTATAGATGCGGTTATGTTCTGTAATGAAAATGATCGGCCTTATTCATTAAGTGCAGATTTTTCTACTGTATCTTCCATGAGTTTTATTATTGGACAGATCTCTCGCGAAATCTCGGTTCCCTTTGGTGTTGATGTTCTTTGGGATCCTAAAGCAGCTATTGCTATTGCCAAGGCCACCGGCGCATCCTTTATAAGAGAGGTTATTACAGGAAATTATTCTTCAGACATGGGATATTGGAATACGAACGTTGGTGATCTCTACCGCTATCGCAAATTGATAGATGCAGATAATGTTGAGGTACTCTTCAATATCTCAGCTGAATTTGCAAGTAGCACAGACAGACGGCCACTGGAGGAAATCGCAAGAAGCGTTGTGTTTTCCTCTCTTGCTGATGGGATCCTTGTTTCAGGTCCCATGACGGGCCTTCCCACATCTCGGGAGCAGCTTTGCAAAGTAAAACAAGCAGTCGGAGATGTTCCTGTCCTTGCCAACACAGGAGTCAAGCAGGCCAATGTCTCAGAATTGCTGGAAATGGCAGATGGTGCCATTGTCGGAACTTCTCTCAAAAAGGATGGTGTAACCTGGAATCCCGTAGATTCAGCTAGAGTCATAAACCTTATGCAGCAAGTGAACAGCCTGAAATGACCATGGATTATGTCATTGGTCTGGATATAGGAACTACAGGTGTAAAATGTGCAGCCATTGATAGATTTGGGAACCTTCTTTTCGAAGGATTAAGAACACATGATGCCATTAATCTTTTCCCCGGGTTTGCTGAAGGGGATCCTGACATATGGTGGGATGAAAGTCTCGAACTTCTCAGTGAAGTAGTAGCGACCCTGGGTAAGGAAGGGGTAAGTGGGATCGGTGTATCTGGAATGGTCCCCACTCTGATCCTTATTGACAGCAATGGGAAAGCTATCAGGCCATCCATACAGATGAATGATTGCAGAGCAGTTCGCGAAATTGAGGAATTGAAAGATCTGATCGACGAGGATGAGTATTTTCAGCGATCAGGAAATATGATCAACCAGCAGGTTATTTTCCCCAAATATCTTTGGTTACAAAGAAATGAACCTGAAAACCTGAGCAGGGCAAAATATATCATGGGCTCCTACAACTACATTACCTTCAAGCTCACCGGAGTTCCCGGTCTTGAACTGAACTGGGCTCTTGAGAGTGGGATGTGGTCCCTGCAGGATGATCAATGGATCCCTGAGATTCTTGACAGTGTCGGTTTTGAAGATTCCCTGTTATCTCCTGTTTACTCCCCCACGGATATTGTTGGAAGAGTGACCGGGGAGGTTTCGAATATTACGGGACTTCCAAAGGGAACTCCTGTAATTGCCGGTTCTGCCGACCATATTGCTTCAGCTCTTGCTGCCGGAATGAACAGGGTGGGGGATCTGCTCCTCAAATTTGGAGGGGGAGCGGATATACTTGTCGTTTCGGACAGGCCGGTCACTGATAAACGGCTTTTCATCGATTACCACGATGTCCCGGGCATGTATATAGTGAACGGCTGTATGGCCTCAAGCGGTTCTGTTATTAAGTGGTTCTCTGAAGATATTTCTGGAACAGACTATTCTGTCCTGAGCAGAATGGCCGAGAAGTCCCCTCCGGGATCTAAAGGTCTTATTACTCTTCCATATTTTCTGGGAGAGAAGACCCCCATTTTCGATATCAGGGCCAGGGTACTATCCTGGGGTTGACCCTGTCCCACAACAAGGGGGATATTTTCAGGTCCCTCCTCGAATCTGTAGCATTCGGCTTCAGACATCATCTTGAAGTTATGGAAGAAATGGGAATAGTTCCGGGGAGAGTGTTCATGACGAACGGCGGTTCCAGGAATAAGCTATGGAGGTCGATAACGGCGGACGTGGTCGGTCATGATGCGGTCTATCTTGAAAAACATACCGGTTCATCTCTGGGGGCGGCCTTCCTGGCGGGCATCGCTACAGGTGTTTATCATTCGTGGGATCAGATCGGATCATTTATGCAGGATAAGGTTATTGTAAAAAGTGATCCGATGAATCATCGGCTTTATTCCAGGTATTTTCAGATCTATAAGGATCTTTATAGAAATAACAGGAAATCATTTTCTGATCTCTTTGAACTTGAAAACCAGATCTCCTGAGTCAGCTATTACAGATCGGAATAGAAATAAGGCCTATCAATAGTGGCTTATCTATTCGCGTGTTCGGATAAGGCGCTTGATCTTTTTGCTGATATCGGCATTTTCCAGGGATAGAACGATAACAGCTAAAAAGATCAGAATTCCGCCCTTGAAGGCGTTAGCAGAGGGTATCTCGTTGAGAAATATCCATGACCAGAACATGGCGAAGGGTATCTCAGTCATTGAAACGATTGCTGCGACCCCTCCAGAAACGACCCGAAGAGAAAGCATCAGGATGGCGTATGCTCCCATGGCAGGGAATAGGGTTAGGTACAGAACGGATAACCAGGCTTGCCAATCCTTTATTAATATTCCCTTTATCTGCCCTGTGGCCATAACGCATATCCACAGACAGCCAGCTCCCCAAAGAAACATCTGGACGTAAGCCTTGAAGGGGTCAGTTTTTCCCATTACATGTCTGCCGTTAAGTACATAAACTGCATAACCCAGACCTGATCCCAATGCACCCATGAATCCCAGGATATTATATGGTTGAAGCCTGATCCCTCCAACGGCAACCCACACTCCCCATATTCCTATAATAAGGGCCAGTATCCTGAACCGGGTCACCTGTTCTTTCCAGAAGATCTTTCCAAGGACTATGACCCATAATGGTGCTGTATTGATAAGAAGGAATGTCAACCCTATGGGTATGCGGCCCATTGCAAAAGCAGAAGCGCTGGTGCAGACCGCTACTCCGAAAAGCCCGCTTACAAGGCAGGGAATTCTTTCTTTTCTGTTTACCAGGAGAGCATCTTTGCGGCCCCTTGAAAGTGATACAGCCACCATGATCAGAGAAGCTAAGGTAGCTCTTAAAGTTGCAAGAACAAGGGGTGTCATGCCGTGGGAATAACTTGTTCTTACCGGAATTCCTGCAGATCCCCATATTGCTCCGGAAATTATCAGGGATAAAACTCCAATAACGTAACTTAAATCCCGATGTGAATAATTATCGGTGCCTGTTGAACTTCGTGTCATCATTTGTATTTGCCCCTTGCTTTTATAAGATCTTGTAATGTTTTCTTCAGTGAGATGTTTTCCAGCGAAAGAAGAACAACTGAGCCAATTATAAGCATTCCGCCTGTGATAGCAGTGGGTAACGGTACCTCACCCAGGAATATCCATGTCAATAACATGGAGAAGGGTATCTCTGTCATGGATACTATCGCCGCCACTCCGCCCGGAATTACCCTCAATGCCAGCATGAGAATGGCATAGCCTCCGATATCGGAGAAAAGGGTGATGTAGATAACTGACAGCCAGGCCACCCTATCCCTTATGAAAAGAAACCTTATCTGCCCTGTCAGGATCGTTGCTATCCAGAGACAGAGAGCTCCCCAGAAAAACATCTGAATATAGGCTTTTAAAGGATCTTTTTTCCCCATTGCATGTTTGCCGTTAAGAACATAAACAGCGTATCCGAATCCTGCACCCATGGCTGCTGTTACTCCCCAGAGATTGTAAGACTGGAAACCAACTCCGCCTGCGGCTACCCAGATACCGAAGATGCCAACCATAAGGGATATCAGCTGGATCCTTGTAACTCTTTCTTTCCAGAAGATCCTTGCCAGTACAATGACCCAGAATGGTGCCGTGTTTATCAGAACAAAAGTAAGTCCGACAGGTATTCGCCCCATTGCCAGGGCTGCAGCTGTGTTGCAGACCGCCACTCCGAAAAACCCGCTTACCAGGCATGGCAGTATCTCTTTTTTTTGAATAATGAACGCATCTTTTCGCCCTTTGCGGAATGTGAATATCCCCATGATAATTGAAGCAATTGTTGCTCTGAACAGGGCCAGGGTAAGAGGTGTCATTCCATGGGAATAACTTATTCTTACTGGAATTCCTCCTGATCCCCAGAGAGCACCGGATATTACAACAGCGCTAATACCTGTAACATAGCGAACCCCGGGGTATGAACGGTACATGTCCTTTAACGGCAATACTCTGAAATTCATGTGAAATATCCCTTTTTTAGTTATGAAAAGCCTGGAAGCTGCTGTTCCTGCTTAATATAACATTCTAAAGGATCATTCTTCTAATCTGTGGCGATAGATCTTTCAGAAAACGGGTTTTTAAGGTCATTAAAGATTATGGAAATTTTATCTACGCTGACGTTATAATAGGATTGCTATCTAAAGCATAAGGAGGGGCGAAAATGGAATCTGGACTCAAAAATAAAGTAGTCCTGGTCATGGCTTCAAGTTCCGGGCTTGGTAAGGCCATCTCAAGGCAATTCATCCTGGAAGGGGCCAGGGTGATGATGGCAAGCCGGAGCTGGAAAAAACTGGAGAAAGCGGCTGAGGAAGTAAGCAGGGAAATGAAAAACAAGGCCCTCTACAAGGCCTGTGATATAACAGATCCCAACCAGATCAGGGATCTAGTTGCCACCACAGCTAACGAGCTGGGCCCTGTATCTGTCCTTGTAAATAATGCCGGAGGACCTCCTGCCGGAAGCTTTGACAGCTTTGGGGACGAAGCCTGGCAGAGTGCATTTGAACTTAATCTCCTCAGTTATGTCCGTACCATAAGGGAGGTCATTCCCTTTATGAAAGAGCAGGGGTGGGGAAGAATAGTCAATTCAACATCCACCTCCGTAAGGCAGGTAATTGAAAATCTCATTCTTTCAAACACCTTCAGGCTTGGAGTGATAGGACTGACCAAGACTCTTTCGCAGGAGCTTGCCCCCTGCAACATACTCATAAATGCCATCGGACCAGGCAGATTCGACACGGACAGGATAAGGCAGCTGGACAAAGCTCTTGCTGAAAAAAACAATCTGTCTGTGGAGGAAGTTGCAAAAACTTCCCTGAGCCGTATTCCCCTCGGGCGCTATGGAGATCCTGTTGAATATGGGAAACTTGCAGTATTTCTATGCTCAGAGGCGAATACCTATATTACCGGCCAGACCATAATGGCCGATGGAGGAATGACCAGAGCCGTGCCCTAGGGAGTCCCATTCTCATATAACCAAAGAGGTGTATAACTGGGAAAATATATCCCTGTCCCTGTCCCTGCCCCTGTCCCCTGTTCAGAGATAATTCCATTGTATTGACAAGATCGGCCAGAATTTTATCGCGAAAAACATCTACAGATATTATCTGTTATGGAATTTCGGTGGATGTTTTTCGCGTAAATAGTCTAAACATTGACAAATATTCTCCTGATATTTAATATATGGGAGAATTATCTCCAAAGGGGTGTCCTATGGATATTATTTCAAAACAGGATCTGACCCGGTTCATCTCAGAACATTCATCAGCCCTGACATCCAGGCAGAGGGATCTGGTGGATTTCATTCAGAAAAACCTTAACCGCACGGCCTTTATGAATTCCCTTGAAATTGCCAGAGAGGGCAATGTAAGCAATTCTACAGTGATCCGTCTGGCCCACAGGCTTGGATTTTCCGGTTTTCCCGAGTTCCAGAGTTTTCTGCAGGGTGTTGTTCAGGGTCAGCTTCACTCCCTGCAGAGATATGAGGGATCCGGCAAGACGGGGAAAGATGTAATCCTTTCCAGCAGGGTCCTGTCCCTTGAACACCATGTTCTGGCTGAGATGGAGCAAAGGCTCTCCGAAGAGGCTCTTCAGAAGGCTGTTGATCTCCTGGAACATAGCAGGCATATATTTGTGGCAGGATTTCTTGCCAATGCCTGTCTTGCAGAGTATATGGCCTATTTTCTCGGTATTATGCGCGAGAACGTACGTCTATTGCGGTCTATGGACAGCAATACCTTCAGCGATATCAAGGATGGAGAAAAGAATGCAGTGGCTGTTATTTACAGTTTTCCCCGCTATCCTTCGAGAACCCAGACATTGACAGAAGCTCTGAAAAAGAGAGGTATTACTGTTATCGGAATCACCGATGGTCCCCTTTCCCCCCTCGCACCCCTTGCAGATATCCTTCTTGAGGCACCCATGAAGTTCATTTCATTCATTGACCCCTGTGCCGGGGCCTTTGCTCTGACACATTATCTGCTTACTTCTCTTTACCTTCGAGATCCTTTAAAGATGAGGGAAAGACTGGCGGAATTCGAAGACTTTTCCTCTACAGAAGATCTTTTTGTGAGAAAAGACCTGGACATTGTCCGGCTACTTTAGCCATTAAGAAGGGTGGAAGTAATACAAATAGAAGGAGGTATGTTTCATGGAATTGCTGTGCATCTCGGAAGCCCAGATAGAATCACTGGGTATTTCTGTAGCAGAAGTTATGGAAGTTGTCGAAAAGGGCTTTGTTTTTAAAGGTGAGGGGAAGATGGAACTGCCCGCCAAGATCGGCATTCATCCCCGCCATGACTGTTTTATCCATGCTATGCCCTGCTGGGTGGGCGGTGATGTGGATGCGGCAGGGATCAAATGGGTCGCCGGTTACCCCATCAACCAGGCTAAAGGGCTTCCTTATATCACGGGAGTCTTGTGTCTGAACGATTCCGAAACGGGCTTTGTGAAGGCAATTATGGATGCCAACTGGATCACGGCCTGGAGGACCGGGGCAGCTACGGGCGTCTGTGCTAAATATATGGCTGACCCCGATTCAGAAGTTATCGCCGTAGTAGGGCTTGGGGTTCAGGGTTGGACGAATACCATGGCCCTGCTGGAGGCTCTTCCCAAGGTCAGGGAGATCCGTGTATATGACAAATTCCCTGAGCAGGTCGCAAAGTACGAGAGCAGGGTAAAACCAGGCATAGGTAAAGCACGAATAGTTCCCTGCACCGACGTGAAGGAGACGGTTAAGGGTGCTGATGTGGTAGTAACATGTACACCTATAGTGGCCGACCCTGAGCGTTTTGTCAGGTCTGAATGGCTTAAGGAGGATGTACTTACCGTTGCAGTCGATTACGACTCAGCCTTTGATGCGGATGTAATGACCGGTGCGACTTCTTTCGTCTGTGACGACATGAACCAGTATCTATGGACCCAGGAGCAGGGAGTCTATTTCCAGAAGGGATATCCGAAAAAGGAACAGATCCTGGGAGATATGGGTCATCTCTGTGCTGGTATCAGAAAATCTGCTCCAAAGGGTCGCCGTGCCGCTGTGCTCATGGGTATAGCAAGTCACGATATGATGACAGCCAACCTGATCTATAAAAAGGCCCTGGAGAAGGGCATCGGAGGTAAAGTCGAGATCTGATCTCCGATAAGGATAGAAAATATTAAAAGGGGGAGAAACCGCTTATGGGGTTTCTCCCCCCTCTTTGTGCTGGAGGTTCAGTGGGTATATAGGTCTGCTGGAAGGATGATCTCCCCGGATACCTCTGATCTAAACCATGAGTTTTGTTATATCACCCGCCGGCAAAACCCTGATGTATATTTCAATCCAGAATATTTCCGTCAGAGGGAAATATCGTAATCAACGAGAAGCGGAGCCAGTTTATCCAGTTTTCTGGTGGCATCGGCTTTTTTCTGTCTGCCTATTTCGACCACAAGGGCATCTATAACAGTCATAAGAGAGACAGTGGAGTAATGGCTGGTATTCTGAGGGCAGAGAAGGAGTTCTGTAGCCATTGGAGCAGCAGGACTTGACAGGCTGTTTGTTATAAGGACAGTAGGTATTCCGTTTTCCCAGGCAAATTTCACAGCTCCAATGGTCCTTTTGGTATAGTGAGGGCTGCCTGCCATTAGGGCAACGAGAATATCGTTTTTTGACATATCCATCATGACATCAAGCATATTATCTGTTCCCGAAGAATCCACAAGGAAAATATCAGGCAGGAACTGATGGAGGAGAGCATGAAAATAGGTAGCCAGCCCTTTGGTAGATCTTAATCCTATTATGTAAATCCTTCTTGCGGATGAAATAAGTTCCACAGCTCTGGGGAAAGTGTCGGAAAGATGACGACTTCTCAGGCTTTTAAGATTCTGTATATTCTCCTCTATTACCTGATCCAGGATATTGACCTGTTCCTTATCGGCAAAAGTGTCTCTCAGCCTGTCCAGGGGTGGAATGCTGGCACTGTACAGGACTCTTTTCAGCTCTTCCTTAATTGCTGTAAAATTTTTGTACCCAAGACTGGAGGCTATCCTTAGAACTGTAGCGATACTGGTTTCGGTCTCTTTTGCTATCTCTTCAGCTGTAAGAAAAGCAGCCTGCTGGTAGTTATTAAGTATCCATTCACAGATTACTCGCTGTTGTGACGGTAGATTATTCTTAGCTGTCCTTAACTGCTGAAATATTCCTCCGGTGAAATCACCTGGACTCTTTTTGCTCTGTTGTTTTTGTCCCACTGGAGAGCCCCCCTTTTGTAATTATTTTACACTATTCTTATTGTATAAAAAATACAATTATGTTCATGATTTCACTTAATTGACAACTATTCCTGTGAAAAGTATATTCAACCTATGATATCTTTCATATCATTTCCATGAAATATGCAATGTCTATATATCAATATAAATGAAAGTATGCAAAATCACTCTCTCTTGCTGATGTCAAGTCTGAATATTGAAGATGTTATTGCAATAATGGCACCAAAGGAACATTCATTGGATAAAAAATCAAAAAACAGGAGGAATAGGCGGAATGAAAAAAGTTGCAGTAGTTATGCTCGTTGTAACATTGATCGCTTTTGCGGGAATAGCGGGTGCTGTTGAGAGGCTATCTCTTGCCACAGGTGGAACAGCTGGAACGTATTATCCCATCGGTTCAGGAATTGCTTCCATTATCTCAAAACATGCTGATGGTATAGAGATAACAGCCGAATCAACAGGTGCTTCTGTTGCAAATCTCAAGATGTTAAGGGCTCATAAGATTGACATGATGCTTGGTGCATCAAACACCTCATGGGGTGGCTATAACGGTCATGCTCCCTTCGATGATAATGCTGTCAAGAACATCAGGGGGATCGCCTGTCTTTACCCGGAAGTCTTCCAGTTCATAACCCTTAAGGATTCTGGAATAAAGACGATTTATGACCTGAAGGGCAAAAAGGTTGCCCTGGGTGCTGCGGGGAGTGGTACGGAGAGAACAAGTAAAATGGTCTTTGAAGCCCACGGGATGTCCTATGAAGACTTCGATGAACAGTTCCTCAATTTTGGAGAAGCTGTAACCGCACTCAAGGACAGGATCATTGATTGTGCTGTAGTAGGTTCTGGAGCCCCAACATCAGCTGTTGTAGATGCCACTGCTACTCTTGATATCACTTTTGTAACCCTCGACCAGAAGGCTATGGAAGTTTTCTGTGCAGACAGACCTTATCTTGCCATGATGGTTCTTCCAGCAGGAACATATAAAGGGCAGGATCAGGATGTTCCTGTAGTAGCTAGTCCCGCCATATTCAGTGCCAACGACGAAATGAGCGAAGACCTTGTTTACAGGATCACGAAAGCTCTCTGGGAAAATATCGACGAACTTGCTTCTGTTCATGCCCAGGGAAAGAATGTGAAGCTTGAAACTGCACTGAGTGCGATGTCAGTCCCTCTTCACCCGGGTGCTGAGAAATATTACAAAGAAGTTGGACTTTTGAAATAGTTCTTTCGCAACCAGGAGGTGTCGAAAAAGACACCTCCTGGTTCATATTATTTGAACAATAGGACGGTTTTATCTTGAAACGAATCTTTCTCGGTCTGGGGATATTTTTCATTTTTCTTCTATGGTTATCCAGGCCCGTTCTTTTTATAGAAGTGAAAAACTTCAATACAGGTCAGATCCTTTATCGCAGGCATGTTGAGCCTGGTTACACTTTTGCTACCCTTATAAAACATTCTGTTCACCTTACACCAGTGTATGAATACTACAGAATAGAGGGGGATGGAAAGATCGTTATTACAGGTACCAGATTTCAGGATCTGGGATGGGGAGTACCAAGTACTTTTGATTATGATTTCAAATTTGAAAATGATTTTATGGTCATTGAAAACATCAACAGACCCATTGAATTTGTTCCCTACAGGATCAGTTATATAGCCTGTCCGCACCTGCTTCTCGATGACTGTGAAAGAGATATAGACCTGGTCAAGCTTTTTGAAAACTGGGACCGAATTGATATTTACGCTAAAAAAGAGCCTTATATTTCTTATATTTCAAGAGGTGAAATCGATGTTTTTCCGAAAAAAGAAGCAAGATGAAAATCTTTCAGCAGAAGAGAAACTTCAGCTGCTGAATGAAAAATTTGAAAAAAAGAGGGATCTATCTGGTATGGCGGCCAGGTTTTGCACTATCCTTGCTGTTCTTATGTCCCTTTTCCACCTGTATGCTTCCGGGATCCACATGCTTCCCCAGGCTCAGCATCGTGCCATACATCTGGCTTTTGCCCTTGCCCTTACCTTCCTTGTATATCCGGCAGTTAACAGCCAGAAGAAGAAAGTTCCCCTTTTTGACGTGGCGGCAATTGTTTTCTGCCTTTTCGTCGGGGGCTATCTGGTAGTGGATTATATGAACCTGGTAATGAGAGCCGGAGATCCATTGATGCGGGATCTTGTGCTGGGCGGCATAACCCTTTTTCTGGTCCTTGAAGCTACAAGGAGGACCATGGGATGGCCTCTTGTAATAGTAGCTCTATCTTTTCTTTCCTATGCCCTTTTTGGCCATCTTATCCCCGGTTCACTGGGACACAGGGAATATGATCTTTCCCGTATCATAGAGCATCTCTTCCTTACAAGTGAAGGTATTTACGGAGTTTGTATCTATGTGACTGCAACATTTGTTTTCATGTTCATCCTTCTGGGGGCCTTCCTTAATGTTACGGGTGGAGCTCAGTCATTCATAGATCTGGCTTTTGCGCTTACTGGAAAATACAGGGGAGGTCCAGCAAAGGCGGCGGTTGTCGCCAGTGGCCTCATGGGAACCATTTCCGGAAGCTCCTTTGCCAATGTTGCGGGAACAGGAACCTTCACCATTCCACTGATGAAGAGTGTCGGTTATAAAAATGAATTTGCTGGCGGTGTAGAAGCAGCGGCTTCTTCAGGAGGACAGATAATGCCTCCCATAATGGGTGCAGCTGCCTTTATCATGGCTGAGATGACAGGTGTTCCCTATGGGAAGTTGATAATACATGCTGCGATACCTGCAATACTTTATTATGTTTCAGTGTTTCTGATGGTTGATATTGAGGCGGCAAAGCTGGGTCTGAGCGGAATTTCCAAAGACAAGCTTCCAAGAATTCTTACGGTCCTTAAGGATGGAGGATTTCTTCTTCTGGCACCCTTAAGTATCGTTTATATGCTGCTGGCAGGCTATTCGCCGATCAAGGCTTCTTATGTGGCAGTCCTGATGGTTATAGTGGCTTCTTTCATGCGAAAGGCCACAAGAATGAACCTCAAGAGATTTGTAGAGGCTCTCGAATTAGGTGCCAAGGGAGCATTGGGTGTTATAGCAGCCTGTGCAGTAGCTGGAATCATTGTCGGTTGTGTTACCCTTACAGGACTGGGACTCAAGTTTGCCGATCTTATCGTCACTCTTGCCCATGGACAGCTGTATCCTGCTCTTTTCCTTACAATGCTTGCTTCCATAATAATGGGTATGGGTATGCCTACAACGGCTCTTTATATCATTCTTGGTTCCATGGTTGCTCCTGCCCTTGTGAAAATGAATGTACCCATAGTAGCGGCCCATCTTTTCATCTTTTATTTCGGATGTATGGCATCAGTTACTCCACCGGTCGCCCTCAGCTCTTACCTGGCAGCAGCCATAGCCAAGGCAGATTCAGTAAAGACTGCACTTAATGGCCTTAAACTTGCTTCATCGGCCTTTATCCTGCCCTTCATTTTTGCCCTTTCTCCACAGCTTCTTCTTATAAATACCACCCCATTGAAGGCTGTAATGGTAACAGGAAGTGCGATCCTTGGAGTAGTGGCTCTTGCCTCCTGCCTGGAAAATTACCTCTTTGGAGAATTAAAGATCTACCAGAGGGGGTTAGTTGGAGTAGCTGCATTGACCCTGATGTTTCCCGGCTGGTCTACTGACATTGTCGGTCTGGGAATAATTATTGCCATATCTGTCGTTAATGCTGTATCTAACAGAAAAAAGACTCCGGATCTCAAAACGGAGTTTGAAGGATAAATGGAACGGAGCGTGAACTTTTTGAACAGGAATATAGCCATACTAGGCGCCGGTAACGGCGGTGTCAGCATAGGAGCCTTTCTTTCCCTCAAGGGGTGTAATGTAAATCTTTACGACAAGTTCCCGAAGGCCCTGGAGGATATAAAGAAAGCTGGAGGAGTGGAACTCAAGGGGGTTTCCCTTACAGGTTTTGCAGAATTCAACAGGATCACCGATAACCTGGCAGAGGCCATTGAAGACTGCAGAGTGATAATGATAGTCACTCCTGCCTTTGCCCATAAGGAACTTGCCGAGAAATGTGCTCCTTATCTGACTTCCGGTCAGCACGTTATCCTGAATCCAGGAAGAACAGCCGGGGCAATAGAGTTCTACAGAACTGTGAAAACAACGAATCCTCATGCTGATTTTATTGTGGCAGAGGCTCAAACTCTGATCTATGCATGTCGAAGAAGCGGCCCGGCAGAAACGACCATTTTCAAGGTGAAGAAGGATGTTACCCTTGCAGCTCTTCCAGCCACAAAGACGCAAGAAGTACTGGCAGACATGAATGAGTTCTACCCGGAGTTTACACCTGCGGAAAATGTTCTCGAAACCAGCGTTCTCAACATTGGTTCGATATTTCATCCTGCTCCTGCAATACTCAATATTGCCCGCATAGAGGCAAAGGAGGATTTTGAATATTACATGGAGGGTATCTCTCCATGTGTAAGTAATGTACTTGAGAAGATCGATTCTGAAAGAATCGAAATAGCAAAAGCCCTGGGGGTCAAGACCTTAAGCGTCAAGGAATGGCTTGAAGATGCTTACGAAGTTAAGTTCCAGGAATCAGATTCCATTTACGATGCTGTTCAGAAAGTACAAGGGTATCGGGGTATAGCTGCTCCAAAGAATACCCATGCAAGATATATTACAGAGGATGTTCCCATGAGCCTTGTACCTCTGGCAGAAATTGGCCATTTTCTGGGGATATACACTCCTGCCATGGATACTTTGATAAATCTGGCTAATATTCTTCATAAGACCGATTACCGGGAAAAGGGAAGGACTCTCAAGTCGCTGGGTATTGAAGGTGTAAGCGTAGAGGATCTGAAAAAATTTGTTGACCAGGGAATAGAACTTCCAAAATAATACAATTTTTTGATCATCGGGGACATCTTTTTAACGGGTGTCCCTTTTTTTTGGAAAGGAGAGGTTTAAATGAATGCAGAAAGAATCGAAATAACTTATTTATCTCAGGAAGACTTTCTCAAGGGTGGATGCTTTGATATCAGGCTTACCATGAATTCCGTTGAAAAAGGACTCCTGGCATTTCAGAAGGGGGAGGTTCTTTTCCCTGACAAGATAGTGCAGATATTCAATGAGGACACCCAGGAAAGGATAAACTGCCTGCCGGCAACTCTTTTGCCCGAAAAGATATGCGGTGTAAAGTGGGTTTCCGTATTCCCGCCAAATCCTCAGAAATATGGTGTCCAGAATCTTTCCGCTCTGGTTGTCCTGTCCGAGATAGAGAAGGGTTTTCCCATTGCGGTAATGGATGGAACCCTTGCATCCAATATGAGAGTGGCTTCGGTCGGTGCTACGGCAGCAAAATATCTTGCAAGAAAAGATTCGGAGAGCATCGGCTTTATCGGTGCTGGAGAACAGTCGAAAATGCACCTTGTAGGAATGAAGACCGTTTTCCCGGGGCTGAAGGAATGTAGGGTTGCAGCTAAATATGAAGGAGAAGAAGATCGTTTTATTCAGGAAATGAGCACTATATTTCCGGGCATGACCTTTATCGCAGGACATACTGATCTTAAGACAGCCATGGAAGGGGCCGATATCCTGGTAACCGGGACGAGTGCCCAGGCTCCTCTTCTTAAAGCTGAATGGATGAAACCGGGCGCTTTTTACAGCCATATAGGTGGATGGGAAGATGAATATGCTGTAGCAGAACAGTGCCAGAAAATTGTCTGTGACAGTTGGGAAACGGTAAAACATCGGACCCAGACCCTCAGCAGGATGTACAAAGACGGAAAACTTGAAGACAGAGATATCTATGCAGATCTGGTGGACCTCGTTGCCGGTAAAAAAGCTGGAAGGGAATCTGATGATGAAAGAATTTATTTCAATGCAGTAGGCCTTTCTTATCTTGATGTCACTATCGCCCATGACATGTTCCTGAGGGCTCTTGAAGCAGGAGTTGGTACTAAACTTCCTCTGCAGGAAAGGTCTGTTTTCAGTCATGAAGATCTTGGCAGCTTTATTCGGTTATAACTAGGGAGCTGATATTTAATGGATGGCAGGAAAGCCCGGTTTCTTTATCTAAGCCAGAAGGAAGTTATTGAATGCGGAGGCCTCGATATGGCTATGGTCCTCGACAAGGTTGAAGAAGTGCTCAGCCTCAGGGATAAGGGAGAAACTTCAATGCCCGACAAGATATCCCTGCAATGGAAAGACTGTGACATTAACTCCAGGATCAATGCCATGCCGGGATTTGTTGGTGGAAACTGCAATACAGGTGGTATCAAGTGGATAGGAAGCAAACCTGAAAACCCTTCAAAATATGGTCTGCCAAGAGCTTCAGCTCTTACAATACTTAATGATCCGGAAACAGCACTTCCAATCTGTATTATGGACGGGACCTTGATCAGTGCCATGAGAACAGGTGCAGTTACTGGAGTAGGTGCCCGTTATCTGGCCCGTAAAAATTCCAGTTCTGTAGCTCTTATAGGAGCCGGCACTCAGAACCATACCCAGCTGAAGGCTATTCTTACGGCTATCCCGAATATTAAAGAAGTCAGGATCTGCGATCTTTCATTTCAAAAGGTTGAGGAATTCATCCGTTATGAAAAACGAGAGAATCCGGAACTCGTCTTCAAGGGAACTACCGAAGCCCGGGAGGCTATTGATGGGGCCGATATTATAGTGAGTGCTACCACAACGGTCAAACCTATTGTCAAGGCGGAATGGATAAAGGAGGGTGCCTATATTTCCAACGTCGGAAATTATGAGTATGAATATGATGTTGTGAGAAAGTCCAGCAAAGTTCTTGCGGATAACTGGCAGGCGGTCATCCATCGTGAGCATCAGACAGCAGCAATTATGTTTCTGAATGGAGAGATTCAGAAACAGGATCTTTACGGTGAACTTGGAGAAGTCATAAATGGTAAAAAACCGGGTCGTGAGAACGACTCGGAGATCATTTTCTTCAGTCCCATAGGCATGGGGATAGAAGATATTATCGTGGCAAAGGAAATATATGACAGATCAAGATCCATGGGAATAGGTACATGGCTTACCCTCTGGGATGAGCCTTACTGGGTCTAGGCTTTTTGTAGCGGAAGGTCGTGTGATTTTTGAAGATTACAGGAATGGAAGTTCTGCAGATCAGTGTCCCTCTCGTTCATAAATATACCCTTTCCAGGGTCATAGGTTCCAAGGAAAAGACAGAATGTATTCTTCTTAAGGTGACTACCGATGAAGGAATAGCAGGTCTTGGAGAAGCTGATCCCCATGTGCCGTTTACTGAAGAATCCGTGGAAAGTATTACCTCTTGTATATTGAAGTATCTTGCACCGGTCGTTATAGGAAAAGATCCGGGGGATATTGACGGTATAAACTCACTGATGGAGAATGCTGTCAAACTAAACCTTATGGCCAAGGGTGCAATAGATATGGCCTGCTATGATATTGTCGGAAAATCAAAAGGGCACGCTGTTCATGAATTTATTGGAGGCCTTCAGAGACAGAGCATACCCCTTGTCTGGTCAGTGGGCAATGAGCTTCCTCCGAAGACCCTTGAAGATGTACAAACTGTTTATGACCAGGGGTACAGAACGGTAATGATCAAGACCGGCCATTTTGAACCGGAGACAGATATTGAAAGAATAAGACTTGTAAGGGAATCATGGCCTGATCTGAAAATTATTGTAGATGTAAACCAGGGCTGGGATGTTGAAACAGCGATAGCTGCTGGCCGCAGGATGGAGAGCCTTAATATCGAATTCTTTGAACAGCCCGTTCCTTATTGGGATATAGAGGGTTTGGCCAGGATCAGAAAAGCAATATCCATTCCTCTTTCTGTAGATGAGTCCCTCCTTACCATACATGATGCACACAGAATCATCCAGGAGGGCGCTGCGGATATTTTCAGCGTCAAAGTTTCGAAGAACGGTGGAATTACCAGGTCAAGAGCATTGATCGAACTGGCAGCTGAAAACGGAATGAAATGCTGGATGAATTCCATGCTGGAAGAAGGCATTACCCAGGCTGCAAGTCTGCAGTTGGGACTCAGCTCAGCCAACCTTCTTGATATGGGACATGCATATTTTTCACCCCTCAGGATTGCGGAGGATATCTCTACCTACTCGGAGAATATCAGGAACGTGGAGATATTTCCTTCCGGGAAACCTGGACTTGGTGTAGATCTCAAAGAGGATGTTGTAAGGAAATACCTTGTCAGTCAATATCATTATTGATTTGATATATATCTGGTAACTATTGTAAGTCTTTGCAAATTCAATATAGTTGATTTTGTTTCAGGTGGAGGACAAAAAGTCTCCACCTTTTTTATTTTTTTAAATTTATGATCTCTCCTCTGAATATCATTGAAAAAAGAATTTTCTAAAAGGCTCTTGCCATGAAAGAAATATGTGACAAAATTCACCTATGCTTGAACCGCATGCAGAATACTATATACAATAGGAGGTCATGAGATGAAAGCAGCCATGTGGTATGGACGTAAAGATGTTAGAGTCATAGAGACAGAAGAGCCTTCACCCGTAAAGGGAGAAGTTAAGGTAAAGGTCAAATGGTGCGGTATCTGCGGGTCTGATCTTCATGAGTTTCTTGGCGGACCCATTTTTATTCCTGTGGATCAGCCCCATCCCCTGAGTGGAGAAAAAGCACCTGTAATAATGGGTCATGAATTTTCCGGAGAAGTTGTTGAGGTAGGAGAAGGTGTGGATGCTTTCAAGCCCGGGGACAGGGTCATAGTGGAACCAATTCGTGCCTGTGGCAAATGCCCTGCCTGCAGGGAGGGCAAATACAACATATGCGCTCAGTTGGGTTTCCACGGACTTTGTGGTCATGGAGGCGGTTTTGCAGATTACACAACCTTCCCTGCTGAGTTCGTTCACAAGATCCCTGATGAACTCTCCTACGAAAAAGCAGCTCTTGTTGAACCCCTTGCGGTGGCTGTCCAGTCACTTCGTCAGGGGAGCTTCCAGATAGGAATGGATGCCCTTGTCCTTGGTGCCGGTCCTATAGGGCTTGCCACCGTGGCGTCCCTCAGGGCTGCGGGAGCCAGGACCATTTTTGTTATGCAGCGCAAGTCCATAAGGCAGGAATATGCCAAAATGAGCGGTGCCGACTATGTCCTGGATCCCAACGAAGGGGATGTAGTGGAAGAGATAAAAAGACTTACAGGCGGAGAGGGTGTCCATGTAAGTTTCGAGGCGACCGGTTCAGAAGTGGGGCTTAACATGGCCATTGACGCTCTTCGTTTTTCTGGAACAGCAGTTATTACAAGTATCTGGGAGCATCCCATATCAGTGGACCCCAACAAGCTGGTATTCCAGGAAAAGAAAATGGTGGGATCCCTCTGTTACCGCGACCTTTTCCCGGCAGCCATCAAGATGCTTGCAGATGGCAGCGTAAAGGGAGATGAATGGATCACCAGAAAGATCCACCTGGAAAATATAGTAGAGGATGGTTTCGGGACCCTTACCGGACCTGACAAGAAAGCCCAGGTCAAGATCCTCGTAACACCAGAATCAGACCTGCTTTAGAATAGATTCTTTTCATACCTTCTTCTCCTTATTACCGGGCCGCCTCAAAAGCGGCCCGGTCTTCTTTTGTTCCACTTTTGTAACAATGAAGTTTGTTTCAGATGAATGATAAAGATTTTCAGCATATAACTTGCTTTATTGATTATTCACATCTCGTTATAATTATCTAAATTTCCCCAAATTATTTAGAGTTCAGATAGTGTATTTCTTTACCCTTCGAAGGAGGTATATCCATGATGAGAGACAAGAAGTTACTATGGTCCTTTTTATTTTCTGCTTTTTTGGTTTTCATGTTGGCTTTGTACTGCTTCTGCCTTTGCGAGTGCTCCACCAACTGGGGAGATGTGAAATGGAACCATCAGATATCGTGCCTCGGTACTCTGTTTGGCGATCCCGGTTACTATTCTTCTCCTGATGGTGCTGAAACACGAGACTGGAATTTACCAGTGGTAAGAGGAACTTACCCCGATCCAGGTTATATTGTCGATGGAGCCTTCTCCTGATCATAGCCGGTTACACTTTTGATGCACTGATCATAATCAGGACAACCGAGTTTAACCGGGGATCTTGACGGAACTGCCTGGTATAGCGGTGGCGATGAGATCGATCTCGTCTTTGTAAAGGATGAGGAGACATTGGGCGATTTCAGTGCCTCCTTTGATGTTCCGATTTTTCAAGGCCTTTACAATGGCCAATCTTGTGATTCCTAGCTTTCAGCTGGGACTTTACCCAGGAAGAAGCAAGGTTAATGACAGGAGTTCTACACGCGCCAAGATATGAATTCCCCCCTGTATTGACTGGAGATACTGCCAGTTGTGACATTGGAGTAGATTCTGCTCGAATGAAACACCTTACCTTCGATATTTTTGTTGGCGTAAATCCGGTGAGGATATGCAATATGCCCGCTCTCTTTGGTCCTGTTACTTCCACATGAACTGTGATCATTGACCTGGGGCCTGGTTTTTCTTCGATTATGATGACAAGCCTCGGTGTTATCTATGCTAATTTCTGGAATGAGCCAGTAGTTATGGAATTATCCTCTGTATCACAGGGCCTTGAAGAGTCTCCAATGTACCGTACTTTGCGCACCGGATCTATACGGTGACGGTCCTCCTGCCATGGTGGTACCAGTCCTTGATGCAGATTATGTAATTGATCCCGGCTCTTGCCCTTGAAGGCTATACCTTTCGTATATGTATGAGGTAAGCAGAGAAGATTCATTCACTCGATATTAAGTTTACAGATGGCAGTGTTACCCATCTTTCCTGGTTGTGGTGCTGATCCCTGATTTATCAAGATGAACACAGTCCCAACGCTGCAGGGTTTTGCCGGAATGTATCCTCCCACATCTGCTGATCTTAATGCTCAAATCACTTGACGACAAGATCTTTAGAAGTCCTTAGTGTCGGATAATTTTGGCCCTTCAAGTTAAACTAGAGGATTTTAACATTGACAGTAATGCTTCTTCAGATGGGTGCAGTTTATCGGTCTGGTATCCATGGATATCAACATACCCTTCCAGGCTGATGTTATGAAGGCCAAATCGTAGCTGTACCAATGTGGGATTAAGGATCGGTATCCCCGGAAGAAACATCGAAGCAGTATGATCCTGACCTTGATTCAGACCATTGAATCGGCAGAATTGGGTGAGAATCCTACAGAAGAAGAACTGGAAGCAGTTAGTACGTAAATATCTTCTCATTCACCAAGGAATGGAGCACGGGAGAAACTGCCCAGATCCGGATTGAGCGACGAGGAATTTGCAAGGATGCGGTGGATATCTTTCTTCGAAATACCATGGTGAGGGTGACGTCAGAGGAACATAATCTTACGAGCTCACTCTGCTTATTGTTAATGGCGGAGAGCGCCGGAATGAGGTAGATTCTGCGACCGCAAATGGCCGGACTTACATTGTAATTTACGATGGAAATCTGGATCTATCAGGTTCGCCGATCCCATCAAAATTGTTGCTGCCTACGAAGAAGATACATCCAGTTCAAGTGGCGGCGGATGTTCGGCTATTAGTCTTGTCCCTGCCGCAGGCCTGTTACTTCTGCCTCTGTTAATGCTTTTGAAGAAATAACACAGATCAATTCCAGTTTGCCTGAAAGAGCGGGGAATTCCCCGCTCTTTTTTAGTAGCTTCAAATTCTTTTGCTGTTGCCCCCATACCTTAAAACGTGCTAAAGTATTGCATGAATGAATTATAAAGTGTCATGATGTGGTTTTTCAAGCTTTTTAATATATCCTCCGGAAAGGTGAAAAAAATGCATACCATCCCTTTTACCAGGCCCTATATCTCTGGTAATGAACAGGAATACATAGGTCGGTTATTCAACGACGGGATTTTTGCTGGAAATGGTACTTTTTCCAGGCAGGCAGAAGATATTCTTCTGGAACTGACAGGAGCCAGGGGGGTATTCCTGACTTCCTCCGGTACTGCAGCTCTTGAGCTCATGTGTATGACCGCCGGTCTTAAACCTGGAGATGAGGTCATTCTACCCTCTTTTACCTATCCTTCCACGGCCAATGCAATACTCAGGGTAGGTGCAGTTCCTGTATTCGTGGACATCCGAAGAGATACCTTCAATCTGGACCAGGAGCTCATAGAAAAAGCCATCTCGGAAAAGACTAAAGCAGTAATGCCCGTCCACTACGCCGGCGTTTCATGTGATATGGAGTTCATTCGGGATCTTGCAGATAAATACCATCTTCTTGTCCTGGAAGATGCGGCTCAGGCTATAGATGCGTACCATTATTCTTCCCACCTGGGTACCTTGGGACATATGGGTGCTTTGAGTTTTCATGAGACCAAGAATATCCATTCCGGTCAGGGAGGGGCACTGCTCATAAATGAAGAAGAGATGATCCACCAGGCAGAGATCATTTTTGATCATGGTACTAACCGCAGACAGTTCCTGAGAGGGGAATCGGATTCTTATTCCTGGAAGGATTCCGGCTCTTCCTTTTCCATGTCCGAGATAACTGCGGCCTTTCTTTCTGCCCAGCTTGAATCGGTTTCATCGGTTACTGAAGAGAGAAGAAATATCTGGCATCTTTATCATGAGGTCTTTGCAAAATATGAAGAAGAGGGTTTTCTTCGAAGACCGGTCATTCCGGAATACTGTAAACACAATGGACATTGTTATCCTCTGCTTTTCCCATCTCTGGAAATTCGGGAGAATATCCGCCATGGGTTGTCCGAAAAAGGAATTATGGCCCATTTTCACTATGTTCCTCTCCACTCATCAGCCATGGGCAGAAGGATCTCCAGGTGGGGGGCCGATCTTCCAAATACAGACCATGTTTTCCGTTGTCTTCTGAGGATGCCCCTTTACAGCGGCCTTGATATTGATGAATGCCTCGAGCGTATCGAAGAGCTGTTTTCAGCAGGATTTTTTGGGGGAAAATGAATGATCAGGAACTCTGTAGCCATCCTTCAGTCGAATTATATTCCCTGGAAGGGAAATTTCGACATGATCAACATGGTGGATGAATACGTTATTCTGGATGATGTCCAGTACACTAAAAGGGATTGGCGGAATCGTAACCGCATTGTTACTAAAGATGGAATTAAATGGTTAACAATACCGGTAAGGAATATATCCTTTCATCAGAAGATAATGGATACGGAGATCGTATCAGATGAATGGGCAGAAAAACACTGGAAACTTCTGGAACAGAGCTATAAAGGGGCTCCATTTTTTTCTGAACTGGGATCCTGTATAAAAGAAATGTATGAAAAAGCTTCCGGAGAAAATTCTCTCAGCAGGATAAATTATATTTTCCTTCAGGGGATCTGCGGTCTTCTCGACATCGTCACGGATATCCAATGGTCCACATGTTATCATCCGGAAGGTATGAAAAGCGACAGGATCCTTGATATATGTGTAAAAGCCAAAGCAGATGAATATCTTTCCGGCCCGGCTGCCCGGAACTATCTTGATGTGAATGCTTTTGAAAAAAGGGGTATAGCTGTTAAATGGATGTCCTACGATGGATATCCTGAGTACGGTCAGCTCCATGGTCATCCCTTTTCTCACAATGTGAGTATTATTGACCTGCTTTTCTGTACCGGTGTGGGAGGGGCAAGGCGGAATATGTTATCGTTCTCTTAACTGCAGGTTTTATGGTGAGATGCTGATTACTGGAGGAGCGGTTATGAAAAAGGCGAAAAAGGACATTATCCTTTATGGAATTGGAATAATGGCTCACTATGTAACAAGGGTCATAGAAAAACATAACCTTTTCAATATCGTGTCATACACAGCTGACGAAGAGTATATTGACAGAAGGGAATTTCTGGGTAAACCCATTGTTCCCTTCGAGAAAGTCGGGGACCTTTTTCCTCCCGATAAATTTCTCATGCTCCTTCTCATAGGATATAAACGAATGCGGGACAGGAAAAAAATGTTTCTCAAGGCTAAAGAGAAGGGTTATTCCCTTCCTAACTGTATAGCGGGAAATGTCAATTATTTTGATGACCTTATTCTCGGAGAGAACAACATAATATTCAGCGGGACCTATATAGGGGTCGGTTCTACCATAGGCAATAACAATATCATCCGCCCCAATGTATATCTTGGCCATAATGTTTCCATGGGTGATCATTGCTATATCTCACCTGGATGCAATATTGGCGGAGGCTGTATTATTGAGGACATGTCCTTCATAGGACTTGGGAGTAACATTACCGATGGATTGAGAATATCGAGAGAAAATCTTATAGGGGCTGGAAGCCTTGTCCTGAAAGATACAGATCCTTTCGGCAGATATATTGGAAGTCCAGCTGTCAGGAAGAGCAGCCATGAGGAAGAGGGAATAAACTTCTGAATCCTTAAATAAGGGAGGCAGGAAGATGACAGAGTTGATAGTGAATTTTACTCCAACCGGTATGATCCCGACAAAGGAAATGACATCGCATGTTCCCGTTTCAACGGATGAGATCGTGGAAGATGTACATGAAGCCTATGAACTTGGTATCACCATGGTCCATCTTCATGCCCGTGACCCGAAAGACGGAACCCCTACATGGTTCCCGGATATATATGCGGATATCATAGGAAGAATAAGATACTTCGCCCCGGATCTTATAATCTGTGCTTCCCTCAGTGGCCGTATCTTTCATGATCTTGAAAAAAGAGCAGCTGTACTTGATCTCGACGGTGACTTGAAGCCAGATATGGGAAGCCTTACGCTTAGTTCCCTCAATTTCAACAGGCAGGCCAGTGTGAATTCACCTGAAGTGATCATGGGCCTGGCTTCACGCATGAAAGAGAGAAAGATCAAACCTGAGCTGGAAGCTTTTGATGCAGGTATGATAAATTATTCGAAATATCTTCTAAAGAAGGGTCTTCTTTCTCCACCCCATTATTTTAACCTTATCCTGGGCAATGTCGCCTGTGCACAGGCAGACCTCCTCCATGCCGGTCTCCTTATCAGGGATCTCCCGCCACAGAGTTACTGGTCACTGGGAGGTATTGGAGATCAGCAGATAGTAATGAATTCTGTTGCCATCTCAATAGGGGGTGGAGTAAGGGTGGGTCTCGAGGATAATTACTGGTTCGATTCGGGGAGAACAAAACTGGCCAGGAATATAGATCTTCTGCAGAGGATAAATGTTATAGCCCAGGCCAACGAAAGAAATATTATGAAGCCTGCGACTCTGAGAGAAAAGCTCGGATTAAAACCTGGCCATGGAGAATATGGGACTTTATGATCGAGGGATCAATTGATGAATACTGAAAAATGCTCTCCTCAAATTTCAATAGTTATACCTGTCTTTAACAGTGCTGAATCCCTGAAAGTACTGGTAGAAAAGATATCCTCTGTTATGGAAGATCGGTTGGGTTCCACATATGAGATCCTTTTTGTGGATGACTGCTCTCCTAATGAGCATACCTGGGAGATAATCCAAAGCCTTGCAGATACAAAAGCGGAAGTTAAAGGGATAAGACTCCGGAAAAATGTCGGTCAGCATCAGGCTACCTTCTGCGGATTCTCCCTTGCATCCGGAGGCACTATCATAACCATGGATGACGATCTGCAGCATGATCCTGGAGATATCCCCTTCCTTCTTGAATGCTCCGGGGCAGATGCGGTTATTGCAGTCTTTAAGAGTAAAAAACAGGGTTTATTCAGAAATATTACAAGCAGGATAAAGGAGTTTTTCGATACTGCCATTCTTAAAAAGCCATCAGACATTAAACTGACGTCGTCTTTCAGGGTCATTAAAAAAGAGATCGTCAGGGAGATACTGAAAGTCCATACATCATTTCCCCTTGTGGGATCTCTTATCTGGTCTGTTACGGACAACATCGTCAACATTCCCCTTGACCATCATCCCCGTCATAGCGGGAAAAGCGGATATTCTTTTTTCAGAAGGCTGACATTATTCTCTAATCTTGTTTTTAATCACTCATCCCTGATCCTCAGGTTCATGTCAAAGCTGGGTATTCTTACAGCTTTTGCCGGGATCACTTTCGGTATTATCCTTGCAGGGAGGAAGATATTGTTTGGCAATGTGGCCCAGGGCTGGACTTCTCTGGAGGTCACTATCCTTGTATTAGGTGGTCTTATCCTTCTCTCCCTTGGTGTAATAGGGGAGTATCTATACAGAATACTTACGGCGGTGGAAATCCGGCCCCGTTATGTAATAGATTCTACGATCAATATAGATAAATTGCAGGAAGATAAGGAGCTTGGGAAGGATAACGTTTCTATTCCTGTATTTGAAGCCTCCGAGGGCATAAAAAGGGGCCAATAGAAAGATGAAAGGAAAGGGTCTTTACGATCATTTAACTTTACAGATAGCTTATTTTATTTTCTCCCTGGCTGTCCTGAGCATGAAATATGCTTCAACCTTTGCTTTCGGCTCAGTTTCTTTCCTGAAATATTATCTTCTCTCCCTTCTCTTAATGGCCAGTTATGCTTTTTTCTGGCAGAAAGTCCTGGCCATTTATCCGCTTACCAGGGCTTATTCATGGAAATCCCTGGTATTCCTCTGGGTTTTTATTTTCTCAATTTTCCTTTTCAATGAATCGGTAACCTGGAAGAATATTGCCGGGGCACTTCTTATTGTTTCGGGAGCCATAATGGTGAACTCAAGTGAATAAATACTATATTTTCTTTCTTTCGGGAGTTCTTGTTTCATCTCTCGCCCAGATCATATTGAAAAAAAGTGCGGTCAGAAAATACTCTACGGTTTCAGGAAGATATCTGAACCCGGGAGTGTTTTCAGGTTATTTCATCTTATTCTGTGTAACCCTGCTTACGGCATTTGCCTACAGGGGTATACCTTTGAAGGCGGGTCCAGTCCTTCAGTCCTCAGGTTATATATTCATAGCCCTTCTTAGCAGGTTCCTCCTTGGAGAAAAACTCTCCTTAAGTCAGTGGAAGGGTATCTTTCTTATAATCACAGGTATTATCGTTTTTCACTTATAGGAGGTATTCATGAAGCCTTTACATCCTGAACCAGTTTACAGTAAATCAAACCTTTTTCTGAAGATCCTTATATTGGTCTGGCCTTTTCTTTTTATATGGCAGGGCGTAGATCTTACGGACACAGGATATCTCCTCTCAGGAGGGCAGCAGGTTTTTGTCGAGCCTCAGAATGTTCAGTTCAGCTATCTCCTTTCATTTGTTATCACGGGTATCTGGAGTCGTATTACAGCGTCCCTTGGATTGATGGGAGCCTATCTCGGGGGGGCCTTTCTTTACATCCTTACAGCTTTTTGTGTTTACAGGACTTTACGAAAACAGATGCCGGAAAGGATCCTGCTGTTGGGACTGCTTCTGGCCGTTATGATCCCCAATCTCATGAGATATATTAATTACAACAACCTCACATCACTTTTCTTTGTCCTGGGGTCGGCTGTATTAATCAAGGCTTTCACCAGCCATAGAGAGTTCGATTACTTCCTTGCAGGGATCATTTTCGGATCAAGCTTTTATCTTCGTCTGCCCAACCTGGTTTCCATTTCTCTGTCTTTAGTCATAGTGGCAGGACATTATCTCAATGGATCAGCCTGGAAAGACATTCTGAAAGGCTCTCTGTTTTTTATTTCAGGTTTTATTTCTGCTTTGATAGTGCCCTTTATGATCCTTCACATCTGGGGCCTGTCGGATCATTATTTTGAGACATTTCAGCGCCTGTTGAGTTTTATGACAGATTCCTCCTCCCATCATTCAGGGGAAGGGCTGATACGTAAAGTGATCCTCGATTTTGACAGGACCTTTGCTGCGTTTTTTAAAAGTTTCATTATCCTTGCCATCCTGGCAAAAATAAACGATATCTTCCAGAGCCGCATCCTGCGTACAATTACCATAGTCCTTTCTCTTGCCGTTGTTTTCCTGATCGGATCAGGTTTTATAGGTAAGACGGCAGCTTATCATTACTATATTCTTGGCTTTATCGAATTTATGCTTCTCCTGCAGGTCCTGGGATTCACATCATCAGAGGGAGAGATCCGTTTTGCCAGTCTCTTGGCTTTTATGGTCATGATGTTCGGCATGGCCGGCTCCAACACTGGACTGAGTGCCGCCCGTTATAACCTGTGGCTTGCTCTTCCTTTAAGCCTTCACGGTCTGTTTACCTTAAAAGGATTATATTTGTGCGAATTTCTCAACGTGGAGAAAGGAGTAAAAGTTCAGAATGGTGGGATATCACTGTTCAGCGAAAAGGGGATGAAAATGACAAGGAAAATCATCTCCATTTCCATGGCCCTGTTTTTCCTTATTCTGTGTTATCGTTTCAGTTATAAGGATTCAGAACAGAGATACCTGCTGCGTTACAATATCGACCACCCTAAGATGCAGTATGTCTTTACCACCCGTGAAAGAGCTGAGGTAATGACAGAAGCGCTGAATGAGATCTCTAAATATGTTCTGCCAGGGGACTACCTCCTGGCATATAATTATGTACCTCTTTTCTATTACCTCACAGATACAAGACCCTATGTGTATCATTCCTGGCCGGAGATGTATTCTCCTGAACAGCTGATAGATAAACTTAAACAGGCTATCGCAGAGAGACATGGCCTTCCCCCTGTGATCAGGGCAAAGTATCCACCCCTTAACGATTCCTGGCCGGAGAAACATTTATCAGGCAGGGGGTCAGTCAGACATCACCAGGTCTTTGATGAATTTCTGAAACAGGGTAAATATCTACAGGTGTGGGAAAACGAGTTTTTCCAGATCCTTCTGCCGCCGTCGTCATGGTAGTGTGACGATGGAAAGATTCTCTTATTCTGCTTAAGAATAGAGTCAGGAGAGGAAGAAAATATTCAGGGCGATCTATTGCAGAAGTTCGATCAGGTATTTCCCATAACTGTTTCTGGAGAGAGGTCCTGCAAGTTTCTGCAGTTGTTCCCTGTTGATGAAACCCTTGTGAAAGGCTATTTCTTCAGGGCAGGAAACCATGAGTCCCTGCCTCTTCTGGATGACCTGTATGAAGTTCGATGCTTCCAGAAGGCTTTCATGGGTTCCTGTATCCAGCCAGGCAAAACCTCTCCCGAGGAGTTCGGTATGTAATTCCTCTTTTTCCATGTAGAGCCTGTTAAGATCTGTAATCTCAAGTTCTCCCCGTTTTGAAGGTTTCAGGGTCTCAGCAAGTTCCACCACCTGTTCATCATAGAAGTATAAACCCACGAGGGCATAGTTTGATCTTGGATGAAGGGGTTTTTCCTCCATGCTTATGACCTTTCCGGAACTGTCGAACTCAACAACTCCATATCTTTCAGGGTCTTTGACAGGATATCCGAATACGGTTGCTCCCTTATTCTGCCTGACCGCTTTTTCAAGAACTCCGCTGAAACCACTTCCGTAAAAGATATTGTCACCCAGTACAAGGGCACATCCTTGTCCTGAGATGAAGTCTTTCCCGATTATGAAGGCCTGGGGAAGTCCGTCAGGTTCTTTCTGTATGGCATAGGATATGGAAAGCCCCCACTGGGATCCGTCTCCAAGAAGCTGAACAAAGTCAGCTTTGTCCCGGGGCGTTGTTATGATAAGGATATTTCTGATACCGGCAAGCATCAATGTGCTCAAAGAGTAATAGATCATAGGTTTGTCATAAACCGGCATGAGCTGTTTGCTTACCGGAATGGTCAGAGGGTAGAGTCTTGTGCCGTATCCTCCAGCCAGTATGATCCCCTTTTCTATCATGGTATCAGTCCTTTCATTCAGTATTTCCGTTCCCCGAGTCCGAGCCTTTCCATCCCATATTTACCCTTTGTAACTCCATTTATCCAGGACCTGTTTTCAAGATACCACCTGACAGTTTTTTCAAGGCCCGACTGAAAAGTCTCCCTGGGTTCCCAGCCTGTCTGTTTTCTTATTTTCCCGGAGTCCATGGCATATCTTCTATCGTGGCCAGGCCTGTCACCTACAAAATCTATGAGTTTTCTGAAGTCTTTGATCACCGGGTCGGGTTTCAATTTATTCAACAGATCGCATATATTCTCCACTACTTCCAGGTTGGATCTTTCGCAGTTACCCCCGATGTTATAGTTTTCGCCGGGTGTTCCCCTGGAAAGTACCGAGACCAGTGCCCTGCAGTGATCTTCAACGAAAAGCCAGTCTCTGATATTGGCTCCGTCACCATATACAGGTAATTTCTCTGACCTGAGAATTTTCTCGATCATAAGGGGAATGAGTTTTTCCGGAAACTGAAAGGGGCCATAGTTGTTTGAGGAATTGGTTATTATTCCAGGCAGTCCATAGGTTGCATGGTATGCCCGTACCAGGTGATCAGAAGAGGCTTTTGATGCAGAATAAGGGGATCCCGGGGCATAGGGAGTGGTTTCTGTAAAATAACCTTCCTTACCCAGGGAACCGTAAACTTCGTCTGTTGAAACATGTAGAAATCTGAACCTGCGTTTATCTTCTTCAGAGAGGAAATTCCAGTAGTATCGTGTAGCTTCAAGGAGTTGAAAGGTGCCAGAGATATTAGTGTTTATGAAGTCTGCCGGATCATCTATGGATCGGTCCACATGGGTTTCTGCTGCAAGGTTTATCACGGCCCTGGGGGTATATTTTTTTAAAAGGCTGGAAACGAGTGTACTATCCCCGATATCCCCCCTGACGAAGAGATGTCTCTCATGGCCAATTACATCGGAAAGTGAATCCATATTCCCTGCATAGGTAAGTTTATCGAGGTTGATCACATTCCTTGATTCATGTAAAAGAAGATATTTTACCAGGTTGCTTCCTATAAAACCCGCTCCGCCTGTAACAAGGATAGTCATGGCAGTCTCTCCGGATCTGAATTTTCCTTCTCTCTTATGAAGTGTACTTGAATTTGAATATTTATCCAAGCAATAGATATTCCTTTTTCTTAAACGCAAAAAGGGGAATTCCGGATTTCATCTTTCTCTGGAATCTTCAAGGGTTTCTGTTGCTGCTGTTCCCTTGATTATATCTTTCTTAATATTTCTTAACACTCTTGAACCGCATCTTAACAGACCAGGATATATACTGCTTTCAAGATGTGAATGAGATAGTAAACATTGCACATGGAGGTTCTGCATGAAAAAGGTCTTATCGCTATTTATTACAGTTTTAATGTTCGTGCCCTCTCTTGCAGGGGCAGTGGAAATTGAGGAAGGACAGAGTCTGACCCTGGAACAATGTATGGAGATCGCCCTCGAGATGCATCCGGATCTCCGGGGGGCAAAAGCCCGGATCGATGCCAGAGAAAGCGTCGTATCACAAGTCAGGACAGCCTGGAAACCGGAGGTGGGTCTTTCCAGCAGTTATAACAGGCGTTCAGTAACTGATGATGGATACGACAGGTATTCCAGCAGCGTAAGTGTTTCTCAGCTTATAAGCGATGGTGGGAAGACCAGGAGCCAGGTGAATGTGGCTGAAATAGATCTCCAGTCATCCGGATATGACTATGATGACATGGTCCAGGCCCTGATTTTTGATGTGAAGGATACTTATTTTGCTCTTCTCAGGGCAAATAAAGAAGAGGAAGTGGTTCAGGAAGCAGTGAAGATGTATGAACACCATCTGGAACAGGCCCGGGGATATTATGAGGTGGGAAGGGTTTCCAGATATGATGTGACCACTGCAGAAGTGGATCTCAGCAATGCAAGACTGAACCTTATCAGGGCAAAGACCTCTGTCAAAACGGCCAGGTCAGGTCTTAACAATGCCCTTGGTTATCCGGATGCACCCCTGTTCTCAATAGAAGACATGCTGACCTATGAGAAGATCGAACTTACCAGGGAAAAAGCTCTTGCAATGGCCTTCGATATGAGGCCTGACCTGAAGTCCCTGGAAGCAAAGAAAAGGGCCTCGGAAGAATCTGTTCTGCTTGCTGCAAGATCCAATTCTCCAACCTTGTCTGCAACTGCAGGATATTCCTGGGGGGATGATGATTTTACTGGAGATGAAGAACTCTATGTCGGGATCTCCCTGAATGTATCTCTTTATGATGGAGGTCTGGCGAAGGAAAAAATAAGGGGAGCCCGGGCAGATCTTGCAGGAAAAGAGGCGGATCTTCAAGGCCTTGAACAGGATGTGATCCTGGAAGTGGAAAAGGCTTACCTGGAAGTAGAGGATTCAGAACAGGCCATTCTCACCGCAGACAAAATTGTTCAGCAGGCCAGGGAAAATCTGGATCTTGCCAACGGAAGATATGAGGTGGGAGTCGGTTCGCCTATTGAAGTAACGGATGCTACAGAAAATTATATCAATGCAAGGAATACATATTACACCGCTCTTTACGATTATCGATCAGCCCTTGCGGCTCTGGAGAAAGCAATTGGAGGTAAGGTGAAATGAAGAAGATATTCCTGTCCCTTCTGGTAATCGTTTTCGGAGTAGGAGGGTTCCTGTTTTTTTACGGTAATAAGGGTAATTCCATTACAGTGGATAACACAACGGTTACAAAGGGAGATATCATAAAGGCCGTATCCGCTACTGGAACCCTTGAAGCAGTTAACACTGTCAATATTGGAGCCCAGGTTTCAGGCACAATAAAAAATATTTATGTTGACTATAATTCCACGGTTAAAAAGGGAGACCTTCTTGCCGAGATAGATCCATCCCTCCTGTCTGCAAGGGTCAGGCAATCCAGGGCTGATGTTATGGCTGCAAAGGCAAATATACAGGAAGCACAGTCCAGTGTTAAGAATGCAAAAAAGACCAGGGATCGTAACAAAGAGCTTTTTGTGAGGGATCTCATAGCAGAGAGCGAACTTGATTCAGCCCAGACAGACTATGAAACAGCCATGGCAAAGCTGAATTCAGCCAAAGCTAATCTTGCCCAGGCTGAGGCAGACCTTGAATATGATGAAACCACCCTTGGTTATACAAAGATAATTTCTCCAATAAATGGTGTTGTTACAGACAGGGCAATAGATGAAGGACAGACGGTCAATTCCAGTCAGTCAGCACCCACTCTTTTCACTATAGCTGAAGATCTTGCCAGGATGCAGGTAGAGGCTGATATAGATGAGGCTGATATCGGCCAGATCAGAAAGGCTCAGGCTGTAGAATTCACCGTAGATGCCTATCCGGACCTGTCCTTTAACGGAGAAGTTGATGAGATAAGACTTGCACCTAATACTGAAGGGAATGTGGTAACCTACACCGTTATAGTGAAGGTTCATAACCCTGACCTGAAGCTTATGCCTGGAATGACTGCTAATGTTTCCATAATTTCCCAAAAACGGGAGGGAGTTTTCAGGGTTGCCAATTCGGCATTCAAATTTAAACCAGTAACAAGTCTGATGGAGATGCCAGAAAGTCCTGGTGCAGCGGAGGGAGCCCAGCCCGGAAAGCAGGGACGGAGGCGGGAAGGTGCAGAGGTTGTCCGAAATGGTTCCGGTACCCCCAGGACCCTCTGGATCTACGAAAACGGAAAACTGAAGCCTCTTCCTGTAAAGACAGGTATCTCAGACGGTATGTATACTGAAATCTCAGGCGAACTTACCGAAGGTCTTGAAGTTGTTGTCAGCATATCTGGTGCTGACGATTCAAAAAAAGGAGGTTCTCCCTTTGGCTTTGGTCCTCGTAGATGATATTCACAAGAGCTATTGCCTTGGTGATGTACAGGTCCATGCTCTGCAGGGGGTCAGTTTCTCCATAGGAGAAGGAGAGTTTGTCTCCATAATGGGGGCTTCGGGCTCTGGTAAATCTACCCTTATGAATATTATAGGCTGCCTGGATATTCCCAGCAAAGGTAAGTATATCCTGAACGGAGAGGACGTAAGCAGGCTTGGATCAGATCAGCTTGCGGATATCAGGAAGAATACCATAGGATTTGTATTTCAGGGATTTAATCTTCTTCCAAAGATGTCAGCCCTTGAAAATGTGGAACTTCCCATGCTCTACAAAGGAGTTGGAGCTAAAAAACGGAGGGAAGGAGCCATGGAGGCTCTTAAAAAAGTTGATCTGGAGGATAGGGCAGAACACCAGCCCCATCAGCTTTCAGGAGGACAGCAGCAGAGGGTGGCAATCGCCAGGGCTCTGGCAAACGATGCTCCCATTATCCTTGCAGATGAGCCAACGGGAAACCTGGACAGCCATACAAGTGAAGAGGTTATGAAACTCTTTGTACGTCTCAATGAAGAGACAGGAAAAACGATAATCCAGGTCACCCATGAACCCGACATGGCACATTTCGGCAGGCGGATCTTGACTTTCCGTGATGGAAGAATGTTAAGGGATGAAAAGGTGAGAACATAATGATGAGTATTGTCGAAACATCCAGGATATCCTTTCGTGCACTCAGGGCGAACAAAACCCGTTCTGCTCTCACCATGCTTGGAATAGTCATAGGAGTCATGGCCGTCATCATTATGTTCGCAGTGGGGACTGGTGCTAACAGACAGATAAGCCAGCAGTTCGCGAGCCTTGGTACTAATATCCTGATGGTAAGACCAGGGGCTGACAGGGGACCTGGCGGAGGTTCAAGAAATACAGTTAATACCCTTGTTGTCGAAGATGCCTATTCCATTATGGAGAATTGCAGTGCAGTAGCGTATGCAGCACCCGTTTATGGCGGAAATGCCCAGACCGTTTACGGAAATACCAATTACCCGGCCAAAGTCACTGGTACAACCCTGGATTATTTTGCCATCCAGGACTGGGAACTGGTCTCTGGAAGAGTCTTTACTGAACAGGATGTCCGAAGTGCCACAAAGGTCTGTGTGATAGGTCAGACTATTGTTGAAGAACTTTTTGGAGGAGAAGATCCTCTGGGAAAGATCATTCGTGTTAAAAAGATCCCCATGGTGGTGATCGGGGTCCTTGAAGAATTGGGTGACAGTCCAAGGGGAGATGATCAGGATAATGTTGTGATCGTTCCCGTATCAACGGCTCAGAGGAGGATGTTCAGTCCACCCAGACCTGATAGTGTTTCCATGATATCCGTCAAGGCGATAGACGAGACCCATCTCGATATTGCCCAGAAACAGATAGAGGATCTTCTTGCCCTTCGCCATAGGATCAGACCAGGACAGGATAACGATTTTTCTGTCAGAAATCTTACCCAGTTCGTAGAATCCGCTAAAAGTGCGACGACCGTCATGACCATGCTTCTTACCGCAGTTGCTGGAGTTTCCCTGCTTGTAGGCGGGATAGGAATAATGAACATAATGCTTGTTTCCGTAACAGAGAGAACGAGAGAAATAGGTATAAGAATGGCTGTTGGTGCAAAGAGTTCGGATATAAGACTTCAGTTTCTGGTAGAGGCCCTGACCCTTTCCCTTCTTGGTGGAATGATCGGGATAGTTCTCGGGGTCGGCGGGGCGCAGTTTATCTCGACAGGATTTGGCTGGGCTACCGAGGTGTCTCTAATGTCTGTTCTTCTCTCTTTTGGGTTTTCCGGTTTCGTGGGTATATTTTTCGGTTATTACCCCGCCTGGAAGGCTTCTCTTCTGAACCCCATCGATGCCTTGCGGTACGAATAGATCTTCCTGTTTAGTATTTCCTTTAAAAGATGCAGGGTAAGCTCATCGGGAGGTTTTCTTGCCCTGCTTTACATTTCTTTACAAGTCTTGACAGCATCTTTAGATAAAAAAGATATCCTTGTATTCGAGAGAAAAAATGAATTTTGAAACCCCAAAAAAGAGGTGAACCGTTATGAAAATGAAGATACTCTTCGTAATACTATTGGGTATAACCCTTGTATTTCCTGTTCTATCTCCCGGTTATGCCGGTCCCAAACAGGGGAAGCCCGAATATGAGAAACGGGAGGATAAACGGGAAGACCGCCATGAGGATCGCCTTGAAGAAATTGTCGTACGGGAAGTGGTAAGGGGATTGGTTAGGGTACTTACAGCACCTGACAGGCCTTATGGAGAAAGGGTAATAATCGTAGATAATTCTCAGAAGAAAAAAGTTATTGAAAATAAAGATCGCGTGGTTGTCCTGGTAGCCGATGATGATTTCCAGATCGAAGTTGACGAAGGGACAGAAGTGGTCAATATAAACAGGGGAACAAAGGTTGAGGTCGAAGAAGGAACCCAGATCATCGTAGCAGGAGATAATAGGGAAATAGAGATAGAAGAGGGAGCAACACTTCTTGTCGTAAGGGACTATCCTGCGATAATACCCAGATCTTCTCCGGTGATGGTTAGAGTTGTAACTGTAAGATCCAGGCCCGTGGTTTTAAGGCGCCCTGTCAGGTTTATACATGTTTATCGTAATTATGAATGTCGCGACTATCATCGTTACGACAGGGTAGTGATCAGGCCAAAGGTCAAAATACAGCATAATAATAAGGTGAAAGTTAAACATTATAAAGTTTATTACTGATCTGGAGGATGATCCATAAGGTTTCTGCTGATTTTCCAGTGTTTCTTGATTCAATCTTCAGATTAAACCGGAAATATTAAATTACCTCCCTGAAAGTTGCTGATAATGTGATTTTAGTATATGCGACTTTCTTCTCTCATTTCACAACATCCTCATTAAAGGAGGGGACCTTTTAAAGGGTCCCCTCCTTCTGCATCTATTTATTATTCAGTCAGCCCTTCACTATCCCTGGCAGCAGGAACTGTCTTTCCTGCCGACGCTGCTTGCGGCGAGGTGGCTCATGACATGAAGTCCGTAGGACTCCATGTCTCTGGCAACCGAGACGGTTTTGAGAAGATCTACACCGGTATTGACCCCTATCCTGTCAAGGAAGTTGACAAGATCTTCAGTAGCTGCGTTCCCTGCTGCACCTGGAGCAAACGGGCATCCTCCAAGACCGCCAGCAGCGGAGTCAAAACAGTTGAATCCAAGATGTAAGGCTGCCATTGTGTTTACCATTGCCATTCCATGGGTATCGTGTAGATGAAGGTAGAAGGGATAGTCCCCGTATTTCTCCCTTACCAGGGAGAGGGTCCTTGTCACTTCGGCCGGGTCTGCTGTTCCGATGGTATCAGCCAGAGTTACGCCCTGAACTCCAATTTCAAATATGGCATCGAGAACTTTTGTTACCACTTCAGGAGCAACGGCTCCATCAAAGGGACATTCAAAGGCGGTAGCCACGGAAACGCAGAGTTTTGTATCTCCCTTTATTGCGGCGACTCTTCTGAGCTCCTCCAGGGATTCTTCCACGGTCCTCCGGGTATTTGCCCTGTTGTGGGCCTCACTTGCGGACAGCACGAAGTTGATCCAGTCAGGATCTGTTTTGAGGGCATTCTCGGCACCTCTGAGGTTAGGTATGAGTACTACGGATTCGACCTTGCCCTTCCATTTCCTGTTGAACTCTTTCATTACTTCAGATGCATCTGCTAACTGGGGAATGGCTTTAGGGCTCACAAAGGAAGTGACTTCCATTATGGATACACCTGTTTCAGCAAGGGCATCTATGAATTTCACCTTATCTTCTGTAGGTATAAATTCTTTAACACTCTGGAAACCGTCCCTGGGGCAAACCTCACGAACAGTTACTGAGCGCGGTATCTGCATGTCCATCATCAGAGAACACCTTCTCCTTCAAGTTCTTTGACCTTTTCCGCGTCGAGGCCGAGAAGTTCGCCAAGGATTTCGACATTATGCTGTCCAAGAAGGGGAGCGGGAGTCCTGACTGAAGCCGGGGTATCGGAAAGCTTGATATGGCTTCCGGTTACGGTGAGGTCTCCAGCAACAGGATGATGGGTATTGACGAACATTTCCCTGGCTTCGGCTATATGAGGATCCTTTACGATCTTATCGATGGTCATTATGGGGGCGCAGGGTACACCTGCTTTATTTACAAGGTCAAGGACTTCCTCCACGGTACGTTCCATGGTCCATTCTTCAATAATGGCTTTGAGTTCTTCGTGTCTTTCTATCCGATCCTGAACTTTGATGTATTCCGGGGCTTCTGCAAGCTCTGGTTTTCCCATGGCTGCGCAAAAATTCTGCCATAGTTTGTCGTTCCCTGCTCCAATTACAAGGCTGCCATCGGAAGCCCTGAAGGAATCGTAGGGATAGGTGGATTCATATCGGTTGCCTATCCTCTGGGGAACCCTTCCTTCTACAAGGTAGATCATATTGATGATCTCGAGGCTGGCGACAGCGGAATCTACAAGGGCCACATCCACCTTCTGTCCCACACCGTTAAGATTTCTTGAATTTACAGCAGCTAGAATTCCGATGGCGCAGGAAAGTCCTGCCAGAACATCTCCCATTGCAGTTCCGGTGCGGGTGGGCTCTCCGCCCGGCCACCCTGTAGTGCTCATGAGTCCGCTCATAGCCTGAGCAATAATGTCATAGCCCGGCCGCATCTTATAGGGGCCGGTATGTCCGAATCCTGAAATGGCGGCATAAATGATGCCAGGATTTACTTTCTTCAGATCTTCATAACCGATACCCAGTTTTTCCATTGTCCCTGGCCGGAAATTTTCTGTCACGATATCCGCTTTCTTGACCATTTCCAGGAAGAGTTCCTTACCCCTTGGATCTTTAAGATTCAGGGTCATTCCTCTTTTATTCCTGTTGAGGTTCATGTAGTAGGCACTTTCACCATTTTTGAAGGGGCCCATTGCCCGGGTATCATCGCCTTTGCCAGCCTGTTCGATCTTGATAACATCGGCACCCATATCAGCAAGCATCATAGTACAGAAGGGACCTGCCAATACCCTTGTAAGATCCAGTACCTTAAGATTTGTTAGTGCACCCTTTAGCGCCATCAATTTCCACACCCTTTCATGTAATTGTTACGATGATCAATCTTCATTTAAAAGATCACCGGAAGCTCCCTAAGCATCCGGAATAGAACTATTTCACCCTGTATTTTATTTACCCTGTTCGTGCAGATGTTGACCCCTGCTCCTTTTCAACCCTTCTTACAAAATAACTGTAATGTCTTTCTGACCGGAGTTTCTCGAGGTCCCCCTCCTCCAGGCAGTCCAGGATATTGTAATGAAGTCTTACCGTTTCGGTCAGTTCTTCCAGTTTCTCCAAATGTCGGATAAGAACGAACTGCATCTGGCAGTAAACACTGGAAAGTATTTTTGTTGTCCATTCTCTTCCTGAAAGTTCTGCGAGTGACATATGAAATTCCAGGTCTTTTTCACTGAAGTCTACTATTTTCGAATCCCTGTCCCTTTCGCTTTGACATATTGCCATAAGTTCGTCCAGCATGGATGCGAGACGGTCTCTTGCAGCGGGTGAAAAGAGCTTTTTTTCGATGATCCTATGGAAAATGGAGTTTTCAAGAGTTATTCGGAGTTCGTATAATTCCTCTATTTCAAGGGGAGAGAATTCCCTTATCTGGACACCCTTTCGGGGAATAGTTTTCACAAGCCCGAAGGATTCGAGCTGCTTAAGGGCTTCTCTCACTGGAGCCCTGCTTATGTTAAGATCTTTGGCCAGCTCTCCTTCCCGAAGGAAGTCACCTTCCTTGAATTTAGTAGAAAGCATGAGCTGATGTTTCAGGTAATCGGTAACCTTGCTGGTGATGGTCTGATATTCGGGAAAGGTATTTTCTGCCATTGGAAGACCTCCCGGGGAGTTTTAGTCGCCAGTATTTAGTCGACCGTCGACCAAAATTATATATCTATATTCTTTAATGTCAATGGATGGAAGAGAGAACTTTGTATCTATGAATGTACAAAAAGACGTCATTTCAGCGTAGGAGGAGATAATGTCCTGTGCCATTTCAGGGAAATAATTGACATGGCCTATCTATCAATGGGCATACGGGTATCCTCAACTGCTGGTTTTATTTTTTTAATAAACAGGTAGAATATTATTCTTTAAGTTAACCTTTTGCTTTTTCTGAATGTTTCAAACATGCTTTACGAAATATATCCATGGGGTAATACACTGGAGAAGTTCATTCTGACGGGGACAGAGATCAGGGAGACCCTTGAGATATCGGCTTCTGCTCTGAAGAGTTCGTCGGATAACTACGATCCTGCGGAGCGGACTCCTTCGGGCGGTTTTCTTCAGGTCTCAGGACTTCATGTCGTCTATGATCTTGAAAAACAACCTGCATTGATCGATAACAATTCCAGAATACTCAGGGCAGGGAACAGGGTTGAGAGAGTCGAGGTGTTTGCTTCCGATGGGGAATGGGTACCGTTGAGTTCAGATGAGGAATATACTGTGACCACTAACAGCTGGACTGGAAGCGGTGGAGACAAACACTATATCTTTGGAAATAAGAATGGACACGATACCCACATTAAAGACGTGCAGGGACTGGTGGAGTACATTGTTAGCGTCGAGAACGTTATGGATGTTTCCGTTGACGGAAGGATCACCCTGAAGGAGACCGGAAAGTAGACACGGTAGAAAAAAGTCTACCCATTATCCTTTTTCAGGATACTTCCGATCCACCAGGCGCCTATGAGAGCGGTCAGAGGAACGGTCATAAGTAATCCGGCGGTACCGGCAAGTCCTCTTACTAGTTCTGCTGATATCAGGGGATCGTTGAGGACACTCCATAAAACCGGTACATGATAGGTAATTAAAAGGGAAATGACCAGGGAACTTCCGAAATAGGCAAGTATCAGGGTGTTGATCATGCTTCCAAGGATATCCTGACCAACGCTGAGTCCAGCCTGTAAAAGTCTTAAAGTGGATATTTCAGGGTCGTAGTCGTACATTTCAGCCATGGTTGAAGTTACCGATATGGATACGTCGAGAACAGCACCTATGGCACCAATTATCACCGAGGCAAGAAGGATACCTTTCATTGAAATGTCTGGAAGGATGCTTGCCAGCAGGGTTCCACCCTCAACTTCTATCCCCGTAAGCTGCCACAGGTATATGGAGAGCCATCCGAGCAGGGACGCCGCGGTAGCTCCGCCTACGGCTCCAAGAAAGGCTATAGGCCAGTATTGCTTTTTCTTGAGAACCAGGGCCACGGTTAGAGCAGATATTCCCGCAACGGAACAAATAGCTACTACCAGTGGAGAATGTCCTCCAAGCATCATGGGAAGGGCCCACTTAGTGAGGACAGCCAATGAAAGCACAAGACCAAGGATGGCCCTTGTCCCGTCCACTCCGCTGAGAGCGCATATTGCCAGGGCTAAGGTTACGACGAAGGCACACACCAGGGGAAAACGGAACCTGTCACTGACCGAGAAGAAAGAGCTGCCGTCATCGAAGCGGTCAACAGTCAGAATATATTTTCTTCCCCTGACAAATTCCAGTTGACTGTTTACCAGATGCTCCACGGTTACAGGAAAGGTCTCTCCCTGGTTTTCACCGGTGAGAAAGGATACCACCAGTTTATACTGTTCTGTTTCCCATCCAGGTTCATCTGGTTCATCCTCAGCCATTTTTTCTGTTTTTTCATAGCCCTGAAGGGTTACCAGCCAGCTGTCTTCGTAATCCCATGTAGAGATGATCCAGTTTTCTGCCAGCTTTGCCGAGGTAAACCCTGCCGTAAGTAACAGGAAGAGCAGTATTAGAGCCCTTGATTTTCTATTTAGCTTCATAGGTGTATTACCTGCCTTTTCCGATCCTTTTCAATGATCCAGAATAAAATTCTAGCAGATGGTTCCATTTTTGTGACAAATGGTTACAATATTATATATCGAGTTAGCTGTTTAAAGTCATTCGATATTCTTGCGAAGTTTTACATTCGAGATGTAAAGAACTATCCATACTATAGGGGGGATAATCTTGAAGAAAAGAATTTTATTGCAAAGATCGGGTGTTCTGGTTTGCGCAGTTATTCTGCTTACGATGATATGGACACCTGTCCTGGCGCAGGAATATAGCGCAAAGGACCTGAACGAACAGTTGGTGATGGGTACCCTGTGGTACCAGCGCTCGGCCGAAATGAGGGCTCTTTCATACCAGGCCTTTAACATGGCGAGGCTGGTTTTCGATCTTGATCTGCAGAAGGGACCATCTTCAAAAACCAGGGCTGTGGTGGTCGATATAGACGAAACCGTTCTTGACAATAGCCCTTACGAGGCAGGTCTGGTGGGGATGGATTACGGATACCCCAAAGGGTGGGATGAATGGATCTATGCGGCCCGGGCAGAAGCACTTCCAGGAGCAGTCGAATTTCTTCGCTATGTCCGGGAAAAGGGGGGAGATGTATATTACATCTCCAACAGAAAGGACAAATTTCACGATGCCACCGTCAGAAACCTCAGGAAGCTTGGTTTTCCCCAGGTTGATGAGGAACACCTTCTCCTTAGAACATCTACATCTGACAAGGCCCCCAGGAGAAACAGGGTTACCTCGGATCACAACATAATCATCCTTATGGGTGATAACCTTAACGATTTTGATAATATCTTCAGTGGAAAAGCCATGGATGTCAGAATGGCAGCGGTAGATCTGATGAAAGAACACTTCGGATCGAATTTCATAGTCCTTCCTAATCCCATGTACGGTGACTGGGAAGGTGCTGCCTATAATTACAACTGGGGACTTAATGATAAGGAAAAAAGCGACACCAGGAAGAAAGCCCTTATAACCTGGAACCTGCCATAATGTTTTTCATAAGGGCCGAGGGAGAGTCCTTCGGCCCGGCCCTCTCCAGGTTCAATTGTCCCTTATGGATCATACAATAAGGGTGAACTTTACTTCAGTAAATGTTATGATTGATTAAGGTAGATAATCACAGAGCTGGTCTACACCTTTAGTAATGAAGGAGGTCTTTCAAGTTGATCAGAAAAACAGGAGTTCTGCTCTTAGCGGTAATGCTGTTAGTCTCATTTGCAGGTTCTGCATTTTCCAAAGATATAAAGGCGGCCATGGTAACGGATGTCGGGGGCATAAACGACCAGTCATTCAACCAGTCAGCCTGGGCCGGGATGGAGAGAGCCAGGGATGAACTGGGAATTGAAGTGGTCTACATGGAGTCAAACCAGGAAGCGGATTATGCTCCAAACCTGGAGACCCTTTATGACCAGGAAAATGACCTGATCTGGGGAATAGGTTTCATGATGGGGGATAAGGTCCGGGAAGCAGCAGAGATCAATCCTGAACAGAAGTATGCCTGTATAGACATGTTCTATCAGGATCCTCCGGAGAACCTTGTCGGGGTTAACTTCAAGGAACAGGAATGTTCCTTCCTTGTGGGATATATTGCAGGGAAGATGACGAAGGTTAACAAGGTTGGTTTTGTGGGTGGAATGGATTTTGATGTTATCCATCGCTTCCACTACGGTTTCATGGCAGGAGTAAAAACAGCCAACCCGGAGTGTGAAGTCCTTGTCCAGTATGCCGGAGCCTTTGATGATGTCACCAAAGGGAAATCCATTGCTAACCAGATGTATCAGAAAGGAGCAGATATCGTTTTCCATGCAGCCGGATTTACCGGAACCGGCGTCATTGAAGCTGCAAAGGAAAATAAAAGATATGCCATTGGAGTGGATATGGATCAGAATTTCCTGGCTCCAGACAATGTAATAACCTCTGCTGTCAAAAGAGTCGATAATGGTATTTTTAACGTGACCAGAGATCTTAAGGAAGGCAGATTTGCCGGCGGGGGAAACGTGGTTTACGGTCTTGCTGAGGGTGGGGTAGATATTGCTCCTACCTCTGACAAACATGTTCCAAAGGCTATCCTGGATGAAGTGGCCCTTCTGAAGAAGAATGTAATTTCCGGAAAGGTAAAGGTTCCCGCGAACAAGGCTGAGTATGAGGAGCTTTTTAAGTAGAAAATAGCAGGTAATAGCAGGAGGGACAGTTCATCTTTAACAGAGCTGTCCCTCTTTACATTTCCATAGTGGGGGTACTCCATTGGCGGATGTTGATTTTCCTGATATAACCGTTGAAATGCGTGCCATTGTCAAGAAGTTTGGAAACCTTGTGGCCAATGACCATATAGATCTTACTGTACATAAAGGCGAGGTTCATGCCCTTCTTGGAGAAAATGGTGCCGGCAAGACAACTCTGATGAACGTTCTTTATGGACTATATCAGCCTAACAGCGGAGAGATCTTTATCAAAGGCGATAAGGTAGAGGTCGCAAATCCGAATATAGCCATTTCTCGTGGAATAGGTATGGTCCATCAGCATTTCATGCTTATCCCTCCCTTTACTGTGACTCAGAACATCATACTCGGAAAGGAAACTTCGGGTCCCTTCGGTATTCTTGATATTCAGAAAGCAGCAGAGGAAGTAAGGGCCATTTCGGAACAATATGACCTGTATGTAGATCCCTGCCAGAAGATCGAGGATATTTCAGTAGGGATGCAGCAGAGAGTGGAGATCCTCAAAGCCCTTTACAGGAATGCAGATATCCTTATTCTCGATGAGCCTACCGCAGTTCTGACCCCCCAGGAAATAAGGGAGCTCATCAAGATCATTCGCAATCTCACATGCCAGGGAAAAACTGTTATCCTTATTACCCATAAACTCAGAGAGATCAAACAGGCCGCCGATTACTGTACCATTATCAGGCGGGGGAAAAGGGTCGATACGGTGGAGGTTGAGAAGACCACGGAGCAGGAACTCGCTTCCATGATGGTGGGCCGTTCTGTGAGCTTCTCTGTAAAAAAAGAAGCCCGTATCCCCGGAGAAGCTATCCTGCAGGTAAAAGATCTTGTGGTAAGGGATAACAGGAACCTTAAGGCTGTTGACGGACTTTCCCTGGAGGTTAGAAAGGGTGAGATACTTGGACTGGCAGGGGTGGACGGTAATGGCCAGACAGAACTGGTGGAAGCTCTCATAGGACTGCGCAGAGTGGAATCAGGTGGTATCTTTGTCCATAAAAGAGATGTCACTAACATGGATCCAAGAAAAATAATCGACAGTAAAGTATGCACTATCCCCGAAGATAGACAGAAAAGGGGTTTGGTGAGTGATTTTACAGTGGAGGAGAATATTATCCTCGAAAACTTTGACAGAAAACCCTTCTCAAGCGGAGGGGTTCTTAATTTTCAGGCTATAAGGGATTATGCCGGGAAATTGATAGATACATTCCAGATAAGTCCCCCTGATGGAACTGTCAGGGCCGGGACCCTTTCAGGAGGTAACCAGCAGAAAGTAATAATAGCCAGGGAAGTGTCAAATGATCCGGACCTTCTCATAGCATCCCAGCCGACCCGTGGTCTTGATGTCGGTGCCATAGAGTATGTTCACAGTTCTCTGGTGGCCCAGAGGGATAAAGATAAGGCCGTTCTGCTTATATCGCTGGAACTGGATGAAATAATGGACCTTTCAGACAGGATAGCTGTTATCTATGAAGGGAAGATCGTTGGGATCGTAGATGGACTGGACGCGGATGAGAATACCCTTGGTCTTATGATGGCAGGCGGAGGTCAGGAGAATGGGTAAATTCATAAAACGACTGTTCAGCGGAACCATAGGGGTTACCATCTTTTCCATAGTAATAGCCTTTATTATGGGTGGTGTCATCCTTCTTCTTGCAGGATACAATCCTGTTCAGGTTTACATGGTAATGATAGAGGGTGTTTTCGGAAAGCCCAAAAATATGGCCTGGTCGGTCATAAAGGCCACACCCCTTATCATCACGGGACTTTCGGTAGCCTTTGCCTTTCGAACGGGGTTATTCAATATCGGTGCTGAGGGTCAGTTCATTGTGGGTTCTACTGTAGCCGCGCTTTTTGGATATTACCTTAATCTGCCGCCCATTATTCACATACCCCTTGTCTTCGTAGCTGGTACTCTTGCGGGTGGATGCTGGGGTTCCATAGCCGGTTACCTGAAGGCCCGGTTCGGGATACATGAAGTTATTTCCACAATAATGCTTAACTGGATAGCCCTTTACGGGCACAACTATGTTGTAGGGATGCCCGGTTTTGCACGAAGGACGAATATTTCCTGTGATATCCAGGATTCAGCGTGTATAACACTTTTTAAAAACTGGAAGTTTTCCGAAGCTGGAAGGACCTGGTTCGGAGCACATCCGATTCTGAGGGATATCTTCAAGACTCCTCTTAATTCAGGTTTCCTGGTGGCAGTCCTTCTCGTTATCCTTGTCTGGTATATCCTTAACAGGACTACCCTGGGATATCGGTTGAGGGCAGTAGGTTTCAATAAGGATGCGGCAGAGTTCGGCGGTATAAATGTAAAAAAGAGCATAGTACTTTCCATGTTCATTGCTGGAATGCTCGGAGGTGCAGCTGGTGCTCTCCAGGTAATGGGAGTGGCCAGAAATATTTCGACCCTTGCGGCAATGGAGGGATACGGATTCGACGGCATAGCCATTGCACTAATCGGCAACAATTCAGCCTTCGGATGTCTTTTTGCCGGACTGCTCTTCGGAGCTCTTAAATTCGGAGGGGCCAGGATCCAGTCTCCCCCTGTCAGGGCTCCCATGGAAATAATCAACATAATGATAGGAACAATTGTATTTTTTATTGCCATTCCAAGGCTCATAAGAATGATCATAATATGGAGGGACAGGAGGAAAGGTGATGGCGATGCTTAATTCCCTCGGTTTTATCCTTGGGACCACCCTTATGTATGCTACACCCCTCCTTTTTACTTCACTTGGCGGGGTTATGTCGGAAAATTCCGGTGTCGTGAACATAGGCCTTGAAGGGATGATGACCTTCGGTGCTTTTGCTGGGGCGACAGTAGGCTATTATTCCGGGAATCCCTGGCTGGGATTCCTGGCGGGCGGTTTTGCCTCCGGGTTCCTGGGATTCCTCCATGCCCTGGCATGTGTTACCTTTGCAGCAAACCAGGTGGTTTCGGGGATAGCCATAAATTTCCTTGGTCCGGGTCTGGCCCTTTTCCTGAGCCGCAAATTCTTTGATGGGGCTACCATGACCTATAACCTTCCCATAGAGATGAAGATGCCGAAGTATTTCAATAACATGCTTCCTGAGGGGACATTTGCAAGGCAGGTCCTTAACCAGGATATTTCAGTATTTATGGCCTTTGCCCTCGTTCTCCTTATCTGGTTCGTCCTCTACAGGACCAAGCTGGGGCTGCGTATAAGAGCAGTGGGAGAACACCCGAAGGCGGCAGATACGCTGGGAGTTAATGTTTCCAGGATCCGATATCTCTGTGTTATTCTCTCTGGAGTCTTTGCAGGTTTTGGGGGAGCTTCCATGAGTCTGGCGGTGGCTTCCAATTTTTTCCAGACTCTAATATCAGGTCAGGGTTTTATTGCCCTGGCAGCTATGATCTTCGGGAAATGGAAGCCCCATGGTGCAATGGTTGCCTGCCTTATTTTCGGCTGTGCCCAGGCTATGACAATATTTATCGGTGGAACAGGTCTCAGGATCCCGCAGGAGTTCCTTTCCATGGCTCCCTATATTCTAACCCTGGTTATTCTTATGGGATTCGTTGGAAGAGCTGTCGCACCTGCTTCAGACGGTATTCCCTATATCAAGGATGAAAGCTGAGGTTTCCGGTTATGAGAATGTATGACGTCATAATGAAAAAAAGAGAGGGTGGAGAACTCTCCACAGAGGAAATAAATTTCTTTATACAGGGTTATACAAAGGGAGATATACCGGATTACCAGGTCTCTGCCCTTATGATGGCCATTTACTTCAGGGGGATGAATAAAAGGGAAACAGCTGACCTCACCATGGCTATGGTAAACAGCGGCCAGGTTATGAAGCTTGCCTCTATAGAAGGGAAAAAGGTTGATAAACACAGTACTGGAGGGGTAGGGGACAAGACATCCCTCGTCCTGACAGCAATGGTGGCCGCAGCAGGAGTTCCGGTGGCAAAAATGTCCGGCCGCGGTCTTGGCCATACGGGAGGCACAATAGATAAGCTTGAATCTTTCCCCGGTTTCACTGTGACCATGACTCCAGAAAAATTTCTTGATAATGTGAGGGAACATGGAATAGCGATCGGTGGACAGACCTCCGATCTTGCTCCGGCGGATAAAAAACTTTATGCACTCAGGGATGTTACCGCAACAGTAGATAATCTTTCCTTAATAGCCAGCAGCATAATGAGCAAAAAGATAGCAGGAGGAGCCGATGCAATTGTCCTTGACGTCAAGACAGGAAGCGGAGCCTTTATGAAGGAGCTGGATAGCTCCTTTGCCCTTGCCCGTGAGATGGTTGATATAGGTTGTAACGTGGGTAGGGATACCGTGGCTGTGGTGACAGATATGGATCAGCCCCTGGGTTTCGCGGTTGGCAATATCCTTGAAGTCAGGGAAGCCATTGAGACGCTGCATGGCAATGGTCCCTCTGATCTTACCCGGCTTTGTATGACCCTGGGTTCGCACATGCTGGTTCTCGGAGGACTTGCTTCGAAGACAGATGAAGCATGGTCTGTACTGGAGGAGATAATATCTTCAGGAAAGGGGCTTGCCAAACTCAAAGAATTTGTAAAGGCCCAGGGAGGAGATCCAGCTCCGGTGGATGATCCTTCCCTTTTCCCTGGTGCCCGTTTAATAAACGATCTTACAGCAGTAAAGTCAGGTTACGTTAAACGGTTAAGGGCAGATCTCATAGGAAAAGCTTCCCTGATCCTCGGAGCTGGAAGAGAAACAAAGGAGAGTACCATAGATCTCATGGTTGGTATGGTCCTGCACAAAAAGATCGGAGATCATGTAACGAAAAATGAATCTCTTGCAACAGTCTATGCCAATGATGAAAAAAGAATGAAAGAAGCTTTACCCATTATCCGGGAGGCATTTTGTATTGTTCCGGAAAAGGTAGAGCCTGATATCCTGATCAAGGGAACAGTACATAAGAATTCGGAAGAAAGATTCCAGTAAAAGGAGCAGATAAGCCATGGATATCAATCAGTATATCGATCATACTCTTCTCAAGGCGGATGCAACTGAGGAGCAGGTAAAGAAACTCTGCCAGGAGGCCAGGGAATACAAATTTGCTTCGGTATGTGTCAACCCCTGCCATACGGAGCTGGTCAAGGAAGAGCTCAAGGGTTCTGATGTCAGAACATGTATTGTAGTCGGATTTCCCCTGGGTGCCAATATGCCGGAAGTCAAGGCTTTTGAAGCCATGAAAGCTGTAGAGAAGGGCGCATCCGAGATCGATATGGTAATGAATATAGGTGCTCTCAAGGAAGGAGATCTCAGCCTTGTCAGGAGGGACGTAAGATCACTGGTTCAGACAGTTGGCGAGTGGGCTACCGTCAAAGTGATCATAGAATGCTGTCTTCTGACCGATGATGAAAAGAAAAAAGCGTGTGAGATAGCTGTGGAATCAGGGGCTCATTATGTGAAGACATCCACGGGGTTCAGTTCCGGCGGTGCTACAGTGGAAGATGTAAGGCTTATGAAAGAAACCGTTGGAGATAAAGCAAAGATAAAGGCTGCCGGAGGAATTCGGACCCTCGGTCAGGTTCTTGCCATGATAGAAGCAGGTGCGGACAGGATAGGAGCGAGTGCCGGAGTTTCAATTATGAAAGAATTCAGCCGGTAGTTCCTGCATAAGCCTTTGCTAAGGGTAACGCACAAAGATCGGGAAGCTTGCTTCCCGATCTTTGCTTATGCAGAAGGAAAATATTGTAAAAAGGATTACAGTATGGTCAGCAAGTTTATAACATGGAGGTAGTGAGAGATGAAGAGATATATAGTAGCAGTTGTTCTGGTAGCTTTAGTGCTTGCCGCGGGCGCAGCATTTGCCCATGGTGACATGTGGAATAGGGGTCACGGCGGAAACAGCTGTCCAGGAGGCAGGGCCCTTCCATTCATGGGGCAGGGAGGTTCAGGAACGTATGGTTCCCAGGGAGATGTGGATCATCACATGAGGACGGAAGGACATTGGCATGGATATTCCAATCGGGGTAGAGGATGGAACAATTCAAGGTTTCCCAGGGAAATAACTGATAAAATGACCGAAATACAGAAACTCCAGCTGGATATGAGAAGGGAAATGCTGGAAGAAAAGCCTGACATTGAACTTCTAAGGGAACTTCACGGAAAAATGCAGAAAATTCGAAATGAGATGGCTGACTGGCATTTCAATCAATATCTTGAAAGCCTCAATGAAAGGGAAACATCCAAACAGTAAAAACACAATAGCCTCATAGTTGGACCCGGATCCAGCTGGGTCCGGGTTCTTTTCTTATCACAAATGGATGATTTGCATATTCTTGTTGACAAACATGCTAACCATGATAAGCTCTCTGGAACTTTGTAAAATAATCAGCATGTAAGGATCTTCTGAGCATACCATTATATGGCATGCTTGCACCTCAATAGATGGGTCTCACCCATTGCAGCGGGGCGGGGCCCCCATTTTATTTTTTACTTTTGCGGGGGAATTTTGTTATGGACCAGAAGGGCAGTTTTTCTTATGTAGATCTTGTGCTAGTTGTTAACGGTTTTATCTGGGGTATTAACCCTCCTATAATGAAGGTAGGTCTTCAGTATTTTCCTCCGAGTACCTATAACATGGTCCGCCTGTTCTTTGCCCTTCTTCTTTCCCTGTTCCTTGTATGGAAATACAATACAGGGAAAAAAGTTGAACCTCAGGATCGAAAGAAACTTCTCATAATAGGTTTTCTTGGATTTACCATTTTTCAGGTATGTTTTGCCTATGGAGTAAAGATGACCACCGCGGGAAACGCTTCTCTGATCCTCAGTCTGGTCCCAATAAGTGTGGCGGCCATAAGCTGGTTTGCAATGGGTGAAAGGATCCGTCCTGCCACTCTCCTGGGTATTCTTTTTTCAGTGGTGGGAGTTGCATTTATCGTAGCCGGTTCTGGCAATGGGATAAGCCTTAAAAGCAGGGACTTTCTTGGGGTGATCCTTATAATTGGCGCCCAGATATCCTTCGCTTTTTACATGGTCTATTCCAGGCCCTTTCTTCAGAAATATTCCCTTCATCAGGTAACTGCATGGATCATCAGTTCAGCATGTGTTGTTTTTCTTGGTCTTTCGTATAAAGAACTTATCAATCTTGACTGGTCATCCATTCCACTTTCTGCCTGGGTCAGCGCCCTCTATTCGGGTACCTTCGCACTTTGTGTCGGAAATATTCTGTGGAGCTGGGGCATAAAAAGACTTGGAAGTACCAGGACAGCTATCTATAACAACCTTCCCCCTGTTTTTTCGATCCTTACAGGCTGTCTCTTCCTTGGAGAACCCTTTGGTCTGCTCCAGACTGCAGGTGCACTGCTTATTTTTACAGGTCTGTATGCCAGTCGCCTTAAATTTGAATGGAATACAACTTTATTGAAAAGACAGCAGTAAAATTCTGTTCAGGCATCTTTTCCTATTTTATCATACAGCATATGTTCTGGTGATTGACAGTAACCATTACTCCCTTTAGTCTTTTAGTGATATATGATTTTATGAATTTCCAGGTCTCTGGTTTCGGCCGTCAATGAAGGGAGATAACCCATGCGTAGATCTTTCCTGTTCGATACCGTCATAAAAAATGCCCGAATAGTTGATGGCGCCCGTACACCCTGGTTTCGCGGAGATGTGGGAATACAGAACGGCAGAATATCCTTTGTAGGAAATCTAAGGGATTACCGGGCCGTTGAAACCATTGATGCCCATGGGAGGATCCTTTCCCCGGGTTTTATTGATATACATACCCACTGCGATTTCAGTTTTTTTTCAGATCCATGCCTTTTCTCCAAAGTTCTTCAGGGAGTGACCACGATCGCCATAGGACAGTGCGGCATTAGCCCCGCACCCATATTTCCCGACAAGATCCCTCTCCTTGACAGCTATTCGGGTTTCATACAGGGAGGGACTGATCCTCTCTGGTCATGGAGAACCTTTGGGGAATGGCTTTCCACCCTTGAATCGTTACGGCCTGGTGTTAACGTTTTTTCCTTTGTCGGCCATGGAACTATAAGGCTTAATGTAATGGGTTTCGAAAATCGTACCCCTTCTGATTCAGAGTTACAGCAGATGAAGGCCCTGCTTCACCATTCCATGGAAGAAGGTGCCTTTGGAATGAGCAGCGGGCTGATCTACCCTCCGGGGGTCTATACAACCCCGGAAGAACTTATGGAAGTTGCTGAACCACTGAAGGAATACCGTGGACTTTACCTTTCCCATATTAGAAACGAATCTTCTGGAATGCTTGATTCAGTAGCCGAAACGATAAAATTGTCCGAGCATGTAAAGATCCCGGTCCAGATACACCATTTGAAGGTTTGTGGCAGGCCTAACTGGGGATTGGTGGACAAAGCTCTTGATATGATTGAGGAGGCCCGCAGCCGAGGTATTGATATCACTGCCGATATGTATCCATACATTGCTACAAGTACCACCCTGAGGACCATTCTTCCTCCCTGGGTTCAGGAGGATGGAATTGACGGCATTGTACGTTTACTGGAAAACACAGACAGCAGGGATCAAATAGTTCAGGAGATCCTTTCGGGCGGACAAGTGGAAAACATCATTCGTAACTGCAACGGGCCCGAGAATATCCTAATCCTTGATACGCCGCAGACACCTCAAATGGAGGGTAAAACACTGCGGGAAGCATCGAAAATAATGGGGCTCAGGCCTGTAGAAACTGCCCTTGAGATAATTTCAAGAAACAGAGGAAGTGATACCTGTTGTTTCTTCGAAATGTGCGAAAAGGACGTGGTTTCGGTCCTTTCCCATCCTCTTACCATGATAGGTTCAGATTCGAGTCCCTCCGGCTCGGGGGGCGAAGTGTCATCCCCGGACCAATGGTACCTTCTCCCGAATTCTTAATAAATATGTAAGGCAAGAAAAGATTCTTTCCCTGGAGGATGCTGTCTGGAAAATGACAGGGTTTCCGGCCACCAGGGCAGGATTATCGACGAAGGGTTTTGTAAAAGAGGGTATGGATGCCGATCTTATCCTTTTCGATCCGGAATCAGTAAAGGAAAATGCCGATTTTACCAACCCTGAAAATTATTCCGAAGGAATAGACGAGATGTTTATTAATGGCAGAAGGGTGGTCAGGGAAGGAGTTCCCACAGGAGTGAGGGCTGGGAAGATCCTTCGCAGACAATAGGCCCAGCTTCCTGTTTTCAGTTAAAAGACAGGCTTGACGAAAATCGAATTATGGTTACACTGAACATTGGTCATTCATGAAATGTTGAAAATCCAGGAATGATCCAATCGAATATTTTATGGTAGCAGGATAAGGAAGCCGGTGAAAATCCGGCACAGCCCCGCTACGGTAAGGATGACAAAGCGCTCAAATTGCCACTGGGAAGAAACCTGGGAAGGCGAGTGTGGAGGATGAATCCGAGTCCGGATACTTATCTGTTAACGTGCAAGAAACTTTTCACGAGGGTTGGAAAGTGCTTTTTTTGTTACTTGAAAGGCAGACCTGGTGAGGTCTGCCTTTTCTTTATCCAGGTAGCATCAATAGCCCTTCCTGTTTGTAATTTTCTTATTTCCAAGGAGGAGTGAATGTGTTTAGAAAGTCTTTGTTCGTTATCCTGATTATTTCCATGGTTATTGTTGCAGGAAGTGTTTCTCCAGTCACGGCAGAGGATGTCGTTACTGTCGAAAAGGAAGTGGTTACCGGCTCCAGGATATATACAGATCTTGCCGAAGTGCCCGCAGCGACCTACGTACTAGACAGGGAAACTATCGAAAAGAGCGGGGCATCCGGATTAAGTGAACTGCTTTCACAGATTCCCGGTATTTCTACCAGGAGCCGTGCAGGAAACACACAGGGAGAATTCGTAGAGATGCGTGGATTAACAACGGAAATGCTTATCCTCGTTGATGGGATCCCCTATTACAGAACAAGCCACGTGGCTGGTGCAGCGGCAGTTGACCTGAGATCACTTCCCATAGAGAACATTGATCGTATCGAAGTTGTAAAGGGAGCAGGATCATCTGTTTATGGTTCAATGGCTGCTGCGGGTGTAATAAATATAGTTACAGGAAGATCTGACCAGACCCAGGCCAGTGTAATTGCAGAAGGGGGAAGTAATGAATGGAAAAGAGGTTCTTTTCAGGCCTCAATCGCCGGGGATATGATAAATGGGAGAGTCTGGTACTCACACAAGGAAGAAGGAGAATCTCCTCTGCTTTCCTATTCCGGTGCAGCGGGTGAATTTGAAAACAGAAATCTTGACTATGAAAATGATTCGGGAGGTTTTTCTCTAAATAGCGGGTCATGGGAAATATCTGCCGTGTGGGGTAGCTATTCTTCAGAATGGACTTATGGTAACGATCCCGAAGAACAGGAGAATGACTTCTCCCGTTACATTCTTAAATACCAGGAAGGCAACAATCGCTTTCTCCTGTATCTTGATGACCAGGAACAGGATGTCTTTCAGTACGGAAGCTGGACCAATGTGGATGATCAGGCCTGGGGAGCTGAATATTCCCGTAATACCTTCTGGAAAGAAGCGTTGATATCCTGGGGGATAGCCTACAGGAACGAGCAAATGACCTACGACCTTGATGCATGGTTCATAAACTATGACAGATCAAGAACTAATTACGCACCCTTCGCGGAAGTCTCAATTCCTGTTGGAGATCTTGTCATGGACCTCGGGCTCAGATACGAGAACTGGGATCAGAATGATGCCGATGATTATCAGGAACTGATACCGCACATCTCTTTCAGTTATCAGACCATCGGCGGAAGCCTCTGGTATCTTTCTGCAGGCCGCTTTTTCGCCATGCCGAGTCTGTATGAACTTTCATATTTCGACAACTGGATCGCAACGGAGCCTAATTTATCTCTCGAGCCTGAGGACGGCTGGAGTTACGAAATGGGATTCAAGGGAAGAAATGAAAAGGGCAGCTGGAATGTGGGACTTTTTTATCTGGAAATGGATAACAGGATAGATATTCTTCCGGATTACTCCCAATATGTTAACCTTGCAGAATTCAGGTCCTGGGGAATAGAATCATCGAGGAGCTGGAGGATCTCACCTCTCTGGGAGTTTGCCCTTGGAATTACATGGATGGAGGCAGAAGAAAAGGAAACTTCAGAAAGCTCCTGGATAAAAGGCGGTACTCCCAAGTGGGATATGAATGCAGCCCTGGCCTATAAGAAAGGACCATTCTCCGGGAAACTGCAGTTGAATTATCTGGGAGACAGGGAAGATGAAAGGGAAGGAATAGGTTCTCTTTCCCAGGAAGATGTAGTTACGGTGGATGCATTGATGCAATGGGAAACTGATGCAGGCATCTTCATCCTTTCGGGCTACAACATTCTGGATGAGGAATATTACCTGCAGGATTATACAAGTTGGGGGACTACCACCCGGTATTACGGCCAGGAAGCAAGATATTATGTTACCTGGAAATATAAATTCTGAAATTAAGGTGAAAAGAACTTAAAGAGCTTTTTCCGGAAGGAATGTCATTTTTTTGAAATTTATTAAAAAGTATCTGGTCTTTACTGCCCTGGTTCTTGTATGTCTGTTTTTAACTCTTGATACTGGTCCGGCCCTTTCTCTGGAGGGCCGGCTCTCCATTGAGCATGCACAGGGTTTCGATGTGGAGTATCACGAAGGGTACATTATTCTTACTGTTTACGAACCATGGCCGGGTGCCGCGGAAACGATCCGGTACGTACTGCTGGAAAGGGGTAAGACTCCTCCCGATGGTTTCAGGGAAGAAAATATAATAGAAACACCCCTTCAAAGCTGCGTTTCCACCACGACTGTCAACCTTGTCTTTATGAAAGAACTGGGTGTTCTTGCTACGCTTATCGGTCAGGGTGGTAAAAGATATGTCTACGACCCGTCTCCCTCCGTGGAAGACCTTCCTGAGATCGGTACCGGGGCCGATCTTGACCTGGAAAAGCTTCTCGAGCTCTCTCCCGAGGTGATCTTTGCCTATTCCTATTCTTCTTCAGAGAGAGATGTTCTGCACCAGTTGCAGAGAATGGGCCTGAAAGTGGTCCTTATGAGTGAGTATCTTGAAAATTCTCCCCTCGGAAGAGCAGAGTGGGTCAAGTTCCTTTCATTCTTCTTTGATAGAACTTCCGAAGCAGAAAAGATCTTCCATCGGGTAAGTCAAAGATATGACGAATTGGCTGATATGGGGAGATCTATGGACAAAAAACCTGTTATCTTCTCAAATATGGCCTATAACGGGGTCTGGTATGTGCCTGGTGGGGGCAACTGGGTAGCACAGCTTTTCAGAGATGCCGGTGGGGAGTATCCGTGGTCTGGAGATCCTTCAGAAGGAAGCCTTGCCCTGGATCTCGAGACAGTGCTTATGAATGCTTCAAATGCAGATATCTGGCTTAATCCCGGTGGATGTAATACTCTTGAGGAACTGAAGAAAATAGATGACAGATATGGTCTGTTCAAAGCCTTCAGGACAGGAGAAATATATACCCCTGCCAGGAGAGTGGATCTTCGCGGAGGGAACGACTATCATCAAAGGGGAGTATTGCATCCCGAAGAGATACTGGAAGATCTGCTGGCCATCATGCATCCCGGACTCTTTCCGGAATATAAAATGATGTATTATAAAAAACTGGATTGACAGTATTTTCAGAAAGGTCAGGCCAAATGGCTCAGTATAATATAAGTATGTATAGTGCAACAAACAATAGAAGAACTAAATTCCTTTTCACTGGATTTGGCATTGTCATGTTTTTTCTCTTTATTCTTGGGCTTTCTCATGGATCGGTAAGAATACCGTCAAGAGAAGTTTTTATTATTCTTACAGGTGGAGAAGGGAATAACCCTGTCTGGACGGACATAGTTCTTAACCTGAGGCTTCCCAGGATCCTGGCAGCTATGCTGGGCGGGAGTGCCCTGGGTATTGGAGGACTGCTTATGCAGACCCTTTTCCTCAATCCCCTTGCCGGCCCATTTGTCCTTGGAATAAATGCCGGAGCAAGCCTGGGTGTTGCCCTGGTGATACTCCTTTCAGGAATAGCAGGATTCAGTTCTTTTCTTTCTGGTATTGGCATGCTGGCTGAGATGGGTATGGTCATCGCGGCCACTCTAGGCTCAGCTCTGGTGATCATAATGGTATTGATACTGGCAAGAAGAATAGCCAGCAAAACAGTCCTGCTTCTTATAGGGATCATGTTCGGTTATGCCGTAAGCGCTCTTGTGAGTGTCCTTATCCACTTCAGCATGGCGGAAAGGGTGCAGTCGTTTCTTGCGTGGACCTTTGGGAGTTTTTCAACTGTTTCATGGAAGGAATTGAAGGTAATGATACCCGTTATTACAATTTCCCTGGCACTGACCTTTCCGCTGGGAAAGGATCTCAATGTATTGCTTATGGGTGAAACCTATGCTTCAAGCATGGGAGTGGCTGCCAGAAAAGTGAAGAATTCAGTCATTCTTTTAACAGCCCTTCTGGCCGCTACTGTTACCGCATTCTGCGGCCCCGTCGCATTCCTGGGAATAGCAGTCCCCCATCTGGCCAGAAACATAGCCCGAACCGGCGATCATCGGGTGCTTATACCTATGTGTATTCTACTCGGTTCAATAGTCGCTCTCCTGTCAGACCTGATAGCTCATTTCCCCGGTCAGGGAGTAGTCCTTCCCCTTAATGCAGTGACCTCGTTAATTGGTGCTCCGGTTGTGATCTGGGTTATAACGAGGTATCAGCATGTGGGGAGGTCCTGACGTGAAAGAAGAATTGCTTCTAAGAACAGAAGGTCTGAATATCGGTTATAAAAAAGGGTCTAAGTCACAGACTATCATTGCCACCGGTCTGAAACTTGAGGTTTTCAGAGGAGAGCTTGTCTGTCTTGTGGGACCTAATGGAGTGGGGAAGTCCACCCTTCTTCGGACCCTTGCCGGTCTGCATGATCCCCTTGGGGGGAGAATTCTCCTGAGGGAAAGGGATATCAGTTCCATATCCTCTCTCGAAATGGCCAGGATACAGGGACTTGTCCTCACTGAAAAAATAGAAATGGAAGGATTCAATGTTTTCGACATGGTTAGCCTTGGCCGATTTCCCCACACTGACTGGAAGGGTTCCCTCAAATGTGAAGATCACCGGATAATTGCAGAGTCCCTTCAGATGGTTCGGGGAGAGAACTTTGCGGAAAGAAAGATCAATGAATTAAGCGATGGTGAGCGCCAGAAAGTGATGATAGCCCGTGCCCTTGCCCAGGAACCTGAACTGATCCTTCTGGATGAACCTACTTCCTTTCTCGATCTTTTGAGAAAGGTGGAGATCGTACGTATAATGAGGGATCTGGCCCGGAAACAGAATAAGGCTGTGGTTATGGCTTTGCACGACATACCCCTTGCCCTCCAGTATGCCGATAGACTGTGGCTTTTTGAACAGACAGGAAATATCCTGGATGGAGCACCGGAGGATCTGGTTTTATCAGGGAAGATAGTAGAGACCTTTTCCTCAGATCCATTGATCTTTGATCCGGTTACGGGAAGTTACCCCTTCTATGGAGATCAGAATAAACAGATCTTACTTAAAGGGGACGGTCTTACTGGATTATGGACAAGAAAAGCTCTGGAAAAGGAAGGATATTCAGTAACTGATCAATATCTTTCCGGGGTGCCCTTGCTGGAAATAACCAATAGAAATAATTCCCGGCAATGGCATCTGTCACAGGGGTCCAGGAATGAGAGCTATTACTGTATTTATGATATGCTCAGGGGCCTCAGAGATTTATAGTTACTGATCTTCAAGCCTGAAGATCACGGGTATTCTGACTTTTGCCTTTGATGGATAACTGAAAGTCCATTTCCTGACAGCGTCGACTGCCGAGCTATCCAGTCTTGGGAAGCTGCTGGAGCTCTCAACCATAACTTCAACTACCTGTCCATTGTCGATCTCAAGAAGTAAAATAACCTCACCTTCTTCCCTTCTTAACCGGGATGTTCGAGGATAGGAAGGTTTGACCCTCCTTATCACACCCGCTTTTTCTGCATCCAGGACCAGGGGCAGAACCAGCTTTTCCTGTTCCTGATCAGAGGCTCCCGAAAACTCAGCAATTTCTCCCTGAATTGTATTTCCAGTCACTTTTTCCCGGGATTCAAGGCCTTCAACCGGTACGTTCCCGACTTGAGATTCTGTCGGAGCAGGATCTTCAGTCTGTTCTTTCTTTTGCTCCTGTTCAGGTTTTTGAGGAACCTTTTCCTTTACCGGTTCCAGATTTTTATTGGGTTTTTTCAAGGGAGTAGTCTCATTAACATTCTTGTTTGTGTCAGCTGTTTCTGTTTCTGGAACTGGTTCCAGGTTTGCTGCAGCATCAAAGAAGTTCTTTTTCGAAACCTCGGAAACCTCATAAGGCAGTGAAATTTCGTTGAAAGTACTTTTCTTATCAGAAGGATTCCCTGATTTAGCCAGGTTTACCAGCGCTATTGCTGTGGACTGAACACCAGGGGGCTCCGGTTTGTAAAAAGAATGCAGGCCTAAAAAATAAAGTACTGTTGCATGAAGCAGGATACTTATCAGAAGAGCAGATACTATTCTTTTCAAGGTGAGGTGTTACCTCCCAGGGCCAGGCTGACCTTATCCACACCTCTTGCCCTTATATCATCAAGAAGTGAAGCAATGGTTCCATAGGAGGTATCAGTATCCCCTGCAATGAGGATATCCTTATTGTTCCTGCTTGATTCTTCAGCCAGAGATAAAACCTCATCCCGTGTCACCGGGGCGTTTCCAACGGCAAAATTACCTTCAGGGTCTACAGATATCACTACAGGAGAACCTGTTATTGATGTCCCTTTTCCTGAAGGGAGGTCTATAACAAGCTGACTTCGAACAAAAGAAGTGGTAAGAACAAAAAATATTATAAGAATGAAGAGGACATCTATAAGAGGAGTTAGTTCGATATCAGGAAAAGCTCTCCTTCGTGAACTTCTCATTTTCCGGATGCCTCTACGGCTGGACCTGATTCTGACATTAGATGTCCGGATCTCAGAATATGTTCCCTGAGCAGAAAGTCTGCACCCCGATTGAGGGTTTCTTCCTGATTATCCACTTTTGAGCTGAGAAATGTATAACACAGTATAACGGGGACAGCAACGGAAAGACCTGCAACAGTAGTGAAAAGGGCTTTCCAGATCCCGCCTGCAAGGGCTACCATTGGAGCTTCCGAGTCCCCCGTAAGATTTCTGAATATTTCTATCATGCCCAGAACTGTTCCAAGAAGACCCAGAAGGGGAGTTACCCTGGCGATCGTTCCAAGGAGATTGAGTCCCTTTTCCCATCGAAAGATCTCTCTTCGTACTTCCTGTTCCAGAAGCATCTTCATTGCCTCATGATCTACTTTCCAGTGGGTGATCCCTGCCCTGAATAGTCTGTGAAGGGAACTGGTTCCCCCATTAACTATATGAGTAGCCTGTTCGGCATTGTTGTTATAAATAGCCTCACATAGGCTGAGTTCTATTTTTTCCGGGTTTACCGTTGATTTTGTAAAGAAAAGAAGCCTCTCCAGAACTATGGTTGCAGCAAGTACAGAGAGAAAGGCTATTATCCACATAATAGGACCGCCAGTATGCATTATCTCCAATTATCTCACCTCAAGGTCTGCCTTCTGTTCTTACAGAAGGGCTTTTCATAGTTTATTTGTAAAGCCCTTCTATATCAAGTCATTCATGAAAAGCCCCGGTTATCCTGTGTGACTTTATCCTGTGTGACTGCCCGGTAATAATACAGAATAGAGCTGTTTCCCCTTTAAAATGGAACAAAAGTCCCGGTAAGGAAGGTCCATAAGACTCATGTCTTTTATTCCCTGGGGAATATCTCCTTTTCCTTCTAATGTTTAGAATTAAGGCAGGAGTAATATGGTTTATTGATTACAGACGGAATACCCTGATCTATCTTTTCTATGGAGGTTAGAGAATGAAATTAGAGTACGGAGCAGGAAAAAGAAAGGGATTTACCCTTGTTGAGATCCTTATAGTGGTAATAATCATAGGGATTCTTGCTGGAGCCCTGATGCTGGCTCTGGGTTCATCCACTGATAAGGCGGAAGCAACAAAAATTGCCCAGGATATGAAAACCTTATCAAAGGCTGTCCTTTCATCCTTTGCAGATAATGGTGACTGGCCAACTGGTACATCTGAGCTTGAAAAATATCTTGACAGGTCTATCTGTGAACTTGGACGTGTATGTTACGGTCTCGAGAATTTAGAAGATGCCCTTTACGTAAAAGCCTCCCTGGGAGAGGAAATATCGGTAACGGTAAAGGACAGGCTTTCAGCAATGGCCCGTGGAACTGGTTTCACCCAATGGTCAGGAGAAACCATGGAGGTATATCAGAATGGAGACAGCCTTTATTTACTGGTAAGGCGGTCTATCCTCTCAGGCGGCAATAATAATGCACTTTTTTCAGTAGATTTTCGCTCTCCTGAAGACCTGGAGCTATTTACGAAGATATATGGATCTTCCTCCAGGTACTGGAACATAGAGGAAGGTCATCTCACTAGTGATCCTGGTAGTGGAGAGATGAGATATAGTTTCGGGGATATTTCGTGGGAGGATTATATCCTCAATGTAACTGCTTCTTATGGTCAGTCAAGCTCTGCGGGGTATGGAATTTACTACAGGGCTGATGGAGAGAAGAACATAACAGGATATATCTTTCAGTATGATCCAGGCCTTGGAAACGATTTTGTTATCAGAGAAGTTCTCAATGGCAGAGAAAGTTCTCCTATCCAGAGGGTCGATATGAAAACTGTAATGGGAGAGGGTTTCCAGATCTTCGATACAACCCATGATATAAGGATTTCAGTTGAGGGTGACCATCATGTTGTCACTGTAGATGGAGTAGAGGTTTTCAACTTTGTGGACGATACATTTAACCAGGGTTCAGCTGGTCTGCGAACCTGGGGAACCGGTGGAGTTGCAACCTTTGATGAGATCAGCGTAGAAAACAAATAAAACCTTCCCGGAAGATGTTGGTTGGAAGGGTCTAGAAAAGTTTATAACAGAGTGGAACCAGCATTGGCATAGCGACTGTGATAAGGACTCCAGAGACGAAGGCGGCTATTGCCATCTGTTTCCCGGTACTTTTGATGATAAATGGAAGTGCTGTATCCATTGCGGTTGCTCCTGCAATACCTATTGCACCGTTCTTTCCGAAGACAGCCACGAAAAGAGGCATGGCAGTCATTACCAGGAGTTCCCTGAGTAAATTTGAAATAAAGGCAATAGTTGCGGCCTCCGGGCCGGCAAGCTGTTTGAGCATGATTGTGGTAAGACTATAATAGCCGCTACCAACTGATGCGGCAGCAGAAACTCCAGTAGGCAGTCCCACTAGAATACCAGTAATTATTCCTCCAATAAGACTTCCAAGGACTGAAACTATTGGAATGATAAAGGCTTTGTGTCCCATGTTGCGAATATTGGCCCATAGTTTCTGATCTTTTCCCATGTCCATTCCTATGACAAAACAGAGCAGGATCACAAATCCTTTTATCAGACTGTTTGTCGTATCCAGTAGCTCTCCAGGTATTATACCGGAAATACCAATTATGACTCCTGTGATTAACAGTACGAATGGTGTAATAATGGACATACTCTTATCCTTTCTTCAGGACAAGTAGACATAAAATTCCGCTTCCTGCAATAGTACCCATGGAAAGTAAAACAGCTTTAAACCCGATAACACCGATATTAGAAAGAATTGCGCGGTATGTACCTACTTCCAGTCCTACAAAGAGAAGAAGTCCATATATGATAAACATCAGTATTCTGTCCAGGGATAAAGTTATGCTTACTGGAAGTTTCCCAGACCGTCCAAGAGCTATCCCTAACAGGAGAAACGCCATGAAAATAAGAATGTCCAAAATAGATACCTCACTTTTTATGTTTTGCTGGAAATAGGAGTTTTCGCACTCTCAGGATAACCCAGTCTGCTTTTCTCCATGAGTTTTTGCATGAAAATGGTTTCCACAACGCCTTAATCATAATGGCTTTGTCTTTTGTGGTAAAGAAAGGTGGGTATACTGGCTTCTATCCATAAGAAGAAGTTTTAAAACCCAGGTATTCTTATTATGTAAAGCAGTAAAATCTCTCAAGACGGACAAGAAGGAGCTTTGGGGGGAGTTGAAGTCCACAAAAAAGCCTTTAAAGGTAGCCCGGCTGGCCTGACTGACGATTTACTAATTCCAAACAGGTCTCACTCTCGTAAAACCTCCTAGCCGTAAATCCGTTTTAGTCCCGTGGCTTTGCGTCGCCGCCTTTTGGCGGTTCTGCCCTTTACTTTAAAGGTGAACTAATTATACATATGCTATGGCAAATTGGCAAATTGGTAAATCGCGGATAAACCTTAAGAAAGGAAAATAATCCCTTTTTTTAGTAACTTGCTCCCCTGAAAATAATATTGCTGACATTTTAGTTGAAAAGGAAAGGTTTACGGATGCAGAAAATTCATTTTCATGCCAGGTATGTGATCCTTCTGCGTCTCATATATAATCTATGGAGACTTTTATCAGGTACTTTTCCTCCAGGATTCTGGATATATTCCTGACTATATTCCTTCGAATCTCTATTTCTTCAGGAAGGGTCGGGTCCTGATGAGCTTTGTTGATCCTGCTGTCTGCCACAAAGTGGTAATGTTGTTTTAAGGTTACTCCTTCAATGTAAGAGGATGGATTATAGGAATATTTTGCAGGATCGCAATTTCAAGTCCCTATAAGGTTTTTATCCTGTTAGCATAGGGTAAAACCTATCAGAAGTATTGAAAATAATAATCACGAGCTATTGATAATTAACTATTGTTAACATTATAATGCATGAAGGGAAATTTGTTAGGAATAAATCTCTCCGGGGAGGAAGATGCTCATGTCAGAACAGAAAAAAGAACTCCTTATTATCTGGACAAGTAAAGACATTGATGTAGCCATGAATATGGTGTTTATGTATGCTAAAAATTCAAAACTCAAACAATGGTGGGATGAGGTTTCTCTTCTTATATGGGGACCTTCTGCTTTTGCTATGGCAAATGATACTGAACTTCAGGAATATCTGAAGGATTTGCAGGCAGTGGGAGTAAAGGTCCTGGCATGCCGAAAATGTGCTGAAAATTATGGAGTTGCTGAAAAACTGGAAAAGCTGGAAATAGATGTTTTTTATGCAGGCCAGTTCCTTTCAGAGTGGATACAGGAAGATAAAAAAGTTATTACCTTTTAGACTGTCTGATGGTCCATGTCGTTGTTTATGAAAAGGTGGTTTCCGTAATTGAGGAACCACCTTTTCTATTTTCGATTTAAAACTTGCGAGGTTCTCTGACGATCGGATCGTGCCGGCTATATGCTGTTAAGTCCGGAATCTCGGGAAAAGTGATAGATCCTTTTATCTGGATGGTATCTTCTCCAGTTCCATATCAGGGCCAAAGTTCATGTGGCAAAACATGACCAGGATGGTGTCATGAAAAACAGGAGTTTTTTCCCTGTTATTCTCTGGTAAAATAAGTACCAGAATAACATTTCCTTTCTTTTGTAATAAGCCATTTCCTTCACTCATTAACTATTAAAAATAACAGAAAAATATTACCATTTCTCTTCAGCTGTATCAGGGGCATTACATCCTCATAATTCTGAAAAAGTTGAATTTAAAATGAAAAGAATATGTTTTAACGGTAAAAGGTTCTTTCATTAAATATTTTCGAAAAATACCATTATAAAGAACCGTCGATCGGGCTTCCTCATCAAGGCGAGATTCAAATTGTCCTTGACTCCCTGAAGAGTCAGTAAAACACATGCATCTGTATGGACTCGGTCAGGACCCGGGCATAAAAATCGCGTTCCTGCAGAACAGAGGCTGAAAGAGTTGGATGGTGCAGAACATGAAGAGTTTTTCTGTCAAGTGGTGGGAAAATATGTGGAATTCAAAAGTGGATAATCCGTGCTGCAGGGAAATGAGGGTGAAAATCAAGGGGTGGTCTTTCTCCCGTTTATTGCGTTTGCAAAGGCGTACCTGGCAGGTTCATATTGAAGGTCAGGAGCGTCTGGATCGATTGTATGCTGAAAGGAAGCGATTTTTGTTTTGCTTCTGGCATGGGAAATACGTGCAGATATTTCCTCTGCTGGAAGGTTACGATGTATGTGTTATAACCAACCGGTCAGAGCGGGGAAATGTTATCGCTGAAGTCAGCCGGAATCTGGGTTATCAGAGCACCCAGATTCCGGACCAGCCACGCCGTGGATCTCTTGAACTTATGAAAAAAGAATTGATCGCGGCTCAGGCGGGAGGAATAGCTGTCGATGGCCCGTTGGGTCCACGTCATCGTGTAAAAAGCGGCGTGATAAGGATTGCTTCAGCGGCAGGATTTGATATTCTACCTATTTCGGTGGATAGTCGAAGGAAAATAGTATTTGAAAAACGATGGGACCGTATGGAGATCCCCCTGCTCTTCACAAAGGTCTGTCTGGTCATTGGTGAAACCATTAAAATACCGCCCGGACTTCGTTCTCCACAGCTTCAGGACCTGACAGAGGATCTTGCAGAAACCATGTTAAAGCTGGACAAGAAGGCCGAGAACATGATCTGAAAGAGGGGGGACAAAAAAGGATACATTGGGGACTGTGGATCGATGATGAAACTTTTTTGATAAACTTCCTGGAAAAGTCATGGTCTGGAACCTGCTATCCCTTGTGTTGTGTAATCTTTTTTGCTCCAGCGTTTTACTCGATTATTTTAACCATGGGGAATAGGCCCGTTGCTTTTTGTCTGGATATTGTTGACGATAGATAGGGGGTGATAGGCATTGCCATTATCCAAAGGGAGATCTTCGCCGTAAAGATGGTCCGAGAATGAACCGTAAAAAGAGACTGAAACTGCTCCTGACCTGTATTGTGCTGCTTATGGTTGTACTTGTCGGCTATAAGATATATTTATTTGTTTATGAAGCAGATTACGAGGCGCTCAATGCAGAAAATATCGATCAGATCGCATTGCGCCTCCAGGGTCAAGACTCATTCAGCTTTGCTGTTGTAGGCAATGTTGAGAATTCCATGAAGATTTTCGAGAAACGCTTTGTTCCCCTGATCAAAGACAAAAATGCCGATTTTATGATATCTGTTGGAAACGCCGTCTCTGATGGTGATGAAAGCAAATATAGATTGCTTCACCGTGGATTTAAAAAACTGGGGATCCCATACATTCTGGCCATCGGCCAAAATGAGGTCAAAGATTCTGGCACGATTAAATTCTACCGTCATTTCGGGCCCCTTTTCTTTTCCTTCCATCTCGCTGATTCATATTTTATTTTCCTTGATTCAACCGGACAGACATCGTGGAAATGGCAGGAAAGATGGCTGAAAGATGAATTGGAGCTGGCCAGGAGGTATTCATATCGATTTGTGGTCTTAAACCAGTGTCTGTTAACATTACCTGGTTTTGACCCGGATGATGCCGGATATATTGTGGATGAAAACCGCAGCATTTTTTTGCAGGGGTTATTTTCCCGGAACCGTGTGACGGCCGTTTTTTCAAGCGGTTACCCTGGTTACCATGAAAAAATAGTACAGGGAGTGAGGTATATCGTATCGGGTGGTGGAGGCGGATTGCTTCTGGGGCAGACTAAAGAGCCTTACCAGTTTGTCAGGGTCATAGTGGGGCAGGATCAGGTAACATATGAAAATATGGCTATCTCCCACCGGCTGGGTCCATTTCTCTATAAACTGGAAACGCTGAAGCTTTTTCTCCACTCATTTTTCTATATGAGTCTTTTTAACTTTCTGGTTACTCTGAGTATTATCAGTCTCTTTGCACTGAAGCTGTATTCACTGCTCATTCGCCAGGAGCATTTTTACCGTGACTTCAGTATTGATGAAAAGGTGCTCTCCAAAGAACCGCTGCGCGTGGCCATGTTTACGAATAATTATCTTCCCTTTACGGGAGGAGTACCTATTTCCGTAGACCGTCTCTATAGAGGGCTTGTTGGCAACGGTACAAAGGTGAAACTCTTTGCCCCCCTCTATCCGCAACAGTGTTCTGCCACCGGGGATGATGACAGGGTATTCCGATGTCCTGTCCTTTTTCATACCCGCATGGAAAATTTTCCGATTTCCAATATTTTTTCCCGAAAGATCGAAGCAGAGTTCAAAACCTTTGACTGCGACCTGGTACATGTCCACCATCCTTTCTGGCTTGGTAAGAAAGGGATGCAGCTTGCCAGGAAACGAGGCATACCGGTGGTTTTTACCTACCACACCAGGCTGGAACGCTATACCCATTACATTCCTCTGCCGGGTACTATTCTGAAAAACCTGATTGCCCATCTCCTGATCAAACACTTTGCCAACAGGTGCGATGCCATTATCACCCCCACAGCCTCTACAGAGGAATACCTGCGGAACCTCGGAGTCAGCGCCCTGATCGAAACAATTCCAACCGGTATAAACATGGAGGATTATAAACGATGGTCTCACCATCAGGTTCAGGCTCTGCGAAGTCGGTATGCCGCCCCGCGAGGTCGACTTCTGATAAGCGTTTCACGAATGGCACTGGAAAAAAATCTTGATTTTATGATCGATGGGCTGGTTAAAGTTAAAAACAGGACTCACTCAACTTTTAAATGCATCCTGATAGGGGATGGACCGGAGAAAGAGCGACTGGAGAAAAAAGTTGCCGATCTTGGTATGGATGACTGGATCGTCTTTACCGGATATATGGCTCCGCACGAAGTTGCCCTGTGTTACCTTGCTGCCGATCTTTTCGTTTTTGCCTCGACTTCCGAAACACAGGGAATGGTTCTGCTGGAAGCAATGGCCGGGGGATGTCCCGTTGTGGCGGTTCGTGCCAGCGGGGTCTACGATGTGGTGAAAGATGGATACAATGGCTTCAAGGTTGCCGAAAGCACTGATAACTGGGCAGAGGCAGTCGCAAATCTTTTAGAGGATGACAAACAGCGGTCCATTATGTCTGAAAATAGCCAGATATTTGCCAGGGATTATTCCATGAAAAAAACCATAGCAAAGATTTCAAGACTTTATCGGAGGGTAGTGATCCTCGGTCGATCATAAAACCATTGATCACCGGTCCTGTTCTGGATCTCCGATACGGCTAAGGTCCTGTTTAACCGATAAGATCCCTCTCCATGTTTCCTTCCCACCCGAGTTCGGTTAGAACCTGTATAAAGATACTGTCCAGAGGTGCTCTTATGATTAGCCTTTCATTATTCCATGGATGGGTAAAAGAAATTTCCACCGCTGCAAGCAGAAGCCTGTGGCAATCGAAATGTTCTCTGAAGAATCTGTTGTATTCTCCCTTGCCATATTTTACGTCACCTATTATGGGATGAGAGATGTGTTTCATGTGTCTTCTTATCTGTCTTCTTCTTCCAGTATGTGGAATGATCTCCACCAGGCTGTAACGGGAAGTGGGAAATCTGTTGACCTGGTATGGAAGTTCCACCTGGTCCAGCCTCCGGTATTCGGTTACCGCAGACTCCAGTTCAAGATCTTCTTTTTTCCTAGGGTTGACTATGCCATCATAGATCTCCCTGAGGGGGTGATCTATGATGGCACTTTCTTCTGTATATCCTCGAACAACAGCCAGATACTTTTTTATGATCTGCCCGGTTCTGAAAAACTCACTTATTATTGTTGCGCTGTCCTTGTCAAGTGCAAAGAGGAGGACCCCGCTTGTAGGCTTATCCAGGCGATGAAGGGGATATATGTAGCATCCCATCATATCTCTTACCATCTGCAGGGCGAACATTGTTTCATGAACATCCAGCCGGGTACGATGAACCAGTAGACCTGCCGGTTTGTTCACTGCCACTATATATTTGTCCTGGTACAGGATCGGAAGAGTATCCTTCATAATCTGTTTCTCCTTTGTTTTCCTGGACTAAATCATAACAGAGACCGCAAAAATTATCTGAAAGATCCGAAATGTGGATAGTGTCTTCTCTATTTATATCGGTGGACTGGTCACCTTCTCTTTATGATCGGATTATTCTGATTGAAGTTAGAAAATCCATTTGCATCATGGGGACTATTAATTATTTTTCTTATCGTTGAAAGATTTTACAGTGTCTGGTGTTTTCCCTTTATTGACAAGTATCTGTGCTCTATTGATCCGGATCTTAAGCTTTTCTTAAGGTTTGCCGGGTATCCTTTCTTGTGGGAAGAGTATCAGAGTAAGTCTTTCTTTCATGTTTTGCGATCGAGAGGTTTTTATGATGTTAAAACAGGGAATTTTCAACACCCGATTTGAAAAAATATTAATTGCCCTTATCCTCCTTACCCTTGGAGTATACCTGTTAACCCTGGGCTCCCACAGCCTTATTGATCCGGATGAGGGCAGATATGCTGAAGTAGCAAGGGAAATGATCGAAACCGGGGATTACATAACTCCTCATCTCAACTATGTTAAGTTTTTTGATAAGCCGGCTCTTCCTTACTGGATGACTGCCATTGCTTTTCGTGTCTTTGGGGTGAATGCTTTTGCAGCCAGATTTAGTCCGGGGATACTTGCACTGATGGGTATGTTCACCCTCTATCGGCTTTCTTCCAGGATCTACAACAGGCGGGCAGGTCTTATAACAGCCCTTGTTGCAGGAACATCCTTTCTATATTTTATTATTTCCCACATAACCATAACCGATATGCCCCTTGCCTTTTTTGTAACCCTTTCTCTTGCAGGATTTTATATCGGATATCTTGAAAAGAGCAGATATTACCTGCTTTTTTATTGTGGGATGGCTTTGGCTCTGCTCTCAAAAGGTCTTATAGGAATAATTTTCCCCTGCGGAATTGTTTTCTGGTGGATCCTTCTTACAAGAAAGTGGCGGATCTTCAGAGCACTATTTTCATTAAGAGGAATACTGATTTTCCTTGTAATAGCTTTGCCCTGGTTTATCGCCGTAAGTCTGGGAAATCCTGATTTTTTTCACTATTTTTTTATCCGTCAGCATTTTATCCGTTACCTTACAAATGCGGATAATCGCTATGAGCCCTTCTGGTTCTTTATCCCCATTATCATAGTGGGATTTATCCCCTGGACAGGATTTTTATTTGTTTCTCTGAAAGAGGAACTGTCTACTTTATGGAAAAATAAACCAGAAGAGAAGGAGGGGGAGCTTTTTCTTCTCCTCTGGTTTGTCCTTATATTCCTTTTCTTTTCCATGTCCGGATCAAAACTTGTGCCATATATAATTCCTGTTTTTTCACCTCTGGCAGTACTCCTGGGAGGTCAGATAGACAGGATGCTACAGGATCTGGATTTTAAAAGGACAAGGACGGTTCTTGTCTTGAATGCCACGTTTCTCTTATTCTTCGCTGCCCTGATGTTAATTTTGCCTTTTATACAGAATGACTATTCATTGCAGAAGACCCTGCCCGTAAGCCTCTCCATTTCTCTGGCTTTTGTTGCCGGGGTGGTTGTTATTTTTTATTTTTACGGAAAAAGAGATCTCAAGGCTATCATCATAGTATTTGTAATGCTTGGAGTTATCAACTGTATAGGGGCCAGTTCCCTTCTGGGTCTCTATGCAGAAAGGCATACATCCAGATATGTTTCTGAATTCATTAATTCTCAAAAAAAACCGGGAGATCTGGTGGTACAGTTCAGAGGTTTTGATCAGGGACTTCCCTTTTATCTGGAGCAGAGAGTAGTGCTTCTGTCTCATTCTGAAGATATGAAATTCGGGAATGAGCATGAGAAGGACAGATCCTTTTTCATAGATATGGAAGGTTTGAAAGAACTATGGAATGGTGATAAACGGATTTTTATCGTGGCATATAACGGGGAGCTAAAGGAGCTGGCTCCGATCATTGATGGAGAAATGAAACCCCTGGCTGTTTCAGGGCGGAAGAGTATCTTTTCTAACTGGCCAGCTGATGGAGAAGGAGCATTTCTCTCGAAAGGGGGGACTCCATGATTTATAAAGATTTCCCGGTATGGATAGTTGTTCCCTGTTATAACGAGGAAAAAAGACTGGAAAGAAGTGCTTTTGCTGAATACCTGTCCATCCATAACGATGTCGGTTTCTGTTTCGTCAATGATGGCAGCAAAGATGGAACAATTGAAGTTATAAGAAAGGTCAGGGAGGATTTTCCCTGCCAGGTCGTTATTCTGGATCTCAAAAACAATCGAGGAAAGGCGGATGCAGTAAGATCAGGTGTTTTTTATGTATCTGAATTATCTTTTTCCCCTTATATAGGTTTCTGGGACGCAGATCTAGCCACACCCCTTGAAGAGATAGATGGTTTTCTCAAAATATTGAGATCCAACAAGGATCTGATCGTTGCAAGCGGATCCAGAATATCCCGCATGGGAGCATGTATTGAAAGGACCCCTTTCAGATATATGGAAGGGAAACTATTTGCTGCTCTTTCATCTGCTGTGCTGGGCCTGAAATTCAGGGATACCCAGTGCGGTGCAAAATTATTTGAGAGAGAAATAGCTCTCAGGATCTTTACCGAACCCCTCATAAGCAGATGGTGTTTTGATGTTGAGCTTTTTGCCAGGATCCGGGATCTGGTGGGTCACGCAGAGGTGAAAAGGTTAGTATATGAAGTGCCTTTGCAGAAATGGAAAGAGGTCCCTGGTTCCAAGATGGATATTAAAGGCAGTATAGGGATGATCCTCGATCTTGGTAAGATCTTTCTTCATTACGGGAGTGCCCTGTAATGAGACAGTTCACTGGTGCCTTATCCGGTCTGTTTCGATTCGCTGATCTTACTTTTATAAGATATTGCATTATAGGGGTGATAAATACCCTCTCATGTTTTTCGGTAATATTCATCATGATGTACATTGTTCATGTTCATTATCTGATATCCAATATAATAGGTTATGCCACGGGAATAATGGTTTCCTTCATTCTCAACAAGTATAAAAATTTCAGGAGCAGGGGTTCGGTTAAAACTGAATTGCCTGTCTTTCTTGTAGCCTTCGGATGTTCCTATTCTGCCAATGTCCTTGTGCTGTGGTTTGCCGGAGAGATCCTCCATGCCGATAAATTTTTCAGCCAGCTGGCAGCGGGTACTATATATACAATGATATTTTATCTCTTAATGAGATCTGTTGTATTTGCCAGACGGTAATGTAAAGATTAATGTATGCCCTGAAGGAGAGGTGAAGATCATCCGTCTTTTACTAGTTGAAGATGATCAGATGATCGGCGAGGAAATAAAGGAAGGTCTTACTCACAGGGGATTTACCCTGGACTGGGTGAGTACCCTTAGTTCAGGTGAAGAAGCTTTGAAGATCGATAATTTCGATCTACTGGTTCTTGATGTGGGATTGCCTGATGGTAGCGGTCTTGACCTTTTAAGATCACTCAGAACCAGGAATAAAGGGATCCCGGTCATTATCCTTACTGCATGGGATGCTGTATCTGACAGGATCAGTGGTCTGGATGCCGGATCTGACGATTACATGGTGAAACCCTTTGACCTTGATGAACTGGCAGCACGGATCAGGGCTCTTCTGAGACGCTCTGCAGGCAGGATCAGTTCCCTCATTGAATATGGTCAGATATCTGTCGATCCTTCAATTATGGAAGTGACCCTCCAGGGCCATCCAATCCACCTTTCACGCAACGAATATGCGCTTCTGGTAACATTCATTGAGAATCCCGGCAGGATCTACTCCAGAGTAGAGCTGGAAAAAATTCTCTACGGCTGGGAACAGGAGATAGAAAGCAATACGGTTCAGGTATTCATTCATAATCTCAGGAAAAAACTGGGCAAGGGGCTTATCCGTAATGTTCATGGCCTTGGCTATGTACTGGGTAAAACAGAATCATGATATCTATAAGGAAAAAGCTTTTATTCGGTCTTTTTATAGGGGCCATACTCTGTATATCCGTAATCACGGTTATCCTGTTCCTTGAAATAAGAGAAGAGATTTATGAGATCATGGATTACCAGATGGAACAGATAGCCCTTGTGCACCGCCTTCAGTCCTATCCCAGGGAAATAGATACGAGAAGCGGATTTGAAGAGGATAAGATCGATTCCCTGGTTCAGATATGGGATTCATCTTATGAACTTGTCTACACTAATGACCGATCTATGTCCATTCCTTTATCCGGGAGCAATGGTTTTTCTGTGGTGACCTGGGGAGGCCAGAAGTGGCGGGTCCTTCTTGAAGAGGGTCCCTTAAAGATCCAGGTAGCCCAGTCCATGAAGCTGAGGCAAAGGGTTATTTTCCTGATAGCTCTTAAATTTTCCCTTGTAATGTTATTGTTCCTGTTTCTCCTGGGGGGGTGGATAGTCTTTATCGTCAGAAATAGTTTTAAACCTTTGAGGGATGTCCGAAAACAGATCAGAGAACGAAAGGCCTCCCTGCTTGCACCCATACCGGATAAGGGCGTTCCCGAAGAAATCCTCCCCCTGGTCACAGAATTGAACTACCTTCTCTCCCGTCTTGACAGATCTCTGAAAAGCCAGAAACAATTTCTTGCTGATGCTGCCCATGAGCTGAGAACTCCTCTAACCGCACTGGATCTGCAGATCCAGAATGCCCGCTATGCCATGGCAGGTGAAAATAAAGAGATCTTTATCCAGAAACTGAAAAGGGGAGTTGATAGGGCCAGTGCCATGATCAATCAGTTACTTACAATTTCGCGCATGGAATCGGGTTTCCTGAAAAACGAGGTTTCAGATGTAGATCTGAAAAGGGTGGTCGCCAGGGTGTTCTCGGATCATTCAGCCATGGCAGCAGAGAAAGGAATAGTTCTGGAATCCGTGGTTCATGGTCAGGTCACGATGAGGGGGAATGCCGGAAGCCTGGAGGTAATGATCTCTTCTCTGGTAGATAATGCCATAAAATATTCACCGTCAGAAACTGAAGTTAAGGTGGATATTTTTCAGACAGAAGTAGAAACTGTTATTGCGGTTATGGACCAGGGACCCGGAATACCTGAGGGGGAACGGGAAAAGGTTTTCCAGCGTTTTTACAGATACCAGGGTCAAAGGGTACTTGGAAGCGGTCTGGGCTTGTCAATAGTTAAAGATATTGCCGATTTCCACAAGGGAAAGATATCCCTTGCGGAAGGTCCGGGTGGCAGGGGACTGGAAGTCTGTATAACCTTTCCCGCGTTATCAGGTGATGATCTCCCTGATCATCCAGAATAAAAAAACCTTTTACCCCTGTACCGATCTGTAAGAGGTATAAAAGTATTATGCCTATCTCCCATGAACAGAAAATAAGCAGGACCGTTGAATTCATGCCCCGGTCCTGCTTATTCTTTCCATGTTTGCTTCTTCTTAGACAACAGTTACTATGTCGAAGTCTTCCTTGCCCGAAAAACATAGAGGGCATTGCCATTTTCCCGGCAGATCTTCAAAGGAGGTTCCCGGTTTGATCCCGCTTTCAGGATCACCCACTTCGGGATCATAAACGTAACCGCAGGGAATGCATATATATTTGTCCATGTTATTCCTCCTTATCCGGATATCCGGAATTTTATTTCCCGGCCATCATGGCCTCGATATCAGATTTTACATCGCCTATGGGCTTGATGTCGAATTTTTCGACCAGAACCTTGAGGACATTAGGCGCTACAAAGGCAGGAAGGGTTGGGCCGAGCCTTATTCCCTGAACTCCAAGGAACAGAAGGGCGAGGAGAACTGCTACAGCTTTCTGTTCGTACCAGGCGATGTCATAGGATATAGGCAGTTCGTTGATATCATCCAGACCGAAGGCTTCCTTGAGCTTCAGAGCGATAACAGCGAGGGAGTAGGAGTCGTTGCACTGACCGGCATCGAGAACCCTGGGAATTCCACCGATATCTCCAAGATCCAGTTTGTTATAGCGGTATTTTGCGCACCCGGCAGTCAGGATAACCGTGTCCTTCGGCAGTGCCTCGGCCACTTCTGTGTAGTAATCCCTGTCCCTGAATCGGCCGTCGCATCCGGCCATAACCACAAAACGTTTTATAGCCCCGGACTTTACCGCTTCTACAACCTTGTCAGCAAGGGCGAGGACCTGGTTGTGGGCGAAGCCGCCTACAAGGGTTCCATTTTCAAGTTCCTTCGGAGAATCACATTTTTTCGCAAGCTTGATGATCTGGGAGAAATCCTTGGTACCTCCTTCCTCCCTTTCAGGAATATGTATGGCTCCAGGATAGCCCGCGGTATTTGTGGTGAAAAGCTTATCCAGGTATGTGTTGTTATTCTTCAGCGGAACGATACAGTTGGTGGTCATGAGGATGGGGCCGTTGAAGGACTGGAACTCCTCGTTCTGGTGCCACCAGGAACCGCCATAGTTTCCGACAAAATGGTCATACTTCTTGAAAGCAGGATAGTAATTGGCAGGAAGCATCTCGCCATGAGTATAGACGTCTACACCTGTACCCTCGGTCTGTTTTAGAAGTTCCTCCATATCCTTGAGATCGTGTCCGCTGATGAGGATCCCCGGGTTGTTCCGTACTCCCAGATAGACCTCGGTTATCTCAGGGTTCCCGTAGGTACTGGTATTGGCCTTGTCCAGAAGGGCCATGGTCTGCACGGCCATTTCCCCGGCCTTCATGACCAGTTCCACCATCTTATCCACCGGCAGGTCCTCTGTTGTCGAAGCAAGTGCCTTTGAAGCGAAATCGTAGATGCCGTCATCCTCGAAACCAAGGATGGCCGCGTGGTCAGCATAGGCACAGATACCCTTGAGGCCTATCACCAGGAGTTCCCGAAGGGAGCGCACGTCCTCGTTCAGAGTGGACAGGACGCCCACTTCCTTTGCCTTCTCGGCAAATACCTGGGGGTCATCGGAATACCACGTTGCGGATTCATGAAGATCTTCATTCAATTCTGTACCGTGTTTCTCCTTCCACGCCGAAAGGACCTTGTCCTTGAGCTGGTTTCTCTTTTTTAGGCTGTCTCTGATAAAAACAACGAATCGGTCATCGTCAAAATTGGCATTTGTGATGGTGGCAAAAAGGCCCTCGGAAATGAAACGTCCGGTGCTCTTATCCTGTACACCAAGTTCCCGGGCTTTCTGATCCCATATGGAAAGACCCTTTAAGGTGAAGACAAGAAGATCCTGCAGATTCGCGGTGCTTTCCAGCTTTCCACAAACCCCTCTCATGGTGCATCCTTTGTTGCCTGCTGTTTCCTGGCACTGAAAACAATACATCTCTATACCTCCTTTTGAAATTTACTGGCTATTACCCCGGTAGCCGGGTTGTTTTCCCCGTAGGTTTCCATCAGTCTGTTCAATATTTCTTCTCTGTCTTTCCCCCGCTCTTCCATTTCCTTCACCATCTGGTAAGCAGCGAATAAAGGGGAAGGCCCTATTTCGGAGGAAAAGGTTCCAATTCCTCCATTCCATGCAAAAAGGGAGAAAAGCTCATCCATCTCGGCAACGGTAAGGCCTGAAGAATAGGCTTTGACCAGTTCACGAGTGGCCTGGCGGATGCGTCCCGCACCAACAGCGTTTGAGAGGGAGAGTAGAAGCTTGGTCTTGAGATCTATGGCGGGGGCATCTTTCCCCCAGGTGAGTTCCCAGAAGTTAACGGCGATTTCTGCAAGGGTATTATCTATTCTTTTATAGTTTACTATAGCAGTAGGCTTAAGGGGAAGGTCCCCTGTTTTTTCATAGGTACTTTCCTTGATTGTCTTTCTATAGAAGCAGGCCCGGTATTCCCCTTCAGGGCCTTTTTCAGTGAAATGTTCAAAACCGAGTTCCTTCATAGCTGAGTAAAGAGGAATGGGTTCAAAACTCTGAACAATGCATAAACCGCTGCCCATATCCATCTGTCTTGCCTTATTCAACAGCCCGGGAAGAAAATTGCCCTTTCCTTTCCTGACGTCAATTACTTCAAACTGATCTACCTGGTCTTTCCATTCTTTCATCAGTTAAGCCTCCTTCAGGGAACAGAAATAACTTGCTTTTCCTGTTTCATGAATATATTGTCAGATTACTGGCATGCTTTCCTTGACCTATGTCAAGAATGAAGGGATACTTTTTCAATTGGAGGAATAATATGGATGAAATAATGGATTTTATTTCACAGATATCATTTTTTGAGGGGCTTCTTGTTGAGGAAATAGAAGAGGTCGCTTCCATAGCACGAAAAAAGAGCTTCTCCAGGGGAGAGACCCTTTTTCTACAGGGTGATGAAGGGAGCGGATTCTTTGTTGTTGTAACTGGAAGGGTCAAGATATACAAGGAGTCTCCCGAAGGCAAGGAAGCTATAATTCACATCTGCGGTCCCATGGACCAGTTCGGTCAGGTTGCTGTTTATGCAGGAAGAACATTTCCCGCCAGTGCTCAGGCAATAGCTGATTCGACCCTCCTGTTTTTTCCCCGGTCCGAATTCAGGGACCTGATCCGAAGGAAACCGGATCTTGCCCTTTCAATGCTCTCTTCTCTTTCGATAAGGATACGACAGGTGACATCCCAGCTGGAAAGCCTTGCCCTTAAAGAGGTGCCAGGGAGGCTGGCTGCCTACCTCGTATATCTGCAGGAGCAGCAGGGAGGGGAGAACGCAGTTTTACTTAAAATTTCCAGGGGAGAATTGGCAAGTCTCCTTGGAACGACACCTGAAACTCTTTCCCGTATAATGGCAAGGCTGGAGGAGGAGGGGTTTATCAGGGTCGAAAAACGTACCATCGCCATACTGGACGCAGATGCCCTGGAGCAGCTTGCCTCCCGGGGACGGATGCAGCGGGGCCTTTGATCCCCATATCTGCTGGAAACGCACTGTTAAAGAAAAATGATTAAACCTTATTGTCCTGGCATTAATATTGAAAATATGGTGACAATAGAAATAAAATAGAAATAATATAAGGAAACTTTTGTATTCCTGATCTTGATAACAGGGGGATTCTTTCGATGATCTCAAAGAGTGGGTTGGGCTTCGATAACGAGAAGTACCTTGAAGAACAGACAGCGGCAATATATGAAAGAGTCAGAAAGTACGATAACAAACTTTACATTGAATTCGGCGGCAAACTGATTTTCGACTACCATGCCGCAAGGGTACTTCCAGGTTACGACCCTTCTGTAAAAATGCGGCTCCTCCAGGAGTTCAAAGATCAGGTGGAAGTAATAATATGTGTTTATGCCGGAGATATCGAGAGTCGTAAAATGCGGGCCGACTTCGGTATAACCTATGATGCAGAGGTCCTTAAGCTCATCGACGATCTTACTGAAAGAGATATAAAGACGGCCGGTGTTGTGATCACACGTTTTGACAGTCAGCCTTCCGCGGTCCAGTTCAAGAACAGGCTTAAACGAAGGGGTATAGTGGTCTATACACACCGGGCATCCAAGGGCTATCCCATGGATGTAGATACCATAGTAAGTAAATCAGGATATGGAGCCAATGCCTATATAGAAACCGAAAGACCCATCGTAGTCGTTACCGGCCCAGGGCCGGGAAGCGGCAAACTGGCTACCTGCCTTTCCCAGCTTTACCATGACCACCAGCAGGGGATAAGATCCGGTTATTCCAAGTTCGAGACTTTCCCGGTATGGAACCTCCCCCTGAAGCATCCAGTAAATGTAGCATACGAGGCAGCAACTTCAGACCTTGGAGATGTGAACCTTATCGATCATTTCCATCTTGAGGCATACGATGAAAAAACAGTGAATTATAACAGGGATATTGAAGCCTTTCCCCTTTTGAGCCGGATACTCGCCAGAATAACCAATGAACCCTCCATGTACCGTTCTCCCACCGATATGGGCGTGAATAGAGTCGGTTTCGGGATCATAGATGATGAAGCAGTGAGGGAGGCGTCCATCGATGAGATCATCCGAAGGTTCTTCCGGTATTCCTGTGACTATGCCATGGGTAATGCTGAGAGGGAGACAGTTGAAAGAGTCGAACTCCTTATGGATGAACTGGGCATAAAACCGGAAGACCGGGCTGTGGTCAATTTTGCGAGGAAAGCATCACTGGAAGCAGACAAAAAGGGCAAGGGCGTGGATGGAGCTTTCTGTGGAGCTGCCATTGAACTGAAAGATGGGACCATAGTGACGGGAAAGAATTTCCCCCTCCTGCATTCATCCTCCAGTGTGGTTCTGAACGCAGCCAAAGTGCTTGCCGGAATACCGGACCAGATAGACCTTCTCCCGCCCAACGTTATCCAGTCTCTGGGATATCTTAAAAAGGATGTTCTTAACGGAAAAAAGATAGGGTTGGACCTCGAGGAAACCCTCATTACCCTTGCTATAAGTTCCGCAAGTAACCCTGCCGCTGCAGCTGCCATGGAGAAACTGAAGGATCTGCAGGGATGTGAAGCCCATCTTTCCCATATTCCGACGCCTGGAGATGAGGCAGGTTTTCGGAAGCTTGGAGTAAACCTGACAAGCGATCCCCTTTTCTCTTCCAAGTGCCTTTTCGAGGATTGATCTGATTTTTCGAATTACCATGTAAAGACAGCCTGGTCCCTTATTCGGGACCAGGCTGTTAAATCGAAGGAAGATCCTGTGCTGCCTGTTATTGCAGCGCAAGTTCAACCGCCCTCCGGGCATGTATCTTTCCAGTATCAAAAACGGGAATATCAGAGTCTCCATCTTTGACCACCAGGGGAAGTTCCGTGCATCCGAGAATAACCCCTTCGGCACCCTCAACTGCCAGAGTGGCGATTATTTCCTTAAATCGCTGTACAGAGTCCTCCATGATCTTTCCATAGGAAAGTTCCTCTGCGATAACCCCCTGAATAAAGTTACGATCTTCTCTTGAAGGAATAATCACTTCAAGTCCCTTTTCCACAAGCGGTTTTTTATAGAACTCCTGTTCCATAACGAAGGATGATCCGAGCAGGGCAACCTTTCCCAGATTTTTCTCCAGAATATGATCGGCTGCTGCGTCCGCAATGTGAAGGAGAGGTACCCCTATTCCTCCCTGCACCTGGTCTGCAACTCTGTGCATGGCGTTGCAGCAGATAAGAATTATATCTGCCCCTGAAGTCTCCAGCTTTTGCGCATTTTCTGCCATTCGAAGTGCCAGTTCATCCCAGCAGTCAGAGTAGAGCAGCCTGTCAATCTCGGAAAAATTCTCGGAATATATAAGACACCTTGCAGAACTCAGGCCTCCAAGTTTTTCATTGATCCCGACATTGATCTCCCTGTAATACTCCAGAGTTGCTCCCCATGTCATTCCGCCGACAAGGCCTATTGTCTTCATGCTCCGATACCTCCCATGGATCCTGCCTGACCCTGGCCATAATAGCAGAATATCAGAAAGGATAAAACATTCAGAAATATAGCTGCTATCTGGTAAAATGAACGGCATGTTACTGATAAAGAACTTTTTGAATTGGAGAATGGGGGAAGTATCTTGCTGGTATCTGAGATCAGGAGAGTATGTATTCTTGGTGCTGGAACAATGGGGTCTGCCATTGCCCTTAATTTTGCAGTTAAGGGCTTTGACGTCAATCTTTATGATGTTTCAGATGAAGCCCTTGAAAGAGGTTATTCTTCCATAAGGAATTCTCTCCAGGTTCTGGTAGATAACGATCTGGTGGGACAGGATGAAGTTCCTGGAATTATGGACAGGATAAAGGGATGTACAACCCTCGAAGATGCTTCAGAGGAGGCCTCCTTCGTTATCGAATGTGCCCCTGAAAAACTTGAACTCAAGCAGAAACTTTTCAGGGACCTTGAAGATTATTTTCCCGATGATGCCATATTCGCTTCCAATACTTCAAGCCTGAGTCCTACAGAGATAGCTTCATTACTTTCGCACAAAGAGAGATTTACAGCGTCTAACTTCTGGAATCCTGCTCATCTTCTTCCCCTTGTTGAAATAATGCCTGGAGAGGAAACATCCATGGAAACGGTCCTTGCAGCAAGGGCTCTGATGGAGCAGATAGGGAAAAAACCGGTTGTACTGACCAGGGAAACGCCAGGATTTCTGGGTAATCGCCTTCAGTTTGCCCTGCTGAGGGAAGCTCTATACCTTGTAGACTCGGGAATAGCGACCAAAGAAGATGTAGATGCTGCTGTAAAGTATGGTATAGGAAGAAGATTGGGCGACACCGGCCCCCTGGAAACAGCCGACCTGGGAGGGACCCACGTATTCTCGGCTATCTGCGACTCCCTCTTCAGCGATCTCTGCAACTCGGATAAAGTTTCTCCTTCTCTGATAGAAGCTGTAAAAAATGGCCATCTTGGCTATACCACTGGCAAAGGACTTTACGAATGGACCGAAGAGGAGCTTGTCGAGGTCCAGCGTAACAGGCAGAGGACTCTTATAGACTGGCTCCGAAGGGATAAGGAACGGGAAGAATAGGGTTATCTGAACAATTGAGGAGAAATAAAAACAAAAGCAATGGCTGACCTTTATCCTTACCTTAAGGAACTGGAAAATAAAAAAATACTCGGGATCAACCCTCCCGTTTTCGATTTTGCCTATTTTGACCTGTGGGCGAAACCCCTTGGATTGCTGTACATCCTTCAATGGCTGAGATACAGGGGAAACCAGGTTGAACTCATAGACTGCATCTACGAAGCCAGAGACAGGGCAAAGACCTTCGGTCGTTATGTGCCCCGCCGGAGAAAGATGGAAAAGCCTGCTCCCTATCGGAATATACCGAGAAATTACTGGCATTTCGGCCTGAACGAAGAAGAGTTCATCTCCAGGCTTGAAAGGCTGGAAAAGCCGGATGTGATCCTCCTGACTTCCACCATGACCTACTGGTATGGTGGTGTCTTCTGGTGTATAGAGCAGATAAAAAGGGTGTTCCCTAATGTTCCCATCCTGCTGGGAGGTATCTATGCCCGCCTTTGTCCGGACCATGCCCTTCTTTCCGGAGCCGATCATGTGCAGACAGGACCCTTTCCCATTGAAGCCCCGTATCCCGCCATGGATCTTTATAAGGATCCCGAATACGGAATAAGCATCACATCCTGGGGCTGTCCCATGGGATGTGACTATTGTGCGTCTAATATCCTGTGTCCTGACTTCTGCCAGAGAGGGGTAGATGAAGTAGTGAGGGAGATGGAGTTTCAGCTTTTGTCAGGAACTATGACAGACATGGCCTTTTACGACGATGCCCTCCTTGTGAACAGGGAGGAGCATTTTTACCCCATCTGCGATCAGATATTGAAACGGTTCAGCCATATAAGGTTTCATACCCCTAACGGTCTCCATGTTCGTCGCCTGGATGAAAAGTGTTCAGAATATATTTTCAGGACAGGTATCCGGACCATAAGGCTCAGCCTGGAGAGCGTGGATCCCGAAGTACAGAAGGAGAGCTCTTCGAAGGTTTCCAGACAGCAGTACCGGATGGGTGTGGAGAATCTCCTCAAGGCCGGTTACCATCATGAAGACCTTGAGACATATGTATTAGCCGGTCTTCCCGGACAGAGCATGGAAGGCATTAAAGAAACCATAGCCTTTGTAAAGGATCTGGGGGCCAGGGTCAGGATAGCCCAGTTCTCACCCATACCCGGAACTTCCCTGTATAAGCAGGCCGTTAAAAAAGTTCCGGCACTGGCAGAAGAACCCCTCCTGCACAATAACACTGTTTACAGTTCCTGGGTTTCAAAGGAGATCCCTCCTGCAGAGCTCCAGGAACTGAAAGACTTTTCCCGCCAGTAAACTCCGGGTTTTCTATTTTGGATGTTTTATCACAAAAGAATGGGGTCAGACCTTGATTTTAACCGTATGTATTCAGTATTAACAAACAGGATGCGCTTCAGCGTACCGATAAACTGCGGGAATACACCTCTTCTGGTCCTGTCTTTACAGGATCACGAGAGATGCAATAGGCTGAAGGCCGTATATACCAGCAGAATACTGAGGGATATATTGATGTACTTCTTCAGTTTCGGGTCGCTTATCGTCCTTTTCAGGGCTGTTCCGCATAGAGCCCATAGAGCTACGGAACTGAAGCCAATAATTCCCAGGAGTAACGCCGACATTACAAGAGTTGCAGGTTGACCCGCAAGGGGGTTCAGAAAGGTAGTGTAAAGGGTGATGCCGTAAATTATAACCTTGACATTTACTACCTGGAGAAAAACTCCCTTTATAAAACCCATCCTTGCTATATCATTATCCCCTTCAAAGGCATAGCTTGATCTGAGGGTCCCGTAGGCCAGCCACATAATATAGCTGAAGCCGATCCAGCGAAGCCATTGGGATACTGAAGGCAGCAGTTTTATCATAAGGCTGGACATGGTTCCGCAGAGGAGCATCATCAGTATGAACCCTGAAGAAACTCCAAGCAGATATGGCAATGATCTGAAAAACCCGAAGACAAGGCCCATGGAGGCGCTGGATACATTGTTTGGTCCGGGAGTATAAGAGGTTACTGCAACAAAGGTAAGAAGGGGGACAAGGTCAAGGGCTTCCATCAGGATTGCCTCCATTATCGATTGGATTTAAGATTAGTCCAATTCTACATTACTCACAGTGAAAAAGCACATTAATTATCTGGTAGAGATCCTGAAAAGAGGTATCTGGATGCAGAAAAAAGATAAAGTCTACGAAGTACTCCGTAATCTTGCTATCGATTATAAAGTGGTAACCCATCCTGCGGTATTCACCTCCGCCGAGGCTGAGCAGTACAGAACCCTTTTTGAAGGAGCGAGATGCAAAAATCTTTTTCTCAGGAACGGAAAGGGGGATGCTCATTACCTGGTTATCATTGACCAGGCTAAAGACATGCACCTCAGGGAGCTTGCCCTTGAATTGGGAGAAAAAAGGCTCGGATTCGCTTCTCCGGAAAGGCTGGAGAGATACCTGGGACTGACGCCAGGTTCTGTGTCTGTCTTCGGCCTGATCAGCAATATCGACAAGAATGTTGTAGTTGTAATTGATGAGGACCTTCAAAAGGAAGAAAAGATAAACTTCCATCCCAATATCAATACTGAAACGCTGACTATTTTATACAGTGATCTTTTAAAATTTCTTCGCTGGACAGGAAACAGGGTTATAATTCAGAGGCTGTAGATCTTTTCAACCTTCCGGGGGAGGTATTTTTTTGTTAACAGGTACGGATAGAAAGGTAGTTCTTGCTGATCTTGCAATGGTCTTCATCGCAATTTTCTGGGGTTCCGGTTTTGGTGTCAGTAACATGCTCCTTCGGCAGATCAGCCCTCTCTGGCTGATATCCCTCAGGTTTATCTTCAGTGCCATAATTGTTGTAGTGATATTCTGGCGCAGAGTTATGCTCCTGACCAGAAAAGACATGGTCCTGGCCTCTTTTGGAGGGCTTATCCTCGCTGGAGCATTTATCGCCCACATTCTTGGTCTTAACATAACCACCCCTGGTAAACAGGGATTTATTCAAAGCACCAGTGTCATAATGGTTCCCATATTCTATGCCATTCTTTACCGGAAATCTCCGGGTCTGCTGAGTTTTCTCGGAGCTATCCTGACCACCCTTGGACTCCTTGTGATGGCTTTTACTCCAGGAATGACCTTTAACCTTGGAGACGCCCTTTCCCTGGTTCTTGCCCTTTTTGTAGCCTTCAATGTTCTTTCCGTAGGCAATTTCAGCCGTCGAATGGATCCTTTGGGCTATGCAGTGGTTTCCTTTATCTCTTCCGCAGTCATAATCACTGCCTTTGCCATTATCTTTGAACCATTTCCAAAACTTGGCGGACTTGGTCTTTCCTTCTGGGTGAACCTTGCCTACGTGATAGTGATGGTCACTGTTGTCCCTTTCCTGATCCAGCCCATGGCTCAGAGATATTCCCCGGATACACACGCAGCCATCCTCCAGTCCACAGAATGTCTCTGGGGATATGCAATAGCTATAGCGATCGGAGAGGAGATGCTCAACTGGCAGGTTTTGCTGGGAGGAATGATAATTTTCCTTGGTGTAATGGTTACAGAATCAGAAATGTTCTTTAAAAAAAGGAACAACAAGGATGGGGAAAATATTACAGAATAATCCTCTGATCGGGATATGAGTACAGAAAAAAGGCACCCGTTGAGGGGTGCCTTCATATTTTAAGCACTATCAGCGGGAAAGGCTCACATGGTCAGTTTTGTGTAACCCTCCGGGAGCTCGAAAGTATCAGCGGAAATATCCCCCTTTTCTATATTTGAATAGAGGATTGTGACCGTATCCTGGGGTGATTCCGAGTGTATCTTCAGGGGATAGTTGAGTTTCCTGGCCACCCACACAAGAGATTTTCCGAACTGGGGATCATCGTATTCCACGGAATAGTGATCACATTTGTAGCCCTCTATATCCTCCGTTCCCAGCTTTGTCACTTTGCCCATATCCTTGTATTTGTCCTCAATGGATTCCGACTCGGCAAGAGAAACCTGGTTATTGGGAAATTCCATGTACATCTGCTGTCCCGGTATTAAAACGTACATCATGTTGCTGCTTGCGTTCACGATTGAAACCTGGGTTCCCATCGGTGTCAGGATCTCCTGGCGAAGGGAGTTGCCTTTCACAAAAACTTTTCCGGTCATTTCGCCCCCTGCAGCACTCTGGATCAGCATATCCGCCTTGAACTCTGCCGCGCCGGCGAAGGAGACAAAAAGCCCCAGGAGCAGTAATGCAGCAGCAACCCTTACTGAGTTTCTATACATCTTCGGACCCCTCCTTGTTGAATTGCTTTCATGATAACAATAATATGTATTATTCTCTGTCCATTCTACTATGATTTTCATAAATCAGTTTTTCCTTACATTTAGCCTTCCTTCCAAGATAATCAGCTCGATAAAAAACACAGGAGTGCTTCTGCGCACCAGAAAGACTGGCAAAAAGATGATCAGCCCTTTTGATTCCGGGAATCACTCCATTCCAGGAACCATAGGGAGAAATCGCTGTAGGGACTGTAACTTAAATCCATATTGTCCTCTATAAGTTTACGGAACCTGTTCCACCAGTAAGGTTTCCTGTGTTCTGTTATTTCAAGCCCTGAAATAAGGACTTTCAATTCCTCCAGGTCATATGGCACATGAAAACCCCACTCAGAAGGATCTTCAGAGTTGAACATCAAAGCCAGTATTCCTCTCAGGCATTTTTCACAATATCCGCAATTATTCACAGCATTTCCTGACATTTCGTCAAGACAGATCCTGAGGAAAGGTTTTTCAAGATATGGGTGTCTTCTGTAGAAGGATACTATCTCAGTAACCTTATCTGTCCATATGAGATCTGCATCGGTGTAATCCACCTGAATACCATTGACCTTGAGATTAGGTTCAAGGAAAAGATGGGATCCCCAGGCGTACTCTTTACGATGAGTACCAACAGATGATGAAAAAAGGATTTTGTCCCATCCGGAATATGCGGCGAGGGGGAAGGCTAATCCCGCAAGTCCGATACCATGTTGGACCTTCCCGTACCATGGTTTGAGCTGTGGATATTCCACGTGGATACCTCCGCAGCGAAGAAGTCCGAAGGTGTTGGCGTAGACCTGTCTTGTCCTGAAATGAAAAATATCGGCAAAATCATTGACCTTTTTCCGTACAGCATTCCATGCATTATCATTATACAGAGAGATATCATGTCCTCTTATTGTAAGCAGTACGGTTTCTTCTGGTTCACAGTGCAGGGCGGAACAGGTCGAATCAACTCCTCCTGAGAAAAACAGAACCTGTGAAGGTGTTTTTCCTCTATGTTCTGAGATGCTGTTTTTTCTCAGGCCATAAGGGACAAGTTCCCCTTCCCATGGAATTTCCGGGTACATCCTTCTGAAGCCGTCCCGGATCTTTTCAAGACTGCAGAAGAGGTCTTCATCCATGTTATCGATGCTGTAATTTCCACCCAGGATCCAGAGAAAGGGAGCCACGTTCAGAAGAAATGGGGTTATTAGTATGGAATGGTCCAACTCCCTGAGATCGATCTCTCCATCATATCCGACTGAAAAGGGTGCTCGTAAAAAGGATTCCAGAGGAGGTCCTGGAAAAACTGTTACTTTATCAGGATCTACCTGTACTTTTGAAATAATATTCTTTTCAGTAATTGTTATGGCAGGCAATATTTCAGTTCCTTTCGGTTTGTTTCAGGATAAGGACAACAGACATGGCATAATAAAGTTTCTCTAAAACTCGCTGTTTTACCCAGGGCCACAAAAAACCGGTAGGGGCCTTTTCTAGAGAGGCTCTTCCTCTTCAGTATCGGAGATACTTTGTAGCAGAAGTTTTTTACTGAAACTTCCCCGTTGTTCTCTTTTGGTAAACCGTATCTCTTCAAGATCCTCCATGGTACAGCCATGGTGTTCCACGAGAACATAAAGGATTTCCAGTATATCAGCCAGTTTTTCAAGATCTTCGGAAGCCAGGTATTCCCTTACCACTTCGTCCAGTTTTTTATTCAGTTCTTCTTCGAATTCTGAAGGATTGAGAACTTTAACATTACACTTCTTGCCGGTCAACTCAATTATTTCAGGGATTTTATCTCGAATAAGCTTGTTATAGATCTTTTCCAATCTCTATGCCTCCCCGTATGTTATTTCCTTGAATTTATTTTAATAGACCCTATAAGCCAATGTCGCTATTTTATGACACTTTAGGGATTTATGCATATCCTGAAAACTTAATGTATCCTGGACAGAGCAAACATACTGCAGCAGGGTTGGAACAAGCCATGGACTATTGGGAATGATTCAGATCAGCTTTCCAGGCTTCACCATGGTTGAAAGAACCTGAAAATAGAAGAGAGCAGTAGCCTATCTCATCTTTATTGAAATGAAGGATTAATAATGTTAATCTTTGACTACCGACAACCTTGGGAGGAGGAATTTGATTTATGAGACGCAAAGACAGGGAGATCACCGACATTAAAGAGCTAGAGGCTATACTTGAAAAAGGAACAGTATGTCACCTTGGTCTGAGTAACGATGATCAGCCCTATGTGGTTCCCATGAATTACGGCTACAACAACGGGTATTTGTATCTTCATTCAGCCCTTGAGGGCCTGAAGGCCGATATGGCGAAGAAAAACCCGAAAGTCTGTTTCCAGGTAGATACGGATGTGGAAATAATCTCCAGTCCCGAGGCATGTGAATGGGGTTGCCGGTATAAGAGCGTAATAGGCACAGGATCGGTGGAATTTCCAGCAGATCCGGAACAGAAAGCAGAAGCTCTTAACATAATCATGGCGCACTACTCAGGAAAGACCTTCGAATTCCCTCCCCAGGCCCTTGCAAGGGTCCTTGTCTGGAAGGTTAAAGTGGATACTCTCACAGGCAAGAAGTGCGGATGATGCCTTTCTAAAGGCCAGTTATTGCTGTAGTTACTGAAATATTTATTGTAATCTCCTTATCATGAGAGTTGAGAATTCATTGGAGGAACATATATTGACCTCTCGCTGTCCCTTAACTTTTAAGCGTAACAAAGCTTTTACTCTGGTAGAGCTGCTTATAACCATGATTATAATAGGCATCCTGGCCAGCGCTCTCCTTCTGGTGGCTGGAGGGGCAGAGGAACGGGCCATGGCCAGCAGGATCCTGGAAGATGCCCGGACCATGAAGTCTGCAGCCCTGTTTTATAATTCCGATCATGACAGCTGGCCCATATGGGTGTTATCCGGTCCGAATTACAGGAACATGGTCCCGGGACTTTCTGACGCATTGCCTTCAAAATACGTGGGGCACATCCCTGTGCGTGAGCAGTACTGGTTCGGAGTAGTTAACGATTCCACAGTTTCCTCCGGGGACGTAAAGGCTGCGGTGGTTCTCTATGATAGTGGACTTTCCTCCGGAGTCCGGAGAAGGATGGGGCTCATGGCGGAAGAAATGGGTATTTACGCCATGGATGATCCAGCTGCCAGAGATTTTTCCCTGGTCCATACCTATACTCCTTCCGACAGTAATATGATGTGGTTTATCACGGCCAGGCCGTAAAAATAGAGAATATACAAATCTTTCGTTACAGGAGGCGGGGATAATTCCCCGCCTTCATTATAGTCTTTACCTGGTTTCCGAAATTATTTCAGCGGGAACCTTCGGTGAAAGTGTAATTTAGAGGTTTGAGATATTTTGCCATCAGAATGGCCACCAGGGTCAGGAGTGGCAGGGATACCACGTATCGGATAACCGTAAAGGGGATTCCCAGGAAGGATATTTCGAAAAGGGTCATGGGGATCCTGCAGATAGCAGAAGCATTTATAAAAGTAAAAAGAACGCCCAGGGATGCACCCTTTTTTTGAAGGATATAACACAGGGGCAGAGTTACGTACAATCCTCCAACCATGGTCCCTGCAAGGAGAAAGGCCCAGAAATATCCTTTGAGGCCTGATTCTTCTCCAAGGTGTCTTTCTATCACTTCCCTTTTTACCCATACCTCGAAAAGACCGATCAGGATGAAAGCAGGTGGAAGAACCCCGGCCATTTCTTTAAGAAATGAAAGGAGGTTAAGGCCGCTTCTCTGTCCGGGAGCAAAACCTGTAAACATGGAAATAACGACAAAAAGAAGAAATCCTGCCAGAATCATGAGGGAATTTCGTGCTTTCTTCGGGATATTCATTACAGTATCTCTCCGAAGGCCAGACCGATAGCCAGGGCAACCACAAGGGCTATGACAAAGCTTGAGATGTTCCTGATCAGTGCCACCTTTGTGCCTAAAAAACTTTTCTCAAGGGGAAAACTTATAAAACCAACCATCATTAAAGTTGTTGTAAAGGCTGCCAGAACGGTGTAGGGGACACCCTTTTCCAGAAGGATGCCCGCTAGGGGAAATGCCACAAAACCAGGTATGGCGGTAATCGACCCTGTAAGAGCTCCAACAGCTGTTCCGAACCATAGCCCCTTTCCAGAGAGAACTTCGAGTATCGTCTTTTCAGAGATCAGCCCCAGGCTAAGAGATGTCAGGACGAGAACGGTAATGAACACAGGGCATATTCTGCTGAAAATATTCCATGTCTTTTTGAGGGCCTGAAACGTTTTTTTCCTGTTACATAAAAAGGAAATTATCAGCCCTGAAAGGGCGGCTATCCATAATGGGATCATATCTATTTCACCTTGCCAGAAAATGAATAGGGGTATCAGGTGTTAATTCTGTATTTTAACAGTTTACTATGATATGGTGGGTATCTCAAGGGATGAATGTAACCATAGTATTAATAGTATACATACGGTTAAAATCAAGGTCTGACCCCATTATTACTAAAGTATCGATATACGCTGGAGATCGATAATTGCTAGCCTTGGAAACCCATGACAATTTGAAAAATGTATCATTTTTCCGGGAATGGGAAAAAGTCACAGGCAAGATTACAAAAGTTTGCCGGTGGCTTGTTTCCATTGCAAACTTGCAAAAATTCCACCTTTGCAGGTATGTCATGGGTTCTGTAAGTAACAAGGTTTTATGATTTCCTCAGCGTACCTCTGCGTAGACTCAAGTCCTCTGCGTCCCCTGCGGTAAAATGGCGTTCTAAAGGGTTGCAACTTTATGTTAATGTTTTCCTCCGTGGTGAGAAAGGATTCTTGGTTTAGCTTAACGCTTCTCGATCGTGAAAAATGGAGTTTCTTTTTTCGCAGCATCACAAGGAGTGTCAAGGGCCGCAGGTCCGACCGTCCACGGTTTGTTTAGATGGGTTTTGGCGGATTTGTGTCTTTGCGGTGAGATGTTTTTTTGACTTTGACCTCTTTTTTCATTAATTTACTGCATGAACAGAAAGTAGATAAGGCCGTGGACCAGTCCGGCGAGGATGGCCCCAAGACCGCACCATTTATGTATCTTCAGAACCCTGGGTCCTTTCATGAACCTGCGGAAAAAGGGTCCGAATAACCCTGTTGCTCCTGCTGTCAGCATGAGAATTACCGTTAACCTTCCCGACCATGTAAAAAGACCGAACATAACTGTTTTCCCCCTTCTGTGTCCTGAAATCCATAAAGCCTTTAATATGATACCACGAGGAAGATGTATTCCTTTAATATGTGCTTATTTTATGTGTTTAAAATCTCTGTTATGATGTAAAGACTCCCGGGATTGGAACTTTGATTAGCCTGGATAGTTTCCGAATGCAAGGGAAGGGTGATAGATTTGCTGCCTATTCCTTTTACCTGCTTCTTCTGTATTTGTTAAGGGAGACTTTTCTTCAGAGATGATCCAGCCTCTTTATTGTTCAGGGTATCTGTTGCGGCGTCTTTTGTCTTGACCATTATGAAAACCAGAATAGAACAAGCCTTGTTCAATACAGAGAGGTGATTACGGATGTCTTGGGAGATTGAGGCCAGAGACCCCAATTTATGGGAAGCATTGTTATCCGTCAGGGGTAACTCTGACAGCAGGCTAGCCTTGTTGTCAGCAGAGGGAAGAGAGAGTGCTTTTTCCCAACTGGCGGACTATGTGAGAAGTGCTGCCGTAGACCTGTGCAAATGGGGTATCCTTAAAAATCACAGGATCGCCCTTGTAACAGATAACGGTCCCCATGCAGTTACCGCGTTCCTGTCTGTGTTCAGCACATGTACCTGTTTTCCACAGAATCCATCCTCCCAGCTGGATGAGTGTATCCGTTATATGGAAGAGAGCGGGGTATCAGGAGTCCTTCACCAGGCAGACCTCGAAACGAATTTCATGGAAGCTGCATGTCACCTGCAGATTCCTGTCATTTATTTTTCCCCGAAAGATGAATTCCCGGGACTTCTATCTATATCAGATCCGCCCTTCATGAAAGGCCAGGGAGAAGAAAAACCCTCCGGAGACGATATCGCTATCATCCTCCAGACCTCTGGGACAACTTCCAGGCCTAAAATAGTCCCTTTCTCCCACAAAAGACTCATCGGGACAGCCCTATCATTTGGGGAGTCTCTCGGCCTGACCGAACAAGACAGGACCGTGAATGTAACGCCTCTTTTTCATGGATACGGGCTGAACACGGTGGTTCTTGCCACTCTTTTTTCGGGAGGGTCGGTGATTTGCTGCCGGGAGTTCCCCTTTGAAAAATTTCGGGAGATCCTTGAAAAGATGGTTCCGACCTGGTTTTCAGCTGTACCCACGGTTCTTCAATCCATCGCGGAAGATGCTTCAGGAAGGGAAATAAAGCACAAGCTGCGTTTTATCAGATCAGGTTCCTCAGCCCTTGCATCTTCAGTAGCTGATCAGCTGGAAAAGTCCTTCCGTGTTCCCGTTGTTGAGGCATATGCGACCACTGAAACTGTCCTTATAGCAAGTAACCCCGTTGATATGAAGAAAAGAAAGAGGGGTTCTGCAGGTATCCCGGCAGGTTGTGAAGTTGCAATTATGGATCATTCCGGATCTTTTGTTTCTTCTCCCGGAACGGGTGAAATACTGGTCAAGGGACCCCTCGTGATGTCAGGATATGAAAACAGTCCCGAAGATAATGAAAAAGTGTTCATCCATGGCTGGTACAGGACAGGAGATGAAGGTTTCCTGGATGAGGAAGGTTTCCTCTATATAACTGGACGGATAAAGGAAATGATCAATCGGGGAGGGGAAAAAGTCTCTCCAGGGGAAATAGATGAAGTCCTCCTGAGCCACTCCTCTGTAGTTCAGGCCGTTGCTTTCCCGTTCCCCCATGCAACTCTGGGGGAAGATATTGCAGCGGCGGTTGTCCTGCGGGATGGATATACCCTTACAGGATCTCAACTGAGAACCTTTGTGGCCTCAAAGCTGGCTCCTTTCAAGGTACCCTCAAGGATCGTTATTCTTCCAGAGATACCAGAGGGACCTACAGGAAAATTTGTCCGTCGCAGTCTGGGCGAACTCATCCATTTTACCGAACCTGATAATCGTCCCATTGAAACTGATAATGAAAAGCTGTTGGCGGCAATATGGAAGGAAACACTTGGTGTGGACCCTCTGGGAGCTGAAGATGATTTCTTTGCCTCGGGAGGTAACTCCCTTCTTGCAGCCCTTTTAGTTGTAAATATCCAGACGAAAACCGGAGTAGACATTCCTCTGGCTCATATATACATGGCAAGGACTCTTGCCATGATCGCAAAGGAACTGGATAAACCCCCATCCCCGGAAATGAATGGAAATATGACTCTTATCAAACATGGTGATCCATCCAGCACCCTTTACTGTGTATTTTCCGAGGAGGACGAAGTTTCTGTGAACTTTGGAGGGATTGCCTCAACTCTCCAGGAACATGTACGGGTCGCAGGTATTGAAAAACCGGATCCGGAGTATTTCCAGACCATTGAAGAGGAAGCCCTTTATGTTGCAGAGGAGATCCTCCAGGATCGGCAGGAAGGGCCTTTCCATATTACCGGTTTCTGTTACGGGGGAATGATAGCTTTTAAAGTTGCTCAGATCCTCGAAGAAAGAGGCCATAAAGTATATTGCTGCCTTATCGATATTCCTTTCTATAAAAGCAGGCTCAGGTATTACCTTGAATACGGTACCTATTTCTGTCTGGCCAGGTTCAAATGGTTATATTCCCATGGAAATCAGAAATTGAAGGAGAGGTTGAGAAAAAATGCAAGAAAGTTCCACATCAAAACATTCTGGTCAGATCAGGGGTATTTCAGGGGCCATTGCATACAGATAGCAGGGAAATTTGTCCTCTCCAGCGATCTCTACAACGGATACTCTGAATATTTCATGCAGCATTTCGATCATATCGATAATGTCAGCGTTGATAAGGACCATTTGCAGATGCTGAAAGGACCTGCCTCGGTGGAGATAGGCAAAGCCATAAGTCAATGGTTCTGTCAGGAAAAAGTTTCAACATGCAGAAGTGGAAATCTGATGGAGAGTCCTGATGAGAGTACAGAGAATGACATGGTTCTGGAAAAAACCATATCAGTTCACGGCGGTTAATGAGACAGAGAGAGAATGAACAAATTCTAAAATATCCTGACAAAGGGGTGCCATCATGCATTTTACTTCTTCTATCTGGGTAGTAACGGCAGGTTATCTTGCAGTATCGCTATTTATAGGAACATGGGCTTCGAGCAGAGGTCAGTCCAGTTATGAACATTACACCATCGGTGACAAAAAACTCCGTTACTGGCATATCATGTTCACCTTTTTTGCTACTTCATTCGGTGCTGGAAACATATTGGGAAATGCCGATAAGGCCTACAAGGTGGGGTTGCCATGGATAGCCTACATCCTGGGAGCCCAGGGGTCCAAGATCCTTTTTGCCGTCTTTCTTGTGGGTTTTCTGGCACGTTACAGATACAAGAGCCTGGCAGAGTTCACCAATGAGATCATCGTAAAAGATAAAGTGACCAGGATCCTATCAGCCCTTCTGCTATGCGGTCCATGTATTGCATGGACAGGAGCCCAGGCCATGGGTGTTGGACTGCTCTTCAAGTATTTTACAGGAGCTGATCCGACCCTGGTGGTAGTTGTTACTGCAATGGTCTTTATCCTGTATACGACCATCGGAGGGATCGAAGCGGTTGTCTGGACAGATCTCTTTCAGGGTGCGCTCATCTCTTTCCTCGCCTTGTTCTATTATTATTTCGCTTTTAAGGCCATCAACTTCGATTTTGCTTTTCTTGCCAGGGAGCTCCAGGCCATAGACCCTGGACTCTGGGATCTCAGCAGGATCAGCGGGGTAAAGGTCCTCAGCCTTTTCCTGACCGCGGCCATGGGTACGATAGTCCTGCAGGTCTTCTGGCAGCGCTGTTTTGCTGCTCAAAAACCGTCTGAGGCAAGAAATGGAATGATCTTCACCGGTGTACTGGCCATGATCTTTGTCAGCTGTACGGCATTGGCCGGCATGATCGTCCGTGTACTTAACCCGGAACTTAACACGGGTGTAGGGGCATGGATGATGAAGGAACTGCTGCCCCAGTGGGCAGCCCTCCTGATGTTCGTATTTCTCATAGCTGCTACAATGTCCACTGCAGATTCTAACCTGAATTCAGCAGCGGTCTGCATAATAAATGATATAGTCTTGCCTTTCTGTCCGAATGTATCCGATAGAACAAAGGTAAGGATGACAATGGCTGTAACAGTTTCGATAGGAATATTCGCAGTTCTGGGGACAATGTATTTCAAATACCTCATGGATTATGTCAACTTTGCCTATACTATAGCCGGAGGGACTTTATGCCCTCTCATAATAGTTGGCCTCTTATGGCGATGGGATAAAAAAGCACCCTATTCGCACAGCAATTCCAGGATCACCCCCATGGCAGCAAAGATATCCCTTATAGCCGGTTCCGTCGTGGCTCTTCTTTTCTCCCTGGTACCGGAGCTTAAATCCATTTTCGGAGGAGGGGTAATACCTGCAGGGATGGTAACAACAGCCCTTCTCTTTATAGTGTCTTCTTTTGCCCGAAAGCCTTCAGCCATCCAGGATGTATGACAGATATGATTTGAGATCCGTAAGTGGTAAAACTGCTGAAAAGGCAGAAGACTTTTCAGCATGAACAAGCTTCATAAAATCAGGGGGCCTCTATTCTGATAGCAGGCCCCCTTGATCATTGTCTACTAATTTCAGGAAATGTAAAAGAATGTTCCTGTAATACCAGGGTGTTCTTCGATCACGCTTCTTTGAGGTAACGTGCAAGGAATATATCCGGCTTATGCAGCAGGAGATAACCCTTGAGCCAGGTTTCCGGCTTCATCTTGAAACAGTAAAAGGATTGGCTTCTGCGGATGAGATCAAGATACTGCGGATCTGAAAGAGAATCCCGGAACGTCTCCTTTTCTCCGGATCGAAGGGCCAGTGCAAGATCTTTTATGGCAGAGTGGGGTATCTTGTACTTATCGACCACGTCTATAAGGTTTCTGGAAGCATTGTTATCTTCAAAGAAGGAGAGGAGGGTTGAAAACATTCCCAATTCAACTTTAGCCCTGTTACGAAGAGCCCCTGGTTGTTTTGTCTGCTGTCCCTCCCATTGGACATAATGGAAAAGCACATCATCCATACAGGTCACTTTCCCGGAGTGAAACAGGGTAATGGCGGTAAATAACTGATCTTCCCCATAATTCACCCCTTCGTCAAAGCGTATGTTATTTTTCCTTAGAATACTGGCTCTGAGAAGGATCCGCCCCATCTGTATGGTAAGTTTATCCTTGATGAGAAACCTGTGAAGTAATTCCAGTCCGGTTTTTTCCTTTGTGAATAAAAGTTCGGATCTTTTGATGTTTCTGATGAACCTGTTATCCCCATCTACGATATCCAGGCCACAGAATACGGCGTCGCTCTGTTCACGGATCGCCCTGTCATGAAGCTTGTACAGGTAATCAGTTTCAAAGCGGTCATCACAATCGCAAAAAATAACGAAGTTTCCCGTGGATAATTCGAAAGCCCTGTTCCTGGCTGCAGAAACACCCCTGTTTGTTCCCTCTGATACCAGTTTCCATTCCAGCCCGTTGTCTCGTATAAAAGAAGAAACGATCTCTGCGGTATTATCTTCAGAACCATCGTCAACAATAATGAGCTCAAAATCCCTGAAGCTCTGTCTAGCAAAATCATTCAGGGTTTTTTCGATTACAGAACCGGCATTGAAAGCAGGCATGAGTACACTTATCAAGGAATTACACTCTCCAGACGAACAGATTTAAGAAAATTTTCCTGCCGGGTGACATGACTGGAAACATGATTTTCCCACATATCTGGAGTTATTAACAGCATCTGACCCCATTATTGCTTCTGGCCTGCAGATTTTCCTGGCACAAATCTACGATTTCGTCCCTCCCCAAAACCTGGATCGTAGTGTCCGCTTCAGCCCACCGATAGCCTGAACAATTTCCCCAAGGGTTATGCCTTCCTCTGTGGTGAATCGATTTTGGATTTTTGATTTTATCGTGCAAAACCGGTCCATCATTTTGCGCAGCACACCATTGTTTATGAAAGTCTTTCCTTCTGGGTCGATGGTTTTCGCACTGAAGGTTTGTGCGAAAGTCCGACCGTCCCCGATTTATTCATGGTTTTTGGCGGATTTGTGTCTTTGCGGTGAGATATTTTTTGACTTTGAACTTGTTTCCCTCTATATCTCTTCCACCTGTTTGACAGCATCACTTTACCCGGATATTATGAAAATAGGTAAAATTATTTATAAAACATACAAAAGGGAGGAAATATCATGAAAAGAAAAACACTCATCAGTACCATGCTCATTATCGGTTTTATCGCTGTGCCCTTCATATTTTCACCTTCCTCCCGGGCAGAGGCTACATCTCCCCCATGCGAACTTTTCACCCGGGAAGATGCAGAAGCCCTTTTCGGCGAGGAGGTCTCCGAAGGTGTTCTTCGCGATGCCGTATCACCGGCAGGACAGTCCTGCCGTTACTCATTCATGGACGCTTTCGGCATCACCCTGAGGGTTGCCACTACCGAAGCAATTGTCGAGGAAGGAATCTACGATTCGGCAAAGGATGTTTTTGAGCGTCAGGTTAAGGCTAGAAAGGCCAGTGCAAATGCATCAAAAAAATACAATGAACTCGAAAACCTGGGTGACGGAGCCTTCTGGGAAGGAACATCCCTTTGGGTGCTTGAAGGAGATGTGCTTCTGATCTTCAAAGTCAACTCGGTTCTTGAAGGTTCCTTCGAAAGCAGGGAGGCCCTTGATGAGGCAAAGGAAGCGCAGAACCTGGAACTCTCTTTGAAAGCTGCTGAAACTGTTCTGTCACGGCTGGAGTGAACATCTCCTGTTATATACCATGGAGGACCCATACCATATAAGTGTGGATCCTGTTCCGGAATATTGCAAAAAGGAGGAATATCATGGGAAGGTCTTTTAGCGCCATCACGGTTATATTGGCGGTTATCCTGTTTTTCCCCATACTTTCTCTCGCAGAGGTCCCCATGGCGGACCTGCAGGGCTCCCAGGACAGCCCCTTACTGGGACGTTACGAAGGCTCCATCATTGTTTCCTTCGAGCACAAGAACTTCAACGAATTTACCATGCCCCTCTCCGCACTGGAACCGGTGAAGGAAAAGAGGGATCCCCGTAACAATATCCTCTTCGAACCGAAAGAGAAGAAAACCCTCGAAGGGGAGTACTGGCGTCTGGTCTACCTTGTACCACAAGGAGTTTCCCCTCTTGAAGTTCTGAGAAACTACCAGGAGGAGATCCAGGCAAAAGGCGGAGAGATCCTTTATGAATGCAAAAGCAGCGAGTGCGGCGGAGCCCCTGAGAGGGGGAGCAGCGGCGGAGGTGGGGACATGAGCCTTGCCATGTATCTCCGGCCTGACGAAATGATAAAGGATGCCCATTTTTCGCCCGGATCCTGCGCACAGAGGGAATGGATCTCCGACCAGCGCTATACAGTGGGTGTACTGAGCGACAGCGGTGCCCATGTTTCGGTGCTTACATACACCTTGAAAGCCGGACACTCCTGCAGGGACTTCGATGGACGGACCATTGCCGCTGTGGACATTATCCAGCCTCAAAAACGTGAACAGAAGATGGTTACCGTCAAAGCTGAAGAAATGGCTGGGGAGATATCCACCAAGGGAAGCATAGCCCTGTACGGCATATACTTCGATACCGGCAAATGGAACATAAAACCTGAATCGAATTCTACCCTTCAAGAGATAGCCAGGCTTCTCGGTGGAAACCCCGAAATGAAACTGCTGGTAGTGGGCCATACTGATAACGCCGGGACTTTTGAATTCAACATGGACCTGTCCCGTAAACGCGCTGATTCTGTGGTTAACGCCCTGGTGAGCCAGTACGGCATTGAGAAAGTCCGCCTGATGCCCGTGGGAGTTTCTTTTGCATGCCCCGTGGCATCCAATAAAACGGAAGAGGGAAAGGCAGAGAACCGCCGGGTAGAACTGGTGGAGAACTGACAAGGGAGTGTTAGTTTGGGAAATAAGGATATGCAGCAGGAAAGGCTTATGCTGATCCTTCAGGGTCTGCCCTCGATAAAGGATCTTGCCCTGTGGTTCAAGAAAAGCCATGAAAGGGAATACCTGGACTTTGTTCCCACTGATATACCCCAGGACTTTCTTTCATATGGAGGTTTTATGGGTTTTTATCTTGTTGCAGAAGAAGACCAGCTTTACATTTACCTTCCCACCGTTACCCGGGATGGACAGACTCCAGTTCCATCAACCAGGTTATGGAAAAAATGCGACCTTACTGAAACTAATAACGATCATCTCAGGGAATTATTGATAGAGGCACTTCAGACAAGACTGAACGAGTTCAACCCGTGTAAATATTGCGGAAGATACTTCCCCCCGGAGTACAGATATGATGAAAACATTTGTCAGGGCTGTGCTGAAGAGCACCTGGGATTAGTGCATTGAGGGGGGTATATGTAGATACTCAGGCAATCGGCTTTGGCCATCCTGAATTCTGATCAGAAAGCAGGTAACCAGAGAAATGAAAAAGATCAATAAGGATAAACCTGGGAATGAAAAAAGGTATCACTTGATAGGCTGGAGTTTATTTGTAACAGGAGTTCTGTTCTTTATCGCCTCACGGTGGATTGGTCAAAATACCTTGAAACTCGTAGGTACTTTCATTTTTTCACTGGCCTGCGCCTCTTTTCTTACCCCCATGCTCTGGCCAGACAAAAATAAAGATCATGAATCAATAGATGATCTGTAAGAAATAACTGAAGTATTTCCCTTTCCGGCCTACCCGAACCCGTCCATCCTTTTAAAGTTTAATCCTTGCCCACTGATTCCTCACACCTAATGTACGAGGCCTTGCATGCACGGTTTTGTAGTGCTATCCAGTGTGTGGGTCATGTTTAGAAAAGGAGATATCTACATTCTTCTGGTGGAAAATCGTTCTTATTCGGATACCTGGATCTTAAGATCCTTATTTCCTTTCATACATTTTTTTGATGATCTTTTTTCCTGAAGCTGTTTTGAAGTATTTGTCTGCAAAATCCATGGCAGTATTTTTATCCAAATCCTTTTCTGGTGCATTGACGAGGAAGTCCGCTTCCACAAGTACCTGGAAATCAATGCCATCAATATACTCAAAACTGTGATGATGGCCGATGATGAAACACACTCTTTCTATTATGTCTTCATTTATCTGCAGTTTCTCCAGAATACCCCTGGCTACAGGAGGACCTTCGCTTTCCTGGCATTTCCAGGCGGAGGTATTGAATTTTCGTTCGCATTCTTTTATGCCAATGTCGTGGAGTATTGCTGTAATGGCGATTATTTTCCGGGTTTCGGGATCGAGGGACTCCAGTTCGGATATGGCACTGGCGTAACCGTACACCTTTACTGCATGGTCTATTCTCTTCGGAAAACGGGGTCAGGCCTTGCGTGTACGGTTTTGCACAACAAAATAACACCTCGATATTTAACTAAAACTTTTAAAATAATGTCTTCTGCAAGGGTGGGACGAATGGAGATCAAGCACTATTTTCGATAGATTCCCAGGGCAGGGTAAATTGTTATCACTGGGAGATCCCCATTTCCTGAACCCGTTTATGATTTTTTAAGTAGACCTGGAGAAAGAATGAACAGTCCTTATCAGAGAAGAAGATATCCTCCCGATGATCGTCCCTGGATGTTATCTGATGCAGATCACCTGGAACTGAGGCCCCTGATCAAGATCACCCCCATTGTTGTTGCCCTTCAGGTCCAGTTGAAGTCCAGCGGGTGGATCTTTAAGCTGTTTTCGCATCCATTGACCAGTTCTGGGCCGTTAAACATTATTCCACAACAAATGATCCCATCATTCCCATATCATCGTGTTCGAGAATGTGGCAATGATAGACAAACTTGCCCTTTTTCTGGAACTGGACCAGAACCTTTACTGTTTCATAGGGATATACGAGTACTGTATCTTTCCAGCCTCTTTCGTTGACCGGCGGAGCAGCTCCGTCCCTTTCGATGACCCTGAACTGTACTCCATGAATATGGAAAGGATGAACCATAGCCCTGGCCATGGGCATTCCTCTTCCTCTCATTCTCCCCATGCCTCTCATCATGTTGCCTCCCATTGGACCACCCTGGAACATCTCGTTTCTTATCTCCCAGACCTCGGTATCGTTGAGCTTCACCATTTCGTCGATACGATCCAGGTTAAATTGTCTTCCGTTAATGCTTACCATGGGACCCATTCCCGAAAGGACAAAGGTTCGGTTCCTTACAACCCGAGAGGTATCAACGCGTTCTATTTGTGTAAGGTTTCTAGGTATGAAGCTTTGTTTTGCCCCTTCTGTATTCTTTACAAGGCAGGTGAGGATCTCAAATTCCCGGGACCTCAAAACAGCCCTGTCTCCATACTGGCTGCTGGAAAAATCTACAAGGATTTCTGCCCTTTCTCCGGGGGCCAGGGTTAAAACCCTTGTCTGAACAGGGCTGGACAGAAGTCCTCCATCGGAGGCAATCTGCCAGAATGTCCGGTTGTTCTCGAAGAAAAGGTCAAAAATTCTTGCGTTGGATCCGTTGATAAGCCTGAAACGTACCATTTCCCTATCAACTTCGAGATAGGGATTATAGGTGCCATTCACAACAGGCACATCACCCATCATTCCGTGCATTGTGTCCATCATATGGGTCAGATATACCAGTTCGCCATTTCTCGAGAAACGTTTGTCCTGGATTACCAGTGGTATATCGTTTTTTCCGTAATTATCTGGTAAATCGAGGTTCCTGGATATGTCATCCTCTACAATGAGTACCCCTGCGAGACCCATATATACCTGCTTTCCTGTCCGGCCGTGAGGATGAGGATGGTACCAGAGTGTGGCTGCCGGCTGATCGACGGGAAAAGAGACCTCCCATGTTTCACCTGGTGCGAAAGTATAGTGGGGACCTCCGTCCTTTTGTCCCTCCACTTTCATTCCGTGCCAGTGGAGAGTTGTGTCTTCATCTAGTTCGTTGATAACCTTTGCATGAAGGGTCTGTCCTCTTTCAACCTTTATTGCAGGTCCCAGGTAGGATCCGTTGTAACCAAGGGTGTGAGTGAAGTTTTGCGTACCAAAAAAGGAAGTTTTTCCTTCCACGGCCCTGAGAGTAATATCCATTGCGCTGTTTTCTGGATTTTCGTCTTTCAGCAAAGGGGGGATCTTCAGGGCATTTTTTTCGCTGATAAAGGAAGAAGCATCCTGGGCAAAGGCAGCTATTACATTAAGAGTGGGGGTCGGGGCTATCAACGTAATTATTGCTGCCAGCGAAACAACAAACAGTTTTTTTCGCAATATCATTAAAAAACACCTCCAGTCAATTACCTGAAAGATGGATGGGATGTTCGTCTTTTAAAAGTTCACGCTATAGAGAGCAGTCAGAATTTCTGGTTCGGGAAGATCTTATGCCTTTCAGGCTTTCACTATAATGCCGATTTACCGAGGTCAACTGTTATTATAATACGAGCAGTCAGAATATGTTCCACAGTCCGGGTTGTTTTATTTCAAAGGACACAGAAGACCAGGGTCTGCTACTGAAATCTAAATGGTTTCCCCTGAGACATTTCAAATATATATTTCAGCCGCCCGTAAATTTCCGGTAGGCTTTTTGATACTCAGGGTTACAGGAAAATTTGACTATTTCCCAACCAGAATTTATATTTGTGTCAAGTCTATATAATAACTCTCTAAACAGGCGAAGCAAGAAACCAATAGAAGCAGGGAGGTTAGAGAATGGATCAACTTATTGTAAAACTTCAGGAATGGATGGCTTTCTACGGATTGAAAGTCATTGCGGCCCTGGCGATCCTCCTTTTTGGACGCCTGGTTGCCAAAGCACTTAGAGGGACCATCAAAAAGGTCCTCCAGAAAGGGCAGGTGGACGATACCCTGGTGCTGTTCACAAGCAGCGTGTCTTACGTAGCCATAATGGCTTTCGTGATCATTGCGGCTCTTGGTCAGCTCGGAATTCAGACCACCTCCTTTGTGGCCATACTGGGTGCCGCAGGCCTGGCAGTAGGCCTGGCCCTCCAGGGTTCCCTGGCCAACTTTGCTGCAGGAGTTCTGATGATAATTTTCAAGCCCTTCAAAGTCGGTGATTACATTGAAGGCGGAGGTGTTTCAGGGACAGTCGAGGAGATAGGCATCTTTACAACTGAACTGAAATCACCTGACAACAGGAAGATCATTGTCCCTAACGGAAAAATGACCAGTGATAATATCGTCAATTACACCGCAAGGGATATCCGCAGGGTGGATATGGTCGCTGGGGTAAGCTATAAAGATGACCTGGATAAAGTCAAGAGCATCCTGAAAGAGATCCTTACATCTGACGAAAGGATATTGCAAGATCCTGCCCCTGTTATTGGATTACTGGAACTGGGTGAGAGCAGTGTTAATTTTGCAGTGCGTCCATGGGTGAAGACTTCGGATTACTGGGATGTGTTTTTTGCAACCCAGGAAAGCATAAAGAAACGGTTTGATGCCGAAGGGATAAGTATTCCCTTTCCGCAGCAGGATATCCATATTCACAAGATGGAGTAGAACAGAGCGAAACTCAAAGGAAAGCTTCATCCTTTTCCACTGGCAGGGAGGTAGTGGTGTTAAAAAGAGTTTTATCTGTTTTCCTTGAACATGGGGCATTTCTCAGAGTTGCAGAGTTCGAGGATTCTTTTCTGAAGAGGTCATATCCGGGAAAACCGGTGTTGACCTCCTCTTTATGTTGAAGTATGGGCTGATTCAGCGACCCTGATCTCCTGATCCTCCATCGGGGTACTCAGTTTCTGCTCACCTTAATAGCTTATGGCAATGCCTGCAAGCCAGGCTATATATCCCAGATAGCAGGCCAGGAAAAAAGAGCCCTCCAGGTGAGATACAGGCTCTTTTGCCTTTGGCTTTTTCAGGGACTATTGGGAGCTGGGTTGGGACTTATCCTGCTGCGGTTTGGGTTTCATAAAGTTCTTGGGATGTTCGACAGGATAGCATCTTTCAGGACGCTCAACCCGTGTTTCATTTCTTCTTCACTCACGTAGGAAAATGACAGCCTGATGGCGTCGCGATTCTTCGGGTCGTACATATAGCCCGGATTGATCAGGACGCCATGACATCGACAATACTCGAAAACGCTTTTGATGTCTGCCCGGTTTTTCAGCCTCAACCAGATATAGAAGCCGCCCGATGGTTTCATCCATTCGGAGAAGCCGGTAAACCCCTCTTTCAGGATCTCATGCATGAGGTCCCTTTTCGCCCTCAAGGTCTGTCTCAGTTTAGAGAGGTTCTCTTCGAACCTACCACTCCGAAGGAGGCTATCGAGGACAAGCTGGGAAAGAGAGCTGGTGCCGTAGTCGATCTGCATCTTGAGATCGGCCAGTTTTCTGATGACTTCTTCCTGGCCTATGATCCAGCCGACTCGCAGGCCGGCGCAGAGGGTTTTGGATATGCTTCCGACGTGGATCACGAACTGACTCTCATCGCTTGCTTTCAAAGGCAGGGGCCTTTCTTCGTCATAGTAAAGTTCCCGATAGGTGTCGTCTTCGATGACCGGGATCCTGAGTTTCCTGTAAGTCTCCATGAGTTCAATACGTTTTCTGTCGCTCAGGCGATGTCCCGTGGGGTTGTTGAAATAGGGGATGGTGTAGTGGCTCGCCGTGCTGCCCCTTTTATGTATATTGACAAGCCTGGCGATGTCAAGGCCTTCGCCATTGCAGGGAACTCCGCAGAGGTTGATCCCGGAAGATTTGAAGAGATTAAGTGAATAGAGATAGGAAGGGGTCTCGCAGGAAACGGATGCGCCTTTCGGGAACAGTCCTACAGAGATCAGGTGGATGGCCTGAAGGGCGCCGGATACAATAAGGATCTGTGTGGGTTTGGCTTCCACGCCCAGACGACGGTAATACTGGACGAGAGACTCCCTGAGTTCGATGGTTCCGTTGGGATGATCGTAGCCCAGGCTGTACCCACCGGCGATCAGGTTTTCCAGAACCCGGTCCGTCGAATTCCTGGGCAGGTAGTCGGGCGAAAGCTCGCCGGTGCTTAAGCGGATAAGGTTTGAACTGAATTCATGATCATGGATACTGCGCGTGATTTCGCGATTGGGGCTGAGACTGCCCGACCGGATGTATTTGAGCCAATCCGGCGAAAGGGGTTTGCGGAAAAGAGACCAGGTATTGTTCCTGACATAGGTGCCGCTCTTACCCCGGGTACCCAGGATGCCGTCTGCCGTCAGATCTTCCAGAGCTGTTTTCAGTGTGCTTCGGTTGACTCCGAAATACAGGGCTAACTCTCTCTGCGGAGGAAGCTGAAAACCCAAAAACCACTCGCCGCAGGAGATCTTCCGGATGACGAACTGTTTTATCTGCTCATAAAGAGGCTCATCGAGGTTTTTATCAGGTTTCCAGTCCAGATCGTGCATTAGTTCACCTGTTTCTTCCCCGCATGCCTCGCTGCCGGGAAGAATGTCGTCCTGACAGTGAGGCTATGACTCATGGTTATTGAATATTCCTCTGCAGTTTACCGGTCAATAAAGTCACGGATGTTGGCGGAAATGCCCTGCAGCCCGCTCCTCAATTTGTCCATGTCGTTCCAGGCAAAGCCGATGCGCATGTAGTTCTTCCCGAAACCGAACCAGTGCCCCGGCCCGACGTAGGTGCCGTACTTGCTCAGTAATCGTTCATAGAAGACATCATAGTCGATCTCGAGGCCGGCATCAATTCGGACGAAGCAGGTGCTCCCACCGTCCGGTTCAACCCAGTCGAGATGGGGGTCTTCCGAGATCCACTTTCGAACGATCTCCTTGCCTTCGAGAATTTCCGGCAGCACCTCGGCGAGCCATACCTCTTTCTGCAGGAGCGTCTCGTAAGCTACGGTTTCGTCCAGGATGCTGCCGTGGATGCTCATCTGCTCCTTGGCACAGAGGAACGATTCCATCAGTTCCCTGTCCTGGCAGTGGATCCAGCCAATGCGGATCCCCGGGACGCCGTAAGTCTTCGACATGGACGAAATGCTGACCACATGGCTGCCCAGGGTGGCCGCCACAGGCAGGAGATTTTCATGAGCCATCTCCCGGTAGGTTTCGTCCACGAGCAGGCGGCAGCGTTTCTCTTCTGTGATCCGGACCACGGCTTTGAGCTCCTCCAGTGTGAGCATACTCCCGTCGGGATTGTTAGGACAGGTGAGGCTTACGTACTTTGTTCGGGGTGTGACCACTGCTTTCAGGTAATCCGGGTCAAAGCGGAATCGCCTGTCGTACTCCAGTTCGACGAAGGAAACGTCACAGCCGATGGCCTCGGGTGTTTCGATATTCGTGCAGTAGTTGGGCCTGGTAATGACGACATGGTCATCCTTTTCCAGAAGTGTGATGGCCATGATGAACAGCGCGGCCGATGCACCAGCCGTTATCATTATGTGGTCCCTTTCGACGTTCGGACCGCTCTGAGAGGCGATGAGCTCTCTCAGTTCCGGCAATCCAAAGTGATCCTGAGCGTAGGGAAGGTCCAGGCCTTTGAGTTCGATGCCCAGATCCTTCAGGGAGCGATCCCGAACGGAGCTCTCGGCAAGGTTGTACCGTATCCTGTCATAGCCGATGACTTCAGCGCCCTCGGCTTCAATTGCGCTTCTGTAGAATTTCATGGTGTCCTCCTAAACCATTTCTCTGACTGCACTCAAGAGGCGATCGACCTCTTCCATGGTGTTGTACATGGAGATCCCCATCCTGACAACACCGCCGCAGTCCACCGTATCCAGGACCTCGATCGCTCTTTCGGCAGCGAAATCTCCGTCCCAGACCAAGATCCCTTTTTCAGCCAACTGTTGCGCCACCAGATCTGAGCTCATCCCTTTAACGACGAAGGAGACGGTTGGCGCACGGTTAGGACAGTCGAAGGATTGCCCGAAGAGGGTCACATGATCCATTGAGCTGAGCTGACTGTAGGCGTGTCGGGCCAGTTTCCGTTCGTAAATTTCTATTTTTTCCATTGCATTGACCAGCTGTTCTCTTAAGCCTGTTCCCGAACCGAAAGAAGCGATGTAATCAATGGCTGCTATAGTACCGTTGAGTCCTTCATGGTTAAGGGTCCCCGATTCGATCCGGTATGGAGAAGAGTTGTCCTGCGAATGTATCTTCTCAACCGGTAACCGGGTAAGCAGCCCTGGTCTCGTGTAGAGAACCCCCACATGGGGGCCGTAAAACTTATAGGCTGAGCAGAGCAGGAAGTCGCAGTCGATCTCCTGGACGTCAATCGAGAAATGAGGTGCGTAGTGTACGGCGTCCACCAGCAAATAGGCGCCCACTTCCCTGCTTGCCCTGCGGGTCTCGGCGATTTCGTTCACTGTTCCGATGGCGTTGGAAGAGTAACCCAGGGCCACCAGTCTTGTTCGATCTGTTACGCGCCTTCGGAAGCCCTCCATGTCCAGCGTGCCGTCCTGCTTCAACGGAATGGACCTGACGATAACTCCCTCTTTCTGGAGGTTCAGCCAGGGACCGCGGTTCGCTTCATGATCAAGCTCGGTGATGACGATCTCGTCGCCTGGTGAGAGCAGGTTTCGAAATGCCCGGCTTAGAGCCAGGTTGAGCGATGTCATGTTGGGCCCCAGGGAAATGCAATCCCATGATGGGGCTCCCAGGAAGGTGGCCAGATATTCCCTGCATCGCTGGATGATGGCGTCCGATTCCCTGGATACGAGGAAATTGCCGTGGATGTTGCTGTTGTAGTTTCTCAGGTAATCGACGACGCTGTCTATCACGGCTTGTGGAGGCTGTGTTCCTCCTGGTCCGTCGAGAAAGGCAAGGGGCATGCCTCTGTGTTCTCGACGCAGCGCGGGAAAGTCTTCCCGGCAGAACTCGATCTTTCTCATAAACCCACCTCTTTTCATCTTGAAGCACTCAACCGACTTGTGTCTGACAGGATCGATTTACTTACCACCCATAAATATCCCTGGCGTATCCTTGTCCAAGCTGCCCGGGGAGACTGAATAGAGCGGTTGATCAGGGTTTTCATCCTTATTTATGCCCAAGCCGGAAGTTCTGTTTTTCCAATTTTATCTCAAGAAGTGTGGCTTGTATCCACCCATAACTTTCGCTAGTAACCCACCCAGAAAAAGTGTTTTTGAGAGATCCTTCCATGTTGTTTCAGTCTTGCCAGATCTACCCGAACCCGTTCATTCTTTCCTGGTCTGATCCTTATCCTGCCTCTACAAACCTTAATGAACGAGGTTTGACATAAACACATTTGTAGTTCAAAAAGATGAATGTTCATCTTTCTGTTTTACGAGAATTAACTATTCTTTTCTCTGTATTCATCCACAAAAACCCACCCTCAATCTCAGGGTGGGTTTTTGTGGCAAAGCTATTTCAGGTTTTCAGAACACTATGGATGAAGTACAGATTTGGCAAGGAAAAAGATATATCCCATGTAACAGGCCAGGAAAAGGGCACCTTCAAAACGGTTGATCCGACCGGGTCCCCTGAAACCGTAGCCGATGATGAAAAGCGATATGGTAAGGGCTGCCATGAAGAACATATCCCTGTAGAATACTTCCGGCCCGAAGCCTATATGGTTAATAGTACCGGCAATTCCCACCACTGCAAGTGTATTGAACAGGTTGGATCCCAGCACGTTGCCCAGGGCGATTTCGTGTTCTCCTTTTCGAACAGCCGTAATGGAAGAGGCAAGTTCCGGCAGTGATGTGCCTAAAGCCACAATGGTCAGGCCTATTACCAGGTCACTGATCCCGAAACCCCGGGCTATCTGGACTGCTCCCCATACCAGTATCCTTGAACTGACAACAAGTAAAACCAGGCCTGCCACAAGAGAGAAAAGTGCCCTTCGGACAGGCATGGGATGTGCCAGGAGTTCCTTTTCAGTTTCAGTACCCAGGGCATCAGGTGATCTCTGCATTCCCTCCCAGATACTCCAGGCCATGATAACTCCGAAGACCGTTAGGAGTTCTACCGCTTCTAAACGGGTGATCTTTCCATCCCACGCCTGAAGGGCTGCCATTACTGTGACTGCAGTAAGGATGGGCAGTTCCTTGCGAAGAACCCGAGAATGGACTGCCACGGGGCTGATGATCGCAGTCAGGCCAAGAATGAGGGCTATGTTGGCAATGTTCGAGCCATAGGCATTACCCAGGGCAATGCCCGTGTTTCCCTGCAGGGCAGCCACAGTGGATACCACCATTTCAGGTGCTGATGTACCGAAACCGACAATGACCATCCCGATCAGGAGGGAGGGGATCCCGAAATGCCTTGCCAGGGAGGCGGAACCCTCTACAAAATGGTCGGCGCTCCAGAAAAGCAGGGTCAAACCGATGACTACAGCAAGAAAGGCAAGGATCATGTCCTGGAAAACCTCATCATGTATCCCTTAAGATAGCTCAATTCTTCCTGGCCAGCCTTTGGCCAAGTCTGAAACTCTTTTCCAGGTCCTGTGGGAAGACCTCTCTGTGTCGTGCCAGCTTTTCTTCCGTATCGAACATATCCGACACATAGAGGGAATAGTCATCAAACTGCAGGGTATTGAAAGAGAAAAGGGATTCGCAGTTTCCGAAAAACCATGACATCAGGCTTTCATTCTTACCGGTCCATTTGTCATAAGCCCGTTCTTTAAAAGACTCTTCCTTTGCGTTCATGGTGTAGATGAAGGCTGTCTTTAATTTGCCGGGGAAAATGCTCCTGTAGTCCTTTGAATATGCAAGGTAGGGAAAGAAGAGCCTTTCCAGGAAGGATCTCATCTCCCCGGTTACGTCACCGAAATAGACAGGAGAGCCGAGTACCAGGGCATGGATTGTATCGACTTTTTCAAGAATGGGCGTCAGGTCATCCTTCAGGGCACATTTCCCGTAACTTGGGCCGTTTTTCAGTTTGCAGGCAAAACAGCTGGTACATCCCTTGAAATCGAGGTCGTAAAGATTGACCATTTCAGTATCTGCTCCCAGGGATGCGGCACCTTCCAGGGTTTTCCCAAGCAAGGCGGCAGTGTTGCCGTTCTTTCTGGGACTTCCGTTAATTGCCATGATCTTCATGAGGGTCACCTGCCTTTCATTACAGGATATTTTCTCATATCCAAAACTGGAGGTCGAACTTTGAGATTGTGTTAAGGAAAGGTCGTCTGGGGAGTAAGATAAGGTAGACTATAGTGGAGTTAAGTTTTATTACAACCTTTAAACGCGGGCATTCTCTAAATAACCGTTTTCTGAAACTGATACAGGAGGGAAACCATGGCTGAATTTAACTTCGATATTATCAAACACTTTGGAACCTTATCCGAATAATGGGGTCAAGCCTTGCATGCACGGTTTTGTAGTGCTATCCAGTGTGTGGGTCATGTTTAGAAAAGGAGATATCTACATTCTTCTGGTGGAAAATCGTTCTTATTCGGATACCTGGATCTTAAGATCCTTATTTCCTTTCATACATTTTTTTGATGATCTTTTTTCCTGAAGCTGTTTTGAAGTATTTGTCTGCAAAATCCATGGCAGTATTTTTATCCAAATCCTTTTCTGGTGCATTGACGAGGAAGTCCGCTTCCACAAGTACTTGGAAATCAATGCCATCAATATACTCAAAACTGTGATGATGGCCGATGATGAAACACACTCTTTCTATTATGTCTTCATTTATCTGCAGTTTCTCCAGAATACCCCTGGCTACAGGAGGACCTTCGGTTTCCTGGCATTTCCAGGCGGAGGTTTTGAACTTGCGTTCGCATTCCTTTATACCTATGTCGTGGAGTATTGCTGTAATGGCGATTATTTTCCGGGTTTCGGGATCGAGGGACTCCAGTTCGGATATGGCACTGGCGTAACCGTACACCTTAACTGCATGATCTATTCTCTTTTTGTCATTCCCGAATGTTGCGATCATTTCTGCTATGGGCAATGGAGACATATGTGCTCCCTCCTTAGTAAATCGATTCTGATCTATTCTATTTGTTACATAATTGAGTTGAATATATCCCAGTGTAATAAGAAAGACAAACCCCCATCTATAAAATAGGGTCAGGTCTTGAATTGCCACATCTTTATCATTTGGGATGTTACGATTCTGAGGCACAATGTTCTCATAACAGAAAGCATTTGAATTCTGGGTGATATCACTCATAGTAAAAAGTGGATAGTAGATTAAGACTGAAAAATGTATTTTCCCAAGGAGATTCCTTTCAAAAATCCTAGAGTTTCACGGGAAAAAGTTGTGGTGTCTGAATTTGCTTTTTATGAGAGCTATCTCATTCTGGATGATCTGGACAGGTGCTATAATTAAAATCAGTTAAATTTCATTTTATTTTTTCTTTACCTATATACTTTCTTCTATTTTCAGGTCTTTGCATAAATACAAATTATTCAGCCCTTTTGATAAGACAAAAGAGAGGTGATGCGATCTGGTAAACCCTTTTTACGTCTTGCTGTGCATACTGGTTGAATAACTGGGATATTCGTGGTTCAAGAGCATTTCATGTCTCATTTATTCCTAATATCTTTACCCCCAAACATAACATAGATACACCAGACTTCGAAGAATATTTCACAACCTATCATTCTTCTTAAGGGAGTGGTTAGAGTGAAAAAGACATTTCTTGTTCTTTTTACTGTTCTGGTTCTGTTGATCTTTTCAGGTTCCTGTTATGCATATGAATTTGAGGTTGCAACATCAGATGATTTACGGTTTGCTCTTGATATTGCTGATGATAACGGTGAAAGTGACACTATTACATTATTGCCAGGGACGTACGAGACAGGAGGTACTTATTTTTTCTATTCAGCAATTGTACCTCCGGGAGCTACAGGTGACCTGACAATTATCGGATCAGGCGATGTTGTACTGGATGGAGGAAGCTCAAGTCAAGTATTAAATATAGCTTCAAATTATTCAACAGTTATTACTCTCAGGAACCTGACTGTCCAAAAAGGAGTTGCTCTTGAAGGGGCTGGAGCAAACATTGATATCGAAACAGGAACGATCAATGTGGTTAACTGCTCTTTCAAAGATAATTCCGCAATCGAATATGACGCGGGAGGACTGTATGCCAACATAGATAATGGAGGCAATATCCAGGTTACAAGCTGTGATTTTTCCGGGAATACGGCAAACGAGACAGATGCAGATGGAGGAGGCTTATACGCCAGAGTTAATAGCGGAGATATAACTGTTATCGCCAGTTCCTTTAATGGGAACGAAGGTGCACGATATGGTGGAGCTGCCCATCTTTATTTAACAAACGGGAACCTAGCCCTTTCAGACTGCACCTTTACGAATAATACAGGCAGTGCTTCTGACTGTTATGGAGGCGGCGCATATATAGAAACAGACGAGGTCAACTGTGTGGTCACCGGAAATACATTTTCAGGCAATATCTCCCCTTACACTGCAGGTGGTATATCTCTTTACAGTTATAATGGCGGCGCATATTTTGCATCCAATAACCTGGAAGTTAATAGTGCGGACTATGGCGGTGGAGCGTTTATTTACTGTGAGGGGAACCTGACAGTGGAGAACAACATATTCACCGACAACATGGGTGCAGAATATGGTGGCGGAATAGCATTTGAGACAGGTGGCTGGCTGGAGGATGCCCATCACGTGATCTTCAGGAACAATCTGGTAGCAGACAATACTACTGACTATAAGGGAGGAGGAGTACATTTCATTTCACGTTATGTTGCAAGTGCAGATATAATCAACAATACCATTACCGGCAATACCTGCACTGGTGATGCCACTTGGTCATACGGCGGAGGTCTATATATCGAATGTGCCTATTCTGAAACAGACTTTTCTATATACAACAACATTCTATGGGGCAACACCAGTTACAGTGTTAATAGGACTACCATCGGACCTGATGACCTTTTTCTCTATGACGACGTGTATATGAATTATTTCTACGTATATAACAATCTTCTCTCTGTTATCCAGAAGGATTTCAACGACGGAGGCAGCGTCTTCTCAAGCGGATCTAATTATAATACCCTTGATCCTCTCTTTGTCTCCGAAACAGATTATCACCTTCAGGAAGGTTCTATTGCCATAGACCGGGGAGATAACCTGGCACCAAGCCTTCCTTTAACCGACCTGGACGGAAATGACAGGATCTACGGAGGTACCGTGGACATGGGAGCCTATGAGTACGATTCGATCCCAACGGGAGACGACGAAGATGATGACGATGAAGATGGCAATGGAGGCGGTGGTGGAAATTGTAATATCGGTTCCTTCATTCCTTCGATGTTACTGCTGATCGCTCCTCTGCTTCTTCTTGTAAGGAAAAGATAAACTAACTTAAGAAACAAGTATTGAAGGGTCCTTTCACCAGGACCCTTTTTTTATTCTGGCAGGGATCTGTATTGGCTCAGGAGGTTTGGAGATTTTATCCAGGTTCTGTCAAAAGATCACTGTAAAAAACACTAAGGCCCAGAAAATCGGGGTCAGGCCTTGCGCGTGCGGTTTTGCACAACAAAATGATTCCTCTACATTTCATTTTTTAAAAACAAAAAAAGCCGCTGCCTTTTACGACAGCGGCTTTTGAACATTTCGAATTATATCGGTTCGGCGGAGGCTTACGTTCTATCTGCCTTACTCGCCGTGGGATTTCATGTAGGAACTGACCCGAAGTTCGGCGTTCCGCCTGAGGTTGCGGTAGAAGAAGGTGTAGTCGTAGGGGTGGTAGAATCCGGGGATACTCATGGCATCAAGGTCTTCGATATTTGAGGGCGTTGAAATGACAAAAGCCCCGTTGACAGTCTGTCCACCCGTGTAATGCGGGATATCCATTACACCTGTCTCGGTGAAGAAGACGGCCCCCAGGTTCCTGTCGGCCTGAGCTGACTCTCCGGTGATTTTCATGGTGAGCGGGTTTACTGCCACAGCTCCCTCGCGAACGATGCTGTAATCCGCGTTCAATCCCTGGGTGTTATAGCTGATGATGCAACCCGTCTGATCGTGGGTTTCTGCCATCTTCAGGTGGGGATACCGGGCCAGGTCATCCTCTGTAACGGACCAGCCAATGATATAGGCCGCAACCAGTTTCTTTCTCAGATCCGGGTTGCCGAAGCGCCGCTCCATAAGGTGCAACAGGTGTTCCGATCCCTGGCTATGGCCGGCAAGGATGAATGGGCGTCCCTTGTTCCAGTGGGCCATGTAGGCGTTGAATGCGGCCTCCACATCAGTGTAGGCTAAATCCAGGGACTGCCTTTCAGGACTGTCCTCGGGAGTGTGCAATACGGCCAGATTAGCCTGGCGGTAGTAGGGTGCAACGAGGCAGGCAGAAGACGAGAATACCCCAGCCTGGCTCATCATGAGCTCTTTCACCTCGGGGTCGGCGGCCTCTCCCTCGAGGGACTGGTTCCAGTTATCGTCTCCTCGATAGGTCGTGGGGTGAACGAAGAAGATATCCACCGGATAGGAACGAGAGTCTTCGGGAAGGACGGCCCAACTGTCCTGTGAGGAATAATCAGGGGTTGCTGGCACAAGATTCAAGTCGAAAGTATGGTTCGGATCGGCACCGGACGGCCCGGAAAAGCCCAGGACCAGAATGAGTGTGCATAATATGAGGAGTGTAAAATCGAGACGTTTGGACATGTTGTTTCGCTCCTTTGTTTTATGTATGTTTGAGGTCCAGCGACCATGCCTCAGGCCGTTGCTCTTCTGGATTCCCCTATTTTCATACGCCTGAAGACCGGTCTCAATGACGGACTCTAGACAGGTGGTTTTTCTATCGGGGAAATGATCCTTATTATACTCACGTGTTGCTCTTTTTCAACATGATTACGGTCGTAAGGTTTATATACAGGGAAATGGGATCAGGCCTCGCACTCTAGGTTTTATCGTACAGAAATTCCTCCTCTGCAATTTCTTTAATATTCTTCTGATTTTGTTTTATCCTATTAGCCTGGATATGGTAGGGTATAGCTTATATGGAATGGTTCATTAATGGGCTGTGGAAAATTTATCGGAGCAGTCGATGTACTGAATTGACGTGTTTTTATAACAGCAGGGGGTACGAAGATAACATGACCAGGGTCTGTGATGTTGATGTGCTTATCGTCGGAGGCGGACTTGCCGGGTTATCGGCAGCTCTTGTGGCTCGGGAACAATTTCCTGAAGTTGGCCTTGTCTGCAAAAGTAAGGCTGGAAAGAGCGGGAATACCCTTATCTCTGCCGGGGTCCTGAGTCTTGCAACAGAGGAGGGTGGATACGGAGACGATCCGGCTATCTTTGAAAAGGATATTCTGGATTCGGGTAGCAAAATAAATAACGCAGAACTTGTTAAGGTCTTTGCTGAAGAGTCAGGGTCTGTAATTCCATTTCTGAGAGAAAATGGAGTGGTATTCAAGAGCATTGACGGCAAATTCCTGGTAAAACATCCGCCGGGACATTCGATAAGCAGATCCTTTATCGCTGAGTACAAGTCCTGTTCCTACTTTAACAGAGGATTGCCTCTGACTTTACCCCTGCTTCAGAGAGCTTTGGAGGGGAGAGTAAAGGTCTTTGACGAAACAACAGTTATAAAACTTCTGACAGACGAAAAAGGAATTGTTGGTGCAGTTGCCCTGGACAACAATACGGGTGAAAAGCATCTCTTCAGGTCAAAAGTGGTCATCCTTGCAGCAGGCGGGGGGGCAGGGTTGTTTGAAAGACACAACAACACTTCCGATGTCTCCTGCGATTCCTGCAAACTGGCATATGAGGCCGGAGCTGTCCTGAGGGATATGGAAATGGCCCAGTTTCATCCTTCCATGATGTTCGAACCTGTAAAAATGATTATTTCCAATCCACTCTTCGGTGCTGGTGCCGTTCTGAAAAACATTAAGGGCGAGGAGTTCATGTATCATTACAGCGAGAAAGGGAACCTTGCTACAAGGGATGTCATGACCAGGGCGATCAAGACTGAGATAGATGAAGGGCGAGGGAATCCCCATTACGTGTTTATGGACTGTTCAAAAATTGACCCAGAGGTGCTGGATAAGAAGTACGAAGAACTTTCACTTATTCTTAAACGGGTCGGTCTTGATATAAAGAAAGATGGTATTCCTATCTGTCACGCGGCCCATTTCTATATAGGCGGAGTGGATATAGACAGAGATTGCCAAACATGTGTGGAGGGCCTTCTTGCATGTGGTGAAGCGGCGGGAGGTCTTCATGGGGCGAACAGGCTGCCGGGGGTAGCCCTGGCAGAATCGGTTGTTTTCGGCAGAATAGCCGGTAAAACCGCGGCAGATCTCTGTGAAAAAAGGACAGGAACAGCAACACTTACAGAATCAGTGGATATCCTGTCTGAAAGAAGATCCGGCGGAGTACGGCTGCAGGACCTGATGAAAGACCTCCGTTCAGTTATGTGGGAACATGCTTCCATAACGAGAAGTGAAGGATCACTGAGTCGTGCAAAAAAAGAACTGGAGCACATAGTAGAGCAGAAGGATCTGGCAGGGGTGAAGAATATCAGGGATATTCTCTGCTTCCATCAGCTGGAGTCGATGATCTTGGAAGCCCGTATGCTGATTGAGGTCAGTGAACAGCGCAAAGAAAGCAGAGGTGCTTTTTTCAGGACTGATCACCCTGAAAAGGACGAAAGGTTCCGGGGGAATTTCTTTGTTAAAAAGAATGCTGATGGAGAGATGGAGTGTTGTTTCAGAAAGGCAAAACCATAACAAGAATTTTACCGCAGAGGTCGCGGAGAAACCCGTAAACCCTTTGTATGACTGAGCAAAATCAGACTAGATTTTTCTCGAGGAAATCAAGAATCCAGAATCGATTTACCGCAGAGGACGGGGAGGTTGCGCTGAGGTGCGCAGAGGAGACCTTATACCATTAACCCGGAACATTATGGTCAAAAGAAGACCTGTTTTGCCCTTACGGTAATGCAACAAATCCACTTGAAAACTTTGACAATCTTTCCCGTGAATTTTTTCCCATTACCTGGAAAAGGATTTCATCATTTTCCTGATGTTACGGGTTTTGAGGACACTTCTTCACAAAGAGACAAAAAGAGGGCAAGAGCTCTTCAACCCCGGACATGTGAGTAAAATGATAGTTCATTTTACTCATCGGCATTAACATATTCTATCCAGGCTCTTACGATCCTGTCTTCGACTATGTATTATGCCGAAAAAATAATATACATATTTTTTCATATGTCCCGGGTTTCAGGGGAAAGTTCGCATGAGGTGCTTAACCCCGATTCATCAGAGAAAATAAAAAACAATCATTAAATCTGGATAGTTACAGGGCTTATGACATGTATGTAGCAGATATGCATCACACCTGGTCAGAAAGAAATCGTGCTTCTTCTTAACATTTCCAAACATTTCTTAACCCCAAATAAACAGCTTTATCTGTATACTTCTGTCCGTAGAGCGGAAGTCTGGTTCAAAAACATGTTCTGACTGCAGGAGGGTATAAGAGTTATGAACAAAGCTATAATGAAAATGTCCAGGTTACAGATTGCAAGAATGGCAGTGCAACTGCTTTTTCTAGGTGTTTTATTTGCAGGGTTATTGCTTAAGATAAAACCGGTGTTGATGGTTTTTCTTCCGCTGGCACTTTTGTCCGGGTCTTTCTTTTGCGGGTGGATCTGCCCATTCGGGGCGATACAGGATTTCTTTGCTAAAGTTGGCAGTCTTTTTGTAAAACGAAAATTTAAAATGCCCAGAGCTATCCAGAAATATGCCCAGTATTCGAGGTATGTTCTGGCGATAGCGCTTTTCTTTATGGTCGCGGGAGATTCTATTATCAAAACGTCAATGAATTCATATTTAACCTTTATATTTACTGCAACGGGGCAAGGTGCTGAGCCCGTAGCGATCGGTATCATGGTTGGCTTCATTATGATCGCCATGTTCTTTGAAAGGCCCTTTTGCAATTATTTCTGCTCAGAGGGGATCAAATACGGAGTGTTAAGCCTTGGAAGACTGTTCACGATCAGGAGGAATACAGAAACCTGTATTAATTGTAAGCAGTGTGATAAGTCATGCCCCATGAATATTGAGGTTTCAGCGAAAAAGCATGTAAGAAATGCCCAGTGTGTGAACTGTTTCGAGTGTATAGATGCCTGCCCGGTCAAGGGAACATTGACCTTTGGCCCGGTTATAAAACTGGGGAAAAAGGATAATAAGGAAAATACGGCATAGTGCTGTATTCTCCAGAACAGGAAAATCAGGGTCAGGTCTTAACTTGCCATATTTGCTCTATATGCTGCTATATCAATAGTTTTTTAAGTTAAGATTCAGCAATTATTCTGGCAAAAAAACCTAAAATATGACAAATCAAACCCTGACCCTGAGGGTGCTAGATGGAATGGCGCTCGGGTACGCTGTCCAGGTATTCGTCGTCCAGTTCTGCTATCATGTCATCCACTTTTTCGATAGCCCTTTCCCTGTCCATTGGCAGAACTGCATCGAAGGTGGCTGTGTTAAGGGCGTGTATTCCCATGTAATAGGTATTCGGAACATCTATGAGTTCGATGAGTTTTTTCTGTTCCTCCAGAACTTCCCTTTCGGTTGCGGGTACGAACCTGCCGGTTTTAACATCTTCTGCAAGCTGGCTGTCGCCGAAGGCCCCCATGGTAGTTGTAACGACACCAATGGGTTTCGATGCATTGAACAGTTTTGCACTTGCTATGGCATTTTCTATTCCCTTGCCTGCGCCTGCACCACCGAGAATGTAGGCATCGAAATGCTTTATTCCCGCTTTGTTCAGCCTTTCAAGCTGCTCGCAGGAATCTTTGAGGGTAAAGCCCTTGTTCATATATTTCAGGGTCTCTTCGTGACCTGTTTCAACGCCGATCCAAAGTTCATCTATCCTGAGGTCATGGAGTTCCCTGAGTTCCTGGTCGGTCTTGTCCCTGATGTTGTTGATGGAGGAGTACATAGTAATGACTTCCATATTAGGAAAGTATTTGAGTATCAGCTGGGCAATGGGTTTGAGACGGCCGGCAGAAAGAACAAAGGCATCTCCGTTGACCAGGAATATTCTCTCCAGATCTCCGTAAAGTTCCTTTGCTTCCTGTATATCCTTTTCAACCTGTTCAATGGATTCCATGGAAAATTTAACATCTTTGTACATGGAGCAGAAGGTACATTTGTTATGAGCACAGCCCACAGTAACCTGAAGCAGCGGGGTACCTGCTTCATAGGGTGGTCGATATACGGGTCCTGTAAATTTCATGTTATTTCTCTAATCCAAGCAGGTCATTGGTGACTGTAATAAGCCTGTCGATCCTGGCTTCGTCATAGGCATCCCTGTGTGCCGGTCCGAAGGTGCCTTTGTCATTGTCGAAGTACTTGCCTGTAACTCCCTTGTACTCATCGGAGATCGCCAGGTTGTGGAGGATATTTGCTCCTTTATCGGCTGAGGACCAGTGCCTTCCGTAGGCTTCCTGTACCAGTTTCGTGTTGAGGAGCGAGCCCGGATTTACTGCGATCACAGAAATGTGAGGGACCTTTCTGGCAAGGTCGAAGCACCACATAGTCAATGCCAGTTTGCTTTGGGCATATGCTTCCTGGACTGGAAGTTCTTCTTTGCCGATGAGGGCTTCAAGGGAAACAGAGGCCTGTGCGGCAGAACTCAGGCTTATGATCCTTGGTTCATTGCCCTTTTCCAGCAGGGGGAGCAGTTCCCGGGTGAGCAGGAAGGGAGCCAGGTAGTTGACCACCAGCCTCATATCGATACCGTCTGTATTGAGGGGCTGTGGACTCATGAATATACCTGCGTTATTGATCAGCACGTCGAGTCTGGCCACTTCGTCCCTGATCTGTTGAGCGAGCTTTCTTACTGAATCCAGGTCCGAAAGATCTCCGGCAAAGCCTGTTACGTTCTGGTTCTGCGCTGCTTCCTTTATTTCTGAAGTGACTGCAGCGAGTTTTTCGGGGTTCCTTCCATGGAGATATATGGTATGTCCTTCTTTAGCCAGCTTTGTGGCTGCCAGCTTTCCTATTCCGTCTGTGCTTCCTGTAATTAATATAGTCTTTTTCATTGTTATTTTCTCGTTGTCTTTATGTTTCTTTCGGTTGGTGCTGCGGGTTCTCGGCAGTCCAGGCCTTGTCGAGTTCTTCCATGTCAGATCCAAGGTCCATGGACATAAGTTCTTCCAGGTCAGAAGAATGCTTCTGATAGGTGGAAATGTAGTTCTCTTCATCTTCACAATGTGTTTTGTAGAGTTCAGGCATCATTTTCTGGTCATGTCTGCGGAAAATCCGCATTAGTCTGTATGCTTCGTAGGGGTCGACTCCAAGTAGCCTCAGGGCATCCTGGCCAAGTGCCAGGGCACTGCCTAAAGTTTCTCTTCTAAGGCTGGTGATCCCAAGATCCATGAGTTCCCAGGCGGAGGAGTGGTCGTTGGCATTGGCCGCGATTTTAAGGTTCGGGTAGTGTTTTGATGCCAGTTCGACCAGTTTTCTCGAAGGTTCTATATCTCCTATGGTTATGATAAGAAGTTCCGCTTCGGCTGCTCCTGCTGCTTCGAGCAGGTCGAGCCGGGTAATGTCTCCGTAATACACTTCGAATCCATATTTTCTGAGAACATCCACATTTGCTTCGTCATGGTCAATGATAACCGGTCTGATGCCTGCTGATATGAGGAAACGGCCCAGATCCGTTCCCAGACGGCCGAATCCTGCAATTATTACTTTATGTCCACTACGATCGATAGTATCTGGTTCAACTCTACCTTTTGTCTCTCCTCCTTTGACTTTGATACTGATCTTTTCATAGATCAGGAACAGGAGGGGAGCCAGGAACATGGAGATCGCCACTGCTGAAATAAGGGGTTCTGTTACCTGGGCTGGCAATACGCCCTGAGTCCTGGAAAACTGGAAGAGCACAAAGGCGAATTCTCCCCCCTGGGCAAGGGCTACAGAAAAGAGGGCTCGCTCTTTTTTAGTCTGTTTAAAGATAAGTCCGGTTACGACCAGAACCACCCATTTGATAGCTATCAGAGATACTGTAAGTCCTTCAATGAGAAGGATCTTTTCTCTTATAAAGGTAAAGTTGAGACTGGCCCCTATGGATATGAAAAATATTCCCAGTAACAGACCCTTGAATGGTTCAATGTCGCTTTCAAGTTCGTGGCGGTATTCGCTGTCTGCCAGAACAACGCCGGCAAGGAAGGTTCCCAGGGCAGGTGAAAGGCCGACTGCTGTCATGAGCAATGATATGCCTACTACCATGGCCAGTGCGGCAGCTACAAAGATCTCTCTTACCCTTGTGGCTGCAATGGTCCTGAAGATGGGCCTGCTTGCAAATTTACCAATAAGGAAAACAGACAGTACTGCCAGCAGGGTAACAGCCATTTGCATATATCCGGGGAGTGACCCTATATCGAAAAGAGCAGACTCCAGATGGCCACCATCATGGATTGCAACGGTTGCAAGGAATGGTAGCAGTGCAAGCATGGGAATGACCGCCAGGTCCTGAAAAAGGAGCACCGAAAAAATGGACCTTCCGGTACAGGTGTTCATTAGCCCTTTTTCGCGCAGGGTCTGCAGCACTATTGCGGTCGAGGAGAGGGACAGGGTCAGTCCTACAGCTATAGCCTGCTGCCATGGCAGGAAGATGAGAGATACTCCTGTAATTGCAATACTTGACAGGAGTACCTGTGTTCCTCCCATTCCCAGTATGGGGGTGCGCATCTGCCAGAGCAGGGACGGCTTGAGTTCGAGCCCCACAAGGAAAAGCATCATAACTACGCCGAACTCGGTGAAGTGCATTACTTCGTCCACATGACCGATAAGGGAGAGGCCGAAGGGGCCGATGATGATGCCTGCTATCAGATATCCCAACACTGAGCCAAGGCCGAATCTTTTGGCCAGGGGAACGGCAATGGATGCTGCTGCAAGGAAAATAAACAGCTGAAGGAGGAAATGTTCCATTTTATGACCTCCTTATAGCCGAGTTGAGATCGGTGTTCAGATATTGGCTTCGTTGAACTGTATCGATATCAAGTGTGTCATCCCTCAATGCGATGACAGCACGACGGTAGTCTTCCGCGTGAGCTGTCACAGTTTCATCGGGCAGGCCCCTGTGTATGCCCAGAACGGTGAATGGTGGCAGCCAGGTCATTCCACAAAGCTTCGCTGTAGCCTGAAATGGGGAGGTCAGCTCTGCGAAAGTAAATCGGTTGAACCCTTCTTTCCTGTAGGTACTGCTGTCGCCGCCTGCCGTAATAACATGCAGAAAAAGCTTACCCTGCAGTGCATTGCCCAGTGGCCCGTATGCCCAGCCGAATTCCAGTACCTGGTCGAACCATTCCTTCACGATCGCCGGGGCATAGAACCAGTAGAAGGGATACTGAAATATAATTACATCATGATCTTCACAGAGATCCTGCTCTTTTCTGACATCGATAAGAAAATCCGGGTAGGCTGCATAGAGGTCAGTAAGGGTGACACCTTCAAGACCTTCTACTGCAGCACGAAGAGCATTATTGATCCTTGAACGTGATCTTGCCGGATGGGCAAAATTAATAAGTATCTTATTCATGATCTGAAGTCTCCTCTTCCAGGGTGCATTCGAATGCCCGGATATGGCGGTTCATCAGCTTTAAATTCTCCAGAAATTCCTGCTGCACCGTATTTCGGCTATTATCACACAGAATCATATTGTGATCGGACCGTGTATGTTTATTATATATTTATCTGAAACAAACTGAGCCGCCGCCATACAGGACAACGGCTCAGGGATGAAAGAGGTTTTCCTTGCAGAAACAGTCAAAAGATCTTAGTAATTACACAAACCTGAGAATTTCATCCACATCTTTGCGCGGTGTGGCTTCGGGATGTTCTTAGGGATAGCTGTAGACGATAAGGGCAGACCTGCGACCCTGGAAATTGAGTCGTCATCGATGATAACGAAAGTTATATGATTCGCTGAAGCAAATCCTATCAATTCAATGAAATCAGGAATGGAATGGGATTGCAGGGAAGAAGAGATCCAGGAACCTCTTTTGATAACTGTAGGAAAAACAGAAACCGGCACTTCAGATCTGAAGTGCCGGTTTCTGTTTCTATGTGTAACTCATAAAAGCAGCCCGAGATATTCGGGCGTACTGACAAAAAGAGAAATCACAAGGTCAGTTTCTCGGACCTCCTCCAGGGCCTCCTCTTTGTCCCATCTGTGCAAACATCTCAGCCCTGTTCTGAGCTATCTCGTCTGCAAGGTCATCGTCCCACTGGCCGCTCTCAAACATGTTAAGCAGGGCTTGATTTTCATTTTTCATCTTGCTGGATGTATTTGCTCCTCCCTGATCGCCGCGGGGGGGATGGTTTCCCATCTGTTCCATGTTCTTTTTAACCTGGACCTTCTGATCGTTTTTAAGAACACTGTTCCACACCTCGAACTCGAGCTTAAGCATATCCTTGTGGTAGGACTGGATCTCTTCCTCGTCTCCGTTTTCCATAAGTTCCCTCATATCTTTCATACTGTCTCCCATGATCTCTTCAGATATTTCCTTTATTTCTGACTTCTGGTCGTTAGTGAGGTTAATACCTTCCAGGGAACGGGGGATCCCTTTTTCTCCCCGGTTCCCTGGGCCGGTTCTGCCTCCCTGGGCAAAGCTTGCAGAAACACCTGCCAGAAGAAATACTGCCAAAAGAAATAGTGCTGCCACCTTTTTTGTGCTGTTCATAGTTGTGATGTCCTCCTGTATAGATCATATTCATGGCCTGTACTTACCGAACCATGGACATAAGTCTACAAAGAAAACTGTTTATTGGGGGTTAAGGAATGTTTAAAAATATTAAGAAGAGTTAAGGATAATTAAGGTCTCTGCTGGGGTAAGATATTTTTGATTATTAGACCGAAAACCTTTGTTTCAGGCCTTATGGCCCAATTAATATGGTGGTCTGTACACGAAAGATTAAAAATCCAAAATCAATTTACCGTTGAGGGAAGTCTGTTAACCCTGTGGAAAAATTTTGCTGGAACAAAAAGCCCCCTCGCGGTCATGAGGGGGCTTGAAGTATTAAAAGCAATAATCAGAATGGAATGATCTTTCTGGTAACCCTGCTTGTCAGGGCTGACCGATCTTTACCTTCTTTATATCGAATTCCACCATATCCTGTATTCTCAGGGGTTTTATAATATTTTGAAGCCCTGGAATGTCCATATCCTGCCACAATGGGTCTACCACTGTACCCCCTGAAACTAACGGATAGGTTTTACCGGGTTTAAGTCCCTTCTTCATAAGAGGTTCTGCCGATCTTGCTCTGGTGGCACCAAGCTTTAACTTGCCCAGATCCGGATAGGATGCTCCCGGCATATTCTGCGTTACCGTGGTATAAACCGAGGGCAGATCTGGGGGCGTGGGGACAAGGGTCGGGGAGAACAGGTGAGGACGAAGGGTGGGATCCCCGAACAGGGTCTGACTGTAATACCTTTTGGGGCTCACATGACCAGGATTTGGAGGGAAGGTGGTGCCCCAGTTCTGGTGTCTGGCGTAGGACCTCTGAGTGATCATCTGGGCCTGCCCTATGTTCATCCCGTAGGCCATGGAAACATAGAACATCCCTGTTTCATGGGGACCCACGGTGGTGTTCCCCAGTACAGCCATGGGTTTCAGCTCCCCTATGTGGTTGGGGAAGAATAGATAATGCTCTCCCAGGTTATCTCTGTGCTTATAGTCGCAGGCAGAGCATCCATGGTGGTAATAGAAAAGGGCTTTCATTTTCTGTGCCTTGAAAAGTTCTTCTTTGAAAACGCTTTCAATTCCCGAAGATATTCTGAACTCGTGCAGGTCATGGGCAGAATGCATGAATGTCTCCACCCAAAGGTAGTTTCCAAGTTTAAGCCTTTCGATATAATCGGCCTTGTTCGTGGTGTTCGTCCCGTTGACTATGCGGGTATATCCTTCAGTGTGCCCTGTTCCGGCATAGGAAGTTTCACCGAAGACCGGTCCTGGCCATGTAATGGACATCATGTTCGCTGTTGCCTGGGCAAGGTCCTGCATATCGTCATCGTAATAGATAAGGCGGTTTTTGAAGGTCTGTTCTTCCACATCTTCTGCGGAAGGGGTTTCCAGGCCCTTGCGGTAACAATGGTTGGCGTAGAGATACTTGCAGATCGCAACCCCATCCGAAGTCTGTAAAAAGTCAAGATTCTGAGGATTGATCCGCCCCATCCATATCTCGGGTTTTGCTCCCATTCTTCCCCAGTCCTGGGTGTCGCCGGTCCAGTAAGGGGATACTTCATCCCCGGCCACACATTCATGATCTATTGGAATTTCCGGGTAGTCCATGGTGGTCACCAGGGGGTAGCCCGTTTCGTCAATCAGATTCCAGTTACCATCCATATCGGTAAGGTAGAGGTCACAGGCGAAAACACCTTCGTACAGCGTCTCATTCATCGTTCCCGATCCCGGGGTATCCTCTTTCCATGTCCTCATCCTCTTGTGGACCAGGGGAAGGGGAAAAGGACCCATCAGCACAAAACCAGTACCAAGGTCAAAGGCTTCTTTTGAAAGCTTGCCTTCTTCACATTCCTTGAGGGTCTCCAGCCACTTGGACCGAATGAAGCCCTTCAGATTTTTCACGTTGGTAAAGAAAGGGTCTATGTTTCCTTCAAAGCTGATGGTAAAAAGCTTCACCTTGTAGCCTTCGCTGGCCACATCTTTAGCATAGGTATGTACGTGAGGTAGAAGACCCTTTAACTGACCGACCTTCTCGCTGAGAAAAATAAAGAAAGTTCCTTCCCGGCCACCCTGTGCTTCCCAGATCCCCCCTGGCATGGCTTTCAAGGTGCCGTAGGTTTCAGGAGCTATGGTCACCTGCGAGATCATCCCCGGGGTTTTGATGATCTCCGCAGGGATCTTTATAGTATTTACAGGTGTTTTTTTAAGTTCGGGTGTTTTCTTGATGATGATCTTCTGAACATCAGTCTTTGCAGGGGGTTTCTGGATGGTGACGCTTGCAGCCCGGGTTTCAAATGCAACCCCCAGGACAAGCAGGCATAAAAAACAGGGGAGAATTATCATTAAGGTTTTTCTTATTTTTTTTTTGCCGCAGGACATCACATACACCTCCCAAAGTTTGAACTGACAGGATCTCCAACTTATGACCTTGATCTGAGAGCAAATCCGGAAATCAATTGCTTAATAGTATAGACCTTTTGAAGCATGTTTTGTTAAACAGATAAAGTAACTAATGGGGTCAGACCTTGATTTTAACCGTATGTATGCAATGTAAGGATAGTCAAGGTGTCAATCATTGTATTACCGAACTATCCATCCATGGAGTGGAGCATATTAAAACAGGGAGGGGACCAAATTTATCGGGTATGTTATTACCTTTCCTCGATAATCATCAATAGTCCATCAAAATAGCCAGGGTCTAACCCGAAGTATTCAGGACTCTATCTGTTTTCATACATTTTCTCAATGATCTTTTTCCCTGATTCCGTTTTAAAATGTTTATTAACAAAATCTATAACCGTATTCTTATCCATGTCTTTTTCCGGCGCATTCACAATAAAATCTGCTTCCACCAGGACCTGAAAATCCATACCATCAATATATTCAAAACTGTGGTGATGGCCTATGATAAAACAGACTCTTTCGATTATGTCTTCATTAATCTGTAATTTCTCCAGGATATTTCTGGCAACAGGAGGCCCTTCCATTTCCTGGCATTTCCACGATGAGTTGTTATACTTTCTCTCGCATTCTTTTATCCCTATATCGTGGAGTATTGCTGAAACAGCTATTATTTCCCCGGTTGAGGGATCAACTGCTTCAAGTTCGGCTATGGCATTGGCGTAACCGTAAACCTTCATCGCATGGTCTATTCTCTTCTTGTCATTCCCGAATATTTCGATCATTTCTCCTATGGGTAGTTGAAACATGCTTACCTCCTTTTATCGATCTATTATGAGTTGGTCTGTTTTCTCTGTGGTGAAGTTTCTTTCATTTTCAAGCCAAGCATTTTTCGACCTGTCTGGTATCGATTTCAATTGAATATAGCTCAAGGGAGGGAGAAAAACAAACCTTTTATCCTTTATTCAGAACCTACTGTTCAAATAGAAAGGCCTCTCCCCAAATGGAGTGGGGCAGAGGCCTTTTTCACTTCTGCTGAAAGATGGTTCTTATCTTTTCCTGAGCATCATGATCAATGGTATGAGCATCATCCAGAGAATCATTCTCAGGCTGGCAATGCTGCACCCACCACCACCTGAACCGGCTGAGGGTTCTGGTTCTTCAGGGCTGCCTGGCTCTGATGAAGTATCCCTGTTCAGAATCTCAGGATCAAGTGTAGATGCCATCATGGAGCCCCAGGCTTCTTTGGGGATCTGGATGAAACATGACCAGTCTCCCTCTGTTTCCATTTTCCAGGTCAGAGGCATTCTGATCCATTCCGTACCATCATGCCACCAGAGATCGGGCCTCTCTCCTGTAAGCCATGGATAGTCTTTCTCATTGAGTGAAGAACTCAAGGAAAGATAGTCGATCTTTTCTGTACCCTCCGGAAGAAGGTAGAAGAAGATGCTGTTTTCAGACCATTCTGCACCTTCCTTCAGCAGAGAAGACACCAATCCTGCTTCTGGTTCTATCATTGCGGCTGAGATCTGCCCATTATATTCTGCAGAACATGGAGTAAGGACTATCCTGTAGGGTATACCCTCGGAGTCCGGATAGAATCCTTCTATGGTGGTTTCCATGATTCCCGATTCCGGGCCCGGAGGTATTACAGGACCAGGAGTGATATCAGGATTGATGAGCCAGATCTGGCATCCCTTGCTGGAATTAGCTGTTCCCAGGAATATCCCTTCTGAAGTTGAGATCATGGTTCTTCCCCCGATGTTCAGTTCATCTCCAATGATGTCATTGACTTCGTCAAAGTAGCCGAAGGTCTCACCGAACCCTCCGTCCTGGGTAATGGGTGTCCAGTCAGTTCCATTTTCCGTAAAATACAGGTCGAAGCCGCTCCTGTTGCTGTTCACAAGCCTGAAAAATCTGACCAGACCTTCCATGATTTCTTCGTTTCCTTCTCCAAGCATCTGGATTATGCCCTCGAACATAGCCCTCAAATCAACGGTAGATGCATAAAGCCTGTTATCATGAGCGCACATCCTCCATATATATCTCTGGATGCTCAGATTCGGGAAATACTCCTTGAACAATGGCAATGAAGGCATGGGACCGAAAATGGACTGGAAGATATCCATGATCTCAAAGCTGGAAAGAGATGGAGCTTCGAACCATCCTGCTCTCCAGTTGCCTATCCTGTAATTGAAATCCTCAAGGGGAGAGGACCTTCCAGGGTCACCGATCACCATTTCCCAGTTATCACTGGTATCAGAACGGTATATCTGTGGAGGAGTCCAGTTATTCAGGAGGGTAACAATACCTCCGAGAATATCTTCCGTCGCCCCTCCTCCCATTGCCTGGAGCATCATCATTATCAGATCTTTCCAGTTGGAAAAGGTTCCCATGTACATCATTCCGTTGAAGATAACAGGACTTGCCGCTGCATTCTCGTAATTGCCCAGCCCTGCAGGGTATTTACCACCTGCACTTTTCGTTACCACCTTGTGCCAGCCAGGATCCCCGGGGTTTTCTCCCTTGAACACCTGGAAGCCGTTAATGGGGTCGGCAATGGAAACATAGAGGTAACCGTTGAAACTGACCATGTCCCATACACCTGACCATCCCGGGAAATAACCTATCTCGGTGAAATGGTCAGGGGAACCCACCTTTTCCCATCCAACCCAGGAATTAATGTTCGAGAAATCCGATGAAAGGGGTTCCTGGGCAACTGGAGCTGCAGTGCTCCTGTAGATATCTACCAGGGTGTTCCCGTAAGGAATTCCGTTCTTGTCCACTCCAAGGATATTTGCGGAGTCGGCACCAACGTAAAGTCTGCAGTTGTGGACCGTCATTCCCCTCAGGCCAGATCCGCTGGTATTGGCCATGCGGAAGACTTCCTCAACCTCAGATGACCCATCAGTGAAACGGAGTATCCTTGAAAAGGGACCAGTAAAGAAAGGATAGGAAACAACGTACAGGGACCCATCATAGACCTCCATGGCCCGATACCCTTTTTCCAGGGTCACATCCTCACTTCCCACAGTGATCTTAGGGGATTCATAGACCAGTTCCCAGTTTCCTGTCAGATCGGTCTTGTCCCTCCTGTAAAGTTTGGCCCTGTCATCCGACAAGGGAGGCAGCATTCCGGGGGGCATGGAAAAACCTGGTCCTCCCGGATAACCCATAAGCATTTCATTCATGTAATTTCTGACGGTTCCCACGTAAATATCTCCTGCATATTCCTGTTCGCACCATGCATAGCTGTTCTCAGCATCATTAACCAGTCCGTCTACTTCCATCGGATTTACAGGAAGGATCTGGTTTCCGCTAACCTTCTGAACGTTATGTACAACATCTGCTCCTGCTGCATAAGGTAAAAGGGAAAGAACAAGTAAAAGAAGAAACCCTGTCAGTGCACTTTTTTTCATTTGTTTCTACCCCCCCTTTTTTTGGTAATACATCTTTTGTTGACATCACATTTGCCGGTTTGAAGGCAAAAAAATCCCATGCAAACTCTATAGACATTTCTTTATTTTCTGAATTGAAGCAAAGACGTTCTGATTTTTAATAATTAAGAAGATTATTTCAGGAAATTAAGTAAAAATAAAAAATGACGTGATGTTCAGGAAACACTGAGGAGTTATTAGTAATTCTAAGTATTAAGCTAAAGAAGCATTGCATTAACAATACATCATGAAATAGGATTTGTAAATCAACTAACCTGGAATTTGACAATGAAATAGGGATAATAAAAGCGGGGTCAAACCTTGCACGCAACTCGTCAAGGTCAGAGCTTGATTTTAACCGTATGTATGCAATCACAGTTATATCACTATGCATGTGTACCATATCCTTGAGGATTTGTAAGGAAATGACAGATCCTACCTTAATGAATTACGCACATTTTCTTAATTTTCCCGGTAAATCAGAATTCTACATGGGAAGCCTGGAGCAGTAGTTCGAATTTATAATGGGAAGTTAAGAAGAATCTGGCTCTTTTCTTTCAGACCTATTTCTACGCATTGACTTGGTGAAGGTATGTTTAATTGACACTCTTTCTTTATATAAGTATTCTGTTAAATAAGAATTGAAAGTTGTTTCCTCATTAAATCCATCCGCAGATGCCTGCGGTATCCCAAGTCGGAGGTGATACCCATGATAAAGAAAAACAGAAGTTTATCTTTTCGACTGGCGGCATTGGCTGTCCCGTTGCTCTTGATATGCCTTTTTATCCATTCCTCACAGGCATCTGCCACGGTCTTCATGAATGTTCCTGATGGATCTGAACTTGAAGAGATCCTGGGCAAATTCGAGACCCTGGTCGAAAAGACCCGCCAGGAATTCGGTATACCAGGTATGGCTGTTGCCATAATCCAGGACGACGAGGTCGTATATTCAAAGGGGTTCGGTGTAAGGAAGGTGGGCAAGGACAAACCAGTGACCCCTGAAACAGTTTTTCAGATCGGTTCTACTTCCAAGGCTTTTACCGCAGCCCTGGTGGCAACCCTGGTTGATGAGGGTGAAGTGGGATGGAAGGATCCTGTGGTCAAGCATCTGCCGAATTTCGTCATGGCTGATCCTTGGGTGACACAGGCTTTCCAGGTACGAGACCTTATGGCCCAGCATAGCGGGATGAAACAGTATACCGGTGATATCCTTTCACTTATGGGTTACGGAAGGGATGATATTGTACGGTCTACAGCATTTCTTCAACCTGTCTCAAGTTTCAGATCGGAATTTTCTTATGTTAACAACCTCTGGGTTACAGCTGCTGCTCTGCTGGAGAAAAAAACCGGGAAGAGCTGGGAGCAGAACCTGCAGGAGAGGATACTGGATCCCCTGGGTATGAAAAACACAACCTTTACAAAAGAAGGCCTGCTGGGTTCACCCGAAGCCACATCACTCCACATACTGGAGAACGGGAAAGTGGTTCCTCTTGAAGGAGACTGGATCTTTTTTGACTGGTGCTATACCTATGCTCCTGCAGGAGGTATCAATTCGACAGTCATGGACATGGCAAGATGGGTTAGATTCCAGCTTGGTGACGGGACTGTTGAGGGTAGAAAGATCCTTTCTCCCCAGAACCTGGAGTATCCCCATCATCCCCAGACTCCAATAGATGCAAAAAACTCCTACTGTATGGGCTGGTTGAAGTCTGATTTTCAGCCTTATCCCCTGATATGGCACAACGGAGAGACTACGGGATGCAGGACCCTGGTCATGATGATGCCTAGGGCGAAATTGGGAATAGTGATCCTCTCAAATCTAGGGACCCGTGCGCCTGAGGGTCTGGGGTTTGCCTTTATGGACATGTATTTCGGCAATACTCCGGAAAAGGACTATATCTCAAAGGTTCTTAAGGCCTGGAATCGATCAAAAGAAAAGGCGGAGAAGAATGATCTCTCACAACATGCCTGGGTTCCTGAAGATCGTTCCGTATATGAAGGCATTTACAAAAGTGACTTTTTAGGAAGGGGTACGGTCATTGAGGAGGAGGGATGTCTTTGGTTACAGCTAGGTCCTCTGGGCCGGCGACTTAGCCTCAATCCCCTGAAACAGGATTTTTTCGCCTGCGAGGTTGAGAGCCTGGGACTTGCGGGGATGGTCCGGTTTAAACATGATCCGGATGGAAAGGTCCTGGCCTTTGATATGACCGATGAGGATGGAGACCATTTCACTTCTTTTGTGAAAAAGAGTTCCCTGAAATAACCTGCAGTAAAGATTGCTTGATGTAACACTGCAACATAACTATGGCCTGATGAATCTGTTTCAGACCTCCGATCCGATGAGAAGGAGTGAAACTATGAGTAATTTCAAAAGATATGTTGTTCTTGTTCCAGTTCTTATTGCGCTTCTGTTTATTCCTTCATGGTACGCTGAGGCCCTGGAGTCAGGGGGGAATTATCCTCAAACCATCTCCACAGCCCGGGAGGTTCTGTGGAAGGCCATATCATCAGGTGTTAACTCTGCCACAGTTGCTGTAATGGATGGAGGGAATATCATCTATTCCGAGTGTTTTGGTCCGGCAGACCGTGCAGAGAACAGGCTGGTGGATGCCAATACCCGTTTCAACATAGGATCCACCAGCAAAATGTTCGTTGCAGTTGCTACCCTGCTGCTTGTCGACGAGGGCAAGCTCGATCTTGATGACCCTGTGGTCAAATATATTCCGGAATTTACCATGCCTGACGAGCGGTACAGGGATATAACGGTTCGAATGCTCTTCAACCATTCATCCGGTTTACCGGGTACAACCTTCCTGTTCGGTGAAGATCCGGGCAGGGATCTCTATATGCTTCTTCTGGATAATCTCAAGGAGACTTATCTGAAGCATGTCCCCGGAGCTATGAGTATTTACTGCAATGACGGTTTTACCCTTGCGGAAATGATCGTGGAACGCCTTTCGGGACAAAAATATATGGACTTTATCGATGAAAGGATCTTCAAGCCTCTGGGAATGAAGAACACGGGGCCCAGTATAGGTGAAAGAGGCGGAAATGTTGCGGAGTACTATGATCCCGGCAATGGAAAGAAATATCCCCTGGAGACGGTGCTGGTCCATGCCGCAGGAGGGCTCTCCTCAACACCGCAGGACCTCTGCCGTTTCGGTGACAGTATGGCTCCAGGCGGGAATAATATTCTTTCCAGGGCTTCTCTGGAAGAATTAATGAAAGAACAGCCTACAACTTCGGTGGGTTGGTTTAAGGGGAATGCCCTTTATAATTCATTCGGTTGGGAACATGCCTGGCTTCCCGACTATAAAGAAAAGGGGTACCAGGTCCTGGGTAAGGGAGGTAATACGGTATATTATTCCACCGGATTACAGATACTGCCGTCTGAGAGAATCGCTGTTGCCGTAATAATTTCAGGGCAGGCCAGCGGAGAAGGTCTGACCAGTCCCATTCTGGATGCCCTTATGGAGGATAAGGGGCTTTTTGACAGGGAAGCACAGGTAGTTGCAAAACCGGTGAAGCCTCAATCTGTTCCCTCCGAGATGCTTCCCTTTGCGGGCTATTATGCAGATGAAAAGACGGCTGTACAGTTCGTCTTCGATCAGGAAAAACAGACCCTGAGCATCTATCCCATACTGCCATGCCCTCCTGAAGGGAATGGAGAGAGGGTACCTGCGCTGGTGTTGACCTATAACAACGGGTATTTCCATAATTTTGAGAAAAACATGCACTGCTATTTTCTGGAGGAAGAGGGAAATACCTTTCTTGTAGTTGAGAAGATCCCTGTCTATGGCAGCGATGTCTGGATCTTTCAGAAACTTGAAGAGATGGAAGACCCTGTGAAGCTTTCAGTTGAAATGGATGAATCCATCTGGCTCGTGAGAAATATGCCTGCCCTCACCATGGTAGATGACGATCCATTTATGGTCAGGTCTTCCCTAAACCCTGCTATGCCGGGATATCTTTCCTTCTACGGGGTGGTGAAAATAGACGATCCCGATCATGCAGGCATTGCCGCTACTGCTTTTCGTGATCAGAGGGATCTGGTGCTTTTCCGGAAAAACGGTGAAGTACGTGTTAAGACGGGATTATTTGTTTTCTCTTGGGAGAATGTGGCCAGGATTCCTGAACCAGGGGTGAACACTGTAACGATCGGTGCTGAGGGAGAGAATGAATGGATGAAGGTCGAGTCGGGATCTGTTCTTTCCTTCGAAAAGCCGAAGAATGGGCGTGTTCTCTTAATGTCGGCCGGGAAAGATACACCAATGCTATACGACAGCGAGGTTGATAGCGGAGAAATATATGCGCCCGCGGGCAGCTTTATCTTTTTCGCCGGATCTCCGGGGGATGTGTTCGAGGTAAGGGCACGGTAAACAATGGACAACCCATAGTCCTGGAGCTGTTATTCAATCCTTTATCCTTGTGAATTGACGATGTCAATGGTGCTTTGCTACCATAGGTCCCGTAATAAAAGCGGGGTCAAGCCTTGCACGCACGGTTTTGTAGTGCAACTGAATTGAAAACAGAGTTTATGATTGCTTAAAGCCCAAAAAGGTAGAAGATTAAACAAGAGACTGGGGTATGGCTTTAGTCGCCCATCTGGTTCGCCGGATGGATTAGACTGTATATGTCCCCCCAGTCTTTTTTTTTGGCATTCCCCAAAACTCTGATCATTTCAGCTATCGGCAATGAAGACATATTCACTTCCTTGATAGATCTATCCTGATGATCCTGATTTATTCATCAAATAGTTTTGTTCGGTGAGTTTCACCATACACCATTTACCCGTCCTAATTTCTGGGATGGCCAGTTTATTGAAGTCTGAATAAATTTTTCCGTATCTTGAGTTATCTCCCTTAACGTGACCACATTTATTTCAATAGAGTGACTCAGGCGGGAGTTTTTTAGGCATCTGCAGAGTTATATTCTGTTTTTACCATCTCTTTCAATTATTGTATCGACCTTTTTACCCAGATTTTCCTGAATGATCATTTTGAAAATCTCGATCGATTCATTGGAGCTCATTGCTCTTCCGGCAGCAGAAATAATACAATCACCCGCTTTTAGGCCGAGTGAGGAAGCTACGCTTCCACTGTAAACTATTAGTAAGTAGAATGGGTTTCCTGGTCGGGGCTGAACTCCAAGTCTGAATTTTGACGGACGGGAGCTTATCCCAAGGAAATATGTCAGGTCAACAGGGACGGTTTCCTTAAATGTTGCAGACTGTTGATAGAGGTTTGCGGTCTGCTCGCTTTTTTCGAAAATAGTTTCCTTGGCCAGATTGCGTAAAGCTATGGAACGTTTCAACAAATAGCGGCATTGGGTGGGAAATCTTTTGCCTGTTGTCCGGTTACAATAGCATTAATAAAATACTCGCCAGCGCTCAGTCGCTTGTTTACGGCTGCGATAGCGGTGCTGATAAGGTCTTTGCGGAGGGAGTCTTCCGTTGTAATGTCAGCCATCTTGCTGTCTGCCTGTTTCAGTTTCATCTGGTAGTTATACACATCCTGGGGAACTCCCTGCAGGTATCCGTTGCCATTTGTATTTGTGTCAGCCCAGTCTAATATCACAACGTAATCGTAAAGCATCAGAAGAAGATTACCAAGTGCAGAATCTTCTGGTGCCGAGGTTTGTGAACTTTCAGCTACCTTTTGTGGCAGGGGCTGCATGGTTGCCCATAAGGGACTGTAAAAATTACAAAGTACAGTGTAACTGTCAAGAGAGCAGTGATAGAAGATTTCAGAGTTCTTGTCATTATTCTTACCATCCATTCACAAACAATTAATTTTCCAAGTTTATTATAAGGCTTCCTGGTTTCAATTTTTAGGTGCAATTTAAATAGATCAGTCGAACCGAACATTAATTTCGCCCCTTCATTCACTGCATTTCTTACATAGATATCTTCATGGAAATTGGGTGAAGTCCCACCACAATTCCGAAGCGTAAAAACCCCTTATTAAAGCTTTTTGTGCGTTGTGAAGTACCACTATCGCTTTCACAGGAGGTAGTGTGGTTATTTCCCAATAAGACTCGTGAATGTCTTTCCGAAGAGGAGAGGCCAGATGAATATGACAATCGATCAATCCGGGCATTCCATAACAATTATTACCTGGGATCACATCGTAATTCCCAGTATCAATTTTCATGCTTTTCTCATCAATAAACGAGATAGAGTTATTTGAAATACCTGGATTACCCTTATATGGTTCTTTGTTTATTCTGTCTATGATATTCAGATCAGTAATTACTATTAGTTTGTTCATATCCTTTCTGCTCTCTTTGCAACTTATCGGAAAAGACATAGATCACTACCAGACCTATGATGGCAGTGCCGGATAAAAGCTTGTTAGGTACCATAAGCATAAGGGAAAGAAGAAAAAGCAATAATTGCACAAACCTGGAGAGGTTGACCCTGAAATATCCTTGTGTCGCTATTCCCAGGGTAATAACCCCGATCAAGGCTGTCAGAAAATCAATCGAAATATTCAATGCTTTCCCATAACCTAGCAAAGAGGGATTATAGACAAAGAAATAGGGGAGGAAAAATGCTACAAGGCCAAGTTTGACAGCATTAGATCCAACCCTGAAAGGATTAGCCCCTGCTACTCCTGCGGCAGCATAGGTGGCAAGTGCCACAGGTGGAGTTATTGGGGCCAGGGCAGAACAGAAGAATATAAACATGTGGGCAGCCATTGGAGTAACTCCCATTTTCACCAATCCAGGAGCAACCAGCACCGCAAGAAGGGCATAGGTAGCAGGTGTTACAAGGCCCATTCCCAAGATAACCGCAGCAAGCTGGGTCAATAGTAACCCCAAGATCAGTTTCCCATTTGATACTGTCACTATTATGGAACTTAACTTGAATCCCAGACCGGTAAGGTTTAATACAGCAATTACCACTCCTGCGCTTGCACAGGCTGAAGAAACTACGACAAGTGATTTTGATGCTGATCTTGCACCTTTCACTATCCTTTCAAAATTCGGCCTGGTTGACTGTTTAAGGGAAGCAAAAACAAATAACGCTATAGTGGAATAAAATGCTGCGTTTATGGCTACATTTCTTCTGATAAGGAGTAATACCAGCAAAAAGATGGGGATTAGCAAATGGATGTTGCTGATAAATGATTCTCTCAAGGGCGGTAGTTTATCCTTTGGGAAACCAATAAAACCCTGTTTACAGGATTGAGAGTGGACTGCAGAAAAAAAGCCTGCATAGTATAAAAATGCGGGAATGGCGGCTGCTTTCATTACCTCCAGGTATGGAACTCCCATGAATTCAGCCAGAATGAACGCAGTGGCACCCATTATAGGAGGTGTAAAGGTCCCACCTGTAGATGCAACGGCTTCCACTCCTCCAGCCCATTCTTTGGGATAGCCCATGTTTTTCATCAAGGGGATTGTTATTGAACCTGTGGAAACAACATTTGCTACAGTGCTACCTGAAATCATCCCAAAAAACGCACTTGCGATAACTGCCATTTTTGCAGGTCCACCAGTCAGACTTCCTGCTATCGACATTGATAATTTCATGAAACCCCTCAATCCCCCAAGGACTTCGAGGTAACTTGCAAAGAAAATAAAGCCTGCTACGTATGTTGCAGATATGCCCAGAGTGGATCCGAACAAGCCTTCAGTTCCTACAGCTATTTGACTTAAGATCCTTCCAAAGGAATATCCTCTATGGGCAATGATATCAGGCAGCCATGGCCCTGTTAATGAATAAAGGACACCCATTACTACGATCAGAACGAGAGCCCAACCCATGGTTCTTCTTGTAATCTCCAGGGTTATCAATATGATCACCAAACCTGCAACCTGATCTACCAAAGTCATTTCTGAAATATACAGCTGTTTCCAGTGCGTTGCCAAATGGGCAAGGGCTGCAAGGGCCAATATGATTATCAGGCTATTGACCAGACTTTCAATAACAGGCAAGTTCTTTTTGTCCTTTTTTGTGCGTGGATAAATTATCATTGCCAAGGGTATTATGAAAGCCATGTGTATTGCTCTTTGTACATATGCCGGCATGGGAAACAGTGCTGCAGAATAATAAGTAAATAAAAGAAGCCCTACTGAAATAACAGAAAATGCAACTTGAACAAATCGATTGTCCGGATCAAACCCTTTTGGCTGGATCTCCTGTATGTTCATAACATCGATCTTTTGTAATAATGTGACCAAAGAATGTTCCTGAACTAACTTTTCCACGGGTTCCAATCTCTGTTTTCCCATACAGCCCCTCCTGAAATATCCTTATCAAAAAAGAAGAAACTCATGATAGCCTTTAAGGTTCAAATCAGAGAAGGAACTCTCTCTCGTAAATTCGTAAGGGGAAAAGGAAGAGAGTTCCTGGGAGGGTATTGATATTATGGTTATTCGATCAATCCAGCTTCCCTGTAGAATTTTTCTGCTCCAGGATGGAATTTTACAGGCATCCCTTTAACTGCACTTTCAGGGGTGATTACCGCAAAGGTACTACTTATGTCCTGTAGAGATTTGATATTTTCCATTAGAGTTCTGGTGAATTTGTACATGGTTTCTTCAGAAAGGTTTTTACTGCAGATAACGATGTGATTCACTGCAAGAATTTTTGATTTTTCCGGCATATCAAGTTTTTCAAAATCTGAATGAGGCATAGTTTTCACAACGAGATAAGGCAAGGTATCTTCCACTTTGCTGTAGCCTTCGTCAGAAATCTCAACAAGTTTGAGTGACTTGGTGGCCAATAATTCCGTCAGACTTGGTAACTTGGGTTTTGCCACATAGGCAAATGCGTCAATCTGATTCTGTCTGATCAGATCCATTGCCCCAGACAAACCTGAATATTCAGCTTTGAAATCATCCCACTTTAGCCCGAGAAGGGAAAAGACTTCCTTATTAAGAGCTTCATCGCCATCTCCGGGATTTCCAATGGCAATTCTTTTCCCTTTAAGATCTTCAAAAGTATTGATGCCGCTGTCAGCTCTCGCGAGGAGATACCAATAACCAAAATGTGCAGAGAACCAGCCGTTTACTCCCTGTAGCTTTTCTTTAAAGGGAGGGAGTCCTCTGGTTCCCAAATAAGTAATATTGGCCATTGTAAGACCCAATTCTCTTTCCTGATTTGCTATAGTCTCGATATTTTCCATGCTTCCCCGAGGGCTTGGTACTGGGGTGATATTATAGTCTGCTAATTTCCCATTAAGGATCTGAGACACTCCAGAAGCAAGCATCATCCAACCTCCAGTGGGCGAGGCTGTACCAAAAGTGATCTGTTCTTTAGCTAAACTAACTGAAGGAACCAATACTACAGTGAATATCAGAGCTGACGTAAGAAAACCTAAAACAGAGTGCGACTTCACCATTGACATCTTTCTCTCTCCTTAAATTAGCTTCCATAATTTTCAGTTCTCGTTTCTCAAATGCCTTCTGAACCAGCAGCAAAAAAGAGTAAATCAGGGGCAAATCTTAAACGGTCAAAACTAGGGTCAACTATTGAAACTTGGATTCAACTTATAAGTGCAACGGGTTTAGGAGTGGATAAAAAGGCTAGCTATTGTAATGTCAAGGTTATCCGACCCTAAGCGCCTGAAAGCAGCACTTATGAGACATTACAGGCAGCTAACCCTTGAACAAAGATACCATCTTTATGCACTTTGTAAAATATATATAAGCCAGAAAAAAAGGCGCAGGAGATAGGAGTTCATCCATCTAGCATAAGAGAAAATGGGGTCAAGCCTTGCCCGAACGGTTTTGTAGTGCAAATACATTGAAATCAGACCTGGTGGGATCAGGTTACAGGATCTTGTTAAAGATCTCCGTTCAGTTATGTGGGAACACGCTTCAATAACGAGAAGTGAAGGATCACTGAGGTGTGTCAAAAATGAACTGGAACGAATAGCAAGGCACAAGGATCTGGCGAGAGTTGAGAATGTCAGAGATATCCTTTGCTTTCATCAACTGGAATCAATGATCTCGGAGGCTCGCATGTTGATCGAGGTGAGCGAAAAATGCAAGGGAAGAAGGGGTGTTTTTTCAGGACCGATTACCCAGTAAAGAACGAAAGGTTCAGGGGGAACTTTTTTGAAAAAAAGAATGCCATTGGAGATATGGAGTGTTCCTTCAGAAAGGCTGAATAAGGAACTCTGGACCTGTGCTTTCCAATCATTATGGCGGCCAGGGTCTGGAGGGGCAGAGACACCAGGTAGCGGATGGCAGTGAGGGGGGGGCGACAGAGGTCCGAGGTGGTTACTCTGAATTGACGATGATTGATCAATTCTGCTAACATGAATTTTATAACGTTGCCATAACATCGAAGGGAGACGATCATTTTGACAGAACAGAAAAAGGCTGTGTACTTCTTCTGTACCGCCCCTATGGACCATGTGGGGGGCAATGTCCTGTCTGCCGTTTCAGAAAATCATGCCATGGAAGAGACAGATATCGTTGTGGACGGAGACAAAGTTTTAAAATATATAGATGATAAGGGGAACAGCTTCTTTTTTGTTTCCACCCGAAAGCCTGTCAGCCACGACTACGTCCACTACCTTCCCATCATGAACCGTCACTTTTCAGACTTCGATGTGGCCGGTATCGTTACATGGCATGAGGGTCAGAATGCCCCTGAAGCCATCCTTACCGTACATACCACCGGAGATGTGGACTCGGGCAACTTCGGTCCGGCATCACCTGAGTATATGAGAAATATACTTCTTTCAATGGAAAGGAACAGGATAGAAGCTGGGCTGGATGATTATAGTGTCACCACGGAAGCAACTCACTGGTCCGGGATGGTCTATGAGGGTGGCAGTCCGGAGATGATACCCCAGTATCCTGTAACCATGCTCGACATTGAGATAGGGAGTTCCCCCCCTTACTGGTCCAATAAAAGGGCTGCAGGGGTACTTGCTCGATCCCTGACCTCTGTTTTCGAGAGTGACGGGCTAAGGGTAAGGAATCTGCTGTGTGCTGGAGGTGTTCATTTTGAAACAGGTTTTGCAAGTGCAGTCTTCACCAAATGGGAGAATTCAGCTTTCGGCATTTCTCACATCCTCGCCAATCAGTGGCTTGTCTCCGGCGGTTATGACAGGGAGGATGGGATATCGAGATTGAGGGCCTGTGTAAGCAGCATCCATGGAGGTATCGAAGGGATTGCATTTCACGACAACCTTAAGGGAGTCTATAAGGATCAGCTCCGTGCTTTGGCTGAAGAACTGGGAATCCCCGTTTTCAAACACAAGAAACTGCGGAAACCGGAAACGATCCAGTGGAGTGACTAAGGATGCTGATCAATAACATTAGTTGAAAAACCAAGGCTCTCCCTAGTATACGGGGAGAGCCTTGGTATATTCTACGGGTTGGTGTTCGGAAGGTTATCTAATCTCGAACTCAATAGTGCCGAGCTTGCCGAAATCGGCCTTATACTGTCCGGGTTTACCGGGGATCATGTTTCCCAGGGCACCGGTCATGAGGACGTCACCTGGTTTTATTGTCCAACCCTTTTCAACCATTGTATTGACGAGCCAAAGAGCGGCTTTCCATTGGGATCCCATGGCATCTGAACCTTTCCCTTCGTTGACGGTTTCTCCGTTTCGGGTGAGGACAACGCTAACTGAGTCGAGATCCATGGATCTGTTCTTTTTGTCTCCCACTATGAATTGAGTGGCTGAAACGTTGCCTGCTATGAGATCAATTCCCTTGAGGGCTTTAAGATCCGCGAAGTTGAGATCGGGGAGCTCGATGGAGGGTAGCACTGCACCGATATGTCTTTTCAGTTCGGCCACTGAAGACATTCTACGGTTGATGGTCTTTGTTATGAAGAAGGCTATCTCTGTCTCTATCATGGGCATGGCAAATGCTTCTGAAAGGATAAGAGGTGAGCCTGATTTTTTGCCGGAAAGGTAAAGTACTCCTGCTACGGATTCATTTACCCCGAACTTCTTCTGGGCTCCGGGAGTGGTGAGTCCGGCTTTGTAGCCTGCAATGGAATCGCCCTCCAGTCGCCTGTTCACATACTGTTTCTGTATTTCGTAGGCCTGAGAGGCGGTCATTGTAGAATCTGTTTTCGAAAGAACAGGGATAAGTTCGTTGTTCATGTGAGCATCTACGAGCATTTGAGCCATATCTTCGGTGGAAGACCATGCAGTGACCGAGAGCAGTAACATGAGTATAAAGGCAATTATAGAAATATATCTTTTTTTCATATTTTCGACCTCCTTAAAATTATCTTTAAGTATTGATTTATTTTAATATAGTATCACTACAAAGAATCGGGAACCAGTCTACCTTGATCTTGTATTACCTGGAACAGGTCTTTCAGGAATGGTTTCGTGCTAAAAAAATACCTGCAAAATCAGGTATCTCATTATGCAAAAGCTTGAAACACCCAATACAAGTCATTATTGACCCTGATGGATATTTGCATCTGTCAAAGGATCGGATGTACATTCTGTGCAGGATCGACCAATTTTATCAATTCAGGATAGCTCGCTATTATCCGTTTACCCACCTCTTCACCCGGATCCATCAGTTTAAAATCCGGGTACTCAAAACCTGGAGCTACTGAACACCCCACAAGCACCCTCCCGCCTATAGGCACTGCTGCCTGCCATAATCCTGCCTTGATCACATGGCAATATTCTTTTTTTGAGGGAGACAGTTCAACCCTATCCATCTCTTCTTTAACGTCATCCCAAAGGTAGAGGATCAGACCCTTACCTTCATAAAAATTCCACACTTCATCGCTCTCCACCTTGTGGAATCTGCTTACTTCTTCTTTCCCAAGAGAAAAATAAATATGTGTCAGTGCTTGCCGTTCTCTTGTGCCTTCAATCACTTTTGTCTCGGAGCGATAAACCTGTTTGAATCTGCCCCCTTCGGGGTGTTCCTGCAATTCATTATCCTTCATCTGTTGTCATCCCGATCCATAATTTATATTGTGTATATGACTCGAATACATCAGATGAGAATAATCAAACCAGGGCTGGAAAGTCAAGTCATTACAACAGTTGAGATCTGCCTCCATTTTATCTTCGGATGAAATTGCTTTTCCTGATAGCCCCGGGAGCTTTAAAAGGTATAAGATGGAGTTTGGATTAGTAGCTTATATTCTCTGGTTTGAGTGTATACCACTCTATGTTACTCCTGAAAAAATCTGATATGGAGAAGAAATCTGAATGAAAAAATATGGAGAAAATGAAAAAATCGGATTGGCTCTCGGGGGCGGTGCTGTTCTTGGTGCCGCTCATATAGGGGTGTTAAAAGCACTCGAAGAGTCTGATATCCCTGTAAGTTATGTCGCAGGGACGAGTATTGGAGCTTTGATCTCAGCCTTTCTGGCCTTTGGCAAGGGGTGGGAAGAAATTACAGAGGTATTGAAAGACCTGAACTGGCTGGATATTTCGGGGATCTCCCTTTCGCAATTTGGATTGCTCTCGAACAAGAAACTGGGCAGAATCATAATAGAAAATATGGGAGATGTAAGCTTTGATGAAGCCCTTATTCCCCTTGCTATGGTGGCGACGGATATCTCGACTGGAGAAAAAGTTGTCTTGAAAAAGGGAAGTGTTGCTACTGCTGTGATGGCGAGTACATGCATTCCAGGTATCTTCGTGCCTGTTGAGGTAAACGGAAAAATCCTTGTTGACGGTGGTATTGTGGAAAATGTTCCGGTAACTACACTGAAGGATATGGGTGCCGATCTGATCATCGGTGTTGATCTGAATTCTAAACATACCTTTAAAAAACCCCGCAATATAGTTGAAGTATTATTAAGATCCTTTGATTTCACATTGAAGACAGCGACGAAGCTCCAGACAGAACAGGCAGATATTCTCGTAGAACCTGATCTTTCATCTTTTAATATGGTTGACGTCGATCAGATGGATGATCTGATCGAAAAGGGCTACCAGGAGGCAAATCTCGTATTCCATCAGATAAGATGAAGCAAAAAATGATCACGTTTTGCGTGAGCCTTTCTGTAGTTCCAGATTGAGTTTTCTGCTTCTGATTTTGTATAAAAACCCCTGGATACATCGTATATAATTAACAGGTCTGCAGATTCATTAAATTAAGATGATAATTTCCGGAGGAGGGATCAGGTTTTGATGAAAATTATGCAGAAGGAACTGAGAGCCTCTATCATTCAGTATCCCCCGGTGTATATGAACCTTGAGGCAAGTATCGATAAGGCTTCAGGCCTTATTGCTGAAGCAGCTGGGGATGGTGCGCAGGTGGTAGTGTTTCCCGAAACCTGGCTGCCGGGGTATCCCGTATGGCTGGACAGTTCTCCGGGAGTCGCACTGTGGGGAAATGAACCCACTAAAAAACTCTACAGAGCCCTGGTAAATAATTCACTGACCATACCTGGGCCCCATTTCGAAAGGTTAATTAAGATAGCGGGAGATAACAAGGTCTACGTTGTTATGGGATGTCACGAATTGGTTGGCAATACGCTCTTTAACACCATGCTTTATTTAAAGCCGGATGGCGAGACCTACTCCCTGCACAGGAAACTGATGCCCACCTTCACAGAAAAACTCATATGGGGAATGGCTGACGGAAGCACTCTTTCTGCCGTTGAAACCGAGTTTGGAAATATGGGGGGATTGATCTGCTGGGAGCACTGGATGCCTTCTGCCAGGCTCGCCATGCATGAGCAGGGAGAGGTTCTGCACATTTCCCAGTGGCCATCTGTAAAGGACCTTCACCAGGTGGCAAGCCGTCATTATGCTTTTGAAGGACAGTGCTTTGTGGCTGCTGCTGGTACAGTTCTAACCAAAAAGGATGTTCTCAGCGGTTTTGATTCCCTTAAAGATCCTGATCCATGTGCAAGGGAGGTCCTTGCAGCAATTGAAGGAGAAGAGGATGAAATGCTCCAGAATGGTGGAAGTACATTCATCAGGCCGGATTCCAATTATGTAACCGAGCCTGTTTTTGAGAAATGTGAAATCATTACAGCATCGCTGGATCTTCAGGAGATATTGGAAGGGCATCTTCTAATGGATACAGCCGGCCATTATTCGAGACCGGATATTTTTGAGCTCAAGGTAAACACAAAAGCACAGAAGAACATATTTTCAACCAATAATTAGAACACCTTTTCCCAGAGTAAAACTGATGAAACTTGAGAGATGTTAAAAGCTTGTACGGACATGCAATGTTAATGTTCAGAAGATGGGCAGGAGTCATTGGAAAGACTACTGCCCATCTTCTTATGTTTTACCCTGAAGGACTATTCCTGCAGATCCGCCAGGTTTGTTATGATGGTTCCGGGAGGAAATTTACCTATTGCATCCACTGCCAGGAAAATTCCAGGGAGATATACTTCGCTTGAAAAATCCTGAACGTTGATCCTGATGATCTCGTCAGTCCGTCCAAGGGTTATCTCGTGTTCCGAGTAAGGGCCGGGGTAGGGCATCCTCTGGGAAAGAATCTGTACTCTACCTGCACTTCCTCCAAGGACATGGGGTAGAACTTCCATGCTTCTTACATTACCGGATTCCCCATGGGCAGCGGATTCTGCAATGGACATGGCAGTCCCGCTGGGAGCATTGGCCATTTTTGAGTGATGACGGTCGATGATGCTTACATGGGGGTAATATACGCTCACTTTCTTGAGGAAGTCCATAACGAAGTTCATTCCCAGCCCGAAGTTGGAGATGATCGCCCACCTTGTACCTGCCTCTTCTGCAAGTGTATGGACTTCATCCATCATTTCATCGTCAAAACCGGTAGTCCCTATTACTGCATTGATCCTGTTCCTGGCGTATATCCTCATGTTATCCATTATGATCCTGGCGGAAGTGAAATCGATTACCATATCGGGTTTTAACTGGTCCATAGCATATTCCAGGTCTGAATTACAATACATGCCGATGGGTTCCAGACCGGCAGCAGCAGCGATATCCAGACCGGTATCGGAACAGTAACCGCCTGCAATCTGATATTTATCGCTCTCTATTATGGTCTTTGTAATGCATCTTCCAACATTTCCAGTGGTTCCTGAGACGAAGATCTTCATTCTGTCCACGATACAACCTCCCGAGTGTTAGAGATTTCATGTTTCTCTTGAACTATTCTAGCAGTTACTGAAATATTTCATCGATATACATGACTGGTGTTATGGAGTGAAATAAAACAATAGAGCCAGGCTTTGAGTACACACGTTCAGGTTTAAATGACAACTGGCCTGTTCCTGTTGCTTCTTTAGTGGATCTACAGGAAAGAAAAATATAAAAATGTATCCCAGAACTGTCTGGCAAGATCACCAGCTATTCTATGAATGATAATCTTTATCAACTTGACAGAATAACCCGGGGAGTGTGAAAATGAATTTTATAAGACAACAGGTTCTTAGTTCAGACCGCTGCCACTTCAGAATAATGATATTACAGGCCAATTCCGCTCTGCGGAAGGGGTGTTTTTCAGAATAAACCGAATATGGAGCTGCAGGTGAACCGGTGATCCATGCTTTAGACACACCCGGGAGGTGTTAATATGCTCAGGATTACTACGCTGGTTGAAAATACAGCGGGGGAGCACCACGCACTTATCAACGAACACGGTATCTCCTTCTATATCGAAAAAGACGGCCATAAGCTACTGTTCGATACAGGTCAGTCTGATGCCTTCCTCAGAAATGCCACCCAGATGAGAATAGATCTTTCGGATCTTGAATATGTTGTTATAAGCCACGGACACTACGACCATTCAGGGGGATTCCGCCATATTGCTGATCGAACCAGTTCTTTCAGGTTGAGAGTGGGGCGGGGTTTTTTTGACGAAAAATATGCTCTCCGTAACGGTGCCTATGATTTTCTCGGCAACAATTTCGATGAAACCTTTCTTAGAGAACAACGTATTTCCTGGGCTTACTCAACCAGGAAGGTTGAGGAAATTCTTCCAGGTGTTTTTATCCTTTCATGTTTTTCCCGTTTTCAGGATGATGAAAAGGTCAATTCCAGGTTTCTGATCCGTAAGGATGACATGTTCGTACAGGATAACTTTGATGATGAGATACTCCTTGCCATTGAAACATCCAGGGGATTGGCAGTTCTGCTCGGATGTTCCCATCCTGGAATGCGGAACATGCTGGACACCGTAAAAAAACGTCTTGGAAAGCCAATTTATGCGGTGCTTGGTGGGACCCACCTGGTGGAGTCAAAGGGAGGAAGTCTTGACAGGTCTCTGGAGTATCTTGATGATCCTGAAACCTGTATTGTCGCGGTATCCCACTGTACCGGAGAGGAGGCGATGTCCTTTCTGAAGGAGACGAATAAACGGTTTCTCCATAATATAACCGGCACTTCACTGTTCCTCGAGTAGTTTTCCGGTTTCGCAGAAGCATGCAGATATCTGTTTCTGTGTGTTTCCTGAGAGACACAATAAAAAGGGGGTTAAACGATGAAGGTGTTCAGAAATGTGTTTCTTGTATTGCTTGTTTCTGCTTTTGTCCTGGGGGCAATGATGCCAGGCCAGTTCGCGGAGGCTGCAGATGCTCCAAAGAAGATAGTATGGAAATCTTCAGGCCATGGTCCTGCTTCTGATCCTTCCCAGATCTTCCATGACGAGTGCTGCAAGGCCATTACCAAGGCTTCTGGCGGCCGCATGGAGATAAAGCCCTTTGTGGGTGGCTCAATAGTCCCTGCCTACAAGGAGCTTGATGCTGTTAACGAAGGAGCTCTGCAGATGTGTTACACCTGCCCCATGTACAACCTTGACAAGTGGTCAGCGGCGGGGCTTATAAGCTCAAGACCCGGAGCTCTTGCAGGAGAGGCCCTTCGTACATGGTTCAACTATGGCGGCGGTGCAGATCTCATGAACAAGATGATGGGCGGGTACGATGCTCTTACCTTCCCTGGAGCTCTTTCTCCCCTTCCCGAAGAGGTTTTCTTCCACTCAAAGAAGAAACTTGAAACCCTGGATGATCTCAAATCCCTCAAAGCACGCTGTATGGGCGATGGCGGCGAGATCCTGAAGAGAATGGGAGCTGCCACCGTAATTATCCCGGGTGGAGAACTCTATGAGGCCATGAAGAGAGGAACCATCGACGCTTTCGAATATTCAACCCTTGCATCCAACTGGAACATGCATTTCAATGAAGTTGCCAAGTACGTTTATATTTCTCCCACCCGTGCTCCAAGCGATCCCCAGGTATTCTTCGTGAGCAAATCCGCCTGGGAGGCTCTTCCTGAAGACCTCAAGCTTCTTGTCCAGACCACAGTAGACAGGTTTACCCAGGCCCAGCATGAATATCTGGTATACGAATCCATCAAGGCTGTTGACAAGTTCAGGGAAGCCGGTTGCGAGGTCCTGAAGGTTCCCAAGGAGATCGAAGATGCTCTCCTGATCGAGGCGGACAAGTTCTACGAGGAAAAATCTGCAAAAGAGGGTCCGATTTTCGGTGAGATCTACTATTCGATGAAAGAATACGGAGAAGCCTACAGATCCGTTAAATAACTGCGGAAGCAGTCTGGCTCAAGGAGAAAAACATGTCTGGCTTAAAACGCATACTTGGAATAATTGATTCGATCAGCGAATTATCCGGTTCTGTGGGGAAATGGTTCGCCCTTCTCCTTGTGCTTGCAGGAACTTACGAAACTGTTGCCCGGCACTTTTTCAATGCTCCAACCATCTGGGCATATGATGTTCTGTGCATGTCAGGAGGCACCCTTTATTTACTGGGTGCCTCCTATGACTATCTCCACGATGCCCATACGCGGGTGGACCTTTTCTTCAACATGCTTTCTCCCCGTAAAAAAGCGTTCATGAATGTTATATGCTCACTTCTTTTTTTCTTCCCCCTTATGATAATCATGTTCAAGCTTGCCTTCACATGGGCAGTACGGGCATGGAAGATCAAGGAAGTGTTCTTTAACAGTTTCTGGTATCCGCCGGCAGGTCCCTACCGCACAATTTTCGCGATCGGTCTTTTCTTGCTCATCCTTCAGGGGGCAGCCAATTTTATCAGGGATCTCTATTTTGTGATAAGGGGTGAGACTCTTGATTGAACTTAGCCCTGAGCTTGTTACTATCTTAATGCTGGGTGGAGTCCTGTTCCTTGTCATGACGGGGTTTCCCATCGCTTTTGTGATCGGGAGCGTAGCTTTCTTTGTGGGTCTTCTCGTTTTTGGCCCCACTACTACGTTCCACATCCTTTACAGCAGGTTTTACGGTCTTTCACTGAATTACCCATATCTGGCGGTGCCTTTATTCACCTTCATGGGGGTTATATTGCAACATTCAGGGGTCACAAAAGATCTTTACGAGTGTCTTTATGAAGCTCTTGGAAGGCTTCGTGGAGGATTGGCAGTGGTAACTATAATCTTTGGAACCATCCTTGCAGCCTGCCTTGGCGTAATAGCTGCATCGGTAACCATTCTTACCCTTATTGCCCTTAACCCTATGATCTCCCGTGGTTATGATAAAGCCCTTGCTTCCGGTTCCATAGTTGCCGCAGGCACTCTTGGTATCCTCATCCCGCCCAGTATAATGCTTGTGGTCTATGCCCCTCAGGCGGGGCTTTCCATCGGTCAGATGTTCATGGGCGCCGTTTTCCCCGGGCTCCTTCTTTCTGCGTTCTATATTACCTACGTCGTTATTCGGTGTGCCCTGAATCCGGCCATAGGACCGGCGATTCCGGAAGAGCAGATCACTCCCTTTTCCTCCAAAAAGCTTATCCGACTTCTGGTATCCCTTGTTCCTCCTCTGCTACTGATAGTGGCTGTTCTGGGGACCATATTTGCTGGTATAGCTCCACCCACGGAGGCGGCGGCTATAGGATGTTCCGCGGCGATACTCCTGGCAATAGGCTACAGGAAATTCACCTGGAATCTTATCCGGGAGGCATCTCTCCAAACCATGCGGGTAAGTGCCTTTGTTGTTATGATCGCAGCATTGTGTTATGCATATGTAGGGATCTTCATGAGTGCGGGGGCAGGGGATGTGGTCGCTGATTTTATCCTCTCCGTTCCAGGAGGGAGATGGATGTCCTTTTTCGTGATCATGGCAATAGTGTTCATGCTCGGCATGTTCATCGAATGGATAGGGATAGTTTTCATAGTTGTTCCCATCTTCTCTCCCATTATAGTAGCTCTGGGTTTTGATCCCCTCTGGGCGGGGATGATGGTATGTATAAACCTGCAGATGGCCTTCCAGACACCCCCTATGGCCATGTCGATCTTTGTCCTTAAAGGCACGGCCCCTCCGGAACTTGGTGTTACCATAGGGGACATAATAAGAGGTGTAATTCCTTTCATCCTGATCATTATGGTTGTACTGACACTGTGTGCCGTATTCCCCGGTATCATAACCTGGCTGCCGGCAAAAATGATCGGGACCTTTTAAAGAAAAGGATTTTTTCTGAATTGGAGAATAGCACTTAAAGATCAGGGCGCCCAGGTATTACAGGGGCGCCCTGATCTTTTCCTTTTCAGATGAACATCTTCCCTGAAAGAAAAATGACACCTATGAAAAAAGCTTCTTAAGGGCCAGCAATCCCCCGAGGAAAACACCCTTTCCGACGGTTTCAACAAGTGCTTCTTCATTTTCTGGTGCCGTATCGAATTCTGCAGACCATATTGCCAGGGTAGTGTCTTCTTCTGTTACAGGTATGAGAGATAAAACGGCGTGATAATTGGTAAGAGCCATGCCGGACTTGAGAATGGTGTAATCACATCGATAATTTACATCATCCAGTGCCAGCAGCTTTTCTCTTATGTTATCCCCGTTCACAAGAAAAAAATTGCGTATACAGCCAACAGAATCGGCTGGTCTGTTATCTTCGATCTCGCTTTTTGCTATTGCAGGATGCCAGGCAGGCAGGCCGTTGAAATCCCTTACCACATCCCAGACCCTGTCAACCGGGGCACAGATAATTGCACTTTCAAAAACCTTTGCCATAGAGATCCCTCCTGAAGTTTAAAATGCTACTTGATTTATCATATCATCAACTTAAAGAAGAGTCATAATTCTGATGTGGTGGTATAACATGTAATATAAAAACGTCAGCTGTAATAAAATCAATTTTCTACCTGGTTCAAGGGTGTGTACATTAAACAGAAGGGATCCTCTGATCCGGGGATAGGAAAAGAGAGAGGATAGGGTCATGAAAGGACATGTCAGAAAGTTTCATCTGATCGCTCCTATCTATCAGTCTTTCTTTAAATTCCAGGTTCTTTATTATTCAAAGATAATAAAAAAACATTTACCGCAATTAACTTCAGAAAGAGAGGGATGTCTCCTTGACCTGGGGTGCGGTACCGGAGCATTCGCATTCAGCTGGCAGAAAGCAGGGTTTAAAGTCCTTGCTGCAGATGCTGCTCCGGGTATGATCAGACAATGTTTACAAAACGGTCTTGACTGCATTGAACTGGATATTCTTGAGAAGTTACCCTTTGCAGATAACAGCTTTAAGATCATTACTGCTGCATACCTTGCCCATGGCCTTACAAAGGAAGAAAGGATTATCCTGTACAGAGAATCATCCAGAGTTGCGGAAAAACTGGTTGTCTTTCATGATTTCAGTACCAGATTCAACCTGATCATTTCATTTATTGAAGCTCTTGAGGGGAGTCATTATAACGAATTTATCAATGCTGTTCCGGATGAGATGGGGATCTGTTTCAGGAATGTCAGAGTGATCCCTGTTAACCCCTGGCATAACTGGTATGTCTGTGAACCGTGAATTTTACACATAATACTCAGGTTCGTGGTCTGTCTTTTCTTTACTTATGCAGTTTGCGGCATCCATGTTTGCTTTATATAATGACACACAATTTCAGAGAGAAGGAGAATGAGGATTGATGAGTACACAGGAGAGAGGATTTTGCCCATTATCAGGGTACCAGGAGTATTCTCCGGATGAAATGAAGGAACGATCACGTCTTTTCTATGAAAATATGAAACGCCGAAGGTCTGTTCGTCACTTTTCCGATCGTGATGTACCAAGGGAAGTTATTGAAAACTGCCTGCTGACAGCATCTACTGCTCCAAGCGGGGCAAATATGCAGCCCTGGCATTTTGTGGCAGTTTCTGACAAGGCCATGAAAAAACAGATCCGGCATGCTTGCGAGAAAGTCGAGCGGGAGTTTTATCGCAAACAGGCCGAGCAGGCGTGGGGTAAGGCTTTGGAACATCTGGGAACTAATGCACAGAAACCATTTCTGGAAACAGCTCCTTATTTGATCGCTATTTTTGCCCAACCCTACGGGATTTCTCCCGAGGGTGAAAAAATACCACATTATTATGTAACACAATCAGTAGGCCTTGCCACCGGTATGCTCATTTCAGCCATACATGAGGCAGGGCTGGTCTCTTTGACTTATACCCCGGGTGATACAAGATTCCTGAATGATATGCTCTCCCGCCCTTCCCATGAACAGCCCTTTATGATCCTTGTTACAGGTTATCCGGCGGAAGACACGGAAGTGCCTGTTATTAAGAAGAAGAAGCTGGAAGAAATGACCACCTTTATTTAATTTTACCATTTGGGCTTTTATTACCCCGGTTCTGTCGATAGTACTTTGAGGATGATCTGAGAATAAATAATAATAGCCGTTCAGGCAACTCAACCGGTTCTTTCAGTTTTAAGGGAGTTAACAGTTTTTTTCGTGACTGTAATATAATGCAGACAAACCTTTTTAAGGAGTATCTTAATGAATCCTGATATTTTCCGTAAAAAAGCTAATGACATTGTTGAAGATCTGCCCGTGGATCTTTTTAAACAGCTTAATGGAGGGATCCTTGTCCTTGATGAGAAAAAAGAAGAGGATGACTGCCTTGTAATGGGGGAGTATATCGAGGATCCCGCCATGGGTAAAAGGATCCTTCTTTACTACGGTTCTTTTGCAGATGACCTGGAGGGTGCGTCTGTTGAGGAGTGGGTTGAGGAAATAGAGGATACCATACTTCATGAACTCCGTCATCACATCGAATCCCTGGCCGGAGTGGATTATCTTTCCGATGAAGAGATGCAGGAGTCATGATATGGCAGACATGGAAGATCATGTACTCCAGATAAACACAATTAAAAATATCCGGGGTGAATGAATTGGAGATCAGGACAAAGATTGAAGGATTTACCATAAGGCGATGTACCGTGAAGGATGTTCCCCAGATTCTTGCTTTTATCCAGGAGCTTGCAGATTATGAGGGACTGGGTGATGAGGTGGTAGCTTCGGAGGAGATACTTGAAGAGTTTCTCTTCGGAACAAAGAGCTATGCCGAGGTCGTCTTTGGATGCATGGATGGTGTTCCTGTAGGTTTTGCCCTTTATTTCCATAATTTTTCAACTTTCTTCGGCAGGCCGGGCCTATATCTGGAAGATCTATATGTAAGGCCTGAAATGAGAGGAAGGGGAATGGGGAAAACATTACTGCAGTACCTGGCGAGGGTTGCCCTTGAAAGAGACTGCAGACGCTTTGAATGGTGTGTTCTGACCTACAATACACCGGCTATTGAATTTTATCGATCCATTGGGGCAAAAGGAATGGATGAACTGCTGATCAACCGTGTTACCGGCGATGCCCTGAAAGAACTGGCGGGAGATTTATGACAGCGGACCCTTGAAATTACCTGATATCCGGTTATACAAAAACGGATATCTTGATAAAAATATCATTTTAAACAACAAGAAGGCAGGCCTTTCATTCAAAGGCCTGCCTTCGTTTATTATCAGGATGATCTTTTATATCCAGGTTATATCAGCCTTATTCCGTTTGGGAATCGTCCTGGCGGGATATTTCGCATAACCGAAGGCCATGGAGTATCCAAGTTCATAACCTTCAGGTATTTTCAGATCCTCGAGTATGGAAGGATCGTTAGTAACAGCCATTTTTACCAGTCCCAGCCAGCAGGTACCGATACCGTAAGATTGGGAAAGTATTTCGAACCAGGAAAGGGCTATGGTCGAATCGGTCTGGGCAAGTATGTTACCCGAAGGAACTATGGAGAGGATCATCTGGGGAGCTTTACGGGTTATAAGATCCTTGCCTTCCTTAAAGGCTCTTGCAGCAGTCCTGAAGAAAGGAGTATAGGGGTTTTCCCTGTCCCTTTCAGCTGCGTGTCCCATCCAGGATGCCACTCTGGCTCCGATATTCTGTACCTTTTCAGGACCATTCAGAATTATCCACTTCACCGGCTGTCGATTGCTTCCGGAAGGAGAATAACGGACAGTATCCATTATCTCCTCCAGTTTCTCCGGTTCGACAAGTTTTTCCTGGAAAAGCCTTATAGTTCTTCTTGCATAAAGATGATCCTTAAGCTGCTGCGGTCTGACTCTGGAGATACTTTTGCCCCACAGAGCAGAGTATTCCCCCTCATAGCTTGACGAGACAGCTCCTGTCGGGCAGAATGCCTCGCAATGACCGCATTTCCTGCAGGTATTCAAGGATTCTTCTTTAACAAAAGGAACATTGTCTCCTTCCTGAATGATTATCCCTGCAGGGCATACCAGTTTACATAGACCGCAACTGGTACATTTTTCATTGCTGAAATTTATCATCTGATCCATTCTCCTCTATCTCTATCTTATCGGGTTTGAATATCCTGAAACATGGACGGAAGATGCTATCTTTCCTTCCACTCGGGTTTCCTTTTTTCAAGAAAGGCTGCTACCCCTTCTTTTGCGTCTTCGGTGGTACATAACCGGGCAAATATTTCGTTCATATAGGCGAACTGTTTTTCATAATCCATATCTTCAGAGGCATAGAATGCCTCTTTGGCCATACGCACTGCTATGGGGCTTTTCTGAGCCAGGGCTGCGGCCCAGGTAACTGTTTCTTCGTCCAGTTGATCCAGAGGGACAACCCTGTTTATCAGTCCAAGGGCAAGGGCTTCCGATGCGGATATCAGGTCACCGTAGAGGAGCATTTCCAGGGCTTTCTTTCGTCCTACAGATCTGGCAACTGCAACCACCGGCCCTACACAGTTAAGACCCACTTTTATGGCGGTCAGACCCATTCGGGCATCTTCAGAAACAATGGCGAGATCTGCTGCAGCTAGAAGGCCCATTCCGTTTGCTGCAGCCACACCATGAACCTGGGCTATTACGGGTGTTCTCATTTTTGATATGGTTATAAAGGGTTTCTCCATTTTTTCAACCCATTCCCGGTACTCCATGGCGTTCTTGCCGGAAAGCTCCTTAACGTCGATACCGGCGCAGAAGACTTTTCCTGATCCTCTGACTATAATTACACGAACATCTCTGTCCAGATCAAATTCCTGAAGGGCATTGTCCAGTTCCCGGGCCATCCGGCCGTCGAAGGTGTTGAGGCTTTCTGGCCTGTTGAGAGTTATACGGGCGACATGATCTTGCAGGGTTTCCATGATCACTTTTTCATAATTCATTCCGGAACCTCCCCGTCTTTACAATAATTATACTGAATACTCACCTGGTCTGAAAATCTTTCCTGAAATATCCTTCACCGAAGTTTTTCCACTGAGTCTCTATTGTAAATGCATCCGCACTGCCTTGCCAGGATGGTATATTAATCCCAGGGGACAAAATGGTAAAAAAACCGTAAGAAGCTCAAAGGTTATTTACATTTTTGGAGGTAGTGAAGATGTGCCTTGACAAACTTGGATTTAATGATTTTTCCAGATGCAGCTCAGAATACAGAAATGAGCAACCCTTTGTTCCTGCCCGGATAATTGCAGTAAACAAGGAACAATTTGTGATCAGTAATGGAAAAAAGGAAATGAAAGGAGAGCTTTCCGGCAGATTCAGGTTCAATGTCGAAAACTCCCTGGATTTTCCAACGGTGGGAGACTGGGTAAATATCCAGATCTGTAGTGAGGATCTTGCAATAATACAGGAGCTTTTTCCAAGAAAAAGTCTGCTTAAAAGGAAAGTTGCCGGAAAACGAACAGACTACCAGCTTATCGGAGCAAATATCGACACGGCTTTTGTAGTCCAGTCTCTTGATGAGAACTACAATCCCCGCCGTCTGGAACGTTACATTGTTGCTGTTAATGAAGGGAATATCACTCCAGTGGTGCTTTTCAGCAAGAGTGATCTCCTGACCGATCTTCAGATCGAAGAACGAATGGAAGAGATAAGAATCCTGATGCCGGATCTTAAGACCTTGATATTCAGTAACCTGAGCGGAGATGGATTGAAAGAGATCAGGGAACTTATGGTTTCAGGCAGGACATATTGTCTGCTGGGTTCCTCCGGAGTTGGAAAGACCTCTTTGATCAACTGTCTTGTTGGAGAGGACAGATTTGAGACCCGCGAAGTTCGGGATAAGGATCATAAAGGGAAACATACTACGACAAGAAGACAGCTGATAATCCTTGCCAGTGGAGCAATGCTTATAGATACCCCGGGGATGAGGGAGTTAGCTTCGATCGGCGGGCAGTATGGAATATGCGGGACGTTTGGGGAGATATCTGAATTAGCCCTTGAATGCAGATTCAAGGACTGTACTCATATCACGGAAAAGGGATGTGCTGTTCTGGCTGCGCTGAAAGAAGGCACTCTTTCACGGGAGCGATACGAAAATTATCTCAAGATCAGAAAGGAATCTGCCCGGAATGAGATGTCATACTATGAAAAGCGCCGAAAGGATAAAGAATTCGGCAAAATGTGCAAATCGGTTATGAAAGCAAAGGACAAGGGCTCAAACAGATAATAACAAATAGTATTGTCGCTATCCCTTCATCAGGAGAAGGCTTATGGCAGTATAGACAAGAAGCAGACTTAGAAAGATATTTATATATTTCTTGAGCCTTGGGTTGGTAATGTACCGTTTCAGTGCTGTTCCAAACAGTGCCCAGAGGGAAAGGGTGAAAAAGGCTGATATTGTGACACCAACTGTCCAGATGAGTACCAGTGAGATATTGCCGGCAATTGAGGCCAGGAACGCGCTGAAGAGGGTTATCCCGTAGAACATCAGTTTCGGATTGAGGAACTGGAGCAGTATTCCCCTTCCGAAGCCAAGCCTGGTTACTTCCTTTCCCTCTTCGAAGGAATAGCTGGCCCTGCAGGTCAGCCAGGCGAGCCAGAGAATGTAAAGACACCCTGCCCACCTTACCCATGATGAAAGGGAGGGTAAAATATTCAGGACTGCAGTAGACATGCTTCCGCAGAAGAGCATTATTCCGAAAAAACCTGTGAGAATACCTGAGATGAATGGCAGCGTCTTTCCATAACCGAAGACAAGTCCCATGGAAGCACAGGCTATGTTATTCGGGCCGGGTGTAATGGATGCTACTCCTATAAAGATAATTGCAGATAATATCTCTGGATTCGACATAATAGAATTCTACATCATTTTAACAGCCTAATTCAATGGACAGGATTCCTTTTTTTCCTGTCGCTAAGGGGTTTCCCCGTACCTTAAATCTCTTTTTGAAATAAAAGTTGACTCTCTTGATACCCCGTACTAAACTTGTTCCCGTGTTTATTCTTATACGGGTAATGGTATATAAGGAAACGGTGCAGTTATTTTGAAAGGAGTTGATGCAGTAATGCCTCAGGCCATTGAGATTCGGTGGCACGGAAGAGGAGGTCAGGGAGCCAAGTCAGGTTCGGCCATTCTCTCCGAGGTGTTGTTCGAGGCCGGAAAATTCGTCCAGTCATTTCCGGAATATGGAGCAGAGCGCCAGGGAGCTCCCATGAAGGCCTACAACAGGGTATCCGATCAGCCTATCCGCAAGCGTTGCGGAGTACAGAACCCTAACGTGGTGGCCGTAATTGACCCGACCCTTCTCGATGCAGCCCGTCCAACCGAGGGATGCGATGAGGATACGGTCTACCTTATCAATACACCCATGTCGCCAGCGGATATCAAGAAAAAACTTTGCCTGTCTGATGCAGTCAAGGTCATAACCATTGATGCGACAAAGATCACCCTGGAGGAGTTTGGTCAGAACCGTCCCAATGCTCCCATGCTTGGGACCTTTGCCCAGATATTTACAGAGGTTCCCATCCAGGCATTTGTGGATCACTTCTCACACAAGATGTCTAAATTGCCAGAGAAGATCCTGTCTGCCAATCTTCGGGCTATCCAGAGGGGTTACGAGGAGGTGCAGATCGGATGAGCGACTGCAGGAACTGGAAAGAAATGAAAGATGTGGGCAAGCCGAAAAAATGGCAGGATGTTCCCATGGGGGGCATCGCCTACGGAGCTTCAGCCGAGAATGTGGAGACAGGCCAGTGGAGAAGCATTCGTCCCGTATGGAATGAAGAGGAGTGCATTTCATGCATGCTCTGCTGGGTACAGTGCCCGGACCGTTCCATCACTACCGATGAGAACGGTAAGGTTACGGGTATCGACTACTTCTACTGCAAGGGCTGCGGTATATGTGCACACGTATGCCCCAAAAAGGCGATAGAGATGCGGCCAGAGGCCGACTTCGCGTAGAAGGGAGCAAAAGAAGATGCCACGTAAAGAAATTACATCAGGAAACTGGGCTTTTGCCGAGGCAATGCGCCAGATCAATCCGGACGTTGTTGCAGCATATCCCATAACTCCTTCGACAGATATAATAATGAAGTTTGCCGAATTTGTGGCCAACGGTAAAGTTGAGACCAACTTTGTAACCGTAGAGAGTGAACACTCTGCCATCACTGCCTGTGTAACAGCTTCAGCCGCCGGTGCCCGAGTAATGACCGCATCCAGTGCGAATGGAGTAGCCCTTATGCACGAGATATTCCCCATCGCAGGCTGTTTCAGGACCCCCATCGTTTTCGGTCTTGTCAACAGGAGTGTGGGTGCTCCGATAAACATTCACTGTGACCACAGCGACAGCATGGGCCAGCGCGATCTGGGATGGATCCACCTTTACTGCGAAGATGCCCAGGAAGCCTATGATTCCGCCATTATGGCAGTCAGACTGAGCGAGAACAATGATGTCCTTACACCTGTATTTGTCTGCCAGGATGGTTTCATCACCAGCCATGGTTTTGAACCCGTTGAATACCTTGATGATGATACAGTCAGAAATTTTGTAGGCGAAAGGGAGCCCCTCAATTCGCTCCTTGACGTTGATAATCCTGTATCTTATGGATCCTTCGCCATGTCTGAGTATTATTTTGAGATCAAACGCCAGCAGATCGAAGCCAATAAAAAGGCTCTCGAACTCTACGATGGAATAGCAAGGGAATATGAGGCAATATCGGGCCGTTATTATCCCATGATCGACTGCTACAAGACGGAGGATGCAGACCATGTGATCGTCATAATGTCTTCAGCATCCGGAGCCGTCAAGGATGTAGTGGATGAAATGCGCGATAAAGGTCACAAGGTAGGCTGCCTGAGGATCCGCATGTTCCGTCCCTTCCCCAAAGAGGCAGTAGCAGCTGCACTTAAGGGTAAAAAATCCGTAGCAGTTCTTGACAGATGTCTCAGCTTAGGCGGTACCGCCCCTCTTGTTGCGGAGGTAAGGAGTGCCCTTTACGCTACAGGCGAAATGATCCCGACCAACAGCTGTATCTACGGCCTTGGCGGAAGAGATTTCTTCCCCCAGTATGCCGAGGACATCTTTATGGACCTCATAAATGGCAAGATCTCGCCCGAAGAGCGCTACATCGGCCTTCTCGAATAGGGAGGTAATGAAGATGAGTATAAAGATAAAAGATGTTCTGAACAAAAAAAGCCCTATGACACAGGGTCATCGCATGTGTCCCGGATGTGGAGCCCCGACGGCAGTCCACCAGGGACTGATGGGAGTGGATTCCCCCCTTGTGGTGGTAAACGCTACCGGATGCCTTGAGGTTTCTACAACTGTATATCCTTTCAGCGCCTGGCGTGTGCCATGGATCCACACCGCTTTTGAAAATGCCGGTGCCGGGGTTTCAGGAGTAGAGGCCGCTTACCAGGTATTGAAGAAAAAGGGTAAGATCGATAAGGATATCAAGTTCGTCGCCTTCGGCGGCGACGGGGGGACCTATGATATCGGTCTTCAGTCCCTTTCCGGAGCCCTTGAGAGAGGTCATGATTTTACCTACATCTGCTACAACAACCAGGGATATATGAATACCGGAGCTCAGAGGAGCAGTGCAACCCCAAGGGGAGCAAATGCTACAACTACTCCGGCAGGCAGCGTCATCCCCGGAAAACTTCAGAAACCCAAGGATCTTACGAGCATAGCAGCAGCCCATCATATACCCTATGTTGCCCAGACCACCCTCTACAACCACATGGATGTAGCCAACAAGATAAAAAGGGCCATAGAAACACCGGGACCAGCCTTTGTTAACATTCTGGTTCCCTGCGTTCTCTTCTGGAGGATCGACCCGGCTCTTCAGGGAGAAATATGCAAAAAAGCAGCAGATACAAGATTCTGGCCTGTCTATGAAGTTATCGACGGGGAATGGAAGCTTTCCTATAAGCCCAAAAAGCGTGTACCGGTTGAAGAATTCCTGAAACCCCAGGGACGTTATTCCCATCTTTTCAAGGGAGAGAAATCAAAGGCTCTTCTTGAGCAGGCCCAGGCGGATATCGAGACTGGCTGGCAGTATATTCTTGACCGCTGTGGAGAAACCTGGGAACCCCAGGATTAGCTTCCTGTTTTAAAGAATATAAGTACAAAGAAGGCCGGACCTCTTATTGGGGACCCGGCCTTTTTTATTGAAGACATGAAAGGTCCTGTTTATCTGTCATGATTTATTTTTTTGCAGAAATACTGTAACCCATTCTTTTCATAAGTTTCAGGGCTTCGAAGGTTCCCAGGAATATAGCTCCAGCGCCAAGAACGTACATGAAGTCCTTTATGGAAGGAGGCGAAAAATAAAGGAATGACCTTACAAAGGGAACATTGGTCCCGAGATATACCATGAAGATGGAAAAAATAACGGAGCCTACAAGGACCCTGTTGCTGAAGAAATTGCGGCTGAAGATGGTGTTGAGTTCGTAGCGTCTCGAAAATATGTTGACGAACTGACAGTATGCCACAGTAAGGTATGTAAGAGTGGTCGCCTTTGCGAAATTTATTGTTCCCATGGCATCCGGGGAAAGGGTTATTCCTGTCCTGGACATGAAAAATCCGAAATTTCCAAAGGCAAGGATGCCGATAAGGGTTCCAAGGAATAACACCTCAAGGGAGCTGGAAAGGTTCATTATATGTGCATTGAGATCACGAGGGGGCTCATGCATTATTCCTTCAGTCGGTGGATCAAATGTCAGAAATGTAAGGGGCATAACTTCGGCCAGGAGGTCTATGGCAAGTATCTGTATTGCCAGGATAGGTATTGGCCAATTCCAGAGAGCGACTCCCAGAAGTCCCAGGAGAACGATCACGAGCTCCGCCACGTTGGTCGTCATGGAAGCAATGACTGTCTTTTTCAGGTTATTGTAGATAGTCCGGCCTTCCCTGACCGCTTCAACCAGAGTGGGGAAACTGTCATCCAGAAGGATGAGCTCTGCTGCTTCTTTGGCAACGTCCGTTCCTGTCATTCCCATAGCTACTCCTATTGCCGCCCTTTTGAGGGCCGGAGCGTCATTGACCCCGTCTCCGGTGACGGCAACAACTTCTCCCTGGGCCTGAAGCAGCTTGACTATACGCAGCTTGTCTTCAGGTGCTACCCTGGAGAAAATGACAGAATCTGTTGCTAAAAGTATCTCTGTCAGTTTCGCATCATCCATTTTCTCCATTTCCGCACCAGTATATACTGGAGGTTCCCCTTCACTGGAGAGGCCTATCTGTTTTCCCACGGCCTGGGCTGTTATGGCATGATCTCCTGTCATTATAATTATCCGTATGTGAGCCTCATGACAGCTTGCAACAGCTTCTTTGACACCTTCTTTGGGAGGGTCGATCATACAGACAAGGCCCAGGAAGACTACATCCTTCTCTGCTTCTTCCATGGTGTAATCTCTTCCATTTGCTTCAAGGGGACGGAAGGCTATGGCAAGAACCCTAAGCGCTTTTTTCGAATAACTTTCATTCAGGTTTCGGATATACTTTTTGTCTTCTTCGGTTATTGGAAGGATCTTTCCATCCCTGTAGATGGATCTGCTGATGGCAAGGACGCTGTCAGTCGCTCCTTTAAGGGCCAGTTCCCGGCGGTTTTTGAACTGCCGTACGGAACTCATGAGTTTACGTTCTGAATCGAAGGGAAATTCCTTCAGTTCCGGATTTTCTTCGTCTTCCCGAGGACTCCTGGTCCCCAGCTTTGTGGAAAGGGTTATCAGGGCTGCTTCGGTAGGATCCCCAATGGGGTACCATCCCGGGTGTTCATCGTCTGCAGGATGGATCTCTGCATTAGATGCCATTGTGGCTGCATCCATCATTATTTCAATCTCATCTATCTGTTCCTGTGTAAGGGATTTTTCATTTTCATCGAGGATATCACCTTCAGGGGCATAACCTATTCCGGTAATCTTATATTCTTTTCCATCGAACCAGAGGTTTGTGACTGTCATTTCATTTTTGGTAAGGGTTCCCGTTTTATCCGTGCATATGACGGTGGTTGACCCCAGTGTTTCCACAGAGGGAAGGTTCTTGACCACAGCTTTGCGGTCGGCAAGCCTTTTGCTTGTTGCTGAAAGGGCTACCGTGACCTGCGCTGGCAGAGCCTGGGGTACTGCCGCTACAGCGACACCAAGGGCATAGACCATGCTCATGAAGAAACTGAATCCCTGCCATAGTGCTATTCCAAAAAGAGCTATACTGATCACTATTACAATGCTTGTGAGCCATTTTGCGAGAATTCCAAGTTCCTGCTGAAGAGGTGATCTTACTGCCGTTGTTTCCGAGGTCATACTTGCTATTTTGCCCATTTCAGTGTGCATGCCGGTTTCCACAACAAGACCGAGGGCTGTTCCTGTTGCTACGGTAGTTCCCATATATGCAATGTTTTCCCGATCGGCAAGAACGCATTCTTCAGTAATGATCATGCTTGTTTTTTCCTGGGATGTGGATTCCCCGGTGAGGGAAAACTCGTTTGTCCTGAAATTGAAAGCTTCCAGTATCCTGGTGTCTGCCGGTATTTTATCCCCGGCTTCCAGCATTATTATGTCTCCGGGAACAAGAAGATCCTGTGATATCTGCTGAAGTTCTCCGTTCACCCTTATCTTGGCAGGAGATTGTATAAGTTTCTGAAGGCTTTCAAGGATCTTTCCGGCTTTATACTCCTGGGTAAATCCTATAATGGCATTAACGAGAACAATGATAAGCATTACCGTCGCATCACGATAGCTTCCTATGATGAATGAGATAATGCCTGCTGCAATAAGGACCATAACCAGAAGGTCCTTGAACTGCATAAGGAAGATCAGCCACTTGGGAAGGGTTATGTCCGTCGTGATCTGGTTTGGCCCGTATGTTTTCCGACGCTTTTCTGCCTCTTCCCGGGGAAAACCCTTTTCAGTCGAGCCCAGAGATTCCAGTGCATCCTTCGCATGCATCCGATAATATTCTTTATTATCCATATCTATCCTCCCGAGGTTTCTCTAAACCTGCCCGATGGTTAGTCTGGTAAAGCTTTAAAAGTGTTCTTATTCTAACCATAGGTTTTGGACTTATCAAGAAAAGTTTCCTGTATGTCAGTCAGATGTGCAGGATCGGGAACTGGAGATCGGTGGGGAGTAGAGATAAAAAAATAAGGGACCATCCCCTGGGACAGTCCCTTCAGCAGCTTTTCCGTCCAGGAAAAGAAATTATCAGGCTCAGGAAGAGCAGCCAGCCTGGATGGGAAGGTGAGCTTTATTACAGGACATGCCACCCTTAAGAGAGCAGGCATTAAAGCCAAGTATCCTCATTATTCCAACAAGCTGACCTGCTGTCTGCCCGGAATAGCAGATGGGTATGACTTTGCAGTTTCTGGGTATATCGTCAAGAAATTCTCCGACCTCTGCCCACGGTATATTTACAGCACCTTCTATATGGCCTTCCTGAAAATCTTCGGGTTTTCTGATGTCGAGGAGAAAAAGATCTTCTCCCTTTTTTATTTCTTCTTCCAGTTGTTCACATGTTATCAGGTTATTGCAGCCCCTTTTGAGATCTTCAAAGTAACTTTCAACAGCTTTGCCTAACGATGGTTCCATTACTGTCTGCATATTACTTAACCCCCTCGGTTAACTGGTTTGTCGAAATATAGATAATATTTTCACTTTAGGTATCAAGTGATATTGATAATCAATATTTACAATAAAGAGAAGGAAGTGTCAAGGTAAATTTAACAGTATATACACCTGCCCGTATATCTTTCTCTTCAAAGGTCTAGACATAGTCTTTACGGGTATGGGTATATTGTTTTGGGAAGGATCCAATTCTGAGGGGAAAAAGAATGAGAAGGCCGGGAACGTGAACCGGCCCTCTCATGATCATAAGGCAGATGTAACCCCAATCGTTTCGGATATCGGAAAAGTAAAGCTGATATCTTTCTTCTGTTTCAAGGGTTCTGATTTCAGGAATGGGCTCTGAAATACTCCAGGGTGCTCCTTGCCAGTGCTCTTTCAAAGGGAAAATCACTTGTCTCTGTAATATTGGAGGGATCCCTTTCAAGGAGTATTCTGAGAAAGGGCATGAGCTGGCTCTCATAGCGTTTCATGCATCTTTCCGGGTCAAAACCAGGCCATGCATTGCAGCTTATGCATAATCTCCTGTTTGTAGTGTCAACAAAGGGAGGGATCTCGTCATAAAGGGGGTCATTTTCCTCTATTACATATCTTTCCATTGTTCCGTAAGGAACTCCCTCCAGGGCCTTGACGGAAGGAGGATCAGCTTTTGTATCATAGGGATCCGCGGTAATGTCCAGTATTATAGAATGTCTGGGGAGGTATCCTAGCATGGTGTTCTGCAGGATTATTTCCGAGCCATCCCTTCTTCCTGTCGCATCCACAAGGATATCCGTCATTGTGAGTAGCGTAGCCATCCTCTTTTTATCCCTTACAACAGCTCTTGGTAGTGCCGTTATGAGCATTCCCGGTAAACCCTTTTCCAGGAATTCCGCGTCACTGAATTTCTGAAATGCCCTTATGGCTGTCTGTCCTACCGGTCCGCAGCCGATAAGGGATACCCTGAGAAGTTCCCTTGATGGCGAGTAAAAATGAGGATGCCTTTTTTTCAGTTCATCCATGGCCACTTTTACCGCGGAAAAGGATGTTCCTTTAAAGAACACAAAGAGTCTGTTACCTTCGTCATCCCTGAGTCCATCCATGGAGTATGTCTTTATTCCTGTTTCTTCTATAACCCTGTTACGGACAGGTCTGGTCTCGTAGTGAAGCATGGAAAAGAGAGTGGATCCTTTTCTCATTCTTCTTATAACATCTTCCTCTGGAGTCCGTATTACGATGACAGTGTCCTTCTGGTAAAGTTCTTCCAATGAATCAAGGAAGACAAGTTCGGGATTACGGGCCAGGTAATCATCTTCAGTGTAACCCATACCGCTGCCGTATCCTCTTTCCACAAAGACCTTCACATCGGACATACGTCCGATCTTTCCAAAAAGGGTAGGCAGGAAATCCCTTTTTTCGGCTTCTTCTTTATGCATTCTGGGAAAAGCGAGGGAACGAATTCTCACTGCACATCTCTCCTTTTCTGAATATTGCTATCTGAAATAAACCAGGTTTATTGACTTATGGTCTTTTTTTGAGAGTGAATAAATTCTTACATTCTGTAAATGATGCAGAAAATATTTTCCTGAAAATTACCTTATGGTATGTAAAAAGGTGGGAGAGAGTAAAACTCTGCAATAAATAATTTTAACATATCTGGTCTTGTCTGTTTTTCTGTAAAGTTTATGGGGTGGCGATATAATGATCCTGGTTTTGCAGGTCCCTCAGGAGGAAGTTCTCGAGAACGGGCGGCCGCAGGTTGAAAATGTATGTAAATTCTAATGAAACTATCAGAGTATTTTCTATACAGGATATGGAGAACCCGGACATGACGGATATGTTGACAAAAGAATTCCCGGTAAGGATATATGAGGTGGGGAAGGATGGAACTTTATCTTTTCCAGGACTTATGAATTTTTTTCAGGATGCGGCAACGGATCATGCCTGCATTCTTGGTGTGGGACTTCCACAGATCATCCCAAGGGGAATGAGCTGGTTCATAACTCGATGCCATCTGAAAATTATCCGCTACCCGGAATATGGAGATATTCTGAAGATAAGGACCTGGCCGAAAGGACGCAAAAAGATCTTCGCCTATCGGGATATTGAACTGAGCCTGGGTAATGAAATTATCGGGATCGGAAGCAGCGTATGGTGCCTCATAGACCTGAAAACCAAGAAGGTCCTGTCTCCTTCCAGGGTCCTGCCTGCCTTCGCAGAGAGAGACGAGGATGCCCTGAAAACGGATTTTCCTTCCATTCCATTGATAGAAACCTGTGACAGAGAGCTTGAATTCTATCCACGCAGATCTGAAATAGACCTAAATCAGCACGTGAATAATGTAGCCTACATGAATTGGGCTCTTGAAACAATTCCAGAAGGGTTAACTGATGGATATATTCCTTCGGAAGTACAGATCTTTTTCAAAAAAGAAGCCAGAAGAGGGGACAGGATCCTGTCGAAGGTAAATATAATCGATGAAAAAGATGTACTTGAAACCATTCACCTACTGGTTAATGAAAGCATGGATACAGAAGTTTTCAGACAGAAGATCAGGTGGACCAGGGATAGTCACAGGAAGATATGAGGTAATGTATTTTCAGTTACCAGCGAGATTAACCCGAAGCCTGGCAAGGGGATAGAAAAGAGGTTCTTTTTTTCTGAATCCACAGATGTATCTGAAACCAAGTTTCTCCAGAAGTTCTGTTGTCTGGTCGAAATCTTTTCCAATATCTTCCGCCCTGTGGGCATCCGATCCGAGGGTGATTATTTCTCCACCAACTTCCCTGTAGCGGGATAGTATGATGCTGTCAGGATGGGCATGTCCCAGGCCATACCTGTAGCCTGAGCTATTAACCTCAAGTCCTGTGCCTTTTTCGACAGCCAGTTTGAGTATCTCATCGATAAGGTCCATGTGAAGATCGTAATCAAGTTCGCTATGATCTTTCCCGTAATGGTTCTTTCCGTACCGTTTTATGAAGTCCATATGCCCAATTACTGAAAAACCGTCAAAAATCTTAAGGTTCTCATAGACAGACTGAAAATATATTCTGTGGGCCTCATCCTTCTGTTTCCCATCAAAATAAGTTTCGTCGAAGAAGTCCCCCCTGTCAGCGCAATGAATCGAGGCTATTATAAAATCCAGATGGGGGTCGGACAGCACATGGTCAAGGTCTCGGGCAAGATGCTGCTGTAACCCCAGTTCAAGACCTGTCCGGATGGACAGTTTCCCTTCCCATTTTTCCCTGTAAGTTTCAAGTATCTGAAAATAGCTGGGCAGGTCTATATCAAATATTACCCGTTCACTTGGGAAATCAGGGTCAAGATGGTCTGTGAGGGCTATTTCCTGAAGTCCAAGATCGAAGGCATGCTGGAATATTTCATCGAGGGATTGACCTGAATCCCCCGAAAAAGAGCTGTGTACGTGGTAATCAGCTTTGAACATGTTCGTCCTCCCTGGTGACAGACTGATTGTAACAGGAGTATTTCCCAGGAATGTTACCAGAGGGTAATAAAAAAGTAAAAGATATGCATGTCCTGAAATGAAATAATTTGCCGACAGCGGAAATTGACCTTTTTACCGAATAACAATACCTGAAGAAGAGGAGTTCACGAAAAAGACTTTGCTTTCTATCATTACTGTAGCGGCAGTTCGATCAGTAATTCTGCCCATTATGGTGGATGAAGCCCAGAGCTCTTGCAGGAATGGATATTAACCGGTTCCTCGATGCATGGGATCTGATCTGAAAACAAAGAGAGGCACCGCTGAGACCAGCGCTGCCTCTCTTTGTCAGTACATAAAGTATTGTTAACCTTTGTAGGCGATTACTTCGACTTCAACAAGGGCTCCAAGGGGAAGGGCTGCAACCTGGACGAAGGATCTCGCGGGGGGCTCGGAAGTGAAATAAGAGGCATAAACTTCGTTGACGGCCTTGAAATCATTCATGTCTGTCGCAAAAACCGTTGCCTTGATGACGTTGGTCATATCAAGCCCCTGGGAGGCAAGGACTGCCTTTACATTTTTCAGTACCTGCTCTGCCTGGGCTGCAGCATCTTCTCCAACAAGTTTACCCACTGCCGGGTCAATGGCCACCTGTCCGGAACAGAAGAGGAAATCTCCTGCCTCAATGGCCTGGCTGTAAGGTCCTACTGCTGCAGGTGCCTTGTCCGTGGCTATAACTTTTTTCATAAATATCCCTCCATTTACATATTAGGTTTGTTTATATTACTGGATGATCCTCATATCTGCAAAGCAGAACTCAGAAAAGTTGACCCTGAGCTGTGAATACGACCTTTCCTCCAACGTTGACCTCCACTTCTTTACCGGTGTCCATGGCTGTAAGAAGGAGCAGGGATGGACGGTTTACCTGGTAACCCTGTTCGACGCGGATATTCTCGATCCGGGAACTGCCAAGAACCCGGTGTTTTGCAAGATACCCGGCAAGACATCCGTTTCCACTTCCCGTAGCGGGATCCTCTTCAATTCCGTAACATGGAACAAGCACCCGGTCATGGATCTGGTTCTCAGGATAAAGGGTCTCTCTGCTGAATACCAGTATAAGAGCCTTGCCTGTTCTTTCTATGAATGGATCATAAAGATCCTTGTTTATACGCACTTTGCGAACATCTTCAAGACTTTTCAGGGGAAATATAACTGTGGGCAAACCTGTGGAAACCCACTGGACGGGGAATGCAGGATCTATCTCGGATGCTTTCATCCCGATAATGGGTGCCACTTTTTCAGCACTAAAGACTTCGCCGAATTCGGGCGCAACCTGTTTCATCCAGTATACGTCATCTTTAACCGTAACGGGAATTGCTCCTACTTTGAGATTCAGGATTATCCGGTCAGGGTTTCCTGGTGCAATTTCTTTACGTATAAGAGCAGCGGTCCCCAGAGTAGGATGCCCTGCAAATGGAACCTCTCCCCCGGGGGTGAAGATGCGGACGTCATATCCTTCATTTTCGGGAGTGTCCGAGAGAATGAAAGTGGTTTCCGAATAATTCATTTCTCTTGCGATGTCGAGCATTTCCTCAGAAGATAAATCCCGGGCATGTCTTATTATTCCCAGCTGATTACCTGCATATTTCTTTTCGGCGAATACGTCTGCGATGTAAAAGGGATGATCTTTCATATCCATTCCTCCTTTATTTTCAACTGTTACAGTTGACAGGATAATATATAAACCCGAAAATAACAGATACAGTTTTTGTAAAACTAACCATTACAGATTATGGAGAGTTGAAAGATATGGAAACTTCAGGTTATCTTTACCTGGAACTTGCACAGAGGATAGAGCAGGGTATAACAAGCGGAGATTTTCAGGCTGGAGAAAAACTGCCATCATTAAGGAAGCTCCATCAGCGGACGGGTAGAAGTCTGACAACTGTTTACCAGGCTTACATGGAGCTCGAAAGAAGGGGGCTGGTCACGTCTCATCCGCGATCAGGTTTTATTGTGAATCCTGATACTACATTATTCAATCTCCCCGAAGCAAGAGTTAAGGAAACCTATCCGGCTCTGGTTTCACAAACCACCCTTCTTTCAAGTATAGTGAGCAGCCTTTCCGATCCGGCTATTCTTCCCCTGGGATGCGCCTATACCTCAATGGATATGATGCCCCAGAAGCATCTTGCCAGGATATTAAGAAAGGTATTGAGCCGTGATCCTGGAGGTCTTGTAAGTTATGAAAACACAATGGGTAACACAGAATTAAGAAAACATCTTGCCCTGTGGCTCTCAGAAAGGGTAGGAAGGATTTCTTCCGAGGATATACTCATTACCAGTGGAGGTACCGAAGCCATTTCCATATGCTTAAGGGCTATCGCAGAAAAGGGAGATACTATTTTAATCGAATCTCCGGCCTATCCGGGAGTTCTTCAAATAATGGAGGATATGGGACTGTTCGCGTTGGAAATTCCTACGGATCCCGTTTATGGGATAGATCTGTCTATGGTAAAAAAGATCGTTAAAAAAGAAAGGATCAAAGGATGCTTTCTTACTCCTACCGTTCATAATCCCATGGGATTTGTCATGCCAGAGAGAAACATGGAAGAACTTGTCTCTTTATTTTCATCCATAGATATACCTGTAATTGAGGACGATACCTATGGTGAACTGACCTTTGGCGGTAAAAGGCCCGGTACATTGAAATACTGTGATAAAAAGGGTCTTGTCATCTATATTTCTTCTTTTTCCAAGATCGTGGGGGGCGGGTTACGAACCGGATATGTAGTTCCTGGAAGGTATATGGAACAGGTAAAAAAGATCAAGCTCGGTTCATCTCTTACATCCACGACGATAACCCAGAAAATTCTTGCCGAGTTTATCATGCAGGGCGGACTGGACAGGCATCTTTGTAAATTGACCAATTTCTGCCGCCGGAATCTAGATCTTTCCATGAAAGCTGTAAGGAGATATTTCCCTGAAGAAGTCAGGGTATCTTCTCCAGCGGGAGGGTTTCTGCTCTGGCTGGAAATGCCGGGTCATGTCGATTCAATGGATGTCTTTCAAGCAGCCTGGAAGGAGGGAATATCCATATTTCCAGGAAGGGCTTTTTCTGTAACAGGACTTTATGATAACTGTTTCCGTCTGAACTGTGGGAACAGTTGGAATGAAAGGATCGAAGAAGGGTTTATGATCCTGGGGGAAATAGTCAGGAGGTCTTGTTAGATCAGCTGATAGAAGGGAGGATATATCCTCCCTTCTATCAGCTTTTATACTGCGAACATATTTTTTTCTTTCAGCCAGTTGAGAACTGTTTCTGCAAGTTCTATCCTTTTGCTATGAAAGGAATGGCATCCATTCAGAATGGCATCTGCCGCTGTTGTTACATTGGCTTCTCTCAATGCTTTCATAAAAGGATAATGGTGTATTTCCGGATGTGATATGTCGTCTCTGGCACCAGCTATTACCAGTAGATCCTTATCCTTGAAACCTGAAGCATGATTGGAAAAATCCCATTCTTCAGAGTTCCTGTCTATCTCTTCCAGAAGAGTTTCATGATCCGTTCCCTTGAGGGGCTGGCTGCAGTCGACGAACATTTCATGGGTAAGCTCGGCATATTCTTTGCTCATCCGGCGATTCCTGGCGACAGCTCCAAGGTTATAAGGAGCGATGGCGACAATTCGGTTAATTTCTGAAAGCCGGTAACCGTTCATTAGGGCAGAAAATCCTCCCACACTATGTCCCATAAGAATGAACCTGGATGGGTCTACACAGTATTTCTCTATATTTGCTGGTTCCAGAAGATGTTTAATCACAGTCCTGGTATCATCAAGGACGTTCTGAAAAGAATAATCGCCCTCACTGCCCCAGGATCCCCGGTAATGAAATACCATTACGTTGAAACCGGCACGTCGGAATATCTGGGCCAGGTCAAAGTTGCGTTCGTTTCCGGGGAAGCCATGGAGAAGTAAAATTGTAGGATGTGGGCCTTTTCCCTGCGGGGTGTACATTATGCTGAAAAGCCTGGACCCTTCGCTTGGGATAGCCAGCTCCAGACAGCCTGCCGGATGTTCCAGATCGAGAAATTCCGGATCCTTTGAAATACATGTGAATGACATCTTATCCCTCCTATTATTAATATTCAGGCATCTATGGATATATTAAGAACCTTATATCTGTCAGGTGTTCTATCTTCCAAAGTCATAAAAGGACCATCAGGAGATCGCTCGTCGAAAGAGATGTTAAATTAAAGTTCGCTACGAATTTCCCTTAATTCTTGATATAAAAACCAGGAGGAATTATACGCCTCCATTAATCATTTAGTCCATTTGATTAATATGAAACACATTGTCTTGATGACCGGAAAGCAATTCCATAAGAAAGAAAATCCCGGCGTATTCTATTTTTCGTTCATTATGAGAATATGTTTTTTCAGACAGTCCCTGCTTTTTTCAAGGTTCCCTTCCTCAAGGGCATCGATGAGTTCATAGTGCATTTTTGCGGATCTTTCCATGTTGTTTTCAAGGACAAGATCCTGGAACATGGCCAGTCTGAGTTGGTAGAAAATATTCTTGAGCATGGTCAGGAACCATTTCTTGCCCGATCTCTCCCAGAGAAAGGAATGAAACCTTATATCCCTTTCATTGAATTCCGTAAGTTTTTCCTGGAGGTTTTTTGACGAAGTGGTCAACTCCACCATCTCGTCTATCATCTTTCTCAGCATCTCAAGATCCTGGACAGAAAGGCGTTTTTCCTCAATAAGTACCTGGTAAATATTCGTCTCAAGCAGGTAGCGTATTTCATATATCTCTACAAAGTCATTGTGGTCAAAATCGGAGACGAAGGTTCCTTTACGGGGAACAGAATGGACAAGACCCTGTTTTTCCAGTTCCTTAAGTGCTTCCCGGAGTGTTGATCTGCTTATGTTCAGCTTTTCAGCCAGTTCGACTTCCCGAAGATGTTCACCTTTTTTGAAACTTTCTCCAAGGAGGATCTGTCTTCTTATAAAATCTGCTACCCGGTCACTCAGATTTTCATTCTTGAAAAAGTCCTTATCCATAATGGAAATCTCCTTGTGTGATTTTCTTGAACAATATCAGCTATTTCAACACTGAAGGGTTGAGAAATACCCAGCCCTTCAGTGTAAACAGTTTCAGGGTCTATCAGCTCCAGCCCCGTATTTCCATGGCTTCAACGATCTTTTCAAGGGCGTTGACCCAGACAGCTGTTCTCATGGAGATGCTCTTTTCGTCCATAACGGTCTTTGCTTCTCCATAGGCGGTCATCATCCGCTTATCAAGGCGCCTGTGGACCTCTTCCTCATCCCAGTAATCTCCGCTAAGGCCCTGCATACGCTCGAAGTCGCATACTATACAACCTCCTGCATTTGCCAGAACGTCAGGTATAACAGCTATTCCCTTCTCTTCCAGAATGTTGTCAGCTTCCGGTGTGGTCGGAGCGTTCGCTGCCTCTACAAGCAGTCTTGTCCTGATCCGTGGGGCGTTTTCCGCTGTGATAACATCCTGTACAGCGGCAGGTATAAGGATGTCGCATTCCTTTTCCAGGAGTATGGCCGTATCCATAGGCTTTGCGCCCTTGAAATCTTTTATGGTACCTGTTTTATCTACGTGATCCATAAGCTGATCTATATTGATCCCCTGATCATTAAAAACAGCTCCATTGATATCTGATACTGCAGTTATTCTGAACCCCCGGTCATACAGGGTTTTTGCCGTAATGGATCCAACCTGTCCGAATCCCTGGATCACGACTCTGCTTTTCTCCGGTTCCATACCCAGTTCCCTGGATGCTTCAATTGTGCACATTGCCACTCCCCAGCCGGTTGCTTCAAAGCCTCCTCTGGATCCTCCAATACCCAGTATGGCAGGTTTGTCATTGATAGCAGCTGGGCAGTGCATTCCGGTGATCTGTTCATATTCATCCAGCATCCATGCCATTGCCTGTTTTCCCGTTCCAATATCAGCTCCGGGAACGTCCACCCATGCTCCTCTGGGTTTCAGTTTCCGGATGAATCCTCTTATGAGCCTTTCATATTCTCCTTCGCTCATTTTCGAGGGATCGGCCTTTATGCCTCCCTTACCTCCTCCTGCAGGAATATTTCCTACACCATGTTTGATACTCATGAAGAGGGAAAGGGCCTTGATCTCCTCTGTTGTCAGATCGGGTTTGACCCGGGTTCCGTCCTTCGTGGGTCCTGTTGCATCCTGGTGATTTGACCTGTAGGCTATGAAGATCTTCCTGCTCCCGTCGTCCATGCGGACGGGGATAGTAAATTCAGTGAATCTCATGGGAGTGCTGAGCCTTTCAAGAAGGTCTTCCTTCATTCCCATTACCTCTGCTGCTTTCCTCAGGTTATATTTCGCTTCTTCCCAGACGTTATTCATGGAATCAGTTCTCCTTTAGTCCACAACAGGTAGGCTAAGGTCTTTCGGGCCTATCTCCGACATCTTGAGTTCCGGAGCTCTTCTTTCCATGATCTCCTGAAGGATGGATGCGATCTTTACCTTCTGACGGATGAATTCGTCATGCCAGCTCTCGGTTACCCAGGGCTTGTAAATATCGGCTTCGGAGGTACCAGGCTCGATCTTGAAGTACACAGGTGCTGCCACCCTCACGATCTCCGGTACGTCGTAGGCACGGAATATGCCTCCGAAGGAATCGACAATGATCATATATACATCCAGGGGAATGTCGACAGTGCTTCGGATGCTTGAAAGGATGGGTAGACTAACATCGGAGAGGGGATTCATTGAGTTCGCTCCAAGTTCCTCAAGAAGCCGGGCTCCCGCAGGACTGCACTGTCCTCCGAAGACAGACCACTTGAACACGGTCTCGGGGGGAATGAATCCTTCTTCTCTCATCCTGTTCACTACACGGAGGGCTCCTTCATCATAGACAAGGAATCCCCTGATACCAGCCTCGAGATTGCGCATCATATCTTCGATCCAGTAGGCCATGTTATCAGATCCCCTGTGTCGTGGTCCCTGTACAATACCTTCGGGGTAACCCGATTCCTTGGAACCCACGTCCCAGGCCTTACGGTGGCCTATGGTCATGATGATCTCGATCTGTTCATCATGGGCAAGTTTCGCCATATCCTTCAGTTCCTGGAAATCGCAATAGGTGGAACCTCCAACTGTGCAGATGGCTCTATGGACCTTGAGACTCCTTTTCTTTGCCTCATCCACCATGGCGACCATGGTGCTGTATCTTTCTACTCCTGCGATCTCTATCCTGTAATGACAGCCGTCAGGAAAAGATTTCCTCGAATCGGGCAATGACCAGCCGTCCCTGCCGGGTATCCCCATCGTTTCCATGAATTTACCTATCTCTTTAAAATGTTTTGCCTTGAACATGTACTGTTCCTCCTCTGTAAAATGTTTTCCTTTTCTGCTGTGTCTTCGCACCCTAAAAGTCTCGTAGATAAGAAAGAGCGGTAGCTATGTGGAACTCGACTCCCAGTGGGAGGGAATCCTCATCGATATTGAATTTCGGATGATGGTGGGAATAGGTAGTTCCCTTCCTGGCATTTCCGGTTCCCAGGAAATAAAAAGCACTCTTTACCTTCCTTGCAAATTCAGCAAAGTCTTCCCCGACCATCATCCTCATGTTTGTACAGATCTTTTCCGGTCCAAGGATCCTCAGAGCTTCATCCATGACAAGATCAGTCATTTCCGGATCATTGGAAAGGAGCCTGTTGCCGATGACTATTTTCAGTTCATATTCTGTTCCAGTCATATGGCATACATGGGATATGATCTCTTCGAACCGCTTTTCCACCATATCTCCACGATCGTGAAGGAATCTTATCGATCCCTGGAGCTCTACCTGTTCCGGAACAATTATGGGTGATGTTCCACCATGAATATTGCAGAACATTATCACCGTTGGTTCTTCCAGACAGTTCATTTCTCTGGTCTGAAGGTGCTGTACGTTCTCTATGATCTTCGAAGCGGCAATTATCGGATCCACTGCATTGTGGGGCATGCCTGCATGGCCGCCCTTTCCCTTTATGGTCAGGTAAAAATAATGGCTGGCTGCCATCAGAGGACCTGCATTTATTCCTATGGATCCGGTGGGCAGGGGAGACCATAAGTGGAGCCCCATGGCTGCATCAACTTCAGGATCCAGCATCGCTCCATCAAGGATCATTTTTTCGGCACCGGCATCCTCTTCATTCGGCTGGAAGGCAAACTTGATATTCCCCTTTATCTCATCCTTATGTTCACTGAGTATTTTTGCCGCCATCAACAGCATTGCCATATGTCCGTCATGTCCGCAGGCGTGCATGACCCCATCATTTTCCGATGAAAAGGGAAGACCCGTATTTTCGGTGACGGGAAGAGCATCCATGTCGGAACGAAGAAGAAGGGTCCTTCCACCAGTTTTACCCCTCAGGAGCCCAGTTACACCCGTACCGGCAAAACCGGTCTTAACCTCCAGCCCTATCTCCTGAAGAAATCTGGAGATCCGTTCCGAGGTCCTGAATTCTCTGAAGCCAAGTTCCGGATGTGAATGGAAATCCCTCCTGAGCTCAACCAGTTCATGGATGTTACTCTGAATTTCCTCTTTGATATTCATGTATTCCCCCCCTTGAGAGCCGTATAGAATTATGCTTTAATGTCTAATGTCGACAATCAGACAATACTATAATATTTTCCAGAATTTTAATCAAGTGAGGATGTTTGATTTATTCATGGAGATATTCTGAAAAGAATGGAGGTACGTAACTTTTGCGATTATGAAGCAGAAAAAAGGGGATGGATCTTTTCCATCCCCGGCGGGGAACAAAGGGGTCTTACACCTGGAATTTCAGTAAGAAAGAATGCTGTTCAGGGGTGAAAGATGATCCTTTCAGTTTTTACGGTTTCCGAGAAAATGTTCTATAAGCTTTCCGGCGATACTTCGGGTTGTGGGGATTTCCGGAAATTCTTCCGGTGAAAACCACCCGGCATCCTCTATTTCTTTTTCGTCGATCCGGATCTCTCCGCTTTTCCATTTCGCAGTAAAGGCCAGCATAAGAGAGTGAGGGAAAGGCCAGGGTTGACTGCCAAAATATTGAATGTCATCAACTTCGATAGATACTTCCTCCCGGATCTCACGTTTTACTGTATCTTCAAGGCTTTCCCCTGGCTCAACAAATCCGGCCAGGACACTGTAACGGTCTTTTGGAAACCTGGGGCTTCTGCCAAGGAGGAGTCTGCCCTCCTTTTCAACAGCGACGATAACTGCCGGCGATATGGTGGGATATTCTACATGACCGCAAACAGGACATATTCTGGATCTTTCAACCTCGGAATCTTTCATTGGTGATCCGCATCTTCCGCAGAAAAGGTTTTTTCGAGTCCAGTCCATTAAATGATATGCCTTGCCCGATGAAGCAAAGTTTTCTTCGCCAAGAACCTCAAGGACCTTTCTTCGGGGTGCGAACTTCATTCCTCCGGGAGGTTCTGTTTCTGCTGTAACTTCAGCCCACTTGATAACCTCTCCTTCCGGATATGCTGTTTCTCTATACCTTATGGGTTCGAGGCCAAGTATTTTCGGATTTTCCTCTTCGGGAAGATGGATCTGATCATCATCGTAGATCAGGATGTCATCTTCCCTGAATATATGCCAGATCCGGGATGTGTTCCGGGTTTTCATTTCCATGGGATAGCCCTTCTTTCAGTGTCATTTTCACTAACGCATTTTAGATTTTCTTTTGCGCTTTGCCCTGTTCTTCAAATCAGTTCTGCAATTTGCTCATACCTTCCCGGGCCAAGGACATCAGATTCATGTAAGGGTCCATAATGTCGTTATGATAGGGCGAATGGACGAAGTAATGGCCAAAAAGGTCATTAACAGTTTCTTTCCTGGATATAATGTCTATAAACCTTTCAACCAGAAAAAGGGGAGACTCGTGATCCAGTACTACCTGGAACCCGATTATCTGCCCTGGTCTGAGAGAATCCGAAACCCCGGTTGCAATTACTATCTTCCAGGTTCCATGGTGTCCTTCCGGCATGGCTTCTTCCCTGGTCCTGTAGGGTATTGTGATACCCATAGTTTCTATTCCAGCTCTCCGGGCAATTTCCTCAGACCATCCAACTCCTCCGAGATGAAGATCAAACACTGCTGTAAGCCCCCACACAGTGGCAGGAGGGAGTGTCGCCGACATGCCGGCTATATTCATGACTGCGACCATGGCCTGTCTCATGGCAAGGGTCCCTATCAGTGGGAGAACAGGAAACCCGGTTGCTCCATCCAGGATTTGGACCGCATCTCCTACGGCGTAAATATCAGGGTGGGATGTTCTCATTGTTTCATCAACAATGATACCTTTTTCTGTTCCAAGGCCCGATTTTTCTGCTATGGATATATTGGGTTTAACTCCTGTCGCGAAGATTATGCCGTCAGCATGGATCTTTTCTCCGTTATTCAGGTAAATCCCTTCTCTGAACACTTTCCTGACCTGAGTATCAGTAATCACTTTAATGTTCCTTGATTCTAGTCTTTCCAGCACAGTAGCTGTCATTTCGTTATCCAGGAAGGGTACTGCATGAGGAAGGGCCTCTATAAGGATAACCTCAAGACCTCTATCATAAAGGGCTTCGGCCACTTCAAGGCCTATGGCTCCTGTACCTACTACTATTGCTTTTCTGTTATCTGAAGCGAATATGTCAAGGGAAAAAGAGTCTTCTGCTCCCCGCATGATATATACATTTTCAGCAAGAGATGAGCGAGGGATGATATCTTTACCCACCATTACCCATGTAAGGCTTTTATCCAGAGGAGCTTCTTTTCTTGTAACTCCATTGACTGGAGGGATCCAGCTCATTGCTCCGGTGGCCAGAATGGCCTTCTCAAATGTTATTTCCACATCTTCGGAAGATTGACGAATGGTTGCTGTCTTCTTCTCTGGGTCCAGGCCGATAACAATTCCCCGAACTACATCTTTTAAGGTATCGGCCGGAAGCCTTTCAGGATCCTGCAGGTTCACCATCTCAGCCTCAGGGCCTGCAGGAACAAGTCTGCGCCCGACACTGTAGGGTAGGCTGCATATTACTGTGGGGTCTTCGTTAATTACCAATGTGATATCGTCTATACCCATTTTTCTGGCCATCATGTATGAAACCCTACCGCCAGGACCTCCTCCAATGATAAGAAGAGCGCAGCTGCTATGGACCATCAATAAGATACCCCCTTGAATGAAAGATAAATGTCCATTAAGAATATTCCCTGTAAAGTATACATCATTGAAAATGTCGGGCGGAGCATGTCTTTCTTTACTATGGCCTTCTGTGTTATTGTCAGCACTCTGTTCCAGGATCTATCAGGTTAACCATTTCTCCCTCACCATCCAGATAGACCTTCAGATTATGCCTTATTATCTCCAGAGCCTTTTCCAGGTACCTTACAGATTCTCCACAGATATGAGGGGTAATGAAGACATTCTCCATTTCCCATAGCGGGCTATCTTGAGGAAGGGGTTCCGTGTAGAATACATCTGAAAAAAATGCCCGGAGTCTGCCAGTTTCAAGAGCTTCAACAAGATCTTCCTCATTGACTGTTTTTCCCCTTCCCATATTAATGAAACAGGATGTTTTCTTCATAAGATCAAAGTACCTGCGATCAACGATCTTCTCTGTTTCCGGAGTGTGGGGTAGAAGATTTATCACATATTCACTCTGACGGAAAATCTCTTCCATCTCCAGAGAAGTATAGACCCTGTCCACATATTGTATTTTCTCTGCTGTCTGTTTTGTTCCTATTACCTTCATGCCCATAAGGTTGGCCTTTTCAGCAATTTCCCTGCCAATTGCTCCAAGTCCGAGGATTCCCACAGTAGCACCTTCTATCTGGTCCTGTGCAGGAGAACGATCCCATTTCTTCTGCTGTCTGTTTCTTATTATTGCAGGGAAGTTTCTTGCCATCATTATCATTGCCGCAATCGCATATTCAGCCATATGTACCCGATGAATTCCCTTTCCGCTTGTAAGTATGATTCCCATATCCTTCATCTTTTTTAGGGGAAGGTCGTCAATTCCGGCTCTTATGGACTGAACCCATTTTAGTAGAGGTGCCATGTCGATCATTTTTTCTGTAAGTTTTATGGTAATGAAAATTTCCGCATCCTTTATTTTTTCCTCTATATTCTCCAGATCATTGCAAAACTCAAAATGTATGTCAGGAAACTCCTCGACAAGAGGCATGGCATCACTTTCAGGGTAATAGGCGGTATAAAATAAAACTTTTCTCAAATTGCTCACTCCTTCATTGTGATATTTTGTAAGTTGGTTCTTAATACATACTAAGGGTATAATTAATAATATCATTATCAGCTTCAAGGCGAAACGTATAATTATGGATTTGGAGAAAGGGGATAACTGAATGAGTGGACATAAAATAAAAGTTTATATGGAGAAGGCGAGATCGGCTTCCTGCTGAGCTTCCATGCCCTATAGTAAAGAGGATAGAAGTACCTCTCCTGTTGAAGCGAACCGTGTGTTCGCCGCCGATCTGATGGGTAAGATAAGGGAAAAATACGGGGATCGAATGAGGATAGACATATATGATCCCCGATGTCCTTTATGGATATTTGACCTGATAAGGTTCAATGTAAGGGCCACTCAAGTTGTCTGGGTGATGGATGGGAAGCTTCTGGCCAGGGGAATACCTTACTGGGAAGAACTGGACAGCAGGATAGAAGAATTTATGCAATAGAACATAAGGTATAAAGACGTTTCAAGCTTTTTGTCTGCTGTCCATACTGTATATGGTAGGAAGGCTGATCACCTGAGATATGCCAATAGTGCAAAAATATAAGAATTTTATTGTAAAGGTTGAAATTTTACAAATAAGTAGTACTATGTGATACCTCGGTTTGTATAAGCCGATTATTGTATATTGTATATTAAGTTTGCAAGGAGATGGCTCCACCATGAATAGTTCACAATGGATAGGGCTCCTGATATTTCTGGGAACATATATTCTGATAGTAAGTGAGAGGGTTCACAGACTTAAAGCAGCTCTTCTCGGAATATCTGCAGTACTTCTGATCCAGCTTGTTGAACAGACAGATGCCTTCTCTTACATTGACTTCAATACCATCGGATTACTCATAGGCATGATGATCCTGGTCGGGATCATCCGGAAAACGGGAATGATACAGTACATAGCAATAAAGGCAGTAAAGGTGAGTGCGGGTAATCCCTGGCTGCTTATGATTATGCTGTCAGGACTTACTGCAATTATTTCTGCCCTGATCGATAATGTAACAACAGTTCTTCTTATAGGCCCCATAGCTCTTGCAGTTGCTGAAGTTCTGAAAGTGGATCCCGTGCCATTTATCTTTGCCGAGATATTCTCTTCCAACATTGGGGGGACTGCGACTCTCATCGGAGATCCGCCGAATCTTCTCATAGGCTCTGCCGCCGGCCTTTCCTTCAATGACTTTGTGCTTAACCTTGGACCTGCTGTCCTTTTATCCCTTGCAGTAATGTACGGAATCCTCTATTTCTGGTATGGCAAAGAACTTCGTCCTTCTGAACTCACGATCCACATTGCAGAAAATTTCAAGGAGCCCAAGGGACCGGAAGATATAGGACTGATTAAAAGGGTTTTACTTGTAATGCTGCTTGTCCTTACAGGTTTTATTTTCCATGGAAGACTTGGTATCGAAGCTGCTACCATTGCCCTTGCCGGAGCGACTCTGGGATTGCTGGTATGCCCTGTTGATGTAGAGGAAATTTTAAAGGATGTGGACTGGGTGACAATTCTGTTCTTTTCATCCCTCTTTATGCTTGTAGGGACCATAGAGCATCTTGGCCTTATCAGACTCCTGGCTGATCTTATGGTTACTGTAGTGGGCAGCCATTTTAAGGTTCTGTCCATTCTCCTGATATGGGGTTCCGGTATCATCTCTGCAATAGTGGATAATGTTCCTTATACAGCTGCGATGATACCCCTCGTAAGGGATATAACTTCTCTGTCTGGTGTCCAGTCAGATTTTCTCTGGTGGTCCCTGGCCCTGGGTGCCTGTCTCGGAGGAAACGGGACACTTGTTGGTGCTTCGGCAAATCTGGTGATGGCAGGCATAGCAGAAAAGGACGGGATAAAAATCGATTTCAGGGCTTTTCTTGGCAGGGGCTCTGTAATGCTCTTCTTAACCCTTCTGGTTTCAACTCTTTACGTCTTTTTCCGTTACCTCTGATCCCACCCTTTAGCAATACTGAAAACTTACTCTCTTTCTTGCCTGGATCGCTGATCATTTTTGGGAAAGGGACATACTGATTCTTTTCGAAAAAACGATAGTGATGTACAATTCTAGTGGGTTAAAGTATTTTGAAAGGAGGAATGTTGATGAGTCTGCAGGATAAACTTGATGTGATAGCGGCAGAATCAAAAAAGAGGTTTCCAGAGGATGCTCTGATGATCCTCGGTGAATTTAGAAAAGAGCTTGGTAATAGTGGGCTTAAGGAGAAAATTCCTGGAGAAAACAGCCTTCTTCCCCCCTTTGAGCTGGAAGATGAAGAGGGCAGATCCGTTTCCTCTGAAGACTTTCTTGCCAAGGGTCCCATGGTTCTGACATTTTACAGGGGGAGATGGTGACCCTACTGCCGTCTGCAGTTGCAGGCTTATGAAGAGGTATATCTATCCATAAAGGAACTTGGTGCAAATCTGGTAGCAGTATCTCCAATGCTTTCGGCTTTTATCAGTGAATTCAGGGAGGAACTCGGTATTACATTTCCCATACTATGTGACAGATCGAACAGGTATGCCTCCAGGCTGGACCTGACCTATATAATTTCCAATAATGTCCGGGAGGTTTATAAACAATCAGGTATAGACCTTCCATTCTATAATGGTAATGAAAGCTGGGATCTACCAGTTACTGCGACTTTTATCGTTGATATTGAGGGTATTATCAGGTTTGCATGGAAGGAAACGGATCATACAAAAAGGCCGGAACCTGAATATCTTGTCGACTTTCTCAAGCAAATGAAAACCAGCGGGTTCTTTTAAGGCCAGGTCCAGTCGCAGAAACCCTGATGATATAAACCCTACTGATCAAATATAATGTTGAGTGCGATCAAGCGTTAAATTAGCTGTAAGTTCCGCATTCGGACAGGGTCTCTATCTTCCGGTTACGGAAAAAGAGGAATATGTCAATGGATATCATCAGGATGTTTACGAGATATAATGCAGTAAGATAGCTGAAGCCAGGATAATCCAGGATAACATGGGTTATCCCTGCAGAATATCCTGTGAGAACTATTAACAGGAAAAGGAGACTTTTCCCTTTTGTGCTTTGAGATACATATGATTTATAGACCGATACCGGCCAGGCCAGGCCGAAGCATGCTATCATAACAGCTTCAAGTATTTGCCCCATATTGAACACCTTCCTGCATTGAAAAGATCACCCTGTTTTGATGTAATCCTCGTTTTTATGGCGGTATTATACGCTTTTTTCAATAAAAACAGAATGTTATTTTTATGATAATAAAAATGCCTAAAATATAAATAAATTTGTAAAGAATAATATATTTTATAGTAAGTAATCCTGAATTAATGGTTTAAATCCTTGTTTAAAGATGTATTTTTATTCCCTTGACTTTAATGATATAATAAAATGTCTGTTTAATAATCTGAATAAAAGCCGTAAAATAAGTGAAGAAGATCGCTTCCTGGGGGGAAGTGGTTATATGCTGTTGTTCAGAAAAAATGAAATCAATACGGGTAAACTGGCAGGGGTACTTTTAGTAGTGGTTTTGGGTATTCCAGTCGTTTCATGGCAGAACTTCCTTTTAGCACATGTACTGGCAGAGGGATGGTCTATAATAATTGCCATCCTGATATATGTTCTTTCCACACAAACCTATCGTTTCTCCCGAAGAGATTATCTGCTGTTCATAGGGAAAGCTTTTCTTGCAGTTGCGATAATTGATTTTTTCCACACCCTTGCCTATAAGGGGATGGGTGTTCTTCCTGACCTTGGTACCGACCCGCCCACTCAACTGTGGGTAGCAGCCCGCTATGTTCAGGCTATTTCCTTTCTGCTTGCACCCTTTGTTGCAAAACTTAAACTGTCCTCCAGTTTGTTACTTTACATTTATCTTACTATCACCGGCGCTATCCTTTTATCTGTTTTTGGTCTGGATATTTTCCCTACCTGCTTTGTCGAGGGAGAGGGGTTAACCCCGTTCAAGATAATCAGTGAGTATGTTATATGTCTGATCCTGCTTATGGCAATTATCTACCTGTTTATTCATAAAGATGCTGTGAGCGACCTTATGAGAAAGATCCTTATCCTTTCTATGTCTCTCACCATATTTTCGGAATTTCTTTTTACGCTTTACTATGATGTTTATGGGGTAACGAACATGGCTGGGCATGTCCTGAAAGTTGCAGCCTTTTACCTCATATATGAAGGGGTTGTTGCAAGGGGGCTTAACAAACCTTACGAAGAAATATTTCAGGAGCTGAAAAAATCTTCCATACTTGATAACCTGACAGGTCTATACAATAGAACCGGATATATGGAATTATCCCGCAAACTCTGGGAATATGCATCCAGGGACGGTGGATCTTTAAGCCTCATGATGATAGACCTGGATAATTTCAAGCAGGTTAATGACAGTATGGGACATAGAGAAGGGGATAGGGTCCTCAGAAAAGCAGGTGAAATAATTGCCCGCAATACAAGGGCCACTGATATTGTTTCAAGAATAGGAGGGGATGAATTTCTGGTTGTAGCCAAGGGAGCCCCTTCCAATCTCAGACTTGTTCAGGGAAGGATACAGGCTGATTTTTCCCATTATATTGAAGTGGAGGAACTTCCATCCTTCATAGGTATAAGTTTCGGTATAAGCACGCTGAAGCCTTCGGGAGGTTTTATCAGGGATATCGAAGTCCTCTTCCACGATGCGGACCAGGCCATGTACCTCAACAAGATCCTCAAGAGAAGCAGGCCCTTTGCTTCTATTACGGAGAGAGAGCAGGATATAAGCAGGTTCAGCGAAGAGGAGGAATGATCATGGTATCATTCCTCCTCTTCCTTTCTATTTGTATAGGTCAGTACTCAGGTATTTCAGACCCGAATCACATGCCATGAAGACTACGGTTTTCCCTTTTTCCGGACCTTTCAGCAGATTCTTAGCGGCGGCAAGGTGGGCTCCACTGGAAAACCCTCCGAAAATGCCTTCAATTCGGGCCAGGTCCCTGGCACCTTCGATCGCCTCTTCGTCCGAGACCTGAAGAAATCCATCTATCAGGTCCTGTTTCAGGAGGGGCAGATCTCTGGAATATCCGCATCCCTGGATCCGGTGTTTTCCCGTTCCTGGTAAGCCTGCAAGCCAGGCGGCACTGGCGGGTTCCACCAGGTAGCACCTGACAAGGGGTTTATGCCTTTTCAGGGCAGTGGAGATACCGGTAAAAGATCCTCCCGAGCCAGCTATATCAAGGTAGACATCTACCAGCCCTTCGGTATCTTTCCATATCTCTTCTCCAGCTAATTCTTCTCCGTGTGCATTTCCCTGCATTCTGAACTGATCAGCCCTGAATGCCTTTCTGTCCCTGACTATTTTCTGCGCAGCCTTTTCGACAAGTTCCAGGTCTTTGCCCGATACCTGTCCCGGCACCGATTCGGGATCCTGATCGACCAGGACGACTTCAGCGCCAAGAGCCTGCATCATTCTGGCCCTTTCCATGGAATTGCCCTTTGACATAACTGCCACGAAATTGTAACCCCTGATACTGCAGGCCAGAGAAAGGCCTGTTCCGGTATTTCCACTGGTCAGTTCTACTACAGTGTCACCCCTTTGAATAAGTCCTGCTTCTTCAGCTTCGAGAATCATATGCAGCCCAACCCTGTCCTTTTTGCTGAAGCCGGGGTTAAAGTATTCAAGTTTTGCAAGTATTCTTCCGTTGAGTCCGTAATGCTCCACAAGTCTTGAACAATCCACTATGGGTGTGTTGCCTATTGTTTCGAGAACGCTGCTGGATATATTGTTCATGGCATTTCTCAGCGGGGAGAGCTATTCTCCCAGTCCCAGTTCTTTTTCCACCGGTTTCATGGCTTCGATGGTGCCGCCGATGAGATCTTCAACGGTTACCCCAAGCATTTCGGCTCCCTTTATTATTATCTCCCTGTCAACACCTGCTGCGAATCGTTTATCCTTCCATTTCTTCTTCACCGATTTTACCTGCAGATCCTGGAGGGATTTTCCTGGCCGTACTAGTGCAGTTGTGATAATAAGACCAGTAAGCTCATCGATGGCGAAAAGAGTTTTTTCCATTTCGGTAAGGGGTTCAATATCTGAACATATGCTCCAGCCATGAGCCTGGACAGCTCTGATGATCTCATCAGAATATCCTGCATCTTTAAGCCATTGGGGGGCCAGACTGCAGTGTTTTTCCGGTGTTTCCTGAGTTTCCTCCCAATCGATGTCATGAAGGAGACCCACCAGTCCCCATAGTTCAGGATCTTCCCCCTTCTTTTCTCCGAAATAGCGCATTGTTGCTTCCACGGCAAAGGCGTGTTGAATATGGCTTTCTTCCCTGTTATGTTCTTTCACAAGTGCCAGTGCCTTTTCTCTTGCTTCGGACATGTGATCTACCTCCCTGTAAATTCTGATATTCCAATTATTGACCTGAATAGAAGAAATGGTACAATATAACGTACTAAAGGTCAATATAAAGGACAATTGGAGAGAGCCTATGAAATCAGTAACTTCTATCATAAGCCAGAATCTGAAAAAAATAAGAAAGGAAAGAGAGATTTCCCTTCAACAGCTTTCGGAGTTGTCCGGAGTAAGCAAAAGTATGCTGGGAGAAATTGATAGAGGGATGGCCAATCCCACCATAACGGTTATGTGGAAGATCGCCCGGGGACTTCAGATCCCTTTTACTGCCCTTCTCCATGAAGATAAAGAACCTGTTGAAGTTGTTTTGCGAAGGAATATGGAAGGAATAGTTAAGGGTGAAGGGTACGATGTTTATTCCTTATTCAGTTTTGAAGAGGACAGGAAATTCGAGATATTCATGGAAGAGATCGGCCCTGGTTCCAGTTATGAAACCCAGGGCCATAATCCAGGGGTGGAAGAATACATAATGTTGGGGAGTGGAAAGCTGGAGATATTATTCCAGAATTCCTCTTATCTGCTGGAAGAAGGAGAAAGCATGCGTTTTAAGTCGGATCAGCCCCATGGTTATAAAAATCCGGGAAATGATCCTGCCAGGGTCTTTTTCATTCTTTTTTATTCCGGAAAACAGTGATAATCTCTGCATGCTGATTTAAAAGATCTTTAAAATCCGGTAATTTTGAAGGCAGGAATCCCAGGACAGGATTTTCCTGCCTTCAGTTGTAATTGATAATATCCTGATTCAGGTATAAAAGATCTTTTATCAGATCTATCCTGTTTCCAGGCAGTCAGGAATTATTCATATCACCGTAGAAACTTTTTTAATTAAGATACCCTTCACTCTGCTCCTGTTTGATAAATTGTTATCATAATTGACCCTGGATGAAATATCTTTTATAATTTTCAGTAATTTTGAACATGTTTTTCTTAATATAAAGCACTGAAGAGAGAAGATTAGGCAGGAGGTGACGGTTTTCAGATCGGTCAGGTAATGCAGGCGGTTTTTATTGTTTTTAATAATCTTTAACAGGAGGTTAAAAAATGTCTTCATTGAGAAAGTCCAAGGTTCCCCACACTTATGTTCTTCTGTTTTCACTCATTATCCTTGCAGTAATTGGCAGCTATGTCCTTCCCGCAGGTCAGTTTGACCGTGTTCAGGATGAAAAAACTCACAAGACTATAGTTGTACCCGGAAGTTTTAAACAAGTAGAGCAGACACCTGTATCTTTCTTCGATACCTTTATTGCCATTCAGAAGGGTATGATAGATGCCGGTTCTGTTGTATTCTTTGTTTTCCTTGTCTATGCCTCTTTCTTTGTTGTTATGCAGACTCATGCCCTGCATGCCTTCATAGGGTGGCTGTTACGGGTCATGGAAGGCAAGGAGATACTCATAATACCAGTTTTCATGTATCTCTTTGCCCTCGGCGGTTCCATTTTCGGTATGTTCGAGGAGACCTTCGGGTTCATTCCTCTCTTTGTCGGTCTTGCAATTGCAATGGGTTATGATGCCATTGTCGGCATGAGCATGGTATCCTTGGGAGTAGCCATGGGTTTTGCCGCAGCATTCATGAATCCATTCACAGTCGGTCTTGCCCAGAAGTTCGCCGAACTTCCCCTTTTCTCTGCCATGGGATTCCGTATGGTAAGCTGGTTCGTTCTCGTTACCATGTCAGTTCTCTGGACCATGCGCTATGCTAAGAAGATAAAAGCCGATCCTACAAAGAGTATTATGTACGGTGTGGATATGGGAAGCCTTGCCCTTGACCATGACGAACTTCTTGAATCCAAGTTCACAGGCAGGGATAAGCTGGTTCTGACCTATGTCGTCGCGATTATAGGACTCCTTGTCTGGGGTGTCATAAAGAAAGGATGGTACTTCAACGAGATCGCCGGACTGTTCCTCATCATGGGTATATTTGCCGGTTTCATCTCCGGTATGAAACCCAGCCAGCTGGCCAGCTGTTATGTGGAAGGACTCAAGGATATTACCTTCGGAGCCCTTGTCATAGGCCTCTCGAGAGGTATCCTTATTGTCATGCGTGAAGGTAACATCATCGATACAGTTATCTACGGTCTCGCTCAGCCCCTTTCCCTTTTCCCCAAGTGGGTTGCTGCTGAAGGGATGCTTTTCATCCAGACCCTTATCAACTTCTTTATTCCTTCCGGTTCTGGCCAGGCTGCGACGACCATGCCCATCATGGCGCCCCTTTCAGATCTGCTGGGGATCACCCGCCAGACGGCAGTGCTTGCCTACCAGTATGGAGACGGTTTCTCCAACATACTCTGGCCAACTACTCTTCTTCCTGTCATCTGCGGTATAGCTAGAGTACCCATTGAAAAGTGGTGGAAGTACTTTGTTCCCTTCTTCCTCCTTCTGCTCCCTGTTCAGATGATATTCATGGCTGTCGCGGTTGCCATTAACCTTCAGTAATTGACAGAAATTCCTTGTAGAAGTTTCTGTTCGGAGTGATAATTCATGGATGGCAGGGTATTAACCCTGCCATCCATGATGTTTTAACTTTTAAGGAGGTTAAAGAGTATGGCAGATTACGATCTTCTCATCGTTGATTCAGTGGTTATAGATCCTTCAGAAAACCAGGAAAAAAAGGTCAATATTGCCATCAGGGATGGTCTTATTGCCTGGATGGGAGAGGAGACACCCCATGCGGAAAGAGTTCTGGATGGGGAAGGCTGTATGGTTTGTCCGGGTTTTATCGATACCCATATGCATGATGAGGAAATAGATGATCCGGATACGACACAGATGGCTCTCCTCAGCCAGGGCGTAACCACCTGTATCGCCGGAAACTGCGGTTCAGGACCTTTACAGGAGCGGATAAGACCTTCAAGATCCAATCCCTGGCTGAACATCGGGTTCATGACTGGGCATACTGCATTGAGGGGCGAAGTGGGTATTACTGACAAGGATCGATACAGGCCTGCCACTGAAGATGAAACCCTGAAGATGGAAGATCTTCTTTTCAGGGAACTGGAAAAGGGATCCTTCGGTCTCTCCCTTGGACTGGAATATAATCCTGAAACAAGTTGGGAAGAGATCATCGCATTGAGCGAAGTTATCCCGCGATTTGAAAAAAGATGGATATCTTCACATATCAGACACGATGGTCCCCGTTGTCTTGAAGCAGTGGAAGAAATGGTAACCCTTGCTGCCTCAGTAAGAGCCAGAGTCCAGTTATCCCATCTTGGCAGTATGACATCCTTCGGTTTTGCCGCTGATGCTCTGAAGCTCCTTCACAAGGGAAAGGAAAAGGGGCTTGATCTCACCTGGGACAGCTATCCATACGCCGCGTTCTGTACTCATCTGGGTTCCGCGGTATTTGATCCGGGTTTTGAAGAAAGGTTCAATAAACCTATAAGTGCCCTCGAAGTCGGCAGCGGCCCCCACGCAGGGAAAAGACTTGATCGCGTCCTTTTTGAAGAACTTCGAAGAGAGTCCCCCCGGACCCTTATAATCGCCCATGTAATGAATGAGGATGAAATGAAACTGATATTGAAGGATCCTTGTTGTGCCATAGCTTCAGATGCGGTTCTTTTTGAGGGACGGGGACATCCCCGGGTAGCCGGAGCATTCCCCAGGGGGATAAACTGGCTCAGGGAAGAAGGACTATCCTGGGCCGGAGCAATAAGTCATGCTACTTCTGTACCAGCGGACATGGCGTGGCTTGATGCAGGACGCATTACGGAAGGTTCTCCTGCTGATCTGGTAATCTTTGAACCTGAAAACTTCAGAGATAAGGCCACATTTGAGGAACCCCTTCTTCCACCGGAAGGTATCAGATATGTGATAGTGAATGGTAATGTCGCAGTCGATGAGGGATTTCTGAACGCCAGCCCATGCGGGAGATTCCTTACAAGGGATTGAGCTTTTCGCATACCCTGTTATTCAGCCTTGAGCGAATGGAGGATACTGATGAAAAATTACGAAGATCTGATAAAAAAAACAGATGAGGCTATAGATAAGTTTAAAAACCGGGCGGCGGAGCTTAATGATTTTATGGCAGCCAATCCTGAGCTTGGCGATGGAGAATTTAAAGCAAGCAGAAAAATGGCGGATATTCTTACTGATCTTGGCTTCGAGGTGGAATATCCCTTTCTTGGGATCCCGACATCATTCCGGGGGGTCAAGGGTAATGGTAATGGGCCTGTAGTTGCCCTGATGGTGGAGTATGATGCCCTTCCCGATATCGGCCATGCCTGCGGTCATTGTCTGCATGGAAGCATGTCCATCCTTGCCGCAGCAGGTCTGGCAGAGGTTATGAAAGATATTGAAGGAACTCTTATGGTAATCGGAACACCTGCCGAGGAAACCAATGGAGCAAAGGTTCCCATGGCCGAGCAGGGAGTATTTGACGGAGTCGATCTGGCTCTTATGATACATTGCAACGATGATAAAAGTTTTGTGAGGTATAGATCTCTTGCCATGGATGCCATCCAGTTCGAGTTTACAGGAAAACCGGCACATGCTGCAGGTGCTCCCTGGGATGGTATTAATGCCCTTAATGGCGTTCAGCTTCTTTTCCATGGAATAGACATGCTCAGACAGCATATCAGGCCTGAGGCCAGGATGCACGGCATTGTCAGCCAGGGCGGACTTGCTCCCAACATAGTGCCTGAAAAGGCTGTAGCCAGCTTCTATTTCAGGGCTCCCAGGCGTAAATATCTCAATGAAATACTTGAAAAGGCATATAACTGTGCACGAGGAGCTGCCCTTGCTACCGGTACCGAAGTGAAGTGGAATAAGTTTGAGGTAAGTTTTGACAACATGGTTCCTAATGATGCGGCTGAGTCCATGATGGAAGATGTTTACCGTGAACTGGGTATCCCTATCGGTGAATCTCCCGGGTGTATGGGTTCATCAGATGTGGGAAATGTCAGTCAGAGATGTCCCGCTATTCAGCCCATGCTTTCCATAACTGATCATCCGGTCGCAGCTCATACTCATGAATTTGCCAGTGCAGTCTCTACTCCACGGGCTTATGATGCTCTTGAAAAGGGGGCCCGGGCGCTGGCCCGAGCTTCGGTTAAAACATTTATCGATAATGACCTGAGGAATAGAATGCAGAAGGCCTTTAAGGAAAATATCTAGTAGAGAGTTTTTCTGTAGAACCTAAATTTATGTTTTGCACAGGGAGAAATATACATGGATAAATTTGAAATTTTCAAGGAAAAAGTACTGGAAGGGATAGCAGCAGATACATCCAGGGCAATTGAACTGAGTGATATCATGGCGGATAACCCTGAGCTGGCCTATGAAGAGTATGAATCAAGCCGAAGGATGGTCGAAATTCTCAGGGATAAAGGATTCGATGTGGAATATCCTTTTATGGGTATGGCCACAGCTTTCCGCGGGGTCATGGGTACAGGGAAAGGTCCGCTGGTAGCCCTGCTGGTTGAATATGATGCCCTTCCCGGTCTGGGCCACGCATGTGGTCACAATCTTCATGGGAACATGTCGATCCTTGCCGCTGCAGGACTCTCAGAAGTAATGAAAGAAATAGAAGGTACCTTATGGGTGATAGGTACTCCGGGGGAAGAGGCGAGCGGCGCAAAGACCTTAATGGCTGATGCCGGTCTTTTCGACGGTGTTGACCTTGCCCTGATGATCCACTGCGGGAGCGATAAAAGCTATGCCGATTACCGCTGTCTGGCTATGGATGGGTATGACTTTACCTTTACAGGAAGGACTGCCCATGCTGCCGCGGCTCCCTGGGAAGGTCTTAATGCCCTTAACGCGGTACAGTTCTTCGAGCACTCCATAGATATGCTGAGACAGCATGTACGTCCGGAAAGCCGCATCCACGGTATAGTAAGGGAAGGTGGGAAAGCCCCCAATATCGTTCCGGAGAAGGCAGTTACGCGGTTTGAATTTCGCCATACCCAGAGGCAGTATCTTAATGAAATAATGGAAAAGGTCTTTGACTGTGCGAGAGGAGCTGCTCTTGCTACGGGTACAGAAGTATCCTGGGAAAAGTTCGAGTCCAGCTTTGATGATCTTATGCCCAACAGACCTGCAGAGATCCTTGTAGAGGAAGTATTCGGGACCCTTGGGATTCCTGTCAGCCCCTCACCCGGTCCCGGCGGTTCCACGGATGTGGGTAACGTAAGCCACAGGTGTCCGGCCATTCAGCCTGTCCTTGCCATTTCCGACCGGGAAATACCCCTTCACACCAGAGAATTGGAACAGGCTACCCGCATGGAAATGGGACACCAGGCTCTGGTGAAGGGAGCGGAGGTTCTTGCCTTGTCTTCCTTGAGAACTTTCCTGGATAAAGAGCTGAGGAGTAGAATGGCTGAAGAATTTAAAAGGATACAAAAAGATTAAAAACTTTAATATTAGAGGAGAGGCCGGGTGTCACCCTGACCTCTCCTCTAATAGTTTTAAGATACCCGCTGTTTTTCTTGATTTTTATCAAAATAAATATTTCTGCAGCCTGTCTCGGGCAGGAGCATGGTGCATATTAAACCGATAAGGGAGCCTGCAAAACAAAGCATGAAAGCCCTCTGATATTGAAGAATACCTGGCAGTCTGTCCGACATATCGATAACGATACCCATAAAAGTCGTTACCATTGCTGTCCCAAGAAATCCTCCGGTATTAAGAACGGAAATAGCTATGCCGGTGAACCTCGGGGAATTAGTTTCTTTGACGATGGCCCAGGAGAGGACAAAGCCTGCAGAACTGAACCCGATCATAAAAAATAATGGCTTAAGAAGGGGAACGGGTGGTTTTCCTCCATTCAGAAATACTAGTAATCCCCATAGAAGTGTTACAATGGCTGTCATTCCTACAAGGGGTAATTTCCTTTTTTCAAGCCTGTCCGAGAACCAGCCATTGAAAATACTTCCAGCCATTGCGCCATAAATAGAGAAGGAAATGAATCCGGAAGCTGTTCCTTTATCAAAATCGTATACTGTCTGAAGGAAAGACACTCCCCATGCACCTGCAAAGGCCAGATATGCTCCCGAAACAAGGCCGAAGAATATAAAGGCAGGCCAGATCTGCCATTTTTTCATTACTTCCTTAAGGGCAAGAGGCAGGTTCACCTTATCGTTTTGAGGAGTTTTGGCTTTTTCATGCAGAATCTGTGCTTCATTGATCGCGGGGAAACCCATATCCTGCGGTCGGTTCCTTATCAGCAGATAACAGGCTATTGCCAGGATAAGAGAAAATATTCCAATGCCGGCAAAGGTCATACGCCATGTGAACATGGTCACCATAATTGCCAGGGGAGCCTGTGCAAGTACCCCGCCCATGTTGCCCAGAAAGGCCGTCATACCTGACATGGTGGCGAATTCTCTTTCACGAAACCACTGTGACTGTATTTTGAGGATCGAGACAAAAACAGTAGAAACACCTATTCCCACCAGGAATCTCCCCAGAAAAATGACAAAAGCTGTCGGTGCCAGTCCGAAAATAATGGATCCTATTCCTGCTGTAAAAATGCCGGCAGAAACGGTTTTTCTTGCTCCAAGGGAGTCTGCCATAATACCCACTGGTATCTGCATGATCATATAGGCGTAAAAGTATGTGGAGGCAAGGGCTCCGAAGGAAGATGCACTAAGGTCAAAAGCCCTCACCAGATCTTCTCTTACCACCCCGGCTGCGAGACGATGGAAGAAGACCACCATGAAGGCCAAAACCATTATTCCCCAGACTATCCATCTATATGAAAGGGCTTTTCTTTCCATGTTTTTCTTATCATGCATCATTTTATTTTCCTCCAGGGAAGTTCTAGACAACGAATAGATATTATCGCAAGAGATCGATATATCGACAAATTTTTCTTTTATAAGAAGCCGTGCAAAATATTCTGCCCCGTTTTAATCTTGCAGGCTGGCTAAGAATGTTTTCTGTTCTTTTTCATGGTATTTGTTTTTTCTTATGGAAATACATGTTCCTGCAATTTGTTTCCGGGAGAAAGAGGGTGCAGATCAAGCCAGCAAAGACGCTTGCGAAACAAAGCATAAAAGCCCGCTGATACTGAACAATCCCTGGCTCCAAGGCAGAAATATCAATTATGATACCCATGAATGTAGTGACAAGGGCTGTCCCGAGAAAACATCCGGTATTAACAACAGAAATTGCGATCCCTGTAAATTTGGGGGAATTGGTTTCTTTTACTATTGCCAAAGCCAGGATAAATCCTGTAGAACAGAAACCGATGAGAAAGAATAAGGGCTTGAGCAGGGGAACGGGCGGTTTCCCTCCATTGATAAATACCAGCAATCCCCAGAGAAGAGTTGATATAGCTGTCATTCCAACGAGTGGTAATTTCCTTGTTCCCAGTCTGTCCGAGAACCAGCCGCTGAAAAAACTCCCAGCCATTGTTCCGTAGATAATGAAGGAAACATAAGCTGAAGCTGAACCCTGGTTAAAACCGTATACGGCCCTCAGGAATGATACTCCCCATGCTCCTGCAAAGGCCTGGTAGGTCCCAGCGACAAGCCCAAAAAATAAAAAGGCAGGCCAGATCTGCCATTCTTTCATTACTTCCCTGAGAGCAAGGCCCAGGTTGAGTCTTTCACCAGGTGGAATCCTGATCCTTTCCCTGAGGATCTCTGCTTCGTTTATGGCTGGTAGACCCATGTCCTGTGGCCGGTTGCGTATCAGGAAGTAGCAGGCACATGCCAGAATAAGGGAAAATATTCCAATACCAGCAAAGGTCATTCTCCATGTGAAAAGGGCCACCATAAAAGCAAGAGGATTCTGTGCAAGCACCCCACCAAGGTTACCCATAAGGGCTGTCATACCCGACATGGTAGCGAATTCCCTCTCACGAAACCACTGTGACTGGATCTTGAGGATGGAGATAAAAACGGTAGAAACACCTATTCCCACAAGAAATCTTCCCAGGAAAATTACGGAGGTTGTGGGGGCAAGCCCGAATAACACTGATCCCATCCCCGCCAGAAACATGCCGACCGTAACAGTTTTTCTGGCCCCGAGGGAGTCTGCCATAAGGCCAACCGGGATCTGCATTACCATATAGGCGTAAAAATACATGGATGCCAGAGTCCCGAATGCGGAAGCGCTTAATCCGAAAGTCTGAACAATGTCTTCTCTTACAACTCCTGCAGCGAGCCTGTGGAAGAACACTATCATGAATGCCGCTATCATTATTCCCCACACTATCCATCTATATGAAAGGGCTTTTTTTTCCAGGTCTTTCTGAGCTTTCATCACTTTATATTCCTCCCGGCACCCTTTCGACAATAAATTGATATTGAATGACAAAATATTGACACAGGCAGTAAAATTCTGCTATAAATATAGCGCAAAAAGTTGATATGTCAACAATATTTTGTTGTATGTAAGGGGAGTAGGCTCAATGGGACCACATCCGATACTTAAAGCTTTAAAGCCTGTTATAAAGGGACTTGCCCTTGCCCTGGGCACGGATTACGAGATAGTGCTCCACGATATCAACGATCCTGAAAATTCCATTATCGCCATTGAGAATTCACAGGTCACCGGCAGGAAAATAGGAGATCCATTGACGGATTATGCCATGTACCTTCTGAAAAACAGCGACCAGAAGAAAGAGGATTACGTAGCCAATTTCCTTACCAGGACAAGTAATGGCAAAAGGATCCGTTCCTCGACCCTATATCTCAGAGATGAGAAGGGAAAGCTAATAGGATACCTGTGTATCAATTATGACATGTCAAGGGCAGAAATAATAAAGAACATGGTTGATCAGCTGGTTTCTGTAACCGGGGGGGGCAGTACAGCCGAAATACCCAGAGAAGAGGAGATGCCCGCAACACTGGAGGGGCTCATGGAAAGAAATCTCAAACTTATCAGAAAGCTTGTAGGTAAACCCCTTCATATGTCGAATAAACAGGAAAAACTTCAGGCTATCAAGGTTCTCGACGATGAAGGATTCTTTCTTCTCAAGGGTGCAGTAGAGGCCCTTGCCGAAGAAACGGGCAATACGAAGTACACCATTTATTCATATCTTCGTGAAGTAAGGGGAGAAAGATCAGGTCCCTCTTCTGATTTCAAAGTAACTCAATAAAGGACAGGAGGAATCCAGATTGAGTAAGAAAGCTATTTTAATGGGCAATGAAGCAATTGCCAGGGGTGTTGTAGAGGCCGGATGTGAAGTGGCAAGCGCATACCCGGGTACCCCCTCTTCAGAAATACTTCCAGCTATTGCAAAATATTCTGATGAACTGGAAACGAATACACAGGTGGAATGGGGTGCCAATGAGAAAGTGGCCTACGAGACCGCCCTGGGAGCTACCTTTGCGGGAAAAAGGTCCTGTGCTGTAATGAAACAGGTAGGGCTGGACGTTGCAGCTGATCCGTTTATGACCTCAGCGAACTTTGAACTGAATGGCGGATTTATCGTGATTGTATCCGATGATCCCGGTTGTCACGCTTCCCAGACCGACCAGGACTGTCGTTATTTTGCCATGTATGCCAGGATACCCTGTTTTGATCCCAGCGATGCAAGAGAGGCCAGGGAAATGGTTTTCGATGCATTTGAAGTATCTGAGAAATACAAAGTGGTTACCATGCTCAGGCCAACCACGAGGGTGGATCACTGCAGGCAGGATGTGGAACTCGGAGAAGTGCGGAAACTTCATAACCCTGCGCACTTTGAGAGGAAACCCTACGCCGGGATGATCCATTTCCCTGCGAGGCTTGACCGGGAATCCATCCCCATGAGGAATAAACGTTACTCCAGGATCCAGGAGGATTTTGAAACAGCCTTCCCGAAATATAACTATGAAATACCGGCAAAGGGTAAGGCTTCTCTCGGTGTTATTGCGGGAGGAATCTGTTTCTCCACGGTAATGGATAGTCTGAAGAGCCTTGACAGAGAAGATGTTTCTGTCCTTAAAATAGGGACTCCCGTACCATTGCCGCTGAAAATGGTTGAGGATTTCATTGCACGACATGATAAAGTTATCGTTTTTGAGGAGACCTATCCTGTAATAGAAATGCAGATATCTGACAGGAACAGCATTATGGGACGATGGAATGGTCATGTGCCTATGGACAGGGAATTGACCATAGATGTGATAAGAACCTATCTTCTGAAGGCTTTGGGAGAAGAGACAGCATCTTCAGATTCAATTGAAAAACTTCAACAGGCCCAGAAAGAACTCGGACTTTTTGTCCGGCCTCCACGTCTGTGTCCCGGATGCGGTCACAGACCCAGTTATTCTTCGATCAGAAAAGCTTATCCGAACGCTATCGTCTGTAGTGACATCGGATGCTACAGTCTCTCCAAGCAGCAGAATGCCATTGACACCATAATAAGCATGGGAGCGTCAATAACAGTGGCCTCAGGTATGTACCTGGCCCACAAGGCAGATGGGAAGGGTACTGACCGCCCCATCTTTGCTACACTTGGTGATTCAACGTTCTATCATAATGGTATGACCGGTCTTACCACCGCTGTATATAACAGGCATGCTTTTGTCCTGGGGATCATGGATAACAGTATTACTGCTATGACAGGAGGCCAGGATCATCCTGGCAGCGGAAGCAAGATGAGAAAAAATGAACAAGGTGTTATTGTTCCCCTTGAGGATGCAGTTAAAGGCTGTGGTGTGAAATATGTAAAAGTGGTTGAAGCCTATGAGCTGAAGAATAATGTACAGGTGGTCAAGGAAGCCTGGGAATATGCAAGATCCAATGAGGAACCTGCAGTCATAATCTTCCGTCATCCCTGTCTGACCAAATTGAAAGTAAAACAGGAGCAGCATCCGGTGAAAGTGGATCAGGATAAGTGTGTTGGATGCCGCTACTGTATCGATTTCTTCAACTGCCCCGGCCTTGCATTCGATGAGGAAAAGAAAAAGGCCTACATCGATGAGAGGTTCTGTATCAGTTGTGGCGTCTGTGTCGAGATCTGTCCTGTGGGAGCAATTGTACCTGTAAAGGAGGATGATGAATAATGCAGTTCATCATAGTTGGTATTGGTGGTCAGGGAATCCTTTTTACAAGCAAGGTTCTTGGTCATATTGCCCTTAAAAAAGGACAGAAGGTAGTGGGTAGTGAAGTTCATGGAATGTCACAGAGAGGCGGTTCAGTAATAAGCCATTACAAGATAGGAGAATATAGCGCTCCCCTTGTTCTTAAGGGACAGGCAGACATTCTTCTGGCTTTCGATCAGATGGAGGCATTAAGGAACTTTGATTTCCTCAGAGAAGGGGGTCAGGCAATTGTCAATATCCATGATGCCAGATCTTTTGAGAACGATAGTCTGAAAACCTATCTGAGCGAGAGGGAAATAATAATCCACAAGATCGAGGGATATGAGATCCTTAAAGAACATATGAAGGGAAACTTCCTTTTCCTCAATGTTCTTATCCTTGGTGCCATGTGTGGAGCCGGGCTTGGAAATGTCACGATAGATGAAGTTAAGGAGGCTATCGCAGAACTTGCTCCTGCCAGGTTCCTGGATGCCAACCTCAAGGTGCTCGAACTGGGATATGCAGCCCTGAAAACAAGCTAGTTAACCGGATTTCTGAAGGGGGGGTATATCGCTCCCCCTTTTTGCTATACTCTGGATCCAGGATCGACTTTGTTAAAATACTGGAATGGAGGTCTGAAAATGCAGGAACCCTGGAAAGATCTTTTAAGTACTGGAGCAAAGAACGTACAAACTTCACCCATCAGAGAAATGGTAAAGCTTATCAGGCAACCGGGGATGATATCATTTGCCGGCGGAATGCCTGATCCTGCTATCTTTCCCATTGATGAATTTTATGAATGTGCCGGGATATTGAGGGAAAAGGGCACAGATGTCCTTCAGTATGGAGCAACTGACGGTTACGCCCCCCTCAAGGATTTTCTGGCTGAGTGGACCGGCCCCAGGATGGGAAGAAAGATCCTGACTGAGGAAATACTTATTACTGCCGGTTCCATTCAGGTGGTTGATCTTCTTAATCTTGTAATGATAGACAGGGGAGACTACATAGTAATAGAAGAACCGACCTTTATGGGTACTACTGCCAATATGCATAATCATGGAGCTAAATTCCTCTCTATATCCTGTGATGAGAGTGGAATGGAAGTGGATAAACTTCCCGGAATTATAGACAAGGCCAGATCCGAAGGAAAAAGGATCAAGTATATATACACCATTCCAAACTTCCAGAATCCACTTGGTTGTACCATGACCCTCGAAAGAAGGAAAAAACTTGTTGAGGTAGCCCACAGATATGATCTCATGATCCTTGAAGATGACCCTTACGGCTATGTCCGTTTTGACGGTGAGCATGAGCCGACACTTTTCTCCCTCGATGACAGGGGTATAGTCCTTTATGCCGGTTCATTTTCCAAGATCCTTGCTCCTGGTACCAGGGTTGGCTGGTGCACGGGGCCGCAAGCCTTGATCAAACTGATGCAGAGCTTTAAACAGGGTGTTGATGTATCAACAAGCGTCGTAGCCCAGGCCCTTGTTTCAGAATACTGTCGAAAGGGATATCTGGATTCCTTCCTTCCCAGAATAATAAGCCATTATAGGAGGAAGCGGGATCTCATGGAAGAAGGTTTCCGTAAATATCTTCCCCTGGAAAAAGTGAAGTATGTTACTCCCCAGGGAGGATTTTTCTACTGGCTTCAAACTCCTGATATTTCCACCAAGGCTCTTTTTGAAAGGGCCATAGACAAAAAAGTGGCCTTTGTTCCTGGTGATGCTTTTTATCCTGGAGGTGGTCCTGACAGCAATTTCAGGGTCTGCTATACCTTTGCTTCTGCTCATGATATGGAAGAGGGTATCAGAAGACTTGCCGAAGCCATGGCGGAGCTCCTCTGATTCCTGATATGGGGATCTCATTTTCGACAGATCAGGGAGTTGTTATATACTGAAAAGGGAGTCTGTTGTTATACTTTCTTTTCTCCAGAGGAGGGTTATGTTTTGAAATATGAGATCGAAAAGGAAGTCTTTGCGCGTTACCCGGGGTATTGCAGGGCAGTACTTCTTTGCAGAGGTGTTGATAATACCGGTGAAGATGTAGCTCTTCTGGAACAGCTCAGGAACTGGGAAAATGATATAAGAAATAACCAGGGTATGGCCGAATACAAGGAAAATCCGAATATTGCTTCGTGGAGAGAAACATTCCGTTCCATGGGACTTAATCCCAATAAATATCCTCCCTCAATTGCCAATCTCATCAAGAGGACCTACGGGGGGAAGGATCTTCCTTTCATCAATAAACTTGTGACCATTTTCAATATAATAAGCCTGAAGTACATCACCCCATGTGGAGGAGATGACCTCGATGTGGTTACAGGTTCAATAAGGCTCGGAATTGCTTCGGGTGAAGAGGAATATGTTCCTCTTGGACAGCCGGATAAAATAGAACATCCTTCTGAAGGGGAAGTCATATACTATGATACGGGAAATAATGACGTATTCTGCAGGGGCTGGTGCTGGAAAAATGGTGACAGAAGCAAGATAGTGCCGGAAACAGTTAATGTGGCTATCAACATCGAAGGCATGCCTCCCGTTACTAAGACTGATCTAACGAATATTTCAAAAGAGCTGGCTCAAATGGTAGAGAGTCATTGCGGTGGTTCAACTCAGATCTTTCTGTTAACAGAGAATGATCCTTCTTTTGAAATAGAACTTTAAGAAATCCAGGAAGGGATGTGGATAGGTTGTTTCGAAATTACCAGGAGATGATCGAAAAGGCAAGATCCCTTGGTCCGGTAAGCATGAGCGTTGCAGTTGCCCAGGACAGGGATGTGCTTGAGGCCGTAAAAATGGCTGAAGATGCAGGCATAGCAAGGGCCATTCTTGTGGGGAACGAGGACGCCATTCGCTCCAGGGCAGATGAAGTTGGTCTTAGAAGGGATATGGAAATAATCCATGAAGGGGATGATTTCAAGGCCGCTCTCAAGGCTGTGGAACTTGTCTCTACAGGCAGAGCCGGGATCCTTATGAAGGGGCTTGTTAATACGAGTGTTTTCATGAAAGCAGTTCTGGATAAGGAAGTGGGATTGAGAACGGGTAATCTTTTGAGTCATCTGGCTGTGTTTGAGATCCCCAATGCGAAAAAACTACTATTCCATACGGATGGGGGTATCAATGTAGCCCCTGATCTCGAACAGAAAAAACAGATACTCATAAATGCTCTTTATGCTCTTAAGGAGATGGGGGTTATCAATCCAAAGGTGGCAGTGCTTACAGCAAACGAAAAGGTGAGTGAAAAAATGCCTGCTACTGTGGATGCTTCGAAACTGACAATGATGAATAATGACGGGCTTATCCCCGTATCCTGTGTTCTGGAAGGGCCCATAGCCCTTGATGTTGCCACTGATCCCCATGCTGCTGAGCATAAGGGCATTGCCAGCAGGATCACCGGCGAAGTGGATCTTCTCCTTTTCCCGAATATTGAAGCGGGGAACATTATGGGCAAGACCCTTATTCATTATGCCGGGGCCAAGATGGCGGGTATAGTTCTTGGAACTTCTCACCCTGTAGTCCTGGCTTCAAGGGCTGAAACAGCCGAGGGAAAACTCAATTCCATAGCTCTCGCGGCTCTTGCCGTTAAAAGGTAATTTTATTGAGTTTCAAACAGAAAGGGAGGGAAATATAATTTCCCTCCCTTTCTGTTTGAAATCCCGTTCTTTTCGTAAATCTACAGAATTTACGATCTATACGATCGACTATAAGACAGAATATGCGCTAAAGAAAAAATTGCAGGACAAGCTCTCTCTGCCTGGAAATGGAGTTAACAGGATAGAACTCCAGGTACCCAACCTCCTCGAAAATTATCCGTTTATCGATGAACTGGATCACAGGGACACTTTTTTGTAAATTCATGGTTCCAGTCACCGTATCAAGGACCGGTTACAATAATTTCCAGACTCGGAGGAGTTACTGAATTGAGGTGATCCATATGCTGGTTGAAAAAGCGAAGGATTATTATCTGAATCATGAACTTAACTGCGCAGAGAGTCTCCTGAATGCAGCTAATGATATCTATGACCTTGATATCGAAAAAAATGGTTTAAGGATAATGGCTGCCTTCGGGGGTGGAATGGGTATAGAGAGTGTCTGCGGGGCCATAACAGGAGCCCTGGCGGCACTCTCGGTTATGTTCTGTGAGAACAAGGCTCACGAAAGTCCAGAACTTAAAGAACTCTGCAGGGGCTACTTTGCTGAATTCGAGGAGAAATATCATAGTAATATCTGTTCGCAACTCAAGGAAAAGTACAGGACCGAAGATGAGAAATGTCTGAAAGTAATAGAGATAGCTGCAGAACTGCTTGAAAAAGTGGTAAAAGAAGAACAGATACGAGTAAGACAGCAGGAAAATGTGCTCTAAAAGATAATCGGGGGACCTTTTCTTAAATGAACATCCCCCGATATACCAGTTTCTTTCAACCATGCAAGATGACATCAACCAATTGTCCATTCCGAGATCATTCACCTGGTAAAACAGCGAACCTGGTGAAGCCATAAGAGTTTTCCCAACCCCTTCATAGTAAAAACCTGCATTGTAGATCCCAATGGGATGATACATGTTCCTGAAGTCAAAAAATTGTCTTCCTTTCATAATTTCCCCGAGTCATTGAAGGTCAATTCTCCTGAACTGATTTCAGTCTGTGAGTATTACCACTGCATCTGCTCCGGTACATGCATCATATTCGTCAGAAGAGTAGGACACGAAGGGATCATATTCTTTAAGGGCTTTTCTTGTTTCGGGAACCCCCTTCGGATCATAGGCTCTGATATTCGCGCCTGCGTTTACGAGGTTTGAGATTATAGCCAGAGAAGGGGATTCTCTAACATCAACGGTTTCTGCTTTGAAGCTGAGGCCAAGGATGGCAATGACCTCTCCATCAATGTATCCCTCAAAGGCTTCCGTTATTTTATAGACCATTCTGAGTTCTGGTTATCATTTGCCAGTATTTCACTTTTGACGATAGAAACTTCCAGATCATTATCCCTTGCCATGCAGGTCAGAGTCCTGGTATCCCGGGTAAAGCTGCTTCCTCCATATCCCGGTCCCGGATGCAGAAATTCTGAACTTATCCATCCCCATTGTTTTTACCAGTTGATGGACGTCTGCGCCTACAGCTTCACAAAGGTTAGCCATTTAGTTAATGAAGGCAATTTTTGTTGCAAGGAAGGCGCTGTAGGCATATTTGATGAGTTAAGCTGTTTCTGGATTTGTTATTACAAAGGATATATCGTTCAGCTTGAGAGGGCTGTAGATACTTTTCATGATCTGTGAGGTTTCAAGATGATCGGAACCCATGACTATCCGGTCGGGATGGGTGAAGTCATAAAGCGCACTTCCTTGTCTGAGGAATTCCGGATTCGAGACCACATCAAATGTATGGATGAGCACTCTTTTGGATAATTTTTCTTCGATGATGCTGGCTATCTTACGGGATGTTCCGACAGGCACTGTTGAATTTTCAACGATTATCTTGTGATCTTCCATTATCCTTCCTATGGATGCTGCTACCTGCCAGACTGCTTACATGTCTGCTGAACCGTCTGAAAGAGAGGGAGTTTCCTTGCACATGAAGATTACGTTGCTGTTTCTGATAACGGTATCTATTTTGCATGAAAAATCTATCCTTTCCAGGTTTCTGACCCGGTCAAAAACTACTTCCAATCCTGGTTCGTAAACAGGGATTTCACTCCTGTTGAGGGATTGGATCTTTTCATGGTCCATATCTGCGCAACTAATATGAAAACCGAAATCTGCCAGGCAAATTGAGGTAACAAGGCGTGCATATCCTGTTCCGATAACACCTATCCTTAATTCCTGCATTTTTTCACCATAATAGAACCTCCGTTATTGAAAGGACTGTAGTTCTACATTCCAATGTCGATTACTAATTATAGAGAAGGAAAATGAAGGAGAGGTTACATAAAGGTAAAGGCTGGGAAACATCTTATTTATTTGGAGGCTGACTGAAAAAAGAGGGAGTGAAAGTCTTTGTTACAGAGCTGCAATGTATATTTCAAAGATATGTAACACAGGATTGATAAACTTCATAAAGAAAGATCATCGAAAGGGTTGATATGCCCTATCAGAATTCAAGGAGTGAGTAAAATGAGAATCATCAACAGATTCAGAAGAACCGGTTTTTCTCTAGTATTGGCAGTCTTCGTTGTTAGTCTTTTTATCTGCTTAGGAAACTCCTCTGTTTTTGCTGCAGAAAAAGCGAAATACGTTTTCATGATGATAGGTGACGGTCTTGCTCTTACCCAGAGGAATGCCGCAGAGATTTACCTTGCTGCTTCCAAGGGCGAAAGCCCTAAACCAGGTATAGTTAAGCTTAACATGAGCAAACTCCCTGTCCAGGGTATGTGTACAACCTACTCAGCTAATTCCATCATTACAGATTCTGCTGCTGCCGGAACTGCCCTTTCAACGGGACACAAGACAAAATCTGGTGTCATAGCTATGGATCCCGGTGGTAACGAAAGATTTCCTATAATTACCGAAATGGCCAAGGCTGCAGGAATGAAGATCGGCATAATCTCCACAGTGGATATAGATCATGCTACTCCTGCAAGCTACTACGCTCATCAGCCCACAAGGAATAATTACTACGAGATCTCCATGGAACTTGCCAGTAGTGGTTTTGATTACTTTGCTGGCGGAGATGTAAAAAAACCCACAGGAAACAAGAAAGACCAGCCCAGTTCCATCGAGGCTATTGAAAAGGCCGGCTACAAGAGGATTACAGACAGGGAGAGCTTCCTTGCCCTTAAGGCGGGTGAAGGTAAAGTCATGGCGGTTAATCCAGTTCTGGATGGTTCCAAAGCTATGCCCTACTATATGGACCGTTCAGATAAGGAGATCACTATTGCTGAATTCACCAGGAAGGGTATAGAGCTTCTAGACAATCCCAAAGGCTTTTTCATGATGATAGAGGGTGGAAAGATTGACTGGGCTTGCCACGCCAATGATGCCGTTGCTTCCATAACCAATACAATAGCTTTTGATGAGGCGGTGGGAGTTGCCCTCGAATTTTACAATAAAAATCCTGAAGAAACCCTCATCATAGTGACCGGTGATCACGAAACCGGCGGTATGACCATTGGTTTTGCGGGGACCCAGTATGATACCTTCTTTGACAAGCTGAGCAACCAGAAGGTTTCCTACGAGGCTTTTGACAAGGTTATAGCCGATATGAGGAAGAATGCCAATGCTGAATTTGAAGATGTCCTTCCCCTCATAAATGAGTATTTCGGACTTAAAGTCTACACTGCAGAGAAGATAAGGGAGCTCAATGAGAAAGCCAAAACTGGAGATGCAGTGGCAAAGTCAGCTCTTGGAATGGCCCTCAAGGATTATGAAGTTGACCAGCTAAAGGCTTCTTTCTCTCAGAGCATGATCGGAAAGAAAGAAAGATCCAAGGACGATGAGACCTACCTTCTTTACGGCGGATATGAGCCTCTTTCCGTTAACATCACCCACATCCTCAACCAGAAAGCGGGTCTTGCATGGACCTCCTACTCTCACACAGGTGTTCCCGTGCCAGTTTCAGCGATCGGTGCCGGTGCAGAGATCTTCAATGGATATTATGATAACACGGATATTTTCTACAGGACTGTCCAGGTTATGGGAATCGGGGTCCGTAAGGTTGCCTCGAAATAATAGAGTTTTTCAGATTTTGGACTACAATTTTTAATTTTATTTTTCCAAGGCAGGCGATATTCTTCGCCTGCCTTGCCTTTAGCAGAAAGCAGGTAAAATAATTATGGCAAAAAAATTTATCAAGTGGTTTTTCTCAGGATCGAAAGGGAAGGATTATGTTTTTACAATTATCGTTATGATTCTGACTGCTTCATTATTTCTTGTACCAACGGGTTTTGAAAACAGACTTCCCGATAATGCGGATCATGTTCTCGCAAAGATTCTTTCTGTTGATAATTCTATGGTCCTTCAATTCGGTCTGATAAAGAGTGGTTCCCAGTTCCTGGAGATAAAGATATTGGAGGGGGATTTCAAGGGCAGGGTTGTGAACGGAGATAATACCCTCCTGGGGAAAATGGAGCTTGATAAGATTTTTCAGCCAGGTGACAGAGCTCTGGTTGATCTAAGTCTCAATGGAGATAGAATAACCTATGTTCATGCTGCTGACCATTACAGGTTGTCCACAGAGTTATTTCTTCTGACAGTCTTTGCCACCCTCCTTCTGATATTTGGTGGCTTTACTGGTCTGAAAGCCCTTCTCTCCTTTCTTTTTTCAGCATTGGCCATATGGAAATTGCTTATTCCTTCTTTTTTAAGAGGGTGTGATCCCATAGTGGTATCTCTCGGGATTGTAGGGTTGCTGACTGCTGTGATAATTTTCCTTGTGGCGGGTATGAACAGAAAGGGAATTGTAGCATTTCTTGGTGCTCTCATGGGGCTTGCCCTGACCTGTATGCTGGCTCTGTATTTCTCTGGTCCTTTCAGATTACATGGTGCAGTAAGGCCATTTTCCGAAACCCTTCTCTATTCCGGTTTTCCCCACCTGAACCTGACAAGGATCTTTCTGGCCGGAATATTTCTAGCATCATCAGGGGCTGTAATGGATCTGGCTATGGATATCGCATCTGCCCTTCATGAAGTGAAGGTACATAATCCAGGGATCGATAGAATGAAACTCCTGAAATCCGGTATGGTCGTTGGGAGAATGGTTATTGGCACTATGACTACTACTCTCCTTCTGGCGTATTCCGGGAGCTATATCACGATGTTAATGGTCTTCATGGGTCAGGGGATCCCAATGGAAAATATACTTAATCTGAATTATGTAGCTGCAGAGATACTTCATACTATCGTAGGCAGTTTTGGTCTTGTTACAGTAGCTCCCTTTACGGCAGTTATAGGAGCTTTAATATATACGCATCTTCCATGAAATAATGAGATCAGGAAATCTTTAATGATCCACGGGTAGAATATGCAAAGGGTGGGAATCTTTTTCCCACCCTGGAATTCTAATATTTAAAATTTGAATTTACCGATGCTTATTCCTCTTCTTCTTCCTCCCATTCCATATCATCCATTTCTTCTTCGAGAGGGACCATTTTCAAGTCGAGTGCTATTGTATCGGTGTCGTCAAAAAACGTTTTTTCAAGTCTGACCTTCTCCTTTTCGGTTTGAAAGAACTCTGATATTGCATCCTGAAGCTCCAGGATCTGCTCCTGGGTGAGTGATTTTCGAAAAGCGGAGTCCCTTCCTTTTCCCTCATATTTGCCAGAATAAGATCTGGTTTTTCCCATGTTAGAACCACCCTCCGAATCAAGAGTTTATTTTGCTTCGAATTATAGGAATTTGAGGGTAAAAAAACAAGTGGGCAAACATATTTTTGCCAATTTTCCAAAAAAGCTGTAATTCCAGTGACCATAGTGTTTTACAAGATCTTCAACTTTCAGAAAAGATAGTTCCTGAGAACCATAAAAGAGGTATTTCCAAAGAGGTGTTTTGGGACTATAATCCGTTAGTTTCTAAAATTTCATGCTCCAGGGCAAGGAGGACAAATGGAAATGGACCCCTTGGGTCTTGCTTTGATTTTCGGTGCTCGAATTCTGGACGTCAGCTGCGGTACTTTCAGGATATTGCTGCTTGTGAGGGGGAAACGGGTTCAGGCTGCCTTTATGGGATTCTGTGAAGTAAGCATCTACATGCTCGTTCTGGGCTATATTCTTGGTGGAGGCGGTGCCCTTACCCTGCCTCAGCTTATGGCATACGCAGGCGGATATGCAGCAGGTAATTTTATTGGGGCTTTCCTTGAAGAAAAACTTCTGAATGCTTACGTGATGCTTGAGATAATTGCGGAGAGGAACGGCAATACCCTGGATCTTGTCGAGATACTCAGACAGGAAGGATTTGGAGCAACGGTTATCAATGGCAAGGGCAAAAAGGGTATAAGAAATATCATTAAGGTAGTTTGCCGGAGAAGCGATATTTCGAGAGTCTCAAGGATAATCGGGGATGAGTCCTGTGTCTTCATGTCAGATGTCAAGGCATGCTGGGGAGGTCAGTTCCCCGTTAACAAGAGTATTACCATGAAAGTCTGATAAAACCTTTTCCTTCAGAGTCTGGTTAATTTCTCCATGGTTGTAAGTAAAATATAATTGTTCCTCTGGCACTATTTCAAGATATTATTTAAAAGGGCTTTCCAGATCAGGGAAAGCCCTTTTTTTACGGATAATTTATAAATTTTGCAATTCAGTTGCATAAAGAGTATTATCTGCCTATGGAAATAAGCAGAGTAGTGGCTCTACTAAAGCAGCGAAATATCCATAAAACGGATCAAAGGATGGAAATACTTCGATGCGTAAATGAAATGGATACCCCCTTCTCAGCCAGGATCCTTCATGAATACCTTTTGATACCTGAAATAAACAGAACTACCGTTTACCGAACCCTGGCCTGTTTTAAAGAAAAGGGGCTTGTGCAGATGGTATTTCATTCGGGAAGGACTGAATATTTCTTTTCTGCATGCAAAAAGAAATCTATTCATGGCCATTTCCAATGTGAAATATGTGGAAAGTGGTTCTGCATGAAACCATTTTCCCCTGGAGATTTAAGTAGTATTCAGAAAATGGGTGAACCTGGATTTGAGATTCAGGGTATTGATCTGCTTTTTACAGGATTTTGTCCCGAATGTAAAAGGGAAATATAGAAGGGAGCAGGGTTTTATTAAATGAGAAAAATTACAGAAATGATGATTTTAATTTTGGTATTTTCCATTGTCATGTTTCCCAATCCTTTGTATGCATCCCGGAAACTCCCTGTTGTCGTTTCTATCTTACCTGAAAAATATCTTGTCGAGAGGGTCGGGGGAGATCTGGTGGATGTAGATGTTCTTATCCAGCCAGGTGGGGATCCTCATCTGTTTGAGCCAAAGCCAAGTCAGATGAAGGTTCTTGCAAGAGCAAAAATATTTTTTGCTATAGGTCTTCCCTTCGAAGGCTCACTGCTTCCCCGGCTGAAAACTCTGAATCCGGATCTGAATCTGGTTCATGTTGATGAAGGGATATTCATATATCCCATGGAAACCCGTTCAGGGATCCATGGTCATGAAAGGTCGGAAAAAGAGACTAATGGTAGTCAACACCTTCCAGGAGATACCCATATATGGAATTCTCCAGGGAATGTGAACAGGATAGTACGTAATGTTACCAGTGCTCTTGTCAGGCTTGATCCTTTAAATAGAGATACCTATCTGGACAACTGTTTTTCTTTCCTATTAGAAGTTGACGAAATTGATTGTTCTTTGAGGGAAATGCTTCTTGAAAAAAGAGGATCAAAATTTCTGGTATTTCACCCTGCCTGGGGATATTTTGCCAGGGAATACGGATTGGTCCAGGTTCCGGTGGAGATCGAGGGAAAGGAAGCCAAACCGTCAGATATTCAGGCTCTGATCGAAGTTGCCAGGAAAGATAAAATTGAGGTAGTGCTGGTTTCTCCACAGTTTTCTGATAAAAGCGCACAGATTCTCGCGAGGGAGATCAATGGCAGAGTGGTAAAGATAGACCCTTTAGCCGAAAACTGGATAGAGAATATGAAAAAAGCAGGACAGATCATCAGAGAGGCGGCAAAATAGAATAAAATGAAGATGGATATAGTAATTGAGAATGTAAGTTTCAGTTATGACAATAAAACTATTCTTGAAGATGTATCCCTTCATATCCCGCCAAAAGAATTTCTGGCAGTCATAGGTCCTAATGGTGGTGGTAAAACCACCCTGCTCAAACTGATCCTGGGTTTGCTGAAACCTGATAAAGGTGAAATATCAATACTGGGAAAGATTCCAGAGAAGGCTGTACACCGATTGGGCTATGTACCTCAAGACACCGGCAATCATGTTCAATTTCCCATCACCGTTATGGACACGGTACTGATGGGATGCCTGGGAGAAAAGTATTCTATTTCTCCCACAAGGAAACATCGGTTACAGGCAATTAACTCTCTCGAAAAGGTAGGGATCCTTGACCTGAAGGACGAACTGACCGGGACCCTTTCCCAGGGACAGCGGCAAAGGGTTTTTATTGCCAGAGCACTGACCACTGATCCTGAGATACTACTTCTCGACGAACCCACATCAAGCGTTGACCTGGATACCCAGAAGGTTTTCTATGATACCCTTCTGGAACTGAACAGCAGAATGACAATCGTTATCGTAAGCCATGATCTATTTGCTGTAACAAGCCATGCCACCGCGGTGGCATGTGTGAACCGGAAGATATGTTATCACAGTGAGGGTGAGATCAAACCAGAGATGCTTGAGCTTGCCTACGGAACCTGTCCTGTAGAACTGATCGCTCACGGAATTCCGCACAGGGTTCTTGGTGTTCATGGAGAAGGGGAAGGGCACTCCCATGAGTGAGATCCTTCAGTATGAATTCATGCGTAATGCTATTATGGCGGCGGTACTCTCCAGTCTTATCTGTGGGCTTATAGGTACTCTGATCGTTTTAAAAAGACTTGTTATCCTTGCTGGGGGAATTGCCCATGCTGCTTATGGCGGAGTTGGTCTTGCAGCCTTTATGGGAATTTCTCTGAGGGCAGGTGCCTTATTTTTTTCACTTTTCCTTTCTCTGATAATGGGCAGGATAATCCTCCAGAAGAAAGCCCGTGCGGATACCGCCATAGGGGTCATATGGGCGGTCGGAATGGCCATAGGAGTGATCTGTATAGATCTTACTCCAGGATATGGTGTAGATCTTATGAGTTATCTTTTCGGCAGTATTCTGTCCGTATCGAAAATCGACCTCTCCATGATGGGTACTATTGCAATACTTGGAATTCTGATGTGCTTCAGGTACTACAGGCTTATTCTTGTATATATCTATGATGAGGATTTTGCCCGTACAAGGGGTATCAATGTAACACTGATCCATTATCTACTCGTCATTTTTATTTCTGTATCAGTAGTACTTATCATAAGAGTGGTAGGCTTGATCCTTGTCATAGCCCTTCTGACCATTCCCCCCTCCATCGCAGAGGGTTACTCCAGATCATTGGCAGGGATGATCTGTTTATCTTCATTTCTCAGCCTTCTTTTTTCTCTTTGCGGCCTGTGGATTTCATACACCTATGACCTCACTTCGGGTGCTTCCATCATCATGGTGGCAGCAGCAGGATACCTCTTTTCAGAGATGTTTCACCTTTCATGTCAGCGAAGGTGAAGAATTCTGAGAGAATTGTTATAATATTATCCAATAGACAATATTATCACATTAATCTGTTCTCCCTTCATCAGGCCTAGCGCTATTTATCATGATATTGTTGTAATAAACAGGAGGTGAATGATGAGAGACAGGTATTTATCTGAACACAGAAGAAAAGATGTTTATCCTGCCAGCCTGTGGGATTCAAATGTGGACAGGTTATTTCAGGAAATGTCCAGGATGTTCGATGAGTTTTTTGCCCCCACTTCCTCCAAATGTATGACAAGAGTTCCGCGAATAGATTTTTATCGGAGAGAGGGGAATGTTATTGCAGAAATAGAGCTGCCTGGAATAGATCCTGAAAATGTGGATGTAAAGATATACAGGGATAGGTTGGTTTTAAACGCAGTAAAAAACCAGGAAAGTGATTATGATGAAGATTTTTTCTTATGTTCAGAGAGGTATTTTGGAAATATCTCCAGAGTAGTACAGTTTCCTGTAGAGGTAGATCCTGATACTGCGAAGGCTTCCTACCGGAAGGGTGTTCTCAGGATAGAAGTTGAAGAGATGGAGCAGTCTGAACGAGGAAAAACTGTAGATATTGTATTTGAAGACTGACAGGGAGGCGGCCATAAGGCCCACCTCCCTGTTTTAATCTCTGCAATCTGAGTTCCTGTTTTGAAGAGCCCATATCCATTCGTCAAGAAAATCATTAAGTTCTCCTGGTGGAGATAACCATATCTGGGCTGCTGTTTCTCTGTATGTTCTATTTATAAGTACAGCCAACCCTCTTCCCCAAAGAGCTTTGAATGCCTCTTCATCGCTAAAATCATCTCCGAGATAGCAGGAAGGATGGTATGGGTGGAAATCAAGGATCCTTTTTACCAGTGAACCTTTGTCGAATCCCCTGGCGACAAGTTCAATCCCATCCTCAAATACGACGGATTTAAGGTTAAACCTTGTATCGAGTTCCTTCCATGCATCCTCAAGGTTTTGTCTCAGTTCTGCAATTTCCGATTCATCGAGATCTTTCCAGGAAACCTCCAGTGATGCGGATCTGACAGTTATTCTGTCGGGAGTTGTGAAATTCTTTGCCTGTTGCATTGCCCTGTGGAGACCTTCAGCCTGATTAAAATCAACATCTGTGGTTTTTATGGTTCCATCTGTTGTCAACAATTCAACTCCAGAGGCCCCCCAAATTTCAAGAGGTGATCTTAATCCCATGAGATCCTTTGTTTTCAAGGCGGGCATAACGCTTATCACAATGACTTCACAACCAAGGGATATCAGTTTGTCGAGCCTTTCGGCAGGAGTCAGCATGGCAAGGTTACGATTTTTATTTATGGCGTAGGGTGTAAGGGGCCCTTCATAGTTGAATATTAGAATACTTTTTCCGTTTTTGCGTATCTGATCGAAAAAGACACTTGTTATTTCTGGTCTTTCCACAGATCAAACACCTCCTGCAGAGGGGATAGGCATTTTGTTTAAGAGGATTGTAGGGAAATATAGCGTAAGAAATATTTATCGATCGTCCAATATAAATTCTTAAATTCTGAATAATTACAAACTCCACACCAAGGTTATTATAACTCTAATAAAAGGAGAAAACCTACTTAATACGTGGTTTTCTCCTTTTCGATCTATATTATCTGTGTTTCAGATGTTTTTTTTCTCGTGATCAAGAAGCCATTTTTTTCTCCATAACCCGCCTCCATAGCCGGTAAGGCTTCCATCTTTTCCTATGATCCTGTGGCAGGGAATAATTATTCCTATAGGGTTGCTATGGTTAGCACCTCCCACAGCTCTTACAGCCCTAGGGTTTCCCGTTGCTTCAGCGATATCTATGTAGGCTGCAGTCTCTCCATAGGGGATCAGTATCAATTGATCCCAAACGTTTTTCTGAAAAGGGGTTCCCAGTGGTTTCAGGGGCAGATTGAAACTTTTTCTCAGGCCGTTGAAATATTCGTCCAGCTGGCGGGCACAAAGAAGAATAACTTCAGAGGATGAATGCTTTGTATCTTTTTCTCTTTCTTCTTCAACAAAACTGACCCGGAAAATATGTGTATCATCTCCTTTAATTTCGAGGTTTCCTATGGGTGATCTCAAGATCAGTGATGAAAGTTTCTTTTCCATCTGAAAACCCGCCCCCTTCTGGATTTTATATGTATATATCATTTTATCAAATCTTGAAACACGTCTGGAGAATTTATCTCTGAAGGGTTATCTGATTTCAGAGTATTCATGGAAATGGATTACTGATACCATATATTTAACATTCAGGAACAGTTGGGAGGAATCTTGTGAAAAATCCATCCATTTATATTGACAGTAACAAACTCCTTGACGATCTTCAGAAGCTGATAAGCATTAATTCAGTTAATCCGGATCTTGATCAGGATGGCCCAGGGGAGCGGGAAATCGCCATTTTTATAAAAGATCTTCTTTCCAACACTGGTTTTGAGGTCAAGCTTCAGGATCTTGGCTGCAACAGAATAAACCTTACGGCTCTGTTAAAGGGAACCGGAGGCGGCCGGACCCTTATGTTGAACGGACATATGGATACAGTTGATACCAGGGGTATGACCATTGATCCTTTTGATCCTGTTTTTAGTGATGGAAAAGTTTATGGCAGAGGGAGTCTTGATATGAAAGCCGGAATAGCCGCCATCCTTTCAGCCTCAGGGGCGGTAGTTAATTCAGGGATAAAACTCAAGGGAGATCTTCTGCTTACTTTTGTAGCGGATGAGGAATACAAGAGTATCGGTACTGAAGCAGTGGCAGAAAACTGGCATGCTGATGGCGCTATTATATGTGAACCTACAGATATGAAGCTTGTACTGGCTCATAAGGGTTTCACCTGGGAAAGGATAGCTTTTCATGGGAAAGCAGCACATGGAAGCAGGCCCGATGAAGGTGTGGATGCCATAATGCATGCGGGTATATTTTTAGCGGCCCTGGATAATTTTCAAAGGGAGGTACTGAAAAAGAGAAAACATCCTCTTCTGGGTTCTCCTTCAGTACATGCATCCCTCATAGATGGCGGAATAGGCATAAGTACCTATCCTGACAGTTGTATCATGGAGTTTGAAAGAAGAACTATTCCGGGCGAAACTCCGGAAACGGTAAGGGAAGAGATCGAATCTCTATTGTTGGAACTGGGAAGAAGATACCCGGATTTCTTGGTTGATCATGAACAGTATTTTGTCAGAAATCCCCTGGAAATTGATAAAGGGGACAGGCTGGTAAAGTGCCTGGGAGGATCATGGAAAAACATCATGGGATTTCCCGTTGAGGTAGGAGGTTTCAGTGGATGGGCCGATTCTGCCATACTTAAAGACAAGGGAATACCCGCCGTCAACTTTGGCCCGGCAGGAAGGGGCCTTCATGCAGCAGAAGAGTACGTGGAATTCCAATCTGTCATTGATTGCACAAAGGTGCTTACTGATACTATAATTACTTTCTGTTCATGAAGTTTTTTAAAATACTATTTACCCGTTCTGGAGGTTCTGGCTATCTAGCCAGAATAAACTTCTCCAGGTCGAATCCCTGATAGAAGCAGTATCTTGTTCAGTTTTCCTGAGCCTCGAAAATCTGTTAAATATGAAGTACAGGAGGATTAAAATTATGCTGAAGTTTACCCTTGATCAGGACCAGGAAATGGTTCAGATCATCAACAATGAAGCAAAACGGCAGGAAGAATGTCTTGATCTTATTGCCTCGCAGAGCCTGGCTCCCGAGGCCATACTGGATGTGAGCGGCAGTATTCTTACAAACAGGACCATTGAGGGTTATCCTGGAAAGAGATATTACGCCGGAGGCAGGTATCTTGACGAGATGGAGCTTCTTGCCATAAACAGGGCTAAAGAGCTATTTGGCGCAGAACATGTCAATGTTCAGCCCCACTGCGGCACTAACACCAATATGGCTGTCTATCATGCTGTACTTCAACCCGGAGACAAGGTTCTTGCGATGAATCTCGCGGCCGGAGGACATCTATCCCATGGACATCCCCTTAATTCCGGAACCAGGATCTATGAATTTATTCATTACGGTGTGGATAAAGAAACTTCTCTCATAGATTATGACGAACTGCGGAACCTTGCACTTGAGCATAAACCCAGGATCATAGTAGGCGGAACCAGCAGTTATCCCAGGGAGATAGACTGGAAAAGATTAAGAGAGATCGCAGATGAGGTTTCTGCTTATGTAGTGGCGGATGTGGCACATACAATCGGTTTCATAGCTGCCGGCATCCATGTCAATCCTGTACCATATGCAGAGTTCGTTAATTTTTCTCTCTATAAGACTCTTCCTGGACCAAGAGGGGGATGCATTCTCTGCCGGAAGGAATTTGCAGCAGATATTGACCGTGCTGTATTTCCCGGATATCAGGGCTCGATGCTTACCCAGCTTATCGCTGCCAAGGCAGTCTGTTTCAAGATCGCCGCAACGGAAGAATTTCAAGACATTGCCAGGCAGATAATTATAAACTCCCGAACCCTGGCAAGAGACCTGGAGGAAAAGGGAATGACCCTTGTTACTGGAGGAACTGATAGTCACATAATCCTTCTTGATGTTCGGGGGAAAGGCCTTACAGGTAAAATTGCAGAAAAAACTCTTGAAAAGATAGGCCTGACTGTCAACAGGAACGTTATACCCTTTGATCCGGAAAAACCATGGATCGCCAGCGGTGTGCGAATAGGGACTACAGTGGCGACAATGCGGGATATGAAAGAAACTGAGATGCATCAGCTCGCATCCTTTATTGATAAGGCCCTTTCTGATCCGGAGAATGAAACGATGCTGTATGAACTCAAATCCCAGGTTAAGGATCTATGCTGCAGGTTCCCTCTTCTTCAGAGAACAGTTTAATTTTTAAATAAAGATAAATGTTTTCCCTTGTTATATTTCAGATCCCGGCTTTCCTGCCGGGATCTTTTCTTTTAAAGACGGAATATTGTCTGTGCTGCGACCTTTTTGCCCAATTCTGTGTAAATTGCCTTCCCTGGAGCAGTATAATAAAGTAGTATAGGTTTTATCAGGCAGATGGAGGTGGAGTGAAAATTATGGAAAGCTACGAAAACTGCAAGATTATCACAAAGGCAAATATCTATTTCGATGGAAAAGTCCAGAGCCGGACCATTTACCTACCCGATGGAGAACGTAAGACCCTTGGAGTCATATTGCCGGGAGAATATGAGTTTGCCACAGGCGATAAGGAAATAATGGATATTGTTTCCGGACGAGCTCAGGTTCTCATGCCGGGCAAGGAAGAATGGGAAAGTTTCGAACCGGGGGTCAGTTTTTCAGTTCCTGCAAAATCAAATTTCAAGATCAGGTGCAGTGAAGTTACTGAGTATGTCTGTTCTTATCTTTCAGAATAAGAGGAGATGAACTTAATGAAAAAGCAAATACGTACAGACAAGGCGCCCATGCCTATAGGTCCTTATTCCCAGGGACTTATTGTGGGCAACAGGATTTATGTAGCAGGACAGGGTCCTCTTGATGTGATATCAGGTAGGGTCCCGGAGGGAGTGTCATCCCAGACCAGGCAGGTTCTTAATAATATCAGGACTATTCTGGAAGCAGGCGGATCCTCCATGGATGAAGTGGTAAAGACTACGGTCCATCTTGCGGATCTGAAGGATTTTGAAGCGTTTAATGAGGTATATCAAGAGTTCTTTACAGAGCCATATCCTGTTAGGACGACAGTAGGGAGTCAGTTATACGGCATCCTGGTGGAGATCGACGTTATCGCTGAAAAATAATGCTGTCTTTTCTCTTCTATATCTTCAAGGACCTTGGAATGTCTCGAGGTCCTTTTTTTGATTCTTTAAACTGCGAATCGGAATAGCAGTACATTCTTGAATTAAGGTTAATTCATCTAGAAATAATAAGGTTCCTGACTTTAGGAAGAAAGTTGATAAAAAAGAGATTCAAACTGGGAAGAAAATGATAGAACTGATGAGATAATGACAACTGTTCATAAAAGAGCCTGGAAGCTTCTTTGGAATATGGTACTCCCGGAAATTATGTTAATGGAGCAAATATTGCAGGTTCCCTGATGTTTGCAAGGGGACCCAGGAATGACCAGGGAATCGTCTAGTCCTCTGGACCTAATAGAGATAGTCCTATAGGCTCCCATAAAGGGGGAAACAGGACACAGGCTGAGTAAATTGAAAGTCACGGTTTATCCCTGATGGAGTATGTTAACTTGAATCTGTAGAGAAAACACTTGAGACTGCTCCAGGAGGGACATTATATGAAAAATATGGAGAGCCGCAAAGATACCCCCATTGATCCTGCTCTATTATCGGGTGGTTTTGCTTTTCTGGAAAAAGAGAAACCTGATCTCTGTTTTGATTTTATGGACAGTCTTCTTCGTCAGGGTAGAATGGAGATTGAAAGTTATGACCATGCCCTCCGGGTAGGTATGCTTGCCAGGATGTTGTCTGAAAGGCTTGGTCTTCCCGTGGAATATCAGGAACTCCTGGCGAATGCAGCACCTCTTCACGATATAGGGAAAATGTATATTCCAGAAGCCATCCTTTTCAAGCCTGGCAAACTTAACCTGATGGAATGGGTTGTAATGACTAACCATACGACCCGGGGATGGGGTCTCTTGAAGGATAGTGAATCCAGGATACTTAAAATGGCTGCCAGAATATGCCTGTCTCACCATGAGAGGTGGGATGGGTACGGATATCCCAATGGGATATCCAGGGAAGATATCCCCCTTCCAGGACAGATCGTTGCAGTTGCCGACAGTTTCGATTCAATAGTGTCCTGCCGTCCCTACAGGAAGGCTTTTGCCCTGGAAGAAGGCATTTCTGAAATCAAAGGCCTCAAGGGAACCCAGTTTGCCCCATTGGTGGTTCATGCTTTTTCCAGTCTAGAAACCGAGATAAAGGAATATTATTCCTCGGAAGAAACAATGTTTCATGATCTAGGGTTTCACGAGCATCTTGTAAGTTAAGACAGACAATGATCCATGTATCCATAAAGAAGCCCCCTGGAAAACTGTCCAGGGGGCTTCTTTATGGATACATGGTGTGAAAATGACGGAAATTGACAGTGAAACAGGAAAAAGATATTCTAGAACCGTTCCGATAAGAGAAATACTATTCCGAGGAGTGGTTCATTTGTCAGAAAGAAGGGGGATCAGGGTCCTAGAGAGGGCTTTTTCAGTCCTTAACTGTATTGCGACAGCGGATGTTTCCCTTGGCGTCACGGAGATATCGAAGTTAACTGGACTTTCCAAAACTACTGTTTACAGAATTCTGTCAACAATGCTGGATTCCAATGTCCTGATAAGAAACCCTGCCGGTATATACCAGCTGGGTCCTTCCGTACTTTTCTGGGGTGAAGGGTACCGTCACAAGTCTAGTCTTATTGAAATCTCCCGTCCTTTTATGGATGAACTCTGTTCATGTTCTCAGGAAACAGTTCATCTCTTCTCTTACGAAAATGGAACAGGTTATTATATAGACAAGAGAGAGAGCCCTCAGCCTGTAGGAATGAAATCAAGGATCGGAGCCCGAATAGATCTTTACTGTACATCTGCAGGCAGAGCTATTCTTGCAGGCCTTCCAACGGGTGAACTGAACCAGTATCTCGCAGCTGTAGAAATGGAGAAGAAGACATCTTCAACTATTATCGACAGAGAAGAATTGATACATATTCTCGAAGGAGTGAGAGAACTGGGTTTTGCTGAAGAGAATCAGGAAAATGAAGAGGGAATAAGGTGTGTGGGTGCAGCTCTTTTAAATCATAACGGTTACCCGGTTGGTGCCATGAGCATATCGGCTCCAGCCTACAGGTTTTCCTCGGAGAAGAGGAATATCTTTGGTCCATATCTCAGGGATAAGGCAAGTGAGATATCTATTCAACTTGGATGGAAGAAGAATAATTTTCAGGAGGGGAAATAATGACATATATAAAGAAATTCGAAATTCTGGAGAAGATACATGCCAGAGGAATAGTTGCCGTAATCAGGGCAAAGGATGCTGAAACCGGAAAGGGTATTGCAGATGCAGTTTTCGAAGGCGGGATTCCCGCTATAGAGATGACCATGACCGTGCCCGGAGCCTTAAAGATCATAGAGAATATGGCTGAATACTACAAGGGAAAGGATATTATCCTGGGTGCAGGTACTGTTATGGATCCGGAAACTGCCAGAATGTGTATTCTGTCGGGAGCTGAATATATTATTTCTCCCTACCTCAACCCTGAAGTTATAACCATGTGCAACCGTTATTCAGTCCCATGTATGCCCGGGATCGGTACAGTCACAGAGCTTGTTCATGCGATGGAGATGGGTGTAGATGTAGTAAAAGCCTTTCCGGGGAATGTTCTTGGCCCCGGATTTATCAAGGCTGTTCACGGACCTGTGCCCCATGCGAATATTATGCCCACCGGGGGTGTGTCCCCATCCAATGTAGAAGAATGGCTGAAAGCCGGTGCTTTTGCACTTGGAATGGGTGGTGCGCTCACCAAACCGGATGGGAAAGAAGGGGATTATGAAGCTATAAGAAAAACATCAGAGCTTGTGGTCAGAAAAATTGCCGCCTTCAGAAGCAGTAATTGATACAGAAATGGAATAGCGGTTTTTTTGTGAAGATGGGGGGTAGTCTATTGCATAAAATAAAGAATCTGCACCTGTACAGGGCAGTATCACCTTTGAGTCGACCCATAGCAGATTCAACACATACGATATCTGAAATCGCTTTTTTTATTGTCGAGATCGAATTGAATTCCGGTGTGACCGGCCAGGGATATCTTCTTTCCTTTCACTATTCGCCTGAAGCTATTGAAGGTGCACTCAGGGATATAGTACCAATGGTCAAGGATGTCCCTGTATATGAAACAGGAAAAATTGTAAGGAAAGTATCTGCTGAACATGAATACTTTGGACAGGAAGGGCTTCAGAAGTGGGCCCTTGCAGTTGTAAACGTGGCCATGTGGGATTGCTGGGGCAAAACCCTGGGAATGCCCATATGGAAGATCCTTGGGACCTCTGTCGATAGAGTTGCGGTCTATGGGAGCGGAGGCTGGCTTTCCTATACCATCGAAGAACTTGTAGATGAAGTTACAACTTATAAAAAACGGGGATTTCAATCCGTGAAGGTAAAAGTAGGTTCTACCAATATAGAAGAGGACCTGGAAAGACTGAGAAAGGTCAGGGAAGCAGTAGGGCCGGACCTCAGGATCATGATGGATGCAAACCAGGGTATGTCCCTTCAGGATGCTCTAATTCTGTCAAGGAAGGCTGAAGATATTGACATATTCTGGTTTGAGGAACCCATTGATCACAGAAACTATGAGGGTTATGCGGAGCTTCGGAGAAAGACTGGCATTTCTCTTGCCATGGGTGAAAGGGAGTATGATACGGATCCCCTGAAGGCTCTCATACAAAGGCAGGCCATAGATCTCTGGCAGCCTGATCTTATCCGTATGGGTGGTGTGGAAAACTGGCTGCAGTCGGCGGCTCTGGCTGAAGCCTACCATATTCCGGTCCTTCCCCATTATTACAAGGACTATGATGTTCCCCTTCTCTGCACCATTTCCAATGCTTTTGGAGCAGAATCTTTTGATTGGATAGATGGAATAATTGACAATCCGATGAGGGTCGAAAATGGATATGCCTATCCCAGGGAGGCACCGGGATGGGGATTCAGATTTCAGGAAAAATATCTGAAAGAGATTCGAATTAAGTAAATGTTAAGCACTCTGGCACCAGTGTGTTTTAAGGAGGCTATGATCGATGCAGACGATTCGCTCGGTAATTTTGGGAAATAGCGATAACGTTGCAGTTCTTATAGATGGGGGGGGAAAAGGTGACAGCCTGTACGTTAGAAAGGGTGATATTGTCCTTACCGAGGATATCCCTGCCGGACATAAGGTAGCCTTGTCGGATCTGGACTTGGGATCTGAAGTCCGGAAATACGACCATGTGATAGGCCTTGCTACATGTTTTATTGCCAGGGGGAGCCGGGTCCATGTGCATAACGTGAAGACCCATCTTGAGCTGGGAACGGATTTTGTATTTGATCCCCGACCTGTGGAAATAGAAATTGAAGAGAGCCCTGGTACATTCAAAGGTTTTTTGAGGCCAGACGGAAGAGTGGGTATCCGCAACGAACTCTGGGTAATACCTTCCGTAGGGTGTGTCAACACTATTGTAAAGGCCATGGCCTCCAGATACGAGGTGCCTGCATGGATAGACAGGCTTCAGGTCCTGGCTCACCCTTATGGATGTTCCCAGCTGGGAAGAGATCTGGAATTTACTGTTGATGCTCTGGCTGGCTTGGCGTATAACGGAAATGCTGCGGGGGTGCTCATAGTTGGATTGGGGTGTGAGAATCTGCAGCCCGAAATGATGAAAGAAAGACTGAATGACCATCCAAATATCCGTTTTCTGCAACTGCAGGATGTTGTAGATGAAGAAGCTGCCTTTTTCAGACTGCTTGACGAAATAGCTGAAAACTCTTCCAGGGAGAGGGTGGATTGTCAACTTTCCAGTCTCATAATTGGAGTCAAGTGCGGAGGAAGCGATGCCTACTCCAGCCTGACGGCCAATCCTCTTGTGGGGCATGTCGCAGACAGGGTGGTGTCCTGGGGAGGAACGGTCCTGGCCACAGAGATCCCGGAGATGTTCGGTGCAGAGGATATGCTCATATCCCGAATGAGTGATGGAAAAGTGTTCGATGATTTTGTGAAGATGATTAACTGGTTCAAGGAATATTTTCTTTCATATGGTCAGCCGATCTATGAGAATCCGTCACCTGGGAATAAAGAAGGCGGCATCACTACACTGGAAGAAAAATCCATGGGTGCCGTTAAAAAAGCTGGAATCGGCCCTGTTACAGACGTTCTGGATTATGGCAGGCCGTCCCGGAAAAAAGGGGTCAACATAGTGTTCTCGCCTGGAAATGATCTTGTTTCCACTACTGCCCTGGCTGCTTCAGGCGCTCATATCGTCCTTTTTACAACCGGAAGAGGGACCCCATTCGGGGGCGTTGTGCCCACAATAAAAATATCTACAAATTCCGAACTGGCCAGGAAAAAGGCTGGCTGGATAGACTTTAACGCAGGTACTATTCTTGATAACGGAGACTGGGATGACCATATCCTTTCCCTGTCGGAACTGCTAAAGGAAACAGCTTCGGGAAAACAGACATGCAACGAGAAAAATGATCTGTTCGAGATCGCAATTTTAAAGCATGGCGTTACCCTGTAGGAGCCCCCTTTTCATGGAGCCCCTTTCTGTAGTTTTTAGTTAATGAACATGCTGGCGCCGGGTCCCAGAGGAAGTCCGGCGAAGTACCAGATCGCAAGAAGGCCGGTCCATACGAACATGAAGAATAGGAAGATGGGTATTCCCTGGGATACGATGGTGCCAATTACCTCATCCTTTTCATACCTGGTAGCAAAGCCGAGGAGAATGGGGAAGTAGGGCATCATTGGAGTGATGCTTTTGGTGTAGGAGTCACCAATCCTGCAAATAAGTTGAGCCAGCTGAGGTGAGTAGTTAAGGTAATAGAGCATGGGGATTATAGCTGGCGCCATAAAGGGCCACTTTGTTGATCCGCTGGTGACAAAAATGTTAATGAAGCTGGAAAGAAGAATAATAGCTACCAGAAGACCAAAGCCTGTAAGTACCATGTTCTGAAGCCAGGCAGCAAGTTTTACAGCCATCACGATGGCCATGTTGGATTTTTTAAAGGCAGCTATGAAGTTCGCTATGGGAAGGATGATGACGGTATAACTTGCCATATGACCTACCCTTGAGGTCATTCCATCTATCATATCCTTTGCTTTCGTGATTGTGTTCCGACTTTCCGTCCATAAGTCAAACCGACAAGGATTGAAGTAGAGCAGCATAAATGGAACCATTCCCCTTATAAAAGGGGAGGGAATAATGGTGTTCTTTACAGGGTCGCGAAGGGGACCGCCGGGAATGATTTTTTCTGTCAATAAAAATGAACTCTAAGATTCTTAATGGTTCGAAAGAACTTCCCTTATAACCTGGCTCAGGAGTTTTACTCCTTTTAAAAGAGCGGTCTCGTCAAAATCAAAATATTCATTATGATGACCAGCGGTAATATCAGCACCCAGCATTATGTATGTAGCCTTGCCTCCTTTCTCCTGGACCCGCTTCATCATCCAGGCAGCGTCATCGCTGCCTCCGAGTTCCGCATACTTTTCGACTTCATTGAAATCCTCCATACCGGAAGCTGTTTTCACTACAATGTCTACCAGTTCTTCATCACTTGTAGTTGTTATGGATTCACCTTGTTTGTATATTCTGGATCCGACTTCGTACATGGAAGCACTGGATTCCACGATGGTAGTTGCTCTTTTGAACATATAGGTAGCAATAGTTTCAGTTTCTCCCCTTGTTTCAGCTTTAAGGAGGGCATTGGGAGGAATTACATTCCGACCTTCTCCAGCTTTGAGAATACCCACATTGATCCTGGAAACTCCGTCCCGGTGAGGAGCTATGGCATGCATATTCAGTGCTGCATTTGCTGCAGCGAGAAGGGCGTTATGACCTTCATTCGGAGCTGCACCGGCATGGGCTGAACGGCCATAATATTCAACATCGAACTTGGTAGTGCAAAGAAAACCCGAGGAACCTCCCACAACCTTGCCAGTGGGAAATCCCATTCCGAGATGGATGGCCAGGAAGTAATCGGAATCATCAAGTATTCCCTTTTCAACAATGGTTTTTGCCCCGCGGACACCCTCTTCAGCAGGCTGGAATATCAGTTTTATGATACCTTTCAATGTGTCTTTCCTGTTAACGAGAATTTCAGCAAGGCCCAGTCCCATGGCTGTATGTCCATCATGGCCGCATGAATGCATGGCCCCGGGATTAACGGATGAAAAGCCTTGTTTAAAGGGACGGTGCTTCTCATCATTTACCTCGTTTACTTCTACGGCGTCAATGTCAAATCTCAATGAAATTACAGGGCCTGGTTTTCCGGTGTCGAGAATTCCAAGAACTCCCGTAAAACCATTCATTCTTTCGATCCATTCCTTTACAGCTCCCTGTTTCAATGCCCGGTCGATCTGTCCGGCGATGGAGTTTTCATCCCGTCCCATAACAGAAGATTCCTCAATGATCTCTCTTCCCGTCATAATCACATAGCCCAGTTCCGAGAGCCTTTCTGCTATCAGTGAACTGGTTCTGAACTCGAACCAGCCAGGTTCGGCATGTTTATGAAGATCCCGTCTTAAAGCTGTCATCCAGTTCTGTAATTTTTCCATATTTATTCTCCAACCTCCTCCAGAACATCGAGGGCTACCTGACAGAGATATTTCACTCCAAAGGGAAGAGCTTTGTCATCCGGGAGGAACCTGTTGTTATGAAGTTTCGGGAATTTTCCTGCGGGTTTATCCTGAGGTCTGCAGCCTACCCATACGAAGGCAGAAGGGACCTTTTCGCTGAAGAATGCGAAATCCTCTCCCCCTGGGTTGGGCATGTCGATTTCATATAACCCATTTTCCCCAACTATCTTTTTGATCGTATTTCGAGCTATGGCAGTAATTTTAGGATTATTCATTACCGAGGGGTATCCCCAGCGGTAATTGACTTCACATGCACCCCCCATCGCTCTGACCGTGCCTTCAACTGTCTCTTCTATTCTCCGGGCAAGCAACTTTCTTGTTTCTGGAGCAAAAGTACGAACTGTACCATCCAGTTCAACCCGGTCTGCGACTATGTTATAGCGTGTTCCTCCTGTTATTTTACCGATGGTGATCACCGCAGAATCCAGGGGACTTACATTTCTTGATATGAGGGTCTGTAGCGAAGATATAGTCTCTGCTGCTATTACTACAGCATCTATGCCGAATTCCGGAGTAGCTGCATGAGTGCTTTTCCCGGATATGGATATCTGTAGTCTGTCGGATGCAGCTGACATTACTCCTTCCCGGATACCCAGTTCACCTGTTTTAAGGGTTGGCCAGACATGGACACCAAGAATGGCAGAAACCCTTGGATTGTCAAGGACACCATCTCTTATCATCCCCGGTGCACCTCCTGTGGGACTGCTTTCCTCAGCTGGCTGAAAAATGAATTTTATGGATCCCTTTATCTGATCTTTCATTTCAGAAAGGATATGAGCTGCCCCTAGAAGCATGGCAGTGTGGGAGTCATGTCCACAGGCGTGCATCACACCCTCATTTTCAGAGGCAAAACTGCAACCAGTTTCCTCCTGAATCTGCAAAGCATCCATGTCTGCTCTCAATGCTATGACAGGACCAGGATTATTTCCATTGAGAACAGCTACGACTCCTGTTCCTCCAATACCTGTTTTGACTTCCAGGTCCATGGAATTGAGGATATCTTTCACTTTTGCGGATGTCCTGACCTCTTCATAACTCGGTTCCGGGTGGCGATGGAGATCTTTCCAGTATTCGAGGTATGTGTTCCGGTACTTCTGTTCAAGGGTTTTTATAAGATCTTGAAGCACGATGAAACCTCCTTAATAAATGCCTTCCTGAAAATAATTCAATTCAGATATTGTGATAGACACAACGTTATATTTATCAATTTTAACGACTAGTATCTGAAAGACCAACTTTAGAGGCTGTTTAAGGAGAAATACAGAAGATGCTCCAATAGAGCATCTTTTCGGATATATATATAACTGATCTTTAATGGGATAACGGGCTAAAAAGTCAGGAGAAAATTCGTGGATAGAAGGTCATTTTTTGACCTTCTTGATGATCTTTTCCAATCCGTACATAAGGTGGGCTTTCATCATTTCTGCAGCTTCCCGGGGTTTATGTTTTTTGACCAGATCCACTATCTGGCGGTGTTCTACCATCATCTTATCCCAGTCCTCATCCTTCAGGTCCAGATATTCGTGTCTTTGGGCATCTATCTCGCTCCTTATGGAACGGAGAAGTCTCAATGCAAGTTTGTTGCCTCCTATCCTGGCTATTGTTTCATGAAAATCGGAATGGAATTTGAGGTTTTCTTCAGTTTTGGGATGGATCTTCTCTTCACTATCGGTACTCAGGAGAAGTACTTCTTCCAGTTCCATTATGTCATTGGAGGTAGCTCGCTCGGCTGCCCAGTATACATTCTGGCTTTCCAGCATGATACGGATCTGCATCAGTTCTACCCATGAAGAGTCATCGGAAAGGTAGTTCATGAGTTCAGTGTTAGTGATCTTTCTCAGAGCATCTTCGGAGATAAAGGTCCCCTGGCCTGGTCTGGAATCCACAATACCAAAAACAGCAAGAGATTTAGTCGCTTCTCTTATGCTGTTTCTTCCAACCTCGAACTGCTCGGCCAGTTCCATTTCACTCGGTATCTTTTCTCCAGGAGTCCATGTTCCGTCTTTTACTGCTTCAAGCATCTGTTTCAGAACTTCCTGGTAGAGGGTAGTTCTGCTTGCTGGTTTAATCATTGGAATCACCTTTTCTGACTTTTAACTAAGATAATATATAAAAAGATTAAAAAAAGAAAGCAAAAAATCTAACAGGTCCATATCTGTCGCCTCAAGAGAGTATACAGTATCCATTGTTTATTTTATTGACACTCTCTTCTTACTTGGATATTATAACAGATAATCCAAACATCCTACATTAGGATTATTTGAATACAGTATATTGTTACCTCAAGCACAAAGTCTATCCTCAGGGACTCGTTGATATTGAGAAGACCCTTTTCAGCTAACCAGATAGCGGAAGATTTAAAATCTATGTAATTTAAAGGAGGGAGTAGTTTTGCTGGGAGATAGCAATGGTTCAGGCTTACTGGACAAGGTCGAGACAATCCAGCATGTTCTTTTGTTTTTCCTGATGATGTTGGTTGCCATTCTTGTTTTTATCCAGGTTCTTCTGAGATATGTTTTTAAAGCCCCTTTGATGGGGATAGAGGAGGTTCTTCTATTTCCTACAGTATGGCTTTATTTCATTGGAGGAATGAACGCTTCATGCGAGAGAAGCCAGATCGTCGCTCGTGTACTTGAGGTTTTCGTAAAAAAAGAAAAAACCATATTTTTTATCCGCACCATAGCATCTATTCTTGCTTTCGGGGTAGTCCTCTGGCTCACCTACTGGGGTTGGGATTTCTTCAAATATTCCATGAAAATGCAGAAAGAAAGCGCGACCCTTTACATCCCCCTCATTTATTCGGAGTCATGTGTTTTCATAGGTCTTGTGGTGATGTCCTTCTATACCTTCCTTGAGATCTTCCATAACCTGAGAATCTTCAAGTATGGCGGAGGTCATGAAGTGCTCGAAAAAGAACTGGAAGGAGGAGAGATCTAAAATGATGGGTACAGTCGCACTTGCACTGCTTGTTCTTGTTGTCCTTCTGACCCTTGGTGTTCCCCTTCCTTTCTGTTTTGGAGGAGGCCTCATGTTCATGAGTATTGTCGGCGGGGCTACAATGAAGGGCATGATGCTCTGGGGCCTGGGTCAGATAACCAACCCGGTGCTGCTCTGCGTTCCTCTTTTTATCTTTGCCGGGACCCTTATGAGTGAGAGCGGTATAGCGAAATACCTTCTTGATTTTGTCAATGTTTTTGTGGGAAGTAAAAGAGGAGGCCTTGGTGTCGTTGCCTCCGTCAGTTGTGCCATAATAGGAGCCATTTCAGGAAGCGGTTTTACAGGGGTAGCAGCTACAGGACCGATCCTCATCCCCAGGATGGAACAGGAAGGTTACCCTCGTGGCTATGCAACGGCCCTTGTAACAAATTCCTCAATTCTTGGTCTTCTCATCCCTCCCAGTGTTGTCATGATAGTCTACGGCTGGGTTACTGAGACATCCATCCTTGCCTGTTTTCTTGCAACCGTGGGGCCAGGTATACTTGTGACTTTCCTCTTTGCTGTTATCAACCTTGTATGGTCCAGGAAATTCGACCTGACCATAGAGCCAAAGCTGCCTATGAAGGAGAAACTGGTCCAGATAAGGACACGTACCTGGATGGCTCTTCCTGCCCTTATGATGCCCTTCATTATCCTTGGCGGGATTTACGGCGGAATAATGACCCCTACTGAAGCTGCTGCAGTAGCTGTTATATACTCGATCCCTGTTGGATTCTTTGTATATAAGGGACTTAATGCCAGGAACTTTTTCAAGATCGCCTGGAGTTCTGCCACTTCTGTCGGAGCCATCATGGTGATGATCATTTTCTGCCTGATGCTAAGTCAGACCTTTGTAATGATGAGGGCACCCCAGGCAATAGTACAGCTTCTCTTCGGAGTGACCCAGAACAAGATAATTCTTCTTGTACTCATAAATCTTCTTCTTTTCTTTGTGGGTATGATCGTCAATGACATAACTGGAATTATCCTCGTAGCGCCTTTACTGCTGCCCCTGGTTCAGGCTATAGGAATAAGTCCCATACATTTTGCTGCGATCATGGGTGTAAACCTTGCCATGGGTGGTGTTACCCCGCCCTACGCGAGCATTCTGTATCTTGGAATGAGAATCGGGAACGTGGAATTCATGGATATTATAAAACCTGCCATGGTTCTCCTCCTGCTGGGCTATGTTCCGGTAGTCTTCCTGACATCTTTCTGGCCTGGACTCTCAATGTTCCTTCCAACTCTTCTCGGGTTTGTCCATTAGTTCCCGGATCAGAGGTAACTGAAATACCTGAAAGTAATGTGTAGCATCGGAGTTTCTGTTTTTAAGACAATACCTTTTTGTTGAGAAAGGTTCATACAGTTCTTCTTTCAGGAGAACTATGAAAAAAAGATAGTACCAAATCAAAAGGAGGCGACAAGAAGTGAAAAAGTTTGTTCTGTTTCTGACCATCATTGCCCTGGTCTTCACCATGGCAGCCGCAGGCACCGCTGATGCAAAACCGAAGTATGTCTGGAAACTTTCCCATGTCCGTCCCCAGGGGACAACCATTGACAACGACCTTACCTGGTTCGCTGACAAGGTTATGAAAGATTCTGAAGGCAAGATCAAGATCGATATTTTCGCCGCCAGCCAGCTTGGAGACTATACAGTGGTCCATGAGAGGATCAGTGTGGGAGCAGTAGATATGGCCTGCCAGCCCCCAGGAGTTGCCGCTGACAAAAGGATCCAGATCCTGAACCTCCCCTCACTTGTGACAAACTGGGAAGAGGCCAAGACTGTCTATGCCACAGGCAGCGTGCTTATGGATACAGCTGCTGAACTTTTCGCCAAACAGGATATCAAGTATCTTGCTGCTTATCCCGTCTATTTCGGCGGTATAGCCCTCAAAGCAGATCCTGTTTCTCCTGGAGATCCCGATGTCAAGAAGGGCATAAAAGTCCGTGTTCCTCCGATGAAGTCCTTCCAGCTTCTCGCGAATGCTCAAGGTTACCAGGCTACCCCCATACCCTTCTCAGAGGCCTTTACAGCCATTCAGACTGGTATTGTCGACGGAGTCATAGGTTCCGGAGCAGAAGGTTATTATGCTAACTTCAGAGATGTCATCAAATATTACATTCCAGCCAATACCCACTTTGAGCAGTGGTATCTTTACATGAACATGGAAACATTCAATAAACTCCCGGATGATCTCAAGAAGGTAGTTCTTGATGCTGCTGCTGAGTTTGAAGCCCGCAGAATGGTGCAGGCAGAAAAAGATCAGGCTGCAAATGAAAAACGCCTTGAGGATTACGGTGTGAAGGTTGTAACCCTCAGCAACGAAGAGCTTGCTGCCATAGGTAAAAAGGTCCGGGCAGAAGTATGGCCCGAAATGGAGAAGGATCTTGGTGAAGAATGGGCCAAATCCATTCTCGACAAAGTAGTTCAATAGAGTCCTGAAATCCGAGAAGGGGAGCAGCTCTGACTGCTCCCCTTCATATATGGGATGTACTGATATTTCTCAAAAATTTTTTCTTCGAAACAAATGTAGGATCTTCGGAAATTAGGATAAGAAAACTTTTATAATTCCAGTATTTTAATGAGAAGTACAAAATCGTGCCTTATTTATCGGAAGGAGGAAGTCAAATTGAAATTTGCAGTTCTCGGAAGTGGCAATGGAGCCAGAGCCTGGTGTGCCCAGATAGCTGCCAAGGGTCATCCGGTAACGATGTGGGAGCCCCTTGAAGCTACAGAGGATTACCTTAAACTCAGAGAAGAAAAGGAAATGTATCTGGAAGGTGATATTCAGGTAGGCGGCAAGCTTGCCGGAGTTACCATGGATATAGAAGAGGCTATGAATGGAGCCGAGTTTATCCTGGTTATCGTTCCTTCCTTTGCCCACGAACCTATCTTTAAAAAAATGATCCCCCATCTCAAAGATGGACAGAATATAGTTGTAGTACCAGGAAACTTTGCCGGATTCCGTTTAAGGAAAATGATGAAAGAGGCAGGAGTAGTAAAGGATATAACCATATCTGAAACTGCTTCAATGCCCTATGCCTGCAGGATAGATACCTATAATACGGTGATGATCTTCAAGAGAAAATTTGAGATGAAGATGGGTACTTCACCCCAGTCTAAAAATGCAGAGATGTGCGAAATCCTCAATGATATTTTTGAGGGTTACGTCAAGTATCTTCCTGCTGAAAACCTTCTCGAAGTAGACCTTGATAATATCAACTATATTCTTCACCCATTCCCGGTTCTTTTCAACTACGGGGAGATAGAGAAGAACGGAAAGACATACATGCACTATATGGATGGTATAACTCCTGTTCTTTCTGAAAAGATGATGAAGATGGACGAGGAGCGTATGGCCATAGGAGCAAAGTTGGGACTCAAACTGCAGGACTGCCTTTCCCAGCTCAAGATGTACTATGGTCAGAATGACACTGAAACCATATATGATTTTGTAAACAGCGATGATTCCCCCTATAAAGATCTTGTAGGGCAGAATATCAAGGGCCGTTACATTACGGAGGATGTTCCCGGTGTTGTTGTTCCTGCTCTTCAACTTGCAAATAAAGCCGGTATGGAAGCGCCAATATCCGAACTTGCTGTGAAAGTTGCTTCCTTCCTCCATGATACGGATTATGCTGCCAAAGGAACAACTCTTGAAAGTCTTGATATAGCTGATCTCTCTATCGAAGAGATCGTCACTATGGTATCGTAGAGGTTATTATTTCTTCCAATACAAATTTATTGATCTGAAAGAATGCCTCCGGGTACCTGGTAACATGGGTCCCAGGAGGCATTCGGATTAAGTGAACGTAAGTGAGGGATCAGGAAAATGGACCGGAATGGAGAACAAATTGTCAATAAAGAACATAAGATAGGGGTTGTTACTCTTCTCGCTCTAGCCTTGCCTATCCTGTCCTGGGGATCTGCTTTTCCGAGTATAAGGTATGCTCTCACCGGTTATTCTCCAATACAGATAGCTACTCTCAGGTTTATCATCGGATCTCTGCTTCTTCTGGTCTATGCTATGTTGAAGGGATTCGGTCTCCCTGATAAAAGAGATATACCAATGATATGCTTTTTATCCCTTAGCGGAGTTGTGCTGTATCATGTCCCTCTAAACATGGGGGCTAGAACTGTAACGGCAGGAACGGTAAGTCTTCTTAATGCCACCGCGCCTGTTTTTACAGCCATCTTGTCCATGTTCCTGATCAGGGAGCGGATTCAGGCTAAAGGATGGTTAGGGATCTTTGTCAGTTTTCTGGGTGCAGGTCTGCTGGCTTTTAATGGGGTTGAGGGTTTCCTGTTTTCTTTCGGGGCAATGTGGATTCTTTTTGCTGCTTTTTCGGAGAGTTTTTATTTTATTTACCAGAGAGGTCTGCTACTTAAATATGGCCCGGTAAGGCTCACAATGTACGTAATGTGGCTAGGGGCTATCATTATGGTCCCCTTCAGCGGTAACCTTCTCGCATCTTTTCGTAATGCTCCCACGGGTGCATCCATAGCGGTTCTGTATATGGGTATTTTCCCGACAGCTATAGCATATGTTCTCTGGGCTTATGACCTTTCCATATTTCCAGCATCAAGAGTAGCGAGCCTTCTATATCTTTCACCTGTTATTTCGATTCTTCTAGGGTGGTTGTGGCTTGGAGAAAAGCCAACCCTGATGATAATTGCAGGTGGTACACTTGCAATTGCAGGTGTGGCATGTGTGCAGAGATCCAGAATTTGTAACCGCAAGAATATCGGGTAAAAGGATGGATCCTTCTGTTGATCCATTGATTGTATTACATGTGCAGGAGGGTATCTTCCAGGTGAATTGCAGATCTGGAATAGGCCATGATATCGTCCATATCCTGCAGCAGATGTTTAACCATTGCTTCTTTTGCCTTTTTAACGTTCCGGGACCTTATATGTTTGAGAATAGTCCGATGCTCCTCCATCATCTTGTTCCATCGCTGTTCTGGAAGTTCCAGATAATGATGTCTGTGGGCCTCAAGTTCTGCACGTATTGTGCGTAGGAGTTTTACCATAAGACCATTCCCTGCTATTTCGGCCAGTCTGTCATGAAATTTTGTCCTGGTCTGGAGCATGGTTTCCTTGAGAATATCTATATTCTCAATATCCTCCAGTATGACTTCTTCCAGATTATCCAGTTCCTTGAGGGTTGCGTTGTGGGTAACCCATTCCACCATCTGGCTTTCAAGAAGTGCCCTGAGTTCCATTTTCTCCGCAAGAGAGACGTCTTCAGTCAGAGAATTGATAAGTTCGTTATTTGCTATTCTTCGAAGAGCATCCGGTGCAATAAAGGTCCCCTGGCCCGGGCGGGATTCAACTATCTTGAAAAGGGAAAGAGCCTTCATAGCTTCCCTTATGCTGTTCCGGCTAACCTGGAACTGTCCGGCAAGAGAAAGCTCTCCATCCATTTTACTTCCAGGTTCCCACGATCCATTTTTTATGGAGGAGATTATCTGTGCCATAACATTTTCATAAAGGGTGGAGCGGTTTGCGGGTTTGAACAAGGGGGATTCCTCCAGAAAAGTATTATATGTGCTCTCTTTCACTTTTGGTCTATTTCCTGAAGCATTATACCAAAAGGTTAAGATGATTTGTCCTCTATGGTATTATTTTCTGGTAGTAAAGATCAGAATCAGGCTTTTGGTAAGGATCATGTGTTTAAATTTCAGGAAACATGATGATTCTCTTAACGTTCAACGGTGGTATTCTTAGCTCAGAGCCGGTGAAGAAAAGATGGTTTCACGATTAAAAGAGGAAGGGGTCATTTATTGAAGGATTACTTCGGAATGCGCAAAGGACAGCCTCTTATCCTTTTATTTAATATTGCTGTTCTGACTGTTTTTGCGGTTGTTTTTGCTTCAAGGGCAAATTATGAATTTCTAACCTACATAGGTGTTACCCTTTTTTTTATGACCCTGATAATATTGACCAACAGGAGAGTATATTATCCTGACTTTCTGTTATGGATTCTTTCCCTATGGTCACTGGCCCACATGTGTGGGGGTGGATTGATCATAGGTGGGGAAAAACTCTATGAATTTATGATCTTTGATATTGTGGGCGAACCCTATCTTATATTCAAGTATGATCAGTTTGTTCACATTACAGGATTTGCAGGGGCAACCCTTGCAATGTATTACCTTATAAAGCCTCTTTTAAGGAATCCACACAGATGGATAGCCCTTTCAGTTGTTGTTATAATGGCCGGTCTAGGTGTTGGAGCGTTAAACGAGATAGTCGAATTTTTCGTATCCGTACTGGTGGGTGAAACCGGGGTAGGTGGGTATGTTAACACTTCCCTTGACCTGGTTTCTGATCTTCTTGGAGCCTTGATAGCCATGGTCCTGATATTTACAAAAGAAAAAAAAGTCTCACCAGTTGTATAGGTTTTACGCTTACTTCCTGCAGGGGTTGGTCCTGATTGGGTTATATTGAGAATGTACTTGGATCTTTTAATCTTGACATGGTGGGAATGTTCCTGCTCGGCTTTTGTGCATTCTTTGTCGGATTCTCCAAGAGTGCTCTCCCTGGTGCAATTATCCTCATTATACCGGTAAGTGCTGCTGTTCTTCCGGCAAAAACTGCTGTTGGAGTTGTCCTTCCTTTACTTATGTTCGGTGACCTGTTAACTACGGGTTACTTTTTCAGAAAAATCAATATCAACCATATGAAATTTATTCTTCCCTCTGCTTTTTGCGGTGTAATTGCAGGATATATGCTTATGGAAAGAATGAGTAGTGAGGACTTAAAACCCATGATAGGTTTTGTTGTTCTCTGCATGTTGATACTCAAACAGGTGATCCAGATATCCGGCGGCAGGTTTTCCGGATACTCGAAGAAGTATGATCCGGAACATGTAGACAAACCCCTGGTCTCGATCTTTTTTGGATTGATAATGGGTACCATAGCCACGGTGGCACATGCTGCAGGCCCTCTGACTGCCCTTTATCTGATCTTGAACCGTTTCCCCAAAACTCAGTTTGTAGCTACTGCTGCGGGATTTTTCCTTTTCATTAACTGGATGAAAGTACCTTTTTACCTTAACCTTGGTATTCTCAGTTGGGATGTGCTTAAGCTTGATATTTTACTTTTCCCCTTTATAATTTCAGGATTTCTCATTGGTATCAGGGTTCTTGGTTATATACCTCAGCGTAAATTTGATTTTGTTGTCCTGGTACTTGCATTTCTAGCTTCACTAAAACTGATCTTTTGAGACACACAAGGCAGTGATGTATGTTGCCTGCCTTGCGTGTCTTTATACTGAGGATTGTTACTCTACGGAAACCAGGGAGTCCTTTTTGGATTCATTGACAATAAGCTGAAGTACATCCGGTCTTGCATAATGGCCCATTACATCAAAATCAAAGCGGCTCTGGGGAATAAGTGTCAGGTCAAGATCAGCTATCAGGATATTTTCCCTGTTATAAACAGGTTCTACAACATATTTCCCAAGAGGGTCGATTATAGCACTTCCACCCGGGCACATATGGTCCGGCTGGGATTCAAGATCTGAGTAGAATTCCAGGTCCTTGGGATACATGTCTTTAGAAACATACTGGTTGCAGGAGAGGACAAAACACCTTCCTTCCAGCGCTATATGGCGTATGGTAGACTGCCATTCTTCCCTTGAGTCTGCCGTTGGTGCCAGGTATATTACGGTACCTTTGCCGTATATTGCAGTTCTTGCCAGTGGCATGTAATTTTCCCAGCAGATAAGTCCCCCCATTTTCCCATAGGGGGTGTCTATAACAGTCAGAGTGCTCCCATCTCCTTCTCCCCAGACTATCCTTTCGCTTCCCGTTGGTTTGAGCTTCCGGTGTTTTCCCAGGAGCCTGCCATCAGGTCCAAAATAGAGTATAGTGCAGTAAAGAGTGCCTCCTTCTCTTTCTATTATCCCCATCACAAGGTGAACCCCATATTGCCTTGCGGCCTTTCCAAGAATTTCAGTTGTGTCTCCCGGGACACTTACAGAATTATCGAAGTATCTGAAAAAATCCTTCCTCCCCCGAGGGTCCCGGCTTCCAATAACGGTACCAAAGGAAAGTCCTCTGGGATAAGCAGGAATGAAGGCTTCTGGAAACAGTATTATCTTTGCTCCTTTTCCCGCCGCTTTCTTCATCAGATCAAGGGTTTTTGCGATGGTTGCTTTTTTGTCCATGATTACAGGAGCAGCCTGAATTACTGCAACCTTTACAGTATTGTTGTTATTGTCCATTAGAATTCCTCCCCTGGCTTGATCCATTGTTCTATTATTGAATTATAACCACAAATATATTATTTATGGTAAAATCAACACGAATTAATCCAAAATGTCAATTTCATACGGACTAAAAGGGAGTAGTTAGTCAGGCAGCGTCAACATGCTGGTGAAGTTCACCTGGCTCTGCCGTTGGTATTTATGCCAATTAACGAGACTTTTAGCGTGGTAATTCCATGCTGAAGTCTCGTTTTTTTTATCAGCTGAAATCATTAATGGAGGTTATATATGATAAATAGTCTTGCCTTTATCCTTGGTGTCAGCCTTTCTATGGATGCTCTTGCTGTTTCCTGTACCATACCGGTTTGTGTTCCCGGAGTTTCCATGATCAGATCATTAAGGGTGGCTCTCAGTTTCGGTTTTTTTCAGGCAGTGATGCCCCTCATCGGATGGTTTGCTGCAGAGCGGTTTCTCTTTCTTATTGAGCCTGTGGATCATTGGCTGGGTTTTATCCTTCTCTCAATCGTTGGAGGGAAGATGATCAGGGAAGGGCTTGCTGCAAAGGAAGGATGTTCTGTCCTGCCCGGGGATCCGACAAAGGGTAAATATTTACTGGCCCTTTCTATTGGTACAAGTATTGATGCACTGGCTGTAGGTGTCAGTTTTATAGGTATGAAGATAGATGTCTTTACTACTGTCACTGTCATAGGGCTGATAACCTTTTCTCTTTCATTTATCGGATTAAGGCTTTCCCGGAGATTATGCGGAGATAGCAGAAAAGGAAAGATGGAAGTCATTGGAGGTCTGGTCCTGATACTTATAGGGATAAATATAGTATTGGAACACCTTGGTATTTTTCATATCTTGACACTTTAGATCAAAGAGTGGAGGTTCATAATGTCTGGAAGAGTTGTTGCTGTATGTGTTTCTGAAAAAAAAGGAACTTCGAAAAAAGATGTGGGTAAGGCAAAACTGGTTCCTGAATTGGGGCTGGAAGGGGATGCCCATGCCGGTTTTGCCCATCGTCAGGTCAGTCTTCTCAATGCAGAGGATATAAAAGAGGCTTCTGAAAAAATGCCCGGGTTGATACCCGGAAGCTTTGCTGAAAATATCACGGTTGAGGGTTTCGATGTATCCTCAGTTCCAGTAGGAGATCGTCTGAGAATAGGAGAATGTCTTCTTGAAGTTACACAGATCGGGAAAGAATGTCATTCCAGATGTGAAATATATAAAACGATAGGAGACTGTATCATGCCAAAGAAGGGGGTCTTCTGCAGGGTACTCGAGGGAGGGTGTATCTCCAGAGGAGACAAGGTCATCCAATTGGTCGAAGAGTCCTGACAACATCGTTATGACCAATCAGCCCTCTCTGCAGGATAAAAGGATTTAACCACTCTTCAATTTGCCTCATCAGTGTGGTATATTATCACTATGGAGGTGTATGGCCATGCTGTTCGAGTCGACTGAAATACGGGGTCTGGTCCTGAAAAACCGTTTTGTAAGATCTGCCACGTGGGAGGGTCTTGCTAATGAGGATGGTTCTTGTACATCAAGGCTTATCGATCTAATGACAGAACTTGCAATTGGGGGAGTCGGTCTTATCATTTCAGGACATGCTTATGTGAGCAGGGAGGGGCAGGCAAGTCTCAGACAGCTTGGGATTTATGATGATATCCTTCTTCCCGATCTTATCGAAATGGCCGATGCTGTTCACCGTGAAGGAGGAAAGATAGCAATTCAGCTGGCTCATGGCGGATGTCATGGTGCTAACAAGATCACGGGTCTTGAAACAAGGGGGCCATCAGTGCCGGATGAAACCAGGGGGTTTTCCTGCAGAGAAATGTCAGAAGACGATATTGCTGAAACTGTCTTATCCTTTGGCAGGGCTGCACTTAGAGCGAAAAATGCCGGTTTTGATGCTGTCCAGATCCACGCTGCCCACGGTTATCTTTTAAGCCAGTTCCTGTCTCCTTTCTATAACAGGCGAACGGATACATATGGAGGATGTCTTGAGAACAGGGCAAGGATAGTTCTTGAAGTCATGAATGCCATCAGGCAGGCTGTGGGGAAAGATTATCCGGTAATGATAAAAATTAATTCCCAGGATTACCTTGAAGATGGACTTACGGTGGATGAAATGGTAAAGGTCTGTATGCTTCTTGAAGATGCTGGTATAGATGCTGTTGAAATTAGTGGCGGTACCGTGAATGAGGGCAGCCGGTACAAGGCTAGCAGAACTCTTACCCTGGAACTTCAGGAAGATGAAGTCTATTATAGGGAAGCTGCGGCTCAGTATAAAAAGAAAGTACATGTGCCTCTGATCCTTGTAGGGGGTATCAGATCTTTCTCAGTGGCTGATAATCTTGTAAGAAATGGTATAGCTGACTATATAGCCCTTTCCAGGCCATTTATACGGGAGCCCTTTCTGGTCAATCGATGGAGATCAGGAGACTTGAGAACAGCAACATGTATTTCATGTAATGCCTGTTTCAGGCCGGCTCGCCAGGGGGAAGGACTCCATTGTGTTGTTGAGGAATGTATTAAGAACAAGTTGATGAAAAGAGATTATTGATTGATAATCTCTTATTTTTATGACATATCACACCTTTATTATTAACCTTCCGTGAATTTTGCCACCCCTTCCTTGAGTTTGCGGCATCTGTTTCCAAATAATTAAATCCCCTGTTAAATATCAGATTTATCTTACAGTGAATTTGACATGTTTTTACGGCAGATGTAAGATGAGCACTGTGATCAAGTATCTGTTTAAACAAGGAGGGGAGGTCGAATGAAAAGATCTGGAAAATCGATTATATATATTCTTGTTATTGTCCTTCTTTTCTCCGTTATTTCAATTTCAGCGATGGCAGGGGAGAAAACCTGGGGTGCAGTATCCAGATATGATATCGTTACCACAGCCCAGAGAGCTGGAGATTTCACAATTCTTGTAACTGCCCTTAAAGCTGCAGGGCTTGAAAGGCTTATGAGGGAGCAGAATTCATATACCGTTTTTGCTCCCACTGATGAAGCTTTTTCCAAGTTACCTGAGGGGACAGTAGAAAATTTGCTTCTTCCGGAGAATGTTGATCAACTTAAAGCGATCCTGACATATCATGTGATAATAAACAGGAGAATTATCTCTCCGATGCTAAGAGGGGTGCATGGACTGAAAACAGTGAATGGCAAGATGCTCAATGTCAGTTATTCTCCCGCTAAGGTCCGCATAAACAATGCCTTTGTTATTCAACCTGATATTACGACCAGGAACGGAATAATCCATGTTATCGATACAGTTCTGATACCATAACGGGGAAACACCAGGATCCAGAACATATGGGGGATACCAGACATGTATCCCCCATATGTTTATCTGCGTGACCACAGCCAGACCTTGAGTATCTTTTTGATCCATGGTGTTAATCTTTTCCCATTATAGATATCTCCAGCTCTTTTAAAGATCTCAGTCTGTGTAGGGTAGGGATGGATGATCTCTGAAAGTTTTCCAATAGTCAAGCCAGCCTTTATGGCTGTTCCGATTTCACTGATCATATCTCCAGCATGATTGGCTACTAGAGTTGCTCCAAGGATCTTCCCATTTTCCCCCCCAAAGATAATCTTTAAAAAGCCCCTTTCGTCTCCTTCAAGGAGGCCCCTGTCAATTTCAGTCAGAGACACTTTTATGGAATCAAAATCGAGACCTCTTTCAGTTGCGTCCCTTTCATACATGCCAACATGGGCTATCTCAGGATCAACATATGTGCACCAGGGGATACAGAGAGCACTTAGCTTCTTTCTTCCTGCAAAAAGTGCATTCTGAAGAGCTATTCTGGCACTGGCATCTGCAGTATGGGTAAATTTATATTTCATACAGGAATCTCCTGCAGCATAGATCCTGGGGTTTGTTGTTTGAAGATAATCTGTTACCTTTACTCCATTTCTTTTGTCATATTCAACTCCTGCTGCCTCCAGGTCCAGATCTTCAATGTCCGGGATTCTTCCTGTAGCAATAAGAAACTCGCTTACTCTACAGGTCCTTTCTCCTTCTCCATCTGTTTGTATAAGGGCCTCTTTGAAACCATCCCTCACCCTTATGGTCTTTAACTGGGAGTTAAACATTATGTCGATTCCTTCGTCGATGAATATCTCAGCTACTATAGATGCAGCATCAGGGTCTTCCTTTGGAAGAAACTGGTGTCCTCGCTGGACGATGGTAACCTTGCTTCCCAGTCTGGAGAAAGCAAGGGCGAGTTCACATCCCAGTGGACCTCCTCCCAGTATCATGAGTGTTTCGGGTATTTTAGAGATGTTGAAAATACTCTCGTTTGTGATATAGCCGCAGGTGTCAATTCCTTCTACAGGGGGAATGAAGGTTGTGGCTCCACTGGTGATAATCGCTCTCTTGAATTTAAGGACCCTGTTTTCAACGGAAAGACTATTTGCGGAAGTAAAGTGCCCCTTACCGAAAAAAAGGTGAATTCCTTCTTTTACAATTCTTTCAGCCGAATCATGTTCACTGATCTTTGATCTTACCTGGCGAAGCCTGGCCATGACATCCGGAAAATCAACCTGGAAATCAGAAACCCTGATCCCGAATCGATCCGAATCCCGTATCTCCCTTAACAGTCTGGAACTCCGGATAAGCAGTTTTGAGGGCACACATCCATAATTCAGGCAGTCTCCTCCCAGAAATGTTTTTTCAATCAGAGCCGTTTTTGCTCCAAGTCTGGCTCCACCTATTGCAGCAACCAGTCCAGCTGATCCTGCTCCGAGAACAACAAGATCATATGTCCCGGCAGGTACAGGATTTTGCCAGTTCTCCGGATGTACATTTTTTAAGAGTTCCTTATTGTAAGTATCCATGGGCATGGGATGACAAAAGTCTTCCATTTTATGCTCCTTTCCCTTTCAGTTACCTTTTGGGAGATACAGAAGAGTTCTTAGGATAACAATAATCCTGGATTAACATTATCAGATCTTCCAGTAAATGAAAAAACGATTGAATATGTCAGAGCGTTCTTTATCTACTATCTAGAATTATATCTTTTTTGACAGATTTGACCAGAAAAGCAGAAGATAAGAAAAATCTTAAGGATCCCATGGTGGATATCAGTCCTTCAAAAGACGGTGAGCTTCGACCATTCTCTGTATGCCTGTGATAATGACCAGAAAAGCAAAAAACAGGGTTAATAATGAGAGATATCCTGAAAAAATTATCATGAGGGAGAATAAAATAAAGCCTTCTGTTCTTTCTGTCAGACCAGCCTGATAATAAAAGGATTTTTCTGATCTTTTTTGTGAAAGGGCCCCGACTGTCAGAAAAACCGTCATAGAAAACAGTATCGTAGAAATAAGGATAAGGAGTGCCATTCTTGAATCAGGGAACCGTATGGCCAGGGCCAGGATAATGGCTATCTCGACCAGACGGTCACCGGTTATATCCAGAACTGTTCCCCATTGAGATGAGGATCCCCGGGTTCTTGCTATTGTCCCATCCACAGCGTCAAGAAATCCTGAGACCCAGAGAAAAGTTACACCTGTAAAGGAGAAATCTAGCAAAACAAGAAGAGATGACAGAATACCCAGAAGAAAGGCTCCCAGTGTTACCTGATCTGCTTTCAGGTTAATTGCTATACAAAGATCTGCCACTCTTTCTACATAGGGCTGGATCACTTTTCTGGCATAAGTATCGAGCATTCTGTAACCTCATTTTCTCTTTCGAGGAAGAGCAGATCTGGAGGAGAATAACTTACGTAAACTTCTTTTCCTGCCAGATCCTCCAGGTCACCATTGTTTTTCTGCAGGGTTTCCATATTTAATCCTCTGGGTGTCGTTATTTTACAATGGACCATTCCCTGTCTGAATAGGGTTTGTTCAAGAACTGCTCTGAAAGCGAATCTGCCTTCAGGGTTGAATTGTGTTATTTCGAGTGACTCGGGACGAATAATGAGTTCTCCTTCTCTTTCCCCTTCATTTTTTCCCAGGGAAAGTTCTAATCCTTCCAGTGTGAGAAAGAGTCCCTTTTCTGTTCTGCCGGATAGTATATTAGGGATTCCCAAAAACCGGGCAGTGTAAAGTCTGGATGGTTTTTCATAAAGGCTTCGAGGTGTTCCTGTTTCGACTACATTACCATTTTTCATTATGGACATTCGGTCAAACATCATAAAAGCCTCTTCTCTGTCATGGGTTACAAAAATGATAGTCATACTGTATTTCCTGTGAATGTTCAGTACGAGTTCACGCATTTCTTTGCGAAGATTTGGATCAAGTGAGCTGAAGGGTTCATCCATGAGCAGTACCGGGGGATTGGTTACCATTGCTCTTGCAATAGCAACTCGTTGACGTTGACCGCCGCTTAATTCCGAGGGGAAACGATCTCCAAGATCCTTAAGGCCTACTGATGAAAGCATATCGCGAGCCTGGGTGATCCTCTTCGATCTTGGGACTCCCTTCATTTTCAGACCGAAGGCTACATTCTTCTCTACATTCATGTAGGGGAAAAGCCTGTCCTGTTGAAAAACCATACCAAGAGATCTTTTTTCTGCCGGTATTCCGGTGATGTCACTTCCATTCTGGAAAAGAGAACCTTCATCCACCGGTAGAAGCCCGGCAAGGATCTTCAGCAGAGTAGTCTTGCCACACCCGGATTCTCCTATGAGTCCAAAAAATTCCCCGTGTTTTACCCGGAGATCCTGAATACAAAGGTGGAAGTCCATGAAAGGAGCGTATGATTTCTTTAAATTAAATATTCTTATATCAGCGATGATTACATCCTCTTTTCTATGTATAGTCGATTCAGAAATACATCAAGGAGAACCATTAATCCTGTGGCTACCAGGGCAAAAAGTATTGAATAGGCTGCTCCTGTACCCTGATCTCCTCCGTTAAGATAAGGAAACATTTTCACAGTAAGGGTGATTACCTGACCTCCTCCTATCAAAAGGGTTATAACGTACTGGCTCATAGATATCAGAATGGTCAAAGCAGAACCAACAATAATACCGGGAAGCAGGAAAGGGAATACGACATGGACAAACCTTCTGATCATTCCTGCCCCAAGTATTTTTGCCTGCTCTTCCCATTCAAAACCCAACCTGGAAAAACTTATTGTTGTTGCCCTGATCATATAAGGTAGAGTCGGCAGCATGTGGGCCAGGATAACTCCAGACACTTTTTCTGTCAGTCCCAAACTGATAAATGTTCTGTGGAGCCCCACCAGAATAACAATAGGGGGGACCAGTATGGGTAGCATTAATATAATTTCCAGAACACCTTTAAAGGGGAAATTGTATCTGCCAAGGGCGTCTCCAGCGGGGATAGCAATTACAGCATTGATTATAGTAACTGCAACCGCTATATAAAGGCTGACTCCTATGGACTGCCAGGTTCCTGAAGCTGTACCCAGAACATATTTCCATGCTCTAAGTGAGAATTCTGCAGGCAGTATATCAGGCCAGGACCATCCCCCTGAAAAACTCAGTATGAAAAGATAGAGTATGGGGAAGATTCCTGCGATCAGGAAAAGACCGAATACAATAAAAAGCATGAGCATGAATATCCTTTTCATTACTTAACGATCCTCTTCAGGGGATGAGTTTTTCTGACGAAGGAGTATAAGAAGCCTGTCATAAGAATTGTAAGAAGAATAAGTATGTTTATTGCCATAGCTGTAGGCTGACCGGAAAGGTCTCCTCTGCTGTATATTTCATATGAGGATACGGAAAGGACTTTGGGATAGGTGACTCCAAGAATAGAAGGGACTTCATAGGCTCCAAAGGTATAGGCGAATATGATAAAACAGCCAGTTTCAAGGGGTGTTATCATGATGGGAAAGACTATTTCCCTGAAGGTCCTCAAACTGTTAGCACCAAGAACTCTGGCTGTTTCTACCCAGCTATATTCTACTCTCAGTATTACCGGATAAAGGAGCAGGACCAGAAAAGGACTGGTTTTCCATACATAAGCAATAATGACCCCCCAACCGAAGGATTCGTTTGTCATGACAGGAAAACTGGACATTTCTGTTATTAATCCCGTTCTGAAGAGCATCCGTGCTATCCATCCGCTCTGTATGAACATGAGAAATATCATGTAGGCTGCAACGATATAGGGAAAAACCATGGGTATCTGAAACAATCTCTGAATATAGACACTTCTGTCTCTTTTGCAGTTTATTCGGACAAGGAAAAGACAGTATAGGACGAAAATCGCCAGTAAAGCCGATAAAAAAGTTGAGATAGATGCTATTCGCAGGGTTATTGAAAAGGATCTCCAAAAATCGAAGGATCCAAGAAGATTCAGGTAATAGGCAAAAGTAAAATACGGATCTCCTGTCAGGGGGGCTAATCCCAGACTCTGGATAATACCGTAGATTATTCCCCCGAAAAACAGAAAGCCCAGAGATGCAAGGGCCGGTAACAGAAGAAAAAAAGGTTTATTTTTTCCCGACATTTTCAAACCATTCTTTTTCCATAGAATCAATATAATCTGATGAAAATTCAGGGACGCCGTAATTTTGTAGTATTTGAGGAGCAATTACAGACGGTCCCAGGTCTATGGTTTTCAGAAGTTCCTTCTGGTTTATCGAAATTCTTGAAGTGTCCAGGACCATACCGTCCCCCCAGACATCCGGTTTGAATTTTTCTATCTGGGCTTCCGGGGAAAGAAAAAGATCGATCGCAACCATTGCTCCCTCTTTTTTTGTTGAATTGAAGGGTACGGCCAGGTAGTGGGTATTTGAAAAGGTGCCTCCTTCAAGAACAAAGGTTCTGGAAGAGTCCGGGAAGAGGCCATTATTTATCTGGTTGAGAGCGTGCAGAGGATTGTAATTCATGGTGATCCATACCTCTCCATTAGCGTATAACTGGTCCAGGACTCCTATCCCATCCGGGTAGGTCGTGCCCTTCCTCCACAAATATGGCTTTATTTCATTAAGGAAGTGCCATGCATGTTTGTTGCTATTATCCAGGATACCCTGTTGTTTCTTTTCCTGGTATCCTTTATATCCTCCATACTCTTCCAGGAGAACATGTCTTACAAAAGAGCTACCGGTAAAGTCCGGAGGGGCAGGGTAGGTGAATCGTCCAGGGTGTTCCCTGACCCATTGTCCCAGTTCCCCTATCGATTTAGGAGGGGTCTGGATCTTTTTACTGTCATAAACAAAAATAAACTGGGATTTTCCCCAGGGAGCTTCATACCCGTCAGTCGGATAATTGAAATCAAAGTTCAGATCCTCTGCCTCCATGTCGAAATATCTGGTGTAATTGGGAAGTTTCCCAGTGAAGGGTCCAAAAAGGAGATTATTTTCCCTTGCAAGTTTGAAATTCTCACCATTGATCCAGAGTATGTCAGCGCTTCCATCGAGTTTTTTCATAGTTTTTTCAGTAAGAAGTTTGTTGATTATCTGCCTGATATCCGTTACTGGTATCCTGCGAATGGTTATGTCATATTTTTTCTTCAGACGGGGTGCTATCCATTTATCTATATAAAGATTGGTGCCGTTATTTCCGCCCCACATATACATGTTAACGGTCTGGCCATTGCTCTTTTGCAGGATGAAATTCCAACTCTCTTCCAGGAGATCCCCTTTTTCACCGGAAATGGCCCATTTGAGAGGGAATATGCAAATGGCGATCAAAAACATCAGCATTATAAGTGTTAATTTTCTCATTTACTATCACCTCCTTTTGTAATGCATGAACAATTTATTGCGATCAGGGTAACGTTGTATTTTATAAGGATCCTACGTTCTGTTATATAATAAACTAAGAAGTCTTTCAATTACCTGATTAAATAAAAGGGAGATATTTCCTTGCAGACAGGGAGATGATGTTATTACACAGGAAAAAGCACGGGTAAGTTATGTCCTTCCACTTCTCATAGGGGCGATTTTAGTGACAGTGATAATTCTTCTGCGAGTTACCGGAGGAATCGATAAATTCCAGGATATATGTGCAGATCTGGAATGTCTTGGAGGGTGGGCTCCCCTTGGATTTATCGGTCTTTATATACTTGCTGTAGTATTAGTTATTCCGGGAAGTGCTCTGACTGCCCTTGCGGGTGTTCTTTTCGGCTCCATCCGGGGGGTCGTATACGTTTCCATTGCATCTACTCTGGGAGCCACCCTTGCTTTTCTTATAGCCCGCTATCTGGCCAGGGATTTTATTTCAGCAAAATTGTCCAGGAGTGAAGCTTTCATGAAACTGGATGATATGTCCGATAAATATGGAATCTGGATCGTCGCCATAGTAAGACTGGTACCTGTCTTCCCCTTCAATCTGATCAATTACGGTCTTGGCCTTACCCGGGTGAGTCTTTTCAATTATGTGTTCTTTTCCTGGCTTTTTATGCTGCCTGGGACTTTTCTTTATGTTGCCGGTGGAGACGCTCTGAAAAGGGCTGTTTCTGAAGGGACCATTCCCTGGAAACTCGTCCTGCTTGTAGTGCTTACAGGTCTTATCCTTTATTTCCTTGCAATAAACTTTAAAAAAAGGCTTAAATGATCATTTTCTGATGAAAGGCAGTTTTATAAGCATCAGAAGAGGAAGATTCCCTGTCTGTTTTGAATCGGGCAGCCCCAGAGTCATTTTAAGCTGTCCATTTGAAGAGACAGGAGTGTAATTACCAAAAAGCCTGTCCCACCAGGAAAAAGAAAAACCGTAATTACTGTTCATCTCCCTGTTTATAACCGAATGGTGGATTCGGTGCATATCGGGTGTAACTATGATCAGTCTTAAAAACCTGTCAATATCTGAAGGGATATATACATTGGAATGGTTGAAGAGAGAAGCTCCGTTCAATATCACCTCGAAAGTCAGAACAGCCACAGGAGGACATCCCAGAAGAAGTATCACAATACCCTTCAGAAGGAGGGAAAAGAGTATTTCCATTGGGTGGAATCGGATACCTGACGTTATGTCGAGATCCATATCGGTATGATGAACCCCGTGGATTTTTCTGAGAAAATGATGCTTGTGAAAAAGTACATGCTGAAAATATATAGTCAGATCCAGGACCAGAACCGAGACCAGAAAGGCTATTACAGGAGTATTCCTGATCATATTGAAAAGGCCGGTTTCCCATGTTACAGCTAAAAGAGCAAATCCGGTTGCCCCTAAAGGGGATATAAGCCTTTCCAAGAGAATATTGCTCCCCGCAAGGGTCAGGTTGATCTTCCAGCGGAGAGGCTTCGGGATCGAGAGCTTCCGCTTTGGAAACTTGACTTCCCAGATGGACATGGAGAGAAAAATTACCAGTGAAAATATTATTCTCGTGTTTCTTGCCAGATCTGACAATAAGGTCACTCCTTTTCTGTGTTTATTATGAAAATATCGGACAGGTCTGGTCAGTTGGTGTTTATCAGGGTTTCTCTGATCATTTTTTCTGCAAGAGGAAGGGCGAATTCCCGCAAAAACCTTAGTATTGCATCTTCTGAATAGAGAACGATTCCATCTCTGTCGACATAATTTTTGCTAAGAACACATTCCAGCTGTTCAGAGCCCTCTTCCCAGCTGTTTCCCAGTATTTCTATAACTTGATCTCCGGAATACACATTACGAAGGGGAAGAAACAGTTCTACATCAAACTTTGCAGCAAGTTCGATATATGCATCAAGGGCAATGCCGAGCTGATTGATCTTGATCCTTCCATCGTGGCTCTCTCTTTCTCCTGCTATTATGGTATTACAATTGAGAATTTTTGCCAGAGGTATCCTGATGCCATGGAAATAAAGGTGACATCCGATACAGGGTGTGTAGAAACCAAAGTCCCTGACAAGGGAGTAATTATGTCGTCCGCATAGCTGCCACCAGATACTGGGTGAACCCAGGAAGACCGGGTCAAAGATGTGAATATTCTTCATGGCTGGTGCTTCGCGAAGAAGTTCTACGGCTCTAAAGGGGGTATCCCAGTTGCCATACTCGGTTCCAGTGTAGGCTATGGTCGGAAGAATATCCTCAAGGTCAAGACTCCCTGAAGCTTCGATCACTGCTGCCACGCTGTCCCTGCCTGCTATTTCTGCAATAGCAATATGGCGACTTTTCAGGCATTTTTCAATTGTTTCTGAAGGTAACATCCATTCCGGAAAAGAGTGTATCATTTCAGGTTTACCAGCAAGAATACTCAGGAGTTCAGTCCTCATATAAATTCCTCCTCAGCGAAGTATATCTTCCTGGAGAGTAGGGCTGGTCCGATGGACTGTCCATGAGACCAGCGAGTTTACCCCTGTCCATGAGATTAAGGATCATATACATTATTTCCTTTCCTCTGAGTAGTCCGAGGCAGCCTCTGGAACAGGAGACTTCGTCAAAGGCTGATACACTGTCTTTTCGAGTGTACTTTCCTTTCATTACTATGGGAACTGTTTCACCTGAATGGATCATGGTCCCCACACTTGCTGTCGAATGGTCTGAAGTGACAATAAAAAGGATTTTCTCATCGGGTATTATTTCCTCTAAAACAAATTTGAATGCTTTATCAAGATCCGCTATTGTTCTCTGTTTCAATAAGGGGTCTCTTTTATGGGCGGCTTCATCCGGGGCCTTTGAATGCACATAGATAAAATCATGATCTTCAGATCCTTTAGCCAGCTTGAGCCTTTCAAGGAGATCTTCGCAAGCATTTCCGCTATCCTTTGCTTTTATTATGTTCATTCCAAGTATGGAACATAAGCCATGATAAATAGCGCCAGAAGCGATACAAAGAGATCTGAGACCCCATTTTTCTTCAAAGGGAATGATCTCTCCCAGCTTTCCAGGTCTTTGCAGACCTACTATGTTTACAGCAGGGAGACCTTTTTTCTGTCTTGAGATATTAACAGGGTGTCTGGAGAGGGTATGGAAACTCCACAAGGTATAGGAATTAACGGCATCAGCTGTTTTTTGTGCAAGTTCCCGGTTGTCAGCATCTTCCCTGGGAAGTACCTTCATAATTGGTCTTCCCTCGAAGATGGGATTGGAATCAGTTATCTCATGGGAAGCTCTGCCCTTAAGAAGCAGTATCCCCCCGATACCTCCTGTGGGATGAAAGGAAAAGTCTATGCCATTGAAGGAGTAGCGAGAGATACTTTCCTGAAGGAGAAGACATTCTTCCCGGTCAAGTTCCATCTTCTCCTTATGAAGAATAAAGGATTCATCCTGTTCCCTTACCGAAAAGGTTCGTGCAAGTATAGCCACGTCGTCTTCATCCAGAGGAAGGCCTTCTCCTACAGCTTCAATTACCCCTCTACCCGGGAACTGGTCCATATCATAACCGAAGATGCTGAAGTGTGCCATTTCACTCGGCATCGCTATTCCCTGCAGAGTACTGTGATACATGCCATTAGCACCAAAGGCACTAATGGCATCAAGGTTGGGTGTATGGGCCGCCTGTAGAGGAGTAAGTCCATTCAGTTCTTTTATTCCTTTGTCGCCGAGTCCGTCCAGAACAAGTAATATACATCTCATAACAGGATTGTATGATAATATTTCCCCTTTTTAAAGGGGTTAGCCTGATATGGGAAAAGGGGAGGGAAATTACAGTTATAGTTTCAGTCAGTTTAAACCTGTGGCTGCAGGTCCATTGTTCTGTATGGAGTTGCTGGTCGAAGATAAACAGGGTTGGCAGACACATGTGTAAATTCGGTTCCGTAACGGGCAACAGGAGATGTCCTGCCGGATTTTATGGATCGGATGAAATCATTAACGGAAGTTATTTCATCCATGAAGAAAGTGGCATATCGTCCCACTTCTTCAATAGTATGAGCGTCACTGCCGCCAAGAGAGGGAAGGCCCATTTCTGCAGCCAGAGAATAGGCCATACTGTTATGGATCGATCTGGTTCTGCCGTTCATTACCTCAATAGCAGATAATCCCGGAGTATTGATTATGTTGTTGCCCATTCCACGGCCGTTATCCCTGAAGGGATGAGCGCTTACTGTAATTCCTCCCTGTTCTGAAACTCTACGGATGAGTTCCCTGGCTTTCACATTACGGAAGGGGATATCACTGGTACCAAAAACAATAATGTCACCAAGGTCTGTTAAAATCTCCACGCCGGGAATTACCAGTAGTCCATATTGGCGGGTAAGATCATCAGCCAGATCGAGTATTCCCATAGATTCATGGTCTGTTATGCATATCCCGTCAAGACCTGTCTCTCTGGCCTTTAAAACTGCACTTTCGACAGGGAGGGAACTGTCCCTGGAAAATTCGGATGTATGAATATGAGTATCTATTATCATTAACTTATTTCTCCGTATGGTTATATATATTATAACTATACGGAATTATACTTTAGCTGAAGGGAAATTGCAAATAACCCCTAGGGGGGATATCAGTTCCATGAAACCTTGTATTTTACAGATAATGTAATAAAAGGTACTTTCAGTAACTGTAAATCGTTGACTTGACTTGTTGAAAGTACTATTATCTATAGTAATACAATAGAAACGATACACTATTGTAGCATGATAAACAAGGGGGAGAGTGTGTATGGCACTGAAATGGAAGGACGATCTCACTGAGCAGCTTGCGCAGGCAGTTCTAAAACTTGAAAATGTGGATGAAGTTTATTCTTTCCTTGAAGATGTAGCTACAATAGGGGAAATCAGGGCGCTTGCCCAGAGACTGGAAGTCGCCCGTCTTCTTGATGAAGGATATACCTATCCTCAGATAGCTCAGCAGACTGGTGCCAGCACTGCCACCATAAGCAGAGTAAAAAAGTTCCTTGAATACGGGGCAGACGGTTACAGGGTTGTTCTCGAAAGACTCAAGAAATAATTACTTTTGTTTAGAAAATCTGTGATATAGGAGCTAAAAAGCGCCATCACGTTCTTGGTGATGGCGCTTTTATCTTTGAATAATTCAGAAAAACTGCTGGAAATCCTTTTCCTGTCATCCAAAGAAGAGGAAATAAAAAATATTGTATATTTCCGTACTTGTTTCTACAGGAAAGAGATGTTAATATCCAGCTGGACTATCATAAGGCATCCGAGCCCGAAGGCCTAAGGGGTAACCTATGGCTAAGGGACGTCGGGTACTGGCGGAAACGACAGTGCCTCCCGTGATTGGAAAGGATTCCATTGTCCATCCTACCAGGATTGGAATATTTCCATGAACTAAAGGTTCGCATTATGACTTCCAAAACTATTTATCCCTATTGGAGGTTTCACGTATGCGTAAATCCTTTGTAAGGTTTTTGTTTCTTCTTGTTATTGTTTCCTTTCTGGCAGTTTCGTTTTCTGCCTTTGCCTCCCCTCCGGTCTTGAGAATGGCGACGACCACCAGTACTGATAATACCGGTCTTCTTGATTTTCTGGCACCTCGGTTCATGAAAGATACAGGGATCGAGCTTCAGTGGGTATCTGTGGGAACAGGAAAAGCTCTTGAACTGGGGAAAAATTGCGATGTCGATGTTCTCTTGGTCCATGCTCCGGATTCCGAGAAGAAATATGTTTCTGACGGTTACGGTGTTAACAGAAGAGAGATCATGTTCAATGATTTCGTAATAATAGGTCCTGCCTCAGACCCAGCAGCAGTAAAGGGACTGGATATCAAGTCGGGTTTCAGCAAAATGGCGAATAAAAAGGTTTTTTTTGCCAGCCGTGGGGATAACTCGGGAACCCATAAAAAAGAATTATCCCTCTGGGAAGCAGCGGATATGAACGTGCCAGACAGGGAAGAGTGGTATATTCAGACAGGACAGGGAATGCTTAACACCATAAACATAGCTGCAGAGAGGGAAGCCTATACAATGACCGACAGGGGTACTTTCATCAAGTATGAGGCTAATCACAAAGGTAATCCTCCCCTGGTTATCCTCATGGAAGGCGATCCCAATCTTAGAAATCAGTATAGTGTAATGGCTGTTAATCCAACGAGGAGTGATAGCCTGAAATATGACCTTGCCCTTAAATTTATTGATTGGATCTCTTCCCCCAGGGTTCAGCAGCAGATAGCTGATTTCAGACTCATGGACAAACAGCTTTTCGTACCAAATGCAAAATGATCCGGCGAATCCGATGACGTAAGGCATACTTGAAGGAGCACAGTCTGGAAATGACGGGTGCTCCTTTCTTTCTTTTTTTTGAGGTGAAATATGGATTATATGTCCCATGCTTTCTCTACTGCCTTCAAGCTTCTTTTAATGGGCAATGAGGAAACCTATTCAGCCATTTTTGTTACATTGAAGGTTTCTTCCCTGTCCATGCTCTTTACACTTCTGGCGGGTGTTCCCCTTGGTTTTGTTCTTGGAAGCAAAGACTTTCCCGGAAAACGGATAACCAGAACAATTGTGGATACCTTTCTTGCAATTCCCACAGTAGTTGTAGGCCTTATGGTCTATACTTTCATTTCCAGAAAAGGGCCTTTGGGCAGTATGGGACTGCTTTTTTCCCTTAAGGGAATAGCAATAGGCCAGTTCATTCTTGCCATGCCTATTGTTATATCCCTTACCGCAACAGCTGTGGAGAGCCTGGAAGAAAAACTGACCCAGACCCTGATGACCCTTGGTGCACGTAGAAAAGATCTGGTGGCAGGGATCATATGGGAGGCGCGTTTTGCGGTAATCTCTGCTGCTATTACGGCATATGGGAGAGTGATATCCGAAGTGGGGGTATCAATGATGCTTGGTGGCAATATTAAATGGCATACCCGTACGATCACGACCGCCATTGCCCTTGAAACAGGAAAAGGAGAGTTTGCACTTGGCCTGGCATTGGGAATTGTTCTTCTAGCTATTTCTTTTGCTGTAAATATTATTGCATCTATTATGAGAAGGAGATCCCTTTTATGAAAAAGATCCTGTATTCCCTCAAGGGAATCCAGCACTATTATTCTGGTAGAGAGGTGCTTCGCATAGACCATGCTTCCCTTTATAAGGATGAGATAGTTGGTCTGACAGGACCTAACGGATGTGGCAAAAGCACTTTTCTGAGGATCCTGGCCTTTCTGGAAAATCCGACCTTCGGAGATCTTCAATTTCCTGGAGGCACTGTTGCTGATATGGAGAGCCAGAGGAGGAGGGTGACTTTACTCCTTCAGAATGGATGTCTGCTGAAAAGATCAGTAATGGAAAATGTTACTTATGGTCTGAAGATCCGTGGTGTCTCTGTTGAAGAGAGAGAGGACAAAGGTCGAAAAGCTCTGGAAATGGTGGGCCTTCAACCTGAACAATTCCTCAGAAGAAGATGGTTTGAACTTTCCGGGGGAGAGGCTCAGCGGGTATCTCTTGCAAGCAGGTTAGCATTAAGTCCTGAAGTCCTTCTGCTGGATGAACCGACTTCAAGTGTAGATTCAGATAGTGCAGAGCTTATTAAACTGGCACTGGAAAGGGCAAGGCATAATTGGGGCACTTCAATGATAATAGTGAGCCATGATGACCGATGGCTTGATAAAGTCTCAGACAGGATATTCAGACTGGAAAAAGGGGGTCTTGCAGACCTGATCCGTTAAAGTCAACAGTCCTCTCATAAACTTGTTAAAAAGAGAGGGGACAACAAAAGATTGTCCCCTGGTTCACTGATCCTGATCTTCTATGGGGTTGGATCATCTATTCACAGATTCCGGGCTTGTGAACAAGGACATCACAGGGAGCATATCTTACAACCTTTGCTGCCACACTACCTATAAAAAACCTTTCAAGGTTGGTCATGCCTCGATGCCCTATGAGGATGATCTCGCATTGATCTTCCTCTGCTTTCTTCACTATCTCTTCAGGAGGACTTCCGGTCTTTATTGTCAGAAGATGGGGGAGATGTGAGTCTGGAAATTTCTGCGTCGTTTCCTTGATCATCTTTAAAAGTCCCTCCTTTATCTTTTCTATATCCGGGACTATCGAATATTCAACAGAACCTGGGATCGATTGATCCCTATACTCGATAACGTGTATAAAATCCAGTTTATCCAGGCCCATCCTTTGAGCATAACCGAAAGCAAAGGATATAAGGCAACGACTTATCTGACTGTTGTCAATTGCGACAAGAGCCTTTCGCATTAATATCTCTCCTCTCTCTTCCTGCAGGACCCGGAAAACAGGGTTTAGAGCATAAGTAAATCAATGATCACTTTTCTATTTCTTTAGGTCTGTGCACAAGCACATCGCATGGCGCATGTCTTACGACCTTCGCAGCGACGCTTCCAATGAAAAACCGTTCAATATTGCTCAATCCCCTGTGTCCGATCATGATGAGCTCATACTTGTTCTTCTCGGCCATTTCAACTATCTCAGCGTAAGGAGTACCTCCTGCCAAAACCAGTTCGTATGGAATTGAGGATATTCCCGAAGATGCCTGACCCTCTTTGATCATCTCCGATATTTCACTTTTCGTTTTATCCTCGTCAAGATGAGCCGAGTAATCAACATAGCCAGGTACGGTCATGTCTTTATAGGTCATAACGTGAATGAAATCAAGATGATCCAGCCCTGTGGATTTAGCGTATTGAAAAGCGAATGCAATCAGAGCCTGACTGATGTCGCTCTGATCTATGGCTACCAAAGCTTTCTTCATATTTCATCACTCCTTCTTCTGTGTGATGTGCTAATTATACACTGCAAAACAGAGGATGGGAAATATGGAATACAAAATATTCTCATCTTATCTTGACATATTTAGGTATTCAGGTATCATAATACCTAAAAGAGGTGAAGCTATGAATGGAGTTATTCAGATATCTGATGCACTTTCCCTTGCATTGCATGGTATGGGACTTCTGGCTTCTTCGGGTAAAAGAATGAATGTCAGGGAAATGGCGGAAAGAATCAACGTTTCCGAGGCGCATCTGGCCAAGGTATTCCAGAGAATAGTGAAGTCCGGACTGGTCTATTCTACCAGGGGGCCATCTGGAGGTTTTGAACTTACCAGGCCACCTTCTGAAATCAGTCTTTATGAGATATATGAAATTATTGAGGGAGTGCCGGATTCCGGATACTGTCTATTGAAGGTTACTGAATGTCCCTTCAATTCATGTGTATTCGGAGGAATGATAGAAAGTATGACCAGGGAGTTTACAGATTATCTCAAAAACAGAAATCTTGAAGAACTGATCAGGAGTGAAGCTGTATGAGTGTAAAAGTGACAAGGCAGATCATCAGGATAGATGAATCAAAATGTAACGGATGCGGACAGTGTGTAGAAGCATGCCATGAAGGTGCCATCCGGATGGTTCATGGAAAGGCAAAACTTGTAAGTGATATTTACTGTGATGGACTTGGGGACTGTATAGGGGAGTGTCCTCAGGGAGCCATAACTTTCGAGACCAGAGAGGCTGAACCCTACGATGAAAAGGCGGTTCAGCCTCACATGGAGGCAGTAACGGGAATTGACTGTCAATCTGGAGGATGTACAGGGTCTAAGACAAGGGTTTTGAACAAAGGTAATGAACCGGGAAATTCCTCACCTGTCGTTTCTGAAAATGGGCCAATGGTTTCAGAACTTGGGAACTGGCCGGTACAACTTAAACTGGTACCTGTAAATGCTCCGTATCTCCAGAGTTCAGATATAGTTTTAGCAGCTGACTGTACAGCCTTTTCTCACGGGAATTTCAATCAGACTTTCCTCAAAGGCGAAAACATAGTGTGTCTTATCGGTTGTCCCAAACTTGATGATAAAGAATATTACAGAGACAAGATCGCGGAGATCATGGAACTTAACGAAATCCATTCCATAACTGTTGTTTACATGGAAGTTCCATGTTGTGGAGGAATGGTGCGACTAGTGGAAGCAGCCATAGAAAAGGCAAGATTGGACATGGATCTTAAACTTGTCAAAATTGGCATAAAAGGTGATAATTTGGGAGAAAAGATAATACGCTACCGTTATAAACAGTAAGCATTATACCCTGGTATTGTCTAATATCCAGTCAACTCAAGAGGGAATGAGATAAATGTTCTGTTACCAGTGCGAGCAGACTGCAAAGGGCTCCAGGTGTACTTCCTGGGGTGTTTGTGGAAAAAGTGCGGAAGTTGCAGATCTTCAGGATCTTCTTATCTGTGTATGACCTGAAGGCCGGATGTATACTGCTTTCCCCGCTCTACCCGGGTATAAGAAATATCCGTATAAATCCCACCCTCCCCGCTTTTCTCAGGCCTGAGCTGTTGAATATGTTTCAGGAAAAGCTTAACCTGATGACGGTAACGACACCAGGGGAGGGCCCTAAAACTATACTTGGATAGCAAACCTTAACTGGCTTTAGTGCATTAGCCTTTGTATGGAGGTATAACCATGGAAAAATATGTTTCTGATGATTCAATTAGCGGGAAAGTACTCAGGCTTGGAGATCTAGTCCAGTACCAGCAGGATTCAGTGGTGAGCAGGGCCATCATCCAGGGAGAAAAGGGAACGGTTACGCTTTTTGCTTTCGACGAGGGGCAGTTTTTAAGTGAGCATAGCGCTCCCTTTGATGTGCTTGTCCAGGTTTTGGAGGGAGAAATGGAGATAAGAATTGGAGAAGATCCTAATAAAGTGTCTTCTGGAGAAGTCTTGATAATGCCTGCTAATATCCCTCATTCTCTTAAAGCTGTAAAAAAGGTTAAGATGAACCTCGTAATGATAAGGTCTTGAGATAGAGAAAGGCCCGGGATTCTCCCCGGGCCTTTCAATTTATTTCTCCCTACGGGAGAAAAGAGTGTCGATAATGAATCAGCCAGTACAGGCTTTTTCTGTCTTTTCTTCTTTTACGGTGTTTTCAGATTTCTCATTCAGTTTTTCGGCCGTATTTTCTTTTCTCTTCCAGAACATGGAGCATACACCTCCTATACCTATATAGGGTATAACAAAAATAGATAAAAATCAAGCTCTACAGATCTGCAGGATAAGGGGAGACAAGGGTAATCTTTTACGGGAGGTTAAAAATCTTTTTATAAGGGGCAGGTCAGGATGGGGTCCTTTAAGCTTAATGTACTTGTAGAAATAGTGAGGAAGGCTTCTTTGATCATAACTGAACAGGGGGACAGGTCCATAGCTAGAAGCAGGTCAAGTTCGGACTATACGACATTTACCGATTTAAAGGTAGAAAACTTTATTAAGGATAAACTTATCAAGCTTTCCCCGAAAAGCCTCATAATTGCGGAAGAATCATTTGACCCCGAAAGTGTTTGGGGTTGGGAAGATTCCGCTTTTGTCCTGGATCCGTTGGATGGGACGATAAATTTTCATCATAACTGTAATTCATCGGCTATCTCCCTTGCCTTTTTTGAGGACGGACTTCCGCTGTATTCGGTTATTCTGGATCCATTCAGGAATGAACTGTTTGCGGCGGAGAGAGGCTGCGGTGCTACAATGAACGGAAGTAAGATCAAGGTATCAGCAGTTTCTTCCTTGAGAGACGCCCTGGTCGGTTTTGGTACAACTCCCTATGACAAGGTCAGAGGTCTGCAAATGATCAAGGTTGCAGGGATGGTTTATTCCCGCTGCCAGGACATAAGAAGATTGGGTGCCGCAGCACTTGATCTGGCCTATGTTGCATGTGGAAGGCTTGATTCCTTTTTCGAAATGGATCTTAAATCCTGGGATTTCTATGGAGGCCTGCTTCTTTTAACAGAAGCAGGGGGTAAGGTCTCTGACTGGAATGGGGAAAATATTGAGGGACTCGGTAAAAGAGATATTCTTGCAACCAACGGTTTGCTTCATGCGGAAATGCTGGATAGGATACAGATGTGAATAGTTCCTCCCTACTGTACTTGAAAGGAGATTTCAAGCTATAATACCCTCTATCCAGATCAAGGAGGAAGATAAGATGGCTGAAAATAAGACAAATCCGGTAGCAACCTTTAATACAAACATGGGTAGTTTTGAAATAGAGCTTTTTGGGGACAAGGCTCCGGCTACTGTCGAAAATTTTGTTGAGCTTGCAGAGAAAGGTTTTTACAACGGACTCATCTTTCATCGGGTGATCGATGGTTTCATGATCCAGGGTGGATGTCCCCTGGGCAAAGGAACTGGCGGTCCGGGATACAAGATCAAGGATGAATTCCATCCCGACTTGAAACATGATTCGGAGGGTATCCTTTCCATGGCTAATGCAGGTCCTGATACGGGAGGATCCCAGTTTTTCATTACACTGGCTGAAACAGCCTGGCTGGACAATCACCATGCTGTTTTCGGCAAGGTCAGTAGCGGGATCGAAGTTGTACGGTCCATCGGCAGTGTTAAGACCGGTTATGCTGATAAACCTGTTGAAGATGTTGTGATAAGGGAGATCGTAGTGTCAAAATAAGCATTAAATGGTTGGTTTTGTGACCTCTATCTGATTATAAAGACCCGGCTTCCGGTAAAATAAATTTCCCGGAAGCCGGGTCTTTATCTTTATGAACCAGGTTCGGCATTTCAATGCTATAATAAAATTACGATTATTGTAGATTAAATTTAATTTAGTTCCTGAAAAATGTTTTGAGTAAAGCTTTTCCATCACAGGGGTGTTGGTTCTATTGGAGAGAGAGAAGATGGATATTACGGGTATTCAGATCGAAAATCTGAAATTAACGGACCTGATAGATCTTGAAGAGCTTCAGAAGCTTCAGGATTGTTTTGCTTTGAGCAACAATATTGCATCCATAATCCTTGATCCTGAGGGCAAACCAATAACCAGGAGCAGTAATTTTTCCGAATTCTGTCGAATTGTCAGATCCTCATCCAGAGGAAGCGGAAATTGTAAAAAAGTGGAACAAACCCTTTCCCGTACTCAGGAGAATAATATTCCCTCTGTGATTAACTGCGATACTTTTCCTGCCATTATGGAAGGTGTCGTTCCCGTAATTGTCAAGGGTCACCATCTGGCCAGCTGGAATATCGGTCAGGTTGTTGATTCTGATATGGATGCTGGTGAAATATCGGATAAGGCAGGTTTCCTGTGCCTTGATGAGGAAGAACTTGTTTCAGCTTTTGGCAAATTAAGGAGAATGTCCCGTTCCGAGTTTGAAAGAACACTCAAGTTTCTGGAACTTCTCACCCTCCAGGTTTCCCTTCTTGCCGTCCAGAACCTTGAACAGAAGCAGCTTATCCTTGAAAGAGATAGAGCAGAAGATGCTCTGAAAAAGATACGACAGAGACTGGAGCTTGCCCTTAATAGTGCAGATCTGGCCATGTGGGACTGGAATATCAAGTCTGGAGAATTGCTGTTTAATGATCGTTGGGCTGAAATGATCGAATACAGGCCAGAGGAGATACTACCTCATTTTGATTCCTGGCAGAAACTGGTACATCCTGAAGATGTGACAAGGGTAATGAGTTACCTTCGTTCTCATCTGAATCGGGATATCCCTTTTTTCCGGAGTGAGTACAGAATGAAGACCCGCCTTGGAAAATGGAAGTGGATCCTTGATTCTGGAAAAGTCGTAGAATGGGATGAAAAAGGGGAACCTCTTCGTGCCGTTGGTACCCATATGGATATTAGCCAACAGAAAAAAGCAGAGGGGAAACTGAACCAGAACTCTGAAGAACAGAATATCCTCCTTGATAATATTGACATACAGATCTGGTATATGAAAGACGCAGAACATTATGGCAGGGTCAATCAGGCACATGCAGACTTCCTTGGCATGGATAAAATGGAGATACAGGGTCGAAGTCTTTCCGAGATAGAAGGGAGAGACCGTTCCATCAGTGAAATCGAATCCAATAACAGGGTTATCAGGAAAAAGAGAACTGCAAAATTTGAAGAATGGAGAAAGAACAGTTCCGGAGAGGACAGGCTTCTTTCAATTACAAGAACCCCTAAGCTGGACGAAGATGGAAACGTAGAGTATATAATCTGTACTGCCACTGATATTACGGAAAGAAGAGAATATGAGCGCAAACTGGCCTACATGGCAGTTCACGATCCTTTGACCGGATGCTATAACAGGCATTCCCTCGATCAACTTCTCAAGAAAGAAGCAGGCAGATCCAAACGCTATAAACATCCCATAGAACTGCTGATGATAGATATAAACCGGTTTAAGGAAATAAATGACCGTTTCGGGCATCAGACAGGGGATAAAGTGCTTCAGGAAGTGGCGACCATACTGCAGAAGCAGGTCAGGGAATGTGATCTTGTCGTAAGGTATGGAGGAGATGAATTCCTTATCCTCCTGCCGGAAACGAGCGGACAGACCCAGACACTGAAAGAACGGATTATAAAAGCGGTGCATGACTGGAACAATCAGAATAATATATTGACATTCCCTCTCAGCCTGTCCATAGGGTGTGCACACTGGGATCCAGAAAGTCCCCAGTCTATTGAGGATGTTCTTGCAGAAGCAGACAGAATGATGTACGAGGAAAAGCGAAGGGAAAAACAGGGAGAAAGTCCTTTCATCAGGCTTGTTGACGATTCTGAAAAGATGGGAACCTACCGAAGGATAATACCTCCATCCTCAAACTGAAGAAAAAGCCTGGTGGACTCTGGTCCACCTTTTCAATGATATATGTCTAAGTAGAAGTTTCTTCTATTTCACCTATCATTTCCTCGAATCCGAAAATGGTTCCATCAATATTATCGATTGTCATATCAAGAGCCCTTAATCCCTTGAATTCATATCCATCAGGAAGCCTGTTCGCATACCTTTTAACCTTGAGCAGGGCCTGGAGATAATTTCTTTCCTGGTAAGAGATTATGTCTGTTGCGAAGAGGGCGTCGGGGTGTTCTTCCAGAAAGAAAAGATTGGCCATTTCAAGATTTTCTTCAACATCCATTTCCTCATACCATATATCTGCAAGGATGGTTCTGAAACGGGCCCTGTCCTCTGCTGACACGAGCTGTCTTACAGCCCTATCGATGGTTTTCAGGTTTTCTCTCAATTCACCGCTTATTAAATGAGGATTGAGCATTGGTAGCGAAAAGAGGGAAATATAATGAGCCTCTTCTTCTATAGAAACTTCTCTTCGAAGAAGTTTTCCGTAGGCTGGTCTAAGGGTGACCGAGGCATCTTCAGGTTCTGATCGTACAAGCTCTCTGAACACCCATCCTGTATTGAAGCGCCTGTGTTCGAAAGGTGAATCTATGAGCCAGGTTACGTAGCCTGTATCAAAAAGTCCCTTTCGTCCTGCTCTGCCGGCCATCTGGAGAAATTCGTTCTTTGATATCGGTTTTTCGTCATGATACATTACAAGCTGGGCAAAAACAGCATACTCAGCAGGCAGGTTTACCCCAAGGGCCAATGCATTTGTCCCTACCACCACATCAAGTATCCTTTCCCTGAAGGCAGATTCAACAAGAAGCTTCTCCTTGGGAAGCATTCCGCCATGATATATTCCAATTCCTCTAAGAAGGGGGGGCATAACTTTGGGTACATCAAGTATTCTGGCAATTTCATAAAGGCGTTTCCTTTTTTCAATTCTGACCCTTTTCCTGTATTTCGAGAGTCTTGTTGCAAGCTTTGATGCCCCTTTCTGGGAAAACAAAAAAACAAGAGCATCATGTATCCTGTCCAGTTTGAACCCTTTTTTAGTCTGAAAGACAAGTTCAGTAGCTCTTTCCCGGTTTTCATATACAGTGAAGTCTTCTCCAGTTATTCTTGAAAGATAGTTTCCGACCGAATGAGTTCCACCAAAGGTAGCGGACATAACCAGGATCCTGGTTGCAGAGTGGGTATCCTTTATACCGTCAATATATGCCCTTGCCCTGTGGGGGTCTGTAAATATATAGTGAAATTCATCAACAACAAGTTTCTGACCAGGCACAGATGCATATTTCAGGGTATATATTTCCTGAGTGCAGCAGAGAAGCGATGCGCCGGTATTCCTCTTGAAATCACCTGTTTCTATTCCCACGTTAAATCCCATTCTCCTGAGGTCAAGATATCGTTCATTGCTCAGGGCCTTTATTGGGGCAGTGAAGATAATCCGTTCACCGGGTGGTTCAAGTATCTCCCCTCTGGTGTTAAGGATCCCTGCCCAAAGGTAGGCTACCAGAGTTTTACCTGAACCTGTGGGAGAGGAAAGAACGGCATTTTTCCCCTTTACGTATGAAAATGCCTTAAGCTGCCAGTCATAAAAATCGAATACCTTCATTTCCTCTATTTCCCCTCTGACCGGGGACATGTAAATCCCCCCGGCATGGACTGTTTTTATCAAGTGATGCCGAACTGAATTATTATTCTGATCCTGAAAGTGAGAAGGTAACTATATTCCATAAAAGCAAATTATTCCAGACCTTCTCAATTGATGGAGCAGGCCGTCATCTGAAGTGCCGGGTCCTCCATAGCTGAATAGAGGGGGCCTGCATATTCCATAGGGATTTCAGACCACAGCCGGCTAGATATCCGCGGGGGTTCCCTATCTTCAAAATGGGCAACAAGGGGGTTATCCCAAAGTCCCTTTTCGAGTATATTGTCAGCAAAAGAATCTCCATACACTATCCTGCCGATATTGATGGCCGCATTTATGTCCCTGTCGATGATCTGGCCGGAGCTGCTAAGGTAGGATTTCCCCCTTAGATGTCCCGTGCGGGATTTTCTTCTCCATCTCTTGGTGCCGGAGTATTCTATCTCTTCCAGTGCAAGGGAGTCTATCTGACTGGTAAAAGCCTCGTCCACAAGATGAACTTCTATCCTTGCAAGGGAACATTCAAAGCGAAGGGTGTTTACAAGGTGGAGGGTAATGTTAAGGTATGGGTTATCTCTCAGGGATTTATACCTTATCTTGTAGGGGTTCTTTACAGAGCGATTCCCCAGGGCTATGGACCGGATCCCGAGGCGGAGACATTCACCTATGACATAGTGACATCTTTTTAGAAGATATGTATTTATTTCCAGGAGTTCTCCATGAATTAGATAAGGATTTTTCTTAGCCATTGCCCGGATCTTTTTCATTTTGCCTTTTTCCAGGGTATTGGGTATCAGTATTGGTTGCTGTCCTGAAAGATTTGACACTATTGCCAGAAGATATCTTTCACCCATATCAATGGCCATTGCATTACACTGGTTTGTTTTCTGCATTGATAATCCCTCCCCTTGATCCGTAATAAACAGTGCCTTGTGAAAGTCGCAAATCAAAAGAGGGCGACAATCTCTAAACAGACTGCCGCCCTCTTTAAAAAACCTGGTTATTGTGTGTAAAGTGTTCCTTCCCGGATATTATTTCATTTTTCATGATCATTTACACTATCCACTCCTTTCTGGTTGTGAAGTGGAATGATACAAGCTCATTGTTGAACTTACTCTAAATATAGTGTTAAAAAAGGAAAGAGTCAAGGATGAACACACTAACTGTAACCTATTTGTTACTGATGGATTCACTGATATTGATGATATATATGGAAATAATAGATACTTATAGGGATAGTATAAATATGCTGGATTAGAATGTAAGACAGGTATGTGGAGAATCAGAAATGGAGATGAGAGTGGTGGATGCTCTTGATTCAACCCCCTGGTATAGTCATGTCCATGGGTATGTTTCTCGCTGCAACATCCGGTGTTTTTGTTACCATATCTGTAAGCCGGATGTTCTGCGTGAGAAAATTTATATGATTGGATTTATTATTCCAGTAAAATGACCATATGAAATCCGGATCGTAATTTTCTGAGAAGAAGGTGCTTGAATGAAATTATTAGAAACGATCAGGCAGGAAGCTGAATCTCTTCAGGATCAACTTATATCCTGGAGAAGGGATCTGCATCAGATACCCGAAGTTGAAATGGGAACTGTCAATACAGAGGATTATATTTGCAGTAAACTTGATGAAATGGGTATACCGTACAGAAAAAACGTTGGAGAACATGGCGTGGTAGCCCTTCTTGAGGGTGCCCGACCGGGGAAGGTTTTTGCATTCCGTGCAGATTGTGATGGATTGCCCATCAGGGAAGAAACGGATCTTCCCTATGCTTCTAAAAACGGTTGTATGCATGCCTGCGGGCATGATGTCCATACGGCAATGGCTCTGGGCATGGCGAAAATCCTTTCTTCACACAAGGAAGATCTATGTGGGGCTGTCAAGTTCATTTTTCAGCCTGGAGAAGAAGGATGCAAGGAAGGCCCGGGAGGAGCCAAACGGATGCTGGATGATGGAGTCCTTGAGGATCCTTCTGTCGATGCCATACTTGCGTTACATACAGGTTCAATATGGAAAGAAAGTTTCCAGCCTGGTGATATAGGTTTTCATTATGGGGGTATCATGGCCTGTATGGACAGGTTCGAGATCCTTGTAAGGGGTAGGGGGAGCCATGGTGCTTACCCGCATGGTTCAGTCGATCCCATAAGTATAGCCACGCAGATAATTTCTGAACTTCAGACCATAGTCAGCAGGGAGATAAATCCTGTAGAACCTGCAGTCGTCAGTATTGGAGAGATACATGCAGGGACCGCTTTCAACATAATTCCTGAAGAGTGCAGGATCTCCGGAACTGTCAGGGCCCTTAATCAGGGAACAAGGGAGTTCATCGCCAGGAGGATTGAGGAGATCTCAAATTCAGTTGCAGAGGGTATGAGAGGAAAAATCCAGTTCAAGTATGGCTGGGAAGGGCCTCCGCCTGTGGTGAATGATGCGGATTTCACAGAGGAATTCAGACAGGTGGCTTCCCGAGTTCTGGGGGAGGATAGAGTGAAGGAAATAAAACATCCATCCATGGGCGGTGAAGATATAGCCTTTTTCCTTGAGAAAGTTCCTGGAACTTTTGCATTTCACCCCAGCTGCAATAAGGAAAAAGGACAGATATATCCGCATCACAATCCCAGGTTCATGATAGATGAGGATGTGCTCTGGGTGGGTACTGCCGTTTCTGCTGCAATGGCAGTCGAATGGCTCAAAAAACACTCATAATATCCCCTGGGAGGAGGTCCAGTGATAATGAAAAACGAAGCAAAGGAAATACTGGATCAGGTAATCGAATGGAGAAGACACTTCCATAAGAATCCTGAGATCGGCCTTGAAACTGTAAAGACTGAAGCCTATATCGTGGATGAATTGAAAAAGATGAATATAGATGATATAAGGCAGGGAATAGGGGGACATGGGGTAAGAGCGGTTATTTCTGGGGGGCTCCCCGGAAAGAATCTTGCCCTCAGGGCTGACTGTGATGCACTTCCAATAAGAGAGGAGACCGGCCTGTCTTTTGCCTCTAATAACGGTAATATGCATGCATGCGGACATGATGCCCACTCTGCAATGTTACTGGGAACTGCCAGGCTTTTGAGCAGTCGAAAAGATCAATTAAAGGGAAAGGTTATCCTGATCTTTCAGCCTGCAGAAGAACAGGTTATTGGAGCAAAGGCCATGATAGATGACGGCCTTCTTGAAGGCCTTGAAATAGATGAGATAATTGGTGTCCATACGGGATTATTGTGGAAGGAATTTCAGCCAGGTGAGCTCGGGATAAAATACGGAAGCATGATGGCTTCCCTGGACAGATTCAAAATTACCCTGAAGGGCAAAGGTGGTCATGGTGCCATACCACACATGACAGTGGATCCCATAAGTATGGCAGGGCAACTTATTGTGAAGCTGCAAACCATAGTCAGCAGGGAAAAAGATCCTTTAAAAGGTGCTGTTATGTCCATAGGCAGTATCCAGGGAGGAACTGCATTCAACATCATTCCGGGAGAATGTATTCTTGAAGGTACCGTAAGAACCCTTGATCCCGAAACAAGGATTCTTATGGAAGAGCGAATAACTGAAATTTCGAAAGCCACTGCGTCCAGTATGAGGGGTGAGGTTGATATAGAATATATCCCTGGTCCGCCTCCTCTGATCAATGATACACAGGTACTGCAAAGAGTGCAGACCGTGGCAGAGAATATTCTCGGGAAAGAGAAAGTCAGGGAAATACAGGAACCTTCATTAGGCAGTGAAGATTTTGCGTATTTCCTCGAAAAAGTGCCAGGGGCATTTATTTTCCATTCCGGATGCAATGCTGCAAAAGGACAGACCTATCCTCATCACAACTCAAGATTTGATATTGATGAGGAAACCCTATGGGTCGGACCAGCCCTTTTTGCGGGATATGCTCTTACCTGGCAAGAATAGTAATCTGAGATCCATTTAGCTTTTCCCCTTTAGGCCTCCGTCCCTGGACGGGGGCTTTTCATTATATCTCTAATGTACACTTATTCTAATATATAATTATCCAGATGATACAATGAAGTTTCACATGAATAATATTGCGGTTAACAGAAAGAGCCTTCCGATCAATATTGGCGAAAGGGGAGTGTCATTATGAGGAATAGTGAAATTGCCATTATCTTTGAAAAGATCGCGACCCTTCTTGAGATAAAAGGGGAGAACAGGTTCAAGATAATTGCCTATCGAAGGGCTGCGGAGAATATATCTTCACTGGGTAAGGATCTTACAATTATTACAGAAGAAGGAACTCTAAAGGATATCCCGGGGATCGGGAAAGCCATAGGAGAAAAGATCAAAGAATTGATCGTTACAGGAAAACTCGAATTTTATGAAGAACTGATATCCGAGGTTCCAGAGTCTCTTCTTGTCTTGACAGAGATTCCGGAACTAGGTCCCAGAAGAGTCAGGATTTTATGGGAAAAGCTTGGCATATCGGATCTGGATGCTCTTGAAGGAGCGGCCAGAAATAAAAATCTCCAGACACTTGATGGGTTTGGCCCAAAGATCGAGTCAAATATTCTGTCAGGCATTCAGAAATTCAGGAAACATCCATTTCAGGGGAGAATTTCTCTTGGCAGGGCGTGGAGTACCGCTTCAGCCATAATAGACAAAATGAAAGATAAATCATGGCTGGTTAAGATATCACCTGCAGGTTCCATTAGAAGGATGAAGGATACCGTAGGAGATATTGATATCCTTGCGGCATCCAGAGAGGCTGAAAGGGTGATGGATCTTTTTGTTGGTATGAAAGAAGTGAATGAGGTTATCCTGAGAGGAAAAACAAAAACGAGCATAAGGACAGGATCTGGTCTTCAGGTGGACCTGAGAGTAATAGTCCCCGAATCATGGGGAACGGCGTTACAGTATTTTACAGGAAACCAGGAACATAATGTCCAGATTAGAGAACTTGCCCTGGACAGAGGTTACAGCCTCAGCGAATATTGTCTCAGGTCCATTTCTGAGGATAAGGAAATATTTTTTGAAAATGAAAGAAGTCTGTATGAATTTCTTGGGTTGTCCTATATTCCTCCTGAACTCAGACAGGGCAAAGGTGAGATAAATCTAGCCCGAAATGGAGAGCTTCCTGAACTTATAGAGCTCAATGACATCAGGGGAGATCTTCAGTTCCATACTGACTGGAGTGACGGAAAGGCTTCTCTGGAAGAAATGACCAAAGCGGCGATTCAGAGAGGTCTTGAGTATATTCTAGTCACAGATCATTCTCATGGATTGGGAATAACTGGAGGAGTTACCTCTGATGATCTTGTGAAACAGGGCAGGGAAATAGATCTTTTGAATAAGAAATATGAGGGTAAAATGAGAGTTCTCAAGGGAGTAGAGGTAGAAGTCAAGGCCGATGGAAGTCTTGATCTGAGCGATCAGGCCCTGAGATCCCTTGATCTGGTTGTGGCAGCGGTCCATTCCTCCCTTCGGCAGGAAAGAGATAGAATAACAGAAAGATATATAAGAGCAATCGAGAATCCTTATGTACACATCCTTGCCCATCCCACTGGAAGACTTATCGGAGAGCGGGATGGCACAGATGCTGATTGGGAGAGGATCTTTAAGGCGGCGGCTTCGACAGGTACCCTTCTTGAGATCAATGCCACCCCCCAAAGGCTTGATCTTCCTGATAATCTCGTAAGAAGAGCCAGAGAACTGGGATGCAGGTTTGTTATAAGTACTGATGCTCATATTATGGAACATTTCGATTTTCTGTTTTTTGGAGTTGGTGTTGCCAGGAGAGCGGGGCTTACTGCTGCAGACATAATTAATACATGGCCTTGGGAAAGATTGGTTAACTGGAAGAAAGGCTAGTCAATCTTGGGCATACCCCTAATAGGTATTTATACTTAGCCATAATATGGTGTTTTTTACGATGTCATTTCCTCCTTTTCTTCGTAAACTATCGTTGCAAGATAAAGATATATCCCAAGGAGGAATAAGAAATGAACTTTAAAAAAATTACAGTGTTTGCTCTTACAGGTGTACTTATGACTTCAGTTCCGGTTTTTGCCCACCAGGGATCTGAAACAGGCAATTCCCGAAAATATGTGTCAGAACAGCAGAGAACTGTATGTTCATCCCTGAATAAAACAGAAACATCAGGTTACAGGAATATGAACACAAGCAGGTTGGACCATGGAAATGATGGAAAAAGGAATGGGAAAGAACTTGTAAAAGGTGCAGATCTTCACAATTACGGCAAAGCTGAAAGGCTCAGAAACAATATGAAAATCAGTGGACAGAATAGTGACGGGAATAAAGGGTCCAATGGTTTAAGGAAAACCCTTAATGATCAGATTGACTCTGGAAGAGGAAAGAACAGGATGGAGAGAAGAAATGAGAATTCGGGTCATGATATAGCAGAGAAGGGCCATGTCGGACATTACGGGCAGAAGGGTGAAAATTCCAATAAGAGAATGAACTCTGGCAACGGAGAAGGTCGGAGAATGAAGGATGGTAATAGAGAAGGCCTGAGGGATGGTTCAGGTTCAGGAACAGGCAACAAAGATGGATTTCATCGCAACAGACTGCAGTAGATAAGCTGAAAAAATGATGAATGTCAAGAGATAGATCAAGGGTTCCAGTCAGGAGATTGGAACCCTTTTTTCTGATTCTGGATCGGGGTTGTTCTGCTGTTGCTTGTATGTTACTCTTCCGTGAAGATCTTTTTGATAAGGAAGGTGTCACTCTAATGTCTTTAGGAGATATTATAGGCCCTGTTATGGTAGGACCTTCTTCAAGCCATACTGCAGGAGCAGCAAGACTTGGAAAACTGGCCAGGGCATGTTTTGATGGAACTCTGAATCGAGCGGAGATATATCTCAGGGGCAGTTTTTCGGATACAGGTAAGGGTCATGGAACTGATCGTGCGATAATTGCAGGTCTTCTCGGAATGGCCCCGGATGATATCAGACTCAAAGATTCCTTTGAATTAGCTTTTGATAAAGGTTTTGATTTTCTTATTCTTTCAGAGACAGTAGATGGTGCTCATCCTAACTCTGTTCGACTTGTCCTTTATGGAAACGAAGGGATCTCCATGGAAATAGTTGGTGCATCTGTTGGAGGAGGATCCGTGCTGATCCAGGAGATCGACGGGTTTAGAGTCAATATTTCGGGTGAACTTCCTGTACTTGTCACTTTTCATGAAGATGTTCACGGTGTAGCAGCAAAGGTAACTGCTCTCCTTGCCGAGATGAAGATAAATATCGCTGGATTGACATTGTCCCGAAAATCAAGATCCGGTCTGGCTTCCATGGTAATAGAAGTCGATGATGTCCTTCCTCCGGGGATTGTGAACAGAATTCTTGCTTCTACAAAGGCTATACAGAGGGCTTTTATATTGCCTCTTAAAGGAGATGAACTGATTTGAGATCTTTCAGAGATGTACTGGATTATTGTATTAGAGAAGATCTCTCTTTTGATAAGGCAGTACTGGAAATGGATTCGTCTGAAAGCGGTCTTTTGTCAGATGATATCGGGGAACTTATGAAACAGAGACTGTCAGATATGAAGAGATCTGTACGGGAAGCTCTATCAAGACCATGGAAGGCAACTATCACAGAAGCGGATGCTCCCATGTTAGGAATCTACAGAAACGGAGAGAACACTTTTTCCGGTCCCCTGGTGACCCGGGCTTCAGAGATAGCACTTGCTGTATCTACATACAATGCATGTATGGGAAGGATCGTTGCTGCTCCTACTGCCGGCAGTTGCGGTATTATACCGGGTATTATCTTTGCCTTTCAGGAAATACATCCTGTCTCTGATGATATCCTTCTCAAGGGACTTATTACCGCGGCGGGAGTCGGTCAGATCATTGCTCGAAGGGCTACTCTTGCGGGAGCTGAGGGTGGTTGCCAGGCAGAGTGCGGTGCAGCTGCTGCTATGGCTTCTTCGGCCCTTGTCTCCATGAAGAGTGAGGATAATGAAAAAATCGCTCACGGTGCAGCCATTACCTTGAAGTCCATCCTGGGACTTGTGTGTGATCCGGTTGCCGGTCTGGTTGAAGTTCCCTGTATCAAAAGAAATGGAACACTTGTTGCTCTGTCGGCAATAGGTGCAGATATGGCAATGGCAGGTATCAGATCTGTTATTCCCCCCGATGAAGTTGTTGATGCCATGGGACACGTAGGAAGAGCCCTTCCTGAAAGCCTTCGGGAGACGGCGAAAGGAGGAGTAGCTGTAACGCCAAGGGGAAGGGAAATAACCCTTTCTCTAAACAATGCCGACCACTGATCAATAAACAGGGGGCAGGTATTTCGCGATCCTGTCCCCTGCTGTTTCTGAACCCCCTTAACATCACTGTTTGTAATATTTTCACATAATTTCAAGTCCGCCAGAAACATCCTTCCAGCATCCATTCCTAATGAAATCATTTTAGAATGCCGGGAACAAAGATGCTCCTTGATCAGGAAATGAAATTGATGTAAACAAAGTATTGCAGAAAAGATGCAGCTGGAACCTTTTCGAGTCAAGGTTGTTTTCATTCGCCAATTTTGCTAATCATCTCGTCAGAGTGTAAAATAGTTTTATTCATGATAAGTTTATTCGGATAGTTTAAAAAAATGAACCGGGAGTAGGCAGGAAATGGAAAACATGGAATTGGTCGAGTCTCTATACAGGATATCCCTGTCAATAGGAAACAGTATGGAAATGGGAGAAATGCTTGAAGAGGCCCTGGAAGCATACTGTTCAAATCTTGGACTTGAGGAAGTTTGTGTTTTATGTCCTGATATTTCAGTAGATAATACCTTCCATCCAGTCAGCATTTTCCCACCAGGATCAGATAAATCTGCTGTCATATATGAAATTATCCGTTCCATAGATCTGTCTGTCATTGATTCTGGCCTTGAAATGTTCCAGGATGGTCTTCCTGAAAGAGGAAAGATCAGGGAGGATCTTTTTTATGTTATCCAGGAATTGAAGGATTACGGGCTGATAATCATGACGAAATCCGGATCCGCCTTTATGCCCCCTCTGCTGAATCAGTTAGTTCCGTTGAATTCAAGACTGGCCTCTGCCTGTTTAGCCTGCCTTGGCAATGAAATTCTGCAGAGGGAGATAAAATTCAGAAAGGCTGCAGAGGAGGCCCTTCTCAGAAGTGAGAAAAGACTGGACCTTGCCCTTCAGGTCACAGATGATGGCTTGTGGGACTGGAACCTGGAAGAAGATGTTGTATATTTCAGTCCTACCTATTACACGATGTTGGGATACGAACCTTATGAATTCCTTCCAAGTTTTGAGAAGTGGAAAGAACTTGTTCATCCGGAAGATGTCGATTATGCCCTGAAAAAAGTAATGAATTGCATGGAAAACAGAGGAGAAGGATTCGAGATGGAATTCCGCCTCGCTTCGCGGAGTGGGGAATGGATATGGATCCTTGGACGGGGAAAGGTCGTCGAAAGGGATCGAGATGGAAATCCCAGAAGAATGGTGGGAACCCACGTAAATATTACAAGCAGAAAGGAAACGGAAGAGAAAATGGAAAGGCTGAACAGGGAGCTGTACATATCGGCCTCTACAGACAGGATAACAGGACTTTTGAACAGACAGCGATTCGATGACATTCTGGTTCAGGAAATGGAAAGGGCTTCGAGGTATGAAAATCCACTGTCTGTTCTCATGTTCGATCTGGATAATTTTAAACTTATCAATGATACATTCGGCCACCAGAAGGGTGATTCAATACTTCAGGATATTGCCGGTATCATTCGGGAAAATATCCGCAGCACCGATTTTGCAGCAAGATGGGGTGGAGATGAGTTTGTTGTTCTGGCGCTTGCAGACCTGAATAATGCATTTCAATTGGGAGAAAAACTGAGAAAGGAAATATCCCAGGTGAACCTTCCTGGTCTGGGAGATATCACTATAAGCATGGGAATTACAGAATTTATCCAGACGGACACTCTCCATTCCCTTGTAAAAAGGGCTGATGATGCACTCTACAGGGCCAAACAGAACGGCAAAAACAGGGTAGAAATCTGAGAATATCCGTGCTGTTGCACATGCTGTATATTTTATTATCATTTAATTATGCTGTATTCTACAGTAACTACCGCTTTAATGCTTTTATCGATAGTGCTTGTGTCATACATTCCATAGTCCTGAACTTCTGTAGAGAATAGTGGTGTTATCTGAAATACTCCCTGACTTGCTGAAGCAAGTTCACCAACGCGACTCCCGCTGTTTTCAGCAAGTTGTTCTGCTCTCGCGAAAGCATCGCGGGTTGCATCACCCAGGAGTTCTATTTTCATTTCATCTATGCCTGTAAAATAATATTGTGGAGGAAATGATATAAATTCTATTCCATCCTGAATAAGGGTTGTGGATTCCCTGGATATTCTGGAAATAAGATCCACATCAGAGGATCTTATTTCTACTCTTTGTTCAAGATCGTATCTTTCTATTATGTTGGTGAATACTCCCTGGTCATTTCTCCTGTACCGTACCATAGTATTTATTGAAGAAGTATCGATCCTGTTTTCCTCAACCCCGAATTTAGCCAGGTAGCTCCTTATTTTCTCCAGATCCGCCTGCAGTTTTATATATGCCGACTCAAGGTCAGTGCTCCTCGATACAAAACTTCCATTCCAGACAGCCATGTCAGATCTGATTGTTTTTTCTGCATATCCCTTGACTCTTACTGTCTGATGGGACATTTTTACTCGTTCTACAGTCCTTGACATAATAAAAGTGGAAATTATGATGGCACATGCAAGAAAGAGGCCCAGAAAAAATAATCCACCTGTCAGTTCTGAAGTATTTCTTTTTATCATTTATCAGCCACTCTCCCGGGAAAAAGAAATATTCTTTCAAATATTCTTATATTATTTTACTCCTTGTTTCCTGAAGAGAGAAACTTTCCAGAATTTTACATTATTTGAATAGTCAGGATATCCCTGTTATCATAAAGACTGATATATTAGTCTTATATCAAGAGTATATATAAGGGGATATGGCCAATGGAACCGCATCTGGACGAAATCTACCTAGCCATAAGAAAGCGTATAGTTGATCTGGTTTATAAACCAGGAGAGGTGTTGAGTGAAAAGTCCCTTATTGGAGAATTCAGTACGAGCAGGACCCCTGTCAGGGAAGCCCTTTTAAGACTGGAGCAGGACAGGCTTGTCAACATCATTCCCAGGGTAGGAACATACGTAAGCCAGGTCGATATCCGATCAGTCAAGTATGCCTATGAAATGAAGAAAAATCTGGAGGGACTGGCTGCGGAACTTGCAGCGGAAAGAGCTACTGAGGAACAGATATCAGAGCTTCTATCCGTTGCTTCACGATTCACTTCCTATGATAACGTTCGGGATTACAGCAAATGTATTGATGATGACCGCTGTTTCCATTCTCTTACACGAAGGGCTTCAGGTAACCCCCTTCTAATACGCACTCTGGATGATCTGAGCGTAATAACAGTCAGGTTTTTAAAACATATACAATATGTGGAAAAAGAATTCGACTGGTACAAGGGATCAATTAACGGAATAGCCCAGGCTATCCGAGCTCGGGAAACCGAAAAGGCCCGGTCTGAAGCAGAGTTTCACACTGAGGCATTCCTGTCCAAACTTGCCAGTTATTTTTTTGGTTAAGGGAGTATGAGATTCGTATTCAACGCTCAAAGGAGGTTATTTGATGTATGAAGTGAGATGGCATGGAAGAGGCGGTCAGGGAGGTTTTACTGCTGCCCGCCTTCTGGGAATGGCTGCATCGGTTCATGAAGGGAAATATTCACTGGCTTTTCCGTCCTTCGGGCCGGAGAGAAGGGGAGCTCCAGTCCTTGGTTTTACAAGAATAAGCGATAAGAAGATCACGGACAGAAGCCAGGTGGATGAATGTGACTATGTTGTTTTCCTTGACGAGACCCTGGTAGGAGAGACGACCCTCCTTGGATTGAAGGATGAGGCATTTATCCTTATCAATACGGCTGATCCTGAAAAATACAGCACCATGACGGATAAGCGGATAGTGGCGCTGGATGCCACAAGCCTTTCCCTTGAAGTGCTGGGGAGGCCTATAACCAACACCGCCATGCTGGGAGCCCTTGTTGCCCTTTCGGGGGTGGTGTCCCTGGAAGCTCTCAAGAAGGCCATTCAGGACGGGATGAAACCATCCCTTGTTGAAAAGAACTGTGCCATAGTTGAAAAAGCTTTCAACATGGTTAAGGGAGCTGTGAACAATGGATAGGCCAAAGATTGTGAAGTACAAGGAGCCTGAAAGGGCTGAAGATTATCCTGTAGGAGCTACCTTCAGGGCTGGCCATCTTGTGCAGGCGAACGCAGGCTGGAGAACGTTCAGACCCGTTATCGATGAGGACAAGTGCATTAAATGTCTCAGATGTTTCCTTGTCTGCCCTGATGGTGCCATCGATAAATCTGGAGAGACTCTTGAAATAGACTACAATTTCTGCAAGGGCTGTGGCATCTGTGCCCATGAATGTAAAGTCGGTGCCATCAGAATGGTCAAGGAAGGGGCTGATGAGGATGGCAGGTAGAAAGATCTTTATTTCAGGCGACGAGGCGGTAGCAGAGGCAGTTCGCCTGGTGAGTCCCCATGTTATTTCTGCATATCCCATAACCCCTCAGACAGTAGCAGTGGAAAGGATTTCCGATTTTGTGGAGGATGGTTCTCTCAAGGCAGAGTATATCCATGTGGAGTCAGAGCATAGTGCCATGTCCGCTGCTCTGGGTGCTGCAGCAGTCGGAGCCAGGACCTTTACCGCAACATCCTCTCAGGGTCTGCTTTACATGGCCGAAGTTCTGCCGTATGTGAGCGGAGCGAGATTTCCTATTGTAATGATGAATGCCAACAGGGCCCTTGCCGTTCCATGGGCTCTCCTCTCGGACCACAGGGATTCCCTTTCACAGCTCGATTCAGGATGGATACAGGTCTATTGTGAAGATGCCCAGGAGACCCTGGATATGATAATCCAGGCCTACAGGATAGCTGAGGATGAGAGGGTCATGACTCCCATGATGGTTAACCTGGACGGTTTTGTCCTGACCCATACCTATGAACTGGTAGAGCTTCCTGACCAGGCTGCATTGAAAAGTTTCCTTCCCGATTACAGCACGGATAACAAGATGGACCTCGATGCTCCTAAAAGCGTATGTCTTGCCGCCATGAACCATTATATGGAATACATGATGAAGCAGGAGCTGGACATGAGGAACGTTGAAAGCATAATCGAAGAAACTGACAGGGAGTACGGAGAAATGTTCGGCAGGTCGTACGGAGGAATGATAGAGCAGTACATGTGTGATGGCGCAGATGCCGTACTTGTCACTCTCGGAAGTGTTACGGGAACGGCCAGGGTAGTGGTAGATTCCATGAGATCAGAGGGCTATAAGGTAGGGCTTGTCAAATTGAGGTTCATGAGGCCCTTCCCGAAAGAGGAGATAATAGAGATCGGATCAAAGGTTAAAGCCATTGGGGTGGTGGATAAGGACATCTCGGTAGGATATGAGGGCATAGTCTTTACCAATGTCAATTCGGCCCTTTCAGACCTCGATAAAGTTCCGCAGCGGCTCAACTTTATTGCAGGTCTTGGAGGCAGGAATGTTTCCAAGGCCCATATCAGGGATATGTACATGCAGCTGCTTGAAGTGGCAGAAGGGAAAGAGAAAGAGAAGATCCAGTTCGTAAATGCGAGGTGTGAATATAATGGATAAGAACATGGTGACCAATGCCAGGGAATTAACCAACAGTGAGTTTTTCTATGGCCATAAAGCCTGTGCCGGGTGTGGTGGAAGCCTTGCGGTAAGGCTTGCCCTTAAAGTGCTTGGTCAGAACTCTTTTGTTTCCCTCCCACCGAACTGCATGTCCGCTGTCGGGTTCCTTTTCCCTCAGATCTCCTTTGTTACCAATGCCATTATTGCTCCATTTGCCGCTAATGCTGCGGTCCTTTCTGGTATAGAAGCCGGAGCAAAGGCCCTGGGACTCAAGGATCACCATGTGGTGGGTTTTGCAGGTGATGGCGGTACAGCCGATATCGGGATACAGGCCCTGTCTGGAGCCATAGACAGGGGCGACAGGATAATCTACATCTGCTATGACAACGAGGCTTATATGAATACGGGTATCCAACAGAGTGGACTTACCCCCTATGGTTCAAGTACCACCACTTCTCCGGCTGGAAAGAACCTTCCAGGTTCTACAAAAATGAAAAAGAACATGTTCGAGATAGTTGCTGCCCACGGTATATCCTATGCAGCAACTGCGAGTATCGGATATCCTGAAGATTACCTGAAAAAGGTAAGTAAGGCCGCCCAGTGTGAGAGCACTTCATACATACATGTAATGGCTCCATGCTGTACCGGTTGGGGTTTCCCCGGTGAAAGAACCATTGAAATAGCCAAAGAGGCAGTTGACTGTGGATTATGGTTCCTGGCGGAATATGAGAATGAGAAATTTACACTTAATAGAAAACCCTCTTCCTTTAGTTCTGTCAGGGAATACCTGATGAAACAGGCCAGATTCAGACATCTCAAGGATAATGACATCAGCATAATTGAGCAGTACAGGGATCATAAATGGCAGAAGATGCTTAAGAACTGGGATTGATAAATTAAGAGATCCGGAGAAAACAGAAAAGAGGCCCCCTCAGTTTTTAATCAGCTGAGCCGGGCCTCTTTGACTTTGTCCGGGTCATAATGAACCTGCGGCATCTCTGTCTGCAAAAATATAAACCGGTCCTTCAGGGGAAAGCATATTAGCAGGGAACTCCTGTCCCTGTAGAAGATCCTTAAGGACTTCTTTTTTTGCAGTGCCTGTAACACAGAAAAAGATCTTCTTTGAACGGTTAAGGGTTGAGATCGAGAGTGATATCCTTTGCGATGGTGATTTGGGGGCATTGATTACATTTACTACGGGAGAGGTTTCCTTGAGAGCGGGGTTTCCTGGAAACAGGCTTGCAGTGTGTCCATCCGCCCCAAGACCCAGGATAGTAATCTCAAAGGGCAGTATTTTTTCAAAGGATTGACCTTCGGAGTCAGGTTTCTTAAAACAGCGTAATTGTTCATAAAGATCCAATATACGGCAGGGAAGACCCCAAAATATCTTTTTCAGGGAGGTATCATTTCTTTCAGGATGGCCCTTGGGATAACAGCGTTCATCCGTTGGAATAAATATGACCCTCTCCCAGGGGATATTACACATTGCAGCAAGTCTTGCATACGTTCTGAGGGGGGAGCTGCCTCCTGCCAGCGCGGCTGTCCCGCCATAATAAAGAGAAGCAGTTAATTCATCTGCAAGTTCCAGAGACAGGGATTCCGGGTCGCTGAATACTCTCAGAGAGATCTCCATCTGTGACCTTCCTCCAGGATCTTATCCTGACAGAATGGACCTGAAGACCCATCATTATAACTTTCGAGAGATTCACTTGAATTTTCCCATTTCAGAAGAATGGGTTGCAAGGCATGCCAGGACCAGTTTATCTCATCGAATCTCAGAGAATGACTCCTGTCTCCATCTATAATATCCTTTATCAATGAAGAATAGTCGGGAAGGGCCCTGTATCCGTCTCTCTGGTAGGGTGAGGTAAGGTTTATAGAGCTTGCCTCAAGCTCCAGGCCTGGTTTCTTTGCCTGCATTATCATGCTTATTTTCTGTTCCGGTTTGATATCAAAGATCAGCCAGTTGGTCTCAAAGGGCTCGCTTCCGCAGAGACAGGAATAGAATAGTGCCAGGGGTGGGAGTTTAAACTCAATGGCTACCTGGGTTGAAGATCTTTTCATTTTCTTTCCTGTCCTGAGGTAAAAGGGCACATCCTTCCATCTCCAGTTATCTATAAAAAGTTTCATTGCAACAAATGTTTCAGTTCTGGAATCAGCGGGGATACCCTTTTCGGAAGCATATCCCCTGTAAGTTCCCCTCACCGCTGATTTATCTATCATTGAACCATCGAGTTGACGTAAAGACCTCAGGACTTTAACTTTTTCGTCCCTCAGAAAAGTAGGGTCAAGGGTAGCCGGCGGTTCCATGGCTGTAAGGGCCAGTATCTGAAGAAGGTGATTCTGAACCATATCCCTCAAAGCCCCCACCTTGTCGTAATAGGATCCTCTGAGTTCTATTCCCTCTTCCTCAAAGGCCGTTATCTGGACCTGCCTGATATAGTTTCTATTCCATAAAGGTTCCATAAGCATGTTGGCAAAACGGAATACAAGGATATTCTGTATGGTTTCCTTGCCAAGAAAATGGTCAAGCCTGTAGATCTGATCTTCGTTCCATAAAGCATGGATCCTTTCATCCAGTTCCAGAGAACTGATTTCATCCCATCCAAAGGGTTTTTCCAGCACTATTCGCCGAAAACCACTGTCTTCAATATTTAAACCGGAACTGGCAAGGTCTTCGGCAGTGGAAGCAAAAAGAGATGGAGGCAGGGAAAGATAAAAAATTATAGATTCAGCGAAAATCTGCTTCATTTGGGACGAATTTCTTACCAGATCCTCCCACTCCATGTAGAAGAATCTGTTACAGAATTCGGCCAGTATTTTCCTTTCGCAGGAAGGTTTGGCCCGGTTTATAGAGTTTCTGATGCTTTCCCTGAAGGAATTATTGTCCATTTTCTGGCGGCTGATGCCCCATATCCTTATGTCGGCGGGTAGGTAACCCTTTTCTTCTAGGGTAAAAAGTGAAGGAAGGAGTTTTTTCCTGGCCAGGTTCCCGGTAATGCCAAAGATAACCATGTCAACCATTTTCAATCCGCCTTCTTGATCTCATGTCCTCCAAAAGCATTTCGCATAATGGCCAGGATCTTATCTCCGTATTTTTCTTCATTTCTGCTGCTGAAACGCTCAAAAAGAGCATTTGCAAGTATGGGTACGGGTACGTCCAGGTCTACTGCTTCTCTCAATGCCCATCTGGCTTCTCCCGAATCTCCAACCTCAGGGATTATTTCCGCAAGTTCCTGATCCTCTACAAGGTACATGGCCAGTAGATCCAGAAGCCAGCTTCGAATGACAGTACCATCCTTCCATGCATTCGAAACAGTTGCCAGGTCCAGACCAAATTCCTTTTTTTTCTTCAGGAGCTCGAATCCTTCAGCATAAGCCTGCATCATTCCGTACTCTATGGCATTGTGTACCATCTTGACATAATGTCCTGAACCGGGAAGTCCAGTATGAACCCATCCTTTGTTTTCACCTGGAGCCAGGGTATGGACAAGGGGCAGAATCATTTCTGCAACTTCTTTTTCTGCTCCAAACATAAGTCCATAGCCTTCTTTCTCTCCCCATATTCCTCCGGATACTCCCATATCTACAAAATGTATGCCCTTTTCTTCAAGATTACGATATCGGGTCATGGAATCCCGATAGTCGGAATTTCCCCCATCAATTATGCAATCTCCCTTTTCCATGATCTCTGATAAAATCCTGATGGTAGTATCGGTAGGTATCCCTGCAGGAAGCATGATCCATATGACTCGGGGATGGTTGATAGCCCTGACCAGTTCCTCAGGAGTAGAGCACGGCGTAAGACCGCTCTTTGCCAGGTCTTTGACGGCTTCATAGCTCCTGTTATATCCGTAGACATCAAAACCTTTGCGAAGGAGTCTTTTCGCTATACCTCTGCCCATTTTCCCCAAACCTATAATTCCAATCTGTCTGATCATAATACTAATATATTACCATATATTCATATGGCAATGAATTATAATTATGGTGCATTTTCTTGAGGATCATCCTTCTCTGATATACTTCTTGAGAAAGAGAGAATGCTTAAATCCGTCAAATATTTACATTGGAGAGGGTCAGAAATGAAAAAATGGCTGGTTATACTTGTTGTCCTTTCAATGACGATCCTTATTGTCCTCTTTTTCAGAGACCTCCGCAGAAACGATATTTCCGGGGAGTACGATAGGGGTAACACGCCAGTTACGGAAGTAAAGAGAAGCCTGCCTGAAAAAAAGCCTGCAGGAGAAGAAATGGATCTGGAGAAGTACAGGATAAAAGCTGTTGATGGGAGAAAGGATATACAGGGAGATCTTTCTGTTATCCCTGATGCTGATTCCCTTCAAAAACTTGCAGATGGTATAAATGGAAAGAAGAATTCTTCCGGGGAGGGAACTTGCGGTTCTATTGATCTGCCACCTAAAATTAAAGAGGCAGCGGATCAACTTAAGGATATGGTCGATTCTTTTGATGATGCAACTCTGAAGACAACCAGAAGGGCATTGAACAATATCCCCTTTTTCGAAGCGGAGCCCTCCAAAGCAAAGATCAGGATGTCTGGTGACAGGGTCACTCTGAAAGTTACTATTCCTGCTGATGATATAAGGATCGGCAAGAATTAGGTTTCGTTCAGGTTCAAACCTGGGTTTCTGTTCCAGTCACAATGTTAGCTCTTATTATGCTTGAGATCATAGATGCTCTCAAGAAAACGCAGTATCTGTCATTTCTGAGGTCACTTTTTTCTGAATATGCCGGGTCTCTTGAGTCTGATCTTGATTTTCAGGATTTTTCCATGGAGTAATCATCTTTACCTGGCAAATATTCCTCTCCTGAAGGAGTTCTCCTGCTTTCTCTTTTCAACGGAAGTCCCGCCGGGTGTAGCCATGCATCCGTGTTCTGGAGATGTTCTCGAAATGAAAAGACTCTATGTTAATCCATACTTTCAAGGCTTATCCATTGGAAGAAAACTGGCAGAGAAACTCATTGAGCTGGTCGGGTCCTAAGGATTCAGTTTTATGAGACTGGACACTGTCGCTACAATGACATTTGCCATAGCCCTTTACAATTCTTTTGGTTTCAGGGAAATTCCCCCTTACTGCTATAATCCAGTTCCGGGTGCTCTTTTCCTGGAATTTAAACTTGAATGAACTGCCTTTTCCCGTAAAGCATTTTCTTACCCCTTTCATTTTTATCTCTTGTGCTTCCTGTCAAGTTCTTGAGATTGAGAGTTTTGAGGGCAATAGCCTTTTAAGGCTATTGCCCTTTACATTTTATTGAATATAATCAATAACAGTTAGTTAAACTTATGATGGGATATCTTTCTATCTGGGAACAGTTTTTTGCCCTGAAATGTCAGGGCAGGAGGAGGAGGAAATGAAAAAAGCCTATGTGGTAGGAACATGTGATACCAAGTACCATGAGCTGGCTTACGTGAGGGATCTTATAAGAAAAACGGGTATAGAGACCGTACTTGTCGATGTGGGCATCAGATCTCATGATCATCCGGTGGATGTTTCAAATACAGAGGTAGCCAGTTATCATCCCGACCTGAGGGATCTTCTGGAAAAGGTCACTGACAGAGGAGAGGCAGTTATTGCCATGTCAAAGGCTCTCGAGAGGTTCATCGTAACCAGGGATGATCTTTACGGTATTATCGGGCTCGGTGGTTCAGGTGGTACATCCCTTATTACATCGGGAATGAGACAACTTCCCATAGGTTTGCCGAAGATCATGGTTTCAACTGTGGCCTCTTCAAATGTTGCTCCGTATGTGGGACCTAACGATATATGTATGATGTATTCGGTGACTGATGTGGCTGGGATCAACAGGATATCCAGGGTGGTGCTTGGAAACGCCGCCCATGCCCTGGCAGGGATGGTCAAAGAGACTATTCCTGTGGAAAAAAATGGAAAAGAACCTTTGGGAATGACCATGTTCGGTGTCACTACTCCATGTGTGAATCAGTTAATGGATCTTCTCCAGGAAGATTATGACTGCCTGGTCTTTCATGCTACGGGAACAGGTGGTCAGTCAATGGAAAAACTTGTTGATTCCCGGGTGATGAAGCGGGTAATAGATGTAACAACTACCGAGGTTTGTGACCTTATGATGGGTGGTGTCTTCAGTGCGGGGGAAGACCGGTTTGGAGCGATAATACGGAGCGGTATACCTTATGTCGGATCCTGTGGGGCTCTCGATATGGTGAATTTTGGTGCAATGGAGACAGTTCCCGAGAAATACAGAGGAAGAAATCTCTATGTCCATAATCCTCAGGTAACCCTTATGAGGACAACCCCCGAGGAGAATCGAAAAATGGGAGAATGGATAGGCCATAAACTCAATCAGTGTAATGGACCAGTGCGTTTCCTTTTGCCTGAAAAAGGGGTATCCATGATAGATGCTCCTGATATGCCTTTTTACGATCCGGATGCCGATGAAGCATTCTTTAGTTCTCTTGAAGAAACTCTGGAGCAAACCCATACCCGAAAGGTTATTCGGCTGCCGTACCATATCAATGATCCGGAGTTTGTTGCAGCTCTTGTGGACAATTTCAGGGAGATCAACTCCTAGAAATTCCTATGGTTAATAGAACAGGTCTCAGGTATTTTATTTTGCGTGTTCAGCTTTTCACCTGAAACCGGGATCAGGAACAAAAATCTTGTTGGGGGGGATTTTGTATGAATAAACTTACCAGAACGGAACTGCTGGAAAAATTTCGAAATATGATCGAAAGAAACGAACCCATCATAGGTGGGGGAGCTGGTACTGGTATTTCTGCGAAATGGGAAGAAGCCGGTGGGATAGACCTCATAGTTATTTATAATTCCGGCCGTTACCGTATGGCGGGCCGGGGATCCCTGGCAGGTCTCATGGCTTACGGAAATGCCAACCAGATAGTTAAGGAAATGGCGATGGAAGTCATCCCGGTCGTCAAAAATGTTCCGGTACTTGCTGGTATCAATGGAACCGACCCATTCGTTCACTGGGATAATTTTCTTAAAGAACTCAGAGATCTGGGTTTTGCAGGAGTTCAGAACTTTCCTACAGTAGGACTTATCGATGGGATCTTCAGGGCAAATCTGGAGGAAACCGGAATGGGTTATGGCCTTGAAGTCGAAGCTATACGAATGGCCCACAAAATGGATATGCTTACTACACCTTATGTATTCAGCTCAGAAGATGCCATAGCCATGACAGAAGCAGGTGCTGATATTATCGTGTGCCATATGGGACTAACAACCAGGGGCAGCATTGGAGCCCATACATCAAAGACCCTGGATCAATGTGTGGCTCTTATTGATGAATGGGCATCGGCTGCTAGAAGTGTAAGGGAGGATGTGATCGTACTTTGTCATGGAGGGCCTTTAGCAATGCCTGAAGATGCACAGTATGTCCTTGAACGCTGCCGGGATATCAATGGTTTCTATGGCGCCAGCAGCATGGAAAGACTTCCCGTGGAAATTGCCATAAAGGAACAGATAGAAAAGTTCAAAAAAGTGACTTTCTGATGCTCCAGTTCAAATAATTTAAAGCCGGGCTGAATACCCGGCTTTAAATCTATCTTTATTATTTTAGCTTGATCACATGTCTTTTCTTTTTTTAATTTTCTCTCTGCTGTTGTTAAATAAGATCTACAATGTTGATATCGTCATGAATATAATATTTCCCAAAATTGGCAAGAGTTTCGTATTTCTTTATTTCTTCTTTAGCCTGTTCAGGATTTTTCAGGTAAATTCCGATTATCAATGCATGGATCAGTGCCACTACAGCGGACATGGGTTCAACAAGAGTAATAAATTTCATGGGGACTGTAAAAATCAGATCGCATAATGCCGCTATAGGGGATACATGGCTGTCTGTTATTCCTATAAGAGAAACTCCTTTGGATTTGAGTATCTTGGCTATGGTCTGTGTTCTTTCAGGATATCTTGGAAAACTGAGTATCAGGGCTGAACAACCTTTACCTATATCTTTAAGGTCGTTATATTCCTCTATATTAAAATTAACTATCTTTTTCACTTTTTGTCGGATGATACTCAGGTATAGAGCGTATTCTACAGCGCATGAATCCGGTTGAGCTCCTACGATAAGAATATTACTTGAATTATAGAGCAGGTTAACTGCCTTCTCAAAAATTTCCGGTTTCAGTAAAGCAAGAGTTTCATCCATTATAGCTTTTTCAATCCCGAAAACCTTGGAAAAAAGGTTCTGCTCAAGATCCTCTCTTGCAAGAGAGGATCTTTCCAGGGAAGAAATATGATCCTTGATCAGATCTTTCATTGCTAACTGCAAATCAGATGAACCGGAATAACCCAGGGTATGGGCTAATCTCGTTACTGTAGATTCACTAACACCGGCAGCTTTAGCCAAAGTAGAAGCATTCTCGAATGCCATGTTCCTGTAGTTCAGCAGCATGAATTTTGCAAGCTGATATTGTTTGGGGCTGAGGGAATCTGCATTGCTGTTGATCCTTTGAATTAAGGGTTTCTTTGTGATTGTCATTCAGGTGCCCCCATTCAGGAAAATCTTTATTCAAAATCTGAGAAACCAGGTATTTACGAAACATTTCAGTCTGGGAAACTGTCATGTACTATCTTTAATTTCATCTAGAGAAAACTTCAATTCTGGACCTTCTTGTCTAAAAATTCAGGGTATAGTATGATTCTATCATATGATAGAAAATTTTCATCAAGTTCTTATTTTGCAAGAATATTTCCAGCATATTCGAAAGAGGGGGAGTTGGAATGAAGAAAATCCTTGTAACGGGGTCATTGGGGCAGATAGGCGTGGAGTTGATAAATTATCTGAGAGATCTATATGGAGGGAACAGTGTTTTTGCTACGGATGTAAGTGATAAAGAACTTTCCAAAGTCAAACGTGATGGCCCCTTTGAAATCCTTGATGTCAGGGATGGAGAGGCTTTTGAGCATATTGTTTCTTCTTTTAAACCCGATACAATATTTCATCTGGCCGGGATCCTTTCAGCTAATGCGGAAAAATTTCCCCAGAAAGCATGGGATATTAATATGAATGGTCTATGTAATGCTCTTGAAATAGCCCGAAATTATGAAACTTCCCTTTTCTTTCCAAGCTCAATTGCCGCCTTCGGCCCTGGCAGCCCATCGGATAACACCCCGCAGGACTGTATGCAGAGACCTTCCACCATCTATGGGATAAGTAAAGTGGCAGGGGAATTACTATGTGATTACTATCATTCAAAATACGGATTGGATACCAGAGGAGTCCGCTTTCCCGGCCTCATCTCCTATGAAGCGCTTCCTGGAGGGGGAACCACAGATTATGCAGTACATATATACTATGATGCTTTAACAAAAAAGAAATATACTTCATTTATCGCTTCCGCAACCTATATGGATATGATGTATATGCCCGATGCACTGGATGCAATGGTCAAACTGATGGAAGCAGATCCTTCCAGACTTGTACATCGCAATTGCTTCAACATAACAGCCATGAGCTTTTGCCCTGAAGATATGGCGAAGGAGATTAAAAAATACATTCCGGACTTTGTTCTTGACTATGATGTTGATCCTGTTCGCCAGTCGATTGCGGAATCATGGCCCAATTCTATTGATCCTTCTTGTGCTGTTGAGGAATGGGAATTTTCTCCAGTATATGATCTGGAGGCCATGACTGCAGATATGCTTGAAAAAGTAGCCCTTAAACTGAAGCTTCGATAAAAAGAGTAGTATTACTCTTTTCCAGGTTCGGAGGATTTTTTGAGAAAAGGTTTACTCCATATGCCACCCCCCTATTCTCCATACAGGGGTGGCATATGTGTAAGAAGGATTGGTAAAAGCCTGTTAACGTGGGCGAAACTCACTAAAGTATCGACCCCTGTCAGCCTGCCGGACAGGTGTTATCTTTAAGTAAGGATTTCCATGGTTCCGACTTTGCAGTACGGCGATAGCCCGGTTACCATTTCCCTGATGTATACAAGGTGGTTTGTTGCGTATTGTGAAGAAATACCTTTTGGAACATAGACAGTGTAAAGGGCCTGGGTTGTGTTGAATGTTACCTGGGTCCGCTCGTCCGGTCCATAAATTATGCTGGAAATTATGCCTTCCTGGTCAGCCATGAAGATATCTCCCCTTTTGAGAGTCTGTTCTTTCCCTCCCATGGTTTTGTAAGTCTCCTCTCCCGAGGCTGCATGTACTGTTACTGGAAGAGAAATTTTTGTCATATCATGTACTGCTGTAAGGAGCAGATTCTTAAGCTCGGCCATGAACATTATCTGGACAAAGGGAGGGGCCTCGGGAATACTTTTTCCCTTTAATGCCACAGATTCCAGTTGCAGAAGGACATGATATGTCTTTTTGAATGTTTTATAGTAATCGGAATAGATCTTTATTTCGGAAATATTTTTGATGTTATTCCTTTGCATCCCTGAATAATTATTACGGAGTTCCCTTTCCAGTTCTTCTCGCAGAAAGGCCAGTTCAGGGAGACAGGAGGAAAGTTCTGCATTCCTTATCTCAAGAAAACCAGCCATAATGCCCGTCAAGTTATTTCGGACCTCCCCGGATATGTAAAAGATCGAAAACACCTCCCTGTTATAGATGCGCTATATATATATTTGTGTATTTATCGTAAACTATTGACATTACCTGATCGGCCAGGAGGAATATCACTCATAATGCCAGGAAAATCCGACTATCGCGATATCAAAGCATCTATCTTTATGATAATGGCCTGCCTGTTCTGGTCGGGCACCTTTGTTACAGGTAAAACAGGTGTACTTCAATTTCCGCCCTTCACTTTCGCATTCCTGAGGTTTTTCTTTGCGGTTATTCTTGCTTTTCCTCTGGCCATGGTTCTTGAAAGGGGTAAATGGAAATTGTCTCTAAAGGAACTACCTCCTGTGTTCCTGATAGGAGCCTTTGGTTTTTTCGGAAACAACCTGCTGTTCCTGAATGCCTGCAGATATTCTTCTGCAGTGAACCTGGCCTCTATAGCAGCTTCATGTCCTATGATGACGGCTCTTCTGGCTACCTTATTGCTTAAGGAAGCAATGGATCTAAAAAGGTTTACAGGAATTATTTTTGCTTTTACCGGAGTGCTTCTCGTCCTTTCAGGTGGAGATATTTCAATATTAAGAGATATGTCCTTTAATTATGGCGATGTTATCCAGACAATAGGGATAGCCCTGCTTGCCATTTACAGCATACTGAGTCGAAAACTGGGTCAGAATTACTCACCCATTGTTATAGTAGCCTATGGTCTGCTTTTTTCCATGACTGCAACATTCCCGCTTATGATAATGGAGCATCCCTGGACATATTTATTAAAAGCAGATCTTTCAGGTTGGATATCGGTCCTGTATCTTTCCTTTCTTGGATCGGTTGCGGCTTATTTCTTTCAGCAGAAAGCCATTAAGCACCTTGGTGCGAGCAGGACTATGGCCTTTATGAACCTTATCCCGGTCTTTTCGGTTATTCTTGCTGTAATAATCCTGAAAGAGAATGTAAGCATAACCCAGATAGCAAGTACAGGTCTTATAATACTGGGTGTATTCCTGAATGCTGGAACAAAAACATCTACTATTGGACACGGACATATTCTCCCTCTGGAAAACAGATAAGGATACGAGATGTCTTTATAAGGTTTTTCCTAGCTTACTTTATCCCAGTCAATGAAATTGAGGAGTATACTGACAAATTTTTCCAGGCCGGCAGCATCTTCGTTATCAAAACGGCCTGTAATAGGGCTGTCGATATCAAGAACTCCACAAACTTTTCCACCAACTATAATGGGGATAACTATTTCCGAGAGAGAAGCCTCATCGCATGTAATATGTCCTGGAAACTTTCTGACATCAGGTACTACCAGGGTTTTCATTTTAACAACAGAAGTACCGCATACGCCCTTCCCTTTCTGGATGTGTGTACAAGCAGGTTTCCCCTGGAAGGGGCCAAGAACAAGTCCGTCTTCCCTGGTGATGTAAAAACCTGCCCAGTTGATGTCGTCCATAAGCAAGAACAGAAGAGCTGCTGAATTAGCAAGGTTTGCAAGCCAGTCAGGTTCTTTCGATACCAGTTTCTTCAGCTGAATGTTCATGTATTCATAAAATGAAGGTTTATCCTCTGCGAGGATCCCTGCAAATCTTTTCATATTCGTATACCTCCCTGAAAAGCATTGAACTCAAGATTCGATTCTCAGGTTGTAAGGGATCTCAGCGTTTCTGTCGAAATATGTTGCCTGAAGGTTCTATGCTTTTCCATTATGTATAAAATCTCGTTTGTTATCCTGAAATAAAAGTAATTTATTGTGGTCATGTCTTTTTCCTTTTCCCGTAAAGATCACTGACGTGATTAAAGGGATATTTGATCTTTGGCAGGGGGGATACTTTATTATGAGGGGTTTCTTGTATCTCTATCCGGCTCATAAGATCAGAAGCAAGATGCTGGCCAAAATCCATGCCTCTTTCCTGTGAAGGGAAAGACATAAGAAAGTATTTGTTACCTCCAGTTGTTACAAGAGCCAAATCCCATTCTTCCTGTTTAATGGATACAAATATGTTATGGATAAACTTTTTTTCCAACAGAATTGCATGGATCTCCATGAAGGTTCCCCTTTTCTTTTTCAATGGCAGAAAAGGACCCCACCAGAGAATAAAAATCTGGGAAGAATAAAATATATTTATATTCGGATACTTAAGGGCAATAAGAGCCCAGTATATGCCCAGAGCCATAATGGGCCATAGATGTTCCCTCCCGGCAAGAAGGCTCCCTGCGCCACTGAAAAACACTCCAATACCAATAATGCCTAGGAACATCTTTGGATAATTCCTGTATTTGATTATCCTGCAGCCAGCGTCAAAGTATCTCTTCATTATTGAAGTCACTGCCTTATTTTGCTTCAACATGGTACCACTTGGACATATGATCACTCCAAATTATAAGAGTAATATCATTCCTTTTCAAGTTCAGATATTTAACTGATTAAAAAGTTTTTGTCTCCAGGTTTTTTTGTTCTGTCAAGTCAGTGAAAAAACTGGTTATTTTCTCTCGTTAAAGTTTCATGCAGAGAAAAACGTATTCCATTTTTCCTGCTGTTATTCGTTGCTGTCATTCTGAGGACTATCAGGTACAAGCTGTTTAACTTGAGCATCAGCTGGGAAAAGAGGTTTTTCTCCCTTTTCTTCAAGGATCCTTATTGAATGAAAGACAGGTAAATGTGAGCAGACCAGGAATACCCTTTGCTCTTAATCTGTCTTATATAATCCTTATCTATCGTCCTTTTGAACAGGAGCATTGCAGGGAACACTATCCATATGAACCTTGTCCCGGAACCAGTAGTCCTTCAGACCTATATGGATTGAACAAAGAGTCCCTCCGGAGTTGTGTGTTTTGGATTATTTCAGATGACATCCTGGTCCCGTAGCCTCTTCCATAAAGATGTTACAGTTATTACGTCAAAGACAAAGACCCTTGAGAAAAAAATATTTGAAAGCTTGAAAGCGAAAAGGCAAAACCGTCGAGAGGCGGTGACGCAAAGCCACGGGTCTCCAGTTTCTTCAGGAAGAGACAGCCGGGTTACCGAAATTAAGCAAAAATCGGAAAGCCTTCAGGTTACAGGACTGAAGGCTTTCATTTTTTCGATCAGGGGATTGAATTTCAGGAAGGTTTCTTCCAGAGAGGTCGGGGGTGTTCTTGATGGCTCTAAAAAATGTAGCCGAAGCCTGGTCCATTCTCCAGCAGGAAATTGAAAATCAATCCGATGCAGGTTTAGAGATGGGTACCATTGTAAAAGGCAATAAGACTATTGACGAGATACGAAATGTAAGGAGAGATCCCAAAGCAGAGGCCATAAAAGCCCTTGCGAGCGGTTTCTCTGTGGAAGATCCTGTGACTGTACCTAAGCAGGAGATCGAGGGAAACATGGTGCCTTACGATATGCCCCCCATTGATCCCAGGGATATGGTTGAAGAGGGGGCAGTCGATCTCCACGATTCTCACATAATTCCCCCGGTGTCTACAGAACAGGAAGACCAGTTGAATGAAAGAAGGGGAGATATAAAAATGAAAAAAAGTATAAGGATCCGTAAAAATGGTGAGCAGGTTAACGTAAGAGTTTTCGTTGGTGAAGAAGAATTCTGCGGTATGTGTCTTACCTGCGGGTCAGAAAATGCCATTTCTCTGGGTGGAGCAAGATTAATGATCCAGGGTGACGAAACGATACTGGAGATATAAATATCTTTATCTATCAGGTTTTGATATTTCCTGCGCAATATTATCTAGCCTTATAAATCTTTTCAATATGAATTTTAGTTGCTTTCATAGAGTCCTCCACTCATGAAAGATCATTCACCCTGAGACCCGGTTTTGCCGGGTCTTTCTTTTTCTTCAAAGTCAATTCGGGTTATAATCCAATTTAATTCAATCTGATCATATAGACAGGAGGTTCCTTGCGATGGAGGAATATACCGTAGATAGTATTTCTCAACGAGTTCATGATCTTTATTGGCTGGAAGATATGAATTGTGCAGTTACGACACTGATCATCCTTTCAGGGATCTTTGGTATCCCGGTTCATTCCCAGGTACTGAGTGGTGCCTGCGGAATGCATGGTGCAGGCAAATTCGGAGCCCAGTGTGGTCTGGTTGAGGGAACACTTATGTTTTTAGGTATATTGGGTAAAAATAATGGGTTAAATAAGGAGGAAATTGAAAAATGGTGTTATGAATATGCTTCCCGGTTTCAGAAGGTTTTTGGTTCTCTGTTATGCAGAGTTCTTCGTCCACAGGGCTTTAAAAGTTCTAATCCTCCACATATTTGTGAAGATATGACGGTTAAAAGCATTATATTCTCTGCAGACTTTATCTCTGGTTCTATTGCTGGAAATACAAAATCATTCGACAACTCCAAATGATCGTGGAGCTCTGGGGAATGTGCCCTGATCCCATTTGTGTTCTGTCTTTTCCATATCTGAGTCGCTTTTCAGGAAATTAGCATAGTTCAGGTGATGTTTCTTCATGATGATGCCTTCCTGAAGATCATCATAGGTGGCATCAAGATGATACCATTTGCCTTCAAGTTCGACCATGTTCCACATATGGTTCCCACCCGATACGATAATATTTTTGAATCCTAACCCTTCCAGCATCCTGTAGAGAAGAAGGGCATATCCCTGGCATACGGCTTTGCCTTTAAGAGCATGGTATCCTCCATGTCGGGCATAAAATTGATCATAGGTGATATTTCTGATAACCCATTCATAGACGGTCCGGATCCTTTCTAGATCTGTCATGTCAGGTTCGATTATATTCCAGGCTATCTTTTCAGCCTTCTTTTTAACATAGTCCCTTTCCTTTCTTGTTTCCTGATAATATATCCGGATCTTAACCTTCCTGGAACCTCCAGGATTTTCGTGAATATAATATTCCCAGTAATTTGCTGAGTTTTTAAGATAATAGTCGGAACTATTCTGAAAGGCGTAAGAAATAGCATTTCCAAGTTCAGAAAGAGATAGTCTGTATCCATTGACTTCGATCTGAAGTTTACTCTCACCCTTGTCGATCATTTCCTGGAGAATTGCGGAAAAATCTTCCTTTCCTGAAGAAAAAGCGATAGCATGATCTGTCCAGGTTCTTCTGTATAGAATCGGCTGAGGCAGATCCTGCCTGATCAGGAAAAACCATACTGCAGAAATCAGAATTAAAATTATTCCAGGCAGAAAGATCTTTTTCAATTGCGACCTCCGTCTGAAAAAGGATAGTATTCTTGTTTTTAGATTAACTTAAGGTAATCTTTCTTAAATCTCTGTATTTTTAAAAAAGGCAAAATACTTTCAGCTTATGACAAAATGCTCCTAGATCCCGGCTGAGGTGCTAGCATAGCATTAAAGATCTTCCTGGTGGTCTATCCTAAAGGGCTGAAAGTTACCTCCGCAGGGTGTTCCATCACTAATCCAGATCGTCTTTTCTTCCAAATCCATGATAATGGAATAGACAGAACACAATCTTTTACCTTCAGGGTCAAAGGCATCTTCATGTCGGCATATTGAATCAGGTCTATTTAGATGATCGGCTAAAAATGTCTGACATTGATCGAAATTAATATTACCTGAGGTTGAAGACAGAAGCACATTGATTCTTCCTAGCCTGTGAAAAGTGTCTGGTAATATAACTTTCCCGAAATCATTTTCTCTACAAACCAGATTCATTGATAAAAAATGATTAGTATGAGCAATGTAGCCTTCTTCTGCATATAAAACCCCGAAATCTGAGGGAGTAGATTCAATGTTGATGATTTCTCCATCTTCAGTTCCGATGAGAAAATTCCCGGAGCTCGCACGTCTAGCAGTGGCTATAGATTGGACGGCATCTCCAAGAGTTTCAGAATCAAGCATCTTCCTCAGGAGTATATGAACCGGAACTCCAGACTGACCTTTTCCAGTAGAAAGTGCATTAAAACACGTTCCAAGCCCTGAAGAGTTCAAACCTTTGCCACTGATTATTCCTGCTTCTGCAACCATAAGAATAGCAGGTAGTGGATCTTGATGGAGTTCTACTATCACTAATGTTTCTTCTTGACGTTTAATCCAATCCCAATTCTGGCATACGTATGTTCTATCGTTCAGGGAGTAACGCGGTGTGACGCCAAAAGCGGTACAGCCGTCTATGTCCGTATCTAATACTATTTCACTTCTGGAGTTAAGAGTAAGAATATCCTTGAATGAGAGATTGGCTCCTTCAGATATTCCTTCCATTTCTTTTATCAGATCAGGGTAGTTATTCTGGATCCACGGAAGGAAATTCATTGCCAGAGACTGTGCCTTATTCCATTCCAGCCTGGAAAAAGCCTGAAACATGTCAGCATAGTTACTTATGCTTTTTTCTATCATTGTTTTACACGTTGTTCCGTATTTGAGGCCTCTTTCAAAGGGAGTCCCCTCGAGTTTAATTTTACGATATTTGCCCAATTTTATCCCATCCTTTCGGAATTTATTAATTTGCTGCTTCTGAATCTGGATGTAGTTGAAGTTCAGGATTTTAAAAGAAATATATCACTAAGTTGACAAATTTGTGTATATTCTGTAATGATTTAATCCGGAGGTCAGAGGTCAGACCAACGTATATAATAGCATTCCCCCTGTATTTAGTAAATTTAGGTTTTTGATATTTAGAGGAGATGGCTTTTTATGGATATGAGTTTCAATAAAATCCCTAGAATGACTGTAACTGAAGTCATAGTGGATCAGATTAAAGAAAAAATACTAAGTGGAGATCTGGTACCTGGCCAGCAGCTGCCTCCTGAAAGAATACTTGCTGAGATGCTGTCCGTCGGTAGAACCTCAGTAAGAGAAGCAATCAAGGCACTTCAGCATATGGGAATACTTGAGGTCCGGAGTGGTGAAGGAACTTTTCTCTGTTCAAATCTTTCTCTTTTATCAGATCATTTCAAAGCATCCTATCTTCTTAAACATTTTTCTGTCCTTGAGCTGGTTGAAGCTCGAACTGTGATTGAGGCGGCAACCGCCTTTTTCGCTGCCGAGAGATCAACTCAACAAGAAAAAGAAGCCCTTAAAGAGATCTTTCAGGGAGCAGCCAATAGTTTGGAAAATGTATCAGATTTTCTAAATGCGGATTTTCTTTTTCATCAGAAAATTGCAGAGATGAGTCAGAATTCAGTTTTATTGGAAATGTTCAAGGCGATGCGGGAGCTTACCCTGGAAGAGAATCTGGATGTGATTAAAAAACGTGGCCAGATGCAATCTGCATTGGAATACCACAAAGAAATACTTGATGCAATTCTTTCAGATAATCCTTCAGAAGCCAGGAAAATAATGTTAATTCATCTTGCAAATCTTAAAGACAGGATAAAGGAGATATGCAAGGAACATCTTGAAGAGCGCCTGAAGGAAGGAGGGGATTACAAGGGAGTAATACATTAGAAGTTCAGAAAAATTTATTAAGATGGAGGTGGAGCACTTTTGTCGAAGTATAAGGTGTTTATGACAGATACTATTTTTCCAGACACCAGTATTGAAGAAAAAGAACTATCCAGTATCGATGCGGAATTAGTAGTTTCTTCAGCAAATGATCCCCGGACATTTATTGAAGAAGGCAGGGACTGTGATGCCATGCTGATCGTCTATGCTCCTGTAGGAGCAGAGGTTATCAGCGCACTTGAGAAATGCAGGGTAATGGTAAGAACGGGAATCGGAGTTAATAATATCGATATTGAGGCTGCAAGTGCAAAGAAGATTATGGTTGCAAACGTGCCTGATTATTGTGTAGATGAAGTGGCTGACCATACATTCTCTCTTTTCCTTTGTGGAGTCAGAAAGATATCCTACCTTAACCAGAAGGTCAAGTCAGGTGTCTGGAATGTTAATGAGGCAAAACCTATTCCCAGGCTGAGGGGTAAGAAATATGGCCTTTTAGGCTGTGGGGCTATAGGACAGCAGGTTGCGACAAGAGCAAAGGCCTTTGGTATGGAGGTCCATGGTTATGATCCTTTCCTTTCTGATGAAAAATTTGCTGAACTAGGCATAATAAAGGTTGAAACTCTTGAGGAATTTTTCCCCCGGGTCGATTTCTTTTCTTTGCACGTACCTCTTACTGAGACCACACACCATATGATTAACAGGAATACTCTCCAACAGATGAAATCCAGCGCATTTTTCGTCAACACCTCAAGGGGACCTCTAGTCAACGAGGAGGATCTATATGAAGCATTGTCGAACAAGGTTATAGCAGGGGCAGCTCTTGATGTCCTGAATACTGAACCGCCTGAAATGCCATTTTTGCTGTCGGAACTGGAAAATGTGATTCTTACTCCTCATGCTGCTTTTGTTTCAGAAGATGCAATTCCGGAGCTTCGCCGGAAGGCTGCACAGGAGATAGCACGGACTCTGACAGAGGGTAAACCCAAATTCTGGGTAAACAGGAAAAGTTTTTCGTAAACTGAATTTAAAGATTTATTTTATTCGTAAGTGGAGGGATATATTTTATGGTCACAAAATTCAACACTACAGCAGCTCCGTGGAAGTCTGAAAAATGGTACACCAGCCCCTGGAATTTTGTAGGGGAAGTAAGGGATCAGATGAACTTTTCCAAGAATATCCAGTTTCATGATGTTTCTTTAAGGGATGGAGAGCAGCAGGCTGGTCTTATTTTTACCAAAGACCAGAAGGTAGCTCTTGCTGAAAAGCTTGCGGAGTTGGGCATCCACAGGATCGAGGCAGGAATGCCTGTTGTTTCGGAACAGGATGCGGAAGCAATAAAGGAGATACTCAAGAGGAATCTTGGCCCTCAGATCTTCTCTTTTGCCAGATGTATGAAAGAGGATGTACAGAGGTCAGTCGATCTAGGTGTCAAGAATATAGTAATGGAAGTACCGGCCAGTGATCATATTCTGAAATATGCCTATAAGTGGGAATATGAAAAGGCCATTGAAGTATCCATTGAAGCTACTCTTTATGCCAGGGAAAACGGCATGTATGTGTCATTCTTCACCATTGATGGCACCAGGGCCGATATGAACGATTACCTTAACATTGTCGAGAGAGTAGCGACAGAAGGACATATGGATGAACTCACAGTTGTTGATACATTTGGTGGTTTGAATCCTCATTCTGTACCTTATCTGATAAAGAAGGTAAAAGAGAAGATTTCTGATAAGCCTATCGGTATACATTTCCATGATGATTTTGGTCTCGGCGGGGCTACTACGATCATGGGGCTAGCAGCAGGAGCAGACATTGCCCATACTTCTATTTCAGGAATAGGTGAGCGTTCTGGAAATGCTCCTTATGAGGATGTAGCCCTTTCTCTTCTTACCATGTATGGAGTTGATACAGGTCTTAATTATGAAAAGATCTATCCCCTCTCCAAATATCTCAGAGACATTTCAGGACTTCATGTACGGCAGAACAGAGGTATCGTTGGAGATAACGTAGCGGATATCGAGTCTGGGATAGTTGCGGCCTGGTACAAGAATGTGGAAGGGATCGCACCACTTGAACTTTCTCCATATCTGTATGATCTCGTAGGACACCCTGATACTCAGGTTGTGATCGGAAAGATGAGCGGTATTCCAACAGTTGAGATCTATATGGACAAACTTGGAATGGCAACTGAAGACAAGGATCTGAAAATGGAAATAGTCAAGAGGGTAAAGGACAAGGCTTTTGAGAAATATGGTCTTCTTACTCTAGAGGAGTTTGGGGAAATAGCAAAGACTGTGTTGGATAGAGGATAGCCGGGAAAATTGCCCTGGAAAGCGTCTTATCCCGGCTAATTTATGAAACAGTTCATCCTAATCTAAATGAATGCGGGAAAAAATGCAAGATATGGTAACTGATTAGAGTTCATACTAAAACTGTGGAGGTGTAACGGAATGAGAGGAAGATCTTTAGTATTAAGGGTTGCATTTGTTCTGTTGATCGGTCTGCTTGCTTTTTCAATGGTAGGAAGAGTAGAGGCAGCAAAAAAACCGATAGTAGTAAAGTTCGCCCATAATGGGAATACCATTCCTGAGGATCCACAAAATGTAGCCTGTTACAAGTTCAAAGAGATGGTGGAGGAAAAATCCAACGGAGAACTTAAGGTAGATATTTACCCTGCTGCCCAGCTGGGTGATGCAAGAACAATCGTCGAAGGAGTTCAGATGGGTAGCATCGAAATGGCAGATATCGAAAATGGCCCCATGGGCAGGTTTGTCCCTGAAGCCATGCTTTGGGATTTGCCTTTCATTTTCAGAGATATTGATCATGCCCATAAAGTTCTGGATGGGGATGTAGGCAAGTATGTCCAGAAAAAATATATTGCGGTCGGGATAAGACACCTGGCATTTAATGATGGAGGATTCAGGTACTTTACAAATAACGTGAGACCTATAAATAAAATGGCTGACATTGAGGGCCTGAAGATCAGGGTAATGGAAAGCAAGGTAATGATAGATACTATTAATGCCTTTGGTTCCTCTGCTGTTCCCATGGCTTTTGGAGAACTTTACACTGCTCTTCAACAGGGAGTTGTTGACGGACAGGAAAATCCGATGAATCTTATTTACAGCCAGAAATTTTATGAGGTTCAGAAATATCTTTCAAGAAGTGGCCATTTCTATTACCCTCGACAGTACATCGCTTCTGAAAACTGGTGGAATACCCTGAGTGATGAACACAAGCAGATCCTTGCAGAATGTTCAGTTACAGCTTGTAATATCCAGAGAGAAGAACTTGTTGCATATGAAGTTAAAATGATGACAGTCCTGAGAGAAAAGGGCATGGAGATCAATGAAGTCGATAAGTCTGATTTTATAAAAGCTGCCCAGTCAAAAATCTATCCGTCTTATTACGAGGTTGTTGGCGGTGGAGATGAAGCATACGGTAAGGAGCTTGTCCAAAGGGTAGTTGATACCAAGTAGCAGGGTAAATAAATTAAATCAGGGGAGAAAGATGAAACCCTTCTCCCCTGATTTGAATTTTATCTGAAATATTGTTCTCGTAGCGTTTTATGGAAACAGAACACTTGTTAATATGTCTGGGGATGAAATTAATGGCTTATTCAGAAAAAAAGAGCCTTTTCGAAAAGTTCAACACAATTGTAAAATGGTTTTTAGCCATTCTCATGATGATTATTGCAACTTTAACATTTTACCAGGTTGTTATGAGATATGTGTTCAACAATGCTCCATCATGGAGTGAAGAAATGGTACGTTTCATGTTTGTATGGTCGAGCTTCATTGCTGCTGCTATAGGTATTAAAGAACATATTCATATAGGAGTGGATGTGTTTGTAAACCTTTTGCCTAAGTCGGTTGCTCGAATTGTTCAAATTGGCGTTAATCTTATAATTATCATTTTTGCAGGATACATGATCAAGTATGGTTTGGCGGTAACAGTTATGACTCAAAGACAACCCTCTCCGGCTCTGGGGCTTCCGATGAGTTGGGTATACAGTTCTATCCCAGTTATGGGTGTTCTTCTAATTCTATATTGTGTAATGGAAATTGTGTATGGTTTCCAGAAAGTACGCGCTGAAGGGGAGGCATAAGGCATGCTTGCAGCTTTGGTAATAACTCTTGTTGTTTGCTTTGTTACAAATGTACCAATAGGTTTTGCTCTTGGAATTGCTGCACTTGCCAGTTTATTAGCATCTGGAACAATGCCCATTTCAATGATACCCCAGAGGATGGTAGCGGGTGCGAATTCTTTCCCACTACTCGCAATTCCTTTTTTTATGCTGGCAGGAGCTATCATGGAAAGAGGAGGCGTTTCTAAAAGGATAGTTGATTTAGCGAGTTCTATAGTAGGACACATCAGTGGAGGTCTCGCTGCAGTTTCTATAGTTGCCTGTACTTTTTTTGCAGCTATCTCAGGTTCAACGCCGGCAACAGCAGCAGCTGTTGGTGGTTTGACCATCCCAGAAATGGAAAAACGAGGATACGATCGTAGTTATGCTTCAGCCGTTGTAGCTGCAGCATCTTGTCTTGGGGTAATCATTCCACCGAGTATTACTATGGTTATTTTTGGCATAGTGGCTAATGTTTCAGTAGGTCAATTATTGATAGGTGGAATAATTCCCGGATTATTTCTGTCTTTCCTCTTGATTGTTGTAAATCTGATTCGTTCAAGGCAGCTGGGTTATCCTACTGAAAGAAAAAGGACCTGGAAGGAGAGGCGTAGTTCTTTCGCTGAAGCCATCTGGGGATTGATGATGCCTATCATAATACTTGGAGGAATAATGACCGGCATCTTTACTCCTACAGAATCTGCTGCAATAGCTGTTGTTTATGGTCTCTTCGTCAGTTTTTTTATTTACAAGGAACTGAGCGTAAAAGATCTGGTCCCGATTTTCTACAAGGCTTCTTTGAATTCGGCAATGATTATGTTACTGATAGGAGCTGCAAGCCCTTTTGGTTGGATAATGACCGTTCAGCAGGTTCCACAAATGGCTTCAACTGCTATTCTTGGTCTTTCAAGCAATCAGCATGTTATTTATGCTCTTATGCTTGTCATTTACCTGATGCTTGGAACTTTTATGGAAACCGGTGCAATTATTCTCCTTGTTGTTCCTATTTTTGCACCTATTGCCACTCAGTTGGGAATTGATATGGTGCAATTCGGTGTTGTAACCGTTATCGCTCTTGCGATTGGAATGGCAACTCCACCAGTTGGTATTGCCCTTTTTGCAACTTGTGGTATCGCTGATATTACCATCGGTCAAATCACATGGAAAATATTGCCCTTTCTATTTACTCTTATAGCAGGGCTTTTTATCCTGGCTTATGTTCCTGTATTATCGACATTCCTGCCAGATCTATTGTTCTAGTTTTTTCTAGTTTCCATTAGGTAAATGTTGTTCTGATTCAGATTTAAAAAACGTCAATTTTGCATCTCTGACATTATACGTCCTGATATCTTTCTGGACATGGTCTTCTTGCGATTTATGCCTCTTTGTTAAGAGGCATAAATCCTGTTTTTATAAAAGGGTCATGACTATAACCTATAATTTCCCCAAAGATTGTAAGAACCAGCTTACCGAAGTCCTGCACTCGATTATTAAATTTAAACTCCCATTTTTTATAGTTTGAATTCGAATCATATTATCCTCAGTTTTATTCTGTTGGAGATAGATTTTCATATGAGCTGGCGGGATGCAGGTAAAAAATATCACTGAACTTGGAATATTCCCATAATGCCCAGATGATCATGTTCCAGAATATGACAGTGATAAACTACTCTATCTAGGTGAAGGAACCTGGCTGTAAACATGAGTGTTTCACCAGAATACACCAGTACAGTATCTGAAACTGGACGCCATTCATACGGAAAGGATGGGCCATGATAATTTCCATATCTCTTTCCATCATACGCCCCATAAAGTATCCTCTCATTGATCCTCTTTCCTCTTGTAGCCTTGATCACTGGTCCCGGATAATCTTTGTTGTAACCGTATATCTCAGTACTTGTACCTTCAAAAAAAGAATGGTGGTATTTATTTACATTAATGTAAAAAATAAAGATATCAGAGGAGGGGATCCGTGTCTTTCAACAACTCTGAAATCTCCAGGTGATTTCTTTTAATTGGAAAAGAATTAATATTCTCGAAAGGAATTTTCCCTTTCAGAGTCTGAATGGGGTGGGCAAAAATCATATAGAAAGAACAGGAATAAAGGAAATAGATGTATCTTAATCACTCTTCTCATCACCAGGTTTCTCCTTATCCTTAATGACTTTAAGAAGCATGTGGATGTGTGATTGCGCTAGGGTAGATGGATCAGAAATTTATAAACCTTAGGCAGTGAATGGAATAACCCAGTATATATTTATCAATATCATTCTAACAGGACATCATTCTAAAAAAATATTACCTATAGATCTCTTGTCTGTAAGACCCGTACTGAATAGTCCAACAGGCCTGTCCAGTACGGGACTTTGTGCCTTGAAAAATAGTTCATTCACTCCTTGATAGAAATATCTACTCTCGTATATTGTATTTAGGTAGAGAAAAGTCCATCTACTATTCTTCATTACATATATTTTTTCAGGAGGCAGAAAGATATGAAAAAGGTTTTTTCATCCCGGGAAAGGGGTTTTACCCTCGTAGAAATCCTGGTAGTGATAGTAATAGCTGGGATACTGTCAGGCAGTTTAGTGCTGGCAATGGGCAAGGCTGATGTTAAACCCAAGGCATCAAAGATCATCAGTGATATCAGAACGGTCAAGGCAGGAGCACTGATGTATGTCCTGGATAATGGAAGAAGCATTAATGGCGGTGCAGACATAAGCGTTCTTCAACCTTATGCCAGTCCGGAGATACTGAATAATGAAGATGTAACATACAGCTTTGTGACCATTGAGGGACAGACCTATCTTAAGGTGAACCTGAGCGCCGTTGAAGATGAAGTTAAGGAAAAAATAGCAGAGATGATTGATGGAAACGAATTCTATCAACCTCAGGCCTCTCTTCATCTTTACAGAGAATTGATGAATCTTGCTTTTGATTCGAGAAATAACGTTATTTCTTTTTTTGCAGCTAAACCTGCTTATGCAGGTAACAACGGTAACAACGGTAACAATGGTAACAATGGTAACAATGGTAACAACGGTAACAACGGTAACAACGGTAACAATGGTAACAATGGTAACACCAACGATAATACTGGCAATAATCAAGATAATAATCAAGATAATAATCAAGACAATGGAAACAATATCGGTATTACTTTTAATGATAACGTCGATACCGAAAATGGAGATTATGAATTATCAGAAGAAAATGATGATGTGAAAGATACAGAATTAGAAAACTACAATGGTGGGGATATCATCCTTATCAGGATCTGAAGGAAGATATCTTAACCAGTAATAAATATGAAATATTGAGCCGGCGGTATATCTGCCGGCTCTTTCCTATTGTTTTCTCCTTCTCTTCTAGGACTATCTGGAAGTAGTATCAGCGTTTTCGAGGGGGTTCTTAATGGAACATGCAACTTAATTATGGATCTTCTCCAGAATGGGGAAGAATTTGAGGAGGCTCTAAGAAGGTTCAGCAGAGGGGATATGCAGAAGTCGATCCTTCCATGGATATTGATGGAATAGATACTGCTCTTAAGGCAATGATACTTTCTCAGGTTCTTATGAATTCTCCTGTTCCGGATATTGGTGCCATGGAGGTAAAGGGGATATCAGATCTTGATCCTGTATATATTAACAGCGCAAGGGATAAAAATGAACGGATCCGTCTTATCGCCAAGGGCGAAAGGATGAATGGTGATATCCGGATATCAGTGAAACCGATATCTCTTGCACCTGATCATCCTCTGTATTATCTTCCAGGAGCAGTCAACGGGATCATTCTGTCTTACGATGTCCTTGATTCAATTTGTCTTACCGGTGCACGTACTGGTTCAAGGGAAACAGGTTTTGCTCTGCTTCATGATCTGCTATCCTTGTGGGGGGTAGAATTTAAGATTCTCCAGTTCTGCTTTTTCTTTAAAATGAGGAGGTTCCCGCATTTGATCGTTCAAAAATATGGAGGTTCTTCTCTTTCATGTTCCGAAAAGATTCTTAAAGTGGCTGAAAGAATAGTATATGATCTTTCTTCCCATGGAAAAATGGTAGTAGTAGTTTCTGCTATGGGAGATACCACAGATTATCTTCTTGATCTTGCTGAACTGGTTTCTGAAAAACCTCTTTCCCGGGAAGTAGATGTTCTTCTTTCAACGGGAGAGCAGATATCAGCCTCACTTCTGGCCATGGCTCTGGGCACAAAGGGGATATGTGCAAGATCTTTCAATGCTTTCCAGCTTGGAATCATTACGGATGATCATCATGGAAATGCCCGTATAATCTCTATAGATAAGGGGAAAATCGAAGAATCTTTTAAAGATAATGATGTACTTGTCGTAACCGGCTTTCAGGGTATTAACTCCCTTGGTGATATAACGACCCTCGGCAGGGGGGGGTCTGATATTACTGCTGTAGCCATAGCTTCCTGCTGTAACTGCCCCTGTGAAATATACAGTGATGTGGCTGGTATATATACCTGCGATCCCGGATTGATACCTGGAGCTAAAAAACTGGAATTTATAACGTATGACCATATGCTTATTCTGGCCATGGCTGGTGCTGAAGTTCTTAATCCTGTTGCCGTAGAAAAAGCAAAAAATGATGGGGTTCCTCTCTATTGTGGCTCCACTTTCTCAGACGAAAAAGGAACGAGAGTGGTGGATTCCTTTCCTGATGAAATGGAACTTCAGGATGTTATCGGTATTGCAACTGAAATAGTAGATGGGAAACTTTTTCACACGAAAGTGGGGGCTGATTATCCGGAATTTTCTCTCTCCAATTCTTTTTTCAGTGGTCCTTTGACAAGGATAACTGCAGTGGGAAATAGGAGAGATCATGAAGCTTTGGGAAACCATGTTCTTTTGTCCCTCAATATGGCAGGGATACACCTTTTTGAAGCCAGTGTTAATCCTGGTAATTTTTCAGCTTTGATAAGTACAGAGGACCGGAAACGTTCTGTTGAGGTTTTGGCTTTAGAATTTGGTTTGCTGAGATAGGAACTTGTCGCAAATACAGATCCCTTTTCTGATTTGTAATCATGTGATTTTAGTAGAAGGGTTATTGAAGAGATGTTAATGATCCAGGGCTATAAGATAATTATGGAGGTTCCCTATGGTGAAATTACCCTTGAGGGATGAACATTCGGGCAGTTTTTCCACTTGTAGAGGGGTAACGGTTAAGGGTGGTATATGGTTGACTGGCATTACAGTTATTCTGGTTGAGATGAGCCACTGCATATGTCCTTTCCCAATAAATAGATGAAGAATGGATCTTCCTATCGGGGACATGCTGTTTTTCTAACAATGATTTTTATTTCAGGAGGTCCTCAATGGCAAAAAAACAGTTTTTTTCTGACAGGGTACCAGAACCAAGAGGATGTTATTCACAGGCAATTATTCTGGGAGATACCCTCTATTCATCCGGACAGTTGCCTGTAGATCCTGATTCGGGAAACCTGGTAAGGGGAAGTGTTTCGGAACAGACAATACAGATAATGGAAAATCTGAAGGCTCTTCTGGAAGACGCCGGTTCTTCAATTGATAATATTGTAAAAACGACCATATTTCTGCGTGATGTATCTTTTTGGGAAGAAATAAACAGGGTTTATTCTGCATATTTCCAAGATAGGGTTCCGCCCGCAAGGACTGTCGTCAGTGGTATAGATATCCATTATGGACTCGATGTTGAGATGGAAGTAATCGCATATGTCCCTGATATCCAGGAAAAGGAGAAATGATCCTTTGCTCTATTGCCCGAAGTGTTCCCGAAATTATCCTGAAAGCAGCCTTTTATGGAAGTGCAGTTGCGGTAGTTTCCTGATTTATAGACCTGAAAAAAAACGGTTACCTGACAAAAAAGATATATCTTCCAGGCCCAATGATATATGGCGTTATAGAGAAGTTCTCCCCCTTTCCGGGGATGTGGACCCTGTTTCAATGGGAGAAGGGATGACCCCTCTGGTCTTATCATCATGGAAAGGAAAAGATGTCCTCTTTAAACTTGATTATCTTTGTCCGACCGGTTCATATAAGGATCGGGGAGTATCATACCTTGTCAGCAAACTGAAAGAACTCGGGGTGGACAGAATAATAGAGGACTCTTCCGGCAATGCCGGAGCTTCCATGGCAGCCTATTGTACCAGGGCTTCAATTGAATGCGAGATATTTGTTCCTGATTACACTTCTGCCGGTAAATGTCTTCAGATCGAAATGTATGGAGCAAAACTGCGCAGGATTCCCGGAACAAGGGAAGCTACGACAAGGGCGGCTGAAGCTGAGGCCGCAAAAATATATTATGCAAGCCATAACTGGAGTCCATACTTTGTACACGGAATCAAGACCTTTGCCTATGAGATATGGGAACAGATGGGTTGGAAGGTCCCTGATAACATAGTTCTTCCAGCCGGTCAGGGCAGCCTTGTTATGGGGGCAAGGCTTGGTTTTCAGGAACTTATGGATTCAGGAAGGACAGAAAGATTACCAAGGATCTTTGCTGTCCAGTCCGCAAACTGTGCTCCCCTCTATGAAGCCTTTAGGACGGGGCAGAATGATCCGATAAAGATCATTAAAAAGGAAACCATTGCTGAAGGAATAAGTTCTGCCGAACCAGTGAAAGGTGATATGGTCCTTTCTGATGTGAGAACCAGTAAAGGGCAGATCCTTAAAGCGGAAGAGAAGGATATATGGAACAGTTTTCTCCGGCTTTGTTCACTGGGTTTCTATGTTGAACCCACAAGTGCAATAGTGGGAGCAGCTCTTGAAGTTCTTTACGCTGCAGGTTCTATTTCTGAAAAACAAGTTACAGTAGCACTTCTGACGGGGTCCGGATTGAAGGCAACGGACAAAATACTTCATTACCGGGAGGAATTCACAGCCTGGTCCGGGGCCAGGTAGATCAGGTCCCCTTCTTACGAGTCTGAAATATGAATTTATCCAGCGATGGAGTAGAATATCAGTATGAAATAAGAAGGTAGGGGGGTGAGAATGGATGTTCTTTTTCAAACTTCTGGCACTAATGCTTGGTGTCGAGATGGTTTCCCTTGCTCCAGTTTTCATTCTTATGCACAAAGAGTTCAAAAAGATTCTGTTTAATGTTCTCTGTCCGGAACAGCGTCCTTCATGGATGTGGTTCCCTATCACCGGAGTCGCAGGTCTGATATTACTTGCCTGGTATGTTGAGTTGACAACGAAGGTAAATCTGTCCTGGATAATTACCCTTTATCTGACCCTCGGGTTTGTCAAGTTCTACCTGATAATTTTCAGATATGATCAGTTTAGAGATATTATGATCGACTTTAGTCGGAAAGAACGTTTTTTTCAGTGGGGGTTAGGATCATTGATATACTTTATTGGTATCTTTTTTCTGATCCTTGGGATGTTCGGCTTCTGATATCCTGTTCATAGTGTCTGGTTCATCTGATCTTTCAGTAAAAGGTGGCCCCCCTTTACCAGAGGGGCACCTTTTACTTTTCATTTTTTAATTGGCCGGAGTATAGATATTGACTTCACTGCTTTCCCTGATCTCACCCAATCGGGGGACCAGAGCAGTGAAGTGGGGAGCTTTAAAATGAGCTTCCAGACTCTCCATGGTATCCCATACTTCCAGAAAAGTAAGAATCAAGGGGTTATCCTTATCCTGGTAAAGAGCATATGAAATGCATCCCTTTTCTTTACGTGTCATATCGACAAGTTCATAGGCTATCTTTTTGTACTCCTCCTGTAACTCTTTCTTGACTATTGATTTAGCTACTACGTGTATCAACTATTTCCCCTCCATTTAATTCAGATACAAAAAACCTTCTGGATTGAATAATTTTATCACAGGAAGATTTTAATAAGGATAATGGCTGACATTAGTTGACTCATTAAAAATTTATTCATTCGTGAATTTGTTCTAAGTTATTATAATTACAACAGAATCTTCTACAGGTATAGAATGATCTTAATAAAAAGGGTATAAGAGCCTGACCAAAACTGCTCTATATCTGATCTTTTGTCATATTTCATAATGAGAGAATAGATAATCATGTTAGCGATAAGACATATTTAGATGGCATTGTGTAGAGTCTGACTGGATCCTGTAAATATATTCCACAGATTCCATCAGTGAATTAATTTGTAACAATAACTTGTATATGTGCTGTTCGTCTGGATATTATAGCTATTCCTGGAGAAACCTCCCCTTCTCCTCTTTCTGCAATTATTGCAGATGAAGCTGCCTCGGTAATATCAACCGTAAGATCACTGCTGTCAGTCTCATTCATTTCCCGGGAAAAAATTAGGTGATGTTGTCGAATTTGGAGGATTATCAGGGAGAGCTTTCGTAATGTTGGTTAGCACCTTCGGTTCTGAGATGTTTATTGCCAGGGGAGGGAGGTCCCTGCCCCTGTTATTGTTTTGAATAATTGAAAGGATCTAACCATTATGTTTGAGTTTTCTGACCAGTATCAGAACAGCCATCCATATAAAGGCAACTGAGCAAGAGGCTTGAATGCTATTGCTTGCAAGATATCCGAAATATCCGGAGAGGCAGGGTGTCCCGATAGTGACCCCCTGTCTCATGAGGATAAGTAAATAAGGATCGGGAATCACCCTTTTCAGGATCAGATAAACTCCCAGGAAGGGGAATGTCCAGAGAGAAGCGCCAAGAGCTGTTGCGAAAGAGATCATTCTGTTTTTTCTCCTTTTGATTTCCAGTCATTTTATGTATTTTCACTCGAAAAATGCATATCTGAAAGGTCTGGCCCCTTTGTTCATTGATTATTCAGGCCACCGACTTACCTATTCTTTTTAAAATAGTCGTTTTATGATGTAACCCCAGAATAATGGTGCCAGGAGCATTGTTCCAAGAACAATCAACCCTAATCTACCCTCCTTTATTCTGTAATCATAAAGGATAAGAGATATGGGTGTTCTGAGAAGAAAATACATTATTAAGGTCTCTGTTATAACACTGAGGATTACCCATATTATACCTGTCAGCAGGAGAAAAGGGATAGATGCTTCAATGCTGGAAGTGCCTACAAGAAGCCAGAAAAGAAATAGGATTACCAGTATGATCATTGATGTTTCTGTCTGGTGGGACCTTCTTTCTCCTGCGAAAGGAACGAGAAATACGTTTTTGAATCCTCTGATGATAATTTTTAAAAAAACAAGAACTACCCAGAACCTCAAAGCCCACATGATAAGATCATCCATTGACAACGTCCTTCCGGTGTTTTGTTCATGTAATTCCTTTCGAATCATTTCAAGAGATATTATAGATCAGATTTTATACCCAGCCGGGGATACATTGTCAAAAGAAAATGATGTTGACATTCCCCTTCTTAACACTTCTGTTTAAGCCCTTTGGTACTGTTTTACAGATTGTTTTACTTTACCAGTTCTCCAATACATCATTTGACCATGATAGAGAAAAGATGTATCATCTATTCACGTATATGAATCAGCGTTTATGAGTGGGGTACAGGAGGAGTGAATGTTATGACAAAAATGCAGGTTAATTATGTTTATTTTGCTCTTGTTCTTTTACTTTCCATGCTTCTTCTTATAACCGGTCGCATAATGGTTGCACAAAGCTATTCTTCTGAGACTGAAAATGTCGGGAGGGTAGAAGTAGCACAGGCAAGGCAGAGAATTCTTACAGGAGAGAGTCTTTTTGTTTGTGCATACGATGGTATTGAAAAATACAGATCCGTTGCTCTTGAAGGATCCATATCCCTCAATAGTTTCAAGGAGGTATTGAATGAAATACCTCTGGATAAAGAGATAATATTTTACTGAGCATGACCGGAGGAAGCTTCAGCAGTCCGTGTGGCTGCGTCCTTTCTTGAGCAGGGCTACAATGTCAAAGCTCTTCTCGGAGGAGTAGATGCGTGGAAAGATGCAGGTTATATTGATCTTGTATGTGAATGAGTTATCACTTTATGTGTCTTTAAAATAGGGGAAACGAATATAATCCGCGTAAATCTCGTTCGGTTGAAGAACCCATAAAAACAGAAACAGGCGATATGTTACTGTAGAAGTGGAAAAAGATTTGCAATGATGGGGCTGAAAAGCCCCTTTCCAGTTTTATTCTCTTGGTTATTTTACTTAAGGATCGTATATGGATCTTTTCCCATATCTGAATGCTATCAGGCCCCCCACGGGTATTCTGGTAGAAGGGAAAATGAGGGGTATTTCGTTAATGGCATTTCCCTTTGGCGAGAGTGTTCTTTATTGAACTGGGAAATTCGGTATTCTATTCTGAAAATTGCCATTATCATTTTTTAGAAAAATAATGGTTGACTCATTCTATAAACATGTGTAAGATGACCACTAATTTACTTTCAGCAGCCACAGCAAAGGAGGGATAGCAGTGAAAGGAACGTCATTTATCAAGATCCAGCACATCAACGTAATAATTATAGCCATCATTATTAGCTGCGGGTCCCTTCCTGGAGCGTTTGTTGGCTGTTAACATCTGACCAGCATGCATTTCAGGGCCGGGATTCCCCGAAGGGGTTCCGGCCCTTTTTTTGTGGAAATCAAAGAAGTGATTCAGTAGCGATATAGAGATGGATTGTTAGCGATACCTTGTCAACAAAGGAGGGATAGCAGTGAAAGGAACGTCATTTGTAAAGATCCAGTACATCAACATAATAATTATAGCCATCATTATTAACTGCGGGTCCCTTCCTGGAGCATTTGTTGGCTGTTAACATATCACCAGCAGGCATTTCAGGGCCGGGACTCCCGAAGGGGTCCCGGCCCTTTTTTGTGGAGAAACTGAGGATAAGGGAGGGAAAGTTATGGAGGGTTATCTCAAGGTAGTAGCAGAAGACAATCCGGCAACTCTTGTTAAGATATCAAGTCTTCTGTGCAGGAAAGGTTATGAAGTTAAAAGCCTGACTTTTGGGCCTGATTCATCTGAAGGATTGTCTCTTTTCAACATTGTCCTGAGGGATAACGGAAAAGAAGCCATCAGGATCCTTAAGCAGATAAACAAGCTGATCGAAGTTGTTGAAGTGAGATCAGTAGAGCCTGAAGGAGTGACTGTATAAGTATCCTGATACATAGAGAAACGTGGAGACAGAAAGAATTACTAATATAAAAGGAGTGCATGACATTGGCAAAGATCTATTACGACAAAGATACGGATATGAAGGTTCTTGAGGGAAAGACAGTAGCAGTACTTGGATATGGAAGCCAGGGGCATGCCCATGCCCAGAATCTTAGGGACAGTGGTGTGAATGTAGTGGTAGGACTCTATGAAGGCAGTCGTTCTGCCGTTACTGCAAGAGCAGACGGATTTGAGGTTTTTTCTGTTGGTGAAGCGACATCTCTGGCAGATGTAGTAATGTTCCTTATGCCCGATCATCTTCAGGGCAGGGTCTTTCATGAAAGTGTTAAGCCCAATCTTAAGCAGGGAATGGCCCTTGCCTTTGCCCATGGATTCTCAATCCACTTCAACCAGGTTGAACCACCTGCAGGAGTGGATGTATTCATGATCTCTCCCAAGAGTCCTGGTCACCTGGTGAGGTCCATGTACAAGGAAGGTAAGGGAGTACCTGCTCTTGTGGCGGTAAGGGAGAATGCGTCAGGTAATGCCATGGATATAGCGCTGGCCTATGGTTCAGGTATAGGTGCAGGCAGGGCAGGGATTCTTGAGACTAATTTCAAGGAAGAAACGGAGACCGATCTTTTTGGTGAGCAGGTAGTTCTCTGCGGAGGCATCACTGAACTTATGAAAGCTGGTTTTGAAGTTCTGACCGAGGCAGGTTACGATCCTGAGATCGCCTACTTCGAGTGTCTTAATGAGATGAAGCTCATAGTGGATCTTATGTTCGAGGGTGGAATTTCGTGGATGAGATACAGTGTGAGTGATACTGCCAACTATGGAGATATGTGTGTGGGTCCCAGGATCATAGATGAGGATGCAAGAGAGAAGATGAGAGAAGTCCTCCGCAATGTTCAGGATGGGGTTTTTGCAAAGGACTGGATCCTTGAGAATCAGACAGGCCGTCCCCGCTTAAAGAAGTGGATGAAGAGTGAACAGGAACACCCAATAGAGACGGTTGGTTCCCAGCTCAGGGATATGATGCCATGGCTTAATGCCAAAAGGGTTCCTAAACCCTAGAAAACAACTCATCCATAAAAGTATCGTTCTTTAGGTCCGGAGTGTGAGAAAGGGAACAGGAGGAAGAATTCATGAAAATGACAGGTGCTGAAATGGTCGTTAAATCCCTTGAAAAAGAGAATATTGGCTGTGTGTTCGGATTACCGGGAGGGACGGTGATACCCCTTTATGATGCCTTGTACGATGCCTCGTTTCTTCATGTCCTGATGCGGCATGAACAGGCGGCATGTCATGCCGCGGAAGGTTATGCCCGTATAAAGGGAAAAGCGGGAGTATGCATTGTAACCTCCGGTCCGGGGGCCACCAATGCTATTACGGGATTGTCAAATGCCATGCTTGATTCAGTTCCTCTTGTTCTTATAGCAGGCCATGTCGCAAATTCGATGATGGGGACAGATGCCTTTCAGGAGGCAGATATTTTCGGGAGCAGCTTTTCCTTTGTCAAACACAGTTTCTTTGTTAAAAAAATAGAAGAACTGACCTATGCCATGAAAAATGCATTTGCTCTTGCAGAATCCGGCCGACCTGGTCCTGTCCTGATAACTCTTCCGGTAGATGTTCAGCGTTCGGTAGGGGAGTTCGAATATCCTGATAGAGCTGCCCTGCCGACGTCCGGTATGGTTTCCTTTCCGGATCCTGATCTGATCAAATCTACATTTAGTGCGATTCAGGATTCCTTTCGACCTGTAATCCTTGCAGGAGGAGGAATTTTAAGTTCCAGGGCAAGTTCTGAACTATCAGAATTTGCAGAAAAAATGAATATACCTGTAGCTACGACCCTTATGGGGAAGGGTGCTTTCCCCGAGAGTTCTGATCTTTCCCTGGGAATGGCTGGTATGCATGGAACCCCCCAGGCAAATCTGGCTATATCCAATTCCGATCTTCTGATTGCAGTAGGGACTAGATTCAGTGACAGGACTACCGGTAATCTCGGCAAATTTGCTCCCTCTGCCCGTGTCATTCATGTCGATATTGATGAATCGGAATTTGACAAGATTCGTAAGGCAGACTTTCCTGTTCATGGTGATGCAGGAGCCGTATTAAAGGAACTATCTTCAAAAACCGGATCGCGACATTCTCCGACCCAGTGGCTTGATCAGATTGCTGAATGGAAAGATACTTATCCTCTCGAACCCGAAGAAGACTCCCTATCTGCTCCCCTGATTATCAGGAAACTTAGAGAAAAGGTAGGAACGGACTGTATTCTAACCACTGAAGTCGGTCAGAACCAGATGTGGTCTGCTCTTCACTGGACAGTTGATAAACCGGGAAAATTTATCACATCGGGGGGGCTTGGGACCATGGGCTTTGGCTTTCCTGCAGCTATCGGGGCATCTTTTGCCAGAGGTAAAGAACCAGTGGTCTGCGTTGCAGGAGATGGAAGCCTTCTTATGAATCTCCAGGAACTTGAAACATGTGCGAGATATGAACTACCGGTCAAGATCTTCCTGCTGAATAACGGAACCCTTGGAATGGTGAGGCAGTGGCAGGAAATGTTTGCCAATGAGAGATATTCCCATACTGTTACCGGGGATAAATGTAATTTCCCCCAAATTGCGGAAGCATGCGGAATAATGGGCCTTCATGTGGATTCAGTGGCAGATCTGGAAAGAGCTCTTGAAACTGTTTTTCTTCACAATGGTCCGGTTCTGGTTGACTGTCGAATACCTCTTGAGGAAAAGGTCATGCCGATGGTCCCTCCAGGTAGAGGCCTTGCCGAGTTCCTGTACCGGTAATCGTGTTGTGACCTGTTTCCTCGATTCTTGGTATGGAGGGTATTTCCAATGTAAATGGAGTTAACAGGTTAGTCCTGCTTATCCTTAACTGCTGGTTCCCTTCTGGAGCGATTGTTGACGGTTAGCTTCTCACCGTAAGACATTCAAGGGCCGGAACCCACAAAATATGTCTGGTCTTTCGTTATTGTTTCATAGGGAAAAAGAAGGGATGTTTTAAGATGAAAGGATATCTAAGTGTTCTGACCCGGAATAGCCCTGGTGTTTTCATGAAAATCTCCAGTCTTCTTTACAAAAGTGGTCTGGAAATGGAAAATCTGACTTTTGGACAGGATTCATCGGTAGTCTGTTTCCGTTTCAACATTGCTGTAACCACAGGCAGAGTGAATTCTTATCAGGTGGTAAATCAGCTCAAAAAACTGGTCGAGGTGATCGACGTCAAAGAAGCAGAGAAAGATTGCCTGGTTGAACAATGTATGATAAATCTCAAGGTAAGGAAAACCATGCAGAACGGACCTCGCCTTTTTCTGATAGCTGACCTTTTTAATGCAAGGGTGGTTCATCATGATCAGGAAACGACAACATTTGAACTCATGGGAGATAGCGTAGAGACTGGAGCCTGTCTCGGTGCTTTAAAGTCCTTTGAAATAGTTGAATTGTCCGTCTTCAATGTTGATGAAATCGTCAAGGGCGATTTTAAATGTAATAGAAAGAGTTCTCTGCAGATTACAGTATAAATAAGTGCATTAGGCTGGTCATAACCGGATATGGAAACCAGTATTATGACCGTATTCGGAACCTTGAAGACAGAAAGGGAATTCGGGAATAGTCTATGAAGATGTCAGTTCTGCATTTCCAGCCTGTATATACGGTTTCCTGGTTTATCCAGTCGGATAAGGTATTTTTTCCTGTTGAAGCAAAATTGGGCCTTTATTTGGACAATGGTAAATTCTTCACGATTTTTTTCAAAAGAATCTCTTTACTTATATCTAGTCTTAACTAATTATCTTAAATATTATATACTTGCAAACAAGAGGGAGAAGTGATGTTGAAAATGAAGATTATTATATCCTTACTCTTCCTTTTTTTCTTTTCAGCAGGTTGTTCCTCAGGGGAAGAGGGAATAGAAAAAGTTCTGTTTGCGTTTGAGAGAAAAGACGCTTTGCAGGGATGGGTTTCAATGAATGATAACGTAATGGGCGGTGTATCTTCTGGTGAAATATCCTGGGATAATGGTATGGCTGTTTTTCGAGGGAATCTCTCCCTTGAGAATAACGGAGGTTTCAGTTCTACAAGGTCTCCAGAAATAACATCAGATATTGTATCCTTCAAGGGACTCTCGGCAATGATAAGAGGAGATGGAAGAAAATATTCATTCACCCTTCAAGGCGCATCCGGGGATAGTGGGTATCTTTTCCAGTCTCCTTTTTTAACGAAATCGGGAAAATGGGAGGAAATAAAGATTCCCTTTTCTGATTTTGTGGCGACATTCAGAGGAATTTCCCTTCCTTTCATGTCCTTGAACCTTAAAAAAATCAAAAGAATAGGCATACTGATCGCAGATAAAAAGGAGGGACCCTTTAAACTGGATATCCTTTGGTTTAAGGTTTTTTGATCATGGATCTTTCTCCATATCCGGATTACTCACTTTATCCAGTCAGTCCTGAATCCTGTTTCTTCTCATCAAAACTACCTCTTGGGCTATGTTGGTAACAAATGCAAAAGAAATAATTTACCTGGATCCAGAATTACCCTTCCTTGCCTCAGCTCAGTCAAAAATGCAGCATCTGTTGACTTTAAAACATTTCAATTGTATTATACAACCAAATTAAGCAACCGGTTGCATAATAGAATTGGGGAGGTTATACAAATGTGGATAAAAGATTCCAGGGGAAATTGGTTTGTTTCTGAAAAAAATCTTATTGGACAAGTGTTTACTCCCGAGATTAAGGCCGTCTGGATAAAGGACGGTAATGGTAACTGGTATATGGCTGATGAAACCACATATGTTCCTCCTGTTTATGATACAGGGCAATCTGAAGAAAAGCTTGCATCCTGAAACACTCATTGAAATGCTTCAGTAAATTTTCAAATCCTCTGAAAAATATTTTTGAACCCCATTAGTATCATTTGATGTATTTTCTCTTTGGTTCCTTTGCAGGTTTAGTCTGGTTCCCCCTCCTTGTGAAGTAGTCCTTTCTGGTATCCTCGCTGTCATTCTTTATGATGCAAGCGGTTGCATGGAATATCTATTGCTGTTACAATTCTCTATAAAGCTCGACTGTAGAGTCCCTATTATATGGCCTGTGGAATAAGGTCAATTTCCAGGAAAGAGGGTGTACTTTTGGTCTATATAGAGAAAGCACACATCATGAACGAAGAAGATATGAAGAGAGTATTAAGGAGAATAGCAATTGAGATCATAGAAAGGAACAGGGGGCTTGAAGATGTAGTCCTTCTCGGGATCCAGAGAAGGGGTGTATATCTTGCATGCAGACTCAAGGAGCTCCTTAAAGATATAGAAGGAGTGAAAGTTCCTACAGGCGAACTTGATATAACCCTTTACAGGGATGATATCCCCACCCTTCTTGAACAGCCCGTAGTTCACAGTACTTCCATTCCCGTAGATATCGCAGGTAAGAAACTGATCCTTGTTGATGATGTTCTTTATACCGGAAGGACTATCCGCGCTGCCCTTGATGCTCTCATGGATCTTGGCAGACCGGATAACGTGCAGCTTGTGATACTTGTTGACAGGGGACACAGGGAACTTCCTATCCAGGCGGATTATGTAGGTAAGGTCATTCCGACTTCCCGAAATGAGATGGTTGAGGTGTTTATGGAAGAACTGGATGGCAAGGACCAGGTCGTTATTACAGAAGAAAGTGAGGTGCAGGTGGATTGAACTGGAGACATAAATGCCTTCTTGATCTTGATGACTGGACCAGAGAAGAACTTTCCCTTTTTCTGGAACAGGCTAACTATATGGAAGAGCTTCTTAATCGGCCTATCAAGAAAGTACCGGCCTTAAGAGGCAAAATGATAGTTAACTTCTTCTTTGAACCCTCTACGCGAACAAGGGTTTCCTTTGAACTTGCAGAGAAAATGCTGAGTGCAGACGTCGTAAACTGGTCAGCTTCCGGATCTAGTGTGAGCAAAGGTGAAACTCTGAGGGATACTGCGTGGACTTTGGAATCAATGGGGGCTGATGCTGTAGTAATGAGACATGGGGCAGTGGGAGCTGCTGACTATCTTGCTAGAAAGTTGAGAAAAGCTTCTGTATTTAATGCAGGAGACGGCACCCACGGTCACCCTACCCAGGCTCTTCTTGATTTACACTCAGCCTGGAAGAAACTTGGATCTCTGGAAGGTGCAAAAATGGTCATTGTTGGAGATGTTCTCCATAGCAGAGTGGCAAGATCTGATATAAAGGCCTTTTCCAAAATGGGAGTAAATGTTGTCCTTTCAGGTCCGGCTACACTCATGCCAAGGGATATTTCATGTCTTGGAGCGGAATATGAACCTGTCCCAGAAGTTGCGCTGAAAGACTCTAATATGGTTTACCTTCTGAGGATCCAGCAGGAAAGACAGAAGCAGGGTCTTATTCCTTCTCTGGATGAATATCATGTCAGATATGGTGCTACTGAGGATCTGTTGAAATTCGCCAGACCTGATGCCCTGGTAATGCATCCTGGCCCGATTAACAGGAGAGTAGAGATAGCATCCGAAATTGCTGATGGGAATCAGAGTATTATTCTCGAGCAGGTCCGCAGCGGTGTGGCTGTTCGTATGGCCCTTCTATATCTATGTGTTGGAGGTGGCAAATAATGATCCTGTTGAAGGGTGGAACCATATTTGACGGTAAAAATATATTACAAGGAACGGCCGATGTCCTGATTGAAGAAGGAAGGGTCAGCAGGATAGCACCCTCTATAGAAAAAGAGGGAGTCACCGAATTTGATGTTAGTGGGAAGATTATATGTCCTGGCTTTATAGATATCCATGTTCACTTCAGGGATCCTGGTTTTGAATGGCGGGAGGATATACAGTCCGGTTCCAGGGCCGCCGCCGCTGGCGGGTATTCCACAGTTGTCGTTATGCCCAACACGGATCCTCCAGTTGATAATGCTCCCATGATCGAATATGTAAATTCAAAAGGAGCAAAGACAGCAGGAGCAAGAGTTCTTCCTTCGGGCTGTGTAAGTAGGGAAAGAAAGGGAGAATTAATGGCAGAACTTGGCAAAATGGCCAGGGCAGGAGCCGTTTTTTTTACAGATGATGGTTCTCCCCTTGCCAATACCGATCTCATGAGAACAGCGCTGCTTTATACAAGAGATATGGATGTCAGGATCATGGAGCATCCGGAAGATCCCTATCTTACTGCAAAAGGGCAGGTGAATGATGGTCTTGCCTCTTCTCTGAGCGGTCTTAAGGGAATGCCAGCTTCTGCGGAATATATAGATATAGCAAAGGGTATCGCTCTATGCAGGGAAACAGGATCTCCTATCCACTTCACCCACGTAAGCACCAGAATGGCCATGGAAGCTATAAGTTCTGCAAAAAATGAAGGACTCCCCGTTACCTGTGATGTTACCGCTCATCATCTATCTCTGGACGAAAATCATGTAATGGTAAGTAAATTTGATTCCGTCTACAAGGTTAACCCTCCTCTTAGGAGTAAAGATGATGTTAAAGCTCTTTGGAAGTATTTATCCCAAGGGGTTGTAGATGCAATAATTACAGATCACGCCCCATGGCATGAAGATGAAAAGGATGTTCCCTTCCAGGAGTCTCCTTTCGGGATCGCATCTCTTGAATGTTCTGTAGCAGTGGTATTTGATACATGGATAAAACTGGGCAAACCCGTTGACCTTGCCATGCTGCTTTCCCTCTTTACCCGTTGTCCAGCCCAACTCCTTCCCGATCCCTGGAAGACGGAGCTTGGAAGGCTGGAAGAAGGTTGTATAGCGGATATTACTGTCCTTGATCTTGACGAATCCAGAACGGTTGACCTGGCTCAATGGAAAAGCAAGGCCAGAAACTGTCCCTGGAGGGGCGAACTCCTTTCCGGATGGACAACCCTTACTATGATTGAAGGCCGAATAGTGTATTCGGGAGTCGAATAATATGTGTGATGGTGGATCATCCATCCCTGCTGGTGACTTCAAAGGTACCGTAAGGGATATAAGACAGATAACAGAAACTGTTTTTTACATACGCATTGTCTGTCCCGTCATATCCAGACTGGTGAGACCCGGGCAATTCATAATGGTCCGCTTCCCGAACAGATATGATCCTCTTCTGGGAAGGCCTCTGGCAGTTTCTTCTGCAGAGGGAGATGATGTTTCCATATGTTTTCAGGTAGTGGGCAGAATGACAGAATTGTTATCCAGGATTCTTCCAGGTGAAATTCTTTCCCTGAGAGGTCCAATGGGGAACGGTTTCGGATCGCCATCTTCAACAAGGGTTACTATGGTGGCAGGAGCCCTCGGGGCAGCTCCTCTGATCTTTGCATATAATAGAATACCTGAAAATATTGGGAAAGATTTTATCCTTGGTGTTGCAGACTGTTCATGGTACCCATTCTGTGAGTGGATTAAACAGCTGATACCGGAAGTAAGGTTTTTTTCTGAGGATGGCAGTATCGGTGAAAAGGGGACAGTCCTTAATGGTCTGGTTGAGGAATTATCTCCAGAGGAAGAGATCTGGACATGTGGTCCCATTCCCATGATGAGAGTCATAGGAGAGAAATATACCAGGGGAAGAGAGAGGATCAGGGTCAGTCTGGAAACCCGTATGGCTTGTGGAATGGGAGGATGTCAGGGATGTGTAATCAACACCCTGAAGGGCAAAAAAAGGGTCTGTGTTGATGGGCCCGTTTTTTCTGCAGAGGAGGTATGCTGGGATGACCTCAAAGGATAAATCCCTCTGCGTCAATATCGGTGGAGTCCTCCTTGATTCTCCTATCGTAATCGCATCAGGGGTCTGGCCCTATGAAGAGGAACTATGGTCTCGTGAACGCCTGAAAGGAGTAGGTGCGTTATCTACCAAGGCAGTTACTCTTGAACCCCGGATCGGCAATCCGGGTACCAGGGTCTGGGAAACACCTTCGGGAATGCTCAACAGTATAGGCCTCCAGAATGGTGGAGTAGATACCTTTATTAAAGAATATCTTCCCATTGTGAGAAAAAGTGGATTACCTTTTGTCGTTAATGTTGCAGTGGAACGACCTGCAGAAACAGAGGCTACCCTGAAAAGGCTTAATGAAATCAGGGAGATCATTCCGGCAGTGGAACTGAACGTTTCCTGTCCGAATGTTGATGATGGGGGAATGTGCTGGGGGCTTTTTCCTGAAAGTGCAGCCCAGGCTGTATCTCTTGCAAGAGAATTCTGGAAGGGGTCCCTATGGGTAAAACTTACCCCTCAGTCTCCCGATATCATGGGTGTGGCATCAGCTGCAGAGGACGCTGGTGCAGATGCGCTTGTAGTAGCTAATACGTGGCTTGGTATGGCTATCGATACAAGGACTGCAAGGCCCGTTTTTGAAAGGACCTGTGCTGGCCTTTCCGGACCTGCTATTTTCCCCCTTGCTCTCAAAGCTGTATGGGATGTAGCGTCTACTGTAAATATACCCATTGTCGGTTGCGGAGGTGTAATCAGTTATCAGGACTGTCTGGCCATGATAATGGCTGGAGCTTCCGCTGTTGAGATCGGAACGGCGATGTTCATCGACTTTGAAACTCCTGCAAGGATATGCAATGGTCTTTCAGATTATCTTGAAGAAAAAGGTCTTTTCGATCTGGGTGAACTTGTTGGTATAGCAAGATAAAAAGAGATACTCCCCCGGTTTAGCAGGGGGAGTATCTCTTTTCCCATAGTTCCTTAAAGGAATGAAAGGCTCGTTCCATCCTTTCCCTGCAGATAGGGGTTATCTCTTCTTTAAAATCAAAGGAGTGTCCGCTGACAGAAAGAAGTAAAGTTTCCGGATAAGGTATTTTTAAGGATTCCATGAGGTGAAGGACCCAGGCTGGACCCATGGAGTGAATGTTCAGGCCTTCTATATTCGGATCAGGTTTCATTACCTCAAGGAGAAATCCTTCAGGCAGACCTTCGGCAGAGGCATCTATAAATATAGCAAGATCCTTATCTCTCAGATCCTCTACGATCTCCGGGAGCAATTGCTGTTCTATCCACGTTTCAGCTTCTACTCCCTTTGATATAAGAAATTCACAAACAAGGGGTGCCAGTTCATGGCCGAGCCTGTCATCTTCACGAAAGGGATTGCCATAGCCCGCAACGAGGACTTTCATCTTTTCACCTCTCAAAAATAAATAAGGGGCCAGGTTGAAACTGGCCCCCTTTTTTTACAGCGTATTATGCTCAGTGTTTCTCGATGCGTGTTAGTTCTTTTCCCTTATGGTCAACAACAGTTACCATAAGAGGCATTTTGCCTACAGCATGAGTCGAGCAGGAGAGACATGGGTCATAGCAGCGGATGACGTGTTCCATACGGTTGAGAACGCCTTCCTTGATATCCGGGCCTTTGATGAATTCTCTGGCTACCATTTCAACACCCTTGTTCATTGCATAATTATTATGTCCAGTAGCAACAATAAGGTTTACCTTTTCGATAGCCCCTTTATCGTTGACCTCATAATGATGGATAAGGGTACCTCTGGGTGCCTCGATAACACCTATACCTTCGGGCTGAAGGTTGGTTGAGGTTACACGCAGGTCACTACCGGTGATATCCGGATCATTGAGAAGTTCCTCCGTGCGTTCAAAAGCGTAAAGAATTTCCATAAGCCTGGCATAATGATAGTACAGTGTGTAGTGTACAACCCCATCATCGGTCATTGAACGGAATTCTGCAAGTTCTGCAGATGCTTCAGGAGTAGAGAAGTCGTCACAGGCATTAACCCTTCCAAGAGGTCCTACCCTGTATGATCCATGGGGGAAACCGAGAGAGCGATAGAAGGGGAACTTCAGATAACTCCAGCTTTCTACATGTTCTCCCAGATATTTATAGTAGTCTTTGTTGGCAAATTCATCTGTTATCCTTCCTCGTGGGCTCCGGAGGCGGATATCTCCATCGTAAAGTTCAAGCTTGCCTCCATTAACCAGGCCAAGGTAAGAACTTTCAAGCGTAGCAAAAGTTCTTGCCAGTTCATGGTTTTGGGAAAGATAGTCCTTAACCAGTCCTATTGTCTCTTTAAGTTTTTCCTTAAGGGCGGGTATACCCTTGAGGATCTCATCCTTCTCTGTAGTCTTAAGGCTTCTGTTGACACCTCCGGGGATGCTGTGCCACGGATGTACTTTTTTGCTGCCCAGGGTTTTGATGATCTCCTGTCCATACTTCCTCATGCCTATTCCAACCAGTGCAAGTTCGGGATATTTCTGAGCCACTCCGACCACATTCCTTATAGCAGGATCTGCGTCGAATCCGAAGAGAATATCCGGGCTTGAAAGATGGAAAAAACTCAAGGCATGGGATTGAATGAACTGTCCCATGTGCATAAGTTCTCGAAGCTTATGGGCGGTCGGTGTTATCTGAACCCCCAGAATGGCATCGCATGCCTTGGCCGATGCCAGATGGTGGCTAACAGGGCAGATCCCACATATTCTTGGGGTAATAACAGGCATTTCTCTGAAATCCCTACCCCTGGAGAAGACTTCAAATCCCCTGAACTGGGTTACGTGAAACCTGGCATTATCAACCTGTCCGTCTTCTCTGAGGGCTACTGTGATCTTGCCGTGACCCTCGATACGGGTGACTGGATTTACTTCTATAGTTCTTGTCGTTGTGTTATTTTTCATTTTCAATTCCTCCTAGTCGTACCGCATCATGTCAACAGGAACTTTGGGAATTCTCCCCTGGAGAATTTCCTGGAAGACGTAGAGGATGGTGTCGGGATCGGGAGGACACCCGGGCACGTAAACGTCGACCTTGACCTTGTAATCGATGGGTATAGCCTTCGGCAGAAGGGCTGGTACGTCTCCTCCCGGAATAATCCCTTCGGGATTTACAGTGCTGACTCCGTTTTTATATCCTTCGTTAAGGACTTCACTGGCATCCATGAAATTCCTCATACAATTAATTCCGCCAAATACCGCACAATCTCCCCATGCTATGAGAATTTTGCACTGTTTTCGCATTTTCTCAGCTATATGCAATTCTTCTTCGTTACCTAAAGCACCGGAAATAACTCCAACATCGACCTGGGGTATTTCTTTTATATCAGTGATAGGTGTTGAAGTAAGTTCAACGGCATCGAGAAGATCGACGATACGCTCGTCAATATCAAGGAAGGACATGTGACATCCAGCACAGGCCTCGAGCCAGGTAGTAGCAATTTTTGGTTTCGTCATTTCCTACACCTCCTCCAGGACAGCCATCTGAGCCTTTTCGGGTGGGACCTGGTTCGTGAAGATATTTTCACAGGGCCTTACCTCTGAACTGGCAATGGAAATTCCCATTTTATCAGTAATGGTGTTGAATATTTCTGATAGTCCCTTAAGATCCTTCTGCGGGCGGACTATCACATTGAGTCTTCTCCGTTCGCCTTCTATGGTACAGAAGTGTCCACTTCTCTCATACCATGCCGGTGCCGGGAGAAGGATATCTGCCATGTTCACCAGGGGATGAACCATGAACGGGGTCTGTACAACGCAGAATCGGGCCATGCTCATTGCCTCAAGAGATTGCGGGGCTTCAGGAACAAGTCCTGTGGAAGAGACATAGAGACAGTCAATATCTGCTGTCTCAAGCCAGGCTTCTTCTCCCAGAACTGTGTTAATGGCGGCCAGACTATTGCCGCTTCTCACCATGGGTACGATCCCAAGACCATCTGCAAAGAAAGCCCTGGATGCAATTGCGAGGTTTGTAGCCGCTGTAATATTTGCGGCTTCATCTGCCAGTTTGCCGCCAAGGATCAGTACGGGTTTCTCTGCTTTTTCGAGCATCCTGGCAAGGGTATTCAGTTCAGGATTACCAGTGATCTCAGATCCATCGCTTACCGCCTGGACAAGCTGTAAAAGAATTTTCCTGACCTCTTTTCTGTCAGATCTGATATCCACATCTGTGATTCCCTTGAAGGGTGTAGTGCAATCGCAGATGTTTGCCAGTTTTGCTTCTTTCTGGATAGTTGCTACGCGGATGTAGCTTGCAACTACCGGAGCTTCATCCTGGGGGTCCGCTTCTATGGTCAGGATCATGTCGCTCTCCAGGATGTTATGAGCAGCGGTAAAGGGATGGACACCCTGTTCCACAAAAGGTTGAAATCCTTTCTTGAAACCTCTCAGAACATCTCCTGAAAAACAGTCGATGTATTTGAGGTTTAGAGAATTCTTGAAGACATCGCTATAAAGGGTAAGTTCTTCATCAGTATGAAGACCGGAGAGTATTGCCCCAGCCTTCGATTTACTCCAAGCATCTTTCATCTTCAAGGCAGCCTTGGTAAGGGCTTCATCCCAGGATGCTTCCCTGAATGTGGAACCTTCCCGGATCATTGGAACAGAAAGACGCTCTCTTTCTGTTGATTCCGGAAGCCCCCATCTGCCCTTATGACAGAGCTGTCCTCCGTCAGGACCTTCTGCATTTGAACCTTCAACTCTTGCAATGCTTCCAGTGCGGACGTAGCCCTTTATCTCACAACCGACTGAACACATGGGGCAGATACTTTCCACAACTTCGTCGCAATCATGCCTTCTTCCCCTGTAGACAAACTCCCGTATGGTGATGGTACCGGTAGGACAGACCTGTGCACAGGCTCCGCAGTTTATGCAGGTTTCGCTGTCTCCCATCATCTCTCCCAGATCTGAGATCACACTTGCGCTCCAGCCTCTTTTCTTGAGATCAAGGGTATGTGCTCCCACTTTTTCTGCACACATTCGGATGCATCTGCCACAGAGTATGCAACGGTTATGATCCATTTGAAGATCAGCTGAAGTAGCGTCGTTTTCAAAATCGTGATAGAGATAGGGATACCTAACACTGTCCATTCCATGTTCAATGGCAAGAGTCTGGAGTTCACAGTCTCCGCTCTGGGAACAGAACATACAGAAGTGGTTTCTTCCAGCGAAGAGGAGTTCCAGTATCTGTTTTCTGTAGTTGAACAATTTATCTGTCTTTGTACTTACTACCATACCGTCCTGAGCAGGGGTTGTACATGAGGTAAGAAGTTTGTTGCTTCCCTCTACCTCGACTACGCACATACGGCATGCTCCCGAAGGAGAAAGACCTTTCAGGTAGCAGAGGGTAGGTATATAGGTATCATTTCTGCGGGCAACCTCAAGGATAGTGTCCCCCTGGAGGCCCTTACAAGTTTTTCCGTCTATGATCAAAGTGATCTCGCTCATCATTTTACCTCCCTGGACCCTATTCTTTCGATATGGCATCGAAGGGACACTTCTCATAACATGTGCCGCACTTGATGCACGCATCCTGATCGATGAAATATGGAGTCTGTCTGTCCCCTGTTATACATTTGACAGGACAGTTCCTTGCGCAGAGGCCGCATTTCTTGCACGCTTCAGGGTCTATTACAAAACGTACGAGTTTTGTGCAGGCACCGGCAGGACAGCGTTTTTCATTAATATGGGCTTCGTACTCGTCCCTGAAGTACCGGAGAGTTGTAAGAACAGGGTTCGGAGCAGTCTGACCAAGTCCACAGAGGGACATGTCCTTGACCATCTGCGCCAGGTTTTCAAGGGTAACAAGGTCCTCAAGGGTTCCTTCTCCCCTGGTTATTTTATCCAGGAGAAGCAGCATCTGTTTTGTACCTTCCCTGCAGGGTGTACACTTTCCGCAGGACTCGGCCTGGGTGAATTCCAGGAAGAACTTTGCTACATCGACCATGCAGTTGTCCTCGTCCATTACGACCAGGCCACCTGAACCCATTATTGCCCCTACCTCTGCAAGGGACTCATAGCTTATGGGTATATCTAGATGTTCCTCGGTAAGGCATCCTCCGGAAGGTCCGCCGATCTGGACAGCCTTGAATTTCTTGTCGTTCAGGATCCCTCCGCCTATCTCCATCACTACCTCGCGAAGGGTTATCCCCATGGGTACTTCAACAAGTCCTGTATGTTTTACCTTCCCCGTCAGTGCAAAGACCTTGGTCCCCTTGGATTTTTCCGTGCCCATGGAGGCATACCACTCCCCTCCATTACGAAGAACGGGGGGAACGTCGGCCCAGGTCTCCACGTTGTTGATGTTTGTGGGTTTGCCCCATAGTCCGCTAACTGCGGGGAAGGGGGGTCTAGGTCTTGGCATACCTCTCTGTCCCTCGATGGACCCCATGAGGGCGGTCTCTTCACCGCATACGAAGGCACCTGCTCCCTCCTTGACATGGAGATCGAAGGAGAAGTCCGTTCCAAGGATGTTCTGTCCCAGAAGGCCGTATTCCTCGGCCTGTGCGATGGCAGTATTGAGATGTTTTATGGCAAGGGGATACTCGGCTCGACAGTATATGTAGCCTTCGTTGGCGCCCATGGCGTAGGCTCCGATAAGCATGCCTTCGATGACCGCATGGGGATCTCCTTCCAGGATCGACCTGTCCATGAATGCCCCCGGGTCGCCTTCGTCAGCATTGCAGATGACATACTTCTTGTCGCCCTGAGATTTAGCGCAGAAGCTCCACTTGAGACCGGTGGGGAAGCCGCCGCCTCCACGGCCCCTGAGCCCCGAGGTCTTTACTTCTTCGATGACATCACCGGGTGTCATTTCTTTAAGAACCTTTGCCAGGGCCACGTAGCCGTCACGGCTGATATATTCATCTATGCTGTCCGGATTAATGTAACCACAGTTGGCAAGGGCCACACGGTGCTGCTTCCCGTAGAAGGGGATATCCTTGTAATGGGGAACCTTGGGTTTTTCCTCGGTCCCTGTGTAGAGAAGGCGTTCCACTATCCTTCCCTTGTAAAGATGTTCCTCTGTTATTTCGGACACATCTTCAGGTGATACCCTGCAGTAAAAGGTACCTTCAGGATACACAACAACGATGGGACCCATCTCGCACATTCCATGACAACCGGTGGGTACAACAAGGATCTCATCGGAGAGACCCTTCTTTTCGATCTCCGATTTGAATTTTTCTATGACTTCATGGGAACCGCTGGAAGCACAGCCGGTTCCGGTACATACAAGAACATGAGATCTGTAGATCGGCATAATTCCAGACCCCCCTAGTCAGCTTTCCCAATGGCAAGATCTTCCACGATCCTGCCGTTGACGACATGTTCAGCTATGATCCTGCTGACATCCTCTTTCCTGACATTCCCGTAGGTTATTCTTTCCTTACCGGGGATTATGACATCAAGAAGGGGTTCCTGCTGGCACATTCCGATGCAGCCTGTGGTCTGGACAGACACGTCATGGATGCTTCTTCTTTCAAGTTCCCTGAGAACTTCGTCCATTATCTCCCTGGCTCCTGCTGCTATGCCGCATGTACCCATTCCAATAACAACGGTCTTGTTGCCGGTACTTCTTGTCGAGGTCAGATCACCGCAGGATTCCTTGATCTTACGGAGATCGTCAAGACTCTTGATCTTAGCCATTGCCATCCTCCTTACTCGAACTTGTCAAGTATTCCCTGAACTTTGTCAGGGGTAAGCCTTCCGAAGGTCTGGTCATCTACCACCATTACAGGAGCGAGGCCGCAGGCTCCCAGACAGGCCACTGGCTCGATGGTGAAACGAAGATCATCGGTAGTTTCGTTTTCCTGGATACCTGTTATGCCTTTGACCCTTTCCAGGATTTTAAGGCTCCCCCTTACGTGGCAGGCAGTTCCTCTGCAGACCCTGATCACGTGTCTTCCACGTGGAGACAGGTGGAACTGTGCGTAAAAGGTGGCAACGCCGTAGATCTCGGCAGTCGGGATCTTGAGTTCCCTGGAAACGGTACGCATTGCCTCTTCCGGCAGATAACCGAAATAACCCTGGATCTCCTGAAGAATGGGGATAAGCCCGCCCTTCTTCTCCTTCCAGGGCGATACGATCTCTTCCGTCTTCTGCACAAATTCTTCTTTCGTGTACGCCATGTTTTCCTCCTTAATCGCATTGGTATATAGAATAATGTGATGATTTTCACTTTCTTGAAAATAAGACGACCATTTACATTTAACAGAGAACTGGAAAAATCTACCGATAAATGCTATCTCGTTTACTCACTAAAACGATAACAACGTTTTTTGAAGGATATTATAGTAAAACGATGAAGGTCACTGAAAAAGATTCTATTCACAATAACGTTCTGGCAATGTTAACATGATGTAATTGCCTGTACAAGGATGGATATATTATACAAAAATACAACCTGAAAAGCAGGATGAATATTTCATGTGTATGCAACTGCTGAATAAAAATATCACTTCAGCAAGACCATATGGCAGTAAGGCCTCGTTATGCCAGGGGAGCAACGTGCTCTAGCAATGTCTTTGATGTCTGGAGTTGTCATTTTATTTGTGACTTGATCCTGTTCAATATTGGCCATTGAAAGATCTTTAATATATTATTATGGCTCAGATAAGTGCTCTCACTTCAGGAAATACGATTCGACAGGAGGGGATTATGCTGGAGTCAGCTATTCGTAACGTTGAAATCCTCAGGATCTATTCTTCCGGTTCCAGGGAAAGGAGGATGGACGAGGTTATGGAGGAGAGACCCTTTATTCTGGAAGTGGATGGTCAGGAAGAGGTATCGGTGATCCTATCCCCGGGAAACGAGAAATATTGGGCACTGGGACATCTTGCATGCCGTGGAATGATAACTTCCCTTGATGATGTAGACCGAATTACTGTTATAAAGGATAGGATCTGTGTTTTTCGAAATGTGAAGAAGACAGGTATTACCCTTACAAATAAAATGATACATACAGCATCTACCAGATTGATCGAGGGAACTTCACTTATAAAAGCTTTTCCATGTCCACTCGATGTTAAATGGAGCGTTTCCCCTTCGATATTGATAAAGGCAGTTGAAGAATTGGCTGATTCGTCGCTGTTTATTCGAACAGGGGGTGTTCATGTTGTTCTTTTGGCTTCGATTGAGGGAGAGATTCTTTTTCGAGTAGAAGACATAGGAAGGCATAATGCTGTGGACAAGTCAATAGGATGGGCCCTTGCTCACGGAATAGAAATGGGGAAATGTTTTATGGCCGTATCAGGAAGGCTGCCAGCTGATATGGTTTACAAGGCAATCGGTTCGGGTATACCCATGCTTGCGAGTGTTTCTGCAGTAACGGCTTCAGGAGTTGATGCCGCGGTCAAGGGTGGAATAACCCTGATCGGCTTTGCCAGGAACGGACGGTTCAATGTTTATAGTTTCCCCGAGCGTATAAAGGTCTCTCAAAAAGTCAAGGGAGCCGGGGGTTTATAAGATTTCGAAGCTCCTCGGGTGTGTTAATGCCTCTGAAGGAACGCCTGTATCCAGGTAGTACCCTCAGAGCATCCTCGGGAACTATGGTTACACTAACGTCCCCGTAAAAGGACGTTAGTTTTCGTTTTTCCAGGAAGAGGCTGTTTCGAATTGCTGGAATACAGGATGTTTTGTAAAAGGCGTGCAGGGGTTCAATGAAACCATTAAGGCGGGCGCATATTATGGAACTGTCTGCCTCCTTTGACCGCCACATGGATCTCAGTACAGCTTCCTTGACATCCGGCATATCACATCCTATTGCAAAAGCCCATTCAGTCCGGATGTTCTCAAGCCCGGTTGCAAGACCTTCCAGAGGCCCGTTCCCAGGATGGGCATCCACAACGATCCTCAGATTCCAATGTTTTCTTGCTGGATTCAGAACATTTTCCAGAGTTTCTTTGTCCTTCGACCCAACTGCAATAATGATTTCATTGAACCAGCCAGAGAGGCGACAGATCACTCTTTCGATAAGAAGTGTTTCATCGACGGACAGAAAAAGTTTATTTCCGCCAATACGTCTTCCTTTTCCACCGCCTAGAATAATGGCGGAGGCAGGAATAATCCCGCATCCGCCGAAAGGTTTTTCCTGGACTTCAGAATTCACGTTAATCCAGTTTCTCAAGTTTTTCTTTGTAGACCAGGAAATAGAATACTGCCACAAAGAGAATGCCGCCCACCATGTTACCGAGGGTAACTGGAACCAGATTATGGATGAAACCTCCCCACGTTACTGAGGCCAGTTTTTCTGGTGCCAGGTTTGCTGCAGAGACGATGGCTTCGCTGCCACGTACGAACAGTCCCATAGCCATGAAGTACATATTGGCTATGCTGTGTTCAAAACCTGAGGCTACGAAGAGCATGATGGGGAAGAAACATGCAAATATCTTGCCGATAACGTCTGTGGCAGCCATAGACATCCAGACTGCGAGTACGACGATCCAGTTACAGAGGAGACCTCGAAAGAATGCCTGCCCCATAGGCAAAGACATCTTCCCAGCGGCTATCTTTAAGGCATTTACACCTACCGGTCCGTGCCAGAGTCCGGTATTATAGATCAGTATAGCAATAAGGATGGAGCCAATGAAGTTAGCGATATATACCCAGAACCAGTTGCGAAGGATACCCTTCAAGGGGGTACAGCCAGCCAGGCTTCCCAATGGCATCATGCAGTTGCCTGTGAAAAGTTCGGCACCAGCTATAACCACGAGCATGAGTCCGACAGAGAAAACAGCTCCACCCATGAATTTGGTGAAACCCACTCCCATGTATTTTGCCATATCTTGAGTTACAACAGTGCATAAATAACCTGCAAAAGCTATGTAAGCTCCAGCAAGGATTCCCAATATTAACATCTGGGATACTGACCATTTGCTTTTTGCCTGGGATGCGGTACATGCGGCTTTTGCCAACTCGATCGGAGTTTTGAAGCTCATAAGTATTATTCCTCCCTAAAAAAATTGTTTTATAAACTCAAAATGATGGGGAAGGGAACTTCCCTTCCCCTTATGATTGGAGCCTAATCTTTTTCTTTATGCTTTTTCAGCATTAACACTGCAGACCTTGGAGTCGTGAGTATCGGAATCCAGGATGATGGTATGTGGGGCAGGTATTTTACCTGAATTCTCTTCGGTAACTTTTTCTATATTAACAGCACTTATCTTGTAGGCAGGAGTGTCTGAATCCGGATCGGTGACCGCTGCTGTCAGCACATTTGCAGAAGCTTCACTGAAATGGAAGGGAAGGAATATCATCCCTGGTGCTACACGGTCTGTGATCTTTGCTTTACCTTCCACAGTTCCACGACGGGAGGTTACACGAACGGTTCTGCCTTCTTCTATGTTTATCTCCAGTGCATCCTCAGGGTTGATCTCCACATAGAGTTCCTTGATGAACTCAGCGGGTGAACTGCGCCTGGACATGCTTCCGGAATGGTAATGGTAAAGAAGTCTTCCTGTAGTTGCGAGGAATGGATAATCATCATCCGGCCACTCGTGGGGAGCCTGCCATTCACAGGGAGAGAAGTAGCCTTTACCATTGGGTCTGGCAAATTTAGTCGTGTGAAGAATGGGCGTTCCCGGGTGATCCGGTGTAGGACATGGCCAGGCCAGGGAACCTTCTTCAAGGCGAGAATAGCTTATCCCCGCGTAACTGGGAGTGCATTCCGCAATGGCTTCAAAAACCTCAGATGAACTGTTGAAGTTCCATGCCGCTCCGAATCTCTGGGCGAGATCGGTAAGGATTTCCCAGTCTGGACGAGCTTCTCCAGGTGATTCAACAGCTTTGCGAACCCGCTGGACAGCACGTGTGGTATTAGTAAAAGTTCCGTCCTTTTCTCCCCAGCAGGCAGCAGGAAGGATTACGTCAGCCATCTGTGCTGTTTCGGTAAGGAATATATCCTGTACTACGAGAAGATCCAGATTGCCCAGGCAATGTCTGACATGATTTGTATCAGGATCGGTGACCATTGGATTTTCGCCCATTATGTAGAGTGCTTTTAATTCTCCCTTACCTGCACCTTCCATCATTTTCATGACGGTAAGCCCTGGGTTGGATGGGATATCTGCTCCGTTCCAGAGAGAGTTCATCTTTTCCCGAATATCGGAATCCGTAACTTTCTGGTAACCCGTAACAACATTCGGAAGGCAGCCCATATCACAGGCTCCCTGGACGTTATTCTGTCCCCGAAGCGGGTTGACTCCTGTACCAGGACGGCCAAGCATGCCGCAGAGCAGAGCCAGATTCGCAAGGGTACGGACGTTATTGGTGCCGGTAATATGCTGTGTAATGCCCATTGTGTAGAATATGGCGGAGTTTGGTCCCTGTGCATAGATCCTTGCGGCCTTTTCTATCATAGCAGAAGGGATGCCGGTAATTTCGCTGGTTCTTTCTGGAGTATATGTGCTCACCATTGATTCGAGTGCTTCGAAATTCTCTACTCTTTCTTCTACAAATGCTTTATTGTGAAGATTGTCCCTGAGGATGACATGCATGATCCCGTTAATAAGAGCCACATCAGTGCCGCTTTTCTGGCGGATGTGTATATCTGCACGTTCTGCGAGTTCGATCTTACGTGGGTCACAGACGATCAGCTTTGCTCCGTTTCGTGTTCGCTCCTTGATCCATGATCCTATAACGGGGTGCGTTTCTGTAGTGTTCGAGCCAATGACAAAGATAACATCGGCTTCTTTGATAGATTTGAAATCATTTGTCATTGCACCGCTTCCGAGGGTCTCAACGAGACCCTTGACTGTGGCACTGTGTCACAAATGGGCACAATGGTCAACGTTGTTTGTTCCGATCACCTCTCTGGCCATTCTCTGTACCAGGTAGTTTTCTTCGTTTGTGCAGCGGGCAGAGGAGAAGAAACCTATTGAATCAGGGCCAAAATCTTTCCTGATATTATCCATTCGACTTACGATAAAGTTCAGGGCTTCGTCCCAGGTAGATTCGTGAAAGGCTCCATCTTTCCTGATCAGAGGCTGGGTAAGTCTATCCTCGCTGTGAACGAACTGCCATGCGAATCTGCCTTTTACACAGCAACGGCCTTCGTTCAGGGATGTTTTACTCGAATAGTCGGTTTTGACATTGGCTATTCGGCCGGTTTTGTCGTTGACCTGGATATTAAGTTCGCAGCCTACACCACAGTAGGAGCAGATGGTTTTGACAGAAGACATTTCCCAGGGGCGGCCTTGTCCCATAGCTGTTTTTTCAGACAGGGCACCCACAGGGCACATCTGAACACACTGTCCACAGAAAGTGCAGTCTGAGTGTTCCAGGTCGACCCCTACCGGTGTCTGAACCATTGTTTTTATACCCCGGTTCTGGAAGTCTATGGCATGATACTGGGCCAGACTGTCACAGGTCCGTATGCAGCGGCCGCAAAGGATACACTTGTTAAGATCCCTTACGTAGAAGGGATTGGCATTTTCCAGGGGATAGTTCCTGCAAGTGTCGCCTTCATCGGCAAAACGGGATTCCTTGATCCCAAGTTCGTAGGCTACATCCTGTAGTTCACACTTCCCGTTGCTCGGGCAGGAGAAACAGTCCAGGGGATGTCTGATCAAAATAAGTTCAACTACAGCCCTTCGAGCCTCTATTACTCGGTGGGAATGGGTATAAATAACCATTCCTGAAGCAGCCGGGGTTGTGCATGAGGGGAGGAGTTTGTTGCTTCCTTCCAGCTCAACGAGACATACTCTGCAGGCTCCGGCTGATTTAAGGGCCGGGTGGTCGCAGAGTGTGGGGATATGAATGCCGTTAGCCCGGGCAGCCTGCAGGATTGTCATGCCGGGCTCGGCAAAGATCTTCTTGCCATTTATTATCATTTCGATACCTTGCATGGTTTCCATTACCTCCTATTTAGTTTCGGGAAATGGCCGTCACAGGACAGGCCTCTGCGCAGGCGCCGCATTTGATACACTTTTCCGTATCGATCCTATGTGGTTTCTTTACTTCTCCCGAAATGGCCTGAACTGGACAGACCCGGGCGCATTTAGTGCAACCAATGCATTTTTCCGGGTCTATTACATAGCTTGTAAGGGCTACACATGCACCGGCAGGACATCTTTTTTCATAAATGTGGGCTTCGTACTCGTCCCTGAAGTACCTGATAGTAGTGAGTATAGGGTTGGGAGCGGTCTGACCAAGTCCGCAAAGAGATGTTTCTTTAATCATTTTTGCCAGATATTCAAGTTTCTCGATGTCACCCGGGACACCTTTCCCCTCTGTCATGCGGGTAAGGATATCGAGCATTTTTTTTGTTCCTTCCCTGCATGGAACGCATTTACCGCAGGACTCGGCCTGGGTGAACTCCAGGAAAAACTTTGATACATCGACCATGCAGTTGTCCTCGTCCATTACGACCAGGCCACCTGAACCCATTATTGCCCCTACCTCTGCAAGGGACTCATAGCTTATGGGTATATCTAGATGTTCCTCGGTAAGGCATCCTCCGGAAGGTCCGCCGATCTGGACAGCCTTGAATTTCTTGTCGTTCAGGATCCCCCCGCCTATCTCCATCACTACCTCGCGAAGGGTTATCCCCATGGGTACTTCAACAAGTCCTGTATGTTTTACCTTCCCCGTCAGTGCAAAGACCTTGGTCCCCTTGGATTTTTCCGTGCCCATGGAGGCATACCACTCCCCTCCATTACGAAGAACGGGGGGAACGTCGGCCCAGGTCTCCACGTTGTTGATGTTTGTGGGTTTGCCCCATAGTCCGCTAACTGCGGGGAAGGGGGGTTTAGGTCTTGGCATACCTCTCTGTCCCTCGATGGACCCCATGAGGGCGGTCTCTTCACCGCATACGAAGGCACCTGCTCCCTCCTTGACATGGAGATCGAAGGAGAAGTCCGTTCCAAGGATGTTCTGTCCCAGAAGGCCGTATTCCTCGGCCTGTGCGATGGCAGTATTGAGATGTTTTATGGCAAGGGGATACTCGGCTCGACAGTATATGTAGCCTTCGTTGGCGCCCATGGCGTAGGCTCCGATAAGCATGCCTTCGATGACCGCATGGGGATCTCCTTCCAGGATCGACCTGTCCATGAATGCCCCCGGGTCGCCTTCGTCAGCATTACAGATGACATACTTCTTGTCGCCCTGAGATTTAGCGCAGAAGCTCCACTTGAGACCGGTGGGGAAGCCGCCGCCTCCACGGCCCCTGAGCCCCGAGGTCTTTACTTCTTCGATGACATCACCGGGTGTCATTTCTTTAAGAACCTTTGCCAGGGCCACGTAGCCGTCACGGCTGATATATTCATCTATGCTGTCCGGATTAATGTAACCACAGTTGGCAAGGGCCACACGGTGCTGCTTCCCGTAGAAGGGGATATCCTTGTAATGGGGAACCTTGGGTTTTTCCTCGGTCCCTGTGTAGAGAAGGCGTTCCACTATCCTTCCCTTGTAAAGATGTTCCTCTGTTATTTCGGACACATCTTCAGGTGATACCCTGCAGTAAAAGGTACCTTCAGGATACACAACAACGATGGGACCCATCTCGCACATTCCATGACAACCGGTGGGTACAACAAGGATCTCATCGGAGAGACCCTTCTTTTCGATCTCCGATTTGAATTTTTCTATGACTTCATGGGAACCGCTGGAAGCACAGCCGGTTCCGGTACATACAAGAACATGAGATCTGTAGATCGGCATAATTCCAGACCCCCCTAGTCAGCTTTCCCAATGGCAAGATCTTCCACGATCCTGCCGTTGACGACATGTTCAGCTATGATCCTGCTGACATCCTCTTTCCTGACATTCCCGTAGGTTATTCTTTCCTTACCGGGGATTATGACATCAAGAAGGGGTTCCTGCTGGCACATTCCGATGCAGCCTGTGGTCTGGACAGACACGTCATGGATGCTTCTTCTTTCAAGTTCCCTGAGAACTTCGTCCATTATCTCCCTGGCTCCTGCTGCTATGCCGCATGTACCCATTCCAATAACAACGGTCTTGTTGCCGGTACTTCTTGTCGAGGTCAGATCACCGCAGGATTCCTTGATCTTACGGAGATCGTCAAGACTCTTGATCTTAGCCATTGCCATCCTCCTTACTCGAACTTGTCAAGTATTCCCTGAACTTTGTCAGGGGTAAGCCTTCCGAAGGTCTGGTCATCTACCACCATTACAGGAGCGAGGCCGCAGGCTCCCAGACAGGCCACTGGCTCGATGGTGAAACGAAGATCATCGGTAGTTTCGTTTTCCTGGATACCTGTTATGCCTTTGACCCTTTCCAGGATTTTAAGGCTCCCCCTTACGTGGCAGGCAGTTCCTCTGCAGACCCTGATCACGTGTCTTCCACGTGGAGACAGGTGGAACTGTGCGTAAAAGGTGGCAACGCCGTAGATCTCGGCAGTCGGGATCTTGAGTTCCCTGGAAACGGTACGCATTGCCTCTTCCGGCAGATAACCGAAATAACCCTGGATCTCCTGAAGAATGGGGATAAGCCCGCCCTTCTTCTCCTTCCAGGGCGATACGATCTCTTCCGTCTTCTGCACAAATTCTTCTTTCGTGTACGCCATGTTTTCCTCCCCCTTGAAACAATTTAGGTGTAATAAAGATATTTCTATAACTTGAAGCCTGGAGATCCTGTTTTATCCCAGTTTTCCAGGCAATTAAATATCGGGATCTATGGGTACTCTCAAGTCTGTTCTTCGTGGAGGGTCAAGCCTTGGTTCCCAATGTTCCGGAAAGCATACTTTTCTGAATAAACAGACATAAAAATTATTAAATTCACAAGCATACCCGAGCGATAGTATCACGACGTAATTGTATATACAACTATGTATATATTATACATAATTCAACGATTATATTTTGTTCATGGAATACAAAGGGAGGGTCAAAGAATTCCTGAAATATTTCAGATATCTATGGAATCTAATGGGAAATAACTCTGTATATTTCCCTAGTATTCCTTATTATTCTGGTCTTGGTATAATTAACCTGACAAATAAGTAAACAAGATTGGGGTTGAAGTATCCTTTTCTAAAAAAATTAAGGAGGTATAGGATGAAAAACAGGGCGTTGTTAATATCAATTATGATCATAGGTTTCCTGTCATTGTTTCCCTGTTTGTCTGTTGCCGGAATGGGAGATATACAAAGTTTCACTTATACAGGTCTGAATCAGGACCTTTTAGGGAAGAACGGCAGTTATAACCCCGACGGATCACCTGATGGCATGTTTCATGTTTCTATTTCAGGAGTAGGTGCCATAGCCGGATTTTCCATCAGATCCCAGGAGAGTGGAAGAGCCTGGAACTCTGCACCGGATCCGGGAGAATGGTCTCTTCTGGTGATTGATACAAGTGGAAAAAAACTGAACGATGGTGGAGGTTTTTCCATAATTCCATTTCTTCTCAGCTCAGAATTTGATCTTTATATAGCTGACGACGGCCATTTAACTTCAACAACAGATACGTATATTCTGGAAGTCAAGTACATAGATGGTTCGTCTTCGTCTTCCAAGGTCGTTATTCAATCTTCTTCCGGAGGTGTTTCCGGGACCCATGAGCCCTCGGGGTTTAAAAGATCTATCGAAGCCCGGTTAACAGGTTTTAGCGAAACAGATCTTGCCGGACCCAATGAAATACTAGCTCCTGATGGTGCCAGGGATGTAAGGGTAAAAATGAAAATCTGGCAGAGTGGAGTGATCACTTCTATAACGGTTAAAAGTAGAACCGGGAGATTCTCCATCTGGGATACAGAACCTTTAAATGGGAAATGGTCCATAGTAGTGGTTAAGGATGGAGAAATACGTAATTCAACAGATGGTTCAATTTTACTCCAAGTTTCAGAAGGCACTGAATTAGACATGTTCTTTGCTGACAATGGTTCTGTAAAAGCCGGGGATACAACCTATGAAGTCATTGTAGTCTATAAAGATGGAAGAAGGGACTCAGTTCCGTTGAGATCAGAAGGAGAGATCCTGGAAGAAAAGAAACCTTTTACAGCTATATTGTACGGGAAGTCCGGAGTAGAATCGAAACCTGGAATCCCCGACATACTGACCTTCGAGAATGACTATACCTCTGCTTCCGAGATAATATCCGGAAATGGTGAACCAGACTGGGGGATCCAGTTCAGGGTGAATATGGCCACTTCCATAATATCTTTTAAAATTGAAAATATTGATGGTGAGTACGGAATCTGGGATACCCTCCCACAAAATGGAAAATGGCTTATTGTTATAACTGATGAATATGGGAAGATCCTTAACGAAAGTAACGGGAGTGTTGATCTGAAGATCTCCTCTCCACTCACACTCTGGTTATGGTTTACGGATACCGGAGCCATGGGTAGAGGTAAGACGCGTTATCAGGTCGGAATTATGACAGGAAAGGGAGAGACCTATTCTGTTCCGCTGGAAAAATATTCACCCCTGGTATCGGTCAGGAAACCGGAAATGATCAAGGTGGAGCCTCAGCCTGTATTCAAAGCAAGATATCTGGGAGTTGGAGATAAGGATTTTGTAGGCAGATATGACAGATTAAAAAGTGATGGTTCCAGAGATACTAAGATGAGAATCTTTTTAGATAAACTGGATAGCCGGATAGATGAGATAGTACTGAAAGATACAAAGGGTAAAAATCTTGTCTGGGATACGATTGCGGGTAATAAAAGGTGGTCAATTATGGTAACTACATCAGGTGGTACACCCCTTAATTCAACTGATGGAAGTGTCTCAATCCCTGTAAAAGGTCCAAAGACACTGAACCTTTGGGTTGAAGATAACGGTAACCTGAAGAAGGGGGATATACCCTTTGAAATCCAGTTAAAACTTAAGGATGGAAGGATTCTGAAAACACCTGTCCTCAGATGATACTTTGGAGTTGCCATATCCTCACCAGGTGATCTTTGGGGGGAGATCCGAATCCATAGAGGATCTCCCCTTTTCAGATATTGCCCCTTATTTTGATAATCAAATGATTGAAGGGAAAATCTTTTATGAGAATAAGACTTGTTCTCTTGTTTGTTATAACATCTTTTTTCTTGATTTCCAGTCCTATCTCGACCTGTACTGCCGCGTCAGTCGAATTTTCAGCTCCTGAAAAAACAGGTCTCGGAGAGCCTTTTCTTGTTAAGTTTGAAAGTGATACTGAACTGACAGGACTTGAAATTTCATGGCAGGAAGAAACCTTTTACCCTGAAGTAATAAGGAAGGGAGATGATTATCAGGCTTTTCTGATTCTTGGAAGCGATACGAAAGATGTTATTCCAGGTATTCATCTGCTTAAGGTAAGGGGACAAAGTGTGGATGAAGAGATCTGTTTCAGCTGGCAGATCCGGATCCTTGAAAAAATTTATCCTGTTGAGTACCTCAATGTTGAGGTTTCCATGGTGACCCCTCCCGGGGAGGTTCTTTCCAGGATCAAGCATGAAAAGATTGAGATAGAAAAGGCCCTTGAAACCAATACTTCGAGCAGATATTGGAGACTTCCGTTTTCAAGACCTCTGGAAGGGGATTTTACAAGTACATATGGAAAAAGGCGTTTTTTTAATGGCCTTTCAAGAAGCCGACATGGAGGGGTTGATATCAGGGCAGCCAGTGGGACTTCTGTAAAAGCTGTTTCTGATGGTACGGTTATATTGACGGGTGATCATTATTTTGCAGGGAAAAGCATTTATATTGATCATGGTAATGGGTTAGTTTCCATGTATTTCCATCTTTCCAGAATAGATGTTGTCCCTGGTCAGAAAGTTCTAAAGGGAGACAGACTGGCCCTTTCGGGATGTACAGGAAGAGTTACAGGTCCTCATCTTCACTTCGGGGTCAGTGTGAAAGGTGAAATGATAGATCCTGTTCCTCTTTTCAATATGGATGTGGAAGGATTTATCTCTTCGAACCGTACTATGATATTCACACCATAAATCAATTCAGAAATGAGATGAAAACAGGTTGTATATGATCATAATTCTGGTTATTATCATCCTTTTTCTCCTTTCTATGGCATGCCTTTTTCAGGAATACATAATGTTCAACCCCGGATGGCGTTTCTATCCTCTTCCGGAGAATCCGGGGTTTACCATTGAAGACGTGTATTTTCCCACTGAAGATGGACATAAAATTCACGGATGGCATATTTATCCTTCAAAGATAGATTCTTCATTTACCATCCTTATATGTCATGGAACCAGGGGTAATCTTACAGAGCCTTTCAGGGTGTCCCTGATACAGGCTCTTTCTGAATTGGGGATGGAAATGTTTATTTTTGATTATTCCGGGATCGGCAGAAGCGATGGCAGAGTATCAGAAAATAATGCATACAGAGATGCTATGGCAGCCTTCAGATATGTATCTTCCTATAAGGGGCTTTCGAATGAGCAGATAATAGTATTCGGCAGATCCCTTGGAGGACCTGTAGCCTGTAAGCTTGCTGCTGAGATAGACCCGTTTCTTCTTATCCTTGAATCCACTTTTTACAGTATGGCAGAAGAGGTTCATTATCTTCTTCCTTTCGTGCCTGAATTCCTTATTAGAGGTATTGTGGGCGACAGGTTTCCAACTTACAGATATTACAGGGATGTAAGATGTCCATCTCTATGTCTGCATGGAAACAGGGACAGGCTGGTTCCATGCAGCTCCGGGCAACGCTTGTACGGAGAATCTTCCAATCCTCTACGGGTTTTTATAACCATGGAGGGCGGGGGACATAAATTTTTTTTAAATCATAGGAACCTTTATGTGACCAATCTCCTGAGGGGACTTTCCCTTGTTTCCCCTGATTATGAAAAAGACAGGTCTGATAGTTCATCTCAAAGGGTATAATATCCTAAGAATTTTTAAGTCTAACGGGAGTGGAGATCATGGTCATTATCTTCAGACTAATCAGGTTTATTCTTCCATTACTTCTGATGTACCTGGTTTTCCAGGTGCTGAGGAATTTCCTTTATTACTTTGGAGCCTCAGGTTACCAGGGCCGGGGATCTTCCTATTCAGGAGGGAGTGGTGATTCAAGGTCTCATAACAGGGGTGCTTCCCGCAAAACAAGGGATCCCTACCTGATCCTCGGATGCAGTCCCCATGCTACAGATGAAGAGGTTAAAAGCTGTTATCGCAGAATGGTTGGCCGTTATCACCCTGACAGATTCATAGGCCAGGAACTGGATCAGGAGTTTATAGACCTTGCCACAGAACGTTTCAAAGAGATTCAGGACGCTTATGATCATATAAGAAAGATAAGGGGAATGGTATGAAGGAGATACGGAATGAAGGGGCTCGATGAGAACAGGTATGCTTTTAATCTGGTAATAGTCTTTTGTTATCTCCTCAGGGACAGTGATATTCTTCTGATCCGGAGACGGAAAGAGCCTTACAGGGGACATCTGACCGTACCTGGAGGAAAAAAGGAGCGGGGAGAATCACTCGTTGAAACATGTAGAAGGGAAGTGCTTGAAGAGACTGGTTTGATAGTGGATGATATCTCTCTTTCAGGAATAGTGTCCAATTACGGGAATTCTATCAATACGGAAGTAATGTCGTTTTATTTTTTATCCCGATCTTTTCGTGGTGTCCCGTGCTCCGGACCTGAAGGTGATGTAGACTGGTACAATATTGACCAGAGTTTTTTTACTGAAAGGATAAGCCCTTTCTATAAGCTCATTTCGCCCCTGGTCCTGGAAGAAAGGAACAGGCTTTTCCATGGCAGGATCAATATAGATGATTACGGAAATATCCAGAGCTCGGATCTTTCATTTTTATGATTTTGTAGATATCTTTCGAATTTCAGGGCTAAGCCTGGTTGATCAATACCCATTGGTAGATAGCAGGCGGTAGTATCCATAAAGAAAAAAGGGACCGCGTAAATTGGGGAACGGTCCCTTTTCTGTTCTTATGTCATTTCCATGATCCATTATCAGGAGGATAATTTTTTAAATTTATTTCTATCAGGAATTTGCCTTTTCCCTTTTTCAAAGGAAATGGCACCAACGGGGCATGAATTCATACATGTGGCACAGGAGAAACAGTCGGGAATTGTCTTCCCCTCCTGTCTCAGAATGGCATGCATAACGGTGGAAGGACAGGCTTCTTCGCATGCTCCACAGGCAATACATTTATCATAGTTGACCTTTATCTTGTAAATGCTAGTCTTTTCGAGAAACCAGCCCACAAGCCCGAAGGGGCAGAAAAAATGGCACCAGGGACGATATATGAACAATGAAAGGAAAAACAGTGAAACTATAAAAAGAAATCCAGTTATCCCAAGGGCAGCTGGTTTGAATATTTTGAAAGGGTCTATCGGTTCCAGGATATCTATTCTCCAAAGTAACGTTCCAAGGATCAGAAAAATGAATGTCCCAACCCTGATGGTGTTCGTAAGTATAAAGGGCAGTTTGTACTGCTTCAATATGCCCTTGTTATCGCTCTCATCCCTGTTAAGTCTGAAAAGAGCATCCTGAAGTGTCCCTGCCTGACATCCCCAGGAGCATATGAATTTATTTGCAAGGACAACTGTTCCCAGCAGGAGTGACATTGCAATGAGTCTCGGAGGGAAAATAGCGCCAGTTGTTCCTAAAAGAACGACAGCATCTTTGACAGTTCCCATTGGTCCGGGATCAGAACCTAAAAGTACTCCGAAAAGAGAAAAGGAAAATAAGTAATACCATTTTCTATTCACAGGGGTTATCTTCTTTTTCCTGATCATAATGAACATGTAGGACATAAAGATAAACCAGAGACCGAATTTAAGAGGGATCTTTAACCAGTTTTTGGACTCGTATTCTTCCTTGAGGGCAGTCGACCTGGTCAGTTTAATTTTTACCTGCTCTTCCGTCATCCCAAGTTCATCAAACTTCTTTTCAAGATCTGATGGTGAAGTAAGTTTGAAAATTTCTTTGAGAGTCGGGTTTGGTATGTTATTTGCCTTTCCAAACTCTGCAAGGGACATGCCTGGCAGTATCTGTAGTTCCTCTGCTGTTGAAGAGATCTCCTTCTCTTCCAGCCAGAGTGAGCTGCTCAGGTTTGAAAGGAACATTACCAACCCTATCATTATGAGGGCACAGCCCAGAATCTTGATTGATCTTGTTTTCATTCCAGATATTCCTCCTTATGGGACAGGTTGCAGTACTCCGATGGCGATAGGGTTAGATGTCTATTCTCCCTTTAGCAGATCTTTGATTGCATTTCGGATTTCCTGAACTTCCTTTCCCAGTTCCTGGGCAATGGTTTTGATGGGTAGTGCCTGGTCAGATCCGGAAGGCCACCCAGCCTTCTCAAATATTTTTTCCCCGTCAAGTCCGTAGGTTGCGGCAATTTCGCTCATAGTCATTGATCCCTTTATTTCATCTGGTGGAAGTATCTGTGAAGGTTGCGATGTTTCAGAGGGTGGCCGGGTTCCCAATCCCTCCTTTAAATTTTCTTTAAGTAATTCGTCATTGACCCCTTCTATATTTTTTACAGGTACGTCCAGGGGGATGTCTTGTGGAAGTTTTCCCAGTTTGATGACTTCGTCAACTGAAATTGCAAGGGTTTCAGCTATCTTTTCTATGCTCATCCATCCGAAAATCGCTTCTGTAGGGTCTTTTTCTACTATGGTAGCAGTGGGGGAAGCCCATGTCTGCCATAGGTTTGCTACCCTGGCGTAACCATATGCCCCGAAGAAAATAAACAGGCCAATTATTCCAACAGTAAGGGTTTTAATGGTTTTGCCTTTCAGGGCAAAGTAAAGGGCTTTTTCCTTTGGACAAGCTTCAACACACTGCCCACATGCCAGACATTCAGCGCTTGTAACTGTATCTGAAGATTCCGGATCAAGTCTGACAGGACAGTTTGAGCTGCATAAATGGCAGTGAATGCAATGTTCTTCGTTTCTGTTAATCTTGATTAAAGATATTTTCTGAAGAGGAGCAAGCAAGGCTCCCAGTGGGCACAAATAGCGGCACCAGAATCGTTCGATCTTGAAGCTGGCAAATATGACTGTCCCGAAAAGAATTATAAAAGCCCATGGTTTTTCGACCATTTCCGATAATCCTGCGGATAGATGCATATAAGCTACCCACGGGTCATAGTCTCTCCATACGAGGGTCCCCATTTGCCAGGTGAAGTAAATGATAACAAGGAAAATAACATACTTGAGATAACGTAGTTTTGAGTCAACTGCGGGGGGTAGTTCTGATTTTTTTATTCCCAGTTTTTTCCCGATCTTTGCGCTTAACTCACCAAGAGTTCCCAGTGGGCATATCCAGCCGCAAAAAGTCCTCCCCGTAACGATAGTCATAAGGATTACTGCTACAAGGAGAATGAGGGCGCTTGGTGCAACCCTTCTTAGCCAGCCTCCAGAGGTCAGGAAAATATACAGACTTTCCATGCCCCCGAAGGGACATAGGGCATCAACTGCAGGGGCTCCATCAGGACCGCCTCCGAGCATCTGGTGTCTGATACCCACCCAGGTCAGGAAAAGGAGAAAGCCTATCTGTACTGACATTCTGATTTTAGAAGACTTCATTTCCAGCATCTTCCTTTCTGGTGAATTTTAATATATTGCAACAAAGAAGAATTAAAGGATTATACAATTTATTATAACTGCAAAATCTCCCGATATACACATGGGGAGTTAAAGAACCGCTTCTTCGGAATAAAGTGCAGGTGTGTTTTAAAAAAGCCGTCCCCAAGGGAACGGCTTTAAGATTGATTAAATCCATGAAAGCAGTTAACAACTGCCGCTGCAACCAGCTCAGCCTCCGCCGCAACCACCTTTAAGAGCTGCATATATGGGAACATATATATCCAGTATTTCCTGAATATTTTTGTGGCAGTCTTCGTGGGAGGGATCTGAACATGTTCCTGTTACAGAAAGAACCTCTTCGATGGAATCAGCATCTCTAAGGGCTATTGCTTTAACCACATCCCTGAGTGACAGGTTGCATTCCTCACATACCTTGGTATCCCCTGAAGCTTTAGACCAATCCATTGTTTCACCCCCCTTGGTTGGCAGGAAAAATATTTGTTTTCTCTGGAATGCCAGTTATAAATTAATTTTATACCCCCGAAAGGTATCATAAGAAGATCGTTTATTCAACTCCTTTTTTACATTTAAGTAAAAATACTTATCTATTGATTTTCTGCTGGAATATCAGACTAATTCTGTGAGAATTTCCTATCACAACCTGGGTCGCTAGAGATACAGATTCTTCGTGTAAGTCGAAAAGATCTATACATTGCATTTTTCTGTCATTAATAATCTCAAGGATCTTCATTTCGTAATGCTATAATATAAACAGATAATAGCTTCCAATGTTATCTGATGCTGGTTTATTTTGAGGAGGGTAAGACCAATGGATAAAAAACTTGTAAGTTTGTTCTCTGTGATGATAATTTTAATATCCCTTTTCTTCCTGAGTCCTGGTGCTATTCTGGCACATCCACCATCCGGCTTGACCCTTAGTTATGATCCCGCAACCCAGATACTGGATGTACTTGCAAAACATAACGTTAAAAATCCAGAGTCTCATTTTATAGCTGAATTCAAGGTTTTTGTAGATGATAAGCAGATATACGAGCTTGAAGCTTCTGTTCAGTTTTCCGAGTCAACTGGAAAAGCACTGTTCTATCTGCCAGATCTGAAAGCAGGGGCAGAAATAACAGTTGAGGTTGAGTGCAATAAGTTCGGGTCAAGTAAACAGAGCATTAAGGTAGAGTAAAGAACCCGATATATCTGGAAAGGGCCCGGGGTTTCCCGGGCCTGATATTTTATTGAGTACTTGCAACCGATATGGCTATGTAAACAAGTGGATAATGACCAACGTTTTCCAGAGAATGGTTAAGTCCCTTCTGTGTAAGAATAACATCCCCGGCATCAACTTTTTCCTGAACGCCATCTTCTGTGTATATGCCCATTCCGTATATTATGATTTTCGCTTCTTCACATCCTTCATGTTTGTGCTCCGGTATTACCGTATCCGGAGGCATCTCCACCCAGTTGATTTCATGGAACATGCTCTGTTCGGGGAAATCTTCAGGAGTTATGAATTCATCCGGATTGAGAGTTCTGACCTTTATTCCCTCCAGCTTTCCGTATAGCGGATGAGTTGTTACATTGTTCATTTGTGTATCCTTGATAATCACTAAACTCACCTCCTGGTAACTATTCTCAATATTATCATATCAGTTATTATACCTCTTCATTATGTTAATATCATCAAGGGCTTTCCGTTATAGTTATGATATAGATCAAGAATATGAAAATGAGTAGTTTATACTTAAACCAGTTATGGATTATATTTCTTCATACAAAGGTTTTGGATAATATTTCCCCATTGCCGTTGAGGAGGGATATGAAATGTCCCGTAGACAGGTTCGTGTTACTATTTCCGGGCTTGTTCAGGGAGTTGGCTTTCGCCATTCTCTCTTGAGACAGGCCCGTAAAAGAGATATTTCAGGATGGGTTCGGAACATGACAAATGGTACAGTAGAGGCCCTTTTTCAGGGAGAAATGGATTCCATAGATGATCTTATCGAATGGTGCAGGATCGGGCCTGTTTTTGCAGAAGTATCCGAGGTCCATGTTATATGGCAGAATAGAGAAGAGAACCTTGATTCCTTTGAGATCCGTGCATGAAACATTCGTTATCTCAATAGAATGGTAAGTGAAAGGTCTTTCATTAGTGTGAAAATTGAGAAGATAGGACAGGATATGTATCCTGAAGTCCATCCGGGTGATATATTTAATATGAGAGTAATACATTGCCTGATTTCCCGTATCTCTTGTCCAGGGAGACTTATGCTCTGGTGCTGATTTGAATTCAAAGGAGACCGAGAGAATGAATATTAGAAAAGATATCAAAGTTGCCGAATGCTCCGGGAATGATATGGAAGAAGGGGAAAAAACTTTAATTTTCAACAATGACGATTTTCTTTCGGATCTTCAGAAACGGTCTCAATATCTGGAATTTGTGTTTCATAATTCTCCTCAAGGAATTGTATGCTGTGATGAAAAAGGCATTATCAGAGATGTTAACAGTATGTTCAGCATGATTTTTGGCTTTGAACGCAGTGATGTTCTTGGTAAAACAATCAATGACATCGTTGCACAATCGGAAGAAGTTAAAAAAGATGTGGATTCCATATGTAAGGAAATTCATAGTGGAAGAAGTGTCAGCAAAAAAACATACAGAAACAGGAAAGATGGGTCTCTCTTTCCTGTTTCTGTTACTTGCTTTCCCGTTGATATTGCCGGACATCCTTTCTATCATTATGCATACAGTGACATGTCTTCTTCGGTTGATTCAGGTAGTAGAATGAAACGCAGGAATGGACTTGAGAAGCTCATGCCAGGTCTATTCATCCGTTTCGAAAATTCCAGAAACCTGGATGAAGCTACAAGAATATCTCTTGCAGAGCTTGGCACATTAATGGGGGCAAGCTCATGCAATATATATTTTCCCAGTAAGAATAATGGAGTAATGGAACCCGGCTATGAATGGACTATTCCAGAAGAGGAGCCTCTTTCAGAAAGATTGATAAAGATCCCTGAAGAAAAACAGTTATTGTTATGGGAGAAGATCAGGAAGACAGGATCCGGAAGCACCAGGAACGTTATCGCTGATTCAGAATTAGAAGAAATTATTAAAGAGATACCTGTCCTTGCCTTTTCTTCCTCTCTTCTGGTGATCCCTTTTTGTGCCGGTACTGAAACTTGCGGGTTACTTATTTTCGAAAATATTCCTCCGGATTCCCAGCCCGATAGTGCCGAAATGTCCCTGCTTCGAATATTCAGCGATTTTCTGGGAAATATTTTTTTAAAATCCCATACAGGGAAAGACCTTCATAAACAACAGGTCAGGTATTATTCAATTGTTGATGATCAGCTTGATTTCGTTAATACAATGGATCCGGAATACAGGATTACCTTCGCTAACACAGCTTTCTGTAATTATTTTGATATTTCCAGAAATGAGATTGTAGGTAAAAACTTCCTGGAACTCCTTCCGGATATGGACAGGAGATCGATGGAAGAACAGTTACTTGGTCTTTCAAAAGAGACCCCCATAATTGTTACAGAGGGCAGAACGGTTCTTCCTTCTGGCGGGGTTATATGGCAGCAATGGATCAGTAAGGGCATTTTCGATGAAGAAGGAGATCTTATTGAAATACTCGGGGTTGGACGTGATATAACAAGAAGGAAAAGAGTCGAGGATGAACTTAAAAGAACAATAGGAACCCTGAAGAATAATTTTGAGGCTACCATTAATGGAATGGGCAAAATAATAGAAATAAAAGACCCGTATACTGCAGGGCATCAGCAGAACGTGGCTCTTCTTGCCAGAAGGATTGCAGAAGAAATGCATCTTTCTCAGGATCAGATTGAGAGTGTGTATTATGCATCTCTCGTTCATGACATTGGCAAGATTCAGATCCCTTCAGAGATATTGAACAAGCCTGGTAAATTAAACGAACTTGAATATTCCCTTGTTAAAAGCCATCCCATCCATAGTTCAGAGATTATGAAGACAGTTGACTTTCCATGGCCTATCGCTGACATAGTTCTCCAGCACCATGAGCGTATCAATGGAGCAGGATATCCTAATGGGGTCAAGGGAGAAGATCTGGTTATAGAGGCAAGGATCATGGGTGTTGCGGATGTGGTTGAAGCCATGTCAGCTCACCGCCCTTATCGTATAAGCCTTGGAATAGACAAAGCTTTGGAAGAAATTGAGGCCTATAGTGGTGTACTCTATGACCCGGGAGTTGTAAAGATCTGTGTATCTCTTTTCAGGGAAAAAGGTTTTTCCTTTGAGCGTGAAAAAGGATCTGTACAAGGATCCAAACACGATTTTGCATGATCTATTTCTCCAGAGAGATATATTCTCCACCTGGTTCTTTAGTGACTGAAAGTCTTTATCCAGATTGTGATATTGAATTCTTTTAGAAAATCCAATTATCCATATCATCAAAATGGTGCAATATTTGCTTCATGTCTGGAGAATAGATTTTCTGACCGGAGAAATTCTGTGTGATTTTCAATTGATATGCTTTCAGCATTGGTTAATAGAGACAGGTTTTACTACACTATCCGTGATAGAATGTGTTCCGCTTTTTTTCTGAAGTCAGGGGGGGAAATAGCCTATTCATAGGATTCTGTCTGATAATTATCATAATGTAGTATATTTATGATAATTGACTGAAAATAAGGGATAAAAATAAAAGGACTTGTCCCTTTCCTTCAAACCGTGTAAAGTTAAAAAACGGGTTAACCGAATTCAAGAGAGAAGGGGTCGATATCTGCATGGTGCTTGAAAACAATGTCAAGGTTGCAGGTTTGCTCCATCTTATCAAGGGGCACATGGAAGATGAGAACCAGCTTGGGCATTATGTCAATTTTTCTCTGAAACAGGATACTCCATGTGAAGATGGAAGAGTTCGCCACGATTTTCTGAGGATGAGGGCATACGATCCTGAAATTCAGGAATGGGTGAAAAGTCAGGCTGAAGGAACTCCTATAAGGGTTCAAGGAGAGGCGAAATCTTCATTGGGAAGCGGTGAAATGTATATCCTTGTAAGAAATATCGAAAAATTATAAATCCCTGGTTATATTCAAGGATATGGAACATTTACTCTCCAACTGTTACATCTAGAAAACCAGAGAGACCTCCGATAAGGGAGGTCTCTTCTTTTTGGATTTCTGCTTCATAACACTTTATTCTTGCCAGAGTGCTTTTCGGTAACAGTATTTTTGAATCTTGACAAAACAAGTCGGGTATAGTAATCTTCGCTTGTATAAGCTTTCACAAGATTTCGGGATGGTGAAACTCATGAAATTATCCACCAAAACACGTTACGGTATGAGAGCCATGATAGACCTTGCTCTCCTGCATGAATTTGATGAACCTACAACTATCAGGGAAATAGCAAGGCGTAACAGGATCCCGGAAAGCTTTTTGGAACAGCTTCTGGGTAAACTGAGAAAAGAGGGGCTTGTACAGAGCATCAGGGGGCCTCAGGGTGGTTATATACTTGCAAAAGAACCTGAAGAAATCAGAGTTTCAGATATTATTAATTCCCTGGAGGGCCCAATAAGGCTTGCTGAATGTATAGAAGTTCCTCTATGCGGAGAGGCCAGGAACTGCCCATCCAGGGTGCTATGGACAAGGATCAGGGATAGTATCGACGAGATAACACAGACCACTACTCTTAAAGATCTGATAAGCGAATATGGCGACTCTGCTGAAAGGAAGGGAATCTGTAATGACTAGAAAGGTATACATGGATAATGCTGCTACTACCTATACTTCGCCTGAAGTGCTTGATGAGATGTTACCTTATTTTTCAGAATCTTTTGGTAATCCTTCTTCTATCTATTCTTTTTCCGAGGGGAATAAAAAGGCGTTGAACAACGCCAGACAGCGGGTAGCCAATGCTCTCAATGCTGACCCGGACGAAATATTCTTTACGAGTGGCGGTACAGAGTCTGATAACTGGGCTCTTAAGGGTATAGCATTTTCCCATAAAGACCAGGGCAACCATATAATTACTACAAGGATTGAACATCATGCTATTCTCCATTCTGCCGATTTTCTTGAAAAAAATGGTTTTGATGTTACCTATATCGGCGTAGATAAAAAGGGGCGGGTAGATCTTTCTGAACTGGAAAGATCTATAACGGATAAGACGATCCTTGTATCTGTGATGTTCGCGAATAATGAAGTTGGTACCATCCAGCCAATCCGGGAAATAGGATCAATGTGTCGGGAAAGGGGAGTTGCCTTTCATACAGATGCTGTTCAGGCAATGGGGCACGTTCCGGTTGATGTAAGGGAAATGAACATAGACCTCCTCTCCCTTTCTGCTCATAAATTCCATGGACCCAAAGGAGTGGGCGCGCTGTTCATAAGAAATGGACTCAGGATTGAGAACTTCATGCATGGCGGGGGACAGGAAAGGGGACGAAGGGCCAGTACTGAAAATGTGCCTGGTATAGTAGGGCTGGGCAAGGCTCTGGATATCTCTTTTTCAAAGCTTCAGGAAGAACATCGAAGGCTTTCCTGTATGAGAGACAGGCTAATCAATGGAATAATGGATGCTGTACCTCATGCGAAGCTTAATGGAGCAGTTGGAGCGGAGCGCCTTCCAAACAATATAAACTTCAGCTTTATAGGTGTTGAGGGAGAAACTCTTCTCTTTGATCTGGACGGTGTTGGTATTTCGGCTTCGACTGGAAGTGCATGTTCTTCCGGTTCCCTTGATCCATCCCATGTTCTTATGTCTTTGGGATTGGATCATGCCATGGCTCATGGTTCCTTGAGACTTTCCATGGGAGAGTCCACTTCCGAAGAGGATGTCGATTATGTTCTCGAGGTTCTTCCTGAGATCGTAAGAAAAAGAAGAGAAATGTCTCCTCTCTGGGAGGATTACCTTAAAAAGTTGGAAGAGGTGAAATAGACGATGTACTCGGAAAAGGTAATGGATCATTTCCGTAACCCAAGAAATGTGGGAGAAATAGAGAATGCGGATGGGATCGGTCAAGTAGGGAATCCCAAATGCGGAGACATAATGAAAGTTTATATCAAGGTTAAAGATGATGTTATTGAAGATATAAAATTCAAGACTTTCGGGTGTGCTTCGGCCATAGCTTCATCCAGTATGGCCACGGAAATGGTGAAGGGGAAAAATGTGAGGGATGCCTGGGAACTTACCAACAGGGCAGTAGCTGAGGCGTTGGATGGCCTGCCTCCCGTAAAGATGCACTGTTCTCTTCTGGCCGAAGGAGCCATTCATAGTGCCATAAATGATTACAGGAACCGTAATGGACTGGTGCCATGGGAAGAAGACAAGGTGCACAGGGCAGTAATGGAGGAACATGAACACTGATCAGGACTTTTTGAATAATAGAAATGGAACTTTCCGATCAACTGTAATATGCCTAAGTTTCAGGATCTTTCTTAAATTAAGTAATTGACGGATCAAGTAGTTCCTGAGGAGGAACAGGATCATGGTTAAACTGAATTTTCATCGGCTTACAATATCGGATAGAGACAGTTATAAGGACTGTTTTAGACAATGTTCTGAACAGGCTTCCGACTACAGTTTTATTAACCTTTTCGCGTGGGATCATTATAGGCATTATGATATGGCCTTTGAGTCAGATCTTTGCTGGTTGAGAGTAAATAACCCGACAGAGAGCTACTGGAGTCCCGTAGGTTCGTGGATTGATAGAGATTGGGAAAAGATCTTATCGGAAATCTTCCCTGAAGGGATCGTCCTTGAAAGGGTTCCGGAAAAACTTGCTGTGCAACTGAAAGGATTATTGGGGGAAAGGATCTCCCTGGAAGAAGAAAGATCAGAATGGGAATATATATACGACGTAAAGGATCTTATAGAATTAAAGGGTAACAGATTACATAAGAAAAAGAACCTTCTTAACCAGTTCAGGTCCAATTTTGACTGGAGATATAAAGATGTTGACCTTTCCGATGTTCGGATGATCCTCGAAATGCAGAAAATATGGTGCGAATGGAAAAACTGTGACGGGAGTCCAGGCCTCAAGGCAGAACATGACGCCATCAAAAAAATATTGGAATACTGGGAAGATCTTCCAGGGTTGATTGGAGGGACACTGTTTGTGGGAGATGAGATGGTCGCATATACCATCGGTGAAGCTCTCGATAAAGAAACGGTTATCATCCATTTTGAGAAGGGTCTTGGTGATTACAAAGGTGTCTATCAGGCTGTTAACAAGTTGTTCCTGGAGAGATCTGCTGTCCAGTTTCAGTGGGTAAACAGGGAGCAGGATATGGGAAATGAAGGGCTCAGAAAGGCAAAAATGTCCTATGAGCCTCATCATTTTCTGAAAAAATATCTTCTTTCCTGGAAACCGTAGCCTGGATCTATGAAAGGTTGAATTTCTCCGGATGGGTTTGAACCTGATTTATAGTAGTAAAATAAAGTCAGAAAAAAGCGGGTAATTTCCTCTTTTCTTTCTGACTTTAATATGTCCGGGATTGTTCAACCCAAGTATATATCAGGCCAGCTTCTTTGAAATATCAGAAATCCCTGACTTGACCAAAGAGGGGGTATGGATATGATTTTCAGGATCTTTTCAGGTTCTTTCAATTATGGAGATGTTATACCGGTGAAATTTACTTGTGAAGGGCAGGATCTGAGTCCTGATCTTGAATGGGATAACGTTCCTCCAGGCACGGAAAGCTTTGTGCTTGTCTTTGATGATCCTGATGCTCCTTCCGGGACCTGGACTCACTGGGTAGTCTATGACATCCCCGGCAGACTTAAAAGACTCAATGAGGGGGAAGTCGCTGGCAAGGAAGGGATTAACAGCTGGGGCCGCAAGGGATATGGTGGTCCGTGTCCTCCTCCCGGCCATGGGCCTCACAGGTATTTTTTGAAAATGTATGCTATTGATACCATAACAGTTGATCTTCCTTCAGGTGCGGCTATCGGAGAGATCAAGGCGGCCTTTAATGGACATGTACTTGCTGTTGCAGAACACATGGGAACATATGAGAGGCGATGACATAGGGCAGAGATGATGCGTGCTTTATTAAGGACATCTCTGCCCTGCATCATATCAAAGACGATCCGAAGATAGTGCAATTGCGACGGCTGATGCTGCTTCAAGAGAGTGCAGGCATGGTATGCCTTCTTCTATGGCTGTCCGTCGGATGGCATATCCGTCTTTAATATTACCTGGATGAAGCCCCGGTAGATTAATTATCAGATCCCATTTCCTGTTTCTGATATCATCAAGAAGTTTTTCCCCCTTACGGGCAGAACCTACTTTTAATCCCCATTTCTCCAGAAGATCAGCTGTTCCTGGTGTAGCGTCCACATTCCAGCCATGGGAAGCAAAAAGAGCTGCTATAGCGGGTGTATCCCCTTTTCGCTCGTTTCTAACAGACAAAAGGATCCTTCCCTTCTCGGGGATCTTCCATTCAGATCCACGAAGTGCTTCCCATAAGGCCTGGCTTACCGTTCCATGGACACCCAGTGCTTCTCCGGTAGATTGCATTTGTGGTCCCAGACGATGGTCCAGTCCGGGCAGCTTTTCCGTAGAAAATACAGGGGTTTTTACCCCAAAGGGGCCTTTATATTCATACAGACCTCTTTTGGAAAATGTATCCCGGAGCTTTTCTCCAAGAGCGATCCCTACAGCGATATCGACCATGGGTATTTGTGTAAGTTTGCTGACAATCGGTATTGTTCTGCTAGCCCGGGGATTTGCTTCAATAACGTAAACAGTTCCCTGGTTCAAAACGAACTGGACATTCATCAATCCTTTAAGATCAAGGTGTGAAGAGAGTTTCATTACCGATTCACAGATATCATTTCGCTGAGCATCGGTGAGTGAGATATCCGGAAATATAGCTATAGAATCACCGGAATGAACCCCTGCCGGATCAAGGTGTTCAAAGATTCCAGGGATCAATACATCTTCTCCGTCACAAAGGGCATCAATCTCGAATTCTTTTCCAGGGAGAAAACGGTCGATCAGGATTTTCTGGTCCGGTTCTGCTGCAAATGCAGCTCTTACAACATCGAGAAATTCCTCAGACCGGTTGACCACCTGCATAGCTATGCCCCCGATGACAAAATTAGGTCTTACCATTAATGGAAATCCTATATCTTTTGCTATCTCAAGGGCTTCAGCCTCCGTAGAAGCTGTATCTCCCTTGGGATGGAGAATAGCCAGTTTGTCAAGGATCGAAGCAAATCGTCCTCTGTCTTCCGTAGCATCAACTGAATCACATGTATTTCCAAGGATCCTGATGCCCCGTTTATCAAGCTGTTGTCCCATCTTCAGTGATGTCTGTCCCCCAAAAGAGGTGAACACACCGCTTATGCGTTCCCTCTCAAGGACATCCATTACATCCTCTTCATGAATTGGTTCTACGTAGAGGGCATCCGAGATATCATGATCTGTACTGACCGTTTCCGGATTGTTATTTATCATTACCGCCCTGTAGTTTCTTTTCCGCACAGCTTCTACCGCTTTTACGCAGCAATAATCAAATTCAACTCCCTGTGCTATCCTTATTGCTCCTGAACCGATAACAGCAATGGCTGGTCTTTCGTCGGCAGGAAAGGGATCCCCTCCAGGTCCATAGGTCCCGTAATAATACCCTGAACCGCTTGGGATCTCTCCAGCACAACCGTCAACTTCCCTATAGGCCTTCTTTAATCCTGTATCAACTTTAATTTTCTGTACATTTTCAAGGTCTATTCCAGAAAAAAAAGCTATGGATTCGTCTGACAGTCCCATTTTCTTAGCCTGAATTAAATTCTTTTCGGATAATGGTGCATCTGATAATTTTCTTTCCAGATCTGAGATCTGTTTAAGCTGTTCTATGAAATAGGGATGGATCCAGGTCTTTTTGCTTATTTCAGAAGAGGTTATCCCTCTTCGTAGAAGTTGAAGGATGGACTGGATCCGTCTATCCGTGGGAAGCAGAACTTCTTTCCAGAGGCTGTCTTCTTCCATTTCAGAAATTATCTGATCCCTTAGCCTGTCCGGACCGTCAAGGGAACGGAAAGCCTTAAGAAGAGCCTGGTTGAAGGTAAGTCCCAGAGCAAGTACCTCTCCTGTAGCCTTCATTTTTGTGCCAAGGGTTGTATCAGCCTGTGGAAAACTATCAAAAGGCCAGCGTGGGAGTTTAACTACCACGTAATCCAGCGCAGGTTCAGAAAGGGAACTTCCAATGCCTGTTACAGGATTAGGCATTTCTGTCAATGTTTTTCCAAGAGCTATCTTCGCTGCCATCCTGGCTATTGGGTATCCTGTAGCCTTGCTTGCCAGTGCACTGGAACGGCTGGCCCTTGGATTTACTTCTATAACGGCATATTCATTTCCCTCTGGATGGAGAGCGAGCTGGACATTACAGGCACCTTCTACGCCAATAGCATCGACTATATCCAGAGAAGCTTTTCTGAGTTTCTGCCATTGTCTGTCGTTCAGTGTAAGAACAGGAGATACAACTATCGAATCACCAGTATGTATTCCCATGGGATCAATGTTTTCCATTGAGCAGACACAAAGAGAATTTCCTGTGCTATCCCTTACTACTTCTGCTTCTATCTCTCTCCATCCCTCCAGGTATCTCTCTACCAGGACCCTGTTAACCGGGGATGCTCTCAGTCCCACAGAGACCCTCTCTTTCAGTTCTTCGATATCCCTTGCCACTCCGCCTCCTGTTCCCCCAAGGGTAAAGTCGGGTCGGATTATGAAGGGATACTTATCGTTGGAACAAAAATCAAGGGCTTCTTCTACAGTTGAGACATATCTGCTTGGCACGACTGGTTGCCCTATGGAAAGCATGGTTCGCCGGAAAGCATCCCTACCCTCAGCTTTCAGGATCGAAGCCACTGGCGTTCCGAGGATGCGGGTTCCGTATGCAGCCCACATACCTGTTTCTTCACACTGTACACAGAGGTTGAGTGCTGTTTGTCCTCCCAGGGTTGCAACAACACCGTAAGGATGATGTTCATCCAATATGTCTTTGATTACATCAGCAGTTAGGGGTTGAATATATACCAGGTCTGCCATTGACTGGTCTGTCTGAATAGTAGCTGGATTGCTGTTGAGAAGGATAACCTTTACTCCCTCTTCTTTCAGAGCTCTGCAGGCCTGGCTTCCGGAGTAGTCAAATTCGGCAGCCTGACCGATCCTTATAGGTCCTGAACCGAGCACTAATATGGTTTTGTCGGTCATTCCCGTTTACCTCCCGTTTTTTCAAGAAAATGATCGAAAAGAATACTTGCATCCCATGGACCTGGACTTGCTTCAGGGTGAAACTGAACTCCAAAAGCGTTGAACTTCTCATGTTCAACTCCTTCAACCGTTCCATCCGAGAGGTGGCGAAATGTTGTCTTTAAACCAGTTCCTTCAAGAGTTTCTTCAATTATGGCATAACCGTGGTTCTGACTTGTAACGTAGCCTTTCCCTGAATTCTCCTCAAGGACAGGCTGGTTTGCCCCCCTGTGGCCGTAGGGCAGTTTGGCTGTTTTGGCTCCGCATGAAAGAGCAAGAAGCTGAGTTCCAAGACATATGCCGAAAAGGGGTAGTTTTCCCAGAAGTTCCTTTATTGTATTTGTTTCTTCTTCCAGCAGGGAAGGATCCCCTGGTCCATTACTCAGGATAAGGCCATCAAGTTGGGATAAAAGTATTTTTTCAGAAGATGTGTTATGGGGAAGAAGGGTCACTCTGCAATTCCTTTTTTCAAGTTCCCGTACGATATTCTGTTTCACTCCGAAATCCAGGATGCCGATGTGAGTGTTCCCCTGGCCATGAGATATTATTTGTTTTACCGAAACATCTGAAACAAGGGAATTCGGCAGGGTGTTCATTGATGGGATAGAAATATCGTCTGAAATCCGACCCATAAGGGTTCCGCACTCTCTCAAATGAAGGATAAGTCCTCTGCAGTCAAGGTCTGATAAAAGGGGTACATTCCATTGTTCAAGCCATTGTTCAAGCTGGACTACTTCCTTTACGGGTGATATCTCCAGATTCTGAACAATGACCGCGGATATCCATGGTCTTGTGCCCTCGAGATGATCCAGGTCTACACCATATATACCTATAGGAGGAAATGCGAAAACAAGTATCTGGCCTTTGTAGGAAGGATCGCTCAGAGATTGTGGATAGCCTCCGTTTGCGGTGGTAAAGACAACTTCTCCCTCAATATTCTGCAGAGGAGTTCTACTGGAACCTGACCAGAATGTTCCGTCTGACAGGGTAAGCCAGTATTTCATTTCGTACACCTCCCGAAGTAATAGTAAAATAAAGTTAAAAAAAATCAGAAACATTAACCAATGTTTATATTTTCCGGGTAATTATACATGTAACGAGGGATAAGTCAACACGAATAATAGTCATGGTGAATTCTGTCTTGGATCTGTTGCTCACAAAATGTCCCGGAACATCAATTGATCGTTCCGGGACAGTGTAACCTTTTCTCTCGGAAATGAAAAGAAATTCAGAAAAGGGGATAATCTCCTATGCTTTTTCCAGAATCAAGAAGGATCTTAACATATTGTGCCCTTTCATATGCATATGGATCGGTGCTTTGACTCCTGTCCATAATCCCTCTGAAACTTTCCAGATCTTCAAAACCGTTATTTCTCATCCACTCATGGATCTCTTCGAGAACTGAACCAAGCCAGGATATACTGTGAAGGTAGAGTGAGCTTACCATCTGAACACAGTTTGCTCCTGCAAGGATCATCTTGATTACGTCTTTTCCAGAATGGATTCCGGTGCTGCAGCAGATATCACCCTTCAGCCTTCCATGCAAAAGAGCTGCAAAGCGCATAGGAAGCCTGTTCTCGAGGGGGCTACTGAGATCAAAAGTATATCTGGAAGATCTGTCATAAATGTCTATATCGGGTTGGAAAAAACGGTTGAACAGGATAAATGCATCTGCTCCGGCTCTGTCCATTTTTACCATCACATTCAGCGGATTAGTGTAAAAGGGACTCAGCTTTACGCTTACAGGAATGTTTATTGATTCCTTGACTTTACGGATTATTCTGACCTCATTATCCTCAAGATCTGAGGATGTTCTGTCAAATCTTAGAGGAACGGAATAAAAATTAAGTTCAAGTCCATCTATTCCAGTTGATTCAAGCCTTTTGGCCCAATCCACCCATATTTCTTCCCTGGTTGCGTTAAGGCTTGCGAATACAGGAATACTCAGGTTTTCCCTGGCTTTCTGTACCCATTTCAGATGTTCTTCCGGGATGGAAAGATCATCCTGCGATGGTAGATTCAGTTCTGTCTGATGCATTCCCCCAAGATCCAGAAAAGAATCTTCGAGCCTTTCTGTTTCTGTGTTTATCTGTTCTTCAAAAAGAGATGCAGTTACTATGGCCGCAGCTCCCTCTTCTTCAATTTTTTTTAAAAGGTCCATATCTGCAGTAAGCTTACTTGCTCCAACGATAAGGGGATTTTTTAATTCTATGCCCATATAACTGGTTTTAAGCTCAGTCATTTATAATACCTCCCTTTACCATTCAATAGTATTCCCTCGTTAAATTGTATCCTACTGATGCAACCATATCAACATTTTACTACAAAGATGTGTGAAACACGTCTTATCTGGAAATAAGAGTATTTCAGCCTAGCGAGTAGTTAGCCAGCCCTGGTTATGAAAAGAGAAAACCTTTCTTCTTCAGAATAGGTGGCTAATGATCTTGTCCCGAGTTCACTAAAGGCCTTCAATACTTTAATAGCTATTTCTCCACGATTTGCTCCAGGAAGCCTCTTTATTCCAGCAATATGACTTTTCTTTTAAAGAAAGATTCTGCACAGTATAGAAATGATCCTGACTTCTTCAATCCAATGCTTTTAATGTTCTCTTTAACTCTTTCCTGATCCTGAAACTGGTTTAATGAGACTCAGGACCTAAGCTGATGGGTATTTTTAGTTCTATAGACCCAGGGTGGATATGCCAATAGCCCTATACGTCACCTAGTCGACATAATATAATGACATTAATTCTATAATGAAATAATGTACAACTTTACACTGATAAATATTTGTATGTTTTGCTTATTCGTGGTGTAACTCTATTTTGCCTTTTAAATCCATTATCAGTTATTCCATATCCGATAAAAGAATTTTATGATAAAGGCTTTTTCCGCTTAAGACCCTGTATCGGAAGGAGGAGTGCAGTTGGTGAGAACTGATTCATTTTCCAGATAGCGAAGGAAATATTTCTCGTTTACTATTCAGAAAGAGTTGTTTTTGAGATCAAACGAAAAGGCAAAGCTGCCGAAAGGCGGTGACGCAAAGCCGCGGGTCTAAAGTTGAAAAACCATGACAGCCGGGCTGCCGAACCTATTGTAATGTAGGGGAGGTATTTACTATGCGAATTAAATCAGGTGTTGTAGCTATTGTAGCCCTTTGTTTGGTGTTTCTCTTCGCTTCCGCTTCAGTCGCGGAGATCCCTCCGGGATGGGAAAAGGTAGGAGACGGAGGGCTTGTTGACGGCACTCCTGCCCCAGGTGGGCCTTACGACTCAAAACCTGCAAGGAACAATTCCTATGCGTGGTCCATGGGGACTCTCCAGTGTGAGGAAGATCTTTATCTTTACATTGGGGCTTATCGTAATTTCCCTCACGGTGCATTTCTTGGACCCATTTCTCCCTTCCCCATAGATTCTTCCCTCTTCGGGGAGAGCATTCCGCCTGAAGAGACCTGGGATCTTGGAACAGTGGAGATCATGCGCAAGAATATCACCGATGACGGGCCGTGGGAGATAGTGCCCCTGACCCCTTATGTGGGTGCCGGAGACCTTTCCGGGAACCAGGGGTTCCGGAAAATGTACAGTTACAAGGATGTGCTTTATGCCGGGACCATGAACATGAAGTTGACATTCCAGGGTTGGGATGGGGTACCCAAGATCCTGGCAATAAGCAATTGTGAAGATGAACCTGTTGATGTAAGCCCGCCTGTTGTTTCTGCTGATCTTGAGGAGAACAAGGCTTACTCATACAGGGGAATGGTGGAGCATAATGAGATTTTCTATGTTGCCTATGAATATGGTGTTTTTTCCAGTATAGATCCTTCTTCGGGCTGGAGCCGACTTTCTGATAACGGAAGGATGGGTTATATCACAGACCTGGTCTCTTTCCAGGGTAGCCTGTGGGCAGTGACCAGTGATGGAGAGGATGGATGGAGGCTTTTCAGATGGCATCCCACCCTGACCCCTTTCGGGAACCCTGTTCTCAACGGGTCATGGGAAGACATGACACCTTCATTAAAACAGGCTGTTCATGTTGGAGCAAATGGTTTTGTGTACGATGATCATCTTTATATAGCCACCCTGAACGGTGGATTCCCCCTCTATGATGTGGATCTTCTAAACGCGGATGTGCAGACTCTCCTTGATAGAATGATAAAGGTTTTCTACCCATCCTACCTGTATCGTTTTGATGGAGAGAACTGGGAAACCGTAATGGGAAACGGGATAGGTATAAAAGGGCCCGGTTTTGGCGTTCCTACCAACGTATATCTCTGGACGAACGGGATCCATGATGGGGATCTCTACATCTCCACCTTTGACTTGAGATCTATGTTTTATGCCATTGACTGGGACAACATTGAACTCATCGAAACCGGAGACAACGTGATGGTGGATGCCCTGAAATCCCTGGTATCGGTCCACATAATGGGACTTTGCCAGATGGCAGGTATTACACTTCCTCAAGCACCAACACTCTCTGAAATAGTGCATGCCTTCCTGAACCATGGATCACCTGTGGGTTTCGACCTCTTCCGCTCCGAGGACGGGGTCAACTTTGAACCGGTTATGCAGGATGGTTTCGGGGATCCTATGCAGTATGGAGGACGCACCATGCTGACCACCCGGGAGAACTGCAAGGATATCCTCTGGCTCGGAACAGCCAATCCCGGAAATGGTTGCCAGGTATGGCGTTATGAGAAGGTCCCCCTTGCGACTGAGACTGAAGGGTTCTTCCCCGATCCTGATGGCATCAGATATTCGGTCAGAGTAACTCCCTGCAGCGAGGAGAACAATGGAGAAGTAAGCGGGGATATCCGGGAAACCCTTGTGGATGTTGCTTCACTGCTGTCTGGTGTTGCCACTGAGGATGACAGTGTCTTCTTCGAGCTGGAACTTGTCGCCTCTGATGATATCTGCTCCGTTGAGTTATGTGTATATCTGGATGAGGCTGAAAATGAGTGGCTTCCTGAAACCCAGCCAAACCTGTGGTGGTTCGATGGTGTGGAGTGGAATGAACTGGATGTTATATGGACCGACCTTGGAGAGGGTCAGTGGAAGGCATGTGCAGAACTTCCAGGTGAAAGCTGGGGGAGCGTATTTGCAGCAGCTCTTGATCCATCAATCTTTGAGGCTGATGTTCCCTCTGGCGAAGAGCCGGGTGGAAGTACTGGCGGAGGCTCAGGGTGTAATGTAGGCAGTGTCCTCCCTGGCATGTTACTGGTTGTTATGCCTCTTATAGTTCTCTTTTCGAGAAAAAATATCAAGTAATAAAACAGGAAGCTGATTAACGCGGGGCTCCTCCAAAAGGGGAGCCCCGCTCTTTGTTTAGTTTCCAGGCGAAGATGAATATTTATTCTATCTGATAATTAATAAATCTGGTTCCTACTTATAGTGTATATGAAGTATCCTCTCGGGGATCGAAGGATGAGAGGAAAACCAGAGAGAGTAAAGGTAGCTTGGAGGTATCCAGGCCATGTCGTTGGTTGCCAGGTTTGACAGAGCCATGGTGAAATGATCCGGGCTTGTCTGTTGTGATGCAAATTTATCAGCTCTGAATTCGAGTTTTCTTGAAATAAAGCTGTCTATGGGTGATAAGACCATGCTCATTATACCGGAAAGGATAAAAAGGATTATAACAAGTCTGGGCAATGTCATGCCGGTTATTCCAAACACGGTTTGAGTAACGGGCGAATTCCACATGTACCATAAAAGGGCGAAGAGAAGTGCCTGTTCAAGTATACCGAAAGCAAGTGAAATCAGAACATGTCTTTCTTTCCAGTGTCCCATTTCATGGGCCAGAACTGATAAAGTTTCATCAACTTCCATTTTTTCGATCAGGGTATCAAAAAGAATGATCTTGCAAGATCTCCCAAACCCTGCAACCATGGCGTTGGAGTGGGAAGATCTTTTACTCTGATCTGCAGTAAATATACCTTTTACCGGCAGTCCCGTTTTGTCTATCAGTCTCTGTACCTTTTCCAGGAGGTCTGCTTTTTCAAGGGGGGTTATTTTGTAGAAAAGTGGCATTATCAGAATTGGAAACAGAAAAGATAAGATGAGGCTGAAAGAAACAACACATAAAAATATAAGAGGGATACCGTATTCCAGTCCGGATAGATAATTTACAGAGCCTGTCATAATGGGTAGTATTGCTAGAGAAAGAAGTAGTGAAACGAGATTGTCCTTGATGAAAACAGGAAGGGTTTTCCTGTTGAAACCGTACTTTTCTTCCAGAACGAAGGAATGGTAAAAGGAAAAGGGTATCCTGTAAAGGAACAGGCAAAGTGCCAGTATTGCGGCAAAGGTAAAGCCGGTCCAGAAAGGTTCAGGGAATCTTGTATTGAGAAAGATCATGATCTTTGAAAAAAGACCTGCCCTGAAGATGATAACAGTTGCTATATATCCACTGATGCTGGATAAAACCCCGAATGTTCTGTTAGCTTTTCTATAGTCAAGTTCCCTTTTCCAGTCATATTTGAGTGGAGCATATGGCTTTATATCGGGAATCACTTTTTGGAAAACTGTCCTTTCATACAGAGCTTCATGAAGAGAGAAAAAAAGATCTACAGCAATATTAACAGTTAAAATTGTATAAAAAAGTATCTCCATCGTCATAATAAACTTCATTTCCTTTCCTCAAGTGGATTCTATTTTACACAAGATCGGTTTTATTAACATCCTGTTCAGGGAAATACTTATTGCCGGGAAGGTTATGAGATAAACCACTGGAAGATTTATAGACTGTACTGTATAGACTGTACTGTAAGGAGGGCCTCCGGGTAAGGAAGAGAAAGAAGAAAGGTTTGGCAAGACCCAGGTTATCAGTACCAAGGGTTCCGGATAAAGCCAATCAGAGAGGGTCCATGGACTTCGTCTAAGATATAACAGCTCTGGTGAACAGGATAAGGAACTGTAATAGATACCTTTAAGAAAGAGTGTCTTGCTGTCAGCGGGCATATCCATAAAAGGGAGCCGTGTCCCCTGGGTATTGGACAGGATAGGCATTGCAAGGGGTTGCCTTGAGTAGATCCTTCAGACAATTGACTGGAATTCACAGGCAAAGCAATGGATGTAAGGGATTGTATCAAAGGAATAACTAACAGGTTCATAGAGGTGGGGAAACCGTCTCAGGACGGATATGTAGAGAGTTCCAACAGCAAGATACCTGATGAATGTCTGAACCGGGCACCCTTTTCTGAATCTCAAAGACGCGAGGAAAATCATTGACGAATGGCAGAGAATCTAAAATGAAGAAGATTCTCGCCGCTCTTTGGATATCCCGGCCCCGTGAGAATTCGCAAAGAAGAAAGAGAAAAAAGAAGACCTCTTTACTTAAACAATAATATGGACAGGCTCATAGGTGATGATATTCAACCACTTCAATGTTCTTGTTTTCACATAATGATCTGATATTATCCTCATCATGACAATCGTAGCTGCAGGCAAGGCCACAGCTGGCTGAAAGCTGGCGTGGTACCGGAACGACCTTGACGTCCAGGCTTGCTTTCCTGCAGGCCCTTTCAAACATAATTGCCATGCTCGTAACGTTAAAGGTAGCTATACACTTCATTCTTTTTCAAGACCTCGCTTTCCCGAAAGTCTGTCTCCCATCCTTATCATATCCGCAGGCATCTGCTGTTTCATTCAATCCGGTATTTCAGATAGTCAGAAAATATCGTGTTTCAGCGCAGGAGAAAAGAAAGCTCCGAAAATATCCGTTTAGCCCTTTCCAGGACTCCTTCCCTTATTGTCTCTAGAGAGATGTAGTAGCCCTTAGGGAACAGTGCTTCCCAATTGTTCCCTGTGTTATCTTCTCCACACAACGGGTCTGAAAAGCTGTATTCTTCTATTTCGGAGGCTATCTGTTGATTATATGTTTCTATAAGCTGGTGCAAAGAGGCAATAGTCTGATCGATATCGTTTTCTATTTCGGGAAAAAGGAAATTATTATCACTGAAAAACTCCTGACTGAGCCAGTTTACTGCAGTCCTCATGCCCAGCAGGTCCAGAGTCATGTTTTCTGCCATTGATCGTATTTCCGACAGTCTTTTCCTTACAGGTTCAGTGTCCGTTATGTAGGCAGCGGAATAATGACCTTCTCCGGCATTCTGGTCACTATCTGTAGAGTAAGATTGTTTCTTGTGCATTTCCCACTTGTTCACAAGATCCATATTGCAATATCTGATTCTATTCTGCCTGTCGATTTCTTCTCGGGAAGATTCATAGACCTGACCGAGAATCTCCTCGATGTCTATGGTATGTACCCGTATATTCCCTATTGACGCAATTCCTTCCGGATTTTCATTTTCTTCGTCTATGACCCATCGGTTCCATGAATTTATCTTGAAGCCTTCTTTGTGCTTAAATGTTCCCTTCCAGTGTCGCCTCTCAAGGGCTAGATACTTTTCAAGGGGTATGTGTTCCCGTCCCCTTATGATACATGATTTCCATGGATATCTTTCAAGGTCTTCCTTCGCCTGGGCTAAGGCCTTCTGGAAAATGGCCTGATTACTTTTCAAATCCTCCGTGATATTTTCGATACTGTTTCCAGTTCTTTCAGAAATTACTAGCGGCAATGCGAAGGGATGAATTCCTTCGGACGATGAGAATACAAAATTATCTTCAGAAAGGATTCCTGATGCTTCAAGATAGAGAGCCATTTGATGATCTATCCATTCACCGTCAATGACTGGAACGGTCCGAAGGAAGGGTATTGTGTTTTCAGATAAAAGCAGGGCTTTTCCCTCTTCGATCTCTCCTTCCTGTGTGTAAAGCCTGAGTTCTTCTTTTATTTCATCCATAAGCTTTGTAAAAAGAGCATCTGATACGTCGGTCAATCCGTAGGAAAAATCTCTGGATTCGAGAAAAGAATGGAGGTCCTTATCGTTTTTAAAAAAAGAGCTGATACTTTCCATCTTATCGGGACTATCATTGTCCATTATCTTCGCAAATCTTTTCCTGACTGGTTCGGGGTTTCCAGAATATGGGAGAGTTCGGTTCCCTTCATTTTCGAAATGTTCTTTTACCCACTTATTAAAATAATTCGAGTCTTCCCAGCAGGCTATAATTTCCCGGGAGAGGTATTCATGAAGTTCTCTGTCGATCCGTTCAACAGGATAAGGAAAAACTGCTTCATTTTCTTTTATTCTTTCCATATCAAGAGAAGCCTGGCAGGATACAAAATGCAGGTTTATTCTTTCGGCAAGAAGGGACAGTTCCAGATATCTCTCTCTGCTTTTTTCAAGGATCATCTGATTGGTATTAAGAGCCATTCTCCCGAGTTCCAGGCAAACAGGTTTAAGATCCGTCAGCTGTCTTTTTACAAAACCCTTTTTTTTCCCTTGTCCTGTTTCCTTTAAAGAGGCGATAAGGTTTTCGGTCAGCACATTTTCCGGCGATAGCAATGGGCCACCCAGACTGATCTTTTCAAGATAATCTACAAAACTTCCTTCCTCTTTTTCTTTTTTAAGCCAATTCATAACAGTATCTAAGACTACATCAGGTATCTTTTTACCATGCTGTGATTCCGGCTCAGAATAGCTCCCCATATAGGTACACCTGCCTTATTTACTTGTAATCTCTCTCATGAGCAATTCCCTAAGCTGTATAACAGGGATATTTTTTTCAGAGGAAATTTTTTTCAGATCTTCATATTCAATTGAAGTTTTTATCAGTTCTTCTCCAAGCCAGCCTTCCTTTATATGGCATTTCCCGAAAGAAGTGTCTATTTCCTTTATAATGTGATTAAGTCTGATCTTGTCAACCGGGTATGTCCTTATGCCCAGAGTAGATGTTGACCTGAGGATTATTTCACCCATTCTATTGAGATCTCCAGGGGAGCACAGACATGATAGAGTATTGGCAGGTCTGCTTTTTTTCATAATAATCGGGGATAGCCAGACGTCCATTGCACCCTCGGAAAACAGTTCTTCCATTACAGTTTCGTAGACTTGGGGATTCATATCATCTATGTTAGTTTCTAGAACTACTCCCTTTTCCTCTCCGAATCTGTTCGCGAGCCCTTCTTTGCAGCTGGAATCTTCTTCGATGCTGAATATTCTCAGGATATTCGGTATATCAGTATCCCTTGTTCCAATGCCTGTGCCGCATTTCAGTATCTTGCCTGATGGAATCTGCCCGAAGGCATCAGCCAGACAGGAAGCCAGCAAAGCTCCTGTAGGAGTGGTCCTTTCCGCCGGTTCTCCCATTGAATAAACCGGTTTCCCTCTCAGTAGTTCTGCGGTGGCTGGAGCCGGAACGGGCATTATGCCATGGGCACATTTAACTGTCCCCGATCCTACATTCAGGGAAGAGAATACTATTCTTTCAGGTGCGGCCATATGGACAAGGATGAAGGCACCCACTATATCGATGATGGAATCCATAGCTCCGACTTCGTGAAAATGGATTTCTTCAGGGAGTTTCCCGTGTACCTTGCCCTCTGCTTCTGCAAGTAGTCTGAAGGCTCTTTTACTCTGTTCTCTGATAGAGGTTTCCAGGGTGCTTTTATCTATTATCCTGCAGATATCCTTTAATCCTCTGTGAGGATGATCCTCAGAACATTTGACATCTACTTTTGTTCCGCTTATATGTTTTTTTTCAGACTTCCTTATATCAACTTCATATCCATGAAGTGAAAGTTTTCCCAGCTTCTCTAGAAATAATTCCCTGTCCAGTCCAAGATCCAGCATGGATCCCAGAAACATGTCTCCGCTTATCCCAGCGAAGCAGTCAATGTATAACGTCTTCATTTCCTACCTCCATTATTGTTCAAGTTGTTACTCCCGAACCAGCTTCTGCCGCTTGAATATCCCTCCAGATCAATTACTATCCTTGAAAAGCCATTTCCCTTCAGAAGAGATATCAGGATCTCTTTTTTTTCAATAGCTTGTGCAATGTTTTTTTCAGGTACTTCAATGCAGGCCAGATCCTTGTATACCCTTATTCTTACCTGGGGAAGGCCATTTTCCCGGATCATATCTTCCATGATCCCCACCATCTGAAGTTTTTCTTCTTTCAGTTTTTCGAAGGGAGGGAAACGTGTAGCCAGACATGCTGTAGCCTCTTCCTTCCACCATTCTATTTTCATTTCTGCTGCGAGTTCCCTTACCTTTTTCTTATTCATACCGGCCTCTGCCAGGGGAGAACAGATCCGGGGATATTTCTTAAGAAGCTTCGTGCCCAGTCTTGTCGGATCTCCGAGATCGTCAAGGTTTGACCCTTCATAAATTTTCTCAAGTGAATGTTCATTGGCATAGCGTAGCAGATCCTTTATACGTGCTTCCTTGCAGAGGGCACACCTCTCCGGATGGTTAAAAACTACCCCTTCAAGAGAAAGTTCCGGACCTTTAATGATAACATGTCGTACTCCGAGCTGATTAGTGAATTCAACTGTACGGTCCATTTCTTTTTTAAAATGAAGCCATGACGAGAACGTAAGTGCATGGACCTTTGCCGGGTCTATCAGATGAGAAATCACTGCTAGAACCACAGCACTGTCTATTCCTCCTGAAAAGGAAACGACACAGGATTCTGTGGAACAAAGTTGGTCCATCACTTCTGGAGAAAACCATTTTTTAAGATCAGGATAGTTTTTCATGAAAAGACTGCCTGACTATCATGGCTCCGCTATAGCCTGCGCCGAGTCCGTTGTTTATATTGACCACTGTGACCCCTGTAGCGCATGAATTGAGCATAGTCAGAAGAGGTGCTATGCCATTAAGGTTCATTCCGTAGCCCACGTTTGTTGGCACACCTATTACCGGACAGGAAACAAGTCCTCCTATTACGCCAGGCAGAGCCCCTTCCATACCGGCAACTGCCACTATAGCTTTGGCTTTCTGCAGGGTTTCTATATGGGCGAGCAACCTGTGGACTCCTGCAACTCCAACATCATACATTCTTGTAACACTGCATCCCATATGTTCTGCAGTAACGGCAGCTTCTTCTGCAACGGGGACGTCACTGCTTCCACCTGTAGCGATAACAAGTCCGCTAAAGGTCCCTGTATCTGTTTTTTTGATTCCAGCCATTGCTGCTTTAGGATAAAAGATTAATTCTGGAATATCTTTGAGGATAAGCCTGTACTGCCTTTCATCTATCCTTGAGAAAAGAAGGTTTTCCCTGTTATTCCGGACTGCCTTTGCGATCTTTTCAAGTTGTTCATCGCTTTTTCCCGGACAGTAGACGATCTCAGCAAAGCCCTGTCTGATGGAGCGGTGTGTATCGAGCTTGATCTCGCCAAGGTCCTTGAATGGAAAACTTTTAATGGTCGATAAAAAACAGGAAGTGTCTACTTCACCTTTTTTGAGTTTTTCAATAAGGGATATCAGTTCTTTTTCATTCATCACAGAAGTCAATCTCCTCTTCCAGAGAGTTTCTCTATCATAATTATTACAGAAATTCGAGTGGTTGCAAAATAAGGAAAGACTGGTTTCATCAGGGTGAAACCAGTCTCAAATTACTTGTATAGGGGATTTTAAAAAATTTCCAGAGGAAGCTGTGTAACGTGAAGCATGTTCTGAATATTGTCGGTCGCTTTGAAAACCAGAGTATATTTACCAGTTTTCCACTTTGAAAAATCCAGAGGTACTTTGAAGGAAAGGTCTCTTTGATTACTTTTCAAAGATTTTTTGAGGGCAAAGACCTTATCACTCTTTGCAACTATTTTGTCTTCCGAGTCAATAACATCCAGTTCGACTCTGATGTCAATCTCGTATTCTTCTTCGCCCTTTTTAACGGTGAAATTATCAAGTTCGACATATACTGAAGTTTTACTACCACTAAGAAAATGGTTATCTTCTTCATTGGTATAGTTTCCAAAACCGTCAGCCTGGCTGACGAATACAGCTTTGCTTATAAGAATTGAAGGGGAAGCAGAAGCTGGAATTACCGTGATTATTAGAAGTAGCATAATGCTCAGAAGACAACGACAGAATCTAAGGTCTGATTTCACAATTATCCCCCCTGTTGATTATTCTGTACTTAAAAGACATTATACCTTTGGTTCAGTTTTATGTCACAAGTCAAACTACTTATTCCTCTTTTTTACGCGGCGATAAAACATCTTTCTTTATGTTATATTCTTTACTGGAAGATCGAAAACAAAAAGCGATGGTGATCAATTTGGTTTACAGGGCATGTTTTGATGGAGCATCAAGGGGTAATCCAGGGGAAGCCGGTGCAGGTGCCGTGATATATGATGAAGAGGGAAAAGCGGTATGGGAATTTTCCCGTGCTCTTGGGAAAAAAACTAATAACGAAGCAGAATATTCAGCCCTCATCTTTTTACTTGAAGAAATAAGGGCAAGGAATCTTAAATATGTTCAGATCACAGGTGACAGCAAACTTGTAGTTAACCAGGTTAATGGGTTATGGAAGGTTAACAAGCCCCATCTGAAGGAACTTTTCCTTAAGGCTAAGGAACTGAAGAAACAGACAGAATCGGAACTCCAGTGGGTTTCAAGAGATCTTAATGCCCATGCTGATGCCCTATCGAACCGAGCTTTTGAAAAAAAAGATGAGTATGGACATCTTGCAGTATTTGATTCTTCAGATCTGGAAAAGATTACGGACCAGATCTACATTGCCCATGGAACAGAGGATTATGCTGTTGATCTCCTCCACAGGAACTGTTCATGTCCTTTCTTCCAGAGAAAGAAGGACTGCAAGCATTTAAGGGCGGCCCTCTCTCTTGAATCCTGATGGACTTTCTCTTGAGGTCATAGGGACTCCAGAATTTATGTGATAATGGTTCCGGTATGAGTCGTTTCCAGAGAATAAAAGCAAGGAAAGGATGAATTTAATGAAAAGACATATTACTGAAGTTATAAATACTTCTTCTGTCGGTCTGTATATGATAGATCTCCCCCTTCCCCTTCCCGGTTTTTCCTACCAGATAACTTCCTGGTTGCTTCAGGACAGGGAATTGGGGAAAAACTACCTTGTAGATCTTGGCCCTGCTTCTACCGTTCCTGCCCTTGAAAAGAGTCTCTCTACTCTTGGTGTAGAAGAACTTGACTATGTACTGCTAACCCACATTCACCTTGATCATGCCGGCGGGATAGGCCATCTGGTAAAGATATTTCCAGGCACCAGGATAGTAGTGCCATTCAGGGGGCGTAAACACCTGATCGATCCTTCCAGGCTGTGGGAGGGAAGCCTCAAAACCCTTGGGGAGATGGTACTTACTTTTGGGGAAATGATAGCTGTTTCCGAAGATGACATTCTGAAAAATACTATCAGCATAGATGGCCTTGAAGTCTGGGATACTCCAGGCCATGCATCTCATCACCAATCTTTTCTGTATAAACGTGGAGATGAAAACATTCTTTTTCCGGGAGAGGCGGCTGGTGTGATGCTTAACCGGGATATGCTCCCCAGGTGGCAGGAAAATATTGATATGACCGACAGTCCTGAACCTCCTGTTCCATATGTCCCTGATGTATTGTACATGTATCCCGCTTCTCCTCCTGTTTTTGACCTGGAAATCGCAAAGAGATCTCTCTCAAGCCTTATGGAGAGGAAAAGCAGCCTTATATGTTACAGCCACTACGGCTATTCGAGGTACCCTTCCATAATCCTGAAGTTGCATATGGAACAGCTTACCCTTTGGGAGGAAATAATATCAGGAACCCTCAAGAGTGATAATGATCATGAGGCCGTTGTCGAAAAAGCACTAAAGATCCTTCTTGCAAGTGATGGATTCCTTTCCTGTTATCAGTTCTTTAGCGAGGAAATGAAGGGAAAGGAGCGTTTCTTTATAAGGAACAGCATTCTGGGATTCGTCAGTTTCCTGAAAGAAAAAAATTAAAATGCCGGATTCTGAGCAATGAAATCGCAAGCACTGTAAATGACAAGACCGGATCTTTCCTGTGATTTTCCCATCGCTAACATTTGGGAGCTTGTGGTGGAAATCACCCCTATCTCGTTTTTTCAGTGAAGATATTTCAGCCCCTTTGGTTGATTCCCCATGCAGATCTCTCAATGAGACAGAATTGATTTTTATATAAGTGGTATAATTTACTACAAAGAATCGGTATTTAGTCAGAGTTTTACCTAGGGACTTGTGGTCTCTGTTTTTTATCCATGTTCTGTCCAATCTTAAAGATCGTTCCCGACTCTTTACTCATCCTCCAGGGACTGCAGGATTCCTGCTATTAACTGGAATTCCACTTGTATTGAGGATGACTTTTAAAGACCGCTCATGCAGCGGAAATTAAAGAAAAAGGGGTTGAGTGAATGAATATTCTGGCCAGAGAAGAATTAAGATCTCTTATGGATGCTCAGAAAGGTCCCTGTGCATCTGTGTACATTTCATTTCCCCCTTCGGGGGAACCTTCCCGCCAGGCTCGCATAAAATTAAAAAATGCAATTCGAGAGCTGGAGACTCTTCTGGAAAAAAGTGGTATTGAAAAGAAAGATGAGATATCCTTTATTGAACCTTTGCAGGGACTGTTAATGGATATCCCGTTCTGGAAGAGCCTTAATATGGCTCTCGCGATCTTTCTTTCCATGGATGATATGCGATTTTTCTGGCTCCCGGCAGGAGTGAAGGATCTTGTAATCCTTTCGGAAAGATTCCATATAAAACCACTGATCCAGTTTTTCAGCGGAGAAGAACAGTATTATCTTCTTGCACTAAGTCAGAAGAAGGTAAGGTTGTTCACTGGATCCAGGTATTTGCTTGATCCCATGGCAATACCTGACCTCCCGGGGGGATTGAAGGATGTTCTGAAATATGAAGAGAGAGAGAGAACACTTCAGAGAACTCACGGATCTCCAGGCGGAAAGGGGGGGCTTTCTCCTGTACATGGGGCTGGATATGAACTCAACAAGGATGATATCCTCAAATATTTTAAAATAGTTGATAAATCCATTCTTGATATACTGGAAGGGAAAAAGGCACCCCTCCTTATAGCAGCAGTCGAACCGGAAATTTCTCTCTATAAAAGGATAACAGCTTATCCAGTAGTTGTGGAAGAAGGGATTTCAGGTAACCCTGATATTCTATCCGCCCATGAACTTCACCTCAGGTCTATGGAAATAATGGATCCTTATTTTAGAGAAAGAGAAGAAAAAGCTATAAGTGAATATAACGATAAGATTGCTTCCGGCCGGACTTCGGGAGACCTGAAAAAGCTTATCTCTATGGCACATGAAGGAAGAATCCAGTCTTTCTTTGTAGCAAGAGATTGCCGACAGTGGGGAAATTATAATCCTTCAAATGGCCAAATGGAGATCCACAATGAGAAAATGGTGGAAGATCAGGATCTGCTTGATCTTGCCGCATATCATACTATTCTGACTGGAGGGACAGTATATGTGATCGATCCCGAAAGGATTCCGGGAGGAGGGCTGGCCTCTGCCATTTTCAGGTACTAGATATTTTGTCCCGCGCTAATGGAGGGAGAGGGGTGTTTGGGAAGTTATGCCAGAAGGTCTGTAATTATACCTTCCAGCATCCTACCATCCTTCCCTTCTCCTCCTTAATGGGCGGGAAGGATAGACACTGGTCATCAGAGAGGGGGCACCTGCTTCTAAAGGGGCAGCCCCTTTCTTCTGTCTGAATGGTTCTGTCCTTCGCTAGTAATTTTAATTTTTCTCCAAGTTTGGGAAGCGCGGAGTAAAGAGCTTTTGTGTAGGGGTGGACTGGATCTGCAAGGATTTTAGAGCTGTTTCCATACTCGCACACCATTCCCCCATATAGCACCATGGTCCTCCCTGCTGCAGCTCTTGCCAGAAGAAGGTCATGGGTTACAAAGATAAGGGACATGCCAGTTGCAACCCTTCTATTCAGGATTTCAATTATTTCTCCCCTTGTAGAAGCATCCTGCATGCTTGTTGGCTCGTCTGCCAGAAGAAGGGTTGGGTGCAGTATCAGGGCTCTTGCGACGGATACTCTCTGTCTCTGGCCTCCTGAAAGCCCGGATCTGATACGGGCTTTCGATATTCTTCCCTCTCCAAGGCCAAGTTCTTTCAGAAGTTGCGAGGCTTTTTCTATGGCTTCTCCCTTTCTATTTTTCCCATTGACCAGAATGAATGGTTCAGTAACTGCATCCAGTACATCCATAGTTGGAGGAAGACAGCCATAAGGGTCCTGGGGTATGAATCCACAGCGTCTTCTCAAGCTTACCAGGGTGGAGGTAGGGCATTGCCCCAGGTTTTCTCCAAGTAGATATATTTCCCCGGAGTCAAGGGGAAGAAGCCCCAGTACTGCCCTTAGAAGAGTAGTCTTTCCACTGCCGGATTCTCCAACTATAGCAAGGCTTTTCCCGTATCCTAAATTAAAGGATACCTGCCTGAGGGCCTGTACGAATGTTCCACCTCGGGATGAAAATGAAAGATCTGCCCTTTCTACCTTCAGCAATGTTTCAATGGAATTCAATCTGGATTTCCTCCTTCAAGGACTTTAAGGGCTGAGATAAGCTCCCTGGTATGAACATGACGGGGATTTTCCAGAATTTCTTCTGTGGAGCCCTGTTCTACTATCAGACCGCTCTTCATAACGGAGATATGATCTGCCACAGATGTTGCTAGTGGAAGATCATGGGTGACAAGGAGCATTCCCATTCCTGTATCTGTTACTATCTTTGAAAGTGTGGAGACTATTTCTCCCTGGGTTATAACGTCCAGAGCGGTTGTGGGTTCATCAGCAAGGAGAAAATCCGGATCGCAGGCAAGAGCCATTGCTATGGATGCTCTCTGCTTCTGACCCCCGGAAAGTTCATGTGGGTACCGTCCTGCCACAGAAGAGGGTAACCCGGATTTATCCAGTAGCTCTGCAGTTTTCCTTTCTGCAGTAAGTCCTTTGATCCCATTGTGGAATGAAAGGATTTCCCTGATCTGCTGTCCAACCGAGAGAACTGGTGTAAGAGAGTTCATGGCACCCTGGGGTATAAGGGCAATTCGCTCCCAGCGTATCCTGTTCAACTGTGATTCGGAAATATGTAGGATGTCTTCCCCGTGAAAAATGATCTTTCCCCTTACCAGGGTTTCAGAAGGAAGAAGGGAAAGGATAGCCATCAGGAGTGTGCTTTTCCCGCTTCCTGATTCACCGACTAATGCGGCAATGGTTCCCTTTTCAATTGTGAGAGATGCATTGATAACGGCTTCTACATCAGAAAGGGTATTTCGATATGAAACATAGAGATGTGAGATCCTGATCATTTATCATTGCCTCCCTTCAACCTCGGATCGACCATTTCTTCAAGAAACTTTCCGATATCGAGAAAGATAAGGCATAAAAAGGTTATTCCAAGACCTGGAGGGAGCAGCAGCCACCATGCACCGGTAGTGAATGCTCCGAAGGAATGAGCTTCGTGAAGCATTCGACCCCACGATATCACCCTTGGATCTGAGAGTCCCAGGAAAGATATTCCTGCTTCAGCGAGAATCGCTCCGGGAACACCCAGGGCGATATTTGCCAACAGCAGCGGCAGTGTTTCGGGGAGAAGGTGTCTCGCAAGAATGTATGTAGTACCTGCACCGAGAGCCCTGAGGTTTTCAATAAAGCAGGCATCCCTCAGAGTAAGAGTCAGGGATCGTACGGTACGGGCCGTTCCCATCCAGGAAAAAAGGGAAAGAATAAGTACCAGCTGCCATAGGCCCTTTCCCCAGATACCTGCCAGTGCCATTAGAATGGGAAGGATAGGAATTGATAGAAGCACATCCACGCTCCTCATTATGACAGAGTCGGTCAGCCCGCCTGCATATCCGCTAAGCAGACCCATTGAAAGACCTATCATACTGGCAATCAGGGTGGCGCTTATTCCAACTATAAGGGAAACCCTTATTCCCATAACGAAGAGGTACAATACGTTCCTTCCCCTCTGATCAGTACCGAGGATACCCCATCGACCACCTTCAAGGGTTGTGGTCAGTACAGCTGATGCAACAGGGACATCGCTTTCGATATATAAGGAGTATTCTCCCTCGGTCGGTATCAGTCTGTCCATTGCATTATCAAAGGCCGAAAGACCAATGTTCAACTTGAAGGTAATGTCCCTTCCGTCAAGATCTATCAGGATATCATAATATCGGGAAAGATCTTCGAGAAGGATCTCTTCACGTGGTGTTCTCCATATGAGTGCGGCCTTGACCGGTGTTCCTTCGAACCTGATCCTGCCCTTGAGTCGAAACTGCTTTGGCGGATCGCCTTTCCAGTTGAAGGTTTTTGTTGTTTCACCTTCTTTCATTTCAAGAATTCTTGTAAGAGGTGCATCCCGGTCGAGCCACTCAGGTTTTGAAAAAGGAGGCGCCATAGGTTTTTCAGGTTCAGTTCCAAAAAAAAACGGTCCTGCAATCGCAGTAAGGATAGTGAGAAAGAGGGCAATAAAACTCCATCGTTTCCAGGATCTCAACGTCTGCCCCTCCTTTCAAACCTTACCCTTGGGTCTACAAGACCGTAGGCTAAATCAGCGATAAGATTGCTCGTTATTGTAAGCAGGGCCAGCAGATAGAATGCTGCTCCTGCGGCAGGGTAGTCATGACCGGTCACAGATTCCAGCAGAAATCGACCTACTCCATGAAGTGAGAAGACAGTTTCAGTGATAACTGCCCCCGAAACGATACCTGGAAGGGCAAGTAAAAAAATTGTTATTACAGGAGGCAGTATGGTTCTGAAAGCATGTCCCCAGATTATCTTGTGTGAAGGCAAGCCCTTGGCTTTTGCCATAAGAATAAAATCTTCCCCCAATACTTTAACCATAAGATTCCTTACATATAGAGCCCATCCGCCAAAGCCAAGAAGGACCAGTGAGATGACGGGCAGGCACATGTGCCATATGTAATCCACTGCGGCAGCCATGGCTCCTGCAGGGGGAGGTATGGAAATACTCCCCCGTAAAGGGAAAATAGGGAACAGATAACCAAAGCACATCAGAAGTATCAATTGAACAAAAAAAGAGGGGAAGGAAAAGGAAACAGCTCCTCCCCATAATACTATTTTTTCGATAGCCGAATCCCTGTGCAGGGCAGCCTTTATTCCAAGAAGGGTGCCGATAATGGCTGAAAGGATGAGAGCGGAGCCTAGAAGGGCTACTGTATTGGGTATTCTGGAAGAAAGTTCTTCCCATATAGGCCTCTGAGTTGAAAAGGAGATCCCGAATCTGAAGGTGACCATCTGTTTAGCATATAGAATGAACTGGCGGGACAGGGAGAGATCAAGTCCGTAGATCTTTCTGAGCTGTTCCTTTGCTTCGGGAGAAAAACGTGGATCAATAATGCTTGAAACAGGGTCTCCCGGCATCATCCTGAAGAGAAGGAAGTTGAGTATAAGGACTACCCCCAGAACAAGAAATGCGCTTGCTATCCGTTTTATCCAGTAATTTTTCATTATTTAAGGTGTCCTTTTTCAGATAAGATCAGTATTTAGTGAAATGTTTTTCTCATTGTTCAAGAAGCCAGAACTTTTCATTTCTTGTGAACCTCACATATTCTCCGATCCTGTATTCCCTGAAAATGAAGGGTCCGGTTCCGACCAGCTGGGTCATAGTTTTATCGACCGGATTCTCAAGTTTCGAAGGCTGCCAGTTCTGCCAGTCCTTCACATTACGGATTATATGTTCAGGTAAGATTGGAAGTCCTCCAATGTTGTGAAGATACCAGTAACTTACTCCCTTCATGGTTATTTCAATAGTGTAGTTATCGGGGGTGGCAATTTCCAGTACATCTCTGACATTATCAAGGTAACGGGGGATCATGTTATCTTTGAGGAAGAGGATCGTCGCCTTCACATCTTCCGATGTGAAGGGTTTGCCATCCTGCCAGACCACATCTTTTCTCAAACGGAAATACAGTCTGGTTTTTTCCCCGTCACTCCTGGTGACAGTTTCGATCTTCCATTCCTCTGCAAGCCAGGGTATATCTTCGAGAGTGAAGGGATCTACGGCAAGAAGTCCATCATAAATTGTACCCATGACCTGCCAGTCATAGGCAGAACCTGCCGAGAATGGATTAAGAGATCTTGGTTCATCTGACAGACACCAGTGAAGGGGAACCATCTCTCCTGCAACTGGCTCCATAGATAGAAGAGACCATGTGTTATCTGCAGTGCTTACTCTGCTTTTTATGAGATTCTTCCATTTTCGGTTTACAGAAGCAATGGAATAACGGGAATAGATAGGAATTGCCGGAAGCTTTTCATCCAGAAGTTTCTGGCTCAGGGAAGAAGCTTCCCGGGCAGTTATTTCATCGGGAGCCCAGCGAAGTCTTTCCAGTGCCTTGTCCAGCTCTGGATCGTTGATACCTGGAATATTATATCCGCCTTTAATATTCATGGAACTGTGATAGAAGGCAAAAAGGGAATCAGGGTCTCTTGTCATTGACCATGCAAGAACGTAGGTGTCAAAATCATGTTCATTAAGGCGGGATATCATGGTGGCAAAATCCATGGGATCAAGTTCGAGAGGAATACCTATATCATTGAGCGATTCTACTGATCTGGAAGCCAGTTCTGCGGTTGTAGGTGCGACCTGGGCGGTAGGTGATAATAGTTTCATCTTTTCAAGTGGTTTTTCTGATCCGGGCGGAATGAGAATTCCCTCATCGTCCCATTTCCAGCCGGCATTTTTAAGGATATCTCTGGCTTTTTCCGGATCGAATCCGGAAAAAGGAATGTCTTTTTCAATATAGGGTGAAGCAGGAGGAAGAAAGGTGGAGAGGGGGGCTGCATATCCGGAGAAGAGGTCCCTTACTATCTTTTCTCTTGGTATGGCAAGCCATGCAGCCTTGCGAAGTTCCTCAATGTCCCAGGGTGATCTTCGAAGGTTAAAGCCCAGGAAAAATCCGTGAAAGGCCTGGGCAAGAGAGAGGTCTAGATCAGGGTTTCTGGATAACCTGTCAACATCAACCGGCCTGATGATATCACCGAGAATATCTATATCTCCCTTTTCTGCGGCGAGAACCTGTGCATCGGGGTCTCTTATAATGACCATGTAGAGTTCCCGAACCTTTGGTCCGGTTATTTTTCGGGGAGACAAGACGTCCTCTCCTGTACAGTAACTTCCTGGAAAGAAGAATAACAGAAGCGCCATGAGGATTATGTATTTTCCCAAGAACTGTTTCATTTTTACCCTCCCTGAAAATGCCGGCTTGTGCTAATGATACCTTACCTTGCCGGTCATTTGTATTTTTCTATGGACTATTTTGTTTTCTACATGCCATTATTACATATTTATTTCAGGGAAATAATGATATCAGGGTAGCCTGGTATATAATTACTATAATAAATAACCCTGAAATAACAAATTAAGGAGTTGGAAGGAATGCCCTGGAAAGAGCTTGAGCATACAGCAGATATGGGACTTGAAATAACGGCACCAACTATGGAAGATCTGGTTATTGAATCTGCTGCTGCTCTTTACAGGGTCATGTTCCAGGGGGTATGTCCAGGAGCAATTCTTCAAGAACATGATATATTGATCCGCGGTAACGATCTTGTTGAGATCATGGTTTCATGGATGAATGAACTTCTCTTTCTTTACGATACAAGGACAGGTATATTTATTATCCGGCAGGTTCATCTTGAACCTTTGGAAAAAGTGTTACATGTAAAAGGTGCACTTTATGAAGCCCCATATCTTATTACGTATGTTAAGGCAGCTACCTACGGCAGCGTCCTGTTGTTAACCAGTCCCCCTTTTTTCAGGGTATATCTGGATCTATGAAGGTGATGGAAATGAAGGAATTCCTGAAAAGGATCGATGATGTCAGATGGGAGCTCTCCATGTCGGCCATGTCCGGTATGAAAGTTCCGGGTATGATCTATGGAGATAACTATATCCTTGAAAACCTTGAAAACGAGAATGCTCTCCAGCAGATAGCCAATGTGGCCTGTCTGCCCGGAATAAGCGGATACAGTTTTGCCATGCCAGATGTCCACTGGGGATATGGATTCCCTATAGGAGGAGTGGCTGCCTTTGATCTTGAAGAAGGCATTATCTCACCTGGCGGGGTTGGATATGATATTTCCTGTGGAGTCAGGCTTATGACGTCTTCCATGGTAGAAAAGGAAGTTAGAGCACAACTCGAACTCCTGACTGCAGCACTCTTTGCGAATGTCCCCTGCGGAGTCGGTTCCAGGGGGAAAATAAGACTTTCAGAGAGGGATATGGACATGGTCCTTCAATGTGGAGCATCCTGGGCAGTCGGAAAAGGTCACGGAACAGAAAATGATCTGCTGCATATCGAAGAAAATGGAGTACTGAGTGGAGCAAACCCGGACGCAGTTTCCCCTAAGGCAAGAGAAAGGGGTAAAGATCAGCTTGGGACCCTTGGTTCTGGAAATCACTTTCTGGAAGTTCAGGTGGTGGATAAAATATTTGACGGGGATACTGCCCGTTCTTTCGGATTATTTGAAGGACAGATAGCTGTCATGATCCACTGCGGGAGCAGGGGGCTGGGACATCAGGTATGCGATGATCATATTCGCCTGATGAATTCAGCCATGAACAGGTATGGAATATCTGTTCCAGACAGACAGCTCTGCTGTGTACCCATAAAATCTGAAGAAGGTAAAAGGTACCTGGAAGCGATGTGGTCTGCTGCCAATTTTGCTCTGGCCAACAGAGAAATAATCGGAAGTCTGGTCGGGGATGTTTTCAGGAGTTTTTTCCCTTCAGATGAGCTTCACCTTCTCTATGATGTGAGTCATAACATGGCCCATATTGAAGAGTTTCCTTACGGTGAAGGTCGAAAGTCCTTTTGTGTTCACAGAAAAGGTGCTACACGTGCTTTGCCGCCGGGACACTCACATTTATCAGGTTCCTTTCAGAAAACGGGTCAGCCTGTCATTATCCCGGGAAGTATGGGAACGGCGAGTTACATTCTCCTCGGTACCCTTAAGGCGGAAGAGCAGTGTTTCTCTTCCACATGTCATGGAGCAGGAAGGGTCATGAGTCGCCATGCAGCCAGAAAAAATGTTCGTGGTGAAGAGATCAGAAAAGAGATGAGCCAGAAGGGTATATACGTCATGGCGGATAGTTACAGAACTCTCTGTGAAGAGATACCCCAGGCATATAAGGATGTGCATTCCGTTGTTGATGTGGTTTCAAGGGCTGGGATCAGCAGGAAGGTCGCCAGAATGAGGCCCATTGCAGTGATTAAAGGTTAAGGGATCTTTTTGAAGTGTGATAAAGATCTTTTATTCCCATATTAAGGGTGCTGCCCCTTTCTTCACAGGACAGCACCCCGGTGCAGCCCGCTCCGGTGTTACTCCTTCCTGGTGTAGGTTTTTGCGGGAACGCCCACAGCAAGGCTATTGGAGGGTATGTCCTTCACTACAACACCTCCTGCACCTACAGTGGCCCACTCGCCCAGGTTCATGTAGGGGATCACTGTTGAACCTATTCCCAGAAGAACCCCTTCCTCAATATTTACACTGTTGGCAAGAGTATTTCCAGGTGCTACATGAACAAAATTTCCTATTATACAATCATGATCTATGGAACAGCCTGTATTTATGATGCAATGGTTTCCAACGATAATATCAGGCTGAAGTACTGATCCCGCGAATATTGCACTTCCTTCTCCTATTTTGACTGTTGAGTGTACATAAGCCCGCGGATGGACTATTGATGCCCATGGGGTTTCGGGGAAACGAGAAGCAATTGTTTTACGTACCGAATTGGCACCAATAGCTATCATCGCTTCAAAATCTTTGAGGTCTGCCATAAGGTCGAAAGGTCCCAGAACCTTAATATCGAAAACAGTACTTCCCCACAAAAGCTGATTATCATCAAGGATACCGGCAACTTTTCTCCCAGCTTCCAGGAGGGTGCTTATAAGAACCTTTCCATGGCTTCCTCCTCCCAGAACATATACATCCCGTTGTTTTCCCATTGATAAAACCTCCTCTCCTGGATTATTTCTACAGCATTTAGATAAAACGTCCACTATCTGAATTATAACATCGTTAAAGTAATATGTGGCATCCTTAATGGTGGAGTTTGGAGAGAATTAATAGAATGGTTATAATTAAAGAACCTTATCGGGAGGATGATCCTCATGCAGAGAAGTCTGTCCCTTTTCCTTTGTATTTATGGATTTGTTTACGGGTCCATGCATTTCTATTTTTACCTTTCCCTGAGACATGTTTTTCACTCCAGGATATTATCGGGGTTCTTCTTCCTTCCCTTTTCGCTGTTCATGATCCTCTCACCTGTTCTTTTGAGATTATGCGAGTCCCGGGAATGGAATTGTTATCGATATCTGCTGGCCTATTCAGGATATCTGTGGATGGGTTTTCTTTTTCTGGCAATATCCTTTCTTCTCGTTATGGATCTGTGCAGATTTATCCAGTTTATTCTGTTAAGGTCCTCGCCCTTTTTCCCTTCAGTAAGGACCGGTTTTTTTATCTCCACTGTCCTTTCTCTATTCTTGTGTTTTTATGGTTATGTTGAAGCCTCATGGATAACCACGGAAGAACTTCTTTTTTCTTCCCCGAAAATTATGGAGAAAGATTCTGCTTTTCGAATTATCCAGATATCGGATGTTCACCTGGGACTACTTGTTAACAGGAAAAAACTCGAAGGGATAGTCGAGCTTATAAATAATAATAAGCCGGATCTTGTAATTTCAACAGGAGATCTGGTAGACGGTCAGGGAGGAGAGATGGATGGCTTTTCAACCATACTTGCATCTATCGATCCGCCTTTTGGTAAATATGCTGTTACTGGAAATCACGAATTTTATCGGGGGATCGAATATTCAGAGGGTTTTACCAGAAAAGCAGGTTTTCAGATCCTCCGGAATAGAGCTGTAAAGGTTACCCCTTTCCTGACACTTGCAGGCGTCGATGATCCTGCAGGTGATATATTTGACCAGAAGGGCTCTATTCCCGAAAGTGAGCTTCTGGAAAATCTGGAAGAAGGCAGCATAGTACTTCTGCTTAAACATCAGCCAAGGATAGAATCTGTATCTTCCAGATCTTTTGATCTCCAGCTTTCCGGACATATTCACGGAGGCCAGATCTTCCCCTTCAGCCTTTTGACATTTCTTGCTTACAGATGCGGTGCAGGATTAAAATCCCTTGGGAATGGGCAATATCTATATGTGAGTCCGGGTACTGGTACATGGGGTCCACCTTTAAGATTTCTCGCTCCACCCAAGATCACTGTCATCGACCTGAAAGGTTCTGAGGGCAAATCTTCCATAGAATACAGGAGGTGAATACCCTGTGAAGAGAATACGCATTATCTCAGGCGGGACGATTATCAGAGCGGAACTTAACGATTCATTAACAGCTTCAGGGATTGCAGAAATACTTCCATTGAGAGGCAGAGCAAACCGTTGGGGCAAAGAAATATATTTTTCCATACCTTTTTCGGCAGAACCTGAAGATCCGCAGGATGTTGTATGTTCCGGAGATCTTGCATACTGGCCTCCGGGAAGGGCTTTCTGTATCTTCTGGGGGACTACTCCTGCGAGTCAGGGGAACCATGAGATCCGACCGGCAAGTGAAGTAAACATTGTAGGCAGAATACTTTCCGGCCTTGAACTACTTGAACAGGAACTGGTGAATTCAGGTGATCCTTTAATCATTGAACCTGAGTCGGATGATTAATATCAACAAAGGAGACCCTGGGGTCTCCTTTGTTGAAAAGGGGTTCGTTCCGTATTTCTTAGGGGAGGTTGCTTTTTCGATATAATAATAGCCATAATTACTTTTTTCTTCACCCCGGTAATTACCTAATCTCAGGTAAGTAGAAATACGTATACCTGTGGAGAGTATGAGAATAGTTTTATGCCATTACCCATTTTCTGGAGGCGGTTATGAAGAGAGCGGATGAGCGGGATACTATATTTGCTAGAATGAGATACGAAAAAGGAAGTCCTGAATATGAAGAATACTATAACCGCAGACCGGAAAAGAAGGAGCTGGACGATCTGCTCAGGTCCATGCCTGGTCTCTGTTCACCCGGAACGGAAACCTATGATCCTCTCAATGCACCCATTGCCGAGGCCAATTTCAGATTCCTTGAGGATATCAGACCTCTTGTGGAAGGGGAGACTTCACGGAAGAGGCTTATTCTTGACCCTGAGGTGATGACCCGAAAGATCAAAGCTATGGCTGTATACTATGGTGCCCGGATGGTAGGGATTGCCAGACTTGGAGAGCGACATTTCTATTCCCGTAAGGGGCGGCCAAAGGATGATTATGGACGTTCCATTGGCGTTCCCCATCCCTTTGGTATCGTATTTGCTTCGCCAATGGATATGGATAAGATAAATCAGGCACCAGGGCTTCCCGTTGTCGTAGAATCTTCATTAAGTTATGTAAAGGTTGCCATAATTGGCATGCTGTTGTCTTATTATATCCGTGAAACAGGATATGAAGCCAGGAATCATATGGATGGGAATTATCTGGTTGTTCCTAACAGGGTGGCACAGGATGCAGGCATGGGTGAGTTCGGACGTTGCGGTATGCTTGTAACTCAAGACTATGGACCTGCTGTGAGATTTGCAGTAGTAACGACGGATCTTCCTCTTCTGCCTGATAAGCCGAGGAAATTTGGACTCGAGACATTCTGCCGGATATGCAGAAACTGTGCCCTTGAATGCCCTGTTCAGGCTTTGAGCGAGGACGATGATGAGAGAGAATGGAAAGTAAAATCCGAAAAGTGTTATAAATATTGGAGAACAGTGGGGACGGATTGCAGCATATGTATAAAAGCATGTCCTTTTTCTCAGGGTCTGGCATCAGGTTTTACCGGAAATTTCAATGATGATCCCAGGGCTGTAGGGGATATTATGAAAAGATTCAGGGAAATATCTGGTAAAAGGCCTGTTCCTGTCGATCCTCCTGATTGGATCTGATATATATTATTTTACCCGGAGATAAATCATGAACATGGATTATAAGCTTAAACCATTAAAGATCCTTGGAGTTCTTGGAGGGATGGGGCCGGCTGCTACTGCAGAATTTATGCGGTTGATGACCCTTATGTCTCCGGCTGTTACCGACCAGCAGCATCCAAAGGTTCTGCTGTATTCCAACCCCCAGATACCCGACAGAAGCAGTGCTATCCTTGGGAAAGGGCCTGACCCGACGAATGAACTGAAAAAGGGACTTCTAACTATTCTGGATTGGGGTGCTGAGATTCTTGCTGTTCCGTGTAATACTGCCCACCTTTACATAGATCTCTTTAAAGATGATCTGGAACTTCCTCTTGTCCACATAGTGGAAGCATCCGTAGAAGCATGTAAGAGCAAAAGTCCTGAAGGTGCATGGCTTTTGGGTACAGAGGGTACATTAAAGTGTGGCATCTACCAGTCATATGCCCGGAGGCAGAATTATCCCTTTCATCTTCCTGGAGAGGATACCTGCCGAATGGTTCAGCACTGTATTGAGTTGGTAAAAGCAAACAGACTTGAAGAATCAGGGCGAATTCTCAAAGAAATTGTTATGGATCTATGGAAGGAACGGCCTATTCCAGTAATGGCAGCATGTACCGAATTGCCTCTAAGCTACGATGCCTCAGGTCTTCCCGGCGAAAGAACTGTATCGAGTCTTGCCGCTCTGGCTGGAAAGTGTCTTGACAAGATCTATGGTTTTTCAATTGATAAAGAGTGATCTGAATGTCAGGTAATTCTTTCAGTTTTGTCCATTGTTCAGATCTTCATCTGGATAGCCCCTTCACTGGAATAGCCTCTTCCGATCCCCGTCTTGCTAAAATGCTTGTCAGCGCAACTTTTCATGCTTTTGAAAGAGTAGTAGATATTGCCATAGAAGAAGGTGCTGACTTTATTGTTATTTCGGGTGATATCTATGATCAGGGAGATGGGAGTATTCGGGCCCAGCTCGGTTTCAGGGATATACTGCAAAGGGCTCTGGACAGGGGGATAGAGTGTTTTATGGTCCATGGCAACCATGATCCTCTTGATAGCTGGAGGTCTGGTATTTCCTTCCCTCCCGCTGTACACAGGTTTGGACAGGAAGTGGAGAAGAAGATCTACTTTCGGGAAGGTCAAGCCTGTGCTGAAATATATGGAATAAGTTATAAGAAAACGGAGGAGTTCCGTAATCTGGCATCTCTTTTCAATATCCGGGATGGCTCTGCGCTGTTCAAGATAGGTCTGCTTCACTGTAATCTGGGGGGAAGCTCCCCCGGCCATCAGAATTATTCGCCATGTTCCCTGGCTGATCTTGTAAATACAGGGATCGACTACTGGGCCCTGGGGCATATTCATATGCCAGGCGTAATAAGAGGATCTGAACCGGCAGTTGTCTATTCCGGGAATATCCAGGGAAGACATATTGGTGAAAAAGGGAAAAGGGGCTGTTACCTTGTTGAAGTGGAAGACAGTAAGGTCATGGCTATCCAATTCCATTCCACTTCACAGATTCTCTGGTCTGAAGCAGAGCTTGATCTTTCATCTGTTAATTCGGCAGAAGAGCTTGTTGATAGCCTCAGAGATCTTTGTGATATTCAAAGATCAGGGGCTGAAGGATTACCCTCCATATTGAGAGTAATACTTAAAGGGGAATCTGAAGTTGTTCCCCTACTGGAAAACCTGGATTTTCAGAAAGATCTGCTTGATCTTATCCGGGAGAATGAGAAAAGAAAACTTGATCAGATATGGATAGAATCAATAAAAAACATGGCCCATCTTCCCCTTGACAGGGATAGACTCAGAAAGGGAAATGATTTTATCGCAGATTTTCTTGAGTTGTGTGATATGGCAAGGAAAGATCCATCCATGGCAGCTGATATGATAAGGCAGGATGAAGCTTTTAAGCTGGTTCAGGATTTTCTTGCAGATATAGAGACCCCGGAAGTGCTTGGAGAGATCCTTGATGAGGCGGAGAAGATCGGTCTGACAGGACTTCTTGGAGGAGACAAACTTTGAAAATAAAGTCCTTTCATGTTCACGGTTTCGGCATACTCCATAACACTGGAATAAATGACATTTCATCCGGTCTGAATATTTTTACAGGAGATAATGAGAGTGGCAAATCCACCCTTCTGAGATTTATGCGATCAGTTCTGTTCGGGATGTCAAGAAATTCTTCCAGGGATGAACCCCTGCAGGGTGGGGGTCATGGAGGCACCATGGAGATTGATCTGGAAAATGGAAACTCATTGATCTTCGAACTCAGGAACAGGAAGGTTCATGTAAGCGACCAGAAAGGAGACCCTCTGGATCATGCCTGTGGACTTGAACAGCTCGGAGGGCTTGACAGACACCTCTTTGAAAGAGTATTTGCTGTAGGCCTGGATGACCTTTACCTGGATGCTGATTCTCTTCTGGATGAAGAAAAACTCAGGAACAGGCTTTTCGCAGCTGGAGCCGGCCTTGGAGACATCTCTATTTCAGAGACCTTCTCAAAACTTGAAAAGGAAATGCAGAAACTTGCCCGGAACAGGTCTATACGTTCCAGATCTCTGATAAAAGATGATTCGATCAGATTACGGGAAGTACAGAAAGAGATAAGGCAACTTGCCCATCTTGAGGACGAATATGCCCATCTTGGAGAGCGGAAGGAAATCCTCTCCAGAGAAATAGAAGAAATTACCCTTGAACTGGATTTCCTCAGAAAAAATGAAATGGAACTTAAACGGCTACACTCACTTGTGGAACCTTTTGCCAGGCTTCAGGGCGTAAAAAAGGAGATATCTTCTCTCGAAGAGAATGTCAAAGATCTTCCACCTGGTGCAAAGGAAAGATACACCGATATAAAAAGAAATATAACCTTCCATAAGGATAAGCTGGGTAAAATAGAACAAGATATGCAAAATATAGTCATTGAAAAGAGTCATTTCAAGGTCAATTCCAGGCTTCTGGATCTTGCAGAGAGGATAGAGTCCCTGAGGGATGAAAGATCCAGGCTCGCAGATCTTCATTCAGAAATTTCATTCATGGAAGAAAAACTGAAGACCCTTTCAATTGATCTTTCGCAACAGCTTTCTCATATATCTCCTGACTGGAAGATGGAAGACCTGGAAAGGGCTGATACTTCCCTTGCTGCCGGGAAAGAGGCTCTTGAACTTATCAACAGGTTTAATATTCTGGAAAATGAGTTTCTTCAGGCAAAACTCCTCTTTGAAAGGGCTGTAGAAGAGAAGGATCATGCTATGGAAGAACTTTCACAAGCAAGAATAGCCTGTTCTGAATATGGAGATGATGATGAAACCGTAGAAAATATGTCAAGGTTTATCGATGACCTTAGAAAAACAGGAGAGTTACTTCTTCAGAGGGAGCATCTGCATGAAAATATCAGGTCCCTCGAAGGAAGCCTTGAGGATTACTGGGAAAGACTGAAAATAGTTGATTCCATGGCGGAAATCTATGAAACCCCGATCCAGGCAAGTTATCTGTCTTATTCAGCAATCCTTGTTATTGCTGGTATTCCTTTAGTTCATTACTGGTTAGGATCTGTATATTCTCTTTTTTATACCAGTCTTTCTCTGATCTTTTCATTTTTTCTAATGTTTTTCTGGAGAAAACATGAAATCAATGCCAGAAAATCCCGCAAAACTTCAGAAAAAGAAAGACAAATGATCATTGAAAAAACAGAAAAGATAAAGACTGAACTTTCAATCCAGGAAGGTCTGATGGATGCTCTCAACAGGGATTTATTTCTGCTGTCAGATAAGATGGTCCTGGATGAAGATTTCAGCAGAGAGTGGCTGGATGAACAGATTATAAGGACAAACCTGAAACTGGCTGAAGCAAGGGAGAGAGAGCGTGTTTTTCAGAAAGTATGTGACCTCCATGAAAAATTTCAGAAGCAGGTCAAGGCCCTCGCTTTCTGTGAAGATAAGGTCAATGTTTCACGGGAGAGTCTGACGGAGTGGCAGGGGGAGTGGAATAAATATCTTGAGGATAAGAACCTGCCTCTCAATACGAAACCTGAAACTTTTCAGATCCTTATCCAGGCCATTCTTTCAGCTTGCAGAGTCTCTATGCGAAAACATGAAATATCTGAAAAGATCCAACAGCTGAAGGAGCTTGAGAGAGTGAAAAACGAGGATCTGGATAACCTTTGTTTTTTGTGTGACCTCTCTTATGAGGCTGATCTTACAGAAAGGATAACCTTCCTTGCCGGCAAGTTGAAGGAAAGTACGGAAGCCCGGAGGAAAATCTCCATCCTGGAGAAGGAGTATGGAGATCTCCTTACCCAAAGATCAGAACATCAGGAAAGATCTGAATGTGCCCTTTCTGAAATGGAAGAACTGATGAAAAGATCTAATGCTGTTTCAGAAGAAACATTCTTTTCAAGGGTCGAAGAATATGGCCGTCTTTCTGAATTGAAGAACCTGGAGATGGAGCTTGTGGCAAGGCTGATAGGATTGGCTGGTAACGAGAAACTGCTGGAGAAACTGGTCGAAAGACTTGATAATGTAGATACCCTTGTTCTTGAGATGGATCTTGAAAACAATACTGAAAAGATAAACTCCCTGTCTGCGAAAAGGGAGGAAATAATAAGGTCACTTGCAAAACTGGAGATGCGCCTTCAGGAACTTTCCCTTGAAGATAACCAGAGTCGATTGATCCAGGAAAAAGAATTTCTCCACGCAAAATGTCGGGAAAACTCTATTAAATGGGCTGCTCTTGCCACATGCAGAGCTCTGCTGGCAAAGGCAAGGGAAATCCATGAAATTCAGAGACAGCCCGGAGTTACAAAAATGGCCGGAAAGTACATGGAGATCATTACAGGAGGAAGATATGGACTTTTATGTTCATCTCTTGACCGCCGGATATTCCTTTCCGATAAACGGACCCTTGTCAGGAAGGGAAGCCAGGAATGGAGCAGTGGCCTGGCTGATCAGGCCTATCTGGCTATCCGCCTTGCAGTAACCAGAAGCCTCAGTGGTACTTCTGGAGTCCTGCCGGTAATTCTTGATGACATCCATCTTCGCTTTGATCTAGACCGTCAGAAACACCTGGCAGAGGTTCTGATTGAGCATTCCCGTTATCAGCAGGTTTTCTTTTTTTCCTGTAATCCGGCTTTCCTTGAAATGCTCTCTTCAGTTATTAAAGAAAAAGAGAGTACTCCTGGGATATATCGTATAAAGGATGGGCTGATCCACGAAGGTATGGATTAGATCCATAAATAAAATATTCAGGGCCTGTAAGTCTGACGATAGATCCTTTCCACATCTTCCCTGAAGGGGAGACTGGGCTGAGCTCCCAGAACTGTGCATGCAAGAGCTCCTGCACAGTTGGCGAATTCTACAGCTTCCAGTGTGGACTTCCCTTCAGAGAGGGCAACTGCCATTGCGCCAGCAAAGGAATCTCCGGCTCCTGTTGTATCGACTGTAGATACGGCTGGTCCCTTGATCCTTGAGATAGAACCCCTTTCGAAAAGTATTGCTCCATCTGCTCCTGCAGTTACAACAACTGTTTTTACCCCCCTTTGAATAATGGACGACGCAGCTTTTTCCATGTCATCAAGTCCTGACATCTGATGCAGTTCGATGTTATTCGGAACGAGGATATCGATCAATTTAAGAAAACTGTCAGGTATTTCAGTAAAGGGTGCTGGATCAAGGATAGTCCGCAAACCATGTTTTTTTGAAAGCCTGAGACCTTCTTCGAGGGTTTCCAGAGGAACTTCAAGCTGGAAAATAGAAGTCTGACAGTTTCTGAACTTATCCTCCTGACGGTTTATATCTCCCGGCGAAAGAAGCATGTTAGCTCCGGGAGAGACAACGATGGAATTGTCTCCCTCCTTTACTACAGTTATCAGAGCCACTCCTGTATTTATATCTTCTGATACAGTTACACCTTCGCAGTCTATCCCTTCGTTTTTAAGGTTTTTAAGAAGAGCATTTCCAAATTCATCATGACCTACTCTGCCTATGAATGATACTTCTGCACCCAGTCTGGCACAGGCTACAGCCTGGTTAGCTCCTTTTCCACCGCCCACCATGACAAGGTTTTCTCCAAGAATGGTCTCTCCCAGCCCTGGAAGTCTTGGAGTCCTTATTACAAGATCCATATTTACAGATCCAGCGACTATTATATTCGCCATGGGTTCCTCCTTATCAGAACATTAGTTTCTGTTATTTTATAAATAAAAAAGGAAAGACACAAAAGTCTTTCCTCAGGAATATACAATTATCCAGATATTTTCTTGCTGAATAAACGGTGAAGCATGGTTAAGGCTATTTCAGTCATACATTGGTCAGAGTGACCTTTTCGGCCGATATCCTGCCCTGCCGGAAAAGACCGAGGGCAACATCTACAACTTCGGGATCATATCTGATCCCCTTGAAGTTTTCAAGTTCATTGATCGTATCCTGTATGCTTTTAGCGGCCCTGTAAGGACGGTGAGACCACATAGCTTCCATTACATCCGATACTCCCAGTATTTTGGATTCCAGAAGAATTTCCTCTTCCTTTATTCCATGGGGATACCCAGAACCGTCAAGTCTCTCATGATGCTGGAGAATAATTGTATCTATTGGCCAGGGGAAGTCGATGGGCTGTATTATCTGACATCCGATTACTGGGTGTTCCTTGATCAGGGAGAACTCCGTATCGTTGATCTTCCCGGGTTTATTAAGTATTTCCGATGGTATATTTATCTTTCCAATATCGTGGATCATCGCGGCCATATATATGGCTTTCTGTACGCAGGGGTCAAGTTCCATGGCTGAAGCTATGGATGTGGCAATGTGGGCAGTTCTCTGCTGATGTCCTGCGGTGTAGGGATCCTTTGTCTCTACAGTATTGGCAAGGACTTGTATGGTCTGTTCCAACAGTCTCTCTACACCCTCCAGGCTTTCTCTAAGTTCTATGGTTCTTTCCTGGACAAGTTTTTCAAGGATGTCCCTTTCATGACGGAGTTTGTCCTCAGATTTTTTTATCCTGAGCATAGCCTGAACCTGGGCTATCAGTTCTCCCTCATCTATAGGTTTTGCCATAAAGGCATCTGCTCCGGCCTCGAGTCCCATCTTGCGGTTTGCCGGACTATTGGAAATTGCTGTAAGAAGGATTATCGGGACATGCCTGGTAAGCGGATCTGACCTGAGCCTTTGACAGGTTTCGAAACCATCCATCCTTGGCATTTTGATATCAAGAAGGATCGTATCAGGACAGTCTCTCCTGGCCTTTTCGATTCCCTCTGGTCCTGAACTTGCTGTTGTTACGCTGCAGCCTGGAAGGAATGTCTTGAGCATTGCCTGAATGACAACCAGATTATCTTCTCTGTCGTCTATGGCCAATATTTTAATCACTGTGAGTCCACCTCTTTCCCCGGCAGGATCGTCATTGTCCCATCCAGAATGAAACCTTCTCTTCCAGTATGTCCTGGTCGATGGGTTTTGAAATATAATCGTCACATCCGGAAGCCAGAGCCCGTTCCCTTTCGCCTCTCATAGCTCTGGCTGTTACTGCTATTACCGGGATCCTTTTTGTCCCGCTGTTTTCCTTTATTCTTCTTGCTACTTCATATCCATCCATTTTGGGCAAAGATATGTCCAGAAGGATAAGGTCCGGTTCCCTGCTCAGGGCCATACTCAGACCTTGTTCTCCGTCGGAAGCCTCAAAGAAATCGAAATCATGTCCAAGAAGAGTCTTGAGGGTAAAGAGGTTATCCGGGTTATCCTCAACGATAAGGATACTCGGAGTGCCTCTGTCTGCTTCCTGTCTCTTCGGGTCAATGGGCAGATCCATACCCTGACCAGGATCATTCAGTGGACCGGATTTCCAGGGAGAGCCCTCAAAGACCATCCTTGCCATCTGCAGGAGCCCCTCTTTATCAAGATCTCCCTTGTGAATAAGTTGCTGGATATTATCAGCGCTCAATCTTTCAAAATCTTCAGAGTTAAGGTCCTTTGCAGTCAGGACAAGAACTGGTATATGTTGTGTTTCCTTATTCCTTCTTATCTGGTGCAGTACGTGAAAACCGTCCATTCCAGGCATCATAAGGTCCAGGATGATCCCGTCCGGAATATGTTCCTCCAGGTAGGAGAGAGCTTCTTCTCCCCCCGTTACTGATTCCACGTTGAAGCCTTCTTTCTCCAGAACCATTCTCACCTGAAGTGCTGCGATCTCGTTATCTTCTACAAGAAGAATATTTTTTGAGGCTTGATGGGTAAGGGAAACCCCATTGCGTTCCGTCTTCTCAATTGAGTGGATCATCCTTTTCAGTTTCCTTCCCAATTCAAATGGGGAATCCTCGCTTTTTTGAAGGATATTGATCACGTTGCCTGATAGACGTTTCTTCTCTTCCGCAGTGAGTTCCTTTGCTGTAACGATGATCACAGGTATATCAGATGTTTTGGGGTTAGCCCTGATATTATTCAGAACTTCAAATCCATTCATCTCAGGCATTACAAGGTCGAGAATAAGTATGTCCGGACTGTATTCCTTCAGCATGGAAAGACATTCTTTCCCATTGGAAAGGGCATAGGTGCTGAAGCCTTCTTTAAGAAGGGATTCGGCCATGCTGGTTCGATCCAGGTCACTGTCGTCGACTATCATTATTTTTCTGGAATTCTTGTTCCCTATATTGTCTATTTCATTGAGGAGTCTTTTTTCATCAACCGGTTTGGTCAGAAAACTTACCGCTCCCAAGGCCACCCCCGTTTCTCTTTCATCTGAAACTGAGATAATTATTACGGGAATATCTCTTGTCCTTGGATCTTCTTTAAGGTTCTGAAGCACTTCCCAGCCATCCATATCAGGCATAATGAGATCGAGAGTTATTGCGAAGGGCTGATAGAGGTAAGCCATTTTAAGGGCCTTTTCGCCAGAATCAGCATGTGCCACTTCATAACCCTCACGTGAAAGATATTCCGAAATGATGCTTCTTGCCTTGAAGTCATCATCCACAACGAGGATCTTTTTACCTTTATTTGGATTGATCTTTTTCAATTTCCTCTGGTTGAATCTCAGCCTGTTTACGACTTTTCCCTGTCCGGACCATTTTAGTGGTAAAACAATGGTGAATCGGGAACCCATACCTTCTTTACTTTCAGCCATTATATGGCCTCCGAGCATGTCTGCTGTTTTTTTACAGATGGCAAGGCCTAGCCCGGTTCCCTCGAATTGTCTCGAAGAAGTCCCGTCTGCCTGTCTGAATTCATCAAAAACAAAGGGAAGTTCATTTGCAGGTATGCCAACTCCCGTATCCTCCACTGCGATAAAGATCTTATCTTCTTCCGAGAAAGCGGTTATAGAAACACTTCCTTCGTTTGTGAACTTTACAGCATTGCCAATAATATTTAAAAGGATCTTGTTGACCTTTTCCTCATCACTTTCAATATCTGGGAGGTCTTCAGGCACTATCAACTTAAGGTCCACATCTTTTTCAGCGACGAGAGGTATCATGCTCTCGGAAATCTCCTCTATACACATCCGGATCGAGAATATCTCGGGTGAGATCTCCACTTTCCCTGCCTCGATCTTTGAAAGATCCAGAATGTCGTTAATAAGGTTCAGGAGCTGTCTTCCGTTTCTCTCTATTATTTCAAGGTATTTAGCTTCATCTGAAGTGAGTTTCTCAATAGTCTGACTTTTCATTACCCTGGACAGCGCAAGGATCGAATTCAGAGGTGTCCTCAATTCATGGCTCATATTTGAAAGGAACTCGCTCTTGAGCCGGTTTGCCTCCTCAACCTGTTTCCGCTGGTATTCCAGTTCTATGTTCTGTTCCAGAAGTTCTTCCGATTGGGATCTCAACTCGTTTGACTGGGCCCTGAGTTTTTCGGATTGAGATCTGAGTTCCGTATTTTTCTGAGAAAGTTCTCGGGCCAGAAGGTTTGTTTTCTCGTGGTTGATTATGTTTGAAAAAGAAGTATTTATACTGCTCCAGGACAGATTCACAACGTTTTTATGTTCCTGGGAATAGGGCCATACACTGGCAAGGGCTATGATAGCCTTGACTTCCTTGTCCAGCAGAAGGGGAATGCTTATTATCTCTCTTGGTGGAACGACTCCTGCCGCAGTTTTGAACCTGAACATGCTGCTTTGGGGTATCTCCTTTATAAAAGCGATATTCTTCCGCATAAAAGAAGTTCCGAACTGGTATTCTATGTCTTCTGCTGCAATAGGTTTATCCCTTGCTTCCGGGTTCATTCCCATGGAGGCAATATTTTTGAAGGATTTACCGTCTCCTGTTTTAAGATAGAAGGCACCGATCCCGGATTCTGTTACGTCTACAAGTTTTCTTATGAGAATATCTGCGAATTGAACTGTCCCTTCATGGGTAACGGCAGTGCTTACTATTCCGGTTATTCCATCCTGTATCCTTATCAGGGATAAAAGTGAATCAGCCATGGTGTTGATAGTCCGGCCAAGAATACCAAGTTCATCAGCCCTGTCAATGTTATTTCTTGCCGTAAGTTCACCATTATCAATTTTTCTGGCTATTTCTGTTATCTTACCGATGGGTTTTGATATACTCCTGGAAATGATAATGGCAAGGGCGCAAGTTCCACTTACAGAGAAAGAAAAAATGATAAGGATCAGATGTAGCATTGAATAAATGGGGGTGTAAACTTCTATGAGATCCTGTTTTGCCACGAGTCCCCATCTGGTACGAGGCAGAAAAGTATACGACGAAAGGACTTCCTCTCCTCGATAGTCATTTTCCCTGATATTACCTGTAGAGCCCTCTTGTGCGCTTTTCACAGAAAGGGTGTTTATCTTAAGTTTAAGGGGAGCATCATCTGCCCATAAAAGGGGATTCAGAACTGTTCCGTCTTTATCTACAATAAGTATCTCTCCGGAATTACCGAGACCAGGCCTCCTCAGAAGATCGCTGAAAACGGTGGTTTCCAGATCTATGATACCTGTTATAAGACCATAAGGCTTTTCCATGCCTTCTTCGTGAAGGGGGTGGATCAGGGCCATTACCAGTTTGCCTTCCCGATCTTTGTAGACATCAGAAAAAATATCTTTAAATCCCTTCATTGCCATTGACGTAAAGGTTGTAAGATTGGATGGAAGAGTTCCTGTATCCCTATGGGAGGAAATAAATGTTCCCTCCTCCCCGGAAAGATAAATTTCACTGAAATAATCAGATCGTGAAACCATATCAGACAGGATACCTTCCATCTGCCCTGTCTCCGAAAGGTTTCTCCTGTTTTTCAACAGCAGGTAGGTTCCCATATCCTTTTTCTCATTGACATTCCCTGCTATGTAAGTCATGTGCTGTGAAATATGGTCCAGCCAGTTAGCAAGCTGGTTTTTCTGCATATCTCTTACGCCTGCAAGTTTGCTGAAAGCATCCACCCGTATAGATCTCATTCTCTGATCGTAGGTCAATCCCGTCATTACAATAAGTGGCAGCAGAGAAACTATAACAAACCAGAAGAGCAGCAGGTTGTTTATACTCCTGAACCTTATACGGTTGAACATTTTATTCCCCCTGGATATTTAACTTATGGATCGGGAATACTAGTAAAGCTTCCTGTATATTCTGCATGAACCCAGAACCTGTTCAAATTTCCCCTGAAAAAGTCCGTGAAGGGATTCTGCCTCGCCAAGAACCAGATATCCTCCTATGGAAAGAGACTTTTCAAAGTTTTTCAGTATTGATATCTGAGTTTCCGGCGACATATATATCAACAGATTTCTGCATAAAATAATGTCAAAATGCCTGAATATGCAATCTGTCGGCACCCTTCTCTCCGAAGAAAGAATGTCATGGATCGAAAAACTGACCATTTGTCTTATCTCGGGCTTTATACAGTACATATTCCCCGAAAAGTTAAAATATCTTTCCACATGACCCAATTGAACGTATTTCAGCCGTTCGGGAGGATAGCATCCATGTTCTGCTGTCCTGAGGGCTTCAGGGTCGATGTCAGTAGCAAAAATACTCCCGGTGAGGGGAGGCAGTCCCCTTTGAGGGAGATCTTTCAGAAGGATGGCCATGGAATAGGGTTCCTCTCCGGTAGCACATCCACAGGACCAGATGCTGATGTTCTCCGAACCAGTATCACGCCCTCTCAGTCCAAGACCTGGAAGGATTTCGCTGGCCATATGGTCAAAAACAACTGGATCTCTGAAAAAACAGCTTACATTGACGGTTATAGCGTCTAACAACAGGTCTCTTTCAAACGGATCATAATTGAGATAATCCAGATAATCATTGTAATTACCAAAGCCGAGATCTTTGAATCTGTCATTTATTCTCTTTTCCAGGGAAGCCTGTCTGTATCCTGAAAAATCAATACCCTTTTCCCTCTTGAGGAGATCCAGAATTGATCTTATCAAATTTTTATTTTCTAAAGACTGATCCATATTCGGTTCCCATAATATCCTCTTGAATATATTTTCAGGGTCTGCTCTTGTAACATGGAATAAACAGAAGTCTCAGGTCTTGCATTGTCATAATTCACATGTCTCTTTTAAGATAGGTCAGCCTCGTCCTGTTCCGGAGCAGAGCTGCCATTTCCTCTCCTGAAAGAGGAGGTGTACAGTAATATCCCTGGTAATAATTGCAGCCCAGGGATGTTATGGTCTGGAGGTCTTCTGCAGTTTCCACACCTTCTGCAACGATCTTCATATCCAAAGTATGGGCCAGATCAGATATCCCCTTAACGATCTTCAGGCTCTTGGAGTGTTCAGCCATGTTGGATACGAAGGATCTGTCTATCTTCAGGATGTCAAAGGGGAAATAATGAAGAAAACTCAGGCTTGAATAGCCTGTGCCGAAATCATCTATGGCTATTCTTACGCCTTTTTCCTTTAGTTTGGAAAGGATCTCGACCGCGACGGAAGGATTTGTAATGATAAGGGACTCCGTGATCTCCATTACGATATTCGACGGAGATACTCCCGAAGATTCAATTCCCTGGACTATGTCTGAGTAGATGTCGTGATCCGTGAAGAGGGGAGCGGACATATTAATGGACATAAAGAAATCTTCATTCGGGAAAGCCTTGTTCCATTCTGCGAGCTGGTAAAGTGCTTTTTCCAGTACGATCTTCCCGAGGGGCAGGATGAGTCCCGTCTCCTCGGCAAGGGAAATAAACTCCCCAGGCATTGTCACCTGTCCGTCCTTTCTATGCCAGCGGGCCAGGGCCTCGAATCCGACAAATCTGTTATCAGTTGTGGAGATTACGGGCTGGAAATATACATGGATCCGCTTCTCCTCGATGGCCTGTCTGAGTTCTGTTTCCATGATAAGCATATTGTTCTTGCCTTCCATGAGAGAAGCATTATAAACAGCATGGTTTCCCCTGCCTCTGGCCTTGGCCGCGTACATTGCCCTGTCTGCATTGGCCAGAAATTGAGAAGCGCTTTTACCCCCATTATTACTGTTAACTATACCGATACTTCCTGAAACGTATATCTGTCTGCCTTCGATATTGACAGGCCTGGATATTCCTTCAAGGATCCTCTTTGCGACAATTTCCGCGGCTGATGGTTTCCCCTTGTTATCAAGGATAATGACGAACTCGTCTCCCCCGAATCTGGAAACCAGGTCAAAGGGTCTGGTCAGGTTGACCAGTCTCTGGGCTACAACTTTAAGTACTTCGTCACCTGTTCCGTGACCGAGGTTGTCATTTATGTTCTTGAAGCGATCCAGGTCCAGAAAGAGTACATCGAAACTGCCGTTATTATCATGAAGACATCTTTTCAATGCCTTTTCAAGTTTGGATATCATAAGAGTCCTGTTCGGAAGTCCTGTAAGTGCATCATGCATGGCATTGTAACGAAGCTGCTTTTCAAGATACCGGTGTTCCGTTATGTCATGAAAGAGAAAGACAGCCCCCTCCGACAGGTTCTCCGCTTCCCTGAGAGGGGATACTTTCAGGGAAAAATGGACAACCTTACCCGAGGAAGAAGTAAAAGATATCTCTCTATCTCGAAGTGGTTCGTTATTGAGAAAGTCTTTCCAGTTATTACCCCCACCCCCGTTTATCATTGCCAGTACACTATCTATGTGCATATTTACAAGTTTTCCTGCGGGACAGTTCAGAAGGGAGGTAAGCGCCTGGTTAACATCCTTTATTACCCCCTCGGCATCAACAACGATAACCCCGTCGTGCATGCTGTGCAGTATATTCTGAAGATCGTCTCTCGATATGGTCGTTTCTTTTATCGTCATTGCCATATTCTGCAGGGATCTTGCAAGATCTCCGATCTCGTCCCTATGATCGAAGGGGATATCGATGTTAAATTCTCCCTTCCCGACTTTTTTAATCAGTCCGGAAAGGATACTCACAGGTTTGGTTATTCTGTTCGCAACAGCGTAGGAGGAAAGGAGTACGAGCAGGAAAAGGACAGAAGCCACGAGAAACAGAAACCTCAGGTTTGAAAGAAAAGTTTCCCGGTCCGTTGAAATCAGGACTGAATTAAGGCTTTCCAGTGCTGTATTCACGAACTGGCTGGAACGAATAAGGCAGACACCTCCGGAAGGTACCCCGCCAAGTCTTATGGGGGCCACGGCATAAAGAAGAGTTCTGTCCTCGTCCCATTGCAGGTTCCTTGTAGTTATATCGCCAATGGAGAAGATGTCCTTGATATTTTTCCGGGAGGAGGTACTGCCTGAACCATCGGAGATGATATTTCCCTGGTTATCGAAAAGGCATGCATAAACGGTCTCATTATCGTTCCTTACAGCCTTAAGGCTTTCCCTTATGGAATTTTTGTCCTCTTCTGCCATGTATGTGGAGATATCTCTGGCAATATTTTCTGCCAGAGAATCGCTCTTGTTTTCAAACTTCTGAAGCAGGGATGACCGTATGACTGCGAAAGTGAGGTTACGTGTATCCTGAAAGGAGTCGCTGAAATTAGAGAACAAAACAGCTGTTACGATACAGAAAGTCGTAATTACCAACGCAAGTATAAGGAGAAAATTTCTGTCACGAATTCGCATATTAAGTACCTTCCTTGCCATGATGGTAGACTGTTTGGGTAAGGAATATATCAGCTCGACGATTCTTGCATTAATATATGTAAAAGAATACTATTCTTCTAAAAATCATATTACTTCAACTCAGGTTAAAAAACAAGTAACAGTCAGCTTTTCTGGAGGTCTGGTACATTGGACGAGGAAGATGGAGAAATGGATGATCTGACTGCTGTACTGAATCTTATCAGAGGTATCTCATATTCAGGTAAACCGGCGTGGCTGGTCGGAGGAGCGGTAAGGGACATTGTACTTGGAACGCTTCCTGCTGACTGGGATATTGTAATAAAAACGGATCTGGAAGGAATAAAGGTTATCTTTCCTGATGCCGTATGTGTGGGCAGGAATAGAAAGCCTGTCTGCCATACCAGTTTTCATGGTCTGAAACTTGAGATCTTACCTCTTCATGGAGAGGATATTCTTTCAGACCTGGCTGTAAGGGATTTTACGATTAATGCCATGGCTATGGATTTCGAGGGAGAACTTATTGACCCCTTTGGCGGTTCCAGGGATCTGGAAAAGGCTGTTCTTCGTTTCACGGGAGATGCTTCAGAAAGGATAGAGGAGGATCCGGTACGGATTTTGCGTATGTGCCGGTTTGCATCATCTCTAAAACTTTTTATTCCCGGATCAGATCTTATTGCAGCAAGGAAGGACGCACATCGCATTCGGTCCGTTCATTTGGAAAGGGTGGGGATGGAAGTCCTCAAGGGAATCAAGGGAAGATGTGCGGCATTTCTGGCACTTGTTGATAGTTCAGGTCTTACCGTGGATCTTTTCCCTTTTCTGGAGAAGGTAAGATATATACCCGCTTCGGGGGACAATAATTCTGAAACCGGAGGAAACTTCCATCACATTTTGAGGATGATGTCATTTATTCAAAAGGGAGAATATCCTGGTGAATTCTCTCCCTGGGTTCTCTTTCTGCCCTTTTTTTCAGGTAAAAAAGACAAAAAAGAAGCCGCCAGAATGGCTCGCGACCTTATGGTCCGATGGGGGTGGCCTCTATCGATCAGAGAAGAAGTTATTTTTTATGCCGGGCATATATGCTCCCTTTTCCAGCCTCTGGATGGAAAAGGCCTCTACCGGATCTATAAAGATATGCAGAGGAGGGGAAGGGTGGATCTATTCCTGGCAGCCAGGCTCTTTCTGGATGCTCTTCCGAAAAGTACTGGTTGTTTTTACATTCCCGGCATGAACAGTAACCGGATCAATATGAAAAAAATATTTCCCTTGCTCAACTGTAAGGAGATCTTTCTTTCATGTGGAGATATTTCAAGGATATTCTCTATTCCGGAAGGTCCTTTGCTGGGAAAACTTCGACAGGATCTGGCCTTCAGCATATCGGAAGGTAAGATCAAGACCAGGGATGAAGCCCTGGTCTTGATCGAAGAACAGATAAAAAAGACAGGCTCAAGAAATATTAAGGGCTGCTGGACGGGTTTCTGATGGGAATACCTATGGTCGCCCCGAAATCCCAGTCCTCTTCGTCAGTATATACTGCGAAAACTGTTGCATTGAGGAAAGACCCGGGAATGTAAAGGCCGATACCTGTCTCCCATGGCTCCTCCAGAGTTTTAAAGCTGTCATCCAGCAGATATCCCTGGGTGAAGAAAATATCACCATTGATGGTACCCCACCAGCTCTCTGTGAGTACCTTTCGTAAGGTAGTTTTCCACCATGCTGTATTTTCTCCGGCAAGAGGGTGATCAGCAAGGGAATGAAGCTCTTCTCTTGCACCAAGGTAGGCCCGTGAATAGGGATTGCTCATATCTCCAGCGAAAAGGCCTCCTTCAAGGATGATCTTTGCCAGGGTTCCGCCTATCTGGGCAACGCCCTTGAACTCCATTCTTCCCATGAGGATATCCAGATCTCTCCAGTAAATATCTGTCCTGACATATATACCCCTGGTAGGATCCAGGGCGTCATCCAGAGTGTTGTAAATGATATAAGCTTTTGGTCCTATGTAGCTGTCTTCTCCCTGATCGCTGTCGAAATATTCAGATGTAAGACCAATTCCAACCCTGAAGTGACCCAGAAGACTCCTTTCTGTGAAGTCCAGAGCGTATCTTTCCCACCTGGTGGCGGGAGCATTTGACGGATCAAATTCCCTGTGACGGACAGTGAATGAATATTCTGATCTTTTCCGCCATGTCTCTCCAGCGTTCTGGTAGGCGAACTTCAGGCCCCATTCTCTTCCCAGAATAAATTGTCTGAGAAGAATGTCACCATCCTCAAGAAAGTTTCTCGTTATCAGGTCAGCAAAAAGATAGTTCCGATCGTGGAAGGAAGAGTAATAACCTCCGAATATGGTTTCATGCTTGTGATCGTTCTGTGCTTCGTAATAGAGAAGATCCGGGATCCAGTCTTCAGGAGTTTCCCTTTTTTCTGTTATGATCTGCCTATCCGGTATGGCCGGTGAATTCTGAGCAAGAGACCTTATTTCCCCAATCTGTTTCCTGGTCTGGCTTTCACCTGTGGCTATAATGGTTGCGAAGTCGGAAGTGCTCAGCATGGGGAGTCCCCCCACATCAGGTCTTATCAGGATGTCTGCTCTGTGACGGTCTATCTCAAGGTCCCGGGCTGTCATTATATTTATGCTCTGGTCAAGAACATCTACTATGGATCTTATCTGACCAGGTTCCTTGTTCTCTGAAGATATATCCACAGCTACTACAGGATAGCCCGGGAATATTTCTTTTGCTATCCTCACGGGCAGATTTGCCACCAGCCCCCCATCTACGAGAAGGCGGTTTTCAATCTTCCATGGTTGGAAAAGACCAGGTATGGACATGGAAGCCCTCATGGCTTCGGCAAGGCTGCCGGAACGGAGTAAAACCGGTCCACCCTGGTAAAGATCTGTGGCTACCGCAGCGAAGGGAATGGGAAGTCTGTTGAAGTCGCTGATATTTATGCATGGAGAGGTTATCTCTTCAAGTTTCCTGAGCAGCTTGATCCCGCTCAGTCCACCCAGTGGACCAACAACTTCCCCTTTCTCGTTAAGAAAGACTCTGCCTATAGATATTGATTCGCCATAGTCTTCTACCCCGAGACGCGAAAGAGAAGGTTGGGTCCGGTCATAGAGAAGGCTTCTCATGTCGAGGTCCATTACTATTTCCTCTATCTCTGAAGGATTATAACCGCAGGCAGCCACTCCTCCGATTATAGATCCCATACTCGTTCCTACTATACCTGCTATGGGAATATTCTCTTCAGCCAGGACCTTCAGTACTCCCACATGTGCAAAGCCCCTGGTGCCACCTCCTGAGAGGGCAAGAACAATTCCTCCAGCCATGCATAAAGAAGCAGAGTAGAAAAACACCAATATTGTCGCAAAAAGGATTTTAACCGTTTTTCTCATAATATCTCCCATCGGATCCCAAATTCTGAAATAAGGCCTCTGGACAGTGTTCTGGGTGAATATTTCCAGTTTATATAGTGAATGATTAATTTGACAAAATTCAATAAAAGTATAGCAGATCAGAGAAGTGCAGTGAAAATAATCTGATTATCTGTCTCTATTTCCCAAATCAGCTTCTAAAAACGAAACCCCCTACTTTTTCAGAATATCCGGTAGGGGGTTAATATTGGTCAGTTTATTCCTTATCCTGTATGAGATCTGTATATTGAGCTGATATCAGACGTCCAGGTTTCTTACTTCATGGGCGTGGGATTCTATGAAAGCCCTTCGGGGTTCAACTTTATCTCCCATAAGGATGGTAAAGTACTCGTCCACAGCCATGGCGTCATCCACCTGGATCTGTTTCAGAACCCGGCTCTGGGGGTCCATTGTTGTTTCCCAGAGCTGATCAGGGTTCATCTCACCCAGACCTTTGTATCTCTGTATTGTCGCTTTTTTGAAACCATCCTCATCCTGGATTTTCCGTAATTCCTTGTCGCTGAAGCAGTAATTGATATTTTTCCCCTGCTGGATCCTGTAAAGAGGAGGCTGGGCCAGGTAAAGATGGCCTTCATCTACTATCCCCGTCATGTACCGGTAGAAGAATGTGAGAAGAAGGGTACTTATATGTGCGCCGTCGACATCAGCGTCTGTCATGATGATTATCTTGTTGTATCTCAGTTTGGAAGTATCAAAATCTTCACCAATCCCACAGCCAAGTGCCTGAATTAGAGTCCTTATTTCCTTACTGCTAAGGACCTTGTCAAGCCTGGCTTTTTCCACGTTAAGGATCTTCCCTCTCAGGGGTAGTATGGCCTGAAATGTCCTGTCCCTTCCCTGTTTTGCACTGCCCCCGGCACTGTCTCCCTCTACTATGTAGATTTCGCTTATTTCAGGGTTTTTGCTGGAACAGTCAGCCAATTTTCCAGGAAGGTTCATTCCGGAAAGGGCTGACTTGCGGACAAGTTCCCTTGCTTTCTTTGCGGCATTCCTGGCCTGTCTGGCCCTGAGAGCCTTTTCGACAACGGGGATAAGGAGCTTGGGCTGATCCTCAAAATAGGTCAGCATGTCTTCATATATTATAGAATCGACAATGCCCTTGACCTCGCTGTTTCCGAGTTTAGTCTTTGTCTGACCCTCGAACTGGGGTTCCGGTAGTTTTACTGATATTACAGCAGTAAGGCCTTCCTTCAGGTCTTCACCAGAAAGATTCGCATCCTTCTCCTTAAGAAGTTTATTTCTCCTGGCCAGTTCGTTTATGGATCTTGTAAGGGCGGTTCTGAAGCCTGAAACGTGAGTTCCACCCTCTACCGTGTGGATAAGGTTGGCGAAGGCAAAGATCCTCTCAAGGTATCCATCGTTATACTGGATACCTATATCTACAGTCATTCCTTCTTTTTCACCGCTTATTACGACTGGTTCCTGAAAAAGGGTGTTCTTTTCCTTGTTTATGTAGTCTACGAAGGACTTGATCCCTCCCTCGTACATGAATTCTACTGTCTTCTCATTCCTCATATCCTCAAGGGTGATCTTGAGGCCAGGGTTGAGAAATGCCATTTCACGAAATCTTCCCATGAGAATGTCAGTTGAGAAAGTGACCTCTTCAAATATCTCTTCATCCGCCATGAAGTGCACCAGCGTACCGCTTTGATCGGTATCGATCCCGCCTTCAAGATCTGTGACGGGTATACCCCGCTCAAAACGCTGTGCCCATTCCTTCCCGTTCTTGAAGATGGTTATTTCCAGCCATTCCGAAAGGCCGTTCACTACGGAAATACCCACTCCATGAAGGCCTCCGCTTACCTTGTAGGCACCCTTATCGAATTTTCCTCCCGCATGGAGGGTAGTAAGAACTACTTCTGAAGCGGGCCTGCCGTTGGAAGGGTGCGGGTCTATGGGAATACCCCGTCCGTTATCCATCACAGAAACACTCTCGTCGGGGTGTATGGTTACATATATTTCAGTACAGAAACCGCCTATGGCTTCGTCAACGGAGTTATCAACGATCTCATAGACAAGATGATGAAGTCCCCGGGGACCTGTATCGCCGATGTACATTCCAGGTCTTCTGCGGACAGCCTCCAATCCTTCGAGGACCTGTATGTCCTTGGCGGTATATAGTTTTGTGGCTGGGGTCATTAAAGATCTCCTCCTGTTTTCATTTCCTTTACATTTTTACTTGCTTCATTCATGAAGCTGCGATATCTTTTAGCAAGGGTGTCTGGCTTGAATCCTGTCGCCATGACGGTGCCGTCTCTCATGTATATGGCAGTTTCCCTATCCTCTCTGACCAGGGCGATGACCCTGTGCAGAGAAACTATGCCCTGTCCTTCCAGGGGTATGAACAAGCCTTTTCACCTCCGGTAATTCTTGATACTGCAACCGATATATTATACCAAACTTTCGATTATCACAGGTTTTTTCTTTTATCCAAACCTGATTAAGTACCCATTAGGGAGGTAAAAATGTCGATCATAAGGAGATCTGCCATCAAGAGAAAGTTATATAAACTGTTTTTGTACCTGAAGGGAGAGGTCCCTGTCCTTTTCAACGCAACCCTTGGAACGTCCCTCCAGGCTCTGGCTGTTGTCATGCTGATAATGCCGAATAAGTTTCCGGATCTTGGAGTCACGGGTATAGCGGTGCTTTCAAACTATGTATGGGGTATCTCTCCCATATGGATAATAGCAAGCGCTAATTTCCTGTTGCTTATGTGGGGATTGAGAACCCTGTCTCCAAGATTTGCTATCTGGACCATATACAATGTCGTACTCTTTACCGTTCTATTGAAGGTCTTCGAGTTCATACCGGTTCCGGCACTGGACGATCGATTCATGGTTGCGGTTATTGCGGGAGTTATGAAAGGCATAGGTTCGGGTCTTATTTACAGTTATGGTGTTTCAGGCGGAGGTACGGATGTTCCCGGCATGGTCCTGCGTAAGAGGTATGGGATCGAGATGGGGCAATTCAATATATACATCAATTTTGCGATTCTAGCCCTTTCCTTCTTTATAGTAGGTCTTGAAGCTGTCATTTATGGAATGGTGGCGGTCTATACAATGGGGATTGTTTCGGATAATACCCAGAGATCATTTAACAGAAGGCGCCAGGTATTCATAATAACAAGAAAGCCCCAGGAGGTTTCCCGCTATATCATAAAAGAACTTAACAGGGGAGTGACCCTTCTGGAAGGAAAGGGGGGCTATACAGGTCAGGAAAGGGCTGTCCTCATGGCTCTTCTTGCGCCAAAACAGACAGCTTTTCTGAAAAATTACCTTTCAGATCTTGATCCCCATGCCTTTATGTCCGTCAGTGATGCATCTGAGGTGTTAGGTAAGGGCTTTAAGGCATGGAAATCTCTGTGAGGATTTCTGAAATTTATGGGAGGGGCTCTCTTAATCTCCGTAAGGGTGACCCCTCCCATAAGATCTATTTCCGGTTATAAAGATCTTTCATAAAGGATAAATAATCTTCCCTGTTCATGGGTCTGGGATTATCCTTGTTGCTGCCGTTCTTCGCAGAGTTGTCAGCCAGTTCCTCCATATCTCCCTCTTTTATTCCGAGGCTTCTGAAAGAAGGTAGTTCGACGTCCTCAGCCAGTTTCTTTACTGCTTCCACTGCCTTGAGAGCTCCCTCTTCTTCAGATCCAAAGCTTATCCCCATAGCCTTGGCAACCCGTGCGTATTTTTCCTGGCAGTAGTTCATATTGTATTCCATCATAGGTGCCAGAACTACTGCATTGCAGACTCCGTGGGGGGAATCATATTTGGCTCCCAGGGCTTCAGCGATACAGTGAACCGCAGCTACATCTGAATGACTGAAGGCAATACCAGCCATGGTGCTGCCTAGAAGCATTCCGGCCCTTGCTTCAAGGTCTTCCCCGTTGTCAAAGGCTCTCTTGAGATATTTGGAGATCAGTTCTATGGCGTAAAGGGCAATTGCGTCCCCGATAGGTTCAGCATTTTTCGCAGTATAACCTTCAATAGCGTGAGTCAATGCATCCATTCCAGTCGATGCGGTGAGGGCTTTAGGCATTGAAAGGGTCAGTTGAGGGTCCAGAAGAGCTACTCGAGGTCCGATAAGCGGGCTTTTGATGGTAAATTTGAAATGTTCATTTGTATCCGTTATCACTGATCCGAAAGTGACCTCACTCCCTGTTCCGGCAGTTGTGGGAATGGCAATTATGGGTAGTACTTCTTTCCCGATCCGGGACCGGTCCTGGTAGTATCTGGAGTTCTCTCCCTGGACCGCTACTACGCTTATAGCTTTTGCGCAGTCGATGGGACTGCCTCCTCCCACCGCAAGAATGCAGTCAGAGCAGTCTTCCCGAGCTAGAGATGCACCCCTTTCAACGTTATAGTCCTTTGGATTAGGCTCCACCTCTGAGAATCTTGTCCAGTATATCCCTGATTCCCTGAGCTGTTTCTCAATTGGATCAAGTATGCCACTCTTCTCTATTCCCGGGTCCGTAACCAGCAGGATTCTTTCAGCTCCCATTTCTCTGAGATAATGGACCAGTTTTTCTGAAACGCCGATCCCGTATTCCATCTTTGTGGGCAGTTCAAAATCAAAATTACTCAGTAATGCCATCGATAAAACCTCCATTGAAAAAGGATATTGTGTGTTTCTGTTATGCTGGATCTGGTCCCTGGTCAATTTGTCATAGAGCCAGAACCAGTTTTTCTGCTTTCATAAATACAACACCGATATTTTCCAGTTCCTTCTGTCCCCTGGGGTATATGTGGGATATGGCATCTTCTATGGCCACGATCCTGTAGTCCCTCTCACTGGCTTCATAGATTGAAGCCCTTGGACAGTTGGGGAAATTAAAACCACTGAAAGCAAGTGTATTAACTTTCATCTCCCTGAGAAGAGAAGAAAGGGGAGTCTGGTAAAAAGCTCCGAAACGGGGTTTGTAAATAATGAATTCGTATGGCGATATCTTCTGGATACCTCCACCTAGAAGAACTTTTTCATCAAGCATGGTTTGAGATGAAGGCAGAAGTTCTTCTGCTATCTGAACCCCTTCTGAACCAGGGCGTAAAAGACCTGAGCCGCCTTCTATTGATGCTCTTCTGCACAGGTCTGCGTTACTCCCGTCTTCTTTATAGATCCTGACTATGTGTATAACGGGTTTATTGAGAATACGGAAAGTCCTCACTGCCTTTGAGATAGAAGGCAGTACATGAATCTTTTCGTCCCTTTCCTGTGAGTTTTCGGAAATAAAATCCCTTTGCACGTCTATGGTGATAAGGGATATGGACATAAAATCAGGTTCGGTGTATCCATTCATTTCATATCCCGCAGTTGTTCTGCCCTTTCTGTTGCTTTGTCCATCAGTGCTATCCTGTTTACCACGGCCCTCTCGAAGGTTCCCGTAAGGATTTCTCCGAGGGCGTCCCTGGCAGATATGTCAAAAAGTATCTTGTTCCCTTCTATTGAACGCAGAACAACTCTGAAGGTCACTCTTGTTCCAAGCAGGCTCGGCTCGTCATGGGTTATGGTGAGGGATCGGCCTATGGTAATAAAACCCTCGGGAAGATATTTGTCCGTTACCTTTGTTGATGCTTTGACAAAGGTTTCTACGCATGCCGAAGTGGAAAGAAGCTGGTTTAGATAGACAGACTGATTACCTACTGTATCGTCCATTTCAATAACCTTGTTGACCTCATAAGATTCCCCCGGTTTGAGTATTTCCTTGAGATCGAACATTATAAACCCTCCTTTAAAGATCAGCATGTAAATAACGATCTATATCTATGTTCTTATTTTACATTAAAGCAGTACATAATAAAATAATATCAGTGTTACATTGTGTCCCAATGAAGGGGGCATTTGTTTCTGAAGGGACAGGCGTTGCATTTTCCCAGTTCAGGTTCAAAAGGACCATTTGCGGCCTTTTGTGCGCTTCGTCGGATATCTTCCTCTATTTCTTCCATGCCTCCTCCGGGCATAGCGATCCTTTCAGTTTCGATCCCTTCCCGGAGGTGGATCAGTCTCAGGTCTACAGGCAGATCCCTATCCCTCAAAGCGTGATATGCTGTCCAGCCGTAGAAGAGCAGCTGACTGGTATAAAGTTCCTCTGGAGCCTTTTCCTGGGCAGTTATCTTGTAATCCCTGATATGAATTATATTGTCCTTTTCCCACATGAGATCCATGGCACCGGTGAGTAGGGGACCATGGTCCATCCTGATCCGAAAAGGCAGTTCCCGATTTAATACTCCCTGGCAGAGGAGGTCTTTTAAAGTTCTTCCTGTTTCGGATACTGAAAGGTCCCTCAGCCATTTTCGAAGGGTCTCCCTGCTGTCCGGCTTTTTCCACTCCGGCAGAATATAGACAGGTATCCCGGTTTCAACACTGTTGTGTCCCATTACTGTCAAAGGCAGGTAGTTTTCCAGCCCATCCTCTGACAGGTCCCATTTCTGGAGTATCCAATGGGCAAGGTTCCCCAGATCAGACCCTCCCGGACCATCTGCTCCAGGGAGTTCCCACTTGAGATCCCTTCCCTGACGGTGTCTCATCCTCCATGCCAGAGGGCAGAATTTAAAGAGACTGTAGGATGTGGCACTTAACCTGGCCAGATATTCCTTCCCCTTTACCGGTCCTTGCACAAAGGTTCTTTCTTTCTGTTCAGAAACTCTGATATTTTGTTTTTTAGCTGTTTTTACCCTGTCTGTGGCAAGGGGAAGATCCGGAAAGATCTTTTCCCATATCATTGACAGCCATGTACCATCTCGCGGTTCTGGCTTTTCTCCGTCCTTTGCTTCCAGGGTTGCGCAAAGGAACAGAGAATCCCTTGCCCTTGTGGCGGCGACGTAGAACAGGCGCTGCCATTCTTCCAGCTGTTCCTGTTTTTCCATCATTGCCGCGAGTACAGGAGAAGACGGGGTATCCTTGTTATCAGATGCGATCCCATCGGGGTATCTGGAAGGAGTGACGCCAAGAATTGCCGATGGATCAAGACTGGTTCCGTGACTTCTTTTTCCAGGGAAATACTCCATTCCCATTATTGCCAGAACGGGGAATTCGAGTCCCTTCGAAGCATGGACTGTCATTATCCTGACAACATCATCCTGTTCCCCTGTGAAGTCGGCATCTTCCATGGCTATACCTCTTCCCATGGATCCGCGAAGGTACTCGGAACATCCTCGCAGATCATTGCCCATAGCACTTTCATATTCCCTGCTGATATCTACGGCCTTCCGAAGATTCGCAGCTGCTTTCTTCCTTTTCCACGCGGGGAAAGCCTTAAGCGTATCAGCTCTTGAAAGTATAATGGAAAATACCCTTGAAACACCCTCCAGTGTGGCTATCCGTCTCCATCCTTCCATCTCCTGGAAAAGAGAGGAATTCACGTTCTGCAGGATCTCTGCGAGATCTTTTCCAGTATTTCTCTTCTCTTCAAGAAGCTTTCCAGTCTTCTCAAGGGAGAGACCTGAAAAGGGTGATGAAAGAAAGGATGTGAGGGCTGTCTGATCCCTTTTGTCAGCCAGATAATCGACCAGGGAAAGGAGGTCCTGAACCTCACTTCGGGAATAATAGCCCAGGCTGCTCTCAAAATAGCAGGGAATGGACAGGTCTTCTATGAAGGCTCTTTCAAGGGCACTGTACTGGTTTCTTGTCGGCACGAGTATAGCCATATCCCTCCACTGGAGAGGTCTCAGCCCTTCTTCTTTTTTATCCCAGATAAGAGTGCCCTTTTCCCTTAGTTGCATTAATTCCCGCCCCAGCCTCCTGGCAAGATCAAGTCTCTTCTCCTCAGCAGGTGTTCTTTCTTTCCCTGATGTATAGAATTCAACAAGGACCTTGAGGGGAGGGGTCTGGATTTCCTGCCTTCTGCTGTGCCAATCCATGGTAACAGGGCTTTGAAGATGCTCATAAGGATGGATCAGGTCTCTTCCCAGGCCCTTTTCCCATATTTTGCCGAAGATAGAGTTTATACCCTCCAGAACTTTCCCGCTGCTACGGAAACTGACATCAAGGTTTATGTATTTTCCCTTTCCTTGTAGAGCTTTCTGTATATATTCCAGGAAAATGGAAGGTTCAGCATGCCGGAACCGGTAGATGGACTGTTTCAGATCGCCCACCAGGAACATGGCAGGAGAACCCCTTTCCCAAATGGTCCTGAGAAGGATCTCCTGAAGTCTGTTGGTATCCTGAAATTCGTCAACAAGGACTTCCCGGAACCTCTCTGACATACTCCCGGCCTGAAGGGCTTCAATGGATCTGGAGATCATATCGTCGAAGGAGATCAGACTCTTCTTTCTCTTGTATTCTTCCCAGATCTGCCATAAAAGAGATGAAACCTCCAGCAGTGTTTCTCTGGTCTGCCTGTCTCTTCCGTCAATGCCATGAACCAGGACTTCGCATAATCTGATATGTTCGGAGTATTGATTACGGAACTCTGATACTGAGCATTCCAGCTCCTGTGCTATTTCCGCTGCCGCTTTTCCGGAAGCGCCCTTCAGAGCTTCCATAAGATCGAGGAAAAACAGAGGCAGATCTTCCCTTTGTGGTTTTTCCTCTCCCCATTTTGAGTGAACACCCCTGAGTTTCTCTGCCAGTTTAGTCTTGCTTTCAAGGAGTATGGGCAGTCCAGGAATCAGTCCCCCGGAACCTGACCAGCGTTGCCATTCTTCTTCAAAAACAGTTGAGTATATCTCCCTGACTCTGGCCAGGGCTTCCTGGTCCCTCTTCTCCAGATCTTTGGAGAAAGACCAGAGGTCCCCGGGGTCTTGTCCTCGACTTGCCCATAGGGATAATATCCCCCTTGTCAGTCCGGTGATGCCCCTTGCTCCATAGCTGTTTACCAGGTCTGTCAGAAAGGGTTTATCGAATATCTGTTCCTCTCTGGATGTCCATATTCCTCTGACTCTTTTTTTAAACCAGCGGTTATCCAGAATGTCCAGTTGTTTTTCTACTTCCCGCCAGAGTTCTTCTTCCTCCGGGGTGCTCACTGGTCTTGATTCAGGGTCAAGTTCCAGGGACAGTCCCCCTTCCCTTATCATCCTCAGGGAAAAGGAATGAAGGGTGGAAATAAAAGCTTCGTCCATTTCTTCCCGGGCTTCTTCAAGGAGAGGGGACAGTGATGGCACTAGAGAGGCCACCTTTCCCAGGAGATCCCTTATCCTGTCTTTCATTTCCAGAGCGGCTTTTTCGGTAAAAGTAAGGGTCAGTATCTCCTTTACCCTTGCCTTTCCTGTGGCGATTGCCCATACAAAACGCCAGGCCAGGGTCCATGTTTTCCCAGTTCCTGCCCCCGCACTTACTACCACCAGAGGATCTTCAGCCATGATTGCTTCCCTCTGTCCAGGAAGGGTGGTCTTTTCCAGCAGGACTGTAAGTTCCTCTATGCCTGTAACTGTTTTTTCCCTGTCAGTCCCTATCATCCTGGATTTCTCCTTCCGGGTTTTCCTGTCTTCTGCATATTCCTGAATAGGGGCAGTACCTGCAGGATTCCGAGTTATAATCGGGAATGAATTCCCCCCTCTTGATGTGACCTGCCATTTCACCAAGATGATATTCGGCTTTCTCCAGTTTTTCGTCCAGGGATATGCCCTTCTTTGAAAGGCCCAGGTATTCAGCTGTTGGAACATCACAGGAGGATCCTGTTATTCTTCCGTCTGCGTGACAGAGATAGCCGTAACCGCATATTCCCGCAAAAGGACTATTACTGGTATGAGAAGCTTTTTTGAGGAGCAGACAGTAGGCTGCCAGTTGCATGCTATTCCTGAATCGGGAACTGTTGCCGCTTTTGTAGTCTATGACCACAGCACTGCCTTCATCAAGGATGTCCAGCCTGTCAAAACGTCCTCTGAAAATTACTCCATCTATCTCCAGATCGGGGAGCATCCCTTCCAGGACAGGAGGGAAATCCTTGTTTCGGATGGAACTCCCTTCCATCCGGTCCTGAAGATCACCAGCCTTGGAAAGATCTGCTTCAAATCTTTTCAGATGCCTTCTCAGGGATGGGTCGGAGAGAAGTTCCGGATAACATTTCTTCAAAGATCCTTCCAGGAAAGTTCTGGAAATATATTGAAGTGATCCGCCCTCATCGACGTATTTTCTCCAGGTGGCTTCCCATATCCTATGGAGAGCTATCCCTGATTTTATTCTGTCAAAACCGATGCGGGTCTTTTCTTCCATCCTTAATATATGCCTGCAGTAATATAGGAAAGGACAGGCTATCCAGTCATCTATGGAACTGAGGTGTACTATCCAGGCTTTTTCTTCAGGTTCTATCCTTGTGAGGGGAAGGATACGTTCCTTAATTGATGATGGATAATATCCCAGTTCTCCTACTTCAATTCCCTTCACATGTATTTCGGTGTCAAGGGGGAGAATACGGTTCAGGCCTCTGGTTATCAGCTTCCCATTCCCGGCTGTATTTGAAGCCCAGAAGCTATTCCCTTTTTCAAGAGACCTTTCCAGAAATGGTGAAGCTGAGAGCGGTCTTCCTGAAGTATCGGTTTCAGGCCATGAAAGAAGGCTGAGATCCTCTCCACAAGCAATTATTCTTCGGAAAAGGTACTCTTTCTGCCTTCTCAGTTCAGGAACAAGGGGCAAATGGCCTTCCCCAAGGTCCAGGCCGGAATGAAGAGCCTCTTTTCTCGAATCGGGAAGAAGATCGGTCTCTCTCAGAGTTCCAGGCCAGTTTCCTGTAGAAACACCGGCAAATATCCACAACCTGTTTCTGGCCAGGACTGGAGGAGTTCCGGGATACACTTCTATGGAATCGCCTCTCGAAGGGGCATTCCAGATTGTGGATGTTTCAGCCCATCTGCGGAGGAATTCGAAGGCCTTGCTACCCGTAAGGATATCTTTGCCTGCAGGGCCTATATTTTCAACAAGTTCGCTTATGGAAACCAGCTTTTCTTCTGTTTCCCTGATAGCGGCATTCATTCTTCTGCAGGTTTCATCAAGTTCCTGCATTTTCATAACGTAGGAGGAGATCTTCATTTCCGATCCCGTATCAATGAATAGATCTCTCAGAGCCTTCAGTATTTCTGCTGCAGTTCCACCTTCACTAAGGGTTTTGCTGAAAGCCTTAATGGCTCCGAAAGAAACTGTAATCAAGGGAGTATCCAGGGAAGAAATGAAATTGCACCATTCATCTTCTCCAGATGGATTTACTGCCTCAAATCTTTCAACCGGGAAATAATCTCCACAGAAAAAGGGTTCCTGAAGAAGTCTGGCTGTTTTACTGGAGGGCCAGTCATTCTGGAAAGATTCCCAGACTCTCCCCGCGAGTTCCCAGAGAGGGGTCCGGGAAACAGTCAGACCCTCCAGAAGTACAAAGGGAAGTTCATATCTTCCGAAAACTTCCTCAACCTGCCGGATGTACTCGGGAGGGCAGGTCATGGAAATATATCCCCAGCCGGGAAAGGAAGTCCCGCTATAATTCTGGAGTTCTCCAGTGGAATTACTCCATAGAACCAGTTCTCTTGCAATTGTCTCGATTTCCAGTCTTCTGTCCCCACCTTGAATGGGAATAACTTCCAGGGGAGAGTTATCGCTGATGTTTACTGTTTTTTCTCCCTCGAACTGACTCAACACAGTGTAGGCTTTTTTCACTCCTGTCTGGGGTGTGAATATGACAAGGTCTCCGGCCTTTTGAGAAAGGGTCCTTACCAGCTTCAGCTGACTGTGGTTAAAACTCAGGAACCCAGTGAAGATGAAGGATCTCCTTTTTATCCATTCAGACCCTTCAGGTCCTGTGTCTATGATATTCCTTGTCAGTGTGGCTATCTGAGCACTGTCACAGAGTCCATGTCCTTTCAGATAGTTGAAATAGAGATGATAAGCTTTGCACAGGATCCCTTCCGGTTCTTTGTCGTGTTCGCATTTACCCTCGCCGTTACAACAGGAACATCCCATTATTTCTGAAAGGCTGGCCGGCTCAATTTCTTCCCGCATAAGATCGCGGAGAGAGTCTCCCAGTCGTGAGGCAAAACCCTTCTGCTTTATCCCTGGAAGATGGCACGAAAAATCTTCATCTTTCAGCATATTGTCCAGGATGTGTTGAATGATAAGCCAGTGGTCTGGAGGATCTATCTGTCTCCGGTGGTAGGGAGTTGATGGAACGCCATTCTGTATTTCCCTGAAAAGGTCTCCCCAACGCCATATATGGGGAAAAGGGATACCTATTCCTCCCTTTTCGAGTAACATTTCCTTGAGTAGTTCCATGTCTGCTCTTGTAGGAACCACGAAGATCTTTTCAGAGGTTGCCCCCTGACCTGTCCAGGCTTGATGGTTCAACTCTTCAGATAATTCCGAGATCCTGCGATAAGTAAAGATATGCATCCTATCAGCTCCGTAGGTATTATTATTTCTATTCTACCAAGTACAGTAAAAAAGGTTTGGAAAATATTTATAATTTACAGGATTTGATATATACTAACGTTAAATAGAAAAAGCTTTAGCATGCGATTGGGATAATCTTTATTTGAGGTGATGTGTATGTCCAGACGTGCGGTCCTTGTTGTAGTTCTTGTTGTTCTGGTAGTAGCAGGTTTTACCTTAATAATCGGTAAAGGAACGTCCTGGTTCAATGCCTCCTCTGGTCCGAAACTTGAGATTGACGAAGATGCCCTGACCCAGATGAGCGGGAGTGGAAACGAGTTTTACGTAAGACCGGGCAGAGCAGGCTGAGGTGCTCCGCTGCAGGCGCTCGTGAAGCGTGGAAAACCCGGAAAAGATCCGGACAGTTATATTCAGTGTAATTCAGGAGACATATGTCTGTGGGTTCCAGGAGATCTTGAGTTCAGGGATAATCTGGTCCATGTGATCCTTGACAAGGGCCGGGGCAGGAAAATATTACTTGTAGAAACTGCACTTCTGTCTTCTCAGTAGGACTTGAGTAAATTCAGTAGTTTTCCGGTTCTGTCATTAGCTTTTTAGTTGTAGAATGTTCTGAAGAGATTGAGTTTCTATTCTTTTGAAAGGAGAAATATGCATGAAAAACAAACTGTTATTGTTGTTAGTTGCCGTGATAATTGTATTCACTATGATCCTTCCTGCGATGAGTGCAGAGGATCTTGTGCTTGATATCACTTCTGTGGCAAGGGCTGAAATGGCTCCGCAGGGGTATGAGTGGTTCGTAAAACCCGGTACATATCAGGGTTTCTGAGGAGAACCACTTTCCGCTCTGGTTCGGAGCGGCATGCCTGAAAAGCCGGAACAGTTCAACCTTCTGACTGAAGAGGATATGAAGGTCTGGGTACCCAAGGGAATGACATTCCAGAACAATCTTGTAAAGATAATAGCCCTTCCCTATAAGGGGAAAAAAGTTTTAAAGGTTTCCACTGCCCAGACCATGGAGGGTGAAGGCTGCGATTAGTGTGTCAGTAATGAAAAGGGGCGGGTCTTCTGACTCGCCCCTTTTCATTCTGATGTAACAGGAAATATTTCTTTTCATTTTCATATAGTTGGATCCCTATTATAATGAGGCGATAATTAATTTAAAGGCGGTGTGCTGTTTGAAATATCTGAGAGCAAAGATCAGGGGAGAATTAGTGGAAGGTATCACCGAGGGCTTGACTAGTGTTAGAGAGATAAAGGGTAATGTTTTTTCAGATTATGAATTTTCGGGAAGAGATTTTCTTCTCTCTGATGTAGAAAAGTTTCTTATCCCTGTTAACCCTTCTAAAATAGTTGCGGTTGGTCTTAATTACAGGGCTCATGCTGAAGAAACGGGTATGAAAATACCTGATGAACCCCTCCTTTTCCTTAAACCGCCAAGCTCTGCCATAGCTCATGGTGAGTCGATTGTCTATCCTCCACATATGACGGAAAGGGTGGATTACGAGGCCGAGCTTGGTATTGTAATTGGGAAGACATGCCGAAACGTTCTTCCGGAGAAGGCAGAAGAGTATATCCTGGGTTATACCTGTTTCAATGACGTTACTGCCAGGGATCTTCAGAGCAGGGATGGTCAATGGACCCGGTGTAAATCCTTTGATACCTTTGCACCCTTCGGACCGTGGGTTTCCATGGGAATCGATCCATCGAACCTGGATATCAGACTGGTACAGAACGAAAAAGTTGTCCAGCATTCATCTACTTCGGATTTCATATTCAAGGTTCCCTTTATCGTAAGTTACATTTCCAGAATAATGACCCTGAATCCGGGAGATGTTATAGCCACCGGTACTCCATCAGGGATCGGTCCCGTTTCCATAGGAGATGTTCTCAAAGTCCAGATCGAAAATATAGGGGAACTTGTAAATACAGTGATTTCACCCTGATCTCGATATATTTATCACGAAAAAGGAAAGCCATAAACCAGAGGAGGGAAGGCAATGAAGTCTTTGGGTGAAATTCTTCTCCGCAATTCGTCCTTTGAAGAAATAGTCATAGGCAATACAGCCATTGTAAGGGCAATGATAGAATCGGGAGTGAGGGTGGTTACAACCTATCCGGGTTCTCCAACTCCTGAAATCGCATCAGCGGTCCTTTCAATACCGCAAAAGGACCGCCCCTTCTATTTTGAATATTCAACCAACGAGAAAGTGGCAACTGAAGTGGCCTTCGGGGCTTCACTGAACGGGCATCTGACATGTGTGTTTTTCAAAAGCGTTGGCCTGAATGTTGCTGCTGACAGTTTTGTCCAGCTTGGACATATGGAACTTACGGGGGGAATGGTAATAGTACTCGGTGATGATCCGGGTGCAAATTCTTCCCAGAACGAACAGGATAACCGGCACTATGCTCACATGACCTACACCCCCCTCTTTGAACCCGCTACACCAGCTGAAGCCTATAAAATGTTCATTGAGGCTGCCTCGATTTCGAAAAAGCGCAGAATGCCTGTTATGGTAAGGATGACAACCCATGTCTGTCATGCTAAACAGAAAGTCCTTTTTTCACCCTGGAAGGCTGGAAAACACTGTGATATGCCCCGTTTCGATCCCGCCAATGGTCCCTACATACCCATCGCTAAGGCAGCGCTGGATATGAAAAAAAAGGCAATTGAAAAGCTCCGGAATTTTCAGGAATATGCGGAAAAATCTCCATCCAACGGCATTGATGACAATGGAAATCGGGCCAAAGGCATAATTACAGCTGGCCTTCCCTACCTTTCCATAATTGAAATCCTGGAGGATGTTTCTGAAAAACCCGATATCTTAAAACTCGGGCTGGTTCATCCCCTTCCAGGAGAAAGAATCGCCGGATTTTTAAGGGAACATGCCGAAATAATGATAATAGAGGAACTTGATGATCTTCTGGAAAGGGAGATCAAGTCCATAGCATATGAAAAAGGTATAAATACAAGGATCATAGGGAAAACATGTGATGAGGACTGGATAGGAGAATATACTCCCGACAGGGTTGCTCCCATTATGGACCGTGTCTGGCCTGCAATGGGCATTTCTGTTGAAGATGTGTCCCATATCCCACTTGCTCCCAGACCTCCCCAGATGTGCCCCGGATGCGGCCATCGATCTGCCTTTCATGCCATAAAACAGGCCCTTTCGGAAAAAGATATAACTGTAGCTGATATAGGTTGTCATACCCTGGGTTTCCTCCCGCCATATAATATGGGACAGGTTCTGCTCAGTATGGGGCATTCAACGGGAACTGCATCAGGATTGTCTCTTTTCAATGACCAGAGGAGGGTTGTCGCTTTTCTTGGCGATTCCACCCTCTTCCATGCAGGTATCCCTGGCATAATCAATGCCGTTTTCAACAGTCACAACCTGACCCTTGTCATAATGGAGAACGGTACTACAGCCATGACAGGGCATCAGAACCATCCTGGTTCCGGCGCAAATGCAAGGGGTCCAGTCATGGCCATATCCATTGACCGGATGCTGGAGGGGCTTGGTGTTACAAGCATCAGAAGGATCGATACTTATAGCCAGGGAAAACTTACCAGTATGATTGAGGAAGCCTTGGCAGAAAAGGGTTTCAGCGTGGTCATAGCATCCCATCCATGTATGCTCAAGTTCACCAGGGAACAGCGCAGAAAACCGGGTTTTATCAAGAAAACTGTAGAGATCGACCAGGATAAATGTACCCTTGCCCGAAGCTGTGTTGCTGAGTTTGCATGCCCATCCTTTCAGAGATTGGACGATGGAACGATAAGGGTGAATCCCGAACTCTGTATCGGTGATGCTTCGTGTATCCAGACCTGTCCGTCAAAGGCCATCGGGCTGAAAAAGCCTTCTGTTTCGCGAGAAGAGGGTGATACCGAATGAAAAGATTTGACATATACCTCACAGGAGTGGGAGGGCAGGGAATAGGCCTGCTGAGTGAAACTATTCTCAGGGCGGCTGATCACGGGAATATACCTGTCAGCGGAGTGGATACCCATGGTCTTGCGCAGAGAGGCGGCATGGTAGTATCCCATGTCCGCCTGGGAAGGACAATGACAACCCCTCTAATAAGAAGGGGCAGGGCTGATCTTGTCGTAGCCCTGGAAAGGACTGAGGCGTACCGGGCTCTTTACAGTCACGCAAAACCTGGAGGAACGCTGGTATATTACGATACCAGCTGGCAGACCCTGAGTGCCCGTCTGGGGAGAGAAGATGAGGTATCCAATTCTCTTCTTGAAAGGGAATGTCTGAAAAGAAAAGTGAACCTTCACGGGGTAAGGATTGACGATCTTGAAGATTACAGGATGCAGAATATGGTCCTTCTGGGTAAAATAGCATCCCTTTCGCTTATTCCATACCTGGATAAGGAACATTATGTCGAAGCCATGAATGACCTCATGACAGGTACAATCCTTGAAAAAAATCTGGAAGTTTTTCGAAAAATAGCCGGCTAAAGATCTCGATTGATCTGATCCGGGGCGGTCTTCGGGCCGCCTTTTTCATGCCTGGGAGGTTGAGTCTGTTCTTACACTTTGCCTTTTTTCTGAATTTAGGGTAACATTCCCCAAACAGTAACCACAACCTTTGTAACGGGGTGATCCTTTGATAAAAGCAGTACTTTTTGATTTCGATATGACCCTTGTAGACAGCAGTTTTGCCATCACTGAAGCAATGAACGCCATTGCAGAGGGGGAGGGCTTGCGGTTTCTCTCCAGGGAAGAGGTCCTTTCAGTGATAGGGCTGCCCATACATGAGTCATGGGAGAGGCTCTGGGGGCGTTTTGATCCATCATGGGTAGACAGCTACAGAGCAACCTTCAGGGAGAAGGAGTATGCCGGGATCATACCCTTTCCCAACACCCTGTCCTTTCTTGAGCACCTTATGGAGAGGGAAATAGTTATGGGTGTCGCTTCAAACCGTTCAAAAGTGAGTGATGCAGTTGAAGCTGTGGGATTATCTCAATATTTCCGCTGTACCCTGGGAATCCTGGATGTGGATAAGGCCAAGCCCGAACCGGATATGATCCTTAAGGGAATGGAGATGCTTAATGTTTCTCCCGAAGAGACCATATATGTTGGTGACACTGAAGCCGATATGATATCCGCGAAGTCAGCAAATGTACGTGGAGTTGGAATGACCACAGGGAATTTTGACCATAGAGCGCTGACCAGTGCAGGGGCCTGGAAAACCTTTTCAGACCTGGAGGAGGTACTGACCCTTTTTGAGTGATCTTTCTGCGGTGGAAAACGGGGTTTTTACAAGAGGGGAGTCCTTACAGGGCTGTCCTCTTTTTTGTTATTCACACTGATATAGATTTTACACCTTACCATGGCATAGTTTTATGGGATAATAAAAAACAACAGAGCGGAGAAAACTCTTTCTGATCCTTAAAGCGGATCTGAGGGAAGATCTTTTTAGAAAGGAGAGATATTATCCTGATGTCCATGAAGATGATCCTCAAGCTCCTTGCAAGTCTGTTTCTTTGTCTTGGGGCAGGCTGGGCAGGTTCCGTTTTTACTCGAGATGCGGTTATTAACTGGTATCCTGAACTTCTCAAACCTGCTTTCAACCCTCCTGCCTGGGTCTTTGCTCCCGTCTGGACTGTTCTCTATTTACTTATGGGTATAGCTCTTTTTCTTGTGTGGAAAAAGGGGTTTTCCACATTTGGTGTCTCCACTGCGGTTACAGTCTTTCTTATCCAACTCGTTTTCAATGTAGCATGGTCCGTGGTCTTTTTTGGTCTTCACTCCATACTCGGAGGTCTCGGGGTTATTGCCTTTCTATGGCTTCTAATAGTCCTGACCATATATGTTTTTGCACCTGTATCAGTTATGGCGGCATGGCTTCTCGTGCCCTATCTTATCTGGGTTTCCTTTGCTTCGTTTCTCAATCTTTCCCTGTGGTTTCTTAATGGATGAGGGAATGGACCTTTTGAAATGGTAATACCATATCTGGTATACTTTTTGACCTGAAGACAGACCTGAACATTATGTCACTTCAGATGGTAACAAAAGAAGATACATCGATTGGAGTGGTTTTATGAAATCCGGTAACAAAGAGCCTAACAGGCTCATAAACGAAAGATCCCCCTACCTCCTGCAGCATGCCCATAATCCGGTGGACTGGTACCCATGGGGAAAAGAAGCATTTCAGAAGGCCAGGGAGGAAGATAAACCGGTTTTTCTATCCATAGGTTATTCTACATGTCACTGGTGCCATGTCATGGAAAGAGAATGTTTTGACCACCCTGAAGTAGCAGAACTTATGAACGATGTCTGTGTCTGTATCAAGGTGGACAGGGAGGAAAGGCCTGACCTGGATGGGAATTTTATGGCAGTCAGCCAGGTCATGAACAACAGCGGGGGCTGGCCCCTTAATGTTTTTCTGACACCCGATGGAAGACCTTTTTTTGCAGGAACGTACATACCAAGGGAAAGGAAAGGGCAAATACCAGGTATGATGGATATCTTTCCAAGGGTCAAATGGCTCTGGTCTACCCAGAGGGAACAGATCCTCCAGTCTGCCGAAGGCCTTGTGGAATCTCTCAAAAAGGGTTCTTCCCTGGAGCCCGGAGATATGCCTGATCGTGTAGTTATAGATAGCTGTTTTAAGGAACTGGAGAAAAATTTTGATGAAGAATGGGGAGGGTTCTTTTCTGCACCTAAATTCCCCATGCCTGGTATTCTCCTGTTCCTGCTTCAGTACTGGCAGAACTATGGTGATGTGAGATCCCTTGAAATGGTTGAAAAAACCTTAACCAGAATGAGCCTGGGAGGTATATATGATCATCTGGGCGGCGGATTTCACCGGTATTCTACAGATGAAAAGTGGTTCCTGCCTCATTTTGAGAAGATGTTATATGACCAGGCTCTTCTCATGGTGATCTATACCAGGGCCTTTGCAGTTACAGGAGACCCCCTTTTCAAAAGGACTCTGGAAGATATAGCCGGTTATGTATTGTCCGATATGACATCTCCAGAAGGTCCTTTTTACTCGGCTGAAGATGCCGATAGTGAAGGAGTAGAGGGGAAATTTTATACCTGGGAACAGGGTGAAGTAATCAGTGCTTTAGGGGAAGAGGGGGAGTTTTTTCTCGAAATATACAACGTCGAAAAGGGCGGGAATTTCGATGAAGAGAGCTCTGGTAAAAAAACGGGTTCCAATATCCTGTTCAGGGAGAAAAGATTTACAGAAATAGCCACTCAGAAAAATATCCACGAAGAGGAGATCTGTAATCTTATTGACCGTAACAGGGCAGATCTTCTTAAAGTCCGTAATGAAAGGGTAAGACCCTTTAAAGACGACAAGATCCTCACGGACTGGAACGGACTGATGATAGCCGCTTTTGCATATGCTGGAAGGATATTGGGTAATATCGATTATATTAACAGGGCTGAGAAGGCTCTTGACTTCTTCCTGCGAAAAATGAAAACTCCCGAGGGCAAACTTTTTCATAGGTATAGGGATGGAGAAGCTGCTGTTGAAGCCTTTCTTGATGACTACGTTTTTATGGTCTGGGGAATAAATGAAATATTCAAGGCTACCCGGAAGGAAGAACTCCTTCTTGAGTCCTTAAAGTTTATGGATACCATGACCGTTCTTTTCTGGGATAACGAAAAAGGAGGTTTCTATGCTACTTCCGAAGGCTCTGAGGACCTGTTCTTCAGGAGGAAAGAAGCCTATGACGGGGCTATTCTTTCAGCCAATTCCGTAGCCATGGATAATTTCATTGAACTGGCAAAGCTTACAGGTAAAAATGAATTTACAGAGATGGCCAGGGTCATAGCGAGAGCCTTTGGACAGCAGGTAAGGCTCCTGCCTTCCTCCCATTCTTATCTGCTTGCCTCGGTGATGAAAATGGAGCATATCTAAAGAGACCGGCTTCCGCCTGTCTCTTTTTTCTCCTTCTTTTTATGAAAAATAAAGTATGTTCCTCCAAGGGCAAAACAGAAAAGGATCAGGATAATGGTTAACCTGTGAAGGTATATGTTTAAAAGGCTTTCACTGGAACCTACGGCGTAACCCAGAACTGCCAGGATCAGGACCCAGATCCCTGAACCCAGGGCTGTGAAAATGGTGAATTGAATAAGGTTCATCCGGGCAACACCGGCTGGTAGTGATATATACTGTCTTATGCCAGGAAGGAGTCTCCCGATCAGGGTGCTTATATGCCCGTGTTTCTGAAAATATTCCTCAGCCTTGTCAAGGGTGCGGGTTGAAACAAGAAAATATTTTCCATACCTGTTGAAAAAGGGTCTACCGACCTTCAGGGATATCCAGTAATTGAAAAGGGCGCCCAGAAGGCTTCCAAGGATACCCGCAATGATTACGAGAAAAATATTCATCTGTCCTTTGGAAGCCAGGTATCCGGCAGGGGGAATGACCACTTCGCTCGGAAAGGGAAAGAAGGATGACTCAAGGAACATCAGGCAGACAATACCCGTATATCCCAACTGACCAATTGTGTTGACAAGCCACGAAACAAGTGTTGAAAGCATTATTTTCTCCTAAAATCCCTATCTATAGGGGCGGGCCAGATAATTTTAACATGGCATCTTTGCTTTTAGACTGTCTCTACCATTTTTCAACGCTTTCCGCCAGATCAAGAGCAACACTTACCCAGCGTCTCATCTCCCTGAAATTATTTCCTCTGAAAACAACTGTTCTTCCATCTTTTCTCATACAATCCGGGATGACAGCGACAGCATCGCACTGGCTTGAAAGCTGAAAGGATATTTCCAGTTCATAGGGAAGGTCCGGTTTAAAGAAGGGCTGATTTCCCTCATGAAACAACTTCACAGCTTCCATGGCGCCAAGTCTTATTTTTTCCCATGTTTCTTCAGGAGAGAGAAGGTTACCGCAGAACTGTCCTCTTCCTGTCTTGACAAAGGCTGTTATAACCTTTTTTCCAAGAAATTCCTCCGCCTCTGTACAAAGGGCACGATCCCCCGTAGCAAATATAACAGGAACACCGAAATCAGAGCAGAGAGCAGCATTAAGTCCCAGCTCACCGCATTTCCTGCCATTTAACTTTATGCTGTGGGCAGAAATATCTACAGTGTGGTCCAGCATAGCCCCGGCAGTACCAGCCATGGCATGATAGCCTATAAAAAAAGCAGCATCGCATCCTGACACTCCTTCCATCATTCCAAGTTCTTTAGGTGATCCGCTTATAAGCTCCATACCCCTGGGAATTGATCTGACGTCCAGGTTTATCATCCTTGAATGTGCATCATTGATCATTATTTCTGTAACCCCGGCATCTTTTGCTCCCGCAACAGCTGCCAGCAGATCATGTTCCTGCATTTTTCGGCCGAAGCTGTACTCAGGAGAACCTGCCTTAACCTGAGATGGATTGACTATCCCTGTGGCTCCCTCCATATCAACGCTCATATAAAGTTTCAAAACGCAACCCTCCATATTGATTCTGAATTTCCGATCAGCAAGTATCGATCCGGAGATGCGACATTAGGTAGAACAGCGATCAGGAGTTTTCAGGAGCATCCCTTCCTTAGATATTCCATTTCACCCCTGAAAAGGAACAATGCCACTATACATGCTCCAATGTCTGCTACCGGGAAAGCGACCCATATACCCTCAAGCGCCCAGATCAGGGGAAGCACAAGAACCAGGGGTATAAGGAAAAAGATCTGCCTGGCCATTGAAAGCATGAGGGCAGGTATGGCTTTCCCTATGGCCTGATACATGCCGGATGCCATTACCTGGAATCCTACAACAGGAAGTCCCAGTGCTATTATCCTGGATGCGTGAGAACCGATCTTCAATACTTCCGGGTTTGATGTGAATAGGCTCAGGATCCATGAGGGGAAAAAGAAAAGAATGCCGAAACTGAAAAGACAGATGGCAGTTGAAACTATTATCGCAAGCTGAATAGCTCTTTGAACCCTGCAGTATTTTTTTGCCCCGAAGTTATAGCCCACTATGGGAAGTAACCCCTGTACTATGCCAAAGATGGGCATTATGGCCAGCATCATGAGTCTTCGTATTATTCCGAAGGCCGCGATGGCCATATCTCCACCATAAATAGCAAGACTGTGATTCATTATTACTGCTGTAAGGCTGGCTGCCCCCTGGCGCATGAAGGCAGATGCTCCTATGGCGAATGTTTCCTTCAGTATGCCGAGGTCAGGGTAAAGATCTTTAAGACCTGGCCGCAGGCTGCTCCGCAGGGAAAGGAAATACCAGGCAAGCCACAGGGCTGTGCATCCCTGTGAAATAATGGTTGCATATGCAGCACCCCTGACACCCATATGAAAAATAAAAATAAAAACGGGATCGAGGATAGTGTTTACCCCCGCCGAGATAAGCATTGTCATCATTGCGAATTTTGCATTGCCCTCAGCCCTGACCACATTGTTGGATGTGATGGAAAAGGCAAAAACCACAGTTCCGAGAAAGATTATGGCCATATAGTCCGAGGCGTAAGGTAGAATATCCTTTGTTGCCCCGAAAAGTAAAAGGATAGGTTCCAGCCAGACAAGGCCAACAACTGCAATGACAAGACTGAGCAGGATCACTGTTCCTATCATGTTTCCCAGAGTTCTGTTAGCCCTGCCGTATTTTCTGGCACCCAGACTTCGGGAAATTATGGAGGAACCACCGATACCTATGGTCTGGGCAATGGCCATTATTATCATCTGAAGTGGAAATGCAATTGACAGGCCGGCTATGGCAAGAACCCCGACTCCTCTTCCTACAAAAAAAGTATCAACAAGATTGTAGGTAGCCTGAACCATCATCCCGATCATTGCCGGAGAGGACAGCCTGAAAAGCAGGGAACCGATTCCCTCATTTCCCATAAAATCAGATCTGTCTGTCATTGAAATACCCCCGATCATCTGCCTTAAAGTATAGCAGAAACACCTTTTTTCCCTACGCCTTCAGCCTGCTTTAACAAACTTCAGAACTTTCACTCTGGTATCTTTAACGTGAATAGAACTTGTCTTTTCTTTTTAGCATTTAACAGCTATAATGCCACAACTGCCGTATAATGAAACACAACTTATGCTTCAATTCTGGAGGACAATTAATGGCATCAATGAATTACTGGGACCACAACGTAGATCTGAGGATCGTTTCATGGTTCCCCCTGGGCAGAGACTACAAGCCTGTTTCCATAAATGCATATCACAGTAATGTTCTGGAGAACATTGCCAGCCTGTCTCTTGACCTGGACAGTGAGCTGTTCTGTCTCACAAGTCTTAAAAGCGGTTATGTCGGTTCTCTCCTGAGGGATAACATGCTTATTCCTGGTAAGGATATAAAGGTTGACCTGGGTTTTACCATGGTTTTCGGTTACTCACATAAAATGGAATCCCTTCTTTTCAGCCTGCTGAAGGGAATCCAGGGTATAAATGGAGGCATTACGACATGTACGTTGTGGAATAATGATCTCTTCCTCGACAGTTTTAAATCAATAATACTTGTTAGTACAAATCCCCTGTTCGATGAAGAAAGTTTCTTTACTCTTCTTGTAAAGGCTATGAAAATCGTCTCTGATGCAAGTTCATCCATGACCTATTTTGCAGAAAAATTCGGTTACACCAGGTTCTTCATACCCTTTGAAACTGACAATCCTACCAGTCTTCAGATATCCCGTTACCTCTATGAGATGGAATTTGAGGAAACTCGAAAAACAGTAGGACCTTCACCGGAGAGATCCCTCCCTGAAGTAATTGGCCTTATGCTCAAGGAGGAGGAATAGGGTCAGCAAGGAGTATATTAAAATTAAGTTTAAAAAATGTGTCCTGTGAAGGGATTTTACCTCAGTGGAATTCAATTCAGGTACAGATCTGGCAGGGAGTTAAGGTTATTATCCTGGTTTTCCGGTTTCATGGAACGGGGTAACCTTTTACCTTACTACCCATCCCATCACAGGTTTGTACCAGGATTATTCCATCCAGGCCTCCAGGATCGATCAATTGCCATCATCATGGAGTTAACATAGTTCACCTCCCTTTTTTTTTTGACATCTTTATTGCAGGGCGTGCAATTTTATGGTTATTCCTGTACAATATCCTTTTGTTGCATAAACTGCCAAAAAGAGTTATCCTATTCTAACACTCCGCAGTATGCAGTCTGAATTTCTATCCAAACATTCAATATTTGAGATTAAGGGTCAAAAATTCAACGCTAGTCTAAAAACTGGAGGGAAATTACTGCCTATGGATATCAAGGACGATAATAACACCCAGCAACTTGATGCCAGGGAATTTTCCAATGAAGATCTCATAGGTTACATGGACAAGATCCGTGAACTTATCCATGAGGGACGGGAAAAGGGTTTTGTAAGCCAGAAGGATATTGAAAAATTTATTCCCATTGAGATCTGGAGTACGGAGATCCTCGAAAATGTGGTTACAAACCTTATGGAACTGGGAATAAGGGTCGTAGAGGAAGAGAAGGAAGAAGAGGTTGTAAGCGGAGAAGCTTCCCTTGTCGAAACAGTGGAAGATTCGGAACTTGGAAAGCTTGACGATATTCCGCTCACAGACCCTGTACGAATGTACCTGAGAGAGATAGGTAAAGTACCTCTTCTGAGCCCGGCTCAGGAGGTGGAACTGGCCAAGAGAGTTGAGGCAGGGGATCCCCTTGCCAAAAAGAAGATAGTCGATGCCAACCTCCGCCTTGTGGTAAGTATAGCCAAGAAATATATTGGTAGAGGAATGCTTTTCCTGGACCTGATCCAGGAGGGTAACCTTGGCCTTATCAGGGCAGTGGAAAAATTCGATTATCGCAAGGGATTCAAGTTCAGTACCTACGCAACCTGGTGGATACGCCAGGCCATAACCAGGGCCATAGCAGACCAGGCCAGGACTATAAGAGTTCCTGTTCACATGGTGGAGACCATCAACAAGATGGTAAGGATCTCAAGACAGCTGGTCCAGCGTCTGGGCAGGGAACCCACAGATGATGAAATAGCAGCGGAAATGGAAATTGAGGAGGGCAAGGTGGAAGAGATCCGCCGTATTGCCCAGCTCCCTGTTTCCCTGGAAACACCAATAGGAGAAGAGGAAGACAGTCAGCTAGGAGATTTCATTGAGGACAGAGATCTTCCGAGCCCTGAAGAGTCTGCAGCGGGTCATCTTCTGCGGGAGCAGATCGAGGAAATGCTTGGAGCTCTTTCAGAGAGGGAAAAGGAAGTCCTCCATTACCGCTTCGGACTGGAAGACGGACGTTCCTATACCCTGGAAGAAGTGGGTAAACGTTTCGGTGTAACCCGTGAACGAATACGCCAGATCGAGGCCAAGGCACTCAGGAAATTGCGCCATCCCAGCAGAAGCAAAAAACTGCGCGATTTCCTTGATTAAAAATAACAATACATAGAGGGGAGGCCGGCAGGCCTCCCCTTGTTATAACAGAATTTTTCTATAGGATGCGCTTCAGCGCATCAAAAAACTTACATCGATACCATGGCCAGGATCTTTGTAAAGGTCACCATACAGATTATAGCTACCGGGTATGTCGCCCCGTACCCGGCTCCACATTCTTCCCCTCCTGTGGCATCAATAGCTGCTCCCAGCCCTGGAGTGCTTGTCATTGCTCCACATATGGCGCCTGCAAGAAGGATCCAGTTTATTCTGAAGACGTACCTTCCGATAAAGAACCCCGCCAGCTCTGCTCCCAGTGCTGCCAGAAGACCTATGGCCATTATTGCCAGACCATTCTCACTCAGTGCTTCCAGAACTTTAGGTCCGGCCATCAGACCCACCACGGCGAGGAAGTAGGCAAGAGATAGGGAACGGAGGGCAGAAAGGGTACGGTGATCCATTCTCATCGGAAAGGGACCAAGTCTTCCCATGGAACCGAAAACCAGGGCGATTATCAGAGCTCCGCCGGTTGTCCCCAGGGAAAGTTTTCCGAGACCGGGAAGATTAACTGATATTTTCCCGAAGGCTACTCCGCAGACTATGCATATTACGAAGGATAAAAGGGAAAAAGAGAGGGATTCTCTTTTGGATTCTCCACCCTCATCTGAAACCGGGTGGAAAGACCTTTTCAGTTCCTCCCTTTCCTTCTCAAGGTCGAAATGGAAAAGAGAAGGAGCCAGTTGAACGAAAAGTACAACAGCTATTACGCCAAAGGGATAGGCAATGGTGTACCCGATGGTTACAAGAGGATTTCCTCCCGTTGTTTCCAGGGCTGCGCCAAGGCCTGGCGAACTGGTGAGTGCTCCAGTGTATGATCCTGCAACAAGAAGGGGATCGATACCTCCGCTTGAGGCCAGTATACTGCCAAGGAAAAAGGTTATAAGGGCACCCACGGAGGTGACCACAATTCCCAGGATTATGAACTTTGCGCCGTAGTGTTTTACCACGGTCACTATATCCTCAGATGCCAGAAGTCCTACTGCGACGACAAAGATAACAAGATTCCATGTGAAGTAGGCATAGGGGACAGTAAAACCCATAAGTCCCAGAGCCAGGCCAGTGAAAAGGGCTCCTGATGTTCCTAGACCTATTCCACTGATCCTTATCCTGCCTATCATGAGTCCGGATGCAACAGCCAGGCTCATTAGAAAAATATGATTCTCGAACAGTTCTGCGATGTAATCCAAAATGCTTCCCCCGTTTATTATCATATAGGTGACATTATATAGCAGTTAACCACCATATCTCCATAGTCATACAATTCCAGCAGCCTGAACTTTCTGTTAAGATATCATTATGACAGAGTTTTTGTGAAGTGTTTAATAGTATGGTTTTGAGTGCCTCTAAATACTGTGGAAATAAGACTTGCTTCTGCGCGATTTAATGGCAATATAATTAATATATGAAAGATCCGTTCATCAGGACAATGACAGTATCTTACTGTCTGGTCGGCTCCAGTTTTGTATAGGATGCGCTTCAGCGCAACAAAAAAGACCAATTTTAATGTTTTTCCCAAAATAGCACATCCAAAATTAAGTTGTTTTTGTGATGGCAAAATTACCTGTTTTTTTTCGAGGTGGTTAAATGTCTACTTATTCAGAAATTCAGGAGAAACTCAGATCCATGCCCCGTAAATGGCTGGTAACCGGTGCTGCCGGTTTCATTGGTTCTAACATCGTTGGAAAACTCCTCGAACTTGACCAGACAGTTGCAGGAATTGATAACCTTTCCAGTGGATACAGAAAGAATATCGACCAGGTGCTGGACTGTATTACCTCCGAACAGGCAGCCCGCTTTACCTTCATTCAAGGCGATATAACCGATCTGAAAACCTGTGCATCCGCATGTAAGGATATTGAAAATGTCCTTCATCACGCAGCCCAGGTAAGTGTTCCAGCCTCCGTCGAAGACCCTTTATACAACAATAGAGTCAATGTTGATGGCTTCCTGAATATCCTTGCCTCCTCAAAAGATAGCGGGGTAAAAAGGGTGGTATATGCATCTTCAAGCGCCGTTTACGGAAATGACCCGGAACTTCCAAAACACGAAGAAATGAAATGTAATCCCATTTCCCCTTATGGACTCACAAAACTTATGGATGAAATGTACGCACGTTTCTTTTTCGAAAGCTGTGGACTGGAAACAGTTGGCCTCCGTTATTTTAATGTCTTTGGCCCGAGGCAGGACCCCGATGGAGCCTATGCCGCGGTAATTCCCAAATGGATCTCGGCATTTATGGATGGGAAACAGCCCGTAATATACGGAGATGGAGAACAGACCCGTGACTTCTGTTATGTGGAAAACGTAGTGCAGGCCAATATCCTGGCTGCCTGTTCAGAGAATGGAGAAGCAGGAGGAAATGTCTTTAATGTTGCCTGTGAAAGGTCTATGGATCTTAACGAACTCTTCGTTCTCATAAAGGAACATCTATCTTTGAGAGATCCGGATTTCGAAGCTGTAATGCCCAGGTATCTTCCACCAAGGACAGGTGATATAAAACACTCCTGGGCAAGTATCGAAAAGATCCGGGAATATCTTGGATACGAGCCTGTCCATTCAGTATCAGAAGGCCTTGCAGCGGCACTGGACTGGTATATGACAAATCTGTAACAACAAATAGATCTGTACGAAAAAATATTTCCTGGTATAAGCTTCCATGTGAAGTTATTACAGGAACAGCAGGAGGTCCTGATAGATGATCCTGGTAACAGGAGGAGCTGGATACATAGGAAGCCACGTTGTTCTCGAACTTGTAAGAACAGGAAAGGAAGTTATCGTTTTAGATAACCTGAGCCGGGGCCATAAAGAACTTGCCTTCGGAGATGTTTTTGAGGAGGGGGACCTGCAGAATTTTTCATTCGTAGATCAAGTATTTAAAAAATATAATGTCGAAGCAGTTGTCCATTTTGCCGCCAGCAGCCTGGTCGGTGAATCCATGACAAGCCCCGAAGATTATTATTACAACAATATCTTTGGATCCCTCAATCTCCTTCGGGCCATGCGTATGAACGATGTGCACCGAATAGTCTTTTCATCTACTGCAGCGGTCTATGGAGAACCCGAAAATATCCCCATTTCAGAATCGGAAGAACTGATCCCGACAAATGTTTATGGAGAAACCAAGCTCTTCATAGAAAGCATGCTTGAAAGATACAGTCATGCCTATGGTTTGAATAGTATAGCTTTTCGGTATTTCAATGCTGCGGGCGCGGATGCTGAAGGAAGAACAGGAGAGGACCATATCCCGGAAACACATCTTATCCCCATTATCCTGGATGTAGCTCTGGGCAAACGAGAGAACATTACTGTCTTTGGAAATGACTATTCCACTTCCGATGGGACCTGTATAAGGGATTACATTCATGTTACTGACCTTGCCAGTGCCCATGTCCTTGGTCTTGAAAAACTGCTTTCAGGACAACAGGGGAGGAACAGTTATAACCTGGGTAACGGAAAGGGGTATTCCGTATTCCAGATCATAGAAAGTGTCAGAGAGGTTACTCAAAAGAAAATTCCAGTAGTGGAAGGGAAAAGAAGGCAGGGAGATCCGGCAGTTCTTGTTGCATCATCAGCAAAGGCTGAAAGTCAACTTGGCTGGGTCCAGAAACATACCGACATAAAGGAGATCGTCTCCACCGCCTGGAACTGGCATCAGAGACGTTTTTCTAAGTGATTTACGTGAAAATGGTGTAAATATTCATAGCCAGGGAAATCATCATGCATGAGCAGGTATTAATACAGGATGGGTTTACACCCATCCTGTATGTTTTTAAATGTCCAATAGTCCGCCCGGATCTGTTCAGGACTGTCAAAGACACTAATCGCCCTTCTTTTTCAATCCCTTCATCCATTCGATACGGTAAAGATCCTGTCTTCTGCTCTGCAGGTTCCGTACGCTTCCTGTCTGCCTGAGCTCCTTTATAAGGTTGACGTCCAGATCCGCGATAAGGGTCATTTCCGTATTTGGTGTTGCTTCCGCGGCAATGGCATCATGGGGAAAGGCAAAATCAGAAGGAGTGAATACCGCAGCCTGGGAATACTGAATATCCATGTTCTCGACTTTGGGTATGTTCCCCACGCTTCCACCGATGGCGACGTAACATTCATTCTCTATTGCTCTTGCCTGGGAACACCGCCTTATCCGCAGGTAAGCATTTTTGGTATCAGTCCAGAAGGGGATAAAGAGTATGTTCATTCCCTGTTCGGCCAGATAGCGGGGAAGTTCAGGAAACTCCACGTCGTAACATATAAGGATGCCGATCTTTCCCACATCTGTATCGAAAACCTTCAGCTGATCTCCTCCCTGCAGACCCCAGAATTTGTATTCATCAGGAGTTATATGCAGTTTGTACTGCTGGTCCCATGTTCCGTTCCTCCGGAGAAGAAAGCAGACATTGTGGAGTTTGTTATCCTTGTATTCCGGAACGCTACCTGAAATGATATTTATGTTATAGCTTACCGCCATCTTGAGAAGTTCCTCTCGAAGACTGTCAGTATGTTCAGCCAGCGATCTCATGGCTTCTGCCGCATCCTCCTGGTCGTAATGGGCTATCAGGGGCAGGTTGAATAGTTCAGGGAACATTACAACATCTGCGTTATAGCTGGCCAGAACATCTACAAAGAATTCAACCTGGTGAAGAAATTCCTCAAAGGAATCAAAAAGTCTCATCTGCCACTGCACTATACCTATCCTTGCGTAGGTCTTGACCCTGGGAATAAGCCTTTTCTTTTCCTCGTAGTAAATGTTATTCCATTCAAGGATCACTCCCACTCCCCTTGACTCTTTATCTGCCGGCCAGTAATTCCTTGCGACCTTCTTGAAATGAAAATCATTGCTCAGCTGAAAGGTAAGGACCGGATCATTTATCTCCCGGTTCTTCACCTGGAGGATGTATTGCCTGGGAGTCATTTCTTCTGCATATTCCGAATAACCCGGTATTCGTCCTCCTATGATGATACCCTTGAGGTTCAAATTCTCTGAAAGTTCTTTCCGGGCGTCATAAAGACGTCTGCCCAGCCGCATTTCCCGGTAATCAGGATCGACGAATATGTCTATCCCGTAAAGAAAATCCCCGTCGGGATCGTGGTTCTTTAGCATTCCGTCACCAACGATCTGGCGGTAAGTATGATTATCACCATAACTTGCGTAATCAATAATGAGGCTCAGAGCTGCTGCAGCAACCCTTCCACGATCATCTATACATATCTGTCCAGCCGGAAAGCGGCGGATCATGGAATTGAACTGTTCCTGAGTCCAGGCTCCTCCCATGGAACCGTAGACCTTGTCCATTATCCTCTTTACATCCTCGTAATCCCCTTTTCTCAAGGGTCTCAGGTTTAAGAGGTATTCGTCCTGTATCCTGTCTGTCATTTCTCTATCACTCCCTTAAAACAGAGCAAATAAATATTCGTTTCCAGAAATTGTATCATTCAGCTCAAAACACTACCCATGTTCGTAAGATATATAACCTTGAATTGATCTTAGTAGAATAGGCTTAAGCCCATCTCTATCAAGCCCAGTTAAAAATAGGATGTGCTTCAGCGCATCGTCGGGAAACTTTGCGACTTGGCAGTGAAAGTGGTTTATGGGGCTCAATCTGCCTTCGGGTTTCAATCCAAAATCCAAAATTGGCGATCGAAAATTGATCTTACCATCCACCGCCGCCTCCACCACCGCCTCCACCGCCGGAGGAACCACCTCCGCCGAAGGCGGAACTCGACCCCGGAGGTGTTGATGCAGAACTGATCGCTCCCGAAAGCCCATGGCTAAGGCTCGAGGCAAAACTGTCCGAACCATAGAAAAAATAAGGTCCTGGTCCAACGTACCATCCAGGCTGGTAATTCGAAACTTCCAGGACATGGGAGAACCTCTCTGCCCATTGTTTTTCCACATCCAGGGCAATGGCATAGGGCAGCATCTTTTCGAACTGTTCTGGTGTATCCTCGGGCATATCCACCTGGGCAAAGCGTTTGATCCGCTCCCTTTCGGCAGTCCTGAGATACATCTCGAATCCTTCGAGCTTATCCATTATTGTTCGCCCTATGGGGGTGTAATTCTTCATCCACCTGGCGAAAAGTACATTCAGAACCAGGGCTGCTATCATGGCCAGGGCAAAATAGATCGAAGTCGATCTTGCCATGATACCCATACCTGCCACCTGACCGAAAATAAAGGGAATGGAAAAAGCTCCCATAAATATGCCCCTGAAGATGGCGCTTCCCTTGTTTTTCTGAAAACCCTCTCTCAATGCCTTGTACACTCCATAAACAAGTGCTGAAACTCCCACTGTCCACATGCTCAGCCATGCTGTCATGAATCCGAAGGCCGCTATGTTCCCTCCCGAGTTTGCCAGGAAAAGACCGGCTCCGCCCATGATCAGGATGGTAAGAGCTATTCCGGTTACTACGTAGGGAATATTCTTCTTAACCAGGGGCAGGCAGTAACCTTTCAGGTCACCTACAAGGAATTTCTTTGCTTCTCTCAGAGCTTCCCGGCTCGACTGGTTGATCACCAGGGTATTCCCATAGGGGAAGAGCAGGCTCAGAAAACTGCCTTCCATCATGTTAAGACCCTCACCCTTCTCGGTTCTTTTAAGAATGTAGGTCTTGTCGGTTATCCTTGACCTGAACCGTTTCAGACTGCCCAGATGCCCATTTGCAAAAGTCCCTTCGTTGTAGTAAGAAAAGGCGCTGCCCAGTTCTTCAATAACCAGGTAACCCCGAACTGCCAGATCTATTATGGTGGATGTGAAAGCCTCGTCGGCATAGCCCTGGTTAACAAGAAAAGAGGCAGTAGCGGGGTTAACTTTCTCAGGAGGATAGAACAGGGGAATGATCCGTCCCGGCCGGAGGTCCTTGCCGTGGAGGAACCACACCGTAAGGTAATAGGCAAGAACAAGTATTATGGCCAGGATAGGTACATACCTTCCCACCAGTGCCATGTATTTGCCCCTGTTCATTGCCTTGTAATAACTCTCATCAGGGATCACATATCCCTTGGGCCATGCGGCAGCGATGGTAAAACCTTCTCCGGGCAAAAGGATCCTTGTGGTACTGAACTCGGCCCTGTTTCCATCAAAAGCTCCGGTACCGGCCCTTTCCTTTGAGCCCATTCTGCCGGTGAACCAGATTATATTCTGCAGGGGAGTTCCTTCAGGAAGAGAAATAGAAGCTGAAGCCTTTTCAATGGGAAACTTCCATCCGTTGCCTGTAACGTTCCAGTAGAGTTCATCGTGGTCTTCAAAAAAGCCCAGCTGACCGGTGGTTTCATAGGTAATGGAATAGGTATGGCTGCCTCTGGGCACGATGGTGTCAGCATCTCCTATCCTTATTCGCACCCCGTTCTGCTGGTTCGTGACTTTGTATGCGACGGCAACCCCGTCGAGGTAGACATCAAAAACCCTGAAACCCACCTTGACCGTATTGCCGTCCCGATCTTTGTAAGTAGTGGGAAAGTCGCGATAGATGCCATGGGTTATATTGACGTTCTCAACATTAACGGTTATATCCTCTGTAACCGTCATTATCCCGCCCCTGTCAACCTGGATACTGCTATGGAAGGAACGGATAACCTCCATTCCCTGAGACAGGGAGGGGAGGAAAAGCAGGGCAAAAAATAATCCAAGGCAGATAAACAGCCGTTTATAATTCATAAACCTGCCCCTGATATTAAAATCGAACTTCCGGAACAGCGCGGGCTTCCTCTCCGGCCTCGAAATATTCCTTCTTTGTGAAACCGGCCATTCCGGCTATTACCGAATTGGGAAATACCTGTATGGTGTTGTTGTAATCCCGAACAGAACCGTTATAATAACGCCTTGCCATCTGTATCTCGCTCTCCAGGTCCGAAAGGGTCTGCTGAAGCTGGAGGAAGTTCGTATTGGCCTTCAGTTCAGGATAGTTCTCTGCCACCGCAAAGAGGGTCTTCAATGCACCCGTCAGGGCATTTTCGGCAGTAGCCCTTTCCTGGACCGTTCCGGCACTTGTTGTACTTGCCCTTGCCTCTGTGACCTTCTCAAAGACATCCTTCTCGTGGGAGGCATATCCCTTCACAGTTTCAACAAGATTTCCCACAAGGTTGCTCCTTCGCTTGAGCTGAACATCGATCCCGCTCCAGCCCTCCTCGGCCAGGTTCCTCATCCTGATCATCCGGTTGTAGATACCGATAAAGAAAAAAGCCGCCAAAGCAACTATCGCAACAAATACAAGCAAAGCCAACATTTCGGGCACCTCCACAGACAGTATTTCTAATATTTATATCACGGATAGGGAAGGGTAGTACAGGTTTTACGAAACCTTCAAGGATAATATTTCTCTTTCGAACTTGTGCTTGGATCTAAACGAAAAAATAGCAACTCAGCAGACCCATTAAGCTATGAGAAGTATTGTAAGATCATACATAAAGAGGATTTTTCTTCATGATTATGGGTATTTGATGCAGAACGAGGAAATTGTACCCGTTACATGATAACATTATCAGTTGTACTCAACGAAAGTCCCGTATATTATTTTTCCTATGGAGGAAACTTATGAATAAGACAGCTCTTATCACCGGAGTCACGGGTCAGGATGGAGCGTACCTGGCTGAATTTCTTCTGAAAAAAGGCTACGAAGTCCACGGAATAAAGAGGAGAAGCTCCATATTCAACACCCAGCGTATTGATCACCTCTATGTGGACCTTCACGAAGAAGATCCCAGATTCATACTCCACTATGGGGATCTTACAGATTCCTCCAACCTGATCCGAATAATCCAGGAAGTCCAGCCTGATGAAATATATAACCTTGCAGCCCAGAGCCACGTCCAGGTATCCTTCGAGGAACCCGAATACACGGCCAATTCAGATGCCCTTGGAACCCTGAGGATCCTTGAAGCCATCCGCATCCTGGGCCTCGAAAAGAAGGCCCGCTTTTACCAGGCATCCACCAGTGAGCTCTATGGCAAGGTCCAGGAAACACCACAGAAGGAGACAACACCCTTTTATCCAAGGAGTCCCTACGCTGCAGCAAAACTCTATGCCTTCTGGATAACGAAGAACTACCGGGAAGCCTATGACCTCTTTGCCTGCAACGGCATCCTCTTCAACCACGAATCGCCCATCCGGGGTGAGACCTTTGTAACCCGCAAGATCACAAGGGCAGTGGCACGGATAAAACTGGGCCTGCAGAAAAAAATGTATCTTGGTAACCTCAACTCCAAAAGAGACTGGGGCTTTGCCAGGGACTATGTTGAAGCCATGTGGCTAATGCTACAGCAGGATAAGCCCGATGACTTTGTTATCGCAACAGGTGAGACCCACATGGTCCGTGAATTTGTGGAGTTAGCCTTTAAAGAGGTAGGCATGGATATCAAGTGGCAGGGTGAGGGCATAAAGGAAAAGGGAATCAATGTCGAAAGTGGAGAAGTGCTGGTCGAAGTTGATCCTCGTTACTTCCGCCCCACCGAAGTTGAACTGCTGCTGGGAGACCCCACCAAGGCAAAGACGATATTGGGGTGGGAACCAAAGGTGACATTTAAGGAACTTGTTAAACTTATGGTGAAGAAGGACCTGGATCTCTTCAGGATGGATATCCTCTGCAAAGAGGCCGGCTTCACCGTCAACCACCATTTGGAAGAATAACAACCTGCAAAGTCAAGACGTGTTTAACACGGTATCTCTGCGGTAAAAATAGATTTTCAGTGGTTGTCTTTTCTGGAGGGATTATATAAATGGATAAAAATTCAAAGATCTACATCGCCGGGCACCGGGGCCTCGTCGGCTCCGCTATAGTCCGCAAGCTCCAAAGCCTCGGCTACACCAATCTTCTTACCCGAACCAGCAGGGAACTGGATCTCCGCAATCAGGCAGCCGTTGCTGAGTTCTTTGAGCAGGAAAAACCTGATTATGTCTTTCTTGCAGCTGCCAAGGTGGGCGGCATCATGGCCAACAGCACCTATGGAGCAGAGTTCATATACGACAACATAATGATTCAGACCAATATAATTCATAACTCCTACAAAAGTGGTGTAAAGAAGCTCCTTTTCCTGGGCAGTTCCTGCATCTATCCCAAGTTCGCCCCCCAGCCCATGAAGGAAGAATATCTCCTGACCGGAGAACTTGAACCAACCAACGAACCCTACGCAATTGCCAAGATAACGGGCATCAAGATGTGCCAGGCCTATAACCGGCAGTATGGTACCAACTATATATCCGTCATGCCCACAAATCTTTATGGTCCTAACGATAACTTTGACCTCGAAACCTCCCATGTACTACCAGCCATGATCCGCAAGTTCCACGAGGCTAAGCTCAACAACAGTCCTGAAGTTGTCCTATGGGGTACAGGTTCTCCCAAACGTGAGTTCCTACATGTGGACGATCTTGCCGATGCCTGTGTATTCCTCATGAATAATTACGACGGAACAGAGATCGTAAATATTGGCACGGGAGAAGACCTGACCATCAAGGAACTTGCCGAGATGATAAAGGATATTGTTGGTTTTGAAGGCAAAATAACCTGGGATAGTTCGAAGCCTGATGGAACGCCGAGGAAATTGCTGGATGTTTCGAAGCTTAAAGAAGCTGGTTGGTTTTATACAGTACCCCTGAAGGAAGGGATAGAACAAACCTATGAATGGTTTAGAAATTCTGTTAAGTAGGCATCTGATAAATAAGATACTGAATGATTTATGTTTCATTTGACAGGCCTTTTTGTAAAGCTGATTTCTTTAATGTTTGTATATAGTGGTCAACCTGTGAACCCAGTGAAGCAAGCTCCTAAATCTAGCACACATTCCTTGGTCTTGCATCAGAATGAGTAGTGTCGTTTTTATTTTAACTAGTCTTGTGTTGGTTTGTTGAATATCGAAAGCATAGTTTTAACTACATTATTAACAATAGAAACCTTTTAAGGAAGTCGTAATTCTCAAATATTGGTATGGTAATTACAAATATTCAAAAGTCTTGGAAGGGATACTATCAATAATGTTATCAAGGTTAGTACTATTCATAAAAAAACCTTTCATTCGTAATGTAACGATGATAGCTACTGGAACAGCAATGGCGCAAATAATTAGCGTTTCATTTGCGCCAATTATAACTCGCCTTTATGGTCCTGAAGCTTTTGGTGTGTTAGGTGTATTTAGTTCTATAGTGGCAATTTTTACACCCGTGGCTGCATTAACATATCCTATTGCTATTGTTTTACCCTCCCAAGATTCGGATGCAAAGGGATTAATACGCTTATCTCTTATTATTGCTGCGTTGATTGCTGTGTTAATGATAGTATTATTGTTAATATTTAACAATCCATTTGTGCACTATCTTAAAATTGAAGTCATTGAACCATATCTGTTTCTAATACCCCTAGCCATGTTTTTGGGTGCTTGCCTACAAGTTACACAACAGTGGCTTATTCGTAAAAGACAATTCAAAATACGAGCGAAAATAACTGTCATTCAATCTCTTATCATTAACAGTGTCAAGACTTTTATGGGATTCATTAATCCCATTGGGGCGGTATTGGTCCTGGTCAACACCATAGGCACAGCCCTTCATGCATTAATGCTTATGTGGAGTGTTTCTAAAGTTACTAGTCAAGAAAGAAGACAGAAAAATGAAGAAGATAGGACACCATCTTTATGGGCGCTTGCTAAAAGTCATCACGATTTCCCATTATATAGAGGACCACAAGTCTTTATTAACTCCATCTCTCAAAGCTTACCTATACTTATGCTCTCGGCTTTTTTTGGACCTGCAGCAGCTGGTTTTTATAGTATAAGCAGGACAGTGATGGGTTTGCCTTCTCGTTTGATAAGTCAGTCTGTGGGTGATGTGTTTTATCCCCGGATTACGCAAGGGGCGCATGATAATGAGAATATTACCAGATTAATTGTGAAAGCAACTCTTGCTTTAGCTGCGATAGGGATTGTTCCCTTTGCTATTATTGTTGTTTTTGGACCTTGTTTGTTTGAATTCCTATTTGGTTCAGAATGGATTAAGGCTGGAGAATATGCTAGATGGTTGGCCCTATGGTTATTTTGGGGATTTATAAATAAACCGAGTGTGATCGCTATACCGGTTTTAGGTTTGCAAAAAGCGTTACTGATTTATGAAATATTCAGTACTGCTTCAAAAATTCTGGCCCTTTCGATTGGGTTCTTTATTTTTTCTGATGATGTTATAGCCGTAGCATTGTTCTCAATATTTGGTGTTTTTGCTTACGCTTATTTAATATTATGGGTTGTTTCTAAAAGCATGTATTATAAAAATAGATGGATAACAGGTGGATCCAAGAATGAAAAAACAGGTAGATAAAACACATTACCAATTTTCTCATTATGTGAATAAACGGCGATGGATAAGTATCTGGCATCAGGTTGACGAAGTTATTTCTCTGGCACCAAGAAGTGTATTAGAAGTTGGACCTGGTCCGGGGATTTTTAAACAAATTGTAACTGGTTTAGGTTACTGTGTTGAAACTGTCGATATAGATTCAGATTTACAACCTGATCATGTGGCATCAGTTACAGCTTTACCGTTCTCAGATGGTGAATTTGACTTAGTCTGTGCATTTCAGATGCTGGAACATCTGCCATATGAAGAATCTAAAGTTGCATTTAAAGAAATGGTAAGAGTGAGTAGGAAAAATTTAGTTATAAGTCTTCCTGATGCTAAATCATTGTGGAGATATATTTTTCACATCCCGAAATTAGGCGACGTAGAACTTTTTATGCCAAGACCAAGGCTAATTCCTCTAATGCACGAATTTGATGGGGAACATTATTGGGAAATAAATAAAAGAGGTTATGCTTTATCTAGGGTAATAAAAGATTTTGGTAGTTGTGGTGCCCACTTGAAGAGAACTTATAGAGTGAAAGAGAACCCATATCATAGGTTTTTTATCTACAAAAAAGATAAAATATGATGTGTAAGATGAAAGAAATAATATTTTGAATAAGCATAATTGCAATAGATAGGGAAAATGAAAAAATATTTAAGTAAATTCTCAAAGAGAGGACTCAAGAAAACGAAAAGATCTTGAGGTTATGACTGGAGGGGGTCCTCAAAATATGTCATGGAAATGTTTTTTGAGGTCGAGGTTATGAATCTTTAAAATAGACAGTTAGTTCGCCATTGAAATCAATCGAGGAAGTCTGGATGGACATTAACGCAATCGAAATATCAAAAAGGAAAAGGCAACAAATGTGTTCAGGAGTATATGCAATAATTTCAGATTAGTTTTATTTTTGAAATGGAGGTTTTTATTTGAAAATCCTTCACGTTATTGCAGGTGATCTCACTGGCGGGGCTGCAAGGGGAGCATACTGGCTGCATCAAAGCCTTTTATCAATTCGTGTAGATTCTTCTGTCATTGTCCAAAAAGGGCAATATAATGACCCCACAGTTTTTTCTATGGAAACTAATACAATGAATAAACTAGGCATAAGGCTTATTTCAAAGATTAATTCAAAGATTAATTCAGCCCCCTTAAGATTTCTATATCAAGATAGAAAAAAGACTCCTTTCAGTACTGGGTTTGGTGGAAATGATATCAGACAGCATCCAGCTTTTAAAAGTGCGGATATAATCCATTTACATTGGATAAATGCCGGAATGATAAACTTTAAATTATTAAAGAGTTTTCATAAGCCTATTATATGGACTATGCGTGATATGTGGCCTTTTACTGGAGGATGTCATTATGCTCTTGATTGTGATAAATATGAAGATAGATGTGGCGCTTGTCCTCAATTGAATAGTGATTATCAATATGATCTTTCCAGATGGATATGGAAGAGAAAGTGCTCAAATCTTCCTGAAAGCCTTCATTTAGTTGCAATAAGCAATTGGCTGGGAGATGTTGCTCAAAACAGTTCAATTTTTTCGAATTATCAAGTTAAGGTTATCCCTAATGGTATAGATATAAAGGTGTTTAAACCAGTTGATAAGATACAGGCTAAGAAAATACTGAACTTACCTTTGGATAAACCAGTAATTCTTCTTGGAGCGAAGAATGTACATGACAGCTATAAAGGTTTTCCTGAGTTTATCAAAGCAGTTGATTTCCTGAGAGATAAGGACTTTCATTTTGTATTATTTGGAAAGGTTGATTGTGGTGTTTTAGATAAAGTTCAAATACCATATACTAACCTAGGATCTTTCCAAGATGAACTAGCTTTAAGATTAGTGTATAGTGCCGCGGATGTTTTTGTTGCGCCATCTATACAAGAAGCTTTTGGCAAAACTTTGGTAGAATCAATGGCCTGTGGAACCCCAGTAGTAGCTTTTAATGCTACTGGTCCTAAGGATATTGTTACTCATAAAGAAACCGGTTACCTAGCTACGCCTTTTGAACCTGAAGATCTTGCACGTGGAATTAAATGGGTCCTTGAAGATGAAGAACGAAAAAAGTGCCTTTCCCAAAAGGCCAGGGAAAAGGCAGAGATGTGTTTTGATGTTAAGCAGGTTGCACAACAATACTTAAAGCTGTATGAAGAAGTTCTTGGTTCAGATTAAAAATGTTACCGTTAATTGAAATATCAGGAAAAACTATGGACGAATGGGTTTGTGCCGACAAATTATACTTCTTATTTTGGGAGTTCATAAAATCACTTTTGGAAGGTTGGGTTTAATCGTTGGAATTAAAAAATGACTTGGATTACCCCCTTGTTAGCATTATAACTGTTACGCTCAACTCTGAAAAAACAGTTAGAGATACTATCGAAAGTGTCCTTAACCAGACTTATAAAAACATCGAATATATAATCGTCGATGGCTGTTCCTCCGATAAGACCCTGGAAATAGTCAATGAATATAAAGGATCTATTTCCAAGATTATATCGGAACCTGATTCGGGTATCTATGATGCTATGAACAAGGGGATAAACTTGGCGAGTGGTGAATATATAGGTATTTTGCATTCTGATGATACTTATGTTTCTGATGCTATTGAGTCTGTCGTGAATGCTTTTCTTACGGATCCTTCTGCTGATATCCTCTATGGCAATATTCTTATGTATGATGAAAAATACGGAATATCATGCAAACTTTTTCCCGAAAAATTACCAATGCTTCGTCTGAAAATGGCAATCCACCATCCTTCATCTTTTATAAGAAAAGAAGTCTATTGTGTAATGGGCGGTTTTTCTTTAAGGTATAAAATTGCTGGTGACAGGGAATTTATGTTAAGAGCATTTGAGCAAGGATTTTCTTTTTTATATTTGAATAAAGTCCTTGCTCATATGTCTTTTGGGGGGATGAGCGATGTAAGATATGTTCTCACAGCTTTTGAAGATTTATCTCTCTCATTTAAATATAAGGGTAACATGATTCGATCATTATTTCTTTTTTTTCAGAAAGTTCTTTCTGTAAAAAGGCCTATGAGATTGTTTCTTGAAAAAATCGGTTTAGACTATTTTGTTAAACTCCATAAACAGAGAATTCTAAAAAATAAATAACTTTCTAATAAAACTATTTTATAGTGGCAGCAATAATTTTATGTATTCGGGATTCGAAAATTTCAAATGAATAGTTATTTTCCCAGTATTTTAGAGCATTTCTTGACCATTGCTCAAGGATTTCGGGGTTTCTTATAGCTTGCTTTATTGGTAATACCATACTTTTGATATCGTTGACATTCCTGCCATAGGAGTCACAATCGTCATAACCCTCTAGTCCAAGTTGAGTTCCAATTACTGGAGTTCCACAGCTCAGAGATTCCGCGACTCTAACCTTCATACCACAACCGAACAAATCAGGTAATATAAATAGTTTTGCATTATTGATTAGAGTCGTGATGTCTGTTGGGTTTGGAAATACTTGTACGGATGGTAAATTTAAGCATTTGTCTAGGAGAGTATTCCCAGGGTTTCTTCCTGCGATTGAAAGATTAATTCCCAAAGGAGCTAATTCTCCCCAACAGATATTTAAAAATTCTAAAATGGAATTTTCATTTGATATACGGTTAAGGCCACCAATGTACAATAAGTCCAAGGGTCTAGATATTAAAGGGTTATTTGTGCGGTTCATTTTATTAAAAGTGCATACAGAGTGAAAAAAAACCTTTTCACTGGGAATCGTTCCGTAGATTTGTTCAATACGTCTAAGGTCACCTTGATGTAGGGCTAGAATAATATCCGAATATTTAAGTGTTATCCTTTCCGAAATGTGAGATGTGTAAGAAAGGAAATTTTTTCTCAGTCCCTTATTATTTACCCTTTGATAGTCTTGTTCTACATTGTGGATGCAAGAAATTACAGGAGGAAGAGAGTGTCCTTGATTGAAAACAAATCCGCAAAGAGTGGATTCAATAAAGATAAGATCATATGTTTTGATTTTTGGTAGGAATACTTTCTTAAACCGAGCGTAAATCTTTGTTGCGTTGAAGGTCAATAGGGAGTAAACCTTATCAGATATTTTGCTACTCACGATTTCGACCTTCGCTATTTTATCGCTATAACTTTCAAATAATTCTGAATTTATGGCAGGGCATAGAATGTCTATTTTATTTGTCAGTGGAGAAGAAGCAAGGCTTAGCAAATTAGCTGTAGCATGCATCCCGCCACCGTAATCATATGATAAGGGGTAAGGAGTAATATATAAAATATTCATAATTGTACACCTCTTCAATATATATTCTTCTATACGTTTAAGATAAACTGGGAAAAAGTGCAATCAGGGAACATCAGATCTTAAATACACGTGTTAAGACAACATTTTACAGTTTCCTCTGCACATTTAACCCATGAAAATCTCTTTGCATTGTTTGTTCCTCTACTGGTTAACTTTTTTCTTATCTTTTCATCCGCAGATATTTGAATAAGAGCCTTTGTCCAACCTTCTTGATCTTCAGGTTTAATCAATAAAGCAGCATCTCCTGCAACTTCAGGAATAGAGGTGCAGTCTGAAGCGACAACAGGAGTTCCGCATTGCATTGCTTCAAGAATTGGTAATCCAAATCCTTCGAACCTTGAAGGAAAAACCATTGCTGTTGCCAGCGTCATGACTCCGAACAGTTCTCTTCTTGTTAGATAACCAAGGTGAATTACTCTGTCTTTAATACCGAGTGATCTAATTCTGCTTCCAATAAGTTCCCATCTTTCGTCCTTGTACCCAGAAAAGACAAGGTTGCATTGTTTATCCTTCATTATTTGTAATGTATCTGAAAAAGCATTGAGCAGCATTAAATGATTTTTATGTGGTGCTAACATTGCAGGGTAGTAAAAAAAGTTTTGTTTAAGCTGGAATTTATCTTGAATCTCCTTGAGATCAGAAGCGTTAATTGAAAATTTGTCTGTTATGCCTTCATATACAGTTTTGATTTTATTCTCTTCCAGTCCATAGTTCTCGATTATTCCTTTTCGCGTAAAGTCGGAAATAGCAATGATCTTTTTCGCTTTTGCGAAAGAAAGTCTGAATAAGATCTCTCTTTGCATATATTTTGCTTTTGAAAAATAAGATTTCAAATATTTATGTTGAAGGTCATGTACAGTAATAACTTGAGGAATATTTGCTTGAAGTAATGGTACGCCAAAATTTGCTGGAGAAAAAAGGATATCGACTTTATAACTCTGGCAAAAGTTTCTCAAGAGTATATTTTCTGCTAAAACCCTTCTCATTTGGTTGAATGAATGGTTGAAAACCTTAACTATCTCCAGATTTTCACTAGAGTTGAATGTTTGTGATGCTTCAGTTCCACAGAAAAGGATCAAGGTTACCTCAGTGAACTTGGAAAGTTCCTTGATTAGTTCCCTGATATATATTTCAGAACCTCCTACTTTCCCGGGTCTGAGGTAAAGCAGGTTAACTCCTATTCGCATTGTTTTTCTCCTGTATATTCCTTGGGCAACGTATATTATCTACTACCATGGAACAGAGGTTTCTTCTAGTCATGGACATCTCTATAGATGTTTGTGCTGGAGATTCCAAGTCGTTTGTTTTCTCATCTCCATAGATAGCAAGTTCTTCGAGATAAGAGATAAAACCTTTGGTGTCACCGTGTTCAATGTTTTTCCCAATTTCATTTCCAGTAACTAGACGAGATAAATGAGAATCATCCGGACCAAGCGCAATAATTGGTCTGCCGACTTTCATAGCTCCATATATTTTACAGGGATGAACAACGCCCACCATTTCATTTCCAATTGATACAACATGTACATCAGCGGCGGAAAGACTGTATTTCAAATGATCAAGAGGCTGGTAGGGTAGGGAAATGATATTTTTTGCTCCTGATCGTATCGCTTCTAACACGTTTATCTTCCCCTGGCCTCCACCAATAAATACAAATACAAAACGGTTATCCTTTTCAAGTTCCCTGGCTGCATCAATAACCGTATCTAATGGGTTTACAGGGCTGTGATTACCGCTGTACATGATAACGAACTTGCCCTCCAGTCCATGTTTCTGCCGAAAGGGATTTTCTGAATGAGGAATGGATTCAATATAATTGTCCAGCGGCCAGAGTGGTATAACTGACAGTTTATCGGAAACATCCATCTTACTGTTGAGTGTCTTTGACATTTCTTCATCGAGAGTAATGATCTTGTCTGCCTGTTTGAGTATGGAGCGGTTAAAAACATTGAACACCTTTGAGATAAATGAATTTTCAGTGGTTTTCCCCATCCTGATAAGTTGGTCAGGGTTTATGTCCATTGCCCAGAAAATAACCGGTATATTCTTCAACTTCGAGAGTATAGACCCGAAAATGGAAGTCATAGGCGGAACGGTTGTAATAACTATTTTATTGATACTACCCATAAAAAGGGTTACCAGGAAGGCCTGAAAAAGAAAGGACAGCTGTCCTGCAAGTCGAACAATAATTCTTTTTTTCCCAAAAGAGGAGAATGAAAGCCGTCTTACTTCCACTCCGTCAAGGATTTCATGCCGAGGGAATATCTGGGAGGGGTCATCATAACCTTCTCTTGAAGTCAGCACAAGTACCTTTTCTCCACGCTCCACCAGTTCCCTGGCAACATCAGCAAGATACTGGCCGACAGCTGCAGGGTCCGGTTCATAAACCTGACAGATAAATAGGATTTTCCTTTTCGTCGTCATGTACTATATGTTGTTCCCTTCATTTTTTAATAAGATCTTCAGTTCGATACCATAAATAGAATAAAAAAATGTATAGAGAAAAGCCTTCTATTCCAATAGAATCAGGGATATATCTGAAAGAGATTATCAGTAAGATCGTTATCATTATGTTGACTATTGAAATTCCAGAGGTTGCCTGCAAGTGTGAAAACCCGCTCTGAACCAGCTTCTGATACCCATGTTCCCTGTGGGCTTCGGTAAACTTTTTCCCCTGCCATATCCTTTTTACCAGGGTGGCCGTAGCATCTACAATAAATACAGATAACAGGGCCATCCAGGCTATCAGGGGTACCTCGGTCATATTTTCCGAGGCCAGAGCAATGACAGCAAAAGTATAACCCAGAAAGCCGCTGCCCACATCGCCCATGAATATTTTTGCGGGGGGCCAGTTAAAAACCAGGAATCCGGCCGCTGAAGTGGCGAGTATTAGACAGAGTATTGCCATTGAAGTATTTCCTGAAATAAACAACAGCAATGCAGCTCCACCGCTTACTGTTACTGCTTCTCCTCCTGCAAGGCCATCGATACCATCCATGAAATTATACAGGTTGGTCATCCAGACTGTCCCAAGAACTGCCAGTGGGTAGCCCATCAGTCCCAGGTGAAGGGTAGTGAAGCCAAGATTCATGGAAGGGAAACCGCCGAGCCAGTAAACAGCCCACAGGGCGGCGGCAAAATGGACAGAGATCCTTGGAAGCACGGGAAGGCATTTATGGTCGTCCATCCATCCCATAAATGCTATAAGTCCTCCTCCAAGTAGTGCCAGCATTAATTTCATACTTATTGCTGACGTCATTCCCATGAACAGGACAGAACACAGAAACACCAGGACGATCGCAAGTCCTCCGCCCCTCGGGATGGGAACAGTATGGGAACTCCTGCTGTTAGGGATGTCCATGATCTGCCTGGATATGGCATATTTTCTTATAAAAAAAGTCAGTGTAAGGCTTGCGATAAAAGTAAAAAATAGATAAAGGAATAAAGCGGGCATTTCAGTCTGCCTTTGCTTTGAACCAGCTACAGGTTTCCCCTAAACCTTCTTCCAGTGTGAAAGGAGGGGTCCAGCCGAATGATCCTCTGGCTTTTTCTGAAGATACCTGGAGAGAACCAAGTACTTTTTCTGCTTCTCTTCCTTTGCCCAGAAGCTTTGCTGCCAGGAAGAGCAGGGGGGGTGGAAATGGAAAGAGAAGTTCAGGTTTCCCAAATCCTTTCCTCAGCTTTTTCAGAAGCTCTGTTGTGGAAAGGTCAGGTTCATCAGAGATATGAAAGATATTATTCCCGGCATCGGATTTTTCAAGCAGATGGACTACAGCATGGGCCAGGTTTTTTACAAAGATGACACTTCTCATGTTATTCGATGATCCCAGTGGAAGGGGTATTCCCGCTGATGCGATTTTCAGAAGCCTCTGGAAGTTTCCCTTTACCTCCGGTCCGAAGACCAGGGGTGGTCGAATAATAACGTATTCCATCCCTTCTCCTTTGGAGCAGAGCTCAATAAGGAGTTTTTCCGCTTCTAGCTTGGTTTTGCCGTAGTTATCCTCGGGGAGGGCAGGAAAATTTTCATCCAGGGGGGATGTGGATCTTTCTCCTATGGCCTTTATGGAGCTCATGAAAAGGAACTTTTTTATCCCGGATGAGAGGCAGGCCTTAGTCAGATTTTCCGTCAGATCGACATTGACCCTCTTGTAATCCAGATAGAGATCATGTCTCTCGAGGTCAGGGGTGTGAGTCCGTGCTATGAGATGGATGACATGAGTTATTCCCTGAAGGGCTTTATGCCAATCCTGGACTGAATAAATGTCTTCCACAATCAGGGGAAGAACTTCTGAAGGGAGGAGTGATCCGGTTTCCTTATCCCGTACAGCTCCAGTTACTGTCCATCCCCGGGAGATCAGTTCGCTGCATACGTGCCTTCCTATAAAACCGTTAGCACCGGTCACCAGGACCTTCATCAGTATCTCTCCATGGATGGCCCTGATCCTGCGGTGGCCTTTGGAATCATGCTGATATCTGATGTGGAGTTGAATCGGCAGTGGGGCACCAGTTTTTCAAAAGCCCTGTATATAGCTGCTCTATCTCCTCTATGGGCGGAGGCAAAAAGGTCTTCCAGATGGTCTTCCAGATGGTCTGGCAGATTGGGATTTTTTGCGAAAAATATCTTGTCATGTTTCGTGGCAAGGGTGCCTTCCTCGGCTGTAAGGAGTTCTTCAAAAAGTTTTTCACCCGGGCGTATTCCGGAATAAACTATATCGATATCAACAGAGGGCTCAAAGCCTGAAAGCCTGATCAGGTCCTTTGCCAGGTCCAGGATCTTTATGGGCTTCCCCATGTCAAGGACATAGACAGTTCCGTTTCCGTTCATCCCTCCCGCCTGAAGGACAAGTTGTACCGCTTCAGGAATGGTCATGAAGTATCGCTGCATTTCAGGATGGGTAACAGTAACGGGTCCGCCCCTCTGGATCTGTTCCTTGAACATGGGCACAACGCTTCCCCTGCTTCCAAGAACATTACCGAACCTCACGGAGATAAAGGCCTGTCCGGGCGATGCCCTTTCTGCTCCCCGGCGGACGACCATTTCAGCGACCCTTTTTGAAGCGCCCATTATGGATGAAGGGTTCACAGCCTTATCTGTGGATATATTTACGAAACGCTCTACTCCGGATTCCAGTGCACATTGAACAAGGTTTTTTGTGCCGCCAATATTATTGAATATAGCTTCATCGGGATTATTTTCCATCAGGGGGACATGTTTATGGGCGGCGGCATGAAATACAACCTGAGGACGACAGGATTGAAAAACCCTGCGGGTCTTGTCCATGAGCCGGACGTCGCTGATCACTATCTTGTAGTCAGCCTCGGGATAATCCCGTTTCAGCTGGTTCTCAACCTGGAAAAGGCTGTTCTCTCCTCTGCCCAGGAGCACTACGCGTAGGGGATTGAAATTCAGCACCTGTCGGACAAGTTCCGAGCCTATGGACCCTCCGGCTCCGGTGATCAGTACGGTCTTGTTATCCAGGTAATCTGCTATTTCTTCAAGGTGGAGATCCACAGGTTCCCGCCTGAGCAGGTCTTCAACTTCCACTTTGCGTATGTTTGATATGGTTACTTTACCTGATACAAGTTCATGGAGTCCTGGCATGGTTCTGAATGGCACCCGGGCCTTTCTGGCGAGGTCCATAACATTTCTTGTTACCTCTCCCGGAACGGAGGGCATCGCTATAAGGATTTCAGATACATCTTCATCTTTAACTACCTGGGGGAGGATGGCTAGTTCTCCAAAAACGGGAAGTCCCAGAATGTTGATGTGATGTTTGGTGGTGTCATCATCCAGAAATCCTATAGGGATCATCCCTGATTCTGGATGTTTCATCATTTCCTTTGACATCATTGTTCCGGCTTCACCTGCTCCTACGACGAGAACTCTTCTGGTTATACGGGGGAGGGGTGATAGGCCGGTTTTTTCATGGTAAAGACGCCAGGCAAGTCTGGCGAAACCCATAAAAAACAATGTTAGAAGCCCATCTATGGTGGGTACGGATCTTGGAACTCGAAGAAAAGTGTGCATAAGGAATATGAGAGTTGACTGAAAAAGGATGAAGATACCGCATAATTTTATAATACCGGTCAGGTCCTGGATGCTTGAATAACGCCAGAACTGTTTGTTTACCCGGAACTGGTTCATAAGGATCGCTTTCAAGGGGAGAGAGACCAGCAGATATATTCGCATGGATTCCTGGAAAACAGAAAGATCTCCACCGAGCCTCAGCCAGAAGGCAAGGAAAGATGATGTCAATCCGAGGAAAATATCAAGAATAAATTTTGCAGTTAACATGTGTTTTGCCTTTATCATTAATATCTCCTTAAACATTTTAGAGAAGTCCATATATCGAAGGGGATCAGGATCTGCCAGTTGCATGATAACCTGGTTTTCTTCAGTATACAGTAAAAGAAGATGCTGAACATGATACTTCTTTCCAGCATTATAAATAACAAAGCAGGGAACAGTGAAGTCCCTGCTTTGTTATTTATAATGAATGGATATGTTATGTCGAAATCTGGAATTGTTAATCCTGGGTGATAGCCTCAACGGGACATACGGGTACACAGCTTCCGCACTCAATGCATTTGTCGGGTTCTACTTCGGCTTTGCCATCGATCATTGAGATCGCTTCTACTGGGCACACGCCTACGCAGGCTTCGCAGCCTACACATACATCCTTGTCTACAACAGCTTTTGCCATAAAAGATCCCTCCTCTGAAATTTCTCTGACAGACTGATTATACTTTATTTTCCATTTCCAGGGCAAACAGGTTAAAGCTGCCTCACCGCAAAGACATATCTATTTTGGACCGGGGAGCAATCCCACAAACATGATGTAATGACAATTACTGATGCGCTGAAGCGCATCCTATGATTCAGAGAAGGAAAAAGAACCTGATATAGGATGTGCTTCAGCGCATCATAGGTCTATTCACCAAACTCATCGTCAGTATTGAGAGGTGAATAAGGATTCCATTCCTCATCGTAAACACCTGTCTGAACATATTTCCTGAAAGTTGACCATTCCCATTCACCTGGTTTTTCAGTCAGTCCATGTTTTACCGGGTTGTAATGAATGTAGTCAAAATGTTTTATGTAATCTTCTTCAGATATTATGACATGCTCCCAGAACCGTCTTTGCCAGTATCCGGATTCTCTTCTTTTAGCTCGGCTTTCTGATGCTGGTTTTTCCATTTGTTGATGTTGGGCAAACAGCCTGGAGAAACGTGACTTTATTGAGGCCCAGCGAAGCCCGGATCTTTCATCTTCTTCCGGTAGAGTCCAGATACAATGGAGATGGTCAGGAAGGATACAAATCGCTTCGAGATCAAATGGGTATTTTTGATGTGTCTTTCGGATACTGGATCGTAACGTATCCACAGCGGGCCTGTTTGAAAAAAGGGGCATCCGGTTATAGGTAACAACAGTAAAAAAGGATGTTTTCCCTTTCATATGAATTCTTCGGTAATCTGTCATTTTTATTCAGAAGCCTTCTGATGCGCTGAAGCGCATCCTATAATTTTATGTTTTAAAACAAGACCTGGCGGTTATTCCTTGTGATGTGTTGAAAACTGTGATGCACAGAAGCGCATCCTATCCAACAGGTAAGAATAGGATAATAAGTCATAGGATGTGCTTCAGCGCATCTTTACAGTTGTAATTTTACGATTTACTTTGACCAGTAGATGTTTGGTGGATATTCGGGTTTGGGGTCACGGGTCAAAAGCTCTTTGAGCTTCTCCTTTGGAGAGACGCCCTGGTAGAGAATGGAGTTGACCGCCTGAGCTATTGGCAGTTCCACCTTGTATTTAGATGCCAGTTTTACCATAGCTTTTACTGTGTAGGCTCCTTCGGCCACCTGTCCCAGTTCCTTTTTGGCCTCTTCAAGACTCTTTCCCTCTCCAAGGGCCATACCAAGGCGGAAATTCCTGGAATGGAAGCTGTAACATGTGACCACAAGGTCTCCCACTCCTGCCAGTCCGGCGAGAGTGAGGGGATGGGCCCCCATCTTCGCTCCCAGGCGCATGATCTCAGCGAGACCTCTGCTGACAAGGGCAGCGGTTGTATTATCTCCCAGCTCCATGGCGCGAGCCATACCAGAAGCTACTGCTATGACGTTCTTTACTGCCGCTCCTACTTCCACCCCTGCCACATCGTGACCGGTGTAAACCCTGAAGACGGGGCCATTCATGAGTTCCTGCCAGTGCAGAGCTTCCTTTTCTATCTCGGAGGCAACTACTACTGCGGTGGGCATTCTCTGTATGACCTCTTCTGCATGGCTTGGTCCTGAAAGAACTGAAAATGGTACTTCGGGCATTATGTCTGCAGCGATTTCGCTGATCCTGGACATGGTGGATATCTCGAAGCCCTTGGCGGCATTACACAGGTGAAGGGGTTTGAGTTGCCTGGTCCTGAGTTCGCTGATTACCTCCCTAACGGCCTGGGTCGGTACTACGAAAAGCCAGTTTTCGGAATGATGGGCCGCTTCTGTAAGATCGGTTGTAGCCCGAATTCCCTTTTCGAGGGGATGATTGTTAAGATAACCGGGATTGAAACCGGATTCGTTGATAGTCTTAACGTTTTCTTCTTCGATGCTCCACAAAAGGACATCGTGGCCGTTCCTTGCAGCAGTGTCAGCAAGAGCTGTACCCCAGCTTCCTGCTCCGAATATGCTTAGTTTTGCCATGTTTACCTTCCTTTCGAGTGTCTTTTAAAAGAGTTCATTTCCCCGTTTTGCGGGGGAGGGGAGTAATAACGGTCACCAGTGTTCCGGCGATAATTATAACGCTTGCAGCCCAGAATGCGGGAACCAGAGAATTTGTTATGTCTCTGAGATATCCTGAGATTATGGGTGCAATTATGGCGGAGGTCATCACTGTACAGTTGAAAAAGCCGGATGCCGCGCCCATCTTCCCGGGGTATCTTATACTGACGATATCTCCCATCCAGGCCACCATTACCGATATTATGGCAGAGTTGCTGAGCATTCCGTATATCATCAGGGTAATTATAATACCGGGAAAGGAAGTTACCCTTGAAAGGATGAAGATCATGATCGCTGAAAGAGGGAATACCAGGATTGTAACTATTTTCCTGTTCGTCCTGTCGGATAGCCGTCCCCAGAAGAGTCCGGCCGGGATGGCAGTTATTGCCAGAAGTCCTGTGAAGAGTCCGGCCTGGGAAAGGCTGAGACCCCTTTCGACTTTCAGGAATGTGGGTCCCCATGTCATGGCCACCCAGAATCCGTAAAGTGATGTGAATGTGGCGAAATTTATTTTCCAGAGGTCCATATCCCTGAAAAGGGCAAGATAGTCTCCAAGGTTTGGTGTGTTGGGATCCTTGATGGATGGGAGCATTTTATGGAAGATGGCTACCATAAGTAGTGTAGGAATAGTGAGTATGAGAAATGGTGCCTTGTATGAGCCCAGGCTATTGTATATGGGGCCGCTCATGGTCATTCCTATCAGCATTCCCAGGGCCATTCCTATTCCTATAGTAGCTGCGCTGAATGCCCTTTTTGAGGGGGAAACCACCTGAAAGAGGGTGCCGAAACAGGTGGGGTAGTATGCGCCTGCTCCCATACCGGAAAGGGCAGAGAAAAGAAGGAGAAGATAATATGAATTTCCCAGAGTACCCAGTCCGAGCATTCCAAATCCTGCTATCACGAACATGAACATCATAACCTTTTTCAGTCCCCATCTGTCCCCGGCAAGTCCGGCAGGGATCTGCATTATGACGTAGGTAAGGAAATAGGCGCTGGTAAGGGAACCGGCCTGGGCCGAGGTCAGAGAAAGGTCTTTTGCTATCACGGAAAGTAAAGGATACAGGCAGGTCCTGTCGGAATAAAGAACAGCCCAGCCAAGCATAAGCGCAAAGAGCATCATAAGTATGATCCACCTCCCAAATGCAGCTAATATAACACGAAAATGTGACCATTAACGTTTCTTTCAGCTAAAAGGTTCTGTAGATGTTAAAATTATGATGAAAGTTCAAATCAGGTATTGTCAATAGCAATAATTCTGGCTTAAATTAAGGAAATGAACGATCTGCAATTTTCGCCGAAAACATGAATCCATGAACATCGATCTTATCCTGGGAGGGATGGCTTTGGCGAACGAAGAATCTTCAGGACTGCATTACATTAGAGAAAAGGTCAACAAATTCATCGAATACAGCATAGATAATATTTCCTACATTCGTCAGGATGAACTGGACAGATTTCCCGAAACCCAGAATGAGCTTTCCAGGGTAAGTCAGGAACTCGAGGATCTGGAAGCTGTGACGGCTCAGGCGAGGAAGGAATATGAAAAATTCCGTGCGAGTCTCCTTGATACAAGCCTTTCATCCAGTACGGAGATCGGGACCGATGATTACAACAGGGGCGCCCATCTTCTTAAAATGCTCACTACCTTTGAAGAACGGAAAAGAGATCTGGAAGAACAGGAAGGCATCCTTTCCAGCGAAGTTGAGAGAATAAAGAAACTGATGTCCGCAAGCGTAGAGATGGCAAACAAATTCCGTCTTGCTCTAAGGGTAATGGGGGCGGATATGGAAGAACTGGAGACCGGTTCGGGAACGGATGTCCAGTCCCTTGTGCATGCCTACAGGATAGCGGAGAGGGAGTCCATGAGTCTTGCCCGGGACCTTCATGATGGTCCTGCCCAGAAACTGGCCAGTGCTGTTCTTCTTGTCGAGCTTGTTGAGAGGATGATAAAGTCTGGAGATATTGAAAAGGCTCTTGATGAGCTTCACCAGATCACAGATCAGGTGAGGGAAGCCTTGTGGGACACAAGATCCTTCCTTCTCCGTCTGAACCCCAAGGGTCTTGAATATGGTCTTGACCTTGCTCTGAAACGTTTCATAGATCAGATAAGGATAATTTCCGATACAGAGGTTGTTCTGAGCAGTAAAGGGGAATTTTCAGTTTTATCCCTTCCGCAGCGCTCCAATATTTTCAAGATAATCCATCAGGCAGTTATGAATGCTGTTCAGAAGGGAAAAGCAAGAAAGGTGCAGATATTTCTGAACGGAGGAAGAAAAACATTATACGCCAGGATCATCGATGACGGGGCCGGGTTTGAAGTCGAAGAAGCGATAAAACAGGCCAAGGAGAGGGGGTCCTTCGGACTTATGAACATGGAGGAACGGACCCGTATCGCTGGAGGGTCCATCAAGATCGAAAGTTCCCCTGGCAAGGGTACCCATATATCACTTGAGATACCAGTATCGGAGGCGGATTTGTTTTGAGCGTATACCGAATTGTTCTTGCAGATGACCATAAACTTTTTCGAGATGGACTTGAAAGACTCCTTAATCTTGAACCTGACGTTGAAGTAGTCGGAAGGGCTGATAATGGAGAAGAAGCCCTTGGAGTGGTAGAAGAGAAAAAACCGGATATTCTCCTTCTGGATGTTCATATGCCAATTATGGGTGGTACAGAACTGGTTAACGAACTTAATAAAAGGGGAATAGACCTTAAGTGCATAGCCATAACTGCCTTTGATGACGAGGAGCATATTGCCCAGCTTTCACAGGCTGGAGTGAGTGGCTATGTTCTCAAGACATCAGGTTTTACCGAAGTCCTTGCCGCTGTACGTTCTGTTGGTAAGGGGTTCCCCTATGTAGATCCGGGTATCGCCCAGAAACTGCTTTCTCCAATGAAAAAAGGTGAAGATAAAACAGATCTGTTCAAAGATCTTACCCTTAGAGAAAAGGAGTCCCTTTACTGGTTATCCCAGGGTCTTAATAATACAGAGATATCCGAAAAAATGATCCTTTCCGATAAGACCGTGAAAAACCATCTGAGCCATGTAATGCGAAAACTGGGTATCCAGGACAGGACCCAGGCTGCCATACTTGCATGGAAAATGGGCCTGGCCAAGGTGGATCCGGAGATCTTCAGGGAATCTGAAGATTGAAGATAAAGAATGAGGCATTGCTGCCATATTTCTTTTGAAACCCTGAATATGAGATTTCAAACAGAGGGAGGAAGAGAAAAATGTTTGTAAAACAGTTCTTTATCAAGGGCATAGCCCACAGTTCCTATCTTCTGGGAGCCAATAAGGTCTGCGCTATTGTGGATCCGAGCAGAGATATTGATATTTACCTTGAGGCAGCTGAAGAAATGGGTATGAAGATAACCCATATCCTTGAAACCCATCTTCATGCGGACTTTATCTCCGGCCACATGGAACTTGCAGAAGCTACCGGAGCGAAGATCTACGCACCCCTTTCAGGGGGTTGTGCCTTTGAGCACGAAGCTCTGAAGGAAGGGGATACCTTTCAGATAGAGGATATGAAGATAGATGTCATCGATACTCCCGGGCATACTCCTGAAGGTATGTGTTACGTAGTTACTGACCTTGGAAGGGGAGAGGAACCAGTCGCTGTTTTTACGGGAGATACTCTTTTCGTTGGGGATGTTGGAAGACCAGACCTTTTTCCCGGTATGGCAAGGGAACTTGCCTCGAAACTCTATGACAGCCTGCATGAAAAAATACTGAAACTCCCCGATTTCTGCGAAGTATATCCTGCCCATGGGGCCGGTTCCCTGTGCGGAAGGGCCATGGGAGCCAAGAGGACAAGCACCATAGGCTACGAAAAAAAATATAACAAGGCTCTTCTCATCGAGAACAGGGAAGAATTTATCATTTCTCTAACCACAGACATGCCAGCTGCTCCCGACCATTTTGCACGTTGCAGCGATATTAACAGGCAGGGACCGGCGACAACTTCAGATCTTCCAGTTATGATGCCAATGAAACCCCAGGAAATGAAAAAGTTCATCGAGACCCGGGATGCAGTCGTTCTGGACTGCAGATGTTTTGAAGCCTTTGGCGGGGCTCATATACCTGGGGCATTTTCCATTGATTTCGGAGGCAATTTTGCCACTTTTGCAGGATGGATCCTTCCCCCGGACAAACCACTTCTTCTGGTGACACTCGATGAGTATCAGGCCTATGAAGCCCTTATCTGGCTTCGAAGAGTAGGTCTTGACAATGTCGTAGGCTATCTTGAGGGAGGCATGTTCCAGTGGGTGACCTCCGGACTGGATACTTCTCATGTACAGCAGATCTCGGCCAGGAAGCTCTATGAACTGACCCTGGGTAATATGCCCATCAATATTGTGGATGTAAGGGCGGATAAAGAATTTAATGCCCATCATATTGGGGGATCTGTAAACATTGCAGTCCAGGATCTTAGAACGAGATATACCGAGCTTGATGCCAATCTGCCCACCGTCACGATCTGCGGAAGCGGACATAGATCGAGCCTTGGCTCCAGTATCCTTAAACAGAGAGGTTTCAGGGACGTTCTGAATGTAGCAGGAGGTATGACCGGATTTACGGCTGCGGGGTTTGCACCTGAGTGTCCTATGTGCAGAATGCCCCATGGTCCTCAATTTCTGGGAAAAGACTAAGGTTAAAAGCGATCTCACCGCAAAGGGACCATGGAAAGAACAAGATATTTGTTTGTCAGAACATACGGAACAAACATGAAAACAGTAAAATATACTGATCAGAAGATTTTGAGGATGTTTATGGAGTTCCTTGTGTCTTTGCGGGTAAATGTGTCTGGTTCGTTTTTTCTTGAGGTAAAGACAATCTGAAATTGGCATGGGGGTGAGAATGTGGCTTTCCTTTTTGAGGCCAGGTGGTCTCCATACCTGGTCGGTGTCGGGATAGGAGTGCTCTGCTGGCTGACATTTCTGCTTTCGGATAAACCTCTGGGATGCTCAACCGCATTTGCACGTACAAGCGGAATGCTTGAAAGCCTTGTTAGTGGTAAGGAAGCGCTGGGAAGACCCTACTTCAGGGAATTTATTCCTGTTGTAGACTGGGAATGGATGCTTGTGGTCGGTATTGTAATTGGAGCCTTTCTTTCATCCACAATGTCGGGAGTTTTTTCTCCCGGTCTGGTTCCATCCCTCTGGGGCAGTACCTTTGGTTCCATGGCATTTCCCCGACTTGTAGTTGCTTTTAATGGTGGAATACTCATGGGTTTCGGTGCAAGATGGGCCGGAGGATGCACCAGCGGGCATGGGATAAGCGGGACCCTCCAGCTTGCTGTAAGTGGCTGGATAGCGGTAGCCTCTTTCTTTGTCAGCGGTGTGATCACTGCTTTTTTCATCTACTAGGGAGGTGGCGAAATGTTGACTCATCTCCATTCCAAAAGAAAACTTCAACTTGGGATAGGGCTAACTACAGGTATTTTCTTTGGTTTTCTCCTCCAGAAGGGAGGAGTAACCAGTTACGATGTTATCCTTGGTCAATTGCTTCTTAAGGATTTTACTGTTCTGAAGGTAATGCTCACGGCTGTTCTCGTTGGTAGTCTGGGAGTCCATTTTCTGGTTTCAGGGGGAATGGCCAATCTTCATCCCAAGACAGGTTCGGTAGGACAGACAGTGATAGGGGGTCTTATCTTCGGAGTGGGTTTTGCGACCTTGGGCTATTGTCCTGGTACCCTGGCTGGAGCGATTGGACAGGGTTCTCTGGATGCACTGTTCGGAGGATTGCCAGGGATCCTTGCGGGAGCATGGTTCTTTGCGATATGTTATCCCACAGTAAGGGATAAGATCTATCCCATGGGCAACTTCGGTAATGTAACTTTTCCCGAACTATTAAAACAGGACAGGTGGAAGATAGTGGCCCTTTTAGCTCTGGCTATTGCATTTGTTCTCTTTGCTATTGAGCTTGCAGGTTTTTAGGATGGCCAACGATAGAAAGGGCGAATAATGATATATCTGATAATCAACAGACTGGCCTTCGTGATAGGACTTATGGGTGTCATCATAATCCTGTGGGGAGTTACGAATGTCTTTTTTCTTGCTGTAAAGACTGAATACCGGGGATTAAGGCAGCATTTTGTGAGGAAACACAGGGATGTTCTGAGACATTCCCTTGGAGTATACCTTCTTCTGGGATTGGAGTTCCTTGTCGCTGCAGATATTGTAAGGACAATGATACATCCTACTTTTCATGAGATAGCTGTCCTTGGTGCCATCGTTCTTATTCGTACTGTAATAGGTTTTACCCTCGATAGGGAGATGAATGCAATTCATAGTAATCACAATAATACCATCAGGAAGCTTTAGACAGGTCCCCTTGATCTCAACATGTTATTACTTACAAAGGATATATTATTAACCTTTTCAGTTCTTTCCCTGACGATCATTCTTTTCATAAGTGAAAAGCTGAGGGTGGATATTGTTGCCATCCTCATAATGATATTGCTGCCGTGGTTGGGACTTATATCCCCGTCAGAGGCCTTTTCCGGTTTTTCCAGTAATGCTGTAATATCCATGATTGCCGTCATGATAATGGGTTCCGGTATGGATCATACCGGAATGATGAACCTGCTTGCCTCAAGGATAATAGAACTTGCTGGAGATCAGGAAAAACGGCTTATGGTTATCATTTCTTCCATGGTGGGACTGATCTCTGCATTCATGCAGAATGTGGGTTCCATAGCACTTTTCCTTCCTGCGGTCCTGAAAATATGTCGTAAGAAAGGAATATCTCCCTCCAATATCATGATGCCCCTTGGTTTTTCTGCTATTCTTGGGGGTACTCTCACCATGGTTGGTTCCGGACCTCTTATTATCCTTAATGATCTACTGAAGGGTGGAGGGGTGAAAACCTTCGGGCTTTTCAGTGTAACCCCTGTGGGGCTATCTCTTCTTGTTGCAGGAATACTATATTTTGCCATTTTAGGAAAAGTCATTCTTCCTTCCTCTCATGAAAAGATTGAAGAGGATTTATCTCAACAGAGCATGATCCGTATGTGGAATCTTCCGGATACTCTCTATGTATGCAGAATACCTGCAGGGAGTTCTTTGGTCGGGATGACCAGGGAGGGTCTGGATCTCTGGAATAAATACAATCTACACCTGATTTGCATCATTTCGGGGGAAGAAAGTATCTCTGCTCCATGGAGATACACCTCCTTTACGGAAGGTATGAAACTGCATCTTCTCGGAAAAGAAGAAAATGTGCTGCAGTTTGCAGAGGATAAGGGCCTGATCTTTTCAGGACGGGAAGAAGATTGGTCCCGTTTTGGAGTTGATTCAGGATTTGCGGAACTTGTCCTGTTGCCAAAGGCTTCTCTCAAAGGTAAAACTATCCGGGAGATCGCTTTTCGGAAGAACCTGGGTGTGGAACCCATACTCCTTGTCAGGGCAGAGGGCACCATTTTAGATCATTTCCCGGACAGTCCCCTTAAAGCGGGAGATACACTTATCATTAATGGTCCCTGGAAGAACATAGGGGAGATTAGGAAGGGTGGGGATTTTGTCTGCCTTACCCCCGTTCAGGAGGAATCAAGGAGAAAAAAGATCATTCCTGCCCTGGTCTGTTTCACCACTGCAATTATCCTTGCCCTTACCGGTTTCAGGCTTTCCCTTGCTCTTATGACTGGAGCAGCTGGAATGATCCTTTCCGGTGTGATAAAGATAGATGAGGCCTATGAAGCCATAGACTGGCGCACTGTATTCCTTCTGGCCGGACTCATCCCCCTTGGCATTGCTATGGAAAAGACCGGAGCAGCATCCTGGTTGGCATCAATGGTCATGAGTATTATCGGAGATGCTGGACACCCTTTAGCGATCCTTACCGCTGCAGGTATCCTGGCGACCCTTTTTTCTCTTTTTATGTCCAATGTTGCTGCTACAGTTCTTCTGGTTCCCCTTGTTCTTATAATCGGGGAGGAAACCGGGATTGATCCACGGGGACTTGCCATTCTTGTCGGGATATGTGCATCGAACTCCTTTGTGCTTCCCACCCATCAGGTCAATGCCATGCTTATGTCCGTTGGGAGATACCGCAATGCCGATTATCTTAAGGCCGGCGGACTTATGACAGTAATCTTTCTTCTTCTTTCGGTATTTCTGGTATACCTTCTTTTCCTGTAGGTCTGTTACAATACCTCAAAAAGCGAAGATAAGATAATGTTTACCAACAAAGCCGTAATAAATACAAAGCAACCTGTAACCCTTGAGTTTATTTACTTTAGCTGCAATGTTTGTTCACGTTGAATAAATTGATTTTAATTAAATAAGAAAATAATATAGGATTCTCCTCGACGTATCAAATGAGATTTGAAGTGGTTTTCGTAAGTTATTCTGATGTGTTTAAGCTAATAGAATGTTTTATTATTTCGTAGATGATGAGGTTTTGGAATTTGTTCTTTTGATCCAAAATCTAAAATCCAAAATCTAAAATATAGAGGGTGTATTTCTATGGATTGGGAGAAGACCATACTTCCTGAAGTCAGAACCTATGAACCAGCGCAATATGTATATTCCGGAGAGGGGGCAGTTCCTGAAATTGACTGTTCTCTTGGAACAAATCCCCTGGGTGCCAACGAACTTATCATGCATAAATGGAACTCCGGTTTTTTCCTGGATCCTTCATTATATCCCGGAGACCAGAGCGGAGTAGTTGATGCCCTTGTTTCATTCTGGGATGGAGTGGTGAAGAAGGAAGATATCTTTTTCGGGACCGGTTCTATAGGGGTGATCTTTTCCCTTGCAAGGATCCTCATAAGTCCTGGGACGAAGATGCTGGGGATAGCTCCCCAGTTCTCCGACGGTGCTTTCTATTTTACTTTTTCCGGGGCGAGGATCACCAATGTCGAACTTAAAGCACCCGAATACCTGCTCAATGTAGAAGACCTTACAAAGGCCATGAGTGACGAGATTTCCCTGGTCTATCTCGATAGACCTCACAATCCTACCGGTCAGGTCATGAGCCTGGAAGATGTCGATTATCTTGCTGCAGAATGTGAAGGAAGGGGAGCGCTACTGTTAGTAGATGAAGCATATGGTGGTTTTATTCCCGAGGAAGATTCTGCCCTTAACCTTTTAAGAAAGAATATTGTCTGTATTCGTTCATTTTCCAAAGCATGGGGTCTGGCAGGACTCAGGGTGGGATATACTGTTATCAGGGATGAGCGCCTTCAGAAGTATTACAGGAAAGTATCCCCCCCTTTTTCCATCCCGGTCTCTGCCATGGAACTGATACCGCTGATCCTTAAAGACAGGGATTATTTGAGATATCTCAGAACAACCATATCCGAACTGAAAGAGGAAACTATCAATACGGTGCTTTCAGGTTCAGGGTTTTCGGTAGCGCCTACATGCTCTACTGTTCCAATAATGATAGTGACCCATGAAAACACAGATCTGGACCTGTATGACTTCCTTCTGAATAAGGGCGGGATAAAAACAGAACCAGGCTGGGGTTTTGAAAACCTGGGTAATAATTCAGTGAGGCTGAGGGTGCCAGGACCGGAGAATATGGAAGCCTTCAAAAAATGCTGGGCCAAGGTCTGCAGGGAACTGGAAAAAAGATCCTGAAAACCATTTCACCGCAAAGACGCAAAGGAACCCGTTACCATTTTGTAAAATCTACTGTGCAAAATAAGACTCTATTTTGCACAGTAGAACATAAAATAAATAAAATGTTTCATTGAGGTTCAACAACATTTCCTGGTTTCAAGGTTTTATTCGTGAGAAATGTAGCCTCATTTTTCATAGCCGACAAAGTGGCCTGTTTCTTGATCTTCTAGACCCGCGCAGCGTCCGCCCGTCCCCGGTTTATTCAGTGGTTTTTGGCGGATTTTCATTCTTTGCAATCTTGCCGTGAATAAACGTTGGTTTATGCGAAAAGGGTCTTTTTTGCCGCCTTTTTACGATCGTTATCGTTCAGTATAGCTTTTCTTACCCTGATCGATTTCGGAGTCACCTCTACAAGCTCGTCCGGGGCGATCCATTCCATAGCTTTTTCAAGGGTAAGGGTTCTTGGCACATCGAGTTTAATTCCCATATCCTTTGTGGAAGCACGATGGTTGGTCATCTGTTTTCTCTTGGTGGGGTTACATGCCATGTCTACAGGTCTGGAGTTTTCCCCGACGATCATCCCTTCATATACCTTGTCCATAGGTTTGATGAACAGAGTGCTTCTCTGTTGCAGATTGTCAAGTTGATATCCGGTTGCATCTCCTGTTTCGATGCTTACAAGTGAACCTCTGTTCCTTGAGTTTATCTCTCCCGCCCAGGGACCGTAACCGTTAAAACATGAAGACATGATGCCCAGTCCCCTTGTATCTGTGAGGAATTCTCCCCTGTAGCCTATGAGTCCCCTGGTAGGGATCCGGAACTCGAGACGGAGAAGGCCTGTCTGGAGATTCAGCATGTTCACCATACGGGCTTTTCTCCTGGAAAGTTTCTCAAATACAATTCCCTGGAATTCATCTGGAACGTCTATGGTAAGTTCTTCCATGGGTTCAAGAAGTTTCCCGTCAACCGTGTCAGTTATAACTTCTGGTCTGGAAACACAGAATTCCATTCCCTCCCTGCGCATTTCTTCGATAAGAATGGCAAGGTGAAGTTCACCTCTGCCTGATACTTTAACTCCATCTGGCCTGCCAAGATCCTCCATGTGCAGAGCGACATTGGTCTGCATTTCTCTTTCTATCCTTGCCTTTATCTGGCGCAGGGTTATGGCTTGTCCATCCTGTCCTGAGAAGGGCCCGTTGTTTACCAGGAAGAACATGGAAACGGTAGGTTCTTCTATAGAGAGAGGTTGCATGGCCGGATCCTCCAGGAGTGGAGAAGCGAAGGTATCTCCGATGTTGATATCCTTAGGTCCTGCTACCCAGACGATGTCTCCGGCATGAACCTTGTCCACTTCTGCCCTGTCCAACCCTCGTGTAACCCATAACTGGGACACTTTTTCAGGGGTCTGGCCTGTTATCTCCCATTCGCCTTCCTGGTTCAGAGGGCTTTTCCATCGGGTAGAGATCCTGTTAAACTCCTGGCCGGCTTCCAAAGTGCCCTGGAGTATTTTGCCGCAGCCTATCCGACCGGTATATTCATTCCATGCCAGGGTCGTGACCTGCATGAGAAAAGGAGCATCCTGCCTGGCTTCCGGTGCAGGTACGTGTTCGATTATCATGTCAAACAAGTCGTCCATTCCTTCCCATTTCTGGGTTTCAAGATCCCTTACAGCCCAACCCTGGAGTCCTGAACCATAAATAACGGGGAAATCAGCCTGTTCATCACTGGCACCCAGCTCTATGAAGAGATCAAAGGTCTTGTTGAGGGCGTCTGCCGGGTCGGCATTGGGTCTGTCCGCCTTGTTTATGAATACCAGTGGTTTAAGGCCCATTTTCAGCGCATGCATAAGGACATACCTGGTCTGGGGCATGGGACCTTCATTTGCATCTACAAGAAGAAACACTGAATCGACAGTTGATAGGACTCTTTCCACCTCTCCTGAAAAGTCAGCATGTCCAGGAGTGTCTATGAGATTTATAAGGTATCCCTTCCATTCAACCGTACAGTGTTTGGATCTTATGGTGATACCCCTTTCTTTTTCCAGTTCATTATTGTCCATGACCCTTTCTTCGATCTTTGCATTCTCCCTGAAGACATGGGCAGCCCTGAAGATGGAATCGATAAGGGTGGTCTTTCCATGGTCTATATGGGCTATTATGGCCAGGTTTCTGATCTTGTTTACCTCATGCATTTATGAGACAGCTCCCTTGATTTTATCTTTCTGAATAAAATTATGTATTATAAAGCACATAGGCTAGGAATAATACACTCAAGATACAATAAATACAAGTTTTTTAGACTATTTTCAAAACCCTGAAGAGGTGTTTCCAAAGATCTGAAAAATTAACTGAAAACAAAAAACATAAACAGAAATTCCTCTTTCATTTGCTTATTCATTAAGGTAATATAATAAACGATGAGTTATTCTGATAATCAGACTCAGAAAGGGAGTGATCTAATTTGACTGAAAAGAAAGCTGGTTGCACAGTTCCATCCGCAAAAGTCGCTAAAAGTGATTCAGAAAAACTTCCTGTTCAGACTGATATAGTTAAGGAGGAAAAGGGTATGACAGTTATGGTTGGTAAAAAGGCCCCGGATTTCACTGCTCCTGCGTTTCATAAAGGAGAATTCAAGACAGTAACACTTTCAGACTACCTCGGCAAATGGGTAGCGCTCTGTTTTTACCCCGGAGACTTCACTTTTGTCTGAGCCACTGAAGTTTCGGCAGTTGCCGATCAATATCCCAAGTTCCAGGAACTTGGTACAGAAGTTATTTCCATGAGCGTCGACAGCCAGTTCGTCCACAAGATCTGGAATGATGTGGAACTTTCCAGGATGGTTGAGGGTGGAGTACCCTTTGCTATGGCTTCCGACAGCGGCGGCAGCATTGGAAGAGTTTATGGAGTTTACAGTGAAGAAGCGGGAGTGGATGTGAGGGGAAGGTTCCTTATAGATCCTGACGGGGTGATACAGGCCATGGAAGTCCTGACGCCTCCTGTTGGAAGGAACGTGAGTGAAACCCTCCGCCAGATTCAGGCCTACCAGCTTGTAAGGGAATCCGAAGGATCCAAGGCTACTCCCTCAGGCTGGAAACCGGGCGGCAAGGTGCTCAATCCCAACATAGACCTTGTGGGTAATGTGTGGAAAGAGTGGAATCCCAAAGACGTTTACGGAAAATAATATAAATTGCACATTAAAAGGGGATCTCACCAGGACGAGATCCCCTTTCGTTTATCTTCAATAAAGAGGCGATCTTAATGAAAAGAAATTCTCTTGTTTTTATGATGATCTTCTTTCTCTTTATCCAGATATTTCTGGTATTTTCTTTTTCCGAAAGATCTGATGCAGATAATGCTTCTGGATCGGATATTTCTATAGAACACCTGAAAAATATTGACCTGTCCGAGAAGGATGGAACAGAGATCTGTTCATTTGTTTTCTCCTTGTTAAGGAGTGATGCTGCTGAAATTCTTCCCGAAAGCCTATCCATTGACAGGGTCCCCAGGATGGTCTGCATCTCTGTGTCTGATGGGGAAAAGCCCTTCACCGTTTTCCCCGGGGCGGGACACGGAATTGTAGATGCTCTGAATGTCGCAATTTCAAAGGTCCCTGATCCTGTAAGGCTAAAAGCCAGGTTTATTGTTTTTGATGTTATAAATCGGGTAACCAGGGTTAATAAACCTCCTGATGCTGGGGAAATTGTTCTTCAGCCTGGGATAGAGGGTCTTATTACGGATAAGGGATGTTTTCTGCCTTCCCAGCTTTTATATGGTGGAATTATAGATAGCAGGGGGAGGGTAAATACGGGGAACCTTTTCTCAACCTTTAATGGATGGAAGATCCCCCTGTCTATCGAGGCGGCTAAAGAGAATTCAGGGTCCACTCGTTTCTGGATATTTACCCCAACTTCATTTTTCTCTGATGGAAAAACTGTTCTTCCTCTTTTCCGGGGCCATGGAATTTTTACCGATCTTACGGAAGAATTGCTTCTTGAAAGAATAAACCTGGGGGTAGGATATCTTGAACGATCAGTTAATCCAACCGGAGCCTTTGATTACAGTTACCAGTCCGATAAAGGAAAAGTCAACAGCGGGTACAATATTCTCAGACATTGCGGAACCCTTTATTCCATGCTGGAAGTATATGAAATATCTCGTGATGACGGAATTCTTGGAAAGGCAAGATCGGCCATAGAATATCTTTTGAAACAGATAAGAGAAGATCGAACAGGAGGAATCAGGGTTGCCCTGGTGGAGGAGGGAGGATCCGTAAAGCTGGGTGGAAATGCTCTGGCCATAATAGCCCTTGCAAAATACACTGAAGTTACAGGAGATCAAGTATATCTTCCTCTTCTGAGAAGACTGGGGAAATGGATGCAGGTCATCCAGGAACCGGAAGGTAAATTTGGTATACACAAGATGGCCTATCCCTCTGGCAAGGTTTCCTCTTTTGTTTCATCATATTATCCAGGAGAGGCTATCCTCTCTCTTGTAAGGCTTTATTCTCTGGATAAAGATCCACTCTGGCTGGATATTGCTGAAGGGGCAGCGAAGTACCTGATCACCATCAGGGATGGAAGGCGGACCGACTCTCAACTTCCTCATGACCACTGGCTCCTTTATGGTTTGAACGAGCTTTACCGTTATCGCAAGAACCCCCTTTATGTCAGACATTCCTTAAGAATAGCCGATGCGATTATATCGAAGCAGAACAGCGGAAACAGGTTTCCGGATTGGGAGGGAGGATATTACAGTCCTCCGGGTTCGACTCCGACCGCGACCAGAACCGAGGGTTTATGTGCTGCGTATAGACTGGTGCAATATACTGGAAAGACTGAAAAAGAGGCAGAATATCTTTCTGCTATCCAAAAGGGAGTAACCTTTCAGCTCAATACCCAGATTGGAGAAGAGAATGCATGGTATTTCCCTGATCCTATGCGTTCTCTCGGTGGTTTCAGGAAAAGCCTTACTGATGGGGAGATCAGAATAGACTATGTTCAGCATAATCTGTCCGCACTGATGGGATTGCTCCGGATCCAAAGGGAAGGAAAGTAGTTTTCATGCTGACATGGAGACGTTCAGTTCTCTTCTGGGGATTATTGTTATTCACAGTCTGTTTTCCTGGGTCAGCCCTTGGTTCGGGGACAAGAATACTTTTTCTTGGTGATCTCAGCTTTGGGGAAAACTACGGTACCATCAGGGGAGTCGATACAATAAGCGGAAACATGCGTTACACCTATCCACTTGAGAAATTCCGGTCCATTCTTGCAGATGCATTTATTGCTATTGCTAACCTGGAGACACCAGTAACAGATGACCTTTCCCAACCTGTAGTGAATAAAACATATCTTCACTGGACTCATCCGGTCAAGGCACCTGAGGCCCTGGTCAAACATAATATTAAAGTAGCATCTCTCGCAAATAACCATAGTCTGGATTATGGCTATCCAGGCCTTGAAGATACCTTGGAATATCTGGATTCCCGGGGTATATCCCGAATGGGTGCAGGAATGGACCAGAAGGCTGCCCAGAGTCCTTTCCATTTTAAGATGGAGATAGATGGAGACTCTCTGGACTGCTTTGTAATAGCAGCTTTTGAGCATCATAAGAGTTATGAGAAATACAATTTTTATGCAGAAGAGGGAAAACCGGGTGTCTATGTTTTGGATCCTTTCCTGATATCACTTCAGATCAGGAATATCAGGTCAGAATATCCTGATGCTTTCATCATCCTTTTTCCCCACTGGGGCAATAACTACTCCTGGAGATCCAGAAAACAGCAGGAAATAGCTCATAAACTCATAGAAGAAGGTGCAGATATTATCCTGGGGCATGGTGCTCATATGATGCAGGAGATAGAATACTACAACGATAAATGGATAGTGTATAGTCTGGGGAATTTCATGTTCAATTCTCAGGGCAGGTATGGGAAATACAATGTTGATCCAATAAGCCTGATAGCTCAGCTTGAATTCATAAATTCTGAAAATGAGGGAAATATACAACTGAAACTCTATCCAATAATTACTGATAACAGAATAACCCGATACCAGGGCTATTTTGTCGACAATCCCACTTTTAAGAAAGTGGTCAGGACCCTCGTGGAAAAGGATGATTCAGGAAGTCTCCAGGAAAAGCTTATTCTGGATCACGATCGTTTTGGACATTATATCGGACTGACAGTAAGATGACTCTTTTCCGGAAATATGGAGGTTTATCATGAAAATATGGAATAGATCAGTTTCGAACAAGAAATATCTGTTATTCCTTATCTTCTTCTGCCTGTATTTTCTTCATTTCCAGACTGCGGAGGGGACTGAAAAAATCATTCAGCTGGACAGGCGCATCCTTGATAAGTCTCTTCAAATAGGAACAGATTTCATGATCAGTCATCAGAAAAATGAGGGCAATTTCAATTATGAGTATGACTGGATCAATAAAACCTTCACCAAGGGTGACAGTGAAGTCAGGCAGGCAGGTGCTGCCTGGGGGCTCGCTCTTATATATTCCGAAACAGGGCAGGATAAAGTTTTGAAGGCTCTTGAAAAGGCTCTTTTCTTTTTTGAAGATAATTCGAGAGTTACCCTGAATGGGGAGAGGTATATCAGTTATCCTGGAGCATCTGAAGGCAGTACAGGGACGGTAGCACTCTGTGCGCTTGCTCATATAGAGCTTTTGAGTTCCCTGGAAGAAGGAATTCTTGAAAAAGAAAGAATGGATCGCTACCGCACCGTCCTGGATGGGTATCTTGCATTTCTTGTGAAAGCAAGGGATAACAACGGTCTATGGCATAGAAGTTATTCTACGCTTACGGGCAAACCCTACGGTCCTTCTTCCCCCTATTTTGATGGGGAAAGTCTTCTTGCCCTGACCAAGGCTGTTAAATATCTTGGGATGAAGGAACTTGTCCCTGTAATCATAAGTTCTGCAGAGTCAGGATATGTTCTAAACGTCAGGGAGGCGCTTGAGAAGAACCCGGATTCAAATACAACAAAGGGTTATTTCCAGTGGGCATCAATGTCATATTATGAATTGGCTGAACTTGGTCTTGATAATTCAGACTCCTACGGAGAGCGGCTTATGGAGTTGAGTGACTGGATGATCGATGTGCATAAGACATTGAGGCGAACCAGGAATACTGCCTATGCTTACGAGGGTATTATACATGCCTACCAATGGGCCAGGGTCAAAGGCTATTCTTTAAAAGCAGAAAAATACCGTGATACCATTGAGAAGGGATTGGGGAAACTCTCAACATGGCAGGTAGGCAGTCCAGTGGCTAACTCATTCATAAGAAAACATCCCACTGCCGATCCTCTCGCTATTGGTGGTGTTCAGAACCACGGGAGCGAATCTCCCCTGCGGATCGATGTTACTCAACACCAGATGCACGCTGTTATTCTTGCCAGGCGTTATGTTTTCGATAAATGATCTTGTGTTGGTGCGTTTTACATAAAGGAGCGATATTAAATTGGGCGATATAAGGGTAGGGACATGTTCCTGGACAGATAGGTCTCTCATTGCCAGCGGGTGGTATCCGGAGAATGCCAGGGATGCGTCAGGGAGACTGAAATATTATTCATCCAGTTTCAATGCTGTAGAAGTGGACAGCACCTTTTACGCCATTCCTGATGAAAGCAGGACCTACAGCTGGATAGCCAGGACCCCTCCCGATTTCAAATTCAATATCAAGGCCTATGGTCTTTTTACCTTCCATTCCGTCAATTTTGCTACTCTCCCTTTGTGGGTCAGAAAAGAAATCCATATTCAGGATGAAAAAAAGATCAGGTTTTCTGATCTTCCCCGATCCATTCGATTTGAACTCTGGAAAAATTTTGAAAAAGTTATCCTTCCTCTCCATAAAACAGGAAAAATGGGTTACCTCCTTTTCCAACTTCCTCCCTGGGCTGCATACTCAGAAAGAATGATCCGGTACATGAGAAGAGTTGCAGAAGTTGCCTCCGATTTCAGGATCGCAGTAGAAATAAGAAATTCATCCTGGTTAGCAGACGGGAACAGAGAACAATTTCTCGACCTGCTCAGGGAATTCAATATTGCCTACGTCGTGGTTGATGAACCGGAACTTGACTGGACGGTCAGGCCCGAACTCTATATTACTGCGACCTGGGGTTCTGTGGTCAGATTTCATGGAAGGAACAGCGAAGCATGGTCCCGAAAAGGGGCTGCAGTTCAGGAAAGATTTAAATATCTTTATAATGAGTCGGAACTTATACCCTGGAAAAATTCGGTGCTGGATATTTCTTCCCAGGTAGGTACCGTTTATGCAATGTTCAACAACTGTTTCAGGAATTATGCTGTAACTAATGCCACTCAGTTGAAGGGACTCCTCGGGTTTGATATTCCTCTGTTAAAAGGTCATCAGAAAGATCTGGGATTAAAGTAAGAAAAGCTTTCCCTAATGCCTGTTTTCGAGTATAATGAAGTTCTGATATCATTATATCAAGGTGAATAGCTAAAGAGATGAGTATCTTTTCTTTTTCTTAACGTATGAAAGAGGGGAGATTATGTTAAGAAAAATATTGGGGTTCTTTCTGTTAGGGTGTATATTGCTTATCTTTTCCAGTTGTAGCCTTTATGCTGGAGAATACCTGCTTATGTTGAGAGATGGTCCGGATCAGATAGAACTTCTATCTCCCTCTTCGATTGAGAATGATCTGGATCGAGTTTTAGAGGAATCAGGAGTTATAGGTTTTCTGAAAAGAAGATTTTATTCTCGGGTTGGCCTGCTTCATGTGAGCATAAAAGAGGAAGATGCCATAAAACTGAATTCCTGTGAAGGGTTCCTGATCATTCCAGCTGAACGGAAACTTTATCCTTCGATCATTAGCAGTGAGAGCGATAAGAAACTGGATCTTTCAGCGATACCGTGGCATGTTGAAATATCCCTTCCCCTCTCTGAATTTGCCCATGATGCTGACGCCGACTTTGCTGATGTCAGGGTCTTTGTACTCGATACAGGTGTTCAGAAGGATCATCCCCTGCTGAAGGATCAACTCGATATGGTTTTTGCACGCCACTTTTTTGAAGTTTATTCCGGCGATGAACTTGTCAGTATTGAATCAGATGAGGATGTTTCTGATTCTGATGGACACGGTACGTTTGTAAGTGGTGTCGTGGCTGGCAGCTCTACAGGTGTATCACCTGAAACCCTGGTTGTTCCCGTCAAGGCGAGTAACCAGGAGGGATCCATGACCCTCCTGGCCCTTGCTGCTGCAGTAGATTACATCCTTGATCTGAAGGATGGGGTCATGGCATCTAAAGGTCTGATAGTCAACCTCAGTTTCAATTCCGGACCGGGAGAAGATAAAACCCTTGAGGCATTCTTTGACAGTATCCTTCTTTCACTCGCAAGATCTGAAGTTCTTTTCATATGTTCTGCCGGTAATGGTACTGTAGGGGTAGGTACTGATGTGGATTCTATCCCAGTCTATCCTACGTACAACGAGTCTGAAAATTTTCTCAGTGTCGCTTCCGTTCATGAAACCGGATTCCTTGACCTGTTTTCAAATTATGGGAAAAGAACTGTTGAGATAGCAGCTCCAGGGTCCAGCATAGTAACAACCAATAAAGATCTTGGAACTTCCGTTGTAAGCGGTACGTCTTTTGCGAGTCCCTTTGCTGCAGGGATAGCTTCGATCATCTGGTCCCTCGATCCATCCCTCGAATACTGGCAGGTCAGGAATCTACTTATCCATGCCGTACGGGGGAAAGATATAGATGAAAATTTCATCGATGAATACGCAGGTACCTCTCCAGAGTTCCTTTTTCTTCTTCCTTCTGTATTATCGCAGTCTGATTATGGAACTCTTCCCTTGAGCGTAATTTCAGGAAAGGCCCTTTATCCATCCATAATCGCCAATGGAGATAGTCCTTCACAACCTTCTGAACCAGACCCTGAGATTCCGGGGGGGGGAGGCTGCAATGCCTTTTCCCTGACTTGGTTTGTATTAATGTTTTTCCCTTTCCTGATATGTCTCCTGGGGAGAAAGGGTGGGATCTAGGACTCTTTTCCTGCTTATCTACATGGTCATGAGGGTATGAACCGAGGCAGGAAAACTTTTTATCTGAATTCGACCTGATTGTGCTTCTTAAAGGGGTTTGTCCTCAGGGCAAAGGAGTAGAGATAGGGATATTCTTCTTTCAGATGTTTCATGTATTCCAGCCATTCAATGCAGAGCAGGCCATATGCCCTTTCAGCGTCACCTCGAAGGTGTTCCAGGTCCTCGTCAGGAGTTGTGTCTATAGTTTCTCGGGCAGTAAGTTCCATAGAGAAGTGATAAATGGACCAAAGCATGTCTGTGAGAGCTTCATGTTCTTTAAGGGCAGGATTTGCAAGCATACCGATAATGTAATCCCTGTGATCATTCAGAAAATCTTTCAGTTCTCCCAGGTTACTTCTGTTACATGCCAGGCAGACCTCCCTCGAAGATATATTTCTCCGTACGCTGGCAAAATTATTTTTATCCCACGAATCATCTACGGCTACAAGGTCCTGGATCTCTCCTCTTGACATGTCGAAAATGGCCATTTTTCTCAGGAGCTCATTTCCTATTTCGTGGAAAAATGTGCCCAGAGCCAGGTATGTTTTCTGAGTCTGTTCCTGTTTTGTCCGCATTTCAAGGATCTGGTTTAAAAAGAGGGTTAGAAAAAGGACTGATATGGGGGCGAAGGCAAGGTTGTTGATCAGCAGTTTAAAGATAAAACGGGGTTCATCGAATATAAAAAAATGGATAAGATAGAGCACTATGGATACAAACAGTAATATGATCGTGAATTGGGCCTTCCAGCTTATTTTCTGCAATTCAAACTTCCTCTCATTTTAAGCTCTGATCAAAGGGTTCCCTGTTTCTCATCCTTTCCACCGGTTTCCCTCTTATCCAGGAAGGAATTCATGCATTTTCCACACCCGTGACACCCCTTTGAACAGGACTTCCCATTATAGGCAAGAAAAAGACATAACCCAAGGGGTACCAGAAAAATGAAATATTTCATAACATTTTTTTTCCTTTCATTATTTCATCTCGTCAGTTTATCTGTTTCTTTATTTTTTCAATTCTTTTCCGGTTAACTCCAAAGTCGGAATATCCAAGTCTTGCTGCTGACCTGTAACGTAGGAGTCCCATTTGGGTATCGAAATATAATTCCACGTCGTCAATAAAGCCGAATACGGAGCTCCGGCACTCCATCCTTATGTAATCTGTCCTTCTTTCCACGATGGAGCATCCCTTCAGGGTTTTGAGAAATGACGGAAGTTCTTTCCAGGAACTATCAGTAATTGGAAAGGGTTCCAGGTAATGGGAATCTTTCTCGTCAGTGCAGATGCAGTTTGGGCTTTCCTTACATGGCGCGAGTCTTCCCTGGTTCAGCCCAAAACTGAAACCCTCAGGCAGAGATGTTATATTTCTGCCGCTTACAGAGTAGATCCTTCCTGCAATGAAAAGGACCAGTAAAAGAATTAAAAGTGCTATCAGAATATTTTTCAACATATTCATTCTCCTTAGAGTCACTTGATTATAACGCAGTTTTATTGTAGAACTTTAACATGACACAGGAGAAATGAGAACCCTGAAATATCTGTTCTCTGAACTCTGTACTGAAAAATGCTTAAACTGAAGGAGGTATCTGATTTGAATATTTTCACGGTTTTAATCCTTGTTTTATTCCTTTATATGACTGCTTTTTTTATAGTTGCAATGATCAGAAAGGATAATTCTCTGGCTGATATAGCCTGGGGCGGGGGTTTTGTGGTCCTTACCATCCTATCCTTTTTTTTCTCTCCCGGAGAAGCAGAGGCAAGGCAGGTCCTTGTAACAGGTCTTGTAACAGTCTGGGGAGGGCGTCTGGCACTTCATATTTTACTTAGGAACAGAGGTAAGGGGGAGGATTACCGCTATGCCAAATGGCGCAAGGATTGGGGGAAATCTTTTGTTCTGAGAAGTTTTCTCCAGGTCTTCATGCTCCAGGGGAGTCTTCTCCTGATTATCGTTTTTTCTCCGGTCTATATTAATCTCAATCCATCACGGGGTCTTACCTGGTTTGACGGATTAGGACTTCTTGTATGGACTTCCGGTTTTTTCTTTGAAGCTGTTGGAGATTACCAGCTTGGCAAGTTCACGGGGGATCAGGGCAACAAGGGAAAGGTTATGGATAAGGGTCTCTGGGCTTACACGAGGCATCCGAATTACTTTGGTGAATCGGCCATGTGGTGGGGTATATTCTTCATGGCTCTCTCCATAGAGGGAGGCTGGATAACTATCGTAAGCCCCATAACAATAACTTTTCTTCTTCTCAAGGTTTCAGGTATACCGATGTTGGAAAAAAAACTCATAGAGAATCAAAGGGGATACATTGATTACATGAACAGGACAAGTCCCTTCTTCCCTTGGTTCCCGGGGAAAAAATAATGAACCTTTTAACTTCCATTGCGGAGAGAGGATTTGTACCAGACAGACTTATCAGGTCCGGGATAAGGTGCAGACTGAGAAAAATACTTCAGGATCATGAAATGTTAAACACTGATCATCCCGATCAGATTGAATCTTTCCTGGATGAAATGGAGAAGGAGTCCATTGCTCCTTCTCCAGAAAAGGCAAATCATCAGCACTACGATCTTCCTCCAGAATTTTTCAGTTCTTTTCTTGGACAAAGGATGAAATACAGCTGCTGCTTCTGGGGATCCGGAGCCCGAAACCTCAACAGGGCAGAGGATGCTATGCTCGAGCTTACATGTAGGAGGGCCGGGATAATAAACGGACAGTCCCTGCTTGATCTGGGGTGCGGATGGGGATCCCTTTCCTTTTATATGGCTGAAAAGTATCCTGATTCCACGATACTGGCAGTTTCAAATTCAAGGGAACAGGTAGAGTTTGTTCTTCAGGAAACTGCACAAAGGGGTCTGAAAAATCTTGATGCAGTTATTGGAGAAGTTTCTTCATTCCACCCGAATGAAAGGTTTGATAAAATTATTTCAATAGAGATGTTTGAACACATGAGGAACTGGAAAACCCTTTTTAAGAGGATTGCCTCCTGGCTTAACCCGAATGGCTTGTTTTTCTGCCATTTTTTTTGTAATTGCAGATATCCCTATTTTTTCAGATCAGAGGAGAAGTCTGAGTGGATGGGGCATTATTTTTTCACAGGAGGAATGATGCCGAGTTTTTTCCTTCCGACTTTTTTTCAGGAGGACCTCCATGTTATAAAAAGCTGGAAGGTTAGCGGAAACGATTATTCAAAGACCCTTGAAGTCTGGCTCAGGAATCTGGATGATAATAAAGATGTAACCAGATCGATCCTGGAAGGTTACTACGGAAAAAATAGAGTGGATCTATGGTTTCAGAGGTGGAGAATATTTCTGCTTGCATGCAGTGAACTTTTTTCTTATAACGAAGGTCAGGAGTGGTATGTTGCCCATTATTTAATGGAACATGCCAGAGAAAGTTAACTTTGAGGAGGGCCTATGGGAAAAATAACCCATGTTGACGGAATTCATTTGCGATATGCTTTTCAAGCTGGTACCAGATGTCTGGGATCAAGCAGAGAGCATCTTAATCTGATCAATGTTTTCCCGGTCCCTGATGGGGATACTGGAACCAATATGTTTTCCACCATGAGTTATATATCCAGCCATGCTATTTTTTCAAGGTCTTTTTCAAGGACTTTTATTTCTATAGCAGAGACTGCTCTTCTTGGAGCAAGGGGAAATTCAGGGCTCATACTGGCACAATATCTTTATGGCCTGAGCCAGGTCTTTGACGGACATGAAAGGATATCTACAAAGGATTTCGGTCAGGGTGTCATGTTAGCTTTCCCATTCGCCTTACAGGCTCTTTCAAAACCGGAAGAGGGAACTATCATAACTGTTCTACGGGAATGGAGCCAGGCAGTAGATGAATTAAGCAGGGTTTCCCAGGATTTCATGGATGTTCTGGATCTTTCCCTTGAAACTGCCCGTCGTTCTTTGTCCCAGACCACAGAAAAACTTAAACCCCTTAAAGATGCAGGAGTTGTAGATGCCGGAGCTCTGGGTTTTGTCCGTTTTATTCAGGGGATCCTGGAATCAGGTAAAGATCGAACTACTATCTGTTATCCTTCAGATGACGGAACAATATCCCGTAATTACCTGAAACATTCCAGCCATGATGAGTCTACTTCCTTCAGATACTGTACGGAAATATTTCTTGAAGGGATTGAAGATCTTCCTGTAGAAAAAATAAGGGAAGATCTTTCCAGGAAGGGAGATTCTCTTGTTATAAGCGGGGCAGATAAACGTCTGAGAATACATATCCATACAAATGAGCCTTCTGAAATAGCAGTTTCGCTCAAAAAATGGGGTGATCTGACCCATCAGAAGGTGGATGATATGTACAGACAGCAGAAATCTCTCTTGATCAATAATTCCCGCAATAAAGTAGCACTTCTTACCGATTCTGCCTGCGATCTTCCACAGGAGATCCTGGATAGTTATAACATTCATGTTATACCCATGAAACTGACCATAGGTAAGGATGAATATCTGGATAAACTGACAATAAAACCGGAACAGGTTTACAGACGGATGAATTCATCCGATGTTTTTCCTGTAAGCTCCATGCCCAGTCAAGGAGAATTTATGGAGATCTATTCGAAACTACTTGAGATTTACGATTCAGTGATAGCCATCCACCTTTCAGATAAACTGAGTGGAACCTTCAATGCCAGTTATCAGGCTGCATCAGGTCTTGGTATGCTTCAAAGGGTCAGTGTCATAAATTCTAGAAATCTATGTGTTTCCCTTGGCCTGATAGTCCTTGAGGCTGCTTCAGCTCTTGGAAATGGTTGCGACCACCGAGAAGTTGTCCGCATTGTAAATACCTCACTCGAGAGGGCTTTTATATATGTCAGCCTGGCAGATCTGAAGTACATGGTCCGGGGAGGAAGAATAAGCCCCATGAAGGGACATATTGCCCGTTTTCTCAACCTGAAACCAGTCATATCGGTCGATAAAGAGGGTAAGGGTATACATTGCGGCAAGGTCTGCGGAAGAAATGCTAATCTCTCCAGAATAAGAGATCTATTCATGAGGCATTGGGTAGAGGGCAAAGTATCTCGCTATGCAGTTGTTCATGCAGGTGCAGAGGCGGAAGCAGCGGAATTCGCAGAAAAATTGTTTGAACTTACAGGAAAAAGAGTAGAGTACATAATGGAGATATCCCCGGTTATAGGTATCAACTCGGGACCAGGCTCATTGGCTGTCGGAGGGGTTTAAACTGATCCTGGTAGTATCTGTCATTGAATGAATCCACACCCGGGAGGGGAATTTCAAGTATTAAGCAGTATGGCGGCGTAATACCTGTACAGGCACTGTTTTCCAAGGCCAGTAGTCTATAAATGCCTCTGACCTCAAATATATAGCACTATATACCGAGGGGGTATCTTGACACAAATGTTCTTATGAACTAATATATAGATGCCAGGACAAAGAAGGCGAAAGTTCAGTGGAAGTAGTTCTTGGCATTGCCGGGTTATCTGGATTTTTTGCAGTAGATCCAATGTACCAGATGTACGGCACAAAGAAACGAAAAGTTGTAAGTTTTACGAGTAGATTGTAGGGTAATCAGGTTAGTGTAAGTGAAGGAGTTGTTAGTTTGGAGCAACACTTTTCAAACCAGATAACCCGGCCTATTTGCAAAGGAGGGAACCGGAAAATAGGAATAAGATCAGTTCCCGTTACCGAAAAACCGAATATGGACATATTGACAGGGTGACGAACCCTGGGAGAGCTGCATAAGGCTCAGAGCAGTCCGTGAGTTAGCCGGGCTTGTCTCAGAAAAACAGATCAGGGAGGGCGGTTTTTACCGTCCTCCCTTTTATTATTTCTTTTCAGGCTGATATACAAGAACTGAGCAGGGAGAATGCCTTACCACTTTTGCTGCTACGCTTCCTATGAAGAACTGTGACAGATCAGATAATCCCCTGTTTCCTATCAGAATGATCTGATAATTCTCCTTCTCAGCCCTGATTATGATCTCTTCACAGGGTATTCCATATGTTATTATGAAATTGTATGGAGTGGTCAGACCTTCCAAATCCTTAACAGATTCTTCAACAAGAGCAGCAAATTTTTTTCGAAGATCTTCCTCTGTGAGGGGTGCGGTTTTTCCCTCAGCATCCCATCCATCAACCCTATGTGTCTTTTTCCCCCAGACATGGATAAAATCAAGATGGTCTATATCATTTCGTTCAGCGTATTTAAATGAATATTTAACCAGAGCTTTACTTGTTTGACTGTAGTCTACTGCAACCAGAGCCTTTTTCACAAATATTACCTCCCTCTTTACACTCTACCTGATTATTATACGACAGTTTATCCAATTCCATTTAAAACTTATTCTTCATGGAAAATAGAAGGTGTTTTTTTGTCTTAAATTCCTCATGACGCCAGACTAACGTGGTAATATAGTGTAAAATACATTATAAATAAAGAATTTATTCAAGGGGATTATTTCAGGAACCTTTTCCCAAGCCTTATATGAGAGGTGAATCGACATGGATAAGATGGATAGAAATGAATTTGAACAGTATTCATTATTACGTAAAAAACTGGAGCTACGTTGTGAGCAGTTATGTCATGTTTATGTAGAGCAATATTATAATCTCGAGAAGGATGACAGGCAGATATTTATTACTAATCTTGAAATTGGGAAAAGCGGACGCATTCTTATCCAGTATGTTGATGGGGATATGGAGGAAAAACTTTATCTTCCTCCCGAATATCTATGGAGAACCGATGAAGAGGTAAGGGTATTAATGTCCATTGACAAGGAGAAAAAGGAGGTATCTCTCAGAGAGCATCGAGAAGAGCATCGCAAAAAAGATGATTAACAGGTGCTTCCTGCTATAGTCGATCCGGTATTTTTCTGGAGGAATAGAATGAAAAAAACCAATGCTGTCAGGTTGGTTGAAAAGCTGGGGATGAATGTTGATGTTTCTGTGTATCCGGTGGGTGATTCGGATCTCAGCGCTGTTAGTGTAGCGGGTAGATCAGGCATAGCAGGTTAGCGTATTTTTAATACCCTCGTTGTCAGTATTGATAAAGGAGTAATACTTCTTCCCTGTATTCCTGGAGACAGGGAACTGGATCTCAAGGCCTTTGCCGGGGCAAACGGCAACAAGAATGTGTAAATGGTTCATATGAAAGAGATCCAGGCTCTCACAGGTTGCATTCGTGGAAGAGTTTCACCCCTTGGTACCAAAAAGGATTACACTTTGTTATAGATCAAAGCATAATGGATCAACCTTCTATAATATGTTGGTGCAGGTAAAAGGGGACTTAAGATGCTTATCGCTCCTGAGGATCTTCTAAAGGCTTCAATGTGAAGGCTTTGTTCGATCGTGTCCAAAAAATAAACTTTTCAATTCGGGTTAGAAAGGGTAAGGGGATGAAAAACAATCTGTTTCTTCTTGGAGTTTGCTGCCTGATCTTTTCAGTTACCCGTTGTCACGCAGGTTCTGCTATTCTTGAGGGTGATTTCAGAGAAGTCTTTGTGAATGAAGAAAATTCATGGTATCTTGATATGGGAAAATTAAAGCCTCTTGTCCTCCCTGAAGGAGAAAATGGATGGGAGGTTTATTTAAAACGTGATTACAAAACTGGAGCTGTAACAGAGGTTTATCAGGTTCTCTTCAAGAAAAATCCCCCCTCTTTCAAGCTGCTTGATTCCTATGTGTTTGATATTGATGGAGATCTAGTGGATCAGTGAAGTATCCAGTCGGATTGGGTCCAGTGGAGACCTGTTGAAAAGGATTCTGTTGAAGAACATGTTTTCCGGATATTGATGGACCTGGATCTTTGATCTCTTTTGTGTTTTTGGTTATTATCCGTGGCTCCTGGCTTTATCGTGTATATGAACTGATCTTTTATAGCAAAAATGTCCATAAAAATTAATGGTTATAAAATTGTTCCCAATCTACATATCTTTCTTTCTGAGAGGCGATCTCCCTTGGCTGAAGCAATGATTATAGATGGGCATGCCCTTGCCTTTAGAGCGTTTTTTGGTTGTTCCTTTCCCCCTTCTTCTCCTTCGGGAGTACCGGTGAATGCCCTTTACGGCTTCGGTTCAATCCTCGTCAGTTTTCTTGAAAGATGGGATCCCGACATGGTAAGTTTCGTCTTTGACAGCCCGGGACCAAAGTTCCGCAATGAAATGTATTCTGAATATAAGGCCAACAGGCCGAAGGCCCCGGAGGATTTTATTGTCCAGTTACCTCTTATTATTGATTTTATAAAATGTCTGGGGTTCCCCGTCCTTTCCATAGGGGGGATAGAGGCAGATGATGTCATAGCATCCCTTGCCATAAGTCTTTCAAATGATGGGAACAGGGTAAGGATAATGTCCCCGGATAAGGATTTCTGCCAGATCCTTGATGAAGGAGATATCGTTCTTACGAGGCCTCCTGCGGGGAAATACTGTGATTACAGAGATGTCGATGCCCCTTCTTTCAGGAGTGAATTCGGTTTTGCCCCTCCATTGATGGTGGACTACCTTGCTCTTCTGGGGGATCGTGCTGACAATGTTCCCGGAGTAAGGGGAATAGGAAAGAAAGGTGCTCTGAAACTTGTACAGGATCATGGGGGTATTGAGCAGATATATGAAAACCTTTCGAGCCTTACCCTTCCGGTAAGAACCAGACTGGAACAGGGTCGTGATTCAGCCTTCCTGTCCAGGGACCTGATCCGGTTGAAAACAGGAGTGGATATTCAGGAAAGGCCCTGCACACCATGTAATTGCGACAGAGACAGGCTCAAAGAATTCTGCTCCGAAAATAATGTCTACAGGTTATATGAAAGATGTGTAAATTCTTCCATGAAACATTCCATTGAGAAAATAGAAGAGGAAGTCCTCTATATCTAGCTTTATTCTGTATATTCATAAACCCTCTGTTTCCTGGTATATCTTCAGAAAAAGAGTATTTAAGGGATTTTTTTATAGTGTTATGATTGAAGATCCTGAAGATCATATAAGCTTAAGCCATTAGATTTTACGGGGTGTATGAAATGGATAAAACTGAAAGAATGGGGAACAGGCCGATACCTGAGTTGCTTTTACACTTCGCAGCTCCTGCAATTACCGGGCTGATCGTAAATGCTCTCTACAATATAGTGGACAGGATCTTTATCGGTCATGCCGTGGGGCCCGCCGGAATCGCTGCCATTACAGTTTCCTTTCCTTTCATGATGGCTGTTATAGCCTATGGGATACTTGTAGGAGTGGGTTCTTCCTCCCTTATCTCAATTTTTCTTGGTGAAAAGAATATAGAAAAAGCCGAATCCGTTCTGGGTAACGGTGTCCTGCTGATACTGGCAGGGGGTTTACTCTGTGCCCTTGCAGGGGCCTTTTCCCTTGATGCTGTTCTGAAACTCAGTGGAGCCAGCGAATATATCCTGCCTTACGGTAGAACATACCTCGGTATAATACTTTTTGGTATTCCCTTTTCGAGCATCAGTTTCGGTTTTAATTATTTCATTCGGGCAGAGGGCAGACCCGATCATGCCATGTTCACCCTTATCATAGGAGCTGTCCTTAATATAATCCTTGATTGGCTTTTTATCATAGTCTTTTCCATGGGAATAGCAGGTGCTGCCTTTGCAACGGTTCTTGCCCAGGTAGCTGCTTCATGCTGGGTATTCTCATTTTACTTTGGTCACAAGGGTAACCTCCATATTCGCCTGATGGCACTTTTCCCCCGAAAAGAGATCATGAAGAAGATCCTGATAATAGGAGCATCTCCATTTCTCATGGAAATGACCTTTACTGTGATCCTTATCCTTTTCAACAGGGTGATCTATGCGTATGGAGGAGATATTGCTATATCTGCAGTCGGAATATTCTTCAGCCTTGATTCCCTGCTTTTTCTACCTGTCCTTGGAATAGGAGAAGGCCTTCAACCCCTGGTAGGCTATAACTATGGTGCCAGGGTCTACTCCAGGGTCATCCATGCTGTTAAACTGGCCATGATGAGTGCTGTCGGGTTTTTCCTGATAAGTTTCACAATTATCATGTTGTTTCCCTATCCCCTGGTCCATCTCTTCAATACGACAAGCGAGGAGCTGATCGACCTCACCATCAGGGGTATGCGTCTTGGCTATATGGGGCTTCCAGTGGCAGGAGTGACCATTATAACAAGTTTCACTCTGCAGGCTTTAGGAAAGGCAAGGGAAAGTCTGATCCTTAACATTTTCAGGCAGGTCATTTTTTTTATTCCCTGTCTGATAATACTTCCGAAATATGTCGGGCTGGATGGAGTATGGCTGTCTCTCCCCGTTTCAGATGTTCTAGGAGGAATTCTGGCAGGAATAATTATCAAACAGGAGATAGGGTCAATGAGAAAGAAAGAGAGGGCTTTATTTTCCAGAGTGACATAACAGTTTTTATGCAGAAGTCAAAGAATTTCAAAGGAGATCGCTTTTACAGGACATGTCCTTATGCACCTTCCGCAACCCAGGCATTTCCTGTAATCTTCAATAATCTCTCTTTCAGAGAAAGTAAAACATCCGGCAGGACATACTTCGGCACAGGTCCTGCAGCCGGTACATTTATCAGTATCCAGAATAGGGATAGCCAAGGTTTGATCACCAGCCTTTCCAGGTGCCAAGGATAAAGGCTCTGCTTCCTTTGGTCAATATCTCAGCTATCCTTTAAATTTACGATTATTCTCCCTGATGATCTGCCTTCAAGCATCTGAAAGATATATTTCTCAAGTTCATCAAGATATATTTCCCTGACCCTCTGCAGGAGTTCACAGGGTTTCCATGTCGTTGAAAGCTTCTGCCATATACTTGTCTTAAGTTCCAGTGGACTTTCTGCCGAGGCTATTCCCAGAAGGCTCACTCCCCTGATTATGAAAGGGTATACGGTCAGTCCACTCAGTGATGCACCAGCCACATTCCCGCAAGTGGTAACTACTCCTCCATATTTTGTTGATTTCAGGGCAGAAACCAGCACTGGTCCCCCAACTGTATCAATTACACCTGCCCATCTTGAAGAAAGTAGGCCCTTTTCAATATTGTCTACCAGATCCTCTGGAGTAAGTATCCTGTTTATTCCTATTCTTTCAAGAAAAGCTGTGTCTTTCCCCCCAGGAATCAGGGCAACGACCTGATAACCTTCTTTTTTTAGAATAACAGCGGCGTGGCTCCCCACACCGCCAGTCGTTCCTGTTACCAGGATTTCCCCATCATCGGGTCGTATCCCGCTATCCATAAGCTTTTTGACAGAAAGAGCCCCTGCGAATCCAGCTGTTCCTATGGCCATAGCCTCCCATGGTGTAATCAGACCCGGAAGCCTGAGAGCCCAACTGGAGGGAATACTGATATATTGTCCGAATCCTCCAGGAGTGTTCATACCCAGATCATATCCCGTTACCATAACCATGTCTCCTGGAGAAAAAGCATCATCTATGCTTTTTATAACTTCTCCGGAAGCATCTACACCGGGAGTATGAGGATACCTCCTGGTGATACCTTTATTACCTGTTGCCGAAAGGGCATCTTTATAATTCAGTGATGAGTAATGGACCCTGATCAGAAGATCTCCCGGAGGAAGATCTTCTGTTGTCCTGTAACCGGTAGATCTTTGGAATGAACCATCGGACATCTCCGTCACTACGAAGGCTTTATATGTTATATTCAGGGTAATCAACCTCCTATTTTAAATGATGTGTTAAAGTAATATCTGAATTTTACAGGGGAGGTCATTAAAATGCCAGGTCTGATTGGAGAAGAGTTCATTAAAAGAACATGTTATGAATATCTGGAAGAATCTGACCAGTTCAAGGGTATCCCCCAGCCCCCCCTTGAGCTTAAAGGAGATCCGTCAAGAGAAAGGATATATCTTCCTCCCCCCGGAGATCTGAATACTGATGGAATTGACCTGAGAAGAGCCATTGAGGGGCGGATAAGCCTTCGTAGTTTCCGGAATATTCCTGTGTCACTTGAGGATCTGTCCTTACTCCTATGGTTTACCCAGGGGGTAAGGGAAAAACATCCCGAAGCAACTCTCAGAAACGTTCCCTCTGCAGGAGCGAGACATCCTCTGGAAACATACATGGTTATCAACAACGCAGAGGGACTCTCTCCCGGGCTTTACAGGTTTCTTGCCATTGAGCATGAACTGGAAATTCTAGACCTGTCATCCCGGATAAAAAATGACATCTACATTGCCTGTCTTAAACAGGACTTTGTAAGGAAGTGTGCTGTACATTTCATCTGGGTTGCCCATATATATAGATCAGCATGGAGATATGATGAGAGGGCGTACAGATATGTTTTCCTCGATGCCGGTCACACATGCCAGAACCTTTATCTCGCTTCAGGTCTTGTCGGATGCGGTACTTGCGCGGTAGCAGCTTTTCATGACCAGTCCGTCTGTGATCTTCTGGGCATAGACGGAAGAAGCCTTTTCCCGGTCTATATGGCCTCTGTGGGTAAAAAATAAGGGAGGGGAAAATCCCCTCCCTTATTCAGGGTCCCTATCTGTTATTCCTTTTTAGGTGGCTGGAATACCAGTACAGTACAGGGCGAATGTCTTACCACTTTTGCCGCCACGCTTCCGATAAAGAAACGTTCCAGGTCGCTGAGTCCTCTATGTCCTATCAGTATGGTGTCATAGTGTCCGTTTTCAGCAAAATTTATTATTTCTTCATATGGAGTTCCTGTTCTAACTGTGATCTCATAGGGAGTTTTGACTGTATCAGAAGCCTTTAATTCATCTTCTATGATCTTCGCATAATTTTCTTCCACCGCACTTTCTTTGGGAAGTTCGAATGAATATGGCATTCCTGAAGGATCGAAGTAGGGCTTTTCTACTACATGGATGAATTCAAGCTGATCAAGGCCTTCCTTCCGGGCATACTGGAAGGCATACCTTATCAGAGCTCTGCTTACGTCACTGGCGTCAATAGCAACAAGAGCCTTTTTCATGATTCTCTACCTCCTTTCGACCCATATTAGCTAACATTATACCACGGTAACTCGATAAATAAAGAGATAGGCCTCTGGCACTGAAAGAGCTATCAGGAACTGGTGTTAATAAAATCTTCACCTTATAATTAATAAACTATCTTTTCTATTTTGAGGGGAATAAACAGTTATGGGGAAAAAATTGATCTTTTCAGCCATTCTCATCATTGTAATTATGGGTCTTTTTTTTGAAAAAGAAATTGATAAACTTTTTCATACTGGCCCTTCAACTCCAGCTGGAGTTGAAGGGAAGGTTGGGAATACGTATAACATACCTGAAGATCCCGGCTGGATGGATGTTCTTGACCTCCTAAAAAGCGAGACCGTCAAAGAAAACGAAAATGGTTCTTTTGCCAGGGACCCTCTTGTTTATATCAGTGCTTTCTGGAAGGAGATAGTAAATGCGCCTTCGGATTCTTCCTTTTTTACAAGGATAATTAAATTCCTGCTTGCTGTAAAAAATGCATCACAGTGAAGATAAAGGGGAGGATGAACCTTCATGTTCAGTATATTGATCATCAATACTGGTTCTACATCCACAAAACTGGCCTTCTTTAAGGGGAGTACCTGTTTATGCAGGGAGGATATATCCCATTCTGCAGTAGATATTTCTTCCTTTCCTGATATTTTCGATCAATACGAATACCGTATGAGAGCTGTCAGGGATTTTCTTACACGAAATAATATCGTTCTCTCGGAGATATCAGCCATTGCTGCCAGGGGCGGCCATACCATACCCATTGAAGGAGGGGTTTACAGAATAACTCCCAAGATGCTTTCCCAGATATCAAGTGGCAGTTTCGGGAGACATCCCTGTGATCTCAGCAGTGCCATAGCATTTGAACTTGCTGAAGGTAATAATATTATTCCCCTTGTTGTAGATCCTCCGGTTACAGATGAATTCCATTCCTTAGCCAGATTATCAGGTCTTCCTTCCATCAGCAGGAGAAGCCGGTTCCATGCACTTAATCTCAAAGCTGTTGCCAGGAAGGTCGCATATGAACTTGGAAAAGACCTTTCAGAAGTTAACCTTATAGGTGTACATATGGGAGGGGGTATCTCTGTCTGTGCATGTAGAAAGGGAAGAATGGTCGACTGCAACAATGCTTTGGATGGGGATGGGCCCTATTCTCCAGAACGTTCAGGAGGTCTTCCGGTATGGGATCTTGTAGAGCTCTGTTTTTCAGGAAGATCAAGTCGTGAAGGATTGCGCAGGATGCTGGTCGGAGAGGGCGGTTTAGTGGCATATCTTGGAAGCAAGGATGTAAAACAGATAGAAGAGATGATACTCAGGGGAGACGGGAGAGCAAAAACAGTTCTTGAGGGAATGGCTTACCAGGTTGCTAAAGAAGTGGGAGCCATGGCCACAGTACTTGAAGGTAAGGTAGATGCTGTTTATATTACTGGTGGAATAGCCCGGTCGACTATGGTGAAGGATTGGATCCTGAACAGAATTTCTTTTATTGCTCCTTTTTTTACCTTTCCCGGTGAATTTGAAATGGAAGCTCTGGCTTCGGGAGCTATAAGGATATTGGAAGGAAAGGAAAGGATCAGGGAACTTTAGCTATTATTCAGAAATCCTGCTGAAGAATAGCCATATATCAGGAGGTGTATATAATGGGTGGTTCAACTACTGGACATAGACCAGATTGTACCAATTCTCCAGAAGGAACAATGAAGACCTTTGATCAACAGGATTTGCTACCCTGTCTTCCCGTTCCAGAACTGAAAGATACCTGTGGTAAATTTCTTGATTGGATGGCTCCTTTACTTAGTGAGGATGAATGGAAAGAAACACTCCAGGCAGTATCCGATTTCACTCTTGAAGATGGAGATGGAGAGAAATTACAAAAGAAACTTTCAGAATGGTCTTGCGGAGAGGAAATATGTAACTGGCTGGAACCTTTCTGGTACAGCCATTATCTGAAGGACAGACTGCCCATAGTAATAAACAGCAATGTCTTTTTCATGCTCCTGGATAAAGCACCATCAGCTTCTTTAACCCAGTCGGAAAGAGCTGCAGATATTGTCGATGCAGTGTTAAGATTTCAGGAGATGATTGTTGCTGAAAACCTGCCATGTGATCGCGAGAAAGATTGCCCCCTTTGTATGAGCCAGTTTTCAAGAATATTTTCAACAGCAAGAGTTCCGGAGGTGGGTCAGGATCGATTAAGAACTCCATGTTGTTCCGAGGGCCCTACACCTTACAGGGCTGATAATATTATCATTATTCGCCAGGGCCATATTTTCACTTTGAAAGTTATGGACGAATCTGGATATGTAAAGTCTCCGAAATTGATAAGGAGAACCCTGGACAGGATTCTTTCTTCCCATCTGGCCCCCTTGTCTGATGGAGAATGCGTTGGAGCGCTTACCTCCATGAACAGGGATGAATGGGCTGAAGTCAGGGTGAAGCTTATTGAATCTGACAGTTCAAATTTATCTCTTCTCAGGGAGATAGAAGATGCTCTCTGTGTGATCTGTTTTGATGATATTGTTCCGGCCTCCAGAGGAGAAGCCTCCAGGATAATGCTTCACGGTGATGCCAGGAACAGGTGGTACGATAAATCAATTGAGTTCATAGTTTGTAGAGATGGAACTGCAGCAATTAATTATGAACATTCCTCCATAGATGGTTCTTCAGTAGTCAGCCTTACAGGTTTTATATATGAACATAAAACTGTAGCAGGTAAAGAAAATGAAAGACCTGATGGGATTCTTGATTACAAAGAATTAAAATTTGTTCTTTCTCCGGAGATAAAAGCCGCCATTAAGAAAGCTTGTATTGATTTCGATGCCTTTGCAAAGGACACCTCTGTCAGGGTCCTTGATTTTATGCATTTTGGAAAGGATCGCATCAAGACTTTCAAGTTAAGCCCTGATGGTTTTGTTCAGATGGGTATTCAGCTTGCTTCATATAAGCTGTGGGGGAAACCATGTACTTCATATGAGCCTGTTGCGACCAGGCGTTTCCTTCATGGAAGAACCGAGGCAATGCGTCCTGTTACCAGGGAGTCGGTAGAATTTACATTTAAAATGATGGATCCAGCTCTATCCGACGAAGAGAAGGCAGATGCATTGCGGGCTGCAGTTAAAAAACATGTATCAAGGATGAAGGAATGCAAGGAGGGCAGAGGAGTGGATCGGCATCTTCTAGGTCTTAAGAATATGTATTACCTTTTTGGTAAAGAACTTGGAATATCAGGATTGCCTTCACTTTTCAGATCTCCGGGATACATCAGGCTATGCCACAATACTGTATCTACAAGTACGAGTGGTCATGCCGGGCTTTCCCTATGCGGGTTTGGACCGGTAGTGAATGATGGTTTCGGAGTAAGATACCTTACCAAACCGGATCAGTTGAACATCAATCTTTCCAGCCGGGCAGTGATGGAAGAAAAACTTGATAAGTTTACTGCTTATCTTGAAGAGTCATATCTTGAAATGGCTGATCTGATGGAGCGGATAAAATAAAATCCAGTCTTTCCTGATCCGGGAAGATTGGAGGAAAGCCCCGGGCCCTTTATTTGATAAGGCCCGGGATCTCAAGCTTTTTCTCCAGCATTCCCAGGAGTTTTGATGCTATGGTGACCAGCATCAGGTAGATAAACCCTATCACCAGAAAGACGAAGGTGAATCTGAAGTATCTGGAAGCAACTATCTTGCCTGCTCCCGTCAGTTCTATGCAGGTAAGCATATAGGCGAGGGAAGAGTACTTGATCAGGTAGATGATCTCGTTTGAAATACCTGGAACAGCCCTTCTCATGGCCTGGGGCAGTATTATGTTAATTATCGCCTGACGCCTTGTCATGCCCAGGGCAAGAGCTGCTCTCATCTGACCGTATTTTACAGATTGGATAGCTCCTCTGATATATTCAGAATTGTAGGCACCATTACAGATCACAAACCCGATAACAGCTGCGCAGAAAGGGCTGAAGGATATGCCTATGGAAGGCAGTCCGAAATAGATTATGAACAGTAACATAAGGAGAGGACAGCCCTTAAAGATGATCACGTACACTCTGCAGAGAAAAGAGATATACCTGTTTCCGTATACTCTTCCTGTGGCAATAAGTATCCCTGTAACGAACCCGAAGGGAATGGAGCATATTATCAGCTTCAGCGTAACTACAAGGCCTTCCAGCAGAGGGGGGAGGAGAACATCCTTAAGAAAAGGCATATCCATCATTCTTCATCACCCAGTTTATACAGCTCACTCAGCCTGGAGAGGAATTGTTTCGTCCGCTCAAATCTGGGGTTGTTAACGAGCTTTTGGGGAGGGCCGCTCTCGAGGATCCTTCCCTTTTCCATGAATATGATCTCATTAGCCACGGAATATGCGAATCCTATCTCATGGGTAACCACAAGCATGGTCATTCCCCTGAGTGCCAGTTTTTTCATTACTTCAAGCACTTCACCTGTCAGTTCCGGATCCAGAGCTGAAGTAGGTTCGTCAAAGAGCATTACATCCGGATCCATAGCTAGTGCTCTGGCTATGGATACCCTCTGTGCCTGCCCTCCCGATAGTTCTGCAGGGTAAAGCCCTGCTTGAGCTTCCATACCGACCTGCCTGAGCTCCTCCATTGCTTTTTCAGTGGCCTCTTTCTTCTTCATTCCCCTGACTTTGATCAGAGAGATTTCCACGTTCTTTATCGCGGTCAGATGATCGAAGAGATTGAAGTTCTGGAAAACCATGCCCATCTTCTGGCGGTAAATGTTGATGTTCTTCCCTGAATGGGTCACTTCCTCTCCATGCAGCCACACCCGTCCCCTGTCGGGAAGGGTAAGCTGATTGATACAGCGTAGGAGAGTGCTTTTGCCGGTTCCGCTTGGGCCTATAAAAACCTTTGTCTGCCCCTTCTGGACTTCGAAGGTAACGCCTTTAAGAACTTCTGTATCTCCATAGGATTTATGTATATCTTCAACTTTCAGGATCAAATTGTCTTCTGTTTTCATGGGGTCATCTTTCTCCATTTCCGAATCCTGGTATACGTACTTTCTGCTCCAGGAGGTGAATTATTTTCATTCCTCCATAATTCAGAAGTATAAATATCACTGCACAGGTCAGGTATAGAGGCATGGGTTTATAGGTTCTTGAAACCACAAGGTTGCCCCTGGTAAGTATTTCCATAACACCTATGGCATAGGTTACGGCAGAATCTGTAAGAAGAATGGGATATTCGTTAGACCAGCCTGGGAGGGCTATCCTCAACGCCTGGGGGAGGATTATGTTCATGATGGCTTTGGCTTTACTCATTCCCAGGGACCGGGCAGCAAGCATCTGTCCTTCACCCAGGGATTGTATGGCTCCCCTGAAAACCTGGGACTGGTAGGCCGAACTGCGAAGTCCAAGGGCGAGCACCGCGATCATAAAGGCTGAAACATTCAACCCCAGAAGGGGAAAGAGGCCAAAATAAAAAAGGAACAGAAGGACCAGGTTAGGCAGTCCCCTGAAGAACCAGACATAAAGTGATATAGACCCAGATATCCACCTGTTTCCGTATACTTGTCCCACCGCAAGAGAGAGACCTATCACCAGACCCAGGAATAGAGCCTCAAGTACCAGACCCATGGTTACTGCCAATCCCTGAAGAATAAAAGGGAGAGCCTTTATCACCACTGTAATGTTTTCAGACATGAAATTCCACCTTGTCAAACAAAAGCAGGGGATAGGTTGAAACTTCCTTCCCCTGCCAGGATTCTAATAGTAGGTTATTGTTTAGAATTGTTCAAGTTGTTACATGTCGTATTTTTCTTTAAGTTCCAGCCATTTCGGAGATTTCATGAGCATTGAAAGCCCATCGTTGACCATCTTCTGAAGTTCCGTATCTTCTTTTCTCATTGCAACGGCATAGTCCTCTCCGGTGCTTATGGTGCCTATGATCTTCATGTCCTTTCCTTCTATGGCCTTTTCGATCATGATATCATCGAACATAACCGATTCCACCCGCCCATTTTCAAGATCCTTGATGGAAAGAGGGAAATTGTCGTAAAGTTTCAGATCATCTTTTGAGAGAAATCCTCCCTTTACAAGATTATCTTCAAGCCACATAGCTGCTGTAGTTCCCCTCTGGGTACCTACCTTGTTTTTTCCGGCAAGGGCCGTGATCATATTAAGATCCGAATCTCTTCTTACACATATAGCCTGATTTACTACCCAGTAAATATCAGAGAAAGCTACTACCTTTCTTCTTTCTTCGGAGGCTGTCATTCCTGAATAGATAAGGTCTATCTTTTTAGCCAGAAGAGCTGGTATGATCCCATCCCATGCTACAGGCTTAACTTCAACTTCAAAACCCATTTTTTCAGCTATCCATTGAACAGATTCCACGTCAAAGCCAGTGGGTTTCCCGTCTTCACCGATGAATGAGTATGGGGGATAGTCACCATCAATACCGACGACATACTTTTCCGCTGCAATAGCTGAACCCGCAAAGACCATACCTGCCATAACCAAAGAACAGAGCGCTAGAAACAATACCTTTTTCCCTTTCATGATAACCTCCTGTTATTGTATTGGTATTTCTACTGGAAAAGTAAGGAGCCCGGAGAGACTCCTTTTAACATCAGGGTAATGATATAACCAGGAAAATTGAGTCTATTCATCATGCTAAACTGATAGAATAGAACCGAGGCAAGATTATATCGAGAAAACAGGACGGTGTCAACAGCAGAACATAATAGTCAGATTTCTTTTTTTGGAACCAGTTCTTTCTGCCCAGGATATAGGAATTCTGCTAAAATCTGATCTGGCCATAAGCATATTCTGTCTTGATTCTCTAGTCGCATTAAAGGAAAATAATTCTTATGATGAAAAAATGCTTTATCCTGATAATGTTGATATCAAGCATTAATCTTATATGCTCAGCGAGTACTCTTGATGCTTATCCACCAGTGAATATGGAAAGGATCAATACCATCCCGGATCTTTTACAGACCCATTGGAAGGGACACTTTGACCTTGGAGGTTTTTTTCATTGCGGACCGGTTGCTGCTTCCAATTCTTTTGCCTGGTTCTATCTGATCGGATACAGGAATATTTTGCCCGGAGTTTCTGATGTTAATAGCGAACAGATAGCACTGGCTAAAAAACTCGGATCCTACCTGTATATGAACACAGAGTTCAGTAAAGGCGGGACGACTGCTGAAGGTCTAGTAATGGGGATTGAAAAATATATTTCAGAATGCGGTTACAGGAATTCGACTGTAACTTATGCAGGATGGGATACTTTTCACACGAAATATTCAGATCCAGTCCGGATTCCTGATATGACTTTTATCAAGAATGGTTTTGAAAATGCCGGTTCTGTTCTTCTGAATATAGGCTGGTATGTTTATGATCCAAAGGCAGAAACTTATAACCGGAAAAGTGGCCATTGGGTTACTCTTGCTGGATATGGCATGGATATTTCCGGTCATGTCTGTCCGGACATCCTGGTAATTCATGATCCTGCGCCATGGGCTGGAAAAGATTTCCAGAATCATTATGTCAGATTTGAAACTATTGATAAAGGAGTACTTGAAGGGCCTTTTAAGGGACTTCCTGTCGATGGAGGAGGGTTTCTCATTGCCCGTCAGGGTCTTCCAAAGCCAACAGAAAGAGTTATTGGTATTATAGAGGGAGCAGTTGTCATAAAGATGGAAATACAGTTCCCTTTTTTGAAAAACAGGATAAATTAGTTGACCAAGGATATATAATAGTCGAGCTTATAGAAGTTTTTCGAGGTGTCTGATGGATAGATTTCGTGTTCTTGTTTTTCTTATTGCCATAATAGCCCTTGTTGCTGCAGGAGTTGTCCTTAAGGCTGCCAAGGGGGTAATTCTCCCCCTGATATTTGCCTGGCTTCTTTCCTACCTTTTTACCCCTATTGTACGTTTCATGGAGAAAAAGAAGGTTCCCACCTTTCTCACTATCATCGTTATACTGGCCCTTTTTCTTGGATTCTGTACTTTAGGTGTTTTCTTTATGAACACAAGGATCCTTGCTTTTGCTTCTGCCTATCCCCGTTATTACGACAGCCTCATATCTCTGGCCCAGTCCCTGACAGCCAATCTTGATATACCGGCAGAATTCTGGAGCGGTATAAACTGGGGACAGAGAATAGGAGCGTATCTTCTGAGCCTTTCCGGTTCACTGGTTTCCCTGCTTTCCAACCTTGTTCTGGTGATCATATTCATGGTGTTTATTCTTTCCGGTGCTCCCTATTACAAATATAAGGTTAGAAAGGCTTTTTCAGAAACCAATACCAATATGGTCATTAACATAATCGAAACCATATCAACTGATATAAGCCGCTATCTGACACTTCAGTTCTTCATAAGTGCCGTTACCGGTTTTCTTTTCTGGGTTGTTCTTGAGATCGCTGGAGTGGACTTCGCCATAACCTGGGGAGTATTTACATTTGTTCTGAACTTTATTCCTACCATTGGCTCGATCATAGCAACCATTCCCCCCATACTTCTGGCAGTTGTACAGTTTTATCCCAGCCCCGTTCCCGCTGTTGTCATAACTGTCCTGCTTGTTGCTATTCAGCAGGTCATGGGAAACGTATTATCTCCAAAGATCATGGGAGATGAACTGAATCTCAGCCCGGTAGTGATTCTTGTTTCTCTCCTTTTCTGGGGATGGCTGTGGGGAATAGTAGGAGCGCTTCTTTCCGTTCCAATGCTTTCTGTAATAAAGATAGTCTGTGAAAATATACCTCCTCTTCACCCCATAAGTGTGATGATGGGTTCAGGGAAGGCCTATCGCAGAGAATTTAAGAACAAGTAGATCCTTTCAGTCAAGAAGCCCGAGATATCGGGCTTCTTCTTTTTCTAGAAAAATTTCAAGGTCATCATCCAGAAAATGAACTACAAGAGCTGTATTCCCCGCCCAATCATTTATTTCTCTTTCCATATAACGTTTGCCGGAGGGGGATTCTCTTATCAACCATCCTGCCTGCCTTGCATAACTTTCACTTACCCTGTTTCCCAGTACAGGAGAAAATCTTCTGAAGGAGAATCCTGTAAGTTTAAGCATTGAGTAGGAAACTCTGCTGTAAAGCAAGCCTGCTTTCCCATATTCATTGACTGAAAAAGCGTTATAGCTCCCTTCGTCAGAAGGTTCCTTTATCTCGTTGATGACCTCGTTCCTTGTCATTCCGAAAAAAACCCGTGGAAGGTCTTCCCATTTATTCTGGAACAGAAGATAGGATCGGAATTCTTTTACAGGAAAATCTGTTTTTTTCTTAAAAAAGGCAAAAGCATATACAGTCTGAGCCGAAATTGTGATCAGAGTAGTTATCAGCAACCATGAAAGGATCTTCTTCATCTTGAATTCCTCCCAAATTAGTTGTGCTGTTTTGCGTACCGGTTTTATATTAAAGCAGGTCAAGGGCAGATTTCTGTGAATAAAGTTATTATACTCCGGATCTGCAGGTAAACTCCAGAATGTACCTTTTACCCCGGATCGGAACGCCAGAGCAATGTCCTTCACATCTTCATTTGGCATCATGTGATTGTATAATACATAGAACACTTCCTGGGAATTACATTGTTGTCTTAAGCAATATTTACAGTTTCCTCGGCCTCCACATGTATGTTTCGGTGGACTTTGTAGAATCGATAATATTCAAGGGCGGATGTTATGATTAGCAGGATTAAATAGAATCAGCCAGGTTAATTTCGTTTTTTCCCTGTTAAAGCCAGGTATCGGAAAGCAGTTCTTATCCAGATATTCTTTAGGTTTAAGTGTTTCTTTCGCTGGAGAATAGAATAATGTGTCTGGGTACAATTTATTTTAAAACGGATCTGAATATCCGAAGGGAGGAATTTGAGTGATCGATGTGAGAGAAAGAGCGAAAGCCCTTAACTCCGAACTTGTCAGTTGGAGACGGTATATCCACAAAAACCCCGAAATCCAGTTTGATACTCCTCAAACGGAGGCTTTCATTACAGAACGTCTTCTTGAAATGGGGATCGACGAGATCTGTAACGGGGTGGCGGGTCATGGCCTGACAGCAATTATCAGAGGTGGACAACCAGGAAAAGTCCTGGGAATAAGAGCTGATATAGACGCTCTAGACATGAAGGAAGACACCGGTCTTCCCTTTGCCTCCACAAATGGTTACATGCATGCATGCGGTCATGATGCACATGCTGCCATGCTTTTAGGTGCAGCCAGGATCCTTTCAGAGTCCAAAAAAGATCTTCGGGGAACTGTCAAACTTATTTTCCAGCCCTTCGAAGAAGGCGGTAAAGGCGCTCTTGCAATGATCGATGAAGGAGTTCTTGAAAATCCTTCTGTCGATGCTATCATAGGGCTTCACACGGGAACTCTCTGGAAGGGCCTGGAATCCGGTCAGATCGGTTACCGTTTTGGAAGCTTAATGGCTGGTGCCGACTGGTTCGAGGTCACATTCAAGGGTAAGGGTGCTCATGGGGCAACTCCTCATCTCTCAGTGGATCCCATCGCCATGGCCTGTCAGGCAGTTTCGGCCATTCAGATGATCGTCAGCCGCGAAATAAATCCACTTGATTCCGCCGTTGTGACAGTGGCCCAGATTTCAGGAGGAACAGCCCGGAATATTATATCTCCAACGTGTACTATAGGCGGTACACTGCGTTTTATGGATTTTGAGACACGTACAATGTTACAAGAGCGGATAAAGACGATTTGTGAGGACGTGGCTCACTCTATGAGAGGTCATGCTGACGTAGAATTTTCTTATGGCCCGCCTCCTGTGATCAATGATCGGGAGATGACCGAAAAGTTAAGACATGTTGCAGTCCATCTTCTGGGCGACGATGCGGTCAGAGAGATCTCCGAGCCTACAATGGGTGGAGAGGACATGGCCTTTTTCATGGAAAAGGTACCCGGTACTTTCTTCTTTCATCCATCCGGTTTTGGAGAGGGTAAAGATTTTCCCCATCACCACCCCAAGTTCGATATAAATGAAGAAGTTCTATGGATCGGGTCTGCAGTAATGGCGGATTTTGCCCTTACCTGGCAGGATAAATGATAAAGAGCCTCTATTATCCCTCAAGAAGAAAACAGCTGAACACCAACAATTTCCAGGAAGGAGTTTTGTTATGGCGTTGCATATTGAAACACCCCTGATCCAATCCATACCTATAGGCAAGGTTTCTGGTAGAAAAGTATTTCTCAAGATGGATGCCCTGCAGCCGGCGGGATCATTCAAGCTCAGAGGGATCGGTCGACTCTGTGAGGAAAGGGCGCGGGAAGGGGCAAAACGCTTTATCGCTCCTTCTGGAGGAAATGCCGGTTACGCGGCCGCCTGGGCTGCCAGAGAACTTGGCCTTTCGGCACTTGTTGTTGTTCCTGAAACAACCTCGGAAGAGGCAAAAAACGCCATCAGGGACCTGGGTGGGGAAGTTATGGTGCATGGTTCGAACTGGAATGATTCCAATGAACTGGCCCTCTCCATGGTGGCGGAAGATGGACAATCCGCCTACATTCACCCTTATGAAGACCCAGTCATGTGGGACGGGCACGGGACTATCATCGACGAAGCCTTCCGTCAGGGGCCAAGGCCTGACGCCATTGTGCTTTCTGTAGGTGGAGGCGGCCTTCTTAGTGGAGTAGTTGCTGGAATGGACCGAAATGGATGGAAGGAAGTTCCGGTGATAGCTTGTGAAACGGCTGGTGCCGACTGTTTTGCACAAGCTCTTGCAGCTGGTGATGTCGTTGAATTGAAAGGCATAACTTCAGTTGCAACTTCACTGGGAGCCAAGTCCGTTACGAAGCATGCCCTTGAATTGACTGAAAGCCATAACATACGTTCCTTTGTAGGTTCTGACCGGTCAGCGGTTTCAGCATGCCGTAAATTTCTTGATGATCACCGAATACTTGTCGAACCAGCCTGCGGGGTTTCCCTTGCCGCAGTGTACGAAAACAGCCCTTTGCTGGGAGATGCTGAAAAGGTCCTGGTAATAGTATGTGGAGGTATCGGTATCAGCTCTGCAAAGCTTTCCAGCCTTGAGAAGGCCGTCGGTTAAGAGGACTTCTCAAGACTTGTTCCTTGCGCATGATCCTTGGAAAAGGGTTGTTTTTGCGGACGCAGAACTTTTATATAGCTGAAACGATGGGCACCAATGTTTGAGAAAATTATCAAATGTGGTGTCCATCGTTTTATTAAATCAACTGTATTTTTTCTCTAATTTCATCTGTATCAGACCATTAAGATCAACCTCCAGATAATTCCATTCAAAGTGATCCCTGTGATGATCCAGCATGGTTTACCTCCCTAGAGATAGTTTAAAGATTATTTAATTTAGTAGAAATATATTGGAATCGGGAGAATCTTGTATTTAAAGGGAGGGTCGTATATGTATGCATAATACGCTTTTTATGTTCTTGACAAAGAGTGGGGGTTAAGTAGTATATTATATTTAGACAATTAACCAATCGATTGATGAGGGATTTCAATGAAGGAAGACTTAAGGCAAAATTTTATAGATGCAGCAGCCAGATTATTTGCTGAAGAAGGATTTGAAAAGGTGACCATAAGGAAAATCGCCTCTCTGGCTGGAGGCAATAGTGCCATGATATCCTACTATTTCGGAAATAAATCCGGTCTTTATCTCGAAGTCTTAAGATTTCTCTTTTCAGAATATGATAACAAATTGAAAATCATTATTCAGGAAGATAAGGGATCTCTCGGTGAGTTAAAAAGTTTTCTTAAAGCTATTCATAGTCTTTACGAGGAATGCCCCTACTTTACTTCGATAATTTCTCATGAAAGCGGAAAACCGTCAGATGAATTTAAAAAAGCCCTTGTTGAACATGAAAACAGACATGGAGGAGATTACCTCTGCAATCTTTTAAGCTCAGGTATAGAATCGGGTGAAATCCGTTCAGATATTGATCCCAAATATATGGCTCGAATTGTAAGTCTTCTTGCAAACTACTTCAAAATAGCAATGGAACTCCTCGCTATAATGTGTCCACAATGTGATATCAGTACCGAAATTTATTTTGAGCATGTATCAAAAATAATATTTACTGGTCTTGCCAAAGAAAAAATAGATAAAACCTCTTGAAAAGGGTGTATATTTTTTTTCTTAATTCAATCAACCGATTGATTAATTTTATATAAAATTCAGTCATATGCATTTCGGCATGATCGCTTTGGAAGGGAGGAAAGAAGATGAAGGAAAGTTTATTTGAGGTTTTAAAAGCGGAGGGATTGACCCATCTGGAGATACATTATGACTGGAAGAATGACAAGGTCCTTCTTTATTCAGCGAAGGAATGGGACAAGGATATCAGGTGGAGTGATTATAACAGGAAATTCACCCAATGGTCATTGCTTACAGAAAATGCCCTTTACTATAACGATAAACAGACTCGGGAACTATTTGATAAAAATGGTCTTACGGGACATCTCGACAAAGTCATAGAGCTTATGAGAAAGGGCAGGCATATCCTTCTCGATTGTTATTACTGGGAAAAGGAGGATGTGCGTTTTATCAACAATATCCATAGCGACAGAAAAGGTCTTAACAACCGCAGGTCTTCCCTGGTAATGGGAGGAATAAGGCGTCACGAACCGGATGAGGATGAGATGGATGTTCTTGTAGATGGAATGAACCTTGGAAGAGGAATGACCTTCAAGAACGTGGCAGCCCAGCTTCCCATGGGAGGGTGCAAGATAACGGTGCAGATGAAACCTATTGATCTTGAGGATCTTGACCAGGTTGGATTCCTTGCCTATGCCAATGACAGGACAAGGAACACTGCAGGTCCTGACATGAGATTCCCCACTGAATTAGCAGATGCAGTAAACCGTCATTTCTCGCTCAACTTTGGAGGTGCTCCTCACGGTCCGTTGGGTGAAAGCGGAAAACCGACAGCCCATGGTACCTACATGGCAGTGAAGCAGGGAGCGAAATTCCTGTGGGGTTCTGAGTCTCTCAAGGGCAAGAAGATTGCAGTTCAGGGACTTGGAGCGGTGGGTTTCTATCTTGCGGAGGATTATCTCAAGGAGGGAGCGGAGCTCATCGTTTGCGACATGGACGAAAAGGCCATCAAGGCTCTGAAGGAAGCCCATCCTGAATCTTCAATCGAATCAGTAGACCCGAATGAAATTTATTTTGTGGATGCTGATATTTTCTCACCCTGTGCCATAGGCGGGATCCTAACGAAGGAACGGATAAAACAGATGAAGTTCAAGCTGATCATGGGTCCGGCAAACAACCAGTTGAAGGCTTCCAGCCAGGAAGAGGAATACGAGCTTGCCAGAGAGCTGGACAAGGCTGGGATTCTGTTCCAGGTTGCCTGGTGGCACAACGTAGGAGGCGTTATGTCGGGATACGAGGAGTACACCAGGAGAGAAAAAGCATCCATGGATGAACTCCTCTCGAGAATCAAAATGATTTGTACAGAAGGAACGAAAAGAAATTTACACGGAGCAAAAGAACGTGGAATTACTCCTACAGAAATGGCATATAAAACGGTTGAGGACGAAATCTACTGTTAAGAATCAATTTATGCGTGACAGATCAACAGCTGTATTTATTTTTCAATAATAGGGAGGAAAGAAGATGAAGGAAAGTTTATTTGAGGTTTTAAAAGCGGAGGGATTGACCCATCTGGAGATACATTATGACTGGAAGAATGACAAGGTCCTTCTTTATTCAGCGAAGGAATGGGACAAGGATATCAGGTGGAGTGATTATAACAGGAAATTCACCCAATGGTCATTGCTTACAGAAAATGCCCTTTACTATAACGATAAACAGACTCGGGAACTATTTGATAAAAATGGTCTTACGGGACATCTCGACAAAGTCATAGAGCTTATGAGAAAGGGCAGGCATATCCTTCTCGATTGTTATTACTGGGAAAAGGAGGATGTGCGTTTTATCAACAATATCCATAGCGACAGAAAAGGTCTTAACAACCGCAGGTCTTCCCTGGTAATGGGAGGAATAAGGCGTCACGAACCGGATGAGGATGAGATGGATGTTCTTGTAGATGGAATGAACCTTGGAAGAGGAATGACCTTCAAGAACGTGGCAGCCCAGCTTCCCATGGGAGGGTGCAAGATAACGGTGCAGATGAAACCTATTGATCTTGAGGATCTTGACCAGGTTGGATTCCTTGCCTATGCCAATGACAGGACAAGGAACACTACAGGTCCGGATATGAGATTCCCCACAGAACTCGCAGATGTTATGAAAAAACACTTTTCCCTTCATATTACTGGAGGACCTGAAGGACCTCTTGGGCCTACAGGTACACCGACAGCCCATGGTACCTACATGGCAGTGAAGCAGGGAGCGAAATTCCTGTGGGGTTCTGAGTCTCTCAAGGGCAAGAAGATTGCAGTTCAGGGACTTGGAGCGGTGGGTTTCTATCTTGCGGAGGATTATCTCAAGGAGGGAGCGGAGCTCATCGTTTGCGACATGGACGAAAAGGCCATCAAGGCTCTGAAGGAAGCCCATCCTGAATCTTCAATCGAATCAGTAGACCCGAATGAAATTTATTTTGTGGATGCTGATATTTTCTCACCCTGTGCCATAGGCGGGATCCTAACGAAGGAACGGATAAAACAGATGAAGTTCAAGCTGATCATGGGTCCGGCAAACAACCAGTTGAAGGCTTCCAGCCAGGAAGAGGAATACGAGCTTGCCAGAGAGCTGGACAAGGCTGGGATTCTGTTCCAGGTTGCCTGGTGGCACAATATCGCGGGAGTAATGGCTGGTTATGAAGAATATGTTTATCAGGAAGAGGCAAAAAGCGAAGTTCTGATGGAAAAAGTTGGAAAGCTATGTACGGCTCAGACTTGGGAAAATCTGAATAAAGCAAAAGAAAAGGGAATAACACCTACAGAAATGGCTTATATGAGTGTGGAGAAAGAAATATACGGATAATAATTCAATGTGCCCTGAAATATTCAGGGCACATGTTTTTTAACACACTACTTAAGGAGAGGTGATCGTAATGGCCGCAACCAGAGAAAAGTTTGGATCAAATATGGGATTTATTTTGTCATCAATCGGATTTGCAGTAGGAGTGGGAAATCTGTGGAGGTTTCCCTATCTTGTGGGGCAATATGGAGGAGGCGTATTCCTTGCCTTTTACCTGTTGATGGTTTTTGTTATAGGAATTCCTCTTTTTACTCTTGAAATAGCATTGGGGAGTGCGTCACAGAAAAATCCAGTTGGAGCATATAAAACCCTCAAACCAGGAACTCCCTGGTGCATCAATGGTTATTTCAACGTATTAGCCATGCAGCTTTTGCTTGGTTATACGATGCCTGTTGCTGGGTGGATCGTAGCATATATTTTCAAGACAGGGACAGGAGTATTTAAAGGAATGCCTCCAGAGAAGGTTGGAGAATATTTTGGTACTTTCATGTCCAATTCTCCTGAAGTGATTGGCTGGATGTCCATTATTGTCATTGCGGTAGTATTTATTATTAGTCAGGGACTGAACAAGGGGCTTGAAAAGGCCAACAAGATCTTTATGCCGGCCCTCTTCATAATGTTGTTCATCCTTATATTCAGAGGTATGACCCTTCCAGGGGCATCTAAAGGACTTGTGTACTATCTTAAACCGGATATGAGCAAGTTTACCCTGGAGGCAGTCTATGCAGGAATAGGCCAGGCTTTCTTCTCTATAGGAGTGGGTATGGCTGCAGGTGTAGTCTTTGGAAGTTATCTTAAAAAGGAAGACAAGAACCTTGTCAAACAGGGAATCATCATTGGGCTTTCTGATACTGGTGCGGCATTCCTTGCAGGACTTATGATCTTTCCCGCTGTATTCGCATTCAATCTCGAACCTGCAGGAGGTCCGGGTCTGACGTTTGTTACCATGCCTAATGTTTTCAATCAGATGCCCATGGGAACCCTCTTTGGAGTAATCTTCTATTTCCTTTTCCTTCTTGCAGCTTTGAGTTCATGGCTAGGAGGAGCAGAGGCGGTTGCCGCTTTTTACATGGAGGAACTTGGGCTTACCAGAAAGAAAGCAGTGTTGCTTGTTGGGGTGATAATGTTTGGCATAGGTATTGCCGCAGCATATTCCATGAAATTCTTCGGAATTGCAGATCAGATCCTGACCAATCTGCTTATCCTCGGAGGATTGATAATTTCAATCTTTGTTGGTTGGGTCTGGGGTGTAGAAAAGTTTGCAGAAGAAGCCCATATAACAAGTGAAGGGACAGTTAAACTCTGGAGTATTATGCTGAAATATGTCATTCCTGTAATAATAATCCTGTTAGCCCTTAATACTCATGGAATTATCTAGATATATCAAACAGGTATTGAAAGCCAGAGTTTAAGAACATAGAACCAGGGAGGTAGGAGATCAAATGCTTACCTCCCTTTTACTGGAAGAATTTCAACGGAGGTGGAGTAACAGTTGAGTAACCGAGCGATATTACTTGGAAATGAGGCGATCGCCCGCGGAATAGTGGAGGCGGGCTGTCTTGTTGCGACGGCCTATCCGGGGACGCCGTCATCGGAGATACTTCCAGCGGTTGCGAAGTTTGCAGATGAACTGGGTACGAAGACAGCAGTTGAATGGGGAGCCAACGAGAAGGTAGCCTTCGAGATGGCAGCATCTGCGTCTTTCACCGGGATAAGGACCTGTGCAGTGATGAAACAGGTAGGGCTCAACGTGGCAGCAGATCCATTCATGAGTGCCGCCCACTTTGACCTTAAGGGCGGAATGCTGCTTGTGGTGGCGGATGATCCCGGCCCCCACAGTTCCCAGACCGAACAGGATACCCGTTTCTTTGCCATGTTTGCCAAGGTGCCCTGTTTCGACCCGTCAACGGCAGCAGAGGCGAAGGAGATGGTATTTGACGGGTTTGACCTCTCGGAGAAGCACAACATAATAACCATACTTCGCCCCAGTGTACGTGTTGACCATTGCCGGCAGGACGTGGAGCTCAAGGAAGTCATATCAGTTGATAATAAAATGAACTTCGAAAAGGACCCCTCCAGATGGGTCTGCCTACCCGCAAGGGTGAGGGTGAACCATCCCAGGCTGAACGCAAAGCTTGAAGCCATAAGGGAAGACTTTGAGAGTAGCTACAGTAAGTATAACTATGAAGTTCCCTCGAAGGGAAAGGCAGAACTTGGTATCATCGCGTCCGGAGTATCCTTCTCTATAGTAATGGACATTCTCAAATCCTGGGGCAGGGAAGACATCTCCGTCCTCAAGATAGGCACCCCCCATCCATTGCCCCTCAGGATGGTGGATGAGTTCGTAAAAAGACATGAAAACGTGGTTGTCATTGAGGAAACATATCCCGTAGTTGAAATGCAGATCCCCGACAGGACAAAGGTCAAGGGAAGATGGAACGGATATGTCCCGAAAGCAGGGGAACTTCTTCCAGAAGTAATCGAGGAGATAATCCTTAAATGTCTGGGAGAGAAAGCAGCAGCAGGGGGAGCGGATCCGGATCTCAAGGCAGCCCTAGAGGACCTGGCCATAACGCCCCGCAAGCCCATGCTCTGCCCCGGCTGTCCCCACAGGGCCAGTTTCTTCTCCATCCGCCAGGCCCTTCCCAAGGCGGTAAATCCCTCTGACATAGGCTGTTACACCCTTGGAGTTAACCAGAAGGGAGTAGACGCCGTAATGGACATGGGAGGATCTGTGACCATGGCATCCGGATTCTACCTTGCCCATAAAGTGGCAGGTGAAGACCGTCCCATAGTGACCACCATAGGTGATTCCACCTTCTTCCACATGGGACTGCCCGGCCTGGCAAGTGCCGTCTACAATAAACATGCCTTTGTTCTGGCTATTCTCGACAACAGCATAACCGCCATGACGGGAGGCCAGTCCCATCCCGGAATAGGAGCCAAGCTCCGCAAGGGAGAAGAGGGACGGGTAGTGGAGATAGAGGGAGCCTGCAGAGGTTGTGGAGTTAAATATATAAAGGTTATCAAAGCCTACGACATAGAAGAAGGCAAGGAGACCGTAAAGGAAGCCTGGGAATATGCGAAGGAACATGAAGAGCCTGCAGTGGTGATATTCAAACACCCCTGCATGCTTCTGAGAAGACCCCAGGAGAAAATACAGGTTTATGTGGATCCGGAGAAATGCATAGGCTGTAAATTCTGCATCAACTTCTTCAACTGTCCCGGTCTTGTCTTCGATGAAGAGAAGAAGAAGGCTTACATAGATGAACGTTTCTGTGTGCAGTGCGGAGTATGTGAGAACGTATGTCCCCACGGGGCTATCCTCAAGGTAGAAGGGGAGGAGGCATAGAACATGCAGTACGTAATAGTAGGGATCGGAGGGCAGGGTATCCTTTTTTCCAGCAAGGTCCTGGGCAAGGTGGCCCTTTCCAGAAACGAGAACGTGATGGGCAGTGAAGTACACGGCATGGCCCAGAGGGGCGGATCCGTCATAAGCCATTTCAAGGTGGGAGATTACAGAAGCCCCCTGGTCAAGAGCGGTGATGCAGATGTGCTTCTTGCCTTCGACCAGAATGAGGCGGTAAGGAATCTTCATTTTCTGAAAGACGGAGGCAGTCTCGTGGTCAATATATTTGACGAAGAGGCCTTCAGGAACGAACATCTCTCCAGCTACCTGGAGAAGCACAGTATAAAGGTTCATACAATTATGGGTTATGAAATTCTCAAGGAACATATGGGAGGGAACTTTCTTTTCCTCAACGTTCTTATCCTGGGAGCTCTCTGCGGAGCAGAGCTGGGAGACATAACCATGGAAGATGTAAAAGGTGCAATAGAGCAGCTTGCACCGGCTAAATTCAAGGACGCCAACCTTAAAGTCGTAGATCTTGGATATCAGGCCCTTAAGAGTTAGTCATAATGTAACTTTCAGGGGGAGCCCTTTGCGGCTCCCCCTTTCCTATTGCATGAGTCGAAATATATAATCAAAAACGAAAAATATGCATAAATGAAAATCTTTAATCAGGCCTGAATCCATTATTCATAAATAATCAAGAACCAATCGAAGATAACTGGGAAATATGATAACTTTTGGATGGTTAGGGAAAATCTATTTGGCTTATTAAAAGTATATTTAATTCTGGATATGTTTAACAATGTCTGTTCAACAAAGATGGTTTCTTCACCAATGGTTGATTCACTTCAAAAGGCCATAAAAAAAGAGGTTACCGAAATTGACTAACTAATCTTAATAACCTCATTCATTCCTAGAAATGGCGGAGGGCAGAGGATTCGAACCCCTGAGAGCTTGCACCCTAATTGATTTCAAGTCAACCGCCTTCGACCACTCGGCCAGCCCTCCGTGCCGATATATTATATACACCCTTTCTGAAATAGCCAAGTCTTTTTTCCAAAAATAATTATTCCAACATGTATAATTATTATCAATAACAAGCTAATTTTCTCTCCAGGGAGGTTTTATGCATGGATCTTGAAAAAATTGCAGAAAAATATCTTTGCTCCGGTGGTTCAGTAGCTGTTATAGGGGCTTCGACAAAGAAAGAAAGAACTTCCTTCAGGATAGTTGAGTTTCTCAAAGAGCGTGGTGTGACTGTCTTTCCCGTTAACCCTTCTTATATGGGCCAGGAAATTGCAGGGTCTTCCTTTTTTGCTTCCATAAACGATATTGAGAAAGAACTGGATATTGTTGATATCGTTGTCTCACCCAAATTTCAGGGGGAAATTGAGGAGGATCTTATAAACCTTGGTTATAAGCCGGTAGTCTGGTTCCAGCCTGGGGCAGAAAATACGGAATTGGAAAAATCTCTTTCGGGAAAGGGATTTACCGTTGTCAGGGATGCATGCATCATGGTTGTTCAGGATCTTTATTGTTCGTAGTTTAAAAAGAGTCAGAAAGAATTGAATTAAACATTCTGACTCTTTTCTATTTGTCTTATCTATAGTATATAATCATAATCAGATCATCCGTTCGATTAGGAGGAGTTCCCTTGCCCCTTGAAGTAGTGATCTGCAGGCGTGTTCGTTACGGAGAAACAGACCAGATGGGTGTAGCCTATTATGCCAATTACCTTACCTGGTTTGAGATCGGCCGGACTGAGTTCTGCCGGGAACTTGGAAGGCCCTATTCGTTCTGGGAAAAGGAAGGGATATTCCTTCCTGTAGTTGAAGCACACTGCAGATACAAACGCCCAGCCATGTATGATGACGAGATCCTTATCAGAACAGGTATAACCAGTCTAAAAAAATACAGTCTCCAGTTCCAGTGTCACATTGCGAAAAAGAATGACGGGAAGGTCCTTGCTGAAGGATGGACCCGTCATGGTATCGTTGATAGAGAAGGCAAGTTGATAAAGGGGGCCAATCTATTTATGGATTGGGTCAGAAGTGTGATCGAAAACGATAACGGAGGTGGAGTAACAGTTGAGTAACCGAGCGATATTACTTGGAAATGAGGCGATCGCCCGCGGAATAGTGGAGGCGGGCTGTCTTGTTGCGACGGCCTATCCGGGGACGCCGTCATCGGAGATACTTCCAGCGGTTGCGAAGTTTGCAGATGAACTGGGTACGAAGACAGCAGTTGAATGGGGAGCCAACGAGAAGGTAGCCTTCGAGATGGCAGCATCTGCGTCTTTCACCGGGATAAGGACCTGTGCAGTGATGAAACAGGTAGGGCTCAACGTGGCAGCAGATCCATTCATGAGTGCCGCCCACTTTGACCTTAAGGGCGGAATGCTGCTTGTGGTGGCGGATGATCCCGGCCCCCACAGTTCCCAGACCGAACAGGATACCCGTTTCTTTGCCATGTTTGCCAAGGTGCCCTGTTTCGACCCGTCAACGGCAGCAGAGGCGAAGGAGATGGTATTTGACGGGTTTGACCTCTCGGAGAAGCACAACATAATAACCATACTTCGCCCCAGTGTACGTGTTGACCATTGCCGGCAGGACGTGGAGCTCAAGGAAGTCATATCAGTTGATAATAAAATGAACTTCGAAAAGGACCCCTCCAGATGGGTCTGCCTACCCGCAAGGGTGAGGGTGAACCATCCCAGGCTGAACGCAAAGCTTGAAGCCATAAGGGAAGACTTTGAGAGTAGCTACAGTAAGTATAACTATGAAGTTCCCTCGAAGGGAAAGGCAGAACTTGGTATCATCGCGTCCGGAGTATCCTTCTCTATAGTAATGGACATTCTCAAATCCTGGGGCAGGGAAGACATCTCCGTCCTCAAGATAGGCACCCCCCATCCATTGCCCCTCAGGATGGTGGATGAGTTCGTAAAAAGACATGAAAACGTGGTTGTCATTGAGGAAACATATCCCGTAGTTGAAATGCAGATCCCCGACAGGACAAAGGTCAAGGGAAGATGGAACGGATATGTCCCGAAAGCAGGGGAACTTCTTCCAGAAGTAATCGAGGAGATAATCCTTAAATGTCTGGGAGAGAAAGCAGCAGCAGGGGGAGCGGATCCGGATCTCAAGGCAGCCCTAGAGGACCTGGCCATAACGCCCCGCAAGCCCATGCTCTGCCCCGGCTGTCCCCACAGGGCCAGTTTCTTCTCCATCCGCCAGGCCCTTCCCAAGGCGGTAAATCCCTCTGACATAGGCTGTTACACCCTTGGAGTTAACCAGAAGGGAGTAGACGCCGTAATGGACATGGGAGGATCTGTGACCATGGCATCCGGATTCTACCTTGCCCATAAAGTGGCAGGTGAAGACCGTCCCATAGTGACCACCATAGGTGATTCCACCTTCTTCCACATGGGACTGCCCGGCCTGGCAAGTGCCGTCTACAATAAACATGCCTTTGTTCTGGCTATTCTCGACAACAGCATAACCGCCATGACGGGAGGCCAGTCCCATCCCGGAATAGGAGCCAAGCTCCGCAAGGGAGAAGAGGGACGGGTAGTGGAGATAGAGGGAGCCTGCAGAGGTTGTGGAGTTAAATATATAAAGGTTATCAAAGCCTACGACATAGAAGAAGGCAAGGAGACCGTAAAGGAAGCCTGGGAATATGCGAAGGAACATGAAGAGCCTGCAGTGGTGATATTCAAACACCCCTGCATGCTTCTGAGAAGACCCCAGGAGAAAATACAGGTTTATGTGGATCCGGAGAAATGCATAGGCTGTAAATTCTGCATCAACTTCTTCAACTGTCCCGGTCTTGTCTTCGATGAAGAGAAGAAGAAGGCTTACATAGATGAACGTTTCTGTGTGCAGTGCGGAGTATGTGAGAACGTATGTCCCCACGGGGCTATCCTCAAGGTAGAAGGGGAGGAGGCATAGAACATGCAGTACGTAATAGTAGGGATCGGAGGGCAGGGTATCCTTTTTTCCAGCAAGGTCCTGGGCAAGGTGGCCCTTTCCAGAAACGAGAACGTGATGGGCAGTGAAGTACACGGCATGGCCCAGAGGGGCGGATCCGTCATAAGCCATTTCAAGGTGGGAGATTACAGAAGCCCCCTGGTCAAGAGCGGTGATGCAGATGTGCTTCTTGCCTTCGACCAGAATGAGGCGGTAAGGAATCTTCATTTTCTGAAAGACGGAGGCAGTCTCGTGGTCAATATATTTGACGAAGAGGCCTTCAGGAACGAACATCTCTCCAGCTACCTGGAGAAGCACAGTATAAAGGTTCATACAATTATGGGTTATGAAATTCTCAAGGAACATATGGGAGGGAACTTTCTTTTCCTCAACGTTCTTATCCTGGGAGCTCTCTGCGGAGCAGAGCTGGGAGACATAACCATGGAAGATGTAAAAGGTGCAATAGAGCAGCTTGCACCGGCTAAATTCAAGGACGCCAACCTTAAAGTCGTAGATCTTGGATATCAGGCCCTTAAGAGTTAGTCATAATGTAACTTTCAGGGGGAGCCGTAAAGGGCTCCCCCTTTCCTATTGCAGGAAAGCCTTTACCCTGGTCGAAACGTTACTAGTTCTTTCTATCATCACATCTATGGTTGGCGTCCTTCTTCTTTCAGCGCATTCTTCATGGTTGGAACCAGGTAATGAAAAGGCAGTTGCCAGGGAGGCAGAATATTTCTCCAGATGGGTGGACAATATTGTTTTAAAGGCCTGTCTGAACAAACGTTCTTTCCAATTCATTTATTTACCCTGTTCTACACCTGTTTCAAAGATCTATGTAAAATGGCCTTATAACAACAGTATGGAAGTTTATGATTCAGAGGGAAAGTGTTATTTTACAGTGAGAGGAAGCAGTGTTACACAGGCTACATACAGTCCACAGTGGCACACCATCTCTCCAGGGTTTACCCTTAAGGCAGTGGTGTCTCCTTCAAAGACCGGGGCAGTCAAGTATGTAAGGATATCGCCATACTCTCTGGTCTCTGTGACTGATGATCCGCCCCTTTACTGATTGCAGTTTTCAAATGTAAAGTGTATAACTTATAAAGTTTAATTCACAATTCTCTGATAAGATTAATTAATGACGGATATATCTGCAGAGTTTCTGAAGGGAGTTTTATTAATGGCAGCAACTGTTGCAAAGCCATGGTGGCGTGAGACTATAGAGACTGTTCTGTGGGCTCTGGTAATAGCTCTGATATTACGGACTTTTGTGATACAGGCATTCTGGATCCCAAGCAGATCCATGGTCCCAACCCTGCAGGTAAATGACAGGGTTCTGGTGGCCAAATTCTGGTACCATGTCCAGCCACCAGAAAGAGGGCAGATATTTGTTTTCAAGTATCCTGTTGATCCCAAGAGGGATTTTGTAAAACGGATCATAGGTCTTCCTGGAGATACTCTCGCCATAAAGGATGGAATTGTTTATATCAACAATGAACCTATTCCGGAGGAGTATGTTAAATTCCATGATTCTTATTCTATGGATCCAATTGATATTCCTGAAGACAGCTTTTTTGCGATGGGCGATAACCGGCCTAATTCGGCAGATAGCCGTTTCTGGGGATTTGTTCCGAAAAAAAATATTCGGGGTCCCGTATTTTTTCGATATTGGCCTTTGAACAGGATAGGTATGGTGGAATAGTTTGTCCAGAACTGTCTGGTACCCCGGCCATATGGCTAAAGGTAAAAGAAAACTGGAAGAGCTGGCCGGTAAACTGGATCTGATCATTGAAGTTAGAGATGCAAGAGCTCCAGGGGTGACTTCCTCTCCTATGATAGGACAGTTATCTCGGATAAAGCCCGTATGGTACATTCTCTCCAAAAGTGATCTTGCAGATGAGGATAGCACCCGAGAATGGATTTCTTTCCTGAGGAAGAAAAAACAGAAGGTGTGGGCCTGTGATCTTCTTAAAGGCAGGATCGATGTGGTCAAAAAAGCAATACTTGAAAAAAAACCATCTCACCGGGAGATACGACTGGCAGTAGTTGGTATTCCTAATGTTGGGAAATCCATTTTCCTGAATCTTCTGGTAGGTAAAAAATCAGCACCGGTTGGAGGAATTCCCGGCATTACAAGGGGTGTTTCCTGGTATAAGGGACAGGGGTTTCTGGTTGTGGATTCTCCTGGTATTCTGGATCCGAAATCGGGTGATATGGTCCATAAGTGTCTGGCGTGGCTCGGGTCAAGTAAAGTTGACGTTATTGGGGGTTATGACCTTCTGGGCATGGAACTTCTGGATTATATAAAAATCAAAGGATTGTGGCCAATGATTGAACGGTCATGGAATATCCCCTTTCAGCAGGAGGACACTCTGGTTTCCCTGGAAAGGGTGGGAAGAAGGCTGGGATGCCTTGTTTCAGGAGGAGAGGTTAACCTTGAAATGGCTGGCAGACGCCTGATAGATTCTTTCAGTACGGGAAAACTCGGCAGGCTGACCCTGGAACTTCCAGGCGAAACCAATATCTGGGATGAAGAAGATCATGATAGCCGGAGTCGATGAAGCAGGGCGAGGCCCTCTCGCCGGACCTGTTGTTGCTGCTGCCGTTGTTTTAACTGAAATACAGAAAAAAACCCTTCAGAATATGGGGTTGACTGATTCAAAAAAATTATCCCCGAAAAAAAGAGAGAAAATCATGGCAGCCATGCTTGATATGGGTGTTGTGTGGAGAGCACAGGCTGCTTCAAATTTCAGGATAGACAGGATGAATATCCTGCAGGCATCACTCTGGGCCATGGGAAAGGCTGTTGACGGCCTTCCCTGTATTTTTTCCAGGGTGATCGTTGATGGAACTTTTGAAATTCCGCATCTCCCTTTTGCTCAGGAGGCTCTTCCCAGGGCAGATCTTCTGGTCCCGGAAGTGGCTGCTGCCTCTGTCTTTGCAAAGGTATTAAGGGATCGTGTCATGGTGGTTCTTGACAGGTTGTATCCCGGGTACGGTTTTGCCAAACACAAGGGATATCCTACTAAAGATCATACGGAAGCCCTTGCAAGACTGGGAGTTTCCTCTGTGCACAGGTTATCCTTTTCCTGGAAAAAACAGTAAAAGACTTTAGAACTGTTTCAAGAAGAAGTTTTAAGAGGACTCGGAATTTAACAGGTTCCTCTCCCCATTTTTCTGTTCAAAAGGGTAAATGAATTCTTTTCATCGAGGTGGATTCGCATGGCCGATCATCTTTTACTTGGTAAGTGGGGAGAAGATCTTGCCGAAAAGAAGTTAAAGGAACAGGGGTGGAAGATCCTCGGGAGAAATATTTCCTTTAAAGGCGGAGAACTTGACATCGTAGCGAGAGATAAGAAGGAACTCGTGATTGTGGAAGTGCGGACCCGTACCTTTGGGAAAATAATGCCTCCCGAGTGTTCTGTGGGCCCGGATAAATTGAGAAAACTTGTCCGGACCGGTCAGTATTATGTCCTCAAGAACAAATGGGAAGGGCCATGGAGAATTGATCTTATAGCGATCACGGTAGAAGAAAATGAAAATGTGAGGATCGAACATTTCCCCGACATTACATACGGAGGTGCCTACTGATGAACGCTGTTCTAGGGGTAACGTTAAAAGGCGTTGATGCCATAAAGGTTGAAGTTGAGGTTGAAATAACAGGCGGTCTATTTGCAATTTCAATAGTTGGCCTTCCGGATGCTGCAGTTAGGGAATCAAAGGAGAGGGTTCGTGCTGCACTGAGAACCATGGGTATCCCCATTCGTGGAAGAGTTGCTGTTAATCTGGCTCCTGCCGACCTTCCCAAGGAAGGTGCCCTTCTAGACCTTCCAATTGCAGTAGGGATGGCAAAAAGCACAGGGGCCCTCAGTTTTTCAAGACCCTCTGTCTTTATGGGAGAACTTGCCCTTGACGGAAGGTTGCGTGCAGTCAGGGGAGCGGTTCCTGCAGCCATAATGGCAAGAGAAAAGGGACTGGACCTTTTCATTCCTGAAGGCAATGCCCATGAAGTGTCGCTGGTACATGGAGTGAATGCCTTTAAAGTTCCGGACCTGAGGTCTCTTATCGATTATTTTCGTGGTGATGTAGAACTTCAGAGAGTCAAGAATGACTTTAAGGCTGAGAAACAGAAAAAAATAGAACCGGATTTTTCTGATATCAAGGGTCAGGCTGCTGCAAAGAGAGCTCTTGAAATCGCAGCAGCGGGTCATCATAACGTTCTGCTTATCGGTTCGCCCGGAAGTGGGAAAACCCTTCTTGCCCGGGCTCTTCGAGGCATATTGCCACCCCTGTCAGATGAAGAACTGATGGAAGTAATGTTAGTCAGGAGTACGGTTGGTATCAGATGCAGTAAAGGAAGGGAGCGCCCCTTTCGACCCATCCACCATACCGCCAGTGCAGTGGCTATTTGTGGTGGAGGTACAAATCTGAGGCCTGGCGAGATCAGTCTTGCTCATAGAGGAGTTCTTTTCCTGGATGAGTTCACAGAGTTCAGAAGAGACCTTCTTGAATCGTTGAGACAACCCCTTGAAGATGGAGAGATAGTGGTAAGCCGCTCTGCAGGTTCTGTGACCTACCCTGCACAGGTCCTCCTGGCAGTAGCCTGTAATCCCTGTCCGTGTGGATGGTTTGGAGATCCGGTGGAACAGTGCAGATGTTCCTCCAATGAGATAGAGAGGTATCAGAAAAAACTCTCGGGTCCGATCCTTGACCGTATTGATCTATATGTTCCCGTGCCCAGACTTACTCCTGAAGAACTATTGAGCCTTGAAGGGAAATGTGGAGAAAACAGTGAGACTATAAGGGAAAGGGTATGCAGGGCAAGGTCCCTTCAGTTAGAAAGGTGGTCCGATATCGGATCAGGCTCAAATTCTGAACTTCCGGAAAAGATCCTGAGGACCCGCCTCGGTCTTTCACGGGATGCAAGGTCTTTTCTTGGAAGTGTAGCTGGTACACTGAAGCTCTCAGGAAGAGGTATCAGTAGAGTTCTCAAAGTGTCCCGTACCATCGCTGATCTGGATAGTGCTGTGGAAATCTCAACAGCCCATATATCCGAAGCCCTGGCTTACAGGCAGACTGGATTTCTTTCATGAAAAGAGAAGGACTTGCACTTTTACTTCTCAATGCATGTGAAAGTCTGGATAAGAGGATTCTGGATATCCTGGAAAATGAAGAGGTAAGTCTTGACAGTTTCTGGGAAGAAGGACCTGATCTGTGGAAAAAGCTTCCATTAAGTGACAATATCAGATCTAAACTGATTCAATTAAAGAATGATGGCTGGGTTGAAGCAGAATGCGAAAGATGCGGCCTCCTTGGTATAAAGGTGTTAACTATCCTTGATGATCTTTATCCTGAAAGGCTCAGGGAAACTCCATGGGCTCCATTGATCCTTTATGTAAAGGGACAGTGGCCTCTCTCGGGTTCCTTTGTTGGTGTTGTGGGAACCCGGAGATGTTCTTCATATGCATTTCGAGTAGCCCATTCCCTTGGAGCAGAACTTGCTCGCTCTGGTGTGATCCCCGTTAGCGGGGGAGCAAAGGGAATAGATGGCGCAGTACATTCAGGCGCTATTGATTCCAATGGTCCTACTGTCGCGATCCTTGGAACAGGGGTGGATAAAGTATATCCGAGAGGGCATGAAAGACTATTTGATAATATAACCGGGGAAGGTTGCTTATTGAGTGAATATCCCCTTGGTACAGGTCCTTCCAACTGGAGGTTCCCAAAAAGAAACAGGATCATTTCTGCCATTTCTGAAAAACTTGTAGTAGTAGAGGCGCCTGTAAAAAGTGGTGCCATGATCACGGCCAGATATGCCATGGAACTCGGTCGTGAAGTCTGGGCAGTACCTGGTCGTATTGATGAGAATGTAGCCAGGGGATCCAATGGATTGATCTATGATGGAGCTTATCCCCTTGTTGAAATAAAATATTTCATGGATTCATTATCCGGGGGGCAGCTTGACTTTTTTCCTGAGGGCAATTCTGGCATGAACATAACCGGTATGAGCGATGATCAGGTTCGAATAATCTATCTGCTACGTGAAAAAGGAGAGCGCACAGTTGACAACATCGTATCTGAATGTAAAATGAGCGCCGCTGAGGTTTTAAATTCTCTGGGGCTTCTGCTTGCGAGGGGGGATGTTTATCCTTCCGGTCCCGGGAGATGGAGTGCCTCATTAAAAAATAAATTTTAAATCCTTATTAATGAGAGGAATAGTAATCATGGTGCCAAGGATAATGCATGATCTTGAAAGACAGTATCTTACCCTTGATGCGCAGGGTATCATATACACGGCTCTTCTGGAAGAAGAGATCTCACAGGAAGTTGCCGAAATAGTGATCAACGAGGCTGTTAATATTGGACAATTGAAGCACGCGAAGGTAGACGGAGACCTTATGAGAGATCTTATATTTCTTATAGAGGCTGAAAAAAGTGGAGGGAACAGTGATTTTTTCCCCAACCAGGGTTCCGGAATGAATAGACCTGTTTGTTAGGGAGGATCCAGATGGCAAAGACTACTGTGAAGAAAACAAAATCCACCAGTAAGAGCGCAAAAGGTAAAACTCTTGTGGTGGTGGAGTCGCCAACCAAAGCCCATACTCTTTCGAAAATCCTTGGATCCCGTTATATGGTCAAGGCCAGTATCGGCCACATACGTGATCTGCCTAAAAGCCGTATGGCTATAGATATAGATAATGATTTTCAACCAGAATATATCATTGTAAAAGGTAAGGCAAAATTGAAAAACGAACTTGTTAAAGCTGCTTCGGAATGTGAGAAGGTACTTCTCGCATCTGACCCTGACAGGGAGGGAGAGGCTATTGCCTGGCATCTTGCGGATATTCTTGGAGTAGGGACGGAATCTTCCTCCAGGATAAGGATATACGAGATCACATCCAAGGCTGTAAAGGAAGCTGTTAACAATCCGGAACCAATAGATATGAATAAGGTTAATGCACAACAGGCAAGGCGTATCCTGGACAGACTGGTAGGTTATACCCTGAGTCCTCTCCTATGGAAAAAGATCAGGTACGGGCTTTCTGCGGGAAGAGTACAGTCAGTAGCACTAACCCTTATTTGTGACAGGGAAAAGGAGATCCAGGCTTTTATTCCCAGAGAATATTGGGTTGTCACCGTTAATGCTTCAAGTGAAGATGGACGTGTGTACTCCCTAAAGGTCGAAAGTCTTGAAGGAAAATCTCTTCTGAAAGATGGTAAACCCTTTCTCGTTTCTAATGCAGAAGAAGCCGAAAAGATAGCACTGGAGATCTCCAGAAATGAAGTAATAGTTACTGGTTTCAATACTAAAACCAGTAACAGAAACGCCCTTCCTCCCTTTAAGACCAGTACCCTTCAACAGGAGGCAGCAAGAAGACTTTCCTTTTCCCCAAGGCGGACCATGAGGATAGCCCAGTCTCTTTTCGAAGGAGTTGCAGTACCAGGAAGGGGAACAACCGGGCTTATTACCTATATGAGAACTGACAGCCTCAGGCTTGCTCCTGAAGCCCTATCAATGGCCAGAAATTTTATTTCCAGCAGTTTTTCAGAAAAATATCTGCCGGAGAAACCTAACTTCTTTTCCTCAAAGGGAAGATCCCAGGATGCTCATGAAGCCATAAGACCTACTGATGTTACCCTTACTCCCGAATTTCTTGAGGATGTTCTTAACAAAGACCAGCACAAACTTTACTCGATAATATGGAAAAGATATCTCGCTTCGCAGATGGCACCTGCAGTGGTAGCCAGCAGTAGTCTTGATGCTGAAAGCGGGCCCTATGGTCTTCGTCAGACGGGAGCAAGTCTTATCTTTGATGGCTGGAGTGCTGTATGGCCTCTGGATCTCAAAGATGAAAGTCTCCCGATCGCTGAGACGGGGGAAAATCTGACTGTAGATTCTGTGGAAAAGGATCAGCGTTTCACTAAACCTCCTGTTCGCTATTCCGAAGCAAGATTGATAAAAACTCTGGAAGATAAGGGTGTTGGCCGTCCCTCCACCTATGCCACGATCGTTGAGACCCTTTATGACAGGGACTATGTGGAAAAAGATGAAAATAAAAGGCTTATGCCAACTCCTCTGGGTATGACAGTTGATGGATTTCTTCTCAAGTATTTCAATGAGCAGAGCTCCTCTGCTATTGTAGATGTCAGCTTTACGGCCAGGATGGAAGAGAACCTTGATGATATTGAAGACAACAACAGGCAGTGGCTTGGTGTTATCTCTGACTTCTGGAACGACTTCAGTAAAACAATGGATGTTGCTGAAAAGGCGGAGCGGGTTGCTCTGCCCCCCCCTGAGCCTATAGGTGAAGATTGCCCTGAGTGTGGAGAACCTCTGGTAAAGAAAAGAGGTAGATTTGGTGAATTCATTGCATGTTCGGGATACCCGAAGTGCAGATTCAGCAGGCCAATCCTGGACAAGATCGGTGTCAAGTGCCCCAAGTGCGGAGATACTGAGGGTGGCGAGGTAATAAAACGCAGAAGTAAAAAAGGCAAAAGAAGGACATTTTACGGATGCTCCCGCTATCCTGAGTGTGATTTCGTTTCCTGGGATGCTCCAACAGGGGATAATTGTCCTGAATGTGGTGGACCTATGTTCAAAAAACCTGGGAAAAAACATCCGATATGCCCGGAATGTGGATCTGAAAAGGTGAAAAATACCGATAATGAAAAGTAATATTTACCCCCAAACCGTAACAGTAGTAGGTGGAGGTCTGGCTGGAAGCGAGGCAGCATGGCAACTGGCAACCAAAGGTATACGTGTTCTTCTTTATGAAATGAGACCGCTGTCTTTCACTCCGGCCCACCAGACCGGGAAATTTGCAGAACTTGTTTGCAGTAACTCTCTGGGTGCTGATGCCTTGACGAGTCCCGGAGGGATACTCAAGGCAGAAATGAGGAAGATGAATAGTCTGATAATGGATTGTGCCGATCATTCCTCCGTTCCTGCGGGGAATGCCCTGGCAGTAGATAGAGAGATCTTTGCTGATCTTGTTACAGAAAAGATCTCTACTCATCCTTTGATCACTGTCGAAAGGAAAAACTGTATTTCCATCCCTGAGGGACCATCAATAATCGCTACGGGTCCCCTTACCAGCCCTGAATTTTCAAAAGAACTAAGTTCTTTAACAGGAGGAGAATATCTTTATTTTTTCGATGCGGTAGCTCCGGTTATTCTGCTCGAATCTGTTGATATGGACAAGGCTTTCTGGGGAGGAAGATATGGAAGGGGAAATGATTACCTAAATTGTCCGATGAACGAAGATGAATATGATGCATTTCAGGAAGCTCTCATATCTGCAGAGGTAGCCCCGAGACATGAGTTTGAACGGGATCTTCGTTATTTCGAGGGATGTCTTCCCATTGAGATCATAGCCTCGAGAGGTAAGGATACACTGCGTTTCGGACCTCTGAAACCTGTTGGACTTCCGGACCCATCTACAGGTAAAGAAGCTTTTGCTGTTGTTCAGCTAAGACAGGACAACAGGGAAGGAACTCTTTATAACATGGTGGGATTTCAGACAAACCTCAAATGGGGAGAACAGGAGAAAGTTTTAAGAATGATCCCTGCCCTTGCTCATGCTGAATTTGCCCGTCTTGGAGTGATGCACAGAAACATATATGTAAATGCTCCCATTGTTCTGGATCAATATCTCAGGCTTAAGGCCCGGAATGATGTTTTTCTTGCAGGCCAGATAACAGGTGTGGAAGGTTACATGGAAAGTTCTGCCATGGGACTTGTTGCTGGTCTTAATATGACTGCATTCCTTATGGATAGGGAGATGCTCAGCTGGCCCCGTGAAACTGCTATTGGTTCCCTTCTGAATTATCTCTCTGATGCGGACCCTGAATCTTTCAGACCCATGAACGTTAACCTTGGAATCCTTCCCAAACTTGAGATGAAGATCCGGAAACGCCCGGAAAGATGCCAGGCTGTTGCCGAAAGGGCTTGCGGAGCCCTGGATCGTTTCATCGCTTCACTAGAGCAAAATTAACTCTATTGTTATCCTTCCTGTTTTCTTCCTCGAATAGTTTATGTTCAAAATTCTGGCAAAACTTTATTATTCGACAGTTTCGAATAGTAGTGAGAATCTAGAAAATAGTGTAAAATGATGTCTATGGAAGAAAAATTATCAGCAAAGGTGGATTCTTTCCTTAATCATCTAAGAGTTGGGATGAAATCCTCAGAACATACCGTTACGAACTATGCTGTGGATCTTTCCCAGTTTATGGATTATCTGGATAATGAAGGTGTTAAGGAACCTGATGAAATAACCAGGCAGCATATTCGTTCCTTTATAAGAGATATTCTGGGTTTCGGTTACGCCAGAACCTCCGCTGCAAGGAAACTGTCAGCGATCAAGGGATGGCTCGTTTACCTGATGGACAGGGGAGAGATCGGATCTGATCCATCAATGGGGATCAGGGGGCCCAAGTTGCCATCTGTCCTTCCCAGGGCTCTTCCCAGGGAAGATGTTTCCATGATGCTTGAAAAGGGTGTCGAAGGTGAAAATTTCCATAGAGACAGAGCAGTACTCGAACTTTTATATGGTAGCGGTTTAAGAATTGCAGAGGTCGCCTCGATACGTTGGGGTGATCTCGATGTTGTTGAGAGGTGGATCCGGATAAAGGGCAAGGGTAACAAGGAAAGAATAGTGCCCTTGGGATCTTATTCTATAAAGGCTCTTGAAGAATGGAAGCAATGTCCTTCCGAACCAGGAGAATTTCTTTTTCCAGGAAGGAATGGAGGACATATAACAGTAAGAACGATTTCCCGCATAGTGAAAAAAGCTGCAATGAGAGTGGGTTTATCCGGAGTTACCCCACACATGCTCAGACACAGTTTTGCTACCCATATGCTTGAGGGAGGGGCCTCCCTGAGGGTTCTTCAGGAACTATTGGGTCACGAAAGTCTTGCTACGACCCAGAGGTATCTTACTGTAACAGCAGAACATCTTAAGAAAAGTTACCTTGAAGCCCATCCACGGGCTGGAGGAGAGGATTGATTTGTTCAAAGGCACTACCATTTTGTGTGTGAGGAAAGGAAATCAGGTAGCCATGGCCGGTGATGGCCAGGTTACCTTGGGAGAACAGATTATAAAAGCCGGAGCTCGTAAGGTCAGACGCCTTTACGACGGGAATGTCCTGGCAGGGTTCGCCGGAAGTACGGCTGATGCCATGACCCTTATGGAAAGATTTGAAAAAAGACTTGACGAATACAGCGGCAACCTTATGAGAGCTGCGGTTGAAATGGTTAAGGATTGGAGGATGGATCGTGCCCTGAGGAGACTTGAAGCCATGATGCTTGTCGCTGATGGAGAACAGACCCTTCTTCTTTCAGGTGCAGGTGATATTCTGGAACCTGAGAATAATGTTGCTGCTATAGGTTCTGGAGCAGGGTTTGCCCTGTCTTCTGCCAGGGCATTTATGGAAGGAAGCGACTGGGCTGCTGAAAGGATAGCCAGGAGGTCCATAGAGCTTGCTTCCGAGATCTGTATTTATACGGATAATGTTGTAACAGTGGAGGTGTTGGGCTGATGTCTATAATGACTGAAATGGGCCTTACTCCATCAAGCATCGTTGAATTTCTGGATCGATACATTGTAGGCCAGGATAAGGCCAAGAGAGCTGTTGCCATTGCATTGAGGAACCGCATTCGGAGAAGAATGCTTCCTGAGGAAATGGCTAGAGAAATTGCGCCTAAGAATATTCTGATGGTAGGGCCTACCGGGGTCGGAAAAACAGAGATCGCCAGAAGACTTGCAGAACTTGTAAAGGCTCCATTTGTGAAGGTAGAGGCTACCAAGTTTACCGAAGTGGGTTATGTGGGTAGAGATGTCGAATCCATTATCCGGGATCTCACTGAAGCCTCCATTCAGATGGTCAAGAAGCATAAAATGGAAGAAGTCCAGGTTCAGGCTGCTGAATTGGCTGAACAGAGGTTAGTCGATTTTCTCCTTCCACAACCCAAAAAGAGATCGATGGTCCCTGATTTTATGAAGGTTTTTACCGGGGGGGAACAGGAGAAGGTGAAAGAGGAAGAAGAACCAGGAGTGGAAGAGGAAGACAGAATCAGAGAATCCACGAGGAACAAGCTTTTTGCCATGTTACGGGCTGGGAAATTTGATGATAGAGAAGTGGAGATAGAGGTCCAGGAGAGTTCTCAGATGGGCATTCCCATACTTGGGGGAGCTGGCCTTGATTCGATGGGCATCGATATTGGTGAGATGCTGGGAGGAATGCTTCCCAAAAAGACAAAGAGAAGAAGAATGAAAGTTTCTCAGGCAAGACGGGTTATTCAGTCCGAAGAAGCAGAGAAACTCATCGATATGGAAGAGGTTACACGGATCGCCCTTGAAAAGGTGCAGCAGGAGGGGATCGTTTTTCTCGATGAGATAGATAAAGTTGTGGCTAGAGGATCTGCGGGAGGCCCTGATGTAAGCAGGGAAGGAGTTCAGAGAGATCTTCTACCGGTCGTAGAGGGGTGTCCTGTCCAGACAAAATATGGGACTGTCCATACGGACCATATTCTTTTTATAAGTGCTGGAGCATTTCAGAAGGTAAAACCCTCAGATCTTGTTCCGGAACTCCAGGGTCGCTTCCCCATAAGGGTTGAATTGCAGGCTCTTTCGAAAGAAGATCTTTCAAAGATACTTGTGGAGCCCGAGAATAGTCTGATAAAGCAGTATCAGGCTCTTCTGGGAACCGAGAAGATAAATCTGGTGTTTACAGATGATGGCATCAGAGCTATATCTCTATTTGCAGAAAAAATAAACCATGAAATGGAGAATATTGGTGCAAGAAGATTGCATACAATGATAGAACAGCTTCTGGAAGATATAAGCTTCAATGCTCCTGAGCATGAAGATGAAACTCTTTCTATAGATGAAGCTTTTGTTAATGACAAACTGGGATCTCTGGTTAAAGATACGGATATACGCAGATATCTGCTCTAACTATTAAATTATTAATTTTCAGGAGGGATTTGTACAATGGTAAAGGAAGAAAAAAACATGTTAAACGACAGCCATATAATAGATGAAGGTCACGAGATGAGGGATCTTCTGGAAAAGACAAGGCTTGTCGGAAGGGCCCTTCAGAGTAGGAGAGAAGGGACCAAGCCTGATTACAGTAAACTTGCCAAGCTTCTATGTGAGTTTATGACCGCTAATGTTTATATTATCAACAGGGATGGGCGTATCCTGGGGCATTCCTGGATAACTGAATACCGCTCCAATACGATCCTGCAATTTCTGCACAATGGATTTATGCCTGAAAGCTTTGTTGAAAAAATGAACCAGCACAGGGAATCATACATCAGTGAAACTGATGGTTACCTTTTTGATGATGTAGATACTGGCAATACGCCGGAAAAACATCTACTTTATGTACCCATCTATGGCTCGGCAGAGCGTCTGGGAACTCTATTCCTCGTCCGTTTCTTCGATCTTTTCACTACAAAGGATCTTATCCTTGCTGAATACCTTGCTACCCTTGTGGGAATTGAAATACTTCATGACAGGACGAGAAGTATTGAAGAGAGAGCGAGAGAAAGGCTTGTTGTACAGATGGCCATGCGAGCCCTTTCGTATTCGGAAGTAGAATCTGTCAAGCATATAATCAAAGAACTTGGAACCTATGAAGGGGTAGTTATCGCAAGTAGAGTAGCAGATAGAGTCGGTGTTACAAGAAGTGTGATAGTAAATGCCTTGAGAAAGCTGGAAAGTGCTGGCATAATTGAGAGTAGAAGTCTGGGTATGAAGGGCACATTCATCAAAGTCCTGAGTCCCCTGTTTGTTGAAGAACTGGGTATTTTCAACGATTAATTTCAGGAACAGAAAAAATTTCTTTCTGTCTGACAAGAGGTTTAAAGGGGTATATCCATGTGCTGGTCTGAAAAAACATTATTCACCCGACGATATTCTGGTATAATTCCCCTAATAGTCCCTTTTCGCCAATTCCTGAAGGAATTATACGTCTGGTTTATATGGCCGGAGGTGGTATGTCCATAGTGTAAACCGTCTTTGACTATTGGATTTTCTGTTGATCATCATTAAAGATCCTGTATTTTTATTTTTCAGTTGGAGGTTCGATTTTCACATGTTAGAAGAGAAAGTTCAAAATAACTTACCCGTCGAAGTGGGAGAAGTTGTTGAATGTACGGTGGAGCAGGTCATGCCATATGGTGCTTTTGTGCGCCTTGCATCGGGGCAAAAAGGAATGATCCACATTTCGGAGCTGTCTTACAAGTACGTAAAAAAAGTAGAGGATGTTATAAACGCTAATGAAAAAATATCCGCCAAGATCATCAAAGTGGATGAGAAGGGACGGATAGATCTCTCTATCAAACAGATGGAAGAGCCGCCTTCAAGGTCCACAAGGCCGCCCCGAGCGCCCCGTAAGGAGCCTGTTAGTTCAGGTCCGGAAAGTTTTGAAAAAAAGCTGTCTTCCTTTATGAAGGTCAGTGAGATGAAGATAGCAGATATCAACAACAGGGCGAATAATGCAAGATCGGGAAAGAAAAGGCCGAAGAAACCCAAATGAATCATTATATGACGAACAGAAAAAGGGGCGAAAGCCCCCTTTTTTGTCCTTCCCGGTCGACTCCCCCGGATATCGAGGCTATAAAAAGACAGATGGAAAAACGCAACTTTTCCCCATCCATTATAGTTGCAACAGCCAAACGATGTATCTGGGGTTTCCCTCAGGTCATAATATGCAGACCGGTTTTCAGACTTAAACCCTTTCCCACTACTTTCTGGCTTACATGTCCCTGGCTTGTTAAAAAATGTGGAGAATGGGAATCCCGAGGTGGGGTCAAATCCCTTGAACTATTCATGTTGAACAGAAAAGAAACATGGTCTGAATATAACATGTACCTAAGAACAATAAGAATGTCCCTTCTTTCCCGGGGAGAAAGAAAATTTCTTAGAATTTACGAGAGGAACAAGTGGGAAAGCCTAAACCGTTCGATAATAGGGGGAATAAGGGAAAACACAACGCCGACAATGAAGTGTCTTCATCTTCAGGTGGGAGCATGGCTTGCTCTGGGCTTCCATCCGGGTGGTAAATGGCTTGTGAAACATTTCCCCTTCGTAAATTGTGATAGTGCATGTGATTTCCCCTGCGGCAGTTGTGGAAAACACAGGAGAGGAAAATAATTTGATATTTGCTTCTGTCGATATAGGTTCTAATTCTGTAAGGCACCTGGTAGTTGAAGAAAATAATGGAAGATTACATTATCTTTCCTCTTCTTCCCAAATTACCAGAATAACCGAAGGAATTAGAGAAGGTAATACTATGCTTCTGGATCATGCTGTTTCCAGGACCCTTAATGCTGTATCGAAAGTCATAAAAGAACTGGATCACTATGGCATTCCCTGTGAAAATAGATTTCTTTTCGCTACGGAATCTCTTCGTGCTGCCTCCAACAGCCATGCTGTTATCAGAAGAATTGAGGAAGTAGCGGGTATCCATCTGGATGTGCTGTCAGGAGAAGAAGAAGCAAGGAGGAGTTTCAGGGGGGCAGTTTCTTCATTCGGGTGTGATTCGGTTGTTTTTGACCTTGGTGGAGGAAGCCTAGAGATCTGTACCTCAAATGGAGGTATTTCCTTTCCCCTCGGGGCAGTTAGAATGACTAATATGTTCGGTCATGACTCTTCTGGATTGAGAGAATATGTACGAGCTACCTTGAATGGTCTGGATATTGGTTCTGACAGAAGGATAGTCGGGCTTGGAGGGACTTCTTCCTCCATCGCGATGATGTTGAAACGCATACCTGTAGAGGCCTATTCGCCCTCTAAGATCCATGGATCTGAGATAAAACATTCAGACCTGATTAAACTGGCAACCCTTTTCAGGAAACCGTTTACAGAAAGAATTGGCGTGATCGGTCTTGACCCCCGCCGAGCTGATATAATACTGGCAGGGATTGTTACAATCACCACATTGGTAGAATTTCTTGAAGTGTCATCATATATCCATAGTGAGACAGATCTATTATGGGGAACCATAATGGAAATCCTTGAAGAAAGAACTATACTGTTTGAGGAGATAAGTTTCCAGTGATAAAAAGATTTTGATATTTTCTTGAAGTTATTTTATAAATATAGTTAGATTCAACTCTTGACACACAAGGCTACCATGTATATACTTTTCGAGCTTGATATGAGCCGTTAGCTCAGCTGGCAGAGCACCGGACTTTTAATCCGGGTGTCGTGGGTTCGAATCCCACACGGCTCACCACTAAAGCGGTCCCATCGTCCAGAGGCCTAGGACACAGCCCTTTCAAGGCTGCGACACGGGTTCGAATCCCGTTGGGACCGCCATTTTTTTATCATAATACGAAAACGCCGGTGTAGCTCAGCTGGTAGAGCAGCGCACTCGTAATGCGCAGGTCGGCGGTTCAAGTCCGCCCGCCGGCTCCATCCTTGAATTCCAGGTCACTCTGTACAGAGAGTGACTTTTTTTTATGGATAAAAAGATTCTCCTTTCTATTGTTGATCGATAAGGTTCTGAGACAAGGAGGCCTGTTTTGCTTTTAAAACGATTAATGCTTGTCCGTCATGGAGAAACAGACTGGAACAGTTCCATGAAATATCAGGGTTCGAGCAACATCCCCCTTAATGCTGTCGGCAGGGAACAGGCTCGCAGAACATCACTGAGATTGGCCGGAGGCTTATGGGAACGGATAATTTCAAGTCCCCAGGCAAGGGCGATGGAAACATCGAAGATAATTGCCGGATCTCTGCTGAACGGAAATACAGTCCAGATTCACCCCGCTCTTTCCGAGATAGGTTTTGGAGCCTGGGAGGGAATGTCTGTTACGCAAATAGAGGAAAAATATGGGAAATACTACCACAGGTGGCGAGAAGACCCCTCTCGATACACCCCCCCGGGGGGTGAGTGCTTTCACCATGCCCTGCATAGAGTTTCCAATGCTTTCAATGAGATGCTTTCATTGGATGCAGAGAGGATACTTGTCATATGTCACGGTGGTACCATACGCCTGACCCTGGTCCATCTGCTTGGAATGGATCCGTCCCTTGTATGGAGAATGAAAATAAACAATTGTTCTCTTTCAGGGATCGATGTCTGGGAAAGGGGATCTTCCCTTGCGTTTTTAAACGATCAGTTACATATCCTTGCCGATGAAAATACACTTACATCTTTACCGATCCCTTTTTAGACATTATGTGCTCATACTGTTAAAATAGTTGAGGTTTTTGGTCATCATCGATCCTTTTATGGAGGGTTGTCATGCATAATCCGTCCGATAAACAAGATACCAGCGCCAATCTGTCCCTCGAAGAAGAAACCTCCCTGTGGCTCAGGGCCAGTGAAGGAGATGAAAAGGCAAGAGAGGAATTAATACTTGCTTATCGCCCGCTGGTTTTCTGGATGGCAAAAAAATTCACTGTATCCAACTCTATTTTCCCTGACCTTATTCAGGAAGGCATGATTGCCCTTATCAGGGCTGTTGACAAGTTTGACCCCGCCAGAAAATCCCGCTTTACCACTTATTCTTTTTACAGGATCAAGGGACAGATGGTCAATTTTATTCAGAGAAAGGAATCACGAGCTCCATGTCCTGTTGATGAATCTCTAATGGATTTGAGAGATCCCTTTTCTCCAGATAAGATCGATGATCTCATTTCTATAAGTCAAGGCCTGAAAGTATTACCGGAAAGGGAAGCCGAAGTGATTTCTTCAATGGTTATACAGGGCAGGGAGGCGAAAGAGATCGCTTTCAATAAAGGGATGGATTTGAGCCATGTTTATAGATTAAAAAGAAAGGGTATTTTCCGACTGAGAAATTGGTTGGGACTTGAAGATGCCAAAAAAGAAACCTAAATGGTGATAAAGATGAGGTAGTACCAGGCTTTTTGTTTTTTGGGGAGTGATCTTGATGGATAAACAGATCAGAAAGGTCCAAAAATGGCTTGAAAGATGCCTCATTGCTTGTAGATCAGGTTCCTGGGAGAATGCTCTTGCCGAAATGGAATGTGCTAATGCAGAGATGGAAATGGCTCGTAAGGAGCTGTGGTCAATTGTTGAAAATCAGGAAAAGAATGACAGAGCCAGGTTTTGCAACCTTCTCGCCAATGCAACCAGAGCCGGAGTACTTGCTCTCCTGATAATCTTTGCTTCTGCCATGCCATTATCCAGACTTAACATGAGCAGTGTTTTACCGGAAATTGGCCGTGATAACCATATTGTCGAGTTCATAAACGATGAAGAGGAAGTGCTCCTCCAAGCATTGAGAAATAGTTTAAGTGAAAATGGATTCAGGGAATCAACCTTTACTGATCAGGGTCAGTCGACTATCATTAGACAGGCTGACATGGACCCTGGTTCAGAGAAAGAAAAAGGGAACGCTCTTTCTCCTTCTGGAGCCGTAACCTCACCCGCCGTTACTGCCAACAATGGCGAGACAGTAAAACCTCCTGAGCAATCACTGACTCTGGAAAGTCTTATCGCTCTTGTTCAGATAGGTGAGGAAGCTCTCAGAGAATCAGAGCCTGCAATAAAGATTCAAAGACAGAGATAACCCTTTGCGGGGAAGGAGAGGAATTTTTTGAAACGAAGTATCTTATTTCTTGGAGTTATTATATGTTTTATGGCCTTTACACAGGCTTTTGCAGCGGAACCTGTCGTTTCTGCGGTCAATGTAGAGGGTAATGAAAAAGTGGTATCCGAACATATTCTTGCAGTCGTTAATACAAAGATCGGGGAGTTCCTGGAGCAGGAGCAGATAAAGACAGATGTTGAGGCCATATATGATCTTGGTTTCTTCTCCTTCGTTGATGTAAAGTTTGCCCCTCTGGCTGGAGGAGTGGAAGTTGTCTTTCAGGTCAAGGAAAATCCGGTAGTGGAAGAAATAAGATTTGAGGGCAATACTGTTTATTCTGATGAAGAACTTATGGAACTGGTATTTACTACCCCGGGTTCTATCTTCAACAGAGTGTTTTTCCGCCACGATCTCCAGCGGATCAAGGAAAAGTACGATAAGGACGGTTATGTTCTTACCAAGATAGCAGATGTTGGTATCGAAGGCGGTATTATCAATGTTACGTTAATAGAACCAACAATAGGCGAAATAATCATACAGGGTAATACCAAGACCAAGACCAGGGTAATTGAACGTTATATTACCTTGAAAAAGGGAGATCTCTTTAATAGCACTCTTTTACGCCATTCTATAAACAAGATCAATGCTCTCGGATTTTTTGAGGATGTCAGCGTGGGATTTGAAGCTTCTGAAGATCCAGATGCAACCAATATTATTGTCACAGTACAGGAAGCCAAGACTGGAAATATAGGCTTTACCATCGGGCACGGTAGCAGCAGTGGCTGGAGCGGTGGAGTAAGTTATGGCGATTCGAACTGGAAAGGTCTTGCCCAGAAGTTCGAAGTTGGTTTTGAACTTGGTGACGATGAACAGTATTGGGCTTCATATTCCCAACCCTACATGGATAGTGATATCTATTCCTGGAAAGTTGGAGTCTATATGAGGGATTGGAGTGAAAGAGAATACTGGGATGATGGTGTCGAACAGTTTGATTACGATGAGGATAAAACCGGAGGCTATGTGGGTTTCGGCAAAAAATTCCCCAATGATGATAAATTAAGCTGGTTCCTTACCCTCGACTGGAGAGATACGGAAATTTCAAACATTGTCTCTGTTGATGCAACAGAAGAAGAGATAGAAAATATCCTGAGGGAAGAATTCATTGACGGAACTGTTTTTTCTACCCTGTTGACAGTGACGAATAATAATATCAATCCATACTTATCCTATAAGCACGGCGATGTTGAAGATCTGAATATTGAAAAGGCATGGGAAGTACTTGGTGGGGAGTATGATTTTACCAAGTACTGGTTTACAGTGAGATATTATATGCCTGTTTTCGGTCTGGGGGATATTATTGATGCCCAGATAGGTGATGAAGATAATCCAGCTATTATTGCCGCAAGATTGAGGGCCGGTTTTTCTTCAGGAGAAGTCCCCTTTGCCGAGCAGTATGAAGTGGGAGGTTCCAGAACTCTGAGAGGATACGAAGATGATGAGTTTGAAGGAGATGAGATGCTCCTTGGAAATCTTGAATTCCGTGTTCCCATAGATAAGAACTTTGGTGTGGTATTCTTTTACGATATAGGTAATGCATGGGATAACAACCTGGGTGAAAGTTTCAGTTTCTCAGACCTTTATGATTCCTATGGTTTTGGTATAAGGGTCAAAACACCTCTGGGGAATCTCAGGGTCGACTACGGTGAAGGAGAATTTGAATCCAAAACTCACTTCGGTTTTGGAGACATGTTCTAGTAAAAAGGAGATATATATGGGAATTAGACCTTGGGCTGCAGCGCTTTTTGTCGCTGTGGCCCTTGTTTCTGTTTCAGTTTCCACCACATATGCTTCTGTGACTGCAACTGGGTTCCCTCAATGGCTTAAACCCGTTGCAGAAAAGACCCTCAATGCCGTCTGGTCGGAAATCCAGGTTTCTGATTCAGGCCTTGACAAGGTGGAGACTCTTCGGATTGTAGCCCCCAAACTGTTAAGGGGTTATGGAATATCTTCCATTGACAAAAAGGGTCAGGAGGTCTTTGTATCTTTCAGAAGCCTGGAAACAGTTGAATGGGATGTGAAAATATCTTTTCCAAAACTGACTGAACAAGGCCTGAAGTGGTTTTACGATGATGTGAATGGCATAGAACGGGAACTTTTATCTTTTGTCAAAGAGATTCCGCTGGATGGCCTTGGTTGGGCAGATCACTCACTAAGAGAGGTTATCCTCCTTACTGTAAACAGAAGATTAGCTGGTTGGGATCCTGATATACTGATAAAACTTGATGGATCAAAGGCAACTTTACAAATTGGATTTACACCTCGTCCCCCCCTTATACTTGCTCTTGATCCGGTAATCGATTCCGGTTCTATTCCAATAATTCTTCAGAACAGACTGAAAGAGAGCATCCTTACCGGTCAATCAGGCCTTATAGGGCTTCCTGTAGCCTGGTCTGAGCAGCATAAAGCAGAAATAGAAGAAGAGATCCAGGCCTTTCTTCTCCAACGTAATACTGTAGAAAGAGCCAGGGCAAGGGTCAATGTTGATTTTTCTCCAGAGCAGATCTCTAAACTTAATGCAAGTGTTGAAAGTTCAAAATATAGTCTTTATGCCTGGTTTGCGGCTTATGTTGGTACTGATGAAAAATATGGAGAACTGGGGATACATCTTGGAAGACGTGCCCGGATCTTTCCTGACTGGAATGTCGAGCTTTATGGAGAATTTCTTACAGAACTGAATGATCTGGATATAGAAACAAGATGGGGCCTTATCTGGTCTCCATTCGATCGAATATGGGTGGGAGCTGAATATTCAACTTTAGATGATGATATATGGTGGAGGTTTGTCTACCAGGGGGGATATAACAAGCCCTATTTTACCTGGCGATATAGCGACAGGTCCAACCATGACTGGGGACTTGGCTGGAAGGTCAACCAGTATTTTTCCCTTGAGCTCCATTATGATGACAGGGACGATGACTCTTTGAGTCTTAAGGTGATTAACAATCTTTAGGGGGGTGTGTCCCATTCGCTCTTTCTGTGAAATAACAACATTGGGGAAACTGGCTGCCAGAGTCGGAGGAAAGGTCCATGGCCCCGAAGATGAAATTGTATCAGGAATCAGTATACCCTCAGAGTCAGGGAAAGATGTTATCTGTGTAATCTGGTCCCAGAAGGAACTTGGTAAAGTAGCTGATGAATCTCTTATAGTTGCTCCTGAGGGGTTCTTTTCTCCATCCAGAAAAGGTATAGAAATAAAAGATCCAAGGGCTGCCCTGGCGGAGTTGCTGTCAATGGTAATACATAGTCCGGTTTCAGCTTTCGGAATACATCCCTCCGCGGTGGTTTCTGAAAGCGCAAAGGTGGACCCTTCTGTTTTGATAGGTCCCAATTGTATTGTTGCCGAAAACGCTGTTATAGCTTCCGGTGCTGTCCTGGAAGGGAATGTATATATAGGCAGGGACGTCCATGTGGGAGCGGATTCTTTTATCGAGCCGGGAGCGGTTATATATCATGAAACTTTTATTGGGAAAAAGGCAGTAATTCATGCCAATAGTGTCATAGGTGTTGACGGGTTTGGTTTTATTCCATCATCTGATGGCGCGGAGCCGATAAAGATACCGCAGGTCGGAAGGGTCATCATAGGTGATAATGTAGAGATCGGTGCATGTTGTACAGTGGACAGAGGAACTCTGGGTGACACTGTTATCCGTGATGGGGTTAAAACAGATGATCATGTTCATATTGGCCATAATACTGATATCGGCAGGGGTTGCCTCCTGGTTGCCCAGACAGGGATCGCTGGAAGTTCTGTTCTTGAAGACAGCGTGATTATGGCAGCTCGAAGTGGCACAGCGGATCACGTAAGGGTTGGGAAAGGAGCCCAGGTAGCCGCTATGGGAGGAGCCATAAAGGATGTTCCCCCTGGTGCCGTGGTTTCCGGTTTTCCTGCCCGTGATCACAGAAAGAACTATAGAACTCTGGCCATGATCCAGAAACTTCCAGAGCTTTTCCAGAAAGTGAAGACCCTGGAAAAGATCCTTTCCAGTCTGGATAAGGGAGATAAATAATATATTGAGATATCGAAAAACTTTAAAAGAAGCGGTCTCTTTCGAAGGAACAGGTCTTCATACAGGCGAAAGATCCCGGATAATCCTTAAGCCGAGCAGTGGAAATGGTTATTCATTCAATTTTATGAAATCCACGTTTTCCCTTGCAGATGCATCTTTCAGCGGTGATGGCCGGGGTACGGTACTGCATTTTCCAGGAGGAATAAGACTTGGAACAGTGGAGCACCTTCTTGCTGCTCTGAGGGGGTGCGGAGTCGATGATGTGGAGATCTGTGTTGAAAAGGGAATCGAGGTCCCTTCCCTTGATGGAAGCGCAAGATCTTATGCTGATCTCCTCAACAGGACTGGTTTTCTTGAAAAAAAAGAATACGTAAAGCCTTTAACCATTGCTTTTCCTGTGGGGGTGGATCTGGAAGAACAGGGAAGCTCTATCTTTGCCTTTCCTTCTTCATCTTTCAGGATAACCTATGTTATCGACTATGAAAACAGGATGATCGGAACCCAGATGAAAAGTCTGGAAGTTTCTCCAGAGACTTTCCTGAATGAGATCGCATCTGCACGGACCTTTGCCCTGGAGGAAGATATGGATAGTCTGAGACAAATGGGTCTTGCCAGGGGAGGCGATCTTTCCAATGCTATCCTTGTGAAGGAAGAGGAAGTCCTGACAGAGGGAGGACTCAGGTTCAAAGATGAGTTTGTAAGACATAAAATCCTGGATCTTATCGGAGATCTTGCCATTCTTGATGGGCCACCATGTTTCCATGTAGTTTGTTTCAGGGGAGGACATTCACTGCACCTAAGGCTGGCCCGGAAACTTATCAGAAAAAAGGGAATAAACCTATAAAAGGAGTGACCTTAGATGATACTGGATATACACAAGATCCTTGATTCTTTACCTCATAGATATCCCCTGCTGCTTGTGGACAGGATAATCGATTTTGAGAATGGACGGATCAAAGGATTGAAGAATGTAACAATAAATGAACCCTTCTTCCAGGGACATTTCCCGGGAGAACCTGTAATGCCGGGAGTTCTTATCCTTGAAGCTATGGGACAGGTAGCTGCAATGATGATAGTTGCGGATCCCGAGCTTCAAGGTATGGTTACATATCTCACTGGTATAGAAAAGGCAAGATTCCGAAGACCTGTAAGACCTGGTGACCAGCTTATAACAACGGCAGAAATAACAAAACGCAGAGGCCGGGTCGGGAAAGTTCATGCTTTTTCAACTGTTGATGGAGATCTGGCAGCTGAAGGTGACTACAGTTTCCTTGTGGCCAGAAGCCTGAACCTGGAGGAGTAGAAGATATGACAGTGGAAATTCATCCGACCGCTTTAGTATCGTCCAAAGCAGAGATTGAAGATGGGGTGAGGATAGGACCTTACTGTGTTGTCTCGGATAAAGTAAGAATAGGAGCCGGCACAGAACTGAAAGCCTTTGTTTCTGTCCATGACTATGTCGAAATGGGACATGGCTGTAATGTCTATGAAAATACTGTTCTTGGAGGGGATCCTCAGGATAGGGATTTCAAGGGAGAAGAAACATGGGTCCTTATCGGAAACAATAATATTATAAGAGAAAATGTAACCATAAACCGTTCTACAGGAGAGGGTTCCTGTACCTCTGTAGGGAATGACTGTTTTCTCATGGAAGGAGTTCATCTCGCCCACAATGTCAAAATAGGCAATAACGTAACCATTGCCAACAAAGCTGGTTTTGCGGGACATTCATCAGTTGGAGATAATGCTGTTATAGGCGGGATAGCCGGGGTTCATCAGTTTGTCAGGATAGGAAGGCTCTGCATGGTTGGCGGCCTCTCCAAAATAGTGAAGGATATACCTCCTTTTATGCTTGTAGATGGACACCCTGGCAGGATCTTCGGAATCAACAGGGTTGGCCTCAAAAGAGCCGGTTATGATGCTTCCCATCGATCGGCTGTCAAATCTTTATATAAATCACTCTACCATTCGGGACTTCCATTCAGAAAGGCTATTTCCGAAATAGAGGAAACAATGTCAGGTAATCCCTTTACGGATGAAATCCTTGATTTTCTCAGGGGTTCAAAAAGAGGCGTGGAATTCTGGCCCAAAGTTATTATTAACTCATCAGGTAATGATTAAACTCCTTGTACTCGACGTAGATGGCACCCTCACTGACGGTGGAGTCTACATCGACGGTAGTGGCATCGAATTTAAAAGGTTCGACATTCAGGATGGAATGGGTATTGTCCTTCTGCAGAAGAGTTCTGTCCATGTAGCTATAATAAGCGGCCGTTACTCAAAGGCTACGCAACTGAGAGCAAAAGAACTTGGTATTTCTTTGCTCTATAACGGTGTTCTGAATAAACTGAGAGTTCTTCAAGATCTTGCGGAGGAATTGGATGTTTCAAGAGAGGAAATAGCCTTCGCAGGTGATGACGTAAATGATATAGACTGCATGGAATGGGCAGGTCTGGGCTTTGCTGTGGCAAATGCCAGGCCTGCTGTAAAAAAGACAGCGGACCATGTTACTTCCTCTCAGGGTGGTCATGGTGCTGTTCGTGAGATCTGCGAAAAAATACTTTATATGAACAGCCTAGCCTTTCAGGAGAATATCAATGAGAATGTCTAAAAGTATGATTCTGGACAGATACATAATAAAAGAACTTTCTGGATCATTCTTTTTTGGTGTTATGTCATTCACTGTTATCATGGTCGCTGGTGACCTGCTTTTTGATATCGCAGACCTGATAATCGAAAAGGGTGTATCATTCTGGGTCGTAGCCAGGCTTTTCACTTATAAACTGCCTTCAGTGATAACGCTTACCCTGCCGATGGCATGTCTCCTTTCAACCTTGCTTAGTTTTGGGAGACTCTCGGCCAATAGTGAACTCATAGCCCTTAAAGCATCAGGAGTCGCCTTTCAGAGGATAATAAGACCTGTCATCATTTCCGCTTTTTTCATTGGCGCAGTTGCCCTTATATTCAATGAGACCGTCGTTCCAATGGCAAACAGGGCGGCCGATAACATTATGCGCTATGAAGTCGCAAAAGAAAGGCCATCCCTACTTAAGGAAAGGATCTTTCTACGCGAAGAAAGTGGAGGCCGCCTTAACCGTGTTATTTACATCAACATGCTTAAACCTCGCCTTGGAATAATGAGTGAGATCCTTATTCAGGAATTTGAAAAGGGACATTTGAGAAAGATAACCACTGCGGAAAAGGGCATTTGGAAAAATGGAGAATGGACTTTGGAGCAGGGAGAAGTGTTCGATGTCACATCTGATGGTAAGGTTAATATTCTCTACAAGTTCAAAAATCAGAAGATATCACTGGAGCTTAATCCAGGTCAGGTGGCCAGCGCATCCCGTGATCCGGAAGATATGGGTCTCTTTGAGCTTTCTGCCCATATAAATCTTCTCAAGTCCCAGGGAGCGAATCTCCTGCCTTTAAAAGTGATGTATCATCTGAGATTAGCAATTCCATGGGCTACACTTGTTCTGGCCCTTGTCGGGGCGGCACTGGGTGTAAGGCCGCAACGGACAGGACCTGGTGTCGGTTTTGGGTTGAGCATCATTATTGTTTTTGCTTACTATGTTGTTATGTCCATCTGCCGGGCACTTGGTCAGGCAGGTGGCCTTCCTCCATTTCTGGCTGCCTGGCTTCCCAATATTATCTTTTTGTTTTTTGGGACTTTTCTTGCCCGAAGGGTAAATTATTAAAATATTATTATTTAAAAGGTAGGAAAAAATGAAAGAAAAGATCGCTTTGATTGCCGGTGAGGGAAGCCTGCCCCTGGAAATATGCAGGAGTCTGACATCCAGGTCCTTTAATTGTGTCGTTTATTCCCTGAGAGCAGATAATTCGGAGTTCAAAACAATGGACATCGAAATACGTTCTTTGCAGAGTCTGGATTTTGCGGGAATTATAGGCGATATCAAGCACAGCGGTATTGTTTCTGTAATTCTTGCGGGGATGGTTCCCAAAAGCCTGATCTACAAACCTGAGGTACTGGATGATCTTGGCAGGGAAATGCTCTCTAGACTTAAGATCAAAGATGACCACAGCTTATTGGGAATGATAATTGCTACCTTTGAGGATCTGGGCCTCCATGTTATTCCATACAGGGATCTTATTCCGGACCTTTTGGCTAATCCAGGCAATATCGGTGGAAGAGTACCCACCCCTGCGGAGCAAGAAGATATCCATTATGGAGTCGAAATAATGAAGAAACTGCTTCCTCTTTCCTTTGGTCAGACCGTTGTTATTTCTGATGGATCGGTGGTTGCAGTCGAGGCCATGGAAGGGACAGATGAAACCTTGAAAAGGGCAGAAACTCTTAGTCGGGGTGGGGTTGTGGTCAAGATGATGAAGCCTGGACAGGACGAAAGGTTTGATCTTCCAACGGTTGGGATAACAACTCTTGAAAATATGAAAAGATCAGGGTTGACCTGTCTTGCTGTTGAGGCGGATAAAACAATCATCCTTGATAAGGAAAGCTTCTGTGAGCTTGCCTCGATGTTCGATATTGCAGTAGTAGGTATTTAGAATTGTCTATATTTTTGAGCTGTGGAGAAGTTTCAGGTGATAATTACCTCGCCCTTCTTATCAAGTCTCTTAAAGAAAATGGTTTCAATGGGACCTTATGGGGAATGCTTGGTCCACAGTCAGAAAGAGCAGGCGGTGTAAGTGTCTGGAGCTATCATGAACTTCACCTTATGGGGATCCTGGAAGTTCTACCGTCAATTCCACGATTGATCAGATTGAAAAATGTCATGGTCAGGAAAATTCTTTCAGATTTGCCAGAGACAGTAGTTGTGGTTGATAGTCCCGATTTTCACCTTCCCCTGGTTAAATCTCTGCGTCGGGCAGGTTTTTCGGGTGCTATTGTGTATCTTGTTCCACCCACTGTTTGGGCCTGGAGGGAAGGCCGATGTTCGATTCTGGCTGAGCACTGTGATCTCTGCCTCCCCCTTCTTTCCTTTGAGAACGACTTTCTTCTCGACAAAGGAGTTAAAAGTAAATGGAAAGGCCATCCCATGCTTGAAAGCCTTAAGGACTTTACTCCTCCCACAGGAATAGTAAAAGAGGAAGAGAGAGCTGCCACAATAACTCTTCTCCCGGGGAGCAGGCCTGGCGAAATCAAAAAGCATCTCCCGGTTCTATTGGAATGTGCTTCCAGGATCAGAGACCTCTCGCTGAAACCTGTTTTTTCAATATCTTCAACTTTACCCGAGGATCTTAAAAGAGATATGAAGAAAAAAATCAGTCCATGGGATTTCTATGAGGGATCAGGCAGGGATATTATGTCTCTTTCCAGGGCTGTTATCGGAGTCAGCGGAACCGTGTCTGTCGAATCAATGCTCCTCGACAGATTCATGATCGTGATTTACAGAGGAGCCTCTTTTTCATGGTTTATTTATAAACTCCTTATCTCTGCTCCCTATATTTCGATTCCGAATATAATGGCTGATGAAATGATCTTTCCGGAATACCTTCAACAGGATGTTAATGTGGATAATATTATCGAAAGCCTGAAGAAGTATGTTTTTGATGAAAGTTATCGTGTCCGGGTTCATGAAATACTCGGTGATCTCAAGGATAGAATGGGCGCAGAAGGGGCTTCTGATTTCTGGGCCCGCTCCATACTTGAGATATCAGGACAATGAAAAAAGTTATCATCCTGTCAAATGGTCCGGGTGAAGTGTGGGGCTGGGCTCGACCTCTCGCTGCTGAATTGAAGAGAAGAGGGTACTATGTGATCCTGTGGCTTTTACCCTGTCAGTTTTCCAGTGGTAATGAAAAAGCGCTTTGCAGATTTATTGAATCGGATGAGATCCATGGACCTTGCGGAACTATTAAAACCCTTCACGATTTCAGGAGAGCAAAAGGCGATCTCGTTATCCAGCTGGGTGGAGATCTGCTTTTTGGAAGGGGCCTGGCCGGTTTTTTAAATAAACCTTTAATATGTTATGCTTATGGACCTAAAAAAGGGATGGATAAATGTAAAGTACTTCTTTCCGCTTTTGAATGGATGGCAGAGAGTATCAACCGAAAAACAGGATCTCCAGTTGAACTTGTTGGAGATCTTACTCTGGATGCCCTGAAAATGGATTCGGGAGAGAACCCCTGGGAGACTGGAAAAGGAACCAGGATTGCCCTTTTTCCAGGAAGCAGACCCAAAATCAGAGAAAAAGCCAGATTCTTTCTCGCAGAAATGGTAGTGGAACTTCGGAGAGAATTGCCGGATCTCCAGGTAATAACTCCATTTCTCCCCGATGTAACTGAAGATGAAAAAAAGCAATGGGAAGATATGGGTCTTGCTCCTACAATTTCAGGATCAAGGGCTGTCCTTGAAAGTGCCCATATGGCTGTAACTCAACCAGGAACGAACAATTTTGAAATAATGCATATGGGAACGCCTGCAATTGTTGCTTTGCCCTTTGATTTTCTGGAACTTGTTCCCCTCTCGGGAATAAAGGGTATGGTTGTATCTTTACCCGGGGTAGGTCCCTGGGTAAAGAGGAAATGGCTTCGAAGGATGGACAGGTACACAGGCTATCTTAGCTGGCCAAACCGGATGGCGGGTAAAGAGATCATGACAGAAATACGGGGAGACCTATCCCCTTATGATCTGAGTCACAGTATCCTTTCCCTGCTTTCTGAAAGGCAGAAACTGCAAAAGCAGAGGCAGGAACTGTTGTCTATGAGCCGCAGGTCCCCCTTAAAAGCCTCTCATAATATATGTGAAGTAGTTGAAAGGTTGGTTTAACTGTAATGGCTTCTCGAAAAAGTGTCTATCTAAGACTTTTAAAATATGTAAGACCCTATATGAATCGTGTTTTTTCGGCGCTTGGGTGTATGATACTTGCCTCAGTGTTTACTGTTGTTCCTCCCTGGCTTCTGAAAAATGTTGTTGATGATGTGCTTATAGAAAAAAACATGGTAATTCTGAATGTTCTGGCTATTGGGCTTGTTTTCCTTTTTGTTGGGAAGGCAGTTGCGAGTTATGGTCACCAGTACCTTATGAATTGGGTAGGACAGCACGTGGTGATGGATCTCAGGTTAAGTCTTTATCAGCATATGCAGAAATTATCAATGAGATATATTTATGGCAAACGGGTCGGAGAGCTCATGTCGAGGATAACCAATGACGTAATGATACTCCAGACCATGGTAACAACGGTTGTGGTTGACCTTGTTGTTCAGGGAGTTACCTTTCTTGGAATGTTGACTTTCATGATCTATATCAACTGGAAACTGACTTTATTGACCTTCTGTGTTCTTCCCCTTGCTGCAATGCTTCTAAACAGGGCCTCCAGTAAACTGCGTGTTGTGGGCCATGATATCCAGGAGCAGTTGGCAATGCTTTCTGCCACCGCCCAGGAGGCACTTTCCGCAATAAGAATAGTCCTTTCCTTTGCAACTGAAGAGGAGGAGGCCCTCAGATTTAAAAAACAGAATTTACTTAATTTCCGTGCTCTGATGAAAAGAACACAGTTGCAGGCTGCTCTTTCCGGGATAATAGAGGTTGTCCTTATCGGATCCCTTGCCCTGATCCTCTGGGTCGGAGGTCGTGAGGTAGTCCGGGGGAAATCAACTCCGGGGGAACTTATCGCCTTTCTGAGTTACCTTGGTTTCCTGGTTCAGCCTATAAGGGTTTATACAAGAGTGATAAGTAATATGCAGCATGGGCTTGCGGCCTGTGACCGGATATTCAGCCTTCTTGATACTCCCGTCGAAGTCCTCCCACCTGTAGATCCGATCTATCTTTCTTCTATGAAGGGCAGCATCTCTTTTGAGAATGTGTGGTTCTGTTATGAACCTGGTCAATGGATTCTTAAGGGGGTAACGCTTGAAGCTCTTCCTGGAGAAAATATTGCAATTGTGGGGCCAACAGGAGTAGGTAAATCAACTCTTATGGATTTCATTCCCAGGTTTTATGATCCACAGAAGGGTAAGATCAAAATTGATGGACATGACGTTCGTTCTCTGGATCTGAAAACACTCCGAAAACAGATCGGCATAGTACCCCAGGATCCTGTCCTGATGAAGGGATCTATAGCCTTTAATATTTCTTATGGCCTTGATGGAATAGACATGGTAGCTGTTCAGAATGCAGCTGAAATAGCAGGAATAGATGATTTTATAGGTAGTCTCCCTCAAGGTTACGACACAGAGATCGGAGAGAGGGGAGTTACATTGAGTGGGGGACAGCGTCAGAGGATAGCCATAGCAAGGGCAATAATTCGTGACCCACGGATACTTATCATGGATGAGGCAACTTCTTCACTGGATATGGCTGTTGAGAGGAAGATCCAGGAGGCCATGCGAAAAGCAACAGAAGGAAGGACATCTTTTATAATCGCCCATCGGCTGTCTACGATCAAGGATGCAGATAGAATAATAGTAATAGATGAAGGCAAAGTTGTCGAAGAAGGAAGCCATGATGAATTGATAAAGACCGACGGATTATATAACCATCTATACAGACTTCAGTTTGGCGAAAATGATGAAAAATCTTGTTCGTGATTATCTTGAATTTGCAAGAGGTGAAAAAAAAATCAGTCTCTGGTCTATCCTTATACCTCTGGGGCTTCTGACAAGATTTATTGTCAGGATAAGGACCTTTCTTTATGATCATGGGATTCTTCCCAGTTTTGAGACACCTATTCCGGTGATAAGTGTTGGTAACATTACTTTTGGAGGAACGAACAAGACTCCCTTTGTTGAAATGCTTGCGACAAACCTGCAAAGATCCGGTTTGAGAGTTGGAATTGTAAGCAGGGGGTATGGCGGAAATACTTTGGCCCCGGTTCTTCTGAAAGGGAATAATGCTTCAAGGGATCTGGTCGGGGATGAGCCCCTGCTTCTTTCTTCCAGGCTTGAAAATATACCGATAGCTGTCTCAAAGGACAGGATAAAAGATGTGGATCTATTGCGCCGGGAAGGTGTCCATTTAATACTGGCTGATGATGCCTTTCAGCATCGCCGCCTGGGAAGGGATGTTGACATAGTGCTTGTGGATGCCCTGTGTCCCTTTGGTAACGGGCAGTTCTCTCCGTCGGGGATACTTCGGGAGATCCCGGATTCCGTGAAAAGGGCGGATATAGTGGTTATAACCAAATCCGACCAGGTGGAGAAGTGTGTTCTTGAAGATCTGAAAAGAAAACTTCTTAAGTGGGTCCCTTCCGATAAACTATTCTGTTCAAAACTGGAGATCACTTCCTGGTCCATATGGGATGATTCATGGAAAAATCTGAACAGGACAAACCCTGAGGGACTGAAGGTCGTGGCATTTTCTGCCATAGGGAGTCCTGACAGCTTTATCCGTTCACTTAAAGATAATGGCCTGGTGGTCTTACAGGAAAATCTATTTAAGGATCATCACAGGTTTTCCATTAGTGAGATAATGGAAATGTCTGAATCTCTTGATTCTCTTAACGGGGATCTTCTTGCATGTACTGAAAAGGATATCTTTAACCTGCCTGAAGACCTTGGTGGGAAATACCGTTTTCTTGTTCCCAGAATATCTACCGTTATAGATAATGAAACACAATTTTATAATGTCATATCCGAATGTTTACGTCCCCGGATAGTAGTAACGTCAAATGGTTTTGGGGAAGATTCAATAGGGGCTCTTCTTGCTGCCAGGATACAGAAAAGATTCCCTCTGGCCAGGGTTTCCGGTTTTCCCATAGTAGGGCTTGGTGAACATTACTCCAGGAAAAATATCGAGGTTATATCATGTCCTCATATCTCCCCCACGGGTGGAGTGATAAAGTATAGTGCTAGAGCCTTTTTTCAGGATATCAGGGCTGGACTTGTAAAAAATATCATAAGCCAGATTAAGGCATGGAAGATTCTCAGATGGAAGGTCCGTACTGTCGTATGTGTTGGTGACGTGTATCTTCTGTTGCAGACCCTGATCGGACAGGGTCAGGTTCCATTGCTTGTTGCGACTGCTAAAACGGTGTATCTGACAGGTCACTGGAAACTTGAGCAGTTTATACTGAAACATCGTTGCAGACGGGTCTGGACCCGTGATGCAGAAACGGCACAGGAGCTTTTAAATTCTGGAGCTGATGCGGTCTTTAACGGTAATCCGATCATGGATCTTATAGAGGACAGCAGTGAAGGGAATGACCCCTGGCCGGCTGGTTCCTCCAGGAGGATATTGCTTCTCCCCGGGAGCAGGGCCAGAGCTTACGGGGATGTGGGGCTCCTGCTTGATGCGGCTGTTATCCTTAATCGTAGATTTTCCTCCAGTTTTGTCGCTGTCGTTGCCCCCACTCTGGATGTTAAAAAGATCCTCTCCATGAATCCAGGGTGGAACAAACTTGAGTCTGAACCCTGTGTCATCGAAAGAGAGGGTGTGAAGGTCCTTCTTTACAAGGGATCACTTGTTGATGCAGCCCGTAATGCGGAGATCCTTCTAGGTCTTGGGGGTACTGCAAACCAGGTCTGTGCCGGATTGGGAGTTCCAGTTGTTTCTATATTGGAAAAGGGAAAGCTTGTTCAGAAAAAACTTCTTGGAGATTCAGAACTGCTTGTAAAAGCAGCCCCGGATGCCCTTGCAGAGGCAGCAGTAAGGATCCTTTCAGAACCTGAACTTGGATCATGGATGTCAAGGGCTGGCAAAGTTCGGCTTGGTTGTCCGGGAGCACTGGAAAATGTGGTTGAATATCTGGATTCCAACCTGGGGTGGAATCTCAGGTCTCAGGTTTATTCGCAGCTTTGCTCTTTTTTCAGTTTAAGGAACTGATCTTTATAAATGATTAATATCAGAATTCAATCTGGTTGTGGAGATGGTGTTTGATGACAAATGTTATTGATATCGGTGATTTCAAGATAGGTTCAGGACCATTGACAATTATAGCGGGCCCATGTTCTCTGGAAAATTTTGAAATATCCCTTGAAATCGCTTCAACGGTAAGGGATATCTGCTGTGGGGTAGGCATGAACTTCATTTTCAAGGCTTCCTTTGACAAGGCCAACAGGACATCCATAGACAGTTACAGGGGCCCGGGACTTGAAAAGGGGTTGGAATGGCTCGGCGATATCCGGTCCAGACTGAATGTACCCGTTCTTACAGATATTCATGAACCATGGCAGGCCGCCCCTGTTTCAGAAATCGTGGATGTTCTTCAGATACCAGCTTTTCTGTGCAGACAGACTGATCTCCTTGTATCAGCCTCAAAAACGGGGAAACCTCTGAATATCAAAAAAGCTCAATTCCTTTCACCACAGGATATGACTTCTGTGGTGAAAAAATGTACTGAAAGCGGCAACAGTAAGATAATGCTTTGTGAAAGGGGAACAACCCTGGGCTATAATCAACTCGTGGTTGACATGAGGTCACTCTCCCTGATGAGAGAACTCGGATGTCCCGTGGTATTCGATGCTACCCATAGTGTGCAGATGCCGGGCGGCAAAGGTTCAAGTTCAGGTGGTGACAGAAGATTTGTTCTTCCATTGGCAAGGGCAGCTGTAGCTATAGGTATCGATGCCCTGTTCATTGAAACCCATCCAATGCCTGAAAAGGCCCTGAGTGATGGCCCTAACATGGTGCCTCTTGAAAAACTCGAGTATCTTTTGAGACAGATCAGAGACATAGATGAGTTGGTCAAAAGAAATATAGGCATCAGTGACCTCAATTGGACTGGAGGAAAAGAGTAATGGTCTGCCTTCCCAGGGAAAGAGCCTGTAGAGAGCTCGAAGATGCAGATCTTCTGAATATTGGCAGGTCAGTCCTTGAAATGGAAGCCCGGGAGATAACAAGGGCTTCTCACAGGCTTGGCAAAGAACTTGTCGAAGCCGCAAGGCTTATCCAGGGGTGCAGGGGGAGGCTTGTAGTTGTAGGAATGGGCAAATCCGGTCTTATTGGCAGAAAGATCGCTGCAACTCTGGCTTCACTTGGAACCCCTTCTTTTTTCCTTCATGCTGCAGAAGGAGCTCATGGTGATCTCGGCATGGTATGCCGGGAAGACATTGGCCTTTTTATCAGTCATAGTGGGAAAACACAGGAGCTTCTCAAACTTCTTCCTTTTTTCAGCAGATTGGGTGCTCCTATAATTGCAATTTCTGGCGATAGCCTTTCTCCATTGGCAAAGAATGCTGATATCTACCTCGATTCCGGGATAGAAAGAGAGGCTGATCCTTTGAATCTGGCCCCGACTTCAAGCACAACTGTTCAACTGGCCATAGGTGACGCCCTTGCTGGCATGGTCACTGAGATGAAAAATCTTCAGAGAGAGGATTTTGCTCTTTTTCATCCAGCAGGTAGCCTGGGAAAGATGCTCCTCCTTCGAGTACAGGATCTTATGGGTAAAGGAGAGCATCTTCCGGTTGTAAGACTGGATGCTACAGTGGGAGAGGCTCTTTTCGAGATAACGAGCAAAGGATATGGCGCAACAGTCGTTGTTGACGAAAAGGGAGATCTTGCCGGTATTTTCACGGATGGTGATCTGAGACGCCTCATGGAAAAAGATGGTTGTACATGTATGGAAGAAAAGATAGAGCTTGTTATGACAAGATCTCCAAAGGTCATAGAACCCCGGAAACTTGCAGCTGAAGCTGTCAGAATTATGGAACAGAATGAAATATCTGTGCTGATCGTAATAGAGGGGAATCAACCTGCAGGGATAATACACCTTCATGAATTGTTGAAAGCAGGGGTGGCATAAACTGTTGATAACTATTTACAGGCTCCTGATATCATTCCTTTATTTTCTGACATATCCCTATCTCGCAAAAAAGTACAGGGATGGATTAAATGAACGTAGGGGTCTATACAGCAACGATTTTAAAAGTTTCGTAAAGGGAAAACGTCCCCTCTGGGTTCATGCCGTATCAGTAGGAGAGGTTCAGTCTGCATCTTCCTTTATACATGAATTCATAAATGGTGATATCTCCAATCCGGTAGTACTTTCCACTACTACCCACACAGGAAGGGAAATGTCAGAAAAGCTTCTCTCTATTAAGATCAGCCGTCACTTTTATTATCCATGGGATATACCCTGGATCGTAAAGAGAGCGGTTGATACAATAGAACCAGTAGCATATGTTGTAATGGAAACAGAAATATGGCCCAATATCCTTTATGAAATGAAGCGTCAGGGAATACCTTCGTTTCTTGTAAATGGAAGATTTTCTGATAATTCCTTCGAGAAACGGAAGGGTAAGGCTAATTTCTGGAGGGATGTTCTCTCCCTCTTCACACTGATAATGGTGAGGGAGCAGGAGGATTGCAATAAACTCAGGATGCTGGGAGTCCCTCCGGAAAAGATAAAACTCACAGGTGACTGCAAGGTCGATGCGCTCATCAATAGGGGCAGAGAAATTGATCTTACCAATGTTCGTAAGATAGTGGGAACAGGCAAACCTCTTTTTCTGGCAGGAAGTACCCATACTGGAGAAGATGAGGTTGTCCTTGAGGCTTTCGGAATGATCCGTCGGAATTCTCCCGAGGCGAAACTTGTTCTTGTCCCCCGTCACCCGGAGAGATCTGAGAGGGTTGCCGAACTTGCCGGGAAGTATGGACAGACAACTCTGTTGTCGGAGAATAGCGGTCCTGGATGGGATATTATGGTTATAGATCAAATAGGGCACTTATTCGAATTTTACGGAGTTGCCGATGCGGCCTTTGTAGGGGGCAGCATCGTTCCAAAGGGGGGCCAGAACCTTATGGAACCTGCCCTTTTTGGAGTTCCAGTGACCCATGGCCCTCATATGGAGGATTTCCGGGAAGCATCCTCAAGATTGGGGAGTCTCGGAGTTGCCAGAGTTGTCAGAACGGCAGAAGATCTGTCTGCAAAATGGGTTGAAGACATAGCTGAATCCAGAAAAGAAGCAGTCAGGGAGAATTGCAGAACCTTTTTTGAGGAACACAGCGGGGCTTCCTCCAGGTCCTGGCAGTTGATAAAAGATCATATTTCCTTATAGGAAGGGGAATTATTATGCAGATCAACTATGAACTTTTAAATGTTTTTTATGAGGGTCTGGATGAAAGATCCCGTAATAGTCTTGATGAAGCGGTAGCAAAGATCGTCAGGGTAAAGGAAAAGGGCGGCAAGGTAATGGTGGCGACCGAAGCGGACCGAATATTCATGAAGGAGTTACTACCCTTATTGCCGAGCTCATGGATAAAGGTATAGTTGATAGTGTTACCACCAGTTCTGCCGTGATAGGCCATGAAATGGCAGGTTCCCTCGACAGGGTCAAAATGGTTGATGCATCTGAGCTTGCTTTTGATGAAAAATTTATGCCCAGAGGGAATGTCTTTGAATTTACACAGCTTTCAGAAGATGAGATCAACGACCTGAAAAAAGAGATTGTTCTTGACCTGGACCTACTGGAGAGGGGAAGCCGGATCGACGGTAATGTGATAATAAAGGCAGCAGGTAACATGGCCTATCCCATGGGCATGAGGACAGAAGCAGTCGCATCAGAAATACTCTCTATTGCCAGGACCTACGGTCTTCCCTTTGAAGAAGTGGCAGGATGGGGAGCAGATAAAAGATCAATGATAGGTGCAGGTTCCAGAAAAGGCATTCCTGTCCTTGTCAGCGTTCCACAGATGATAGGTTCAGGTAACGTAGGTCTTTCCATTGGAGACAGTATTCCTGTTTCACAGCGATGTATGCGCATTTCCCGTATGCTTGAGGAAGCAGATGTGATAATAGAATCTGCAGTGGCCCTAACCCAGGAGATACATGATGGTCCTTTTGAATGTTATACGGGCCACGGTATATGGTCCTGGTGGAACGGTATCCATACTTACAGCCTTAAAGAGAAGTCTCTTATCCGGATCGATCTGGATGAAAACCTGAGAAAAGCTCAGGATGTTCAAAAAGAGAACAGTATGATACAGGAAGCCATAAACAAGGGTCTTCCCAAGACCAAGATATCCAGGATACCCTTCCGAATGGAGATGTCCGCCTTTGCGAGGCATGAGGGGAGCATTCCCATAATCGGCGATATAGGTCAGGTCTGGCCCTTAATTGCTGTAAAAGTAGCGGAAGCTCTTAAGGTATCCCTTGATTTTATGAGTTATTCCCAGGAAACAGAGGATGGGAAAAGGATGAGGGAATGGATAGTAAGAGAGATTAAACCCTTTGACAGACAGCTACTCAGGCAAAGAGCTGAGGAATATAAGCTCGCTATTTCCAATAGAGGATAAAACTTGAGCCGGCAACTGTCTTGCCTTTGGACAGGGCTGTGATACCATAATTCGAGATATCACAATTGCAAGTATCTTTCTTCCGGAAAGATACTTTGGCATGTCTTTCTTAGAGGGCGGGGCTTGAAATGGTCCCGCTCTTTCCTTGAGGAAGTGACCTGATGTATTCGGATCTTTCTTTAATAATAATTCTTAACGAGGGGATAAGGGGTCATCTGAGCCAGACCAGAGGTGTAGCCCACTGGCTTGCTGAATTGACGGGAGCCCGGATAACAGAGATCAAAGTGCCCGACCTTGCCGGATGGAGAAGGTTCTGGCAATTGAAAGTAAAGGCAAGATCCCTTCGAAACTGGAGCATTCCGGAATGTGAAAAATGGCTTATTGATTCGGGAGGACGAGCCCTACTCGATGATCTTGCTTTAGAACTCGATCTTGCAGATGGAAAGGAAAAGGGGTGTATCCTTCTCTCTGCCGGTAATACTCCAGCTCCTTTCAACCTTGCTCTTGGGAGAACATTAGGTGTTAGAAGGGCTGTATTAATGACTCCTTCTGTGATAGGAACAGATCCTTTTGATTTTGCCATCATTCCCGAACACGATTTTCCTCAACTGACTGACAACGTTTTAACCACTCTTGGTGCTCCCAACTGTATAATTCCAGATGAACTTGAGAAGAAGGGGAAAGAGCTTATTCATGATTTCCCTTCAGGAGATAGCGCATCCTGGGGAGTACTTATCGGTGGAGATACTGCAAATTACAGTATTGATCCTGAATGGATCAGAATAAACATCGGGGCATTACTTGAAGTATCCTTTGAAAGGGGAGCAGGTCTTTATATAACGACCTCCAGAAGAACGAGTAAGGAAGCAGAAAGGGCTCTTGAAGAAATTACACGAGATAGGGAGAATGTCAGAATGAACCTTATTGCCTCGCGGGATTCCCGTAATCCAGTTCCGGGGATACTTGGTCTGTGTACCCGGATCTTCTGCACCGAAGATTCTGTATCTATGCTTTCAGAGGCAGTTACTTCCGGTAAAGATATATTCCTTCTGAGGGTCAGAAAAAGAAGAGGTATTAGAATGCTTCTTGGGAAAATGACCAGACTTCTTGTCGATGCCCGATTTCTTCCTCTTTCCAGTCTCTGGGGGTTTTACAGGTTTGAGTTCATGAGGCAGAGGCTAATTAAAAAAGGTCTTATGGTTGAAATGCCTCCAGAAATAGACAAATGGACGGAAATCATCTCGGCTGATATCAATAAAAGCAAGTTTGAATTCAATGAAGCAAAGCGTTCAGCTGAATGGATCCTGAAGAGGTTGAATGGATGAATATAATTCAGATCCTTCCTGAATTCCATGAAGGGGGAGTGGAAAGACATGTACTCTGGCTTTCCAATGCTCTCGCTGACAGGGGGCATAGGGTCCTGGTAGTATCTGCTGGCGGGAAATTACTGTCTTATCTTTCAGGCGTAGAAAATCTGTCCCTGCCCGTTCATCTGAAAAATCCCCTTACTGCATATTATTCTGCACGTATCTTATCCAGATTGGCAAAGAAGGATAACTGGGAGATCATCCATGCCCACTCAAGGGTGCCAGCATGGATATCCTGGTGGACATCCAGTTTTTGCAATATCCCATGGATAGTCACCTGTCATGCGAATTATTCCCTGAACATCGGGCTGAAGCCATATAAAAATGCATGGGCTGCCATATGTGTCAGTTCCTCTGTAAGAGAACATATGGAGGCTTTTTTACCCTTTAATTCACGTGTCATTTCAAATGGGCTGCCGGAACCTGAGTTGATTTGGAACGGTCCTGATAATGATAAGATCCCGACTCAAATATTGTTTATCGGCAGACTTACCAGAATCAAGGGTGTAGATATACTGTTGGAGGCTCTTGGTGCACTATCTCCTTTTGAATGGCACCTCGATATCGTTGGTGATGGTCCTATGCGAACAGAATTGGAGACTTTATCCCAATCTCTGGGACTTTCTTCCAGGGTGATTTTTCATGGCTTCAGGGAAGATACAGACGAATGGATGAGGAAATGTTCTTTCATGATATTCCCCTCCAGGAATGAGGGGATGCCTTTAACCCTTTGTCGGGCCATTCAGATGAAGGTTCCATTTATTGCTTCAGATATACCTCCAATTCGTGAGATCGTTACTGAAGAAAGTGTTTTGTTTTCTTCAGGTTTTTCTGTAGATCTTGCCGCAAAACTTTCGGCGATCCTTGAAGGAAAATTTAATCTGGTTCATGTGGACTCCTCGAGGATCCTGAATATTTCTGAAATGGTGGACAATGTAGAGGAAGTCTATAGTTCGCTGTAGAAGTACCAGTTGTTGAAGGTTCTATGGTTATAATGTCTATTATGAACAGTTTACCTGTCTTTCAGGTAGAATGGTCCTTTTCAAGAGGAGGTTTTCCATTTGAAAGTTCTCCATTATGTAAATGAAAATATCCTGTCATGGGCTAACCCCTTTCTTCAACTGTTACAATACTTCAACGGAATGGGGATAGAAAATGTTCTTCTTTGCCCCCCTGGGGGGACGCTGTCGGAAAAGGCTTCCATTTATGGCGTTGAGGTCCTGTATTATGAACCTAAATTCTCATCTCTGCCCGGCCTATGCAGAGGTTTTGGAAAGATGGCACGATCTGTAAATCCCGATATTATACATACCCGCCTTTCCTCTGCTGCATTTATAGCATCTGAATGGAAACACATAACAGGTTGTCCTGTCCTTTCAACGGTGGATAAATATGCAAAACTGAAATATTATCTTAAGTCAGATCACCTCGTAGCTGTTTCGAACGGTGTAAAGGACTGGTTTGTTAAGAGTGGATATCCGGAAGAGAAGATGAGTGTCATTGGGAACCCCTTGGACCTTTCCTTTTATGAACCGGTTATGAATGTACGGGAAAGGATCAGGTCTGAAGAGGGGATATCCACAGGCACTAAAATTATTCTCGGTGCTGGCCGGTTTGTGGACTGGAAAGGATTTGACATCCTTTTAAAGGCGTCTGAAAAGGCACTGGAGGGATCGGATTTTATCATCTGGCTGGCAGGCGATGGGCCTGAAAAAACCGTTCTTGAATCCTATGTGGCTTCCTCTCCTGTATTAAGCGAACATGTAAAATTCTGGGGTTTTGTTCATGATATACGTCCATTCCTATGGGCCTCTGATCTTTTTATCCTTCCATCCAGCAAGCCTGAACCGTTCGGATTGGTCCTGCTTGAAGCCATGGCTTGTGGTCTTCCTGTAATAGCAACATCTGCAGGCGGTCCCATTGATATCGTATCTGATGATACGGGCTGGCTGGTGCCTCCCGGAGATGTTAAATCACTTTGTTCTACCATACAGAAGGCCCTGAAAGATCCCGAATTTAAATTAAAGGGATCAGCCTCCCTTAAAAGGGCTTCCCGGTTCGATGTCAAAACAATAGGGGATGAATATATTCAAAAATACAGATCCCTGATCAATTGACATACATTATTGCCTGTTGGTCCATATTACTTTCAGTGTAATGCTGCTGATGGAGGGTGAAAGTGATTATTCGGAATAGGTCTGATCATAGACTGCCACAGGAGGGCGATAAACTCCTTATCGTTAAATATAGTGCTCTGGGGGATGTTGTCGGGGCTACTTCTGTCGCCAGATGTCTTAAGCATCACTACCCCTTCCTCCATATATCATGGCTTGTTAATGGGGAAAATGCAGAGCTCATTAAAGATCAGCCCTTTATCGATGAACTGGTCATCTGGTCCAGGTCATGCGGGATAAAGAGCTTTCTCAGTTTGTTAAGAGATGTAAGAACAAGAGAGTACGATTGGCTGCTGGATCTGCAGTGGGTTGACAGAAGTTCTCTTATATCCCTTCTATCCTGTGCCGGTTTTAAAGTCGGATATCATAAAAGTCTTAAAAAGATATATGACTGGACTCCTGGAAAAGAATGGGCGGATAATAAACCTCTTCTTCAGAGACAGGCCGTCGTTGCTGCTGGCCTTGGAGTGAATGACTGTCATCTCTTTCCTCCAGCCCTGAGGATCCCTGAGCCTGAAAAAAAATCAGCAGATATCCTTATTGGTCATTCAGGAGAACCCAGAGTAATGGCCATAATAGGTGCGAGCAAAGAAATAAAAACCTGGCCTATGAAAAACTGGCTGGATTTTCTGAACAAAATAGTAGAAATTGGTTGGATCCCTGTTATAGTGGGGCATCTGCAAAGAGAAATGGATATGGCAGATGAATTAGAGAAAGCCTTGAATACGGAAAAAATCGTCAATATGACCGGAAAACTCACACTCCGGGAACTGGCATCTGTTGTTTCCTGTTGCGATCTTGTCGTGGGGGGAGATAGCGGTCCTACCCATATCGCAAATGCAATTGGTATTCCTACAGTTGCAATATTCGGACCGACATGTCCTGAAACGGTCTTTCCTAAAGGTCCAAAGACTTTCATCTTAAAGGCTAAATGTCCTGATCAGGGTTGTAACAACTGGAATTGTACAGATTATGCAGGATGTCTTGGAAGTGTCAGTGCGGAAGAAGTACTGGAACTTTTGAACCTGAAAGGAATTATCTGAGTCCATGAATAGGTTGGGACTTTTAATATAGCTTGATAGGAAAATGTATCATAGGGTAGAGGATATCTCCATGACTGTGAAGAAGTGGCCTGGTTATAATGTTCACCTTTATTTCTTTCTGAGAGTATTGTTCAATTGAAAATAACCTTTATACATGATAATTTTTTTCTGGAAACTGAATGAATTTACAGATAGCTATCCTGGATATGGATCAGAAGGCAATGTTTCCGCATCTATCACTATATATGCTGTTCTTATGCGCCCTACAGGTTTATCTTTACTCCATGGTTAAACAGGTTGTCAGTAAGTTATTCCCTTTAAAGAATTATATAAGGTAGATTGACTGTTCCTGTTTCAAAAGAACTGGAGGAAATTATTGTGAGGATTGACAGGAAAAGGGTACGAAAGGTTCTTATAATTGGATTATCATGCCTTGGAGATATGCTCCTTACTACGGCAGCCCTGTGGAACCTCAGACTTTACCTTGGGGAAGATGCGTATTTTACCCTTTGGGTTCCTCCCAGGGCTATCCCTGCAGTAAAAGGAGACCCTTTATGGGATGCCGTAGAACCCTACGACAGGGGGGGAGAATATTCAGGCTTTATGGGCAGGATAAGGGCAATTCAAAAGATCCGGCAAGGGAAATACGACCTCATCCTTGACCTTAGGGCAACCCTGCTTCCTTTATTCAGCGGAGCCAGGTATGCACCTCTTTGGGGGCTCAGAGAGGTCTTTCTCCCCAAATCCATTCACGAAGCTGAGCGCAACCTTTATGTTATCGGGAAATTGGGTGTTCCACTGGTACAGAGAAATCTGAGGTTTTTTATATCGGATGAAGTTCAGAATGACATCTGTAAAAATTATCCCCAACTGAGAAATAGACAAAGAGAAGCTCCCTTCATTGTATTTAATCCTGGAGGAAACAGCGGATATCCATCCAAATGCTGGCCTGTCAAGTCATTCGCAGAGCTGGGAAATATCCTCGTAAAAAGGTACAATGCCTTAATAGGTGTAATAGGTTATTCCAGCACCGAAGAAAAGACCGCGAGGGAGATACTGGATGAACTGCCTGAAAAGAGCCGGCTGGATCTTGCAGGACAGCAGACAGACTTTCAACGGCTTTCTGCAATTCTTGGGTCTGCTGACCTTTTTGTAACCAATGATACTGGAACAATACATCTTGCGAGCGCAGTAGGTGTACCAACTGTCGGACTCTACGGCCCGTCACGGCCGGAGAGATATGGCCCATGGGGAAACCGGCACAGGATAGTTATTCCGGACCTTCCCTGTGCCCCCTGCAGGGGTAGAGGATGCATATCGGGTATTGAGGATTGCATGAGCCATATATCCGTAAACATGGTTTTTTCTTCCTGTAAGGAACTGTTACAAGATTTTTATCAGACATAAGATCCGGGAGGTACAGGGAATGTATATAGTTACAGGTGGAATGGGGTTTATTGGCAGTAACATTGTCAAAGAACTGAATAACAGAGGTATCGATGATATTCTCGTGGTAGATAATGCCGGATCAGGGGATAAATTCCTTAATCTCTGCGATCTACAGATAGCAGATTATATGGACAGGGAAGAATTCCGCTATCAGCTGGAGAATGACCTTTTCAGCTATGGAGTGGATGCCATTTTTCACCAGGGTGCCTGTGCTGTTACTACTGAACGTAATGGTAACTATATGCTGGAAAACAACTTTACATTTTCAAAGGTCCTCTTTGATTTCTCAATACAGATGAAGATACCCTTCATATATGCCTCCAGTGCTGCTGTTTATGGTAACAATACCGTTTTCGTGGAAGAGCCGGTCAATGAAAACCCGATAAATGTCTACGGTTATTCAAAACTTCTTTTTGATCAGTATGTCAGGAAAAACCTTTATCGTGCCGAATCAACCGTGGCAGGCCTCAGATATTTCAATGTGTTCGGTCCGGGAGAATACCACAAGGGATCAATGGCCTCCATGATCTATCATTGTTACAGACAACTCAAAGACAGGGGGGAGATTCTGCTTTTTGAAGGCACAGGTGGTTTCGCAGATGGAGAACAGAAGAGAGACTTCATCTCTGTAGAGGATGTGGTGAAGGTCAACCTGTTTTTTGCATCCCAGCCTCTGGTAAAGGGTGTCTTTAACGTGGGGACAGGAAAGAGCAGAAGTTTCAATGATATAGCAGAAAACTTGATATCGTTAATGGGTAAAGGACATGTTCGCTATATTCCCATACCTGATTCAATAAAAGGCCGTTATCAGAGTTTCACGGAAGCTGATGTTGATTCTCTGCGAGGGCAGGGCTACAGGGATGAATTTTTAAGCCTTGAGGATGGCATCAAGAAATATTACCATTGCCTGGTGGAAAGGGAACGATCCTGATGTCGGAACAGGGCAATGTTTTTCCTGATGATATGATTTCAAGAGAAAAATGGATTACTGATACCATTTCCCGGCATCTGCTGGTTATAGAACAGCTTAATCACATTGTTCCTGAAATTGAAAATATAGTGCAGAGAATAGTGGATTCCTTATTAAAGGGAGGCAAGGTGATCTGGATGGGTAATGGCGGAAGTGCAGCAGACAGCCAGCATCTTGCAGCGGAACTTGTAGGAAGGTTCAAAAGGGATCGGCAGCCGATTCCATCACTTGCTTTGACATCAAACATGTCTATCCTGACTGCTGTGGCCAATGATATGGGCTATGATTCGATCTTCTCACGCCAGATAGGTGCCCTTTGCAGCAACGGAGATATAGTGATAGGCATCTCCACAAGCGGGGAAAGTCCTAATGTTTTAGAGGGTATCAGGAAAGCATCATCCATGGGGGCCTGCTGCATAGGATTTACGGGAAAAGATGGCGGTATCCTCAAAGACATTGTAGATGAGTGTATTCTCATCCCTTCCGATGATACTGCCCGCATACAGGAGGCCCACATTCTTGTAGGACATATCATCTGTGATCTTGTAGAGGGGGAGATCAGCAGGGATCATGAAAGTTCAATTTAAAGAACCGGATAAAGTCATAAGATCGGTGCGGTCCCTTTTTCAGGATACAAGGATCTTAGTAGCTGGAGATATAATGCTGGACAGATATCTCTGGGGTAACGTGGAAAGAATATCCCCGGAAGCTCCGGTTCCTGTGGTTAAACTCTACAGGAGATCGTACATGCCTGGAGGAGCTGCGAATGTAGCCCTGAACCTTTCTTCACTTGGTTTTCAGGTGGATCTGGCAGGTTTTGTCGGAAATGACCGGGAAGGCACTATCCTTATATCGGAATTGGTCAACAGGGGAGTCAATGTAGAGAATGTTATCAGTCTTTCAGAAAGGCCTACAATAACAAAAACAAGAGTGATCGGCGGGCACCAGCAGATGGTCAGGGTAGATGAGGAGGATCTTTCTCCATATGATCATTCGCACATTCAAAAACTGATTACTGATCTGGAGTCCTGTATGGAAAACAGACCTGGAGCGGTTATACTTTCAGACTACGGAAAAGGAGTAGTCATCCCAGATCTGAGTCAGGGGGTCATTTCCAGGTGTAGAAACTCCGGCATCCCCGTCCTGGTGGATCCCAAGGGGGCAGACTTCAGTAAATACAAGGGTGCAAGTGCAATAACTCCGAACATGAAAGAGCTTTCTGGTGCAGTTACAGTCAGCCTGGACAGCATTGATCGCATAATAGATTCAGGCAATATTCTTATGAGGGAACTTGGTTTCGATTTTCTGGTTGTTACAAGAGGAGAAAAGGGAATGATCCTTCTGGAGGAAAAAAGTTCCCTTGAAATACCTACCCAGGCGAAGGACGTCTTCGATGTTTCCGGTGCAGGAGATACCGTGATAGCTACCCTTGCAGGGGCTCTTGCCTGTGGGCTTTCCCGGGAGGATTCAGTACGTCTTTCTAACCTGGCTGCCGGTATCGTAGTAGGAAAAGTCGGTACTGCCCCTGTAGAAAAAGCAGAGCTTCTGGAAGCTCTCTCAAGGGAAGAAGAACTCCCATTGCAGGGAAAGATCTACCTTCACCTTTCCAGCCTTCTTTTGAAGATGGAAAGGTGGAGAGATGAGGGTAAAACAATAGCTTTTACAAATGGATGCTTCGACATCATCCACTCCGGTCACATAACGTATCTCGAAAGATCGGGGCAGGAATGTGACCGTCTTATAGTAGGGGTTAATTCCGATGACTCGGTCAGGAGGTTGAAAGGATCAACCCGGCCTGTCAATTCCCAGGAAGACAGGATGTCTGTTCTGGCAGCTCTTTCCTGTGTCGATGCCGTGGTTCTTTTTGAAGAGGATACCCCCCTGGATCTTATAGAAGCCATCCGACCTGATGTTATCATAAAGGGGGACGATTATACTGAAGAGCAGGTGATCGGTGCTACTCAGGTAAGATCCTGGGGCGGCCGCGTCGTACTGGTGCCGGTTCTTCATGGCAGAAGTACCACAGGGATTATCGAGAGGATCCGGAATGCTGAATGAATTTATCTCTGAAAAACAGCATATCTTGTCCATTCATAATCAGAAAGCATAAATGCCTTTTTTAATACTTAACCATAATTTCTCTACTGGAGTTTCCAGTCAGTTCAAAGATACTATCCGGACCTATCTTGAAAAGGAGGGCTATTCTCCTGCGGCCTTCTCTGGTTGTGAAGGGATAACACCTCATAGGCTTGAGAAAATACCCCTTCTTTCGACATCTGGATTCTGTGATGAGGATGAGTATATTCTTTTTGACAGCAGGAGCATTTTTGATATTGATCTGGATCTTTTTATAACAACCTGCCGTGTCCTTGAAGGAGAATTTGTATCAGCCCTAAGGTATACAGATGAGATCAAGGAAAAAGTATTATATGGAGTGGATGATAGATTCTCCCTTTACAGAATAGATTTTAACAGAGACCAGTATATTGATGGATACGAAGCTGGAGGTATATATTACTTCAAGGGTCAATTATGGGACCGCTTTTTAACCTCTATTGATGCTTCGGGAGGTCCCAATATTATTTTAGACCCTGTACGGACTTTTGAGGATATTCCGTTTTCCCGGAGAATTATCAGAGGGTTACCCATGGGGGGGCATTACCGGACTGCTATACAGCATGCTCAGGTAACATCAGGATCCTCAAAGGGCCGATCCGAAGAGAAGAGGGTTCCGGCTCTGTTCCTTGACAGGGACGGGGTGATCATCGAGGATACGGGATATGTACATGGGACTGAACTGAAGTTCATCGAACGGATATTTCCCCTGATCGAAAGGGCCAATAAGCATGGGGACCCTGTAATAGTTGTTACGAACCAGTCCGGAGTGGCAAGGGGATATTTTACCGAGACAGATGTGGCGGATACCCATTCCTTTATCAGGAAATACCTGGATGCCATTGGTCTGAGGATCGATGGATTCTATTGCTGTCCATTCCATCCTGAAGGAATTGGAGAATATAGTGGGAAGAGATCATTCTGCCGGAAGCCTGAGCCTGGCATGATCCTAAGGGCCTGTGAAGATTTCAGCATAGATCTTTCAAGGTCTTTAATGGTGGGAGACATGGAGAGGGACAGGATAAAACTGCCTTACCTCGATTTTCGTATCTTTGGCTGAGGCTGGATATCAAACTGTATCCTCATAAATAATCCGGGTAATATCAAGGTCAGAGAGTACAAATGGGTCTGAAGCCCTATTGAATTGTGCACTTTCTCGGGATAACATAGCCATGGTTTATATTTTTCTGATCCTTGACAGTTTAACTTGGTTAAATTGCTTTTTACATCCGTGAAGAGACCTGAAGGCAGGAAAGGAGGTGCCGACGACCCCCAGCCAACAAGGAAGAGCGGATGTTGAAGACGGACCGATATCACCATAAGGAGAGGGATGGAATTTCAAAGGAAACGAGGAAACTTTGGAAAACCCCCGATCCAGGCAGATAAAGGCCGTATAAATACAGACAACCAAGGGGGTTGCATTTAATAATGAAGAAATTTCTTGCACTTGTAGCAGTAGTCGCACTTGTAGCATTTGCCGCTCCGGCATTTGCAGCTAATCCTTTCATGGATGTTCCCATGAACAGCTGGGCTTATGACGCAATCAGCCAGCTTTCCGCAGTAGGCGTAGTTTCCGGTTATCCCGATGGTACCTTCAAGGGCAACCAGCCCATGACCCGCTACGAGATGGCTTCCATCGTAGCTCGCGCTCTGGCCGTGGTAGACATGAACAAGGCCAGCAAACAGGATGTTGAGATGCTCAAGAAACTCGTTGTAGAGTTCAAGGACGAGCTTGATGCACTTGGCGTACAGGTTGACGAGCTTGACAGCCGCGTAGCAGTTCTCGAAGAGAACCTGGGCGGATGGAAGTTCTGGGGCGAGTTCCGTCTTGATGCGAAGTTTGCAGACGAGACCGATGGAGCTTACGGAGTAGGTGGAGACACCGATTTCACCCAGAGCCGTTACCGTATCTGGATGAGCAAGGTAATCGATGACAAAGTCAAGTTTATCGGCCGTGTAACAGGTCAGAGTCTTGCTTTCAGCCGTTACTACCTCGAAGTTGCCATGCCCATGGATATGACCATGTGGGCAGGTCTGTGGTGCTATGACTGGGAAGGCGCCAATGGATTCTACAATGACAACGATGCATGGTTCGGCGATCAGGCCCTTCAGGGTTTCTACTTCACAAAACCCTTCTCCATGGGTAATTTCTCCTTCTACGTTGCTCATAACGAAGGTGACTCTACTGATGAGTACTTCCGCTATGGCCTTGACGTAAACTTCAACGTAGCCGAGAACTTCCGTGTCGGTATGGGTGCTCTTATGTTCGACTATGATTTCACCGATGATGGCGGCAGTGTTTACAACGTCAACTTCGGTTTCAACTTCACCGATGACATCGCCTTCAAGGGTATCTACTACATGGAAGATCAGGATGCTCCTATCGGAAACGACGACACTCCCAGCGCTTTCAGGGCAATTGTTGACGTAAGCCAGAACGCTTTTGGCTTCACCAGTGTATGGCTTGAGTACGCTTCCGCTGATGAGGATTTCTACCTCTTTGATTTCTCCGGTTGCGATGCTGATGGTATTGGACCCTATGACAACTACGGTGCTCCTATCACTCCTGGGCTTTCTAAAGAAGCAGACGGTGTCGAGACTGATATCCTCTTCGTGAAACTGAACCAGAAATGGACCGACAAGTGGAGCACATTCCAGCGCTATGTTGATGTAAGCCATGATGACGGTTCTTCTGACGACCTTGATGTTACCAACTTCACCTTTGGAGTTAAGTACTACTATACCTCCAACCTCAGCTTCGAGCTTGTTTATGACGATGTTGACTACGGTGATGACCTTCCTCTTAACGACGACAGCCTTGTCAGACTTCGTACCCACGTTTCTTTCTAGTTTAAGCTGAACCATATTTAACGCACCTTACCAAAGGGGCGGAGGGATTTATCCCTTCGCCCCTTTTTTATTTATCCCATCCTGATGTATAATTCATGCCAGTGTTTGATAAAAAGAATATCAGGAGGCTCGGCTAAATGAAGAGAAATAGAATTGCAGCATTACTCATCTCCGCCCTTTGGGTCACGTTCTTTGCCATATCGGCAAATGCAGGTACTGAAGATATCCTGAACCGCTGGTCCAAGTCCAGACATTTCGAGAATGATCTTGGAAGCGAACTGGATATTACCGTTACCTATTACTCAAGTGAGTATATTGAAGCCCTTGTACAGAATGAAGCGGAAAAAAACCTCTGGACTGCAGATGAAGCTGAGAACTACAAGTATGAACTGCTGAAAGGACTTCAGCTGGATGAGTATGTACCAGTACATCTCGAATTTGACAGTAAAGGTCCGGCCATGCACATGGCCCCCTTCGACAGACAGATAGTGATCTGGATGGGAAATAAAAAATACACCCCTGTGGATTATGACAAGCGTTTCAATTTCAAGCTCATGGGTAAAAGGGATGGTCTTGTCTATTTCCCCAGATTCGATGAAAAGAGCGGAAAATCTCTGCTTGAGAATGCAAAACGGGTAAAGGTAAGTATTTCGGGGAGTATAAGTTCTACAACGGAAGGGATCGCCACTGTGGATTTCTCGTGGGATGTGGATAATGATGATCCAGCCAGGCTTTTGAAGGGTAAGGCAGCTGCCCAGCTCGAGATGGACCGTCTTATCAAGCGGATAGAAAAGCTGAGTGGAGAGAAGTCTGTCCTTGAAGCCCAGCTTGCCGAGATCCAGGCGGAACTTGACAGGATCAACCAGAGGATAGAAGAACTTAGAAAACAGTAGTTTCTTAGGAACCTGAAAATCAGGGCGGCACTGGTTGTCGCCCTTTTTTAGTCACCTTTAGTCCGAAGGGGGACTTGAATAATGAAACGAATTGCAGTTCTTACGAGCGGGGGAGATGCTCCCGGCATGAACGCTGCTATCAGATCCGTTGTCAGAACGGGTCTTTACCATGGTCTTGAAGTACTGGGAGTACGCCACGGTTATAAGGGACTCATGGAGGGAGACTTTATTCCGCTGGATTCCAGATCAGTTGCCGGAATAATCCACAGGGGAGGTACAATCCTTTACACAGCCCGGAGCGAAAGATTCAAGACCGTTGAGGGCATTGACGCCGCTCTCGATCAGTTAAGATCCGGCTCTGTGGATGGTCTTGTGGTAATTGGCGGGGATGGTTCCTATCGAGGCGCATTGAAGCTTGCGGAAAAAGGATTTCCCGTTATTGGTATTCCCGGTACCATAGATAACGATATTGCCGGTACTGATGAGACCATAGGCTATGACAGTGCCCTTAACACAGCCCTGGACTCGATCCGTAAACTTAGGGATACTGCAAGCAGCCATGACCGTCTTTTTATTGTTGAGGTCATGGGTAGGGAATCGGGATTCCTGGCCCTTGAAGTGGCATTGGCCAGCGGAGCTGAATGTGTGGTCCTTCCGGAAACGCAGTTCGACGAATGTATGATCTGTGACCAGATCCACAGAGCCTGGGACAGGAAAAAAGACCATTTTTTCATCATCCTTGCCGAAGGTGTTATGGGAGCACATGAGCTGAAGGCCAGGCTGGAGGATACTGCAGGTTATACTGCCCGGTTCACTGTCCTTGGATATCTTCTAAGGGGAGGTAGCCCTACCTGTTATGATACCAACCTTGCAACCCGTATGGGGTCTTACTCGGTTGAGATGCTTCTTGGTGGGCATGAAGGAGTGATGATAGGTTGTGTAGATCACAAGATGATGATAAATCCCCTCGCTCTTGCCTGGGAACAGAAGAAACAGCTGAATTTCGATCTCCTGGAACTGATGAGGATAATGAACGTGTGAGAAGTGCTTTTTCACGGATATCCGAACTCGTCTCCTGCGACAGGTCCGGGCGGGTAGTTTCAGTGTTGAACCGGCCAACCTTCTGGAAAAGGGCAGTGGAAAAGCTGAAACCTTCCAGAAGGGTTGCAATCGTTACCGGCTTTATGGTTCCGGATACAAATAGCCCTGAAACAGATGGGCCTCCCGGTGCCGTTATACTGGGAAGGGCTATCCTGAGATCCGGGAGAGAATGTACTATATTTACAGATCCACTATGTTATGAGGCAGTTTCCCTATGTTCTGACTCTGTAAAAGGGCCACTGGTTACAAGTGTTACAAGTTCTGCAGGGATATCAGAATGGCTTCCAGATATGGTGATCTTTATCGAAAGACTGGGGCGGGCAGGTGATGGTCGTTACTACAACATGAGATGCAGGGATATCACTGAGTATACCCTTCCCCTTGACGAAATACTTCTTCCTCCTGAAAAAGAAAAGTTTTCGACTATTGCCATTGGAGATGGCGGAAACGAGGCGGGCCTTGGTTTACTGAAAGATAGAATCGTAGAACTTATACCGGAGTTTGCGAACTGTGTCAGTGTAACTGAAGCGGACATCGCTCTTCCCGTCGATGTCTCAAACTGGGGAGCCTATGCTCTTGCAGTTCTTCTTTCCATCAGTGAATCCATGTGGCTGGGTCATTCTCTGCCAGAGGAGGAGTTAATGCTCAGTTCCCTGATAAAATGCGGAGCAGTGGACGGCGTTACGAAACGAGCCTCTCTCTCTGTAGATGGGTTTTCCCTTGAGTATGAGGAAGAAATACTCTCTTCTCTGAAAAATGTCTACTACGATTCCATCTCGAAATAAGACCGTTTTTACTGTAGTTTACCCGAACCATTCCCCTGATTAGCGACAGAAGGGTTTATCCTTTTTCTCAAAACAGGGACAAGCACCAGGGCGAGGGCTGCTCCCATACCGGTCTGTATCAGATCAGTAACAAGTTCCACTGGCGCAGCTTTCCACCCATACAGGATCCCCGCCATTGTAGAATAACCGCACATCATTACAAGGGCACCTGCCATTATGGCTTTTTTATGTCCCCTACCTCTTAACTTGCCGACGATATACCCTTCAAATCCTTTTATAATAAGTGTAAATGGGGCCCATAACGGGTATCCTAGGATTATATCTCCAAGTCCGGCTCCCAATCCAGCACATATGCCTCCAAAACCTGGACCAAGAGTAAGAGCTATGGTGTAAATTATGCCTTCTCCCAGGTTGAAATAAAGCCTGAAACCAGGAACGGGCATGCTCAACATCGTGGCTACAGTTACGGAAGCGGATAACAGGGCGCCAAGGGCTATGTTTTTTGCAGAAAGTTCTCTGTTCACGAAATATCTCTCTCCTTTGATGTTATCTCAACGCATTTTTATGATATTATGTATCTTAAGTTGCAAATTGCAGATCTATCCTATCCTTCTTCTGGATTAATGTTAATATCCAGAAATGGTTCCCCTGCATGTAAATTTGGTCGTATTTCACGGAACGTCAGCTTTTGTACTTGTCTTTTTCAGGGAGCGATAGGTATAATGTCCAAGAATGGAAGGTCTTTCCTCCTGCTTGTTTCCTCAGGATTAATACTTCTTACAGTTTTGTCTGTTTGGACCATCAGGCATTGTGATAAAAAAAACACCTTTCGACTCGTCAGAACAGTTATATGTGATGAAGTTGATGAGGAATTCCTGCCTGTTGGTGCTGCAAGCAGGTTTACATATGGAACTCGTCAGCTCTGCCTGTGGTTCGAATATGATATGGCTTCACAGAACTGTGAAATTTCCGTCAAGTGGTACTTCAATGAAAAAATGGTATTTACTGAGAGAGTAGATCTGTCTTCAGTTAAAGGGAGAAAAACTCTCTGTCTGCTGAGGGAAGATGGTTCTCCCCTTCCCGTGGGAAACTATCATGTGGTACTTGATCTTAATGGCAAAGAAACCGGCAGAATGGTTTTTGCTGTAGTGAAAAATTATGTTTCCTGCTTTGACTTAAATGAAAGAAAAAGGAAGAAGGGATAGGTATGATCTTTTTTCTCGATACTGCTAATCTGGAAGAGCTTCGAGAGGCAGCATCCTGGGGAGTTGTTTCGGGTGTCACTACCAATCCTTCCCTTGTCGCCAGAGAGGGGAAGGTTGACTTCGGTTCCCATATCAGGGCCGTAACGGAGATTGTCGATGGTCCGGTAAGCGTGGAGGTCATTTCAACGGAAACGGGTCCTATGATAGAAGAGGCCCGATCTCTGGTTCCCATTTCACCCAATGTGGTAATAAAAATACCCATGACCCCTGCAGGTATGGGAGCTGTCAAGGTCCTTTCGTCCGAGGGTGTAGCCGTTAATGTTACCCTTGTGTTCACCCCTCAGCAGGCCCTTCTTGCTGCAGCTGCGGGAGCTGCCTATGTCAGCCCCTTTGTTGGTCGTCTTGATGATATCGGGGAAGATGGTGTGGGTGTGGTTGGTGATATTTCCCAGATATTCAGCATGCAGGATATCGGGACGAAGGTCCTTGCTGCAAGTATTCGACATCCTGCTCACGTCGTTCAGTGTGCCCTTGCAGGAGCGGATGTCGCAACAGTCCCTTTCAAGGTCTTGAAACAGCTTTTTCATCATCCCCTTACAGATAAGGGAATTGAGAAATTCCTTGCCGATTGGGAAGGATACAATAAAAATCATGGGAGATAAACAAGTGGATACGAAAATAGATACTAACAGCGAAAAAGAAGTTACACAGGAAAAAAACAGCAGCACCGCGTCAAATGGATCAGAAGGGACCATATCGCCCAACGGAGAAGTGAAATCAGTTCCCAAACCAAGATACTCCTTCACCAGGTTATCTGCTCTCACCATAAGTGATCTGAAGAAAATTGCAAAAGAGATTGGTGTTAACGGGATAACCTCCCTTAGAAAAGATAACCTCATCCTTGCCATGTTGAAGAAGCAGGCAGAGAATATGAAATATCGCTTTGGTGGCGGAACTCTTGAAATATTGAACGAAGGTTACGGATTCCTCCGCCCTGAAGGTCTTCTTCCCAGCGACAACGATATCTACGTATCTGCCTCTCAGATAAGGCGTTTTGGCCTGAGAAACGGTGATGTGGTATGGGGCCTTATACGTCAGCCCAAGGAACAGGAACACTACGAGGCTCTCCTCAGGGTTGAAATGGTAAATTTCTCTGACCCGGAAGCAGCAAGAAGAAGACCTCATTTTGGCCAGATCACACCCATATTCCCTGATGAAAGACTTACTCTGGAAACATCTCCCAGAGAAATATCTACCCGTTTGGTTGACCTGTTTTCCCCTATAGGCAAAGGACAGAGAGCGCTTATAGTGTCTCCTCCCAAAGCTGGAAAGACGACCCTTCTTAAAAATATTGCCCACGGAGTGACAACCAATCATTCAGATATAATCCTTATGGTTCTTCTCATAGATGAGAGACCCGAAGAAGTTACTGACATGTCGAGATCTGTAGACGGAGAGATAATCGCTTCTACTTTCGACAGACCAGCTGAAGAACATCTTAGAGTTGCGAATTTAGCCCTGGAAAAAGCCAAGAGACTTGTGGAAGTAGGAAAGGATGTAGTTCTGCTTCTGGATTCCATAACCCGTCTGGCAAGGGCCTCTAATCTTGTGGTGCCCCCTTCTGGAAGGACTCTTTCAGGAGGTATGGATCCTGCTGCCCTCTATTTCCCTAAAAGATTTTTCGGAGCTGCCAGAAATATTGAGGAGGGAGGCAGCCTGACCATAATCGGTACGGCTCTTGTGGACACCGGAAGCAGGATGGACGATGTTATCTACGAGGAATTCAAAGGAACCGGTAATATGGAACTCCACCTTTCACGCAAACTTTCTGAGCAGAGAATATTCCCGGCTCTTGATATAATCAAGTCCGGAACGAGGAGAGAAGAACTTCTTCTCTCAGAAGATGAACTCGAAAGGATGTGGCTCCTTCGGAGGCGCATTGTTAATGTTGATGAGGCAGGGGCACTGAACCTTATCATCGATAAACTTAAACAGGCAAAAACGAATAGTGAATTTCTGAAGACAATCAAGAAATCTTAGTATTTTTCATACAGGAATTTTCAGTTATAATGTCAAGGGTTATTCTAGAGTCATACATTTCTGCATACGTAGTCAGGAGGTAGGGATTTGAAGATCTCTCCAGGTCATCTCTTTGGTCGGATCAAGGGCCGGACAGGGTTTATGGTTGCAATTATATTAATGCTCAGCGCCACCCTTTTTCTCTCCATCTCTTGTACCAACAGGGCTGCAGGAACAGGCTGGCAGGGATCGATCAGCCTGGATCCGGCACCGGATGAAAAACTCCCTACAGGATTTATCGTTATAGAGATGGAGAAAGCCTATCTTTATGATGCTGAGAATATTTCAGACACTACCGGGGAAGAGATCCTCGGAATAGGCCCCCTTCCAGCAGATGCATCCTTTGCCAGTGAAGGAATTGTCCTGAAGGAACTTCTGCCGCAGGGAGAAAATGAGAATAATGATCAGGGTGATCCCAAGGTTTATTCTGATGAGATGGAAAAACCGGATGTCGTACTGGAAGAAATGAGTTTTGATGTAGTCGCTCAGGATCAGCCTGATGAAGATATCCCTGACCCCGATGACGTTGTTGAAGTTACTCTGGAGGAAAAAACTCCCCAATGGGTGGAACATGTTGTAAAACCTGGTGATAACCTTACGGATATTTCCAGAAAACATGATCTCAGGCCTCAGAATATCGTTGATGCTAACGGTCTGCATAATCCCGATATGCTCAGGGAGGGCCAACTGCTTCTGATCCCCCTGTCTGAAGAAGATGTCACTGCTGTTCAGCTAGAGGTAGAAAGACGCAAGGCAGAAGAACTGGAGAAACGTAATCGTGTAGTGCCCCTTAAGGTAACCACCTACGTGGTAGCAGATGGAGATAGTCTCTGGTCCATAGCCAATACATTCAATCTTTCTATAGATACCCTTTTTGGAAGCAATAATCTTAAAAACCCTGATTATCTGAAGCCGGGTCTTACCCTAAGGGTTCCCAACCAGGACGGAATTTTCTACAAGATCAAAAAAGGTGACACTCTGAGTGGCATAGCAAAGAAATACAAGCTTGATCCGGAAAGGATCAACGAAACCAATTCTGAACATGACTATTCAAGCCTGGAGGTAGGCGGGGAGATATTTATTCCAGGGGCGTCTCCGGCTGCATCTGTCTACTCGAGCAGTTCGTCCGGGACCTCGAAGTCGTATTCCAGATCATTCCGTTGGCCTGTGGTGGGGAAGATCAATAGTCCTTTTGGATGGAGAAGACACCCCATAACCAAGAGAAGGTCCTTCCATACGGGTATAGATATCAAGGCTGGTACAGGGGTACCTATCAGGGCTGCAAAGGCCGGCAGAGTCGCCTATTCCGGATGGATGGGGGGATATGGCCGTGTTGTCGTTATCAATCACGGGAGTGGCTATTCTACCCTTTATGCACACTGCAGCAGGCTCATGGTCAGAAAGGGTGCCAAGGTGTCTTCCGGACAGGTAATAGCCAAGGTCGGTTCCAGCGGCAGAGTTACTGGTCCGCACCTTCATTTCGAAGTTCGAAGTAACAATAAGGCAATTAATCCCTTAAGGGTTCTTCGTTGATCCAGGTTAAAATAACTTAATCGATTTTTGAAGAAATTATAATACTTGGGCCAGGGTAATTCCCCTGGTCCAAATTTTGTTTAAACAGGTTCTGATAAGCAAAATTAATGAGGCACTCAACGTCTGCTCGAGTGTATAATGGTTTCTAAGGATAATCAATAAAATCCAGCTTCCTTAACGAGAGTTAGAGGATGGTCTGTGTATTTTTTAAGATACAAAAGCTTAAACGGAACAGAAAGAGGTGGAACGGAGTGGCTAAGTTCGTGTTTGTTACAGGAGGAGTAGTTTCTTCCCTCGGAAAAGGTATTACTGCTGCGTCTCTTGGGGTACTTCTGAAAAAGAGGGGACTCAAGGTGTCTATCATAAAAATGGATCCTTATATAAATGTTGATGCCGGAACCATGAACCCTTTCCAGCATGGGGAAGTATTTGTTACTGATGATGGGGCTGAAACTGATCTGGATCTTGGCCATTATGAACGTTTTATTGATGAGTCCCTGTCAGCCGATAACAATGTTACAACCGGTAAGATCTACTCCTCGGTTATATCCAAAGAAAGAAAAGGTGTTTACCTTGGTGCAACAGTTCAGGTCATACCGCACATAACGACGGAGATCCAGGAGCGAATAATTAAAGCCTCAGAAGGGCAGGATGTCGTTATTGCAGAAATAGGAGGTACTGTGGGCGACATAGAAGGACAACCATTCCTGGAGGCGATCCGACAGATCTCATCCAGAGTTGGAAGAGAGAATGTTACATATTGCCATGTTACCCTCGTTCCTTACCTGGAAGCAGCAAGGGAACTTAAAACGAAACCAACTCAGCATAGTGTTCAGGAGATGCGCCGAATAGGTATCCAGCCAGATATCATCGTATGCAGGTCTCATTACGAGATAGGGGAAGATATGAGAGATAAAATAGCCCTTTTCTGCAGTGTCCCCAGAGATTCAGTAATACAGGCTCTGGATGAGTCAACGATCTATTCTGTTCCTTTGAGCATGTATCAGCAGAAGCTTGATAAGCTTGTAATGAAAAATCTTTCCATACCGTTGAATGGCGAACCCGATCTTGATGACTGGAAGAGGGTTGTAAGGGGATTCTGTGAACCCATGGGAGAGATAGAGATCGCTATGGTTGGTAAATATATGGATCATAAGGATGCATACCTCAGTGTCGTTGAGTCTCTCACCCATGCCGGGATACATCACGATGTTAAGATCCGGATAAGATATGTCGAATCTGAAGAGATCGAGATCAATGGTGCCGGTTCCATACTTAAGGGTACCTCCGGGATCCTTGTTCCAGGCGGGTTTGGTTCAAGGGGAATAGAAGGCAAAATTCAGGCTGCCCGTTATGCCAGGGAAAACAAGATCCCTTATCTGGGTCTATGTCTTGGAATGCAGGTCGCAGTTGTTGAATTTGCCAGAAATGTCTGCGGCCTCTCTGGAGCCAACAGTTCTGAATTTGATCCAGGATCACCAAATCCGGTTATTCATCTTATGGAAGATCAGAAACATCTAGACAGACTTGGCGGTACTATGCGTCTTGGGACCTACCCTTGTGAACTTCTTCCAGGTAGTAGATCTTCAGAGGCATATTCTCTGGATCAGGTTAATGAAAGACACCGGCACAGATATGAATTTAACAACCAGTACAGGGAAAGACTGGAAAAAGCAGGAATGAAGGTGGCCGGCATCAATCCGGAATTGGATCTGGTGGAGATAATGGAATTATCAGACCATCCCTGGTTTGTCGGTGTTCAGTTCCATCCAGAGTTTAAATCACGGCCGGTGAGACCTCATCCCCTGTTCATGGGATTTGTAAACGCTGTTCTAAAACTGAATTATTGATCAACGAAGGAGGGCTTGTTATGAAAAAAAATCTGGTGTTTTTAGTTTTAATTATGGTATTTCTTTCAGTTTCTCTGACTGCCTTTGCTGTAGAGGATCTTAATAGTGCCTCGACTTTCCAGACCATGGAAAGGACGGAATCTATTGTATTTGGCCAGACAAGGACAGGGGGTCTGATCGCAAGGCTGAGTGAACTTGAGGTAGCATTGTTTGGCAGAGAACTTCCAGGGAGTATTGCAGCAAGACAGAGTGCCCTTCTGAATTTCCTTGAAAAAGGGAATATTGACCAACCCTCAATGCTCTTCAAACTTGGAGTGGCTGAATGGGCTTTATCACAGGAATCAGATTCTTATGGACCTGTTGAAGAAAGAATAGCCTTTCTTGAAAAAAGTCTTGAAGGAGAGACAATGGAGAATAAGCCCCTTGCGATGAGATTGGAGCGTCTTCTTTCCCTCCTTCTGACCGATGATATTACCTGGGAAGATGTGGAGATACCGGCTGATACTGTTATGAAGTCCACTCTCCTTGAAAATCTGGCACCGGCGACTGCAAAAGCAGGTGATACTGTCAGAATGTATCTGACTGAAGACCTCACCCTGGGTACTTATCTTATTGCTCCAAAGGGCAGCCGGATTATGGGTCATGTTGATAAGGTCACGAAGCCCAAGAGTTTTGGAAGACCTTCGGAGATCGCTATTTCCTTTGATTCCCTTGTTCCCCTTGGACCGGAATTGATCCCTCTGTCAATGGGAGAGGCTTCTGAAAAGGCAACAAAAGCGGAGAAAGCACAGATGGCAGCAGTAGGCACCAGTTTTATAGGTGCCATTCTGCTTGGTCCGGTAGGTTTAGCTGGAGGATTGCTTATTAGAGGAGATGCCAGGGATATTCCTGAAGGTACGACATTCTTCATTCAGACTCCTGAAATAGTCAGAGTGTCTGGTTTCCCTGTTCCTGCGGGCTTGCAGGGGATGCTTTCCCATAGTGCTGTTACGGAAGATTCCGGCGACCTATTGAGGGAGGCTGGTTCTCAATAATGAAATCTATCAAAATTAAAAGGTTCACCGCTATCATACTTGTAGTGGGGGCCCTTTTTTCAGGGGCGGCTTTTGCCGTTGATCTCAAGGACCTTCTCGGGGTTGTTGGCGGAGGATTCCTTGTTTCGGCTGTTGCTGGCCCTCTGAATGATTTTATCAACACCGTAACTTTCAACAAGGGAGCAAAAGTGGAAGGACATACCAAGGTCGTCCCTATTGTTTCTCTTGGGAGCGGGACAAGGATAGGGGCGGCACAGGTTGCCGGACCCAAGGGGGATGTTGTGGCAAGCACCAAGGCGGTGGCCCAGATAGAAACAACTTTTAAGGATAAGATAAGAGTTGAGATACTTGTCCCGATTGATTCGGAAAACCCGTTACAGCGATTCAAGAGAGTCCAGGGTGTGGGTGTTTCAGCAATAATCGATTACAGACTCTAGGGAAATTGCCTGTCATGAGATCATTAAAGCTGACACTGGTTTTCCTGATACTGGTTTTATGTGCCTCGGCAAGCTTTGCTTTGACCTCTCTCCAGGAGGCGAATATGGTTCTGGATAAATGGACATCCTTTCACTGGGGCAAGGATTGCTTCGTATGGATAGTTCATTATTCTGAGGATCTAGTGGATCCTTGGGTTCGTGCTGAGTCAGAGAAGCAGGGAATGTCTCCTGAGGATGAAGGTCTATACAGACAGACCTTTCTCGATGAATTAAAAATAAATGAAACTGAAGCTTTTCTTTTTTCTTTCTACTCTTTTGGTCAGAATGATATGGATATGTCTCCATTTTCAGATAAGATCAGTCTGAGAACTAAAAGTGGAAAAGTCTCTGCTCCTCTTTCCTATGACCCTTCCTTCGACTTGCCAATGAAAGGCATTGTTCAGGGAATCGTTTTTTTCCCGAAACAGGAAGAAAGGGCGTTCAGCATTATCGTAAAAGGTCTTGGAATAGAAACAGGTTTTTTCTTCCCGATGGATTTCCAGATCATTCTGCCAGAAAAGAATGATCTGGAAAGGGTTCCCGGGCATCCGATAACAAAAGGTGAAGTTCTGGTGGTTCCTTCCATGGGCTCTGTTGATGAAAAAAAGCCCTTGCAGCAAAAACCTGTTTCAGAGGATATAATTCCAGAAGAGAAAAGAGAAGCATTCAGCCCTGAGCCGGAACTTGATCTCGATTCAGCGGATCATCTTTCAAAGGATGAAGTCCTTTCCACCTTCATCGACAGATGGGTTGAAGGTGATTATGCTGCTATGTATGATCTACTTTCCAGTGAATCAAGGGGGAAATACTCGCAGAATGCCTTCACAGCGAGTGCTATGCAGTCTCCGTTCCGATTGGTTCTGCAAAATGGATATGAAGTACACTGGATCGATGAGTTTCAGGCAGAGATTGTTGCCAGAACAGATCTTATGATTATGAAGACCTTCAAAAGAAAGATCTTCAGAATGGTGGAAACAGGAGATGTCTGGCGTATCTCGTGGTAAACTATCTGTCCTTTTGATCCTGCTTGCGGGTTCTTTCTTTGCATGGAACATAGTGAAGGATCTTGGTCTTGAAAAGAACATTACCGTGACAAAAGAAGAAAATCTTCCTGAAGTTACAGTAGAGGATCTGGAATTTTCAAGGGAAATCTCTGGAGATAAGTGGCTTATCACTGTGAGTGAGGCTATTAAAGCTGGTGTTACTTACTCCCTTGCCGATATCCGTATGAATGGAGCAATGGATAACGGGAATATATGGACAGTGGATTCTCCGGAAGGAATTTATAATGAAACAGATGACTTGTGGTTACTTAAGCAACCACAAGGTATTTTTCGTGGAGAAAAAGAACCGGTGCATTGGATTGCTCCAGAGGCACATATATATACTTCCCGGGGGCAGATCAGCTTTGAAAGCGGGATCAGGATAGAACAGAATTTTCTTGTTATTGATGGTCGATCAGGATTTGCAACGTTTGATGGTCTTTTCATCCTTTCCGAGGGGGCAGATGCGCTGTGGAGTATAAAATGAAGAAACGGGAAATATACCTGTTATTATTCACCTTTGCCTTATCAATGCTGTATCCGGCCATTGCTTTTTCTGCAGGAGAAGGCATGGATTCTCCTGTCACAATGGAGGCTGAAAGGATCTCCTATGATCAGGCAACCAATCGAGCCACTGCATCAGGACAAGTTAAAGTCAAATACGAAAACCTTAGATTCTTTGCTCCGAACCTTGAGATGGACAGTCTTCGGCAGCATCTTTGTGTCACCTCCTCCGAAAAGGAGAAAGTAACCCTTCTGTATGGAAATAAAAGAATAACAGGAGATAGACTGGAATATGATTTTGGAACAAGAGAAGGAATAATAACCAATGCCAGGGCTTCTTCCCCGCTGGAGAATGGAACTGTATTTCTACAGGGAAATAAAGTAGAGGTAGTAACAGCAGAAAATGCTCTCAGTAAGGGATGGGTAAGCAGGAAATCATTACAGGCTGTTTCTGATGATGAAATGGTAGGAAAATGGGAAAACTCCATGGTTACAACATGTCCTCTGACTAATTCCCACTATCGCCTTGAAACCAGAAAACTGGTATTCATTCCTGGCAAAAGGGTTATCGCAAAATCACCGGAAGTGTTTCTCGGAGAGTCCAGGGTCTTTAAATACCCCTTTGATTATGTCGTAAGGCTTGATGAAAATACCAGGGAAAGCAGTTTTTTCCCTCTTCTGAATTATACATCTGCTAAAGGCTACGGCCTGGGAATTACGGGGCCCTATGTATGGGATGAAGGTAAAATTGATATAACCCTTCTTTACTGGTCCGATATCGAGCTTGAGGGGGCCATCGAAGCCGAGCACAAATTTGATGACCTTACTCTGTTTGCAGGAACCGTATATGAATATGATGAAACCACTGGAGAAAAACTGTACAGACCTTCATGGGGTCTGAAGTATTTTGATCAGGGATGGCAGGCCCAGCTTCTCTGGACTCAGAGAGAGTATATTGAAACAGAAAAACAGGCAGGTTCGAGATTTAAGGGAACTCTCTGGCGAGACCCGGAGGTTACTTTTTCCAGTCCATGGGAAAGAGATAATACTTCTGAGAATTCCTTCTGGAGAATTTTCGGAACATGGGGAAATTATATAGAAGATTCGCGCTCCACCGATCGCTGGGGCGGTGGTGCTGAGATCTATGGATGGATAAATGGAACAGGTCTGGTTCCATTCTGGCGGGCCCGTTATTCATATTATGATTATGACAGGGATGATCTTGACCAGAAAATCACCGATGCCGTTCTGGGTCTTAAGTGGACATGGGGGAACTCTGATTGGGGCACAGCTTATGTAAGACGCTGGGTTTCCGGCGGGTCACCGATGCTCTGGGATGATTTTTCCTCTGACGAGGTTGAAGAAATATATCAGCAGGTGAGTTTCAATATTTCTCCTGTTTGGGGTCTTATGCTTAGAGGAGCATATGATCTGGAAGAAAGCCAACTGGATGAAATGGTGTATAAAATAACTCTGGATAATCATTGTTGTTTAGGGTGGGAATTTGCATACAGGGACGACAGGGGTAATGACAACGATGATTGGGCAAGTCTTAAACTTGTGATCAAGGCATTCCCTGATGATCAACTTAAACTGGGAGATCCGGAATTATATGATCCATTTAAAGTTCCCGATGGAATTATGAAAAAATGAGAAGGAAGTTATTATCGGCTTCCCCAGTAAAGGGACGACTTGCCAGTCGTCCCTTTGGGTATTCGGTTTAGTTACATTACTTTGATGTCAAGTATCTTGAGCTTTCGGGTCCCCTTTGGAACCTTCACGGCGATCTCCTCGTTTACAAGTTTCCCCATCACTGCCTGTCCTACTGGACTTGAGGAGGATATTTTGTTCTGTCGGGGATCAGATTCCTCGGATCCGACAATGGTGTAATCAAAGATCTTTGAAGTTTCGATATCCTGGATAGTCACGGTCGTTCCAAGAGTAACTCTGCTGCTGTCGATATTTGATGAGTCGATGATCTTTGCTTTGCTGAGCTGGTAGTCCAGCCACTGGATTCGGCTTTCCAGTTTTTCCTGTTCATCTTTGGCGGCGGCATACTCAGCGTTTTCTGACAGATCACCAAAGGATCGAGCTTCTTCAAGCTGTCGAGAGATCTCTGCTCTGCCTTCGCTTCTGAGCTGGATCAGTTCTGTTTTTAGCTTTTCGTAGCCGCTTTCGGTGATAAGAACGATATCATTATAGTTCTTGTTTTTTGTGACCAAACTTTTCAACCCCCCGGAGGTAATCATGAATGTCTGTGAAATGGAATTCTAGCAGAGATTGTCAAGGCAGGCAAGAATTTAGATGTATATCGACAGAATATTAAAAGAAAAAGGACAGTAAAACTTGACAATATCTCAATTCCGTAAAATTATATCAAACCTTTCGAGGGAGGTGTAACTTTGGCTGGAAATAGCAAAAGTTCCAGAAGTGGTAAAAATAGATTTCCAAGGGCCCGTCAGGGAACGTTGAGGTTTATTCCCCTTGGTGGTCTGGGTGAAATCGGAAAGAATATGTTTGTCCTCGAATATGGGGATGATATCCTCGTAGTAGACTGCGGATTGATGTTCCCCGATGAGCAGATGCTGGGAATAGACTTTGTGATCCCGGACATTACCTATCTGCAGGATAACAAAAGTAGAATAAAGGGCATCATTATTACCCATGGACATGAAGATCATATCGGGGCACTTCCCTTTGTACTGCCCAAACTCGATGTGCCTGTTTATGGGACGCGTCTTACAATGGGAATGGTAAAAAAGAAAATGGACGATTCTGCATCCGGATATTCTCCGGATATGAGGGAAGTAGTTACAGGTGAAACGGTCTCCATAGGGTTGTTCAGTGTCAAGTTCTTTGCTGTATGCCATTCTATTCCTGATGGTGTTGGTCTCAGGATCGAAACGCCGTTGGGTCTTGTTATGCACACAGGTGATATAAAACTTGATCCGACACCCATAGATGGCAGGTTGACGGATTATGCTGTCTTTGCAGAAGCTGGAGAAAAGGGTGTCCTTCTGATGCTTTCCGACTCAACGAATGTGGAGAGAAAGGGTTTCACTCCTTCGGAGAAAATTGTGGGGGCTACAGTGGACAATCTTTTCAGGCTTAACCGTACCCGGAGGATCATTATTGCTGCTTTTGCAAGTAACCTCCATAGGGTTCAGCAGGTTATCAATACAGCTGCCAGATTCAACCGTAAGATAGCCTTTCTGGGAAGAAGTATGGTTGCGAATGTGGAACTTGCAAAGGATCTGGGCTATCTGGATGTGGATGATCGAATGGTAATATCCCCTGGTGAAGCAGAAAACCTCCCTCCAAATAAAGTTGTTGTCATGACCACGGGGAGTCAGGGAGAACCCTTTTCCGGACTTGTTCTCATGAGTATGGGGCAACATAAACATATTAATCTCGGACCTAAAGATCTGGTAGCTGTTTTTGCCACTCCCATTCCTGGAAACGAGCGCCTGGTAAGCAATACGATAAATCGTCTTTTTGCCTGCGGATGTGATGTTGTTTACGAAAAGGACCGGGAGATCCATGTTTCCGGACATGCCTCGAGAGAGGAACTGAAAATGCTTCTGAACATGGTAAGACCCAAATACTTCGTTCCTGTCCACGGAGAATACCGCCACCTTGTAAGACATTCCCAGCTTGCACAGGAAGTTGGAATCCCTGCAAGAGATACTTTTGTTCTTGAAAAGGGAGATGTCCTTTCTATTACGAAAAGACAGGCCAGAGTACAGTCCAGGGTCCAGGCGGGAGGGATTCTCGTTGATGGGATAGCCCTTGGAGAACTTGAGGGAAGTGCCATGAGTGAAAGACGGGACCTTTCAGAAGAGGGTATGGTTGCAATATCAATATGTATAAATCAGAAAGGGAGTCTCATCGCTGAACCCATGTTTGAGAGCAAGGGATTCATTCATATGGAGGAGGCTTCTGTCCTTAAATCCGAGATGACGGCCATGGTAAAAAAAGTGACCAGAGAATTTTCAAACAAAAAAACTTATGATCTTGATACCCTGAAGAATCGCTTGAGGACAGGAGGAAGGGAAGTGATAAGAAAATACAGTACATCTAAACCAATTATCATTCCCCTTATTACGATCATTACCTCAGGGCAGGTATAGTTATATCGGCTGGTTCCATGAATATTTCTGTGCCTCAATCGGTAATACTTTTTCTACCTTAAATTAGCTGGGAGTAAAATATATGATAAATTCATTGATCCTTGGTGTGATACAGGGGCTGACCGAATTCCTTCCTGTGAGCAGTTCTGGTCATCTGGCCCTCTCCCAGATGATCCTGGGCTGGCCTGAAGCCCCACTTGTATTTGACGTAATTCTCCATTTTGCTACTATGCTGGCAACACTGGTTTTTTTCTGGAATGATATCTGTAAATTATTTTCAGAGTGGTCCCATGGTCTCTTCAACGGAAATGCACGTAAAGAAGAAGGATGGATCTATGGTTGGTCTATCATTGGCGGTACCCTCTTGACAGTTGCTGTTGCACTGATTCTGAAGCCTGCCGTTGAATTCTGGATGACATCATTTATGCTGGTGGGAATATCCCTATTGTTCACTTCAACTATTCTTTGGTTTGCATCTCTTATTTCTCCTGGAACTGGAAAGATCTCCCTCAAAAAAGGATTTTACCTTGGGATTGCTCAGGGCATCGCCGTTATTCCAGGAGTATCCCGATCAGGTCTTACCATAGTGTCTGGGTTAAAACTGGGACTTGATCCAGAAGGAGCATTCAGATTCTCTTTTTTACTGTCTCTGCCGGCTATTCTTGGAGCTAATATTCTGGAGATAGCTGACCTGTCTCTTGAATCAACGGGTTCCTTTCTGAACTACATGCCCGATGGCTGGATCCTTGGGTTTTTCTCTGCCTTTATCTCTGGTTATTTCGCATTGATAGTGTTCAGGAAAATGGTGACCCTGGGGAAATGGAAAATATTCTCTATATACTGTGCCCTTACAGGAACAGTATCTATCATTTTTTCTTTATGGGGAGGTAGATGATACTGGCTATACTATCAGGAAGCAGAAAGAAATGGTGGCTCCTTGTCCTGATCGTTATTCTCGGTACTTTACTTGGAATTTACCTCAGGAGGTTCAGTATTACTGAACCATACTTCAGAAACTTCTTTTCCCCTGGTTTTAATATAGGTGAAGTGGACCTTGCAGTTGCCGATTTTGCCATCAGGTTTTACTTCCACTGTAATCTGGGCACCATAGTTGGAGGGATCCTGGGAATATGGATAATACTTTAAGAAACGCTGAAAACTTTCCTGAAATAATACTTGCTTCAGGAAGTCCCAGGCGCAGAGAACTACTTCGTTCTCTAGGGTGGAAATTTAGAGTTATAGTACCTGAGATCGATGAAAGTATTGGAAAGGAATCTCCTCTGCAAGCTGTAGAAAGACTTGCTATGGAAAAGGCGCGTGCAGTTTCCGGGCTGTTCCATGAGGATCTTGTGATCGCGGCAGACACCATAGTCGTTATTGAGGGTCGGATCCTGGGAAAACCGGAGAACAGCTCTCAAGCCATTGAGATGCTCAGTATGCTTAATAACAGGACCCATGAAGTAATAACCGGACTGGCGGTATGTTGGGGAAATTCCCGATCGGTTTCGTCGGAGATAACGAAAGTTTCTTTTCGAAAAATGAATACTGGAGATCTTTCTACCTATGTTTCAACAGGTGAGGGATTAGATAAAGCCGGAGCCTACGCCATACAGGGAAGAGGATCTCTCCTTGTAAAGAATATTTCCGGCTGTTACTTCAATGTAGTTGGTCTACCCCTCTTCAGATTGAGTAAGATAATGGAGGATATGGGCCTTAGTCTTTCCATTCAGTGGAGGGAAATACCATGAAGATCAGCAGACATAAAATATATGTTGTTACTCTTGTTTTTATCCTTCTGTTGTCCGGTTATGCCCTTGTTCCGCGCTGGCAGACGGAGCAGAATAACCGATCTGCTGCCATTGTTATGGATCAACAGGATCTGACCTGGATAGCGGAGCAGAGCTCTGAAACACTGGATTTTGTCAAGGATCAGTATGTCGCGAGTGGGCTTGTTGCTCTTATGATAAGGGAGTTTACCGGTGAGAATCTGGATAAGGGAGGTCTCCCCGTTCAGTATGGCAGCCTGGCTTCCGGTAGCGAGTATAGCTCCTATTTTGCCCCTGAAAAGGTAACAAGAGCTCTCCTTGTCATTCCGTCAGAATGGTGGGCTTCAGAAATGGCAGATAATTATCTGATGAAGAAAATGCCCGGAACTGAAAAAGTCAGATTACAGGATCGAAATTTGTATCTTTTTCCTGCCACATGCACAGATCTGGAACTTTCGGGGATTCTTCCGGACTTTGATGGATTGGAATTTGCCCGTAAGGCAGTTCTTCCGGTTATCTACCGTCCTGCCCCATCTCCAGGGATTAGCGAGAACAACATTGTCCAGGCACTTGAGCTGGTACTCGATGAATTTCCGGGGATCAAGGGTATTGCTCCTTCCGGAGAAGTGGTATCTTCTTACCCAAGACTGAAGAAATTGGCAGAAATCATTAAAACGAGAGGACTTGCCCTTGCCCAGGTCGAATTTTCCAGACAGATAGGAGCCGTTCAACTGAACTGGATGGTCTATCCCAATATTCTTCCATTGCATAGCGTGACCGATGATGAGATCCTTTCAAGAAGAATCTCAAGACAGGTTCTTTTTGAAAGGATGCTCAGGGCAGCCAGGGAAAGATCAGTCAGACTTCTCGTTATGAGACCTTCCCGACTAAGCAGCGTGGACTCCCTTCTGGACGATTTTGGCGCTGAACTTTCAAGACTTTCCAATGCCCTTGTAAGTAACGGTATATCATCTCAATGGCCTGAACATGGAATGGAAGGTAGACGATCCTTACCGGGAACTCTGGCATTCGTACTGCTATTTCTGCTGGTATTCTTTTCACAGAAAAACCGACTTTTTTCAAGGACAGTTTCTGTCGGGTATTTTGAGCTTGGATTATTTGTAATTCTTATTCCGGTACTTGTTCTTATTCTATTGAAAATTTCTTTCGCAGGGAGACTGGCTGGAGCATTAGGGGCAGGTCTCCTGGCTTCTGAAGCATCCCTTCTGGCCCTGGATGGGTGGAAGAAACCCATATTGGGTATTCTGGGGGGATTCTTTGTTGCAATAATAGGAGGGCTTGCCATTGCTGCTTTTTTCAGTACGCCCTTTTACATGTTGAGATTGAGAAGCTTCTCAGGTGTAAAATTGACCCTCTTGCTTCCCCTTGTTCTGGTCCTGTTCCATGACCTCAAAAAAAGAGTGCATCCTGAAAGTCTTGGTCAGATACTCAAAAGGCCTCCTCTCTGGGGTGAACTTCTCCTCATTGGGATATTACTTTTAGCTGCAGCCCTGGTTCTTTTCAGGAGCGGAAATGTACAGTTCGTATCTGGCTGGGAAATCAAATTCAGGGATATGCTTGAAAGGTTGCTTGTTGCCAGACCAAGGAATAAGGAAATCTTTGCTGGTTATCCATGCCTGTTGCTATGGTACCTTTTCAGGAGAAAAGACTTGTGGAAAAATTACAGGGAGATCCTGAGGCTTGGATCTACCCTTGGATTTTCGTCTGTAGTTAATAGTTTCTGCCATTTTCACACCAGATTGTATTTTATTCTTCTCAGAGAATTTAACGGTTTGTGGACGGGTATGGTCACAGGTCTGATGGCAATAGCTATCTTTTTACTGATACTGTTACCTTTATGGAAACGTTTCAGGGGAGTGATACTTGATTGACATATGAGTTTGAAGCTGTTCTGTGCGGGTATTATGGATTTGCGAATCTGGGAGATGAGCTTCTTGCACAGGAGATGCTTTCCCTGTATGAAAAAAACTGCATTTCAAGAGAGAGGATCGCGATCCTTTCTGCAGATCCTGAAAAAAGTTCTGCAGATCTGGGAATCCATTCTGTTAATAGATGGGATGTCCTGGATGTCTGGAAGCTGCTTCGGAAGAGCAGGACTCTCCTTCTTGGAGGAGGAGGTCTTTTTCAGGACAGCACCAGTATAAGATCCTGCTTCTATTACTGGGGAGTTATCCGGATGGCTCTTCTTGCCGGCTGCAGGATCTGGATGTTCGGCCAATCTATTGGTCCCTTGAACAGCAGGCTTGCCAGATTTCTTGCCAGGGATGCTATTGGAAGATGCAAAGTCAGGGTGGTTCGTGATAGCCCTTCTATTGATATACTTTCTGAATGGGGACAGCATGCTCAAATGGTCCCTGACCCGGTACTTGGCCTGGCCATTAATAGAACTGAAATTTCCGAGGGTAGATATCTTCTTGTGAACATAAGACCATGGGTCGATCCAGATATTCCAGAAAGGGTTCTTTCATGTGCCCTGGAAATATCCTCCAGAGAGGGGATACCTCTTCGTATCGTAGCCATGGCTCCTGAAGATGAAAAACTAGCACAGCATTATATTTCGATGAAAGGTATTCAGAATATGAAGATCGAAAGTGCCTGGGACTTGAAGGATGTCTCCAGGATATGGAAAGGAGCAAAATTCGCTTTTGGAATGAGACTCCATTTTTGTATCCTGTCCCGTTTAAATGGTATCCCATGTCTTGCTGTCCCATATGACCCCAAAGTAGAAGGTTTTTGTTCTTCCCACGCCATGTCAATGTGGGATATGCAGAACTATCCGGATCTGAAAACCTTGCAGGGAGAGCCTTCTCAAGGTATGCTCTTTGCTGAGAGTAGAGCAATAGAAGAGATTTTTTCCAGATCTCTGAAGGAGGTTGGGGATCTCCAATGATCGACGATAAAATGAATAAACGGTTGCAGCTTATTGCTGCTACTGTCCGTAAGGATGTGGTAAGGATGATAGGTCTTGCAAGGGCCGGGTATGTTGCTTCGTCCCTGTCAATTGTGGATATCCTGACAGTCCTTTACTGGTGTGAAATGAAAATCTTTCCGGAGGAACCGCATTGTCCCTCACGAGACAGGTTTGTGCTTGGAAAGGGGCACGGTTGTCCGGCCCTTTATTCAGTTCTTGCTCACAGGGGTTTTTTTGGCAGGGAAGAGCTTTGGAATTACTGTAAACTTGGAGCTATGCTTCAGGGACACCCGGAGGGTGGAAGAACGCCAGGAGTTGATTCTTCTTCCGGTTCCTGCGGTACGGCTCCTGGAATTGCTGCAGGGATGGCTCTTTCCCTCAAGAAAGAGAAAAACCCACCCAGAGTGTATTGTCTCATTGGTGATGGAGAGCTACAGGAGGGATCAACATGGGAGTCAATCCTTCTTGCTGCTCATTTCTGCCTTGATAATCTGGTCCTTATAGTAGACAGGAACCATTTCCAGATGGATGGGACTGTTGAATCGATAATGTCCATTGAACCCCTTGATGCAAAATTCAGTTCCTTTGGATGGAAAGTATTTCATTCAGATGGACATGATGTTAGCAGTTTTTCTGATTCCCTTGTAAAAGCGGGGGAAAACAAGAACTCGCCTTCTGTAATAATTTCCGAAACCCGACTTGGTAAGGGAGTTTCCTTTATCGAAGAAGCCATGAACAAGGGAAACAGTATAATTCTCTCAAGGGAAAAGATAGACCTTGCACTGAAAGAGATTTCCCGGGCTGCTGGAGAAGTTGATGGTATTCCCAATGCAGAATGAAAAGAGAAGTACCGGTGAAGCTTTTGCCCCTGCTCTGATCGATATGGGGAAGACCCAAGATGACATTGTACTTATAGAGGCCGATTCAGGTTCTTCTACAGGTGGATATGTTTTTGGTGAGTCCTTTCCAGAAAGATATTATAATGTTGGAGTTGCAGAACAGAACCTTATGCTTACTGCAGCAGGTTTTGCTCTTACTGGAAGAAGGGTTTTCGCTTCATCCTTCGGTTCTTTCCTTGTAGGGAGAGCATATGATCAGATAAGAAGCTCCATTGCCATACCGGCCCTGCCTGTAAGACTCATATCTACTCATTGCGGGGTGACAGTAGGAGAAGACGGCTCTGCTTACCAGATGCTTGAGGATATATCTCTTATGAGAGCTCTGCCCAATGTTACTGTTCTTGTACCTTCTGATCATAATTCAGCTTTCAGGTTGATACAAGTCGTTGGTGAATATGAAAGGCCGGTTTATATTCGACTTGGATCTTTCCCCTTGCCTTCTATATACGAAGTTTCTGATACCGATTTTATTCCCGGAGGAGGTCGTCTCCTTGTAGAGGGAACAGGAGTAACCATATGTGCCTGTGGTATCATGGTTCATGAAGCTCTTAAAGCAGCAGAGATACTTGCCCAGCAGGACCTGAGTGCCGAAGTTATCGATTGTTACAGTATAAAACCACTGGCGGCTCAGGTTATTCTGGCATCTGTAAGAAGAACAGGATGTTGTGTTGTGGCAGAGGAACACTCCTGTAGAGGAGGCCTGGGGGAAGCTGTAGCCTCACTTGTTTCCAGGAATTATCCTGTGCCGGTGAAATTTGTTTCCGTAGAGGACCGCTTTGGTCAGAGTGGGGCCCCTGAAGAACTGCAGGAATACTATGGTCTTACAGGTACCGAGGTCGTCAGTGCGGCTGTGCAGGCCTGGACCATGCGCAGGAGGTAGTGGTTGTAATGGATATTCGTATGGCTGGCATTACAAAGACATTTAAACCTGATATCGTTGCTCTTGAAGATGTTTATCTCAATATAGACAGAGGGGAATTCGTATATCTTGTTGGAGCCACAGGGTCAGGCAAAACAACCCTTCTCAGGCTTATAACGAGAGAAATTGTCCCATCCAGAGGGCAGATAGTAGTTGCTAAAAGAAACCTGCGGAAACTGAGGTCTTCACACCTTCCCTATTACAGGAGAGATCTTGGAGTTGTCTTCCAGGATTTCAAGCTCCTTCCCCATCTTACAGTCTATGAGAATGTTGCTTTTGTACTTGAAGCCATGGGAATTCCTTCAAGGATAGTTAAAGAAAGAAGCGAACAGGTCATAGATGAAGTGGGTTTATGGAGAATGCGTAAGAATTATCCCCTGCAGCTTTCGGGGGGTGAACAGCAGAGAGTTGCTATAGCAAGGGCCATGGTCAATTCTCCTGCCATCTTTCTTGCGGATGAACCTACGGGTAATCTGGACTTCCATACCTCTGAATCTATAATGAAACTTCTCCTTTCAATAAATGCTGCAGGTACAACTGTTATCGTTGCAACCCATGATCAGTATCTTGTCGATGCCTATCGCCAGCGAGTGGTAGAATTGCATGAAGGAAGGATCAGGAGAGATGAAGAAAAAGGACGGTATTTCGTAGATGGCGAGCTTTAACTATGCGCTAAGGGATACGTTCAGGTTAATATTTCGCCATTGGGGTTTGAGTATTCTTACCCTGGTAACGGCGGTTTCTCTTTTCTTTCTTCTTGGTTCTTCTGCCCTTTTTTCCCTTAACGTGAAAAACATTGTGGCGGATGTGGAAAATGACCTTGTGATAACTGTTTTTATGAGGGCTGGAGAGGATGTCGTTCCTCTGCTGTCAACCCTTCAGGATGCAGAATTTATTGATGACATAAAGGCTATTTCCCCGGAGGAAGGTTTATCAATTCTGAAGTCCAAATTGGGAGATCAGGCCAAGGCAGTTTCCCTACTTGGAGAGAATCCTCTTCCATGGAGTGTCCAGATTATGGTAAAGAGGGCCGATTACGCTACCCCCCTTGTCAGGGATCTTATGTCATTCCCCTCAGTGGAAGAGGTAGTTTACGCCGGTCAGCTTGCAGAAAAACTGTCAAGGGCTTCCTATATGATGAACAGGGTATCCCTTGCAGTTCTGGCTCTTGCGATAACCATAACTGCCCTGGTACTATACAATACTGTAAAAATAGCCATTTATTCAAAGAGACGGGAAATATCAGTTATGCTTCTTGTTGGTGCCACAAAATCTTTTATCGCCTTTCCCTTCGTGCTTCAGGGGATGTTTCTCAGTACAATTGGAGCTTTGTCCGCTGTTGCACTTCTTGCCATAGCTTACCCGGTAATTGGGAATATGATTCATAATACCCTGATGTTCATAAATGTACTTGATGATCGGGATCTCCTCTTAAGACTTTACCTTATCCTGGTGGGAACTGGAATGACTCTGGGGTGGTTGTGCAGCTGGTTTGCAGTTCATCGCTATATCGTGAGCGCAGGAAGCCCTGATTGATCGTAAGTGGGGGTATATATATGAAGAATGCAAGGAAAGTCACTTTCTCTTTCTTGGCTATACTATTAGTCTTTTATGCTCTTTCCCTTCCGGTCCAGGCCGCATACGGCGAGGCTACCGGTTCTCCCCTTGATGGAAAGATCTCCAGGGAAGAAAAGAATATGGAACGCCTGGAAAAGCAGGTGAACTACCATAAGAAAGCAGTTGTAGACACTCAGAAAAAGGAGAAAAGCGTTCTGGAACAGCTCTCCGTCTATGACCAGAAACAGAAACTTGCCCAACAGAAGATCAAACTTCTTGAATTAAAACAGGAAAAGGTCAGTAATACTATTACGGAACTGACGGATCAGATAAGAACAGCAGAATCGGATATACTTGTGATGAAAGATGCTCTTAGAGATAGAATGATCGCAATTTACAAGTACGGTGGTTTGACAGAGCTTAATCTCCTTGTGACTGCTAAAAGTTCCCACGAGGCCCTTACCGCATCCTATCTCCTCTCACAGATAGCAAAACAGGACCAGGAAATGATCGAAAGTATGGCTCGAGAAAAAGAACAGTTGGAAAACGCAGCAGAAACCCTTCTTCATCAGAAGACCACCCTGAAGGAGCAGTCCAGTGAGCTTGTAATCCAGAAGGAATCTCTTTCCCGTGAAACATCCAGCAGGAATGCCCTTCTACAGAAACTTCGCAAACAGAAAGCCCTTCACCTTGCTGCTGCCAAAGACCTTGAACGTTCTCAAAAGGAGATAGAAAAGAAGATATCCCTTCTTTTGAACAAGAAGAGACAGGCAGAAGCCCAGAGGAATGCTTCTACCGGGAAAACAAGGACTAATATAACCTATATGAATTCCGGCGGTAAATTTTCGTGGCCTACTCAGGGTAAGATAACCAGCAGGTTTGGAACAAGGATTCATCCTGTGTTTAAAACAAAGATAATGCATACCGGGATCGATATCTCTACAAGAAAGGGTACCCGTGTCAAGGCTGCAGAATCCGGAGAGATCCTTTATTCCGGCTGGCTTAGAGGTTATGGCCAGATAATAATTATCGATCACGGACATGATTTGACCACTGTTTATGCCCACCTGGATTCCATTGCAGTAGATGAGGGTATGGGTGTTAAAAAGGGACAGGACATCGGAACCGTAGGAAGCACCGGTGTTGCAACCGGACCCCACCTTCACTTTGAAGTGAGATTCAATGGAGAAGCCAGGGATCCCTTAAAGTATCTTTCCAGATAAAATAGATATTGGAGGAACCAGTTTTGAAGATTACCAGAAAAAACAATATCATAAAGTTCTTTGTAGTTTTACTACTTATCTCCACCGCAGGACTTATTCTGGCAGCCAATGCAGGAGATTTTACAGACCTCTCAAGAATAACCCCCTTTCAACCAAAGTCCCTTTGGTTGATGAAACAGGCCAGGGCTATTATAGAGACCTATCATGTGGATGCCGAAAGCGAAGATGTTACTGAGGACGATCTTGTCTATGGGGCGCTTAAGGGAATGGTTTCAGCCTGGGGTGATCCCTATACCCGTTTTGTTGACCCCCAGAGTCTCAAGGATGAAGAAATAGAGATGAAGGGTGAGTATGGTGGACTGGGGATCTATATAGGTCAGAGAGATGGAATGACCATTGTCATCAGCCCCATTGAAGATACTCCGGCAGATAAGGCTGGACTCAAGCCTAAAGATCAGATCGTTAAGATCGAAGATGAAATGATTCTGGGCTGGGATTCCCATGAAGTTGTAAAACGGTTAAGAGGCAAATCGGGAACAAAGGTCACTATATGGGTGAGGAGAGAAGGAGAGGATTCTCTTCTTCGTTTTGATATTGTGAGGGAAATCATCAAACTGCGATCCGTAAGATTCGAAATGCTTGAAGACAAGATAGGTTATGTACGACTCAGTCAGTTTAAAATGCAGACAGCAGAGGATGTCAAAACCGCTCTTAATGATCTTCAGAGCCAGGGAGCCAGGGGTATCGTCCTTGATCTGAGGAATAATGGAGGAGGTTTACTTGACTCTGCCGTTGATATTTCCAGCCTTTTCCTGGATGGAGGACTTGTTGTGGGAATGAAAGGAAGGGTACAGCGGGCTAATGATGAACTTTTTGCAAGGCCTGGACGGCTGTGCAAATTACCCATGGTTGTTCTTGTGAATGAAGGTAGTGCCAGTGCATCCGAAATTGTTGCAGGAGCTTTGAAGGACCGTCAGAGGGGAACCCTGGTAGGACAGAAAACCTTTGGTAAAGGGTCAGTGCAGACCCTGTTTAACCTTCCGGACGGTTCTGGAATGTATGTAACGATTGCCCGTTACCATACTCCCTCCGGAAAAGTGATAGATCACGTAGGCCTTGATCCGGATATTGAAGTTGAAGGAGAACTTATTAAGGATCACACAAAGGACGAACAGTTGAAAAAAGGCATCGAAGTTCTTAAAAAACAGCTGCCTCAAAATAGCTGATACTGATTAACGCTGTCTGAGATGAAGATACGACATTTGCTGTGGTTCATGGTTATAGGTCTCCTTATTACAGGTTCTGCCTTGAACCTTCTTATACATTTTAAAAAATTAACGCCTGACCATGGTCGATCATCCACTGATGGTTTTGTACTTTTGGAATCTTCAGTGGATTCTGGTGTCGATATAGGTCTATCTGCAGATATTGTTTTTTTAAGTCCGGATTATAAATATACTTACAGTGATGATGCATGTCTTGTGCCTCTTTCCATTGATGAAACAGGTTTAGGCATATCCGGGCCTGTAAGTATGGATATAATGACTTCTCAACCGAAAACTCGGGCCCCGGCTATTGCAATAGTAATAGATGATTTCGGCTATTCCATCAGCCAGGCTCGAGACATTGCAGATATCCCGATGCCCCTTACATGGTCCATAATTCCAGACATTCTTTATAGTATGGAAATAATGGATATTGCTACGGAAAAACACATCCCTTTCCTTATCCATGTTCCCATGCAGGCATTGATAGATGAGATCGGGGGGCCCTACCTTATAGGAGAGGGCATGGATTATTACGCCATCCGGTCTGAAATCCGTCGTATTACCGAACTTTTCCCGAATGCCGTTGGCATCAATAATCATAGAGGATCCAAAGCAACTTCTGATCCAGATATTATGATGGCAGTAATGGATGAAATATCTGAGGGGAACCTTATTTTTCTTGACAGCAGGACCAGTCGTAATTCTGTCGCATATACAATTGCCAGAGATAAAGATATTCCTGCCCTTTATAATAGTGTTTTTCTTGATCATGAAGATACGATTGACTTTATGGTCGAACAGTTTCAAAAAGCAAGAGAAATAGCCAGGAGACGGGGTTGGGTAGTAGCTATATGTCATGTGCGTCCTGGAACAATAAATTTTTTGTCTACCCTTTGCATTAAAGACGATATTGGAGTAGAATTTTTCACCGTTCCAGGGTTATTGAAAATGCTACTGGAATATAAGGAGGTTTCCTATTTTGAGAGGAAAAGCTGAAGTTATAGTTGGAGCACAATGGGGTGATGAAGGAAAAGGCAGAGTAGTTGATTCCCTGGGAAACAGGGTAGATGTCTTCGCCCGTTATCAGGGTGGTGCCAATGCGGGGCATACTGTTATCGTTGAAGGTTGTAAGTATGTTTTCCACCTTCTTCCATCAGGCATGCTTTATTCAGGAAAACTTTGTGTTATAGGTAATGGTGTAGTTATAGATCCTGAGCAGCTTATCTATGAACTTAAAATGCTTCAGGACCAGGGAAAGGATCGGGCCAGGCTGGTTATAAGTGGCGCAGCTCATGTTGTAATGCCCTATCACAAGCTTCTTGATAAGGCTCAGGAAAACTTCAGGGGGCGCGGTAAAAAGATCGGTACCACAGGTAGGGGTATCGGTCCCTGCTATGTTGATAAATATAACAGGGCCGGTATCAGGATCTATGATATTCTGGATCCTGATAAACTCAGAGAGAAGTTAACCTCGAATCTTGACATAATAAATCTCCAGTTATCGAGAATATATAATGAAGAACCGGTGGCCTTTGATGAAATATTCCAACAGGCAATTGAATGGGGAAAGATCCTTTCCCCTTATGTAGCTGACGCATCACTTGTTCTGCACGAAGCCATGGAGTCAGGAAAGTCGATTCTTCTCGAAGGTGCCCAGGGAACCCTTCTGGATGTTGACCATGGAACATATCCCTTTGTCACCAGTTCGAATCCGGTTTCAGCAGGGGCATGTGTAGGTGTAGGAGTTGCCCCCACTGATGTATCCAGGGTAATTGGGGTAGTTAAAGCCTATTGTACCAGGGTCGGTGCTGGTCCCTTCCCAACGGAAGACGAGGGAGAAGTGGGACAGTATCTCCGAGAAAAGGGAGGAGAATTCGGAGCTACTACAGGTAGGCCAAGAAGATGTGGTTGGCTGGATCTGGTGGCTCTGAAGTTTTCTGCCAGATTGAATGGAATGGGAGCAATAGCTTTAACAAAGCTGGATGTTTTAACCGGTTTTGATGAGATATCTATTTGCACATCCTATAGAATAGATGGGAAAGAAGAGAATAATTTTAACAGTAATGTGGATTTCCTCACTAAAGCTGAGCCAGTTTATAAATTAATGAGGGGATGGAAAGAAGATATCTCTGAATGTCGTTCTTTCGAAGATCTCCCGGAGGCGGCAAAAGAATATGTTCGTTACATAGAGAATGAAACGGATGTACCCATTTGCCTTATAGGTGTAGGTCCGGGAAGGGAAGAAACTATACTGAGAGGCCTTTAGGATCATATAACAATACAGGACCGCCCCCTATGGGGTGGTCCTGTGGTTTTTTAATGGTGGGCGACACAGGGTTCGAACCTGTGACCTCTTCCGTGTGAAGGAAGCGCTCTTCCACTGAGCTAGTCGCCCATTGACTGCGGGTATTATATCTGCAGCAGGAATTTAATGCAAGTGTTAAAACTTTCAAAAAAGGTGTGATTTCATTCGATTCCCAGCCTTTTCCCTTCGGTAGATCCAGTAGGGAGTGTTATTTTATAGACTGATTTAAGAAGATGTGATAATAGGTATAGTTCATATAATTATCTTCACTTTTAATGTGTATGGTGTATAATGTGCGCGTATGAGGAGTGTTGTTTTTGTCTGATTATTCTGTTTTGACAACAGTCCCGGATTTCTGGACCTACTGGGGTTTTGAACCTTGGGAATACTCGGGTATGAAGGGCTTTTACAGAAAGGTGACTTTCGTTAAGGATAGTATCATGGGTGAGATTGCCCGATATTATGCCTATGATTATATTGTTCTTGTCCACAGGGGAAATATCGACGCAGACATTATCTACAGGAACTGGAAACCAGGTCCGGATGTAATGCTGCAGAGGTTTATATTTGTAGAGGAAAGAGCTGTGGATAAAAAAAAGATAAAATCCTTTTACATGGGGTTCAGGGGATTCCTTGAAATATATCACTATTCTGCAAATACGAACTATGATAAAAAAATAAAAGACCTTGCTCCATTGGTCGATAAAGCTTGGGAATTGATACAGAAACAGAAAACTGACCTATATGGAGGTGATTCCGGAAAAGAGTAGCATTCGGAATTTTTTTTGTTATTAATTATTATTAATATCATTTGGAGGTGTAAGTATGTTTGCTGCAATGTTTATCGGTGCCATAGTGGTTTTTGGCATAGCGTACAAAGTTCATGGAACCTTCATGGAGAATGTGTATGGTCTGGATGATAGTAACAAGACTCCTGCTGAAACGATGTATGACGGCATAGACTATTGTCCCGCCCATCCGGCTGTCCTTGTAGGTCACCACTTTGCGTCCATAGCGGGCGCTGGTCCCATAGTAGGTCCTATAGTTGCCGCATCAATGTTCGGCTGGCTTCCCGCATACCTGTGGTGCCTGATAGGTTCCGCCTTCCTTGGCGGTCCCCACGATATGGGAGCCCTGGTTTCATCAATGAGGCACGATGGCAAGTCCATCGGTGAGGTTGTAGACCGCTGGATCGGCAGGAGCGGCAAGGTACTCTTCCTCTGGTTCACCATTCTTGCCCTTATCCTCGTAGTGGCTGTTTTTCTTGTCCTTTCCGCCAATACCTTCGCAGCAGATCCCATTGTTGCCTTTGTTGGATGCCTTTACATAGCCATGGCAGTCATTTCCGGTCTTCTTATCTATAAGTGGCATACTCCTCTCTGGATCGTAACGGTAGTGATGCTTGCCATTGTTGGTTTTGCCACAGTCAAGGGTGCAGATTCCGCCTGGATCATGTCTACCTTCAAGGTTCCTGCGGGCAACTGGAACTGGATACTTGGTGTATATATCCTCCTTGCTTCAGTTCTTCCCGTATGGCTTCTTCTTCAGCCCAGAGATTACCTTGCTTCCTACTTCCTTTATTTTGCTGTTATCCTTGGAGCAATAGGTATGCTTTTCGGAAGTAAATTTGATTCCGGTCAGATCCCTGTATGGGGCGGCGGATTTGTCGTCAATGGACAGCCCATGTGGCCCATGCTCTTTGTCATCGTAGCCTGCGGAGCCATTTCTGGTTTCCATTCCCTTGTAGGTTCCGGAACGACAGCCAAGCAGATCGCCAAAGAAAAAGACGCCAAGATAGTAGGATATGGTTCCATGCTTATAGAGGGTATTGTAGCTACAATAGCCATAGGAACCGTAATGGTAACCGGATCGGTTCTCAAGGGTGGCCCGGTAGTAACCTTCTCAACCGGAATTGGCCAGTTTGCCAGTATTATAGGTATCGATCCCAAACTTGGAATGAGACTTGGAGCCATCGCGATAAACTCTTTCCTTCTTACATCTCTTGATACCGCGACCCGACTTACCCGTTATCAGATCCAGGAACTTTCAAACATGAAGATCAATAAGTATGTTGCAACCATTATTGCGGTCGGCGCGGCTATTGCCCTTGTCTATATGCCCGCTCATGATCCGGCAGGTAACGTTATTCCTGCATGGAAGGCTATATGGCCCATCTTTGGAGCTGCAAATCAGATGGTAGCTGCTCTTGCCCTTCTTTCTATCGGCGTTTGGGTTATCAAGGGGCTCAAGAAGAGCGGGACTTTCCTTATCGCTCCTTTCTGGTTCATGATAGCCACAACAGCAGCCGCTCTTGTTCTCCTTATCAAGAATTCAATGGCTGGAGAGCACCCCAACTACCTGCTGGCTGGAGTAGCCTCGATCCTTATGGTTCTTGGTCTTATGCTTGCCGTTCAGGCATTCAGGGCTATCAAGGGAGAAAAAGCTTAATAAACAGATAATCAGAAGCATTCTGGTTTATGATACTCCGAGGGGGACCGTATAACGGTCCCCCTTTTTTATTGGGAGATATAGATAAGATTTCCAGTCTATTTCATTGACCCTGTAAATAATCTCTCCTTCAATGACCTGTACCGTTTTTCCCCTTTACCGTTCTGTAGTATACTTAAGCATAGTAATTAGACAAAGAGTCATTCTGATCTTTTTCTTTGCTCAAAACAGAGCCTGGCTAGTATGAAGGGGGGTCCTATCTATTGGTTACTTACAGAGAGCATGGTGCATGTGACTTTTCTGTCGTCTTGTGCGGGGCTGCAGGACAGGGCATAAAGACTGTAGAAACACTTGTAGTTAAGGTAATGAAAAGAGCCGGATATAACGTATTTGCGAGCAGGGAATATATGTCTAGGGTACGGGGAGGTAATAATTCTACGGAGATAAGGATCTCCTCCGTTAGAGTATCAGCATTTGTGGACAGAATAGATATGCTTCTTGCCCTCAACGGAGGAATAAGAAAAAATATAAGAGATAGAATATCTGATTCAACAGTTATTGTTGCTGACAGAGATGAACTTGGTGGAGAAGTCGATTCCCTTTCAGGACAATTTTATAATGTAGACCTTATAAGACTTGCAAAAGAAGCGGGAGGGGCCGTTTATTCCAATGTGGTTGCAGCTGGCATAGTGTTCGGGCTCTGTAAAGTACCAATTCAGGAAGTAACACAGTTCTTTAACGCCTTTTTCATTTCCAAAGGAGAAGGGGTGGTTAAGAAGAATCTTGTTGCAATGGAAAAGGGGTTTCTGATCGGAGAGCGGATGGGATCTTCGGGTCTTATTCCCATTGATCTTGAACCTGATCCTGATGTAAAGGAAGAGCTCCTGATGGATGGAAGCGAAGCCGTATCCCTTGGTGCGATCGCTGGAGGATGTAATTTTATTGCCTCATACCCGATGTCACCTGCAACAGGGGTCCTTACTTTTTTATCTAAAAACGCAAAATCTTTTGGAATCGTGGCAGAACAGGTAGAGGATGAGATAGCTGCCATCAATATGGCAGTTGGAGCCGGATATGCAGGTGCAAGGGCTATGGTTTCCACCTCTGGCGGCGGATTTGCCCTGATGAGTGAGGGATTGAGCCTTGCGGGTATTATGGAAACACCTGTAGTGATCCACCTGGGACAGCGGCCTGGGCCAGCTACAGGTATGGCAACCAGGACAGAACAGGGAGACCTTGAACTTGCTCTTTACTCGGGACACGGAGAATTCCCCCGTATAATCCTGGCACCTGCAACGATAGAGGATGGGTTCTGGCTTACCCAGAAAGCTTTTAATCTTGCAGATAAATTTCAGACCCAGGTCATAATACTTACAGATCAGTATTTCCTTAATTCCTTTTATAATATTCCCGCCATAGACACAGAAAAGATCTTTATTGACAGATATATCGTAGAAGCAGATAAAAATTACAGACGATACATTATGTCAGAGAACGGAATATCCCCTCGCTCTGTTCCTGGTTATGGCAGAGGAATAGTCGGAGCAGATAGCCACGAGCACGACGAATGGGGACATGTCCAGGAAGATTTTGAACTCAGGGTCAGAATGGTTGATAAACGGTTGAGGAAGATGAGAGAGATCGAAAAAGAAACTGTTGAGCCACTCTTTTTTGGATCGACGGATTTCACAAACCTGGTTCTTTCATGGGGATCTACATATCCTATGGTCATGGAAACAGCAAAACTGCTCCCATCTGCCGACACGGCCTTTCTTCATCTGAGACAGATATGGCCTCTTTCCGGGGAAGTGCGAGAGATTCTTTCAAGGGCATTAAAGGTCATAGTTCTCGAGGGTAACGCTACCGGTCAGTTTTCTAAACTTATCAGAAGAGAAACTGGAATTGAGGCTGACCATCTGGTTCTTAATTACAGTGGATTGCAATTCTCTTCGGAAGATGTTTACAGATATCTTCACAAGATTCTGGATTAGGAGGTGAAAAGATGGATCCCAGTATTTTTGACCTTCAGAATATCGATATCCAGTGGTGTCCGGGTTGTGGCGATTTCAAGATATTGGATGCCTTAAAAGGAGCCCTGGCTGAGCTCGATTTTCCTCCGGAGGAAGTGGTAATCGTATCGGGAATTGGCCAGGCTGCTAAAATGCCCCATTTCATGAAATCCCATTTCTTCAATGGTCTTCATGGAAGAGCCCTGTCCAATGCTACTGCCATAAAAGCCTCCAATCCCTTTCTTAAAGTAATAGCTATAGGAGGAGACGGGGATATGTACGGGGAAGGTGGTAACCATTTTATTAATACCATAAGACGTAATACTGATATAACCAATATTGTCTGTAACAATATGGTCTATGGACTTACAAAAGGGCAGGCATCCCCTACCAGCCCGATAGGTTTCAGGACTTCTGTTCAGGTCGATGGTGTGATCAACGAGCCCTTTAATCCTCTTTCCATAGCTATTGCCCAGAAAGCTTCATTTGTTGCAAGGGCTTTTGCCGGAGACCTTGAGAAAACCAGGGAAATAATAAAAAAAGCGATCCTCCACAAGGGTTATTCTCTGGTTGATATTTTCCAGCCATGTGTTTCATTCAACAAGGTAAATACTTATAAGTGGTTTATGGAGAATACATATTATCTTGATGACAATCATGATTCGGAAAACAGGGAAAAAGCGATACTTCTTGCATTGAAGGAGGACAAATATCCTCTGGGTGTCATCTACGAAGAGAATCTCAGAAACTCTTTTGAAGAGAATCTGGGCATCTACGGGGAAGATAAGCGTCCTCTTTACAAAAAAGATTTTGATATGGATAAATTCAGAGAGTTACTTGATATGCAAAAATAAGAGATTTTAAGGAGGCCGAAAAATGGGAGAAATTATTGACCTGGGTTTTGAAGCGCTGGATTTCAGTCTGAAAGATCAGAATAATGAAGAAGTAAGACTATCTGATTTTAAGGGAAGGAATATTCTCCTCTCTTTTCACCCTCTGGCATGGACAAAAATATGTACTGAGCAGATGAACAGGCTGGATGTAAGGATGGACCTTTTCGAAAAACTCAATACCATTCCCTTTGGGTTGAGTGTAGATACAGTACCTTGCAAGAAAGCATGGGCAAAAGAAATAGGAATCGAAAAACTTCGTCTGCTTTCTGATTTCTGGCCCCATGGTGAAATTGCTGGTGCTTTTGGACTCTTCAGGGATAAGGATGGCTTCTCCGAAAGAGCGAACATACTCCTTAATGAAAAACATGAGGTGATATTCACAAGGGTATATGATCTTGGAGAACAGCCCGATCTAAGGGAAATAGAGGAGTTCCTTATCGATTATGGTAATACTTCAATTGATCTGGAGGTAGAGATCAAAAAATGCCTTATCGACAATAAGGGTAAACTCCTGTGCATGCAGGATCTTTCCGCTGTAGGGATCCATGCTACGCCAAAAGTAGATTTCGACTAGAGAGTATATTTTCTTTAAACGCGATATATGGAAAACCGGAGGAATCAACAATGGATATTATCGGGAAGAAAGCACCTGTTTTCTGCCTTGAAGATCAGTACGGCAAAGAGGTCTGTCTGGAAGATATGAGGGGTAAAATGGTAGTTCTATTCGTATATGTAAAAGATTCTACCCCTGGGTGAACTAACGAGGCCAGAGATTTTCAGGACAGGTTGTCCTCTTTCAGAGAACTGGGAGCAGAAGTTATAGGAATAAGTCCGGATCCAGTAAAAAGCCACATCCGTTTTGCGGAAAAACTTTCTCTTGACTATAAGCTTCTCAGTGATCCGGGTCACAAGTTAATAGAAGATTATGGGTTCTGGCAGTTAAAAAAAATGTATGGCAAGGAATATATGGGTGTAGTAAGATCTACTGTTCTCATAGATAAGGACGGTAATGTCGAATACTTGTGGGATAAGGTTAAAGTTAAGGGGCATGCTGAGGAAGTTCTTACAAAGATACAGGAATATACCAATAAAATGTAATGAAACTTTAATGGCAAGGGGGGAGAAGCTGTTTCAGTGCGCTTTGTCCCCCTGGTCATTCCCATTCAAAGTCAAGTATCTTTTCCCATGTGAAATTAAGGATGGCTTCCTTTGATGGCATCCGGCCTTCGGTCATTCTCTGGTAATCGTCACAGATATTTTCATACACAAGTCTGAGTTTGGGGTCGGCTTCGTTCACTATAACCATGCGGCTTATTTTGGTCAGCTGTTGATATATTTCCGGAACGGATACAAGGGCTGGACCGTCGGGTGTTATGGCTATGGTGTAGACAAATGAAAGTATATCATTACCCCTGTAGGAGCTTATACCTCTGTATTCAGGTGTAGTAGGTGAAACATACAGGATAATATCCTCGGGGACTTCGATATCAAGAGGCAGGTTGTTCCATCTGGTCTCTCCCTCCGGAGTCAAAATAATCCACCCGAGTTTAGCAGTTGAGAGTGTAGTAACCCACATGGTCAGCACATTACCTTTCAGAGGGTCTTCCAGTTCAATGTGCCAGACAAGATCATTGATGTTGTCACTGTCTGCATTAACCAGCGAGTAGGATGAATCCCGGTAGATTAGTCCTTCCATTTCGTAAAGTCGGTATAACTCTGTCGAGGTTCTGAAAAATGCTTTTCTGATTTCTCCAGCCTCATATTTATGCTGTTCAATGGAAATAAAAAAAGGTTGCTCGGGGACGGATAAAATCCTGTTGAAGGCCCATACCGGTGACATGGGATAAATGACAAAATGTAAGATGAAAAGAAATGATAGAAAAAACCGAATAAGGTATGGCAATGATTTCACCTCGCTATAATTGGACGATGCGTACCATGGTCTGATCCATGTCTTGAAGTTTTTCTTTCAGATCTCTTATGGTTCTTCCTATTACAGGATGGACCCAGTCAGGAGTTAACTGTTCCAGGGGTATAAGAACAAAAGATCTTTTATGAAATTCAGGGTGGGGAATGGTAAGATCATTTTCATCGATTACGTAGTTATCGTAAAGGAGTATGTCCAGGTCAATTTCTCTGGGACCCCATTTCTCCCGGTGGATCCTTCCTATCTGTTTTTCAATGTCCTTGAGCTGGATAAGAAGAGACTGCGGAGAAAGTTGAGAATCAATTATGACGCAGGCGTTCAGAAATCGATTCTGGTCCTGTGGCCCTAGAGGATGGGTTTCAAAAATATCGCTTCTGCCGGTTATATCTATTCCTTTGAGTTTTAGAAGACGCAGGGCTTTCCTTAAATTTCCGAGTCTATCTCCAAGGTTACTTCCCAATGCTATGGCTACTCTTGTCAAAGTTGGGCCTCCTTAACTGCATTAATAGTATTGATGACTCTAATGTTTTTCTCAATGTCATGTACTCTGATGATCTGAACATCCTGAAATGCACAAAGAGCAGATATGGCTAGAGTACCTTCGAGACGGTCTTCAGGGTCCGTCTGATGGTTAATCGTACCGAGGAAACTCTTTCTGGAATGGCCGATCATGATAGGAAAGCCCAACCCTTTTAGAGCTGTGAGATGCTTGAGTATAAGCAGATTATCACTCATTCTCTTTCCAAAGCCTATTCCCGGATCAAGGATAATACTGTTTGGATCTATTCCCGACCTGAGTGAAAAATCTATTCTTTCACGGAAATGATCTGTTAACTCACCAATGATGTCTTCATAGAATGGGTTGTCCTGCATATCTGCCGGAGTTCCCTTAACATGGTTGATGATTATGGCGGCTCCAGAAGTGGCTATAACTTCAGCCATTGCAGAATCATAGGTCATACCTGATATGTCATTAATTATATGCGCGCCCTCCAGAACAGCTTCTCTGGCTACCTCTGATTTGTAGGTATCTACTGAAAGGATGGTGTTGGGAAGACTTTCGCGCAATATCCTTATCGCCGGAATGATCCGTTCCATCTCCTTGTCCAGACTGATCTTTTCAGCGCCAGGCCTTGTCGATTCTGCACCGATGTCCAGTATTAAAGCACCATTGTTGACCAGGCCTATCGCCCTATTTCTTAGTTCTGTGTCTGAACCTATTCTGCTTGCTGGATAGAATGAATCTTCAGTTAAATTCATTATTCCCATTATGATGGTTTTGTTTCCCAGAGCAAGGGATTCCCTTCCTGGAAGGGGGATAGTCCATTTTTGTATGAAAAAGGAACTTAGAAAATCATCAAGCTGAGCCTTGACCATCTCCAGACCCCAATAGGGCATTTGTTCAAGTTTTGCAGAGAGCAGACCATACTGTTTTTCTGTTCCAAGCAGTATAACATCAGTCTTGTCAATCTGCCGGTCAATAGAATTTTTATGAACTATAACATCGCCATCTCTTGAAAGCATTTCCTGTTTAAGGACATTTGCTGCTCGTGTGTCAACATCAGAAATGAACAGAGATAATATTTCCTTCTTGGAGTTAAAGAATGGAATGCTTCGCGGGTCGGCCCCGATTTTCATTACTGCCTGGGCCAGTTCCTGCGGAGTCGTGATTTTATATAGATATGAGGGCATGAGAACTACCTCCGTGAAAAGGTTGTAGGACCAGAAGAATAATAAGCCCAACGATAGTGGGGGTCAAGAAATCAGGTCTTATAGTGTATTCAGCACATACCCATGCGCCATAGATAGAGACTAGGTCCACTCTACATTCAGCTCTGAAAGATGTTTTGTCTCGTTAAGCCTGTACAGGCAGAAGCCTCTTTCCTTATGATAGATCATTATGGAATAGGAAGCAGTATCAATATGGATTTTCCAGAAATATGGTTCCGGGATAGCAAGACTGGCTGCTATAAGAGGTTTCAGGGTGGTACGGTGAGAAACCAGAACAATCGTTTTATGGGCATGGGTTTCGGCGATTCTGCATAGAGAATCAAAGGCCCTTTTCTGGACTGACTGGAAGGTTTCAGCTCCATCGAGACGGAGCTTTTCAGGATTAGTAAGCCATGTCTGCCAATCTTCGGGATACTCTCTGGATATTGTCGATTTTAGCCTACCTTCCCAATTGCCCAGGGAGATGTTATTTAAGCCTTCATCAGGTACTATTTTGAGGGAAAGCATTTCTGCCAGGGGAGTGGCTGTCTCAATGGCTCTTTTTAAAGGGCTGCTGTAGATAAAATCCGGGATTAGTTCCTTCAGTTCTGAGGCCAGTTCAAGCGCCTGTTTACGTCCCCTTTCATTCAGTGGATAATCTTTCCTTCCTCTAAACCTGTTTTCAATATTTCCCTGGCATTCACCATGTCTGACCAGGATTATTCTTGTATGAGCAGGTACATTCACTCCCATGTTGGCCTCCTGAAAAGAGTATGTCTTTTGTGTTCCAGGTTTCAGTATATCAGTTTTTCCATCTGGTGCTAATTCTATGGCCGGTTTATCTGACCAGTCTTGACAATAAGCCCTGAGATTGTTAATCTACCATGGGATAAAAAGAATTGGCACTCGATGTAAAAGAGTGCTAATAAGCCGAGGGAGTTTTGACCTTGCTTACTGAGAGACAGCTTGAGGTGGTCCTGGCGGTTGTATATGAATACATAGAATGCGGTGAACCTGCTGGTTCCAGAACTATTGCCAAAAAATACCTCAGAGGATGCAGTCCGGCTACGATAAGAAATGAAATGTCAGATCTGGAAGAAATGGGATATCTCTACCAGCCCCACACTTCTGCTGGCAGATTGCCTACTCCCATGGCTTATAGACTTTATGTAGATGCTATAATGCAGCGAAGAAGGAACCCTCACCCGGGTGTTAATGGTTGGCTTGATGATATACGTGATCAGCGAAGGGATATGGAGTCTGTTCTGGCATATGCTTCCCAGCTTCTTGGAAAGGTAACCAGTTATGTGGGTGTAGCGGCAATTGCTCCCCTGGAAGACGTGGCTATCCACAGGATCGATTTCCTCCGGCTTGGAGGAGAAACTGTTCTTATGGTTATAGTGCTTAATGGGGGGCTGGTCCATTCCAGGACTATTCTACTCCCTGCAGATATTTCCCAGGACATGCTGGATAACATTTCAAGGAGTATAAATACAATTGCCTCTGGAAACCCATGGGGCCAGGTAAGGGAAGTAATATATTCATATCTTGTCCAGGAGCTTGAGCAGATCTTCCATTCCTGCAGGGAGGCCATCGATCAGATGGATCTTATCCTTTCGAGCAGAAAGTACAGATTGTTCACAGGTGGGGCAAGATATATCCTGGCTCTTCCTGATTTTCAGGATATGGGAAAACTTAAGGCCATATTGTCCCTGCTCGAGGAAGAAAAGAATCTGGCTGCAATTGTTGAAAAATGTTCACAGAAAGAAGGGGTCAGGGTGACCATCGGTGATGAGAACCCTGTGCCTGGTATTAGCTCCTGTTCAGTGGTTACCGTTGCCTCTTCGACAAAAGGACAAAGGGCAGTGCTTGGTCTGATCGGACCTATGAGGATGGATTATGAGCGTTCCATAGCCTTGTTGGAAACCATGCTGAAAGGGCTTTATGAAGATTTTTAAGGGGGTCCTTTAATGAAAGATCCAAAGAATCACTTATCTGAAAAAGAAAATACAGAATCTCCTGTTTCCGAGGTGCATATGAAAAATTCTCAAATTGAGGGTTCCATTGAGGAACACCGGTCATCTCACTCAAAAGCGCAGCTTCTGGCGGAACTTATCGAAAAGGATATAAAAATGGAAGAGCTTTTCTCTCAATTGGAAGGACTAGAAAAAGAAAAAGAAGAACTTAAAGAATGTGCAGCCCGATCTAAGGCGGACCTTTATAATTTCAGACAAAGGATCGAAAGGGAAAGGGCGCGGGAGAAAAAACTAGCCCTCGAATCAAGTGTTCTGAAAATCCTTCCTGTTCTTGATAATCTTGATCGAGCGCTGAGTTTTCCGGAAGGGACTGATCCTGCATCAGTTCTTGAAGGAGTGGTTATGGTCCAGAGACAATTCATAAATGTTCTTAATGCCATGGGAGTAAAGGATATACCTACAGTGGGGGAAGCTTTTTCTCCAGAGTATCATGAGGCTGTCGCATTGAAGGAAGTTATCGATCCAGATCAGGATGGACTCATCGTGGAGGAATTCATGAAGGGATATATTATTGCCGATAAAGTAATCCGTCCAGCAAGGGTTCAGGTTGCAAAGTATGTACAGCCTGTTGAAAGTAGAGAATAAAAAAAGATCAGAAAGTAAGAATCTGGATTTTGAGATATATCACATAGAAGAGGTGAACTTTTATGTCAAAAGTTGTAGGAATCGACCTGGGAACCACAAATAGTTGTATCGCAGTAAAAGAAGGGGATAACATTACTATTATTCCCAATGCCGAAGGTAGCAGAACTACCCCTTCGGTGGTAGCCTTTGCAAAAGATGGAGGAGAACGTCTTGTCGGGCAACTTGCGAAAAGGCAGGCTATCGTAAATTCAGACAGGACCATTATGTCTATCAAGAGGGATATGGGAACGGACAGAAAAGTGGAGATTGATGATAAAAAATATACTCCACAGGAAATCTCCGCCATGATTCTCCAGAAACTGAAGAGGGATGCTGAAGATTATCTTGGAGAACCCGTTACCAGGGCTGTCATAACAGTACCTGCATATTTCACTGATTCCCAGCGTCAGGCAACCAAGGACGCCGGTACTATAGCAGGTCTTGAGGTTCTGCGGATCATCAATGAGCCGACTGCCGCATCTCTTGCCTATGGGGAGAATAAACAGGGAGAACACAAGATACTTGTTTTTGACCTTGGGGGAGGTACCTTTGATGTCTCCATTCTTGATGTAGGAGAAGGTGTCTTTGAAGTCCTTGCTACTGCTGGGAATAACCGTCTTGGCGGTGATGACTGGGATATGAAGGTTGTTGACTGGATTGTGGCTGAGTTTAAAAAGGCTGAGGGGGTGGATCTCAAGAATGATCGTATGGCTATGCAACGCCTCAGAGAAGCTGCAGAAAAGGCAAAAATTGAGCTATCTTCCATGGCAGAAACAACCGTTTCTCTCCCATTTATAACTGCAACTAATACAGGACCGAAACATCTCGAGCTAAATCTGAGCAGAGCTAAATTTGAAGAGCTGACGAGAGATCTACTTGAAAAGGTAATAGAACCTACCCGTCGTGCCCTTAAAGATTCAGGCCTTTCTCAGCAGGAAATAAACAAAGTTCTTCTTGTAGGCGGATCCACAAGAATGCCTGCAGTTCAGAAAAAGATAAAAGAGATAATTGGCCAGGACCCGACCAAGGGGATCAATCCGGATGAATGTGTCGCTTATGGTGCAGCTATCCAGGGGGCTATAATGACTGGAGAACATAAAGATATAGTTCTCGTTGATGTTACACCCCTTTCACTTGGCCTGGAAACCCTTGGAGGAGTATTTACCAAGGTAATAGAGCGCAATACGGCTATCCCGGTGTCCAAGAGCCAGATCTTTTCTACTGCTGCAAACAATCAGCCAGCCGTGGATATAAAGGTTTTCCAGGGTGAGAGGGCAATGGCAAATGATAACGTTCTTCTTGGAAACTTTGTCCTTGACGGTATCCCTCCTGCACCCCGCGGAATACCCCAGATAGAAGTTACCTTCAATATCGATACTAATGGAATTCTCAACGTCAAGGCCAGGGACAAGGGGACGTCCAAAGAACAGCACATAACAATTCAGTCTTCCAACCTTTCCGAAGATGAAATAAACAAGATGAAACATGAATCAGAGATTCATGAGGAAGAGGACAAAAAACGGAAAGAGACGGCTGAAGCGAGGAATGAAGCGGATACCCTTATATATAGTACCGAGAAGCTGATTTCCGATCTGAAAGAAAAGATCTCTGATAATGAGAAAGCTAAACTTAACGCAGAGATAGAAGAAGTCAGGACTGCCATGTCTTCTGACGATGTCCAGGCCATAAAGGCAGCATGCGAGAAACTGACAGGTAGTCTACAGGAGTTCTCTTCAAGACTTTACAGCCAGGCTGGAACCGGTGAAAGTGAACAGGATACAACAGATACATCCGGAACTGAGCAGGAAGAAACGGTAGACGCCGAGTTCAGTGACCAAGGGGAAGTTTAAGAGGTGACCGCTGTTGACCCCTCCTGGAAATAATGATTATTACAAGATACTGGGTGTTTCGAGGGATGTTGATGCTGCTGAGATTAAGAAGGCCTATCGTAAACTGGTAAGACAGTATCATCCTGACGCGAATCCAGGGAATAAGGATGCGGAAGAACATTTTAAAAAAGTTAATGAGGCCTATGAAGTCTTGAGCGATTCTCAAAAGAGAGCCCAGTATGACCAGTTCGGTTACGTTGGAGATATGCCGGGAGGGAGCCCTTTTGAAGGTTTCAGCGGCGGAGTAGGGGATATCTTCGGAGATATTTTTGAGAATATTTTTGGTGGTACCGGAAGGAGAAGGACCGATCCCAATGCCCCTGTGAGAGGGGGGGATCTCGAGTCTGAACTTAGAATATCCCTTGAAGAGGCAGCAAAGGGTACCAGGAAGACCGTGGAAATACCAAGGTGGGAACCCTGTGACCGGTGCGGAGGAAATGGTTCAGAACCCGGTACTTCTCCGGAAACGTGTTCTACATGTGGAGGAACAGGTCAAGTTGAAACTCAACAGAGGACACCCTTCGGTCAGTTCGTTTCCATCAATTCCTGTCCGTACTGTAATGGGAAAGGCAAAGTTATCAAATCTCCATGTAAAACCTGTAAAGGTGAAGGGCGGGTAAGAAAAAAGCATTCAGTAGAAGTATCCGTTCCAGTTGGAGTAGATATGGGTACAAGATTAAGGATATCTGGTGAAGGCCAGGCTGGTGTTAACGGCGGACCTCCTGGAGACCTCTATCTCGTGATGAACGTAATGGAAAACAAGATCTTTAAAAGGGATGGGGTGGATCTTCACAGGAAGCTGTCAATTGCGTTTCCTCAGGCAGCCCTTGGTTCAGAAGTGACGGTCTCAACTCTGATCGATGGTGAAAAAGATCTTGAGATACCTGCAGGAACGCAGCCGGGCAAGGTTATGAAACTTCGGGGCCTGGGCATGCCATCTCTGCGAGGATCCCTTAGAGGTGATCTTTATATACATCTTACTGTGAAAGTTCCCAGCAAACTGACAGATAAGGAGAGGGCTCTCCTTGAACAGCTTGCCGTGGAAATGGATGTAAAGGTCAAAGGAACAGGTGTTCTGGGGAAATTCAAAAGTCTTTTCGGTGCCTGATGTGCCAAAAGTCCCGTTTGATGTTAGACTGATTATTCAGAAGGGGAGGCTGATAAGCCTCCCCTGTTTAAATTAGCTTGAGTCTGTAAAGTAGAACAGGGAGGGAACAGTATGCCTGTATTGGATAGTTTCTGGTGGTACGTAACTATGGAGGGGGAGAAAGTTCCCGAAGAAGTGATGGCATCCCTTGCTGATCTGTCTGGCAGTATTGGCACTGAACAACATGATCAGGGAGAGAAGATAAGGATCAGAGCATACTACAGGAGTTCCCAGGACCTTGGTTTCTGGATGCAAAGGATTAAACAGACCCTTGATCCCTGGCCTGAAATATCAGTTGTTGATACGGGCAAAATAGAAAATCAGAAATGGCATACTGAATGGAAAGAGGCTTTTCCCCCTCTTGAGGTGGGAAAAACTTTCATCGTGATGGCTCCATGGCATAAGGGTAAAGAACCCGCTGGGAGAATTCCCTTGTATATTTATCCAGGTAGTGCTTTCGGGACAGGCTATCATGAGAGCACACAGATAGTGCTTTCCCTGCTTGAAAGACATTTGCGTCGGGGAGATGTTGTTGCAGATATAGGAACAGGTTCAGCCATCCTTTCCATCGCTGCTTTGAAAATGGGAGCATCTCATGTTTTTTCAAGGGATATCGATCCGGCTGTTAGCGAAGAAGTTTATAGAAACCTCAACCAGAATTCCATATCCCATGAGCTTGTCGATTTTAAAACCGGGAACCTTTTGCAGGGTTTTGACCACAAGGTAGATCTTCTCCTTGCAAATATAGTCGTAGAACCCTTGAAGAGGATGATCCCGGATGTGAAAACTATTCTCACCGAAAAAGGTAGAGCAATCTTTTCCGGTCTGGTAACAAGGGAAAAAAATGATTTTATCCAGATTCTGGAGTCAAACGGCCTGCTGGTGACAGATGAAATAACCTGTTCTGACTGGTGGGGAGTTCTTGTTGAAATAGCCTAGGAACAGAGGCAACCCAAGATTCTGACAGACTGCTATCCTGGAGAGTGAATCGTTTGTATAGTTCTCTATGTGACAAAAAGATCTGGATCCATGCCCTCGGTTGCAGAACAAATCAATATGAGTCAGAGGCCCTCGCTTCGATGCTCTCCTTCAAAGGTGCAGAAATAAGTACAGATCCTTCGGGTGTAGATGCTGCAATTATACTTTCGTGTACAGTCACATCTGCAGCAGATAGAAAATGTAGACAACTATCCAGGAAGGTCAAGCGTCTTTCCCCTGGTTGCACCCTTGTGGTATGTGGTTGCTGGGCTCAGCGAATAAGCGAAAGCGAATCCAGGTCTCTTGGTATAGATATCCTCGTTGGAAGCAGGAATAAATCATGTATTCCTGAAATGCTGGAACAATATCTCAAACATGAATCCAGACTGGGATACTCAATGGAACGTAGAGAGATAATGGAAAATGATCAGTGGGATCCGCTTTTTCTCGAAAAACCCTTACTTCATACGAGAGCATTTCTTAAAGTTCAGGATGGGTGTAATCATTTCTGCAGTTACTGCATAATTCCCTATGTCAGAGGATATCCTGTCAGCAGGGACCCCGACGATATCATAAGTGAAGCCAGCCATGTTGTTTCCGCAGGATGTCATGAGGTAGTGCTTACTGGTGTTCACCTCGGCCTTTACGAAAAATATGGTTCCATTTCCCTTGGTGATCTGGTAAAGAAACTTTCCTGCATATCCGGACTATGGCGGATACGTTTTGGATCCCTTGAACCTTTCGCGCTTAGTGAAGAATTGCTTATAGCCCTTTCTGAAACCCCTGCATTCTGCCGACATCTCCATCTTCCTCTACAGAGTGGTGATGATGATGTGTTATCCCGAATGAAAAGGGGATATACCAGAGAGGATTATCTCAGAATGATTGAAATGGTAAGATCCCATCTTGGAGAAGATGTCCATATAAGCACGGACATAATTGTTGGATTTCCAGGTGAAGATGATAAAGCTTTTCATAACACCATCGATCTGCTTGATAAAGCGGATTTTGGAAAACTTCATGTTTTTCCCTTCTCTCCACGGGAAGGTACACCAGCATATGAAATGGTTCCTTCAGTTCCTTCTGAAGTTATCAGTAAACGGGTTCATGAGGTTTTGAAATCCGGAGAAAAAAGTCTTGCCAGGTACTGTAAAAGGTGGATAGGAAGGCCTGTTGAACTTCTTTTAGAGAAAAAAGAGGGTTCCTCTCTTGAGGGGCTTACACGGGAGTTCATAAGGGTTCAGGCTTTGGGCGATTCACAGGTAAATCATATTGTAAAAGTTATCCCCAGGTCCATTTTCCCAGGTGGGCTAAACGCTGATATTATAACTCCTTCAGGTAATGAAGATATTTCTTGAGAAAGAAACAGATATAGGTCGAACTGTATGTCTTTTGGTCATTCAGAAGTTTTGGAAGCAAGGTCTTTTCGATGGTGAAATTGCCGATTCCGGAAGTTATCTTCAAATCAGTCATATTTTTAGTTCAGGAAACACAGACCGGATTATATTAATCGAGGTATGAGTAAAAAGTTAAAGGACAGGTTCTGTAAAATAATGAATATACTCTACGATGGATCTCAATTTATCGATAAATAATCAAGAACTGCGAATCCTTGATCATGAAATATTATTGAGGAACAGGGATCCTGATCGGTGTATATATTCCCAATAATATGATAGGATTAAATTAAAATAAATAACAGGAATTGATCGATGGCATGAACAGAAAATGTATTTTTTGTGAGATAATCAAGGGCAATCAGAAGGCAGACATCGTGTGTGAGGATGAAGATATTCTCGTGATAAGGGATATTTCCCCTCAAGCTCCTATTCACCTTCTGGTAATTCCTAAAGAGCATATTCCTTCAGCGAGTCAAGTTGATGATCCCTATATCTGGGCAAAATTGATGAATAATGCTACAATAGTCGCTCGTAATCTTGGCTTGGATGAGGATGGATACCGATTGGTTGTAAACTGCGGTTCCATGGCCTGCCAGACTGTACCACATCTGCATATACATCTTCTGGCAGGAAGGCAGTTCCATTGGCCCCCAGGTTAAAGAGCGGTTTTTTCCCAATGAAAGGGGGGAACGTATATGACTACTGTCGTTCGCAGAGATAACGAGTCCCTTGAAGATGCATTGAAAAGATTTAAACGCGAAGTTTCTAAAGTTGGTACCCTTCGCGAGGCAAGGCGCAGGGAACACTATGAAAAACCAAGCGAAGTAAAAAAACTGAAAAAAGCGGCTGCTAAAAGAAAGAAGAACAAGACCAGGTAGGGGGTATAAAGCTTGTCTGACCTAGAGAAAAAAATTCAGTCAGATTTGGTAGAATCCATGAAAGCCAGGGATGAACTCCGTCTTTCAACCCTACGAATGTTAAAAGCCGAGATCCAGAAGGCGAAAACAGCTAAGGGAAGTTCTCACGAGATTTCCGACGAAGATATCCTTGGGCTTGTCCAGCGATCGATCAAGCAACGCAGAGAAGCGGCAGACCAGTATCTTGCGGGAGGAGCCAGAGACAGGTCTGAAAGGGAACTGCAGGAAGTTGAGGTCCTTAATCAGTATCTCCCGGTACAGCTTTCGACTGAGGAAATTGATTCAATAATCAGCAAGGCTGCTGATGCAGTCCGTCCCCAGGGACCTAAGGATATGGGTATTCTCATGGGAAAAGTGATGCCTATGGTAAAAGGTAAGGCTGATGGTAACATGGTCCGTAAGAAAGTTTCTGACTTTCTCAACAAACTGCAATAAGTACAAACCTTCAAGGCCGGGAATTCTCCCGGCCTTTTCCTTTATCTTTTCAGCCTTTTGATTCGATTTGTTTTATACTTGTACTCTATATGTTGAGTTATTATAATAAACCATATCCTATATATGGAGGTCTTTCTATGAGATGCCCGGAGTGCGGTGCCATGGAAACCAGGGTTATCGAAACCCGAACTGCTGATGAGGGAAGGGTTGTTCGCCGAAGGCGGGAATGTCCGGTTTGTTTTGCCCGCTTCACTACTTATGAAAGAGTTGAAGAGAAAAGAGTGCTTTGGGTTCTGAAAAAAGATGGGCGAAGGGAGGCCTTTGACAGATCAAAACTTTTGAGAGGTATCAGTAAGGCCTGCGAGAAGCTTCCCGTCTCCCTTGAACAGATAGAGGATATCACATGCAGGATAGAAGATAAGCTCAGAATGCAGGGCTATGGAGAGGTGTCAGGTAACGATATAGGAGAATTAGTAATGTCTGAGCTTAAGGAACTCAATAAAGTTGCCTATGTCAGATTTGCATCGGTGTATAGGGAATTTACCGATATTGCAAGTTTCCAGAAAGAACTTGCAAGGCTCTCTTCAGAAAGAGAGGAACATCGGGATAGCTGACAATCAATGACTTCAGAGGGCTATGCTCTCCTTTCTGTTTCTTCCCGGATTCACCTTTCTGTGCCGACAGTTCCTGTGAACTATATTTTTTACATTTCCATGGTGCTATGATTATTACCATAGTTCTGACTTTATATTTAAGGGGGAATTGAGACTAATGGCAGTAGCAATGACTTTCCTGAAGGAAGAGGTCCAGAGGCTCAAGGAAGAAGGCCTGTATACGAATATCCGCACTATTGACGGTCCCCAGGGTGCCTGGGTTAACATTGAAGGGAAGAAATACCTTAATATGTGTTCCAATAACTACCTTGGCTTATGTAGCGAACCAAGGCTGGTTTCCAGGGTAAAGGAACTCATAGATCGTTTTGGGGTGGGTCCCGGTGCTGTAAGAACTATTGCCGGTACTTTGAGTATACATATAGAACTGGAGGATAAACTGGCTGAATTCAAGGGTACTGAGGCTTCTGCCCTTGTCCAGTCAGGTTTTTGCGCAAACCTTGCAGCGATTCCTTCCCTTGTAGGGAAAAACGACCTTATTTTCAGTGATGAACTTAACCATGCCTCCATAATTGATGGTTCCAGACTCAGCGGAGCTAAAATTGTTCGTTTCAGTCATAGTGATCATAATGACCTTGCCTTGAAGTTGGAGGAATATAAAGATCAAAACTGTAAAAAACTTGTCGTGACAGACGGAGTTTTTTCTATGGATGGAGATATTGCACCCCTGCCTGATCTTGTGGATGTGGCGGAAAGATACGGCGCAATGATAATGGTTGATGACGCACACGGGGAAGGAGTGCTTGGAAGAGGTGGCCGGGGTATAGTTGATCATTTTGGTCTTCATGGCAGAGTTGATGTTGAAGTTGGAACTCTTTCGAAAGCTTTTGGCGTGGTGGGGGGATTTATTGCAGGCAGCAGAGACCTTATCGAATACATGAGGCAGAAGGCTCGCCCCAACCTTTTCAGTAGTGCCCTGACCGTTCCTGATGTTGCAGCTTGCCTTGCTGCTGTCGAAATACTTCAGGAAAGCGATGAGCTTGTAACAAGACTCTGGGATAATGGGAAATACCTTAAGGAAGAATTAAAAAAACTGGGATTCAACACAGGGAACAGTGAAACTCCCATAACTCCGGTTATCATTGGAGAAGAGGTCGCGGCTAAAAAATTCAGTTCAAGGCTTTTCGATGAAGGGATTTTTGCAGGGGCTATCGCCTTTCCGACTGTTCCGAGGGGAAGGGCTAGAATTAGAGTGATGGTTTCTGCAGCGCACAGCAGAAAAGATCTTGATTTTGCTGTGGATAGATTTGCTCTTGTCGGAAGGGATCTTGAAATTATAGGTTAAAAGATTCACTAGATTTTATCAGCATCATATCTTCTGAAAACTTTTCTTAGTGTATAATAATTCTAGCTTTGTTTCATCTATTTGAAGGAGGGGAAAGGTGTATGAAGTTACGTAATGTTTTACTTGCAGGGCTCTTGGTTATGGTATTTGCGGGGATGGCTATGGCTGCAGATGTAATCAAAATTGGTGTATATGAGCCCATGACAGGACAGATGGCTTTTGGCGGGCAGCTGACAGTTGATGGTATGAAGCTTGCTCAGGAACAGGCACCAGAAGTGCTTGGGAAAAAGATCGAACTTATTATCGTTGATAATAAATCAGATAAGGTTGAGGCAGCTAATGCGGTCAAACGCCTGATTGATAAGGAAAAAGTAGTTGCGATCATAGGGAGTTACGGATCTTCCCTTTCCATGGCAGGAGGAGAAGTGGCAGAAAAGGCTGGGATCCCTGTTATTACTGATTCCGCAACAAATCCTCTTGTAACCCAGGGGAAAAAATATTATTTCCGTATGTGTTTCATCGATCCATATCAGGGTGCTGCAGCTGCAACATATGCCTATGAGAATCTTGAGGCCCGCAAAGCTGCTCTTCTTGTTGACGTAGCCCAGGATTACTCTGTCGGTCTGAGCAAATTCTTTAAAGATTCCTTCACCAAAAAAGGAGGGGAAGTACTTCCTCTTTATAAATATCAGTCTGGCGACCAGGATTTCACAGCTCAGCTTACTGATATGATCAGTAAGGGTGCCGATTTCCTCTTCATTCCTTCTTATTTTGCTGAGGGAGCCATTGTTATGAAACAAGCCAGAGAACTTGGTTTTGAGGGAGACATCATGGGTGGAGATGCCATGGATAACCCGGATCTTGTAAAGATAGCCGGTGATTCCGCTGAAGGTTTCAGTTTCACCACCTTCCCCTATGCTCCTGAAATGCCTGATATGAATCCTGTAGCCAAGAAATTTACGGAACTCTGGAATGCCAAATACCCCGATCAGCTTCCCAATGCCAATTCCGCTCTTGGTTATGACTGCTACATGTTTGTCAGGGATATGATAGAAAAGGCCGGTTCAACAGATCCTGAAAAGATCACAGAAGCCTTCGCTTCTGCCAAGGATTGGCTTGGTGCAACTGGTTCAACTACAATCAATGAGAGCCATGATGCTGAAAAACCTGTGGGCATCAAGACCATAAAGAATGGCAAACAGGTTTATGCTGCATCCATCAAACCGGAACTTTAGAATCTCTCTTCAGATATACATTTAGCCGTAAAGGAAGTTATGAAAGGTAAAGGGGGAGTTTAAGCTCCCTCTTTACCTTAATCAATCTGAGAGGTGTGCTTACATGACATTGACCATGTTCATCCAGCACTTTTTCAACGCTCTCACCCTGGGGAGCCTCTATGCCCTTATCGCCATAGGTTATACAATGGTGTATGGCATCTTGAGGCTCATCAACTTTGCCCATGGTGATGTGTTTATGCTGGGCGCTTACTTTATTTTTTATACGGGTACCATATTTCACCTTCCATGGATCGTCGGTGTTACTCTGGCAATAATCCTTACATCATTCTGTGGTGTTCTTGTCGAAAGGGCTGCTTACAGGCCTCTTCGGGAAGCTCCCAGGATATCGGCCCTTATAAGTTCCATAGGAGTTTCCTTTTTTATAGAAAATCTTGCCATAGTTGTTTTTACAGGTATTCCCAAGCCCGTTGTCAGGCCTGACTGGCTGGTTAAAATAATAGAGATTCGTGGAGTGAGAATCCTTCCTCTTGCAATAGCTGTCCCCATAATGTGTTTAATACTTGTAACAGGTTTATTATTCATAGTATACAAAACCAAGCCTGGTCTTGCTATGAGAGCCATTTCCAAGGATATCGAAACAACGAGGCTCATGGGCGTTTCAGTGAATAAGATAATTTCATTGACCTTTGGCCTGGGGTCGGCTCTTGCTGCTGCAGGCGGAATAATGTGGGCTCTCCGCTATCCGCAGATCCAGCCTCTTATGGGGCTTATTCCCGGACTGAAGGCTTTCATAGCGGCTGTTCTTGGTGGGATAGGATCAATTCAGGGGGCAGTTATAGGAGGTCTGCTTCTTGGTTTTATTGAGATCATGATAGTGGCTTTTTTCCCTGGCCTGTCAGGGTATAAGGATGCTTTTGCCTTTATCCTGCTGATTGCGATATTGCTTATTAAACCCACTGGGCTTATGGGTGAGAAAATAGAGGAGAAAGTATGATGGCCAGTAAACTGAGAAATCAGATTCTTACACTTCTTGCGATAGCAGCCCTGGGTGTGTTCCTTTGGTGGGCCAATACAAATCTGGATGGTTACAAGATACAGATCCTTAACCTTATAGCCATAAATGCCATTCTTGCTGTCAGCCTGAATCTTATTTATGGATTCACTGGAATGTTTTCTCTTGGCCATGCCGGGTTCATGTGTGTAGGAGCCTATGTATCCTCTCTATTGATACTGCCGCAGCTCCAGAAGGATGCTATTTTTATCCTGGAACCGATGGCCAGACCAATTTATGCGGCCCATGCACCCTTCCTTGTTGCTGTTCTCCTTGGAGGTCTTGTAGCCTCGTTGTTTGGTCTCTTTATTGCACTTCCTGTTCTGCGTCTTGGTGGAGATTATCTTGGTATAGCTACTCTTGGATTTGGCGAAATAATAAGAGTCTTTGCCAATAACCTTGTTCCCATAACCAATGGAGCACTTGGTCTCAAGGGTATTCCAGCTTATGCGAATCTTTGGTGGAATTACGGATTTATGGTCTTTACCTTCTACTTCATATGGAGGATCGTGAACAGCAATTTCGGGAATGCTTTAAAGGCAATACGGGATGATGAAGTCGCAGCCCGTGCTATGGGAATAAACACCTATAAATACAGAGTTATTTCATTTACTGTAGGTGCTTTCTTTGCCGGAATAGGCGGAGCACTCCTTGCAAGCCTCCTGACCACCATAGACCCGAAGATGTTCCTTTTTGTAATGACCTTCCAGGTTCTGATGATTGTAGTAACGGGAGGTCTGGGATCCATTACAGGGAGCATTTTCGGTTCGTTCATTATAACTGCACTCCTGGAATGGCTCCGTTTTGTGGAAAATCCGATGAATATCCTGGGACTTGAGATACCTGGTGTTCCTGGAATGAGAATGGTTATTTTTTCTCTTTCTCTGGTTCTGATAATAATTTTCAGACGTGAAGGTGTAATGGGAATGAGAGAGTTTACATGGGATGGACTTTTCAGTCGTTTTTCAAAGAGAGGTGAGGCCTAAATGTCAGACAGAAGGATAATTCTTAAAACTCCAGGTCTTACCATGAGATTTGGCGGCCTTACAGCTGTTGATAACTTTGATATCGAGGTCCAGGAAGGTCGTATAGTCGGCCTCATAGGACCCAACGGTGCCGGAAAAACTACATGCTTCAACATGATAACCGGTTATTACAATCCTACCGAAGGTAAGATAATTTTCTACGATGATGATATTACAGGGATCCCTACGCACAAGGTTTGCCAGAAGGGCATAGCAAGAACATTCCAGAACATAAGGCTCTTTTATAACGAAACAGTTCTTCAGAATGTTATGATAGGGGCCCACTTGAGACAGAAGAGCAAGTGGTGGTATGCTCCCTTCCATATTCCATCCTGTGCAAGGGAAGAGAAAGAGGTCAGGGATAGATCCATGTTTCTTCTTGAGACTGTAGGGCTCGGAGATCTGGCCAATGAACAGGCCAATAGTTTGCCCTATGGTGAACAGCGTAGACTGGAGATAGCAAGGGCTCTTGCCACACAGCCCAGGTTTCTTCTACTAGACGAGCCTGCTGCCGGGATGAACCCTCAGGAATCCTGGGAGTTAATGCATTTCATACAGAAGACCAGGGAGGATTTTAACCTCACGATACTTTTGATAGAACATGATATGAAGGTAGTCATGGGAGTCTGCGAACATATCTGGGTTCTGGATTATGGAAAGTTGATAGCGGAAGGAGCACCTGAGGAGATCCAGGCCAACTCCAAAGTTATTGAAGCTTATCTTGGAGAGGAGTACGTCCAGAATGCTTAAGGTCGAAGGTCTTCATGTCTACTACGGTGGCATTCATGCGGTCAAAGGGATCAATATCGAAGTTCCCAGGGGCAAGATAGTAACCCTTATCGGAGCTAATGGTGCTGGAAAGAGCAGCACCATCAGAGCTGTTTCCGGTCTTTTGAAACAGGCTAAAGGTACCATATCTTATAATGGCAACGGTGAAAGCAGAAATATTCTCGGACTATCTCCGGAGGACATAGTCCGTAGAGGAATAGTAATGTGTCCAGAAGGAAGAAGGATCCTTCCTCATCTTACAGTCTTTGAAAACCTGATGCTTGGTGCCTATACAAGAAATGACAAAAAAGCCATCAGGAAGGATCTGGACTGGGTTTATGAGCTTTTCCCAAGAATGAAGGAACGAACCTGGCAGAAAGGCGGGACCCTTAGCGGAGGAGAACAGCAGATGCTTGCAGTCGGTCGTGCCATAATGAGTGCCCCCGAAGTGATAATGCTGGATGAACCTTCTCTGGGATTAGCCCCCCTTCTTGTTAAAGAGGTTTTTGATATTATTGGACAGATCAATGCAGAGGGCAAGACGGTGCTTCTGGTTGAACAGAATGCCTATGCTGCATTAAAGATTGCAGATTACGCCTATGTTCTGGAAGTCGGGAACATTGTCCTTGAGGGGCCGGGAAAAGAATTGCTGGAGGATCAGCGGGTGAAGGAAGCCTACCTTGGTGGATGATCCAGCCTGAAAGAGTTTGTTTGTTGAATAATAAAGATTCTGGGCCGGCAGATGCCGGCCCGGAATCTTTATTATTGGTATATACTATAATCTGGTTTTTTATTTCTAAAGGAGGGGCTCTTTATATGGCTGCCATGAATCTTCCAAATCTATTGAGTTTCTCGAGAGTATTTTTAGCGCCTCTGGTAATGGTTTTTCTGACCATGAAGATCAACATAGGGGTTTTCCCCCTTGAGGAATTGGGAGTAGATGTCAGTTACGGAGATATTCTTGCAGGAATAGTATTCATCATTGCGGCCCTTACGGATACAGCAGATGGTTATATAGCCCGTAAAAAGGGGATTGTGACTAACCTCGGGAAATTTATCGATCCACTGGCAGACAAGATCCTTGTCATAGCTGCCCTTATATCTCTTGTTGAACTTCAGAGATTACCCGCATGGATCGTGGTTGTGATAATCTCCAGGGATATGATGGTAACAGGTCTGAGGATGGTGGCTTCTGCTGAAGGCATTGTAATAGCTGCTTCGAGATTGGGAAAATGGAAAACAGTAAGTCAGATAGTTGCCATATGTCTCATGATATTCAACTTCCCGGGAGGGCTTGCTGCCATGTGGTTTGCCATGATAATGACAGTGTGGTCCGGTGTTGATTATCTCATTAGAGGGAAAAATATCATTTTTAACACAAACTCTTAACCGATGGAGAAGAGATACTGGACATGTCCGCAATCTTTTCTGAGGTCATGTCCCTTAAGGATGAAATGGTCAGGGTCTTACCTTTCCTGGTGTCCTGTCCAGGTCTTGTTCCTCTTAAGAGAGGGGAGGGAGAACTCCTGAACGCTGAACATCTTGCCCTGGTTCTTAAGCAATCAGGCCCCTCCGACATTACCTGGTATAGCTCTAAGGATAATTGAGTCCCCCTGGATATAGACCTGGCATTACAGTCAAGATTTCTGGGAAAGATATTCAGGGATCTGACATTCAGGCGCTTGTATGGGCACAGAAAGCTTATGTTGCCGATATTCCCAATGAATATGCTGTTATAGAGTATATGGTAAACGAAGCCAATGTCTTTGTCCTGATGATGTCGGGGATAGGAATTGATCCGGAGATTCTTATCCTTCCCCTTCATGTTTAAGTAGTGGCCAGATCCAGAGCCTGAGAGAAAATAGATAAAGTATTATTAAGACTGAAATAAACTGAAGCATCCATCCATAGCTGCGGAATTGAGCCAGGCCTGCTGCAGCCAGAGGAGCCAAAACCCAGACAGCATCGATAAAAGTGTTAAAAAGTGTAAACATTGGTGTCATCAGCTCTCTTGGTGTGAGTCTGGAAATTTGAGCAAAGAGAAGGGGATATAGTATCCCTGTCCCAAGGCCGAAAAGGATCCCCCCTGTGATCAGTGCTCCAGTAGACATTCCCCAGCATGCTGTAGTAAGACCCGTTGCTGCGCAGTAAAATCCGGGTTTCAGAAGTCTGGTTTCAAAGCTGTCCACCAACCTGGAGATGAACAGCCTTACCAGTAGTGATACCCCTGATGCCGGTAAAAGGAAAGCGCTGCCATAGGATCCCCATTCTTTTGCCCCATTGGCCATATAGGGAAGAACCGGTGCGGAAAGCATTGCAAACGCACTTGCCGAGAGAAGGATGGCTCGTATATTTCCGTTTTTCCACGCCATATTCAGAACGGTAAGCAGGGGGATTCGAGGCGTTGTCTTTTCATTCTGTCGAGATAGTCCATTAGCCAGGAATGAAGATATTAAACAAGCCATAAGGGCAATAAAGACTGTCAGTTTCAGATAGCCCTCCAGTACCAGCCACTCAGCCAAAGGGAAAAAAGTCAGTTGTGGAATAATTGGAGCGAGGCCTGCGAGGCCGAATCCGGCACCTCTTATTTCAGGGGGAAGAATCTTTGCATTGTGAATATTGTTTGCAAGGATAAATAGGCCCCAACCAGTTCCCTGGATCAATCTGCCAATAAGTATGAGATAAAATGGTGGCATCATGTTGAGGATCGTGATCCCTGATGCCATAATAAGACCCCCTGCCAGCAATCCCTTTCGTGTTCCGTATCTGTGAAGGAATGCATTGCTCCAGGGTCTGCTTCCTATAAGCGCTATTTCAAAAGATATCCATGCAAGTCCCACCGAGAGAGGTGAATAACCCTTCAAGCTAAGGATCAGCGGATACAGGAAAAAAATGGCCATTGATGTGTAACAGGCAAAGGAACTAAAAAGACATGTAAGAAATTCTTTCGGAAGTGAATCTATCCGGGATCGTATTTTCATCTTCTCCTGTCAGTAAAATTACGGGTATTCTTTGACCCGATCTTGTACAAAAGCATATAATATATCCCTTAGTAAGAACTATATGTCAAGAAAAATATCCGCATAAACCTTTTGAGGTGAAAAATATATGTTGAAAAGTTTAAAGAAAGCCTTTGGTCTGGATCCGAATGAACGAGCCCTGAAAAGATACAGGGAGATTGCAGACATGATCAACTCTATCGAAGAGGAAGTAAGTTCTTTATCGGATTCGGAACTGGTATCTCACATGACTCTGTTCAGGGAACGCATTGCCAATGGAGAAACTCTGGATGATCTTCTGGTGGATGTCTTTGCAGTCGTCAGGGAAGTTTCCGTAAGAACCATGGGTATGCGCCATTTTGATGTCCAGTTAATGGGAGGGATTGCCCTTCATGAAGCGAATATTGCTGAAATGAAGACTGGGGAAGGCAAGACTCTTGTTGCTACCCTTGCGGTGGTCCTTAACTCGCTGGAAGGCAAAGGAGTTCATCTCATTACGGTCAATGATTACCTTGCAAGAAGAGACGCCGAATGGATGAAACCCATCTATTCCTTCCTCGGGCTTTCCGTAGGGGTGATATACCCTTCAATGAGCAATGAAGAAAGGGTTGCCGCCTATAAGGCCGATATCACCTATGGGACTAACAGCGAGTTCGGCTTTGATTATCTTCGTGATAACATGGTGATCTCTGCTGCCCAGATGGTTCAGAGAGGCCATCACTTCTGTATTGTTGACGAAGTGGACTCTATCCTTATTGATGAGGCCAGAACCCCGCTGATAATCTCTGGTCCTTCAGAGGACAGCACGGAACCCTACGTTAAGGCGGACAGACTGGCGAGGCAGTTAAAAAAAGATGTAGATTTTGAGGTGGATGAAAAAGAAAAGAATCTTGCACTGACAGAAGATGGAATAACGAGGTGTGAAAATATCCTTTCTGTACCGACTCTTTTCTCGGATATCTCCTATTCTGATCTTGCCCATAGGATAATACAGGCTCTTAAGGCTCATGTCCTTTTCCAGAAAGATGTCCACTATGTTGTAAAGGACGGGCAGATAATTATTGTTGACGAGTTTACCGGTCGTCTTATGGTCGGAAGGCGTTACTCGGATGGACTGCACCAGGCTATAGAGGCAAAGGAAAAGGTTCAGATAGGAAAGGAAAGCCAGACCCTTGCGACTATTACTCTTCAGAATTACTTCAGGATGTACGGTAAACTGGCTGGAATGACAGGTACTGCGGTTACTGAGGCGGAAGAGTTCAAAGATATTTACGGTTTAGGTGTGGTGGTTATACCTACCAATGAACCGATGGTGAGGATAGATAATCCTGATGTTATTTTCAGGAGCAGGGAAGAGAAGTTCATTGCAGTTGCAGAAGAAGTGGAGGAAACACACGAACAGGGATGTCCTGTACTGATAGGTACTACCTCAATTGAAAGTTCTGAAAAAGTCAGCAGACTTTTAAAAGCCAGAAAAATCCCCCATCAGGTCCTTAATGCTAAACATCATGAAAAGGAAGCCCAGATAGTAGCTCAGGCTGGGCACCTTGGAGCTGTTACTGTTGCTACTAACATGGCTGGAAGAGGAACAGATATAATGCTCGGAGGTAACCCTGAATTCCTGACCATGCAGGAGGCTGAAAAACAGAGCCTTGATATCGAGAAAGACAGTGAAAGGATCCACCGGATCCTTCAGGAAAAAAAGACCGTCTGTAATGAAGAAAGCAGTCGTGTGAAGGAACTTGGAGGATTAAAGATCATCGGTACAGAACGTCATGAATCAAGAAGAATAGATAATCAGTTAAGGGGAAGATCAGGACGACAGGGAGACCCTGGATCAAGTCGTTTCTACCTTGCCCTTGAGGATGACCTTTTAAGACTTTTTGGTTCTGAAAGAATACAGGGGATAATGGGTAAGCTTGGACTGCAGGAGGGAGAAGCCATTGAACATGGACTTCTCACCAAGGCTATAGAATCTGCCCAGAAAAAAGTGGAACAGCTTCACTTCGACATAAGAAAACAACTCCTTGCTTTTGATAATGTTATGAATCAGCAGCGGGAAGCGGTATATACGGAACGTCAGCGTATCCTGAGGGACGAAGACATCCTTTCCCATACATGGGAGATCATAGAAGGGGTTGCCCTGGATGTTTTTGAACAGTGTTATCCAGAAAATGGTGATGCAGAACCTGAAAGAGCAAAGGCAAAGCTCAAGAACCTTTTTGGCCCAGGTCTTGAAAGATTTCTTGAAGGAGTAGACCATACTCGTGATCTGGAGCCAGTGAAAACAAACATTCTGGATGAACTTAAAAAACGTTTTGATACGAAAATATCCCGGATGGATGATGAAACCCGTGAAGGTCTTTTCCGTTTTATCGTTCTTCATACTCTGGATCAGAACTGGAAAGATCATCTTCTTGCCCAGGATGAACTGAGAAAGGGTATAGGATTGAGGGCTATTGGTCAGAAGGATCCTCTTCTTGAATATCAATTTGAATCATATAATCTTTTCCAGGAGATGATGGAGAGAGTCAGGGATACAATTGCTGAACTGTCAATGAGAGTTTCTGTTGTTTCTGAAAAACCAGGGATGAATTCCATCCGCAAAGAAAAAAATGTTGTTGAAAGCAGGGAACTTGATCTTTCTTCCTTCGGTGGATCATCAATGGACGAGCTGCCTGAAAGACATCAACGGAGGGAACCCCTTAGAAAGACACAGAAAGTTGGTCGAAATGAACCTTGTCCATGTGGAAGTGGGAAAAAATATAAACATTGTTGTGGAAAAAATTCATGATCCTTTTATCCAGAGATCTGGAGTATAGCCAAGGAGGAATATTTTAATGAAGAAAAGAACCTTTGTTCTTCTGTTTATCTACATGACCATTATTTCTGTTTTTTTCCTTTTGCCGGGAAAATCATTTAGTAGTGTTAACATGGCGAGATTGACACAGGAGGCTCCTGGTCTCCACAATTATCCCGGATCTGACGGGGTAATCTGGTATAGAGAGGTAAATTACTCCCTTACTGCAGATGGACGGATGGAAAAGGATTCAACATGGATTATTCTCGCGAAAAAGGGACTTGATGAACAATGGAGAAACTGGGAGATACCTGTATATCCTGAAGGTTCTGTTGAAGTTTTACAAAGCTCTCTGTATGACCCAGGGACTTCCACCATGATAACTCCTGTGTTGGCGGAGACTGTTGAGTCTGGAAATATGGAAATTGTACAGATCCGTTTCCCCGAGCTTCAGGATGAATATCTGATATATCTATCCTATAGGGAGATAATTCCCAAAGATTGCAGACTTGATGACTTTCTCTGGATGGCTCTTGACCTTCCCTTATGGGAAAACAGGATCAATGTCAATGTCCCTCAAGGTAGCGAACTGTTCTATTCCTCTGAGGGGATTGACCCTCCAGTTATCGAGAAACAGGTAGATGCTACCAAACGTTATAGCTGGTCTTCTTTCAATCTTTCACCCCGTAACAGGAGGTCCCTTGCTGTTGATCCAATGTCTTTTCTTGCTTTCAGTTTAAGACGCGGAGAGAAAGCTTTTGCCAGGGATATACAGGTTCTTTCTTCCCCTTCTATCCCCCCCTTACCGCCTTCTGTGGCGGGATTCAATCAGGAAGCCAACAAGACCATTGCAGGAAGCAAAATGATCGGGTTTGTAGAAGAAGCGCCTCTCCTTAGAGGTTTTCCTGCTTCTTATATTCGAAAAGATATACCCGAAAACCCTCCATGGAGTGTATTTGAAAAGGTTATCCTTCTCTCTGACTGGTTATCAAGGACCGGCTGGAATTCGGGGCTTTACTGGTCGACCGTACAACCTCTGACAGAGGAAACTCCGGGTACAGGGGCATTTGTTTCAATGCCTGTTCTTGAGATAACCCCCCCTGGAGGGAGCTCCGTGTTTTACCAGCTTGGCCAGGGATTTTCCAATTCTGATTTGCCCCCTCAAATGTGGGGACGGACCGTTTACAGTTATCGGGATGGTGCCCTTTTAAAACGACAACTTCCTAAGGGTGAGGCTTCTGATCACAGACTGAACATTAACTGGATACTGGACCTTGCCGAAGATGGTACTCTGTCCGGAAAACTGGAGTTTCTTGTAAGGAACGGATGGAAAGCCATGTTACTTGAGGATGGCAAGGCCTTTGATGAGTCGGTATCAGGTATGTTGTACAGCTTGAAGATTCCGGGATTTGATCCCGACAGAATTAAAATATCACCAATTAAATATGGGTCCAGAATCACGGTTCCTGTGATGTTTAACTCAGCTATAATAAGCGGAAACAACCTGTTGCTGAATTTACCCTCTGTTTTACTTGATCCTTTGCTTGACCTGGGGAAAATGGAACCAGGTTATGAGCTGAAATTTCCTTTTGTGGTGGATCATGGTTTCGAGATAAGTTTCCCTGATGGATATGAGACAGTCGCTCTTCCCGCGACTTCTGACAGGGATTTCGGTGTTATAAGGCTTAATGAAGATATTTCCATTAACAAGAAAAAACAAAGGATTTCAGGAAACATTAAACTTTTAGTCAATACCGATGTTATAGATAATTCTATTCACAGGGCACTCATTGAATCTCTTCGGGAATGGCTGATGTGGATGGATAAGACCGTACCATTGCATAAAAAATAAATTTTGGAGGTGTCCCTATGTCTGATATTAAGGATATCCTTAATGACATAATACAAGAAGCTTTAACGGGTTTATGCAGAGATAATGACATGGAAACAGATCTTCCTGAAATAATTCTTGAAAGGCCCAAACGTCAGGGGCAGGGAGATTGGGCCACCAATGTCGCCCTTCAGATGGCCCGGAATTTCAACTTGCCACCCCGTGAGCTTGCCAGGCTCTTTGTTGAAAGATTACCGGAAAATGCTCATATTAAGAAGGTCGAGATAGCCGGTCCGGGTTTTATTAATTTTTTCCTTACCAATAGGTGGATCAGGGACATAGTTGAAGATATACTTTCCAGCAATGATGCTTATGGCAGGCCGGATCTTGGAAAGGATAGAAATGTTCAGGTTGAGTTCGTAAGCGCAAATCCAACTGGTCCTCTTCATGTCGGACATGGTAGAGGAGCAGCTGTAGGTGATATAACCGCAAATATTCTTTCCTTTGCCGGGTGGAATGTTCAGAGAGAGTATTATGTGAACGATGCTGGACTTCAGATGGATATTCTAGGGAGATCGACCAGGGCCAGGTATTTTGAGCTTGCGGGTTTTCCTGAAAAAGCACCTTTCCCGGAAGACGGGTATAAAGGGGATTATATCTACGATCTCGCAAAGGGACTCCTGGAGGAAAAAGGTGTCAGTCTCCTTGAGATGGCTACTGAGGATAGCCTTCCATTCTTCAGGGATTATGCTTCCGATAATATCCTAAATAGTATCAAGAAGGATCTTGAAGGATTTGGAGTCAAGTTTGACAGGTGGTTTTCAGAAAAGAGTCTCTACGATAACCAGCTTGTTATGCGGACAGTTAACTATCTCAAAGATAAGGGCTATGTTTATGAAGAAGAGGGTGCCCTCTGGTTCAGGTCAACTGCTTTTGAAGATGAGAAGGACAGGGTACTCATCCGTGCAAATGGTGTTCCCACCTATTTTGCTTCCGATGTAGCCTATCATAAGGAAAAATTTGACAGGGGATTTGACAGGGTAATTGATGTCTGGGGTGCAGATCACCATGGATATATCCCCAGAGTCAGATCTGCTATTGCTGCCCTGGGAAAGGACCCGGATGCTTTCAGCGTTTTTCTTATTCAGTTCGTGAATCTTCTTCGAGGGGGGGAGCAGATAGCCATGTCAACCAGAGCGGGAGAATTTATCACGCTCAAGGACGTTCTGGATGAAGTTGGAGTCGATGCTACCAGGTATTTCTTTGTAATGCGCAGATCTGACAGTCACCTCGACTTCGATCTGGAGCTGGCAAAAAGACAATCCACAGATAACCCCGTTTATTATATCCAGTATGCACATGCCCGTATCTGCAGTGTTCTGAAAGAAGCTGACACTAGAGGAATAACACTTGACATTGAAGAAGGTTTTGATGAAGAGACCCTTTCCACTCCTGAGGAGAAGCGTCTGGCAGCAAGAATATCAGCCTTCCCGGAGGAAGTGGAAAAAGCGGCCCTGGAAATGGCTCCCCATGTTATCGCGAATTATGCCCTGGAACTCGCAGGAGATTTTCATTCTTTTTATAATTCCTGTCGGATCCTGGGAGAAAGTGACGGGATAATGAAAGCAAGACTATTTCTGGCTGAGGCTGCCGGTATACTCCTTGCCACCAATCTCAGGCTCCTTGGAATAAGTGCACCGGAGAGGATGTAATTGCCTAAACTCCGCTGGGTAGCTATTATATGCACCTTTTTTCTTTTTCTTGCGATAATGGCTACCTCCTATTATCATGAGTTCCTGAAGATATCGAGGTTTTCAAGGAAACTGGACAGCCAGATGTCCAGGCTTGTTTTACTGAGCCGAACTATGCAGGAATATCAGGAAAAGATCGATTATTACAGTACGCCAGAAGGTGTTGCAAGGCTTGCCCGTGAAGAATTTAACTTTGCCTATCCTGATGAGAGAATATACAAGATAGTTCTGGTTTCTCCTGATCACTTGTCTGAAAACAATCAGTAGCTTATAATAACACGGTTGTGTCCCTGTCTCTTCTGAATGAAGAGACCATAAGACCATAGGGAGGAGGTGAATAACGTGCGACCCTACGAAATGATGATCCTTGTTAATCCAGATCTGGAAGACCCGAAAGAGGAGATTTCCAATGTAGAGGAGGTCGTGCGCGGTCTTGGAGGAGAAATCGCCAAGACTGACATCTGGGGGAAAAGGCGTCTTGCCTATCCCATAGATAAGCACACGGAAGGCTTTTATGCAGTATGTAATTTCAAGTTTGACCAGGTACAGCTGAAGGAACTTGATCGTGTACTCAAACTTCGTTCAGAAGTCTGGCGTCATATGGTTGTAAGACTTGACGAAGAGTAAGGGGTGGAGAAGTTGGCGCGAGGTTTTAACAAGGTAATTCTGATGGGTAACCTTGCGAGGGACCCTGAGATTCGTTATACCGTAGACAAAAGAGCATGGGCACGTTTTACCATAGCGGTCAATCGCCAGTGGAAAGGCCGAAATGGAGAACTTCAGAGTTCTGCCGATTTTATCCCTGTCGTTGTATGGGGACCTCAGGCAGAACATTGTGAAAGATATCTGAGAAAAGGTCAGGCTGTTCTTGTGGAGGGCCGACTTCAGGTGCGGAACTATGAAGATAAATCAGGCACTCGAAGATATGTAACCGAAGTGGCAGCCCAGAGTGTTAATTTTGTTGGTTCTCGAAGAGACGAAGGGTCTGGCTTCAGTAAAGACTCCGCTTCCAGCGACGACATGGGAAGTATCAGAGACAAAGGATTCGGTGGAGAAGACTTTCCCCTTGATTTTTCCGAAATGGATGGAATGAATAACGATGGGGATGATGGGGATGCGGATATTCCCTTTTAGGTCATGATCCCAGATCCCTTAAGCATGTGCGAGAGGAGGAAGATCAATGGCATATGTTCGTAGAAGGGGCGGCAAACGCCGTCCAAAGGTGTGCTTTTTTTGTGTGGACAAGGTCGATCATGCAGATTACAAGGATCTTGACCGTCTGAAAAAATATATAAGTGAGCGTGGCAAGATAATGCCTCGCAGAGTTACAGGAAACTGTGCCAAGCACCAGCGTCAGCTTACTACTGCCATAAAGAGGGCCAGGCATATGGCTCTTCTGCCTTTCACAGTAGAATAGGCAATATCCGGATCATACGAAGGGGAGTAAGCTTTTGCTTCTCCCCTTCGTTTTTTACCGGTATAAATATTCTTCCTGCTATAAATTGCTTTCCAGAAAGGATGTTTGTGTTGACCCAGACAAAGAGTCTTGTGGAGTCCTCTCTCCTGGTAGGCCTTGCTGTTGTTATGTTTCTGGCTTCCCATGTTCTTCCGGTAATAGGTGTAATATTTTCCTTTTTGTGCCCGGCGCCGCTGGTAATTCTTGGTCTCCGCCATGATATCAAAAAAGCATCCCTGGGAGTTATGGTCGCCTCATTTATAGTCATGGCCTTCCTTGGACCGGTTGGAGCTATGTTCTTTTTATTTGGTTTTGGAGTGCTTGGGGTCGGACTCGGTTTTCTGGCTAAGAGGTATACCAGCGGAGTAGAGATAATCCTTTTTGGCATACTGATATCTCTGGGAAGCAAATTGCTTTTAATGGTCATAGTAAGTAAACTTAGTGGCATTAACCCCTTTTCCATGGACCCTTCAGAAATGACTGGAATGGTTGACAAAGTATTTGCGTTTTATGCTGAAAGGGGTATGTCCGGAGATGCTCTCGAGACGATCAGGGATCAGGTATATAACTCTATCCGGATGATACCACTTATTTTCCCGGCTCTACTCTCCATGGCTGCTGCTGTAGATTGCTATCTAAGTTATATGGTCAGCAGTATGGTAATGAAGAGGATCCATGGCACAATGCTTCCGCCTCTCCCTTCTTTCAGTCAGTGGAGGTTTCCTAAAAGCATCTTTCTTGCTCTTGTTGTTTCATTGGTGTTCTCTCTTGTCGGAGGCCAGGGTCAGTGGAACACATGGACCAAGATCGGAACTAACCTGAGGCTCCTCGTAAATATCGTATTTCTGTTACAGGGACTTTCATTGGTATGGTTCTACCTGGCCAGTAAAAATGTTTTTTCATTGCTCAAGGGAATAATTATTGTTTTAATATTATTTATTCCTATCCTGTCTCAATTGGTTTTACTCTTGGGTATAATAGATATGTGGTTCGATATAAGGACTCGTTTTGCGAGGTGAAGATTTTTGAAGGTAATATTAGTTGAAGATGTAAAGAAACTTGGGAAAAAGGGTGAACTTGTCGATGCTTCTGACGGTTATGCCAGGAATTTCCTTATTCCGAGAGGTTTAGCCGAAGAGGCTACTGCACCCAGACTTCAGGAATGGAAACAGAAACAAAGATCTATGGAAGCAAAGGAATCCAGGCTGAAGCAGAATGCGGATGATATAAGAAAGCATCTCCAGGGAAAACAGGTCAAAGTTAAAGTGAGTTGCGGTGAAACCGGTAAGTTATTTGGAAGTGTTACAAGTTTACACGTGGCTGAGGCTATCAAAGAGCAGATGGAGGTTGATGTAGCCAGAAAAGATATAAAGATGGCTGAAGTCATAAAGAATACTGGCCTATATCCCTTTACAATTAAACTGTACCCAGGCGTAGAGGCCAAAATGACATTGACCGTAGAGGGTGAATAATGCTTAGCCAATCCCTTCTTGACAGGGTAGTGCCTCACAGTCTCGAGGCTGAGAGGGCCGTTCTTGGTGCCTGTATTGTTGATCGGGATGCGCTCAATACTGTGATAGAGATGCTTGAAATGACAGATTTTTATGATCTCAATCACCAGGTCGCCTTTGAAGCTATTGCAGATATGTCCCACAGGGATAAACCTGTCGACCCCCTTACACTTATGGATGAGTTTTCCAAGAGGGGCATTACAGAAAGACTTGGAGGGCAGGCTTTTATCGTAGGTCTGGTTGATGCGGTTCCAACTACTGCCAATGTTGAATACCACTCTGCTATTGTCAAGGAAAAATCCCTGCACCGGCGATTGATACAAGTAGGTAATCAATTGGTTAAGCTCGGTTACTCGGAAGACAGGGATGTAAAAGATCTTATGGAAGAGGCGGAACAGGCTGTTTTCGCTATATCTCAGGACAGGAATAAAAGGACCTTTAAAGCAGTTGCGGATGTTCTGCCTCCTGCTTTTAAAAGAATTGAGGAGCAGTTCCATAATACGGACCAGACAGTTACCGGAACCCAGACGCCTTTTATAGATTTTAACCGTCTGACAAGCGGTTTCCAGCCTGGAAGCCTGAATATTATTGCTGCACGCCCTTCAATGGGGAAGACCGCCCTTGCCATAAATATGGCTGAATATGTTGGAACAGAGAGACATACTCCCGTCCTGATTTTCAGCCTTGAAATGGGGGCTGAACAGCTTGTACAAAGAATGCTGGGTTCAGTGGCGGGAATTAATATACATGACCTTAACACGGGCTCTTTTGCTGATAAGGACTGGGATAAACTCACTAATGCTGCCGCAAAACTCTCTCAGTCATCAATTTTCATTGATGACAGCTCAATGCTTTCGACAGTAGAATTCAGGGCAAGGTGTAGAAGATTTAAAGCTCGTTACGAAAATCTTGGCCTTATAGTTGTTGACTATCTTCAGTTGATGAGTTTTTCGAGAAAAATAGACAGTAAACAGCAGGAAGTAGCAGAGATCTCAAGGGCTCTCAAGGGTGTGGCTAGAGAACTGGAAGTTCCGGTAATAGCTTTATCTCAGCTTTCAAGAGCAGTTGAACAGCGGACAGAAAAGATCCCTCAACTTTCAGACCTCAGGGATAGCGGAGCCATCGAACAGGATGCGGACATGGTGCTTCTTCTTTACAGAAAGGGCTATTATGATTCCGCTCAGTCGGAGGAAGAAGAGGATAATACTGCTCTTATAAGGATTGCCAAGCACAGGAATGGTCCAACAGGAGACATAAGGCTGATATTCATAAAAGAATTCACTCGTTTTGAAAACTATGGTGGTTTCGGATTTTAAATTCAGAAATTTTTCCATTGAAGTCTTTTTTAATGTCATTTATTTTTTCTCTGGAGGCGCTAAATGCTTGGAGCCGGAAGATTTTTCAGAACTGATCCGCTTGTTGTCGAAAAGGAAGATATATCTTCTCCCCTTTATCTGCAGGGAACAAATGTGCTGGAAATACCTCTGGATGAGATCCGTCCAAACCCATCCCAGCCACGGAAAGTCTTTGATGAAAATATGCTGGAAGAACTTTCAGCGTCCATAAGGGAGATCGGCCTTATTCAGCCAGTTGTAGTACGCCCTCTGGAACAAGGTTACGAACTGATCGTTGGTGAGAGAAGACTCAGGGCTGCCCGTAAAGCGGGTCTGGTTAAGATTCCTGCCCTTGTTCAGGATGTTGAACCTTCACGGCAGCGTCTGATGGCTCTTATGGAGAATATCCATAGGAGCGATCTGACTTCAGTGGAAGAAGCCCTTTCGTTGAAGGAGATCCTTGACAGAACCGGTTGGAATCAGACCGAACTGGCAGGCAAACTTGGAAGATCCCAGTCCTCTATTGCCAATAAATTACGCCTCCTGCGACTTGAAGATCCTGTACAGCAAATGATACTTTCAGGCAAACTTGGTGAAAGGCAGGCGCGAGCTCTGATCGGACTCCCTGCCCCGGAACAGGTTGTTCTGGCTGAAAGAACTATTGAAGAAGATATCAGTGCCAAAAAGCTTGAAGAGCTTGCCGGATCCCTCCTTAAGAAGCTGCGTTCTCAAGGAGATAAGCCCCCTGTTTGTTCCAGAAAGCCTGCAGGTCTTCCTTTCTTTGGTCCGGAAGGTCCTACTGGAGCTCTCTTGAAAGATCTTGCACTGGTTGTCGAAGGAAGCAGGAAAAAGGGTGTACCGGTTCTATGGAAAGTTAGACAGCTTGCGCAGAATGAACTGGTTGTAGAGATAAAGGTCAACCTCGATGATAAACATAAAGATCTCAGGAAGGCAGTGAATGGACTCAATGAAGAAGAAACAGACTGACAATATAAAATCCTTTTCCCCTTCCCTTGGGAGTTCAAATTCACCCGAAGATGGGTTGAACAGCACAAAGGGTCCTGTACCGGACGTGGTTTTTTTTATCCTCGTCCTTGTCTCTCTTGCTCTTCCCAATATTATTTTTTCGGGTATGTTCTGGTTTCAGACCCTCCATTTAATGAAATGGTTCGTGGCGATGGTTCCCATAGGTATCCTTTCATTGTTCCTCGGATTCAGACTATTGCGTTCAGGAGCCTCAGATATTGGTTTCAGGATAGATATCTTTGGCTGGATCTGGCTTTTTTTATTGCTTTATATTACTCTCCAGCCACTTTGGGTTGATATTCGTTCTGTGCCGACCTTTGTTCGGGAATGGTTCTTTTTTGCAACTCTCTGGATTACTTACATCCTGTGCTATAACTTTTTCAGAGGTAAATATCTTCGACCCATACTATGGCTGGCAAACATCAATGCGGCATTGAATGTTATTTTCGCTGAGTTACAGATAACGTCTTTAAATTCGCCCTTCCCTTTTATCCTTCCTACACCAGGAAATTATATAGGTAATACAGGTCAGCAGAATATGTTGGGTTTCTGGCTTGCGATATGTGCTTTGAACAGTATATTTCTTCATGTAGCATATAGATCAGAAAAGGATTCGAATACTTTAACTGGCAGATTGTTGAAATATTCCAATCTCTGTATATTAGCTCTCCTGGGTTGGGGTATCTGGAACAGCACCAGCAGGTCAGCCATACTTTCCCTCCTGTGCGGTATATTATTCTTTCTAATTCTTATTCTCAGGGACATGAAAAAAGAGCATCTTAGAAGGCTTGCATTAGTAGTTCTCATATTTGTAATAGCTCTTTCTTCAGCGATGGTATTTAGTCAGCAAAGGGTCGGTAAGATGATATCAAAAACTTTTGATATTGTGAAAAATCCGGAAAAAATAGCCAATAGAGATTCCATCTGGTTGAGTTCCTGGTCCATGTTCACAAGTCAGCCCATCAAAGGTGTAGGATTGGGGCAGTACAAATGGCATTATCTTGATGGGCAGCGTGAAATGCTGAAAAAACATCCCCATATGGACTGGAAGTTCACCTATTGGGCCCATAATGAATACCTTCAGTGGTTCTGTGAAGCAGGACTTATCCCGGGGATCATATTAATGGCTATGGCTTTCTGGTGGCTCTGGTCCCTTTTCAGATGGGTGATATTGAAAAAACAGATATCCCTTGAGGCTGTCTGGGGTATTTCCATGCTTGGGCTGATCTGGTTCAATGCCATCTGGACCAGACCCTTCCACCGTATAGAGGATGCCCTTTGGATGTCCTTTGCTTTTGCTCTTGCCAACAGGGATATCCTGCCTCTGGAATCATCGTGGACAAAGGTGAGGAGAGGCTATCTTTATCGCGCTCTTGGAGCATTGATCCTTTTTTGTTCGATAGTTGGGTTCGGGTATCTTTTTCATGGAATGCAGGGAGATTTATTGTTAAGAAAGGCTGTTCAGACCAAGCACCCATTCACTCAACGCACCTACCTTGAAAGGGCTTATGATCATCTTCTGGTAAGGGATATAGCCGAAAGACAGCTTGCTTACCATTACCTTTCTATTGGAGCCGCCAGCAAGAATACAGATTATACTGTCGAGGGAGTGGAAAGGCTATACAGGTATTTTTTAAGGGAACCCCATTCAAGGGAACTGAAAACCCTTATGGACTGGGGTGTCAGACTTCAGAATGTAGAATTGACAAGGGAGATAGCTTCCTATCTCAAACCTGGTTCATATAATCTGCAAATGAGGAAAAATTGACCCCTTTTTCCTTGCTGAACCCTTGTGGAGGATTTTATGGTTAAGTCCAGAAAAGCCTTTACCCTTATCGAAATACTTGTAGTAATAGCCATTACTGGAGTTATTCTTACAGCAGCCATGGCTCCAATTGTCCTTACAGTAAGGAACCTCAGGATTACGGAAAAGGATTTTGGAACCAGGGAGGCCATGTGGAAGTCTTTGTCTTTTATTGCAAGAGATCTTCGGCAGTCCATTCCCGGACCATCAGGTCCGTCACTGAAACTGTTACATGGTGAAAGACTTGGAGACGGAGCAGATGATATAGTCTGTTTCTGGAGTTCTTTGCCCATTTCACACGGTATGCCTCCTGGTTCTGTTATGTACAGGATCATTTCCGAAAGGAATCAACTTCCCGGACTTTACAGAGTTGTTTTTCCATCCCTTGAACCTGCTAAAATCGATTGCAGAGAAATGCCTGAAAAGGATCTTCAGATACTCATCCCTTACGCTGAAAGCTTTCGTATCTCTGTATGGGATGGAGAAACATGGGTTGAAGAATATGAAGGTCCTCGACCAGCCGGTGTTCGCTTTACCCTTGAAAGACGGGGAGAGGTGGTAGAATATGTTGACTGGATCCCAAGATAGGAAACATGGATTTATACTTGTTTCCATCCTTCTTGTCCTGACAGTCCTTCTTTCCTGTACTGTAGGTTACGCATGGTTCGCAAGGGCCCAGTTCAAGCGGATATCTGCAGAAAGATTTGAACTTCGCTCAAGGAGTATTGCCTATGCTGCGGTATTGCAAATAGCCAAAGGACTGCAGTATGATAAGAACGATTATGATTCCTATACTGAAGAATGGTTCGGGCAGAACGCTATTCCCATAGATGATCTGGGAATTCTGCTTGTTAATATTGAACCTCTGGATGACCTTTTTCCTGTGAATGAACTATTTCTACCAGATGGAGTTACCCTTCGTAATGAAATCAGGGCACCCTGGGAGAAAATATGGAAAGATCGCAATCAGGAAGGCTGGGGAACTGTCATCCTTGATTTTCTTGATGAGGATGTCAAGCCCAGATTGGGAAGCTATGAAAGGCGTTTTTTCATCAACAGGGACATAGCCGATCTTTCAGACTTTCTTGTACTGGAGGGTTTTCCGCAGGAACTCATTTCAGGAAATGCTGGCATGACAGGACTCAAAGAACTTCTTACTCCATGGAGCTCTGGTAAGATCAACATTAATGTTGCCCCCCTTGAAGTTCTTGTCCTGCTTGATGGTATAGATGAATCTATCGCTGGAGATATAATTGAAACAAGAGCTGTTAACCCTTTCACGGATCTGAAGGATCTGACAGAAATGCAGTCTTTCTCTGAAGCTCTTGTGCCTCGTATAATGAATATGGTTACATTTAAAAGCACCTACTTTCGAGTAGTTATGAAGGTCTTAAGACCCGATAACGAATCAGCGATGATCTATCGCGTTATTCTTAAAAAAGACGGTTCCAGAAGCACGTCCATAGTAAAATGGGAGGAAATCTAAAGAATGACCAGATCCCCTAGCAAGGTCCTTATATGCTCTTCTGCCGGAGAGATAACATTCTTGCCCCGTAATCTTCTAGAACGGATTCCCCTCAAAAGGGGAGAATCTCTTTGTCTGATGCCTTTTAAAAGCCTTTCCATACAGCCCTTTTCATATCCCTTTACGAATCTTTCCCAGATAAGAGAAGCACTGGCAATAAAGGTTAGACCCTATAGAATAGAGGGTAAGGGAGTTGAGATTTTTCCCGCTGTTTTTGATAAGGATGGCAGATCTTCCCGGGGGGTTGCATGGTTTATTTCTTCCGATGAACTGGAAAAAACTGAGGCGAACCTGACGGATATTTCCGGAAATATCATGAATTGGCCATTGCCAATGGCTTTTGCTTCAAAGGTGAATGGTACTGGATCAGTTATCTGGACCGATGGCGAAAGTATCTGTTCAATGCTCTTCAAGGGTTATTATCCTGTGCTTTACAGATGGAATGTTTATTCTGAAAATTGCACAGAAAGAGAAAAACAATGGCTTTATTCCTATTCCCGTTCAAGTGGCGATGAGATTGAAGAGGCAGTGGTCATTGACTCCAGGAAAACAGAGGAGTATGAAAGCCTGGTTTCAACTTCCCTTCTGGAGACACTGAAGGCTTTTCCCAGATATTCCCAGATAAATGTTTCTAAAAAGGTAATGGATTCATTTCTTATGACCGAACGAATGACAGGTCTTTTGAGCAGGATCCTTTCTGTAATACTTGTTTCCGGCATCCTTTTTGCTTCGGGTTCTTTTATCAGGTATTCATCTTCTGAAAGGCATCTGGAAACCCTGCAGACGAGGAGTATTGAAGTATTCAGGGATGTTTTCCATGCCAGGGACAGGATTATTGATCCGCTAAGCCAGGCTAAGTCCATAATTGCTGAAATAGCAGGGACTGAAAAAGGACTTTCTCTTGAAGAACTTATGGCCCGCATTGGAATGGCATGGTCAGAGGTTGAGCAAAGTGGGATAGTGTTAAACTCTATAAGGTACAGTGGAGATTATATGGACATGTCTGGTACTGCATCAGAGATGGTTTCGGTTCAGGTACTTCAGAAATCCCTCGATACTAAGGAAATCAAAAGCAGTATCGGGGATATTCAACAGATACCAGGCGGTGGTATCAGGTTTAATATGACCATCAGGTGGTGATTGACATGGCTCGTTTCCCTTCTGACATCAATGAAAAACTGGGTTCTATGCTATCCTTTCCAGGATTCAGGAAAGTGGTGCTGCTTTTCCTCGGATGTTTCCTTGTGTGGGGAAGTTCTATCTATTTTCTTCAGGAAAAGGCGACATTATTGTCAAGGATAACTATCCAGGAAAGACGATTCAATGAACTTCTACAACTTGCTGCTACATACAAGAGGCTTTCTCTACCCCTTGCTGGGGAGGATATGAGTGCTTTTGAGGGGAAAGATCCGGTAGAGATAATATCTTCTACTCTGGACCAGGTCGGACTTAAATCCAACCTTGTCCAGTTATCAGTATTATCCAGCGGTGTCAATGTACAGTTGGAAGATCTTTATGGAGAGGATATGGGAACATTTATCCAGCAGATCCGACTGAATGGTCTGGAAATAATGTCCGCTGAAATAAAGACTCTTCCACAGGGTGAGGGTCTTCTATTCAGCCTTTCAATGATAGTAGGTAAACGATTATGAGGTCGTCTTTTCGTTTTATTTTCCTCATATTTATGTTTCTTCTGTTATTTTTTTCTTTTTCATGGCTCCTTTTTCCCTGGGAAGGGGCGGGAAGTTTTGTCCTTGGAAGGATACAGAATGAATTGCAGACAAGAGGGGTCTATGTGAACTATGAGGATCTCAACAGAGAGAATCTGGTTGATCCTGTTCTCGTAATGAAAGATACTTCTTTAGTGTATCTTATGGGAAATCTCCAGGTCGGTGTAGTGAAAGTAAGTCCTGATATAGTATCCTCCATTTTGAGTCTTAAACCTTCCCTTCGTGTTAGCCTTCAGGAAGGAATTGTCTTTATTGGAGGAGAAGAATCAGGTACCTTCGGAAATGGGGAATTTATCCTTCGAGTTCTTCCGGGTAAAATATTTGTGGATGAAGTAAGTTTTAAAGGAGATATTTCAGCTTCCGGAGATATGGTTTTTGATACATCTGCAGGCGGGATAAATTCAGCATCCCTGGTTTTCAGGGTTCCAGAAAAACTGGAAGTATTTCTCAAGGCTCTATCAAGAAGCAGGACACTCAACAAAAACAACTCAGGGGAATGGCAGTTTATAATTAAAAAATAGGGAGAGAGTTCGAATGATAAAGAGCAGGATATTCCTTGGGCACTTTTCATATAATAGCGTATCAGTTCTATCTATTATAGAAAAAATGCTGCCCTTTATGGCCTCGATAATGATAGCTTTTGCTCTTGCATGGGTCTCTTCTTCTTCTCTTGACTGGTACTTTACACTCAGAAATTATGAATCTGACCGGATCTCTATGCTTGAAGCGAAGGGTTTGGAAGCAGGACTTGTCATCCCTGGAGGAACAAGTCCTGCTATCAGTGATTTTGTAAGCGCAAACCCCTTTAATGTTATGGAATATGAAAAAAACCATTCAGGACCTGCTTCTACAGAAAAAAAAGAAGAGATATTTTCCCTTGATGGCATGACTCTTTCAGGCACAATTCCGGGAATAGGGGCTCAGCTCCGTGATGGAGAAGCGACACCCTTTATCTTAAGTGGCCAGGAATACAGAGGATACACTCTTCAGGACGTTGAGAGTAACAGGGCCTTTTTTTTCAAGAATGATGATGAATTTATCCTTCATCTCTTCTATGGCCAGAACGGAGACAGCAAGAAAGGTTCGGGGAAAAATCCATCTCAGGTTAAACAGACTTTGCCGGTAAGAGAAAATCCAGGTATAGCTCCTGCCGAAGTTGGTCAAAACGGTACTATTGCCAGGGAGCTTGTCAACGATCTACTAATGAACCCTTTCAATGAAATGAAAAAAGTTCGGTTGAGGGCGAAGTTTCAGGACGGTGAGGCCCTTGGAATTGAAGTTCAGTGGCTTGCCAGGGATAGTCTGCTTGGAGAACTTGGAGTAGAAAAGGGAGATATAGTCCAGTCTATAAACAGTGTACCCATTAACAATATGGGGGATATTTCCAATGCAATCAATTCCCTTATGGGTGGAGACCGCTTTGAAGTAGAGGTCCTTCGAAAAGGGGAAAAGGTTCCCCTGACCTATACGGTAAAGTAGAAGATTATGATATCCAGGAAGGGTCTCTATTCCAGAAGCGGTGCTTTTACTCTTATTGAAGTTCTTGTTGCAGTCATCATTTTAGGATTGGTCGCCACTGCATCTTTTCGGTTGATGATAATGTCAGGTCGTACTATCAGAGAGGTGCAGGTTCAGAGAGAACTCCTGAATAGGGCAAGGGAGATCCAGTTTTCCATGCTTTTCCAGGAAAAGGCAGATAGCGGTATAGAGAAGGATATGGCCTGGGAGACAAGAAAAATCTCTCAGCCGGTTTTCGGAGGCAAGTGGGAAGTTGCTTATCGCAGGGTTGATCTTACCTATAAAGGCAGAACTATAGTGATTTATTTGCCGTGAAAAAAGGAAGGGGTGAAGCTATGAAAAGATATCTTGTAATTCTTCTAGCTTTGTTGATGTTTTTATCTTTTGGAATTGATTCTACCCGGGCACAGGATACCTCTGATGAACAGAATCTGCTTCAGGCAGCGGGAATGATGAGGGAATCAGGAAGGGTACAGTTCAACTTCTCAGATATCGACATCGTAAAATTTATTCGATTCATGTCAGAACTGCTCCAGGAAAATATTATCGTGCCTCCATCCGTAAAGGGAAACATTTCAGTCATTTCTCCCCAACCGGTTCCACTGGACCAGGCAAGGCAGGTTATGCTTTCTGTTCTTGAGATGAACGGATTATCCGTTCAGGAAATGGGACAGTACAGTAAAGTGGTACCCCTGAAGGCAGGTTCAGGAATCGAAAACGTTATTAGAAAAGGTAAAATGGGACCTGGAGTAGGAGAACAGGTTGTAGCCCAGGTGGTACCTCTGGATTATGTGTCTGCAGCATTTGTAGCGGATGCGGTTAAACAGATATCTGGAAAGGATGTTGGCATCCTTCCCATAGGCATGGGTAACGAGATCCTTCTCACCGGTAAAGCATCTGATGTAAACCGGGCTGTCAGCCTTGTACAGACCCTTGATGTTCCAGACAGTATCCGTACAAGCAGATCCGTAACATTAAAGTATTCTTCCCCAAGGGTTGTTGAATCCCATCTGAATTCCCTTGCCAAGGATAAGTCAGGCCCAGTCAATGGCCTGGTGGCAATAGCAGATGAAGCAAGCAGCAAGATCATCCTGGTAGGTGAAAGGAATACCCTGTCTGCCGCATGCAGGATCATACGTGACATAGATATTCCCGCACGTTCTGGAGACTTTCATGTTTATAAACTTCAGAATGCCGATGCTGAAAAGGTTGCCGAGCAGCTGAGCCAGATACTGGATGTTTCCGCCCGCCTGCAGACCAATAAAAAGGAAGGACAGGCGTCCACTCCTACAACGGTGGTAGCGGATATCCCAACCAACAGCCTCATCTTTGCAGTGCCTCAACACCAGTACCAGTCTATAGTGGATATAATCGAACAGATAGATATCCAGCCCAAACAGGTTATGCTCAGGGGCCTTATCGCGGAGGTCAATCTGACAAAACTCAATGATGCCGGCATCGACTGGGCCACATGGGGGGGTGCTGTTACTGGAGATGCTTATATTGCAGCCCAGGCCCAGCTTGGTAATGCATCGGTCCCGGCAGAGATAATTAATTACTTCCAGAATCTGACTACAACGGAAAGAGAAATATACAATGATGCGGGTAATGTAGTTGGTACTATAACAGAGTATGATACCAAGGCTCTCGTCTACTCTTACATTAAACTTACAAAACAGTTTGATGCCATAAACGTCCTTTCAATGCCGAGACTTCTCTGCACGGACAACATGCCAAGCGAACTCCAGGTTGGACAGGTTATACCACAGTTAAGTGCAAAAACTTCAGATATAACCAACCCGAATTCAGTTCAGAACAGCTATGATTACAAGGATACCGGGTTGATATTGAACGTTACTCCCCATATTCGCAGTGGAAATCTTGTATCCCTGGAAATAGAGCAGAGTACGGAAGAGGTTCTCAGTGCGATGACATCAGATACTCCTGTAACAGCAAAGAGGAAGATCAAGACTACCGTGCAGGTTGAAAATGGAAAGACGGTTATCCTGGGCGGTCTGATCAGGGAAGCAGAAAAAGCCATGAAACAGAGAGTTCCCGGACTTTCCTACATACCATTGGTGGGCAATCTTTTCAAAAGTTCGACAAAACAGAGGGAAAAGATCGAACTCATGGTGTTCCTGACGCCATATATTCTGGAGACTCCCAAAGAGGCTTCCAGTTTTACCAGCCAGATAGTAATTTCAGGGGATCATGGAATGAATGAGGCGGAAAGGGCCCTTCAGGAACGCCTTGAAAGGGAATACCAGGAGATCCTTAAAAAGGAAAGCCAGTGATCTGATACTGATTTACAGAGATACTAAAGGGAGCCCTGTGGGTTCCCTTTTGCATTTGTAATGATATAGTATTGTTAATAAATGATTATAAACAGGGGAGATGGATTTGGGACCTGTAATAGCTGTTGCCAATCAAAAGGGAGGGGTCGGTAAAACTACCCTTGCTGTTAACATTGCGGCATGTATATCCTATAGGTGGAAAGATACGGGAAGGCGAATACTTCTAGTGGATACTGACCATCAGGCCAATGCTTCCTACATACTTTCCCGGGATTCGGGCAAATACGAGGAGACTCTTGCGGCTATCTATCAGGATGAAATAGCCCGGGATTACGGAGACCTGATTCAGGCTACCAATGTTTCGGGAGTAGATATTGTGCCTGCATCTCCCATGATGGCCTCTGAAGAGATGAAGCTTGCCAGTAGGGAGAAGAAGGGTTACAGGCTCAAGTATTTCCTGGAGTTCAATGCTTCAAATTATGATCTGGTTATTATAGACTGCCCGCCAGCTATAAATCTGTTTGTTCTCAATGCTTTTTATGTTGCAGACCAGATACTTGTTCCCCTTCCTCCTGAAGATCTGGCTATACAGGGATTCCAGCAGTTGATGGCCCAGGTCCAGGCTGTAAGAGAAGTAAACCCTGGCTTGTCATTCCTTGGCGTAGTTGTCAACATGCTTACCGATAGAGTACGGATACACAGGGAGATAAGGTGTTTCCTGGAAGAAGAATTTGGTGATAAGCTATTGGGCATAATACACAGGTCTGTCAGGATACAGGAGGCAGAAGCCATGAATCTGACCCTTCTCGATTATTCAAGAACCTCCCGTTCTTTCAAGGAATTTCTTGGAGTTGCTGACAATATTATTGAAGATCTGGGGTTGAAATAGAATGGGGCAGAAAAAATTCAGATACAGTAAGCATAATCCGCTCAAAGAACTTGTCATTGAAACTTTCGGGGATGAAAAGACAGAAGCGGAGAAAAAGGAAATAACTGATAATGACCAGAGATCGTCCAAGGATATCCCGGTAAGAATAAGGGAGAATCCATCAGAAAATCTTTCTGATTCTGAATCTGAGCACGAAAATCTTCCAGAGCCTTTTGCCAGGGATAATTCATCGGAAACGGCAGAAGAAAGTCAGTTTGAAACTGAAAGTGTTCCTGATAACAGGGGGAGTTCCGGATCGATTGAAGATGGTCCATCTCTTCCAGCTCCATCAGTGATCGCATCCTTTCTACCTAATTCCATAAGTCTGGATTCCCTCCGTCAGTCCAGCATCCTGCCTATAAGGATAAACGAAAATGTTCTGACAGTTGCTGTGCCCACCATGGATCTTTATCCCAGTGCCCAGATGCTTGGAAGTGTTTTCGGAAGGGCAGTGGAGATAGAGATACATGATCAGCAGATGATAGACAGGATAATCAGGATTCTTTACGATATCAGGAGTGGAGTAGCGGATGAAACGGTCCAGGCTGTCGAGGGGATAGAGGATATAAACGATCTGACAAGGGAGGATGTGTTGAGCGACTCTGTTGATGTTCCTGTCATCAAACTTGTTAATGGACTTATTCTCGATGCAACCCGCCAGAGAGCGACAGATATCCATGTAGAACCTTATGAAGACCATGTTCAGGTAAGATTTCGTATTGACGGAGTCCTTCATGACAGGTTGCGTCTGCCAAGAACCCATCAGGCACCGCTTACAAGCAGGATTAAGGTAATGGCAAGGCTTGACATAGCAGAACATATGATACCCCAGGATGGAAGGATCGGTATCACCATAGGTGGTCGAGCTGTAGATATAAGGATAGGGATTGTTCCAACCCAGCACGGAGAGAGAATTGCTCTGAGGGTTCTCGACAAGGCCCAGGGTGTATTGACGCTTGAAGAACTGGGGATGGCGAAAATTGAAAGAGAGAGCATGGATGAGCTCATAAGATCTCCACATGGAATGATCCTTTTTACCGGCCCTACAGGTTCGGGTAAGACCACCACTATGTATGCCATACTTCAGGCTCTTTCCAGACCGGAAGTGAATATTATAACTGTAGAGGATCCTATAGAGTACGATCTGCCTGGAGTGGCACAGATACAGGTCAATGAAAAAGCAGGAGTGACCTTTGCTTCTGCTCTGCGATCCATACTGCGACAGGATCCGGATATAGTAATGATAGGTGAAATGAGAGATTATGATACGGCTCATATTGGTGTACAGGCTTCACTTACCGGTCATCTTGTTCTCTCCACTCTTCACACAAATGATTCGGTGAGTGCGGTAATAAGATTGATAGATATGGGGGTAGAGCCCTACCTGGCCTCCGGGTCCCTTATCGGAGTAGTTGCCCAGAGACTGGTCAGAAGGATCTGCCCGGAGTGCAGGTATAGAATTGCCCCCCCTGCCATCATAAGATCCCAGGGGGTAGATACTGCATATATGGGAAAGGGATGCGAACATTGTAAATGGACCGGTTATCATGGCAGGGTTGGTCTATACGAGCATTTTCTTGTAAGCAATGTTATTGCAGAGGCTATCTCTTCTTCCGCCCCGGCTTCGAGATTAAGAGAGCTTGCAAGGGAACAGGGTTTCAAAACTTTATGGGAAATAGGTCTTAATGCAGTTTCATCAGGTATAACTTCTCCGGAAGAACTTCTCCGCGTGACAGGAGAGGATTAATTTGCCACAGTTTGCTTACACTGCTTACGATAACAAAGGAAAAGTGAAAAAGGGTTTCATGGAAGGTTCAGCCTCTTCTGCTGTGATAGGACAGCTCGAAAGCAGGGGCTTCATTGTCGTTGAAGTCAACCAGATTGTAAAAACCAGGAAAAAGGGCAGGATAAGATCCCTTCCTCTGGAAGCACAGGCCATGTTCTGTCGAAGTATTTCGTCATATCTTAAAAGCGGACTTTCTCTTACGGATACTCTTAAGCTTCTTGCCAAACAGTCTTCGGAGAAAAAGGTCTCTGATGCCTATGCCTCTATACTTGAAGAGATACAGGCAGGACGAAAGTTTTCTGTTGCTCTCGAGGATCTGGGTATCTTCCGGGAAAGCCTGAGGCGAGTAGTGGAATCCGGAGAGCAGAGCGGAACCCTTATAGATGTCCTGAAGCAGACGGCAGATCAGCTTAAACTCGAAATATCTCTGAGGCGCAAAGTTCGAGCTGCCTTGACATATCCCATTGTTATGGTTTTTGTCGGTATTGGTGTTGTATCCTTTCTGTTAGCTTATGTGGTTCCAAAGCTGGCAGATCTTTTTGCAGACATGGGACAGGATCTTCCCATCCCCACCAGGATCCTGTTAACTTCCTCTGAAATTATTAAAACTGGAGCAATACCATTTCTTATCCTGATCCTTATGGCATCTTTATACTTTCGCCGAAAGAAGAAAGACCTTCCCTTTTTTCGTAAATTAAGGGAAAAAATAACCATATCTGTGGTAACTTCCCAACTGGGTACACTTCTGGATTCAGGGATTCCCCTGGTTCAGGCCCTTCGCATGTCTGCTCCGATGGATCGCAGGGCGGAGAGATGGCTTCATGTAGCAGGTCTTGTCAAAGAGGGTTACCGTTTTGATACGGCTCTTGAAAGGGAGGGTTCTTTTCCCGAAGAAATGCTATATATTATCCGTGTTGGAGAAATGGGAGGGGATCTCTCGGGATCATTAAGACACATATCTGAAAATAACTGGGAGATCGCAGAGAGCCAGATGGAAAGGCTGGCTTCTCTTATAGAACCGGTAATGGTACTTTCTCTCGGTTTAATTGTCGGTTTTATTGTTGTAGCCATTTTGTTGCCTATCTTTGATCTATCAAGCCTAGTAAAATAATATGGTCTTTATCTTTTGCAGCCCGAAGAAAATAACAGGAGGTGTCTGGATGTCCTTTCGGAAGAGCAGGTTTAGAGGGGGTTTCACCCTGGTTGAGATCCTGGTGGTCGTAGTCATACTTGGTTTGCTTGCAACCCTTGTTGCACCCAGAGTGATAGGAAGAGGAGAAGAGGCCAAAAGAACGTCTACCCTTGTTCAGATAAGGGAGATAGAACAGGCTCTGGATCTTTATAAACTGGATAATGGTTTTTATCCTGTAACAGATCAAGGTCTTGAAGCCCTGGTAACAAAACCGGCATCATCCCCTGAGCCTTTGAAATACAGGAATGAAGGCTACATGAAAAAAGTGCCCCTCGACCCTTGGGGAAGTCCTTATGTATACCGTTGTCCGGGAGATCATGGGGAATATGACCTTTTCTCCTATGGACCGGATGCTGAGGAAGGTGGAGAAGGGAAGAACCAGGATATAACAAGCTGGGAATGATACCTTCTAATGCCATCAAGGAGGGACATGCGGGTTTTACCCTGGTAGAACTGGTTATCACCGTAGCCTTGATAGGGCTAATCTCCTTTACCCTTTTTCCGCGTATCACTACTGAAAGGGATAATAATGAAACGCTTCTTCTCCAGAGATCTATTTACGAAGCCATGGATGTTGCATCCAGTGGTTATCCCCTCCGGTTCATCATCGATTTAAAGGGGAAACTTAAAGCAGAAGTTCTGGTGATAACTGAAGACCTGGGAGAACAATGGAATAAACTTGAACTTAAATGGCTTCCAGTAAATTCCGGATGGAAGTCAGAGGCTACTGTGTTCTATATCTATCCCGATGGAACATGTTCTCCCTGGCATCTTGTTCTTGAAAAGAAAGATTATAGAACGGTTTACCTGGTATCAGTGACCGGACATGTTTACGAAGTTAAAGGCTCGCCCTAGGGCGAGCCTTTAACAATGGAGGTATGTTGCAGGTCCCGTATGTATCAGGAAATATTAAGGAGCTCTCTATATCTTGGGTAAGGCCAGATGTCGTGATCAATAATCCTTTCGCAGCTGTCACACATTTCTCTTATTGCAGAGAAAAGATCCAGTCCCTCCTCAGTGAGTACCTTTGCCTGTTCTTCCAGTTTAAGGGGCTGAACCCTGTTTCTCAGATCATCCAGTTTTTCAATTGAAGAGATAAGACCGGACTTGAGCCTCGTCAGCCTTCCGAGGTAGCCATTCCAGGGTTTCAGATCAAATTCTCCTTCAGGTACGGCACTTAGAGCCTTATTTTCGAGTGCCATCTGTTTGGATATGGCTGGAAGGATGCCTTCCCAGACCATCGAATCAAGCATTCCCATCTCGATGTCCAGAGTCTTTACATACTGTTCGAGTCGTATTTCATAGTATGCATCTATCTCTCTATCGGTCATTATATTAAGGCTTGAAAGGAGTTCCCTGTATTCAGGAACGAGATAAAGTTCCAGAGCTTCAGGAGTAGTATTGGCCATGGTTAGACCCCTTTTCTTTGCTTCTTCAAGCCATTCTTCGGAGTAACAATTACCTTCAAATCGAATAGCACTGCTTTCCCGGGCTGCGAACTTGATGGAGTCAAGGGCAGCATCGATAACGTCAACTTCGTTCATTCGAGCCTCTATCTTTCCAGCTATCTCGTTAAGGCCCCAGGCCCATATTGCACATATCATTGTAAGAGGCCCCCCCATGGCTTGTGGAGCTCCCGGAGCGCGGAATTCGAACTTGTTACCCGTGAATGCCATTGGTGCAGTCCTGTTCCTGTCCGTATTATCCATTATAATTGCCGGGAGCCGGTTAAGGCCAAGGTCCATGGTGTTTTTAGTGGGAAGATCTTCTGGAAGTCCTTTCTCGATCTTATCAAGAAGGTCGGTAAGTTCCTTACCCAGGAATACGCTCATGATAGCTGGAGGTGCCTCGTTACCTCCAAGTCTGTGCATGTTGCCAGGTGAAGCAATAGATGCCCTTAGTAGATCTATATACCTGGAGAGACCATATAGAAGTCCTCCGAGGAAAGTAAGGAACTGAACATTCCTTCTTGAATTGGTGGAAGGCTGAAGAAGGTTCCTTCCCTCACTGTCCATTATGGAAAAGTTTGTGTGTTTTCCGCTTCCGTTCAAACCAGCAAAGGGCTTTTCATGGAGAAGAAGGCTTAGATTATGTCTCCTGGCCATCTTTCGAAGAGTTTCCATGATAAGCTGGTTCTGGTCACAGCCCAGGTTTGCTTCTGTGAACTGCGGTGCGCATTCGAACTGGCAGGGAGCAACCTCATTGTGGCGTGTTGTCAGGACTACTCCAAGGCGGTAGAGATCCCTCTCTACATCTTCCATGAAGGACAATATCCTCGGGTGGATGGAACCGAAATAATGGTCTTCCATCTGCTGTCCCTTTGGAGGAGGAGATCCTATGATACTTCTTCCACAGAACTGTAGATCTGGTCTTTTCCTGGCGATATCGTTGTCTACCAGAAAATACTCCTGCTCCCCTCCCACTGTTACCTTTGCCCATTTAACCCCACGATTCCCGAAAAGTTTCAATACTCTCATGGCTGCCTCTTCGACTGCATTGAGAGATTTCATAAGAGGGGTCTTGGTATCCAGGGGAGTTCCGTCATAGGATATGAAAACAGAAGGTATACAGAGTGTCCCACCCTTTTTACTCTTGATTATATAGGCTGGACTGGTGGGGTCCCATGCAGTATATCCCCGGGCCTCGAAGGTTGCGCGGAGACCTCCGGAAGGAAAAGAAGATGCATCCGGCTCACTCTGTACAAGTTCCTGCCCCTTAAAGGATTCAAGGGGTATTCCCGTTTCATCGACCGTGAGAAATGCCATATGCTTTTCGGCAGTGGCTTCTGTTCTTGGCTGGAACCAGTGGGTATAATGTGTTGCTCCGTTTGAGATAGCCCATTCCTTCATTGCAGAGGCTACCATATCTGCAATTCCGGGATCGAGTTTCTGGCCACCCTCAATTGAATCCAGCAGTTTTCTGAAAACCTCTTTTGGAAGTCTCTCCCTCATTACCTTTCTGTCGAAAACATTTACTCCGAAAATTTCCTTGGGTCTTTCGAAAGACATATGGTTTTCACCTCGTTCTTTAGTATAGTCAGAAAAAGAATATTGCATTATATATCATGAATCTAAAAAACATGCAAGCAATTTCACAAAAAGAGTGTCTAGTAAACTGGATATCATGCAAAAAAGAATAAATAAAGCCAAATAAGCATGTTTACATTGTCGTAATTATAGATATATAAGTCTGGATATGATTCTTCTGAGTGATAAGAAAGGGAAATATATTTTCAATTCTCAAGAATGCGGGGTCTGTATCAATTTACAAACTACCATTTAGAATGTGCAGAATAAAAATAGAATCTTCTCTTTTATCAAGTTATCTTCTATGGACATAAATTGATGTAAAATCTAAGATAGAAATAATATTCAATTTGATAGAGGAGTGGTCTTCCTTGTTATTGAAACGTGTTTTTACCTTCGATGCAGCTCATAATCTGACCTGTTATCATGGAAAATGTGAAGCCCTTCATGGGCATACCTATAAACTGGTTATAACTGTGAAGGGACAGCCCGATCAAGAGGGGATGATAATCGATTTTCTGGAGATCAAGTCTTTAGTTTCCGAAAAGGTAATTCATAAACTTGATCATTCATACATCAACAAGATAATATCTCAGCCGACTGCAGAGAATATAGCCAAATGGATATGGGGAGAGATCGCTTCTGACCTGCAGAGGCCTAACTGTTCCCTTTGGGAAGTGGAAGTGTGGGAAACTCCCAGGAACGGGGCAGTACTCTCAAGGGAGGATATGGAATGAAAGATATCCAGAAAGAGCATGATCCCCGAAATATACCCATTGACAAGGTGGGTGTGAAGGATGTTTCCTATCCTGTAACTCTTCTTGATCCTGAATTCAAGGAACAGCAGACGGTAGCCAATGTGAGTATGGCCGTTTCTCTACCAAGGGATACAAGGGGAACTCATATGAGCCGATTTATCGGTCTTCTCAATGAATTCCAGGGGAAGATAACCCTGTCCAACCTTGAGAATATGACTGATATCCTGAAAGAGAAACTAGAGGCAGAAAAGGCTGAAATTTCCTTCGTGTTCCCTTATTTTATTCAGAAAAGCGCTCCTGTAAGCGGGATATTGAGCTATTCCAGATATGATGTCACCTTCTGGGCTTCAAAGGAAGGATCCTCCTTTGATTTTATCCTTCAAGTTGTTGTTCCGGTTCAGACCCTTTGTCCCTGTTCTAAGGAAATAGCAGATACAGGAGCTCATAACCAGAGGGCAGCAGTGACTATTGCAGTTCGAATGAGCAGTCTTGTATGGATAGAAGAACTCGTAAAAATTGGTGAAATCAGCTCTTCTGCCCCTTTATACACTCTCCTGAAAAGGGAAGACGAAAAATACGTAACAGAGCTTGCCTATGGTAATCCCCGGTTTGTGGAGGACGTAGTCAGAGATGCAGCCCTGGCTCTTGATTCTGATGATCGCATTACATGGTACAGAATACATACCGTAAGCAATGAAAGTATCCATAATCATGATGCTTTTGCAGAAATAGAAAAATGGAAGAACGTTTAAAACAATAGGAAACCAGGAAGAATATTCTTTTCTGAAATATCTTGTAGAACTCCACAAAAACGGTTTAAGAGGTGATATGGATGAAAGTGCTCTTTGCAGGAAAACCCTTCGAGAGATTAATGGATGTGATAAAACCGGCCTTCAGATATCATGAGATAAGGATAGCCGATGACAAGGATCTTGCGAATGAGATCGGATGGGCAGAAGCTATCATTCTCCGCCCCATCCCTTTTGGAGAAAAGCTTTTATCAAGAGCACCTGAACTGATGCTTGCTCAACAGTGGGGAGTAGGAGTAGAGGGGCTGGATATTGAAGCCTGTACCAGACATAATGTCAGGGCTTGTAACGTTCCTTCAAGGGGTACGGGAAACGCCGAAGGAGTGGCCGAGATAGCTGTTTTACATATGATGCTTCTGGCCAGGAGATATGCCAGGGCAAGGGAAAAGCTTCTTCAGGGCAAAGTGTTTACTCCCCCTGGAATAACTCTATGGAAAAAGAAGGCTTGCGTTATAGGCCTGGGAAATGTTGGACATTGTGTCGTGGAGAGACTCAATGGACTGGGAATGGAAGTAGTCGGAGTAAACAGGGATCTTTCAAAGGGTTATGGGGATTGGGGGTTGAGAGCTCTTTTCCCTCTCGATGAAATCAATAAGGCAGTTCAGGGATGCAGGTTCGTTATTATCTGTCTTGCCCTTACCCCTGATACTGAAGGGCTTATAGATGAAAAAGTGTTGCAGTCCATGGATAGGGGTTCCTTTTTGATCAATGTGGCCAGAGGTTCCATAGTCGACAGAAAATCTCTGGAAAAAGCATTGGAGGAACAATGGATAAGTGGTGTCGGTCTTGATGTCCTCTGGGAAGAACCCCCCAGAGTGGATGATCCCATCTTCAACGATAGCAGGATCACCATCACTCCCCACATAGGTGGTGTGACAGATGCATCAATGGAAGGGGTTCTTGGTTTTATAGTAGAGAATGTTGACAGAGTAGCCTCTGGCAGGTTGCCGAAATCCTGTCTGAACCCTCCAACACCTGGGCAATAAAGTCATGGGATCTGCTGTTTTCGGGATGAATAGCGAATGAGATCAGTAATTAAAAGGATCTGGTACTGGTTTTTTGTCTCAGGAATGATATTTATGACTGTTGTCTTCTATATTATCTGGTACAGGTACTATGCTTCGATCCATCCTGAGATAATTAAAGCTGAACCCTTCTCTTATGCAGAAGAGATCCCAATAGAGGGATGGCTGTTATGGGATGAAGAAATGGTCAATTCCTCTTCGGAAGGTACTATCAGTTACATGTACCCCGGGCAGATAGTGAGAATTTCAAGTGGGGCGATTCTGGGCCAGATCAGAAGGGGATCTTCCATTACAGAAAAGATAAGGGCAGTAAAAGAAGGCTACTTTATTCCTGCAACTGATGGACGGGAGGGAACCTGGACTTATTCCTATCTCTGGAACAGCCGTGGAAACATTTCTGATCCTGAAACTATCTGGTACCAGAATGAAAGTCATGTGCGAAAAGGCCAGACAGTGGGAAAACTTGTGTATCAGCCTCAGAGACTGAAATGTGTGGCTTTTGCTGATCTGACGCCCGAGCTTGAGAGAGATCTGAAGGGCGGAAATGTAAGAATAAAACAGGAACCTCTGGATCTTCCACAGGAAGTCACTGTGAGGGTCTTTAAATTTCTGGGAAGTCATAAAGTCCAGATCTACATGGATCTGCCATTTTTCCCTATGGGCAGCATCGGTTCAAGACGGGTATCCTATACCCTGTATACTGGTGAAAAAGCTGGAGTTACCATTCCGGAATCCTGCCTTGTGATGCGAAAGGGGATCAAAGGTGTTTTTCAGGTAAAGGGTAATTTTTCTGAATTTACCAGGGTGGAAGGAGCTCCCTTGAAAGATAGAAATTTCTTTGTCAGCAGGGGCCTGAAACCCGGGAATCTGATCATCTTGAATGGAAGCAAAGCCAGGGAGGGGAGGCTTAAGCTGTGGTAGGTATCTTGAAAGACCGAATTCTCAGGATAAAGGACCGGATATCGGAATCTGCACGTAAAAGCGGTAGAGATCCCTCTGATGTTATCCTTGTTGCAGTTACCAAGACGCGCACTCTTGATGAAATTCTGGAAGCGGCTAACACCGGTGAAATTTCCGTTTTTGGAGAGAACCGCGTACAGGAAGGAGAAGGAAAGATCCTTTCATGGCCCTGCGAGCTGGATGTTAGATGGCATCTGATAGGACATCTCCAAAGAAATAAGGCTAGAAAAGCCATGGATCTTTTCAAGTGCATTCAGAGCGTGGATTCAATCAGATTGGCGGAGTTAATTAACCGGGTAAGTGCGGAAAGAGGAATCCCTATGGATGTTTTTCTGGAAATCAACACATCTGGTGAAGCTAGTAAATTCGGTATTTTACCTATGGAAGCAGAATCTGTCTGTCTTGAGATCTTTGAGAAATATCCTTTCTTGAAGATCAATGGGCTTATGACCATAGGACCTTTATCTAATGATGAGAAATTAGTCCGTTCATCTTTCTCTCTGCTCAGGGAATTGAAGGAAAAAATGGAGACATCATCAGGAAGAAGGATATCGGATCTTTCCATGGGAATGAGCGGAGATTACGAATGGGCCATTGAGGAGGGGAGTACCATGGTAAGGATCGGTTCTGCTCTTTTCGGACCCAGAGTTTATGATAGGGATTAGGAGGGATAACATGATAAGGAGCCTCCTGGAACTCCTTGGACTTGTTGAAGAAACTGAGAATGACGACATTTTTGAAGACCTTATGGATGATGAACACGAGGAAAGGAAACAGCGGGTATTAAGCCCTGCACCGCCCCTGGTATCTGTAGTAATATGCAGGGGAGATAATTGCCTTGAGAACAGGGAAGATCTGGCAGAAGTGCTCCGACAGGGGAAGATAATCATTGCTGACCTCAGGGAAATAGAGAGAGAACCAGGCCAGACTTTTCTTGATTTCATATGTGGCGTGGCTTACGCTGCACATGGTTCCGTAGCAAGGCTTGCTCCAGGTATTTTTATCGTCTCCCCGCGAAAGTCCATGATTGAGGAATGGGAATACTCTGTGGATAAAGAATGCTACCATGAAGAGGAGGTTGATGATCTTGAAGGAGCTTCTTACCGCTCTTGAGATTGAGAATAAATCCTTTGCAAAGGTCCTTAGAGGATATGATCCGTTAGAAGTTGATGAATTTCTCGATTCAGTAGCAGAGAGTCTTCATGACTATGCAGGAAGATGCAAAAGACTTGAGCAGGAGATACAGCTTCTAGATGACCAGCTCAAGGAATATGCTAATCTGAAAAATTCTCTTCAGGAGGCTCTGTTGATGGCCCAGAGAAGTGCAGATGAAAAAGTCAGCGCATCCAAGCAGCAGGGTGAGGCTATTATCGCCGAAGCAAGAGCCAAATCCGAGAATATACTGTTTGATGCATCCAGGGAAAAAGATCACTGCATGAGAGAAGTTAACCAGCTGAGAAAACTCAAACGGGAGCTCACTTCAGAGATCAGGACACTCCTGTCCCGATTCAGCTCTCTGGTTGAGCCTGTTCAGGAAGATGAGCATCCCGACCAGGAGGATTCCTGATTGCATTCACTTCCTGAGTTTAATCTTCCTGTTAAATATCTTAAGGGAGTTGGACCGGCCCGTTCCGAACATCTGAAAAAACTTGATATAGAAACCATAGGTGACATTCTTTATACTTTTCCACGAAGATATGAGGATAGGCGTACCCTTACTCCATTGCGGGATCTTGTGGAAGGAGTAACTTCATCGGTAATAGCCAGGATAGTTTCCATATCCAGTCGTAAGACCAGACGAAAAGACCTCAGCATTACAGAGGCAGTAATAACTGATGGCGAAAGTATTGCCTCGGTGATATGGTTTAACCGGAAAGGACTTGAAAGGATATTCCTTACGGGACAGGATGTTGCCTTTTACGGTAAAATTGAGAAGAAATATGGGAAAGCACAGTTAACAAATCCTGATTTCGAAATAATCGAGAACGATGATCAGATCTCTGAATTCAACAGGATAGTTCCTGTCTATCCAACTACTTACGGTATTTATCAGAAATGGCTGAGAAAATTTATAAGTGTAAACATTAAGCTTTTTCTTGATAAAGTAGTGGAATTTCTGCCTCCCGAGGTTGTTTCCATAAATAACCTGATGCCTCTTAGAGATGCTATTCTGCAGATGCATTATCCTTCAGATAGAGACACCTGGAAAAAAGCGAGAAAAAGGCTTGTATTTGACGAATTCTTTGTTCTTCAGGCGGGCCTTGCTATGAGGAGAAGTGCAGGTGAAAAGACTGAAGATAAAGCACCTGTTTTTTCCAGTAGCAATATCTCTTTCATTGAAGCAGCGCGGGAAATGTTTTCATTTCCCCTCACTGCTGCTCAGAAAAGGGTATTAGTTGAAATATCGGAAGATATGGGACAGGATATACCGATGAACAGGCTTCTTCAGGGAGATGTCGGATCAGGAAAGACCGTAATAGCAGTATTATCCATGCTTCTGGCTGTGAAAAATGGCTATCAGTCGGCCTTTATGGCTCCTACGGAAATACTGGCTCAACAGCATTTACAAAAGCTCTCAAGGTATTTTGAGAGTCATAATATTACTCTAACGTTTCTTACCGGTTCAATGAATGGACAGGAACGGAAAAATAGTCTTCAGAAAATTGAGGATGGACGGGCTGACATTGTCGTCGGAACTCACGCGCTTTTTCAGGAAAAAGTCAGATATGCCAGATTAGGCCTGGTTGTAATAGATGAGCAGCACCGGTTCGGAGTCCTCCAGAGAGGTGCTCTCAGAAAGAAGGGACAGAATCCCCATGTCCTTGTCATGACGGCTACACCTATCCCCAGAACTCTTACCCTTTCTGTTTATGGCGATCTTTCGGTATCAGTAATGGATGAGATGCCTCCTGGGAGGAAAAATATTACTACTAGGTGGGTCAGACCTTCCCGTATAGAAGGACTCAAGGGTTTTCTGCAAGATCAGGTCAAAAGGGGCAGGCAGGTCTACTGGGTCTGTCCTTTGATCGAAGAGAGTGAAAATATCCAGGCGGTTTCACTCTCTGAAAGATACGAAAAACTCAAGGTTTCCCTTGGAGATATGAGAGTGGCCTTCCTCCATGGGCAGGTTGCACCTGACGAGAAAGACCTTACCATGTCCGATTTCGAAAAGGGCAGGATAGATCTGCTGGTTTCAACCACAGTCATCGAGGTTGGAGTAGATGTTCCAAACGCCACGGTTATGGTGATAGAGGATGCAAATCGCTTTGGTCTGTCCCAGCTACATCAGTTGAGGGGCAGGGTCGGTAGAGGTTCTTCTAAGAGCTACTGTTTCCTGCTGGCAGAACCCTCATCCATTGAATCGAAACAAAGGATCAGGACTATGTGCAGCACCCAGAATGGATTTAAGATCGCAGATGCAGATCTTCGATTACGCGGGCCAGGAGAGGTGTGCGGGATAAAACAGCATGGTGTTACGGATTTTAGAGTAGCTGATCTTGTAAGAGACAGAGAAATGCTTCTACTGGCGAGGGAACAGGCCTTCAGAATTGTGGATAATGATAACCAGCTTGCAGGTTTACCTCTTCTAAGGGAAGAAGTTCTGAGAAGGGTGGGAAAGGTGCTTGATCTGGTGAAGACAGGATGAAAAATAATCCCTTTGAACAGTATTTTCTAAGAATCATATCAAGAAGACCCTATACCAGAAAACAGCTTAGGGATAAACTCATAAGAAAAGGAGCCAGACCGGAGGAGACTGAGGAAATTCTTGATGAGTATGCAAGATATGGTTATGTTGACGATCTGATATATGCTAAACTGTACATAGATTCCCATGATGGTTGGGGTATTATCCGTATCAGGGCTGAACTCCGGGCCAGGGGTGTAAGTTCGGCAGTCATAGATAAGGCATTGGAAGAGGAAGAACCTGATGAACTTTTACGGGCTGAGGAATTGGTCCGGTCATGGAGTGATTCTGATATAGGTGTCGAGAAGATACTTTCCAGACTTCTTCGGAGAGGGTTTTCTATGGGTGTTTGCAGAGAAGCTCTGGACAGGGCTTGTGGACATTGGTTTTGAAATGTAAAATATGGATTGAAATTTCTGTGTAGTCAAAGGCAATTTTATCAAGGCATAGACTGCACCTTGAAAACTAAATAAGGGGTGATATTTACAAATGCATTTAACATTAATCCTGGTAATAATAGCAGGGGTTTCTGTGGGTGTTATCGCAGGTTTCCTGCTTTCCAAAAAGATAGGTGCCAAACATCTTGAAGGAGCCAAGAGTCAGGCTGAGCGTTTGCTCCGGGAAGCTTTCCAGGAGGCAGATCAGCAGAAAAGGGAAAAACTTACTGAAGCAAGGGAAGAGATATACAAACTGAGGCAGGAAGCGGAAAAAGAGATCAAGGACCGCAGGGGAGAGCTTCAGAGAGCAGAACGTAGACTTGAACAGAAGGAAGAAAACTTCGACCGGAAACTGGATAAACTGGCCCACCGGGAAGAAGAGGTCAAGAACAGACAGACAGAGCTGGAAAATCAACTTAAGGAAGTTGAAGCTATCAGACAGGAGCAGGTCACCAGACTCGAAGAAGTAGCTCAACTATCAAGAGATGAGGCCAGGGAGATTCTTCTGAAAGAGATAGAAGAGGATGCCCAGCATATAATCGGCTTGAGGCTCAAGGATATAGAGGAAAGAGCAAAAAGAGAAGCCGAGAGAAAGTCCCGGGAGATAATAGTCACAGCAGTACAGCGTTGTGCAGTAGACCATACATCTGATGTTGCAGTAAGTACTGTTGCGCTCCCCTCAGATGAGATGAAGGGACGAATAATCGGCAGAGAAGGCCGGAACATAAGAGCCTTTGAAACCCTTACAGGCGTAGACCTTATAGTTGATGATACCCCTGAGGCTGTCACTTTGAGCAGTTTTGATCCTGTAAGAAGAGAAATAGCGCGACTTTCCCTTGAAAAACTTATTGTTGACGGAAGAATACATCCCGCCCGTATTGAGGAACTTGTCGAGAAGGCTGGTAGGGACGTAGAAGAGCAGATAATGGAAGCAGGTGAGGAAGCTCTTCTTGAAACAAATGTAAAAAACATGAACAATGATCTTGTTAGAACCCTCGGATCTCTGAAATACAGATACAGTTACGGACAGAATGCATTGAAACATAGCCTGGAAGTTTCCCACCTTTCCGGTATTATGGCTGCCGAACTTAACCTGGATGAGGAGCTGGCCAGAAGAGCAGGTCTTCTCCATGATATCGGCAAAGCCGTGGATCACAAGATAGAAGGTCCCCATGCCCTTATCGGTGCAGATCTGGCGAAGAGATTCAATGAATCACCGGTTGTCATTAATGCTATAGCTTCCCATCATGAGGACCTTGAACAGCAGAGTATATATGATGTTATCGTTGCCGCTGCAGATGCCATAAGTGCTTCAAGGCCCGGGGCCAGGAGAGAAAGCCTCGATGCATACGTAAGGCGGTTGGAAAAACTGGAAGAACTGGCAAAATCCTTTGGAGGAGTAAGTAAGGCTTATGCCATACAGGCTGGAAGAGAAGTCAGGGTTGTAGTTGCTTCCAGTATAACCGAAGAGGGTATTATCCATAAACTGGCCTGGGATATAGCCCGTAAGATAGAAGAGGAAATGAAATATCCGGGACAGATCAAGGTCACCGTTACCAAGGAGATCCGAAGCGTTGAATATGCCAAGTAGGAGTAATATTTTATGAAGGTTCTTTTTATCGGAGATATCATTGGAGGGCCTGGCAGAAAGATAACTGCCAGGCTCCTTCCTGTCCTGAAGCAGGAATATGGAGGATTCGATTTTATCATAGCCAACTGCGAGAACGCTGCAGGAGGCAAAGGCCTTACTGAAAAGGTGATGAATGAGCTTTTTTCACTCGGTATAGATCTCATGACCTCTGGCAACCATATATGGGACAAAAAGGATTTTATACATTTGGTTGACGAAGAGCCCAATCTCCTTAGACCGGCGAATTATCCACCTTCCTGTCCAGGGAGCGGCTTCAGGGTGATTGAAAAAAAAGGCAAGACCCTTGGGGTTCTCAATCTGCAGGGGCGGGTTTTTATGCCTCCACTGGATTGTCCTTTTAGAAGAGCGGATGAGATCCTTGATGAAGTGAAGGATCTCCCTGTGCTGGTGGATTTTCATGCAGAAGCCACTTCGGAAAAGAGGGTCCTTGGATTTTATCTGGATGGGAGGGTTTCAGCTTTCGTGGGAACCCATACACATGTCCAGACTGCAGACGAGGAGATCCTTCCCGAAGGGACCGCATACATCACTGATGTCGGAATGACCGGACCCCATCGTAGTGCTATTGGAATGTCTCTGGATTCGGTGATTCCCCGTTTCCTTACTGGAATGCCCACCCGCTTTGAGGTTGCTGAAGATGATCTCAGGCTTTGCGCGGTGTTAATAGAGATTGATGAAGAAAGTTGTAAGGCTCTTAGTATAAAGAGGATTTCAGTTTCCAGATAGCCTGAAGCCGCCCCAGGGGGCGGCTTCTTTTTATTCTGGCTGGGGTTTCATCAACAAATCCTGGGCAACATTTCTCCAACGGGCATATCAACCACTCTCATTCCACCTATTGATGTCCGTAGCCCTACCAAACCTCTATGAGAATCAACGACCCTTCCAATAATTGCAGCTTCTTTACATATTTCATGTTTTCGCAGTCTCTGAAGGGCTTCTTCTTCCTGGTCAGGTGATATTGCGATGGCGGCGCATCCCTCGCAGGCCAGATAGAGAGGATCAAATCCAAGAATATCACAAACAGAAGCCACTTCCTCCTGGATGGGGATCTTCTCTTCTTCCATTTCTATGCCAATGTTTCTGCCTTCTGCCCATTCGCACATTACTGTACCCAGGCCTCCACGGGTACAGTCCCTCATGGATCTGAGGCCTTCAAGGTCAAGAATATCCTTCAATGCTGGCCATAAGGCTGCGCAGTCACTTTTAAGTCCTTCTGCTTCAAGTTCAAAACGGGATGCTCCAATTGCCGCACCGTGTCTTCCAATTGAAGTGCTTACCAGAATGCCGTCCCCCGGTTGAAGATTTTTCATCCCAAGTGGAAGAATCAATTCAGACCTTCCGATGGCACAGGTGGTTAAGAAAAGTCCATCTACGGCTCCCATTGGAACGACCTTAGTGTCGCCCGAAGCGAGTTTGATCCCAAGGTCTGAACATATGGCAGCTGCGCTTTTCATATATATTTTCAGTTCTTCAAGTTCGAAGCCTTCTTCGACAACGATACTCAGTGAGATAAATTCAGGTCTGACTCCTCTTACCGCAAGATCATTGGCACTTCCGCAGATTGCAAGCTCTCCAATATCCCCTCCCGGAAAAGTTCTGGGGGTAACAGTAAAACCATCTATGGTTACAGCGTACCCGTTTCCGATAAACGCACAATCTTCAAGTTCTGACAGTTTTGCCTTGTCAGGAAATATACTTGTGATATCTGTAATCAACTCCTGTGTAAGTCTCCCGCCGCTTCCATGTCCAATGGTCAATTTTCCCATGCTATAGTACCCCCTCTTCTGAACTTGTAATATGCGGAACAGGTTCCTTCTCCGGATACCATACAGGGTCCTACAGGTGTTACGGGAGTGCAACTTTCAGCAAAAAGGGGACATTCCGGGGGAGTTATTCTTCCGGAAAGAACTTCCCCGCAAAGACATCCTTGAGGTGGCTGGACTTTCTCTATCTTGAAATTAAACTTTTTCAGGGCATCGAAATCCTGGAAGGGCTTCCTTAGACGCAGACCGGAATTCGGGATCTCTCCAATTCCCCTCCAGGATGCATTATCGTACTCAAAAACCGTTTCCAGAAGTTTCTGGGCTACTAAATTACCTGATGGGCGAACTGCCCTCTGGTACGTCGATTCCAGACGCGGGTTTCTTCTGGAAACCTGTGAGGCAAGATCCACCAGTCCAAGGAGGATATCTTCAGCGTCAAAACCGGCAATGGTGCAGGCGATGCCATATTGATCAGCAAGGAAACTGTAAGGTTCGTATCCAAGTATCACACTGACATGTCCAGGCAGCAGAAAAGCGTCTATTTTCAGTTCTTCATCCATGGCCAGCTGTTCAAGAACAGGAGGTGTTCTCTTGTGGAAGCATGCAATAGATAAATTGGTGATCCCTTTCCCCTTTGCATCCATAAGCATGGAGGCTGTAGCAGGGGATGTTGTTTCAAAGCCGATGGCCAGAAATACTATCTCTTTAGAAGGATTTTCTCTGGCCATATCAAGACAGCTTATCGCTGTTGTAACTACTCTTATATCCGAGCCTTCCCCTTTCTTTTTCCCAAGGGAACTGTAGGTGCCTGGAACCCGCATCATATCGCCATAGGTAGCTATTATGACATCGGGTTCTTCTGAAAGGCTTATAATTGCATCCAGATCACCCTGGTCGGTTACACAGACAGGACATCCAGGTCCGGAAAGCAGTCGGATGTTTTCCGGGATCAGGGACCGGATACCATTGCGGAAAACGGAAACGGTGTGAGTTCCGCAAACCTCCATGACGGTCATTGGCCTTACGGCCAGTCTGTTAAGGGCCTTAAGGAGCAGATCCACCCTTTTTGATCTATCTTGCTCAGACAATGTCATTCTCTCCTGCAAGTTCACGGATCTCGTCCCAAAGAGAATTCAGTTCCTCAGATTCTTCCGGTTCCAGTTTTTCTATTACAAAACCGGCATGAACAAGGACAGGGTCTCCCACTTTGAGTTCTTCCATAAGATCTGTCCTGACTTCGGTCCTGATTTTTCCTGCAGAAGCATAGGCTCTTTTCGCATCAATTATTTCAATAATCTTGTGTGGTATGGCTAGACACATGAAAATTCCACCTTTCGGGGGATATTCTAACTCATATCATTAATAAAACAAACAAGGTCAGGATGTCTTGGAATTTTCTGAATAAAACTTCTTGTTGAAAAAATCCCCTTTTTCAATTATTTTATAAAAGAATACATGGAGATGTTGTATAATATTTTCTGAATATCCTTAATGGATGTTTAAGTCTTTTCAGTTGTTTTTTAGAGTGACCGTTTTTCGGGTCTTTAAGAGTTCATTGTTCAGTAATACAATTAAATCAGAAGGAGGTGCAAATAAGCAGGGGGGATTTGTCGTTTTTTTTGTTGTATGGTTGTAGAGTTTCATCATTTAGGCCAAAAGGAGGGGTTTTGGGAAAATGAGTAATGGCGTAGAAAGAGAACAATGGGGAAGTAAAATCGGTTTTATAATGGCTGCAGCTGGTTCAGCTGTAGGACTTGGTAATATATGGAAGTTTCCCTATATTACCGGTCAGAATGGTGGTGCGGCCTTTGTAGTCATGTATGTCGCACTTGTTTTTGTTATCGGTTATGCTGTAATGATGGCAGAGATCGTTATCGGCCGTAAGGCAGAGCTTAATGCGGTTGGATCCTTTGCCAAGCTTAAAGGTGGTCCTTGGGTACTTGTAGGATGGATGGGTATAGCTGCTGGTTTCATAATCCTTTCCTTTTATGGTGTCATAGGAGGATGGACCATAAAATATATTCTGGCCTCCTTTACTGGTCTCATGGAGGCAGGGAAAGCGGGAACTGCTGGAGATCTCTTCGGTGGTTTTATCACTGATGCTCCCAAGGTTATCATCTATCAACTTCTTTTCATGCTTGTAACCATCTGGATAGTCTACAAGGGTATTGGTGAAGGAATTGAAAAATACTGCAAAGTTCTTATGCCTGGACTCTTTATACTTCTTTTGATCCTTATCGTAAGGTCTGTCACTCTTCCCGGTGCTGGCAAGGGGCTTGCTTTCTACCTTAAGCCCGATTTCTCCAAGCTTAACGGTGGAGTTTTCCTGGCAGCCCTTGGACAGGCTTTCTTCTCACTGTCCCTTGGTATGGGATGTATGGTGACCTACGGCAGTTACCTTCCCAAAGATACGAGTATTCCCGGTGCTGCAGCACAGGTATGTTTCCTTGATACTGCCGTAGCATTTCTTGCAGGTCTGGTAATATTCCCGGCAGTTTTTGCCTTTGGCCTTGAACCGGGAGCGGGTCCTGGACTTACCTTCATCACCCTGCCAAACGTCTTTGCCCAGATGCCGGGTGGAGCAGTGTGGTCAGCTCTTTTCTTCCTTCTTCTCCTCGTGGCGGCCATCACCTCATCCATATCTCTTCTTGAGGTTGTATGCGCATACTTCATTGACGAGCTGAACTGGTCTAGAGCAAAAGCTGCATGGGTCATGGGGTTGGTTATATTTGCCCTTGGTGTTCCTTCTGCTATTTCCCTTGGCGGCGGACTCAAGATCGCAGGTAAAGACTTCCTTGATGCTGCGGATTTCCTTGCTTCAAATATCCTTCTGCCCCTGGGCGGACTTTTCATAGCCCTATTTGTAGGCTGGGTCTGGACCGATGCAGCAAAGAAGGAGATCACCAACGAAGGTACGATCCCCTTTGGCCTTATGGGACCCTGGCTCTGGATATGCAGAGTAGTGGCACCCGTAGCAATTGCATGGATATTCCTTAAAGGTCTTAAGTGGTAATCAGATATTAAACCAAAAAGGCGGGGTTTCCCCGCCTTTTTGTTATCTTTGAATACATTACCCTCCAATCGTTTTTTTCTTCACATTTGTCTTGACTATGTCGTGACATAGTGTAAAATCTACCCGTACGCTCCGGATGAAGGTCGCAAGAGAGACCCCATTATCATCCTCTCGAAAGAGTAGGGGCGCCGAAGGGGCAAGGTACACCTGACGGTGTGCTGAAACTCTCAGGCAAAGGGATTGTGACTGGACGGATCTCTGAAAACTTAGCCATAAGTGGTTCCGTTAATTACACCTTCCACGGGCTATACGACAGAGATTGGTATCGTTTTCTTTATTGGAGGCGTTTCCATGTCAGGTCGTGTAGTTCTTGTGACTAATAACCCCAGATACCTTTCAAATGTTACTTCCATAGATCTTGTTAATGGAAGCTCGTGGGATGTCCTTGTGAAAGTCAGGGACATGGTCCATGGTGGATGTAAATTGTTATCCCATCCACTCTATGGCAATCTTCGGCCCTACCAGCAACCTTTCCGTTCGGCCATCCTTTCTCTCAAGTCAGATAATGGTTCCTCCAGCGTAGATGAGTATTCTCTCACATTGATTGAGCATGCCCTGTCAGTTTACCGTTCATGTCTTGACAGACTTCTTCTGAGGGGGGTCCTGCCCCCTGCAACCGAAGAGGATTATGCCTTTATGGATATGGAACTTATGAAGCAGACTCTACTTCAGTATGATATTTTCTCTGAAAAGGGTGTTTGAGCCTGTCCGGCCATAACTGGACAAAGACAGTCTTAAAGCAAAGGAGGTGAACTAGATGATAGAACTTACCAAGGAAACCTTTGATGCAGAGGTAAAGGAAAGTGAACTGCCCGTTCTTGTTGACTTCTGGGGTCCCCAGTGCGGTCCATGCCTTGCCCTTATGCCTCATGTGGAGGCTATGGAAAAGGAATACGAAGGCAAGGTCAAGTTTACGAAGGTAAACGTAAGCGGCAACAGACGAGTTGCCATAGCTAACAGGGTTATGGGGCTTCCCGGGATCCTGTTTTTTAAAGGCGGCGAAGAAGTGGCTAGACTGGGCGGTGGTGATGCTACCGCAGAGAATATTAAGGCTAAGATCGAAGAGATGCTTTAATAGTTGAACTCAATCCAAAGGGGGGAATCTCTTTGAAACTTGAACTCCATAAGGTTAAGGTTAGCGGGTTGGCATGGGGTGACAAGACAGCAGTCAGGGACGGGATCCTTTTTGTCAATAAGGGAGAGCTTGTATCCATGCTTTCTGAAGACGAAAGGCTCGCCAGGGTTGATGTTGAGTTTGCAATGCCAGGAGAAAGTGTCAGGATACTTCCTGTCAAGGATGTCATTGAGCCCCGTTGCAAGATCGAGGGTAAGGGCGGTATCTTCCCTGGAATGGTCAGTGATGTCGAAACCGTTGGTGAAGGTAAAACCCTTGTACTTGAGGGCGCAGCAGTTGTAACAACAGGCAAGATAGTACGTTTCCAGGAAGGAATCATCGACATGTCCGGACCTGGAGCAGATTATTGTCCATATTCACAGACGAACAACGTTGTTCTCCTTCTTGATCCCGTAGTGGATCTAGAAAAACATGATCATGAAACTGCATGCAGGCTCGCTGGTTTGAAGACTGCAGCATACCTTGCAGAATCATGTAAAGATGTAGAGGCTGACAGGGTTGAAACCTATGAAACCCTTTCTTTCAGGGAATCCATGCATGCATACCCGGATCTTCCGAAAGTCGCCTATCTTTACATGCTTCAGTCTCAGGGGCTTCTTCATGACACATGGGTCTATGGTGTTGACGCCAAGAAAAGTCTTCCAACTCTTATCAGTCCTACCGAAGTGATGGACGGTGCCATTGTTTCAGGCAACTGTGTTTCCGCCTGTGACAAGAACAATACCTATGTCCACCTTAATAATCCGATAATCAAGTCCATGTATGAACATCATGGAAAGGACTTCAATTTTGTAGGCTGTATCATTACCAATGAAAACGTTACTCTTGCGGACAAGAAGAGGAGTTCTTCGTACTCTATAAAACTGGCCACCATGATAGGTCTTGACGGTCTTCTCATATCCGAAGAGGGATTCGGGAACCCTGATGCAGACCTCATCATGAACTGCTGGAAAGCCGAAAGAGCCGGTATGAAAACTACACTCCTCACGGATGAATATGCCGGTCAGGATGGGGCCAGCCAGTCTCTGGCAGACTCCTGTCCCGAAGGTGACGCATGCGTAACTGCCGGTAATGCTAATGAGGTTATCACTCTTCCGCCTATGGAAAAAGTACTTGGATATCCCGATGAAGCTAATATCATTGCGGGCGGCTGGGATGGTTCCCTTGCTTCTGATGGCACAATAACAGTTGAACTTCAGGCAATCATTGGTTCAACGAGCGAACTTGGATTCACCAAACTTGGTGCTTACACAATTTAACAGATTTTAATATCTAACCCATTTTAATGAAGGAGGTGCGAAGCATGGGTAAGTTGGCTGGAAAAAAACTTCTTCTTCTTGGCGAACGTGACGGAGTTCCCGGACCCGCAATGGAAGCAGTTTTTAAGAATAGCGGCGCAGAAGTGATATTTTCCGTTACCGAATGCTTTGTCTGAACCGCAGCAGGAGCCATGGATCTGCAGAATCAGCAGAGGATAAAAGACGCTGCTGAAAAGTATAACCCCGAAGAGCTTGTCGTGATACTGGGATCTTCTGATGCAGAAGGTGCTGAGATCTACGCAGAAACTGTAGCAAACGGGGATCCTACCTTTGCAGGACCATTGGCCGGAGTCCAGTTGGGACTCTGTGTATATGATATTTTTGAAGAAGAGATAAGGGCAGAAGCGGACCCTGCAGCTTGGGAAGAGCAGATTTCAATGATGGAAATGGTGCTCGATCCAGAAGCCTTGAGTGCAGCGGTTGCAGCAATGAGGAAAGAGTTTAGCAAGTATTCTCTCTAATCCTTAATGAAAGGAGGGGAAACAATGTCCTACCGTGTCGTTCATTATATAAATCAGTTCTTTGCAGGGATCGGTGGAGAAGAAAAAGCCGATCATAAACCCGAGATAAGAGAAGGTGTCGTAGGGCCTGGAATGGCTCTTAATAATGCCCTCGGAGATGAGGCCGAAATCGTTGCAACTGCCATATGCGGTGATACCTATTTTGCAACTGATATGGAAAAAGCTGCAGCAGAAGTCCTTGAAATGATCAGAAAGTACAATCCGGATGCAGTTATTCTGGGTCCTGCCTTCAATGCTGGAAGGTATGGTTCTGCCTGTGGAGCAATGGGAGATGTCATAGCTAAAGAACTTGGTATACCCGTCGTTTCCGGTATGTATCCAGAGAATCCCGGGGTTGAGATGTACAGAAAAAGCATGTACATCATAGAAACCCCCGATAGTGCCAGGGGAATGGGTAAGGCTGTCCCTGCCATGGCAAAGATGCTCCTCAAACTACTCAGAGGCGAACCAATAGGTCTTCCTTCTGAGGAAGGTTACATCGAACGTGGTATCCGTATCAACAAGTTTTATGAAAAACTTGCGGCAGAGAGATGTGTTGACATGTTCGTCAGCAAACTCAAGGGTGAGCCCTTCGTTACAGAATACCCCATGCCGGTTTTTGACAGGGTTGAACCCAACCCCCCTGTAGCAGATATGAAAAATGCCACTATTGCCATTGTAACTTCTGGTGGTATATGCCCCAAAGGGAATCCCGATCATATCGAGGCATCAAGTGCAAGCAAATATGGTGAATACAGTATTGAAGGTTATGATGACCTCACTTCAGCGGATCATTGTACTGCCCATGGTGGCTATGATGCGACATATGCTGATGATGATCCTGACCGTGTTCTTCCAGTTGATGTTATGCGGGAAATGGAGAAGGAAGGACTTTTCAAGAAACTCCATAACAAGTTCTATACGACAGTTGGTAATGGAACTGCAGTGGCGAGCGCCAAAAAATTCGGTGCCGCTATTGCTGATAAACTGAAAGCAGACGGAGTCGATGCGGTAATCCTGACTTCCACCTGAGGAACCTGCACTCGTTGCGGTGCAACGATGGTTAAGGAAATTGAAAGAGCAGGACTCCCAGTTGTCCATGTATGTACCATAGTTCCTATTTCTCTTACTGTTGGAGCCAATCGGATCGTACCTGCAATAGCCATTCCCCATCCCCTTGGGGATCCGACGAAACCATTCGAAGAAGAAAAAGCTATTCGCCGCCATCTTGTAGAGAAGGCTCTTAAAGCTCTTCAGACACCTGTAACTGAACAGACAGTATTTAACGACTAAAAAGTGTTTCTGCCCTGGTCCGGTTCTTCCCCGGCCAGGGCTTAATTTATAGCTGTTTCGAGGAGGTAATTTGAAGTATGTCCAGTGTCGGAATCAAGGGTTACTCATATTGTTTGAATCACACACCAGAGCTTGGTCTTCATTACGGGAATACCCCTTATGTTGAGAGAATGACCAAGGGAGAGACGGAGTTCCTGTCTGAGCTTCCCAAGCATCTGCAGGCCTACGGGGAAGCAGTAAGCTATGCCCCAAACCAGGCATATATCGGCGGCATAACTCTGGACGAATATGAAGCTCAGCCCCAGCCATGGTATGAAAATCGTATGGCCGATGCCATGCGTTATGGAAAATACGGTGAGATCATGCCCGAGGATGAATTCCTTGGACTAATTGATATATGCGATGTGTTCGACCTCATATGGCTTGAGAAGGGGTTTGCTTCCCTGGTCAGGGAAAAACTGGTTCAGGATCCTGTCATAAGCGAAACTATCCTTGCAAGGCTTGAAAGTGGTCATGATAAAGAAGAAATAGACAGTGAGATAAAAAATCATAAGGCTTTGCCTCTTTATATTGAAGGCAAGGTTGTAGGCTGTGTTCGTAGTGGACATGAAGTCGATGAGTGTCTCTTCCCATATGTCCTGCTTGAAAACATCGCGTCTAAAGCGGGAGGAGTTCTTTCTGTACTTCATCTTCTGAAGAATAGCGCTATTTCGCCTGAGGAGATCGATTTCGTTATCGAATGTTCCGAGGAAGGCGCTGGAGACATGAATCAGAGGGCTGGTGGTAATTTTGCCAAGGCTATAGCTGAAATAGCCGGATGTGTAAATGCCAGCGGATGCGATGTGAGAGGTTTTTGTGCGGGTCCTGTAAATGCCATGATAGCGGCAGCCTCCCAGGTTGCATCAGGTGCCAGGAAGAACTGTATCGTCGTTGCGGGGGGTGCTATCCCCAAGCTTTACATGAACGGTCGCGACCACGTGAAAAAGGGATTACCAGCCCTTGAGGATTGTCTGGGAAACTTTGCTATCCTGCTTGTCCCCGATAATGGAGAAGACCCTGTCATGCGACTGGATGCACTGGGCAAGCACTCTGTTGGAGCAGGGGCTTCACCCCAGGCTGTTACTTCTGCCCTTATCTGGGAACCCCTGCAGAAACTCGGACTTTCCTTTCAGGATGTTGATAAATATGCTGCAGAACTTCACACTCCAGAGATAACACTTCCTGCCGGTGCCGGAGATGTCCCCCTTGCCAATGCCAAAATGACAGCTGCTCTTGCTGTAATGAAGAAACAGCTCGAGAAAAAGGATATGATGGCTTTTGTAAAGGAAAAGGGTCTTATCGGTTTTGCCCACACCCAGGGACATATTCCTTCCGGTGTTCCCTTTGTGGGGCATGCCTGTGATGCAATTCGAGACGGGAAAATGAACAGGGTAATGATCATAGGTAAAGGAAGCCTTTTCCTGGCAAGATTGACAAATCTTTCAGATGGAGCCTCATTCTTCATTGAAAAAAGCACTGGGAGTGGAGCAGTGGGAGCAATAAGCAAGGATGAGATAAAGAATATGATCCTTGAGGTCCTTTCTGAAATCAGCGAGTCTTTAAAGTGATCTGGCGGGGTGGTATTTATGTCCGATATCCGTAAGTTGGTCGGTGAAGCTCTTGCCGATATTATAGAATCAGCAAAAACTGGCGGTCCCAAGGTTAGAGTGGGACTTATGGCTGGCGGAAGTGAACTTGGTGATGAAGAACTGGCGAGGGGAGGCAGACTCGCCCAGCAGCAATATTCCCATATCAGGGTTGTGATGATAGGTCCCAAGATAGAAGGTTATGAAGATCTTGAATGGATCGAAACATCTGATTGTGATGCTGATATTGCTTCAGCGATGGACCAGGCCCTTAATGAAGGTGTGATAATGGGTGCTGTTGCCCTTCACTACCCATTTCCCATGGGGGTAACTACAATAGGCCGGGTGCTGACTCCTGCAAAGGGGCAGGATATGATAATAGCCTCATCTACGGGAACTTCAGCGATATTGCGAACAGAGGCCATGTTGCGCAACGCTATTTATGGAATAGCCGTTGCCAGGTCCATAGGGAAAAAGGATCCAACCGTGGGTATTCTGAACGTGGAAGGTGCCCATCCTGTCTACAGGGCCCTTGGACAGCTTAAGGAAAATGGTTATGATATCAAATTCGGGCAGAGCATACGTAAAGACGGAGGGGCCGTTTTGAGAGGAAATGACCTTCTTTCAGGAGCCGTTGATATATGTGTCAACGATACACTCACCGGCAATGTGCTGATGAAGCTTTTCTCATCCTTCAATACTGGAGGATCCTTTGAGGCCCTTGGTTGGGGATACGGTCCTTCTGTTGGGGAAGGATGGCCCCACGTTATATCTATCATATCGAGGGCATCTGGTGCTCCTGTTATTGCAAATGCCATTTCTTTCAATGCTTCCGCTGTAGCAGGTAATTTACCTGGAGTTATTGCGGACGAAATCCGCAAAGCAAAAGAAGCGGGACTGGATGATCTCATATCCTCCCTTCAGCCAAAGCCAGTGGAATGTCGGGAAGAGATAATGGCTCCTCCCAAGGAACCTACTGATGAAGAAATCCATGGTATAGATGTGCTGGATGTGGAAGATGCTGTAAGGGAACTCTGGAAGGACGGGATCTATGCAGAATCAGCCATGGGTTGCACCGGACCTGTAGTAAAACTTCCATCCAGACACATGGAAAAGGGAGTCCAGATCCTTAAGGAGAGTAACTATATATAGATTATGATAGTAGCAAGGGGCAGGCTCTTACCTTCGATCTCCTGCCCCTTGCTACCATGGTAAAAGGTCCATAATTCCATGATATAATGTTCTCGGTTGATTTCTTTTTCACAATTAATACGTGTTTGAATCAACCAGGGAGGTGGGGGAAAAGAGTAATAGTAGGGATTTTACGGATCAGGGATTTAATGGAGCTTGACGTTCGTGCGAATTGAGTTTTTTTTCCAGAAGCGTAAGGGATCCGAGGGGGATCCGGTTTTCTGGACTCAAAAGGGGGAATCGCAGTAATGGAAGCTGTAATGAGAATCAATGGAATAGTTAATGGTATCGTATGGGGTCCCTGGATGTTGACCCTTCTTGTGGGAACGGGAGTTTATCTTACTATTATCCTTGGTTTCCCACAGATTCGTTATTTTGGTTTTATGTTCAAAACAGTTTTCCGCAAGAAAAAGAAAGTAGAAGGAGAGGAAGGCAGTATATCTTCCTTCGCAGCACTTTCAACGGCTCTTGCTTCTACTATAGGAACGGGCAACATCGCCGGTGTTGCTACAGCCCTTCACCTTGGAGGTCCAGGTGCTCTTTTCTGGATGCTCATTTCAGCAGTTTTCGGTATGACCACCAAATTTGCAGAAGTCACTCTGGCAGTCCACTTCCGCGACAAGGATGACCTTGGTAATATCCGCGGCGGTACCATGTACATGCTCGAAAAGGGAACTGGCCAGAAATGGCTTGCATGGCTCTTTGCCTTTTTCACTACCTTTGCCGCCTTTGGCATAGGTAATGCTATCCAGGCCAACTCAACTGCCGAGGGACTTAACCTCGGTTTCGGTATTCCTCACGTTGCTACCGGTATTGTGATGGCAATCCTTACAGCGTTGGTAATTTACGGAGGATTGAAGAGGATTTCTGAAGTTACAACCTATCTTGTGCCCGTAATGGCTGTTTTTTATATCATTGGTGCCGTCATTACAGTGGGACTCCATTCAAACCTTATAATTCCTTCCCTTGCAAGGGCAGTCAAATATGCTATCAGTGACCCCATGGCTATGCCGGGTGCATTGGCGGGATGGAGCATCAAGCTGGCTCTGACAAAGGGCATAGCGAGAGGGGTATTCTCAAACGAAGCAGGCCTGGGTTCTGCTCCTCTTGTCCATGCTACTGCTGAAGTCGACCATCCTGTACGTCAGGGTGTCTATGGTCTCTTTGAAGTCTTTGCAGATACCATTGTTATCTGTACCCTTACCGCCCTCGCAATACTTACTACCGGGGTTCTTACCAACAATCCAGACCTTACAGGTGCTCAGCTTACTCTCTCTGCGTTCCAGATCGTCCTCGGCAATACCGGGGTAATGATCCTCTCTGTAGGTCTTTCCATGTTCGCATTCTCAACAGTCTTGGGTTGGTACTGGTATGGAGAAACAGGAGCTGTCTATATCTTCGGTACAAAGGTTATTCCTGTTTACAAGATCCTCTGGGTTATCGTTATCGTAATCGGTGCCTGGGGAGGAGGCGGAGCTTTCCTTTCCAACATCTGGAATATGTCCGATACCATGAACGGTCTAATGGCGGCACCTAACCTTATTGCTCTGTTATGGCTGTCAGGTAAACTCCGTGAACTGGTTAAGGATTTTGATGCAAAACGTAAATCAGGAGAACTTGAATAAGAACGATCTTCCCGGTCCCTGAAAAATAGATCCTGAAATTTCTTTTTTCGGCTATCCCCACAGGGCGGAGGATGTTACCTCCGCCCTTCCTTATGAAAGGGTGATATATTTTGACGTATCGCTTAACAAGAATGGAAGTTAACCTTGGCAATATAAGACATAATTTCAGGGCTATACAGAAACATGTAGGAAGTGGTCCTCAAATAATGGCAGTTCTTAAGGCCGATGCCTATGGCCATGGAGTTATTCCTGTTTCCAGGGCACTCCTTGAAGAGGGATGTCAGAGATTTGCTGTTGCCACACCGGACGAAGCTCTTGAACTCAGAGAAGCGGGGATTAATGAACCCCTTCTGGTCCTCGGCCCATCTCCCTGTAGTGTTGCCAGGGAATATGTAAAACTGAATATTAGTGCTGCCTTCACAGACCTTGATTTTGCAAGAGCCATGAGTGCAGCTGCATTGCAGGAAGGCAAACCGGCCCTTCTGCATATGAAGATAGATACTGGAATGGGACGTATCGGATTCTTGCCCGAAGAAGTCCCGAATGTTATGAACGAAATCTCATCCATTCCTGGTATTGAACTTGAAGGCCTGTTTACACACTTTGCAACTGCTGATGAAGTCAGACTTGATTATACTGAAACCCAATTCAGGAAATACACACAAGTTCTAAACCTTCTGGAGGATAAGGGTTTTAAGGTTCCCCTACGCCATGTCTGTAATAGTGCCGGTACCCTCAACTCGCCCGAAAAATATCTGGATGCAGTAAGACCAGGGGTCATCCTGTATGGAATGTGGCCCTCTGCAGAATGTATAAGACCCATTGAGCTCAAACCCACCTTTGAGGTGAAAACTGCAGTCTCTCTGGTCAGGGATCTGCCCTCAAGGAGTGGAATAGGTTATGGGCTTAAATACATGACAAGGGGAAACGAAAAGACTGCAGTTCTCCCCTTAGGCTATGCAGACGGTTTCTCACGTGCTCTCTCAATGAAAGTGGATGTACTTATCCACGGCAGACGTGTTCCCATATGTGGAAATATCTGTATGGACCAGACCATGGTCAATATTACTTCCATACCAGATGTAAAGGTGGGGGATGAAGTTGTGATCGTAGGGCGCCAGGGAGATGAATTGATAACTCCTGAAGAAATAGCATCTGCCAGGAATACGATAAACTATGAAGTACCTATAATGTTTCTTAAACGAGTTCCAAGGGTCTACATCGATTGATTCATTTCAGATTATCAGGCGGTCCCCAACAGGGACCGCCTTTTCATTATGTAATTCTCAGCAGGAATCGTTATATAATATACGTTCAGTAGAGAAAGGAGGAACAGAATATGTTCCCTGATAAAATTACCCTAACGGATTTTCCGACAGAAGATCTTTCTCAGGATCAGATAGATATTCTGTCCGAGGCGGCACGAAAGTGCAGAGCCATGGCAGTTACCATGACTACAGTTGCAGGTAGTGGTCATCCTGCAGGTTCTCTTTCCAGTATGGAAATGTATATTATGACCTACAGTGTTGCAGATTTATCTCCCCTCAACTTCAGATCCCGGGACAGGGATTACGTAGTGGTAAGTCATGGTCATACTTCTCCGGGAGCCTATTCAGCCCTTTCCTATTATGGTTTTGTGGACCCATGGGATGTAATGGCTCATTTCAGACAGGCAGGGAGCCCTTTTCAAGGGCATGTTGAAAGGGAAGTTCCTGGTATAGACTGGGGAACGGGTAACCTGGGTCAGGGATTGTCTGCAGGCGTGGGTTTCGCCCTTTCTCAGAAAAGCAAGGGGTATGATGGCAGGGTCTTTGTCCTTTCAAGTGACGGAGAACAGACTAAAGGACAGATTGCTGAGGCTAGGCGAATAGCGGTAAAGCAGGGATTGTCCAATCTTACTGTTCTGATCGATTACAACCATATTCAGATTTCCGGACGTACTGAGGAAATAATGCAGGCTGATCTCAGGCTTCTATGGAAGGCTGATGGCTGGGATGTTCTTGAGTGTGACGGTCACAGCTTCAGAGACATTTATTCTTCCCTTTTACAGGCATCGGGATCGGAAGTACCCACAGTAATTCTCTGTCATACCACTATGGGTAAAGGCGTTTCTTTCATGGAGAATATTCCTGAATATCATGGAAAGGCCGTTTCTGGTGAGCTATACCTGCAGGCATTGAAGGAGCTTGGAGAAGACCCGGGTATTCTTGAGAAAGCCGTTGATCTCAGGTCAGGTTCCTTCCCTCCCGGAATTAAGCTCTCCATGCCAGCGATCAACCTCGTTTCTCCTGATCCGGTTGATTATCCTTCGGATACAAAAACAGACAACAGGTCAGCTTTTGGAAAAGCGCTGTCTGATGTTGGTATCTTAAATTATAAGTTTCCCGGGAGGACTCCTATACTTGTTTTTGATTGTGATCTTGCCAGTTCCGTCAAAACATTGTCCTTTGCAGAAAGCTGCCCTGAATGGTTTATTCAGGCAGGTATACAGGAACATTCTGTAGCTACAGTTGCCGGTGCTGCTTCTGCAGGAGGGGTTGTAAGCCTGTGGGCAGACTTTGGTGTTTTTGGCCTCTGTGAAGCCTACAATCAGCAGCGCCTCAATGATATTAACAACTCCAATCTAAAGCTGGTTCTTACCCATGTTGGTCTTGATGTAGGAGAGGATGGGATGACCCATCAGTGTATCGATTATGTTGGTCTTCTCAGAAATACCTTTGGCTGGAAACTTGTCGTGCCTGCAGATCCTAATCAGACTGATCGTATAACACGGTGGTCCATCTGTGAGAGAGGAAATATCTGTTTAGCAATGGGCAGAAGCAAGACCGATATTATTACTGATGAAGATGGTATCCCCTGTTTTTCCGGAAAATATGCCTTTACATATGGCCGTTATGACCTTGTCAGAAATGGAACCTCAGGTGCTATTCTTGCTATGGGAAGTATGTTTCCCAAGGCTTTCAAAGCATGGCAGATCCTTAAAAACATGGGGATTGAAGTGAAGCTTTACAACGTTTCATGTCCTCTTGAAGTGGACTTAGACTCATTGAAGGAAGCCGCATCGACAGGAGCGATCATTACTTGTGAAGACCATAATGTCAATAGCGGTATGGGTTCCATTGTTGCCTCAAAGATGGCATCTCTTGGTTTGCAATCCAGGATCGTTTCAATGGGAGTTCACAGATACGGGACTTCCGGAGCTTCCTCTGAAGTCTTTAAGCATATGGGGCTTGATGTAGACGACATAGTTCTTCAGATGCAGCTTCTCCTCAGATAAGCGGGAGGTCTTGACTGGAAACCTGCCTGTTTTTACTAACACTCTCGGATCAGATATCATGGTCTGAAAGAGTTCAGTTGCGGACTTGATGAAATGAGAGGGTTTGTGATGGGAAATATCCTTTTACACGTCTGCTGTGCTCCTGATGGTACTGTTCCTTTCCTGGAACTTGCGTCAGGACGGAATAACGTTATCGGTTTTTTTTATGGAAATAACATTCATCCATACGAAGAATTTCTCAAAAGGAAAGAAGCAGCTGTTCGCCTTGCAGAGTTCATGAATGTAAAGTTCATAATAAATGATTATGAACCTGAACTCTGGATCAATGCTACTCTGAAATATTCTTCGCAACCGGAAGGTGGCAAACGGTGCCCCCTTTGTTTTAAACTTCAACTGGAGTCAAGTGCAGAGGCTGCATTGAACCTCAACTGTCAATTTCTGAGTACAACTCTGACCATAAGTCCCCATAAAGACCCAGGTCTTATAAATAGTATCGGGAAAGAAGTTGCTTCACGTTATGGATTGACCTGGGTTGAAAAAATATGGAGAAAAAATGATGGATTTAAGCGGTCGGTAAATCTTAGCAGAAAAATCGGCCTTTACCGCCAGACATATTGTGGATGTATTTACAGCTTTAGAGGAGATGAACTTTCAGATGAATGACACTATTCCTGTACCGGTAGGGAAATTACCACCCCGGATTCTTCAAGAGAGAATTCTTGGTTTCTCTGGTTTTAAAAGGCCCGAAGTCCTGGTAGGTCCAGGCGTGGGGGAGGATGCATGTATCATTGATCTTCCGGGTGATAAATATACTGTTGTGGCTTCTGATCCTATCGTAGGTGCCTCCGAGGGAGCGGGAAGGCTGCTTGTTCATGTAAATGTCAATGACATAGCCTGCAAGGGCGGGGATCCGGCATATTTCATGGTAACCCTTATAATTCCGGTTTCCATGGGTCTTGCATTTGCAGAAAAAATAATGTCTGAGATCGATGCAGTTTGTCGAGATCTTAAAATAGCGATAATTGGAGGCCATACAGAGTTTACAGATCGTTACGATAAACCTGTAATAGTGGGTACTGTTGTTGGTAGTACCTCTTTCCTTTATCAAGCGGGATCACTGGTTCCCGGAGATGTGCTGATAATGACAAAACATGCAGGTCTTGAAGGAATGTCCATTCTGGCAAATGACAGACCTGACCTTATTTCCCCTGTGGTTACTCCTGAAGAGTTGCAGGAGATCCTTTCATGGGTTTCAGATCTTTCTATTTATCCAGAGTCTATTCTGGTCCGTAATAATGTCAAGTTTATGCATGACCCCACAGAAGGAGGTCTCAAGGGCGGACTGGCCGAGATAGCAAGGCTCAGTGGACTGGGTATAGAGCTTGATCATGATGCCATTCCAGTTCATCCTCTAACGAGAAAAGTCCAAGAACATCTTGGTTTCGACGTTTATCACCTCATATCTTCGGGAGTCCTTGTGATGGTGGTAGACAGGGAAAAGAGTTCCATTGTCCTTGAAAGTCTCAGGAACGCAGGGATAGAAGCCTCTGCCATTGGCAGTATGGTTCTGAAAAGCGAAGCAAAATGTGAGCTGACTTCCGAGGAAGAACTATGGAGGGTTCTGGCACTTTAAGGAGAGGGGCATTGAAATGGATTTCCAGAGAATATCTGAAAGGATTATAAAACTGAGGCATATCTTGTCTAAAAGGGAAGTAGATGCCTTTTTTCTTATGGTAACAGAAGGTTATAACTGGGAGAGCGCTTATTATATTTCAGGTTTCAGGGGAAGTAGCTGTTCCATTCTGGTATCAAATGACGACTCTGTTCTTATCACTGATGGAAGATATCTGAAACAGGCTGGAGACCAGACTCCCTTTTCAATCGTAGACCAGGCAGGAAGATCTATGACTAGTGTTGTTATGGAAGAGATCAATAAGTCAGGTCTTCAGAATATCGGATTTGAGTCTGACCGGATAACCTTAAGTCAGTATAAAGAACTTTCAGTTTCAGGGAATCAATGGAGAGACCTTAAAGGAGTCATTCCTCAAATGAGACGTTCCAAGGATGAGATTGAAATTCTGCTCATCCGGAAAGCGGCCGAAATTGCCCTTGCAGCCTTTGAAAAGACACTTAAAAGTGCTTATGAAGGGATGAAGGAACAGGAATTTTCAAATTGGCTGGAATTCAACATGAAAGATCTTGGAGCCGAAGGCGGCTGGCCTGGCCATTGCTTCATCGTTGCTTCCGGTCCAAGAAGCGCCTTGCCCCATGGAGTTCCAACAACAAGAGAATTTACCAGGGGCGATTGGGTTACAGTAGATTTCGGGGCTGCTTTCAAAGGATATTTGAGTGATATTACAAAGAATTTTATTATTGGAGATCCCACTGAGGAGGCTCAAAGGATCCATTCCGTTCTTTACGAAGCCCATATAAAAGCTGCGGAAAGCCTCAAGCCGGGAGTGACAGGAAAAGATGTGGATGCCTTGGCAAGAGACGTGATAAAGAAAGCTGGTTATGAAAAATATTTTACCCATGGTCTGGGCCACTCCTTCGGTCTGGAAATACATGAAAGGCCGAGACTTTCCTTTACATCAGATGATGTCCTGATGGCCGGAGATGTTGTTACCATTGAACCGGGGATATATATTGAAGGTCTTGGAGGCATGAGAATAGAGGATGATTACCTTGTTACACCGGAAGGCTGCATATGTCTTACCGGTGGACCGGATAAGGATCTGAGATCTATCTGATCCCCTGATGTTAAAGAGTCCTTTTCGTGTTGCCATTGTGCAGAGTCAGTCTAGTGTATATAATTATGATAGATTATTAGAAAGGAGGAGATATAATGGAAAAGTATCGTTGCACCGTCTGCGGATATGTCTATGATCCATCAGAGGGAGATCCTGATAATGGTGTAGCTGCCGGAACCTCCTGGGAAGATGTTCCTGATGAATGGCTTTGCCCTGTTTGTGCTGTGGGTAAGGATATGTTTGAACCAGAATAGGAAAACTGATCGTGATAAATTACATACAAAAAAGGGGGGAAATCCCCCTTTTTTGTATGTAATTTTCTTGACAGGTAATTCCTTCAGCTTATAATGAACATTGCGACACGTAAAACGAGTAAATAAAACAATGGTTTACTATATGCATTCATCGTTGTTTCAAGATAAAAAATCTTTAGGAGGTCTTCCAATGTTCAGAAAAGTTGTGTGTTTTGCCTTTGTTGCAATGTTGATGGTTGTTGGTTCTGCCGCTTTTGGGGCATCTGCTCTTGACTCTGATGTATTGATAGTGGGTACGGAATCGACCTTCAGACCCTTTGAATTTAGAAGTGCGGACAATGAAATTGTTGGTTTTGATATGGATCTAGCGAGGAAGATTGGGGATAAACTTGGAAAAGAGGTAAAAATCGTCGATATGGCCTTTGATGCTCTTATTCCATCCATACTTACAAAGAAGATCCATATTGTTGCTGCGGGCATGAGCAACACTCCTGAAAGGGCAAAGAAAGTCGCTTTTTCAGATTCCTACTATTCCACACCTGATTCCTTTATAGTAAAGAGCGAGAATGATAATATAAAGGGGATTGGAGATCTTGCTGGAAAAACCTGTTCTGTTCAGCTGGGTACTATACAGGACGGATTTGTTTCAGGTCTGAAGGATCTGGAAATCAAAAGATTTTCTAAAACCGATGATGCCTTGAGAGAAGTACTTCTCGGAAGAGTTGATTTTGCTGTTGTTGACAGCACTGTTGCCTCTGAAAACCTTAAGTCCAATAAAGATTTTGCTGGAAAACTGAAGATCGCATTTAATCACAAGATAGGCAGTTCAGCTATGGCTCTGGCAATGAACAGGGAAGATACGAAGTTTGTTGAAGCTGTTAATATAGCACTCAGGGAACTCAAAGAAGATGGAACCCTCGAAATGCTAGAAAAGAAGTGGCTTTCCAACTAGAAGATCCAAGCTGTTTCAAAGAAATCATTAGATAAAAGGGACAGGATATTTTTCCTGCCCCTTTTCTTTTGGCTTTTTGATGTTTGTGTCTTCAGATAGATCGTATAGCATTTTCTTTGATGTCAATGGGGGTATAATAGTCCTGATGATATAGATAGGGAGAGTGTTTTAACATGGATGAAGACAAAAAATCAGCCTTTGAACATTTTAAGGAGTGGTTTGGAGCATTCTCATATGGAGTCTTTGTAGATAAACGAATGGGGGTTGTCCGAAAAGAAGCCTTTGACCAGTATGACAATCTTATGCTTCTTCTCTTCAGTGACTTTCTGGGAATTCCCAACCCTATTTCTTACTACATGCTTGAACTTTTACCCTACATGGCTGATGAACTGGTTCCATGGGAACGAAGGATCCAGAACAGAAAATTCATCGTGGCAGAAAAAGCTGCCCAATATGACTTTGACTAAGGAGTATGGATCAATGAAGGGAAAAGTTTTTCGTAAATTTGTTTTTTTTGGCGGCAAAGGCGGAACGGGCAAGACTACCTGTGCTGGGGCCTATGCCTTGAAAATGGCTAATGAGGGTTACAAGGCTCTCGTTATTTCTACCGATCCCGCACATTCTCTTGCAGATGCCTTCGGTTCATCCATAGGACCGGATATTGTTCCTGTAGCTCATAATCTCTGGGGCATTGAAATTGATGCTGAGCTGGAAGCCAAAAAATATATGAAGTCCATACAGGACCAGATGTTGAACCTTGTCAGTGCTGTTATTGTGGAGGAGATCAAACGACAGCTTGAGATAGCCTATATGTCGCCGGGAGCAGAAGAGGCTGCTATTTTTGACAAGTTTATAGAAATTATGGGGCTCATTGATAATCCATATGATGTTATAGTCTTTGATACTGCTCCTACGGGCCATACACTTCGTCTCCTTACTTTACCGGAGATTCTGGGAGCATGGATCGATCATCTCATTGACCGCCATATGAACGCAAGGCAGCTTATGAAAATGTCAGCACGGTATGACAAGATAATGAAAAAGAAACTTGAAGATGATCCCATAGTCGATGTGCTTATGAAAAGAAAAAACAAGTTCGAGTTTGCCCGAAAAATCCTTACAGATGGAGATTCGTGCGAATTTATCTTTGTTCTGAATGCTGAAAAAATGCCCATCCTGGAAACTGAGAGAGCGATAACGATACTTAAGACTTTTTCCATTCCGGTTGGTGGAGTAGTGGTGAACAGGGTGATACCTCCAGAAGCTGGTGCATTCTTTGAAAAGAGAAGACAGGCTCAGGAAGAGTATCTCCAGGATATAGATAAAAGGTTCGGCTACCTCAGCATAGTGAGATTACCCATGTTGGAAACTGATATCCAGGGAATGGAGCAGATGGAAACTGTAGCGAAAATCATGACAGATCTGGATAGATAATGGCATCTTGAGTAAAAAGATCTGGAATCTTTATGAAAAATAATAAGACCTCCCTTGTAAGGGAGGTCTTATTATTTCTGATTATTGTATGTCACAATGTGTTCATTGCAATAACATATTCCCCTGCAAGGGCTATAATGGCCTTCCTGGACAAATTTCTTGATTCAATTGTAAGGGTACCTTTTCCAGGTATATTTATTGAGACAGCCATTCCAGCATAAGGGTAGTTTTCAAAGACAGCCCTTAAGCCTTCTATTTCCAGAGTCGAATATTCAGCACCAAATCCGATGGGCCTGTCATTGTTATTTATGTTTCCAGGAGGTATATACAGCTCTCCCGGACCAGGTCCTGTCAGCAGGATCACCTTGGCATTCTTATGAGACTGAGACAGAATATCCTGCTGAATAAACCATCCGAGGTTCTCCTTTTCTGTCTTAAGCTCCCTGACCTGTTCTGTTATAATTTCCCATTCGGACAGCAGGGGAATTGTGGGAACATCTTCGCCAAAGGATGGACTATGATAACAGAAAGCGTTAAAGAAAAACAAAGTTATCACCAGGAACCATATATTATACTTTTCGGTCTTCATGGGTTTTCCCTCATTTGCAATATAGCTACAATATATATTCTATAACAAAAGAGGATGGAGGTAACATTCACCCTCCATCCTCTTCTAATGAAAAGAGTATTGATTTTAGACCAGTCCGAGCTCCTCCAGTTTTTCTGGTGTTGGAACTCCTTCTGTATCCCAGCCTCTTTCTTTATAGTACTCAGGGAGCATTTCATGGACTTTGCTTAATGCGCCCTTCATAGGACCTGCAGGAATCGGCTCTTCGAACATTCTTGGCGGGAGGTTATCATCTTCTGCGGATAGACCAGCTTGAAGATTGAACAATCTTTCAAGGTTCCATATTCTGTCTCCTGCTTTCATGAACTCTTCTTCTGAATAATCCACTCCTGTTGCAGCGGCAAGCTGGGCAGCTATGTCTGCCCCTCCAAGTCCAAATGTTGTGAAAAGACACGTTCCCGAGGAATCAAGGGCTGCTGTAAGATCCTGGAATATCTTAAGGAACTTTGGCTTTTCTTCTGTAGAAGACGGGTCAAGTTTCACTGGTACACCCAGTACTTCCGGTGAAGTTAGATATCCTCTTACATGACACCCACCTCTATTGGATGTTGCATATTCCAGGCCCATCCCCTGCAGAGCTCTTGGATCATATGCGGGCATTTCCTGCTTTTTTACGCTCATGGAGAGATCCGGTCTTCCGTATCCGGATGCAAGTCTATAGGATCCTTCAGCAAGGGAATTGCCGAAGCCTTTTCGATAAGCAGTCTGTTCAGTCAGCTTGACCATCGCATCTGCGTTGCCGAAAGAAAGGTTATATCCGGCTTCTTCCTGGGACACGAGACCCTCTTCATAAAGTTCCATTGCACAGCCTATGGTGCTACCCATGGTTATTGTATCCATTCCGAGTTCATTGCATATATAGTTGGCCTTTGTAATTGCATCAAGGTCATCAACGCCACATTGAGATCCAAAAGACCATGTTGTCTCATATTCAGGTCCTTCTCCCTCTCCTGCATATTTGCCGGAACTTTTTGAAACCCTTCCACACCCTATCATGCATCCCATGCAGGCTTTGTTACCTACCAGGTTCTGGGAGTTGAAGGTCTCGGCGCTTATCTTGTCAGCACCTTCGTATATGGCTTCCCTGAAATTTCTGGTAGGAAGGGCTCCTGCTGAGTTGATAACACCTACCAGCACATTGGTCCCAAAGGTTGGAAGTCCCTGCGATGCCACGGGATGTTCTTTGAGTTTTTTCCTTGCAGATTTAACTGCGGAAATAAACTCCTCCTTATCTGCGACCTTGATCCCCTTTGTTCCTCTGACAACAATTGCTTTGAGTTTTTTTGAACCCATTACCGCTCCCACGCCAGACCTTCCTGCCGCCCTGTCTTTATCATTAATTATGCATGCGAATTTGACCAGATTCTCTCCTGCAGGACCGATGCAGGCCACTTTGGCTTCTGAGTCTGTCTCAGAAATCAGGGTATCGGTTGTATCATGAGTATTCTTCCCCCATAAATGGGAAGCATCCCGCAATTCGACCTCATCATTGTATATGTAAAGGTACACTGGTTTGGGAGAAGATCCTTCAAAAATTATCATGTCAAAACCTGCATACTTCAATTCAGGTCCCCAGAAACCTCCTGAATTTGAGGCAGCGATGGCGCCGGTCAGTGGACCCTTGGTCACTACATCATAGCGGCCTGCCGATGTTGCCAGCGTTCCTGTCAGGGGTCCTGTAGCGAAAAGAAGTTTGTTCTCTTTGCTCAGAGGATCGACCGCAGGGTCTACTTCCTTGAAGAAATATCTTGTGGCCAGGCCTCTTGCACCAATAAATTCCTTCGCATCCTTCGTATTTAGAGATTCGGTAACAATGGTCCCCTCAGTAAGATCAACCCTGAGAACCTTACCTTTCCACCCGAACATTATTTCTCCACCTCCTCTACGATAGTAGCGAATCTTGCAGCATAGGCTTTCTTTTTGTCGAGACTATCCTTTTCAGCCGGGACATAAGAGAGGGCCCCTGTGGGACAGAATTCAACACACTGAGGGTCACCTGCGCACTGATCGCATTTAATGGACGTTTTTTTCTCACTGCTGTATGAAATATTTCCGAAGGGACATGCCATTACGCACATACGGCAACCTATACATTTTTCTGAATCAATGTTCACAACTCCACTGTCATCATCCCTTACAAGGGCTCCTGTTTTACATACCGATGCACAAGGAGCGTCTTCGCACTGCAGGCATGTCATGGGAACGTTTATTCCCATTTTAAATCTGAAAACCTGGATCCTGGACATTGAAGGCCTGAACTCCCCCTCATTGGCGAAAGAGCAGGCAGTTTCACAACTACCGCAGCCAATACACTTTTCGGGTGATATAAGCAGAACCTTTTCCATATGGGCATTCCTCCCTTTATTTATGATATACAGCCTTTATTCTGAAAATCCCTTTTTCAAAGGACTTCCCCCCTGTTTATGTGCCTTACATAGAACTTCAGCCTGTGGTAATTCCATGACCTATTATTCTGGCTTCTTCCAGTTGTTTGCATCTCATGCAGAGCAGTTCCGGTTCGTCATTTCCGCTTGCTGCAGCTAACTGTTCAAAAGTGGCAAAATATTTCCCACAGATTCTGCATTTTGCCAGAGCAAAGATTTTTCCCCAGATGAACCTGACTCCATTTTTATCTTCCATTTCTATGAAATTTACAGGACAGATTTCTGCACATGCACCACAGCCTGTGCAGGTAAGCGAAGGCTCGCCAAATGGCGTTGCAACCTCTCTTTCATGGCCTCTGTTAATGAAGCTCAGGGCAGCGCTTCCCGAGGCTTCACAGGCACTGATGCATAATCCGCAAAGAATACATTTATTTTCCCTGGTTTTAGAATTCTGAGAGGGATGATCTTCAATTCCATATTCTCTGGCAATGGACTTCAATGCAGGATCATCGGGGTTTCTGAGAAGAAGCATTTTGACAATGAAGCTTCTGAGTTTTTTTATTCTTTCATTGAAAGTTATCACTTCAAGACCGGGATTTTCTATGGGGAACATACAGGACATTACGATCCTGTGTTTGCCCATTTCATTTATTTCAACAGAACATAACCTGCAGTTTCCCGAAGGAGAGAGACCAGGATGGTAACACATCGTTGGTATCCTGATACCCATACTCTTTGCTGCTTCAAGGATTGTTGTCCCCTTTTTAACACTACATTTCTGACCGTCGATAACGATCTCAATCATCATCCTCTCGTCTCCTTCCGATAACGATTGCATCGAATCTGCAGGTCTTAAGACATGTCCCACACTGGATACATTTATTAATAGAGATCTCATGGGGTTGGCCAGGATCTCCTTTTATCGCGGCTTGTGGGCATTCCCTGAAGCAGGCATGACATCCAACACACCTGGAAGGGTCGATGGTGAGTGAGAACATATTTGTACAAACACCTGCCCGGCAGAAACTATCTTCTTCATGTTCCATGTATTCTTCCGGAAAATATCTGAGTGTGGAGATAACTGGATTGGCAGCAGTCTTTCCAAGGCCGCAAAGAGCTGTATGGGGAAGGCATTCTGCAATTTCCCTCAGTTTCTTAACATCCCCCTTTTCTGCCCGTGAGGTTGTGAGACGATGGAGAATATTTTGCATTTCCCTAAGTCCCTCTCGGCAGGGAGTGCATTTACCACATGATTCTTCCGCGAGAAAGTCAATAAAGTAACGGGCCACATCTACCATACAAGTCCTGTCATCCATTACTATCAGTCCACCGGAACCCATCATGGAACCAACTTCTGTCAGGCTATCGAAGTCCACCTTAAGGTCAAGCATTGTCCCGGGGATACATCCTCCTGATGGCCCCCCTGTCTGGACCGCTTTCAATGGTCTATTACTCAGAGTTCCCCCGCCAATTCCGTAAATGATTTCCCGTAATGGGATTCCCATGGGAACTTCAACAAGGCCGCTATTCTTGATTTTTCCAACAAGGGAAAAGATTTTTGTCCCGGGACTCTGTTCAGTACCTGACATTCGGAAGGGAGTGGCACCCTGGAGGATAATATGGGGTATATTGGCCCATGTTTCAACATTATTCAGCACTGTCGGTTTTCCCCAAAGTCCCTTTCGGGTCGATCGGATATATTTGACCCTTGGCTCACCGATCTTTCCTTCAATAGAAGCCATCAAGGCAGTAGATTCACCGCATACGAAAGCTCCGCCACCCCTGTATGTTTCAATTTCAAAAGAGAAGTTTCCTCCAAGGATGTTCTTACCCAGAAACCCTCTCTGCAGAGCCTCTTTGATGGCATGATCCAGATGTTTAACTGCCAGTGGATATTCAGCCCTTACGTAGATAAAGCCCTTGCTGGCTCCAATGGCATACCCGCCAATGATCATTCCCTCAATTATGCTGTGAGGATCTCCTTCCATAAGGCTTCTGTCCATAAAAGCACCTGGGTCTCCTTCATCCCCGTTCGCTATAACATACCTTTCAGTATCTTCGGCTTCAGAACAGGATCTCCATTTTTTCCCGGTAGGGAATCCACCTCCGCCTCTTCCTCTCAAGCCTGATCTTACAACTTCTTCGATGACTTCATTTTTTTCCATGAACAAAGCTTTAGCCAGTGCAGAATATCCGCCAAGGGATATATAGCTGTCAATTGACTCAGGATCCACTTTCCCGGAAAAGCTGAGGACTTTCCTGGTCTGTTTTGAATAAAATGGAATTTCCCCTGATGTCAGAGATATCTCTTCTGTATTCGGGTCGGTGTAAAGGAGCTGCCGGACCAGTTTTCTTTCTCTGATCGTTTTTTGAAAGATTTCTTCGACATCCTTCTTGTGAACTTTCTGATAAAAGATATTATAGGGATGGATGGTCACAATAGGACCATGTTCGCAAAATCCATGACATCCTGTTGAGCCAGCCACAACTGTAACTTTCAGAGAATCTTCAGTTTTCTGGATCAGTCTCTGAAATTCCCTGAGGATCAGTTCACTTCCGTTTGCAAGGCAGCCAGTTCCGCAACAGACCTTTATAGTGACTTTTTCTACCATCGGAAGTTGTACTAAATCGTTTCTGTCCGGATTCAAAGGGTCTTGTTCATTCAGAGTCATTGCTGCATGAGTCCTTTCGGAGGACCTCACAAACTTTATGAGGCGTCATTTTTCCATAAATCCTGTCATCTATCATCATTACAGGTGCAAGAGCACATGCTCCAAGGCAGTTCACAGTTTCAAGGCTGAACATTCCGTCCTCTGTCGTTTCTCCGGAGAGAATGCCCAACTCCTTTTCTATCTGTTTCAGGATCGAAGAACTGCCTCTCAAATGACATGCTGTTCCTGCGCAGACCCTGATGGTTTTCTCTCCTTTCGGAGTAAGGCTTAATGCCTTGTAAAATGTGGCTACACTGAAAACTCTTGTTTCGGGTACGCAAAGATATTCGGCAACTCTTTTCATTGCTGAGATGGGAAGGTAGCGAAATTTTGCCTGGATGTCGAGGAGAGCGGGAAGAAGGAACCGGGGTTCCTTTGAATAACTGGAGAGGATATCCTCAATTTCGGATATTTCTGTGGAAACATTTTCTTTTAAACATACAATAAGGTTATCTGCCATGGAAGCTTCCCCCTTTAGCCGGCTTTTTGGCAAATATGAAAAGTGTTTTAAGATACCCCACTCAATTATACTGCTATTTTAGATAGAACTGGTAACAATTAAAGGGATAAACGAATTCGCAATATTATAATAAATTAACTACATTTAATCTTTTTTCGTTCCGGATGGCCTTGGAATAAAGATAAATAGACGGTTTTCCTTGACTCGGGAAATACTAGATTCTGTGATGATATCCAGTAAATGGATATAATAGAGTTATCATGCAGGGGATATGTCTATTATGATTTCCTGTTCCCTTTATAAATCCAGAGTTATCTGTCAGGGGGGATAAAGATGGAAATAAGGAAAGTTTCTGCAGCTGAGTCGGTGGGGCTTCCTCTATCCCATGATCTTACACAGATCGATCCTGTAAAACATTATAAGGGACCCCGCTTCAGGAAGGGATATATTATCCGGAAAGAGGACCTGGTGATTCTTAAGAGAATGGGCAGGGAGTATCTGAACATGATCATCCTGCAGGAAGGTGAAGTTCATGAGGAGAATGCGGCCTTAAGACTCGGCAGTTCCATGTTAGGGCCGGGGGTTTTCCTTGAAGGTCCATCAGAAGGTAAATGCATAATAAAAGCTGCCCATAAGGGGATCTTGACATTTAACCCGGAAAAGGTCCTCATGATCAATAGGGTAGGAGAATGGATAATATCCACTTTGAATCCTTATGAAAGAGTTGAAAAAGATCAGCCCTTGGCAGGGTTTCGAGTCTTACCTCTGGCGGTACATGAAGATACAGTGTTAAGGGCGATCGATGTGGCCTGTTCTTTCGAGGTGATACCTTTCAAGGATTTTCATGTTGGCCTTGTTACAGTTGGTAACGAGCTCGCTGAATCAATCATCAATGACGCTTTCAGACCAATGCTTGAAAAAAAACTCTATTCTCTGGGAGGTAGCCTCAAAAACCAGTTGATAGTTCACGACAGAGAGATTGAGATCGTTAAAGCGATCGAGGATTTCTACCGCTCAGGATGCGATATCATCCTATGTTCTGGTGGGATGAGCGTAGATGCCGATGATAGAACTCCTTTTGCAATAAGATCCTGTTGTGACGAAGTTCTTTTTCAGGGAATACCTGTTCTACCAGGTTCAATGCTTATGTTGGCTCGAAAAGGAAACTGCTTTCTTATTGGAGTCCCGGCCTGTGTTGTCCATAATGAGCGAACCAGTCTTGATCCGGTTCTGGAAAGGTTATTCGCAGGATTGGTCCCTGATAGTTCTACTGTGGCGTCCTGGGGAGTTGGTGGACTTTGCAGGAACTGCGAGATTTGCAACTACCCCCACTGTTCTTTTTCTGTAAGGCCATAATTAAAGGGGCTCTATTCCAGAGCACTAATCTAACGAAACGGGTAATTGTTTATTATCTTCAATATGGAAATAATGTTTCTCTAAGGAGGAAATGATCATTCCGCTAGTTGATGTTTCTGCCATTATCCTGGCAGCCGGATTTTCTTCCAGAATGAGTAAATTTAAACCCTTGATACAAATTGGAGGGGAAACCTGTATTTCAAGAGCCGTGTCAGGTCTGAGAGAGGCAGGTGTTTCAGACATTATTGTAGTTGCGGGCTTCATGGCAGGCAAGGTAATTGCCGAAGCTCTATCTCTTGGATGCAGGCCAGTTGAAAATAAAAATTTCCAAAAAGGGATGTTCTCTTCTGTCCGGGAAGGGGTAAGATATATTCCTTCTAGAAGCAAGGCATTTTTTGTCCTTCCGGTAGATATTCCAATGATCAGACCGGAAACTTTCAGAAAACTGATCTTTTCCATGGATGATAAATACGATATAGCTCATCCAGTATTTCTGGGCGAAAGAGGGCATCCTCCTTTGCTTGCAGCCAGACTGGGAAAAGTTATTGTTTCCATGCCTTATGATAATGCTCTGAATCGCATACTCGAACAAAATGAAACAAGGTCCATTTTTGTTAAGGTTACAGATGAGTTTACTACCATGGATATGGATACGCCTGAAGATCTTGAAAGAATGAAAGAAAGGGTAAGAAAGGATCATATACCGTCCGCAAAAGAGTTAGTAGCCCTTCTTGAAATGTTTTCATGCCCCGAGAATGTGATCAACCACGGAAAGAGAGTAACTGATGTAGCTGAATTGATAGCTGGCGAAATTAATGAGAAACAACATAACAAGATCGATATCCCTCTCTTGAAAGCTGCAGCCCTGCTTCATGATATTGCAAAGGGAAAGGGAAATCACCCATTGGCAGGAGCTGCCCTTTTACGGGAAAATGGATTTAGTCGAGTTGCTGATATTGTTGAGACACATCAGGACCTTGGAAAGAAGGATTTTTATCCTGTTGATGAACACTCCGTACTTTATCTTGCTGATAAATTTGTTGCAGGAACCGAAATTGTAAGTCTGGAAGAAAGGTTTAATCGGACTTTATCAAAGTTTTCATCAGATATCCAGGCAAAAAATACAGTTATCAGAAGATATTGTGTTGCCCTTAAAGTGAGGGATGAAGCCGAGCAGCTAATAGGCAGATCTCTGGACAGAGCATTTTTCAGTCAGGTGATCTGATCAAAAAGGAGGGACAGGAATGACACCTGAAATACTAAATGCCATTGAGCAGGCTCTCTCGTCAGGAAAGAGAGGAGTCCTATGTACGGTAATAGAGAAAGATGGATCTACTCCTTGTAATACAGGTTCCAAAATGTGGGTAAACCCGGATGGAAGTATTATAGGAACAGTAGGTGGAGGGACGACTGAACATATGGTGAAGAGGGAAGCCCTTAATATCCTGTCCGGTACGGAAGGTTCACGTCTTATCAAAGGTGCTTTCTCCAGTGAATCAGTGTCAGATGATGCATCTCTGTGTGGGGGTAATACGTCAATTTATCTTGAAGTCATCGGGAACAGAAATGAAATCGTGATCTTTGGTGCAGGCCATGTAGGGAAAGCTATAGCTTTAGCAGCTGACCTTTGCGGGTTTCCGGTTCTTGTGTGGGATGACAGGGAGGAATATGCAAATTCGGATAATATCCCGGTAGGCAAGAAGATATGCTGTCCTCTCAGGGAGTGTAAAGAGCATATTGAATTACATCATGGATCTTATGTAATAGTATGTACCAGAGGACATTCTCTTGATGGAGCGGTTCTTGAAATGATTCAGAACATAAAAACAGCATATGTGGGGATGCTAGCTTCAACCCGCAAGACAGAACAGCTGAGGCAGAAATTGATCTCCCGAGGAGTTTCGATGGAATTTCTTGACAGTATACATACTCCCGTGGGTCTTCCCGTAAATGCAGATTCTCCCCGGGAGATAGCTGTTTCAGTTATTGCTGAGATCATAGCCGTAAAGAACGGTGCAGATCTTGAAGTGCTGAGCCGGAGGACTGGAAAATAACATGATCAATAGTTATAATTTACCAATTCGGTAGATCCTGTTCCAGAAACAGGATCTACTTTCATGTTATGCCGGTATCTTTATAAAAAGTGATCCTTTCAGGAGAGGGGTTCGTAAATTGTTTAAATTTTGCATGAAAGTATATGGATGTCAGATGAATGTTTATGATGCTGACAAGATCTCTACAGAACTGCTTGATCGGGGTTGGGTGGAATCTGCAGAAGAAGCAGCAGATTCTGTGATCTATGTAGGATGCAGTATAAGGGATAAAGCAGAGCATAAAGTCTGGAGTCAGCTTGGGAGATATTCTGATAGATGGGAAAAAGAACATAAACCCAGCGTTGCTGTGCTGGGGTGCATTGCCCAGAATGTCGGGAAGCAAATGGCAGAAAGATTTCCATGGGTTGAGCTGATAGCGGGACCAAGACATATCGGGATGATTCCCGATGCTCTTATGGAAGTGGTTGGGTCAAGGAAGAAGAAAGTTCTGCTGGATGAAGATCAGAGATTGTTCATGGATCTGGAAACAGCCCCTTTAAAAAGGGATAATCCTTGGAAAGCATTTCTTACCATAGCTCACGGTTGTGATAATTTCTGTACCTATTGTATTGTTCCCTTCGTGCGAGGAAGATTCGTGTCACGTATCCCTGAGGAAATAATAGCCGAAGCCGAAACACTTGTTCAGGACGGGGTAAAGGAAATAACCCTCCTTGGACAGAATGTCAACAGTTATGGTACTGACTTCACAAATGGCTACAGGTTTTCCGACCTCCTCAGAGACGTGTCTTCTATTAGTGGACTCAGGCTTTTAAGATTTGTCACCTCCCATCCAAAGGATTTTACCGAGGATATTATTGAGGTTATGGAACAGAATCCAGTAATATGTCCCGGGATAAACCTTCCCATACAGTCGGGAAGTGACAGGATCCTCCGGAAGATGAACAGGAAATATGATCTTGCTACATATACTGCTACCGTAGATATGATAAGGAAAAGACTTCCTGATGTCGGATTGACCAGTGATCTCATAGTAGGGTTCCCGGGTGAAACTGAGGAAGATTTCAATGATTCCCTGAAAGCTCTGGAGAAATTCAGATTTGATCTGGTTCACACAGCTGCTTATTCTCCAAGAGAAGGTACCTCTGCAGCTACCATGGAGGAGCAGCTATCTGAAGCTGAAAAAAAACGACGTCTCAATCTTGTCAATGATCTGCAGTCAAAGATAGCTTTTGAAATTAACCAGCAGCTTGTGGGTAAAAAGTATATTCTCCTCGTGGATGGAAAAGCACCCAAGGGAGAATCTCTTTTTCAGGGAAGAACACCTTCCGATAAGGTCGTGCTTTTCGATTCTGATGATGGGAGCCTTGGGCGTTTTGCTGAAGTAGAAATAACAAGGGCTGAACATTGGTGTCTTCATGGCAGAATCTTGAATTTTCTTGATTAGAGACTGGATGATTCAGGATCATCCATGATTTTTTCAGTTCTTTATGACTTTCATAATACTGGAGGGATTGTCTTTTGTTTACGAGAAAAAGAACTGCTATATTCTTTTTTCTTGGAGGAATGGGCTGTTTTATTCTTGCGGCATTAGTTGTATGGCATTTTACCGGTAAATTTGTCAGTTCTGGGCCCACTACAGTTGCTGGTCCCATGCCGGAACAGATGGAAGTGGTATCTTCCAACAGCGAGGCCAGGGAAAATAATGGGAAAAGCCAGCCTTCAAAATGGGTGATTTACATAACAGGTTCTATAAAAGTACCTGGAGTTTATGAGATAGAATCAGGATCGAGAGTGTATCAGGCTGTCGATAAAGCTGGAGGGCTGACTTCTGAAGCAGATCCGGTTGCAATAAATATGGCTTCTGCACTGGCTGATGGTATGCATGTTCATGTACCTTCCCTGAAAGAAAGATCGAATTCTCCGGACCCAGGTATGTCTTCTACTCCAATCGGAAAAATCAGCCACTCTTATAGCAGTAATGAGCAGGGAAAAACCGATATCAACAGGGCAGATCTTTCCGAGTTGCAGAGCCTTCCTGGGATTGGTCCGAAAACTGCAGAAAATATCCTTTCTTATAGAAAAGAAAGGGGATGTTTCAGTTCAGTAGAGGAGTTACTCAAAGTCAAGGGTATCGGTCCTAAAAAGCTTGAGGCTATAAAGGATTGTGTTACTTGCCATCCAAGGTAACATCTCTGAGTAAAGCTCCAGCTCTGTTTATACTTACTGGCATATGTTCTGCCATACTGCTTTACGATGCTGGTTTACCTTTTATTGTGAGTCCCTTGATCGGTGGAGTTCTTTCTTTTGGAATGATACTGTTTTCTTCAAGGGGGACGGTGAAAGGTTTCTGGGCTTTTTCCTTTCTGATCCTTATACTCTCTGTTTCCATGGGATATTTTTCTCTTTTCAGGTTAGAACAGAACCACGTGGAGAACAGGTATGTCCGGATGAAGGGACATGTCCTTTCTGAGAGAGCATGGGGAGGCAAGAGAGCCATTATACTTTCTCTGGATGGGAACAGGTATATGGCTAAAGTATCTCCGGAAAAAGGCTACAGTGAGGGGGATACCCTTTTTATCACAGGTTATATTATTCCCATGAAGAGTTCTTTGAAAAATCCTGGTGGCTTTAGAGAGGACATGTACTGGAAGGCAAAAGGTGTCAAGGGAGAATATCTTCCTGAATCAATGAAATTGCTTTCTTCTTCCGGGAAGGATATCCATAGCTGGAGGAGTTACCTACGTCGGGAGATCCTTCTGTCCCTTCCAGAAAAGACAAGAGGATATATGCTCGCTTCATGGCTTGGGGCAAAAGATCCCGACCTGGTGCAGATCCATTCTACCTCCGGAACTGTCCATTTGCTGGCTGTTTCCGGTTTTCACGTGGCCATACTTGCATCTGGGCTCTTCTTGATATTTCGGAATTTTCCCGCCTGTAATATTATCATTTCTCTTTTTCTCTGGCTCTATGTAGCTCTCACAGGTTTTGCTCCCAGTGCTTCAAGAGCATCCATGATGCTCCAGCTTGTGCTGATTTCCAGATTCTTTGGAAGACCGGTAACGCCGATTAATTCTGTTTCTGTAGCAGGAGTGATAATGCTCTCTTTGAATCCCTTCTGTTTCTGGGACCTGGGCTGGAGATTATCAATGGTAGCGTCATTGACGATCTCTGCTTTCATTGAACTTGAGTTTCATAAAAGGATCAAGGTTCTTCTGATAAGTCCCATAGTATGGTTAAGTACATCTGCTCTTATAATTTCATCTTTTGGACAGGTCCCCCTTTCAGGGATAGTCTTTAACCTGTTCACCATCCCCCTTTTCGGAATACTTCTTCCTCTTGCCAGCATTATATCCGTCCTGGTGCTCTTGGGGTTTCCCTATGCCGATCTATTTTCTAGTGCTTGTGAGATACCCTTCCTGGCATGGGAAAATGTGGCTCATTTTTTCTGTTTCCTGTTTCCATATTCCACGCGATCGAACTGGCTTGTTATTACCACGTCGGTGTTAACCTTTTTTACCGTTATCTTGAGAAGTATAAGTTATAATTTTTACCGCTCTATCTCTGCTTCATGTGTGGTTATAATTTTTCTGGCTTTTCTTTATAAATATATTGTGGTGTAATAGTGCTTTATTGTAAATTTTCCGTATTGGAAGTTATTTGGAGGGATTGGATTGCTTCTGGTAATTGATGTTGGTAACAGTAATACTGTAATAGGAATATATGACGGGTTGGAACTCCTGACACACTGGAGACTCATATCCAAGGGCAGGACGGCAGATGAAATAGGTGTCTATCTTCTTAATCTGCTTGCAACCGTATCGATAAAACCAGATGAAATCAAAGGAGCCATACTCTCAAGCGTTGTTCCTCCCCTTGATGCGGTTATCAGGGAAGGAGTGCAGAACTATCTCGGGATCGATTGCATGAGAGTTTCATCTGACATTGATCTTGGAATTGAAATAAGATATGCATCTCCCTCTGAAGTCGGTGCAGACCGCCTTGTTAATGCAGTTGCAGGGGTTAAAAAGCATGGTACTCCTTTGATAATAGTGGATTTTGGCACAGCCATTACGCTCGATATCATTTCACCGGATGGAGCTTACCTTGGAGGAACAATATCGCCAGGACTGGTTACGGGCATGGAGGCGCTTTTCGGTCAAACAGCGAAACTCCCCCAGGTTTCTCTTGAAGCTCCATCGACTGTGATCGGTAATAATACCATCGGTTCGATTCAGGCTGGTATAATGTATGGAAATGCAGGTCTTGTCGATTTCCTTGTCACCAAGGCATGGGATGAGTTGGGTCAACAAGGGAAAGTAATAGCAACTGGAGGCCATGCTGGCAAGATCGCAGCGCTTTCCAGGACCATAGATCTCGTTGATCCTTGGATTACACTTGAAGGATTAAGAATGATCTTCTGCCGTAATTATCCCGATCCAGAAGCCAAATCCGTTCTGGAAAACTGATTGTTAGAAGAATGTCGGGTAAAACTGATTCTTTGTATTCTGATAAGCCTTTGAATAAGCCTTCCCTTGAAATAGGTGGAGTAATGGTAAGGAATCCTCTATGGCTTGCACCTCTGGCCGGGATCACCATTTCTCCCGTACGGAAATTCTTTGTCTTTCTGGGGACAGGGCTAGTGCACACAGAAATGATAAGTTGTGCAGGCCTTCACAGGGGAAACCATAAAACCGGGAACATGCTGGAACGTGATCCATATGAAAAACCTCTTGTTCTCCAGTTGTTTGCTGGAGATGTGAAGACGCTTGTCGAAGGGGCAGAAATTGCCCTTCAGAATCATTCATTTGCTGCATTGGGAATCAATATGGCTTGTCCCATGCCCAAAGTCCTGAAAAAGGGAGCCGGGTCGAAGCTTTTAGAAAATCCTGGTCTTGCTGTTGAAATGGTAACTCAGCTCCGTAAGCTCGGTTATCCGGTCTGGCTGAAGATAAGAAAAACTGGAGATCTGCACCCCCTGAGTACTCTCAGTCTTTGCCAGGAACTTGTCACTGCTGGTGCCAGCCATATCACTATTCATGGAAGAACACCTTCCCAGAGATATGAGGGAGTTTCTGACAGGAATCCAATATATGAGGCCGCACGTGAATTTCCCGGTTTTATCGGTGCAAGCGGTGATGTATTCAATCCTGAGGATGCTCTTGATTTTCTTGATAGAGGCTGTTCTGCTGTTCTTTTTGCAAGAGGAGCCCTGAGGGATCCTTTTCTCGTTCCCAGGACTCTGGCAAAAATGGGATATGACGTTGAAGAGAGAATGGTCTACCCATCAACAGGTTTTCAGGCAGAACTTTTAAAAGAGATGGGTGAAGATATTCGTAACAATTATAATGCTAAAATAGCCGAGATTCTGATCAAACGTTTCCTCTCAGGTATGTTCAAGGGCATACCTGGTGTAGCAGAGTTCAGAAGACAGTTTGCAATGACACACGGCTGGGATAACCTAAGCCATCTTCTCGATAAATTGCAGGATTTTCTCGAAAGGAGAGATAATTATGAGTTCAAGTAATGAACAGGAAAAATATACGTTACCGGAGGATGAGATCGTCAAGCAGAGGTTGGACAAGTTAACACGCCTCAGAGAAGAAGAGGGATATGATCCCTTTCTTCACCAGAAGTGGGATAAAAAGCACGATCTGGCCTACGTTCTTAATAAATTTTCTCATCTTGAACCTGACCAGGGTGAAGAGGATTCCGAAATTGTCACTGCAGGAAGAGTTATGACTTTCAGAAAACACGGCAAGGCCAGTTTTGTTACCCTGGAAGATGAAAATGACCGTCTTCAGCTTTATTTTCAGTTCAATGCCATGGGCGAAAATAATTACAATTTTGTTAAAAAATGGGTGGATACAGGAGATATTATAGGTGTTAAGGGGCACCCTTTCAGAACCAGAAGGGGTGAATTGACCCTTTTTGTAACAGAATGCACCCTCCTTTCCAAAGCATTGAGACCTCTACCCGAAAAATGGCATGGACTGAAGGATGTTGAAACACGTTACAGACAGCGTTATGTAGACCTAATTGCCAATCCGGATGTCAGAGAGGTATTCAGGAAAAGGACGAAGATCATCCAGACATTCCGAAGAGTCCTGGATGACCATGGGACTCTTGAGGTTGAAACACCTACATTATCTGTACTTGCAGGTGGTGCAAATGCCCGACCGTTCAAAACTTTTCATAATGCCCTTGGTGTAGATATGTATTTGAGAATAGCTACAGAACTCTATCTTAAGAGATTGATAGTCGGGATGTTCGGCAGAGTTTATGAGATCGGGAAGAACTTTCGAAATGAAGGAATAGATCTTATGCATAATCCTGAGTTCACAGCCATGGAAGTGTACTGGGCCTATGCCAATTATGAAGACATGATGGACCTTACAGAAGAGATAATAGTTGCCTGTGCAGATGCTATCGGAGAGAGAAAGGTAGATTACCAGGGTACATTGCTTGATCTTACGCCTCCCTTCAAGAGGGCAACCATGCTTGATCTCGTGAAAGAGCACTGTGATGTGGATTTCTCCAGTATAACCTCTGATCATGAAGCAAGGAAAATTGCAGAGGGGGCCGGACTGGAAGTTGAAGGTCATGAGAGCAGATTCATACTTCTTTCGGAGATGTTCGAGGAGTTTGTGGAAGATAAGCTTATTCAGCCTACTTTTGTACTCGGGCATCCAACAGAGATATCTCCCCTTGCCAAGAGAGACCCTGAAAATCCGGATTATACTAACCGGTTTGAACTTTTTATTAATGGTTCAGAGATCGCTAATGCATTCAGTGAATTGAATGATCCTCTGGATCAGAGATCCCGTTTTGAAGATCAGCTCAAAAAGAAGGAAATGGGTGATGAAGAGGCCCATGCCTTTGATGAAGATTTTATAAATTCTCTTGAATATGGTCTTCCTCCTACAGGTGGTCTGGGGATCGGTATTGACAGGCTGGTAATGTTCCTTACTAATTCCAGGTCCATAAGAGATGTTATCCTTTTCCCTACAATGAAGCCGAAGATCTGAAGGTTATAAAAGGAAACAGATGTGGATATTAAAGATGCCCGTGAACGTGTAAAGTACCTTAAGGATGAAATATCTCGCCATAACTACCTCTACTATGTCATAGACAGTCCTGAAATAGGAGATAGGGATTATGATCTCCTAATACGGGAACTTTTAAATATTGAGTCTGAATATCCCGAATTAGTTACTCTTGATTCGCCCACCCGGAGGGTGGGCGGTATCCCTTTGGATTCTTTTGTTAAGATAGAACATTCAGAGCCCATGTTAAGCCTTGACAATGCTCTGAATGTGGATGAATTGAAGGCTTTTTTTAAAAGAGTTTCTTCCACTCTGGGGTCTGATGATCTGGTCTATGATTGTGAATTGAAAATTGATGGATTGGCAGTAACTCTTGTCTATGAGGATGGGGTATTCATAAGTGGTGCGACCAGGGGAAATGGCAGAATCGGAGAAGATGTTACCTCAAACCTCCGGACAATAAGATCCTTGCCACTTCGACTACCTCAAACTATCCCTGGTTTTCTTGAAGTCAGGGGAGAAGTTTTTATGAACAAGAAAGATTTTGCCTGCCTCAATCTTTTAAGAGAAGAGAACGGGGAGCCTCTTTTTGCAAACCCACGCAATGCTTCTGCTGGAAGCCTTCGCCAGCTTGATCCTGCTGTTACTGCAAAGCGTCCTCTTTCTGTATATATTTACCATGTGGTTGACCCTGATAAATACGGATTGATTGACCAGTTTCAAATCCTCAGATGGTTGAAGGAAACAGGGTTTCCAACCCAGAATTCAAACAAACTCTGTTCTGGTCAGAATGAAGTCCTGGAGTTTATTGAATATTGGAGAGATAAAAGACATGAGCTTGAATATGTTACTGATGGGGTAGTGGTAAAGGTCAATGACAGAACCAGATGGAGTCGCCTTGGAGTCACTGCAAAGGCGCCCAAATGGGCTATTGCTTTTAAATACCCTCCGGAGGAGAAGCTTTCCACGGTTATTGAAATAGAAGTTTCTGTTGGTAGAACCGGGGTCCTTACTCCCACTGCAATTCTGGAACCTGTCCATCTTGCAGGTACAGTGGTAAGGAGAGCCAGTCTTCATAATCAGGATGAAGTTTCACGTAAAGACGTAAGAGTAGGGGATAGGGTCTGGGTTCGAAAAGCAGGGGAAATAATTCCAGAAGTTGTATCTGTTGATAAAGAAGGCAGAAACGGGACGCAGAGTCCTTTTTCAATGCCGGCAATCTGCCCTGAGTGTGGCTCTCCTGTGATAAGGCTTCCTGAAGAAGTTGCAGTCAGATGTCCTAATACTTCATGTCCTGCGCAGATAAGAGAGGGTTTGTTGCATTTTGCATCCAGACAGGGACTGGATATTCGAGGACTTGGAGAAAAGGTTATTGAACAGATGATCGATCAGGGGTTTATTCATGATATGGCGGATATATTTTTCCTTTCCAGAGAGAAAATCGCTTCCCTTGAAAGAATGGGTTACAAATCAGCAGATAATCTTCTTAGATCTCTCGAATCTTCCAGGAAAAGTCCCCTTGCCAACCTGCTTACTGCTCTTGGAATAAGATATGTCGGATCTAAGGCAGCAGAAGTCCTTGCGGATGAATATAAAGATCTTTCCGGACTTATGGCCTCCAATGAAGATGAACTATCTTCTATTCCGGGAATAGGTCCAAGAATAGCGGCATCCATAATAGCATATTTCAGAGATCCCCATAATCTGGCCGTAATCGAGAAACTCAAACTGGCTGGGGTGAACATAGAGGAAGAAATTATTGACCGTGATTCTTTTCCCATGATATTTAATGACATGAGAATTGTGTTTACCGGAGAAATATCCTCCATGACCAGGCATAAGGCAGAAGAAATAGTAAAAAAACTTGGAGGTAGAACATCTTCAAACGTAAGTTCGAGAACTTCATTTGTCGTCGTCGGAGTAAATCCAGGTAGCAAATATGAGAAGGCCCTTTCCCTCAACGTTAAGACCATTGATGAAAGGGCATTTATGGAAATGATAGATCCATACAGGGAATTACTTTAGAAATTTAAAACCAATGATTTTATGGATGCCATATCCTTCAGAAAAGAAAAGGTATGGTTCTTTTCCAAACAGGGAGGAATCTGAATGGCCATATCAGAACAGGAAGTCAGAAAAGTTGCCCTACTGGCACGCCTTGAAGTAGATGAAGAGGAAGTCCGATCACTGGCTTACCATTTTGACAGCATTCTTGAGCATTTCAGCAAACTGAATGAGCTGGATCTTGCAAATATTGATCCATTTGTAATGGATGAAACCCGGACCCCTCTCAGAGAAGACGTGGTAGAAAAATGGGAATTTAGAGAAGATGCTCTTAAAGAAGCTCCTCACAGGGACGGAGATTTTTTCCGGGTTCCACGAATTATCAGTGAGGAGGGGTAGAGAATATGGACCTCTATCGTTTATCCGCTCATGAGATATGCAGAAAAGTGAAATCGGGAGAAATAACGGCAAGAGAAACCATCGAGTCTTCCCTTGGAAGGATAAACAGTCTGGAAAAAGGTCTCAATGCCCTGATAACAAGGATGGATGAAAGGGCATTGGAGAAAGCAGACCAGGTAGACAGAATGCTCTCCGTGGGAGAGGATCCTGGACTTCTTGCCGGAGTACCTGTTGTGATCAAGGATAATATGTGTGTCCAGGGTATCAGAACGACTTGTGCGAGCAGAATCCTGGGGGACTGGAAGCCTCCTTTTACTGCCACTGTTGTTGCTGAACTTGAGAAAGAAGGAGCTATTGTCCTTGGTAAAGCCAATATGGATGAATTTGCCATGGGAAGCTCCACGGAGCACTCAGCCTTCGGACCCTGTAGCAATCCCTGGGATCCGGACCGGGTTCCAGGAGGAAGTTCAGGAGGCAGTGCAGTTTCTGTTGCTGCTGGATATGCCCCTATCTCCCTTGGTAGTGATACTGGTGGTTCCATACGGCAGCCAGCAGCCTTCTGCGGAACCTGCGGACTAAAACCAACTTATGGACTCGTGAGTAGATGGGGTCTGGTTGCGTTTGCTTCCTCTCTTGACCAGATTGGTCCCTTTGCAAGATCCATAGAAGATATTGCTCTTACCCTGCAGATTATTTCGAAACCTGATCCACGGGATTCAACCTGCAGTCCTTCTAAAAGACCTGATTATCAATCTGTTCTGGAGCGATCATCTCTTAAGGGAAAAAAGGTAGGGATAGTAAAAGAATTTATGGATTATGACATTGATCCCGAGATAAGGGGAGCCCTTGAGAAAACGATCGGAATTGCAAGGTCTGAGGGGGCAGAGATAGTGGAACTTTCCCTCCCGGTAATGGTCCGCTATGGTCTCGCAACATACTATATTATCGCTCCCGCAGAGGCCAGTTCGAACCTTGCCAGATACGATGGAGTCAGATATGGCATCAGCAGCGAGGCAGAAGATCTTATGGATATGTATCTGAAGATCCGTAGAGACGGTTTTGGAGAAGAAGTCAAACGGAGAATCCTCACTGGAACCTATGTGTTGAGTTCTGGATACTATGATGCATATTATCTTACTGCCCAGAAGGTTCGCCAGATAATGACCAGGGAATTTAAGGAAGCTTTTTCAAGAGTTGACACTGTTATAATGCCAACTGCTCCGACTCCGGCCTTCAGGAAGGGAGAACTACTGGACGATCCTATCCAGATGTACATGGCTGATGTATTTACCCTTCCCATAAATATGGCAGGTCTGCCCGGACTTTCTCTAAATGCCGGTTATTCCCGTAATGGGCTTCCCCTTGGAGTTCAGCTCATCGGTCCTAAATGGGGGGAAATGCAACTCCTGGCTGCTGCATCTGTTCTGGAGAAAAGTCTGGGATCATCCCTTATCGCAGGAGGTGATCAATAATGTCCCTGCTTTTTACTCCAGTTATTGGACTTGAGATCCATGTACAGCTTGCCACGGCCAGTAAGATCTTCTGTTCATGTTCCACTGATTATATCGGAGCTGTGCCGAATACTAATGTCTGTCCCCTTTGTCTGGGACTGCCGGGAACCCTCCCTGTGCTTAATGCAAAAGCAGTTGAGTACGGAGTTAGAGCTTCTCTTGCGTTAAATTGTACAGTGAGGGATGCCACAAGGTTCCATAGAAAGAATTATTTTTATCCTGATCTTCCCAAAGCCTATCAGATATCCCAGTACGATCTTCCCCTGGCTGAAAATGGATTTATAAATATTACATCTGAGGATGGCACACTGAGGACAATTGGAATAACCAGACTGCACCTTGAAGAGGATGCCGGGAAACTTGTTCATGGAGCCAGCGATGGTCGTCTCACCGGTTCCTCCCAGTCATTTGTAGACTACAACCGGGGTGGTGTACCCCTTGCTGAAATTGTTTCGGAGCCAGACCTCAGGTCTCCATCTGAGGCTAGACAGTATGTATCTGTCATACGACAACTTGTAAGATATCTTGGAGTCTCGGATGGAGATATGGAAAAAGGTTCGCTGAGAGTGGATGCCAATATCTCTGTAAAATGTTCGGATGGGAGATGGGGAGAGCGGGCTGAGATCAAAAATATGAATTCACTGAAAGCTCTTGAAAGGGCCCTTGAATATGAGATCAAAAGGCATATAAGGCTACTTTCAGAAGGGGGAATTATCATTCAGGAAACACGTCACTGGAATGACTCCCAGGGCATAACCATTTCTTCGAGAAGTAAAGAGGAAGCCCATGATTACAGATATTTCCCGGAACCGGATCTACCCCCTCTTATCCTTCCTGATGGATATGTAAAAGAGCAGAAGGATAAATTACCAGAACTACCATGGGATAGGAAGAGAAGATTCAAGGACTCCTATGGTCTGTCTGAACAGGATAGTGCTACTCTTACGGAAAATCGTGAGATGGCTGATTTTTATGAAAACTGTCTTATATCAGGAGGTTCTCCTGAGAGGACTGCCAATTGGCTTCGCACGGAAGTCCTCCGTATCCTGAATGAGAAGAAGATGGATCTGAAAGATTTTCCCATTTCATCTCATATGATCGCTGAAATGATCGTGATGATGGATAATCGAAAATTGTCCAATACAGCTGCGAAGGAAGTATTTGAACACATGATAGAAAATAATTCTGACCTTCATTCAGCAATGTCCTTGTGTGGTATCAGAAAGGGAGGAATAGCCGGAGATCAGCTAATTGACCTTGTCAGGAATATCCTTGAAAAAAATAGTGATGTCGTTCAGATAATCAGATCCGGAGAGGACATTAATGGAAAGAAACAGAAATATCTTCATGGACTTGTCATGAGGGAAACAAGGGGACAGGCTGATCCTTCTGAGGTTTCAAGGATATTGGCATCCCTTCTGGAAAACATCTGATCGGTAGGTCTTTCAGGAAAAGCTGTACCTGGTTTGTTGACGATATGAGCATGTGTGCGTAAGATATTTCAAGTGAGTACAAGAAATGTGATAAAGAGGCTACATATTTCATGCACTGAAAACACGGTTGCAACAGGGAGGTAAAAAGCGTATGGGAAAACACAAGCCCCAAGACATAAGGAGTATAGCTATTGTTGCTCATGGAGGAGCAGGTAAAACTTCTCTTTCCGAAGCAATGTTGTTCAACAATGGAGATATTACCCGTATGGGAAGCATCGAAGGCGGGAACATGGTTTCTGACTTCACAAGTGAGGAACATAAGCGGCAGATCTCTATCAATTCGGCCCTTTTGACTCTGAACCGGAATGATAAGGTCATTTACGTACTTGATACCCCTGGTTATGCTGACTTCATCGGTGAAATGCGATCAGCCATGCGTGTTTCAGATTCAACTGCCATTGTTATCAGCGGTCTTCACGGAGTAGAGGTGCACACTGGGAAAGCCTGGGAATTTTCTGAGGATTTCAACCTGCCCGTAGTTTTTTATGTAAGTAAACTGGACAGGGAGAACTCCGATTTCCAGAGAACTGTTACAGAGATTAAAGAAGAGCTTTCAGAGAAAGCTACCCCCCTATTCCTTCCAGTTGGCAAGGAAACATCTTTCAAAGGTGTAGTAGATGTTCTGAGAGGCAAAGCATATATTTACAAAGGAGATGGTTCTTCGGCCTTTGAGGAAACGGAGATTCCCCCTGAGATGGCAGATGAAGTCTCATCTGCGAGAGAATCACTCATTGAGAACATTGTTGAAGCTGACGATGAGCTTATGATGCTTTATCTTGAGGGGGAAGAAATATCAGAGGATGATCTTCATAAAGCTCTCAGAAAAGCTGTAGCAAAAAGGATCGTATTCCCAGTGATCCCTGGTTCCAGTACAACTAACGTAGGTGTTACCCAGTTCCTGGATTCAATTATCGATGTTCTTCCGGATCCTACGGAAACCAGGCCAAGGATCGCTCTGGAAGGTGAGAGTGAAGTCAAGATAAATCCTGACCCCGATGCCCCGTTTACAGCTCTCTGCTTCAAGATAATGGTAGACCCCTATGTGGGAAAACTATCATTCATCAGAGTCAATTCTGGAACCCTTAACTCGGATCATCCGATCTATAACGTTAACAGGGACGAAGAAGAACGTATAAGTTCTTTCAGGGTTATGAAAGGAAAAGAAGGAGAAGACTCCAAGGATGTTGTAGTTGGAGATATTGTAGCCATTCCAAAGCTTCATAGCACGCATGTAGGGGATACCCTTGCCCTGAAGGGTGCAAAGATGACCTTCCCGCCCATCAGGTTTCCAAAACCGGTTTACAGTGTTGCTCTTGAAGCCAAAAGCAGGGCAGATGAAGATAAACTTTCCAGTGCACTTCACAAGATGCTTGAAGAAGATTCCACTCTTCAGTTCGTGAAAAACATCGAAACCAACGATAATGTTCTTTCGGGTATGGGAGACCTTCACATTGACATAGTCCTGTCAAGGATCAAGGAAAGATATGGAGTGGAGCTTGAAACGCACACCCCCCAGGTTCCTTATCGTGAAACTATCCGGAAATCTGCCAAGGCTCAGGGAAAACATAAAAAACAATCTGGTGGAAGAGGACAATATGGAGATGTTCATATCGAATTCATTCCTCTCGAGAGAGGTTCCGGTTTCGAGTTTGAAGATAAGATCGTTGGAGGATCCGTTCCAAAGGGGTATATACCTGCAGTAGAAAAAGGTTTGAGAGAGGTTATTAAGAAGGGAGTTCTTGCAGGCTTCCCGACAGTTGATTTTAAAGCCAGTCTTTTCTTTGGTTCCTACCATGATGTCGATTCCTCTGAAATGGCATTCAAGATAGCATCTCACCTTGCATTTAAAAAGGGAATGGCTGAAGCGTCACCTGTACTTCTTGAACCTATTATGAACGTGGAGGTTGTTGTCCCGGAGGATTACCTTGGCGATGTTATGGGAGATTTCAACAGCAGACGGGGGCGTATAATGGGTATAGACAGCAAAGGTAGACTCCAGGTGGTTAAAGCCCAGGTCCCCCTTGCTGAAATGTTCCGATACGCCATTATCCTGCGATCCATGACTTCTGGAAGAGGTTTCTTCACGATGGATTATTCCCATTATGAGGAAGTTCCGGGAGATATTACCAAAAAGGTAATAGCTGCCCGCCAGGAGGAAGAGGAAGAAAAGTAATTCTTAAGAACCTGTATATTCTTTAAATATTCTAATAAAAAGGGGAAGTGCTGTTAAGCACTTCCCCTTTTATTGTTTGTTTATGGATTTAATAGCTGAGTGGATTTGCGTGTAATTCCCTTCCAGCTGTCCTGGCAGTATTGGAAATTATCCACGCAAGATCTCTGGCTTCTCCTTTTGTAAAGGGGCCTGCCATTATATCTACCTGGCGGCCGCAGAGATTCGTAAAAGTTCCGTTCTTTTCGGCCCAGGATGTTAAAGGCAGGACGAATTCAGCCCATTCACAACTCTCGAAACGATTACTGTTAAGTATTACAAGGTTGTCGAGTTTCTGAAGATCTTCTTTCGTAAAACCAGCAGATAACGGGTCGAGATCTACAGCAAAGAGGTTTCTGATCTGTCCATTTTTAACTCTTTCCAGAAGTTCCATCATGGAAAGAGAAGAGAGATCTATATTAATAGCTCCCTGCATATTCGCTTCCCGGTAAAGGAGGAAGAAAGATTTCTTGTCAAGCTTTTCCATCAGCTCAAGGACTTTTTCAGTTCTCGATCTGCAAGCTGCAACTTTACTTCCCCACATTGTGACCAGGCCTTTGCTTTCGAGAAGCAGTTTTACACACCTGCCTATTTCAGTTGAAGAAATACCTGTCAGGGACTCCGTATGTTCGAGAGTATACAGCTTCAGCCTGTCCTCATCATGACCTTCAGTCTTCCTGATCACTTCTGCAAGGATACCCTTAAGAAGATCTTCTTCTGTCCCTTGCTTTGGAGACAGGACCATAGAGTCACCTTTCCCTAAAATTCCGGGATCGTTTCCAAGATAAATGACCTGGGTGGAGTTCTTCCTCATTGCACGTCTTATCCATGAAGAAAGCACGGGCTGTTCTTCATCGGTATCTGAATCTATAAGGAGAATGCAGTCTGCAGAGAGGATCTGGTCATAACCTGCTGTAGAACCATTAATTCCCCATTTTTCTTGTAGGGTTTCGATGCATGGTCTGAAGATATCAAAATCTTTTACGGTAACCGGAATATCCTGTAGAACTTCTCCTGTCAGGACCTTAAGTGCCTTCATTTCTTCGTTGGTAAGAGATGCGCTGGTGAGGAATGCGGTGCTCTCCTTCCCTGTATTTTCAGTTATTTGTCCAATATCAGCAATTACGTCTTTCCATGCAACCTCAGTTCCATTGTGTAGAGGTGTAATGATCCTGTCCTTTGAAACATCTGTAAAGGAATATCTGCCCTTAACGCAGCAGTTGCCATAGGTCGGGGAAGCCGGATTGTCAAGATCAGTAGTTATACGAACGATTCTTTCCCTGGCGGTGTCAAGATTAAGGTCCAGTTCACAACCTACAGGGCATTTATTACATGTTGTTTTGACTATCTCTGGTTTTTCAGTATGTGGCCATCTGGGTGCCCGTTTTTCGACCAATGCACCTACTGGACATACCTGTGTGCAGAGTCCGCAGAAAGTACAATCCGAATCCTCAATAGGAACAAAGAACTGGGGAGCCATTACTGATTCAAATCCTCTTTTTGCAAAATCAATCGCGTGGAATCCGGCTATCTCGTCACAGGCTCTGACGCATCTCCCGCAAAGGATACATTTATCCATATTTCGCACGTAGTACTCGTTTGCATACTCTTCTTTGGGAATATGTTCACCGGCGACCCTTGATGGATCCACCTCGTAATCGATGGCATACTTCCTGAGTTTACATTCAAAAACATCTTCACACCCGCATTCAAGGCATCTTGATGCATCTCTGAGAACCTGTTCTTCAGTAAGGCCAGCGTTATATTCTTCAAAGGGTTTTGACATGCGTGTTTTTGCCTGGACATGAGCTGGCTGTTCCCGGGGTTGTTTTTCCCTGTCAGTAAAATCTTCAGGTCCAAGATCATCTCTTGTAACATCAAAATAGAAAGGTTTTTTAGCATAACCATGAGTAAGATAATGATCGATTGAATCAACTGCCCAGTGGCCATTTCCTATCGCTTCAATGGCTATCTTCGGACCTGTCTGCTGGTCTCCGCAAACAAAGACACCTGGAAGGGGAGTAGCGTAATCCTCATTAACTATCATTTTTCTGCCGTCATGAATAGATCCTGGAAGACCTGTAAAGTCAGTTTTCTGTCCAATAGCTGCTATAACGTTATCAACATCAATTGAAAATGTTTCTCCTGTTGCTACGGGTCTTCTTCTTCCAGAAGCGTCTGGTTCGCCAAGTTCCATCTTCTCACAGATGATCCTTTCGACTTTTCCCTTCCCTTCGACTTTAGTTGGAGAAGCAAGGAAGATGAAATTGATGCCTTCTTCCATAGCTTCTTCAATCTCGATATCTTCAGCAGGCATCTCGGCCCTGGTCCTTCGATAAATTACAGATACTTCTTCAGCCCCGAGTCTTTTGGCGCATCTGCAGGCATCCATTGCGGTGTTTCCTCCGCCTATAACCGCCACTTTCTTGCCAAGAACTGCAGGATTTCCGCTATTAACTGTATAAAGGAAGTCAATGCCTCCGAGAACTCCAGGGAGATCTTCCCCTTCAGCTCTCATTGGAGAGGAGGACCAGCAACCCATCGCGAGAAGAACTGCATCATTATCATTCCTTAGTTCATCAAGAGTTATATCTCTGCCAAGACATGTGTTTGTCCTTACTGTAACACCATGTCCTAACAACCAGTCTATTTCACTCTGAAGGACATTCTGTGGAAGTCTGTAATCGGGAATACCATAGCGCATCATTCCACCAAGCAGAGGTTCCTTGTCGATGAGAGTTACCTGATATCCTTTGAGTCTCAGGTAATATGCAGCTGAAACTCCAGCTGGGCCTCCGCCAACTACAGCAACAGACTTGCCATTTTCCTTTATGGAAGGGATGGTTCCCAGAAATCCTTTTTCAAGGGCTACATCTCCGACGAATCTTTTTATCTCCCTTATGGATACAGGTTCTTCGTCCACGAAGTTTCTTCGGCATTTTTCCTGACAGGGGGCTGGACATACCCTTCCTATACTGGCTGGAAGAGTTACATGTTCATGGAGTATGTCCAGAGATTCTTTGTATTTTCCCTGTGCAGCGAGATTAATATATGCCTGCACATTCCCATTTGCGGGACAGGTCAATGTACATGGCGGTCTGCAGTCACCAACATGGTCGGAAAGGAGGAGTTCCAGTGCAAGCTTGCGTGCATTTACAGCTCTTGCTGATCTTGTGTTGATTTCCATGCCATTAGAAATAGTAGCCGAACAGGCCCTTACAAGGCTTTTTGCTCCTTTTACTTCTACCAGGCATACTGAACACCCTCCGTGAACTGACAGGTGGGGATCATAACACAGAGTGGGTATCTCTATTCCACATTCGCTACAGAGATCGAGTATCTTCTGATCCGGTAAGCCATAAACTTCTTTCCCATTCAGGATTACTTTAACTGTTCTTTCCATAACGTCAGATATCCTCCCTTATTCCACGCTAACGGCGTTAACCGGGCAGACTTCTATGCATTTCCCGCAGCGAACACAGATACTGTCGTCAATTACATGGGGCTTTTTAATTTCTCCGGATATTGCATTGACAGGGCAGTTCCTGGCACATTTAGTGCAACCGATGCATTTTTCAGGATCAATACTGTATTTTATGAGAGAAGTACATACTTTAGCAGGGCATTTCTTATCCTGTATGTGGGCTTCATACTCTTCCCGGAAATACTTTAGAGTTGTAAGAACAGGATTGGGAGCTGTCTGACCAAGGCCGCAGAGTGAGCCATCCTTTATCTGGTAGGCAAGTTCTTCCAGTAGATCCAGATCTTTCATTTTCCCTTCACCTGTGGATATTCTTTCCAGAATTTCAAGCATCCTCTTTGTTCCGATTCTGCAGAAGGGACATTTGCCGCAGGATTCTTTCTGAACAAATGAAAGGAAGAATTTGGCAACATCTACGATACAGGTAGCTTCATCCATAATTACCATGCCACCTGAACCCATTATGGCTCCAGTGGCATTAATGGATTCGTAGTCAACAGGTGTATCCAGGAGAGCTTCGGGGATACATCCTCCAGACGGTCCTCCAAGCTGGACAGCTTTGAATTTTTTATTGTTGGGGATACCACCGGCAACCTGAAAAATAACATCTCGCAGAGGCATGCCCATAGGAACTTCTGCCAGTCCACCCTTATTGACTTTCCCGGCAAGGGCGAAAACCTTTGTTCCCCTGCTTCTGCCTATCCCATATCGGTTAAAGGCACTTGCACCGTTGGTTATGATCCAGGGAATATTTGCCAGGGTTTCCACGTTATTGATGTTTGTGGGTTTACCGAAAACTCCCTTATTGGCAGGGAAGGGTGGTCTGGGGCGAGGCATTCCCCTCTGACCCTCTATTGATGCTATCATAGCTGTTTCTTCTCCGCATACGAAGGCTCCTGCTCCTTCTTTAATGTGGATATCAAAACAGAAATCCGTTCCCATTATGTTATCACCAAGAAGTTTCTTTTCCCTGGCCTGCTCCAGAGCAGTGTTAAGATGTTTTATAGCAAGTGGGTACTCTGCTCTGCAGTAGATTATCCCTTCACTTGCACCGATAGCATAACCTCCGATGGCCATGCCTTCTATTATGCTGTGGGGGTCCCCTTCCAGAACTGAACGGTCCATAAAGGCACCCGGGTCGCCTTCGTCAGCATTACAGACAAAATATTTCATGTCTGATTTTGCCATATGAGCGAATTTCCACTTCAGGCCAGTAGGAAAGCCTGCTCCCCCTCTTCCTCGCAAACCGCTATCCAGAACCTCATTGATAACCTCCATGGGGCTCATTTCCTTGAGGGCTTTTTCCAGACCCTTGTAACCTTCTCTTTCAATATATTCATCAATATTTTCTGGATCTATGAGTCCGCTGTTCCTCAAAACTATACGAACCTGATTTTCTAGTCTTGGATTTTCAGGGGCTTCATCAGAATTATTCAGGACCACATATTTTTTAATGGTTTCACCCTGACCAATATGTTTTTCTACGATCTCTTCAGCTATAGCCTCATCGACCTTTCCATAGGTTATCCTGGAATTACCTTTTTCTATTTCAACAAGCGGTTCCAGATAACAGAAACCTATACAGCCGACTTTCTTGATTTCCACATCATCTCGATCTTTTAACATTTCAGTGAGTCTTTTATAGACAGGTTCGGCTCCTGCTGCAACACCGCAACTGGCCATCCCCACCTTTACCAGAGTCTTTGGCAATATGGACACCTCCAAATAATTACTTATCCCGATAGGATTCAAGTATACTGATAGCCTTGTCGGGAGTTAGCCTTCCGTGAACTTCATCCCCCACCATCATGACAGGTGCCAGGCTGCAGCATCCAAGACAGGCCACGTACTGTAAAGTGAACATGCCGTCAGAAGTTGTTTCTCCATCCTTGATTTTGAAATGCCTCTGTATCTGATCGCCTATCAGGGCCGAACCCTGAACATGGCATGCAGTCCCTCTGCAGACCCTGACTACATATTTCCCCTCCGGTTGCATCCGGAACATAGCATAAAAGGTCGCCACTCCAAAAAGTTCTGCTGCTGGAATATCAGCTTTTTCTGCAAGATAATCCACCGCTTCCTCTGCTACATAGCCTAGTTCTTTCTGAACATCTGCCAGCAGTGGAATTGTTACGCCCTTTTTGCCCCTGTATTTTTCAATAATAGGATCAAGGCGTTTAGACATGTTTTCGATGCCTTTAGCAGGCGAAGACGTCATTGAATGTCCCTCCTCTGGAATAGTAATTAGCGTGCGATCATCCCCACTTCAAACTTTATTATTATAACTGCAAGCTGGTCATTGGCAAACTGACCTCAGGTACCATTTTATTGCGAGTTTTTTGGGCCAACTGGACAAAAATCTATAATTAAGTACTTCTGATATAATATTGTTGACATGATACGTTAAAATAAGTATATACCCATAAGGGTAAAACAATTAAGGAGGGATTGCGATGGATGTCAGAGTATTTTCAACTCCTACATGACCCTGGTGTACAAAGGTAAAGGATTACCTTATGAAAAAGGGAATACAGTTTGAATATATTGACGTAAGTGCCAACAGGGAAGCCGCAATGGAAATGGTCCGTAAAACAAAGCAGATGGGTGTCCCGGTAACTCAGATAGGTGAAGAGTTTGTCGTCGGTTATGATACTGCAAGGATAGATGAACTGCTTGCAAAAACAGAATAACACCGCAGCTGTTGTTCACTGATTATGTAGATCAGAAATTATGTTGTATCTATAATTAAAGCTGTTATTACGGGCCCTTTTCAGGGCCTTTTTTATCATGCTGTTACAATAGATATAGTTTCAATTTTCATAGTCTGGATCAGGGGGGGTAGATTATGGATTTTTTAAAATTGGTGTATGGAGGTTCTACAGGGGTGGAATTTAAGGGGCCTGCAGTAGATCCTGTCGAATTGGAGAAACTTCAGAACAGGCTTGAGGAAGCTGATAAATGGTTAAGACAAGGAATAGATAAAGGAAAGGACGGGTTTGGCTGGCTTCAACTTCCTTACCAGCAAACTGAGCATATATTTGAGTATGGTAATTGGCTTGGTAACTTTAAACATGTTATCCAGATAGGAATTGGCGGATCAGCTCTTGGTAATCTAATGCTCAGAAATGCTCTTGTTCATCCATATTACAATGAAATTCCCTTGCAAAAAAGAAAGGGGCCGGCCTTTTATGTTGCAGATAACGTCGATCCCAATGGTAGTACGGCCATTCTAGACGTTGTAGATATCTCCCGAACGGCTCTTATTGTGGTCAGCAAGTCAGGTTCTACTGCTGAGACCATGGCAAACTTCCTGTATTTCTTCCATCAGTTGGAAATGGCAGTGGGAGCATCCATAGCTCCTGATCACGTCCTCGTTATAACCGATGAGTCCCGAGGTAGTCTGCGTGCCTTTGCAAAAGATACTGGCTGTAGAAGCCTTACCATACCATCTGGTGTAGGTGGACGTTATTCAGTTCTTTCTGCTGTCGGCCTGGTTTCAGCGGTTGCCATGGGAATTGATATTGAAAAGCTTCTTGAAGGGGCAGGAGAGGTTGACGGGAAACTGAGATCACGGAAAGTGATTATGGATAATCCTGCCTGGATATTGTCTGCCCTTCATTACCTTCATTATCGAAAAGGAAGAAATATTGATGTCCTGATGCCTTATTCGGACAGACTTGAAGATTTTGTCGAATGGTATGCGCAGTTATGTGCAGAAAGTCTGGGTAAACAAGGACAGGGTTTTACTCCTGTAAGAGCTCTGGGAAGTATTGATCAGCACTCTCAGGTTCAGCTGTACACAGAAGGTCCGGATGATAAACTCTTCACTATTATAGAAGTAAAGAAAGCTGACAATCCGATCTTCATACCCGGGGTGGATCAGCCAGCTCTGAAAGAATTATCATATCTTTATGAAAAAGAAATGGGACAGATGCTTTCCTTTGAAGCTATGGCTACTGCGGCAGCCATATACAGATCCGGTAAACCTGTTTTATGGATAGAACTTGAAGAACTTTCACCCAGAACTCTTGGTGGAATGATATTCTTTTTCGAATACGTAGTTGCACTTACAGGACGTCTTCTTGAGATCGATCCATTTGATCAGCCGGGGGTGGAACAGGGAAAGCGTTATACCTATGGGTTTATGGGTAGAAAAGGATACGGGGAACACCGTAGAGAAGCTGAAGATCTTTTCAATATGCTGCATCGGAATTCCATTGAACTCTAGGTTTATGAATTTCTTAAAGCGGAAACAGGCAGAGGAAAGGGGAATAATCCCTTTCCTCTGCCTGAGAGCTCATGTTTGATCTATGACTTAAATGTGTTTGTCAACCTTGTCTGCGATTACGATTCCAGTGTTTGCCCCACCGTCCAGATATACTGAAAAAGAACCTGTGTAGATTCTTATTGAAGGATCTGGTCCTAGAGCATAGGGCTTATGATCAAAAAAACTTTCATCAAATATGTTTCTGTCTTCGCCCTGGTAAACCGGCATATAAAGTATTTCATCGATCTCAAGATCTGTAAAGAAATGTGTTCCGAAAGAAAGTTCGGGCATAAACCCTTCCTTGGGAATGCCAAGTTCGACGATACAACAGCAATTCGTTATTTCATCATATCTGACGGGCACTCCCAGAAGAGGATTACTTGACCCAACCCTTCCAGGTGCGACCAGAATAAATTTCTTTTTCCCGAGATTGTAATTAACCTGTCCTATTCCTCTTGCAATATCACACCAGTTCTTGGCAACGCAGTATAGCTTATGATCCACCATAACCAGGAAGGGAATATCTTTTTTCTGACCGTCCGTAACCATCCTGTCGGCTTTAAGAATAATGTTGGATGAAGTCATATCAGGCATAGGTGCTGATTGTAGAGAATCCCTGACCCATAGAGGTCTTGATTGAATAAGTTCGATCAGGTCCTCCGTAGGATGGTACGCGAACTCTACATCAGCAGGTACTCCCATAGATTCATCCAGGATCTTTAATACTTTTTTCATTCTGATGAAGAAATTCTTTGAACGATTGGCAAATTCTTCAAAGGTAAAACAGATTTTTGAATCCCTGTCTATACAGAAACTACCCTTTCCCATCCTTCTGAAGTATCCGCCCTCAACGTCCGAGGTGTAGACTTGGGCATATTCGGGGAAACAGCTGTGAAAGGGAACAATATCCTTCCAGATGTCTTTGATATGAACTGTTACGAGATCCCGTTTTTCTCTATCAACAACCTGGAAATGTTCCTGGGAATGTCTCATGATATTAAAGGGATTTTGGCCCTCTGGTCTTAGACTGGGCATTGTAAGGGAGAAAGATCTGGCGTAACCTCTCTTAGTACTGGTGGTTCCCATCCCGAAAACCAGTCTGATTATACCGTCTTCAGGCTTGATCCTGGTTGTCCATCTTCTGTAGTATTTGGAAAATCCGACTCCGGCAAGGGTGGGGTAGTAATACCTGCCCCGCCATTTTCCGGAAACTCTCATGACAATTATTCCCATCTGGTCCGTGCCAAGACTGTGCTTCTCGCGGTAGGCTACGGCTATGGGGAAATAAACCCTGGAAAAGATCTTCTTCATCTCGTTCTCCACGAGTCTGACTCTTTCTTCAAGATCCTTTTCATCGTTTATCAGAAAGGTGGATAGGTACTTCCCGGCAAAAGAGTATTTAAGTGAATCTTCGAGGATACTGCTGCTTCTCACGACGATCGGATCTTTGATCCTGGTCAGGAATATCCTTAGAGAATTTGTTACGTAGATAGGTAATTCAGTTTCCAGGAACCGGTTTTCAATTGTTTCCGGATCCCTTGTCACAAGTGAATCAAGATCTTCAATCTGGTTCAGGACATATTCATATATGCTCACAGCAAAGAAAAGGGAAGGTGGGAATATGACCTTCGCTGCAAGTTCTTCATCTTGGTCCCACAGTTTCCTGATGCCATAAAGGAGAGATCTACCTTTGCCTCCGATATGACCTTCACCTACTATAAGAGGGGCGAATTGAGGGTCTTTCTGGGGATCCCAGGAAAAGTATTCCTGAACTGTCTTATCATTTACAGTCATATGATTTCTCCTAATCTTGGTATCTCTCTTATGACTTTCACGTTTATGCAAACCTCATATCGCATTGTATCCATCTGATACAGATATTCCTATTCTAGCAGAAATCACCAGGAACCTGATATTCTCTATGCTTTGTTTTAAACTCAATATTTCAATTGTTCCTGACCCATCTGTCTTCTGTATCAATTTTAGTGAAGGACTTGATGATTTTCTGCCTGATGTCCGGGATGTGATCTGAAAGTTTCGAAACCAGATCCTTTGTTCTGCTCCTTTCTGTTTTTCCGGAGTAGGGGCATGGATTCTTTGCTATCGGGATTCCAAGCCGTTCAGTTTCATTCTGTATCAGCCTTTCTTCTATATAGATCATAGGTCTGATTACCCATATTTTCGACCGGCTTTGCCACAATTTGGGTTTGAAACATCGATATCTTCCTGTATGGAACAGATTCATCAGGGCCGTTTCTGATACATCGTCCAGATTATGGCCAAGAGCTACGGAATCACAATTCCTTTCAACAGCTGTACTACAGATTATCCCCCTCCTGAAATTGGCACAAAGACTACAGGGAGATCTTTCGTCCCTGATATTTATGATCTCCTCTATAGGATGGCATTTTACATGATAAGGGACACCTAGAGAAGAACAGAAAGCCTTCATACATGAGATATCCATTTTCCCGTTTGTCATATCCACAGTACATGCCTCAAGCTCGAACTTGACTGGACTTTTTTTCAGGATGTCTGTAAGGGCCAGAAGGAGGAACGCACTGTCCTTTCCTCCAGATAAACCAACCATTATCCTGTCATTTGTCGATATCATATCGTAATCTCCAATGGCAGAACCTATCCCCTTTTTAACTTTTCGACTGATGTCAGGGTAAATTACTGAGGTTTTATCTGACAAAACAATACAACTCCCTGGCTTATAAAAAATTCTTGGGGCTGGTCTGAATCCCAAGATGCTGTATAATTAGGTCTAAAGACTCATTCTGGGTACCAAGACCTATACAATAGAAGTGGGGGTTTTGGTGCCTGAATTACCCCCGACAGTATGAATATTAACATAAACATGCATTCTTTTCGTGCAAATCCGGATGTAAGGTGAAAACGGGTTCTCTTCAGGCCAGAGTAATACAAAATGGATTCAGGATAATGTTCTCAGGTTGCGCTTTTGGAAAGTCAAACCATTTTAACTTCAGTCCATAATTTTCTTTATTGATATTGAAAGTGCTTGTGGAGGTGTTAAGTAATGCAGCAGATTTCTCTTATAGTAGCGGATGATCATAAGCTGTTTCGGGATGGTATTAAAAAATTGCTTGAGCTTGAAGTAGATATCGAAGTAGTTGGAGAGGCTGCAGACGGGATCGAAACCCTGGAAATGGTTCGTAGTTTCTGTCCCGATATATTGCTTTTCGACGTAAACCTCCCGAGGCTTGATGGCCTGCAGGTCGTAAGGGAACTTAATAATCTTCAGAGTGAAGTGCGTTATGTTGCCATAAGTGCATATGACGATGAAGATCGTCTTTCCGCCCTTTCGGCTGAAGGAGTACAGGGGTTTGTCCTTAAGGCATCCGGAAAAGTGGAGCTCCTCTCCGCCATACGTTCTGCCAGCCGTGGACAGAATTATGTTGACCCGAAGGTGGCCGGAAAACTTCTTACCTCCTTTTACAGGAGGAAAGAGGAAACAGATCAGCTTTATGAACTCACGCCAAGGGAAAAGGAGATCCTTTACTGGCTTTCCCAGGGTTTCAGTAATTCCGAAATAGCAAACAGGATGGTCCTTTCAGAAAAAACTGTCAAGAATCATGTAAGCCATGTCTTGAAAAAACTGGATCTTCGAGATCGTACTCAGGCTGCTATTATGGCCTGGAAAGTAGGTTTTGCCCAGCTCAATCCAGATTCTGTCCATAAAATCCTGGAGATCAGCCGGAAAACTGTCTGATCCCTTTCACATATTTCCTTATGTGTACGGTAGAGTTCATTTAAGGAGGATAAACCGTTTGTCTCTTCGAAAAGGGCTTGTTATATTTCTGCTATGTACTTTTGGTGTAAGTGCTTTTGTTCTTCTAACAAGCGTAGACAGAAGAACCCTTACTCTTTTATTTGAGGCTGATAAAAGAGCATTGTTGATAGCCCTGATCCTTGTTGTTATGGCATGGTGTTGTGATGCATTAAGATTTTGCGCAGTTGCAAGGGCAGCTTCGGAGAGAATAAGTTTCAGACTCGGCCTGATCCTGACCTGGCTTCATTATTTTGGATGTGCAGTTACCCCCATGCAGACAGGAGGAGGCCCATTCCAGATATATGTTCTCTACAAGGGAAAGATGCCCATTGGAAAAGGTGTTGCCATAACCCTGACCAGAACCCTTCTATCAATGCTTCTCCTAGGTCTTGTTGTTCCTTTAGCGGTTATACTCGAGCCGGAACTTCTAAGAGGACATCATATTCTTACCGGTTTTTTCTCATATGTGGTTATCTTTGTTCTTTTTTCCTGGACTCTTGTTGTTATAAGCCTTTTAAGACCTCAGATTATTAAACGGTGGGGTCAGATAATTATCCTTCTCCTGAAAAGGATCGGTCTTGTCAAGCCCAGATCGGTTCTGTTCATGATCCGAAGGATAAATCGTGAGATAGATAACTATAATATGAACTTCCGCTTGTTTTTCACTTCAGGGCGTTCTTTTTTTATCAAAGCAGTTCTTTTTTCTTTTCTGCATCTTTTATTCCTGTTCTCAGTTCTTCCTGTGCTGATATGGTCGGTCGGACTTGAATTCAACTATGTTCAGACTATTCTTGCCCAAGGTGTATTTATGTTCATTCTTTATTTTGTTCCAACCCCAGGTGCAAGTGGTTTTGCCGAAGCTGGCGGGGCAATAATTTTCAGCCTCCTGGTTCCCTGGAATATGGCAGGGATAATGGCTCTTGCCTGGAGATTCTTTACAGAATATCTTGCCATACTCATGGGTGCCATAGTAGCCGTAAGAATGCTTGGATGGGGAATGACAGAAGAAATATTCAGGAAAGACAGGGAGGATTTTGAAGCTGATGAATAACACAGGACAAAAGGTATTCCGGTTAAGGGGTGGAATATGGACGATCTTTTTCATCGCAGTCCTGTTTCTGGCCAGGCCTTATGGAGCTAGATCATTGATAGGGTTACCCCTTGTAGTAATTGGCCAGGGGATAAGGCTCTGGGCTTCTGGATGCATAGTAAAATACAGGGGAGAAGAACTCCAGGCTTTACGGCTTACAACCTGGGGTCCTTATTCTATTGTCAGGAATCCCCTTTATATAGGTAATGGACTCATAGGTCTTGGATGGTCATTAATTGCCGGCTGGTCAGCTGTTATACTTTTTATTCTTATTTTTGGCCTTATGTATAACTACTATATTGTTCCTTCTGAAGAAGCCTTCCTCGAAAATAAATTCGGGGAAAGATATATAAATTACAGGAATAGAACTGGAAGATTTCTCCCTAAGGGATTTCCGGGTAAAAACATATATGGTCCCTTTGATCGTTCGATATTGTGGGAGAGCGAGAGGCACTCTATTGTAGTTACAGTTCTGGGGACGATCCTGATAATAAGCAGGTTGTGGTGGTAAAACAGTTATGGTAATCCATTTTCAGAGAAAGAGGAGGCGGATATCCGCCTCCTCTTTAAAGTTTTGCCATATGGCCGCCATAAAGCCTCTGCCAGGTTTCATCGTAAACCTGTTTGGGTGGGACCTTGATCAGGGCAAGACCTTCCGTTATGGCTGCCTGGGCAACGGCTTCTGCTACACGTGGCGTTTCCTCATCACTGAATAATGCAGGTATTATCCTGTTTTCCGATAGCCTTCTCCTGTCCACTACACTAGCCAGGGCCTCGGCTGCTCTGAGCAGAACGTTATTATTAACTCCTCTTGCTCTTACATCCAGAAGCCCCCTTGAGATTCCCGGATAAGCGTGAAGGTTAGGCATTGCATTTATACATTCACTCAATCCGCATGCCACAATTGTTGCTCCGGCAGCCTTAGCCTCTTCCGGCATGATCTCGGGTTCCGGAAGGGACAGAGCAAATACTATTGATCTTGAATTCATCTGTCTGATATGGTCTGTAGAGAATCTGCCTTTTCCGGAAAAACCTATTAGGACATCTGCTCCCTTTACTGCATCTTCAAGGTCACCTGATATTCCCTCCGGGTTTATCTTTACAGACAGTTCTTCCTGGATGTAGTTCATCTTGGGATTCTGAGGACCGAGGATCCCCGAACTGTTAAGTGTGATTATATTTTGTGCTCCCGCGTAAAGCAGTAGCTCCGTCGTAGCAATACCCGCAGCGCCAGATCCGAAAATGACTATCTTGATGTCCTCCAGTTTTTTCCCGACAACCTCCAGCGCATTGATCAGGCCTGCCAGAACAACCACTGCCGATCCATGCTGGTCGTCACAGATAACTGGAATGTCAAGACTTTCCTGAAGTTTTCTTACCACTGTGAATGTTCTTGGGGTAACAACGTCTTCGATATTTATAGCACCTACTGTCGGAGCAATAAGCCTGGCGGCACATATGATGTCGTCTGCCTTCTGGGAAGAGATACACAGGGGGAAAGCATTCACATCACCAAAAATCTTGAAAAGTAGACATTTTCCCTCCATAACAGGCAATGCCGCATCAGGACCAATATTGCCCATGCCCAGAACAGCTGAACCGTCCGTTATAAGAGCAAGTCTGTTCCCTATTCCGGTGTATTCATAGGTCATGTTTTTATCGGCTATGATCTCGTTTGCGGCATGAATGCTTCCCGGTACATACGCCATCGCAAGATCTTCCTCGTTGCGGATATTAATGGAGGGATAGATCTTTATCTTTCCCTTGGATCTCCGATGCATTTCCAGAGCTTTTAACCTGTCCACTGTCATTAGTCATCTTCTCCCTTCAGGTTTATATCTTTTCCCTCTATGGATAACCATTTTCTGTATTCTTTCAATTATTTTGCGGTCATTGTTATTTCCAGGTAAAACGACGTTGCTCTTATCAAGATCCACCACCATTCCATCTCTTGCGGCAATAACTCTGGTTAGTGGAGTACATAGCGCTTTTGTCAAGTTATCTGGTCCTGCCTCCAGAATGGATGTACCCATGTGGTTTATGAGCATTAATTCCGGATTCAGCTTCCTGAGTATATATGGTACTTCTTCGATTGACAGATGGTCTATCCTTTCGATTCTTTTCAGAAGGGTTATATTGGCGATAAGGATCCTGCTCCTGGAAAAGTGTTCCAGCCAATTATCCTCAAGTCTGGTATCTGAAATTAAACCTATTACAGGTGTTGTTTCGCTTTCAAGTTCAAATCCAAAGCATTCAACACCGTGGTGAATAAGCCTTTTACCCCTGATCCTTATATGATCATCCAGGTCAATATCTTTGTTTTCCTGCCATGTATAGAGCCTTTCAATGTGTTTCCGGAGATGTTCCAGAAGAATGGAACTGCCTTCTGTAAGGCTGTCTTCTGGTATTACAATGGTTCCCCGCCTGGTCCTTCCCCCGAAGGTCATTGATTCAACCAGGACATTGAGGTCGTTGCTGTGGTCTATATGACGATGTGTCAGGATAATAGCATCTATCTTTGTTGGATCAAGGTCAGGTAACATTTCACATATTTTTACCAGAGCCCCGGGACCTGGGTCGATTACCAGATTTTTTTTGTTTATCCTTATCCACATACCACCTGAAGCTCTCATCTGATACATCATCGAAAACCTGGCTCCGGATGTTCCAAGGAATAGAAGGAAGTTTTCAGGTAATGAATTCAAATATTCTTACTCCGTTTCCTTGAATAAAGGCAGAAGCTCCTTGAACTGTGGGGTACCTGCCCTGCAGATCAACTGATAAATGACTGATTCTGACGGAATTATCATAGCACCATATCGGCCCATGGTATCCATGGCATAATTATGATTCTGACATACCCTGCTTCCACATGCATCAACAGCCACTATAACCTTAATCTTTTTCTCAAGCATTGCCATCACAGTAGAAAACACACATATGTGACTCTCAATGCCGAATACAACGACCTGTTCTCTGGTCTGATCATTCAGGAATAACTCAAAACCCGCTTCGGCCATGCAGGAAAAGTGAGTTTTTTCGAACCTTTCCGAATCAGGGGGAAGTACCTTAAGCAGATCCTCTGAAGTCCCCCCCAGTCCGCGGGGATATTGTTCTGTATATTTCAATGGAACATTCAGAGTCGTAGCTGCTCTTGCGAGTTTAACGCTGTTTCGGAGGACCTTGTCATGATCGTTTATAGCCGGTAAAAGTTTTTCCTGTATATCGATCATAAGAAACTGGACCTTATCTGTATTTAGCGTAAAAGGTGTCATTAGAATTATCTCTCCTTCCATAAGAACCTTTCATGATCAATGACTCCATGGCTTATGACTTACTGCATTTTATAACACATACGGGGGATCATAACCATAGTACTTTCTGTTCTACGCATTTTTCCTGTGTTGCATTTCCATGTCTTTGTGCTATGCTTGCAAAAATCGGACAAAATGCCTTTTACAGGAGGGGGTTTGGAAAGTATGCATTCCCGTCATGATAAAGATAAGGAATGGACTATTGGAGAAATACTTCGGGAAATGTCTACCCCAAGGTTTCCCCATTTTATTACCAGGGTGATAGACCAGGTTCAGAACTGGATGTCTGAGCTTATATATGAAGACAGGGATGAGACTGAAAGAGACCTTTATTCAATGATGGATGGTTCCGTTCCTGGCGATCCTGAAAAACTCATAAGAGAACTGGAATGGGTAGAGGACTTTGCCGACCTCTTTCCCGGGACCTCTCAACCTTCGGGTCAAAAGGATATGATAGTTCTTTGTCTGGGTCCTGCTGATTTTGATGATGGCATGAGGATAGCCGTTGATCATTCGGCCCTTTTCGCAAGGGGATTGTGTAAACGGGTCTGGATCCTTTGTGATAACTGGATAATGGGAGAAGTCATAAGATACCTGCAGCATATCAGGGCTCTGAACAGCGAAGGAGTCACTTTCCATTTCATACTGGTGACTCCCTGGGGATGGTCAGAGGTACCGATAAGTCATGATCCAGTTGCCGGTAGAAAACTTGACTGGAAAAATCCAAGGAAGGGTTCTTCCAGCAAACCTAATGCACCCCTGGAAGATGAAGGAAACAGTAATATAAGGTAAGATAGTTTAATTTCAGGATCCGAAACGAAGGATATTGTATCAATCATCAATGAAGGATGTATTTTAATGTTTGACGCAGACTTGTCGGAATGATACAATTCCGCCGTTCGGGGCGTAGCGCAGTCTGGTTAGCGCGCCTGGTTCGGGATCAGGAGGTCGGAGGTTCGAATCCTCTCGCCCCGACCAATTATGGAACGAAATCCTGGCGTTTTCTGCCAGGATTTTTCTTTTTTCCTGACAAAGTTGTAGATGACAGGTCGTTGCAACCTGCCTTGATTAATACTGACTAACCTGTTATAATCTGCATCGGAGGAGAATTAATGGATGATCACAAAGTAGCGCAGAATAGAAAAGCCAGACATGATTATTTTATCCTGGATACCTTTGAATGCGGTGTAGTTCTTACAGGTACTGAAATTAAATCGGTAAGGGCTGGTCGTCTGAATCTCAAGGATGGTTACGCCAGTATCAAGGATGGAGAGCTTTGGCTATTGAATGTTCATATTTCTCCTTACGACAAGGCCAGTTTCTACAATCATGAACCTTTACGACCCAGAAAGCTTCTGATGCACCGTTATGAAATAATGAGGTTACTGGGAAAGGTTAAGGAAAAAGGACTTACTCTGGTTCCGTTGTCGGTTTACATCAAGGGTGGCCGTAGAGCAAAAGTGGAAATAGCCCTTGTTAAAGGTAAGAGTCAGCATGATAAGCGTGACAGTATCGCTGAACGTGACGCCAAACGTTCAATGGAGCAGGCCTTGAAAAACAGGGATTGAACAGTTTAAGATAAAACTTATGGGGGCGACTGGTTTCGACGGCAAGTTGGAGGGTATGGAAGAGCGGGTCGAGGTCTCCGTAACCTCGTTAACAAACGGAAAAAAACAATAATTGCCAACAATAATTACGCACTGGCTGCCTAGATAGCGGCCACGTCTCAGGGAATTTCGTCGCCGGGTTTCCTGCCGACGTCATAACAGGCGAATGCCTCATCCGGCAAGCTCCGGTCCGGGTGGGAAAGATCAACGGAGATTGGGGTTGAATATCCTGTTCCTGGGGTATTTGGCTCGACACTAAACAGGAACTACACCCGTAGGGCTTCCATTACTGGCCCTTGTCGGACCGGGGTTCGATTCCCCGCGCCTCCACCATATGATAACGAGCAGTCAACAGAGAACGTTCTGTTGGCTGCTTTTTTTATTGTTTTTAAGCTTTTCAGTATCCGAACATTTAACGCTGAATTCCATAAAATGGTTGGAATTAGTATCCAAATATATCTGTTTCACGGACTTCATCTCCGAAGGAGTTATATCAATAGGGCAGGGCAGCGATATTGTCCGGTCTTCTTCTTATGCTAAAGGATTGTATTTATAAAAGTGGGTCTTAGTGCTATGGTAATGGCAGATGCTTTCATAGAAAGATAATAAAGGAGTGGTTCCCATAATTACCATACCGGATTATCAATCTCTATTGTTGCCGTTCTTGAAACACCTTTCCGATGGTAAAGAGCATACGAAACAAGAAATGATCGAACTTCTTGCTGCAGATTTTAAACTGACTCCCGCCGAACGTGAGGAACTATTGCCGAGTGGCAGACAAAGGATTTTTGATAACAGAGTCGGTTGGGCAAGGACATATCTCAAGAAGGCATTGTTGTTACAATCACCTGCCAGAGGCAGCTATACCATCACAGATAGAGGCAGGCAGGTCTTATCGGAAAACCTAAGCAAGATCGATGTGAATTACTTAAAGCGGTTTCCCGAATTTGTAGCTTTTCAGAATAATTCCAAGAAGAACAACAATAAACCTTCCATCAGTAGAGAAGTCCCAAAAACTGAAAACACTCAGACTCCGGAAGAGAACCTGGAGGCATCATACCAGACCTTGCGCCATAATCTTGCCCAGGAACTGCTTTCAAAGGTCATTGAATGCAGCCCTAGCTTTTTTGAGAATCTTGTGATCGAGCTTCTTTTAAAGATGGGCTATGGAGGTTCACGGAAGGATGCAGGACAGGCCATCGGTAAAACTGGTGATGGTGGTATAGATGGGATTATAAAGGAAGATCGCCTGGGCCTTGATGTGGTTTATGTACAGGCGAAGAGATGGGAAGGGACTGTCAGCAGACCTGAAATACAAAAATTTGTGGGCGCACTTCAGGGTAAGAAGGCCAGGAAAGGGATATTCATAACCACTGGATCTTTTACCTCTCATGCCCGTGATTATGTGAAAGACATACAGAGCAGTCTGGTTCTTATAGATGGAGAAGATCTTTCTTATTATATGATCGACTTCGGGGTGGGGGTTTCTCCGGTAGCGACCTATCAAATCATGGCAATCGATTCAGACTACTTCATGGATGAATGATCTCGGACATTGGTAACAGAAAGGAGAGCCTTCCATTTTGAAGCATATATTTCTTGAAACTCTTGCAAAGGGAAATCGGAAAAAGTCATTCCGTGCCGACATTGGTGAAAAATATATTAAAATTTATACTGGTACAAAGAACTCATCTGAAAGGTTTGCAAACGACTTGATAGAGGATTGCCTGAATTATTTTGCTCATAAAGACTGGTTCATTCTCGGCAATGCTATTGATGGAGTAAAACCTGGAGGGCTTGGTGATTATTTCAAGAACACTTTGAAGATGAGTCCGAAGTATGCCAGCCACTTTGCTTCTCTTATGGTTGGGCTTGGCAAACTCGAATATAGGTACGGATCTTACTGCAGGTTGGAGTTTAGAGTAGCAAAACGGTAAGCTTGTTTTGCTGCTTAGATCTATTTCGAGATTACTTTTATTACTGAAATTATCAAATATCGTGAAGGGGGGAAATATATGACACAGCTATTTTTGAACAAGGAAAAAATCGACAGTGTTTTTCAACTCTTGGGGACAAAAGAGGATGACATTACATATAGCATAGGTTATGCCCTTTCAAACAGTCTTGAATTTCTAACTTCTTTTGTTCTCAGCATTTACGACAAAGCAATTATAAACGATAGCCTCAAAATTACACTCCAAAAATCTGAGTCAGGCAATGGTCGCACTGATATTGAAATTGAAGCAGAAAATTTCCATTTTATTCTAGAGGCAAAAAGAGGCTATTGGTTGCCAGATGTTCAGCAATTATTCCGTTACTCATTAAGATTTCGTAGCAGTCCAAGGAAGCTATGCAAAATAATAGTTCTCACAGAATGTTTTCCTGATTTTGCAAAAAAAATACTGCCCAAAACGGTAAATAATTATCCAGTTGATTATAGGAGCTGGAGGCAAATATATGAGTTGACACAAAATCTGAAAGCTGTGAAGAAAAAACAAATCTTTGTATCGGAATTGAAGAAATATTTGGGAGGTATCATAAGCATGCAGAAACAGGAATCAAATCTCGTTTATGTTGTTTCTTTATCAAAGAATACGTTTGTAAAGGACTTAAGTTTTATTGATGTAGTAAAAGATAAGAATATCTATTTCCATCCTCTAGGAGGGAAAGCTGGTTGGCCCACGGAGCCTCCAAATTATATCGGGTTCCGATATAATGGAAAGTTACAAAGTATCCGTCATATTGAGGAATATGCTATTACAGATATCCCTCATATTAAGGAATATGCTATTACAGATACACCAGATGATAGAAGCATTTTCTCTAAGAAAATCAATAATAATACAATGAATGATTTACACTATTTATATTGGCTTGGGAATCCAATTAAACCTCTCCAGGAAGTTAAGACAGGGAAGATTTGGCCAAGTGGACGTGTATGGGCAAGTCTAGATTTATTGTTGACCAGTCACACCATTTTTGAGGCAAGAGATAAGACAAAAGTGCGAATGGGCTGGGAATAATAAGTTTTGGTGTAAAGAAGCAATCTGTTGGAGGGGGCAATGCTATGAATGGATACAAGCCTGTATGGGAAATGGTTAAAGAAGCTGTTCAAACATTGGATGGTAGGGCAAGTTACAAACAGATCATGTCTTACATAACCCCCAAATATCCTGGAACTAAGGAAAATACTATTAGGTGTCAGATAATAGCTTGTACCGTTAATCACCCAAGTAGCGTTTATTATGGAAGTAAAAAAGTCGGCATTTCCAATGGAAGCAATAATTTCCTGTTCACAACAGGCAATGGGCAAGTTGAATGGTATGACCCTCAAAAACATGGAGTCTGGGGGGTTATAAAGAATGAAGAGGGAAAACTTAAAGTTTCTAAAATGGAGACAGATCCAGAAAATATTATCTTTGAAGCCTTTTTTGATCCTTCTCCTTTAATAGAAGAAGAATGCGAGGAAGAAAATGTGAACCTGGGATTTCCCGTAGAAAGCCATTTGCGGGACTTTATTGCTAAGAATATTGAGTCTCTTCAAGTGGGTAATTCAAGCTTGAGCCTTTTTCTGGATGAAGATGAAAGAAGTGGCGTAGAATATCCGACCCAGGTCGGGCCTATCGATATTCTTGCTGTGGATTCTCATGACAATTTTGTGGTTTTTGAACTGAAACTGAGTAGAGGTCCTGATAGAGCGCTCGGACAACTTGCACGTTATATGGGCTGGGTAAAAAAGAACCTTGCTAATGGTAAAGAGGTTAAAGGCATTATCATTGCCAGGAATGTGGATGAAAAGCTCAAGTATGCTGCTGAAGTCATGGATAAAGTCGAACTCTATGAGTATGAAATGCAGTTTACAATCAATGGAGTAAGGTTATAGATTATTTACGGAGACCAACAAAAAGATCACATCCAAGCTTCGGGAGTTTATTTTATGTAAATATAAATGGAATAATTTATCTAAATTTCTATATGAGATCAGACTTGACGGACTGGTTAAGTGCATTGGTTGCATTTTATCGTTGAAGTGAAAAAATTATAGTGTTAATATTTCTTTAGAGAGTGACATTTGTGTACCTTCCATTATTGAGTGATGAGAGAACCCCATTTTTAGTTTATTGAAGAAGAATTAAAGTCATCTCCAGACTTACCTGCTTAAACGGTTGCCGGTGTGAATTAACCCCCGCTGCTAATGGGTTGTGTTAAAAAGTTTTAGGATGAATAACTTTTTGATAATGAAGTATTTGTAGGGATCTGATAGGCGTTTAATCTTCCTTGCAATTCTATGAATCTAATCTTTATCAAAATAATAAAAAAGAGATTTTATCCCCGACGCGATCGTATTATCTGCAACATATGAGAGTGTTTTTCAATCTCTGTTAAAAGATTGGCCAAATACATACTTTAGGAGGGAGAATGAAGATGAGCAAAAATGATGAGGGGAAAAACGATTGGGCACCAATAGTGTTGTTGATTCTGGCTGCTATTGTTGCCTTTTTTTTGGCACCCGGTGTTTTGGTAATGGGGATATCGAAAGAAATAATTGGAGTAAATTTTGACCCAGCTCAGATGTGGACCTTTGCTTTTGTCGTTTCGCTTTTTATCTTTATTGCCATGAAAGTCATTAGGAAATTCTGGTTGAATGCGTTGAAAAGTTACTTAGCTATATGTGTTCTCATCACTTTAGTTATGGTTATATCCCATTTTGGCTTTAAGGCAGAATGGCCAGCCATCATGTTGAATGGATTTTTGAATTAGAAACATTCCGTAACTTTAATGCATAAAACGCGTGTCTTTCTGTAGTGGCTTGATATGTTAATTCATCTCCAGAGCAAAAGTGGTTAAAACTAGAGCTATTGAGAAAAAGGTTTCTCCACAGACTTGGATTTTTATAATTGTTGCCATAAACATAACATTCCACATCTCAATCCCAAATATTTCAATTCTAGAGATTGGAAGTACTAGTCAGGTTCAAATAAATGTCAATATCCAGAAAGTATCCATAAATAGTATCCAAACAGTATCCATAAACTGATGAAACGAAATTTAACAATGTAGTAATTGGAATATGTTGGAGGCAAGCTGGTGGAGGCGTCACGATTCCCCGCGCCTCCATCATATGATAACGAGCAGTCAACAGAGAACGTTCTGTTGGCTGCTTTTTTTTATTGTTTTTAAGCTTTTCAGTATACGAACATTTACTGCTGAATTCCATAAAATGGTTGGAATTAGTATCCAAATATATCTGTTTCACGGACTTCATCTCCGAAAGAGTAATATCAGTAGATTTTAAATCTTATGAGGAAATCACAGGTCAATTAAAATCCTTGATCTAGTCCTGGCAAAAGCTTTCGAGTCCAGAAAATAAAAAATGCCCTGATCCGGGGGAGATTCAGGGCACTGTAACGAATTACTCTAGGGGAGGGTGGCTCCCATGAATTATTGTAAAGGAAGAATCATGAATAAAGATGGAATACAAAATATTCTAAACATTAAGTCTTATTCCCATTAAGATATCCTCGAAGAATGTGACACTCTGAGCCACAGCTTTCTCAGAAATGAACTGAAATTTATGGAAATGAGATCCCGGACTAGAGGCAGGGTCTTAGCTGACCCCTGATCCATATCAATGGGGAAGGGGTCTACACCGGGGTATTTCTCCTCCCAGTATCTTTGTATTGGCGATAGGTCTAATGCTTTTAATGTATCCTCTGATATTTCCTCCAAAATTCAGAAAGGGACTGATCTCTTTCTCTGCAAATTGAGGTAAATACCCCAACTTCAGGGAGTCATGTAATCCATTTGCTAAATATACAGCAATCCTTCCGTGTCTATTGACGGTGGGGTCCTGAACCAGGTGAATCTTATCTCCTTCCATGCAACAGCATTTGAGGATTTCCTGTCTATCTATACCGTCTTCACTAATAGTTTTTTTAGGGTTAGGAAATGTTAGATGCGGACTTATCTCACTTGTTTTTGGTGGAAGTATCCGAATATGAAAAGCGCAGTAAAAGGTTTGCTGCTTATAAATCAAACCATGTAAGAAAGTGCCAAACCAGGAGTATGTCTGAGGTCAGGGTGAAAACACTCTCGCAGGAAACAACGATGTTATTGAAATCACATGATAGAAATGGTAAGGAAGAAGCCATTGCAAAATTCCTCTCTCTTTTAAGCATTGCACTTATAAATTCTTCATCATGGAGCTATTCACCTGAAAGAGACCGGCCAGAATGGCCGGTCTCTTTTAATAAATTTATTTAACCCATAAGATCGCTTGCATAGTAAGTAAGGGGGATCAAATCGCTCCTGTCCAGATATTTCAGGTCAAACTTCCGGTTTAGAGCCGCAAAATGTTTCAGTCCACATCCCAATTTGTTGAGATAGGAGAAAACTCCTATTGCTCCTGTAGAAAAGTTATCAGCTTCTTTTCCATATATCCCCCTGAGATCGGCCAGATCACAAAAAACCTCATCTATCGTACTGCCAAATTTCTTAAACAGTTCAGGCGTTCTACCTGCCTTGATCTCATCTCCAACTGTCTTTCCTGTCATGGCAGCTGCCATTGAGGCACGACAGACACCTATAGCCTGAATAAATCCATCTCCGTATGCAAGGGACTTGAATACCTGATCTTCACTGGCAAAACCACCGGTCATAACCATTGCAGGGAGGATCTTTCCCTGTTGTTGCAGTTTTGCACATATATCTACTACAGCTTCTTCAAGCAAAATTGTCGGGAGAGACCATTCGTTCATCATCTTTGAGGGGCTATAGCCTGAACCGCCACCTGCGCCATCAAACGTTATCATATCGACTCTGCTTTCTATCGCCATATTGATTACACGTTCCACATCGTAGAGATCAAAACCAGCCATCTTGAAATAGACGTTTTTCATACCCATGCCACGTAGTTCAGAAATTCGTTTTGCCATGGACTCTTCCGTCCACAGTGGCAATCTTCCGTAAGTGTAAAAATTGGGACAGCATCCCTTTTTCTTAAGTTCTATTATTTCAGGATCAAATGGATTGGGGTGTACAAGAGCTCCGCTCTCAACTTTTTTCACGGCCTCATCATAGTCCCTAAGCCTGTTCATCGGCTGGGTCCCCTTGGCACCCTGGCCGAACTTGAATTCCAGGGCCTCAAATCCATATTTATTCAGGGCTATCTCGGGAACGCCCATAAGATGGTCATCCACGTTGCACTGAAGCACCATCTGCCCTGGTCCCCGGTGATATTTATAGAAACTGTCATATATTTCCTGAAGCATTGGGAATGACGTAATTTTACCGTTCTCTATTTTCAGTTCAGCATCTTTGTTCCTTGCATCTTCCCCTACCATACAGGTAACTCCTGCCATAGCAGCCCCACCAAAATAATCAAGCCAGTTCATTTTCACCAAAGCAGGTAACACAATAGGAAGATCCAGCTTGATTTTATTATCGCTGCCATATTCAGAAGCCAGATTAACGTTGAATATCTCGGCATGTTCATAATCAGCCTCTGTACCCATGGCACCAAAAGCACGACCGTTTATGTTGAAATGGGAGAAATCAACCGGATAATCCTTTTCCGACGCGATCTGGTTAGCACCTGTAGTTGTTGGATAGACTGTCATCTTTCCCAGAACTGCCGCCTGGGTGATTTCACAAAGTCCTGGACATTCCTGCGTACACAAAGAGCACATTCCTGACTGAGGAGCAATATACTTGCTTCTGTTTTTTGATCCTGTAAAACCTGAATTCATATCTGGTGAAAATGTCATAGAAAAACCTCCTCTTAAAGATGTTGTCTTCACTGCCATATGTCCTTTGACTTTGGCTAAAGTCATTTTATCACTTGACTTGTATTTCGTGACACACAGGGCACCCATGAGTTGAACTGCTTCCGGGAAATAACTTCCTGAGAAGCTGAATCAACAGGCAAAGGAATATGAAGTAATACTTCAGCTTGGATTAAGAGAAACACCAGGTCGAGTATAAGAAAGCAAGGTCCATTTCCGGGCTTGGCTTGTTTCATACGAGGAAAGGAGTTCTACCATGCCAGTCGTCATAAGTGTTAGAATCAGAAAGGCACCTACCTGTCTTTTCCGTAAGTGTTATATCTATTATTTTCGTATTGCCATACCTCTAAATATTCGCAAGGTTTTTGAACGTACTGAAATGAACTGTTCACTGCAGGCAGAGGATTTATTACAGCTTTTTTGAGGCTTGCCTATTGGTGGATTTTGACTTGCTGAATGCGAAAAAACTCTTGCCTTTCTTATTGGTTTATCATGAATTGAATGAGGTGATGTAGCCTTGAAGTTTACCATTACAATTGCTCAGTTAACCAGCATCCTTCTGGATGTTTCATGCAATGCAGCAAAAGCCAAAAAGATTATCAGAGACAGTGTCCTGAATTCCGCAAGTGAAATGGTGATATTCCCGGAGATGTTCCTGACCGGATACAGTATAGAGAAAAACTCACTCAGTGAGACTAAAAGAAAAAAACTTGTGGTTGAAATTGAAGAAAATATGTGTTCTATAAGAAAAATGTCCCGGGAACTTTCTGTTGACATCATAATCAGTTATCCCACCTTTGATGGCGAGCAACTCCATCGTATGTATATTGCTTGCGAATATGTTTCCAATGGACATTCCGTGGCTGTTCATCGCAAAACCCATCTTTGTAACTATGGAGGATACACTGAACATTTGAATTTTGAGCAGGGTGATAAAATTACTGTGGCCGATGGGAAGAACGCAAAAATTGGATTGCTGGTCTGTGAGGATTCCTGGCACATTGAAAACGCACTGGTATCTGCTCAAATGGGTGCCGAGATTCTGGTCAATCCATCAGCAGCCTGTGTAAATGATCCCAATACTGCTTTAGAGTGCATGAAGAACTGGCATATAATAAGCCAAGGTCAGGCTATGTCCCAGACGTGCTGGTTCGTTTGTTGCAACAAGGCAGGGATGGAAGGTCAAATGTTCTGTGCAGGAGGCTCTTACGTTATTGATCCAAGAGGAGAGATTGTTTGCATGTTGCCCCCCATGAAAGAATGTGTTCTTCATTGTGATATAGATATGGAATATCTATATGATGTAAGAAAAAAGCGCCCCCTTCTGGAAAACTCTCGAAATGCTTTAACCTGCGGATATCTTGAGAAGCTCAGATAAAATATAATATCCTGTTTATAGCAAAGAAATGTAAAGGGAGAATTCTTGCAAACTTGGGGGATGTATCTGATCATAGTACAAAAGAACAGTCAAAAAATCCTTCTATAGGGTTTTTTTATTGTATTTAAGCTTGTCTGCATCCGAATATCTTCCCTGGTAAAGAGAGTGAAATGAATGGACGAATTGGGAAGGATAACTAAAAGTGGATGGCGAATGAAAAGATCCATAACAGGATCATTCCCGAAACAATTGTTACAAAAATATTCCTGCTTTTGAGGGCCACAAGAAAGGCTATCGTCCCGGCAAGTATTCTTGGAAAAGAGACGGCTATCCCGGCTGAGCCTTTTGAATATACAAGTGAAGGCACAACCAGTGCAGCTAGAGCTGCAGGAGGTATATACCTGAGAATATTCTCGAAAAAGGGGGTCACTTTCCGGAGAGGAATAAAGCACAGAAAAAGACCTTTCACAACCAGAGAAGAAATAGCAATAGTCGCGAAGAGCAGATAATAGTACATCAGATATTTCTCTTTCTGGTTTCCTGAAAAGTTCGATAAGCCATTCCAGATCCTATTCCTATGAAAATGGATATCAATAGTCCTGACTGAAGAGGGAATCTGGGTACAAGGATAACGGCAGCAACGGCTCCGACAAGAGCGGATATCTGCCTGTCTCTTCCTTTCAGGTGAGGTATCAGGAGAGACATGAATACCAGAGGAATGGCAAAGTCCAGCGAGAGTCTTTCGGGAATGATCGTTCCAAGGTTATATCCAAGGAATATTCCTGCCTGCCATGAGGAATATAGAACTAATGAAGCTCCCAGGAAGAACCAGGGAAGGAATCTGTTCCCTGGATTACTTTCTCTTTCTGACATTGTAAAAGCATAGGATTGATCGGACATTATGAAAGCAGCAAAAAGACGTTCTACAAAGGATCTGTGTTTTAGAATTTGCTGAAGAGAAAGACTGTAAATTGCGTATCTCAGGTTTATTACAAGTGCCGTTGCAATTATGATAAAAGCCGGTGTGTGGGCAGTATATAATTGGACTGCTGCTAGTTGTGATGCCCCTGCTAGAAGTGAAAGAGCAAAAAAAGAACTCTGAATTCCCGTAAGTCCAGCATTTTTCATGGCATACCCGAAAACAATAGAAAAGGGCATGATTCCTATAAGAATGGGTGTTATGGCTCGACCTCCGCGAAGAAATTCCTTTCTGGAATTCGTCATTATTCCCTCCCCACTTTGGATTACAAGTATCAGGAAGCGGATCTACCTTAATATAAATGAATTCCCCCCCTCAAGGATGATATGAGGTGGTTGAACTGTTTTTGCATCCTTTCTCTAGACAGAGAAAATAAAAGATTTACCTGTGGGAAATCTTTGTCTGGTCTTTTTGAATTCTAACTTCTCCTTTATATATCGCTAGACGTTGGTTGTCCAGGATTTACTCCCTGTTAACGTCAGATTGCAATTATCCTACGAATGAAAACTTCCACTGTTCTCCCTGGAATACGGGATTAACTATTATGAATAAATCTTTCTTGACATTTCACCAATACTGACTATAATACTTTTATCCCAGAATTCGGTATTTAAAACTTGAATATATAGTGAGATCGAGTTGCAAGAGAAGCTGGTATAAATTCTGAATGTATTGGGAATAACTGTGATGTAATTACAATGCTTCATGGTATATGGACAGGTTAATTACCTCGATCAGAATTTACAAGGAGTTATGGGGACAGAGCACTTTTTGTTTAATATTCCCCTTGAATAACTTTAAATTGTTTCGAAAGCTGAAAATAGAAAGGAAGGGAAAGCCATGAGCAGGGCTTTTGTCCAAGAAGACGACAGCCGCCTTGCCCTTCTCGATGAAGAGAAGGCTCTTAAGGAAAGGATGGAGAGATTGGCATTACTGGAAAAAAGAAAGCGTTATCTTGAAACTGATCCCAAAGCTCTTGAGATCGAACATGAGAAACGTTTGACATTTCTTGCCAGTATTGAAAGGGATATAAGCCATCTCAGACAATTAATATCCTGAATTCGATCAATTGCGGATATTAATCTATTCTTAATAGTGTTTTTTCATTGGAAAGGGCTTACAGGTTTATCTGTTAGCCCTTTCCTGCTTTACTGGAAATGCAAATTCTGTCATGAATTTATAATATTCCTGTCTTTTTTTTCAGATGGAGGGAACTGAAGGGAAAAGAAGTGGTATTATAATTAAGATAAGGTGGAATGCATCCTACAGTGTGTTTTTTGTACTGTTTTTTTGCAGGCATCCCAATTTTTAAAAGAAGGGGAAATGGATATGGAAGATATTGCTATCAAACAGAACATCTCTAACGGGGCTTACAATTGCTGCAGGTATTTAGTTAATCCTTACAGTCTTCTTAATATGGAACTTACAAATAAAAAGATACATCCCTTGAGATGGCTTATTGGCTTTCTGCTGGTTTCCCAGTTTGTGGTGGCTTTTGCCTATATTGACAGCTCATATTATTTTGTCAGCGTCTTCAAATTTTTCCTTCTTGCTGTTGTATGGATCTTGGGAACTTCGATCATTGAAAGTGGAATAATAAGCAGATTTAACACAGAGAAAGAGTTATGTTACCTTAACAGGGCAAAGATGATCCTGATGAGCGTTACACTCTGGTCAGTATCGCTCTTCCTTTACATAACCATGTTCCTGGTCTGATATTTCGGGTTGTTTTAAATCGATACGATATATAAGAAGTCCCGGCCCTTTTGAGAGCCGGGACTTCTTTATTTCTGTTTCAGGATAGCAGTTGAAGAATTACCTTTTGATAGTAGAGTGATGTTTTTCAGATAGGGCATTAATTCTGTGATCAATACGGCGATCAGGATCAGGGCAAAGCCAGCTGTTATTCTTATTGTGAAAGGATCTCCCAGTAAGATAATTCCGAAAATTGCTCCAAGAACAGATTCCATGCTCAAAATTATCGCAGTATGGGTCGAAGGTGTAAACTTTTGTGCAGTTGTCTGTATAACAAAGGCAAGAACTGTACAAAAAACAGAAGAAAAACCTATACTCCATAATGACGAAGATGAAATCTGTGAAGGCCAGGTTTCAATTGTCATAGCTGCTAACAGGCTGCATAACGCAACCATGCCTATCTGAACTGCAGCGATTAAAACAGGATCCATATCTTTTACATAGTGTTCTATCAGAAGAAGATGAATAGCAAAAAAAACGGCGCATGTCATAGTAAGAGCTTCACCTGTACCTAAGGAAAAACCCGAGTCCAGCGTTAAAAGAGCCATTCCGGCAAGGCAGAACAGAGATGCAATAAACGCGGTTATTCCTGGATATCTTTTCAAAAATATCCAGGATATAAAGGGAACCAGGATAACATAGATCGTGGTTAAAAAAGCGACTTTGCCAACAGTCGTGTATTTCAAGGCCACCGTCTGCGTGATAAAACCCATAAAAAGAAATATTCCGATGATGGTTCCTGCTTTAATTTCCCTGTATTTTATGTCAATGATCTTATTCCAGAACAGGGCCAGCATAATAGCAAATGCCGATCCGAAACGAACAGCAGTTAGCCAGAAAATGGGAAAAGAATAAAGTGCATCTTTGGAGGCTATAAAACCAAGTCCCCAGAATAAGGCTACCATAAGCAGTGCACTGTCAGCGATAAGAACCCTTCGGTGGGATCGATTCATGGAAAGACCCTTCCTGTCAATAAGATAATCAGAATCTGAACATCGAAATTCCTGGGCCAATAACCTCAGCTCCAGACAAGTCCGACAAATCTATCATAATTGCAGCCAACTATCCATATCTTCAAGAAAAAAATGTAATTAAATGCAGAAATATCGGGACTTCTAACAATGGTTCTGCTAAAATTTCGGAGTGACCTGTGACATTTCGCTTTCCCTTTTTCGTTATTCCATTCGAAATGTTCTCCTCATTAAAAGTTCTTCCATGTTTTCAGGAGGTCCTCTACCATGGGAAAAGTTCTAGCTATCTGTCTCAGTAAGCAAAGAAATCAACCCAAAAGACCTGTACTCGAAGCCTTGTTTGTCGAAAAGGCCGGAATAGAAGGAGATTCCCATTCCGGTTTTTCTAAAAGAGAAGTCAGTCTTCTATTAAGCGAAGATGTGGAAAAAGCTGAATTGGATGCTGGCATCAAATTCCCTCCGGGATCCCTTGCAGAAAATCTCCTTATTCAGGGTCTTCCCCCTGACCACCTTGAGTTAGGCTCCCTGATCAGTATAGGAGATGTGGTTCTTAAAGTGATCGAAAAGGGGAAGAGTCCTGACGAACCCCATTCCTATGATTACAAGGGCTGGTGTCTCCTGCCTTATTGCGGGTACTTTCTTGCGGTTCAGAAGGGGGGGGTAATAAGTCCCGGTATGGAGGCTGAAATTCTCCCTTCGATTTAGAAACAGAATCAAATGGACTGAAAGGTTGCAACAGTATATCAAAATATCTCTTTCATAATTTCATTGTTACTCTTTTAACTTTTTTTACAAACCACGAAATCAGTGTGTATAATGTATTCTAAATGTGTGTTCAGTTCCTTCTCCACAGGGAGTTAATATTATGATGGGAGGTGCATTGTGTGGTCATTTTTTTCCTCTCCTTGATCCTTTACCTTCTTTTAGTCTGGTCGGGCGGAGGTGGCATCAGTTCTGTAGAGATTGTTATCGGAGCTCTCCTGGGACTAGTGCTTGCTTATGCGGCCCGTACCTGGACTTCTGGAAAGCGTTTGGGGCTCGAAGGACTTAACCCTATGAGATGGATAGGTTTCATCTATTATCTCTTTGGACCTTTTGCCCTTGGACTGATCAAGGCTAACCTCGATGTTGCCATGCGTGTTATCACAGGCGATATCAGACCTGGTATTGTCAAGCTTAATCCTGGGTTGAAAAACGGTCTTGCCATGACGATCCTGGCAGATTCTATTACCCTGACACCTGGTACTATCACGGTTGATGTAGATGAGGAGGATGGTTCCTTCTACATTCACTGGATATATGTCAAGGATGTTTCTCCCAGCGAAGAAGATGTTTACGGCCCATTTGCCAAGTGGGCAAGGAGGTTGGCGGAATGAGTATCCAGCTTTTCATCGGGGCAGCGGCCATTCTGGGGATTCTTATTTTTGTTATATCCTTCAGGCTGATTGCTGGTCCTACAAAACCTGACAGGGCGGTAGCTCTTGATTCCCTGAATACTCTTGTAGTAGCCGCTATGATAATTGTTGGAGTGATAAATGATTCTGTCGTTATGATAGACGTTGCAATAGTTTATGCTGCACTATCATTTGTCGGGACCATTTTTATCGCGCGCTACATAGAGGGAGGGATGTAAGACCATGGAAATATTTTTTGTTGCTATCCTGCTTGGAATCGGTCTTGTATTTAATACCCTTGGCGCTTTTTCCCTTTTCAGGTTTCCTGATGTGTACACCCGTATGCATGGTGCAACAAAATGCACCACCTTCGGTTCTATATTTACATCACTTGCTGTTGTAGCTTTTGCTATTTCAAAATATGTATCCCTGGGCGAAGGCCGATTTCTGGTCCTGATAATTCATACTCTGATAGCGGTATTTGCGCTTCTTATTACCAATGCAACCAGCGCCCATGCGATTGCAAGGGCTGCTCATCGCAGCGGAGTTTCACCCAAATTTGCAGTCGTAGACAGACTTGTAGAGAAAGCAAGTAAAGGTGGTGTTAAGGAATGACGGAATATTTACACCTGTTTGTACTGTTGGTACTGATCATTTCCGCCTTTTATGCTATCTGGTTCCGTGACCTTCTTTCGTCTATCCTTGCTCTGGCTGCTTTCAGTCTAGTCCTTTCCCTGGAGTTCTACATACTTCAGGCACCAGATGTTGCTATAGCTGAAGCAGCTATAGGAGCTGGCCTGAGCACTGCTATCTATCTTATAGCCTTAAGAGCCTGTGGAAGACTCAAAAAAGGTAACGGGGGTGGCATGCGATGAGAAAAACGATCTTTATAATAGCTGCTCTTGTCTTCGGGGGATTGATGCTTGGTGCTCTGGATAGCATACATCCATTCGGAGAGCCCGGAAATGTGCCTATGGATGAATATTTCCTTCACCATGCCCTGGAGGATCGTTCCTCTGAAAATGTGGTTACATCCATAGTGTTCGATTATCGTGGTTTTGATACCATCGGCGAGGCTGCAGTCCTGTTTACTGCTGTCTGTTCTGTTTTAGCACTCTTCAGAGAGGGGGCTAAGAAATAATGAAACCTCTTTCTATTGTTGTTCGAACCTGCTGTGACATGTTTGCATGGTTCATGGTAGTTTTCGGCTCCTACGTGATAATACATGGAGATGTTACTCCCGGCGGTGGATTCCAGGGTGGAGCTATAGTTGCTACCTTCATGGCCCTTCTGCTGGTAGCTTACGGAGGAGAGAAGTTACTTTCCTGGGTGAAGTTCAGTATCTACAATGGACTTCTGGTAGTTGGCCTGCTTCTTTTCCTTCTCTTTGGATTCTCTGGAATGGCCAATTCTTTCTTTTACAATTTTCTTGCTGTGCCAGAAGCGGTTGCTCTTGCTGGCGGAGCGCACGGGATCATCCCTCCTTCAGGAACGATCGCTCTCATGGATATAGCTGTGGGTATAGAGGTCACTGGTGGTCTGACCCTGATCCTGCTTTACATGTTCAAGGGGACCCGTATGTTCAACCTTATTGAGATGGGAGGGGAAACAGGCCATGACAGTAGGTAATATGCCCTTCCTTGTGGTCGGAATCCTTTTTCTTATGGGAGTTCTAGCAATCCTCAGGGAAAAGAATCTGATCAAGATTGCCATTGGTATAAGCATAATTGAATCAGCTGTCAATATGTTGCTTATTACGTTGGGTTACAGATTAAATGGTGATGTACCTGTACATTTTCTCTCGGGAGATGTGGATGTAATGGTTATGCCTACACCACAGGCACTCACACTGACAGCCATAGTCATAGCCCTTGCCACCTCAGCACTTATGCTTTCCGTTACAATGCTGATCTACAAGCACTACGGAACGCTTAATGTAGATGAGTTAAGGAGGTTAAGAGGATGAACTGGCATGCACATTTACCCGCACTCCTCCTGGCCGTTCCGCTGCTTGGAGCCTTTGCTACACCAGTATTTAACATGGGAGGCAAGACACTAAGAAATGCATGGTTTATCGCCATATCATCTTCTGTATTTCTCATTGCCCTGGCCCTGTGGCACCAGGTATCCGTAAACGGCATACAGGTATATGTGATGGGAGCAGAGAAGTTTGCCCTTACCCTCCCATCCGGTATGAAACTACCGGTGAGAATTATCCTTGAAGTTGATGCCTTAAGTGCTTTTATGGCATTAGCCGGTTCTATAACTTCTCTCGCTGGTGCATGGTTCTCCCTGAGTTTCATGGATCGTTTCTCCGGACTTTCCCGGTTCGTTTCCCTCTACCTGCTTCTTACCGTTGGAATGCTGGGAATGATGATTACCGGAGACCTGTTCAATTTCTTCGTTTTCCTTGAGATCGCTTCCGTAGCTTCTTATGGTCTGGTGGCCTTCTGGAGGGACAGACCACAGGCGATAGAGGCAAGCTTTAAATACATGCTTCTGTCTCAGTTGGCAGCAATGCTTGTTCTTGTTGCCATCGGATTCCTGTATGGAAGATATAACGTTCTGAATATGGCTGCAATCGGGAGCCTGATCCACCTGGGTCTTGTTGAAAAAGTGGCCCTTGCTTTCCTGATATCGGCTCTTGCCCTTAAATGCGGAGCCTTTCCCATGTACCTCTGGATCCCTGATGCATATGGTGAAGCTCCTGCAAGTGTCAGCTGTCTTCTTGTCACTGTCAGCCAAGCCTCCCTCTATGGACTTTTCAGGGTCTGTTTCTCAATTTACGGATTGGCCATGTCAAACCAGGTAGTGGCCTGGATCATCATTATATTTGGACTCCTGTCCATGTTCATTGCAGTATCAATGGCGGTTGTTCAGCATGAGGTCAAACGCCTTATGGCTTATCACGCTGTGTCCCAGACGGGTTACATGCTTCTGGGTGTAGGAGTAGGTCTCCTTGCCCTTGGAAATCCACAGGCCCTTGCCGAGTATGGTTTTACGGCATTGAAGGGTGGAGTTTTCCACATCTTCAACCATGCCATGTATAAGGGACTCCTTTTCCTTACAGCCGGCACACTCTATTACATGACAGGAACCCGCGATCTGAACAAAATGGGAGGACTTGTCAGGAAATCACCGATGACAGCCTTTATGTTCGTTGTCGCTGCTGCAGCCATCGCAGGACTTCCTCCTATGAATGGATTTGCCTCAAAACTGCTGATCTACCAGTCAAGTTTTGCAGTGCATCCCGTTCTGACAGTCGTGGCCCTGGTAACGTCCATTCTGACACTTGCCTCCTTCGTGAAGGTTTTCCAGACTGCCTTCCTGGGTCCTGAACAGGACAGGATGGCGGATGTCAAAAAAGTTCCTGCCACCATGCTTGCGGGCATGGGAATTCTAACGGTAGCAGTCCTTTTCCTGACATTCTTCCCGACCTGGGCCCTCTCTCATCTTGTAGAGCCGGCAGCCAAGGCGCTGGTTGATCAGGCTGGCTATATTGCTGCCATCATGGGAGGTGCCTTCTGATGTGGACTAAAGTAGTTACCGGTTTTGGATACTGGGATGTCTATTCATGGCTTATTTTCCTGGCCATTGCCTCCTTCTTTACTCTCTGGCTCCGAAACAGCGGGCGTCAGGATTACAAGGAGGGGACGTACCAGGATGAGATCTATTTCTCCGGTAACGATGTACCGGAAGATGGCCAGAATATTTCAGTTCCTGCTGATTCTGCCTATTGGGGCTTTATCAAGGTATTTCGTCCGTATTACGACGTTATGCTTTCAGTCCACAATGGACTGGCTCAGGATTATTTAGGGTACTTTGTTCTGTCCATAGCCATAATTACAGCGTTGATCGTACTTCTTTAGGAGGGTAAAAATATGATGAAACTGGAAAAATACCTCGAAGTATTGCCGAAATCCCTCTGGGTCTTCGCCTGTAATTCCGGCTCTTGTAATGGTTGTGATATTGAAATAGTTGCAACCATAAGCCCCAGATATGATATCGAGCGCTTCGGGATGAAACTGGTAGGGACGCCCAAACATGCAGATGTACTTCTCGTGACAGGACCAGTTACACGTTTTATGAAACCGAAACTTGAAAGGATATATGCCCAGATACCTGATCCCAAGGTCGTAATGGTAATAGGTAACTGTGGTGCTTCGGGTGACGTTTTTTATAAATCATACAATCTGGTCGGTCCGGTAGATAACGTAATACCAGTTGATGTTTATGTACACGGTTGTCCTCCAAGACCGGAGGCAATAATTGAAGGAGCAGCCAAAGCTGTCCTGAAGCTCGAAGAGAAAAAGAAACAACTTCTTCAGGGTGCAGCTGAAGCTCCCGCGGTTGTAAAGGCTGGTGCTGAATAATGCCATGTCGTAAAGATTATGTCAAAGAAACCAAGGATCCTCACGAAGTTGTAAAGTGCCTTGAGGAAAAGTTTGAAAAAGATATCTCTATCGATATCTTCAGGGAACAGAAGGCCGGTATCAAGAATGAAACCCAGTTCTATGAAGTCTGGCTGATGATAACGAGAGAGCGTTTCCTTGAGCTGATTGACCAGCTTTTCGAGTTCGATTTTCTTCATTTCCATATCACATCGGGTAATGATGATGGAGATGTGGTTACTCTTTACTATCATTTTTCTCTCTTCAGAGTTGCTGAGCAGGGAAAAAGGCTTGGTATGACGGTTGGTGTGGCTGTACCCAAGGAAGATCTGGTCATGCCATCACTTTTCGACAGAATACCTGGCATTGAGTACAGTGAAAGGGAGATCCGTGAAATGCTTGGTGTAGATTTTGACGGACTTCCCAACAAAGCCCTTGTCTTTCTTCCGGAGGACTGGGATCAGACTATCAAACCCTGGCGACGTGATGAAACAGGACCTGGTCCTGAAGTTGTCAGGGAGCTTTCCTAGAGTGGGGTGATTTAATGGCTAGCGAGAATGTTTCTACTTATAAGCTCCCCATCGGCCCCGTCCATGTAGGATTGAAAGAACCGATTACTGCCTGGTTGGACATTGATGGAGAAAAGATAGTAAATGCAACTATCAGGCCAGGTGCGATACACAGGGGTATAGAGTATATGGCAAGGGACCGGAATCCGATCCAGGTTATATCTCTCTCTGAAAGAATATGTGGCATCTGTTCTTTCTCCCATGTGACCTGTTTTGTCAGGGCAGTTGAGAATGTCGCAGATATACCAGTTCCTTCAAGGGCTCAGTACATAAGAGCATTGGTACTTGAGCTGGAAAGACTCCATTCTCACATTCTGTGGGCCGGAGTTGCCTGCTACTCCATAGGTTACGATTCTGCTTTCCATCTGGGGATGCTTCTCAGAGAGAAAGTAATGGACGTTCTGGAGGCCTTTACCGGAAATAGAGTGAACTATGGTATGGGTACGGTTGGAGGAGTAAGGTGGGATGTAACTCCTGAAGTTGACAAGACCGTAAGGGAAATGGTCAGCTTCTACCGCAACGAGTTTGATGCTTTTTATGATGTAGTAACCGAAGATCCAATAGCGAAGGCAAGGATGAGGGGAGTGGGCGTGCTTACCCGCGAAGAGGCCATCAGGTACTGTGCCCTTGGTCCAACCGCGAGAGCAAGCGGTATCCGTTGTGACCTGCGCTGGTCTGCTCCCTATGAAGCCTATGGCGACATGGATATCAAACCCATCGTTCCCCAGGATTATTACGGCAAGGCTTATGGAGATGTCTTTGACCGTTTCCTTGTAAGGGTCCTGGAGGTTTACCAGTCACTGGATATCATAGAAAATGTAATGGATGGACTTCCTGAAGGCCCTCTCATGTGGGAACCCAAACTGCCCAAACTTCTTGCACACCTTAAAAAGGCTGACGGAATGGGTTGGGGTGCCATTGAAGCACCAAGAGGAGACGATACTCACGTCGTCAGACTTACAGGAGGACAGGAGAACGTAACCTGGTGGAAAGTCCGTGCTCCTACTTATGCCAATGCAGTATCCTGGCCGCTAATGTTCAGGAATAATGAACTGGCAGACGCTCCCCTTATCATCAACAGTGTTGATCCATGTATTTCCTGCATGGAGAGAATGCTGATCACTGACAGGTCGTCGGATGCAAAACAGGTAGTTAGCAAAGCAGAACTGCTTGAAAAATGCAGGGAAAAGACAAGGAGGATGATGCAGTCATGATGTCCTTCATTCTGAAGATAATCGCCGGAGCTGCGTTGATGCTTCTGACAGGAGTTCTTGCTATCCTTTTTGAAGGGGTCGACAGGGTTCTTCACGCCAAAATGCAGAGAAGATGGGGGCCTCCTGTTCTTCAGCCCTTCTATGATATTCTCAAACTTCTTGGCAAAGAGAACATCGTCCCTCGCAGGGCCAATAAGTGGCTTTACAATACAGCGCCATGGTTCTCTGTTGCAATAATGCTACTTGTGTTCATGTACATACCAGTGGGATCTCTCCCGGCTATTTCAGGAACTGGCGGTGGAATGATACTTATAATCTACCTACTTGGTCTATCTGGTGTCTGCATGGCCCTCGGCGGTTTTGCGAGCGGAAATCCCATAGCGAATGTAGGTGCCCAGCGTGAAATGATCCTTATGATGAGCTACGAGCTTCCCCTTGCAGTCGTTATAAGTACCATGGCCTGGCTTGCCTATCGTGTCGGGATGCCTGGTCAACCCTTCAGCCTGGAAACCTTCAGCAGCATGTCTGTCTGGGGAGTAGTTGGTAAGCCAGGAGTACTTGGAATCCTCCTGCTATTCATTTCCCTAGTGCTGGTCGTACCGGGTGAAACTGGAAAGGGCCCCATGGATATACCTGAAGCCAAAACCGAGATCCTGGAAGGGCTTTCCATCGAATATTCAGGTGTAAACCTTGCCTTGCTGCACCTTTCCGTATCCCTGCGGGGTCTGGCTATGTCAGCAGTTATCGTGGCCCTTTTCCTACCGTGGTCTCTCGGTGGGTGGCTTCACCTGAAGGGAGCACTCCTGTTTGGTATGGACTTTATCTGGTTCTGGATAAAGGTTTTTGGAGTGGGGATCCTGGGAGTCACGATAATCAGAACAGCCTTTGGACGTTTCAAGATCTGGCAGGCTTCTCACTTCTACTGGGTTAAGGTCGCCGGTATTTCCATTGCCGGAATGATCCTGCTGTCTCTTGACGTGCTACTTTAAGAGGGGAGGGTGAATGAATGTTTAATCTGATGTCCCTTCAAATGCTGAGGCAGTGGGTAGACAAGGTTTTTACCAATCCCTTCCCGGTTGCCAATATGCCTGAAGAACTGGGTGAAGCTTTACAGGCTGCGGAAAGAGGCGAGATCAGCCTTAATCCCCCGGTTCCTTTAAATCTTAAGGAACAGCGGTTCCGCGGCAGGGTTTCTTACGACAAGAGCAAATGTATTGGCTGCAAGATGTGCATTAAAGTGTGTCCTGCCAATGCCATTACCTTTATCACCGAAGAAAAGAAGGTCCAGGTCCATTCTGACCGCTGCTGTTTCTGTGCGCAGTGTACAGAGATATGTCCTGTCAACTGCCTGGCCATGTCAAACGATTTTGCCTTTGCCTCTTATGAAAGAAATGAAGAAGAGGTAATAGTAAAAGATTCTGGTGATATAAAGGTGAAACTGGAAAACGTTGTAAAGGTTCTTGAAGCTGAGCCGGTCCGGTTAGATGAAGATACACTTGGAGAGGAAGAGCTTGTCGAAGAAGAAGTGAAACCCAAATATGAAATAGATCCTGAAAAATGCATCGGATGCACAAAATGTGCAAGATTATGTCCGGTTGATGCGATCACCGGAAAAGTTAAAGAGCCCCATGTTATTGACAAACAGGTATGCATTGCCTGTGGTCAGTGTGCTGATGGCTGTCCGGTTGGAGCTATTTTCCTCGAAGATCTGGGGGAAAAAGACAATAAAACTCCTGCTGAGATCGAAGTGAAATCAACCGAATCCGACGTGGTGGAAGAAACCCCACCAGCGGTAGTTGAAGAAATGGTGGAAGAAACAAAAGAAGAAGTTATTCCCGAAGCTGCTCCCGTTAAGGCTGCACCCAAAAGTACAAAACCAGCTGCTCGAAAGAGGGCTCCGAGAAAAAAGAAAGAAGAAACTGAGTAATACAGCGATAAAACAAAAAAGACCGGAAGGGTGATCACCCTTCCGGTCTTTTTTATCAGCATAGAGTTTTAGAGATAGGCTTGAAAACCGCGGCTAAACAAAATCGTAAAATTCCAGTCTCCGTTTTACTTCATCTTTTCCCAGGAAATCCGCCACTTCGAATATTCCTGGACTTACTTTAACACCCGTAATTGCCCAACGCATAGGCATCAGCAGGTTTTTGACCTTGAGTTCCCGTTCCTTTGCCCAGTTTCTTGTAAAACTTTCCATCTCTTCAACTGACCATTTTTCAAGATCGAGGAATTCTGCGAAAAATGATTTCAGGATCTTTCTGTTATCTTCATCAACATCAGCAGCATCATATCTTTCTTTTACAACATCAAAAGTGATCAGATAATCAGAGTATTGTGCAGCTTCTATTGTAGTCCGTCCTCTTCCACCCAGAAGGGTCAGGGCTGCAGCTAGGTATTCCCTTGAATGATCTTCCACAGGAAGGCCGGCTTCTCTCCAGAATGGTTCCACAAGGGCCAGTCTCTCGTAAGGTTCCATTGTTTTAAGATGTTCCTGGTTAATGTAGTGGAGTTTGTCAGTATCGAAAACAGCAGCTTTTCTGGTTACCCTTGAGAGATCAAATAACTCTACTGCTTCTTCCCTTGTAAATACTTCTTTTTCATCCCCTGCGGACCAGCCCAGAATAGCAAGGAAATTGAATATTCCCTCTGGAATGAAACCCTGATCCCGGTATTCATATACACTTGTCGCCCCATGTCTTTTGGAGAGTTTTTTCTTATCCTTCCCCAGGATCATAGGCAGGTGTGCGAACCTGGGTACTTCCCAGCCAAGTGCGTCATACATAAGTATCTGTTTGGGAGTATTGGAAATATGATCTTCTCCCCTGATGACGTAAGTGATGTCCATACAGTGGTCATCGACCACAACTGCATAATTATAAGTGGGCATTCCATCGCTCTTTATAAGAACGATGTCCTTTAAAGTTTCACTCATAACCTCAATATGACCGTAGACCACATCATCAAAGATCAGTTTTTTACCCTGGGGTACCCTGTAGATTATCGCAGGGCCTTCCATATAAGCCTTTCCTTCATCCACGAGCTGCTGAGCATACTTATGATAAAGTTCAAGCCTTTCAGACTGGCGGTAGGGGCCATATTCGCCACCAATATCCGGGCCTTCATCCCAGTCAAGACCCAGCCATTTCATCCCGGCCATAATGGTATCTTCGTATTCTTTGGTGGATCTCTGCCGGTCTGTATCCTCAATACGAAGGATCAGTCTACCCTTATTGTGTCTGGCCCAGAGCCAGTTGAAAAGAGCCGTATGTCCTCCTCCGATATGGAGTGCTCCAGTGGGGCTTGGGGCAAAACGTACACGGACCTGTTCATTCATGTCAATTTTCCTCCCCTGTAAATTCTTCCTGATTCAGAAATAGATTCCCATAGAATTCGGGAACATGTACAATGAATTTGTAAAACTGCTGGTTATTATAACCTAAGGAAAAGGAAAAGGAAGGAGTGTTTACTCTGCAGGGAAATACATTGCTGCTCATAGATGGCCATGCCATGGCCTACAGATCCTTTTATGCATTACCTGAACTGACAGCCCCTGATGGGACACCTACCAATGCAATACTCGGTTTTTTCAACATGATACTGAAAATAATGGATGAATGGGATCCATCTGAAGTCATAGTGGTATTCGATGCCAAGGGGCCTACCTTCAGGCATGAAAGCTATGAAGATTACAAAAAAGGCAGAAAACCGACGCCGGAAGAGTTCAAGATCCAGCTCCCCATCCTCCAGTCAATGCTTCGTTCCTTCGGCATGAAAGTGGAAATTCGGGAAGGAGTCGAGGCAGACGATGTGATAGCCTCTACTGCTATCAAGTCGAGCAAAGAAGGACGAGATGTTTTAGCTCTTTCTTCTGACAAGGACCTCATGCAGATCCTTCGCCCTGGAATCAGAATGATACGTCCCCTTGTAGGAATATCCAGTTTCAAGATATATGACACTGAAACTTTTACAGATGAGTATGGTTTTGCCCCTTCGCAAATGCCCGATTATCTGGCGCTTCTGGGAGACAAAATAGATAATGTACCAGGGGTGCCTGGAGTAGGTAAGAAAACTGCTTCAGAGCTTATCATCAGTTACGGGTCACTTGAAGGTATAAAAGAGAAAATAGCGGAACTGAAGCCGTCTCTGAAGAAAAAAATGGAGGAAAACTTTGAACAGGCAATAGTGAGCAGAGATCTGGTGTTTCTGAAAACAGATGTTCCCTTCGAGGAAAGAAAAGGCCAAAACGAAGAGATCAACCACGCTGTTTTTATTCGATTCTGTGAAAGACTGGGATTAAAAAAGATCCTTGAACGGACTAAGGACAGGATAGGCACAGGAGAAGGTACAGAACAGACCTTGGAAGCTGAATATCCTTCAAGCAGGGAAATAAAAGCAGTTCCAATGGAAGATTTACTCAGAAATACTGAACTTGCCTGCAGCTTTATTGTGGAAGGAGAATATCCCCTTGCCCTTAAACTGAGGTCCTTTTCTCTCATGGCAGATGATGGCAAATACTGTGTGGTTAATCTCAATGGAGAAGAACTGCCCCATACCCTGAAAACATGGTTCAGGGAAAACAGTCTTGTAACAGATAATTTTAAAACTCTCCAGGCACTTCTTGGAGGAGATTCACCCCTGCCGGATAATGTCTTTGATATAAAGACCGTTCATTACCTTCTTCATCCCGATAGCTCTTCTCACGACCTGGAAGCAGTACTTGGAACAAAACCATGTAATGAGTCAGATACCCTGCTCTCCATCTGGAGAGCAAAAGAAATGCTTGCACCCCAAATTGCAGATAAAGGCCTCGAAAGGGTGTTAAGGGATATAGATATGCCCCTTATCCCGGTGCTTTTGTCCATGGAGAATTATGGAATAAAACTGGATCAGGATCATTTCTTTGAATTGCGGTCAGACCTTAATTCAAGAATAGAGCAAATAGAGCTGGAAATTGCAGAAGCAGCTAAAACCAGAATTAACCTGAATTCTCCAAAACAGGTGGCATGGCTTCTCTTTGAACATATGGGTCTACCCGCACATAAAAAAACAAAGACAGGATATTCTACCAATATTCAGGTACTGGAAGAACTGGCCAGTCTCCCTGAACCATCCAACACAATCCCTAAATTTCTTCTTGAACACAGGGAGATTTCCAAAATGTCCTCAGGATTTGTGGACCCTCTTTTAAAGGCAGTCCATCAATCTACAGGATGTGTACATGGGACCTTTGAAACCACTACAACAGGAACTGGAAGGCTCAGCAGCAGGGATCCGAATCTTCAGAATCTACCTGTTTATGGATATTGGTCACAAAGAATGAGAGAGGGCCTGGTACCTCATTCACCCCAAAGATGTTTTGTTGCGGCAGACTATTCCCAGGTCGAGCTGAGAGTACTTGCTCATCTTTGCGGTGATGAAAAACTTCTTCAGGCTTTCAGAGGAGACAGGGATATCCATACAGAAACAGCCTCCTGGGTATTCAATGTAGAGCCCTCATTCGTAACACCTGAATTGAGAAGAGTAGCGAAGATGATCAACTTCGGGATTCTCTATGGTATGAGCTCCTTTGGTCTTGCCCAGAGGATGGGTCTGGGCAGGTCTGAAGCATCCCAGATGATCAACAGGTATTTCAATGCCCTTCCAGGTGTAAGAGCCTTCATAGAGGAAACCTATGAACAGGCCAGGAGAGATGGATATACAAAAACCCTTTTTGGAAGAATCAGGCCCCTCGATGAAGTCACAACAATAAATGGCAGAGATGCAGGTGCACTGAAACGAGTTGCAGTTAACAGTCCTATCCAGGGGACAGCAGCAGATATAGCAAAAATAGCCATGATAAATTTCCACACCCAGGTGGTTAAGGATAATCCGGATGTGGATCTTGTCCTTCAGGTTCATGACTCACTTGTCTGTGAATGCCCACTTGAGCAAAGAGAAACAGTGCAGAAACAGCTTGTGTCAATAATGGGAAAAGCCGCTACTCTTGACGTACCTCTTAAAGTTGAAGCGAAGTTCGGAAGCTCCATAGCTGATATTTGATCTATTTTCAAAATAGGGGTAATTACTGACCGGTACTTGTGGTAAAATAACCAGTCGGTACAGGCATATAAGAGGGAGGACGATCAACCTTGGTAATGCGAACACTTCGTGAAAATGTTAAATGGATAATGGTAGCAATTGTTATACTTTTCTGCCTTTCTATCTTTGGGATGTATGGTTTTGGAAGCAGAGGTCCAAAGAAGGAAACCGGGGCTAAGGATTATGCAGTTGCTGAAATTGATGGAAAAAAGGTAATGAGATCTGCCCTTGAGCGGAATCTCAGTTCTTATGTCGAGAGAGCTAATATTAAAGATATTACTTCTGCTGACGTTCCCAGGCTCTACCAGGCAACTCTGGACAACATGGTTATCCAGGCGGCCCTTTCCAGAGAAGCAGAAGCTCTTGGTGTAATAGCCACTGATGAAGAGGTAGAGGCACAGATCAAGGAGATCGAGAACCAGTTCCCGACTAAAGAGGCATTCCAGCAGTACATCGAGCAGAATGGAATAGATATGAAGGATCTCCGCAAGAGCATATCAAATCAGTTAGCCCAGATGAGACTCATTGAAGAGTCTACGATGGCCATCACAACAACTGATGAAGAGGTTGCGGACTTCTATGAAAAAGCCAAAACCGTTTTCTTCCATCAGCCCGAAGGCTTCACTGTTAAACTTGCAAGGTTTAAAACAAAAGATTCAGCTCAGGATGTCTATCAGTTCCTTGATAACTACTGGACATGGGATGAAGCTCTTGAGGTTGTGTCTTCATCCGATATCACCGATGTTACAAGCGGAGATGCTACGGCCTTTGTCCCTGTTGCAGCTTTTACCGGACAGCTTGAATCAGTCAGGGATCTGCCTCTCAACAAAGTCAGTGAGGTTCTTGAAGTAGCAAGTGATGACTTCCTCCTTGTTATGAAAACAGGCAAAGTCGAAGAAAGTTTTACTCCCTTTGAAGAAGTTAGCGGAGATGTAAGGCAGATGATTGAAGGGCAGAAAAAGCAGCAGGCTCAGAGCAAATATATTGAAGAGATCAAGAACAACACTGACCTCAAGATCCTTGATGAGAGCCTTTTCCCGAAACCTGAAGAGAAAACAGAAGAAGCTGAACAGGTAAGTGCTGACAAGCCCAAAGAATAATAAAGATGATTCAAGTGGGGCTATTCAGGATCCAATAGCAACAAACCGGTTTCTGGCCCAGAATTACTATTGACATAAGTCAGATACTTGAATAGAATAAATCCCGCACTTGATGAATGGTGGGTTGGCCGAGCTGGACGAAGGCGCTCGCCTGCTAAGCGAGTAAGGGGGCACAAACCTCCTTCGAGGGTTCGAATCCCTCACCCACCGCCATTTTTAAGGTGCGCCGGTAGCTCAGCTGGATAGAGCGGCGGTCTACGGAACCGCAGGTCACGAGTTCGAATCTTGTCCGGCGCGCCATTTCTTCTCATATCTTACAAACACAGGCTTATTTACGTCTGTTAAAGCACTGAAGAGCGACGGAAAACCTTTAGAGACCGTCGCTCATAAATTCGCTAATCCATCTCTTTTTTTATGAACTTTTTCCCCTTTTTCTTTTTAAATATAATAAACCTGCAATAATAACTATTTCTTTCTCCTAAAATCATCTTCATTATTCTGAAAAATAAGAACAATTTCTATGGGAAGCCCTTTCTTTTATTTCAAAGGGAGGGTTAATTTTGTCAATTTATTATCATAATGATTCTGATCACAGCCTTTCATGGTCAATGGTATTGGAAGATTTTATTAATTTCAGAAAATCACAGGGAATTTCTGATAGAACCATTCAAGATTACCGCAATTATATTTCCACTTTTTTCAAGAGATACCCCGATTCACTTACATCAGAACACAAACTTAAAACCAATTCCTTTTCATTTCTCGCTTCTGCCAATACACCTTCAACATATAACCTCAGATTTGAATACCTGAGCATCTTTTTTAAATGGATGATGGATGAAGAACAAATTTCAAAATATCCTTTAAGAGGTTTGAAAAAAAGAAGGAATCCAGGCAGGTTCATTCCAGTGGATGTGAAAATAATCCAGCAACTAATAAAACTACCTGACTTGAAATCCTTTGCGGGCTTGAGAGATTATGCTCTAATTCTCACTACACTTGATACAGCAATAAGACCAGGGGAAGCGCTTCAGCTTTTACCTTCGGATGTAAACTTTCTTGGTTCAGAAATTCTTATCCCATCTCATATTGCCAAAACAAGACGTGCAAGATTACTACCAATATCGAACCCAGTCAAAGTAGCTTTGAAGAAACTGATGAGAGCAAGACATCCTGACTGGGGTAAAGATATCCCAATATTTTGCTCTTGCAGTGGAAGATTCTTTCAAGGAAATTCATGGGGGCATAGAATGGCAAATTATTCTGAAGAACTTGGTTATCGTATTACCCCTTATCAGTTGAGGCATACTTCAGCAACACTTTTTCTTCGCAATGGTGGCAATGCTATGGCCCTGCAGAAAATGATGGGACATACCACAATGGAAATGACAGAGAGATATGTTCATCTTGTTGAAGGGGATATCAGAGACCAGCATGCCAAAGCAAGCCCGGTACAACTCTTGGAACCATCCAGAAATAGGGTCTACAAGATCTAATGGTATGAAAAAAGGGTTCAGTAGTAGTTATGCTAATTTCGTCACTATTGAACCCTTGTTGTTTGAATATCCAATATATTTTTCACCACAGATTGCCATGGGGCACAGCGATCTTAACATGACAAAGAGGTACCTTGCGTTGGACAGTTCAGATCTTGCTAGAGAACATGAGAAGGTGGGAATCATAGATAAATTGAAGCAGCATAGGAAAAGGATGAGGTGAATAGTTCAAATCTCCACTTTTCATGATATTCCATAGTATTTTTAAGCAAATCATATTCTCACTCGGGTTTTTAAACTAACTACAATGTATCATGGATTTCTAAGAGCAAGCCTCAGAGTGAATTCCCTTATCGATGTCCACTCAGAACTTTGCAAAGTATTGAGATAACTTTTAAATGCATTTTCCATTTCAGGAATAATATTTCCTGATTCCAGTTCCATAAGGCATTCCACAACAAGTGCGATCTGATCACAATCTTTGACTAAAGAGGGCACAGAAAAGGGTGCTTTATTCAATTCTTTTAACAGGTTATATTTTTCAACATCAGATTTGAGCTTCTCTGGAACCTCTTTTCTAAAAGTATTTATGAATTCTTCTTCAACTTTCTCCCACAATCCATTATCAAGATCATTTATCTTACTCTTTACTGGGGTTATCACATCACCTGTTAAGATTTCTGGAACATCATGGAAGAGTGATCGAATAATGCTGACTAGGATAAAGTCTCTAGGTTTTTCGTGGTTATAAATTTTAACAAAGTAATATGAATCTTCTATAGTTGAAAATACTATTGAGAGAATCGAAACTATGAAGGTGTGGGCCAAAACAGATGTTTCTGTATTGCGGTTTATTCGATTCCATCTTCTCAAGTATTTTAGCTTTTTAATAGAAGAAAGATACAATCCGCTCTCTTCCATGCATTGGTTAAATTCTTCTGAATATTTCAGACCATCTATTTTTTCAGCAATATCTTTTTCTATCTCTCCATAGTAATCAGAGTAAACCATGCTGTTAGTTTTGCATTCTTCCAGTGCGGCCTTTTTTTGGGAGTAATCAATAATATTATTTATCAACTCTGATGTATGTTCCTTTTCTGAAAGGCTTTCTGTTTTCAGATATTTCTCCACGTCGTCTGATATGGAATGTGGGAATAGCCTTAATGTTTCCTTTGCAGCGTTTGAATATAGTTTTTCATAGTATGATGGATTAATTTGCTTTAGGGTGTCCAACGTCTTTCTGGGTATATCTGAGAGGTAATGTTTTCGTAATGACTGCAGAAGAATTCTCTTCAGAATCTTTTCCATTTCTTCATTCTGGACACCCATAAATCTTCCTAATGTGTAGGCTATGTGAGTAACATAAGCAGCATTTTCTGCCTCGGTCCATATCTCAACCCGAGGTAAAAAGTTCCATCTCTGCAGATTTACCAGTGTTTCAAGAGTCTGAATTAAATTTGAGGGCATAAAATCATTCCTTTCAAGGGTAATGAGATTTTTACCATGGAATAATTCATATTATTATTTTTATCTTAACTCTTAATAATTCAACATACAAGAAATCATAAATCTTCATAACAGTAATGTATTGATATATGGTTCCCAACTTTTGCCATATTTATGAGTTGGGATAAAAAAGAGCCGGATAAGAAACCCGGCTCTGAACATGCTACTCAAATTGTCTTCTCAGAACTTCTGATCTTCATAATCTGCTAATTATGTAAGGATGGTTCTATTCCTCTATCATTTAATGATTTAAAATCAGTACTCCCTACCATCACGTATCTTTTGAAGCTCTGAATAAGTGCGTTCTAACCCTTTGATATTTTCGGCTGCTTCTGTTCCTATGCAGTTGTTCCATTTCAGAAAAATTATTGATGTAAAAAGATTCTTTCGTGTCACACGTATTTCATTTCCATATACAATAGAAAGGATCCCATTTTCTGTAATCTTCAATTGGCTTTCCCTTGAATTATCTCCACTTGCTATAAATTTCCTTACATTTTCAAAAGTAAATTCATCAGGATTGTTAAGATCTATGGTGAACATGTATTTATTCCTCCTTCAATAAAATCTGATAAAATGAATTATTATTAAATTACCAACATCTTGTACACTTAGTACAGATCGTACACTTGGAATATATATTATAGTTTTTTGCTTTAAAAAAATATTTTTAAAATTGTGAATATTAACCACAACCATGAAAACTGCTGGACAAACCGCACGATCTGTCCAGCAGTCTGGATCACCTACATAAGATCTGGGTCGAATTCAAACACCACTGGATTCATGTTACTGTATGTATCTTTGGTTCTCTCTGGTATCGTATCCATGACTTCTATTGCTTTAGATTCTTCTTCCTTACTCCCAATAATTTTCAGTTCTTCAAGTTTATCCCGCCTGATAAAAACACAAGGGATATCGTTTCCATTGCACCTTACCCTTTTCGTGCATCTGCCTTTACTTGGTGCTATGAGAAAATTCCTATCCTTCCACTCGCTCAGTATGGTTTTTGGACTGTCATAACCAAGGTCTTCCAGAATACTGTTAATCCTGGACCTTTCCACGCCAAAGGAGGTCCATCTGTCATCTGATTCCCATATTCCGAAGAAGTCCGTTGCTGCGTGGACTGAACCTATGCCATCCCAGAAGAGATGTCTTCTTGAAGCACAATATGTATAGAAGAGTTCCATGGCTTCTATGCATCTGTCGGCAGCTTTGCTCTCTCTTGTAATGTCATCCCAGATCTTGAATATGGGCGAATCGAATTCCCAGGGTAAATCAAGAGCATCGTGTGCCAGTATTCCCGCAAGATCTATGGCAGCAAAATAATCACTTAGTCTGTTAATAAATGCGTCCCCTTTTGCCTTTGCTCTGTAATCCTCCTTATGTTCCATGAATATCTCATCCCAGACAGTTGAGTATTCCCTGTGTTTTCTGATGAGGTGCTGAATGTATCTGGAACCTGCATGTCCATAGTTTGATCTTATGGTTCGGTTAAGGCCGTTCACGATAGCGGCAGTATCTCCGTCTGCCCCATGGAAAGGAGCAATGTTGACCGTGATAACTCTTGTGCGTGTTCCACCGCTTTCTGAACTGAACACCAGTGGACTTTCTCCAGAACTCAGAAGAACTGTTCTTATGTTCTCGGTTCTGTCAACACCCCTCTTGTTACCTCTCCCACGTGTTCTGCCGTTGGTAACGTCATAAATCACTTGCTCTATGACCTTTCCGTTTGTTGCTTGTTTGCTGTCGTTAAGTATCATTGGAAGACCATTGAGCATGGCGCTTACTCGTTCAAGGTAAACTCTTGTGGAATCCCAGTTAAGAATCACTGTCTGTTGGCTATTTTCATCTGGACATCCGTATACAGATGCGGCGAGTCTTTGCAGTGTTGTCTTGCCTGAAGATGTCCTGTATGCAAGATCGATTACGAAGTTGGGTATCTTCATAAGGCCCAGGAGTGGCGGGACGAATGATGAGTAGAAAATAAGCATTGCAACTGGGAAATCCTTAACCATTGATACTGCTTCAACCCATGTTTCGTAAGACCCTTCTGGATGAAAAGCTTCAGAGATGGATCCGTACTCGTAAGATTCAGGTGAAAAAAGAACCTTTTCTTCTGATCCTTTGTCACTATCATCGTTGATTATTTCTCCAGAGGTATTAATGAACTGGTCCCCCAGGAGAAAACCGGATTTTTCCTCTCCGACCCATCCAAGTTTGTGGGAGACAAGTTGTTTTGGCAGTCTGGTTATGTTCCATTTTTCAAGATTCTGGAAGAAATCTACCATGTCTCTCGCATTGATCGAATTGACCGGGAAACCGTATTTGGAATATGGAACCAGGTTTTTGGCCTGCATCATATCCTCCCGTGGAAGATAAACAGGTTTCCATTTCCCATCCCTGAGATATTTAACCTCCAGGACTTCGGAGTCATTTTCGATATCTCTGAGCCGTTGTGTTGTGATTATCGGAGAAGCAGAAACCTCCTTGAGTTCGCGTTCACCATCGGCATATCCCCCGGCAGAAAGTGTTTCTTTGAAGATCCCTTCCTCATTTATGATCCACCCTGGAGGTACGACTAGAGTATCTGAAGAAGGCATACCTGGACATATTTCAGACAGGGGCACAGGTTCTGGAGCGAAAGAGATGTTTCTCTCTCCTATTTTCCTGGCTACTTTCTTTACCAGCCTCCGAAACTCCTCGACTTCAGTCTTTTTGACATAACCGGCATCCCTGATGGTATTGATTATGCGTTCGAATATGGTCGGTTCAATATTGTGGAGAAGCGCAAGAGCATTAATTCTGTTTTCATTCTTCTGGAGTTCTTTGAAAACCAGAGGGCTTTTTTCAGGATTTTCCTCAATTTCGCTGACCATGTCACGTATTTCTATAGCCGAATCAACTGTCTCCAACTCCGCAGAGTTGTAACCGAGCGATATGGGGGAAGTGGCAAAATGTCTGTAGGGGCATTCTGAACAAAAGATACCCCATGATTCCCCGCTGATCTTTCTGCATGTCATTGGTCCGGTATCTTCAAGAGAATGAGCTATTTTTGCATCTGTCTCCGCAGGATCATACCCAGGATGCGGTTTGCTGTACTCATGAACCAGTTCCCTGCCGTTAATGCACCTGGAGGCAACTGTGATGAATGCATACCATTCCGGTTCGGTAAGTTTATCAGCATCTTCTACGCTGTGCCTTATAACGGAACATCGTTTTATGACCAGATTAAGATCCGCCTCATTGTACTTACCGAAGTCTTCTGTGTTCTTGCCTTCCGTTTTGATAATTTCCGGGTAATATATAGGTTCGGTGAAAGTATCAAGATCATGATCTGCATCCTGCTCCTGTATATGAAGTACAGCGTCTTCAACCATTTCGAAGGGATACCGCTTGTTACTTTGAGATGTTACCAGAACAGGCACTGGATTGCTTTTATGGTTCATTGTTCCAGGGACCCTGAGAATTCTTGCAAGGTCACTTGTATTGTCAAGAGTCCAGCCTTTCTTTGTGCAATAGCTGCGCAGTATCTTCTGGTAGCTGTTCACTAGATCCTGGATCCTATTACGTTCTTTTTCATTCATGATCATAAAGGGCTTGTCAAAGAGGGTATAGACATGATAACCGTGACCCGAATTGACGATAACTGTTGGTTCAAGTGAAAACTGTTCCATAATTCTCTGAACGTCTTCATTGTTTGATGGAAGGTTGCCGGCAGAATGAGCATCTCCTGCAATGTCGATGTCGACCCAGATACCTGGGCAAAATAAAGCCGAATCTGTAGATCCTCTCTGATAGTCACCGAGAGCCTCCTTCTGAAGACATACCCCGAAGTAGACATCATCTTCTTCAGCCATGGAAATCGCATAGGTTGATGCTTCTTCGATACCCGTATCAGTGGTTTCAAACCACCTGGACTTCCTGTAATTTTTGGTCCAAATGCAGATATGTCCGTTTTCGGTCCCGCCATACAAAGTGTGAAAAAAGTCGTCAGGTTTAGTTTCTTTCCGCGCTGATTCATTTGCTGTCATTCTGTACATGTTCATTCTTGTACCTCCTATAAGTATTTTTAGTATGGGAAAAACTTTGTGCCGTTGTCGAGATGTTCCTATCCGGTTGTCAAGTTTCAGCAGAAGATCTTCTTGATGTATATTAGAAAGAATCACTGGAGGATGCACTTTGGTGAAAACCGTTTATTCGTTTTAAGGAGTGAACAAAATGTTCGAAGATGAGTATTTGGAATTGAGGGAAATCGCTGATTTGGATAAGAAAACCAATTTCTTTTCTGATTTCAGGTTATGGGTACCTCAAGAAGTAGAAATAACGCCAGATGGAACGATCATTTATCCTTTATGTGGATACGAGACACCTGCTGAGATAGATCTATGGCGGGAACAGGCAACTGATCTATTTGAAAAGAGCGGATGGGTTCAGAAAGAGTTGAATGGAGAAAAGCTGATAGAAGATTTCTACAAACTTGCAAAACTTTCAGGTGAGGCGCTTCGAAAGAGAGTTCAGATGTTTATTTTGAGCTATGGCCCGCTGTGGTTAAAGACTGGTTTGAGCAATTACGAAATAGAAATTTCGGCAGAATGTTTCTGGACGCCTTTCCTTGCAGAAGATAGAAGACCTATTTGGCATGCAGACATACCTGATCCATATGCATGGCGCAATGTGGAGCATATAAACGATTACCGGAAATATTCCAGGGATTTCCGCGATGCTTTGCTTCTTTCATTGCGATTAAAGGTATCTGGATATTATCCGTATGAGCCTGAGGATCTTATTTCTGATTTACGTTTGCCCTTTGCTTCTTTTGGTGGCATTACCTACCATAAGCGTGATTCATCGAAAGAGGATTTTGCAAAACAGGTTCAGGAAGTGATCAATAAATTCCTGAGCATCAATACTACAGATAAATGGTTCATGGAATTCAATGGAGACAACAATGATTGTTGGGAACTTAAATATACTGATGGGTGGGGCTTTGTCTATCCTGCGTGGTTTCTTCTTGCAAGCATAGCGTCTGGATTGCGCAACATTGCAGTGTGTTCTGCGTGTCAGAAACTCCATTTTAGAGAAAAAGCACCCAAAAGAGGTCAGAATGCATACTGTTCTTTCTGCAGCAAGGCCGGGATCGTTTCAAGAAAGCAGTATGAGAAAAAGATGGAGAACGATAAAAGAAAAGAACAATAAACAGGATCTAAGCAACAGCAAGTAAGTAACACAACTCTCTTTTGTTACATACATCAATATGCCATAAGGCCAGCAATACCATGGTCTTATGGCATTATTTATTTAGCGATATCCTTTCCTTTGATTTCTCATGTAACACAAGATGGCCATAAATGTAGCCATAGTACATATACCAATGGAGGTGTTTTCATGGAAACAGTTGAACCAATAAGAGATAAAAAGAAGATCGATCTGATAAAAAGGTTGCTTAAGGCACAGAATCCAAGGGATTATGTTCTCTTCGTTCTGGGGATTAATTCTGGACTGAGGATTTCTGATCTGTTAAAGCTCAAAGTTAGTGATGTTATTGATGAAAATGGGAAGGTTAAATATAGGATAAATATAAGAGAAAGAAAAACAGGAAAATCAAAGGATTTTCCTCTTGGCAAAACTTCCCGCAAGGCGATAGAGGAGTATTGTTCTATATATGATTGTGAGCCGGAACTGCCTCTGTTCTTTTCCAAGAAGGGTAAAGGTGCCATTAGCAGAGTACAGGCTTATAGGATTCTGAATGAGGCTGCCAGAAACGTGGGTATAAAGGACAAAATAGGTACCCATACCTTGAGAAAGACCTTTGGGTATCATGCTTCCAAGGCAGGCTATGATCTGTCGCAGATCCAGAAACTGCTGAACCATTCTTCTCCAGGTGTTACATTGAGATATGTAGGCATTACCCAGGATCAGCTTGACGAGATATATATGAGGTTGGATCTGTGATAGTGGTGCAGGAAACTGGTAGCGATGGTTACGTATGGTGAATTAACTTGACGTAATGATTGGTGGTGCAATAATAGAAAATGCTCTTCAGATAGAATATGTTCCCTGGAAGTGTATAGTGCTTGTTGAGTGTAGGATGGATAAATTAATAATTACGGTCAAGAATAACAGAGTTGAGAATATTTCCTGATAAGAGAAGATTTCTAAGCATAGGAAACCATACTTCATGTTTGAGCTTGGCCCGGTGTTTAATATTCAAAGTTATCCAAGCCTTTAGTTGTGTCTTTCTAGAGGTTTTTCTGTAGATATTTTATATTCAGAGTTTCAGATGGGATTTGCATGTTGTCAGGAGGGGACGAAAAATGGGTGTTTTACAGAGTTGTACTCCAAGGGATGGAATTATTTCAGGTTCTTTCAATATCGAAGTTTTTACTGCTTCCTTAAGTGAGGTTAACAGGTTTTACAGGGGCGAAGATGCTCAAATCCACGAGATATATACCGACGCAAAACAGTTCTTCACAGAAGGGACATATCCAACAGATGGTTTAAAAAACGTTCTTTCAGATGTATTCTCACGGATTAAAGGTGATAATTCTGCTCCTGCAATCCATAGACTCGAAACAGCCTTTGGCGGAGGTAAAACTCATACCCTGATTGCATGTACTCACATAGCGTACAAAGGGAAAGAACTTGAAGGTATTTCAGATGAATTCATCGATCCCTCGATTTTGCCAGAGCAAGGAGAATTGAAAATAGTAGCAATTGCTGGTGAAGAACTGGATGTTCATAGAACCGTAGGTTCACAGATAGTGCCCTATACCCTCTGGGGTGAAATAGCATATCAAATAGGAGGAGAGTCTCTTTACGAAGAAGTGAAAGCGGATGCGACTTCTATAAGTGCCCCGGGCAGTGAATATTTTGAAAAAGTCTTCAGTGGAAACAAAATCCTTATTATGCTTGATGAACTTGCACAGTATTCGGCACGTCTTATAGCTTCAAATCTCAGATTTCAGGGACAGTTAGAGGCTTTTCTTCTGGCTCTTCATGGTTATGCCAGAAGCCATTCGGGGATTGCAATTATATTGACACTTGCCAGTGCAACTGATGCTTTTGCAGACCAGACAGAGCGACTTCAAGCATTACTTAGTGAAACAACTGGTGAAGATGTAAGTCTTGAGAATGCTATTGATATTGGTGATCGGGCTATTCGGGGAGTAGCAAGCGTTGTAGCGCGGGATGCCATGGTAGTTGTACCAGTTCAGGCTACAGAACTATCAGCAGTCCTTGCTAAAAGGCTTTTTTCTTTCATTGATCGTGAGATTGCACAGACTGTGGCTGAAGAATATTTTAGTGTATATCAGAAAAACGCATCCCTTTTGCCAGACTATGCAACCCGAATAGATTATCAAGACCGCATAATTGCCATGTATCCTCTTCATCCAACGCTAATAGATTTTCTCAATAATAAGCTGGCAACTTCAGAAGGTTTTCAAAAAACCAGAGGTGTTCTAAGAACCCTTGCTCTTGCTATCAGAGCCCTTTGGAATAAGAAAACGAATCCGTCGATGATTCACATATGTCACCTGGATCTTCGTGATCCTAGAACAGTAAACGAAATCCTTGGAAGGACTGGGAGTACAAACCTTTTTCCAGCTCTTAATGCAGATATTGGTTCTCCTGACACTGGAAACATCGAAGGCGGAAAAAGTAATGCCCAGCTTGCTGATGAAAGGAATCCGCATCCAGAAAGTTGGCCATTTTATGAATACAGTTGGAAAACAGTATTCCTTAATAGCCTAGTTGGTCAGAATGAAGGTCTTGGGGGAAATCTTTATGGAGTTACAGAGCAGGATGCCTTGATACAGGTTTCTTTTCCAGGAATTACACCTCCACAAGTAAGAGTTGCATTAGAGGAAATCAATAACAGTGCCTTTTTCTTGCATTACAAGGAAGGTAGGTATTATGCAAGCAGTGACGTCGGAATAAATGCTGTTATTAACAGAATAAGGAAGACCCTTAGAAGAGACGAAGTCGATTCGCTCCTGAATGTTATGGCTAGAAAGGTCGTTTCCTCAGGTAAGGGTGGTTTTGAAGTTGTGACAGATATATCTCTGCCAGAGCATCTTCCAGATAAAAAAGGGAAACCTGTCCTTGGATTAATCTCTCTCCAGACACCTAGTATTGATATAACCCAGTTTATGACGACTGTGGGACCCAATTTACCTAGAATAGAGCAGAACCATGTTATGATGCTAGTTCCTGAAATAACGGAAATGATGAACGGGCGTGATTCAGCGAAATTATTTAGTGATATAGAAGGGAAACGGGATCGCAAGAGAACACAGTTAACAGATCTTGCACGCTATGTTCGAGCAATGCAAAAGTTGAAAGATAATCCACACGCTCATGGGATAAAACCAGAGCAGCTTGGAGAAGAAGGTTTTTACCAGCGTCTCAGGGAACGTGAAAAGGCTCTTGAGACCATAGTAACGCAGACTTATCGCTATTTCTTCTATCCAGTCTCCGGTACCACTTTTGTTTACAAAGAAATCAAGACAGCTGGTGGAGAGGGTGGAGAGGGCGTTGTCGAGCAGATCAATAAAATCTTGATCCAGGAAGGCAAACTTGTTACTTCCGAACATACTGCTCTAAGTAATATCACATCCTTAAAAGGAATATTCTTTAGTCGGAAAGATGCCATTAAGCTTGGTGAGCTCATATCTAGCTTCAAATGCAATCGAGGATGGCCAATGTTGCAGAACCCTTCAGTATTTGCCCAGGTCATTCGAGCTGGAGTTGAAAAAAATATATGGTCTCTTTTTCGCTTTACGAAAAAGGAAAGCACCAGACCTGAAGAATTTTATGATTCTTCTCAACCAATACCCTTTGATCTAGAATTGAAAGAAGATTATTCCCTTATTACATCAGAAGGTGCACAGCTCAGGGGATGGGGTTCCAATACTGGTCCAGATATCAATAAGGTCAAAGATATGGTAAGACATGAAATAGCCAGGACACCTGGGTTGAGGGTTTCTCAGGTCAAAGATAAGTTGCATTCAACTATGGAGGGAATCAAGGATTCTGTGATAAAAGAAGCTTTAGTGGATCTTCTCAAAAGTCAGAAATGTATTATTTTCAAAGGTTCGCCTGATCAGATCCAAAAACCCGAGCAGCTTGTGAGCGGGACATCCGCATTATTATATTCCCCCCAGGATGATGAAGTTATAATAACTCCTTCTGTAGCGGCAGAGAAGGGATGGATAACAACAGAAAATACTACATTTATTCTTGAAGGGAATGAGGGTTCTGAAATCCTTTTCCCATTAATAAAGCGAATTGGATCTCTATATAACAGAGGTGCTTCCTCAAATGTGGATTTACTTGAATTTTACGAACTGGTCCTGAACAAAGGGGGCCGGTTGGGTATTGAGATTACTGGAGCATCACCGGAAAGCATGAAAAGCCTGGGAGAACTATTTGAAGTTCTATCAAATCTTGTTCAACCTGGGAGTGAAACTGGAGCAAGACTGGAAATATCAGATCCGCAGGAGAATTGTCTGTTCCTAAAAGAGATCAAAGAGAGAAGGCTGGAGAAGTAGATGAAACGCAAAGATCAATTGTCAAACTGGACCTGGGAAACAAATTACGAAAATCTTGTGCGTAAGGAAATAAAACATGCGCCATGGATACTTCGTATTACAGAGCATAAGGATAAACCAATCCCCGTACTAATAATTAAAGAGCACCGACTTTCTTTTGATGATGAGAATAACCATGAAGAGAATAACCATGAAAAGAATCAGAATACAGCATTGAAGGATAGAGGGTTACTCTATGGATCGGAACTGATTCGCTGTATTCCAATAATAAGGGCGCTTCTGTCCAGAGTAAAAAATGAAGACGGAATTCCTCTAGAACTTCACAGAGTTTTCGAAACCCAAAGAATATCTTTTCGGGGGAACCTTCCTTTAGATGATGAAGCAGGATATAAACTTGCTCTGCTCTTCAAGCTACAAGAGAGGATCAAAGGGCTGGACAGAGTAGAATTAATGGCCTTGAGAATAAGTAGTTTCAGCAAGGAAGAAGCAGGTTACTGGTATTCAAGGATCACCGATTTCAGTCCGGCTGCCAATAGATGGGCACAAGCGGGCCTGAAGATTCTGCTTGCTGGCCATCCTCACGATAATCATGTAACGACAATGCTTGAAAAACTGCGTTTAAGATCGTAATTACTGGAGGGTGAACATGACCGATAGATCGGATTTACGTTTTATAGAAACTGGATTTCCTTGTCATCAGGTGGGAGCTGAAACGCAGAGAGAAAGAGACACAGGTAAAGCCCCGCCTACCCATCGTCTTCATGTCTGGTGGGCACGAAGACCACTGACACCCAGCCGTGCTGCTATCCTTGGCTCTTTATTACCTGCAGATACAGACCCTGACTGGTTTTTATGTCAGTTGGGTATTAAAAAAAAGGTTGTCGAGATTAACGGCCAGGAGTGGGTTCTGGAGGGAAATCTTTTAGAAAAGATTGACTTAGATTCTCAGGGTAATGAGATTTTCCCTTTCTACATAAATTTGTTGAATGACATTGAAAAAGAGAACAAGAAAAGAGTTGAAATTAGAAAGATTATTGACGATTTAGTAAAAAGAGACAAGGATCTTGTTTCAAATCCAGTGGTGATTCAGTTTAAACTGATATCCCGTCCAATTGATTATCAAGGTGTGGATATTCATTCTAGTTTTCCTGTCAAAACAATTTCTGGTGATCCATCTTGGTTCAAATCTTTGTTGGATATCGCGCAAGAAAAAGATATTCGAGTACCAAATCTATATGGATATGAGAGAGCTTTTCATAATCAGCCTGACCAATTATTTCACAAACAAGTAGTATTGGATCCTACTGCTGGAGGTGGTTCTATCCCCTTTGAATCTTTACGTCTTGGATGTAGAACAATTTCGAATGAATTAAATCCTGTGGCTTCAGTTATTTTACAGGCAACTCTTGACTTCCCTTTGCGATTTGGAAATTCTCTTATTGAAAATATTGAAAAATATGGAAAAATTCTTCTTACAATGCTAGGTAACAATCTACATGAAGTATTTCCCACTATTCAACCGTTACAAGGTGCAGAATTAAAGGAGCTAAAAGAATTTCTAAAAAAATATCCAGAATATGCTGATATTTACTCGAATGAACATACTACAACTTTCCTTTACTGTCGCCAGGTAATCTGCCCTCACTGTCATGGAGAAGTACCCCTTTTAAACACTTCATGGCTTTCTAAAGAAGCTGGAAAGCAATGGGGCGTAAGCATCATTACAGATGGCAAGGAAAGAAATGGTAGTGTTCAGTTCAAAATATATAGGGTTTCCAAAGGAAAAGGCCCCAATGGCGAGGATCCTAACTTTGCTACAGTTAACCAGGGTGTGGGTTACTGCGTTCATTGCAAACAGGCTATAGATGCTAAAGAAATTAAATGTCAAGCCAGGGGTGAATCAGAACACGGCAAATGGAAGGATAGACTCTATTCTGTGGTAGCAATTCGCTTTCAGCCTAAACTTGACAAGCAAGGTAAGCCTATACGATATAAAAGTGGTGAGAAGGCTGGGGAAATCAAAACAGAGAAGGTCCGTTTCTTCAGAACACCAAATGAAACAGATTCTGCTGCTCTTAGACTGGCTGAAAAACGTCTTCAAGAGAACTGGGATAGATGGGATAAAGCAGGATTGATCCCAACAGAGAGTTTCCCTGAAGGGAACGACATGAGGCCGGTAATTTATGGCATGGATCGTTGGTGTGATCTTTTCACACCTCGTCAACTCTTTGGACATTTGACCCTTATTGACGAGCTCAACAAACTCAAACCCCAGATCTTGTCCGAATTAGGTGAAGAGAAGGGAAAAGCTGTTGTCACTTATTTGCAATTTGCAATTGACAAAGGACTTGATTATAACAGCAAGCAAACTCGGTGGCACTATAGTCGCGGAGTCATGATTAACACGTTTGGACGACATGACTTTTCACTAAAATGGACCTTTGGTGAAATGATCTTTTCTGGGCCTAATTCTGGGGCCAACTGGGGATTGTCCCAAATACTAGATGCGTATAAAGGTATTGCAGAGCTTTGTCTCTCTTCAAACAAAGAAGATCCTTCTGTTCAGGTAATTAATGGCACCGCAGCACATATGCCAGTTATTGCAAACAATTCTGTAGATCTTATATGTATGGATCCACCTTACTATAACAATGTTCAGTATGCAGAGCTTTCAGATTATTTTTATGTCTGGCAGAAGAGAACCCTGTCAGATCTTTATCCAGACTTTTTTACCCGGCGTTTAACGAACAAACAGGATGAAGCTGTTGCCAACCCTGCTCGAGATGGAAGTGTATTGAAGGCTAAAAAAGCCTATGAAAAACTCATGGGAGACATTTTCCGCGAATGTCAAAGGGTCCTTAAAGATGATGGAATCATGACACTCATGTTTACCCATAAAACCCAAGAGGCATGGGAAACACTAACCCAAGCTCTTATCCAAAACGGATGGGTAATAACATCATCTTTCCCAGTAGAATCGGAGACTCAACAGGGAATACACACAAAAGGAAATGCTTCTGCTACCAGCTCTATTTTTATTTCCTGCAGAAAAAAATTACACAACAAAATAACGCCCTCTGTCTGGTCAGACTTTGGTGGTTCAGGGGTCCAAAACCAGATCGTAGAGGGAGTAAGGGCGGGATTACAGGGATTCCAATCTCTCAAACTAGGTCCTGTTGACGAGATGGTGGCCAGTTATGGAAGGGCTTTGAGGGTTCTTTCAGAGAATTGGCCCGTTATCGATGGAGATGAAATGGTAGGTCCATCCAAGGCCATGAACGAAGCTTCACGTGTTGTGGCAGAAAATCAAATTGAAAGGATCACACAGGGAAGGCTTCATGTCGCAGATCTTTCTCCAGAATCTGCCATGTCTCTGACACTTTATGGTATCTATGGATTAGGGGAGATACCCTATGACGACGTACTGAACCTTTCTCGTTCTCTGAATATCAGCCTTACTTCCTACACTGGTGGTTATCAGGTGAATGGCAGCAGGTTTATCGGCATTAACAACGATAGTATTAGTGGTAGAAGATCCTCTGGTGCTGATGCCAATGAGATGGGTTACTATGCTCCCTTGATCAAAAAGGGTAGCAAGCTAAGGCTTGCCAAACCAAGCGAAAGGAACAGTCGAAGGCTTGCTAATCCTCAAACTGAATGGGACCTGCTCCAGGGAAGCATTATGGCTTACCGGGAGGGAGATATTGTTCTGGCAACGGACTATCTTCACAGACATGCCAGAGAGAAAATCGATCTGGTTATTGACCTGATATACGTTTGGGCATCAGAAATGTCGGACGAAAACCTTCGCAAGGAAGCCAGGGCTCTCCTTTTTGGTTTGAAATGATAGGAGGATACAATCTTGCCTGAAGATTTCAAGTTGAAGAATTTCAGAGAATTTGATCTGAAGCATACCTATAGGACGTCCTCCTTCAGGGCTAATGGACCTGTAGATATCCTTAAAGAGTTTTATATACCAGTTCTGAGCCGCTCTCTGAAATATGATCGTATGGCAGGATATTTTACTTCTTCTTCACTTGCAGCAGCTTCTCAGGGTTTTTCAGCGTTCACCTCTCTGGGAGGCAAACTAAGACTAATAGTAGGTTCAGATCTCCAAATCGAGGATATTCAGGCTGTTCTTGATGGCGATTCTCAGCGTTTGACACATAAACTCGGTAATGAACTTGAAGACATGAATATCTGGCCAGAAGAGACTAAACGAGGTGTAGAACTGCTTTCATGGATGGTTGCCCATGAATATTTGGAAATACGAGTTGCCTTTAGAGTAAGCCTGGTTACCGGTAAACCGATTACTTATAACTCCACGGAAGATGGATATGTCCATGAAAAGTGGGCAATCTTTTATGATACAGAAGGTAACCGTATTTTGGCTTCTGGTTCTTTGAACGAATCCGAAAGGGCTCTTCAAAAAAATGCAGAAAATCTTGATATAAACGCCGAATGGTGGAACGATGTAGCCAAGTCCAAGGTGGATGAGGCCGAAGAGGATTTCGATCTGCTATGGAAGGACAAGGTGCCCCACATAAAAGTATTCACCCTTCCTCAGGCAATAAAAGAAAAACTTGTCCGTATAGGAAAGGCTGTCAGGATTCCCACTGAAATAGATGGAACACCTGGCATTGAGGAAAATCCTCTCCTTACTTCAAAGGAAATTCTCCAGTTTCTCCTGATAAAAGAGGGGCCAAGATTACCAGGTGGACAGTATGTTGGTATGAAAACAACTCCCATCAACCCATGGCCACACCAAGACATAGTTGCTCGCCGCTTAGTAGAAACCTGGCCATATAGTTACCTGATGTGTGATGAGGTAGGTCTGGGGAAGACTATAGAGGCTGGTCTTGCACTCAGATCCCTCATTTTGTCTGGAAGGGTGAAGCGAACCATGATTGCCGCGCCTGCCGGGTTGACTCATCAGTGGCATCGAGAACTTGCAACGAAGTTTTATCTTCCCTTTGGTAGAGCATGTTCTGGCTCTTCTCCAAAACACGAATACCTTCTTCCTCTAGAGGAAACCAGACACTCTTCGAGTCTATATTCTCCTGATCTATCTATTGTCTCAACAGGTCTTGTAACTCAAAAACACCGTCAATCTGCTATAAAGAATGCGTCCGATTTTGACATTGTATTAGTTGATGAAGCTCATTATGCAAGACGTAAAGACCCTGCAGCTAAAGATGGTACAAGGATCGATCCCAAATATGGGAATCTGTACAAAAGGATAGATGGGACCATTCGGGATAAGACAAAATCATTGTGGCTTGCTACTGCAACACCAATGCAATTAAACTGGATAGAATCCTACGATTTAATTCGGCTGACAAAAAGAGTTGGAGCCTTTAAAGACGATCCCTATTTGACGGATTTCTATTATCAATTATTGAGCAATTTAGTCAACAATGGTGATCTTGATGAATGTCAGTGGTCTTTCTTGAGAAAGACAGTCCTTTCCATTCAGAGTCAAGATCCTCTCCTCTACGAATATTTAAAAACAAATCTTTTCAATGCAAGTTTCAGAACTTTAATTCGAAGATGGCTTAAAAATGGGTATGCTCCAGTGGGAACAGGTAAACTTCGATCCAAAAAACTTTTGTTTTCTGTAGCGCCTCTATCGAGGGTAATGGAGCGTCATACCCGCCAGTTGCTGAAGATATACAAGGAAAAGGGACAGTTAAAAGCCAATCTTGCAGAGAGAACCATTCTACCCATTCCACCTCTGAAATTTTCTTCTCAGGAAAAACAGGCATATGAAGAGCTTCAAGATTATTGTCAAGAATTAAAAAAACAGATTGAGCAGAATTGTTCTGATGGTAACAAACGTGCGAGCATCGGTTTTTATCTCAGTTTTCTGCGATTGCGGTTTGCGTCAAGCCTATTTGCTATTAGGCAAACCCTTCGCAGAAGACTAGTCAAAGTTATTGCCACTTTGGAGAACCAATTAGTCCATGATACCGATTTTGATTGGAGTGACTTTGATCAGGAAATAGATATTCCTGACGAAAGGTGTCTAGAAGATTTTTTGAAAGATAGGACACCTGCAGATCTCGAATGGGAAAAGAGTAGATTGGAAGAGATGCTAGTTAACCTCGAAGATCTTACGAAGACTCCTTTCAAGATTCAGCATCTTCTTTCTGTACTGAATAGCCGTAGAATAAGTCACCTCGATAAAAGGATTCAGCAAACAGTTATTTTCACCAGATTTACTGACACTCTGAATGATCTGGTATCGAGACTTCGCATTGTGGATCCATCCATGAGAATAGGCATTTACAGCGGCAAATCTTGCTCATATTATGATTCCTCCAGCAAAAAAATGAAGGGTTCCAACAGAGAAGAAATAAAACATAGGTTCTTACAGGGAGAAATTGATGTTCTGATCTGTACTGACGCTGCGGCAGAAGGACTTAACCTTCAAACGGCAGATCTTCTTATCAATTTAGATCTTCCTTGGAATCCCATGAAACTTGAACAGAGGATAGGAAGAATTGACCGTATCGGCCAGAAATATAAAGAGATTTACGTCCTTAATCTTTGTTATCTCGGTTCCGCTGAGGAGATAGTATACGGACGGCTAATAAAACGTTTAGGAGAAGCTATGAATGTGGTCGGGAACATGCCTTTTCCCCTTCTTCCTGTAACTGAGGAAGATTTTCGAGAACTTTCAGCAGGAGAAATATTACCCAGTGAGTTGGAGATTCGAGCATTAGAAAGATTAAAGTTAAGGCAAGAACGGACGTCCAGCATGGAAATACCTCCAGAGGATCTCTATCAGATCTATACAAACCTTAACCAGAACCATCGATCTCCCATAACACTTGAAGATATCTGGGAAGCTTTAACGTCATCAACATTTTTGCACGATCTGGGTTCCTATACTAAGGAAACATCTGAAGGGAACATTTTTATAATAAAAGGGATCCTCGTAGTTAATGATGGAACTGCCTTGACCATTGATAAAGATCTTTTCGAAAAAGGATGTCCAGATTTTGATGGGCCCCTTCATTTTGCAACGTACGGTGATCCTGTTTTTGATGCTTTGCTCGATTTCATACTCTCCGAAGACCATATTCCAGGATCTATAAAAACTATTGAGGTTCACTCAGATAAGCTAAATGCGGATGTATCAGGAATTTCAGTTCTTACATTCGAAGAAGATAACAAGATCAAGCTTATAACTTCATGGTCTGATATTCAGGACCTTCAAATTGACGATTCAAGTTCGTTTTCTAAAGATGAGATTGTTGTGCTTCAGCAAACACTGCTCCAGTTAGCAGAAGAGAGAGGACCTAGGCTTACAGCAGTTATTAATGATAGGATCTTGAAAGAGAACGAACGCTGTGCAAGTGCCCATCAAATATTGAATTTGGTGGTAGCTCATGGACTGATAAGGTCTATGCGGACCTTAGGATATTCCGATGAGGATAATTTTTGGCATTGCATCGGAGAAATTGATCAAAAATTGGAAGGGAAAAAAGAACATGTTGTTCCAGAGTTACCTAAAGATCCATTAGAACTAATTTCAGAATACTTAATGATAGATTTTAAAATACCGGCAATTGGTAACACGTTATCACCCAACTTGCCCATTCATATTATTCATAGTGCAATACACGCAGCCTGTAGGGAAGCAGATGCAATAAGGGAAGCTAAATCCCGACTCCAGATCAACACTGTTCGCGCAAGAATTAAGAGAAAAATAGCTGTAATTGCTCAAGAATCATTTGGCAAGCAGGTCTATATCTAAATATTACTCGTTTGGAGTGAAGCAAGTGATTTCTAAAATTGAATAGACATTTCCAACCAAGACCCTGGGTTTAACTTTCCAGGGTCTTTTTATTTTTACTTAGAAATCAGCAATCGTATCAACAACTCCAATGCCACAGCCCTTCATAAGCTGTGGCTATATGTTTATCTGAAGGAGGATCAATTCTATGAAATTGTTAACACAAGAGGTTATTAAACAGCTACCACAATTATATTCAACTGAAAATATTCCAGATCCAACAGTCCAGGTGAAGTTCTTCACTCCAGATTCAAGCTGGACCTGGTACATCTTAGAAGGTTCAGAGCAAGAGAATGGCGACTGGCTCTTCTTCGCCTACGTAATTGGTCTTGAAAGTGAATACGGTTATGTTCTTCTGTCTGAACTGGAAAGTATAAGAGGCTCATTGGGGTTAAAAATTGAAAGGGATCTGTATTTTGAACCTTCACCCATGAGCAAAATAACAAATAAGAAGAGAGCAGCATAGGATGATTAATTTTAACGATGGGAAATCATTCAATACCAATTGTGATCTTAATGTAATTAGACAAACTGATGGTCTTTATGTAATTGGCAATGGTTATCTTATACCAGTGGATTCAGAAGAGGAGGGGATGGAACTTATAAAAAGATTACAAAAAAGATAGAAACAGATTATCAACTTGAATAAAACTATCCATGGGTATGCCTTTTATTATGGTATACCCATTATTTTTTTAAATAGCTTATAAAAATAATTGTTTTTACAAGATAAAATTCTCCAATGTTGCAAAATGGGAACCAGACAGACATAAAGAAAAGATTCTTCGAATAGCAAAGGATAATCCATACAATGAAGACTTACTTGACTAAAATAATCAAAATGTAATAATAAAAAAGCCTTTCAGAGAGAACGAGTATGAAACTTAATGTTCGCCAGTCAGCAATCGTTCAGACTTATCAGCCTTTTCAGTGATGAGAAGCAACTTATCCTTTTTTATTTCCATGTTCAATAATTTTGAACGGGATTTTTTGTAATGTCTTATGTCTTCAAGTTATATGGCATTTTACTTTTTGCTCAAATCTATAATTTATTAAGGTGGGGATTATTTTGAAATTGCAAAGAGCCATTTTTTCTTGTGTCAGTATTGTTTTGCTAATTTTTTGTTTTTCTCTTTTTCCAACAAAAGCTTCATTGGCAATAAGCGGAAGTTTTGATGTTGATTTTACTGCTATTACGACGGCTCTTGGTGAAGGTGATTTCCAAAGATCTATATTAAGTAAAGAAAGATTGGTTTCTCAACTTACACCAGACTTATTCACTGAAAAGAACTTTGAGAAAATTGCTCAGACTTTAAACTATATTGGGGACGAATATTTCTGGTATCTATATTCCTTGGAGAGTGGTTTATATGGTGAAAATATGCATTCCCCACAAGTCTTGGAATATTATCTGAATTATTTAGATAAATACGGGACGCTGAAAATAATCCAAAATAATTCTTTTTTCTATAAATATGGAGTAGAACTCCAAAGATTTTCAAAGGTGATAAATGATATTGCTCTAATTGCGGAAGGCAAGAAAACAAGGTTTGGTTTTGATGATGCAATAATTGCTGGAGCAACTGCTCCTGTCGTTATTCCATCAACCATAGCAGGAACTTCGTTTGTTGCTACTTCTTTTGCTGTAGTTGCTGCTCCTGTAGCTGTAGTTGCTTCTCCTATGATTCTGATGGCTGTTCCGATTAAATTTGGGTATGACTTCCTTAAGAACAAAGATATTAACAAAAAGATTTCAACCGAAATCAACCAGATTCCGTTTTTCAAAGACGGTTCAGTAAGTGAGACTTGGAGCACAACACTTATCGGTTACAGGGAACTCCATAAAAAACTTGGTAGATATAATGCTTTTATTTCTAAACTGAAACAAAGTCTCAGGCAGAATGCCCAATTCGAATGCGAATTTATTAATAAATTTGAAACCTATGTGGCTCGACAAGAAATTGCTATCAAAAGACTTGATGGTCAACTGAGAAGCCAATTGTTTGATGCCCCAATAAGAGGTTACTGCTTGTTAACAAATATCAAAATTATTTTGGCGAAGGGATTATTGAATGATAATGAAGATCAAATACAAGATGCAGGAATATCTTTTGCGAAAACTACAGGTTTTATAAAATGTATCAAACAAGATGAAACGGCTAAACTTTGGTTTGATGTCGCTTCGAGAATTAAAGATGAACTTGGTAGAGGTAAAGGATATGAAGAACTTGTATCTAAAAGTCAACTTTCTCCTGAGTGGAGTGAACTTCCTCAAAACATGGATATTAAATGGCCAGAGTAGTCGAAGAGGGGTGTTAAGTATCTAATGTTTTCCAGAGAGAACATTACGAAAAGTCTTTACTTGTCCATATCATTGTTAATTCTTTTTTCATGTAATGCTGTTTTTGCTGAGAATGTTGCCCCCTTATTAAATGATCCCTTGTTCAATCATTTCAAAGGGGAATTAGGAGAACAAGTTGTTCGAGATTTCTTTGGATCTGAAGGTTGGTATATTGTCGATTCAAAGAGCGGTCCCCATGGTATAGATCTCATTGCAACAAGACCTGGTTCGAATAAACCATTAGTTATTGAAGTTAAAACAGATGGATCTCAATTAAATAAATATGCCTCTAAAACGATTGATGCATCTAATCAAAGCTACACTCAACAATCTGAAATTTATGTGAAAAGTAGAGCGGATAGTGTTAATGATCCAAAGGTTAAACAGTTGCTTAAATCTGGAATTTACAGGGCACGTGTAGTAAGAGTTGTGATATACCCAGATTATCTGGAAATATTTTATAATCAAGTAACCAACTTATCCGAATCAGAGATAGAGCTTAATGACATAACTTCTAAAACTTTTAAGGTACCTTCGACTTTTATTACAAAAAATGGAGGATTAAAAATACCAATAATACCCCAAGAAGGAGAACCAGCAGTTGTTACAAAATTTAGAAACAGTTTATTTAAGTCCACCAATAGGTTATTGGAAGATCCTTATTGGAGAGAACACCTCATCAAAAAACTCATGTTAAAAAATGGAGCAGCAAGTTCAGATGTGATATATCTAGTTGATCAGTTGTTAAAGGATCTGAAAAGTAATGATCCTGAAAGAGTTAATTTTGCTTGGAAGCAGTTTGTTGAATTAGTCGATGGTGATTTGACGAAGTTGTATGCTTATTTGAGACAATTAGGAATGTCCCCTAAAGCAGTTAATGCTGAACTTAAACTGTTGAATCAGTTAAAAGCAAGAGATCCTAAGGCATATGAAAGAAGGCTTAATAATCTCTCCTTTCGAAAGAACTGGAAGCAAGTCATTGCCAATGGTATTTCGATGTCCATGTTTAAGAACTTGGGGTTAGTTTATAGGACTGTTCAGGGACAAGAAGATTGGGAGCATGCACTGCAACAAGTTTGTACAGATGCCTTGGGTTATTCTGCTTCTGTCAAATTAGTAAATGGGGTAATCTTTCAAACCGGTAATAAATGTGGATTTCTTAGTTGGTTGCCAAAAATGGCATCTCAGAGTGGAGCTGAATTTATTATCGCTATGACTTTATTTGACGATGCTAAAGTTACTTATTCGTATCTGTCAGGTGATCTTTCTAGGGACCAATTTGTTGATATGGTTGAAAATACAACAATCCAAGGTCTAAGAACTGGTACGTCCTATACTTTGGCCCATATATTTGTATCTAAAGCGATAATTGCTCTTGGTGTAACTTCAGGAGTAGGAACGCCTGCTGTAGTCGGTATTACAATATTGTCAGAAATTGGAGGAGCATGTGTTATTGATGCAACGCTTTCTCAACTCCTTTCAGTTTGTAAAGGGAAGTTAACAAAAGAAATTTTGACTCTTGAAGATCTAGAAAAACTATTCGGCCCTGAAATTACAAGAAAATGTACTCCATGGAATTATACAACAGAGAAAATAACTCCTTGGGCGTTATTATCAAAATCTCAATCGTGGATAATCCCTGATAATACAAAAGAAACACCATGGTCTGTAGAAGGTAAACCTACGCCATGGGAATAGAGGGGAGTATTATTCTGAGGATTAGTTCTGATGAATTCTTGATCTTTTCCAATAACAATTAAGAATATTGAGGGGTTGGAATGTATGGGTATGCCTTTTATTATGGTATACCCATTATTTTTTGAAGTAGCTAGATAAAATATAAATATTCAGATATTTATGAACAGTATGTACGTTTTGTACGTTTTTAAAATGGTATATCTATTTTCCTATGGGGTTAAAAATATTTTTTATCAAGGGGTGTTATTTTGCCATACCCCTAAAACCGACCGTACAAACCGTGCATTTCGTACATGAATTCCATTTCAATAATGATTTCATATCATCGTTATCCATTGGTATCTTAGTATTTATGGACATAATATAAGGGGCAGGTCAGATTCTGGAGAAAACTTGTTTTACAAAAATATCAGTGTGATAATGGGAGTGAATTTAAATACACAATATTGCACAATCTTTTGAGAGGTGTCTGCTATTCAAGTTGTGTAGTATTCCAAATTGTGAGGAGGGATTAGGAAGTGACTTCAAACAACTCTAATAATGATAATAATTGCAATATAGTTTCAACAGAAATTAATGAAATTACCACCACTAAACCTCAAGATTCTATTGTTATACGAACACAATCTGGTATTGAAACAATAAGCTTGGAGGGGTTAACGCCAGAGCAAAAACAAGAACTTAAAATGAAATATGCTTCAATGGCTATTGAAACCCAAGATAGAGTAAATCGTTTAGCTTCTGATGTAAATGCACTTGGAGCTTCGCTCAATGTAATGGCTAAAAATACGAAAGATGTAGCTGAATCTGGGCAGTCAATCACTATAACTAATACCAAAGAAGATAACCTGGGCCGTACTGAGGTTATTATGGGAACAAGTGATGCCGCCAAGAGCGGGAAACTTACCCGAAGTGCTAGAGGACTGAAAGACAATACAACCCTATGGTTAGGTGTGGTTGTTCTTGTAATTGCAATAATAGCTCTTGTAGTAGTTAAAACCCAGTAATGGTAGTAACTCATATGAAGGATAAAATTATAATTTATGTTCATCCAGAAACAGATATTCAATCTGAAATTGGGAAACTGAGAGATGTAATTGAGTCCAAAAGAATTCCCAGTATTGAAATGGATCAATTGATATTAGATGTGGGAAAAATCTTGTCTGACTCAGTTAGCCGAGCCAGAGAATTATCATCATATGAGTGTCAATATGATATGGAACGTGTGGTTGAATCAAACAATTGTAAGGTGACAATTCGTACTGGAACAAACAAAGGCAAACAATCATTGCTTGAAAGGTTTAAGAAACTATTTTCGTAAGAAAGGTCCTATCATGAGTTCAAATAAAACATATCGTCGCAACTATTATTCCAACAACTCTTACAGGAGAAAGAACTATGGTTTAGAGAAAGCCTTACAACATATTAAAGAAGCCGAAGAACTCTCTTTAGAGCTAGGTGGCACAGACAAAGACGTTAAAGCGTATTTCTTTTCCTTATCAGGGTATCGTTTAGCAGAAATTCTAGATAGTTATCAAAAGGTATATGGGATTAAAGCTCGTCAATATGCTGAAGAAACCATTCCACTATGGAGAAGCGGACGCAGGAAAATGAGCGGTATGGTCGCGACAAGGCTGTTTAGACTTTTACCTGACTTTATGCCTTTGGAGAGTAAGTATGATTTGGTAAAAAACCTATGGCAACATTACTGTCCCAAAACATCAAAGGTAATGATCATTGGTCCTGATGCTTCTGAAGAAGATGTAATGATTGAGATTCAATCATATTTAGAAATCACTATAGATTCATATATGGTTCCAGAACCTTTGAACAAAAGATTCCAATGGCTGGCAAAGGGTGATGTGACTGTATATCAGCAACTCCTGAATCACTTCCTGTTTTCAGATAGAGACTTGGCTATTCGAGATGCGCAATCTCGCTTACCTGTTTTTTTCCAACACATTAGAGAAGGTGAAAACTATACGAAAAGTTTAAGCAGGACAATAGAGTTAGGAAAGCATTCTCTACAGCTATTTTTTGACCCAACAGTTAGCGGGATAACAATTAAGGAAGAAGTTCACTTTAGGACTGAAGGAATAAAAAGTGCCGACGGTGATTTCGGATGGTTTAAATGGGTGGTTGGCTTTGGCATATTAGTATTATTATATCTACTCTCTAGTTAATCTATGTAGGTAGAATCAGTAATAAAATGTGGATTTAAGCCAATCTTGGTTCTGGTGGCAAAAAAAACAGCTAGATGATTAGCGTTAAAAACTATTATATGTGAACAAAGAAGGTGTATCTAATTATTCTCATTTTCTTATTGATAATCTTTGTTGGTTTTTATTTCCTCAAAGATCCTATTTCTGGATTTTCCCCTGGAAAGCGATTTCAGGATTCAAGACGAGGAATTACACCTAGCCAGAAAGAAAAGGCAATAAACATAGATAGGCTCAATAAGAATAAGACAGTAATAATTGAAGAATTGGATATGCTTAATGCAAGATTACAAGAAATCCAAAGTCATTTTGACCGATCCAATGACAATGCAGAAGTAGTTGAAACAGAAGATATTTATGTCATTTATTCTCTAAAAAACAAGATAAAACACCTTGAAGCAATTTTATTGGATGAGTCAAGGTTATTGCATTATGGAGAAAAAATGGACATGTCTAAATGTAGATATGCTTCAAATGATAGCGATGCAGAGTGGTGGAGATATGATTAATTTGTTTTAGAGATATTACTCCTGAAATACGAGGAAGTATATCTCCACGATTTTCTCATCGTTTCAGAGACACTTATGGAATGTATTCTATGTGCCTATCAGGATATTACAAGAGGGTTTGACTGCCCAGTCAAGTAGGTCTTTTACCTTTGCTATTGCTGAATAAAATCGAAATTTGTATTAATGAGTTTAATCCCTTCTCGAGATACAAAGGATAAAAGGATATGATCGAACATATTTCTAGAATATCTAAATATCTCGTTAATGTTTCCTCCAAGCAAAGATACAATATCGTCTTCAAATTTAATAAAATAATTTCCTCCGATGATTTCGCAGGAATATGAGATATTAATATTATTTTGCCTGACTTCAGCCTTGGAAATTTCAGAAAAAATGGAAGGTTCTTTCCCATTCGACGTCTTTATCAATCCTGACACTATAGTACTCATTCAAATCGACCAGCCTTTAGAAAAACATTACTCAGGAGGATGGCATCTTTTACAGGGTGTATATCCAGCTTTCTTAGCCTCTTTTAATGTTATGGGAATTCTACTTTTGCTTAAGCAGGAACAGCTTGAGCAATGATACTTTTTACCAGATTTTGTAATATATACAATTATTTCCCCATTTTCAGAAGAATTCATATTTTCGACTTGAGCTGAGTTTGAGCCAGGAATCTTGGAAATAATAGGTAACTGGTAAATAACTCTTTCGACTTTTGTTTCAGTGCTGTCAGGTAATTCATGGAAAAAGTTGAGCCCGCAATGACTTTCCACTTCATCAATGGAGATCTGAAATTTATGCCAATCAGCTTTTCTTGGTGTTTCTTGCTCCATGAGAAAAGCGAAATATTTCCATTCTTGGTGATCTTCAAAGGCTAAAATTTTCCAATATCCACTAGGCACAGAATGGATATTATGGCAGGCAGGTAGACAAGGCATTTCATGTTCATAAAGAGGACCAGTTATCACATATACCTTATAGCCCATCCTTGCTAGATCTCTTGTATATTCTTCAAGGCATTTCCAGGGACCCTGATTTAGTTCAGATTTCTGTGGAGTAATGTTGGATAGGTAGTTAGTTTCAGCCCAATAGGGCGTTCCTTTGAAACTTGCGAGTGGGGCTTGATGACCTCGGTCAGTATGTAAGGTTTTATGTGCTCCAGTGTAATCTTTTGGAGAAAGTGTTTCTGCTGATGAAAGCATGGGATCCTTTTTCCAATTGCGACTTGTTTTGCTATTTCCCAAGGTTAAAGGTGAAACGATATAAGCTACCCAGTCAGCAAATTTAGTCTGGGGATTATTTGAGAGAGTATAAATGTTGTGGAGAACCAGAGTGTTATTTGGCTTGCCGAGAGGTTCTCCGTAAATGGTATGAGGCGAACCACATACTGGTGATATAGGGAGAGAGAATATTAGAAGTGTTAATAATAAGGTACTTAATCCTTTAATCTTATTTTTCAACATAAACACTCCTCTCATTAGAGTATTTGAGAGAGTGTAATACACTGCAAATGTCACTGACTTCTGATGGTGATAGAGATTCGAAATCCTCCAATTTTGTAATGATCCCAGAGATGCACTCTTCCTGATAGGATAGCGCTTTGCAATGACGGTCTTGTAAGAAGTAAGTTGCTATTGTTCCTGTTAACATTCCGAGAAAGCCTATTCCCACAAGCATGAGTATTACAGCTACAAGTCTGCCTCCAGTCGAAGCGGGTGAAATATCGCCGTACCCAACGGTAGTTGTTGTAACAAAGGACCACCAAATAGCATCGGAAAGAGACATATTTTCCAGATATGATATAGCGATTGCTCCCATCATAATGGTGGTGAAGGTTAGCCATAATACCTGATGGAAATTGTTTGTCTCTACAAACATGGATATCTTCTTCTTGAGTCTATTTAGATAAGAGAAAACCCGAAACAACCTAAAGAGTCTAATTAACTTAGTTGTTTTCACCAGGCGGATAATTCTTATCGCCCTTAGACCTTTAAATAGAGCGTTGAATGGAAGTATCGCAATTAATTCAATAACGTTGTTTTTGACGTATTGTATTTTATTCTTGGCTGCAAAGAATCTTGTAAAATAGTCAATTACAAATATTACCCATATGGAAAGATCGATAATATAAATCAGTTTTACTTGTTGGGCATTTAAATCACAGCGGTTTTCAATAAAAAGAATGCCTACAACTAACAATGCCAAACATGACATAGTTAAATCGTAGGCAATAGACTTATTTTCTTTCAGTTGAAAAGATAACATGTTGCCTCCTTAGAATAACGCAGTTATTAATATCCAATCTGATATTAATAATATGGTTATGAGCTTGTCTTCGATTTGGCAAAACTAATTTTCAAAACTCTCTTGCATAAAATCAAGAATCACTCAAATTGTACTGTTTTTCATTGAAATATTACATCAATCTAAGATTGTGTTCAAGAAACAGGATAGTTGCTCAGGTAACATAACGTAGACATGTTTCTGCCTATAACTATTTAGGATTATGCCATCAAACTATGCATGAGCAAGAATTGGCTTTATCATGCTATCAAAAAGCTCTACAGATTGACCCCAAATATAAATATGCTCTTCAAAACAAAGAAATGCTAATAAGTTCAAGAAAAGACAAGATGGAGAAAGGATTTTTCAAAAGATTATTTAGAAAGTAATGTAATCTTGGCATGAGATAGAAAATAACTGTATTTTATTCCATATAAGTAAAATTAAATATGAAATAAGAGCAGCATTTGAAAAAATATATTTTCAGTAACCTAATATCTTCCAGGTCGTTCATATTTTTGACTGTACATAACGTACAAACCGTACATCAACCCAAACTCCATTGAATGACTATGATATTTTCCATCTTTGACTCATATCATAAAATTCCAGCTACAATCTTGATCCCATTACTAACCATCCCATCAAATTACAGTTATTACCAAATCATGTACTAACTTAGTATTTACTATAAGAATATTATTGTAATCTATATTTACATACAGTATGTGTTATGATATTTTATTGCCTGTGAATTGCCATGGTATATTTCACATTTATGCCCTGCCTCTTTAACATTGGCATCATGATAAGTAGATGCATTGGATTATTATCCTTACAAGGCCCAGATGGACATTTATGGGGTGGGGCTTTGATTTTACCTGCTGAAGTTGCATAACTATCCCTTTAGTGCATATAATGAATTAAACAATCACTTCAATGTACCCATCAGAGAATAGAGAATCCAGAGAGTAGTGCCTTTCAGAAAGAACCCCAAAGAGAGTAAAAGTATTTTCAATCATATCTTATGACCGTAATACCAGGTTAAGAGTAGAGAAATGCTGTAATTACATCAATTCAAAGAATTAGGGGTTGGGGTTTTGACCAACAATAGCGGAAAAGTCTTTGCTGTATTTCCAGATAGATCTCTTGAGGATTTTGCAAAAGAGGAGCCAGAAGCATTTTCTAGTTTCGCTATGTCGCTTGTTGACTTACTTCTGTCTTTTATAGAAAAGGGGGATGATGTTGAGGGTTAAATGGAAATCAATTTGGGCTGCTAGTAATTCAGTCTTGTCTTATTGAAGTGGGATATCAATGGAGAAGATCTAACTATAGGCTAGAGGTCTTGAGAAAGATTGTGTCTGAAAATTATCAATGAGGATATAGGTTTCTTGCCATTAACCATATTGTATGAATGGGGGATATATCTTGGGGAATTTGCTAGATCTGTTTAAAGGATGGAGCTGTATTGATCAGATAAATCTTGAAGGCCGACCGGCGAAATATGAATCATGGGAGAATTTACCAATTTCACAAGGTTCCAGAAAAGTATTGTCCCAAATCAATCCTGAGGGGTTATATTTGCACCAATATCATGCACTTAAAAATGTTCTTAAAAAAAAGAATGTTTGCATGACCACGAGTACAGCTTCGGGAAAGAGCCTAGTATTTTATATCTCTGCGATAGAGATATTAAAACAAGACCCAACAGCTAAAATCCTAGCAATGTATCCTCTCAAAGCTTTGGGAAGAGAACAAGAAGACCGCTGGAAAACCACGTTAGCTCAAGCTGGACTAGATGCTCGAGTTGGAAGAATTGATGGTTCAATCTATTCAACTTTACGATCCCAGATTATCCAAGATTCAAATATATTGATAATGACTCCAGATGTTGTTCACGCGTGGCTTTTATCAAACCTCTCGAACAATAAAATATTAACATTCCTCCAGTCTCTTCGTATGGTGATAATAGATGAGGTTCATACTTATAATGGTGTTTTTGGATCAAATGCAGCCTTTCTCATTAGAAGACTGCAATCTACAACGAAACTATTAGACATCCAACTCCAGTTCATATGTGCTTCTGCTACCATCGCAAAATCGGAAGAGCACCTCGAGAAACTTGTTGGGGAACCATTTACTCATATTGGAGCAGATCTTGATACTTCTCCTAAGTATCCTGTAGAGATTTTCCTTCTGAATCCACCCGGAAATTCAGATATCCTCTCTGAAATTGCTACCCTACTTAACAATCTAGTAACGCTGGATCATTTTCGGTTCATTTGTTTCGTAGATAGCCGGAAACAAACAGAACATATTGCTTCCATTCTAGCAAGGCAAGATCACCAAGAGGATGATAGTCAAGATATTAAAGACAAATTTGATCATTTACAGAATCTTGATGTTCTTCCTTACAGGGCTGGTTATGAAGAAGCTGATCGGAGAACAATCCAGCAAAGACTCAGCAATGGCTCTCTTAAGGGGGTAGTTAGCACGAGTGCCTTGGAATTAGGTCTTGATATTCCAGATCTTAATGCAGCGGTACTGGTAGGCGTACCGAGATCTTCCACAAGTCTTCATCAGAGAATTGGTCGAATTGGGAGGCATGGTCCAGGCACTGTTTTTATTATTAATACTGGAGATGTTTTTGATGAAACTGTTTTTCTTAAGCCCAAAGAATTTATGAATCGGCCTATGGCTGAATGTGCCTTGTATCTTGAAAACCAGAGAATTCAATATATACATGTCCTATGCTTGGGGAGACATAATGGTGAGTTAGAACAGATATGTCAACATGTTAACATCCAAGCTGATGACGATACTCTGAAAGATCTTTTAGAGTGGCCTAAAGGATTTGGTGAATTAATTCAAAAAGAAAGGATAGGTGAAATTCCTGTAGATCTTCAAGCAATGAAAGAGGAGGCAGGAGAAGATCCAAATCACTATTATCCGCTTAGAGATGTTGGCGTTCAATATAAGGTGGAGTTTCATCATATGGGGACAGTAGAATCGTTGGGAACTCTTTCTAACAGTCAGCTTATGCGGGAAGCTTACCCTGGAGCTGTCTATTATTACACAACCAAGCCATATCGAGTCTATCAGATTTTTCACAATACCAAGGCAATTAGGGTTAGAAAAGAAAATCATTATTCCACAAAGCCTCTTGCGTTGCCTACATTGGTCTTTCCTAATCTTACAGAAGGTAATGTTTTTCAGTCTTATCGTTTAGATGAATGTTGTGTTCTTGAAAGTAATCTACAGATAAGGGAGTCTGTAATCGGTTTTGAAGAAAGGAGAGGTCCCAACAAGTTTGTTCAAAGTTATCCAGTTGACCATTCTGAAACAGGTATTAGATTTGATATGCCGAGATTTGCCAGAAATTTCTTTACCACCGGCATAATTCTATTCCATCCTTGTTTAATGAATACAGGAGTAGAAGTTGAAAAGATTGCCTCAATTATTTTCGAAGCATTTCTAATGCACATACCATTTGAGAGGCGGGACCTGAATTATTCTTGTGATAAATTTAGAAAAACCAGAGGTTTGGCAGAGAAAGACCAAAGATTTATTGCTGTATATGATCAAACCTATGGGAGTCTGAGATTATCTAGCAGATTACTTGAAGCGGGAACCCTAAAGAAAGTATTAGAAATAACCTTGGAAATGATAAAAACAGACGCAGCGCCAGAATTGTCAGAAGCCTCATTGGAAGCTTTAAATTCACTTTATGAATGTTCCCAAATGACTCAGATATCCTTTGATTGCCATGTGGAAGAAATCTCTGAGGCAGATGGAGACACGAATCTTGTCAAAGTTATTCTCCCTGGCAGTAAGGGATTAGATATTAAAAAGGATAACGAGGAATTTTCTGTTGAAGAAATATTTTATACACCAAGAGGCTTGCGATACAGAGGAAAGCATCTTTCGGATACTAGAGGTGGAGCTATTATTTCGATTCCTTGTGATTCGCTGGTTGAAATCCCAGGAGAATCTCTTATGGGATATTACAACCTGGATGCAGGTGAAGTTGTTGAAAACGTAGACGTGATGTCGTTCTAGCTATTCATCTTAAGAGTGTATTTATATATTGTTTCTCCAATATCCCCATATGTAGCTAATATTGTGTGATTTATAGAGAGATATACATATATATTATTTCACTGAACCAGTAAGTTATTGCAATCCCATAACAAAATAATCAGTTTCTATTAAGACTCCAGGTTAACCACCTGGGGTCTTTTTCTATTTTAAGGGAGGTGTTTTTGAAAAAATGTTGGGAACAAGTGGAGAAAATTCCAGTGATCACAAGGTATCAGCAAGAAATGGAAAGCAACATACGAAAGAAATGAGAAGAAATGTATGTCCAGATCTCTATTATGACCAGACGGATTACCAGGCAATGGAACTGGACAGAAATTACGGCAGATTAGTGAGCATGCTTGAAAACAGGGGAGGTCTTTTTATATGAAAATGCTCGTATCCACAAAGGATATGGACCGAAACGAATGGCTCAAGTGGAGGAAAAAAGGCATCGGCGGCAGCGATGCCTCAGCTGTGGCAGGAATATCCAGATGGAAGAGTCCTCTCGAAGTATATCTTGAGAAGACTGACCAGATACCATCAAGAGAAGCGGGTGAACCAGCATACTGGGGAACGGTTCTGGAAGACATAGTGGCAAGGGAGTTCACAAAAAGAACCGGTCTTTCAGTAAGAAAGAAGAATGCCATGTTCCAGCATGATAGTCACCCCTTCATGTTTGCAAATGTGGACAGGGAGGTCATAGGTTCAAACAAAGGTCTTGAATGCAAGACTGCTTCATCATGGAAGGAAAGCGAATGGAAAAATGATGATGTACCGCCAGAATATGTGTTGCAGTGCCAGCACTACATGGAGGTGATGGACTGGGATTCAATGTATCTTGCAGTGTTGATAGGCGGTCAGAAGTTTCTATGGAAGGAAGTGCCAAGGGACCAGGAACTCATAGATCTTCTAATTCATGCAGAAAGGGATTTCTGGAATCGGGTAGAGAGAAAGGATCCTCCACCCATAGAAGGACATCCAAAGGATAAGGACCTTCTCGATATCCTCTATCCGTCAGCACTAAGATATGACGAATCTGTTGAACTGCCGGAGGAAGCAGAACTGCTGGTAAAGGAATTCGAAGAAGCCGGCATCGACGAAAAGGATGCCAAGGCAAGAAAAGAATCTGCCGGTAATAAACTTAAAAGCCTGCTTGGAGAGAATCCTCTCGGCAGACTGGATACCCATATCGTCAAATGGGAGAACGTAATAAGCAGCAGACTGGATACACAGAAACTGAAGAAGGAAAAGCCGGAAGTATATTTCGATTACCTCAAGGAATCGGCTTACAGGAAATTCTCAATCAGGGAGGTGGCCTGATTTGGCAGTATCAAAAGCAAATGAAACGGCAAAGAACCGTTTAAGGAACAGTAACCATTCTGGTAATGTACAGACTGTACGATCCGTACAGATAGAAAAGGGTGAACTGGCAACAGGCAGCGAAACATCAAAGGAGATTCAGCAGAACAAACCTTCAGGCACTTTATGGGAATACATCAATTCAAGGAAGGAGACCATATCCAAGGCACTTCCCAAACACATGACACCAGAAAGAATGGGCATGATAGCCTTCACCGAGATAAGAAGGAATCCAAAATTATTGCAATGCACACCCCAGTCACTCTTTGGATCCATCATGCAGGCATCCCAGCTTGGTGTCGAGCCAGGTCCGCTGGGTCAATGCTATCTGGTACCCTTCTGGAACAAGAAAACATCCACCTATGATGTGCAGTTCATCCTTGGCTACAAGGGAATGATCGATCTTGCAAGAAGATCTGGAAACATAAAGTCCATCTATGCCCACGAAGTTAGAAACAATGACCAGTTCGAATACTCCTATGGTCTGAATCCTACACTTATCCATAAACCCTCTCTTAAGAACAGAGGAGATGTTACAGGGTTCTACGGTGTGGTTCATTTCAAAGATGGAGGTTACCAGTTTGAATTCATGTCCATCGATGAAGTGGAGCAGAGGAAGGAAAGGTCCAAGTCATCAGAGAACGGCCCCTGGGTAACAGACTATGAGGAGATGGGGAAGAAGACCATCCTTCGTCACATGTGGAAATACCTTCCAGTAAGTGTTGAGGTTATGAGACAGACTGCTCTTGACGAAACTGTTACAGACATCGAGAAACCAGATATCCCTCTTTCTGTCTATGATATCGACAGCAAAGAAGAAGCGGCCGCCTGATTTTCTAACTGGTATAAAATATATTTATTTCAAGGATAAATATCCATGTTTACCAGTAATTGCAATAACTCATACTGTTTCCATTTCACCCAATCATCCTTATTTACCTGTTATTTCCCAATCACATCAAACACATAAGGTAACCTTACTATTCCCCATACTTCTGTTATCTTTCTGTAAATATTTTCTAAATTATCCATTCCAAAGGGGACATCAGCAAAAGGATGTCCCCATATTATTATTCCCATTCAGCTTTCAAGTAGGATTTCATGAATAAAAATATCCCAGTGTAAATCTATCCTTTTTGATTTTAGTCATATTCCATATTTTCACATCTCAATTATTGCAAATCTGATGGAAATTCATATGTCTAGATGATAGCTAATCATATATTGACACAATTCAACTAGTAATAATACAAATAATCATATTGAAACATTGTATCTATAACCAGTAAGAACAGTGAGATTTATCAGATTACCAGTAGATATTTAGGATATTTATTGAATTCAACATAACCATAGTGGAGGATGGAAGCAATGGAGGCAAATACCAATATATATTACAACAATATTATTATTATATTAAATAACAGTATGATTTCTCTTCCATCATCCTCCATCTTCCACTGGTATGTAGTTGAATATTCATGATTTGCAAGTATGGATATTATCCTTATCTGATTACTATTCTGGTTATTCTGCATGGTTATTCTGTCTGGTAAGTATACATAAACATACTAACTATATGGTTATTGAAATAATCCAATAGCTAAATAACTACATAATAACTACATGATCACATGGTGAATGAAGGTGATCGTGACTTTTTATCCAGATAGAAATAAATCATGTAGAAGAAAAATATTACTGGTCATGTTAGCAATAATTCTGTTGGTCTACATTATGGTTAGATTAGCAATATTGTTAGTGATAGCAATGAATATTGTTGTAATTATGCTGTTCCAGTCTGATCTTGGAAAATACCTTGGAAAACAGGTAACAAAGAATGGGAGGAGTACCTCATAAAGATAAAAAGTATAGTGATGTCAATGATCTTAGTCATGATGCTGTTGAATGGGACAGCTGAAGCTAATGTTGGAGTAGTATCTAGTGTAATTTCAGGATCCAGGGTGTCTTCATTAGTTTTTAAACCAGTTGTAGTTATACCATTGGTTGTTTCAAGATTAGTCAGGAATTGTAAATTATCCAGAGTTATAGCTAATGGAGGTATAGCTCAAAAGATAAGTACCTTTATCAAGGATAATGCCAGGGGAATGTTAGCTGGAGTAGTTTTATCTGGAATATGGAACAAGCCTGAGAAAACAAAAAGTATAATCCAGATGTTCTACAGCATTATTCCATTTCCATTGAGGGTAATTTTACTGGTGATTGTTGTTGGGTATCTGTCACCGTTAATTAGGGGTAGTATAAATAAGATGAAAGACTTAATAGGTAAGGAAGGATCTGATACTAGCAAAGAAGCATAATCCCTAACATTTCCCAAAATTAAGAATATACCTTTTTTACCGGGACCATCGCTCTTAATCCAAAATATTTAGGGTTTCCCATTGAAATTATTTCAAAATAGAAGAACCATGTATGAACTTTATTCCCTTGTTTTTAAATTTTACCTTTTGCGGTTCTTCATGAAACACCTCATTTTATAAAATCTTTTCCATTTTTTTAAGGTGCGCCGGTAGCTCAGCTGGATAGAGCGGCGGTCTACGGAACCGCAGGTCACGAGTTCGAATCTTGTCCGGCGCGCCATTTCTTCGAAATATTGGTAAGACTGGTTAGAATACATTCAGTAAAACATTAGAAGACCAGAGAAATTCCAGTATACAATGGCGAGACCGCAGTCCTTGAAATATGCCTCTCATCAATATGATGGGAGGTTTTTTTATGAATGTAGTACCACTTTCGAGATACGCAAAGCCAACATGGGAAGAAGCCCTTGAAGATTTCCTTAACCTTAAGGGAGCAGAGGGCAGAGCACCCAGAACCCTCACAGACTACCGCAAGCATGTCACACGATTTTTTACCAGATTCCCCGATGCATATGAGAATGAGAAGGAAGCCCGTAGCGCCCTCCTGAAGCATCTAGCTCAGGCAAAGACACCTTCTACCCATAACCTGAGACTTGAGTATCTCAGAGGCTTTTCCCGATGGCTCTGGGAGGAAGGGATCTTCACTAATGATGTTACCTACAAGCTAAAGAAGCAAAAGAATCCCGGAAAGTTTATTCCTGTGGATAAGGATAGCCTTTTGTCGCTTCTTGGACTTCCAGATCTAGCTACCTATACAGGTTACAGGGATTACTGCCTGATCCTTTTTACCCTGGATACTGCAACTAGACCGGGTGAGGCTCTTAAGCTTATACCTTCAGACTTCAACTTGAGGAGTCTTGAGGTCCACATCCCTTCTCTTGTGGCAAAGACGAGGATCTCAAGAACCATTCCTATATCAGGAGAAACGACTAAGTCTATAAGGAAGTTACTGAGCGTTAGACATCCAGAATGGAAAGACAATGTACCCTTGTTTGCATCAAGTGATGGTCTATGTATGCTTGAAACATCATGGGGGAAGAGGATGAGGGGGTACAGTAAGAAACTTGGGGTAAAAATAACTCCATATATGCTTAGACATAGTTCTGCTACATTGTTTCTCCGTAATGGGGGATCAAGCTTCGCACTTCAGAGGATGATGGGTCATACCTCAATGGAGATGACCGAAAGGTATGTCCATCTTGTCCAAGACGATGTCAAACAGGAACATAAGAAGCATTCTGCTTTAAGCGGAATGTTTGAAGAGATTCACAGAAAGAGGAGATTATAAGATATATATTTCGTTGGAAGGAAATGTTGTGATAAAAACGAAAAAAGTAATATATTAGTTTTGAATCAGATTTAATATTCTAAAGAGCTATCGATTTGTTCTTGACACAGGCATAAATTAATAGACAATAAGATAGAATTCATTATTTCCCATTTATCTCCCATAGACTATCGGTTATCCTCGAATATTTACCCAGTTATCATAACTCTGTGTACCTAGCAAATAGAGTTGTTATGTCTGGTGTTAATAATCGTCTTTCTATATGTAATCTTTTTTTTAGTAGGAATAATTTACTTTCATTGGAGGTGTTTTTATGGAAATTAAAGAAAATGATTATCTGAATTGTCGATCAACTATTGTTAATCGAATTGAAGATACTATTCAATCAATGCCAGAAAAATGCGAAGATGAATTTAAGGCTTTTCCTTTTTTAATGTCCAAATTGTTTTCTAATGGAGTGTTGGATGAAACACTTTTCGTCCTAGATAAGAAATCAGACCAAGGGATTGATTTTTACGCAAAATATGCTGGTTCTTATGAAATCTTCCAGTGTAAATTTGCAGATTTAGAAAGGATAATCACATCAGATAAACCTCTTTCTTATGACCAAACAGGAGTAAGAGATCTTGAAAATGCTTATCATTACCTAATAGGTGATCAGTCCGTAAAAACTGGAAATAAGGATGTAGAAAAGGTTAGGGCTCAGATAATGGCAGAAGATTGTAAAGAAATATCTTTTAATCTTTGTGTTTTTGGTAAACTTACAGATGATGCCAGAGAAAAATTCCAATTGCTTCAAAAAGAATATGGAACTGAATATATCGATTTTAACCTCTTTGAATGGCAAGATATAGCAAAAGAACTATTTCTGCAATATGCTTCCCCAAAGGAAACATCATTTACATTTCGTGTGAAGGATAACCAAATTCTTCACAAACAAGAGTATTGTTATTTTCTATGTAATGTAAAAGACTTTTATGATGTTTTTCAAAAGTTTGGATGGTCCCTTTTTGATCTGAATGTTCGTTCTGAATTAAGCGGTTCTCCAATTAATAATGAAATTATTAAATCTCTAAAACATGACAAAAGCATGAAATTCTTCCACCATCTCAATAATGGAATCCTTATCTTTTGCAATAACTTCAGTTTTACCAAAAGACCTAAGCCTAAGACAAATGGCAATGGAGATGAAATTGAGTCAATTGAAATAAAGAACTTTCAGATCATCAATGGATGTCAAACAGTCTTAGCAATTAACAGAGCATTTGAAGAAATATGTCATGATAAATTCAAATTTGATCGATTTGACAAAGATTGTTTGGTTCAAGTAAAAGTCATTTCTAAAACACCTGGTACGAAAGAAATTATTGATGATGTAATTATTTCAACCAATAATCAAAACCCCATGAAAAAAAGGAACCTTAAATCGAATAAACAAGAACAAAGAAAAATCAAAGCATATTTTGATAACCTAACTCCTAGATGGTTCTACCAACGCAAAGACGGTGAATTTAATAGTTTTAAAAGTATGCCACATGTGGGTACATTCCAATTCAGAATTAGTGACTATAAGGAAGGTAATATTTCGAGGTGTATTGATAATAATGATTTAGCCAAAACTTGGTTATGTTTTATTGGTTTTCCAGATAAGAGCATGATGACAAGTGATTATTTCATTAAAGATACACTTTATTCAGACATTTTCCAGTCCAAGCCAACTCAATATTTGTGGGATGAGTTTTTAAATCCTGATACTGATTTCCAGAGAAAGGATAATTATTTTGATGTTGGGAAATTGCCAATTGTAGAAGAATACTTACTGTCTTATGTAATATGGAATTTCATCAAGTCTTATTCTCTTTCTCCGAGAGATAATAAAAAAGAGGCTTTGAACAGAGGAGTAAGAAAAGGAGTATTGCACAGAGCAACAACAGAAGATCGGATAATAGAATCAGTTGAAGATCAATCTCAATATTTAAAAGATGACGACGAATACGTCTTAAACAATATTATTAACAATAGTAAAGAAGTATTTTTATCCATGTATGCCTTTGTATTAGTAAGAAAATATGGTTATAACCCTGAAATAGCTAAAAAACTAATCCGAAGCAAGTATTTAGGAGGAATACAAGGATTTGCTCAAGGAAAAATATTTTCACAAGAAATATCAGAACTGGGGAATAATTTATTAGTGAATATCTATGAATTCTTGCGTTTTGTTTTAGGACAGGTATATACCGAAATTAAATCTGAATACCTTGTTCACCCTAGAAGAAAATACTATTTATCACAACAGAGGTTTATTACAAAATTCAAAAAAAAGATCCTTGAACTCAATAATCAAGAAGGATTTAAAATGTATTCTCAAAACTGGAAGACTATGGGCCTGAATTTCTTTGAAAGTATGCCTGATGAGTTAGAATTATGAATTCAATTAGTGAATTCCACATTTTTTTATAGCAAGAGAAAAAACAGGCCAAGGAAAATGAATCCTTGGCCTGTTTTTTCTTTCATTATTCGAGGCAAGATTGATAAATAAAAAAAGTCGTTATATAATATAAATGCAAAATACGCATCCTTTCTGCAAATAATAGACCTAAAATAGCTTATAAGATGTTATAGGGGTGATAAATATGTTGATTTCATTTGTAGTTTCGAATTTTCGATCCATAAAGGATATGCAGGAATTCTCATTGTTGACATCCAAAATTGGCCAAAAAGAGGGCTTCTTAAATAGAAACTTTATGTTTTGTGATGGAGAAAAGGAGCCTCTTGGCAAATTAAGTGGTTTTTATGGAGCGAATGCCTCCGGAAAAAGTAACTTTATTAAAGCTTTGAATTTTATGAAACATCTTGTTTTGACTTCTCATCGAAATCTGAAAAGCAAAGATCTGCCTTATGAGCCATATGTTCTTGATGAAGAACACATGAATACTCCTTCTGAATTTGAAGTGACATTTCTAAATAATTCAACCAAATATATTTATGGATTTTCTTTAAATAAAGAAAGGGTTATTGAGGAATGGGCTTATTTCTATCCTTCTGGAAGAAAAAGTCTTCTGTTCTTAAGAGAAATAGGAGAAGATAGCCAGTATAACTATCATTTTGGATCTTTGTTGAAAGGTCAGAAATCTGTAATTGTCCAAACAACGAATAAGGAATCATTGTTCTTATCTAAAGCTTCTGACATAGAGGAATGTCCTGACCATTTGAAGTCCATCTTTTCTTGGTTTAGTGATACTCTTCGCATTTTATCAATGGATATAGACCCTTTTACATATGCTGTTGAAATGTGGAAAACAAAAGAGGATTGTCATAAATTTATTCTTAAATTGCTTTCTCTTGCTGATACTGGAGTAAAAGGAGTAGAAATTGAAGAAAGATCAGTTCTAGATCAAATACCAGAATTACCTTTTGCCAAGATCCAAAAACTTTTCCAATTATGCAAAGAAGAATTTGAACTAGATCCAAATACTGATCTTAATGACAAAGTCACTATAGTAAAAGCTTTCCATGATTTTCGCAAGAACAATGGTTTGATTGAAAGCAAAGCATTTCAATTTACCGAAGAATCTGCAGGAACTAAACGTTTCTTTGGTTTTTCTGCAATTCTTTTAGATATTATTAGTAATGAAAGAGTTATTTTTATCGACGAGATTGAATCGAGCATGCATCCATTATTGGTTGTTCGCTTTTTAGAATCATTTCTTGATTTAAGCCAAGAGAAATTGTGCCAATTGATTTTTACAACTCACAACACCCATTTATTAAATTCAGATGTTTTGCTTAGAGACCAGATTTGGTTTGTTGAAAAAGATAAGGAAATGGCTAGCCACATTTATTCATTGCTCGAATATACGCCTAGAAAAGGTGAATATCTAGAAAAATGGTATTTGTTAGGTAAATATGGAGCTATACCTTTTTTACAAAACTTCGAAGATATAGAAGACCATGATTCTTTCTATGGGGAATGCCTTGATGTCGAATCTTAAGGACAGAAAAAGGAGAAGTGTAAGGCGTCCCGGAAATTGGAAGGCTAAAAGAACGGTCCTAATTCTTTGTGGAGGAGAAAAAACAGAAAAGTTTTATTTTGAAAACATTAGAAAGAAAACTGAGGTTGAGAATACCCAAATTGATATTAAACAGTTTGGTGCTAAATCTCCTTTAGGGATAGTAAATAGGGCAATCAGATGTTTAAAGATGTGGCCTTATGATACGTGTTGGTGTGTTTTTGATAAAGATGATTTTTCAGATTATGAACAAGCCATATCAAAAGCAAAACGAAACAGAATTTACTGTGCTTTTTCTAAGCCATGTTTTGAAGTCTGGTTTCTATTACATTTTGAAAAGTGTTGGCTTAAATTAACAACGTGCGAAGATGTAATAACTCGTCTGAAAAGTCATTTACCAGATTATAAAAAAAACAACTTAGCTATGTTTGATAAACTTCGCAAGAATCTAGATATTGCAAAAGATAACGCTGGGAACCTGCTTAAAGTGAATATGGAAGATCATTTATTAGATTACCCTATTACGAATGTTTTTGAGTTGTTAGATCATTGGAGTCAATCCTTCAAATGATGTGTAATATTTTTTTCTATGTAAATAAGCTAATATTTTTTTCCATGCTTTTGTCGATAGTATCTATCTCTTTTCCATTCATCCTAGTTGATAGAGCTAATTAACTTTAATACTTCCTTATAAGGTTTCGTTGATCATTGAAATCATTGGATTTCTTTTCTCAGAAATCCCGTATTTGTTGTTCAGGATAAAAAGTATGTTTATCCCAAGTTCGATATGCTGAACTAATCATAATAATAATTTTTTACGAATCATGCTTTATTCCATAGTGTGACTTTTTCATGGTACAAGATAAAAAATTCGTTACATGCTTCCCTGAGTGGATATTCACAGTATTTGACCGCAAATTCAGGCACAGTATGGATCTTAGGCCCTGCTTTCTTTGCAACATTACAGGCCAGTGGGTACAAGTCCGGGTCCTGAAGAACCTTCTCAAACATGTATGTCATTACTATCCTTGAGTCTGCCTTGTTTTGTCTTCCCCTTTTTGAGTTCGGGTGAATATAAAGAATATTCCACAGGAGGTGAAGCACTTCTGTTATACGATCAGGGCTTGGATCTTCCATCCGTTAACTTATCCTTGTGACGACGAAAAGCCGGCAAGAAGATCTTCGACCTGCTGGTTATCAATTCCCTTGCACATATCTTCGGTTACTGTTTCCCTGTTCCTTATAAGCTGATCCCTTACTATCTCTTCAGGAGTCATGGGACCAGGGTTGGAAGAGGGTATCCGGTCGATTCCCACACTTTTTAGAATCTCAAAAGCTATTTTTACCCGGAAAGGGTTCTCCGGATCAGACAATGCTTCTTCCAGGCTTTTGATTGAAGATCCGATAAGAGTGGAAAGTCTTTCCTTGTGGGATTGCCATATTTCAGAACGTTGTTTATTGAGTTCCGCTATGAAATAAGGATTCTGATTTACCCATATACTCACAGTCTGACGGGCTATATGGATCTTTTCCGCTACTTCTGTAAGTGTATGCCCTTCCAGGATAAGGGAAACGGCTTCAAGCTGTTTATCTGATAAATGTCGGGTTTCGACCGGATTTGTCATTCCTAAACCTCCTATTTATTAATATCCCAGATAATTATTTACTACTTTCTTAAACTTGCTTTCTGCACTTGCAATATTTTTTAGAGAATCAAAAAGTTTCTGTCTTTCTTCGGGTTCCAAGATAGAGATATTCATAAGAGACTGAATTTCCTCATTTATCTGAGTAATGTGTGTTTTAATAGCTGATTTATGATCTTGTGCTTTCGCGCATAATTCTTGGGAAACTTTCATTTTCCACACTCCTTTTTGAAAATTCCCTCTAAGGGACCCAATTTTCTTATGCTGTTTGGGGCCCCCGGATAGAGGGTAGACCCGATACGGGGTGTTACATGGTGGTGTATCTCTGTGAACAAAGTCATAGACTATTTATTCCATTCTGTAATACGTGATACGTCATATAAATACCATATGTAATTCGGGGTCCTTAAGAGAGTATCTGGTGTATCTGGTGTATCTGGCTTACCATAGTTCTGTGTCAAGGAGATATTCTTCCTTTAATCTCTGTAGCATCCCAGGTTTAGACTTGTAGTATCTTCTTTGGTATTTTTTCCCTTGAAATGTTTTTTGAATAACACAGGTTTCAAAACCTTCAAGTCTTAGCCTTTTGATAATCTCATCCTTGTCGTATTTCTTTTCGTTACCCACAAAGACCCTCTGAAAGAATTCATTCAAAATAATTGCAATTGAGCCATTGCTTTCCCAATAGAGGGGGAAAGGGGCGCGGTTTGAATCAAAGATGTTTTCAATGATCCATTTTTCATCCTTCTTGTTATCACGCTTTGAAAAAGGATCTTCCCAATTGATTGGGTCCCTATATTTTAGGTATTCGCAAAGTTGGTCCATTATTATGTCTTCCATATTTACTACTTCTACAACAACTTGGGGCTTAAACAGGATCTCAAGTACCCGTCTCCATTTAGCGTTTGTGTAATAGGGTATTGAGTGTTGAACCTGGCTTAAGATCTTTGCTTCTATGCTTTTAAAGCTATACAAGCTTTTTGCCGTCCCAAGTCTCACATTTCTGCCGTTTTTAAGTTCCATTACATATTCCGAGTCCTGGGTTCTTCCGTATTGAAATACTCTTTTCACAGGGAGTTCTATGCTTTGAGAGAACTTTTCAAGAGGATCTTCTGAGGCGTACATCTTTTGGAATTCCTCAATGTCCTCTGGGGAGAACTTGCCTGAGCTTTTTATGAACTCAAGTTTCTGTTGGTTCTGATCTATTGCTCTGTTTTCATATCCTTCTTGCACAGAAGTAAGTGCTTTTTCAACAGTTATCTGTCCGTAGGTCTTTGCTCCGTGCTTTTCGTCCCATTTTTTACGATAAAGGCCGGATTGTCTGAACAGGTTATCTATTCTGTACTGGTCTCGGCTAGTCCAGAAGGCAAGATAATCACAGAGGGCCATATCTGCCTCAGATTGAGAAGGATATCCAGTTATATCTCCGTTCCATAGGCTTGTGAAGGCTCTTCCGGTCTTATCGTTGTTCATGGCCTTATCAACAAGTTCTTTATCATCAAGGGAGTTGGGCAGGGTAGGAGTAGTGTGTATTTGTTTAATACACTTGGCCTCATCTTCTTTATTTTCGGGAAAAATCTCTTGATACATTGAAGTAAGTTCATCCTGTCTTGATTCGATGGTGCAAGGATAACCAGGAAGGGTATTTCCTGTAAGAGCAAAGAACCTTGCATGGTCATATATCTCTATCCCTATTTTGTCATCCTTGCATCTTTTATCTGATGGCTTCTGGGCTTTGACTATTACATGAAGTCCTTTCCCACTTTGGCTAATCTCAGTCCAGGAATTAAACCTTTCAATATATTGCCTTGCTGGTTCCTCAATTTCATTTGTTCCAGGATCTCTGTAGCCGTCAAAATCAATTCCACAGAATGGGTCATTCTCTGTGAAGACAAAGCCGATCCCATCAACTTTCATTTTGATGTCTTTGTAAGTTTCGTTTGTAGGTGAGATCTCCCCTTGAGCAAGAATCCTTGTTACTTCTTCAAAGGAAGACCATGTTGAAGGGTTAGTTGTACTTGCGTTTTTACCGTTGGTTCCGACAGGTATTTTAGTGTATTTCTCTTTTTCAGGTTTCCAAACCTTTCTCCACAGGACCCATTGATTGTACTTCTTCATTTCTTCTGGGAAGTTATTGATAAGATTATTGGTCATTTTAGTATCTCCTCCAACGTAATGATTTAGGGCTTAAGTGGAGGAATATGCTATAATTATTTTGGGAGTAAAAATAACATAGTCCACAGTTCAAAACCGTCTGTAAGCCCCGAGCAGACGGTTTTTTCATGCACTTCTTTCTGATAACCAGGTCTCATATTTTGAAATAAACTCACGTCCTTTCATGATCCCTGCATTTTCAAATGCATAGGCCAGTTTATAGGCTTCCTTTTGTTTCCCGTGAAAGACTTTCCACAGGTACCCATGACTTACACCTATTCGCTTTGCCAATTTCCTAAAGGATAGATTCTCGCTTTCCATTGCTTCTGTAATAGGGTTTTCCATTACATTTCAACCTCCAATGTCCGTAAAAACCTAACATTACACAATAGTTATTATAATTAATAAAGCAGGAGTTGTCAACATAAAAAACAGGTAACCATCAACACATAACATGCTCTCTAAAATGTAAAAGCGAGGTTGACATATGTAAAGTATTGATTTACAAAACAGATAAATGTCAGGGAAAAAATGGTATCTCAAAGTTTACAAGGGGGGGTAAATTGTCTATAATAATTACAGGAAGGCTAATGCTTCCGAACAAGTGAGGGATTAAATAACTTCAGTATTTTGCAAGGGCTTAGCTAAACTTCGTAGAGCATTATCTTTCCAATAACATCAAGTGTGTACAATATCGTTGCAGGTGGTGTTTTGCAAGGGGATCTGTTGGTGAAAAAAACTGGATACATTGGCGAGACCGCAGTCCTTGACAATCAAATAAGATGAGAATCATATTTTGAGCCATGCGATAAAGCCGGCCATAGCCTCACCCACCGCCATTTTTAAGGTGCGCCGGTAGCTCAGCTGGATAGAGCGGCGGTCTACGGAACCGCAGGTCACGAGTTCGAATCTTGTCCGGCGCGCCATTTCTTGTAAGTCGTTGCAAACACCGCTCTATCAGCCATAACTGGTGCAGTTAAGTGAGCTCGGTATCCTTCGGAGACCGTCGCTCTTGAGCACCGGCGACCGTGCTTCAAAAGTTACCTCTCATTCACTCAGAATGGGAGGTTTTTTTTATGGGTAAGAGTAACGTGGTTTTCTGTAACTCATGGGGTAACTCTTCTTACCAGTGGGAGGATCTGCTGGAGGAGTTTCTCATATTCAAGTCAGCTGAGGGGAAGTCAGACAGAACTGTTCTTGACTACCGGAATCATGTGACCAGATTCTTCCGTGCATATCCGGATGTGCTGTGCCATCCATCCTCACTCAAAAGGTCTATCCTCGCATACCTCAAGAGTGCCAAGACACCCACTACCTATAATTTGAGACTCCAGAACCTGCGAGTATTCTTCGACTGGTTGATGGAAGAGGGGATAGCATCGGAAAATCCCTTAAGAAGGTTCAAGAAGAAGAGGAATCCGGGGAAATTTGTCCCAGTGAATGAGGAGATCCTCCAATCACTGCTGTCCCTTCCGGACAAAAAGACCTTCTCAGGGTTGAGGGATTACTGTCTCATCCTCTTCACCCTCGATACTGCTACTAGACCGTGGGAAGCACTACAGCTGTTGCCATCCAACTGCAACCCCAGAAGTCTTGAGGTCACCATCCCTTCCCATATATCGAAGACTAGGGTATCCAGAACAGTCTATATCTCTGCCAGCACGTCCAAACAGCTGAGGAGACTATTAAGGTTAAGACATCCCCAGTGGAAGGAGGATGTGACCATATTCTGCTCCAGAGACGGTAAAGTTATGAAAGAGACATCATGGGGTCAGCAGATGAGAAGGTATAGCTTAAAACTGGGTTACAAGGTGACTCCGTACATGTTGCGCCACAGTTCTGCCACCCTGTTCCTGCGGAACGGGGGGAACGCGGTGGCATTACAGAGGATGATGGGTCATACCTCCATGGAGATGACGGAAAGATATGTACATCTAGTGGAAGGGGACATAAGGGATCAGCATGCGAAGTTCTCTGCGTTAAAAAGAGTTGTAGAAGAGACTAACCGTATCCATAAGATAAAGGGATGAAGTTTGAAAATTAGCGGGGTTTACATCCGAATAGGTTCATATATAACTAATGGGGGGTGGGTTTTATACCCTCCCCCCCTCTTTTTTCTGAAACTTAAATTTTAAGAATCTGTCAAGACATTAGATTTGTTGTGATATTAAGTCATCGGGATGTTTCTGCAACTATATAACATAGTAAGGGTTTCATATTTACGCGTATTTTTAAATTCGTCAGTAAAAGTATAGATTTTCGAAAAGACTATGTAATATGAAATTTGCTATTTCCATTTTGAAAAGAAAGGGTTAAAGTGGTTGCCCGAAATATTTATTTCTAAATTACAGAGAACTAATTTAGTGTATAATATTTCTGGAGGTTGATAATGATGTTAGAGGGAAAATTGATTTGTAAAATCATTTTGGACTTCTTAGGTGAAGATGGTATTACGGAATATGACGAAAGATATGACATCCGTCTTATGGTTCAGAAGCTTATTTACATGTTCCAAGAGATTGGTCAAATCCCAGGGTATTCTTTTAGTTGGTATTTGGCTGGACCATATTCTAACCAATTGACAAAAACTATGTTCAATGATGTCGTTCCTCAAGTAGAATCTTTTATCAAATCTGCCGATGAACTTAGTCTTACTGACGAAGGTACTGATCTTTTTCGTAAACTCCATAGTTTTTTTGACCATGTTGATGATGAAACATTACGTTCTAAAAAATTGAGAAAATTTCAGTGGTACGAATTACTTGCTTCAAGTCACTATATTTATAAGACAACTCACAATATCGAGAGAGATATGTTAATTAAGCGTTTAGGAATCTCTAAAAAAGCGTATACGCGCTCTCAGATTGAGTTTGTGGTTGATCAATATTTCTCGATAAGAAGTTCTGGGGATATTGTTAATTAATCCTTCGCATGTCCAATTCCGCTAAGAGAAATATTAATGTTTATGACAATATTTATGGATACATTCACCTCGAGAAATCTCGTTATCAAAAGATTCTTGAACACCCTCTATTTCTTCGACTGCATAATATAAAACAAATGGGTTATTGCAACTTTGTGTTTCCCGATGCGATTCACACAAGATATTCTCATTCCCTAGGAGTCTATTACTTAGTTAAAAAAATGATAGAAGCGCAAGAAAGAAAATTTATAAATCTTAGCTGTAGGTTTTATGCAGACTTTCCTAATGAAAAAGATGATTTATTGTTAAGTGCTTTATTGCATGATATTGGTCATTTACCTCTTTCTCATACAGTCGAAGCAGCATTAGAGAGATATGAGAAGTTTTCGTACGAGAAAATAAAAGATGAAATGGAAGATGAAACTCAAAAAAAACAGATCGCGGAAGGTTTAGCAAATAATTTTTATTCTAAACCAGAATTTAAGCGTAATGGTACGAAGTTGCACGAACAACTAGGAGAAGATGTGCTACTTAATACATCTTTACATGATCTTCTTGTTGACGAACTTGAAGTAGAACCTTTGGAAATCTCTAACCGATTTAAAGGGGTTCTCGGTGATGATTTAGATTCTTCCCCTAAAAATGGTAAGGAAGAAGATAAAGGTATGATAGGGTTAAGGCATAGTAGAAATTTCCTTCATTCCCAACTGGATGCAGACCGCATCGAATATCTACTTAGAGATTCCACCTTTACCGGAGTTAAGTCAGGAGCATTTGATTTTGAAAAACTTCTTGCTGAGATTAGATATACTGAAACTGCTAAATATGGTGTCCATATTGATGCATTAAGAGTATTAGAGCAATTCTTCATGGCAAGATTTGCAGCATATGCGCAAATCGTATTTCATAAACGTGTTGAAGGTTATGATTTGTTGGCACAAGATTTTTATTTTTCCTTGTTAAGGGATAGGGATAATCCAGAGATTAACCATGATGGAAAAGGCTACCCTAAGGTATTTAGTTATCCAGAAATTAAAGATCAATTAATGAAAGATGAAAAATGGTTTTACAGTTTTACCGATAGCTATTTCGAGCAACTGATTTATGAAGTTTTAGATACAAAGGTAAAGTTGGGTCAAAAAATTTTTTCCTATGCAAAAATGTTGCAAGAAAGAAAACCATTTAAGTGTGTTTATGAAGAGCAAAAAATGTGTACTCCTGATCAATGGGAAAACTGGTCAATGGAAGATTCTCTTATTACATGTGTTGCTGAAAATGTTGAAGAATTTATGAAAATAGCTAGAGTTTCTAAAGATTCGTTCCTCCTAAAATTGATTCCTAATGATAGATATTCTTCTGACATGCAGTATTATTGGGATCTTTTTTATTTTGGTAAAGCTCTTTCGATATTTGATAGGGATTCGAAGTATGATCAACTATACGCTTTTAAAACAGGGAAACCACCAGAACATTTAAAGAATTGTGAAAGCACTTTTTTAAAGTTAGATCTAGAAAAACTTTACGTTCAAAGGATATTCGCTACTGATTTGGATATGGCAAAAAGATTAGAGGATGGACTTAAGAGGTTTGCTGACACAAAAAACAAAAAATACGATAATCATTGTTAGAAATTAATTCTGATTTTGCTTACACGCATAGAAACTTAACCAATGACCCTATATAAGGTCGACCGACTTATCCCCAACATCTCTGCGATCTCATTGGGGTTATTATTCCTATCTGCCATCAATTTCTTCGCCATGGCAACCTGCTCTGCAGATAACTTAGGTTTCCTACCACCTTTCCTACCTCTAGCACGTGCTGACTTTAATCCTGCCATGGTTCTTTCCCTTATCAGGTTACGCTCAAACTCTGCAAGGGAACCGAATATATGGAATATAAGCTTTCCACCGTTAGTAGTGGTGTCAAACCCCTCTTGTATGCTCTTAAAGCCTATACCATGTTCCTCAAGGGTATTAACCACATCTATGAGGTGTCTGAGGGATCTGCCCAGTCTATCTAGTCTCCAGACAACAAAAGTATCCCCTTCACGCAGATGTTCCATTGCTTCCTTCAGTTGAACCCTTTCTGTACGTGCTCCGCTTGCTGTCTCATGGAATACCTTCTCACATCCTGCTTGCTTCAATGCATCGATCTGCAGATCCAGTGACTGTTCCTCTGTAGATACCCTTGCGTAACCTATTAACATGTTCTGCACCTCCCCAGTTGTGTTATCCGAACTGTATCATAAAGGATATATAGATGGCAAATCAGGACTATGATAATAACACAGTGTTATGGGATAGTATCTACTGAAGGAAACGGATGTCTATGAAGGAGTAGAGAAGTGTCCCACAAACGACCGTTAGTGATACGGAACTCTATAAATATCAGGAGGTAAAATCAGAGTTCAATAAATCTCTTATCCATCAATGAAATTAGACGATTCTGTGGATGAAAAATCTACCTTATCTATATCCAGATCTGGAAATATTTCCCAAAAGTATAATTCTGCATGTAATGTTAACTAATTTTCGTAGAGTAAGTTGTATTTACTGTCCATCTCTCCAAAACATTTCTAAAAATAATTCCTTGACAAATAGAGAGTGAAACCGTTATGCTACCGTTATAACGGTAGCATAACGGTGGAATAACGTTAAGAGATAACAAAATAAAGATGGGAGAGTTGTTTTATGGAAACTAAATCTGATCTTGCCTATAAGAAGATTCGAGAAATGATTATGACGGGTCAGTTAAATAAGGATACGAGAATTTCTCTGCAAGGTGTTGCTAACCAATTAAATATTAGCAAATCACCAGTGCGTGATGCCTTTCAGAGGCTGCAAAACGATGGGTTGGTCAAGGTATTTCCAAATCAGGGAATATTTATCCAGGAACTATCATTGAATGAGGCAGTTGAGATTTATGAGTTAAGAATAGCTTTGGAATCTTATGTACTTGAACAAGTCTTTCCTTTAATTCGAGAACAGGATTTGTTCAACTTACGTCAGATATTAGACAGGCAAAAAGAAGCTTTGGAAAATAATGATCCCTACACATTTATGCAATATGACACAGAACAGCATACATATTTTCTTGAGCTGTATTCCAACCAGGTTTTTTTAGAAACCATGAGTTCCTTGAGGACTAGGGTCTTTCACGCGGGTGTTCGAGCATTAATGTCTGGAGCCATGCAGCCTACGTATCAAGATCATGTTTCAATTATCAATTCCTTGGAAAAAGGTGACTTTGAAGAGACCATGCTGCATCTAAAAAGACATCTTAAGAGAGGACTTAACGTTACTTCTGGAGCAAGATCTTAAGAGGGAGGGATGTATATCTTTTCATTAGGGTTCCTCATTTAAAGAGGTTTACATTAAAAAAAACAAAGTAAGAAGTCCACAATGTGAAGGTACTATTCCACAAACAATATCGACAAATATTCAAAGGGGGAGGATGTTATGAAAAGAGCAGTGGTAATTCTGTCAGTGGTTGCTTCATTATTCTGTTTTGTTTTTGTTACAGTGGGACCGGTATTTGCTTCATCAGATATGGTACGTATGCAAGTACAGAGTGTATGTCCGACGAGGTTAAGAGCACTTGGTACAACGATTACTTGGGTGGCAGAGAAACTTGACCAGATGAGTGATGGGGAAATCAAGATGAAAGTATATGATCCGGGTAAAATGGTTCCCCCCCATGAAATCCTTGATGCTGTATCAAAAGGCAAGCTTGCAGGTGGATATACTAATGCTGCCGACTGGGCAGGAAAGTTGCCATCTTCATCTTTGTTCGGTGCGGTTCCCTTTGGGCCTGACCCAATGGTTTATCTGGCATGGTTCTACTATGGCGATGGTATGAAGCTCTATCAGGAAATGTACGATAGGGGTGGTTATAACGTACATGTCTTGCTTTGTGGAGTGTTGAGTCCAGAAACAGCTGGTTGGGCGAATGAACTTATTACAAAACCAGAACAACTTAAGGGGTTGAAGGTAAGATTCCTTGGACTTGGAGGAGAAGTTCTTCAGAAGTGTGGTGCCTCTGTCCAACTTCTGCCTATGGCGGAGACTTTTCCTGCATTGGAGAAAGGTGCTTTGGATATGGCAGAAATATGTATACCTACAGTGGATCATGAGATTGGACTGCATAAAATTGCAAAATACAACTATTTCCCTGGATGGCATCAACCTGCTACTACAATGGAACTCCTGATTAATAAAGATGTCTGGAATAAACTGTCCGAATCTCAGAAAACAAATTTTGAGATCGCGTGTAAGGCTGCGACACTTGATATGCTGAGTTATTCAGAAGCAATTCAGGGGAAAACCATTGTGGAAAACGTAGATTATGGAATAACCAATGTAACTTGGTCAGATGAGATGCTTGTGCTATTTAAAACAAAATGGGTAGAAGTGGTTGATGAACTTTGTTCAGAGGATGAATTTTTCAAAAAGGTATGGGATAACCTGAGTAACTTCCGTGCTGAATATGAAAATTGGGGAGAATTAGGTTATCTAAAAAATTAATAACCCTTTTAAGGGCGGAAACTTTGATGATTAGGCCAAAGTTTCCACCCTTTCCTTTTTTCAATTTACATATGATTTTGTTATGAAATTATCTTCAAGTTATGTCCAAAATGTCTAAGAAGTGGGGAGATTACTATGATTCTCAATAATTGCACTCCTCTCAAGATTTGTAATGTTATTGATAACTTGATCTTGAAAGCAAGTAAGATCTTTTGTTACTTGAATTTCTTTATTCTGATAACCATCCTTCTTCAAATTGCTTTGAGGTATGTATTTGGCAGGGGATATGTGTTTCTTGATGAATTGGAATGGCATTTTTATGCAATTGCCTTTTTATTTGGGCTCAGTTATGCCGAAGTTAATGATAAACATATTCGGCTTGATGTATTAAGTCATAGATTCTCCACCAGAACCAGAGAAATTATTGAAATACTGGGGAACTTATTTCTATTGCTTCCTTATATTGTAATCCTTTTCTTGCATGGCCTTGATTTTGCCCATGAAGCATGGGTTATAGGTGAAACATCTGGCTCTCCCATGGGTTTACCATATCGCTGGTTTATAAAATCATTCATTCCTGTTGGTATGTTTTTTTTAGGAATGTCTGTGATATCGCGGACAATAAAAAGCTTAGTGTTTCTAGTTCAAAAGTCAAACATATGCACAGAAGATATGGAGCGAAAAGCATAATGGATATTAATACAATTCTAGTCCTATCAATGTTTGTAGTGTTCCTGAGTTTGTTATTAACTGGCTATCCCATAGCTTTTGTCCTTACAGGCGTTGCAATGCTGTTTTCCGTAATCGGGTATCTGAGTGACCTCTATTTAGGTACCATGACAGGAATCAATTTTATGTCAATCGGAATGCTAGTCAATCGTATGTATGCCATCATGACCAATTGGACTTTAGTTGCAATCCCAATGTTTGTTTTCATGGGCATTATGCTTGAGAAATCAGGAATGGCTGAAAAGATGATGACCTCTGTTGAAAAACTGTTTGGGAATGTCCATGGAGGTCTTGCTATTACAGTTACTATCATTGGAATCTTATTGGCAGCCTCTACGGGAATAATTGGAGCCTCTGTTGTCCTGCTAGGTCTTATGACCATTCCTACTATGTTGAAGCAAGGATATGACAAGTCATTGGCGGTAGGAACGGTTTGTGCATCTGGAACTCTTGGTATATTGATTCCTCCCAGCATAATGCTGGTAGTTATGGCAGATCAATTAGCTATATCAGTCGGCGATCTATTTATGGGAGCTTTTATTCCGGGAACGATTCTTGGAGTCCTTTACATACTATATCTATTAATTTATTGCCAACTCAAGCCCGAAGTTGCTCCTTTACCTCTAAATAGACAACCACTCAGTTTTTCACTTGTTTTCGAAGCTTTTAAATCCATTCTTCCTTCTATGGGATTAATTGTGTTGGTATTAGGTTCAATATTTGCTGGCATATGTACTGCAACCGAGGCAAGTGGCTTGGGAGCTTTAGGAGCTTTGATATTGGCGTGGAAAAACCACAAATTGAGTTTTTCAATTTTCAAAAATGCGGTTCTCGAAACTTTTGGAGTAATGGGTTATGTATTTGCGATCTTTTTATGTGCAAATTCTTTTGCTCTAGTCTTAAGAATGTTGGGTGGGGATGAAGTTATTGGAGGGTTTCTGCTTGGCCTTCCTTTTGGTCCCTATGGGATATTGGCAGTTGTTATGTTTTTGGTCTTCATTTTGGGTTTTTTTCTGGATTGGATGGAAATCACTTTTATTATTTTGCCAATCTTGGGAAACGTTGTTGCCAATCTGAGTTTTACAGTCAATGGATATGGAGTGGTGGATCAACCAGCCCTTATCTGGTTTACAGTCCTGGTGGCGATTTGTCTGCAGACATCTTTTCTTACTCCTCCAGTGGGATTTGCGATTTTTTATCTTAAGGGTGTTTGTCCAGAGTCAGTAAAATTACGGGATATTTACAAAGGAGTTATCCCATTTATTTTACTTCAGTTAACAGGTTTAGCGATTGTAGTAATTTGGCCAAGTCTTGTTACGTGGCTTCCAGCGATGGCATATGCGGCGAAATAAGGATATCTGTTTCCCATACATAAATAGATATTTCTAATCTTTGAATGGAGGTGTTTTTTGAATGCAAGAAGCAAGAAGTCTAGGTTTGAAGGAAGCGGAAATGATTTGTGATGCTTGTATAAATGAAACCATTGCAAGCAAAGACAACAAGGAAGTTGTTGGTGCCGGATATCCAATAGGAGTATGTGTAATAGACAGGCATGGTACGGTTCTTTGCCACAAGGTTATGGACGGATCTTTTTCATTGGCAGCGAGATTGTCAAGGACAAAAGCGCAGAGTGCCCTGGAACTTTTGAGAGACACAAAGATTCAGCGTGACATATGCCAGTCCAGGGGAATTGGACTGATGCCTTATGAATTTTCCAGTATAGAACATACAGAAATTCCTGGTGGATGTGTGGTCAGGACATCTGATGGGAAAGTGGTGGGAGCTGTAGGTATTAGTGGTCGTTCTCCCCAGGGAGACGAGGAGATGGCACAGATAGGCGTAAAGGCCTTTGAAAACTCTGAAGAGTTTAATGTCTAATTCTTGTTTGGCGGTGAGAACATGAAGAGAAACTTAATTACCGGAGGACTTGGCTATGTCGGGGTTAATCTTGCCCGTGAATTGATCAAAAGAGGAGAGGAGGTAATATTGTTTGATCTTTTACCCGATTCTCCAATGATTTCAGATATTCGTAATGAGGTGAAATTGATCCAAGGACAATTGGGAAATTGGGCTGAGGTTTTAGAAGCGGTACATTCCTCCCATGTTGATACTATTTTCCACTTGGGAGCAATGATAACTATGCCGGCAGAGGCTAATCCTTGGGCAGCATACGAGACAAATGCAAATGGTTTGTACCACATTCTTGAGGCTGTCCGTCATTTTGAAGTTACAAATGTAATTTGGCCCAGTGGAATAGCGGTATATGCCCCTGGTGTTGCGGAAATTGTGAATGAAGATACGTATGAAGCAAATCCTTCCCAAATTTATGCTGCAACAAAGATTTTTGGAGAAAGGCTCGGAGAATATTATCATCAGAAATTCAATATCAATTTTCGTTCGCCAAGTCTTCCAGCCATTTGTGGTCCTGGTAGAAGGGCTGGTTTGGCTGCATATGCGAGTTTGATGGTTCATGACCCTGTCCGGGGTCTTCCTGCGGAGCTCCCAATCAGTGAAGAAACACAGATGCCATTTATTTACATTAAGGACGTTATTAGATGCTTGATGATGCTAAGGGATGCGAATGAAGAAAACCTGAAACGAAGGATTTATAGTATTCAAGGTTTTTCTGTCCCAGCAGGTGAAATGGCTAAAACAGTCTTAAGACATTTACCTGATGCTGTAATTCATTTTAATTCAGATCGAAAGATGGTCAAACTAGCTGCTGCGGCACCCAAAATGATCGATGATTCAAGAGCTCGGGCTGATTGGGGATGGGAACCGGAATATTCATGGAATGAAGTGGTGCAGGACTTTATTTCAGTGGTGAATGAATACCCCAAACTTTATAAGTAGTGAATAAAAGATCTTGAATCTTAATTCTGATAAAGATGGAGGTGAAATTTCATCTATGAAAATAGGTGTCGTACAGTTAGCAAGCGAAAGCAACAAGGATTCTAACCTTGATAGTACTGTAAAGCATATTGATGAGTTAGGAAATCTGGGGTGTGAGCTCATCGTCTTGCCAGAATATTTTAACTATCTTGGACCATCAGAACTTGAGCGAGAAAATGCAGAATCCATCGACGGGTTTACTGTCGAAAGGATATCACAAAAAGCTAAACAGCATAACATATATATACATCTGGGAAGCTTTCTGGAAAAAGACAACAATAAAGTGTTCAACACCTCATTAGTGCTCAATCCAAATGGTGAAATTGTTTCACAGTATCGCAAACTCCATCTTTTTGATGTGAATGTCCCTGGTGAAATTGTTCATATTGAGTCTGAATTTATTACTGCGGGTGATAATGTTTCAACTTTTACGATCAACGATGTTGTCTTTGGAATGGCCACCTGTTATGACCTCCGGTTTCCAGAATTATTCCGCCGATTGTCGTACCTTGGAGCGTCGGTTTTTATTATCCCGGCGGCTTTTCACCTTAACACCGGAAAGGATCATTGGCAGGTTCTTCTCAGAGCGAGGGCAATAGAAAACCAGTCATTTGTAATTGCCCCAGCCCAGTGGAAAGGGATAGCAACTCATATTTGTTATGGGAGAAGTATGGTTGTGGATCCATGGGGAATACTGCTTGCACAAGCTCCTGATCGAGAATGTCATTTTGTGGTGGATATAGATTTAAACTATCTTAGAAAAATTAGGCAAAAATTACCTGCTTTGGAACACAGAAGGACAGATATTTTTTCACCGTGACTTGAGTTATTCCAATATTTGTATGGGAAAATCTGATTTCCTGGGATTTTTACTCTTAATATCAGTTGGTTTCACATAATATCCCATTTCGGAATACAGCAATTCAATAAATGGAGGTGTTTTTTGAATGCAAGAAGCAAGAAGTCTAGGTTTGAAGGAAGCGGAAATGATCTGTGATGCTTGTATAAATGAAACCATTGCAAGCAAAGACAACAAGGAAGTTGTTGGTGCCGGATATCCAATAGGAGTATGTGTAATAGACAGGCATGGTACGGTTCTTTGCCACAAGGTTATGGACGGATCTTTTTCATTGGCAGCGAGATTGTCAAGGACAAAAGCGCAGAGTGCCCTGGAACTTTTGAGAGACACAAAGATTCAGCGTGACATATGCCAGTCCAGGGGAATTGGACTGATGCCTTATGAATTTTCCAGTATAGAACATACAGAAATTCCTGGTGGATGTGTGGTCAGGACATCTGATGGGAAAGTGGTGGGAGCTGTAGGTATTAGTGGTCGTTCTCCCCAGGGAGACGAGGAGATGGCACAGATAGGCGTAAAGGCCTTTGAAAACTCTGAAGAGTTTAATGTCTAAGAAATCTATCTTTAGGTTGATTTTCTTGGTTCTTTATTGCTCTGACTCGGGAAAGTACTGTTTTAAAGGGAAGGTGGGATAAACATGAAGCTGAATTACATTAAAGGTTTTGCTTTGCTACTTGTTCTTTCAATCGTATTACTTGGTACCACGTCTTCAGTTGAAGCTCGTGCAAAACACCTGAAATATGATGTTCCAGTTCCTGCAACTTCAACTTATTATGACGGTGCTATGAAGTTTGCAGAAATTATCAAAGAAGAAACTGAAGGAAGATATGTAGTAGATGTCTTTCCTAACGAGCAACTTGGAGCTGGAAATATTATTAAGGGGATGGAGATGCTTCGAAACGGCACAATTGATTTTGATGTTGTCAACATCCTTATGTATACCCCATTTAACCCCAAATTTTCAGTTGTATTGATGCCTTGGCTCATCGGAAGTCGAGAAACAGCAGACAAGCATCTAAGCGGAACTGGCGGAAAGATGTTGTTCGATTTAGTTGAACATGTTGGAATGCATCCAATGGCTTTTGGAGAAACTGGTTTTAGGCAGATAACAAACAATGTAAGACCAGTAAAAACCCCTCAGGATTTGGATCGATTAAAGATTCGTTGTCCCACTATGAAAATGTTTGTTGACTTTTTTAAAGTCATGGGAGCAGATCCAACAGTAATTCATTTTGGAGAATTATTTACAGCTCTTCAACAGGGTAGTGTTGATGGTCAGGAAAATCCTTTGGATACTATTAATTCAGCTCGTCTCCAGGAAGTACAGAAATATCTTACTATTTGGAATGAAGCTTATGATGGATATATCATGTCATGTAGTCAAAAATTATGGACTTCACTCGATGATACAGACAAAATTATCTTCAGGAATGCAGCAATAGAAGCGATGGATTTTCAAAAACAGCTTGCAAGAAAGAAAGATGCAGAGCTTTTGGAAAAATGGAAGACAAAGCTTGATGTAACAATTTTGTCCCCTGAAGAGATAATGGTGTTCCGGGAAGCATCAAAACCCTTGTATGAGCAGTATGAAGATATTATTGGATTAGATCTTCTTCAAGCCTTTGGCTATTCAAAAAATTAAATCGACAGTTAGATTGATTTGATACTGAACGAGAGTTAGTTCTAATCCTTGTTTGAATATTTTTAAATGTTGGGGTTCTTCGTTACTCCTCAATCTGAGGGAAAGAACCCCAACAATAATATCTAAAAGAAATTTAGATATTTTACAAAATTAATTTCTCTGCCAACTTTTGGCAGGATAGCTTGTAGGGGGCTATCTCAATGAAGATATTAGACTATTTTGAGGAATTTGCGATTTGTGCGACATTGTCGATAATGGTGATGATAAATTTTGGGAATGTTATTTCCAGATATTTTATCCATGCTTCTTGGTCCTTTTCCGAAGAGATCATGGTTACTTTATTCATCTACAATACTTTTTTCGGTGTTTCTGAGGCTTTTAAGAGGGGTGCACACCTTGGCTTTACAGTCTTACTCGACTTATTTCCTCTGCGGACGAGAAAAATATTCATTTTAATTATTCATGTTTTTTCTGCGATTATGCTTGTCTTGCTAATAAGATATGGAATTCAGATGGTACTTGAGGAAATTCATTATCGCCAGACTACTCCTGCATTAGGATTGCCAGCTTGGATTCAATCTCTATCAGTACCATTAGGTTCATTATTGATTCTTGTAAGAATTTATCAGAGTTACAAGATAGAACTTCATGAACAAGAAAAAAACATACCTCAAAATGTTGCCATTGAAGAGGTGACTTCTTAATGTCTGTTATTCTATTTGGATCGTTTGTCCTTTTGTTACTGGTGGGATTTCCAATAGCGATATCATTGGGGTTATCCTCTATCATTTCTATTGTTATGTGTGGATTCCCACTTTCAGTTTTTGCACAAATCTTTTATTCTTCCATTGGCCGATTTACTCTATTGGCTATCCCATTTTTTATTTTAACTGGCATTATTATGGAATACGCGGGTATTTCAAAACGTTTGGTCAATTTAGCTCGGGTTATGGTAGGACATCATGATAGTGGGCTAGTGTTAGTTACAGTTGGATCTTCATGCTTTTTTGCAGCAATTTCAGGTTCTGGACCTGCTACTGTCGCTGCTCTAGGTACGATTTTAATTCCTGCTATGGTCGAAGCAGGATATGATAAAGGTTTTGCGGCTTCGTTGATGGCTAGTTCTGGTAATATTGGGATCATTATTCCGCCAAGTATTGCACTCGTTGTTTTTGGAGTTCTTGCTGAAGTATCTATTGGACGGTTATTTATGGCAGGAATTATACCAGGGATATTGATGGGCATTTCCTTAGTATTGGTAAGTTTGTTCCTACTGAAAAAACAGTCACATCAGATTCTGAAGTTCCGAAAAAGTTCTTGGAGAGAAAGACTCCATGCGATGAAAGATGCTTTTTGGGGGTTAATGACTCCGATTATTATTTTAGGAGGAATATATGGAGGTGTTGTAACTCCTACTGAGGCTGCTGGTATAGCGGCTGCTTATGGTTTCTTTGTTGGAGTCTTTGTTTATAAGGAAATAAAAATACATCATATTCGAAAATTGCTCGTTGATGCGACAGCAGGTTCAGCCGTTGTCATGTTCATAATCGCAAATGCTAGTCTATTTGCTTGGGTTATTGCTACAAACCATATAGCTACAGATCTGGCAAATCTATTACTTTCCATTTCAACTAATAAATTCATATTATTGTTGATGATGAACCTTATCATTCTTATTGCAGGATGTTTCATTGATGCAGCGTCTGCCTTCTACATTTTTGTTCCAATTATGCTTCCAATAATTCATGAGCTAGGCGTTGATCCGATTGTTTTTGGGGTATTCATGACTGTTAATTTGGCTATCGGAATGGCGACTCCTCCAATCGGTTTGGATATCTTTATGGCATCAAATGTTTCTGGTGTTCCTTTAAAAGAAATATCAGTCAAGGTGCTTCCTTTTGTAGCAGTAAGCGTTTTAGCATTAATGCTGATAACTTTGATTCCTGAGATTTCTCTCTGGCTTCCCAATCTTATTGGGATGAAGTAATTCATTGTATTAGTAAGTTCAATCTGAACACCGTATTCTTTTAAGTTGGAAGATACAAAACAGAAAAGGGGAGATGAAAATCTTCCCTTTTTTTCTTGTTATTGTTTGAAAGAAACACAAAAACATTAAGTTGCATTTGATTATGTCGTGTGCCAAGGTGTTTCAATGAATGAATACCATCTGCTTAAAGTCCTCCTAGCTTGTATGTACTGATCGTTGCAAACTTTTCATTTTGCTCACAGCGAAGTCAAAAGAAAGAAGTAGAAGAGAGACAAAAAATCTGATTTGATTCATGGATGTATTTATTTTATTCCCTTTTAGCGACTCTTTAAAAGATTAAAGATTGACGTGTAGGAGATAGATAAAGGTCATAAGAACTTATAGAAAGCTGATCATCTTCATTAGCTTGTACAAGGCAAGGTTGGGAAGAATATCAAGCTAAAAGGTAGTGTCATAAATGTGACCAACGGTCTGTTTGACAGCCTTAAAATCATGAAATATACTGAATTGAGACCGTCGTTCCTGGAAACAGGAGCAGGGAGAAAGTCCAGTGATTGCAAGGCTTAAGCGAAATGGGCGCCTACTTCAGTCTACGGAACCGCTGGTCACGAGTTCAGATCTTATTCCGCGCTAAATCTTTGAAGATCATTAAAGGCTCCCCAGATCGGGAGCCTTTTTTAAAATCCCACAAAAAAAGAGGCCCGAGAGTCGGGCCTCAAAATGAGATTGGGAAAAACTGTCTGTACTATTGATGTGAAGCCAGAAGTTCGTCTATCTTTTTAGTGTCATAGCCTATAACGTACTCTTCACCGATCTGTGTTACAGGAACACCCATCTGTTTTGTGTTTTTCACCATTTCCATTGCTGCCTCTCTGTTAGCGCTTACATCAACATGTTCAAACTCTATTCCTTTTTTCTCTAGATAGTCCTTTACTTTTGTGCACCAGGGACAGGTTGGTGTTGAAAATACTTTAATGGTCATCAGAATTCCTCCTTCTGTAAATACCCTATATGGGTACAATACACTCTGTGAAGAGTGCTGTCAAGAATCTATTTGATTTTTTATGAACTAATCTGATGTAATTATCTGTCATTGTATAAGGGACTTTTAACTTATCATTTAAGTCCGATGGAGTGAGGGTCCTTATAATGCTGATCTCAGCAGATTATTTTAGATCTGAGAAAATCAAGGTTCTTTTGCCCGCATTCACAGAGATAAATCTGTCGGAACTTCCTGTTCTTCTAACTTATATTCCATTTTTCCCTTTAACAAAGTTAAAAAATCTGGTATCGTTATTGAGTCTTGAAGTTAATTGTTTCTAGCTTCAGAAAGGTAATACGCTGAGTGGTTCCTGATTCAGAATCAAAGGATAAGCTTATTGGACTTATATGTTCACAATGAGGTGCTGAGGTATAAATCACAATTCTACTTTGAGTCCTGGTAGAACCGGGAGGTGGTAGTTTTCATACCTAACCTGATGGCCTGTGTTTCTGGAAGTCTACTAAAGGAGTTACATATTTATAAAGAAGAGGAGGAATAGATAGTGAGAAAGTGTAAATTATTGATAACACTTGTAACAGTGTGTTTGTTTGTGGTTCTCGCAGGTTCTGCATTTGGGGCGGATATGCCGAAATATGAGCTGAAATTCTCTACGGCCGCGACCCCCATGGAGCCCCAGACCAAGGGTTTCATGAAATTTGCAGAAGTTATCGAAGAGCTTACCGGAGGTAATATCAAGGTTACCATATATCATTCTGGACAGCTGGCAGACCAGAAAACCCAGGTTCTAGGAACCATGCGCGGCGATATTGACATGTGTGACGGATCTCCCTCATGGTATGCCGATCTCGTTCCCTATCCCGAAATTGGAGTTCTTGAAGCTGCTTATGTTTTCAAAAACCTGGACCATCTTTATGCCGTCGTAAACGGACCTATCGGCAAAGCATACTGGGACGAGCTCAGGAAAAGGTCAGGAATGGTGGTTCTTGACACCTGGTTCCTGGGAACAAGGCAACTGAATCTAACCAAGAAAGCAGGCGTTGTAAAAAAACCGGAAGATCTCAAGGGTGTGAAATTGAGGATGCCCGGTTCTGAAGCATGGATGGATGTAGGTCGCGGTCTTGGTGCCCAGCCGACTCCCCTTGGATTCAACGAAGTGTATATGGCTCTGAAGACGGGAACTATTGATGGACAGGATAACCCCCTTCCCACTGACTTTTCAAGCAAGTTCTATGAAGTTACCCACTATATCGTATTGACCGATCACCAGATGACCATTATCAATCCCACCATCAATGAAAAGCTGTGGAACAATATGCCTGAGGATTACAAGGTCTACATGAAGAAAGCCCTTCTCATTGGAAGAAATCTCTGCAATCAGCTTGTTCTTGAGCAGGAAGCCAAACTGCTTGCCCAATTCCAGAACGAGTTTGGTATGGAGATAATCATTCCTGACAAGGTTGCTTTCATGGAAAATACCAAGAAAGTTTACGTGAAAAACGAGAAGATCTGGGGAGAAGGAGTATACGAAAAGATTCAGAACGAAAGTGCAAATGTTTACGAAGCTCAATAATATTTCCTGATCTGGTACAATACCGCTTATTAGTCAAAGGGCAGAAGAATATCTTTTGCCCTTTGACTTCTTTATAATGATTGGGTATTTTCCTTATAATAGATTCAGAAGTTGATTTACTATCTATCCCAAAGGTGTGATATTAGTGGCTGGATATCTGAAAAGGATATATCAGGTAGTTGTTGTTTTTCTGGAGGAATATCTTTCCATGCTGGCACTGGTTACATGTGCCGCTGCTATAGTGATCCAGGTTTTCTACCGCTATGCCCTCAATATCTCCCTTGACTGGCCCTTTGAACTTTCGATACATGCCTATATATGGACCCTTTACCTTGGGGCCGCATGGGGGGTCAGAGAAGGCTACCATGTAAGGTTTAACATCATTTATGATAAATTGCCTTACAAAATGCAGAAGATCGTAAATATTGTTTTTAATACAATTACAACTGTCGTTTTTATCCTTATATTCCTGCCTAACTGGGATTATCTTCTCTTCAACTACAGGATAAAATCCGTGGCCCTTAAAATACCCTGGACCTATGTGTTCATGGTTTTTCCCATTTTTCTTATCCTGACAATAATTCATAATATCAGTTTTATAGTTGATGATTTCAAAGCCCTTTACCATTCAGGAGATGTAAAAAGAACTGGAGATAACCGGTCATGCTGATTACAATATGGATCGTCGCTTTTATGGTTATGTTCATTTTTGGATATCCTATCCTTTTTTCAATATCCGTTCCGTCCATGATCTATATACTTTTATCGGGAGTCAGTCCTGCCGTTATCATGGATCAGATGGTAATAGGATTCGAGAAACAGTTTGTCCTACTTGCGGTACCTCTATTCATCCTTGCTGCCAAGATAATGAATGAAAGTCTTATAACAGAGCGCCTTTTTGACTTTGCAAACAGGATGATGGGTTCCCGAAAAGGTGGTTTGGGACACGTCAACGTGCTGGTCTCAATAATCTTTTCAGGAATGACAGGCTCGGCGATCGCAGATGCTTCTGGCCTTGGTTTAATTGAGATCAAGGCGATGAACGATGCTGGATATGATCCTGAATTCAGCTGTGCTGTTACATCTGCAAGTGCGACCATTGGTCCGATCATACCTCCCAGTATACCCATGGTTATATATTCCATGATCTCAGGGGCCTCTCTGGGCTACCTGTTTATTGGAGGCATAATTCCTGGGCTTTTCCTGGGGGTATCAATGATGGTTTATATCGCTTATATTTCACATAAACGGAACTATCCATCGGGGGAACCCTTTCATCTCAGATCCCTTGCCAGGTCCTTTTACAAGGCTTTTTTCCCTCTCCTGACCCCTGTTATTCTCCTCTGGGGAATTTATGGCGGAGTTTTTACTCCTACAGAGGCCGCTGCAGTGACAGTCCTTTATGCTCTGATACTTTCAGTATTCGGTTACCGCATACTGGGATTGAGAAAACTTTTGCATATTTTTAAGGATTCTGCCCTCAGTACCGGTTATGTTTCAGCAATGGTGGCTGGAGCTCTTCTTTTCAGCTACATAGTATCCCGTGAGCAGCTTCCTGCACTTTTAACTAATTTTGTTATGAACTCGGGAATAATAACCAACAAATACACCTTTCTGCTTTTCGTAAATGTTCTTTTACTTCTTCTGGGATGTGTCATGGATCCTATCGTCGGAGAACTTATCGTTATGCCTATTCTTGTCCCCATCGCTATATTTTTCGAAGTCGACCTGATCCATCTGGGAGTTGTTTCGGTCCTTAATTCCATGATCGGTCTATCGACGCCACCCTATGGTGAAAATCTGTTCATAGTAAGCGCCTTATCAAAGGTTCCTTTGGGAGGGATCATAAGGGAAATGTGGCCCTTCCTTGGTGTTCTTATATTTGTGTTGTTAACGTGTACCTATATCCCGGATATTGTTCTGCTTCTTCCCAAAATGGCTGGGTATATGCCATAGTTCATTATATGTGTTCTGACCATATTCTTATTATTCCAATTACTGTAATAAGCAGGAGGAAAGAGTATTAATGAAAACAATAGGAGTTATCCCGTCAAGATACGGTTCCACCCGGCTCCCCGGTAAACCATTGAAAGATATCTGTGGAAAATCCATGGTTCAAAGGGTATATGAAGCCGTTCAGGGTGCTTCAATGATCGATGAGGTAATTGTTGCAACTGATGATGAAAGGATAGTTGAAGAAGTAAGGAGTTTTGGAGGTAGGGCTGTAATTACCTCCCCGGAACATCCCAACGGTACATCACGGATAGCCGAGGCAGTTGAATCTCTGGATGTGGATCTGGTTATCAATATCCAGGGTGATGAACCATTCATAAGGGGCGTTATGATAGATGAGCTTCTTGAAGTTATGATAAAGGATCCCGGGATCTCAATGGCGACCCTCTGTTATCAGCTGACTGACCCGGCAACCTTTACAAACGAGAATGTCGTAAAGGTTGTTTCAGATATCCATGGTAATGCCCTCTACTTCAGCCGGTCCATGATCCCCTTTCCCAGAAAGGCAGATTCGCTCAAAGTATATGAACATCTGGGCATATACGGTTACAGGAAGGACTTCCTCGAAAAATACATCGCTCTGGAGGATACTCCCTTATCAATGACTGAATCTCTGGAACAGCTGAAGGTCCTGGAGCATGGTTACAGAATATTTGTAGTTGAGACAAAACATGAGTATCACGCTTTAAGCATTGATACTCTGGAAGATCTTGAAGAAGCCAGACGGATAATACAAAGCAGAGGAGTGTAACGGTTTTGTAGATTTCTGTTCAATTCACAAGAGTATTGATTTCACCCCTGGAAGGTCTCCAGGGGTGTTTTTTTATTCCATAAAATCCTGAATACTTCTGAAATACATGAAATCCATGGGGTTATCTCCTTAACTGATTCCAAAATAAGATGAATTAGTGATAATATATCTTATTAAAGAGCCACAGTATTGAGAATAGGAGGTATAGTCCTATGATCAGGATGCAGGACCTTGTAGTACCTGTTATTACTCCATTTGATAAGAATGGTGAAATTGATCCGCTGGGCATTCGGGATCTCTTTGATTTTCTTATCAGAGCTGGAGTTCGGAATTTTTATATTCTGGGAACGACTGGGGAAGTCTTTCTGATGGACAAGGAGGAACGGAAAAGAATTACAGAACTTGTTGTAGATCATGTTTCAGATAACGGAAATGTCTATGTTCATGTCGGCTCTTCTTCAACCAGGGAAGCATGTGAACTTGCAAGGCATGCTGAAAGCCTTGGAATCGCAGGAATTGGTGCTGTTACTCCTTTTTATTTTCATGTTAGCCAACGGGAAATGGAACAGTATTATCTTGAAATAGCCAGAAGTGTGAGTGAAGATCTTCCTGTCTACCTTTATAACATTCCAGGGTGTTCCACCAATGACCTTCTTCCCCGGACAGTTGCAAATCTCGCTGAAATCACAAATATTGTGGGTATAAAGAACAGCATGGCAGATATATTCAGGCTGAGTCAGCTCATCGATGAGACCCCGGATGATTTTGATGTTCTTATAGGGGCAGATAACATCCTTTTGTCAGCTATCCTTTATGGAGCAAAGGGAAGTGTTTCCGGGAATGCCAATGTTTTTCCGGAAATATTCCTGGATTTTTATAAGGCCATGCATGATAGAGACTACGAACGGGCTCACTCTCAACAGATCCTTATCAATCGGATTGCAAACCTGTTAAAAAATGGTGCGAATCTGGCTTATTTTAAACATGCCCTTTTATGCAGAGGATGTCGGCCTATGTTTACAAGGAAACCCCTGATGGGTCTCGAAGAGAGTGAAAAAAAAGAACTTCATAAAGAGATAGATGAAATAGTGGCAAGCTATATCTGATCCTTTTATGGATCGGAAACCGGTCTTCGATGGAAGAGTTTCCCATTACCCGGTATTTTACGTAACCATCTTGTAGGACAAGTCTTAAGGAGGGGGTAAAAGATGCCCATAGTGAAAAACAGACTTCAGGGAGCAATGCCCAAGGTTGGCATACGTCCTGTTATCGATGGCCGCAGAAGGGGTATAAGGGAATCCCTTGAAGATCAGACCATGGACATGGCTCATGCTGCCGGCCGACTTATATCGGAGAAACTCAGGCATCCTGATGGGTCTCCTGTGGAATGCATATTTGCTGATACTACCATTGGTGGTGTGGCGGAAGCTGCAAAATGTGCAGAGAAGTTCGCCAGGGAAGGTGTAGGTGTTTCACTCTCTGTTACTCCATGCTGGTGTTATGGAATGGAGACTATAGATATGGACCCTCTTATTCCAAAGGCTATCTGGGGTTTTAACGGTACAGAAAGACCTGGAGCAGTTTATCTTTCTGCAGCATTGGCTGCTCATGACCAGGCAGGACTTCCCGCTTTCGGGATATATGGCCGGGATGTTCAGGATGCCAATGATAAAACTATCCCGGACGATGTTCAGGAAAAGATACTCCAGTTTACTAAAGCAGGTCTGGCTGTTGCAACTATGAGGGGCAGGTCATATTTATCCATCGGAAGTGTTTCCATGGGAATAGCCGGTTCTCAGGTCAATGCTTCATTCTTCCAGGATTACATGGGGATGAGAACTGAATATGTGGATATGTCCGAGATCATACGCAGGATAGAGGAAAAGATCTACGATGAAGAAGAATTCATAAAAGCCCTTGAGTGGGTGAGGAACAACTGTCCGGAAGGAGAGGATCGTAACAGGAATGAAATAAAGCACTCCCGTTTACGCAAAGATGAAGAATGGGAAATGGTAGTAAAAATGACCATCATAGCAAGGGATCTTATGGTAGGGAACGAAAGGCTTGGATCACTCGGATACGAAGAAGAAGGGGAGGGGCATAATGCCATAGTTGGAGGTTTCCAGGGGCAAAGGCAGTGGACTGACCATTTCCCGAACGGAGATTTTACAGAAACCATTCTCAATTCTTCCTTCGACTGGAACGGGATCAGAGAAGCCTTTGTTTTTGCCACAGAAAATGACAGCCTCAATGGAATTACCATGCTTTTCAACCATCTTCTGAGTGACAGGGCCCAGATCTTTTCCGACATAAGGACCTACTGGAGCCCCGAAGCAGTGAAAAGGGTAACGGGTATAGAATTGAAGGGACTTGCCGCTAATGGTTTTCTCCATCTTATAAATTCAGGGTCTACTACGCTGGATGCTACGGGTGAACAGAAGGAGAATGGAGAATCTGTGATGAAGCCCTTCTGGGAGATAACGAAGGAAGAAACGAAGGCTTGTCTCGAAAGTACAAAATGGTCTCCAGCGAGCCTGGAGTATTTCAGAGGAGGCGGTTTCTCTTCAACCTTCCGTACAAAAGGGGTCATGCCTGTCACCATGGCCAGGGTAAATCTGATAAAGGGACTTGGACCTGTTATACAGATCGCTGAAGGCCATACAATGGATCTTCCTCCGGAAGTTCATCGTACCATTGATGACAGGACGGATCCTACCTGGCCGACCACTTGGTTCGTTCCCCGTCTTACAGGAAAAGGAGCCTTCACCGATATATATTCCGTAATGAATAACTGGGGTGCCAATCATGGCGCTATCAGTTACGGTCATATAGGTAAGGACCTGATAACTTTAGCCTCCATGCTCCGTATACCTGTTTCCATGCACAATATACCGGAAGAAAAGATCTTCAGACCAAAAGCCTGGGCCTCCTTCGGTACCTTTGGCCTTGAAGGTGCGGATTTCAGGGTATGTCAGAGTTTTGGCCCATTATACGGCAGAAGGTAGAGGCATTTTAAGATGAGTAAATATGCTCTTGGCCTCGATTTCGGAACATTGAACGGCAGGGTGCTCCTTGTGGATGTTGATACAGGTGAAGAGGTGGGTACATCAGTATATGCCTATAGTTGCGGTGTTATCGATAAATACCTTCCGGACAGTGAAATAGAACTTGGCCTGGATTGGGCACTTCAGAATCCTGCCGATTATATCGATGTACTGGAACATGCTGTTCCAGATGTTTTGCAAATATCAGGTGTCTCACCGGAAGATGTCATAGGTATCGGTGTCGATTTTACTTCTTCTACGATTCTGCCCATTGATGCAGATGGAGTTCCCCTGTGTCTGTACGATCAATGGAAAGAAGATCCCCATTCATGGGTCAAACTCTGGAAGCATCACGCAGCAGAACCTTATGCAAACAGGCTCAGAGATATTGCTTACATGCGTAAAGAGAAATTTATATTCCGTTACGGGGGAAAGGTTTCCTCGGAATGGATGTTGCCCAAAATATGGCAGGTTCTGGAGGAAGCACCTGAAATATACAAGGCAGCTCATCATTTTATTGAGGCGGGAGACTGGATAGTGCTTCAAATGACGGGCAATGAAAGACGCAGCTCCTGTAATGCCGGTTATAAGGCTATTTGGGACAAAAGAGAAGGTTATCCTTCTCAGGCCTTTTTTGCCGCCCTCAATCCTGATTTGAAGAATGTAGTAGAGGAAAAACTTTCGACGGATATTTACCCTCCAGGTTTTAGGGCGGGCGGTCTGACTTCAGATATGGCTCAAAAGACCGGATTGAAACCAGGAACACCTGTCGCGGTGGGGATAATAGATGCCCATGCCGCTGTCCCGGGTTCTACGGTGACCGGACCTGGCAAGATGGTCCTGATAATGGGAACATCCACATGTCATATGCTTCTGGACTCGAGCCAGAAATTTATCAAAGGGATCCCGGGTGTAGTAGAGGATGGGATCCTTCCAGGATACTTTGGTTACGAGGCTGGACAAGCGGCTGTCGGAGATAGCTTTGACTGGTTTGTTTCAAACTTTACTCCCGGGTTTTATGAAAGGGAGGCCATGAAAAGGGGAATAACTATTTATGACCTCCTGGAGGAAAAGGCTTCGAGACTGAAACCGGGAGAAAATGGACTTCTGGCCCTTGACTGGTGGAATGGCAACAGGTCCATCCTTAATAATGCTGATCTTTCCGGAATGATATTGGGTTTTAACCTTAATACGAAGCCAGAAGAGATCTTCAGAGCTATGGTAGAGGCAACTGCTTTTGGAACGAGAATGATCATCGATACTATTGTGGAAAATGGGGTTGAAATAGAAGAACTTTATGCCTGTGGCGGAATGCCCCATAAAGATAGAATGCTTATGCAGATCTATGCGGATGTTACAGGACGTGAGATCAGAGTTGCTGCTTCCAGTCAGGCTTCAGCCCTTGGAGCAGCAATGTTTGGAGCCCTTGCTGCCGGAAGTGCTGGCGATGGATATGATTCAATAGAAGATGCTGTGGCCGTAATGGCTTCAATAGAGGATAAGATATATGAACCTGTCCCGGAAAATGTCAGTATTTACAATAGATTGTTTGACGAGTTCAGAAAAATTCACGATTATTTCGGCAGGGGAGAAAACCCGGTAATGGAGTTTCTGAAGTCTGTAAGACTTTAAACCAGCTTGCTGAACTGAATTGTTCTTCTTGCATTACAACATTATCCTAATCTTGGGACAGTTCCTGTGAATCAGGATCTGTCCTTTTTTGTCCTTCGTAGTTTTCTTCTCCAATACCTCTATTTAATGTATTTACAACTCGGCCTTGTTCTAGTACTACCAGTAGTGGTAGAGTTAATTGTTATAATGATAGCTGTTTTTTCAATTTAAGGTTTTTTGAAATCCCAATCCTTGATAGAGAAGGTGGAAGAATAAACTATGGAAGAACGAATACAGAAGGGGAGCAATTTTATCGAACAGATCATTCTTGACGATCTTGAAGCGGGTAGGGTCAGTAAAATAATCACCCGTTTTCCGCCTGAACCCAATGGTTATCTCCATATAGGCCATGCCAAATCCATTTGTCTGAATTTCGGTATTGCAGAGCAGTTTAAAGGGGAATGTAATCTTCGTTTTGATGATACCAATCCATCCAAAGAAGAAACAGAGTATGTCGAATCCATCAAAGAAGATGTAAGGTGGCTTGGTTTCAAATGGGCGAACCTCCGTTTTGCCTCTGATTACTTTGACCAGTTTTATGGATGGGCCATTGAACTTATAGATTCTGGTAAGGCCTATGTGGACCACCAGTCGGCAGAGGAGATCAGGCAGACCAGGGGCACGTTAACGGAACCAGGCATGGAATCTCCCTATCGAAACAGGTTTCCTGAAGAAAACCTGGAACTCTTTGAGAAAATGAAAAACGGAGAATTCGAAGAAGGGGAATGTGTTCTCAGGGCGAAGATAGATATGGCTCACACAAATCTTAACATGCGTGATCCAATACTTTACAGGATCCTTAAACAATCTCACCATAATACAGGTGACAAATGGTGTATCTATCCCATGTATGATTTTGCCCACGGTTTTGAAGATGCCATCGAAGGTGTATCCCATTCCATTTGTACTCTTGAGTTTGAGGCTCACCGACCACTTTATGACTGGTTCCTTGACAATGTGAGTGTTCCTAGCCGTCCCCATCAGTATGAATTTGCCAGATTAAACCTTACATATACCCTGATGAGCAAGAGGAAGCTTCTTGAGCTTGTTACCCAGAGATATGTTTCGGGCTGGGATGATCCCCGCATGCCAACCATAAGTGGTGTAAGAAGGAGAGGTTACTCACCATCGGCAATAAGACGTTTCTGTAGGGATATAGGTGTATCGAAGGCCAATAGTCTTGTGGATATTGAGTTCCTTCAGTATTGCATAAGAGAGGAATTAAATCGTACTACTGACCGTGTAATGGCTGTTTTAAATCCTCTGAAAGTTGTAATAGAGAATTATCCGGAGGGACAGACTGAATACCTTGATGCACTCAATAATCCGGAAGCTGAAGAGCCGACCTACAGAAAGGTTCCTTTCACCAGGACCATATATATTGAAAAAGATGACTTTATGGAAGAGCCTCCCAGAAAATTCTTCCGACTTGCTCCAGGAAGGGAAGTCCGGCTGAAACATGCATATTTCATTACCTGCAGGGAAGTTATCAAGGATGAGAATGGCGGAATAGTCGAGCTCAGGTGTGTCTACGACCCTGAAACAAAGGGCGGGGATGCTCCCGACGGAAGAAAGGTTAAGGGAACCCTTCACTGGGTTTCTGCTGAACATTCTCTTAAGGCGGAAGTTAGACTTTATGATCACCTTTTTACGATCAGCAATATGGATGAGATGGAAGAGGGCAAGGATTATAAAGATTATCTTAACCCGGATTCACTTAAAATCCTGACCGAATGTTTCGTTGAACCTTCTCTTGAGAATTCTCAGGTTATGGATAGATTCCAGTTCCTTCGCCATGGCTATTTCTGTGTTGATTCCGACAGCAGACCTGGAAAGCTGGTATTCAACAGAACCGTTTCTCTGAAGGATACCTGGGCCAAGATGCAGCAAAAGGGTTAAACTATCCGGATTCCTAAAGGTCAGTCCGTTCAGGGGCTGACCTTTTTTAATGTTTTTTCGCTTGATACTATACATATAGCCATAATTATGAGAATTCCTCCTGTAACCTCAGTTATCATAGGAGGCTGATTTAGGAACAGGGCACTCAGAGACATGGCTGTCACTATTTCAATGCATGATACTATGCTGGCAGTTGTGGCGTTTACCCTTCGCAGGCCAATGAAATAAAGGGAGTAACCTATAAGGCTTCCAATAAGACTGATATGAAGGATCCATTTAAGTTGTTCCCATTGAAGGGTGGGTATGTCAGCCCATCCTGAAGCAAAAGTTTTGATGAATGCCATCCAGAAAATACCGAAAAACTGTATATAAAAGAATAAAGCAGTCTGATTTACAAACCCGGTTTTAGCTGATAAACGGCCTGAAATTGAATAAACAGACATGGCCAGGGCTGCAAATAGGCACCATAGTATGCCAGTGAGATCAAAAGATCCTGGTCCACTGAAGCTGTTAAGAGCAGCAGTGCTGACACCTGTAACAGTAAGGATAGCACCTGCGATCTGGAATCTGGTGGGTGGTTCCCCTGTTATGATAGCAGAACCAAGGGCTGTAATAAGAGGGTGACTGAAAAAAATAACAACTGTAAGAGAAACGGAAAGATGCTGCAGTGAGAAAAAGTAACCTGCGTATATTCCACCTATTGTAATTCCCGATAATAGAACCAGGAATAGGCATTGGCGGGCTGTTATTCTGAAGAGTTCTCTTTTTCTTAAAAAAATATATATACCAATGGTGGAAGACATAAGAACAGTTCTCAGAAATGCAACACTCAGCATGTCTGTATTAAGAATTGCGAGTTGTTTTCCTGCAGGGCTCATGGTTCCCCAGAATATCCCAGCGGCTAAAATGGGAAGAAAATCAAGATTAAATCGGATCTTCAATTTATCGTCTCCTCGTATATCCTCTATGTGCTCTATAGTAACCTATCTGAAGAAATCAGGTTTATTATTCGATTTCCAGAAGCCGAATACAACTACAGGTCTGGTGAGTTCTTTACAAACATTCTTTCCAGCCTGTATTTTTTCTCCATCGTTATGCCGAATTGACAATAAGAAATCAAAAGAATTATAAATTTATGTTGAAATATGACTGTTAGTTTAATATGTATATATTGACAAATAGTAAGCATGAGATATAATTACACACAGTAAACATTATGGAGGTGAAGGTAATGACCAATATGCTTTGTGATGCTGACTTTTTTAATAAACACCGGGTTTTCAGGCTGATAAGAAATCTTATTCCTGTTACCTTTCTTCAGAGGTGTGCAATTAAGTAATTGTGTTCGCCTTAACCATGTTTGGTTCCCCTTTGATTTATTTCAGGTTGTTCATGCCAGGCCCTCTTCATCCAGTAGGGGGCCATTTTTATTGACAAGAAATACCTTGGTTTCACTTTGCGACCTGGAATTGATTAAAACATATCATAGTGATATGCTAAACAGATGAAATAGGTAAAATTCTGATGAAGGAAGTGACTGGATATGTCAGGGAGTATTAGAAGAACGAGTGAATTGAATTTCCTGGTAGTGTTCCTTTTAATAATTTTTTGTTGTACTATGGCCTTTGCCTATAACAAGGAAACCGTTGTGTCCATTGACCCTCTTATGATAAATAATCAGATTGCAGAAGATAATATAACTTCAGAAAAACTTATCTTCCTTTCCGGTTCCGTTGCATCTCGTCCCGGAATTACCGCCCTTACATGGCGAAACAATAGAGGTGGAGGAGGTCAGGCAATTCTCAGGATAGGCAATTATAAGGAACCAAATCTCAATGGCAAATGGTTCATAGGTGCTATACCATTAATGTATGGTAAAAATATTATTACAGTTACAGCCAGGGATATTAAAGGAGTTCGAAGTCCTGAACAGATAATAGTGATTAGAGATTGAGTATTTGCGGAAAGTGTTTTAAACTTAATCTCGTAAAGACAATCTTTACTTACTTAGTGCTAAAAAGTAAATAGTGTTTGACAAAATGAAGTTAATGATTTATAGTCTGAAACTGAGGTAGTTTTTTTATACGAAAGGGCAAAATCGTCGAAAGGCGATGACGCAAAACCACGGGTCTAAAGCCGGAAGGCTATGATGGCCGGGTTGCCGAAGACATGGTTTATAGATGAGCCTTCGGGAAACCGGAAGGCTCATTTTTTTGAAGTTATACATTATCATGGGGGTGATCGTATGGCCGGTCTCAGCAGTGCTGATATTTTTTCAATTCTGGAAGAAGAAATAGGTAAAAATGACCAGGAACGGCAGTCAAATGATCCAAAATCTGATGGAGAGATAATTATTCAGAATTCCGATAACCCCGGTACGATCGTCCAGACCGGTTCAGAAGTAAATAACGCTGTTGATAGCTCCCGAAAAGTAATAGCCCATGACTTCACCAGACCTATGAATGATGCACCCTCAAATGCAGAAGCCACAACTTCATCTTCCTACCGGTCAGAATTTGCTGCTACCGGAACTGATGATGTTCAGGGATATACCCCTTCTCCTGAGAGAGGGAAGGAAAGTCGAGGTGCCAAAATGAAAAAGACCCTTAGGATACGCCAGGTTGGAGAACAGATCAATGTTCGAGTTTTTGTTGATGGCGAAGAGCTATGTGGAATGGCTTTGACAAAGGAAGCAGGAAACAGCATTTCCCTTGCCGGGGTAAACCTTTTTATTGAAGGGGACGAAACGGTTCTGGAAGTATAAAATCTGTCCTCTGAGTATTGATCTAAGAGGGGATTTTCCCCTCTTTTTTTATTTTCATAAATAGGTTCTTTTAGAGCAAAATAAGTTATAGGAACCAGTTAACCTCTCCATTATGTTTGATATCGGTAACCGGACAAGTTGATATTTTAACCTATAATCCTTTTCTGCCAGACAAGCCTTTTATCCCTATCCTCCAGGAAGTATAATTTACAGAGTAAAAAGATAAATCAGTAGTGCAAAAACTGGTATCATAGATGTCTGGATGGGCATATCCTGTGTTATTTTGTAAAACAACAGGATATGTGAAGTTATACTTGTGATGGAAACTTTTCCATGAATCAATGAGGGATAATTTAATAACAGGAGGTACAAAAAATGGATTTTATTCTTTCCAGAAGGAGCATCAGGAAATATACAGCAGCACCGGTAGAAGAAGAAAAAATTTCATCTCTTTTAAGAGCTGCAATGAGTGCACCTTCGGCTCATAACCAGCAGCCATGGGTGTTTGTGATAATTGATGACAGAGAAGTCCTCGATAGGATCCCGGAGTTCCATCCCTATTCCAGTATGCTTCTGCACGCGCCCATAGCTATTCTAGTTTGTGCTGATACTTCGAATCTTTCAAGTCCTGAATTCTGGCCTCAGGATTGTTCTGCCGCTACAGAAAATATTCTTCTTGCAGCTAATTCCTGTGGTCTTGGATCCGTATGGCTAGGTGTTTATCCACGTGAAGAACTTATGAGCGGCCTTTCCAGGTTATTGCAGTTACCTGAAAACATCCAACCCTTTTCTTTGGTCTCTCTGGGATATCCGGCCACGGAAAAAGTTGCGTCCAAACGTTTTGATCCGGCAAGGATTCACCGGAATCACTGGTAAACCTGGAAAGGAAAAACAATGAAGAAGCTCAAGGCTGCATGTATTCAGATCCAGGCGATGGATGTTACAGATTATCTTGAGGCCGAGAGGCAGATCCTTGATAGTATTGTGGATGCCTGCGAAAAAGGTGCAGATCTTATCATCCTTCCTGAGTGTGCATATCCTTCCTACTATGTAGGAAATGATCCGTTGTCATTTTCCAGAGCAATGGAGCATTTTAATGAACTGGCCCACACAATTTCTGAACTGGCTAGAACATACCAAGTTCATGTCGCATCAGGATTTCTGTCCATTGAGAATGATCACCTCTATAACATGGGAATACTCTGGGGTCCTGACGGAAAAGAAGTCGGACGGGTACGAAAATCGAATATGTGGCATTTTGATTCGAAATATGTACATTACGGAAAAGATTTTGATGTATGGGACACAGAGATCGGAAAAATCGGAATGATCATCTGCGCAGATGGTAGAGTACCCGAAATAACCCGCATCCTGGCTCTTCGGGGAGCAGAGATAATTATAGATATGGCCAATCTTGTCACTACAGGAAGAGACATTGCAAGTCTTTCCAATCCCCAGGTCGAATATATGCTGCCAGCAAGGGCCAGGGAGAACGGTGTATGGCTCCTCATGGCTGATAAAGTCGGTCTCGAAGCAGGTACAGTCCTTAATACAGGATTGAGCTGTATTATTGATCCATTCGGGAATGTGCAGATCAAGGCTTCGTCAGACAAACCTGAGACTATTATGGCAGATATTGTTCTGAACGGTGAAAGACCCTATATTCCTTCGAGAAAACCAGAGTTGTATCGGTCACTGGTAAGACCTCATGACGAATTGCCTGTGACAGCAATGATGTCTGAATATATCTTTTCAGGAAAAAGGGAAGTGTTTTCTTCAGTTGTACATTTTTCTTATTCTTCGACATCAGAATATATTAAAAAGGCGGTTTCCTTCACAAGAATCCTGGAAGATCAGGGAAGTTCCCTGATAATGCTTCCTACCTTAAGAGAAAACATTCCGATTCCCGAGATTGAGAGTGAACTAAGAACAAATCTTTCATCTCCTGATGTGATCGTTGCCTTATCAGGGTATGTCAATAATGGAGATCTAACCAGGAGGTCGGCTTCTCTTTTTACCATAGACGGAAACCTCGGCTATTTCTTTGCGAATCATGGCGGGTTCTTCTCATCCAATTCTCCACTTGTTCCCATTAAAACACCTTCAGGGAACCTGGCTGTCATCTTTGATGAGGAGGGGCTTGTCCCGGAAGTATCAAGGTGCTTAATGCTTGAAGGAACAGAGATCCTTCTATGGTTCGATGTCGGTAATTCTAGATTTTCCGAGATATTAAGCAGGACAAGGGCTTCTGAAAACAGGATCTTTTTAATGAGGAATGGAATTTGTGACGGTGATTCCCACGGGATTATCATTGCTCCATCTGGTCAGGTAACATCTGCAGCTATTCCAGGGACGGACCAGGCTGTATCTGCTCTTCTTTCAAGGGCTCTTGCCAGATCGAAGACAGTAGTACCTGGAACAGATGTGGTTTTGGGTAGAAGACCGGAACTTTATCAGCAACTTGTAAGATAAGAAAATGAACTTTCTTCGTATTTTCTGTTATTAACCGAGGAGGACTTTAAAATATCTGAATTTCTTGATACAATTCTCGCCGTCCCAAAGATTGAATTCTTATGGGGGAGTGTGTTCTCTCTGTGATTTATGAACAGGATAGGCAGTTCATGAAGGCAGCTATTGAACAGGCCCTTGTTGCTGAGCAGGAAGGGAATGTTCCTGTAGGAGCCGTTATAGTAAAGGACGGAGTCCTAATATCTTCCGGTCATAATATAAAAACCAATGACCCGACTGAACATGCGGAAATAATTGCTATAAGAAAAGCCTGTTTGAAACTGGGACATTGGAATCTTAAGGGATGTACTCTCTATGTGACACTTGAGCCATGTTCCATGTGTGCGGGAGCCATTGTTCAGGCGCGTATCAGTCAGCTTGTCTACGGTGCAGATGATCCGAAAGCAGGAGCATGCGGAACATTATATAATATTGTTAACGATCTCAGACTTAATCATCGGAGCAGAATCAGAAAAGGTGTAATGGCCGAAGAATGTGCTGCGCTGTTGCAGGAATTCTTTATTCGTAGAAGGTCAAATATGACGTGGAGGGATGGCCGAGTGGTCGAAGGCGGTCGACTCGAAATCGATTAGGCAGTTCATAGCTGCCTCGTGGGTTCAAATCCCACTCTCTCCGCCAATTTAAATTTTGATAGTAGAAAAATTTCCAAGAAGTTGTTATAATACCCTGCGTTGCGGAGAAGTGGCCGAGTGGTCGAAGGCGGGCGCTTGGAGAGCGTCTGAACCGTGAGGTTCCGTGGGTTCAAATCCCTCCTTCTCCGCCATTTTTGTATTTTAAGATCGACATATGAATAGGGCAGTTCTCTGCTGGAGGCTCAGTCCTGTGCGGCGAAGGCCCGCGAACCCCGCCAGGTCCGGAAGGAAGCAACGGTAAGCGGTGATCTTTGGGTGCCACAGGTCAGCTGGGTCTCCAGCAGAGAACTGCCCTTTCTGTATCATATAAATGTCTTTTCTATTCTTCGAGGTTTACTCCGGTGGGTGCTACGTCTATCAAGGCATTGATAAGTTTTTCAAGATTTTCGATATCAGGCTCAGCTGCTTCACTAAGGCAATCAGTTATGGAATTCTTCAGGATAACGATACAAGCCTTCTGCATAGCTTTTCTTGCGGCTGAAAGCTGGAGTAGGATGTCGTAACAGGCTTTATCTTCAATGATCATTCTCTGGATGCCCCTTAACTGTCCTTCAACCCTTCTCAACCTGTTGAGCATGGCTTTTTTCTCTTTGGGTAAATTATCCAACTGGTCAATAAGTGATGCCTTTGCCATTATTAAAATCCTCCCCTATGGGTATCTTTAGTTAGTGAAAATACTGGGTATATATTACTAACAGGAAACTTGAAGGTCAAGAGCAATTTATGTTATACTTTCCGGCGGCCCTTATCACACACATGGATTGATGGTCCTGGTGGTGCTGGATAGATAGTCCCTTGATCCAGTTCCAGGCCCAGCAGATGTTCATGGAGGGAAACTGAACTAAATTTAGGAGGGATTATTTTGGCAGTAGTTAGTATGAAACAGCTTTTGGAGTGTGGTGTACATTTTGGTCATCAGACCAGGCGCTGGAACCCAAAGATGAAACCTTACATCTTTACTGAGAGAAACGGCGTTTACATCATCGATCTTCAGAAAACCGTCAAGGGTCTTGAGAATGCTTACAATTTTATTCGTGAAGTATCCAAGGATGGCGGTAACATTCTTTTTGTCGGAACCAAAAGGCAGGCCCAGGAAACTGTAAAGGAAGAAGCTCTTCGATGTGGACAGTATTACATTAATCAGCGTTGGCTCGGTGGGCTTATGACTAATTTCCAGACCATTCGTAAGCGTGTTAACCGTATGATCGAGCTTCGTAAAATGGATCAGGAAGGTGAACTTGACAAGTATTCAAAGAAGGATGCGATCCTTCTCAGAAAACAGCTCGCAAAACTGGAAAAATATCTCAGCGGAATAGCGAATATGAAGGGTGTTCCTGATGCAGTATTTCTTATAGATCCTCGTCGTGAGGATATCGCTGTTCTTGAAGCCAGAAAACTTGGTGTTCCTGTTGTAGCTATTGTTGATACCAATTGTGATCCTGACTTCATCGATTTCCCAATTCCCGGTAATGATGATGCTATAAGAGCTATCAAGCTCATTGCGAAGCTTATGGCAGATGCATTTATTGAAGGCAGACAGGGTATGGATGGTGCCGTAGAAGTTGAGGAAACTGCAGATGAACCTGTCGACCTTTCTGACGACGATATAATCGAAGTCAAGGAAAGGCTTCACGAGACATATGAGAGTGATGGAGAAACTCCCGTCGCTGATGTTGAATAAATAGAAAAGTTTTTTGACCCTAAGGAGGATTATTTACTATGGCTGTTGATGCAAAGACAGTTAAAGAACTCAGAGATCGTACAGGCAGTGGGATGATGGATTGCAAGCATGCCCTTGTAGAAACAGATGGAGATATGGAAAAGGCCATAGATTATCTAAGGGAAAAGGGACTGGCTAAGGCTGCGAAAAAGGCTTCCAGATCTGCCCAGGATGGCAGGATCTTTACTTATATCCATACTAACGGCAAGATAGGTGCCATGGTCGAACTTAATTGTGAGACTGATTTTGTCGCCAAAACTGATGAATTCCAGGGACTTGGACATGAGCTTTGCATGCAGATCGCTGCTGCTGCTCCCCAGTATGTCAAGCCTGACGATATTCCCGAGGATGTTATTAATAGAGAAAAAGAAATATATAAACAGCAGGCTCTCGAAGAGGGTAAACCGGAAAAGATACTCGAAAAGATCGCAGAAGGTAAGCTTAACAAGTTCTATGAAGTCAGTTGCCTGATGGAACAGTCCTACATTCGCGATGGAGACAAGAAGATCAACGATCTTATTGTTGAGAATATAGCTAAGCTTGGTGAAAATATTGTCGTAGGTCGGTTCTCACGTTTCTCAATCGGTGAATAACATGTTTTTCCAGGGGCGAGACAATTAAATGTCTCGCCCTTTTTTTGTACTATAATTTTCTATTGGAACAGGACAAGAACACTATTCAATATAAATATCTTACCGGGGGGGATTATTCTTGACTTCATATAAGAGAGTCTTACTCAAGCTTTCAGGCGAAGTGTTAGCCGGGTCGCTCGAGAGCGGACTGGATTTTGATGCTATCAGATCTATCTGTGAAGAAATTGCCCAGGTTGCAAAAGAGGGAATAGAAATAGCCGTGGTAGTAGGTGGAGGGAATATACTCCGAGGTAAAGATGCAGCAGAACAGGGTATCGAAAGGTCTCAGGCTGATTACATGGGAATGCTGACAACAGTTATCAATGCCCTGTCCTTGCAGGACACCCTTGAAAAGCTGGGCATCCCCACCAGGGTTCAGACAGCTGTAGAGATGAGACAGATAGCCGAACCATTCATAAGAAGGAGAGCTCTTCGGCACATAGAAAAGGGCCGTATTGTTATTTTTGCAGCAGGAACCGGCTCTCCCTATTTCTCAACAGATACGGCCGCTGCTCTTCGTGCGGCTGAAATTGGTGCTGACTGCTTATTGAAAGCAACTAAAGTAGATGGTATATATAATAAAGATCCTCTTAAAAACGAGGATGCAATTCTGCTTCACAGGCTTACCTACATGGAGGCCCTGCAGAGTCAACTTTCAATTATGGACGCAGCAGCGTTTTCCCTTTGTATGGAAAACAGGATTCCTATGGCTGTGATCAACATCCTCAGCAGAGGAAATCTTGCCAGATTCCTTCTTCAAGGCGAAGAAATTGGGACGATTGTTTCATCAGATAAGGAGTGATCTCAGGATGCCGCAAAAGGAAATGAAAGAACTTAAAGAAAAGATGCAGAAGGTAGTAGACCACCTGGCAGAGGAGTTTGTAGGAATACGGACCGGTAGAGCCCATCCTGCTCTGGTCAGCGATATAAAGGTGGAATACTACGGTGCTCCTACACCTATTAAACAGCTTGCTACAATCAATATCCCGGAAGGTAGGGCGATTGTAATTTCACCATTTGACAAGAATATCCTTAAAGCAATCGAAAAGGGTATCCTTGCTTCATCCCTGGGTGTCACACCTCAGAGTGACGGAGATGTAATCAGAATAAACCTTCCAGAGCTTACGAATGAAAGAAGAGTTGAGCTCACCAAGATCGTCCGAAAATATGCTGAAGAAGCAAAGGTTATCGTAAGGAATCTCAGAAGGGATTCTAATGACAATTATAAAAAAATGGAGAAAGATTCTGAGATAAGTGAAGATGAAATGCACAAGTACATAAAAGATGTACAGGACGTAACCGATGAATTTATCAAGAAGGTGGACCTGGTCCTGAAGAAAAAAGAAGAAGAGATAATGTCTGTTGATTGAGATCTTTATTAAAAATCTATTTAAAGGGAGTGCATTTTTATGCACTCCCTTTTTTAATCAGAAAATCGTTTTTATGTATCGATCAGATACCTGGAATGGATATTGATTGTTGAAATCTTTAGTTTCTCTGTAAAAATATTATTTATAAATGGATATAGCAATGAATTCTATTCCCGTTTCCACGCGATATGAAAAGGAGATTGGAAAAAAGGCAGATGATGTAAGAACCCTATCCGTCCAGTTGTTGGAATCTGGATCTCAGGTACAGAACTATCCGATCTCTTTGAGGAATCGACTCAGCCTTTTCATACCTTCTGTGATCTCTTCTTTGGAGTTAGAATAAGAGATCCTGATATTTCCAGGTGCCAGGAATGCGTTTCCAGGTACAGCTGCTACATATTCATGGTCCAGGAGGAGACTGCAGAAAGAGCTGTCATCAGAAATCTCCAAACCTCTATATTTGAGTCCTATGGTCTTTTCAACATTGATCCACACGTAAAAAGCGCCTCTTGGTTCCTCGAAGGAAATATATGGCATATCCTCAAGAAGGCTTAGTATGAGATCTCTTCGTTTGCTGAATTCTATTCTCATAATCTCAATATCAGGCTCAGCATGTCTTATGGCTCCCAGGGCTGCCCATTGAGCTATTGAACAGGGATTTGATGTCATATGTCCCTGGATAGCTCCCATTTTAGAGATAATTTCATTGGGACCTATGGCATAACCGATTCTCCAGCCTGTCATGGCATAGGCCTTGCTGACGCCATTGATAATGACTGTCAGATCCCTGACCCTTGGCTCAACTGCCACGATCTCGTGATGAGATGCATCTCCGTAGACAAGCCTTTCGTATATTTCGTCGTATACAATAACAATATTATTTTCAATCGCTATATCTGCTATGGCTTTCAATAATTTGCTGCTATATACTGATCCAGTGGGATTGTTGGGTGTATTAAGTATCATACATTTTGTTCTTGGAGTTATTGCTTTTTTAATTTCTAGAGGGTCTGGTACGAATGATGTATCCTTCGTATCAACTATAACTTCTTTCCCGCCAAAGAGCCTAATCTGTTCCACATAGCTGACCCAGGCAGGGGCAAAGACTATTACTTCGTCACCTTCATCAAGAAGACATCCCATGGCCTCATAAAGAAGAGGTTTGGCACCGGCTCCGACAATTATTTGTTCAGGATCATATTCAAGGTCAAAATGTGTTCTGTAATAAGAAGCTATGGCTTCCTTTAATTCCGGGATTCCTGTTGCTGGTGTATAATGAGTTTTCCCATTTTCTATCGCATCTGTTGCATATTTCAAAGCAGAAGAGGGAGATGAAAAATCAGGTTCTCCAGCGCCAAAGGAAATAACAGGTTTCCCCTCTCGTTTTAAGCTTTTTGCTTTTCCTACCACTGCGAGAGTTCCGGAAGGTAGTAAATTCTGTGCTCTTTTCGAAAGATCCATTTGTATATCAAACTCCTTTCTTGAGGCCTGAAAACAGGCTAAAGGTTATTATACTAAAATTATGGATATTTTTTCCCTTTACCTAACAAAAGATAATTCTAAAAGGATCACCTTTAGAGTAGCTGAAACTGAAAAGATAAGCAGATAATTAAACCAGCAAAGTATTAAACAGGATTGCTCTAAATTATCACGGATGTTACAATAAACAAAATCGTACTTGGATTGGAGGGGTATTTATGGACATACGCTTTTTAACCAGGAATGTTGAAATGAACGACGAGCTTCAGGATTACATGGAGTCCAAAATGTCCAAACTGGAGAAGTTCTTCAGTAAGATACTCAATAGCCAGGTAGTGATCTCTTTTCACCGTGGAAAGTACGGTGTTGAGGTGACTTCCAACGCCAATGGTCTGATAATGCGTGGTGAAGAGCGAGACGCTGATGTTCGCAGGGCTTTTGACAAGGCTTTGAAGAATCTGGAAAGACAGATCAAGAAACACAAAGAATATTTAAAGGATAGAGCTAAGCTTAAAACCCAGGAAGTTTCTTTTAATATCGAAGGTTTCATGAATGAAATCGAGAGCGCTTCCTCTGAAGAAGAACGGGAAATAGTCAAAACCAAGACTTTTTCTGTTCGCGCAATGACAGCTACAGAAGCGACTATGCAGATGGATCTTTTGGGACACAGTTTCTTCCTTTTCAAAAATATGGATACTGGTTCCCTCAACGTGGTATATAAGAGGCAAAAGGGTGGTTATGGTCTTTTAGAGCCAACGGAATGATAGGTTGATGTTTATTTTAGGGACCCTTTCGAGGGTCCCTTTTTGTTTGTCTGAATAAAGGGTGCCAAGGTTGAATTCAGAAGTACCTTGCCGTTATACTAAGCTTTTCGCCGGGGGGTAATCCTCCTGGCAGAAGATGGAGGTTAAGCATGCATGAAATGTCCCTGGTAGAGTCCATAATGGATGCTATCCTTGAAATGAAAGAACAGAACGAATGGGGTGGGATCAGAAAGATTGTTCTTAGAATAGGGGATATGAGGCAGGTTATCCCTGAAATAATGGTATTTGCTTTCAGGACTGCTTCAGTTTCAACACCTCTTGAAGGTGCCGAACTTGTTATAAAGGCGGTAAAATTACATTTCAAGTGTAATGACTGTCAAAAAGAGTGGGGAGAGGAGAATATGGCTTTTCTCTGTCCTTTTTGTGGAAGTTTTGAAGTTAAACTGATTCATGGAATGGAATTGGAAATTGAAAGTCTGGAGGTTGACGATACAAATGACTAAAAAAGTGGAAATCAAACAATCAGTTATGGCAGCTGATGAAAAGATAGCTCAAAAGATCAGGTCGGTCAGCAGGGATAAGGGTATTCTGATCATAAACCTTATTGGATCACCGGGAGCAGGTAAAACTACGGTTCTTGAGGCGACCTGTAAAGCTGCTGATTTCAGATTTGCTGTAATCGAAGGTGATATAGCAACTACCCGAGATGCTGAGCGTATAGCTTTATTAGGGGTTCCTGCAGTTCAGATCAATACTCATGGTGGCTGTCATCTTGAAGCTAACCTTGTCGAAAGCGCTTTTAATGAGCTGGATCTTGATTCTCTCGACGTGATCTTTATAGAGAATGTGGGTAATCTGGTATGTCCTGTTGAATTTGACCTTGGCGAAGATTATAAGGTTGCAGTCAACAGTATTCCGGAAGGTTCTGATAAACCACTCAAGTATCCACACCTTTTCCATAAGGCTGGAGCTGTCCTTCTTACAAAACTGGACCTGCTTCCATATATCAGTTTTGATAAGGAACTTTTTGAAAGTGATGTTTTTAAACTTAACCCCAGGGTTTCTTTAATAGAGATGGTACCTGTTCAAGGGAAAGGTATCGAGGAGTGGGTAAAACTTGTTAAAGGGTGGCTTGAGGAGAAGCGTGGCTGATGGTTTTAAAGGAGAACATCCTCAATACCCTTAACCCTATGCAGAAAGAAGCTGTTGAATACTGTATGGGGCCCCTTCTTGTCCTTGCAGGAGCTGGTAGCGGCAAGACAAGGGTTCTTACACACAAGATCGCTTTCCTGATAGAAGAAAAAGATGTGGATCCTGCCTCAATACTTGCTGTAACTTTTACCAATAAGGCAGCAAATGAAATGAAAGAGAGAGTGAGCAGGCTTATCGGACCGTCTTCATCGAGAATGCAGGTTTCTACTTTTCACGCCTATGGGCTTAATTTTCTGTTTCGTAACAGAGATCATCTTGAAAAATTCGGTTTAAAGAAACACCTTGTTATTTTCGACAGAAATGACAGTAGATCCCTGGTAAAAACTATTCTCGATGAATTGAATCTGGATCCGAAACAAATAGAACCATCCTGGGTTCTTGACCAGATCTCTAAAGCAAAGACCGGTTCTGACCCCGTAACTCTTGTCCCGAGGAATCTCGAAGGTGTAATGATCCAGATCTTTGAAAAATATCAGAAGTCGCTCATGGCGCAGAGTGCCATTGACTTTGATGATCTTCTCCTTTTGCCGCTTCATCTTCTGTCTACAGAAAAAACTCTCCTGGAGAATGAAAGACGCAGGATCGAATGGATTCTTGTTGATGAGTACCAGGATGTGAACCAGATTCAATACCAGCTTCTGCGCAAGCTTATTGGGAAGGGTAAAAATATCATGGTAGTCGGAGATCCTGACCAGTCGATCTATGGCTGGAGAGGTGCTGATATGTCTATGATACTGAACTTTGAGCATGATTTTCCCAACGCCAATGTTGTAATTCTGGCGCAGAATTACAGATCTACCGGGAATATTCTCAATGCATCAAATGCACTTATTATGAGTAATGCAAATCGCAAGAAGAAGGATCTCTGGACAACAAATAATATGGGAGACAAGGTTTATCATCTTCTTGCTGGAAATGAGAGGGAGGAGGCCTTTTTCCTGGCCTCAGAGATAAAAAAACTGGTAATGCAGGGTCACAGGTACCAGGATATTGCTGTTCTTTACAGGATAAATGCAATGAGCCGCCTGTACGAAGAAGTTTTTATCAGAATGAATATTCCGTACAGAATCGTAAGAGGTACTGCTTTCTATGAAAGAAAGGAGGTAAAGGATGTCCTTTCTTTCATGAGATTGGCGGTGAACCCAATGGACCGTCCTTCCATGTTCCGCGTGGGGAATCTTCCTTCAAGGGGCATTGGGAAAAAAAGCCTTGAAAAACTTTCTTCCTTTGTCTCAGAGTTTCAGGATCAGGAAGCTTCAGAAATCTGGCAGAGGCTTGTTCAAAGTCAGGGAGATCTGAGGGGAAAGGCCGGTTTGGGAGTTAGTGAATTAGCCGGGCATATGCTAAGGATACTTGAACTTTCAGAAGATCCATCTTCAATGCTGTATTATATTCTTGATAATATAGGTTACGAAGAAATCCTTCGTAAGGATGCTCCTGATAACTGGCAGGACAAGGTGGATAATGTCAGAGAACTGTTATCCCTGGTACCACCTGGAGGAAATCTCACCGAGATCCTTGCGCAGGTAGCACTTTTTACTGATCTGGAAATGGGAGGAGACGAAGATCAAGCGTGTGTAAATCTTCTGACCCTTCACGCGGCCAAGGGTCTTGAATTTCCTGTGGTCTTCCTTGTAGGATTGGAAGAGGCCATCTTCCCTCATTTCCGGTGTCTTGAAAGCCGTGATGATCTGGAAGAGGAACGTAGACTCTGCTATGTCGGAATGACAAGAGCCGAAGAAAAACTATATATGGCTGGAGCAAGGAGCAGGAGATTATTCGGTACGGTCTACCGCAATGGTTTTTCCCGCTTTTTCTGGGAGATCCCTGATAAATACAAAGTCATTGATGACAGGGGCAAGGAGGAAAAAGTCGATGCTGGTCTTGGGGGTAACTGGAGACGTAGGAGCTGGTAAGTCTACTGTAACGAAAATCTTTGCTGAATATGGAGCCTCTACAATAAATGCAGACCATATAGCCCATGAAATGTGGAAAAAGAAAGAGGTCCTTGCACAGGCAGCCGGAAGATGGGGAGAAGATATTATCCTTCCAGATGGCCGGATCAATCCCAGCCGGGTTGCTTCTATCGTTTTTTCTGATCGAAATGAATATGACTGGCTTTGCAATGTTTTACATCCCCTTATACGTTCAGAAATGGAAAGAAGAGTCCTTTCCCTCGGAGGTTTTGTTGTTGCCGAGATCCCCCTCCTTTTTGAAAATGGGGTTCCCTGGTGGATAGATATAACAATGTATATTTCATCATCCTTTATAGAACGGGGAAAAAGGAATCTATCCCGTGGCTGGGGAGAAGATGAGATATTGAGAAGAGAAAGCTTCCTTCTTGATAGGAATGAAAAGATTTCCATGGCTGATATTGTTATAAGGAATGAAGGGCCTCTGGTATCCCTGAAGGAAAATATGTTATCGCTTTCTTCTAAGATGAAGAATTTTGCCTTCCTTTCGGAAATAACGATTATACTTCCTTCGCAACATGAGGCGATGATCCTGTCTTCATGTCTACTTTCAAGAAAACTTGCATTAAATGTTGAATTATATCCTGTTTCGACCGTCTCTGTGTCGAACCAGGAACAGCGTGAGAATAAGCATTGGAAACTCGTTCTTCTGGCTTTTCAGAAGAACTTTAATCAGATACTTCAGACAACAACGGATTCTGGAGTGCCATCTGTAATAGCGCCTTTCCTGAAAGACGTAAAACGGCCCGGGAGTATATGGAAAAACTATATTCCAGAGGAAATAAGGGTATGAAACTGATAACCAGTCACATCGGCAGTGATTTTGATTCACTTGCCAGCATGGTTGCTGCTTCCAAGCTTTACGAAGGAGCCGTCATGTGCTTTTCGGGTTCAGCCAGTCGTAATGTCAGGGAATTTGTGAAACGGTATCAGACAAGATGGAAGATCCTTACTCCCAGGAAAATCGATCTGGACGAAGTAACGAGCCTTATTGTTGTGGATACCAGATCCAGATCCAGAATAGGTAGTTTTACAACCCTTTTGGGAAGGCATGATATTGAAGTCCATGTGTATGATCACCACCCTTCCTCTTCTGATGATATAGCTGCTGATTACATGGTTATTGAATCCGTCGGTGCCACTACAACACTGCTGGTTGAAATTATCCTTGAAAAGGGGATACCAGTGTCATCTCATGAAGCAACTCTTTTTGCAATGGGAATTTACGAAGATACTGGCGGTCTGACTTTCGGAGCTACCTGCAGCAGAGATTTTGAAATGCTTTCAAGAATGAAAGAACTTGGAGCCGATCTTACCATGATCCCGTCACATGTGGAGATGTCCCTCAATGCATCAGAAAGAAGGATCCTCGATCTTCTTATTGAAAATGCCTGGCAGCGATATATAAATGGGGCCAGGGTAGTCCTTTCATATACAGCCTCATCGACATATATTGAAGGGCTCTCACTATTTGTGCATCGAATGAGAGATTATTTCGATGCTGATGTTGCAGTAGCTTCTGTCAAAATGGACAACAGAATTTATGTTGTTGCAAGAAGCCGTGAAGAAGTGCTTGATGTCGCTGCCTTTCTCGCCCCTCTTGGCGGAGGAGGTCACCCTCAGGCTGCTTCTGCAACACTGACTAACCGAAGGCCTGTCTCCATCCTGAAAGAACTTGAAAAAGAACTTGAAAAGCAGATAAAACCATCTATCACTGTGGCAGATGTTATGACTTCTCCTGTAATGGCAGTTGATCCCCGGACTTCAATAGATGATGCTTATCGTGCTATGATACGGTACGGTCATTCTGCGCTGCCCGTTATCCTGGAAGGTGATCCTGTAGGTATAATCACGAGAAAAGATCTGGATAAGGCCCGGTTGCATGGTTTTGGTCTTGCTTTTGTGGAAGAATTCATGACAGAGGGTATAATTACTATCCCTGTAAAGGCTTCGATTGCTGAAGCTCACCATATCCTTGTTGTTCACAACATAGGACGGATCCCTGTAATGGAAGGAAAGAACATTGTGGGGATTGTTACCAGGACTGATCTTTTAAGGGCTCTGTATCCTGCTTCACTGCCACCGGAGGACAGGCTTCTGACCAAGGAATTACCCTGGATGGAAGATCTTGGTGAGTACATGCATAAGATCCTTCCTTCATGGTTGGAAATACTTCTTTACAAGCTGGGTTCCCGGGCTGCTGAGTTGGGTATGAACGCATATGTGGTTGGGGGTTTTGTCAGAGACCTGATCCTCAAGCGTCCTAATCTGGATCTCGATGTTGTTATCGAAGGAGATGCCATCAGTTTTATAAAATCCTGGGAGAAGGATGCCTGTCATGTCGCTATTCATTCCAAGTATAAAACTGGAACCATAGTATTCCCGGATGGGAAAAAGGTTGATATTGCCACGGCAAGAAGAGAGTTTTATGAATACCCTGTGGCGCAGCCACAGGTCTCGAGTGATTCTCTCAAGCACGATCTTTACCGAAGAGATTTTACTATTAATGCCATGGCTATATCTATAAACTCGTCCAACTGGGGCCAGCTTATTGATTATTTCGGTGGCCGTAGAGACCTCCAGCGCAAGACGCTTAAAGTCCTTCACAATCTGAGTTTTGTCGAGGACCCTACCCGTATTATCCGAGGTATTCGCCTTGAACAGAGATTAGGCTTTACACTTGAAGATAATTCATTGAGATTACTCAACAGCTGCGTAAAGGGGGGGTTGCTTTCTCTACTTTCCGGGTTCAGATTAAGAAGTGAACTGGAACTGAGTTTTATGGAAAAAAGACCCCATACTTTTCTTTATAGAATGGAGGATCTGGGTGTCTGGGAAATCCTTTTTCCAGGAATAAAGATCGGGAAAATATCTTTACGGGTATTCAGAAGACTTTCTGCTTTTCTAAAAAGGATCTCTAAAGATCTTCCTTTCTTTGACGGAAAAGAATGGCTCGCATTTTTATGTGCTATGGTAATGGAATCAACAGATATTGTGCAATTTTCTGTGGAGGATAGATTGCATCTGTCTCCAGGAGAACGAAGGATCGTTAACAGTGCCCTTTCGGGTCTTGGGGCAGCAGAGCAGGAACTTGGTTACAGAACACCTGTTGCAAATTCCCTGATTTATATGTATTTATGGGAGTACGACTTTATTACATGCCTTTTCTGGGCTGCTGTTACTAACAGATCCCGTGTCAGAAGAAGGATCATTCTTTATCTTACGCGACTTCACAGAGTAGAACCTATGCTAACTGGACGGGATCTCCTGGACCTGGGATTCAGGGAAGGTCCACTTATCGGAGATATTATTTTTGATCTGAAACTTGCTCGCCTGGATGGTGAATTGGAAACAAGGGAAGAAGAAATGGATTGGATCCGTAATAAATATATTGAAACCAAAGGAGAGTGAGGGTATTGTTAGGATTCCCTTCTTTACCGATATTACTTTTAAGTATTCCTGCTGTTTTATGGGCAATAACCTTTCATGAATTCTGTCACGGATATGCGTCTTATAAACTTGGTGATCCAACAGCCTACATAAGGGGTCGATTGACTCTGAACCCATTAGCACATCTGGATCCCATAGGTGCATTGATGCTCCTGCTGTTCCGTTTCGGCTGGGCAAAGCCAGTTCCTGTAGATCCTCGATATTACAAGAACCCCAAGAGGGATATCTTTATAGTATCCATAGCAGGTGTAACGGGGAACATAATTACTGCAATTCTGGTAGGTCTCATGGTTCGATTTCTCCCTGTTGCTGTTTTGAAAAACTTCGCTGTTTTCATGTTCATTCAGATGATGGTACTGATAAACATAGGACTGGCAGTTTTTAATCTTGTTCCTATTCCGCCTCTGGATGGTTCCAAGCTGATTTATCCCCTGCTTCCCAGATCACTGCTCCAGAAATATTTCTGGCTTGAACGATACGGAATGTTTGTATTAATGGCACTCCTTTTTCTTGGTGTCCTTCAAAGAATAATGACGCCTATAGTAGGGCTTGTTTATCACATTATCCTCCCGAGCTATATGTGGCTCTTTTAACTGGAGGATTTCATAATGAAAATATTGCTGACGAATGATGATGGGGTATTTGCTCCAGGTATTTCCGTTATGGCCAATTTCCTGAATAAAAAGAATTACAATTCCTTTGTAGTGGCTCCAAACAGGGAAAGAAGCAGTGTGGGACATGCTATCACCCTCCACAGGCCACTAAGACTCTGGCGGGTTGAAAATGGCCCATATCCGGTTGGCTATCAGACCTATGCATGTGACGGTACTCCTTCTGATTCGGTTGTTCTTGCGGTAGAAGAACTGGAACCAGAGACTTCCCTTGTCGTTTCAGGAATAAACAGAGGACCCAATGTCGCTGATGATCTTACCTATTCCGGCACGGTCTCAGCAGCAATGGAAGGTGTTATCCTCGGGTGTCCGGCTATAGCTGTTTCTCTGAATTCCAGCAGAGATGATGATGATGAAAATTATGAAACAGCAGCACACATTGTCTGCAAGGTCATTGAATGGATAAATGAAAACCCCCTTCCAAAGGGTGTACTTCTGAATATCAATGTACCCAATGTTCCTTTATCACTCATTAAGGGTGTAAGGGTAACAAGGAAGGGAGTCCGGATATACGAAGGGAAAGTTACAAAACTGAACGATCCCCACGGTAGAGTATATTTCTGGATTTCAGGCCGCCCCGAGGATCAGCTTGTAGAAGGATGTGATGTGTGGGCTCTGGCAAGGGGATATGTATCAATAACACCCATACATATGGATATGACCTGTTATGAATGTCTGGAGGAAGTCAGAAATGGAGGATTGGAAACAATACTTTCATAAAAATCCTGCAGTATATTGACATCGGTTTAAAAAAGGATATAATACGTAACCATAGTTCACTTGATAGTCAGCCGAACTATGGTTTTTTATTGTAAGATGGCGGTATAAAAGAAAAACAATAATGAAACAGGCAATGAAGGGGAAGAGTAGGTGGAAAGCTCCGACAGAGAAGGGAAACCATGGCTGAAAGTTTTCCTGGGATGACTTGCACTGAATAGAGCCCTGGAGCTCGTTTTGAAAAAAGACATTTTCAGTCAAGTAGGAACGCGGGCAGTTCCCGTTATAGAACTTGAAGCGGACAATGCTTATCATTGTCAATGTGGGTGGTACCGCGGGTTTATAGCTCGTCCCTTTTCTCTGGGGACGGGCTTTTTTGAACTGACACTATTTCTCAAAGGAGTGGTTATAAAATGGAGAAAAAAGGGAAAGTAGTACTTGCCTATAGTGGAGGGCTGGATACCTCTGTTGCAGTTCTATGGCTGCAGGAACAGGGATACGAAGTAATTACATTTACAGCCGATGTGGGTCAGACTGTAGATCTTGAGGCTGTAAAAAATAAAGCTCTTAATGTCGGAGCTACAAAAGCATATGTGATGGATCTCAGGGAGGAATTTCTGCAGGACTTTATATGGCCTTCTCTTAAGGCAAATGCGATGTACCAGGGAACATATCCCCTTAATTCCGCCTTTTCAAGGCCACTTATTGCGAAAAAACTTGCTATGATAGCTCAAAAAGAGGGGGCTGTAGCTGTTGCCCACGGATGTACTGGCAAGGGACAGGATCAGGTGCGTATAGAAGTTTGTACAAATGCACTGGATCCCAATCTCAAGGTATTAGCTCCTGTCAGGGATTGGCATTTTACCAGAGAGGCAGAAATGGAGTATGCTATTGAACATGGGATACCGGTAAAGGCAACGGCTGATTCTCCCTACAGTATAGATGAGAACATGTGGGGGCGATCCATAGAGTGTGGAGCTCTCGAGGATCCCTGGATCGAACCTCCGTCAGATGCCTTTACTTTGACAGTTGATGCCAGCAATGCACCTGATGAGGCTGAGTACCTGGAGATAGCCTTTGAAGAGGGTATTCCCATAGCTTTGAACGGAGAGCAGATGGAAGGTGTTCTTCTTGTAAAGAAGCTTAATGAAATTGGTGGGAAACACGGTGTTGGAAGAATCGATATGATAGAAGACAGACTGGTAGGCTTCAAGAGTCGCGAAGTATATGAGTGCCCTGCTGCCATTATTCTACTCGACGCCCACAAGGCGCTTGAAACCCTCACCCTTCCAAAGCAGTTAAGGAATGTAAAAAAAGATCTTGAGTGCCAGTATGCAGAACTAACGTATGTGGGTTACTGGTTTTCTCCGTTAAAGGATGCTATTGATGCCTTTGTTGAAACTACTCAGAAACATGTAACGGGTATTGTGAAAATAAAACTGTTTAAGGGAAATGCTGTTGTTGCAGGGATGAAGTCAGCACAATCAATATACGATCTGGGGCTCGCTACATATTCAGAGGGAGATGCCTTTGATCATAATGCTGCAGTCGGATTTATCAAGATCTGGGGACTTCCTATCAAGAACTGGAGGCAGAAACATCCTCAGAAAGAAGACCTGCAGGTTCCGGGGATTGAAATCCCCTGTCAGTAGGAGGTTATTGAATGTGGAAAGGGCGTTTTGGCGAAGAAACTGCCGAAGTTGTTCTCCAGTTCACTCAGTCTCTTGATATCGACTGGTGTCTGGCAGTATATGATATCGCTGGAAGTATAGCCCATGCAAGGATGCTTCAAAAAATTGGCATATTGAACGAAGATGAATTGAAAATCATCGTTCAGGGCCTACTTGTTATCAAAAGAGATATTGAGACAGGGAAATTTGAACCTGCGATAGAACTTGAAGATGTTCACATGAATATTGAAAAGAGGCTCATCGATACCCTGGGTCCCGTCGGTGCAAAACTTCATACGGGAAGAAGCAGGAATGACCAGATCGCCACTACTATGCGACTGTTCCTGAGAGACAGACTCTTAACCCTTGGTCGGAGTGTTTCCATATTGCTGGAAAGCCTCATGGACAGGGCTGAGAAACATGCACAAGTCATAATTCCTGGTTATACGCACCTTCAACAGGCTCAACCGATAAACCTTGGCCATTACTGGATGTCCCATTTCTTTTCTTTTCGAAGAGACTGTAACAAACTGCTTTTAGCTCTTGATTCTCTTGATGAGTCACCACTGGGAACAGGAGCCCTGGCTGGCTCAACCATACCTCTGGACAGGGAATTCACAGCCAGGGAGATGGGTTTCAGCCGCATAACTGATAATAGCCTCGATACAGTTGCAAATAGGGACTATCTTCTCGATTACCACTATTTTTCATCAGTATTTTCTCTTCATTGCAGCAGACTGGCTGAAGATCTCATAATCTACAGCAGTCAGGAATTTGGCTGGATACTTCTGCCGGATGCTTTCTGTACGGGATCTTCCATGATGCCACAGAAAAAGAATCCAGATGTTCTTGAACTGGTCAGAGGAAAGACTGGCCAGATAATAGGTCATCTGCTGGACCTGATGATAAGCCTTAAAGGATTACCTCTCACCTATGACAGGGATCTTCAGGAAGATAAAAGAGGACTCCTTTCATCCCTCAAGACGATGGAAGGTGTCATTGGAGTTCTTGCTCCTCTGATAGCGAGGATAGAGGTTGATGAACAAAAGGCTTTGACGGGATTGAAAACTGGAATGACCCTTGCTACTGATGTTGCAGAATACCTTGTCCTCAAAGGTGTTCCTTTCAGAGACGCTCATTGGAAGGTAGGCCAACTTGTCAAATGGTGCATTCATAATGGAAAGGATCTTCAGACTTTGTCTATCAGTGAATGGAAACACTGTATACCTGATGTTGACGATGATATCCTTGGGATCATGAACCTTGATTCATCAGTTTCCAGAAGGAGAACTCCGGGAGGGACGTCCTTCTCGAATCTGGAAGTGCAGTTAATAACAGCAAGACATTATCTGGATACTTTTCGTAATGACATGAAAAAATATGAAGTATTGCTTTTCCCGGAAGACCTGGACACAGAAACGATAAGCAACTGATTTATCCCATACAGGAATGACTTTTTTATAACAGGGAGGATGTATTTTCCAGACATCCTCCCTGTTCATGTATACTTATTAAGAGTGGTAGAATTAGTAAGAAATCTATTCATTCGCAGCATGTGCCAGTCTTTTGCCCTGTTTTCGGGAGGTGTGGTGAAGTATGGAAAGAAAACCCCTTAGTGCCAGGGGAAAGGTCCTGATGGTTCTTACTCCGGTTGTTCTTGCTATATTTGTGCTTAGCGCGGTAGTGGGCAAAGAAAGGATAGCTTTTCTATTTTCCGGTTATCTCAAGTTCTTCTGGATAATTGTGCTTCTTGGTCTGGGTGTTTTTTCAACAAGGATCAGATGAATAGGATATGGCAGAACTGATAGATAAAGCTCCAGGCAGAGAAGGGCTCGAATATGCTCTCTACAGGAGTGGTGATGAGTATATAATCAGGGTCAACGGTTATGAGCTTATGACAAGTTATTGCCATGGATCTGAAGAAAAGCTTGCCTTGAGTACCTTCGAAAACATAAAGTCTGCAAATGCTCCAAGGGTTCTTGTTGGGGGATTAGGGATGGGGTTTACTTTAAGAACACTTCTTGATCTCCTGCCTCTTGAAAGCGCAGTGGATGTTTCGGAGATCGAGCCATCTGTGATCAGGTGGAATCGCAGTATTTTCAGGAATATAAATGGAAATGTCCTTTCGGATCCCAGAGTGAACCTTCATGAAAGTGATGTGGCTGTCAGGATAATTGGTCCTGAACTTTATGATGCCATTATTCTGGACATTGATAATGGTCCACATCCTCTCTCTGCCCCCGGGAACAGTTGGTTATATTCTGATGAGGGTATAGCCTGTATCTATGGATCGCTTAAAACGACAGGGGTCTTTACCCTATGGTCCGCTTTCATGGATAAGATGTTTCTTGAAAGGCTTGAGAGCTCAGAATTTAAAGTAATAGTGGAACACACTTTTTCTAATAATGACAGGAGTTCCGGAGAATATATCATATATAAGGGCCTTAAGATGGGAAATTGAAGATATTTTATTCTTTTTTTGAATAGGAAAAGAAAGTAGTATCAAAAATGTATTTTAATTTTCCAGGGATGAACCTGTTCCTCCCTTCGGGGATTATTGATAACCCTTTTATTTTCGTGGTACAAGTTGGGTCGAAAAAACTGTTTCCGACCCAACTGTATCTCTAAAAAGCATCTTCAGGTGCTGAGGGAAGGTCTCCTATTTCCTGCCTGGATCCTATAACCTTTTCTGATTGTTTTTCCATGTAACTGGCAAGCCTCGACGAAATAGTCTCATCTGAAATTGCGAGGATTCTTGCTGCAAGCAGAGCACCATTTCTGCCATTATCGATGCCTACAGATGAAACAGGAATACCTGGAGGCATCTGGGTGATTGATAGAAGAGCATCCATCCCACCGAGGCTTCCAGCTGAAACAGGGACACCTATTACAGGGAGAAGAGTATGGGCAGCAACGACACCAGGCAGGGCTGCAGATAACCCTGCAACCGCTATTATTACTCCGATCCCTCTAACCACCGCTTTTTCTGAATAGCTTTTTACGTCTCCAGGTGTTCTATGTGCTGATGCTATCGTTACTTCGTAAGGTATTTTCAGTTCTTTAAGGATAGTTCCGGCCTTTTTCGCCTGTTCAATGTCTGAAATAGAACCTAGAATGATACCTACTTTCTTTTCTCCACTCATATTTAAGGTCCTCCTGTTCAAGAAAAATCTTTTGCTTTTGATGCTATATCTTTTCTGAAATGCATTCCTTCAAAATGGATCTTCTCAACAGCCAGGTAGGCTCGTGAAACCGCATTATCGAGACTGTCCTTATCCATCCCTACGATGCTCAGAACTCTTCCTCCGCTGGTGACTATATTTCCTTTATCATCTTGACTTGTCCCGGCATGGAAAATTAGAACATTTTCAATGGCATTCGCTTCGTCCAGGCCTTGAATTACGATATCCTTCTTGTATTTTCCAGGATATCCACCAGATGCTATAACTACATCTGCAGCCCATTCTTCAGTTTCATCCATTTTTGCATCAGCGAGTTTTCCTAAACAGCATTTTTCCATTATCTCTGCGATATCCCCCTTGAGTACCGGGAGTACCACCTGCGTTTCCGGATCTCCGAAACGAACGTTATATTCGATAACCCATGGATTCTTGTTTTCATCTATCATCAGGCCTGCATAAATTACTCCGCAGAAGTCAATCTTTTCTCTTTTAAGACCATTTAAGGTTGGTTCTAGAACTTCAGAAACAACTCTATCCATGAGTTCAGATCCTGCCCATGGAACAGGGGAGTAGGCCCCCATACCACCTGTATTAGGGCCCTTGTCATTATCATATATTCTTTTATGATCCTGACTTGGAGAGAGTGGGCGTATTGTATGGCCATCTGTAATGGTAAGGACGGTCAGCTCAGTTCCTTTCAGACAATCCTCTATGATTATTTTTTCTCCAGCTTTGCCAAGAGATCTATTTACAAGAAGGTCCTCCGCTTTGGAGATGGCTTCTTCAATGGATTCAATGACAAATGCACCCTTCCCAGCGGCCAGACCGTCTGCTTTTACTATATAAGGGGACTTTCTTTTCAGTAGAGCATCCCTGGCCTGATCCATGTTGGTGCATATGTCAAAAGATGCTGTTGGTATACCGTTCCTTTTCATAAATTCCTTGGAAAAAGCTTTACTACCTTCAAGTCTGGCTCCATCTTTACCTGGTCCGAAAACCTTGATCCCAGATTCTCTGAGAAGATCAGCGACACCTTCTACAAGAGGAGCCTCTGGTCCTATTACTACCATATCTACATTGTTCTTCAGTGCCAGGGCCCTGACTGCTTTTCCGTCACATGGATCAAGATCCGATATTCTTGCTATATGAGCAATTCCAGGGTTACCTGGAGAAACTGTTAAGTCAGTCACCTTTGGTGAACGTGATAAAGCCCATGCCATTGCATGTTCTCTCGCACCTCCACCGAGTAAAAGAACTTTCATAATGGATTTCCCCCTTATTTAATGGCGAAAGGTTCTCCAGTCACTGATAAACATGCTTATGCCAAGTTCCTTTGCCCTGGCAAACACTGATTCATCGTTTCTGGAACCACCTGGCTGAATGATTGCATGTATTCCAGCAGCAGCAGCAGATTCTACAGCATCAGGGAAAGGGAAGAAAGCATCCGAGGACATCACAGCTCCCTGGGCTTTAGTACCAGCCTGTTCAACTGCAAAATTAACTGCAAAAACTCTGCTGCAGAATCCCATACCTATACCGACGGCCTCGCCATCTTTGACAATCGCCACTGAGTTGCTTTTTGAAACATAAGCTGTTTTCCATGCAAGAATAAGATCTTCCCAAAGGTCTGGTCTTGGTTCGCCTATCCATACGCCCTTTTCTTCAACCGGGAGAGGAGGAAGGTCGTCATTCTGGATAAGAATGCCGCTCCATGTTCCTGTAACCTGGAATGAAAGTATCCTTCCGCCTTTCCACCTGAGTATCCTCAAAGAGGGTTTATTTTCCGAGAGGAAGAGAAGGGCTTCTTTATCATATTCTGGAACGAGAAGGACTTCTGTGAAATTTTCTGAAATTGCTTTTGCAGTTTCGAGGTCAAGTTTTCTCGTAAGACCTACTATGCCACCGAAAGCTGAAAGGGGATCACATCGGAAAGCTTTTTCATAGGCTTCTCTAGTGGTTTTTCCATAGGCCATACCGCAGGGAGTTGTGTGTTTAATAACGAGGCATCCGCAACTATCCTGCATTATGGAACAGCCTCTCATCGCACAATCCAGATCAAGGATATTGTTGTAGGAAAGGGGTTTGCCCGATAATTGTTCCCAAGGTAGTTCTGAAAGGGGAGGAAGATATAATCCGGCCTTCTGGTGAGGATTTTCACCATATCTCAAGGATTGATGGAGATGGAGGTTCATGGGAATAGTTTCTGCAAGTCCATCTTCTTCCAGTCCCGTACTTGCTTTGAGCCCTGTATAAATAGTAGTGTCATATTCTGCTGTATGGCAAAATGCTTTTAGCGCTAATCTTTCCCTTGTCTGTAGGGGCAGATCTCCCTCAGAATGCATATCTTCCAGGATGACTGCGTAATCTTGTGGGTCAGTACAAATGATAACCTGGCTAAAATTTTTTGCAGCAGCCCGAATAAGGGTAACTCCACCGATATCTATATTTTCAAGAAGTTCGTCCAGTTCGCTTCCTTTCCTGGCTGTTTCTTCGAAAGGGTAGAGATTGCAGACTACCATATCGATAAGGGGGATTTTAAATTGTTCTACATCTGAAAGATCATTGCTCAAGTGTCTCCGGGCAAGAATTCCTCCGAAAATTGCTGGATGAAGGGTTTTAACTCTCCCCCCCAGCATTTGAGGATATCCAGTCAGTTCCGATACCTCAAGAACCTCAAGTCCAGCATCCCTCAACCTCCGGGCAGTACCGGAACTTGATACTATCTGCCATCCCATGGATGCTAATCCATGGGCGAATTCCTCTATGCCTGTTTTATCATATACTGATATAAGTACTCTTTTTTCAGCCAATGAAAGCACGCCTCCCCTCAATCTTTACAAGGTTTCCTAAGATAAGTTCCTTAATTGTTTTCCAGTAAATATTGTGTTCAACAGAATGTATTTTCCCTTCTAGATCTTCAATAGAATCAGATTCTTCCACCATGACGGGTATCTGGGCAAGGATAATCCCATGATCAACTTCTTCGTCTACGAGATGTACCGTAACTCCTGTTATCTTTACGCCATAATTCCATGCATCTTCTATCCCTTTGGCTCCCGGGAAGGATGGGAGTATAGATGGATGGATGTTCACTATTTTCCCCTGATGTTGTTTTACAAATTCAGATGAAAGGATCTTCATGAAACCGGCAAGTACTATCCACTCAGTATCAGTTTCTTTTATCAATCTAGCCAGATGCTCTTCAGCAGCCTTCCTGTTACCTCTATCGTATGGAAGAAGTTCGGTTCTAAGTCCTGCTTCCTGTGCTTTTTTCAGCCCAGCTGATCCGGGGTTATCGCTGGCTATAAAAGTCAGTTCTGCGGGAAGGTCTCCTGACTCGATCTTCCTGCAGATAGATTCCATATTTGTACCTCTTCCAGACACAAGGATCGCCATGCGTGTCATTCAGGAAACCTCTCCGATTATAGCCGGATCTTCTCCGATCTGTGAGAGGAGGTCAACAAGTGAGCTCTGGTTATCCTTTCCCACGATGAATGTATAACCGATACCCAGGTTGAAAACCCTTCTCATTTCTTCTTCATCTATACCTCGAGAGGCTAGTAAAGAGAAAACAGGAGGCCGTGTCCACGCTGAAAAATCGAGTCTGGGGTGTAATCCTTTGGGTAAGATCCTTGAAATATTTTCCTGAAGGCCTCCACCTGTAATATGGGCCATTCCTTTCACTGAGCCACTTTCTGTTGCTTTTAAAGCCTGGTTGACATATAGCCTGGTAGGTTTGAGAAGAGCATCAGCAAGGGACTCTTCAAGCTCAGGATACACGGAATTTATTTCCAGAGGTGAGTCTTCTCCGAAAAGAACTTTTCTGACAAGAGAAAATCCGTTACTGTGAATTCCCGAACTGGGTAGACCAACAATAAGGTCTCCTTTTTCTATGGAGGTTCCGTCGATAACATCAGATGGATCCAGGATCCCAACAGCAAATCCAGCCAGGTCAAACCCGTCCTGTGGATAGACATCGGGCATCTCTGCGGTTTCTCCGCCGAGAAGCGCACATCCACATGAACTACAAGCATCTACAATACCCCGGACGATTTCGGAAAGTACATCAGTATTCAATCTTCCACAGGCTATGTAGTCCAGAAAAAACAGTGGCCTGGCTCCGCCTGTGACCAGGTCATTAACGTTCATGCCTACCAGGTCCTGACCCAGCCCTCTGTATTTCCCAGCTGCTCTGGCAATTTCCAGTTTTGTACCGACACCGTCACAACATGCAGCCAGAAACTGATTGTCGTTCAATCGGTAAAGTCCACTGAATCCACCAATACCACCAATAACGTTACTGTCAGAAGGGACATCAGAAAGAATTGTTTTGACCATATCTACCCAGTTATTGCCTTTAGATATGCTTACGCCGGCTTTTTCATAGTTCCATTTCATCTGTATGGTCTCCTTCCATATAGTTCCCTGTAAAGCAGGCTGTACAGACATCACGTGTGGGAAGTCCGATAGCTTCGATAAGATCCTCCTCGGTGATATAGGCTAGAGAATCGGCCCCTACCTGGCTCTCCAACTGTTTAATATTCATCCGGGCGGCTGCAAGCTCCTCTCTGGTCGGAGTATCGATTCCGTAATAACATGGAAAACGGACCGGAGGAGAGGATATCCTTACATGTACTTCTTTTGCGCCATGATCTTTGATCATGGCGATCATACGCTGACAGGTAGTACCCCTTACTATTGAGTCGTCTACTATTACTACTTTTTTGTCCTTGATCATGTTCATTATCGGGTTCAGCTTGATCCTTACGCCAAGGTCTCTGACTCTCTGAGTAGGTTCTATAAAAGTCCTTCCAACATAGCGATTCCTTACGACAACCTTTTCATAGGGAAGTCCCGAAACTTCTGCATACCCCATTGCAGCTATGGTCCCACTGTCAGGCATTCCTGTAACAAGGTCTGCATCCGGACAAGGTGCTCTTTCTGCCAGTTTCCTTCCCAGTGCTTTTCTTACTTCATAGACAGTCTTTCCATTAAAGATGCTGTCAGGTCTAGCGAAATATACATATTCGAAAGAACAGGCAAAACCTTTTTTTACATCCTTGGGAATTCTCATGGAATGAAGACCTTTTTCATCAATTACTATTACCTCACCTGGTTCAACTTCTCTTATAATAGAGGCTCCCACAAGATCCAGGGCGCAACTTTCAGATGAGACGTATACAATGTTGTCCCTTTCTCCAAGTATAAGGGGTCTGTTTCCCCAGGGGTCTCTTGCGGCAACCAGTCTTGAATCAAGAATAACTGCAAGAGAGTAGGCTCCTATGAGACGTCTTAAAGAGTCAACAAAGGCATCCAGCCTTGGTTTATGGGGTTGATGAGCCATCAGATGAAGAATGGCTTCCGTATCTGTCCTTGACTGAAAGATTGCCCCTCTGTTTTCCAGATAGTTTTTAATCCCTTCAGCATTTGTAAGGTTGCCATTATGAGCAATAGCGACGGAACCTCTGGAGGACGTAGCAGTAAGAGGTTGAGCATTAGTCAGTTCTGATCCTCCCGCGGTGGAATACCTTACATGACCAATGGCACAGTTTGTATCGATGGAAGAAAGCTGCTGTTGGTTGAGGGCAAGATGGACCAGTCCTGTACCCTTGAGGGAGTGCATGATCCCCCTGGTATTTATCCAGGCAACTCCTGCTGATTCCTGTCCTCTGTGCTGGAGCGCGTATAGACCTAGATAAACATCTTCAAGGACCGATTGACCATTTTTCGCAAAGGCTCCAAATACACCACACATATTTATTCCTGCCTCCAGATCTTTTGAAGTTCTTCCACTGGTATATTGAGGTGTCCTTCAATGTAAAGAGATCTGCCTCCAGCTTTTGCAAGCATTACAATGGGGAATCCCCTCCATGTGTGGCGAAATTCAACTATCTTGTCAGATGGAACTGCATAAATTGCCCTGGGTCCTCCTTCTCCAAAAAGGAGAATATCCTTGCGGGTTGGAATGTTGAGTTTCATTTCTGCCCCTATGCCGCTGGAAATACATTCTTTCGCAAGTGCTGAAGCAAGACCCCCTCCAGCGATGGCTCGTCCACTTCTGGCCAGTCCTTCCCTCGCTGTTTCAAGTGCCCTGGCAACGAAATCCGATTCTGCCTGTCCGTTAAAAACGAGTGGTCTTCCTTTAGGAGTACCCATTTTCTGCATCTGATAATGACTTCCGGAAAGAGATGGATCAGAAAGACCTACATAAAAAATATGGTCGCCTTCTTCCCAGGATCCACATCCGAGCATTGCATTCTCATTTCTTATCAGTCCAACGACTCCCACGAGAGGAGAGGGAAGGATTCTCTGGGATGCTGTTTCGTTATAAAGACTTACATTTCCTGATACAACAGGACAATCCAGTTCAGAGCAGCATGCAGCCATACCTTTTACACTTTCTGAAAGTTCCCAGAACTGTTCAGGGATCTCTGGTGAAGGGTAGTTCAGGCAGTTCGTCATACCTAGAGGTTCGGCTCCCGCAACAGCCAGAGCACGAATGGATCTTGCCACCGTTTCTGCCCCCCCCCTGTAAGGGTCAAGGTAGCATTTCCAGGGATCTGACTCCATTGATACTCCTACAAGCTTTTCTGAACCTTTTATCCTCAGAACGCTTATGTCTCTGTTTCCTGGTCCTGTTACTGTGTTGAGCTGGACCATCTGATCATACTGTTCATAGATCCATTTCTTGTCTCTAAGGTTGGGAGATGATATCAGTTCCCTTAGATCAGGAGTCAGATCATTGTTAAAGGGAATATCCTCTACATCGAAATTCCATCTTTCATCAAGATCTGAAGGAACAGATGATTTCCAGTCTGGAGAAGGGCAGTCACTTCCAATGAGGGTAGCCGGGAGATCTACAACTATGTTTTCCCCGTCCTTAATAATATAGTCATTCCCTTCAATTACCTCACCTATCACGGCAGCATCAAGATCCCATTTTTCTGCAATGGAAATTACACGGGAGACATTCTCAAATTCAACGATCATAAGCATTCTTTCCTGAGATTCGGAAAGAGCTATTTCCCATGGTTCCATACCTGTTTCTCTAAGGGGGACCCTGTCAAAGTGCATTATCATTCCAACACCGCTCTTTGCAGCAATTTCACTGGATGACGATGTGATACCTGCAGCTCCCATATCCTGCATACTGATTATTAATCCCTTTTCCTTAAGTTCAAGACATGCTTCTATCAGGAGTTTTTCAACAAAGGGATCACCGATCTGGATGTTAGGCCTGCTGGATTTTGTATCTTCTGACAGTTCTATCGAGGCAAATGCCGCCCCTGCTATCCCGTCTCTGCCTGTTTTGGAGCCAATAAGCACCACTGCCTGTCCAGGACGGGCAGTCTGCGAACTTATAATCTGGTCGAGTTTTACATGGCCCAGGCACATGGCATTTACAAGGGGATTATCAGTATAGGATTTATCATATATGGTCTTTCCCCCAACAGTAGGGACTCCTACAGGGTTTCCATAGCCTCCTATACCTCTGACTATTCCATCGGAAAGGTTCTTGGTTTTCTGAATTTCCGGATCTCCGAAAAAAAGGCCATCGAGGGAAGCTATTGGACGGGCTCCAAGAGCCAGAATATCCCGGATAATACCTCCTACTCCTGTTGCCGCTCCCTGGAAAGGGGCAACAGCAGAAGGGTGATTGTGGCTCTCTACCTTGAAGGCTATTCCATTTCCGTCACCTATATCAACTATTCCAGCATTTTCGCCTGGTCCCAGGACGACACTTTTCCCTTCAGTAGGGAAAAGGCTCAGTAATGGTTTAGTTGACTTGTAACTGCAATGTTCAGACCACATTACACCCATAATAAGCAGTTCACATTCATTGGGTTCTCTACCCAGAGTCTCGACAAGGGCCTTGTATTCATTCTCCCTCAGACCAGCTTCGCTGTAATGCATCTCAAGCACCCTCCCTATCGATCCAGGTTTTGATTGAATTCCACATCAAGGCACCATCTGCTCCACCCATGATATGCTCGCTTGCTCTTTCAGGATGAGGCATGAGACCAAGGACGTTCCCCTGTCTGTTAACTATCCCCGCAATATTATTCAGCGAGCCATTAGGATTCCCATTTTCTGAAATCTCGCCTGAGGAAGTACAGTATCTGAAAACGACCTGTCCATTCTTTTCTATTTCCCTAAGGCTGTCCTGAGGCAGGAAGTAGAGTCCCTCGTGGTGAGCGATGGGGAATTGTACGACCTGGTCGTTTTTATATTTGAGAGTGAAGGGAGTGTCTGTTTTTTCCACTTTAAGGAAGCATTGTTTACAGATAAAGGTAAGGGTTTTATTTGCCAGCAGAGCTCCAGGGAGAAGTTTGGATTCTGTAAGTATCTGGAAACCGTTACAGATACCAAGAACTAGTTTTCCCCTGGATGCATGTTTTTTAACAGATACCATTATGGGAGACCTGGCTGCCATGGCGCCACATCTGAGATAGTCGCCATAGGAAAACCCTCCAGGGATTATGACCAGATCAGTTGACGCAGGGATCGCTGTATCCTTGTGCCATACAGGAACAACTACTGAGCCTGTTATCTCCCTGACTGCATGGATTACATCCCTGTCGCAGTTGCTCCCGGGGAATATCACAACTGCAGTTTGCATTTACTGTTCCTCCACTTCAATGCTGTAATCTTCGATCAATTCATTCACCAGAAGGTCATCACACATTCTGTCTGCTTCCTGATAAGCCTTTTCCGCTGAATCTGCATCGATCCATAGCTGGATATATTTACCCACTCTGGCGTTTCTCAAGTTGGAATAGCCTGAATCAGTGAGAGATTTAGCAACGGTCTTTCCCTGGGTGTCAAGAACCCCTTCTTTTAAATAGATCAGGATCCTGGCATGAAAGGTCATAGTCTACTCATCTCTCGAGGAAATTCTTTTCCAGATTTCCTCGTATGCACCAAGAACATTGCCCAGATCTTTTCTGAATCTGTCCTTGTCGAGTTTTTCTCCGCTTTGGATATCCCAGAATCTGCATGTATCAGGTGAGACTTCGTCGGCAAGGATAAGGTTTCCCTCACTATCCCGACCAAATTCAAGCTTGAAATCGACAAGAATTATGCCAAGCTCTTTAAAGTAATCGGATAGAAGGGAGTTGACCTTGAGAGTTATTTCCTTGATCTGATCAAGTTCTTCTTTTGATGACCATTTAAACAGGATTGCGTGATCTTCAGTGATTATAGGATCCCCAAGTTCGTCATTCTTAAAATAGAATTCTACAAGAGGGTAGGGTAGTTTCATTCCTTCTTCCACTCCGAGCCTTTTGCAGAGGGTTCCTGTGGTGATATTTCGAGTAACTACTTCTACAGGGATTATGTCAACTCTTTTTACAGTTTGATGGTTATCGTCTATCTTCTCTAAAAAATGGTTTGGAATCTGATTTTCTGTAAGAAACCTGAAAATAGTTGAGCTGATCAGATTGTTCAGAACTCCTTTTCCTTCCATTTCTGCTTTTTTCTGTGCATTGAAGGCAGTCAGTGAATTTTTGTACTCAATAAGAAGAACATTTTCATCTTCAGTGGTAAACATCTTTTTAGCTTTCCCTTCATAAAGCATTTTCCCTTTTTTCATGGGGCACCTCCAGAGGAATATTTGTTTACATTATTCCTAAGGTATCCTTAAAAGTCAATAGAAACAAATACAGGAGACCATGATCTTGTGTTGGAAATTAAGTTATATCCACCATGTGATTCTTTTTTTTAATTTTCTTATTAACATTTTCCCGGGTCTTTTACTGTAAAATACAATAGATCTGTTTACGTAAGGAGAGCAGTTAGCATATAATCGATTCCCTAGCGGGAGAGATTGATGGATCAAGAATAATACCTGGTGTCTTTAAACCCGGCTTACTTATAAGATCTTGGGAAATCTCGAGAAAACATGGTCTGAACAATATTTTATTTCAGACCGAAAGGAAAATAGTTAAATATAGATGAATCTTCAGAGAGGTGTGTATCCTTTATGGATCTGGAAAGAATAAGGAATTTTTGCATTATTGCTCATATAGATCATGGGAAGTCAACTATTGCAGATCGTCTTCTTGAAATTACAAATACGGTTGATTCCAGAATGATGAAAAACCAGGTACTGGATTCCCTTGAACTTGAAAGAGAAAGAGGGATCACAATTAAACTTGTTCCTGTAAGGATGAATTATAAAGCCCTGGACGGGAAGGATTATGTCCTTAACCTCATAGATACTCCTGGACATGTCGATTTCGGCTATGAAGTATCCAGGTCTCTTGCTGCCTGTGAAGGTGCACTGCTTGTTGTGGATGCTGCCCAGGGAGTAGAAGCGCAGACTATGGCAAATGCCTATATGGCAGTTGAACAGAATCTTGAAATAATTCCTGTTATCAATAAGATCGACCTCCCATCGGCAAGGCCGGAATATGTCAAGAACGAGATTGAGGAAATTATCGGGCTCGATGCCTCCGGTGCTATTCTTGCCAGTGCCAAGGAAGGAAAGGGAATAGTCGAGATACTTGAGGAAATAGTGCATACGATTCCTCATCCTTCAGGAGACAGTTCCGCTCCTCTCCAGGCTCTTGTCTTCGATTCCATATATGATAATTATCGCGGTGTAGTTTGTAATATAAGGGTTGTAAATGGAACCATCCGGACTGGCCAGAATGTACTTTTCATGGTAACGGGAAAGAGCTATCTTGTAGAGGAAATAGGAGTTTTCAGACCATCTTATCAGCCCGTAAAAGAACTTGGTCCAGGAGAAGTTGGATATATCATTGCAAATATTAAAAGTCTATTTGAGGCTCATGTAGGGGATACTGTCACAGATGCTTCTCATCCTTCAGCAAAACCTCTTTCAGGATATAAAAATCCTAAACCTGTGGTTTTCTGTGGTTTTTATCCCGTTGAAAGAGAGGATTACAGTCAACTGAGAGAGGCTCTGGAAAAATTACAGCTTAACGATTCCGCTATTTCTTTTGAACCAGAAACTTCAGTTGCTTTGGGTTTTGGTTTCAGATGCGGTTTTCTTGGACTACTTCATATGGAAATTTCGAAGGAGAGACTCAGAAGAGAGTTTGGAGTGGAACTGATAGCAACGGCTCCTAATGTTATCTATAGAATAGACACAAAGGAAGGGGGTTTTGTTGAGGCTCACCGTCCTTCCGACTTTCCTGAGATCGGAGATATTCATGCTGTTCATGAACCTATCATACGTCTTACAGTTTTTGTTCCATCTGAATATGTCGGAAAGGTAATGCAGTTATGCCAGGAAAAAAGGGGAGAGTATGTATCTATGGATTATCTTTCTCCTGAAAGGGTCAGAATTGTCTATAATCTTCCCCTTGCCGAATTTATTCTTGATTTCCACGATAAACTTAAGTCTCAGACCAGAGGATATGCTTCACTCGATTATGAACATAAGGGTTTTAGGGAGGCAGACCTGGTCAGAGTGGATGTTCTTATTCAGGGAGAAGCCGCAGATGCATTTTCCTTCATTTGCCATAGAGATGAGTCCTATAGAAGGGGGCAGGCCGTAACAAGAAAACTTAAGGACCTCATACCTCGACAGCTTTTTGAAGTTCCCATTCAGGCCTCGGTTGGTAAAAAAGTCATTGTTCGCCAGAATATCAAAGCATTGAGAAAAGATGTTCTTGCTAAGTGTTATGGTGGAGATATAACCCGAAAGAGGAAACTTCTTGAAAAGCAGAAGGAAGGGAAGAAGAAAATGAAAAAGATCGGCAAGGTGTCTATTCCACAGGAAGCATTCCTTGCATTTCTTAAAGTAGAAGATGAAGAAGAAAAAAAATGAATTGATCTTCAAGACAGGACTCCTGGAGAAAGAACATAATAATTCTCTATCAGTCTATGTTCATATCCCATTCTGTATAAGCAAATGTCCCTATTGTGCCTTTTATAGCAGGCTTGTAACTAATGATGATATCAACCTATACCTTGAGGCTCTTTCCAGAGAGCTCGAATGGTGGAGTTCTTTTTTCCCGAAAAGGAGGATCGTTACAAAAACTCTCTATATCGGGGGAGGTACTCCCACTATTCTTTCTGCTTATCAATGGGAACAACTTATTTCCATCCTTGATCATCATCTTGATCTTTACCAGGGCTGTGAAATCTCTGTAGAAGCAAATCCTGGTTCCGTAACAAAGGAACACCTTTGTTTATGGAAGGATTGGGGGCTGACCAGAGTGAGCCTGGGTGTTCAGAGTCTTCACAATGACGAACTTAAGTGGCTTGGAAGGGCCCATGATTCAGCTACAGCCATAAAGGCTCTTAAACAGATCAAGGATGCAGGATTTGATCTCAGTGCCGATTTGCTTTTCGGGTTATCCGGACAGAGCATCAGAAAATGGTATGATTCCCTTAAGGGAGTTCTTCAATATGGTGTCGATCACATTTCTGTTTATCAGCTTATGCTGGAAAGAGGAACTCAATGGGGGAAAAGACCTCCACAAGGGGTTTTTAACGGTTATCCTCACTATCGTTTTGCCCAGTGGTATCTTGCTCACAAGGGACTGGATCAGTATGAAGTAGCAAGTTTTTCCAGACAGGGGAAATGGTGCAGACACAACATTGCATACTGGTACCAGAAAAATGTTCTTGCCCTGGGACCTTCTGCCTGGGGGTACTTCAATGGTGCTAGATACTGGAACCACAAAAACTTTTCTGATTATCTGATTGCAACAGAATCGAAAGAGGGTGCTACTGCGGGATTTGAGTTTCTTGAAGAAGAGAGAAAGATCCGCGAGGCCGTCATACTTGCTACGAGGACAAAATGGGGTGTTTCACTCAATAATTTCTATAATAAGTTCAATAGGGAGATTCTTGACAATATCCTTTCAGAGCTGAGTGAGATTCCTAAGGATCTTTTCTCAAAGGAAGAACTTCGAATTGCCCTCAGCGCAAAGGGAATGAGAGTCGGGAACGCCATATGGGAAAGAATCGTTTAAACATTCTTCTGGGAAGGTGATCCTGGTATGGAGTATGGGCTTATCAAAATATCAGAAACGAAAGAAACCTTTATCGAAAATCTTCTTATATCTCTTGCTGGTTATAAACCTCAAGCAAGTTCTTTTTCCGGCTATCAGTTCAAGGTTCATGATTCTTTGAAAGATGTGCTCTGTTTTCTTGATGGAGAAGATGACGAGTTTAAATGTATCCTTGAAAGACAGTTATTCAGAGTATACGCATGTTCAGAGGAAGATGTCGATGAGGTGCTTGTGGTGGGTGATTCCCTCAAAGGATGGGGTAAGGTTTTTGTAAAGGAGAACCAACTGAGCGAATCTGTTTTGTCAGTTCACATTTTTTCCTCCTGCAAGGAAGAAATTGAGTGGGGACTTATCGGAATAGCAGCACCCGGGTGGGTACTGCTATTTGAGGAAGATCTGGATTACGCTGTCAAGGATTACCTTAATGATACCATCAAAGTAGGATACATTCCTGCAGATGAATCGTTTCTGGATTCTGTAGGGCCGTCTTTAAATTCAAATATTATGCTTCAATCCCTGCTTGAATTGATCCTTCAAAACCTGCCCCGTAGAAAAAACAGAAATGACTATGAACTAGATTGAAATTACTTTATCAACTTTCATCAGACTTTCTGTTATATCAAACATGTTTGATATAACTCCCACACCTACTTCTTCCGTGACCCCGAAATGGTTTGTACATGTTCCGCAAACAAGGATCTCGCAACCCTTTCTTTCAAGTTCCTGGAGATAGTCACATGTGGAGGTTCCCTTAAGTGCAAGTCTTATGCCTTCATTCATCAGAGAAATATATCTGGGAGGGAATTCCATCTGCACGAGAGTCCCAAGGAAAGATTTGATGAGGACCTCTCCCAGTTCCCTGTCATTTCCTCCTATTATTTCTCTTGAAATCAATATTGTGAGATTTCCCTTTTCAATTATGTCTTTGCTTTTCATGGATGTCAGGACAGTCTCATTATTCGATGAGATATTGCCTCTGACAGTTATCAGATCATTCTTTTCTTCTGTGCTGGTTTTATAGCCCATCTTCTCCAACAGTCGTTTGACATTTCCGGAAGCAACCTTGTTATCAACAATTACTTCAACCTCATCAGGTCTATCACTTATGATCTTTCTTGTCATAATAACTGGTTGAGGACAGGACTTACCCCTTGCATCCACTATTTTCAACTGATCAACCTCCCTGTATTTTATTCTGTATTTAAAGATGAAAGGTTTCTCTTCACCTCGGCCGAGGAAGATACAGTCACTCCAGCATTCATCATCTTTTCAAATGCCATGTAAATATCTCCTTCGGTGACCTCAACTCCCCGAACTGCATCTTTAACTACAATTACCCTGAAACCTTCTTCTACACCATCGAGGGCGGTGGATTTTACACAATAGTCAGTCGCTAGTCCACAGATGATAATACACGTTACTTTTTGATTTCTTAATATCTGCAAAAGTTCAGTGCCATCAAAAGCCGAATATGCCTCCCTGTCCTTTTCTGTTGCTTTATTGACTATCCTGGAATCAGATGGAATCTTCAGAAGGGGGTGAAAATCAGAACCTTCTGTTCCTTTTACACAATGTTTTGGCCAGATACCTCCCTCATCGGTGAAGCTCATGTGATCAACAGGGTGAAAATCCCGGGAAAAGATTACCGGCAGGCTATTGGCATGGAAGATGTCTATTAAATCGTTGATAACAGGTATGATAGAATCACCTTCAGATATTCCAAGAGCACCTCCGGGACAGAAGTCAATCTGAAGGTCAACCACGATGAGTGCGTATGTTATTTGTCTTACCATGGTTATCATCCCTCTTTATGGAATAATTATTATAAAATTATAGCATGAGTTTTTCTTTCGATAATCTGGAGAAGTAATGAAAATTCTTTTGTAGCTGTTTTTATGATATGTTTGAGCAGGAGAAAAATATAACTTTTTTACTCTGGAGGAATCATGCAAATGGAAAATTCTCAAAGACAGATACTGAGGTCGTTGCCTCCAATGGACGAACTTCTTGAAAATGAATGGCTCTTTCCCTATTATCAGGAACTTGGGAGAGATACAGTTAAAAAAACATTAAGTGATCTGATGAGTAATATAAGGGAAAAAGTGATTGATGGAAAAGTTAAGACAGTAACTATGAACTATATCAGGACCGGAGCAGAAACTATTCTCGAGTCCAGGCGTAAAATGAGTCTCCAAAAGGTTGTTAATGCTACAGGAGTGGTTGTCCATACCAATCTTGGAAGATCATGTCTCGCTTCTGCTGCTGTAGAGGCGGTAAAAGAAGTGGCTTCCGGATACAGCACACTGGAGTATAACCTTGAAAAGGGAAAAAGGGGACAACGTAACGAACATGTAGAATGGCTTTTGTGCCAGGTTACGGGAGCAGAAGCCGCACTGGTTGTCAATAATAATGCCGGGGCAGTTATGCTGTGTCTTGCTGCTCTCGCGAGAAACCGGGAGGTTATCGTTTCGAGGGGTGAACTTGTGGAGATTGGAGGTTCTTTCCGTATCCCGGAAATTATGGCTTTTTCAGGATCTCAACTAGTAGAGGTAGGGGCTACCAACAGGACACATTTAAGAGATTATGAGGGAGCGTTAACTGATAATACAGTTATGTTTCTGAAAGTTCATCCCTCTAACTTCAGAATAGAAGGCTTCTTTTCTGATGTCCCCAGAGAGGACCTTGCCCAATCTGCTCATGATAATGATCTTATCTTCATGGAGGACCTGGGAAGCGGAATTCTTGTTGATGTAAGTAATTTGGGTCTTTCTGGAGAACCTACTGTCAGAGATTGCGTGAGCTCGGGAGTAGACATTGTTACTTTCTCCGGAGACAAAATGCTTGGAGGACCCCAGATCGGGGGTATAGTGGGGCGAAAGACTATCATAGACAAATTAAGAAACTATCCTCTTCTTAGAGCATTAAGGGTTGACAAGATGACCCTGGCTGCTTTTGAAGCCACATTGAGACTTTATTTAAAAGGTAAATGGAGAGAGATACCTACACTGACTATGCTTTCTCTTACAATGAAGCAAATGAAAAACAAGGCATCTTCTTTGGCCAGACGACTGAAACAGATCATCCCAGAGGCGGAAATCAGGGTTCTGGAAGTCGAGGATGCTGTAGGTGGAGGTGCTTTCCCTGCCACTATCCTTCACGGTTATGGTATAGCTATCAAAAAACACCCCTGGGGAAGTTCCGGCAGACTGCAATCTTTGCTGCGTTCTGGAGATATACCTGTAATAGCTGGTGCGGGAGATGATTCTGTAGTAATACATGTCAGGACTCTGCTCGAAAGAGATGACAGACTTCTGTTGGAGGCATTTTCTTCGCTTCCTGGTAGAGGGGATGATTAAATTGAGCGGTAAAGAAATCTCTCTTGTTCTCGGAACGGCTGGCCATATTGATCACGGAAAAACTACTCTTATAAAGGCAATCACCGGGGTAGACTGTGATAGCCTGGTAGAAGAAAAAAAAAGGGGTATAACAATTGAACTTGGTTTTGCCCCGTTGAGGCTGCCAAGTGAAAAAATTGTAAGCGTAATAGATGTTCCTGGCCATGAAAAGTTTATTAGACAGATGGTCGCAGGTGTTTCCGGAATTGATGCCGTCCTTCTGGTTGTTGCAGCTGACGAAGGTGTAATGCCTCAGACCAGGGAACATCTGGATATTCTGGAGCTTCTTGGTATCCATGATGGTTTTGTTGTTCTTACAAAGGCAGATCTCGTCGATGATGAAATGATAGAAATGGCTACAGAAGACGTAAGTGAACTCCTTCAAGGTTCCTTTCTCGAAGGAAAGAAGATAATTCCAGTTTCTTCAGTTACACGTAAAAATCTTGATACGGTGATAGATGAAATAGAAAGGCTAGTATCCTCTTCACATCCAAGGAGTAGAAAAGGACCATTTTTCATGCCCATAGACAGAGCTTTCCCTGTCGCTGGTTTCGGGACTGTTGTAACAGGTACGGCATATGGGGGTAAGATCTTCCCGGGAAGAGAAGTTAGCATTTTACCTCTTGAAAAAGATGCAAGAATCAGGAGTGTTCAGGTACATAGTTCCATGGTAGAGGAGGCATGGGCAGGGCAGAGGGTGGCCATGAGCTTAACGGGAGTATCAGTAGATGATCTCCACCGGGGTGATGTAGTATGTGAAAAAGGGCTTTTTAAGAAAACTAGCTGTTTTGACACCTATCTTAAAATTCTTCCCTCATCACCGGAACCCCTTACCCACTGGCAGAGGATAAGACTTCATATAGGGACTTCTGATGTCCTGGGGAGGGTATCCCTTCTGGGTGAAAAGGAAATTCTACCTGGTCAGGTTGGTTTTGCTCAAATAGTTACTGAAGAGGATGTAGTAGCATCTTTTTCAGAACGTTTTATCATTCGTTTCTATAGCCCCCTTGTAACAATAGGTGGGGGAGAGGTTCTGTTCCCTTATGGTCGTAAACCGCGTGGACGTACTTCCAGAATTGAATATCTCAAGATGCTTTCAGATCTCAAAAAAGCTCCACCAAATGAAGGTAAACTGGCGGCTATAGTTCTATCCCGGGAAATGATCCCTGTTTCTGAAGCAAGCATTCTTATACAGGAATCTGAACAGAATCTTCTTGCTAAGCTGAAGAAAATGGAGAAACAAGGAGATGTCCTGGTTACAGAATCGTCACCAAGGATGATCTTTTCCAGGAGGGCCATTGAAAAATATTCAAATGAGATTAATGAGATCCTTTCTTCCTTCCATGAGGAGCAACCTTATAGTCCTGGTCTTTTACCACCAAAACTGGCAGAACTTATAAAATGGAATTATGATATCAAGGCTCTGAAAACTCTTCTTTCATACCTAAGTGAACTTTCAATAGTTTCTTATGAAGATGGGATTGTATGCCAGTATGGTTTTACTGCTCAAGATGACAAGTTCTTTGAAGAAAACAGTAAAAAAGTTCTGGATCTATGTATCCATAAGGGTTTTCATTTCCCGACAATAGAAGAGATATCACTTGAACTGAACTTGGATAACAAACGTTTTTCCTCTTTCTTTGAAAATCTTAGGAACATGGGAGAGGTAGTTATTCTCCAGGGGAATTTTGTCCTGCACAAAGAACTTCAGAGCAGATTTGTAGATCTTTTAAAGGATATAAGACAGGATATTACTATCGCAAGTGTCAGGGATAAAACGGGAAGTTCCAGAAAGTTCATACTTCCGGTTCTGGAATATCTGGATTCCAGAAAGATAACCCGAAGGGTAGGAGATAAGCGTATTTTACTTCTGAAAAATTTATAATCAATTTCTGCTTAAAGGTACTTGCTTTTTTCTTGACATGTTATTATAATTTGAGATTTCCTTACTATTCTGATATAATTATTTAAAATGTGTACAGAGGGGAAATGTCCTATGGCAGCATGTCTGTCTGAAATAAGGAAAAAGGTGGCCCTTTATAAAGGTGCCAGGATCAAGTACCGAACTTCTAAAGGGAGAAGAAAGGTAGAAGAGAATCAGGGGGTTATCATTGAGACTTACCCTAACATTTTTACCCTCTGGGTTGAATCTCAGAAAAGTAAAATCTCTTTTAGCTATGCAGAATTGCTTACCCGTGAAGTGGAACTTGAATTGATGCCTGTGAACAAAAAGTCCGGTTAATAGTTCTCTTGCTTGATCGCCTTACCCCGGCGCAATGATAATTGCGCCGGGGTTTTTCTGTGAATTGGAGAGTAGCCATGTATAACGAAGAATTCAGTCCATGTAAAGTCAATCTTTCCCTTAGGATAACCTCTATCAGAGATGATGGATTTCATGATCTGGTATCCCTTTTCTATAAAATTCGCAAAGTCGAAAGGTTGACAATTAACGAAATAACCAGTAATAATGTTAAGGATGACATTATCTGTCATAATTTCAATATTCCACAACAGAATATCATTGAAAAAGTCTTGTCTATCCTCAGGGAGGAAGGGTGGAATATCCCTCCACTGGAAATTGAAATATTCAAGGAACTTCCCCCTGGGACAGGCCTTGGCGGCGGAAGTGGGAATGCATCCGCTCTTTTGAATTGGTTGGGGAAAAGATATAGCATACATATTCCTCCCGAAAGATCAAGAAATATTGGTGCCGATGTAGCTTTCCTTAACAGCAGGTACAGTTGCGCTCTCGTCAGTGGAATAGGGGATCAATTTGTTCCAAGATCGATCATTCCGGGTCTTGTTTTTGTGATTTTTATCCCCAAATGGACTTCAGGGACTATTGAGTCCTACAGGAATATTGATATGTGGTACAAGACACAAGGGTTTCCCCTTCGAAAACCTGCGGCTGAAGCAGAGGCCGATGCTATAGTTGCCAGACTGAACAAAAGGTTGCGGTGGGGCTGTCTTCCTAACGATTTCCTGCCAGTACTTATTCATGAATGGCCGGAGTATTTACATCTTTTTGATTCGCTGGATAAGACTGATGCTCTTGCGTGGGGGATAACAGGCAGTGGAAGTGCTTCTTTTGCAATATTTCAAAATGATAGAGAGAAGATTGAACGGTGCTTGAACGTCTTTAATTCATTTACGTGGCTTAATAGAATCTTTTTATGGAGTGATGATCGATGAAAGGACAAAGAACAGAACGTCTTATCCAGACTGCTGCAAGATTTCTCAGTGCTCCTTCCAGGCAACTTTCTTTAACTCAACTTGCGGAAAACTTTAGTGTTTCGAAGACTGTGATAAGTGATGATGTTTCCATTATCGACAAAGCTCTTGTTCATGAAGGACTTGGCGGTATTCATGTTGACAGGGGGCGAACAGGAGGAGCATCCTTTACACCTTCTGTCTCAGATGAATATAGGAAAAGTCTGCTTCAGGACATCGTTTCCCAACTTTCGTCTCATGAAAGAGTTCTCCCGGGAGGATTGATCTATTATAGTGACATCCTCTTTAATCCAGCCTATGCAATGCCCCTGGGCCTGACGATGGCTTCAATGTTCAGAGATACTAAACCGGACATAGTTCTTACGACTGAAGTAAAGGGTATACCCATTGCAATTTTCACAGCCCATGCTCTTGGAGTTCCTCTGGCCGTCTGCCGGTTCAGGAACAGGCCGAGTGATGGGTCTGCAGTTTCAGTCCATTATCCAACCAAAAATGGAGATGTCCGGGCTATGTATCTTGGAACCAAAAAACTAACCAGAGGGAACAGGGTCCTGATTATTGATGATTTCATGCGTGGCGGGAGTACTGCTTCAGGAATGCTTCTTGTGGCAAAGGAATTTATGGCAGAAATTGCAGGAATAGGGTTCTTTATGACTTCATCAGAGCCTGAAATCAAGGCTATATCAAGATATAAGTCTCTGTTAACCCTTCACGGAGTCAATCAGGAGAATCCTAAAGTTGAGGTTTCTCTCTGATATGTATACATTAAGTTTGACTCTGGCCCGTTCCTGATATAAAATCCTCCCGTAAAGGAGGTGGCCGTTCTCGTGCGAGTTACCCTGGATGAAAATGAATGTATAGGTTGCGGAGTATGTGCCCAGATATGTCCGGAAGTGTTCCTCCTTGATGAAGATGCTGGCGTATCCAAGGTCATAAGACCCGAAGGTTCTGATTGCGTGAAAGAAGCTGCAGATAGTTGTCCTGTTTCCTGTATCTATGTTACAGAGGACTAGTGGCGGAACAATTTAAACTTTCTGGAAAAGGGCGGGGGGAAAATTTTTTTATTTTAAGGCTTGCATTTTCCCCATGAAGGAGCTTATAATTAGCTTCGCTTTGGGCCTATAGCTCAAGTGGCTAGAGCCACCGGCTCATAACCGGAAGGTTCCTGGTTCGAGTCCAGGTAGGCCCACCAAAGCCAGAACAGCCGCTTCCTGTATTGGAAGCGGTTTTTTTTATATTCCGTGTGCTAGTGAATGTGTAGTTTTATCGGTTCCTTTTTCCATCGGTTAGCATTTTCTTATATAAAGTATAATAAACTCATAAAGGGAAATTGTTATATCCTGTAACTGAAAGGAATAATCCATGAATATTAGAGCCTTTCTGGATTCGATCAAAGACTTTGCTGATCTTGAGTGGGCCGAGGAATGGGATAATTCAGGTATTATGGTTGGTTCTCTTTCCTGGGAAGTCTCCAAAATCGGTGTTGCGCTGGATGCCCTCGAGGATACCATGGTAGAAGCAGTCAGGAATAGTTGTGATCTTTTGGTTGTCCATCACCCTCTGATCTTTTCTCCATTAATGAAGATAGACATGTCTGATCTTTCTTCAAGACTGGTTTATTACGCTATCGAAAAAAAGCTTGGAGTGATAAGCCTCCATACCAATTGGGATGTTTCACCAAAAGGGGTCAATGTATGTCTTGCTGAATCCATTTCCATTTCCAGGATGTCTCCCCTGATCCCGAATTCAGACTCTTCGTGGGGAATGGGGATCTCTGGTTGTCTGGAACCCTATTTACCTATGGACAGTTTTGCAGTGAGAGTTAAAAAAAGATGGAATCTTTCCTGGCTCAGGGTTTACGGATCTACCAATGAACCTGTCAGGAACGTAGCCCTTTGCGGGGGATCTGGTGGAGAACTCTGGAAAAAGGCTTTTGAAAAGGGTGCTGATACGTATATTACAGCTGATATGAAATATCATCAGATCCTTGAAGCATGTTCCATGGGTATGAGGGTCATGTTAGTAGACCACGGCGAAATGGAGAAAGTATCCATCCCTGCTCTTGCAGATCTCATTTCAGAAAATACGGGTTTTCCCGTGAAACTACTTGATTCTGCTGGTCCAGAATGCAGAATTATCTGATTAATTATCTTTAAGGTATTTACATATACGAATCCTGATTGTCTAATCGTAGTTTTTACCATCAATCTTTTTATGGGGTGATTTTTAATGAAAAAAAGAGTTTTCAGCGGAATGCGTCCTACAGGTAAACTTCATCTCGGCCATCTGGCAGGTGCTCTTACTAACTGGATCAAACTTCAGGATGACTATGAATGCGTCTATGGAATAGTTGATTGGCATGCCCTGATGTCTGATTATGCAGATAGTAGCAAGATAAGGGGAAATTGCAGGGAGGTCCTGCTTGACTGGCTTTCTTCCGGTCTGGATCCTGATAAGAGTATAATATGTGTTCAATCCCATGTGCCTCAGCATGCTGAACTTCATCTGGCGCTTTCGATGATCACTCCCCTTGGATGGCTTCAGCGATGTCCTACATATAAGGAACAGATAATCAATATACAAAACAAGGATCTGAGTAATTATGCCTTTCTTGGTTATCCGGTACTTATGGCTGCAGACATTCTTCTGTATAAATCACATTTGGTACCGGTAGGAGAGGATCAGTCGGCACACCTTGAAATCTCAAGAGAGATAGTCCGGAGATTTAATAATTTTTACGGAGAAATCCTTGTAGAGCCACAGATATTACTTACCCCCACTCCCAAAGTACCAGGAACAGACGGTAGGAAAATGAGCAAGTCCTACGGAAATGCAATAGATATTTCAGATTCTCCTGAAGCTATGTGGGAAAAACTAAGAACCATGATGACGGATCCGGCAAGGGAAAAAAGGAAAGATCCGGGCACTCCAGAGAAATGCCCAGTCTGGGATATACATAAGGTCTTTAATAATGATGAAGATCAGAAAGCTGAAATTCATGAAGGTTGCCTGAATGCTGGTATAGGCTGTGTAGAGTGCAAAAAAAGACTTAGAGAGCATGTCGAGAGAGTCATGGCTCCTATAAGGGAGAGAAGAGCATATTACGAGAAAGATGAAGACCTTCTTACTGATATTCTGATCGAAGGGGCCAGTAAAGCTAAAATAATTGCCCAGGAAACAATTGATCAGGTAGTGACGGCGATAGGATTTGTCCCAAGAGGCTAGAACTGTCAGTACTATAAAACGTTTATCAGAGCTGGAGGTTTCTGTTGAGGGCTTTTCGGGTCCTCTGGATCTTCTGTGCTGTCTTGTGGAAAATAGAGAAGTCGAGATATCTTTAATCAAGATCAGTGAGATCGTAGGCATTTATGGGGCCTTTCTTTCAGGTTCTGGAAGGGCTCCTCTGAATGTGATCGCAGACTTTATTTCCGCAACAGCAGGGCTTATCCTTGAAAAGGTTCTGTCTCTACTTCCTGGATATTTTCAGGAATCTCCAGAAAAACAGACAGAAAGGGAAATATCAGAGGAAGAACTTCGTGTGATCCTGGAAAGATATCTTCCCTATCGTAATGCTGCCAGGCATCTACTTGTTTTGAAATCGGAACGGGATCTGCTTTTTTCCCCAGAGCATGAAGAAGAAAGCCCTCTTTATACTCTGGGGGATCTTTTCAGCTTATCTTCACTCTGGTGGGAACTTCTTGAAAAAAAGGTAGTAAAGTCCAAGATAAATACAGGTAAAAGATCTCTTCATCTTGAAGGAATGCCAGTACCCGTTCCGGATGAAAAACAGGTTGAAACCAGAATATCGGAATTGATGGTTCTGATGGAACGTGTAAAAGATGTTAACTTGCGTAGAGTTATGGGTTCTCAATCCGATATTCCCAGATTTGTGGTCACCCTTCTGGCTCTCCTGGAGTTATCCAGATTAGGCAAGATATCACTACAACAGGAGGAAATGTTTGGAGATGTCAGGATCATCTGCTGTGAAAAACTTGACAGAAATTGAAATGAAGATAGAGGCTATCCTTTTTGTTGCTTCTCAACCTGTGACGATTAAAGAGTTTAATGAAGTTCTTTCCTCGAAAAACAGGGAAATCGTACAGGCTCTGCAGAACCTTCAGGTTCATTATGATAGTGGACATGGTTTGTCTTTAAAAAAGATCAGTGGTGGATGGAAGCTCTTTACAGATCCCTCTCTTAATGAGATTTTATCAATATTCAGAGATACTTCAGAAAGACAGCATGTTCGCCTTTCAAAGGCTGCAATAGAGAGCCTGGCTGTTATTGCATATAATGAACCCGTTACACGCTCTGAAATCGAAGAGATAAGAGGAGTAAGGTGTGAGAGGGTCATAGAAACACTTCTTTCCCACGGATTGATAAGAATAGCTGGGAGAGGTAAAGGTACCGGTTCTCCTCTTTTGTACAGAACAACTCCAGATTTTCTTGATATCTTCGGGCTGGATTCCATTTCTGAACTTCCTACTCTTGACGAACTCAAAGATTTATCTGCAGAATTCTCTTTGACTGGAGTCGAGTGAGACTCATGCGGGTTTCGGATAGTAAGAATGGGAGATTAGAAGAGGATATAAGGTTGAATCGTTACCTGGCCATGTGCGGTCTGGGTTCCCGCAGAGAAGTGGAATCTCTTATTATTGCCGGAAGAATAACAATCGATGGAGATCCGGTCATTGCCCTTTCTACCAGAGTCAAAACAGGTAGTGAAGTGATGCTTGACGGAAAAATAATCTTTCCGGAGTCCAATTTATACCTTTTAATGAATAAACCCCTGGGAGTAGTTTGTGCAGTAAAGGATAAATATTATATTACAATAACGGGAATACTTCCTGAGATATACCAGAAGAAACATGTCTTTCCCGTAGGAAGACTTGACAGAATGACATCTGGTCTGATAATCCTTACAAACGATGGAGACTTTGCCCAGAAGGTAATTCACCCAAGGGCCGGAATCGAAAAGATGTATGAGGTACTCCTGAGCAGAAAACTTTCTGATGAAGACCTTTCTAAATGGAGAAAAGGAGTCCGTATCGATAACAAACACCTTGTACCGGTTTCAGTCATTCCTATTTCAAGAGAGCCTTATGGTCAATGGGTAAGGGTTACCCTTAGCGAAGGTGTTAAGAGAGAGATCCGGGTAATGGCCCAGCTCCTTGGATATTCAGTGAGTAAACTTTCCAGAAAAAGAATAGGGAAAATGGAATTAACGGACCTTCCCCCTGGTAGTGTGAAAGCATTAACCAAGGAGAAGATATGGGAGATGATAACCAGGGGCGGTAAGATCTGAGGAATGATTATTGAATCCTTGCATTAAAAAATCTTGTGGAGGCAGTATTAATGATAGAGAGAATGATTATTGCAATTGATGGTCCATCCGGTTCTGGAAAAAGTACCATAGCAAAGCTTGTGGCGAAGAAACTAGGACTTCGCTACCTGGACACAGGTGCAATATACAGGGCAGTAGCATTTATCCTTGATGAGTCGGGCATTGAACCAAAGGAAGGTCCTGACCTTGAAAATGAGCTAGACAGAATCAACGTAAATCTGAAGGATGCTTCTGTCGTAGTGAATGGAAGGGATGTTTCAGATAAAATCCGAAATCCTCATATAAGTGCTATGGCTTCCCTTTTTTCCGCCCTGCCGGCAGTCAGGCAAAGGCTGCTTCATATCCAGCGGGCACAGGTTGATTCCGGAGGTATTGTTGCTGAGGGACGAGACATGGGTACTGTCGTTTTTCCGGAGGCCAGGGTCAAGATTTTTTTGACAGCCAATGAAGAGGTACGAGCTTATAGAAGATGGTTAGAACTGAATAGAAAAGGAATTAATGTAGAGAGATCTGAGATCCTTTCAAATATCCGTCTCAGAGATCAAAATGATTCCAGCAGGAGGATCGCTCCTCTGATCAAGGCAGATGATGCGGTTCTGATTGACACATCAGATCTTAGCATTGAAGATATAGTTGAAAGGATACTTGATCTAATTAAAGAGCGTGTGACATTGGACGATCGCTAGAGAGAGGTTGATCGTGAAAAAGATTTTTTATGTCTTTACAAAAATGTTTTTTTTCATCTGTCTCAAGGTCTATAATCGTTTTAAGGTAATCGATATTACAAAGATTCCTCATAATGGCAGAGTAATAGTTGTAGCCAATCATTGCAGTAATCTTGATCCTATAGCTGTTGGAGTAGCTTTCCCAGGCAGGCTTAGTTATCTTGCGAAGGCAGAGCTTTTTAAAAACCCCATCCTTTCCTTCTTCATGAAAGCTATTGGAGCTATTCCTGTAAGCAAGGAAAGTAATCAGTCTGCAGGGGCTGCACTAAAAGCTTTCCTGGATATTCTGGAATCCGGATCAAGTGTTCTCCTTTTTCCTGAAGGAGCACGATCTTTTAACGGTAGGCTCCAGCCCCTCGAGGGTGGAGCTGCTCTAATAGCCCTGAAAAGCAAAGTCCCTGTCCTTCCGGTATATATTTCTGGAACACATGAGGCTATGCCAAGAGGGTCTTCCAAGATCAGACCAGTAACAATATCAGTTATTTTTGGTGATGTCATAGATCCTGAAGACGTATCTGAGGGGTTCTCTTCAAAGGAATCCAGAAAACTGATGATCCGCAAGATAGAAGAATCTCTTCTTTCACTGGAAAGCAAATATGGGAAGAAGCTTGATTCAGATTGAAAATCTATAATAAAGCAGTCATTGTAGGGATTGAAACTCCTGATGATATTTTTGAGACTTCTGTGCTGCTTGAGGAGCTTAAACTTCTCCTTTCAAATCTGAACATATATGTTGTCGGTGAGGTAGTTCAAAAAAGGAGAGCCCAAGACCCGGCTTTTCTTATAGGAAAAGGCAAAAGTACAGAGGTGTCTCTTTTTTGTAAAACCCAAGGTGCAGATCTTCTTGTTACTGATGAAGAGCTGACCCCGATCCAAAAGTTGAACCTGAAGAAAGCTACAGGACTAGAGGTCTGGGATCGTCCCTATGTGATAATGAAAATCTTTGAAGCCAGGGCTCATACAGCAGAAGCCAAACTTCAGGTTGAGCTTGCCAGATGCAGGTATGAAATTCCCCACCTGAAGGGACTTGGATTGCAGATGTCAAGACCTGGTGGTGGAATAGGGACTAGAGGACCGGGTGAAACTGAGTTTGAAAGGCATAGGCGAAAGCTGGAGAGAAAAATAAAAAACATTTCAGCCAGTCTTGATGAAGTAAAAAAACGGAGGAGCCTCCAGAGAAAGCGAAGAAAGAAAGCGGGTCTTGTCACTTTTTCTCTTGCCGGTTATACGAACAGTGGTAAATCAACACTTCTGAAGATTCTTTCTTCTGATAAGAGCATCATTGTAAAAGATCAGCTTTTCTGTACACTTGATACTTTTGTAAGACAAATCCTTCTCCCCAGCGGGAAGAAAGTATTGTTAGCAGATACGGTTGGCTTTATAAGGAAATTACCGCCGGATCTTGTGGCAGCATTCAGGACAACCCTTGAAGAGATTGTCCTTTCAGATGTTATCCTGATAGTACTTGATGGCAGTCTCGAAAAGGTTATGGAGCATTTTGCGGTAATTCAGGAAACGATTCATAATTTTGGAGCGTCCCGGATACCCCGGTTGATAATCTTAAATAAAATGGATCTGGTAACTGAAGAAGATAGAAACTTTTTACTTTCAAGGTTTATCCATATGGGTGAAAATGTGGTTGCAGTTAGTGCTTTAACCGGGTTAGGTCTTGATACGTTAAAAGAAAAACTGGAGAAGGAAACTATCCTTTCCAGGGATATGAAGAGGAGTGAAGGTTATGCTTCTTAGCATGACGGGTTTCAGTAGAGTCTCCAGGGATTTTAATTGGGGCAGAATTTCTGTGGAAATGTCCTCGATAAATCACAGATACCAGGAAATAACGCTACGACTTGCAAAAGAACTGAGCTCTTTTGAACCTCAGATAAACCAACAGATAAGAAAATCTTTCAGAAGAGGCAAGATCAAACTCAGAGTTGATCTTGTTCTGGCGGCAAAAATATGTGCAGCCCAGATTAATAGCGAAATTCTTGAACGCTATTATCGACAGCTTGATGAGTCCAGAGATCATTTGAAAATAATCGAAAATATTCGAATAGAGAGTCTACTGCAACTTCCAGGAGTTCTGGATTCCCCATCATTTACCAGCCTTATCGAAGAGGAGGGGGAGTCCTGCCTTTCTCAAGTGGTAGATGAAGCAATAACATCTCTTATTGAGATGAGACAAAATGAAGGAGAACATCTCTTTGAGGATATTTCAATGAACCTTGCATCTTTTGAGAAAATAATTGATTCAATTGATTCTTATTGGGATAAGGGCAGAGAAGAATCTTTATCAGCTTTTCAGCAACGTCTGGGTAAACTTATTACAGATCATGAAGGAGATCTGGATGTTGGCAGACTAGCCCAGGAAGTTGCTATCCTTGCAGATAAATGGGATATTTCTGAAGAACTCTCCAGATCCAGAAGTCATCTTTTAAAGTTCAGATCCACCCTTGCCATGGCAACTTCTGAAGGTAGGAAACTTGACTTTCTGCTTCAGGAAATGAATCGTGAGATCAATACAATGGGTTCCAAAATATCTGATGCAAGTCTGAGATGGATGGTAGTCGAGGGTAAGACTTTTCTTGAAAGAATACGGGAACAAGTCCAGAATGTGGAGTGATAAGAATGCCGTATAAGCTAGTTCATATAGGTTTTGGCAATATGTTAGTGGCGGAACGTATTGTTGCAATTATTCATCCATCCTCTGCCCCTATAAAAAGGTTGAAAGAGGAGGCAAAAGAAGGAGCTCGTCTTATTGATGCTACCCAGGGAAGGAAGACAAGGGCCATTATAGTTACGGACAGCAATCATGTTGTGCTCTCTGCAATTCAACCTGAGACAATCGTCCATCGTTTTGAGAGTGAAAGTGAAGATGCATCACAGGATTAGTGGACATCTTTTTATAATTTCCGGACCAAGTGGTGCTGGCAAGGGTACTTTGAGAAAGCTTCTTTTTGAGAGAATACCTGATCTGATATTTTCTATTTCCTGTACAACACGCTCTCCAAGAGAGGGTGAGCTTGACGGGGTTGACTATCATTTTATTGATGAAGTATCTTTCAGACGTATGATAGCAAGAGGTAAATTTCTTGAATGGGCTAAGGTGCATGATAATTATTATGGAACCTTAAGAGAAGATGTAGAAAGAGAATTATGTGCCGGCAAAAATGTTATCCTTGAAATAGATGTCCAGGGTGCTCATCAGGTCAAGATGAATTGCCCTGGTGCAATCATGATATTCGTTGCTCCTCCATCTATTTCAGAACTGGAGAAAAGACTTAGGAAAAGAGGGACTGAAGAGGAAACAGTTCTTCAGGTCCGTCTTCAGAATGCCATTGCAGAAATGGATGATTCTTACTGTTTTGACCATCTGATAGTGAATGACGAGGTTGCACGGGCAGTTAACGAACTGGAAAATGTCATACATAGTTATGAATAGAAGAATTCTGATACTGGAGGAATGAAATTTGAAGTTTTATGATATTGATAAACTTGCTGAAAAAAATGGTATTACAAACAAATATCTTCTGACATCCATGGTTTCAATAAGGGCGAGACAGATCAGCGAGTCCAAGTTAAGGTTGCTGGAAGAAGGGAAGGAAAAATATATTTCTCTTGCTCTGGAAGATCTGGATAAGGTAAAGATAATGATCCTCGATCCGGAGAAATCTTTCGAAGAAAGAGGATCAGGAGAGCAAACTGATGTTAAGTTGGAAGAATAATCGAAAAGTTCTTCTTGGAATAACGGGGGGCATATCCGCGTATAAAACGCCCGATATCCTCAGAGAGCTTATCAAGAATGGCTGTGATGTTGAGGTTGTGTTGACCGAAGATGCCGAGAATTTCGTTAGCCCTATGGTACTCTCAACACTGCTGTCCAAGAAGGTCTGGAGACAGAAAGACTTTCTTTCCTCAGATGAGGGCTGGAAAATCCCCCATATCCATCTTGCTGATTGGGCCGAGATAATTCTGATAGCGCCCGCAACTGCAGAAAGTATTTCAAGAGCAGCCAGGGGGGAAGCCAGTTCTTTGTTGGGCGCTGTTTTACTGGCTGCCAGGTGTCCTGTTCTGTTTTTCCCGGCTATGAACGTTAACATGTGGGAGCACAAGGCTACAGGTTCAAATCTGGCTGCTATTACGGAAATGGGTTACCAGATCGTTGAACCTGCATCTGGAGATCTTGCATGCGGCTACAGTGCAAAGGGAAGGCTTCCAGACAAAGAAGTAATTATTCATGAAATCTGGAGAACTCTTTGCCCGGTGCAAGATCTTTCTGGGAAAAACGTACTGGTAACGGCTGGTCCTACCTGGGAGTTCCTTGATCCCGTTCGCTTCCTTTCCAATCCCAGCAGCGGGAAAATGGGTTTTGCACTGGCTCGAACAGCCTGGTACCGTGGGGCAAATGTCACTGTCGTAAGGGGTCCCGTCGAATTATCTGATATTCATGATCTTGTCATTATCCCCGTTACCTCGGCAAAAGAGATGCTGGATGCTGTAATTAGTGTACTTCCAGGGGCCGATTATATCGTTAAGGCTGCTGCAGTAGGCGATTACAGGCCTGCCTCAATCTCGGAGCATAAAATCAAGAGGCATGAAAAAGATACGGTTCTCCTTGAACTTATACAGAATCCTGATATAGCATTTGAAGTTGGAAGACGAAAAAGGCATGATCAGATACTTGTAGGATTTGCTGCTGAAAGTCAGAACCTTCTCAGAAATGCCACAATGAAAATGCAGAAAAAGAATCTTGATTTCATTGTGGTTAACGATATAACTGCCTCTGATGCCGGTTTTCGCACAGATACCAATACTGTTAAGATAATAAATTCTTTAGGTACCTCCCGTGATATTTCAGGATCAAAAGAGTATGTTGCTTCTACTATCTGGGATTCCGTAATGGGACAAGAGGAAATCTGATTCCTTGACTATTTTTGCTGAAATTGTCATTCCCGGACCCTGGTGGAACAAGCTTACTTATCTTTCCGAAATAGACCTTGTCGAAGGAATAAGGGTTGAAGTTCCTGTCGGAAGGACCAGAAGATTCGGTTTCGTTTCTCGAGTACACCGGGATGAGGATTCTCTTGAATTTAATCTTTCGAGATTGAGATCAGTGAACTCTATCGTTGATGAATATCCCCCCTTATCTCGAGATCTCTGGAAACTGAGTGACTGGATTGGAAGGGTTTATCTGTGTGGACAGGGAGAGGCTCTGTCTGTTATCTGCCCAGCACCCCTTCTCAAGGGTACATCTGTAGAATCAGTTCCCCCTGAAGGATCAAACTCGGACTTCAATTATGACTTGAATACTACTTTTGTGACAGATGACAGAAGTAGATATCATACATATATTGAGGCTATAGCTAATAATAAAGGTTCCTCTTTGATAACATTTCCGGAGCAGGAACAGGCTAGGCAGTTCTTTTCCGTTCTTCCTGACTCTATCAAAAATAATACCCTTATATGGCCATCTACCGGCGGAGCTAAATTGTGGAAGGTGTGGAACTTAGTAAGAAAAGGCTTTAATGGTCTTGTTCTGGGTGGTCAAAGTGCTGCTTTTGTACCATCTCAACAATTATCACTTATTATTGTTGAGGAGGAGAGCAGTGGAGCTTATGTACAGCAAAGATTTCCCTTCCTTAATGTAAAGAGTGTTTTAGCCAAGCGGGCCGAACTCTGCGGAAGTAAATTGATCCTGGGAGGGAGACTCCCTTCTTCAAGGGTCTACTTGAATAAAGAAATAACCTGCAAGGATAAACCTTCTCCTTCGAGGACTTTTTTTGTGGATATGAAGGCGGCCTTTTCTTCCCATCTACAGGGAGTGGTCCATCCCTTGAGGATCAGCGAAACCGCCTTGAGAGAAACTATAAAGACGATTAGTGAAAACAATGTTGTAATATGGATCCTTGATAGAAAAGGTTATGTCGGGGAAGTCGCATGTGAGGAATGCGGGAGAAGCATCGAATGCGGTAAATGTGGAGGTATATATAACTGGGACAATAGGTCCGGAAATCTGAAATGTTCTTTGTGTGGTGCAGAGATTGCATTTCAAGCAGAATGTCCCTATTGTCGAGGCAGCCTCATGGTTGGGAAACGCCCCGGAATTGATGCTTTATCTGAAATAGCAAATGAAATATTGATTTCTGATAAACCTATGGTACAATGGCATGCCGATTTCCCTAAGAAGATCGGTGAGTCCAGGAAAATTATGGAGTGTCTTAACAAGGGGGGGCTTGTGATCGGGTCGAGACTTGCTTTGAATTTATGTGATAAACTGCCTGTCGGATCAATTGTCTGGATCGACGCTGATTCAGAAGCAAGAAAACCCTTCTATAATTCCAGTTTTAAAGCATTCAGCATGATTTGGGAATCATGCTGGAGAGGAATTTCTTATGAAGATAGGTCGGTTATAATTCAGAGCAGGATTCCAGGAATAGGGTGGCAGATGGGACTTTCTGCAGGTTGGGATTATTTCTGGAGAAGGGAACTTGCAGAACGGAAAGAACTGCAACTTCCGCCCTTTTGCTATCTGGTTCAAATTGATTTTCCTGAAAGATGTGTTAAGGACGAAATAACATCTGCCCTTATGAGAGAAGACATAAATGTTATGGATCCAGGAGAAGGTGAAAATGAACACTTTCGGATCTGGGTCACTGTTGAGAAACTGAACATTCTTATGTCAGCACTGGACCCCTTTTTCAATATCTCCAGATCAAGTAGGGGTTTTCCTAGTATCAGGATATGGAGTGATTGAATATATACCCATTCCAGGAGGAGAAGTATATAAATGGCTATAGTAACCATAGTAGGCCGTCCAAATGTAGGTAAATCATCCCTTTTCAATAGACTGACCGGGAGACGGAATGCGATAGTAGATAACATGCCCGGGGTAACAAGGGATCGGATTTATGGGGAAGTTGAATGGCGCGAGAAGTCTTTTTTTGTCGTCGATACAGGTGGCCTTATTGTTAACGAGGACCATCCTCTTATGGATAGTATGAAGCGTCAGATTCAGCTTGCCGTTGATGAAAGTGATCTTATACTCCTTGTGATCGATGGCCAGTCTGGTTCTAACTGGATGGATGAAGATGTAGCAATGCTTTTGCGACGTACTTCAAAACCGGTTATTGTTGTAGCTAATAAACTGGATGATCTTAAACACGATGAAATGATCTATGAAGCCTATGGACTGGGATTTGAAAAGGTTATCGGAATAAGTGCTCTTCATAAAAGAAATATTTATGAACTCTGCGACCTGATTCTTGAAAACCTTCCAGAAGAAGAAATTGATGCTCAAGATGAAAAGGAGATCCGTGTTGCAATTGTTGGCAGACCAAATGTAGGGAAGTCAAGCATAGTCAATTACCTTACAGGTCAGGAACGCTCTATAGTGAGCGAAATCCCGGGTACCACAAGGGATGCTGTCGATTCTGTCATCTACAGAGAAGATCTTAAATATAGAATTGTGGATACAGCGGGTTTGCGTAGACGCAGCAGAGTTAAGGATGATCTGGAGTACTATTCCCTTGTCAGGACTCTGGAAGCAATTGGCAGATGTGATGTCGCTGTCCTGGTGATGGATTCTTCTGAACCATTTACTGATCAGGATAAAAAACTGGCATCCCATATTGTGGAAAAGGGAAAAGGGCTTGTTTTACTTATGAATAAGTGGGATCTTCTACCTAAAAGAGATAAAGCAGGGGACAAAATGATAAAGGACCTGAAGGAAGAAATGGTGTTTGTGAAACATGCACCTGTTCTCTTTGCCTCTGCACTGACAGGAAGAGGGCTTGAAAAACTTTACGAAAAGATTGAATCGGTATATATCAACAGGCAGAGAAGGATTAGTACTAACATTCTGAACCGTATGGTAAGAGATATTCTGGCTTTTGAAAGGCTACCTTCGGATGGTAAGGGTAAATTCTTCAAGATCTATTACTGTACTCAGTCGGATATCGAACCACCAACATTTGTCTTTTTTGTGAATGACCCTAATATTGTGAACAATCCTTTTCAGGGGCATTTGGAAAAAGAGTTAAGAGGTCTGGCAGACTTTGAAGGAGTCCCTATAAGAATTTTCTGGCGTCCCAAGGCTTAAAAAATATTTTTAGGTCTTGACCTTCCTTGGTATTACTGGTATTAATAGTAATTGGCGTGGACTTGAAGTGAACAATATTAAAAACCAAACAGGAGGTGGCTTGAATTGACTAAAACTGATCTGGCAAACGCTGTTGCAAAGGCTACAGGTCTCAGCAAAAAGGCCTCAGGAGAAGCGGTCGGAGCAATTTTCGCAGCTATTGAGGATTCCCTTGCCAAGGGAGAGAAGGTTCAGCTTGTGGGGTTTGGAACTTTTGAAGTAAGGGAGAGAGCTGCTCGTCAGGGCCGTAATCCCCAGGATCCTTCCAAAGTTATACAGATTGCTGCCAAAAAAGTACCCGTTTTCAGGCCAGGTAAAGCACTTAAAGAGAAAGTCTAAGTATTTATTCCCAAGTTTTAAAATCCTTATAATCAAGGCGGCTTTAGTGGCCGCCTTGATTATTTTTTCATATAAGGTCCTATCATTTTAAAACAATTGAGCCACTGGTCTGTGGTCAGTTGCTCAGGTCTGTTTCGCCCATCAATCCCAAGTTCTGACATTATCTTTCCAATGTCAGCCTTCCCTATGGATTCAATGAAGGGAACAAGGTTATTTAATAGTGTTTTTCTTCTTTGAGCAAAGGCAGTTCTTAACATATTTTTCCATGTCGGATCAGAACCAAGCTGGAAATTGTTATGAAGTTTTATCTCCAGCAATATCGAGTCGACCCGGGGAATAGGCCTAAAGGACTGGGGAGATACCTTCAAGAGAGGTTTTGCCGTGCCCATGGCATCAATAGTGATACCCAGAGGATATCTCTCTTTCGTACCAGGGGGTGCACAGAGCCTTTCAGCAGCTTCTTTCTGTACCATAAGGATAAAATAATTCAGCCCCTTATCTACAAGGGTGGTGATGATCTTCCATAGCAGAGGAGTAGTTATATGGTAAGGAAGATTGGCTATCATCTTGTTAGGGAGGGGGTCCAAACGGCAAGAGTAGTCGAACTTTACAGCATCAGTCCAGATAAGTGAAAGATTTGAAAATTCTTCCTCCAGGGGTAAAAGGTATTCTTCAAGTCTTTTATCTATTTCAAGAGAATAAAGCTTTTGACATCCCTTTAATGCCAGTTCTCTGGTAAGAATGCCCATTCCGCTTCCTACCTCCAGAACCACGTCATGACTTGAGATGTTGGAATATTCTACAATCTTGCCAAGTATATTCCTGTCTATAAGGAAATTCTGGCCGAGGCTGGTTTTATGGATGAATAAAGGCTTATGTTTCATTGTTGTATGCTCCTAAAAAAGGAAGCGGGAAACCTTTCCGGCTTCCCGCTTTATCTTCTGGTCGGGACGAGAGGATTCGAACCTCCGACCACCTGCACCCCATGCAGGTACGCTAGCCAGGCTGCGCTACGTCCCGTAAACAGAAGGTATTTTATCGTTCCTTGAGGCTTAGGTCAAGTATCAAAAATCAACTCTGGCATATTATCCTGTTTTCAATATAAAGACAATTTCTTGAAATACCAGAGAGCATCAAGATATGATCTGAGATCCTGGAAATTCTTATGTAAATATGTCAGGTTGCTCGAATAAAAAAAGAGACAGGATATAATATATCCTGTCTCTTTTTTTATTCAAAGATTTCTAAAAAACAGAGGAAAGTTAGGCTTCTGCTTGTATCTTGCCCACTTCTGCAAGTTGCTTGTAGCTTTCATAACGTTCTTTTGCATCCTCTTCAGCTTTCAGGAAAAGTTCCTCAGCTATTTCCGGGAAAGTCTTTGTGAGGGAAGCATATCTTACTTCACTCATAAGGAAAGCTTTGAAATCAGCCTTTGGTTCCTTGGAATCAAGGGAGAAAGGATTCTTACCTTCCTTTTTAAGTTCGGGGTTGAATCGGTACATATGCCAGTAACCGGCCTCAACAGCTTTTTTCTCCTGTTCCTGAGACTTGCCCATGCCTACCTTGATGCCATGGTTGATACATGGAGCATAGCATATGATAAGTGAAGGACCGTCATATGCTTCAGCTTCTGTGATAGCTTTCATAAACTGGTTCTTATCTGCTCCCATTGCAGTCTGTGCAACGTAGACGTATCCATAGCTCATGCATATCTTACCGAGATCCTTTTTCTTTGTACGTTTACCAGAAGCAGTGAACTTTGCTACAGCCGCAGTTGGTGTTGCCTTGGAAGACTGGCCTCCAGTATTTGAATAAACTTCGGTGTCGAAAACCAGAACATTGACATTTGCTCCTGATGCAAGGACGTGATCGAGACCGCCATACCCTATATCGTAGGCCCATCCATCTCCTCCAAGGATCCATACAGACTTCTTTACAAGATAATCCTTCAGTTCCTCAACCTTGGCGAGAAGTTCGTTGTTTTCCTTGTTGCCCATATCTTTGCCGAACAGAGCTCTTACTTCTCCTGCTGCCTTTTTGGAGTCCTCACCATCTTCCTTGGCCTCCATCCAATTGGTCAAAGCAGCCTTTGCTTCTGCTGTGATATCAGCTTCAAGGAGTTTTGCTACAGTGTTTTCGAGGGTTTTTGTGATGTTATTTACAGCAAGTCTCATTCCGTAACCGTATTCAGCATTATCCTCGAAAAGAGAGTTCGCCCATGCAGGTCCCTGGCCCTTAGCATTGGTTGTATAGGGAGTACTTGGTGCAGAACCACCCCAGATGGAAGAACATCCTGTCGCATTTGCTATTATCATTCTATCCCCGAAGAGCTGGGTAACTACCTTGGCATAGGGTGTTTCTCCACATCCGGCACATGCTCCAGAAAACTCAAGAAGGGGCTGGCAGAACTGGCTTCCTTTAACAGTATTTTTATTGATACGTTCCGATTTGTCAGATACGGTGACGGCAAAATCCCAGTTGGGGATCTCTGTATCAGTCTGTGTTGCCAGAGGCTCCATAACAAGAGCATTTACTGGACAGATATCAGCACAGTTACCGCATCCAGTACAATCAAGGGATGAAACCTGCATTCTGTATTTAAGACCTTCTAATTCCTTGCCTTTTGCGTCCTGGGTCTTGAAGGATTCGGGTGCATTCTTCATCTCTTCGCTGTTCACAAGCATGGGGCGGATACATGCATGGGGACACACAAATGAGCACTGATTACACTGAATACATTTGTCGATCTGCCAAGCAGGAACGTTAACAGCGATACCCCGTTTTTCAAAGGCGGCTGTGCCATTGGGGAAACTTCCATCTTCTCTTCCTACGAAGGCACTTACAGGAAGTTTATCGCCAAGCTGCATGTTCATGGGTACGCAGATATTTTTGATGAATTCAGGAACGGACTTGCTTTCTACAGCCGCTTCATCTCCTGCAGTCTTCCATGATCCCGGTATTTCTATCTTCTGGAGAGCATTTATGCCTTTGTCTACTGCTTCATAATTCATGTTAACGATCTTGTCGCCCTTTTTGCCGTAGGTTTTCTTGATAGCTTCTTTCATGAATCTGACAGCATCATCAAGAGGAATGACCTTGGCAAGCTTGAAGAAGGCTGACTGCATGATCATGTTTATCCTGTTGCCCAGTCCTATTTCCTGTCCAAGATCTGTTCCATTAAGGATATAGAATTCGATATCATTATTGGCAAGGTAACGTTTCACAGAACCTGGAAGGTGAGTATCCAATTCTTCGACTGTTGTCCACTGAGTATTTAGAAGGAATGAGCCACCTTTTTTAAGTCCTGCAAGTACGTCGTACAGGTGAACATATTCCTGCTTGTGGCATGCAATAAAATCAGCATCGTTAATCAGGTAGGTTGACTTGATGGGTTTCTTGCCGAAACGAAGATGAGATATGGTTACGCCGCCTGATTTCTTGGAATCATAAGAAAAATAACCCTGGGCATACATATCTGTATTATCTCCAATTATCTTGATGGAGTTTTTGTTGGCACCAACAGTACCATCTGAACCAAGACCCCAGAACTTGCATCTTATTGTGCCCTCTGGTGCAGCATTGATCTCTTCAGCAACAGGAAGGGATGTATAGGTTACATCATCAACAATACCGATGGTGAACTGGTCTTTGGGTTCAGGTAGTTTAAGGTTGTCGAAAACTGCTTTGATCTGAGAAGGAGTGGTATCCTTTGAACCAAGGCCATATCTTCCACCTACGATAACAGGAGCATTGTCTTTTTTGTAGAATAATGAACGGATATCGAGATATAGAGGTTCTCCAAGAGCTCCAGGTTCTTTGGTACGGTCAAGAACGGCGATTCTCTGAGTTGTTTCGGGAAGTACATCGAAGAAATATTTTGCAGAGAATGGGCGATAAAGGTGGACCTTCAAGATACCGACCTTTTCTCCCTTTGCAAGGAGATAATCGACTGTCTCTTCTGCAGCCTCGCAGGCAGAACCCATAAGGATTACCACATTTTCGGCCTCAGGATCGCCATAGTAGTTAAAGGGCTTGTATTCCCTGCCAGTAATCTTGGTGACTTCCTTCATGTAACCAGCAACGATATCAGGAATAGCTGTGTAGAACTTGTTGGCAGCTTCTTTAGCCTGGAAGTAGATGTCAGGGTTCTGGGCGGTTCCCTTTGTATAGGGATGCTCCGGGTTAAGGGCTTTCGCACGGAATTCCTTAACCTTGTCGTAATCAACCATTTTAGCAAGATCATCGTAATCCCAGATTTCTATTTTCTGAATCTCGTGGGATGTCCTGAAGCCATCAAAGAAATGTACGAAAGGAAGGCTTCCCTTGATAGCACTGAGGTGAGCAACTGCTCCGAGGTCCATTGCTTCCTGTACGCTACCGGAAGCAAGAAGGGCGAAACCGGTTGCCCTTGCAGCAGTTACGTCACTATGGTCTCCAAATATCGAAAGGGCATGTCCTGCTACAGCTCTAGCGCTAACATGAAATACGCCCGGAAGAAGTTCTCCTGCGATCTTGTACATGTTGGGGATCATAAGGAGCAGTCCCTGAGATGCCGTGAATGTGCTGGTCAGAGCACCGGCGGAGAGACATCCATGAACTGCACCGGAAGCACCTGCTTCAGACTGGAGTTCTGCTACTTCAACAGTTTTACCAAAAATATTCTTTCTTCCATGAGCTGCCCATTCGTCGATGTATTCAGCCATTGGGGAGGAAGGTGTAATGGGGTAGATGGCCGCAACATCGGTGAATGCGTAAGCCACATGGGCCGCTGCGGTATTTCCATCCATACTTTTCCACTGCTTAGACATATACTTACCACCTCTTTGGTTTTATTCTCATTCATGGGACTTATTGTTCCTGAATGAGTTTGTGCCTAAATTATCAAATGGAACCTAAAAGATATTAAAGATGATGATATTACAATGCTATCGAGTGTGTCAATTTGTTGCATAAAATATACAATAATATTAAGGAAAAAAGTATAAAATTAGTCGGAAATTAATGTTATGCTTGCAATATATCATCTGCAATATTATGATTTACCCTCACTCTTTCCATTATACTCATTAATCAGTTCTCTTTCTCGAAATCTTTTTCTATACACAATAATGAAAAGAGTGGGAGATAAACATTTATTCTACTGAGTGGAGGAGATACAATGCTCCCTGGAATGGAACAAATAATTTTAAGTCCTGAAAAAAGCCCTCTTCCATTGGAAATATCCGACTGGTTAAATAGACCTGTATTGCTGGAGATAGGTTTTGGCAATGGAGAATTCCCAGTCCATTTAGCCAGATCCAGACCAGAAGATATTGTGGTTGGAATTGAAGTATCTCTTACATGTGTTATGAAAGCTGCAAGGAGGGCTATTCGAGAGGGAGTGGGTAATGTCCATTTCATTATGGGGGATGCAAGGTTTCTTCTCAGAGAATGTTTTCCAGATATGTCTCTGGATGTAGTATACATGAATTTCCCCTGTCCTTGGCCCAAGAGCCGTCATGCCAAGAGAAGGGTTACGAATCCATCCTTTGCCGATGCCCTTGCATCTGTGCTGAAGATGGGAGGTTATTATGAACTTGTAACAGATGAAGAGTGGTATGCTCACGAAGTTGGAGACATTCTCGGATCCCATCCTTCAATGAGGCTGGAAAGATATACAGTCAATCCAGCACGTCCAGTAACAACAAAGTATGAGCGTAAATGGATGGAGATGGGTAAGGATATTCATCTTGTGCGGATCGAAAAAATAAAAAACTTTACCATTGAACGTGTTTTATCGGAGGTCGATGCCGAAATGCACCTTAAAGCCCATATCAAGGATCTAAACCTTGCAAAGCTAAGGAACCTGTTTAATCACGAAGGTGGCAATAAATATAGTCATTGGATTTTCAAGGACTCCTTTTCCAATGGACAAGGAGTCTATCTGATCGAGATTATTGTTTCTGATGAAAGTTTTGAGCAGAAATTCTTCATAAGGATTGCGGAAAGTGGGGAGGGCGTTATCTTTAAACTGGCTGAAACAGGGTCTCCCTTCAGGACCCCTGCAGTCAGGGGGGCGCTTCATGATTTATGTGACAGATTGAGAACTGAATCGGAATAATGAAGAGCTTACCTGTTTCTTTCTCGATAGAGCCTATAGGAATAGTAAGATCCGAAGTCGAAAAGACTCATCTTCCGGAATATTTCCATGGTAGAACATGTTACATTGAGATCTATCCTGAATTTGAAGAAGCATTGGATGGAATAGAACATGAAGAATTTATTCTTGTTCTATTCTACTTCCATAAATCTGAAGGGTATCCATTGAAAGTCCACCCCAGAGGAGATCCTGAAAGACCACTCAGAGGTGTCTTTGCGACCTGTTCTCCAAAAAGGCCTAATTTTATCGGGGTAACCAGATGCAGGCTTATAAATAGAAGAGGCATTTTCCTGGAGGTTAAGGATCTTGATGCTTTAAATGGGACTCCGATTATTGATATCAAACCCTACCGGTTATAGTCTTGCTACACTATAATCAGGATAGATACACATATTATCAAATATTTTATTGATCGGAGAAGAGAGATATGAAGGAAGTGCGTCCTACGTCCGGGAAAGTGCTCCAGGCTCTTTTCAATATGATCGGTCCTTTGAAGGATAAGTCTTTCCTTGACCTTTTTTCTGGTACCGGCAGAGTAGCATTGGAGGCATGGAAAAGAAATGCTGAAAATGTTGTAGCAGTGGAACTGTTAAGAAATCGGAGTTCATTGATAAAATCGCCAAATCTTTCCGGGGATGGACGCAAATTTATTGTACTTTCCATGGATGTCCGACGTGCAGTTAAATTTCTTATCCGGAAAGGTTTTGCCTTTGATATTGTTTTTGCTGATCCGCCTTATAATGCTGGATGGCCTGATAAGATACTGGAAATAGTCATTAATAATCCGGACCTGCTTCTTAAGGACGGACAATTGTTCCTGGAGCATACAGTAAGAGAACCTCTCGCTGAGATAGGGAAAGGCTGGATTCTATCAGACCAGAGAAGATACGGAGATACTTTTCTGTCGATAATTTCCAGAAAAGAAGAGAGTATCGGGGGTGACATAGATGAAACGTCAGATTAAGGCTGTTTACCCAGGCTCATTTGATCCTATAACCAATGGACACATCTACATAGCAGAAAGGGCTGCCGCCCTTTTTGATGAACTCGTTGTCTCTGTTCTCCTGAATCCCCAGAAACAGGCAACCTTCAGCATTGAAGATCGGCGTGCTATGGCCAGAGAAGCCTTGAGCCACCTGCCTAACGTAAAAGTGAATTCCTTTACCGGACTACTTGTTGATTTTCTTCGCAGGGAACACAGCCGGATAATAATCAGAGGACTGAGAGCACTTTCGGACTTTGAATATGAATTCCAGCTTGCACTTATGAACAGACAATTGGCACCCGACATAGAAACCCTTTTTATCGTAACAGATGCTAAATATTCTTATCTTTCCAGTAGAGCTGTCAAGGAGATCTTCCATTTTGGGGGTCCTGTTCAGGACATGGTTCCTCCAGGTGTATACAGACGGCTGAGAGAACGGTTTGCCAGGAGGTCCATCACACCATGAGGGGAATTCTTTTCTTTTCATGTTCTGAAACAGGTGATTCAATCAGCAATTCCCATATTGCCCCTGCTCTATGTTCAATATCCATCATTTTTCTTGCGTAGGGAGAGTATGGGGCGGAGGCCCTTGTTATCACCGGGAGGGTTGCTGTTTCCCTCATTTTCCTTATCATTGCCTTTCCTCTCTTGTTTGCACCAAGTATGCGGATATATGCAGGTCCCAGTTTCTGGAAGGAACGGTTATCCCAATGATCTATACCAAGAAGGATATGTATGAGATTTCTTTGCACTCTCCCCCTGGGATATCTTCTGGAAATACAGGAATTGACTAATTCCTCCCAACTGGTTGCGTTTGGCGCCATTTTCTTAAATAAATTTTCTATCCCCTCGGAAATCTCTGCATAACCACCAAGAGAGCCAGATTCAGACCGGAGAATGGTTGTTTTTAAAATGCGCCAGAAAATATCCATGCTAAGCAGAGCTCGGCCTGATAAAATGTTTTGAGTAAACAAATCTCTGGTCTGGCGAGGAATGGATTCGCTTGCCAGCTGGATCTGGCCTTTCCGAATTGCTGTACGGATGGATGTGGCGCTGGAAATAGGGCCTTGTAAATTCTCTTCGTGATAACCACTCGAGATCCTTTTTACTGGGATAACCTTGAGGGAATAACTGGATTCGCGTATTCTTTTTACGTAGGAGAGAGCAAGACTATTATTGGGTCTGTTAAGGAAATCTGCAGCACCAGGCACCAGTTCTTCCAGACTTTTAGCCCTTGCTTCAACAAAAGAAAAACCCATATTCAGAAAAGATCGTAAAAGAAACTTGAAAGGTTCGGGTTCCTGAATTAAAATGTCGGAGATTGTGTTTACAAGAATGGTGGGAGTTTCCATGCCGAAAGAAACATATTCAACAATCCCTGTGCTTTTAAGCAGATCTATTGCTGCATTAGCGAAGACTCCTGCATTATGACACGAATAGACAGTCGGAAGTTCTATTACAAGATCTGCTCCGGCCAGAAGTGCCATTTCTGAGCGGGTCCATTTATCCAGAAAAGCAGGTTCTCCTCTTTGGACGAAGTGAGAGGACAGGACAATAACTATGTCATGAGATCCGGAAAGTTCTCTGCTTTGCTGTATGTGATGAAGGTGTCCATTATGGAGAGGGTTATATTCAGCAACGATGCCAATTGCTTTTTCTGACAATTTCCTTCTCCTTTCCAGTTTGCAGAAACATGGGTTTCTGTAGAGATACGTCGTTGAAATCATAAAGGTCAAGTAGATTTAGGTCAAATATAGGGAGGCTCTATAAAATGAAAGTTCTTGTTCTTAACTGTGGAAGTTCATCACTGAAATATCAGCTTTTTGATATGGAAACCGAGCAGCCAATGGCTAAAGGGCTAGTGGAAAGAATCGGGATCGATGGTTCAAGGATCAAGCATACCAAGTTGGGCAGTGACAGTGTGACGAAAAATGTAGATATTGCAAATCATAAGGTAGCAATAAAACTTGTTCTTGAAGAACTTCTTGATGACAAAGTTGGTGTTATTAAAAGTCTGGATGAGCTTACTGCAGTTGGTCACAGGGTCGTTCATGGAGGAGAAAAATTTGCCTGTTCCGTTATGATCGACAAGGATGTAATAGATGCCCTGGAGGAATGTGTTCCCCTTGCTCCGTTACACAATCCTGCGAATCTTATGGGAATTGAAGCTATGGTGGATGTCCTTCCTGATGTTCCCCAGGTAGGAGTATTCGATACTGCATTTCACCAGACAATGCCCGATTACGCATATATGTATGGAGTACCCTACCATTACTATGAAACATACAGGGTGAGGAGATATGGTTTTCATGGAACAAGTCATTTCTATGTTGCAAACAGGGCAGCTTCCATCATAGGTAAACCAGTAGAAGACCTCAAGATAGTTACCTGCCATCTCGGAAATGGAAGTTCTATTTCTGCAGTTGATGGAGGGAAATCAGTGGATACGAGTATGGGCTTTACGCCTGTTCCCGGTGTAATAATGGGGACAAGATGTGGAGATCTGGATCCCCTCCTTATAACTTTCCTTGCCGAGCAGGATGGTATAGATCCTAAAGCTATGAGCCATATACTCAATAAAGAAAGTGGCATATTGGGTATTTCAGGAGTAAGCAGCGATCTTCGCGATGTCGAAGAAGCTGCTGAAAAGGGGAATATCAGAGCCGAACTTGCCGAAAAAATGCTTTATTACGGAATCAGAAAATATATTGGAGCCTATGCTGCAGCAATGGGTGGTTTAGATGCAATAGTATTTACGGCCGGCATAGGAGAGAACAGTATTTCTGCAAGGGCCAGAGTGTGCCAGGGTCTTGAATTCCTTGGAGCAGAAATTGATATTGAAAAGAATAATGTTCGCGGGAAAGAAACCTTCATAAGTACAGATGAGTCAAAGGTCAAGATTATGGTTATCCCGACTAATGAGGAACTTGTAATTGCAAGAGATACAAAAAAGATTGTTTCAGAAACAAAATAAACCATTTGCCCTTGATGAGGGGTGTTATTATGGCAATAACAGAAATGCCAGACGAATGGAGTTTTTTCCTTAACCTTCCAGATCCCGAAGAAAGTGGAGTAATTGAAAAATCCTGGGAAATCCAGATATTGTCCGAATTAGCTTATCTGGGACAGGATTACAGGTTTCTGGAACCACTGAAAGTTGATGTTAGAGGGAGCTGGACTAGACCTGATTTTTATGTTGAAATATGGGTCGCTACAAAGGTCGAAGTCCCATGTTCAAGGTGTCTTGATCCAGCAGGAGTTGCAATTAAGGAGAAATTCAGTTATCTTTATGGTCTGTCTTCTAAAAACGATTCTTCCGAGCGTTTTGATGGACATGGAGATGATAGTTTTATTTGTGTCGATTCATGGGGGGCTTATCTGGATATAACATCCCAGATATGGGATTCTTTTATATTGAGTCTCCCGGGGAAGGTGCTTTGTAAAGAGGATTGTCACGGTATTTGCCCGGTTTGCGGAGTTAACCTTAACAGTGGATCATGCAATTGTATCAGGAAAGAAGTTGATCCAAGATTTGAGATTTTAAAGAACATCGAGCAGGATGATACAGGAAAATAGGCGGTAAAGGAGGGAATAGCAATGGCAGTGCCAAAAAGTAGGGTTTCTCATGCCCGTAGTCATAAAAGGAAATCACAGTGGCTAGGTTCAGCGACGGCTCCTCAGATGACGACCTGTTCTCATTGTGGAGAAGTTATCGTGAATTACCACGCTTGCCCTGAATGTGGCTTTTATAAGGGCAGGAAAGTAGTCCAGACAAAAGAGGCAGAAGAAGAGTAATCTTCAGATGTGCTTAAGGAATAATGAGGTTTGGATCTTATATGGATCTTGCAAACTGGGGGGCTTTAAGCCCCTCAGTTTTGTTTTTAGTTTCTCCCCCTTGACCATTCCCTGAAAAATAATTATACTCACCATGTCTTTGGAGCTGATATTAATAGCAGGTACTAAAAGGGGAGCTGTTCAAAATCCGTTCACTTAATAAAAGAGCCAGGCAACAGAAGTTACAGAAACTGATAAGACAGAACCCGCTTTTTACAGATAAAGAACTTTCCGAAAATCTCGGAGCAAGTCTTGGTACTGTTCGTCTTGATAGAGCACTTATGGGTATCCCAGAGCTTCGGGAACGTATGCGCCTTATGGCTCAAAAAGCAACGAGCAAGCTCAGGTCACTGAAGCAGGAAGAAGTGACAGGAGAGCTTCTGGAGTTGGAGCCTAATAAATGGGCTCTTTCCATGCTTCAAACAAAAAAGGATATGGTCTTCAGGCATACCGATCTTATATGGGATCATTATATATATGCCCATGCCAGCTCTCTTGCCATTGCTGTGATAGAAGCGGATATGGTAATAGTCACTTCAATGAGGGGAAGATTTAAATCCCATGCCAAGGTTGGAGATATACTTACTGCCAGAGCAAAAGTCGGAATACATAAGGGTAACAGGTATATCGTGAGTGTGCGTACAAAGGTCAGTAATGAAGAAATCTTTGTCGGAAGATTTATAGTCAGTTCTGTATATCCTGAAGAACAAAATACCTTGGAGGGGAGTGTGCGCTTTTGATCTTGGCTCTTGATGCCATGGGTGGAGATCATGCTCCGAAAGAAACCTGTCTGGGTGCGATTGAAGCTTGTGAATTACATTCCGATCTGGAGGTCCTCCTGGTCGGTGATGAAAATCTTATAAAAAAAGAATTATCATCAGTTGAAAGAAAAGCTTTAAAAGGTTTACATGTTGTTCATGCGGAGGAATCAATTGGCATGAATGAGCTGCCTGCTGTAGCTATCAGGAAAAAAAGGCATTCAAGCTTGAGGGTAGCTATGCAGATGGTTCGTTCAGGAGAAGCACAGGGATGTGTTTCAGCAGGGAATACTGGTGCTATTGTTGCAGGAGGAGTTCTGGTCATAGGGCGAATACAGGGTATTGACAGGCCTGCCCTTGGTGTTGCTCTTCCAACCCTTAATAAGGATACCTTTCTTCTGGATGTAGGAGCCACAGTGCGATGCAAACCTGTAAACCTATACCAGTTTGCCCTGATGGGTGACTTTTATGCAAAACATATCCTGGGTGTCGATTCTCCCAATATTGCCCTTCTGTCCAATGGGACCGAAGAAATAAAGGGAGATGAAGTCGTTTCTGCTGCAAGGGATCTAATTAAGTCCAGTCTCTTAAACTTTTCCGGGTATCTCGAGGGAGATTCCATTCCCTTTAGTGTAGCGGATGTAGTTGTCTGTGATGGTTTTACGGGAAATGCTGTCCTGAAATTTGCAGAAGGCCTTGGACAGGCAATATATTCTATCCTTAAAGAGGAAATGGGGCATAGAGTTCTTCCCAAGGTAGGGATGATGTTCATGCTTCCAATGCTGAAAGATCTATGGACTCGTTTTGATTATGAAAAACGAGGAGGGACTCCTCTTCTTGGGGTTAATGGAGCCGTCATAAAAGCTCATGGAAGATCTAAATCTACTGCTATAAAGAGTGCTCTGAGTGTTGCGAGAAACTTCGTCCTACAACAGGGGGTAGAACTGATTAAACAAGAATTAGAGCAGGGAGGAGAACGCTAATGGCTTTATTTTGCGGTAATTCTGTTTCAATAATCGGAACGGGAATCTATATTCCTGAAAAAGTTCTTACAAATAATGATCTGTCTAAAATGGTAGATACCAGTGATCAGTGGATAGTCGAGAGAACAGGAATCAAGGAACGCCATATTGCTTCTGACAATGAGATGACAAGTGATCTTGCATTGATGGCAGCAGAGTCAGCCCTTTTAGATGGGGGTATAGACAGGTCAGAAATAGATATGATCATCGTAGCCACTAATACTCCGGATACACTTTTCCCTGGGGTCGGGCCTATTGTACAGGGAAAACTAGGAGCTTCAAATGCTGGCGCGTTTGACTTGCAGGCTGGTTGTACCAGTTGTATTTATGCATTAGCTGTTGGAGCCTCAGGAATTGCTTCAGGAGTATGGGATAAGGTCCTTGTAATTGGAGCAGAGATACTTTCCCGTATTGTCAACTGGAAAGACAGGAATACCTGTGTCCTTTTTGGCGATGGCGCCGGAGCTGTTATTCTTGGAAAATCTGATGGTATTTCCTCCAGATTTCTCGCTACAAGACTATGCTCTGATGGAGAAAAGTCTGAACTGATAACTCTTCCTGCAGGGCTGATTGCCAACCCTGCAAATCTGGAAACGCTGCAGAACAACCTGCATTATGTGCATATGAAAGGCAATGAGGTATTCAAATTTGTAAATAGGGTTCTACCTCCGTTCATTACTGAATTGTGTGAGAATTCCGGGTTTTCAATTGAAGATATTGACTGGTGGATATTTCATCAGGCAAATCTTCGCATAATGGAAAGTGTAATGAAAAGGCTCTCTGTACCTTCAGAAAAGGCTGTAATAGATCTTGACAGATACGGTAACACATCTGCCGCTTCGACACTGATAGCGCTTCATGAGGCAATGAAGGATGGACGTATCAAGCAGGGAGACAGAGTCCTTCTTACCAGTTTTGGAGCGGGAATGACATACGGCTCTTTGATCTATCAAGCTTGAGGTGATCATAAATGTGGAATAACAGGGTAACCAGACTTCTTAATATAGAATATCCTTTGATTCAGGGAGGAATGGCATGGGTTGCTGATGCAATTCTAGCTGCTGCTGTAAGTAATGCAGGTGGTCTCGGAATTGTTGCTGCTGCTAATATGCCCCCGGAACTTCTTGATCTGCAACTGAAAAAAGTTAAGGAACTGACAGATAAACCCTTTGGTGTAAATATAATGCTTCTTTCTTCGACTGCTGATGATGCCATCGAACTGGCTTATCAACATAAAGTACCTGTAGTGACTACAGGGGCAGGAACACCAGGCAAGGTGATAGAAAGACTTAAACCAATCGGTACAACCGTAATACCTGTTGTGGCTTCTGTTGCCCTTGCTAAAAGAGCCCAAAAACAGGGAGCCGATGCTGTAGTTGCAGAAGGAACTGAAGCAGGTGGACATGTAGGAGAACTTACAACTATGGTCCTTGTTCCACAAATTGCAGATTCAGTGGATATACCTGTATTTGCCGCAGGTGGTATTGCAGATGGAAGAAGCCTTGTAGCTGCTTTTGCCCTAGGGGCAGAGGGAGTACAGATAGGCACCAGGCTGGCTTGTTGCTCCGAATCCAATATACATGAATCCTATAAACAGTCGATAGTATTGGCAAAAGACAGGAGTACTGTCGTTACGGGAAGATATACAGGACATCCTGTCAGATGTATCAGAAATAAACTAACTTCTGAACTTGAAAGAATGGAACGGGATAACGTTCCTGTCGAAGAATTTGAAAAACTTGGTAGTGGAAAACTACGGGCTGCTGTTGTAGATGGTAACGTCATATGGGGTTCAATTATGGCTGGTCAATGTGCTGCCCTTGTAAAAGCTGTTCAGCCTGCTTCGGATATTATTAAGGAAATGTTCAATGAGGCAGATGCAGTAATCAATGAACTCTCTCGCATGTTTAGACATGTTTAGAACTGTAAAATCTGGATCTGAGGTGAAAGAATTGACCTATGCAGTAGTCTTTCCCGGACAGGGAGCTCAGGAAGTAGGAATGGGCAAGACCCTCTATAATAATTTCGATGCTGCAAAGTCTGTTTTTGATTGTGCTGACGAAGCTCTTGGTTTTAAACTCAGCGATATTATTTTTGAAGGTCCGGAATCTGAATTACAGAAAACAGCCTATACTCAACCAGCCATCCTTACCATGAGCATTGCTGTTTTGAGAACACTGACCATCAATATGGGTCTGAAGATAACTCCTGATTATATGGCAGGTCATAGCCTTGGCGAATATACTGCTCTTGTTGCCTCAGGTGCTCTTTCTCTTGAAGAAGGGGTCAGGCTTGTCCATTTAAGGGGAGAATTGATGCAGGAAGCTGTTCCCCTTGGAGAAGGTACAATGGCAGCCATATTGGGTCTTCCTTCTGAAGAAGTTATTTCCTTGTGCAATGAAGCATCCGGTAGTAAAGTCTGCCAGGCTGCGAATTTTAATTCTCCAGGTCAGACAGTAATATCGGGACACAGGGAGGCTGTGGAAAAAGCCCTTACCATTGCAAAACAGAGGGGTGCCAAACTTGCCGTTATGCTGAAGGTAAGTGCTCCCTTTCATAGTCAGTTGTTAAAGTCGGTAGCTCCCAAACTCAGAGAAGCAGCAGGAAAATGTGCCTTGTCAAGGCCAGCCTGTCCAATCGTAGCCAATTTTTCTGCCAAAGCTGTACTGGATCGGGAGGAAATAATTCACGCATTGGCCGAGCAGACATATATGCCTGTTCTATGGTCGGATTCGATTTTTTATATGCGTGAAAATGGTATAAAATCCTTTCTGGAGATAGGTCCAGGAAAAGTCCTTTCCGGACTGATAAAGAAAACAATAAAGGGTTCAAGAGTCCTGTCAGTTTCAGATACTGAATCCCTTGATTCTGTGTCTGATTTTTTAAAGGAGAGTGATCAGATTTGAATTCAAGGAGGAAGATCGCCCTTGTAACCGGATCAGGCAGAGGCATCGGACGTGCTATAGCAATGGAACTTGCATTAAAAGGATATGGAGTAGCAGTGAACTACGCAAGAAGTGAAGCTCCGGCAATGGCATTATGCGAACAGATAGCGATTCTCGGAGTACCTTCCATGCCTATACATGCAGATGTATCTGATCATGACTCAGTGAAGAAAATGTTCTCTGCTGTAAGGGATGAATTGGGTTCTGTGGATATTCTTGTAAACAATGCCGGTATCACCAGGGATAGTCTTTTAATGAGGATGAAGGATGAAGACTGGGGTTCTGTGCTGGCTTCAAATCTCTCTTCCGCTTTTTACTGTTCCAAAGAAGCCATAAGACCTATGATGAAAGAGAAGTGGGGGAGGATAATTAATATATCGTCCGTTGTTGCTCTTACAGGTAATCCTGGACAGGCTAATTATGTTGCTTCAAAAGCCGGGATCATTGGTTTAACAAAGACTCTGGCACGGGAATATGGATCAAAGGGAATAACAGTCAATGCTGTAGCTCCCGGTTTTATTGAAACTGATATGACCAGTATATTGAGTGATTCTGCCAGAGATGCAATGTTGCGTCAGATACCCCTGGAAAGGGCTGGTTTGCCCGTAGATGTCGCTAAGCTGGTTGCTTTTCTTGCCTCTGAAGAGGCTGGTTATATATCTGGACAAGTTATTGCCGTAGACGGCGGAATGACTACGTGTTAATAATTACGGAGGGAGGTGAAGGAGAATGAAAAAGGAAGAGCTTCTTGGAAGACTGAAAGAAATTATAATAGACAGGTTGGATGCTGAAGAGGATCAGATAGTTCCTGATGCCTCTTTTGTTGAGGATCTTGGTGCCGATTCCCTGGATATAGTTGAACTTATCATGGGTATCGAGGAGGAATTTGATATTGAAATACCCGACGAAGATGCTGAAAAGCTTACAACCGTCGGAGAGGCTATGAATTACACATTCAACAAGCTTAATGTAGAGGAATAATTAGAAATATCCTAAATTATGTGGTTTGAATTCATGGGGGAGGCGGATTCTTCTCAGCCGCCATCCCCCTTAAGTAACTATTCTGGAGATAGGGTAAATACCCTTTTAGAGGAGTGACAAACTTGAGAAGAGTGGTCCTTACAGGTCTTGGAGTTGTAAGTCCAATAGGAAACGGCAAAGAAAATTACTGGCATGCTTTAAAAAATGGGGTAAATGGAGTTGCACCCATTGCTCAGTTTGACGTAGAAGGATATCCAGTAACCTTTGGAGCAGAAGTGAAAGATTTCGACCCAACGATGTGGCTCGATAAAAAAGAGGCAAGACGATCCGACAAGGTTATACATTTTTCTGTAGCTGCTTCTTCAATGGCTGTTGATGACGCAGCCCTGGATGTAGAAAAACTGGATTCTTATAGATTTGGAGTTTACATCGGAACAGGTCAGGGTGGAATAGAAACGAGTTACAATAATTTCCATACTCTTATGGAAAAAGGTCCTACAAGAGTGAGCCCGTTTTTTATTCCCATGATGATAAGTAATATGTCTGCAGCATATGTTGCAATAAAACATCAGGCTAAGGGGCCATGTATGTGCATCGTTACTGCCTGTGCTACGGCAACAGATACCATCGGTCAAGCCTATCATACCATTGTGAGAGATGATGCTGACGTTATATTGGCTGGTGGTTCAGAGGCGGCCTTAAGATCCATAGGTATTGCCGGTTTCGCTGCTATGAAAGCTCTTTCCACCAGGAACGATGAACCTCACAGGGCATCCCGACCCTTTGATAAGGACAGGGATGGTTTTATTATGGGAGAAGGCGCAGGTGTCCTTGTCCTGGAAGAACTCGAACATGCACTGGCAAGAGGTGCCCATATCTATGCGGAGATAGTTGGATATGGATGCACCTGTGATGCAAGCCATATAACAGCTCCTGACCCCGGAGGAGAAGGCGCGGTAAGGGCTATCAGGCAATCCATGATCAAGGCCAATTGGAGGCCTGAAGATGTTGATTTAATTAATGCGCATGGAACATCTACTCCTCTTAATGACAAGATGGAATCTACTGCTATAAGGACTGTATTCGGAGAACATACAGATTCTTTGCTTATTAATTCCACGAAATCAATGATAGGACATTGTCTCGGAGCTGCAGGAGCCCTGGAGACTATAGCCGCAATACAGTCGATAGAGGAAAGTTTTGTCCATCCTACCATTAATTATGAAAATCCGGATCCTGATTGCAATATTCCAATTGTTGGGCAACATGGTGTAAACCAAGCTGTTTCACGTGTCCTGATTAACAGTTTTGGCTTTGGTGGCCATAATGGAGTACTTGCAATCCAGAAATATGAGGGATAATACTCTTGCAGCAGAAAAAAATCGTTTGGTGGAATAAAGCCCTTTCACAATTTCAAAATAAAACAGGTTATTTCTTTAAAGATCTGTATTTGCTTGAACAGGCCCTGACTCACTCTTCCTATGCCCATGAGTCGGGGCTTTCTTCTTGTAATGAAAGGCTCGAGTTCCTGGGAGATTCAGTTCTAGAGCTTTGTGTTTCCCAGTTTCTTTATGAGTCATATCCTTTATCAGATGAAGGCAATCTTACAAGACTAAGATCTAATCTTGTCTGCAAATCGGCCCTTTCGAAATGGTCTTTGGAATTGGGGATTCCTGAATTACTGCGCTTGGGTAAAGGTCTTGCTCGAATAAGGAATAAAGATCCAGAGTCAAGAGTGATCAGGTCTCTAAGCGCGGATTCTCTTGAAGCCTTTCTAGGGGCTCTTTTCCTGGATGGTGGATATCCAGCTGCCTTTCCTTTGATAAAGACATACATTTCTGATAGTTACAAGATACCTGATTCTGAAGTCTTTATTGATCCAAAATCCAGACTTCAGTTTTTAACCCAGGAAAGAGGTTGGGGAAAGCCTTCATACAGACTTGTAAATGTCAGCGGCGAAGATCACATGCCCTATTTCGAGATTCTAGTCAAGGTTGGAGATAATATAATAGGTACAGGAAAAGGACCTTCGAGAAAATCAGCAGAATTCAGGGCTGCTTCTGAAGGATTGAAACATCTTTTATAAACATGCAACCGGTTGCAACATAATTTGCCAATTGTTATAATCCCCCTGGATTCATAAATTCGATGGACGTAAAAATATTTCAGATTCTTTGCAATAGTTAATCCGCACATGACCATATACTCGGGATATGATCTGTTTTTCAGGAGGTGAAATGTTGAACTTCAACGAAAAAGCTCTTATTATGACTGCTGATGATATGGCCAGAATATTACGCAGGATAGCAATTGAAATAATAGAAAGAAACAGAGGCTTGACTGGTATTGTTCTTCTCGGTATCCAACGCAGGGGAGTCCATCTAGCCAACAGATTGAAAAAGATATTTTCTGAAATGGAAAATATCAAAATTCCTACAGGTGAACTTGATATAACCCTTTATCGGGATGATATTACCATGTTGAGCGAACAACCTGTCGTTCACAGCACATCTATACCTGTTGATATAGCGGGGAGAAAGCTGATTCTGGTTGATGATGTCATCTATACTGGACGAACTGTCAGAGCGGCTCTGGATGCTTTAATGGATCTTGGAAGACCTGAAAGTGTCCAACTTGTCGCTTTAACGGATAGAGGACACAGGGAACTGCCTATTCAACCGGACTACATAGGGAAAAAAATTCCAACTTCAAATGAAGAAATTATTCAGGTTATGGTGCTTGAACTTGATGGACAAGATAAAGTTCTTATTGTTGAAGGGCAATAGCGGACTTATATCTTATTTTGAAGGGAGAGAAACAATTTGGCTGGAAAAGATTTACCCCTGATCCTGGCATTAGATACATCGAATATATCTGAAGCTGAGAATATTCTTGATGAAATAGGCGAAAATCTTAAATTTATCAAAATTGGGCACCGACTTTTTGCTCAGGGTGGGAGTTCGTTTATTACCTCAACAATAAAAAAAGGTTTTGAAGTCTTTCTTGATCTTAAACTTCATGATATTCCCAATACTGTTAAAATTGCTCTTGAAGAATATCTGGATCTCGGGATATGGGCAATTACGTTACACACTGCAGGAGGGCAGCAAATGCTCGAATACGCAGTGGAAGTAAAGAAAAAACTTGGTTCTTGTACCAATATACTTGGAGTTACAGTTCTCACAAGTCATGATGAACAGTCCTGGGAAGGCGTAAATCCTGGATGTGGTATGAATGATGCTTTGATAGCAAGATCGAAAGCATGCAAGAATGCAGGCCTTGATGGACTTGTATGTTCCCCGGTCGATCTCCCTGTAATCATGAACTTTGCAGGAGCGGGACTGATGAAGGTAGTACCGGGAATCCGTTTGAATGCAGATATGGATGACCAGAAAAGGATAAATTCCCCCATTGATGCTATCAGGGGAGGAGCAGATTACATAGTTGTAGGAAGACCGATCCTTTCAGCTCCGGACAAAAGGGAAGCGGTCAAGATGATCGCAGATCAGATTCAGGAGGGACTTTTATGGAAAAACAGGCTTTAAACGAAAAGCTGAAGGGCATGATGGTTAAAAGCGGGGCTTTACTGGAGGGTCATTTTCTTCTTTCTTCTGGCCTTCACAGTGGTAATTACCTGCAGTGTGCCCTTATGCTAAGATTTCCTGAATATGCAGAATTCTGTGGAATAGCCCTTGGGAATAAACTTGCTGATCTAAAGCCTGATTTTATTGTAGCTCCGGCAATGGGAGGTCTTATTATCGGTCATGAGGTTGCGCGATACCTCAAAATTCCCTTTCTTTTCTGTGAGCGGGAAGAAGGAGAAATGAAGTTGAGAAGATTTCCCTTTCCGTACGGTAAAAAAGCTGTGGTAATCGAAGACGTTATCACAACAGGCGGTTCAGCTAATGAAGTTGGTATACTGATGGAGGTAAATAAAGTCGAATGGGTATCCACTGCGTGTATTGTGAACAGAAGCAGTGGGAGAAATGTATTGCCTTCACATCCAGTTTCTCTGATGGATGTTTCATTCCCGACATACCAGCCATCAGAATGTCCCTATTGCCAAAAGGGGCTGGACCTGGTCAAACCAGGAAGCAGAAAAAAACCCTGATCTTTACGAGGTCCATCCAATTGTCTTTGAAAAAGGGCTTTATTCTTTTTCTTTCAAGAAAATGCAGGGAAAAAGTGTGCGAAATTATCCTTGGTATACTCTTTCTTTACATGGTTCTTGGAATTAATCCGAACCCTTGTTATCCTTCCGGGTTGGATATCTGGTGTACATCTCCGTGGATATCATTAATGGCTGATTTTATTGGCGGAATACATATCTCTGTCCATTCGATAGAGAACTGGGATGAAACTGGAGAAAAGGTCAATCTTCGGATGGTTGCAAATGAAGAGATTCCTCAGGATGCTATGATATTGGCATTAGATCGTGTTCAGGCGGAAAAACTTGGTATATCCAACGATAATTTCCCGAATCTTAAAACCCTTTATACCCGGATCCCTGTCAGGTCAGAAATGTTACGATCCCTGTATTATGACCCTTCAACTCTGCCTTTTCTTGCTCAAAGAGTAATGAATGTGCTATCAGGTTATGATCCAGTTCATTATTCCTATTTTCAAAGACGACTTGCTGAATTTCAAACAAGACTCGACAGTACAGTTCTTGTAGGCAGAAAGCTTCTTATGGGTACCGATGTGATTTCTATCGGGATGGATGTTTCACAGCTTATGGTAGCTGCAGGTTGTAATATACAACCCTTACCGGCCGATCTTATCCCTCCGCCTCCCCTTGAAAGTAAGGATAAAAAGAAAAATAAACAACAATCAGATGATTTTAATCAAGCAATGGATAAGCTTATAAGCTATCTTCAGGAAGAGAGGCAAAAGGGTTCTATTACAGTTATGGATCCATGGACGCCACTATATCTGAGGGAAAGACTTCTGGAAATCAAGACTGTGATAATGTTGCCGCGACCTTCTCTTGAAGCAGAATACATTCTATTTCTTAATGATCATTACCTGGCTTTATGGAATGGACTTCGCCTTCTGAATAATTCAAATGAGGGAAACGCTCAAAAGATAAGCTGAGAGCACAATTTCCATTGTGCAGAATGTTGTATTTCTAGCGGCAACGTATTAAATAAATACTGACAATTCTGGACCTTTCATTATTCCGGTGCTGGACGCCATGTTTTAGAGACCTATTATCCATGGAAAAACCAGACTGGGAGAACAGATATGCTATCTTTAGCATGCCGGTAACAAATAAATGCTAATGCATAGATACAAAGAACTGTTGTTAGTAGTTCCTTTTTCTGAAATCTTTCAGCAATTTCTTCCCGATAGAAGGATGGCACCAGTCCGGGAAAAAAGAGAAGATCCCCAGGATAAGCCAGGCATTGGCCCTCCGGTTCTGAGTCTGCTGTCTTTTATCATTACCTGAATACATAAAAAACCCGTTGTCCAAAGACAACGGGTTGCAATTTCTGATAAAGTTAATTAATAGATTGACTTTGACGATATCAGATACTATCAACCAACCTTATGAGACCTTTCCCTTTCGTAAAAATTCCTATTTTAGCTGATCGTTCGAATCCCGCCAGAAGGAGTCCTTCGAGGATCTTATGGAATCTATCTTCCGGTACAGCGAGAAGCAGTCCTCCGGAGGTCTGGGCATCAAAAATCATGTCGACAAGGGTTTCAGGATGGTTTTCCTTGTTAATTACCTTATCCTCGTATTGTATTCTGTTGTTATATGTTCCTGCAGGAAGAAGTCCCATCTCTGCCAGTTCAACAGCACCAGGGAGAAGCGGTATGTTATTGATATCAATAAGGAGATCCAATCCCCCCAAAGAAAGCATGTCAAGAGCATGACCTGCTAGTCCGAAGCCAGTGACATCAGTACATGCTGAAACAGCTGAGAGGAGTCTGTCTTCAAGGAGAACGGGGACATTATTGAGGGTTGACATCCAACGGATCGATTCTTCCGGCCCCCTGGGATCCTCCACCATGTCAGCCTTGATAGCGGTCGATATTACTCCTGTACCGATGGGTTTTGTAAGTATAAGCACGTCACCCGGTTGTGCGCCTGTTACCTGCCACATATGGTTTCTCTGGACTTCTCCGAAAACTGCAAGACCGTATTTGGGTTCTTCGTCTTCAACACTATGGCCACCCATAAGAAATCCTCCAGCTTCTGAGACCTTCCTATGTCCTCCCTGAAGGATATTTTCAAGGACGGAAAGTTCGAGGGTCTTAACTGGAAAAGCCACAATGTTAAGAGCTATCATTGGTTTTCCGCCCATTGCAAAGACATCACTCAAAGCATTCGCAGCGGCTATTTCCCCCCATTTTCCTGGATCATCAACTATTGGTGTTACAAAATCAAGGGTTAATATTCCGACACGGTTCTCATCTATCAACCACATGGCGGCATCTTCTCCGGATGCCCATGAACTGAGAAGCCTTCTATCCACAGGTTTAGGTAAGTGCTGTAAAACCTTTTCCAGGTCCGCCGGACCTATTTTTGCTGCTCAGCCACTTGTCTTGGCCATTTCAGTTAAACGCATGGTCAAAGCCTCCAATCCATGTACAAATTATCATAAGGATTATAACAGAAAGTGAAGGTTTAGTATTTGTTAAATATAAGGACGATGGACTATATCAGCTGCAGAAAAAGAGATCATCCTGTCATTGACCAATACTACGATTTCTCCTCCGGATGTTATGTCGACCGCCTTTCCCCTGAATACATTATGACCTGTGATTATTTCAATATCTTTACCCAGGGTGGAGCAATTCTTCCTGTATTTATCCAATAATCCTTCCGGTCCGTTCTTCTCTATTTCTGCCATTTCAATGTGAAAATCTGAAGTGATCTTTCCTGCTAGTATTCCCCGGTCGGTTAGATTTCCAGTGATATTGTAAAGTGATGTGGCCTTTGAGCTTATATCTTCTGGATAAGAAGATATCTCAGAATTAACGTTGATTCCTATTCCTGTAACGGCAAAATGTATCCTGTCCGACTCGATTGAGGCTTCGGAAAGGATACCACACAATTTCTTTTCGTCATAAAGGATGTCATTAGGCCATTTTAATTGGCAATCAATCCCTGTAATTTCCTTTATGGAAGAGAGAATAGCCATTCCTGCAGCCAGGTTTATTAATTGAAGCATAGAGGGGTTCATCTGAGGAAAGAAAACGATAGACATGTAGATATTGCTGCCTGGTGGAGAATTCCATCGGCGTTCCATCCTTCCTCTCCCCAATGTTTGTTCTTCAGCAAGAACCACAGTTCCATTACTACAGCCTTTCCGGGCAAGTCCTTTGGCCATTATCTGTGTCGAATCTATACTTTTCAGAACATAGACTTCTTTGCCCCATGGATCTGATGGGTCGGTATTGACTGCTATCCATGTGGGAGAAAGGTCATATTGATTTGTCGGGACAAGGCTGTAACCCCTATTGGGTATGGAGATAATCTGGAATCCTTCCTCTCTCAGGGATTCTATGGATTTCCAAATTGACTGACGACTTACGTTTACTTTCTCTGACAGATTTCCGCTGGAAACAAGTTTCTCAGCAGATTCCATAAGATTTTTCAGTATGGCAATCCTGGTGATGTTAGTTTTCAGAATCACTTATGGTTACTCCTCTCTGTGATGGCTTACCAACGATGATATAATGAAAAACCTGAAGGAACAATGTTTATGAAATACAACTTGGGAGGTTTATGAAATGGGTAGCTTTGCAAATAATACTCTTTTGGAAGAACTGCATTCATCGTTGGATGAACTGCAGGACAGTCTTTGACCAGGAAAAGGATAAATCGAAGGTAGAAAAACTGGAAAAGATGGTTTCGGAGCCAGGATTCTGGAATAAGGAAGAGGCACAGGACATTTCCAGAGAGCTTTCCCTGCTTCAGAATAAAATAGATGACTGCAATGATATTCTCAATGAGTTCCAGGAATTGGAGATACTTGCAGAAATGCTGGAAGAACAGGAAGATAACGAATTACAACTTGAGTTTGATCAACGGATCGGTATATTAATCAAAAGAGTAGAAGAGAAAAAACTGTTCCTCCTTTTAAAAGATGAGCATGATGAAAGAAACGCTATTCTATCTATTCATGCAGGAGCAGGAGGTCTTGATTCTCAGGACTGGACGGAGATCCTGTATAGGATGTATCTGAGATGGGCCGAAAAAAGGAACTATAAAGTGAAAATACTTGACCTTATCCAGGATGAAGAAGCTGGGATCAAAAGCGTTACGCTTCTTGTAGAAGGTACAAATGCCCATGGGTTTCTGAAATCTGAAATGGGAGTTCATAGACTTGTAAGAATATCTCCATTTGATACGGCAAAAAGACGTCATACCAGTTTTGCTTCTGTGGATGTTTCTCCTGAACTTCCTGATGATGTAGAAGTTGATATACGGCCAGAAGACCTTAGAACTGATACCTTCAGGGCCAGCGGTGCCGGTGGTCAGCATGTTAATATGACCGATTCTGCAGTGAGGATAACCCATCTTCCAACAGGCATAGTCGTAAGTTGTCAGAATGAAAGATCTCAGCATATGAATCGTCATATGGCAATGCAGATTCTCCGTTCCAGGCTTTACGAGCGGATCATGCAGGAAAGACAGAAGGAACTTGATCATATTCAGGGTGAGAAGAAGGGCATAAGTTGGGGAAGCCAGATAAGATCTTATGTTCTGCATCCCTATACAATGGTTAAAGATCATAGAACCGGTATGGAGATCGGGAATGTACAGGGTGTGCTTGATGGAGATATTGACACTTTCATCATGGCATACTTGAGGTGGAAACTCTAGTATGGGGGATATTCCCCAGTTGCAGAGGTGTAAAATTATGAAACTTTTGAGAAATCTTTTTATTCTGATCTTCCTGGGCCTTGGGGTTGTTTCATTCCCTTTACGTGCTTACAGTTCATCCTTTATACCGTCGAAACCTGTCATGGGGGTACAAGATCTCAGACCGGGTATGAAGGGAGAGGCCCTTACTGTGATACAGGGACAAGAAATAGTATCTTTTCCTGTAGAGATAATCAGTGTAATTCCGAAAAAGGGTATTCCCAGAAATCTTGTAATGATAAAGGCAACTGGTCCGGTAATCGAGAAAACAGGTGGTATAGCATCAGGTATGAGCGGTAGTCCCGTATATATTCAGGGGAAACTTATTGGTGCTATCGGATATGGGTGGAACTTTACCGAGCATGATCTTGGTCTGGTGACCCCTATAGAGGATATGGCCTCCATATGGGAATGGCCAGAAAGAGTTCCTGAATTCACCAGAACTGTTCAGTTACCAGCAAAAACAGAGAAAGGGAAGATGCAATCTGATCCATCAAGTGAAACAGAGAAAGAAACTTTCAGTGATAATTTACTGAAAGAAAGGGCGGCCCCCCTTATGGCTGATGGATTGAGCCCCAGATCTCTTGAAAATATTGGCAATCTGTTGCATCGGAATGTACTCGCTGTTGGAGGTTCGGGATCTACAGATCTTCCTGTGATATATAGCGCCTCAATATTTCCGGGACAGGCAATTGGAGTCCTTCTTGCATGGGGTGATGTGACCATGGGAGCGACAGGGACTATTACGTCCATCTCCAGTGATGGACGTTTTGTCGGTTTTGCTCACCCTTTCCTGAACCGGGGAAATGTTGCTTATCCTCTTACAACAGCCTGGGTGCACAGTGTCGTACCCAGTATTCAGGCACCTTTTAAGGTTGGAACTCCTCTTCAGATAATAGGATCTGTTACTCAGGACAGACCTCAAGCGATAGGTGGTCGCATAGGAGTATTTATGCCATCTGTAGATGCTTCTGTCAGCTTTTCTGATATGGATACAGGTTACAAATCAACAAGAAAGTTTCATGTGGTATATGATCCCTTTATGATCTCGGAAATTCTTCCTGAAATGGTTGCAGGGATAATTGATGAGACATGGGGGCGAAACGGAGAGGGTACAGCCAGGGTTAATCTGACGATAGAAGGTGGAGGACTGCACAAGGGTTGGGAAAGATCTAATTATTTCTTTTCTGATAAAGACACAGTCAAGGAGTGTATAAAGGAAATCAGTGAGATCACCCGAATAATTTCCCTTAACCCTTTTCAGGAAATTGTCCCGTTGGGTATACACGTTGATGTAGAGTTAACCTCTCTGCCTAAGATCCTTTTTATAGAGAATCTCAATGTTGAGAAAAAGGAAGTTAAACCTGGAGACAAGGTTTCTGTAGAGGTAAAGTTGAGACCTTATAGAAAATCTCAGGTCTTGAAGAAGTATACACTGACTGTACCTGAAGATGCTTTTGGACCCTGTGAAATCCTGGTCAGGGGAGGAGGCATAGCTGAATTGGGACAAGAGACTATTGCCCAGGGTTACCAGAGTATTTCTTCTTTTTCTCAGATGTTGAGGGAGATGAATGCAAAAGAGGCTAATAATGAAGTTATCCTTGAAATCCTGTGTGAAAAGAATCCAGTCTCTCAGTTAAAAGAACAAGATGAAGAAGAGCTTCTGAGCGAAGTAAAGGCACGAAGAATAAAAGATGGAACATTGCGTGTCTTTAAATCCGATTACTATGTGGAAGGTCTTCTCAGAAAGACAATATCTGTAAATACTTCCAAAGGAGCAACGGGGACTTCGCCCTGATCTGATGAAGTTAACCGGAGTAGGGACTTTTTCATCCATATGATAAAGGAGTCACAGATCTGTAATGTTGATAACTATTGAAGGCATCGATGGAGCCGGGAAAAGTACCCAGGCTGAAAAAGCGTTTGTAGTGCTTAAAGATTCATTTGGCAGGGAAAATGTGATCTGGACAAGAGAACCTGGAGATTGGAATGGAGGTAATCTTTTAAGGGAACTCCTTCTAGAAAGAGAATTATCTCATCCCTTATCGGAATTATTTCTTTTTCTTGTAGATAGATGTGAACATGTTTTAGAAGTTATTGTGCCTGCCATCAACGAAGGAAAGATAGTTTTATGTGAGAGATATACCGATTCTACCCTTGCTTATCAGGTATGGGGCAGAGGTTTACCTCTGGAAAGAATCGAAGATTTGTTCTTATGGTCGCAGTTTCCTGTTCCTGATCTGACTTTATGGCTGGATGTGCCCCTTGAAGAAGCGACCCAAAGGATCAACAGCAGGGGAAGATTGGACAGAATAGAGTCAGATGGTTTAGAATTCCTATCCAGAGTTCGTGACGGTTATTTGCATTTAAGAAACAGATTCCCTGACCGGATAAGAAGGGTGGATGCTTCAGGAAGTGTGAATGAAGTTTCTTGTATTATAAGGCAGGAACTGAAGAGCTTTTTGAAGGTTTGATTGATGGCCTTATATTAGAAGGAAATACCTGGGCTCTTATTTCAAGCTTAGGCAGGGGGATCTATTGGATAACAAGTTGGAAATAATCAGGGAAAGTAGAGCATGGAACGAAATATGTAAAGCATTGGATGACGGGAAAAGACCGCATTCTATTGTTTTTAAAGTAGATGAATCCCTCCATCAGGAGTGTTCCACACTTTTTTCAAAGGTCTTTCTGTGTCAAAATAGTATAGATATCAGTAGTCACAGTTCTAAAAGTAATGACATTGGAGGAGGGCCTCATCCCGATCTTATTCTTTCCGGGGATATAGGGTGTGCACCCGGCATAGAACGGTGCAGGGAAATAGCACGGGAATTATCGATAAAACCTTTGAGAGCCCCTGGTAGAGTCGCTGTTATTTTTTCTGCGGACAAGCTTTCCCTTCCTGCTTCCAATAGTCTTCTAAAAATAACAGAAGAACCCCCTGAAGGAGCGGTAATTATATTTATCTTGTCTCCTGACGGAAATCTCATCCCGACTTTGAGCAGCAGATCGTGGATCTTCTCTATATCACATGTTCCTGAAAAAATATCAATGCCCATCCCGGCAAGCGATACAGAATGGATGGAATGGCTTTCCCGGAATGATAAACGTAATGTGCAAGATCTAGTCGAAGATCTTGACAAATGGATAAACTATTCTCTTCAGAGGAAAGAACATTTGCTTGCAGCTAAACTGGAAAGTCTCAAGATGATCGGATCTGGGAAAAAGCTGCCTAAAACCATGCTACAGGATCTTATTTTATTTGTTGTTAAGGAGGGTATACCCTTTGAGCATATACCTGGTGATTTTTGGTAAACCAAGATATCTGGGTTTCCTGGAAATGTTGGAAACAAACCCTGAAAAGGGAAGTTACATGTTGGTAGAATCCCTTAGAGGTGTGGAACTGGGGCTTGTGGCAGGTGTACTGACACAAGAGCAGCAGGCCAGGTTTCAGGCTTCATGTATTGAGGAGCCCCAGGAGGGGCAGCCAAGGGGTGGTGAACCCATGCTTCAGAATGTAACATTTGTAGCACTACCCGGCAAAGAAAACATGGAAGAACATAAGAAAAATCAGGAAGAAGAACAGCGGATCCTTCTGAAAGCAAGGGAAATACTTCGAAGTCATGACTTATCTATGAAACTGGTTGACGTTGAGTACATGCTTGATCGTAAAAAGTTATTCTTTTATTTTACCTCTGACCAGAGAGTTGATTTCAGAGCTTACGTCAGGGATCTCGCAAGGGAGTTTAAAACAAGGATAGAGTTGAGACAGATAGGAGTCAGAGATGAAGCAAAGGCTGTCAAAGGAATTGGTCCCTGTGGTCAGGTATGTTGTTGCAGTTATTGGCTTCATTCATTCACTCCAATTTGCATAAAAATGGTCAAAGAGCAGAACCTGGCCCTTAATCCTACCAAGATATCAGGGATCTGTGGTCGTCTGATGTGCTGTATGAGCTATGAACATCCCATGTACCAGGACCTTTGGTCCTCTCTTCCCAACCCTGGGACCAAGCTCAAGACACCAAAAGGAAATTATATATTGATTGGAGTAGATCTTGACAAAAGTGCTGTGCGTGTTCGTTGTCCTGAGGGTCCAGAGGTACTTGTCGCGGTGAATGATTTTAGAGAATTCAGGGAATATATAATGAAGGGTCTGGTATGGGATAAGATGCTGAACGAGGATGTTAAACCTCCTCAAATGGAAGAGATATTTGACTTCGATACTCTCAAAGTCAGTACCGCTACGGAGAATAAAGATAAAAAATCCAGAGGAACTACCAGAAAACCTTATTCGAAAGATTCCAGAAAAGGCCCAGTCAAACTTGAAAAAGATCAAGTTCCCGGTGAAGGGGATGGCACAGACCAGAAGCGGCCAGTAAAAACTCAACCGAAAAGAAGGAAAAGAAAGAAAAAGAGCAAATCTGACCAGAGCCAACCAAAAACTAATATTGACAATGAAGGGCCAAGCTCTTCATCAAAGGAAAAACCACCCAGAAAGAAAAAAAATAATTCAAGGCGCAACAGACTTACCAGGTCCAATACGCCTGGTAAGTTAGAACAGAAGGACCAGGAAAAAGAAAAGTAAGAATAATTTATCTATCAGGATTACAATAATCAGCCTGACCTTCGCATTGATAGACGATCTGGAGGAATGATCTTGTATGTTCGCTAATTTAAAGGAGAAACTGTTTGGTGTCAAAAAAAACTGGAGTGGTGGCCTGGCATCTCTTTTTGATTCGAGTTCTGTAAATGATGAATTCTGGGATGATCTCGAAGGGGTTCTTCTATCTGGAGATGTCAATATAGAGCTTGCTGAAGAAATGATATCTGATTTACAGATCTTTTGCAGAAAAAAGGGAGTTAAAAAAGCCGAAGAGCTTTTTTCGTATTTTGTAGATATCCTTGTTAATAAACTGGAAACGGTAGAGGGCATGGGTAAAGAAGTAACGCTCACCGGCAGACCCTCAGTTATTATCCTTGTTGGCGTTAACGGTAGCGGGAAAACGACAACGGCAGGAAAGCTTGCAGGGAAGTTCAAGAAAGAAGGGAAAAATGTAATATTTGCCGCTTCTGACACTTTCAGAGCTGCTGCTATCGACCAGTTGAAAGTCTGGGGTGAAATGACCGGTGTTAGAGTAGTGGCTCAAAAACAAGGAAGTGATTCCGCAGCAATAGCCTTTGATGCGATTAAGGCAGCGAAATCATCAGATGCTGACATCGTAATAGTAGATACAGCAGGAAGGCTTCATTCTAAACATAACCTGATGGAAGAACTGGCTAAGATCTACAGGGTGATATCCCGGGAAGTACCTGAAGAAGACATTGATATCTTTCTGGTACTTGATGCTATCATGGGGCAAAATGGGTTCAGGCAGGCTGAGGCATTTAACGAGATTCTCAAACTTACAGGCGTTATTCTTTCAAAGTATGATAACACAGCTAAGGGAGGGATTATCCTCACCATAGCAGGAAAACTGTCCCTGCCAGTCAGATATATTGGTCTTGGAGAGAGACAAGAAGATCTGAGTCCTTTTGATCCCAGGGAGTTTGTAGAGGCTCTTCTGAATCAGGATACGATAGAAAATTCCACTACATAGAGGTGTGTTCTTTTGAATCTCATCCGCGAAGCTCCATCGGTGAAACTTATAGCGGGCCTTTTATATCCTGACCTGGACTGGTATGAATGGGCAATAAATTCGATGGTACAGTCATGGGGGGAGCCAGAAAGAATCAGTGACACTTTTCCCTTTGACCATACCAATTATTATGATGAGATATCACCTAACCTTTTACGTTGTTTTATCTCTTTCCGTGGATTGAGACCAGCTGATCTACTTTCAGAATGGAAAAAAGCGAGTTGTAAGATAGAATCAAAAAGTTCAGAGAATAGACGTATAAATATTGACCCAGGTTATATTAATGGAGCGAGGCTTGTTCTTGCGTCTACGAAAGACCATGCTCACCGTGTATACCTTGGAGACGGTATTTTTGCAGAAGTTACGATGAGGTACCGTTTTAAGAAATGGGTGCCCTTTGACTATACATTTCCGGATTTTTCCGCAGGAACCTATGATGAGTTTTTCACACAGGTAAGAGAAGACTGGTTACGGGATATTAACAAGGGAGGTACACCTTATGATCGAACGATACACAACTGAAACAATGGAAATGATCTGGTCTGACAATAATAAATACAAAGTCTGGCTTGATGTTGAAATAGCTGTCTGTAAAGCATGGTCTGAGAAGGGGATCATCCCTGAAGATGCTGTTAAAGATATCGAAAATAATGGAACTTTCAGTGTGAAAAGAATAAATGAGATTGAAAATGAAGTTCATCATGATGTTATAGCTTTTGTAACCAATGTTGCGGAAAATGTTGGTTCCAATGGAAGATATATTCATCTTGGATTGACCAGTAGTGATGTAATTGATACAGCTTCTTCCATCATGCTTAAACAGAGCCTCGAGCATGTCATCTCAAAGCTGGAATCAACAAGTAAAGAACTGTTCGCGAAAGCAGAAAAATATAAATTCCTCCCTTGTGTAGGTAGAACTCATGGGATTCATGCTGAACCTCTTACCTTCGGGCTTAAACTCTTAAGTTGGTATTCTCAGTTAAAACGTGACAGGAAAAGACTGATTGCCGCCCTTGAAGAAATATCCTATGGAAAACTTTCCGGAGCCGTAGGGACTTATGCTCACTGTCCACCGGATATAGAGAAAAGTGTATGCGACAGTCTTGGACTTAATCCTTGTCCCATAGCAACTCAGGTACTCCAGAGGGATAGACATGCTCAGGTCCTTTCTGCTATATCTCTTCTAGGCTGTTCAATAGAGAGGTTCGCTGTTGAAATAAGGCATTTGCAAAGGACTGAGGTGCTCGAGGTCATGGAACCTTTTGGAAAGAAACAGAAAGGGTCATCAGCCATGCCTCATAAGAAAAATCCCATAATCTGCGAAAGACTGACCGGTATGTCCAGATTACTGAGAAGTTATTCTTCAGCTGCCATGGAAAACATAGCTTTATGGCATGAAAGAGATATCAGCCATTCTTCTGTTGAAAGGATCATCTGGCCCGATGCTTTTAACCTTATTGACTACATGTTGGATAAGTTTAGAAAGATTGTCAAAGATATGGTTGTACAGGAAGAACGTATGAAAAAGAATCTTGAAATGACCAAAGGGCTTGTATACAGTCAGCGAGTCCTCCTTCAGCTTGTAGAGCAGTTCCGCATGAAACGCGAAGATGCCTATTCTGTGGTTCAGGATAATGCAATGAGATGCTGGGATGGAGATGATCATTTCCTTGATCTTCTCGCAAGTGATAAAAGACTTGCAGGATTAATTTCAAAAGAAGAACTTTCCAGTCTTTTCGACTATAATTACTATTATAGATACATTAATGAAATTTTTGACAGATTTTTGTTTTAGAAGTCTTTAATGTAAAAGACCTTTGATATGGAGGTAATAATATGGCTGTCCCGGATAGAAATATGGCTCTTGAATTAGTTAGAGGAACTGAGGCTGCTGCTATGGCTGCAGGCAGATGGATGGGGCGTGGCGATAAGAACGCTGTAGATGGAGCAGCAGTTCATGCAATGCGCAATATGCTCAACAGCGTTGAGATGAATGGAGTAGTAGTGATAGGTGAAGGCGAAAAGGATAAGGCTCCAATGCTTTTTAATGGTGAAAAACTTGGAACGGGGGCCGCTCCAGATGTGGATATAGCAGTAGACCCCGTTGACGGGACTCGATTGACTTCTCTTGGTCTGCCTGGAGCCATCAGTGTTGTCGCCTTAGCCGAAAAGGGAAGCATGTATAATCCCGGAAATATCTTTTACATGAACAAGATTGTTACTGGTCCAGAGGCAATAGATGCCATAGATATAGATGCACCTGTTGAAGAAAACATTTCCAAGGTAGCTAAACTGAAGGGCAAATCGATCGAGGATATCACAGTTGTGGTTCTTGACAGACCAAGACACGAAGATCTTATTTCCGAAATTCGCCGAGTTGGAGCAAGGATAAAGCTTATACCTGATGGAGATGTGGCAGGAGCTCTTTTAACCTGTAAGGTTCAGGGTGGAACGGATCTTCTAATGGGAATAGGAGGGGCTCCAGAGGCAGTGATTACTGCTTGTGCCATAAAGGCTCTCGGGGGTAATATGCAGTGTAAACTCTGGGCAAGAGATGCAAGAGATGCTGCAAAAGCTAAAGAACAGGGGTTATCGCTGGACAAGATTCTAAGACTTAACGATCTGGTGAGTAGCGACAATGTGTTTTTTGCAGCGACCGGTGTCACAGATGGAGAATTTCTAGAGGGAGTTCGATATCAGGGTTCTGTCATAAGAACAAGCTCTCTTGTTCTCAGGTCCAAATCTGGTACCATAAGATACGTAGAAGGGATACATAAACCAGCAAAACTCAAGGAGATCAGCGATATTGATTATAACAAGGGTCTTTAGATATGGTCACTCCGTTTTTGATTCATTATATGATAAGCTGCAGAACTTCTTATTATCCGGAATAGCAGGGACTCCATCAACAGATTCAGGTTCTCCAGTCCTCCGCATAGTTTCCGAACTGGCGACAGTAAGCATATTTATAACAGGTCCTGTGAAGTAGTTCAAAGGAATAAATAGTAAAGGTTGTATTAAGAAGTGAATTATAATGTGGACTTCGGGACAGCAGGAGAAGATAAAGATCCCTCAGGTTATAAATCTTTTATCAAGGGCTCTTTATCTTAGTCCAAAGACAGTAAATAGAGAGGGCTTTCAGGCTCTCTCTATTTGGACAATGCAGGTTTCCCGTTCAATCTAACTGTGCCATTTCCCAGATGCTATTGCCGCTTGTCCTACTGATATGCACTCATCGTTTGGAGACAGGATATTATGGGTAAGGACATTGAACCCCAATCTTTCCAGAACCAAACAGGTGTTTTCCAGAAGTCTTCTGTTCTGCCACACTCCTCCCGATAGAGCTACAGTATTTATTCCGGTATCTCTTGATATCCTTTTACATATCTCGCCTATCGTAAATGCCAGTCCACAATGAAAACATCCCGATATATCGCTTACGGAAAGTGAATTAATATTACGGATGACCCAGGTTATTGCAGTTCGCCAGTCAAGTATATACTTTCCTTCAGATTCCATTATTTCAAAGGGCATTATTCCTTTCCCTTCTGCTCTGGATTCCATTTCGGATGCTGCTTGTCCCTCATAGGATGCTCTGGTGCATATATTTAATATGGAGGAAACCCCATCAAATAACCTGCCTGCTGATGTTGTTACCGGAGAAGCCTTTAGAGTCTTCATCACTCCAGGGATTTTCTTTGTGTAATCAGGCCATAGTTCTTCTGCAAGACCTATGGTTTTATCAGCTCCGAAAGACTTATACAGAAGAGATAATCCGTATCTCCAGGGTTCTAATATTGAACGTTCTCCACCCGGAAGAGTCGATGGGAGAAGGTAGCCTGCTCTTGTAAATGCCAAGGTATCACCAATCAGGAATTCTCCGCCCCATATAGTACCATCTGAGCCATAGCCTGTTCCGTCGAATATTACTCCGATTACTTCTTCATAGTGTCTGTTTTCAGTCAGGCAAGCGGCAAGGTGGGCATGATGGTGTTGAACCCCTAGAGTATCAACAATTTCTTCAGCTATTTCCCTGGCAAGAATCGTCGATACATATTGAGGGTGCATGTCATGGGCCAGGTATTTGGGACGTAGATTATAGAGTCTGAGGAAGTGTTTTAGAGCTTTCTTGTAATAATTTATTGTGGGGAGTTCTTTAAGGTCACCCAGGTACTGACCAGGGAAAAGCATTTTATCCTGGGTGAGGGAAAAAGTAGCTTTCATTTCTGCTCCAGCGCCCAGGATTACAGGAGAATTCACAGGAATCCCCAGGGGTGCTGGGACGAAACCTCTGGATCTTCGAATAACTATGTGTTTCTTTTCCATGGATGCTATAACTGAATCATCTATAGGCATGTGGATATCTCTGTCATGCATAAGAAAAATATCTGCTATTCCACTCAAATCTCCCAATGCTTCTCTGTTATCTCCGATAATAGGAGAATCGCTTACGTTTGCGCTTGTCATTATGAGATATCCGAAATGAGCCATGATCAAGTGATGAAGTGGAGTGTAGGGTAACATGATCCCGAGACAGTTCTGGCCTGGGGCAACTTCTGCGGAAAGAGGTGTATCTTTTTTTCTGTTGCATAAAACTATGGGTCTTTTAGCGGACATCAGGATCTTTTTTGCATTATCTGAGAGATAAATTATTCTCTCTGCGTTTTCGATGTCTTTTACCATTAGAGCGAAGGGCTTTCTTCGTCTACCTTTACGTTTTCTGAGCCTTATTACCGCTTCATCATTCAATGGGTTACAGGCAAGATGAAATCCGCCCAGACCTTTTATTGCTGCAATATTCCCGGATTCAAGCATATCGCAGCAAATATTTATAGCCTCATTATTCCGAGAGATTAATTCTCCTTTATTGTTACATAGCCATAATCTGGGTCCGCATTGGAAACAAGCATTCGGCTGGGCATGATATCTTCTGTCAGCGGGATCGGTATATTCAGCCTGGCATTCTCTACACATATCAAAACTGCTCATTGTCGTCTTTGGTCGATCATAAGGAAGGTCTTTGATTATACTATATCTGGGACCGCAGTTAGTACAGTTGATAAAAGGATAGCCATATCTTCTGTTGTTCTTGTCGAACATCTCTTCAAGGCAGTCACTGCAGGTAGCAATGTCAGGTGGAATTAGAACTTTCTGTCTTTCCATACGAATACTTTTTTCTATCTGGAAAGATCTGATATAAGTGTTTTCTATTTGGCAGCTGGAAATCGTAACAATAGAAGATATTGTGGAGGCATCGGGATTCTCCGCCTGGAGTCTTGCAATATAGCTTTCGATGCTTGATTCCAGCCCCCTCAGGACGATCTCAACTCCATCAGAAGTGTTCCTGACAGATCCGGAAAGTTCTAGTTCTGATGCCAGCCTGGAGCAGAAAGGGCGAAAACCTACGCCTTGAACAATGCCTGTTACAAGAAGTCTTGTTTCATAAAACATTGACAAACCTCCGATCTCAAGGCATTTTAGTTCAATATGAAGAAGTTAACAAGTCCATATGTATTCTGACAGGATGGTGATTATGATAGCAGAAGAGAAGGGGAGTATATTTCTGATACACGGTTATGGGAAAGGAAAGACGACTTTTTCGCTCGGACTTCTCCTCAGATGGGTAGAAATGGGAAATAAAGTGGGGGTTATCCAGTTCATGAAGGGTTATCAGTATTCCGAATGTTCCTTTATAAGGGATCTTAAGGGAGTCTCTTTTTTCCAGACTGGCACTCCCTTATTTGTCAAGAAGGGATCTCCTTCTCGTGTAGATATCAATGAGGCAGAAAGAGGCCTCTTGATAGCGAAAGACCTTATAAAAGACCCTGGATATAATATGGTAATACTTGATGAGATAAATGTGGCTGCAGATTATGGACTCATTTGTGCAAAAGAGGTAGTATCTATCATTCAGGAAAGGATATCTCATTTAACAGTAGTACTCACAGGAAGGAATCCTCCTGAGATCTTTTTTCCAATTGCTGATATCACTATAGAAATGCAGGAAGTCAAACATCCCTTTACAAAGGGAACTGTGGCGAGGAAAGGCATTGATTATTAGTTACTTGAAAGGCAGGATAATATGGATAAAGCACATGCAAGAAGTATAGATGAGTTTTCTCATATTCTGGAAGTTTCTCTGGAGAGCGGTCTTTCTGAGGTTCGCGCTGAAGAGCTCTTGCAGAAATATGGCAAAAATCTTCTACAGGAATTAAAAACAGAATCCTGGATGAAGCTGCTTATCCGTCAGTTTCTTTCACCAATGATATACCTCCTTTCTGCTGCTGCCTCAATCAGTTTAGCCATGAAAGAGTATCTCGACGGTGGTGCCATATTTCTTGTTATTCTTATTAACGGACTTATTGGATTTTTCACTGAATATAGAGCTGAACGTTCACTTGAAGCCCTTAGATCAATGACTTCCCCAAGTTCCAGAGTCCTTCGAAACAGCGAAATCAGACTTATAAAGTCTGAATATCTTGTTCCTGGTGATATCATCCTTCTGGAGGCAGGAGATATCGTACCTGCTGATGCCAGACTATTTCGAGTCAATAATCTGGCAGTAAACGAAGCATCCCTTACGGGTGAGTCTCTTCCTGTAGAAAAAAAACTGGATCTACTCCCCCCAAATATAAACCTTCCCGACAGAAGCAATTGTGTTTATGCTGGGACTGCTGTAGTCAAAGGCACAGCAAGAGGAATTGTTTTTGCAACCGCTATGCAAACCGAGTTTGGGAAAATAGGAGAGATGCTCCAGAAAGTTGTAACAAATGCTACCCCGCTGGAAGAGAGGCTTGCGAGGTTCAGTCGTTTTCTAATTTATGCCACTATGGGTATAGCCTTTGCTGTTATCACTCTCGGCATATTGCAGGGTAGGGGACTGGTCAAGATGATAGAAACCGGGATAGCTCTTGCAGTTGCCGCAGTTCCTGAAGGACTTCCTTTTGTAGCGACCATGACCCTTGCCATCGGGGTAAGGCGAATGGCAATGTTAAAGGCTCTTGTAAGAAACCTTTCCTCTGTAGAAACTCTTGGTTCTACAACTGTAATATGTACCGATAAAACAGGAACATTAACGATGAATGATATGAGTGTGCGATCTGTTTATGTTGACCATCCAGATGCTCTTACAAGACTTATCAAAACTGCAGTATTGTGTAATGACGGAGAAATCTCTGCAGATGGCGTTATAGGAGATCCAATGGATATAGCATTGTTAAGGTATGCATCTGAGATGGGTTATGATTATCGCCAAATAAGGACTTCCTTTATCAGGTTAAGTGAAGAACCTTTTGATTCTGGTACGAAGAGGATGATTACCTACCATCAATCAGGGATAGCCCTTAAAGGGGCTCCTGAGACAGTTATCGATCTTGTAAGATGTTTCATATGTCCTGAAGGCGAAGTAAGGACTCTGTCCACTGAAGATCGGAGTAACTGGAAAGAAAAAGTAAATTCCATGGCTTCCAGAGGAATGAGGACTCTGGCTTTTGCCTGGGGTAAATCTCTTGATGAAATGGTTCTTTATGGTCTGGCCGGCATCGATGATCCTCCCAGACCTGAAGTCCCGGAAGCAGTGAGAAGCTGTCTAGAAGCAGGCATGCATGTTGTTATGATAACAGGAGACCATCTTGCAACAGCGAATTCCGTAGCTCGAGAAGTGGGTATCCTTGAAGATCGGCATGATTCATCTCTTCTTGGTTCAGATCTTGACCAAATCGCAGAAGATGATCTGCCTTCTCGGATCAGGCATGTTGCTGTTGTGGCTAGAGTTTCCCCTGAAAACAAGCTTAAGATAGTCCAGGGACTTCAAAAAAATGGTGAAGTTGTAGCAATGACTGGAGACGGAGTTAATGATGCTGTTGCTTTGAAACAGGCAGATGTTGGTATTTCCATGGGTATCCAGGGAACTGAAGTTAGTAAGGAAGCTTCCGATATTATCCTGCAGGATGACAGATTCCTTACTATTGTTCATGCAGTTTCGGAAGGAAGAAGGATCTTTGACAATATAAGGAAAGCCATATTATTTTTGCTTTGCTGTAATCTTAGTGAGGTGCTTACTGTGTTTCTAAGCATTCTCCTGAAATTCCCTTCTGTCCTGCTGCCTCTTCAAATACTATGGATAAATCTGGCCACTGATGTTATACCTGCTCTTTCCCTTGCGCTTGATCCTGCAGAGCCTGATCTTATGAAACGTCCTCCCAAGAGCAGGAATGAAGAGATAATTACTAACAAACATAAGGTGCAGATCTTTATTTACGGTTCTCTTATGACTCTGGGTGTGCTGGGAGTGTATCTATGGTCTTTGGGAAACCATGCTGGTGAATTTAGCAGAGCAACTGAAATGGGATTCCATACTCTTGTAATATCGCAGCTTTTCTTCGTGATCAATGTGAGAAAAGACAGTATTATGAAAAGTCCCTCCCAGCTATGGTCAAATAGCTGGTTAATTGGTGGAATTCTTCTTTCACTTTTATTGCAGATTCTTATAACCTATATCCCTGTTTTCCAGGTTGTTCTGAAAATAGTACCTCTAGGTTTTAATGAATGGGCAGTTATATTCATGGGGGCGTTATTTCCTACAACTGTTGCCCAGTTGAAAAAGATCATTGAGGAAAAAATAGCATGACCAGTGTTCTTGTCGGTATGAGTGGCGGACTTGATAGCTCTTTTGCAGCCTACCTGCTTAAAAAGAAGGGGCTGGATGTCCACGGTATTTTTTTCCGTATGGCAGGAGAAATAGACCATGCGAAACAAACGAAAGTTTCAAATATCTGTGCGATCCTAGACATCCCTCTGATTATCGAAGACTGCTCTGATATCTTCCAATGGGCAGTTATCAAGCCTTTTATTGAGTCTTATTTAAAGGGCTTTACTCCCAATCCCTGTGTTATCTGTAATGCGGAAGTTAAATTTGATCTGTTGTTTCGCTATGCCGACCAGAATGGAATAGATTTAGTCTCGAGCGGACATTATGCTAGACTTTCAGTTGATTTGGATGGATCTCGTTCTCTTTTAAGAGGTATAGATCCCTTGAAAGATCAGAGTTATATGTTATACAGGTTAAAACATGAGTGGTTCCAAAAGCTTGTTTTTCCTCTTGGATCGGTTCATAAATCTGAGATAAAGGTCGTTTCAGAAAATATCTTTGGTGAATTACTGAAAAATGATAGAGAAAGCCAGGATATCTGTTTCTTGCAGGGTATTAGCCTCAGGGAACTGTTACAGGATAAAGCAGGAACTATGTATGATTATACTGGACCTATAGTAGACACAAGAGGCAACATTCTTGGAGAACACCGGGGAGTTTACCGTTATACTGTTGGACAGAGACGGGGTCTGGCGCTACAGGGAGGGCCATGGTTCGTTATTTCTCTTGATCCCATCAACAAAAGGGTAATAGTCGGTAAGGAAAATGAACTTTTTCCCTCTATTATTAATTGCTCTTCTCCCGTATGGCATGATAAGGTATCTGTGGGAGACGAATTATTTGCACAACATAGATACAGGAGCAGTCCTGTCAGAATAAGGGTAACTTCAATCGAAAGAGATCAATTTATAATAGAGGCACTGGAAGCTATGAAAGCACCTGCTCCAGGTCAGTCGTTAGTCTTATATTCCCAAGATAAAGTGGTTGGTGGGGGCACAATTCTGTCAACAAGGGAGGTTTTTAAATGTCAGCGATAGTGGATACCGAATTAAACGTAAAGGATCTCAGGAAGCGACTGGATTGTTCTACCCTGGGTTTTGAAACAACAAAGGAACTTCCGGGACTTAAAGATTTTATAGGCCAGGAAAGAGCAGTCAAGGCGATGTCTTTTGGCCTGGCTGTGAATAGTAAAGGGTATAACATCTTTGTCCTCGGAGAACCTGGAAGTGGACGAACAACATATGCCCTGGACAGACTTGGTGAAGTGGCCAGGAATGTGCCGGCTCCTGATGACTGGGTTTATGTTTATAATTTCAATGATCCAGGAAAACCTATTGCAATGGAACTACCGGCAGGTAAGGGTAAGGAACTGGAAACGACTTTTGGTTCCCTCCTGGATGAACTTAAAGTAACCATTAGTAAAGCTTTTGAAAAGAGCCAATATGAAGACGGAAAGGCTCAGCTTGTCAAGGGTTTCCAGGAGGATGTTAACCTCCTTATGGAAGAGGTCCGGAATTGGGCATCGGGTCTCGGTTTTTCTCTTAAAAGAACTCCTCAGGGTTTTGTCAATATTCCCATGAAAGAAGAGATTAACGATGATGGAGAAAAGGTTTCCAGGGAAATACAGCAGGAAGAATTCGAAAACCTTTCCGAAGAGCAGCAAAAAGAACTTCAGGAGAAATCCGAGCAGGTTTCCCTGAAAACACTTGAAGTTCTAAGAACAATTCGAGATAAGGAAAAATCTCTCAAAGAAAAGATCAATGAACTGGAAGCTGAGATCTGTAGGACAGCTATTACACCCTATCTTGAAGAAATAAAGGAGAAATACAAAAGTAATGAAAAACTATGTGAATGGATCGATTTCCTGACTGAAGATATAGTAACCAATTTTAATGTTTTTGTTGCGGCTGCGAAAGACGAGTCAGCTGAGGTTGATTTCAGTCGTTACACGATCAACGTACTTGTGAGCAATGACCCTGATGTAGGGGCTCCCGTAATCTGGGCAACGAACCCTACTTATTATAACCTTAACGGTAAACTTGAATATGAGAGCAGGCAGGGTTATCTATACACGGACTTCCGCAAGATCATGGCGGGTGACTTCCACCGTGCTAATGGAGGATATATTCTTCTTGATGCTGAAAAAGTTTTACGTAATTTCATGGCATGGGAGGGACTTAAGCAGATTCTACGTACCGGGGAGATCAGGATAGAGAATCTTGGTGAACAGTATGGAGCCATCCCTGTTTCTTCGCTGAGACCTCAGCCAATTCCCATAAACGTAAAAGTTGTAATGGTAGGAACAAGATACCTTTACAGATTGCTTCAAATCTACGATCCAGAGTTTCAGAAGATATTCAAAATAAAGGCAGATTTTGATATTGACATGACAAGGACTCCCGAATCTGAAAAAGAAATGGCTCTTTTTGTTTCGAGTTTTATCGAAAAGGAACAGAATATAAAACCCTTTACTTGTGATGGAGTCGGAGAAGTTGTTGAATGGTCATGCCGTCTTGCAGATCATCAGAATCGAATGTCTACGCAGTTCAACAGGATAACAGAAGTAATTGTTGAGGCATCAGCCTGGGCTGGGATGGATGGTGCTGACGTCGTTACATCTGATCATGTCTATAAGGCAATTCAGGAAAAAAGATTCCGTTCCAACCTGATTCAGGAAAGAATTGATAGAGCTTTCCACGAAAATCTTATAAGAATAGACACTGAAGGTACCCGGATTGGTCAGATAAACGGTCTGGCTGTACTAAGCCTGGAAGACTATATGTTCGGCCATCCTTCCCGTATAACTGCCAATGTGTTTATGGGAAAAGAAGGGGTCGTAAATATAGAAAGAGAAGTAAAAATGGCTGGTCCTATTCATAATAAAGGATTACTCATTCTGAGCAGTTACCTTGGTAGCAAGTATGCTCAGGATATGCCTCTATCCCTTTCAGCGAGGATAGCTTTTGAACAGAATTATGGAGGAATTGAGGGAGACAGTGCATCTTCAACTGAGCTGTATTGCCTTCTTTCTGCTCTTTCAGATGTACCTCTGAAGCAGTCCGTAGCCGTAACTGGTTCGGTTGACCAGTTTGGCAACATACAGCCTATTGGGGGAGTTAATGAGAAGATTGAAGGGTTTTTCCGCTTTTGTAAAGCAAGAGGTCTGAAGGGTGACCAAGGTGTTATGATACCCTGGCAGAATTGCATAAACCTCATGCTCAATAAGGAAGTAGTCAATGCAGTCGAAGAAGGGACTTTCCATGTATGGGCAATTAAGACCATTGATCAGGGTATTGAAATTCTTACTGATGTACCTGCAGGTGAAGCTGGCCCTGACGGGGTCTATCCGGAAGATTGCATTCATGGCAAGGTTAAAACCCGCCTTAAGAGCTGGTTAGATATATCTGTCAGCTTAACCAAGCAACTTGGAGGTAATAACGATTCCGGAAAAGCCGATAGTGAAAAGCCGGAACTGTACAGCAATGCGTAAACCAGTTAATTATTCGAACGATATAAAAAATGAGGTTCTATCCAAGGATCACAACATTAAAATAACTCTGGATATCCTTGAGAAAACCTGGGGAATGGAAAGTAACCCCCCTGATCTTGGACACGAGGACCCACTAGATGGACTGATATTGACTTTATTATCCCAAAATACTAATGACAGGAACCGGGATATTGCTTTCTCAAGGCTTAAAGATGCTTATCAACAATGGGATGATGTTTATAAAGCAAGTCCAGAAGAGCTGGTTTATCTTATAAGACCTGCTGGTTTGGCTAACATTAAAGCCAGGAGAATAAGATATATTCTTGAAATTATACTCGAGGAATTTGGTGAATTATCTTTAAAAATTCTTAAAAGAGCAAGCAGAGAAAGGGTCCAGTCTCTGCTTCAGCGGATGCCTGGAGTCGGTCCAAAGACGATAGCCTGTGTCCTTGTTTTTGAACTTGGAATACCGGCTTTCCCAGTAGATACTCATGTTTCTCGATTCTGCAGAAGAATAGGGTGGGTTGGCAGTAACCTTAAGCCAGAAGAGATCCAGCAGGTAATGGAAGGAATTATTGAGCCTTCGAGATTTCTGGGAGCCCATCTGAACATAATTTCACATGGAAGAGGTATATGTACAGCAAGGAAACCCAAATGTGAAAAATGTTCTCTTCGGCCCAGCTGCAACTATCATCGCAGAGAAAAAACATTACCTTACCAGAATAATGTTTAAACACAACTAACGGCCCTTTATGACAGAAGGGCCGTTAGTTGTGTTTAAACCGTCTACTTCTTTAATCGCTCAAGTACGATCTTATACCCATCAGCGCCATATTCAAGGAATTTCTTGACCCTGCTTATTGTAGCGGTGCTGGCGCCTGTTTGCTGGGCTATCTGGGGATAGGTGTAGCCATCATCCAAAAGCCTTGCAACTTCAAGCCTCTGTGCGAGTGCTCGTATTTCGCCAATGGTGGCAATATCTTCAAGGAAACAGTAAACTTCCTCCGGGTTATCAAGGGCAAGTACAGCCCTTGAAAGTTGATCGGTAAGACGATCTTTCCATTTCTCCACCATATTTTTCACCCCTTCTGGAAAATACAACCTTAATCATTTAGCAAGATTGTAGCAGTAATATTTCCACAATGCAAGCCTGTAACAAATCATCTAAAAGAAGAGCTAAAGCGGCATGCCTATCCTTTGATCAATGATCATCAAGCTATATCAAGATCATTGTCAAGAGTATGGTCATTTTTATTGACGAAATCAGATAGTCTTACCAGGACTTCCAGTATCAGACTCATATCTTCTTCTTTCCCGACAGATATCCTTAACCATGTTCCTGGATAAGCAGGCATATTAATATATTTGATATGGATTCCCTGATTTTCCATGCTTTGCCTGATAAGGTTCCGGTTAATACCTGTCTGAAGAAGAACAAAATTTGAGTTACTAGGGAAAGCCCGCCACCTGGAAATTCTGTTAACGGACGTAATGAACTTGTCCCTTATATACCTTATGGTGGAAACTCTGCTTTCCATCCATTCACTATAGGAGAGCATAATCCTCGCCACTTCCTGGGACAACACATTTACGTTATAAGGGCAACGTATTTCATTCACTTTGGACGCCACATCATCACTGCATATGGCATAACCCAATCGAACTCCGGCTAAACCCCATGCCTTTGACAAGGTTTTTAAAATCACTGTCCTGTGAGGAATTGTTGTATTACTGATCTTTTTCAGATAATTGTGAGATGCGAATTCTCCGTATGCTTCGTCAATAACTGTTATACCTGGAGATAAATGCGTAACTTGATCGATAAATCCTGAAGATAGGGATAACCCTGTGGGATTGTTTGGGGAATCAATCAACACAAGAGAGGGGGATGAAGCTGATAGGGAATCAATAAAATCTTCTTCATCAAGAGAAAAGATGCCACCATTTAAAAGTATCGGGACTGTTCTCTGTTCTGCATTATAAACTTTGGACAAATGGGAATATTCTGAAAAACTTGGATCCATTGTTAATACCGTATCCCCGGGTTTTACATAAGAGGCATACAATAGCCAGAGTATTTCATCTCCACCATTCCCAACTACTATATTTTCAGGAGGGAATCCAGTTACAGAAGAAAGACATTCCCTTAACTTTCTATAGCTCGATTCTGGATATCTGTTGAGAAATAATTGGGGCAGGAGATCTCTTATCTCTTCCATCGGAGAAGGGGGCAGCGGAAAGGGGTTCTCATTCTTGTCAAGAAAGGTATTTTCTCCCAAATTGTCGAATGATTGGGGGTTTGTTAAAGTAGATTTAGATTTCAATATATAGCCTCCAGTCGCTCTGTTATGATGAAGTAGTGCATTGTATTTATTCTTTGGGGAGTTTAGCATGGTATCCCTGTGATGTCAAATCATTATGTTTCTATGAACAGAACCAGGGGTAATAGACACCAGTATTTCAGAATGATATTTTGCTTTTCCCTATGAAAACTAATATACTCATTATAATTCTGATTCAGTGGAGGTCTATTAATGCCAATAGTTGAAATTCACCTTCTCAAGGGAAGGACCGTTGAAAAGAAAAGGGTGCTTATTTCTGAACTGACAAAAACAATATGTAGATGTCTTGAGGTCAGGCCAGAACAAGTCAGGATTCTAATAGATGAGATGGAACATTCTAATTTCGCTATCGCCGGTGAATTAATAAGTGACAGTCATTCCGTTAAGAAAGATAAGTAAGAACCTTATGCCTGATAATGTAGACAATCTTAAATACTTTCCCTAAATGCTCTTTTTTGCTGAAGTCAAGGAAAAAATAAATATATTCCTTTTTTCCTTGACGGAATTGCTATTCATCCCTATAATATTTGAGCGCTGGCCGGGCTGGCGGAAGTGGTAGACGCACGGGACTTAAAATCCTGTGGACGAGAGTCCGTGCGGGTTCGAGTCCCGCGTCCGGCACCAGTAGATTAATCTTTAATATCGCGGGGTGGAGCAGTTAGGAAGCTCGTCGGGCTCATAACCCGAAGGTCGCAGGTTCAAATCCTGCCCCCGCAACCAACTGGCGGTGTAGCTCAGTTGGCTAGAGCATACGGTTCATACCCGTAGTGTCACTGGTTCGATTCCAGTCACCGCCACCAATTGGAAAGATAAAGCCCTCACTTAATGTGGGGGCTTTTTTTTCGAGAAATGTCCAGTAAGAGTTCCGGGGCTAGGTCATTTTATCCAGGTTGGAACAGGTATCTCTGGTATCAAGGGAATGACGAATCTTGTCTAAGCCGGTATTTACAGTTATAATACATGATCGTCAGTCAGAACCGAACTGATCTTTCAGGTCAGTTCCAATCTGGAGAGAGGTATATCCTCTCCCACTCCTTCAGAAAAGAGCGTCCAGATGAGGAAAGATCATCTTACTTCAAAATCGTTGCCATTCAACCTTTCGAATTCCTTCCTTCGAAGAAAGTTTATGAATATCGGGATAAGGCAGGGTTGGTGGAGTGAAGATAAAACCATTGTTCTTGCGGTTTCCGGCGGAAGCGATTCTGTGGCTATGTTATGGTTTTTCAATGAATTCTGGACTGGAAAGATTGTTGTTGCCCACCTTGAGCATGGTATTAGAGGTGAGGATTCCAGAAACGATGCAGACTTTGTCAAATCTTTATGTACTTCATGGGGTCTTGATTGCGAAGTCGAACATCGATCTGTTCCCCATCTTAAGGCAAAGGGAGAGTCTACCGAAGAGGCTGCAAGAAGGGTCAGGTATGAATTTCTCTATTCTGTAATAGAGTCACATCAAGCATCGTTGATAGCTGTAGCTCATAATTCTGATGACCAGGCTGAAACAGTCATCCACAACATCACAAGAGGTACAGGTCCATTTGGTCTGGTCGGGATCCCTGAAAAACGGGAACGGATAATCCGTCCTGTTATAGACTTTTACAGGGAAGAGTTAAGAGAAATACTGAGATCCAGGAATATAACATGGTGTGAAGACCTTACTAATAACGATATTGCCATGACTCGCAACAGAATAAGACATAAACTTTTACCCTGGATAGAGAAGAACATCAATGCTCAGGCAAAAAAACATATTATCGACCTTGCCGGTAATATGAGATTTTTCAGAGAACTCGAAGAAGATAGATCAGAATCTATTAGAATTTATCTCGAGAGAAAAATTCCTGGCAGCGTTTACAGTTTTGATCTTAACCGGGCCAGAAAACTCAAGAATGAGGATCTTGTTATATTTATCAGGTCGATTGGGAGAACTTTTGGTATGACATGCCTGCCCAGAAAGAGACTGGAAAACCTGGTAACCCTTATCAGAGATTCAGGCCGATGGAGATTTCAATGGCAGGATTCAATTGAACTATGTGCTGGTAAGGGCTTTGTTGGTCTTGTCGATTCAGATATATTCAAGGAAAAACCGGCACTTTCCGTTACACTTCCTGAGGAAGAGTTCACAGGCGAATGTTTCTGGAATGGATGGAAGATAGAATGGGAAACCATTAAGCAAAAATTTGCAAATCCAGGTTCCGGCTGCAGACAGGCTATTATTCCTCTACCTGAACAGGTATCCCTTCAAATTACCAGTCATGCTGAATTCTGTTCAGGCTCAGATTATCAGAGTATCCCCTGGTGGGCCCGGAATGCCTGGCCTGTTTTTTCCCTAGGAAGTAGAATATTCTGGTTTCCTTCACTGTCTGATAACGATAACTCCTGTCTGGTCAGTAAGGAGAAGACTGATATGTTACTACGAATTACAGTATTGCCTGTTACTTTGGCGGAAGGAGCTTGAGCATGGATTATGTTCTGTCCAATGTACTTATAGGATCACAAGAGATTGAGGATCGGGTTAAAAGACTTGGGCTGGAAATAAGTACTCTTTATAGAGGAGAGGACCTTGTCGTCATAGGCATACTTAAAGGTGCAGTTGTCTTCCTTTCCGATCTGGTTCGTTTTATAAACAAAGATGTAAAAGTAGTTCTTGATTTTATGGCTGTTTCTTCATATGGAGATTCTACGAGGACTTCCGGTATAGTGAAAATTATCAAGGATGTGGATGCCAGCATCAAGGATAAACATGTTTTGATTGTAGAGGATATAGTTGATACTGGACTTACACTGTCTTACCTGGTGAAATTATTTAAGGAACGTTCACCAAAAAGCGTGAAAGTATGTGTATTATTAGATAAAGTTGAAAAAAGGAAGATCAATGTTGAAGTTGATTTTAAAGGTTTTGAGATACCCGACGATTTTGTTGTAGGTTATGGTCTTGATTATGCTGGAATTTGGAGAAATCTTCCTGATATCTATCGTGTGGAAAAGTGTAACAATGAAATTCTGAAAGGATGAGAGGTGGCGATCATTTGCGCCGTTTAGCTAAAAACTTAGGTCTGTACTTAATATTAATTGTTCTTGTAGTCAGTCTGGTTAACGTTTTTCTTTCTCCGACGGAGAATCCTCCTGATTCCCAGGTGATCAGTTACAGTCAGTTCCTTTCCGCTGTCGATACTGGTAAGGTTAACACTGTAAATATAAATGATTCAGTTATTCAGGGAGAATTCACAAGCGGAGAGACTTTTAAAACATATGTAGTTGGTGTGGGTGACCTGGCAAAGCAGATTGCGGATAAAGGGGTAGATGTTAAAGTTGAACCTCCACAGAAAACTCCATGGTGGGCAGCGATCCTTTCGTCACTTTTCCCTACTCTTCTGCTGATAGGAGTGTGGATATTTTTCCTTTACCACATGCAGGGTGGTGGAGGAAAGGTAATGAATTTTGCCAAGAGCAAAGCCAAACTTTTTCTGGACAATCGACCCAAGGTGACCTTTGATGATGTCGCTGGCTGTGATGAATCCAAAGAGGAATTGAGTGAGGTTATTCAATACCTCAGAGATCCCAGTAAGTTTGTCGCTCTTGGTGCCAGGGTTCCCAGAGGAGTTCTGTTGCTTGGCCCTCCTGGAACAGGTAAAACCCTTCTCGCTCGTGCTTCAGCCGGAGAAGCAGATGTTCCCTTTTTCAGTGTCAGCGGTTCAGACTTTGTCGAGATGTTTGTTGGAGTAGGAGCTGCCAGGGTAAGAGACCTTTTTGAACAGGCAAGAAAATATCAGCCCTGTATAATCTTTATTGATGAAATGGATGCTGTAGGTAGACATCGCGGGGCAGGATTGGGAGGAGGGCATGATGAAAGGGAACAGACCCTGAATCAACTTCTTGTAGAGCTTGACGGTTTTGATGAAACAACAGGTATCATACTTATAGCTGCAACCAACAGACCGGATATCCTTGACCCTGCACTTCTGAGGCCAGGCCGATTTGACAGGCATATAGTTGTTGACAGGCCTGATGTCAAAGGGAGGGAAGCCATCCTGAAAGTTCATCTAAAAGATAAAAAGATTGCAGCTGACATTGATCTTGGTGTGATAGCAAGAAGAACTCCAGGTTTTGTAGGAGCGGATATTGCTAATCTCGTTAACGAGGCTGCTCTTCTTGCCGCCCGTCAAGGGAAACAGATCGTTGAAATGGATGATTTTGAAGAAGGTATCGATCGCGTTCTAGCTGGTCCCGAGAGAAAAAGCAGACTGATAAGTCCAAGAGAAAAAAATATTATTGCTTATCATGAAACAGGTCATGCCCTTGTTGCTAAACATCTTCCCGGTTCTGATCCAGTACATAAGATCTCTATCATTCCTCGTGGCCACATGGCACTTGGTTATACCCTGCAGCTTCCGGAAGAAGACAGATTCCTTATGTCTAAACTTGAACTTGAAAATAAGATCTGTATTCTTCTCGGTGGTCGAGTCGCCGAGGAACTTGAATTTGGAGATGTAACCACAGGTGCAGGGAATGACCTTGAGAGGGCTACCCAGATTGCTCGACAGATGGTTATGGAATTTGGGATGAGTGATCGCCTTGGCCTTGTTAAACTTGGTCACAAGCGTCAGGAGATATTCCTGGGCCGTGATATTGCCGAGGAACGAAATTACAGCGAAGAAATAGCCTATGCTATTGATCAGGAGATACGTAATATAATAGATTCCTGTTACAACAAAGTCCGTCAGATCTTAACAGATAATTCAGAAGATCTGGCGAAAGTAGCAAAAACCTTACTTGAAAAAGAGGTAATTGAAGGCAAGGAACTTGATGCTATACTAGGGATGGAAGAAGAACTTCCAATAGTTGATGAATCGGAAACAGGGGAAAATGTTAACGAAAAAATCCCTGATACTGATATGGCGAATGAAACTTCTTTTGACACTCATAGCCTCCCAGGAGATAATCCCGATACCGTGCCAGCGTAAAAGAGTTGTATCTTATCCTCTCAAGCGAGAATGGGATTAGACATGTAGGATCAGGAGCGTCGAGGAATTCCTCTTCGCTCCTTGTTTATTTATTATGAACTATAAGAATTGGAGCATTAAATGGACCGATTTGAACTCAAATCGAAATGGAATGCATCGGGAGATCAACCCGAGGCTATTAAAGATCTTCTTCAGGGTATCAGTTCCGGATACCAGTATCAGACTCTTCTTGGTGTTACTGGAAGCGGAAAAACCTTTACCATTGCAAATGTCATCCAGGATATCCAACGTCCCCTTCTTGTACTTGCCCATAATAAAACCCTTGCGGCACAGCTTTACAGTGAGTTCAAATCTTTCTTCCCTTTTAATTCAGTAAACTATTTCGTGAGTTATTATGATTACTACCAGCCAGAAGCATATGTTCCTTCCAGCGATGTTTATATTGAAAAGGATGCGTCCATAAATGAAAAGATCGAAAAACTACGTCTTGCCACTACTAAATCACTTCTGGAGAGAAAAGATGTGATTGTTGTTGCAAGTGTTTCATGTATTTACGGTCTTGGTAAACGGCAAACTTATGAAGATGCTGTCTTTAGATTCCAAGTTGGAGATACTTTTGGCAGGCGCTCATTTATGGAGAAACTTGTACAGAATTACTATGAACGAAATGATATCAACCTTCAGCCGGGGAACTTCAGAGCGAGGGGCGATATCATTGAGATATTTCCGGCTTATAGTGATAATGCTTTAAGGATTTCATTTTTTGATGAAGAGATTGAAAGGATAGAAGAGATTGATCCCCTTCGTGGCAAATCAATTGAAGTAAAAGAAAAAGCTTCCATCTTTCCGGCACAACATTACGTTACAAATGAGAATGCTATAAGAGATGCTTTGATTAAAATTGAAGCTGAAATGGAAGAAACAGTCGAGAGGTTTCTTAGGTCTGGAAAATATCTGGAAGCACAAAGGATCAAAATGAGAACCAGATATGATATGGAGATGTTGTCCGAAGTCGGATACTGTTCCGGCATCGAGAACTATTCCCGTTTCCTTGATGGCAGGGGTCCTGGAGAGGCTCCAGGATCCCTGCTTGATTTTTTCCCGGAAGATTTCCTGATGGTTATCGATGAATCCCATATCACCATTCCTCAAATCAGGGGAATGTATAATGGAGATCGCGCCAGAAAATTGACGTTGGTTGAAAATGGATTCAGACTTCCTTCGTGTCTGGACAACAGGCCTTTAAACTGGGAAGAATTCAAGCAATATCTTAAGCAGGTTATTTTCGTTTCAGCTACACCAGGTGATTGGGAAAAGACTGTAAGTCAGAACATAGTAGAACAGATAGTCCGTCCCACGGGAGTTCTTGATCCGGAAGTTGAAATCTCTCCTGCCACAGGTCAGGTAGATGACCTTGTTCATAGACTCCGGATTATCGTAAAAAACGAACAGCGAGCCCTTGTTACCACTCTTACAAAAAGAGCCTCGGAGGATCTGGCAGAGTATCTGGCAGAGTTGGGTTTTAAGGTCAAATATATCCATTCGGAGCTCAATGCTTTTGAGAGAGCTGAACTTCTCCAGGATCTACGCAAGGGAAACGTTTCTGTCCTTGTCGGGATAAACCTTCTCCGAGAAGGACTGGACCTTCCTGAAGTGGCTCTTGTAGCGATCCTTGATGCAGACAGGGAAGGGTTTCTTCGTTCCCACAGATCTCTCATTCAGATTATGGGAAGAGCTGCCAGAAATGTTTCTGGCATGGTCGTATTATATGCAGATGATATTACCGGGAGTATAAGAACTGCTATGGAAGAGACGCAACGTAGACGGTCCCTCCAGTTAAAGTATAATGAAGAACATAATATTATCCCCACCTCCATTTCCAAGGATATCATCAGCCTGCTTCCTGAGGATATTGTCAAGGAAATCCCATTTTCAAGCAGGGTCGCCAATGACGATGTTTCAAATGGACTACCCGTAGAGATTCTTGAAGAAATGATGTGGAATTTCGTAGAGAAGCTTGATTTCGAAAAAGCCGCAAGGATAAGAGATCTTCTTGTCAGCAGAAATGGAGGAGAAGAACAGAGTGGAACGTTTCATAAGAATTCAGGGAGCAAGAGAACACAATCTCAAAAACATAAGCGTAAATATTCCAAAAGATAAGTTTGTAGTGATAACGGGTCCTTCTGGATCAGGAAAATCTTCTCTTGCTTTTGATACTCTTTACGCAGAGGGACAGAGAAGGTATGTTGAGTCACTTTCAGCATATGCTCGTCAGTTTCTGGGTGTTCAGGATAAACCGGATGTGGATGATATTTCCGGCCTTTCCCCCGCTATATCCATAGAACAGAAGGGGACTTCCCATAATCCCCGATCAACAGTAGGTACTGTCACGGAAATATACGATCATCTTCGTCTCCTTTTCGGTCGAATCGGTATACCTCATTGTCCTTCATGTGGAATGCCTGTAATAAAATATTCACTTGACGAGATCCTTGATGAACTCTACCGGAACTTCGAAGGCGAAAAGATAGAAATTCTGTCTCCCCAGGTCAGAGGAAAGAAGGGCGAGTTCAGGAATCTCTTTGCCAGGAATCGGGAACAGGGTTTTATGCGTATCAGAGTGGATGGTTCTGTTATGTGGCTGGAAGAAGATATACCTCTGGATAAGAACAAAAAACATAATATTGAGGTCATCGTAGATAGGCTTAAGGTTTTGCCTGAAAGGAAGAACAGAATAGCTGAAGCAGTGGAAACATCTCTTTCTTTAAGCGAAGGGTATGTGATGATCTGTGGTGAGTCTTCAGAGAGGATACTCACTGAAAATTATGTATGTCCTGAATGTGGTATATCACTCCCGGAAGTCGAACCCAGACTTTTTTCATTCAACAGTCCTTACGGAGCTTGTCCTGACTGTTCAGGTCTCGGAAGTCACCAGTATTTTTCAGAAGAGTCGACGACAGATCCTCTGCGCTCAATATTTGAGGGTGCCCTGCTTCCCTGGAAGAAAAAACACTATATGATCAACAAGCTTGAGCGTTTTGCAGAATATAACAATTGGGATCTTTCGAAACACTTTAAAGATCTTTCGCAAAGGGAAAAAGAATTTATTCTCTATGGTTCCGATCAAAGAATATCACTTGAATTCAGAGACAGGTCAAAGGTCAGGACCTATATGGGGAGATACGAGGGATTATTACCGTGGCTTGAGAGCCGATGGAGGGAAACTGATTCAGATAATGTTATTGATGACCTTTCCAAGTTCAGGGTTGAAGATATATGTCAGAAATGCCACGGATTACGTCTCAGACCTGAAGCTCTTATGGTTAGAGTAGGGAAATATACAATGGGTGATCTGGTAGAAATTCCAGTTCAGGACCTTATAGCAATAGTTAACGGGATTAACCTCAGTGCTAAAGAAGATTCAATTGTCGGCCAGGTTATTGTGGAGTTGATGAAAAGGCTGAGTTTCCTCATGGATGTGGGGGTGGGATACCTTTCACTCAACAGAAGAGCTGATTCCCTCAGTGGCGGAGAGAGTCAGAGAATCCGATTGGCCACCCAGATAGGTTCTAAGCTGACAGGCGTTATGTATGTCCTTGATGAACCTACAATTGGCCTTCATCCAAGAGATACGGACCGTTTACTAAAGACATTGTTGTCGATAAGAGATCTTGGAAATACTGTTATAGTGGTGGAACATGATCGTGATACTATGTGTAATGCTGATTTCTTAATTGAAATGGGACCTGAAGCTGGCGAAAAGGGTGGAGAAATAATCCAGTCAGGAGATCTGGATCATATTACAACTGAGAGATCTCTGACTGCACCATTTCTTAAAGGCTACGCATCAGCAATAACTAAGACTCCAGCTACTCCTCGAAAACCTGAGAGCTGGATAAAGGTGATCGGTGCCTGTCATAATAATCTGAAAAATATCAATGTAAATATACCGCTGGGTGTCCTTACATGTATCAGCGGGGTTTCAGGTTCCGGCAAGAGTACTTTGACCCATCAGGTACTTTACAAGGGACTTAAACGGTCTCTTGATTCGGATTTTAGAGAGAGGCCCGGCAAATATCTGGGAATTGAAGGCTGGGAAGTACTGAAAAATGTAGTTCTTGTAGATCAGTCCCCTATAGGGAGAACTCCGAGGTCCAACCCTGCCACTTACACGGGGGTATTTACTCTTATACGGGAGCTTTTTTCCAAAGTCCAGGAATCCCGAATGCGGGGTTATTCTCCTGGCCGGTTCAGTTTCAATATCAAAGGGGGAAGATGTGAAGCATGTGGCGGAGGAGGTTCTGTGAAAGTTTCCATGCTTTTCCTGCCCGATGTTTATGTTAAATGTGAGGTATGTGATGGAAAAAGGTATAATAGCGAAACTCTTGAAGTACATTATAAAGGTAAAAATATTTCAGAAGTTCTTGATATGACTGTAGATGAAGCGAAGACCTTTTTTGAGGATATACCCCGTATCTCATCCAAACTTGCACTTTTGCAGGATGCTGGTCTTGGATATATTAAACTGGGGCAGTCTGCCCTAACTCTCAGTGGAGGAGAAGCTCAGAGGGTCAAACTGGGCAAGGAGTTGAGCAAACGCTTTACTGGTCACACCCTATATATCCTTGATGAACCTACTACAGGCCTCTTCTATACAGATGTCAGAAAACTATTGAAAATACTGCATAAGATTGTTAACAAGGGTAATAGTGTTCTTGTAATAGAACATAACCTTGATGTTCTGGTTTCTTCAGATTACATAATCGATCTGGGACCTGAGGGTGGAGATAAAGGCGGAAGGGTAGTCTTCAATGGAACTCCTGATAATCTGCTAAAATCCCGGAAAGGTTACACTTCCCGCAGCCTGAAGGAGTATATGAAAGATACACAGCGGAAGGATAGGTGATTATCCTGGTAAATATAAAGAATCCAAGGAATGGAACGGAACTCTGCTGGGGTCGACAGCCCGTACTGACATTACTTTCAGAGTTTCCTTCAAAATGTGTAAAAGTTCTGCTTTCAGAATCTGCAGACAAAACCTTTTCCCACAGAGTTGAGGAAATCACATCTGCAAAAAATATTGTCCTTGAAAAGGTTCACGCAGGTGTTCTTGAGAAACTTTCCAAAGGAGAAAACCATCAGGGTATAGTTGTGCGCATAGAAGCATTTGAACCTATTGATCTTGATGATTTTATACATGGACTGGATCCTGCCAAACCCAGCATGTTAATAATTCTCGACCACATACAGGATCCCCATAACCTCGGTGCAATTATCCGTAGTGCAGAAGCGGCTGGCGCTTCTGGAGTGATATTCCCAAGCAAACGTTCTTCATCACCTACGGGGACTGTAATCAAGATAAGTGCAGGTTCTGCATTAAGGGTTCCTCTTATATGTGTGGTGAATATCTCAAGGACTCTTCAACTTCTTCAGAAGGCCGGTTTCTGGATTGTAGGTCTTGATCACAAGGGAGAACGGGGAATATGGGAAGATGATATGCCATCAAGGCTTGGTCTCGTCGTAGGTTCTGAAGGTGAAGGATTATCCAGGCTTGCAGCTTCTAAATGTGATGAACTTAGAAGTATTCCTATGAGCGGGAAGACCGCATCTCTTAATGCAAGTGTAGCCGCTGCTATCGGGATGTATGAATGGACAAGGGAATTTATGGGTAAAATAACCTAAGAATCATTTTACCTGTGTTGAAACAATTCACTTTACTATCTGGATGGGGTGTGAAGAATGGGAAATACAAAAAAAATGAAGATTGCAGTTCTAGGTGCTGGTATTATAGGATCTGCCATATGTAAGTGTCTCATATCCGAGGGATATGAAGTCACAGCTACCAGGAGAAAGCTGGAGAAGGGCCGATCGCTTGAGAAGATGGGCGTCAGGGTTATTTCTGATAACAGGCTTGCTGCTGAAGAGGCAGACCTTGTTTTGTTTACAGTAAAACCTTTTCAGGTAATACCATTAGCCCTTGAAGTATCTGAAGGAATAAGGGGTAAAATATGTATCTCAATGGCTGCAGCTCTGGAACTGTCTTTACTATGTAAGGTCCTGCCTGATGTGAAATGGATCAGGGGGATGACAAATACATGTGCTATTGTGAAAAAAGCTTTTACTGTATACACGCCCTCCAAGAGTCTTTCCAATGATGACTTATCAATGGTTGATGGTCTTCTGCAAACCATGGGGCTTGTTGAAATGGTTGAAGAAAGATTTATGGATCCGCTGACAGCTATGTCGGGATCTGGTCCTGCCTATATATACCTGGTTATTGAGGCTTTGACCTATGGAGGACTTCGTGTCGGCATTCCAAGGGATCTGGCTTGTAAAGCTGCAGCAAGTACTGCAATTGGTGCAGCAGAACTCCTTTTATCAGCCGATGTCCATCCGGCCGAACTAAGAGATCAGGTAGTAACCCCGGGAGGCACGACAATAGAAGGAATATACGAACTCGAAGACGCCCAGATCAGGACAGCTTTTATGAGAGCTATCAGTGCTGCTACCGAGAGAGGGCATCAACTTGCCGAACAAGTTAGAAAACAGGCTTTACAGCAGATAAAGGATAGTGAGGAATCCAAAGAATGATCAAAAGGAAGTGCCGTTATTCGGCACTTCCTTTTTTTTCTTCTCTCCCAAAGTGCTTCAATTTTCTTGACAGAAAGATTCCTCTTGTTTTACAATAATTTTCGTTTAAGCTGGTCTGCCCTACAATATTCACAAAAGTAGCAGCATATCCATTCTAAGCAGATTTTATCATTTCCATTTCCTCTTCACTGTTTGGACCAGCAAGTGAAATCAGAAAACCCATTCTTCTTTTCTTTTCATCTGTACAATTTTGCCTGTCTTTTCGAATATTAAGATTTTTTTGATCGTGTCCCTTTTCTGTTCAGGATTGTATCTAGTTTCTTCGGTTTGCTACTAATGTACATAAGTTTATAGTTAGCCGTGTTTCTAAAATATTCTTATAAACAAGTTAACCAGTTGGACAGGCAAACCCCATATGTAATGACAGCCTGTGATATTTATTCAAAAAACAGAAAATTCTTTTCCTGGAAGTGAATCTCCTGTGTGTTTTAGTTGCAAGGGTGATGTGTTGAGTCTGCCGTGTAATCTCCTGAACACTCTGTCCTAAAGAAAGCAGCGCTCATCCCTTGATTTTCCTTGCAGGGATTATGATGAGAAATTATCGCTTTTACAGGATATAAACATGTTAAAAGGACAGAATATATGAGTATGTCATAGCAAAAGGAGATAGGGGTGCAGAAAATATCTTGCCTTGTGAAGTGTCAATAAAGAGGCAACAGAGTTAATTCAGCGTTAAAAACAATGAAGAATATTAACATTCGTCCTTATTGTGGCCTTTTGCAATTTAACGCCTGGATAGGGTGGAGGTGATGGTGACCCAGAGATTAAACTGATCTTTCTGATGTTAGAGGTGGCTTCTATATGCAGTTTTAGGGGAATCTGTATAAAAAGAAGTAAAGGGGGCGTTATTATTTATGAGTGGAAAGACTGCTAAGACGGAACAGTGGGGATCCCGAACTGGCCTTATTCTATCGGCAATAGGGATGGCGGTTGGTACTGGCAACATCTGGAGATTTCCCCGGGTTGCCGCAGCTAATGGAGGTGGCCCTTTCATAGTACTTTGTATTCTTGCATTGTTCCTCTGGGGTATTCCTATTATGATGGCCGAGGCTGTGCTGGGTAAGTCTACGAGGTTTGGAGTCATCGGTTCGTTCAAGAAATTCATTGGAGAGAAATATACGTGGATGGGCGGTATAGTAGCCTGGATATGTCTTTGTGTTACCTTTTATTATGCAGTAGTAGTGGGTTATTGCCTCCGCTATGCTGTCTACGCTTTTACCGGTGTTATAAAATCCGGTCTTGATACAGAACTTTTATGGACCACTTTCAGTAATAATCCAACTGATAAGATGGTCTTTCATGTTGTTGCCATGATCATTTGTACACTTGTCATCATGAAGGGTATTCAGACAGGTATTGAGAGGATAAACAAGATACTTATTCCTGCTCTTTTCATTTTACTTATAGTGTTAATGCTCCGTGCTATTACTCTTCCCGGCTCTTTGGCAGGTCTTGAGTACCTTTTCTCGCCAGCCAACATTAAACTGTTCGGAAGCGCCAAAGTCTGGCTCGAGGCTTTTACCCAGATTGCCTGGTCCACCGGGGCAGGATGGGGCCTTATGCTTACTTACTTCGTTTATGTTAAGAACGAGGAAGATATATCTTTAAATGCTACTCTAGTCTGTTTTGCAGATACAAGCGCTGGTATGCTTGCCGCAATGGTTGTCATTCCTACGATCTTTGCTCTTTCACCCGATCCTGCTCCTATCCTTGCAGCCGGAAACAGTGGTATTACATTCATTCACCTTACAAGGCTTTTCACTACAATGCCAATGGGTCATCTTGCCGCAATTATGTTTTTCGTAGCCCTTTCTTTTGCCGCGCTTTCCTCACTCCTTTCAATGGTGGAACTCGGAGTGCGTTTGCTCCTTGATATGGGCTGGACACGTACCAAAGCGGCTCTTTTTGCAGGAGTGGCCATTACAATTCTTGGTCTTCCTTCATCCTACAGCATGGCTTTCCAGGATAACCAGGACTGGGTATGGGGCGTTGGACTTCTTGCAAGCGGTGTCTTCATAACCATCGCAATGATGAAATACGGGATCGGCAAAGTTTACGATGAACATATTGCCCCAACTTCAAACATAAATGCAAGATGGATATGGAACCTGCTTTACCTGATTCCAGTTATCTTCGTTGTTCTGTTCAGCTGGTGGGTCTGGCAGGCAGCTACCTGGTATCCTGGCGAATGGATGAAATGGCTCCCGATTTCCAAGTATACCTTTACTGTTGGGACAATGTTCTATCAGTGGATACCCTGTTTTGCTGTAATTATCCTGCTCAATAACTGGTTCAACAAAGTGATGAAATATCCTGCCGTGTTGGATTAACACTAATAAGTGTATCTAACACTGAAGAGGAGGAATGATTATGTGGGTATTGTGGATGCTTGTTGTTCTAGGACTGGTCTGGGGCGGAACCGTTTGGTGTGTTAAGAAAACCATGGATGCAGAAGCTCAGAAATAGTATTAAATATATATTAATTAATTCAAAGGGAGCGAGTTTTCTCGCTCCCTTTGACAAGGTATTCATACTCTTAATATATAATTAATAGGAAGAAATGTTCTATCCGTAATTAAATTGCTCTTTAATAAATTCTGTTCAGGAGAGGCGAATTACTCCGGAAGAAAGGAGATTTGCCAGCAGTTCCTTTACAACAAAAAATATCACCTGGAAAGTTTAGAACCTGTAAGCAATCCCTTGTCTGCTTATTGATTCTATACGGGAAGATAAGATATTCCGTATCAAAATCTCCGAAACAGAGTATTCTTTTCATTATCTGCTCAATCTGATAATGATAATTCCGTGCAAGTTTTGCGTACAGAGTGAACGAGCGTGCTACGAACCGGTATTAGCTGTTTAATTAAAAATGTGATTAATTTCACATATAGCGGTTCTTAATATTGCCTAATTAATGGACTATCTATAAGGAGGGTCTGTGATGGAGATAGAACGAGCTGTCGCTGTTATAGATACCCATACGGGTGGAGAACCTACCAGGATAATCATTGGTGGTGGTCCTTTTCTGAACGGTGAAACAGTAGCTGATAAATGGCTTGAATTCAAGGAGAAACACAATGATTTCAGAACCTTCGTTATGAGAGAGCCCAGGGGGCATAACGATATGTTCGGTGCTCTTATTACGCCTCCAGAAAAGAGAGGTTCTCATTTTGGTGTTCTTTTTATGGATGCTGGTGGCAGTATTTCCATGTGTGGGCATGGTTCTATAGGGATGGCAAGGACTCTTGTTGAACTTGGAATGATCCACAAAACAGAGCCGACCACAACAGTTTTCCTTGATTCTCCGGCTGGACTCGTTCAATTAGACGTAGAAGTTTCTCAAGGCCTGGTAGGGGACGTGACTATGAAGAATGTACCTGCTTTCCTGTATGAAGAGAATGTGGAAGTGGAAGTTCCTTCATTGGGACGCAAGATCAAGATCGATATTGCGTTTGGAGGAAATTTCTTTGCCATTGTGCCAGCAGGGCAACTTGGAATGGACCTTATCGCACAGGAAACTCCGAAGTTGATCCCTCTGGGACTTGAGATAAGAGATGTGGTGAATCGAAAACTTAAAATCCAACATCCTGTCGAAACACATATTGATAAGGTAGAACTGACAGAATTCAGTCTAGAGAGAGAAGGACTTCCGACAAAAAACCTGGTGGTATTTGGAGATGGAGCAGTGGACAGGTCTCCTTGCGGGACTGGAACCTGTGCCAAGATGGCTACCCTGGTTGCCAAAGGAAAACTCAAATACGGAGAAGAATTTATCCATGAAGGTGTTACCGGCAGTCATTTCAGGGGGACCACTGAGGCCGGTCCTGAAGTTGGGGTTTTTGGCACGGTCATACCTTATATCAGGAGTCGTTCGAACGTAACGGGGTTCAACTTTCTATTGAAACAGAAAGGTGATGACGTGGGAGACGGCTTTTTCCTGCCTCGCTAAACGTGCTTGACAAAAGGTAGTTTCTATAATATCTCGACCAAGGGATTGGGGGAATAGAAAAGATCTTATGAAAACAACATATTCCTAGGTAAGTTGTAGTGATCAAGGGGGAGTCGCTCAATTATGTCTGTTTTTTTCGGTGAAAGGAGTGAGTTATTTGGGCTGGATCAAAGAACATCCTGTACTGGAGTTCAGTCACAAAAAGAAAGTCAAGTTTGTTTTTGATGGCAAAGATCTGGAAGGTTATGAGGGAGAACCTATTGCTGCCGCCCTTCATGCCAATGGTGTAACAACTTATCGCAAAACAAAGAGAATGGATAGAGACAGGGGATTCTTTTGTGCTATTGGAAAATGTTCCTCCTGCTTTATGGTTGTAGATGGAGTGCCCAATGTCCGTACATGTGTGACAGCCCTGAAAGAAGGCATGAACGTTGAAACCCAGCACGGAGATGGACAGGTAGCATTGCTGGATGAAAGGAAAAGAAGGTGAGTACCTTGCGTGAAACTGAACTTCTTGTCGTTGGTGGAGGTCCCGCTGGACTTTCTGCAGCAGTAGAAGCAGCTTCTCATGGTTGTGAAGTCATGGTCGTAGATAGTGACCTCGCATTAGGAGGGCAGTTGATCAAACAGACCCACAAGTTCTTTGGTTCAGAATCTGAAAGAGCTGGTACCCGGGGTTTCAAGATAGCTGAAATACTTTTGGATGAGCTTGACCAATTTAAAGGGAAGGTGGAAGTTCTCACAAACACTACAGCCGAAAGTTATTACAGAGGTGATGGTGTGGTTGGCTGTATGACCAATGAGGAGAATTACTGGTTGGTTAAGCCCAAAAAGATTGTGAATGCTACTGGTGCTTCAGAAAAGATCCTTCCTTTCCCTAATAATGATCTTCCAGGTGTCTATGGTGCAGGAGCGATCCAGACCCTTATGAATGTCTACGGGGTAGTGCCAGGTAAAAAAGTTCTTATGGTAGGAGCAGGTAATATCGGTCTTGTTGTTAGCTACCAGTTGCTTCAGGCAGGAGTTGATGTTGTTGGCATAGTGGAATTCTTACCAAACATCAGCGGTTATTGGGTACATGCAGCGAAGGTCAGACGTCTTGGAGTTCCTGTTCTCTTGAAGCATACCATAACAAGGGCAATTGGGGAAAACAAGGTTGAAGGAGCATATATCCAGGCTGTAGACGACAATAATCAGTTAATGGGGGAACCCCAGAAGATAGATTGTGACATCATTTGTATGTCAGTGGGACTGTCTCCAACTGTAGACCTTTTATGGCAGGCTGGCTGCAAGATGATGTATGTCCCAGAACTTTGTGGCTATGTTGCACGAAGAGACAATCAGATGCGTACCAGTAATGCTGATATCTGGGCAGCTGGAGATGCACATGGTATAGAGGAAGCTTCTGCCGCTATGGTAGAAGGACGAATAGCTGGCCTTGGCGCGGCTCATTCACTTGACCATGTTGACAGAGTACAGTTTGGGGAAAGGCTTGGGATGTTCTGGCAGAGACTGGATAACCTGAGAGCTGGAGCAACAGGTGAAAAAATCCGTTGCGGCGTGGGTAAATGTACCTGCCAGGCCTGGGAGGTGGATTAACATGACTAAAGATGAAAAACTATTCAACAGTGGAGTTCTGACCAAAAGTCGGCCAGGAGCAGAGTTACCTCCCACAGAACTCTGGAAAAAGAAGAAAAATGGACTGGTTATTATAGAGTGTCCCCAGCAAATACCGTGCAATCCCTGTTACTCAAGTTGTCCTACAGGAGCAGTTCTTCCCTTCAATAAGATCATTGATGTTCCACGTATCGACTACACAAAGTGTATAGGCTGTTCGCTGTGTGTTGCTACTTGCCCCGGACTTGCCTGTTTCGTAGTGGATCTTACCTACGGTTCTGAAGAAGAAGCGTTGATGAAACTGCCCTACGAAATGCTGCCAAGACCGGAAAAGGGTGAACAGGTGCACTGTCTGAACAGGGTCGGCGAGATTGTTGCACAAGGAAAAGTAGTTGAGGTCAATGAACCAAGAAAGGATAGTACCCTGGTGGTTCACGTAGTAGTGCCTAATGATCTGGTTAATGAAATCAGAGCTGTCAGGGTGGTGAAATAACTATGGCTGGAATATGCTCGGAAAAAAGAAAACTTGATGAAGGTGATATTGTTATCTGTCGCTGTAAAGAGGTAACCCTTAAAGAAATCAGGGAATGGATAGCAAGGGGCTATGATACTTATGATGAGTTAAAACGGCTTACCGGAGTAGGAATGGGGCCCTGCCAGGGTAGAGGTTGCAGAGATATCGTTATGAAAGAGATTGCCAGGATGACTGGTAAGACCCTGGAAGAGATCGGAACTGGTACTTACAGACCACCTGTGAAACCAGTTAAACTTGGAACCCTTACAGAAGCGAACAAGGATGATCCCTGGAAAGGAAAGGTGGTGAGTCACTAATGGCCTGGAAAACTGCAGATATTGTTGTAATTGGTGGAGGAGTACAGGGCTGTTCTTCGGCGTACCATCTTGCCAAGCTGGGTGTAAAAAACATAATAGTGGTAGAAAAGGGTAGCATATGTTCAGGTTCCAGCGGGAGGTGTGGAGCAGGTATAAGGGCCCAGTGGGGCACCGAGATGAACTGCCGTTTTGGAAAAGCCTGTCTTGAACGCTTCGAAAACCTTGAAGAAGAATTGGGAATGAACGTAGGTCTCGATCAGAGTGGATATCTAATGGTGGCATACAAGGATAGCGAATTTGACCAACTCAAGGAAAACATCAAGCTTCAAAACAGCCTTGGCATTGATTCTCGCGTTGTTTCGAAGGATGAAGCATACGAGATATGTCCGGGTCTATCCGCCGATGATGCTTTGGGTTTTACATTCTACCAAAGAGATGGTCATGCTGATCCTTTTTTCACAACTTTTGCCTTTATGGAAAGTGCTAAAAGGCTCGGAGTCGAGTTTCTCAAATTTACAGAAGTTATAGATATCAAGGTCGAAAATGGTGCCGTTAAAACTGTAGTGACAGACAAAGGAGAAATAGACACACCAGTGGTGCTTAATGCTGCAGGCGGTTTCTTTCATGACATAGCTGAAATGATAGACCTTGAATTACCTGTCCATTCCGAGAACCACGATATTCTTGTAACCGAACCAGTAGAACTTGGTGTTTGTCCTCCAATGCTGATGAGCTTCAGTGGTAACTATTACTTGCAGCAGAGGCCCGATGGAACCATTGTCGGGGGTTGCAGTCCAGTAGGACATCCTATCGAATATGATCTGAGGAGCAATTTTTCTTTCCTTGAACATATGGCCAGTGTGTTTACCAAGCTTCTTCCAAGAACCAGGGATATAAGGGTGGTAAGGCAATGGGCCGGTCTGTATAACATGAGTCTTGACTGCCAGCCAATAATGGGTGAAGCTGAGCATGTCAAGGGTTTCTACATGACCGGAGCTTTCTCTGGCCATGGTTTCATGTTTGCTCCTGTTACGGGTGAACTGGTAGCTCAACTAATAGTGAGAGGTAACACCGATATGCCAATAGATATGCTTCACTATCGTCGCTTTGCTGAAGGGAAACTCATTATAGAACCTGCGGTGGTTTAGGAGATCGTTAATTTTACCTGATTCTGTTTTTCTTCTCCAGGTTTCGAAAAGTTTTCTTTTGTGCAAATGTTCAAAAGAAAGGTTTTTACAGGGAAGGTCTGCCTGTCTTGTTCAAAATGTTCCAGGAGCATATGATTTTTTGTATTTCCTGACCTTCTCTGTTATCTTACTTTGAGTTAGTCCTCATAAAAGAAGATCTTTTCATGGGGGTTTGAGGTCTTCTTTTATGAGGTTCCAGATTATGGTATTTACCCTGGAAAGAACCCGGTCCTGTAAAACATGATATACAGGGTAACGTCTGATTTATATTCAAATCTAGCCACTTATTTTTCAATACCCATGCAAGCTTCAGTAAAGATCTTAAAAGATCTTATGG